>JAFDWX010000009.1 GCA_018268255.1 Armatimonadota bacterium | reverse complement strand
GACCTGACGTGGGGTTGGGGTGTAATTCAAGTTGACGGGCTGGCCCCAGCAGTCTACCTCAGCTTAGAGCACCCGTCCAAATCATCTTATTGATGTAGGACATGGCGAATGGCGTTCTGCGCGCCAGCTTAGTTTAGCTTAGATTGGTTGAACTTGAAACCGCTGACAGACTGTAGCAATATCACAGGCGAAGGTCGACTGGAGATCTGATGCAAAAAGCAAGCCTACCGGAATTCCAGTTGATTTTTCTAACACTAGAGCGCCCGAGTCCCCCGGCTTGGCAACAGGACCTCCCCCCGGACCCGGTCTCCTTATGTGAATACAGTTATCAAACTGCACAAATAGAGGTGACTGCAGACTGCCCAGATTGACTGAGATGGCTCCGCCGTGAACAGTCGAGACGGCCGCGTCGATGACGGCACCTGAAACCGCCCCCGAGAATACCACGGGCATTCCGGGGAAGGCTGACTTTATACCAGGTCGATACAAGCTAACGTCATTAATCTTGCCCGCCGTGACCAGGGCCAGATTGCTCACTTTGGCGACCGCAGCGTCGATGTGATTCAACACCGGGACCCCGTTGTTCGGAAATCTAATCGGTTCGAAGTCCCAGAGGGTTGCGAATACATCGTTGGCGGAGGGGTTGGGCTGGCCGACAGGCGTTCCTCGCGGCAGGCGATTGATGTCGGCAAAGACATGATTATTTCCCAATGCGAAGATCTGATTCTGAGCATTCCGAACGAAACAGCCAATTGTACCAAGATTCCCACCCTGCGCTGTAACTGGCATCCCCCCAACAATCGGACGGACTCTGGTAGTTAACGAGGGAGCCAAACCCGCGAAACTTAGAGCTCGCTGGACAGGCAGCTCTTCAACGTCCACAGGTAGACCCGCAAAACTCTTTAATAATTTGGGGGTATTAGTTCCCAGTTTGGCTTTGTGGAACACAAAGACTTTAAGGACATACTCTTCTGGCACCAAGTGACCACGTTTTTCTCGGAGCCCAATGCCCGTCGCGTGAACGTTCTCCAGAGGGTTGAGCGCAGTCGCAAAAGCGCCGCGTTGCTGGAACGGTAACCAGACTCCACGGTGCTTATCCTGTTCCACGGCCAGTGCGGCCCTGAAGGCGGGCAGAGCATCGACAAAGTCAGAGTAAAGCGGAGCTGTTTTTTTAGTTCGAGATCTGCGGGTCACGGGTATTTCAAATCCCCTTCGCCGTCTTCGATGGTTTGCCAACCCTTATGCGCCGAGATGTTTCCGCTCTTCAGCTCGTTCAGATCTGCATCCATGATAACCCAGTTGACACAAACTCCGCCGCTATAGGACAGGCTACCCGAATTGAAATATCCCTGAATCATACGAGTTCCACCACCGGTTTTATTCACTTTCACAAGGTAATAATACTTGGGCTTCTGTCTCTTAATTCTCTGTAAAGTCGCCAACCGTATGACCAAGGAGTCCGTGCCGATGGAATCTCCGGCCAAAGCCTTGCGAGTGCTCTTAGCCACTCCAATGTCTGAGTCAAGCCTCGCTATAGCCGGCTTAAGAACATCCTGTTTTGCATCCGTCATGGCGGACTTCAATATCTCGCCCTTGGCGATAAGCTCATCCAGTGCAAAGAAATCCTGCAGAATTTCCTCACTCGCTATGTCCGCATAATTATATTCAGCCATGGTGGACAGCGAGCCCTTGTCCTTCAGACTGTTATTCAGGAAAATCGCGGCGGTCAGATTATCGACTGAGGCTCCACCAAAATGAACGGTCACCTTATTGCGCAAGTATCCGACAAAATCTGCGAGGTTACTTAGCACACTCACAGGAGCTGCAGGTATGAAGTTCGGGATCGCTACTACCCTTTCGTAGTTCGTCTTGGCCTCCTGATATGTTGCATTCAAGGCCGTTTTCTGTTCGGCAAGCTTCTTGCTAACGACGGGCAACAATTGCAACTTGGCAAGGGTCCCTTCGTCAGCGCACACTACACAAGCCACTCCGGACAAGTTTTCGTCTTTTATGGGTTGAATAGAGGCTATTTTGTCCGCCACTTCGGAAAAGGCCCTTTGAGCTTGCATCGTTTGAGCTAGTTCATAAGAGCCCTCGAATGAGGACACATCAGGCCCGAGAGGTTTTGATTGACCATTTGGCCACTGGAGCTGGTTAATCTCACCTTGGGCCTGGAGCATCTTGAGACGATTCTCCAGCCCCTCTCTTTCGATCTGGTTTTGAGTCTGGATCTCCAAAAGACGGGCTTTCAGTACTTCTACATTATCGTTAATCCTGCTTAGTTCCGGACTGTCCGCCGTTGCATAAGTGCTAAGCATGGCGATAATTGATGCTGTAAACAATAATTTTTTTGGTATCTTCATCCAAACGACCCTCTCCTTGGCTAAACTTTCCTTCGCTGAGCATCCTCAGCGCACTATTCAGCGACGCCTGCGGTAAACGCCGCCCGCAGCGAGTGCTCCGTCAACCTTTCAAAGTAATTTCAGCTGGACGGTCTCGTGTTCAATGGGTTGCCATACCTCACACACCTATTTTCTAAAGTGATAGCGATAGGGGTCCTTCTCGCCGGGACTGGCAAGAGGACGTTGGTGTAGGCCATTGGGACCATTTTGGTTATCAAGGACGTTGGCTAACGAACTCGCCTGATCGATCCAGGAGTGGAACTCAAAAACGTGAGAGGGAACAGGATCCCCGGAATTGTCGTTGGCAAAAACGACGTCGCCTCTCTGGAGCTGGTTCATGCCAACAATCTTTTGCCAACCCTGCTTTGCAATCCACCACTGAAAAGCTCCTGTCCACTCCGAGATTAAATGGGGACTGCCCGTTCCGTCAGGGTTGCGAGGGCCCCATCCCGAGGGGCTGTCGATCGGTGGAACCAGGTATCCGCTCAAGCGGAGCGCGGAGGATAAAAACGCTACGCAACCATTGCTGGTCGTTCCGAACCACCCCATAACGTTGTCATATACTTTTCGAAAGTTTGCGACGTAGTAATCGTCAAGCCTCTTGGTGATTACATCGGAGACGGCCAAAGCGGCAGTGATTGGATTGGAAGCCATTACTTCAAAAGAGGCAAGTTCCGTTCTTGGAACGAGTTCCATCCTGCTCAGTAGATGCGGAGCCTCTTCTTCGCTAACCCCGAAGTCTTTGGCTATCCTGGCGAGAGCTCGTTTTACAAGTATCTCTGGAACGTCGGATAACGGCTCCTCGCTACGAGGGACATAACCAACGCTGGCCGCTTTCTGAACTAGCTGTGGATCGTACGACATTGGACGCCCTCCCTGATTTCCGAATAGAGGCCACTGTTCGTCCTCTATCCTTGTTCGTCAAATATTTCTTTGGCGAACATCGGCTCCGCAATCCCAAACTTCATGGGGTTCGTGCTCTCTATCGTCCAAACAGATTAACAAGGCCTGACCAAAAAAATGGAGGGTATACCCTACCAAACAAAGTTTTGATTCTTATCGGTGAACGTTGCAAGTCTGGCCACATCCGCGCCTTCCAGCCCTGTTTCTGGTAAAAAAAAGAGCCTGAGGAGCGGAGGGCTCTACTCAGGCAGGAGGGGTTATTGAGGCGTGAGACGGTTCGTTTTGCGCAACCGTGGCCTTTTACCTGTCGCCCGGCCCGAGCAGGTTGGGGGATTGGGGCTCAGAAATGCCAGGTCTATGCCCGAACCATGCTCACCACCAAAGAGGCCGCGGCCTTTCTCGGCGTGGCTTTGCCCACCGTGCAGAAGTGGATTCAAAACGGTCAGATTCAGGCCAAACGGATGGGCCAGAAGAAGTGGCTGCTCAGCCGAGAGAGCTTGTCCAGCCAGCTGGAGCGCTTCGGGACCAAGGCGGTCTCGGCATTTTTGACGGTGGAGCAGGCCGCCAGGCGCTACCAGGTCTCCAAGCTTTCCCTTTTGGCGGCCATCAAGGAGGGCGAACTGCCTTTTCAGACGTTGGGGGACGGCCGAAAAACTACTGCATCGGAAACGGTCCAGTTAAGAATCTCGATCAAAGGGGGCTGGCCGGCAACGCCGGCCGCCCCTCCGCTTCACAACGCGAGGATTCGCGGCCCGAAGGGCCGCGGCACTCAGCCCTGTTCTCGGCGCCCACGCCCCGAAGGGGCGGGGCGCCGAGGGATCATCTTTCGCGGCTTGGGCCCACGCCCGCAGGGCCGCGAAGCGGCCTTTGCGGCAAAGGCGGGGCCCAAGCCATGCTATCCCTTGGGGGTACGGCTCGCCTGGCACTCCGGTATCTTCCGGGGCGAAGCCCCGGGCACTGGACTTTCAGCCATGGTCTTGCGCCTGGGCGAACCCTGGTTTAGGGCACTTTCTTTCGCCTGCCATCATGGCCGCGTCAGGACGCTTTGAGAGAAAGGCGGGTGGCCTGGCTGGCGGGGCGGCGAGCTTGCGAGCCGACCTGCCGCCAGGCTACCCGCCACCCGCACCGGAATTCTGAGAAGCTGGGCCGGGGCGGTCGGTGGCGGGCGGGCGAGCGCAGCGAGCCGGCCCGACACCAACCGCCCTGGCCCAGCCAATTCCGCTTCAGTCCGCCTAAAACGCGAGGCCGCAGGCTTGGTCACCCTTGGGGCGGGGCGAGCGCAGCGAGCCCCACCCCAAGTGGTGACCAAGCCTGCGTTCCCGTGGGTGAGCTCGAACGTTGCGTGAGGAAAGCACAATTCCTCAAGGACTTTTCACGGTTCTTTCGCGGTCTGCATCTCCCAGCCAGCGCGGAAGACCAGGTCCCCCTCCAACCTGCCGCCGGAAAACACTTAGGTTAAGTTCGAAAGGACAAACTCCATCCTGTCACAAAATGGCGGTTGAAACGACGGATTACGGACTGATCTTTTGGCTGCAAAGGACTTTATTGAAGGCACTTTATCCAACGCTCTCGGTTCGCTCATTGCTGCCGTGGTAGTGGGAATTTTTGCATGGCTAATTTACGCTTTTGGCTTCAACAGCTCACCTCCAACGTCCGATAAGACCGTCTATCCGCCCTCTTCAAGGCCCAGCAGCTATAGCGGGGACCTCTTTGTTCAAGTATAGACTGTTAGTCGCTATCGGATTGGGGCTTTTATTCTGTTTTCAAGCTCGGGGAGATGGCGACATCCATCTCAGTGCTGAATGGGTCGATTTCATAAAACAGTTTGTTAGGCAGAGTTGGCAGTCAAGTGTTAACCATGAAAAATCCGGAATCGACCGAGCATTTCAGCCTGATGACGTTAGTTCTGTCTACAAAATCGGCTTTGGCTACGAGAGGCCTCCTGACGAAGTAGAACTCAAGTGCGATTCCTGGGGCTGTCCTTTGAATCCGATACGAGGCGACTTGATCGTAGCCTTGGCTGAAGGACCGGGCGGGCTATGGAGTCCATGTTCCGTAACTTACGAGTCTGCAGCTAAATTGTGCTCCGGCAATGAAAATCGAGTTGCCTACTTACCTTATACTAATTCCTCAACGCGAACCGCAGAAATCTCCCATAGAGTTTTGCTCCTGGGGAGGGATAGAACTACTGATTACTGTCTTCAGCCCCTTTGCGCTTTGATCGATCTCAAGACCTTAAATTTCCGCAAACTACGGCCCACCTTCGAGCCAGTTCTGTGCGGAAAATGCCGACTGAGCGACGAGAACCCATTGAAAGAGCAGTTACGTCAAAGCTATTTCATAAGTCACTCTAATGGACATTCAACTGGTCTCTGGTTTGAAGGCGAGCCGTCCTGCAGACTCATCGGCGAGGGCGATTGGGGAGCGGAGAAACGGTTCCGTCACAACACTGTGTTCGACTGCAAAATCGGCTCTGGAGAAGAGTTATACATTCTTGTGAAAAGAAAGAACCCACCACAGAATTCCGCTATCTAATCTGGAAACGGTGAAACTCTGATCTTGGCTCGTTCAAAAGTAGCGGCAGGATTCTCCGGCCGAGCCTGTGGTCCAGCGAACAAACGCCTGCAGGTGGTCTCGATCCCAACGCTGGGTCTCGCCCAGGTCAAAAGGATTTTCGGAGTTGTAGAGTGACCTTACGACAAGCGTGTTGAACTCAAGACTATTTTTTTAAACAGGCGTACCCGGCGTCCCGGCTGGGTACTGGTCGGGCGTGTGCAACGAAGATGATTCCGTCTTGCCCGCCGCAGAGGGGGCCGCTGAGCCTCGAGGTCGGAGAAAACGAAAGAAGAAGCTGACCCGGCTTCAGCGACTGGGATTGGCGGTCAACCTGGAGTTGCTCCTTGCCTGGATCCAACTCTCCAATATTCCGCCTCTGTTTAAGATGGCCATCAAGCGCCAGATCCTGACAATGTATCGGCACATTTTCCCCGAGAAACGAACCAGCGAACGGCGGCGGACCGACAAGGATAAACCGCCAAAGAAAGAGCCGAAGAGCAGCGGGGGTCGTCGCGGAGCCAAGGACTTTCCAGATGCCCCAAGAGAGCTGCATCCGCTCGACGGTGTCAAACCGGGCGACCCCTGCGTGTGTGGCGGTGTCTTCGGCGAGAAGCAAATCCGCGAATCCGTGCAGTTTATGGCTCTTCCCCCGATTCAGGTG
>JAFDWX010000008.1 GCA_018268255.1 Armatimonadota bacterium | reverse complement strand
AGCATCGACCTGTGCCTTGAGGGCGTCGAGGTCAGCCTTGGTGGCAAAGCCATCCAGTCGCTTCATCAGGTCTTCCATCTGAGCGCGGAGGGCATCCTGCTGGTTCTTGAGGTTGGTCCAAACGGCGTGGATCGCAACCGCAAGCTCATAGCGGCTTGCAGGGCGACCACCGCGGAACAGACCGTCCGGGTAGCCGACGAGAAGGCCAGCGGCCTTCAGCTCCGAGAGCTCCTTAAATGCCCAATGATTGGCAGGAACATCCGGGAATTGATCCTGAGCAAAGACCGGCGCCACGATGGCAGCACCGAGAACCAGGCTCAGAGCAATGGTAAGCGTTCGCTTCATATGTTTTTTGCTCCAATACGCTTGATGCAAAAAACGCGACCCATTTGCTTTCCCTCAACTCTTTCGCCGCACTGTCCTTCAGTTTCTTACAGCGATTGAATCCAGGGTCCCCGTATCGTTACGCGTCGTTGCGCCAAGCAGGGGACATCATCCCCCACCCGCAAGTATGGTCGTACCTTTCTCGGGAAAGCAACCAAGGCTAGGCCCGATGGCCTGAACAGGATGGGTCACAATGTGTCCATGTCTGTCCGCGAAGTCTTCGCCACCTTGGATTACGGACCCGCCCCTGAAGCCGCCCAGCCCGCCCAGGAATGGCTCGATCGGCACGGGCGCAAGTTTGGCCACTTCATCAACGGACAGTTCACCCCCGCATCGGCGTCCACCTTCGCCAGCCACAACCCTTCGACCGGCGATGTGCTCGCCCAAGTCAGCCAAGCCGACGAAGCAACGGTGAACGAGGCGGTCGCGGCGGCCAAGGCAGCCCTCCCGGGTTGGCAAGCGCTCGGCGGCCATGGTCGCGCGAAGGTGCTCTATGCGATCTCGCGCCAGATTCAAAAGCATTCGCGCCTCTTCGCGGTCCTCGAGTCGATGGATAACGGCAAGCCGATCCGAGAGACCCGCGACATCGACGTTCCCCTCGTTGGTCAGCACTTCCTCTATCACGCCGGATGGGCGCAAACCCTCGAGGAATCCTTCCCTGGCTACACCTCGGTTGGCGTCTGCGGCCAGATCATCCCCTGGAACTTCCCGCTCCTGATGCTCTGCTGGAAGATTGCCCCTGCCCTCGCGGCCGGGAACACAGTGGTGCTCAAGCCCGCCGAATTCACCTCGCTCACCGCGCTTCTTTTTGCCGAAATCTGTCAGCTCGCCAAGGTTCCCGCTGGCGTCATCAACATCGTCACCGGTGACGGCGCGACCGGCAAGGCGATCGTCGAACACCCTGACATTGACAAGCTCGCCTTTACGGGTTCGACCGAAGTCGGGCGCATCCTCCGCGCCTCCACCGCCGGAAGCGGCAAGAAGCTCTCGCTGGAGCTCGGCGGGAAGTCGCCGTTCATCGTTTTTGAGGATGCTGACCTCGATTCCGCCGTCGAAGGCGTTGTCGATGCGATCTTCTTCAATCAAGGTCAGGTTTGCTGCGCCGGTTCGCGCCTGCTGGTGCAGGAGAGTGTTTCCGCCAAGTTCCACGCCAAGCTGAAGGAGCGCATCGCGACCCTCCGCGTGGGTGACCCGCTCGACAAGGCGGTTGATGTCGGAGCGATCGTGGATCGCTCCCAGCTTGAGCGCATCGACGGCCTCGTGCGCCAGGGCGTTTCTGAGGGTGCCGAGCTCTTCCAGGACAAGTCGTCTTGCCCGACGCGCGGCTGGTTCTATCCCCCGACGCTCCTCATGAACGTAGAGCCCAGTTCCACCGTCGCCCAGGTCGAGATCTTTGGCCCCGTGCTCGTCACGATGTCGTTCCGGACGCCCGCGGAGGCGGTCGCCCTCGCCAACAACACCGTTTATGGACTCGCGAGCAGCGTTTGGTCGGAGTCGATCAACAAGGCCCACGACGTCGCGAGCCAGATCAAGGCGGGCGTTGTTTGGGTGAATTGCACGAACCAGTTTGATGCTGCCGCTGGCTTCGGTGGCTACCGCGAGAGCGGGTTTGGACGCGAGGGAGGCCGCGAGGGCATGCTCGAGTACCTCAAGCCGATTGCTTCGCGCGAACTCCAGCCCAGTTCGTGGTCGGGCGAGACGTCGATTGACCGGACCCACAAGCACTTCATCGGTGGCAAGCAGGCACGGCCCGATGGCGGCTACTCATTCGAGGCCGAGGGCGGCGAGTATGCGCTCGGCAACCGAAAAGACCTCCGAAACGCAGTGGAAGCGGCCCAGGGTGCGGCGGCGAGCTTTGCCAAGACGACGGGTCGCCTTCGAGGCCAGATCCTTTACTACTTGGCCGAGAACCTCGACGGCATTGCCGACGAGGACGGCATCCAGGCCCTCTTCACCTATGCCGCGATGGCGGACAAGTTTGACGGTGCGGTGCATCAGGTGCCGATGAAGGGCCTCGTTTACACGCGCAACGAGCCTCTGGGTGTGATCGCGATCGTCGGCCCGGATTCGGCAAGCTGGCGCGGCCTCTTGGAGCCTCTTGCAGCGGCCTTTGCGATGGGCAATGCGACGGTAATCGTCCCGAGTGAGACGAACCCGAGGCTGGCCGTCGAGCTGTACCGCGTTCTGGAGGCGTCCGACATTCCGAGCGGCGTCATCAACATCGTGACTGGCCGCCATGCCGAGCTATCCGCGACCCTCGCGGACCATGCGGATGTGGATGCGATTTGGGACTTCACCGCGAGCGGCGGGGACACCGAGCGACGCTCGGTGAGCAACCTGAAGCAGACGTGGACGAAGCCGACGTGGGGTCATACGGGCGAGTTCTTGCGCCGGGCGACCCAGGTCAAAAACGTGTGGGTTCCCTACGGCGATTGATCGGCGGTATACTCTTTTTCACCTGAGCGGGCGTAGCTTAATGGTAAAGCTCCAGCCTTCCAAGCTGGCCACGTGAGTTCGATTCTCATCGCCCGCTCCATTTTTTGCCCGGCCCTTTTGGTTTTTGATGGGGGTCGCCTCCGCCCGGGCCAAACCCACGCCGAGCTTCGGTCGTCTCCGCCCTCCGGCGCCCCCTGTCGAACTTCCAAGCTTAGGGCTTGAACCAGTCCCACCGACTCTTCGCCTCGGCCAGCGTCTCGTCAGCCTTCCTAGACTTACCGTCGGCTTTGTAGAGCGAGATGAGAACCCTCATCAAAATGTAGTCATCTGGCCGGGACCCTTTGTAGTGCTCAAGCATCTGGATAAAGAAGCTTCGGTGGATGCTTGATAATCGGTCCACGAATTGAGGCAAAGATAAGGTGAATTCAAGATTGGTAATCACCGCAATATCTGCTTCAAGCGACTCCTTTTCAGTTGGCACGTAACGTCCAGATTCTGCCTGAATCAAAAGAGCTTTGTCCCGTGCCATTCTAGCTCGACATCTTAGTACACGAACCGCGCCTGCATGTTCACCGTCATGGCTGGCAGACTTCAGGATCATTCCAGTGACATCACCAGATTCAGCACCGGAAGCCTTTGCTACTTCGGTCTTCCCTACTGAACGATTGAGCAAATGCCCAAGTTCAAGCACGACAAAAAGAGAACTTCTTCCGAAAATTCTCATTATCTTGTCGAATGCCACTTCCGCAATAATACTCTGGTCCCGAACGAATCCATCTGGGTCTGCTTTTGCATCTAGCTGACATCGTTCAGGGTCGAACCGATGAATAAGCCGAATCAACTTGAAAACCGAATCGGGAAAGGCACCTTTCACGACCGAAATCGAATCAATCTCCCTAGGAGCCTCCGAAGCAACTTTCTCTGCTTGAAGCAGCTTATTGTGCATCTCGCTAAATCGCTCCATCCGGGCTAATGCCACGGCTTGCAACAGGAGAATTGATACTTCGGCCTTTCTCGTTGAGCCCTTCGGCATCGCCGTCTCGAGTACAGCCTCATGATTCATTGACAGAAATTGAAGAGTAACTTTGTCAATGAAGATCTGCCTTGCTGTCGCGCCGCTCGAGTTCAATGCATCCAGCAGAATTGGGCAAAGTTTGCTAAGCCCAAAGACATTCGCTGCCCTTGCGGCAATTGCCGTCGCTTGGTCGAGACTGAGACCAAAACGCACGTTCAGAGAAATTAGCAACTCATTGGCATAACTGAATCTTCCAATCGAGAGTTCATGATTGAATAGTTCACTCGCAACAGCCTGACAAGATGGATTCTGTCGAGCATATTTGTACCATGGAGAGATTTCCGCGGGATATCTCGGGTCGTAGTCCACGAGAATATGCTCAGCTCGAATGGAAGACGGATTACGACCAAAGACCGACAAGTAGGCTTCAAGCACTTCTCGCGCCTTGACAAAGTTTCCTAAGTAGGCGTAGGTTCCGACTCTGACAATCAATGCCTCTCCCGAAGATGGAACGAGTTTCGTTGCTGCATCAGCACAGCGAAGTGCCTCTTCGCTGCTACAAAGAGCGTAAAAAAGCCTCGCCGAGTATTCTTGCACCTGCCATGCTCCAGAGGACTCAGCGATCTTCCTGACGCTAGCCAACAAGTCCTGCCTTGCTTTTGACTCAAGAAAATTCTTGTGCAAATCAGAGCTGTCCACAAGGTTTATCACCTCTTCGCCGATTTGGCGGAGCTCGGCCATGTCGACGTAAAGTCGATTTGACGCGGACCCGGGAGCGGTTGTCGCCGAGGAAAAGAGCATGAAGCGACCCAGGGAAGCAGAATTCAGCCCCGCATCCTTCCACGAAACGACTCGCCCCTGCTGACCCCCGCTTCGGCTAAGGAAGTCCACCGCGTCGCCAAGCAGGACGGGCCCGGACGACTTTGCTTCGTTCTTCAGATAACCCAGCAACTCACCCGAAAACAAAGAAAGCGCAGAACCATCGGACAGCGAGATGTCGCCCGCAGAGGTCGAAGTTGCAATCATTCGGGCGCCACTTTCCGCGTACTGTCGGACGAGGTCGTCGGAGAGAATTGATCCTCCCTTCACCAAGACGGCACCAAGACCGTCGTAAATCTTGGCCGCGTAGCACGTATCGAGAACCATGGCCACGTGCTTCGAGGGTATCTGCGCCAGCTTACGGTTGAGCTCGGCGTAGCTATAAAGATCTGCCTCACCGCTGGCACCCGACAGCTCAAGGAATGCCTCGTCCTTATCATTCTTCGAAGTGTGGGCCGAAACAACGATGATAACTGCGTCGTTCTTGCCGAACTTCTTTGCTGATTCAAACCAGGCGTCAATGTTTGCGCGAGATGCCGCGGCCCCATCGAGGAGCGTCGCCTCAGACTCTCGATACCCATAGCTTTCCGTCAGCACCTTTCGCCATTCGCGGGCATCCTGCATGAATCCTTCAGTTCCTCGGGCAGGGCCTGGACCAGTTCCGATCAACAAGGCATGCTGACGAGTGTAGATGGTCATCCCCTTGTAAACCACGTCCGGCACTTGGACCTGTGCCGAGTGAAGCCCGAGGAGAGCGACGGAGAGTTTGACTAAGCTAATCATGGGTGGGAAGGGTCCTTGCTGGCGTGAAGAAGTTTGTGGAAGAAGTGTTCACCGATGAGAAAGAGTACGGTAGACACAAAACCCGTGACGATGATATGGTGCCTTGGTAGGAGTTCCGTCACTATAAGGAAGACCAGTGCGCACGTCAAGACCAGACAAATAATTTCGGCCTTTTCCTTTTGTAAAAACTTGAGCAGGGAAAGACCCAAATCAAGGATCGCTTTGATGACATATCCGATGAGGCCGACGATCACGTTCGCGAGATAGGCATCACTGCTGGAGGCGAACCAAAGAGGCTGGAACAAGTGAGAGTGTAGGGTTGAGCCGAGAAGAAGGGTGGCAGAGTTAGAATTGACACCTGGGATCAGAGCCGTATCGTTCGGGTCTGGGTGGCTGAAGTTTCCAAAAATCAGGATATCGCCCTTCTGAACCTTGGTCTTTGACTCACCCAACGCAATGACGTTGGCCTCGAGCCACGGCGCAATTTCGAAATTGACCGGCGCCAGCGTGGAGTCTGGCGTTTCTGGGTCGACAAACCTGCTGCTGAGCACGAAGAGCCTCTTTTGAGGTGGCTGCTGCACTCCAAGCGTCCGCCCAATCATGGGGACCAACAATGGCTCCTCAATCCTGTTGCCCGTGGCAGGGATTGATAGCCATCGTTGAAGTGCGTAGCTATCAACGAAGCCGGATGAAGCTGGCTTTGTCCTCTCCCTCGGAACTCCGTAGGTCACATTCGTCAGAAGGCCCTCGAAGGGGTCTGCCGCCCTGGTGACTCCTCGAAGGAAGCCAGAAAAGAACTTCGTTGATGGATGCCGTTCGGCGATATTGCTCAGAGCCTTGAAGAGCTTGCGATCATTGGCGTTGTAGGCCGTGTCTGAATCCTTCGATAGGTCAAGATCCAGAATGATTGCCCTGGGCTTTGCCTCGGCGGCAGAATCAATCTCTTCGAGAAGTCTTTGCTCTTGTTCAAAGCCGTGAGGCGTCGCTGAAAAGACCTGCTGCAGCTCGCCGATGTCGACGATCTTGATCGGCGATTGGCGCTCTGCATAGATTCTTTGTAGCTGTCTTTGCGTGTAGAGGGAGCCTCCGGGAGCAAGAGCGTCATGTAGCTTTGTGTGCTCCATGCAATGCTCAATGTAGGATGAAATCAACACTGGAACAAGAACCGAGCCTATTCTTTTGATCACGGCATCAGTTCGGGGCACGCAGATCTCCCAAGGCAAGAAGTCGGCGGCACTTTAGCTGCTGGAAATAGGGCACCAGAGGTCGATCCTGGGCAAACTTCTCCGTGAAGTCGCCCAAAGCATCGCTTGAGGCCCTTTGACCGATCGCCCGGAGGACGTATCGCAGCATCGTTGAGGCTTCCAGTTTCTTGAGCTTCATTAGTTGGATGGTCAAACCAACAGGCTCAAGCCCAACCAATTGGCCAGAAGATCTGATCAACTTTCTCAACTGCTCGATCAGTTCGAGGGGGGAACCGATCTCCGAGGGACTCTTGGCGCTGTTCATGCGGCTGATCGCGCTGATTCGGATAATCCGCGAAGATTTGCTCGCTCCCGACTCAACGATCAGCTCGGCAGCATGGTCCGCGATCACACGCTGAAGTCCAATCATTCTCTCAGTGAGAGAGGAATCTTCTATGAAGCAAAGTCGCTCTTTGGCATCGTTCACAAGGATCGAGGCATTGAGAGATGAAACGACCTTCGGGCCCCAAACCACGTTCTTTTCTTCATCAAGCAAAGTCAACTTGACATGATCCGTCCCTGGCTTGCTGATCCAACATAGGGGTGCAGGTCGCCCGGGCAGCGGCGTGTAGGGGCTTGAGGCTGAATAAGGGAGAGACACACCCTTTGAGTTACCCTTGGGAATCCAAAGCGTCGTGCCTTCGCGCTCAGCACGATCGGCAATCGCCGCTTTCGCAAGCTGACTCTCCGTGAGCTCCACTCTCTTGGTCGTGGATCGAGGAATGTAAGGCGGTCGGTGACCAAGAAGCAGTGCGACGCCCCCACCCGCGGAAACCTCAATTTGGTCACCCAGCCAAAGTGGCAGCCATACCCCGTTCGAACCGCAGCTGAACGCCCGACCTTCGTCACGCAAGACGAAGGTCTTGCTGCAAGAGCTTACAAAGCCAACGTAAAGATCCTGAGAGAGGAGCTGGCCAAGAGCAAGGGCAAGGACACCCACCATCCCCTTCATCTTACAGGTGGAACTCAAGAGACGGCAAGCTCGTTTCTGCCCTTACAAATCCGGGCCGCGGAGTTCGACCGGCGGGGTCTTCGACTTCAGCTTCAGATTCAGCATCTCGACCACCACCGAGAACGCCATCGCAAAGTAGATGTAGCCCTTCGGGATCGGCTGCGCCATCGACTCCGCCACCAGGCTCACGCCGATGAGGATCAAGAACGCGAGCGCGAGCATCTTGACCGAAGGATGCTTGTTCACGAAGTCGCTGATCGGCTTCGCGAAGACCATCATCACGCCGACCGAAACGAGCACGGCAATGATCATCACCGAGACATCGGGCACCATGCCGACCGCAGTGATAATCGAGTCGAGCGAGAAGACGACGTCGATCACAAAGATCTGCGCGAGAATCGCGCCCAGCTTCGCCTTGCCCTTCACTTCGTGCTCGGTTTCCTCGCCCTCCAGCTTATGGTGAATCTCCTTCACCGCCTTGTACATGAGGAAAAGGCCGCCAAAGAAGAGGACGAGGTCCTTGCCGGTGACCCGGCGCGCTTCCTCCGCCAGGAAACTCATTGGCAACTCAAACAGCGCGGTTTTCATCTTCACTACCGCCCCAATTGAGAAGATGAGGAGGATGCGGCTGACAAGGGCAACGGCAAGGCCGGCCCGGCGCGCACGGTCCTGTTCGTTCGCAGGGAGACGTCCGGCGAGAATCGAGATGAAGATGATGTTGTCGATCCCGAGAACAATCTCAAGGAAGGTCAACGAGATCAATCCCGCCCAGGCGGCAGACTCTGAAACCCACGAAAAGTTGAGCATTTCGCAAGTACTACGTGGGATCAAATGCTAAAGATTCAGACTTCCTCGACGCCGCCCTGCCGGATGATCTCCTGGTAGGCCCTCGCGCTCGATTTCAACGTGCGCTTTTGCGTTTGGAAGTCCACGTGGACCAGGCCGAACCGCTTGTGGTAGCCCTCGGCCCACTCAAAGTTGTCCATCAGCGACCAGTGGAAGTAGGCCCAAACCGGCAACCCCTCGTTCAACGCGCGTCCGAGCTGCCGCAGGTGGAGGCGCAGGTAGTCCACACGCTGAGGATCGTCGACCCGGCCATCCGATTGCACCCAATCGAGGTTCGCCATCCCGTTTTCGGTGATCGCAGAAGGCAGGCCGTACCGCTCGTGGTGGAACCGGACCGTCCAATACAGCCCCTCTGGGACGACGGGCCAGCCCATCGCGGTCTCGGGGTGACCGGCGGGGAGTTCGACCACCTCAGGCTTGCCATCCGCGCCTGCGCGCATCTTCTGCGAGTGGTAGTAGTTCAGCCCGATGAAGTCGAGAGGGCCATGGATGATCGCCATCTCCTCGGCGGTCGGTGGTTCAAACGCTGGGAAGAGCTTCCTCACTTGCTCGTCCGGCCATCGGCCATGGACGATGGGGTCGAGATAGAAACACTGCGGCCAGATGCCGTTGCCGCGGTCGAAACCAACCGACCGGCAGGCCTCGATGTCGGCGGCGGACTCGGTGGCGGGATAGGCGAGGTTGCTGACCGGTGCAATGCCGACCTTTTGGCCCGAGCGTGACCGCAGGACCTTCGCCGCGCGGCCGTGGGCAAGAAGCAGGTGCTTCAGCGCGGTGAGGACCTCCTCGTAGCTCAGCTTCAGCCCTGGCGCATGGATGCCGTCCACGTGTCCGAGGCCCAGGGTGCATTGCGGCTCGTTGAAGGTCATCCAGTGGTGAACGCGGTCGCCAAATCGGTCGGAAAGGAGGGCGGCATAGTCCTCAAACCACTTCGGCGCGTCGGGGTTGAGCCATCCGCCTTGATGGTGCAGCGCGAGCGGCAAATCCCAGTGAAAAAGTGTCACCCAAGGCGTCACTCCGGCTTCCAGGAGGGCATCAAAGAGGGCGTCATAAAACGCCAAGCCTTCTTCGGAGGGTTGCCCGGTCCCCGATGGCATCACCCGCGGCCAAGAGATCGACAGTCTGTAGCAATTCAGCCCGATCTCCTTCATCAAGGCGACGTCCTCGCGGAACCGATGGACGTGATCGCAGGCCACGGACCCGTCGTGACCGTTTGCGGTCTTGCCCGGCCAGCGGCAAAAGGCGTCCCAAACGGAGTCACCACGCGTGTCGGCGCCACCCTCAATCTGATAGCTCGCGGTGGCCGCGCCCCAGCCAAAGTCTTCGGGGAAAACGATCATGCTCCTAGCATTCCTTCCTTCATGAGTTCCAAAAGTTCGCGGTCGACCATCATGCCATTCATGGGTTCAAAAGTCGCTCCCGGTCGGCGGTGGCCCGCGATGCCAAATGCCCCCTCAAATTCCCACAATCCAAAGCCCCAGCCGAACTCACGGTACACGGAGAAGAGGTCCTTGAACCAGGCCAAAGCCACCGCTTGGGGCGTGAATTCATAGCAGCCAAACTCGCCGATGTGAACGGTGACGCCCATCTCCTCGAGCTTGCGCCAGGGTTCGTAGTAGGCGACAATCGCGTCGCGGTCCCACCAAACACCCTCATAAAAGCAGTCCGGATAGATCGGCTCGGTCATGCCGATGCTCCCCGACCACCAGCTCGCCTTGTAATGGCTCACGCTCATAGGCTGATAGCCTCGACCGCTCATCACCACACCAAGGTCACTCAGCTCGGGCATCGCGAGGTTCCCACCCGCAAGGCCGTCGATGACAATCGTCCGGTCGGGATCAACCGCGCGAATCTCGGCAACGACGCGCCGGATCAGAGCCTGGTGGACATCGCGCGTCATCCCATACTGACCGACGTCGGGCGGCTCGTTGATGAGGTCAAAGCTCAGCTCGGCCGAACTCACCCCTTTGTATCGGCGGGCGAGGGTAGTCCAGAGCCGGATGAACGCCTCTTGGGCCACCTCGTCGAGCCACAAGTTGTGCCGCTCGATGTGGTTGGAGTTGATGCAATAGCCGGGTCCGCGGTGGATGTTCAGCGAGAGGTGGTGGCCGAATTCACGGCACGCCGCGAGGTACCGGTCCACCGGCTCGAACACGGACTCGTCAAACGAGTAATCCACCGAATCCAGGGTCCAGAACCGGTAGTCAAATGGCACGCGCACGAAGTTGAAGCTATGCTCGCGCATGATCTCGAGCGCGCGCTTGTTGGCCTCTTGGCCGACCTTGCCCGGCTCCCACGAGGTGGACCACTGGAAGTTGAACCCGTAGCGCGGGGTGTCGAATCCTCGCGGTGCCAACGTTACTTCAACCTCATGATCAGTAAGCAATCTCGGCTCGGGAGCGGCATGCCCGGCACCATTCGGCCCGCCTTGACCGTGAACGGGAAGTCGATGATCTTCTTGTTCTCGAGGTCAGCGAGTCGGGCGGAAACCGGCTCGGCGTCCAGGCTAAACGTCGCCTGATCCACATTCGCCTTTAGCCGAACGACGGCCTTGCCTGCATCGATCGCGCCGACGCCATCCACCGCCACGCCAAGCCCCTCAAAGGTGTAGCGATCCACGGTGAACCAATCGGTGCCCGCGTTCCCCACCACGACCTTGTGCTTGCCAGCGGGAAGATCGACCTTGAAATCCTTGTTGACCTGGGTGTCGCCCGAACCGGCGGGAAAGTCCTCCTCCACCGCGACCTTGCCATCCACCACAACGCGGAGCTTGGCCCCCATCTTTGCTGCCGATCCAACCCGGAAGACGAGTCGAGACGCCTTGGCGAGATCGACGTTGAAGGTGAATTCGCTGCCCATGTCGGCGTGGCCGCTGCCCTGGACAAAGGTCGACATCTTGCCGGTTGCGCCGGGGTTGGCGTCGCGCGGGAGGTCAAAGCTGCGCTGGGTGCTTGGGCCCCAACCCACGCCAGGACGCAGGACCAGGTCGCCCGCCGAGGGCGCATCCACCCGGACTCGAACCGGGCGAATCTCGGGTCCCGGCCTCAGTCCAGCCTCGCGCATGACCTTCGACGCGAAGGCATATTCATCGTCGAGGTTTTCGCGCTGGACGACGTCCCAATACCAATACTGACCGGCTCCCGAATGGCCGCCGAGGTAACCCGACCAGATCGCATCGCGGATCGCCTCACGCTGCTGGGCCTTCGACGGGTTCGAGAACCCGAGCCCGACCTCGCCGAAGTAGAACGGCTTGTCGGTGAGCACCTTCGCGCCGAGAATTAGGCCGCTGATGTTCGGCGGATATCCGTGCGGCTGATAAACGTCGGCTCCGGCATAGAGCTTCGGGCGAAGGGACGAACTCGTGAGCACCGGGTGTCGATAGGGGTCAATCGTGCGAAGGTACGTCGCCATCCGGTCGTGCCAGCTCTCGATGATCGACCATTTGTCGGTGCGGCCCGCTTCAGTGTTTTCGACCTCATTGAAGAGCTCCCAGGCGAGGATGCCCGTCTCGTGACCATAGCGCGCCACCACGTAGCGAAGGTAGGCCTTCGACAGCTTTTCGGCTCGCGAGTCGGTGAAGAACTCCTCGGGGGTGTTCATCCAACCTCCGTTCGCCTTGTTCCAGGGGTTGTCGTTCCAGTTCGGGTCGACCGATTTGCTCCACGGTCCGTGGTGGAAGAGAACCCATTGGAACCTGACTCCAGTTGCACTGGCGGTTGAGGTGATGTCGTCCCACTGGGCGAGCGACGTCTGGTCCAGTTCGCCGATGTTCGCGCCGCGGCCACCCCACCAGGGGTTCTTGCCGTCCCAATGGCAGCTCCAAATCCGCGCCCAGTTCATGCCGTTCGCGGCCATGCGCCGGAGCGAATCGGGCACCGAAGGCAGGTCAGCCCCGCCGCGCCAGCCAAGGTTGTGGCCCATCGGCCAATAGCGTGTGCCGTTTTCCTTGACGTAGGTGCGATAATCGTCGCCCACACGAACAAAGTCGGTGGTGGACTTCAGCGAAACCTGCACGGTCCCCTTCAGCGTTCGCTCCCTCGTGGCGTTGCGCCACACCTCAGCGGTGTAGCTTCCCGGCTCCTCCGCGAGCAGCGTCACCGACCACGATTTGCCGTTCCAGTAGGCGAGTCGCTCGATGGTCTTGCCCTTTAGCTTGAACCGAACCCGGACGTCGTTGACCTCCGGATCGTACGGCGAGCCGGTGGTCACGAGATCAAAGGTCGTGGTCGTAGGGCCGTACCACTTGGGGCTCAGTTGCGACGCGAGGATAAACGAGAACAGTGAGAGGGCTCCCATCGCCATTCCTACCTTCCTAGACCCGCCACAAGCGACTTCGCCACGAGCTGCACCTCGTGGAATCCGGCGAGCGAGCGGGCGACCAAGGTGCCCACTTCGCCCCGGACGCGGAAGTGAATCTCGGGGTCAAGGCTGCTGACCGCTCGGAAACCGGAGAGGCCGGTCACCGGATCGGACAGTACGGCCGGGTTCTCCTCGTTCCAGACCACGAGGTCGAGCACGAGGCCGCGCCCGCTGATCACCAGCTCATCTTCCTCTTGCCATGCGGTGAGGACAATCGGCGCGATCGCGATCTCCTTCGGCTCCTTCTTCATGACCCATCGGTCGGTGGCGGGGTCGTCGCCCAATCGGCATCGAACCGCGATGTCCTCGCCAAAGCTCGAGAGGTCGAGGCTGAGGACGTTGCCACGCGTGTTCGTTGCCAGGGTGAATGACCGGTCCGCCGACGTCACTGCCTGACCACCGAGGTCAAACACCGTCACGTTCAGCTGGCTCTTCAGCTCCTCTGGACTGTCGTTGGCCACGATGACGTTGAGGACGCCATCGTCAATGCCCGCCGCAATGAGAACCGGCGCATAGGCACGGCAAAGCTCCCATCCCGCTGGCTTCAGCAGCCGGCGGTAGTCTTCGAGCGCCCAGCTTTGGACCGGCCAACAGTCATTCGCTTGCCAGATCAGCGCGCCTCGGCAGCGGTCGCCGCTGCGGTAGTGCTCAATCGCCGCCCGCATCGCGTCGCGTTGGTTCAGCTGAGAAGTGTAAATCCAGGTTGCGAGGTCCGTCGCGTGAGGGTAGTGAAGCTCGACGAGGCCCCGGAAGACGTCCCACGGCTTGTTCGTCTTGTCGTGCCACCGCGTGGTCGGATCGAGGATCGTCAACTCGCGGTCGGTGACCAACTTCCAGCACGACATCGAACACGAGGACGCGAAGCCGAACTCCGAGCTAAAGCGGGCCTTGGAATCCTTGTAGTAACCCCAGTCGCCCTTGCCGTGCCAGACCTCCCAATAGTGGTCGTCGCTGTTGGAAGTCGGGTCTTCGACGCCAGGCTGCTTCGGCACCAAGAGCGGGCTACTTTCGATGTAGCTGCGGCTCGGATCAAGGCGCTCGCAGACGTCCTTCAGCACGACGTCATAGATGACCTCGCCCATGAAGTGGGGCGGAGGCACGCTGCCCCACGTGCCGTAAAACATCGCGCGGTTCTCGTTGTTGCCACACCAAAGGGCAAGGCTCGTGCGGTCGCGGAGGCGGTTCACCTGGTGCTCGGCCTCGCGGCGAGCGATGGCCTGGTAGTCCTCGTCGTCCGGATAGTAGCTGCACGCATAGGGGAAGTCCTGCCACACGAGGATTCCCGCTTCGTCGCAGGCATCGTAAAAGGCGTCGGTCTCGTATTGACCGCCACCCCAAACGCGGAGCATGTTCATCCCGATCGTCGCATACCGCCAGATCGCATCGTGGATGGATTCGTCGGTGATCTCGCCCGGGAAGCTGTCGTTCGGAATCCAGTTCGCGCCGCGCGCCCAGATTGGGCGGCCGTTCACAACAAAGTGGAAGTTGGTGCCGTAGTGGTCCTTTTCGCGCTTGAACTCGATCGTGCGAAGGCCGATCTTCTTGGTCGCTCGATCACCGCTCGGCAGGGTGGCCTCGACCACTTGGAGGGGCTGATCGCCCTCGCCCACCGGCCACCAAAGCGGCCCATCGACCTCCCATTCCGCGCCCACCGGCTCGCCTTGATAGGTGATCTGGGGCACGTCATCGCCATCGACCTCGACTTCGGCTTGGAGCCGGAATCTGGTGCCACCGAGCGGCGTCTGGTGGACCTCAAATCGCTTGATCCGCGAGGAGAACTCGACGAGCTCAACCGGCTGCCAAATTCCGGCGGAAACGAGGCGGGGCCCCCAGTCCCAGCCCGACATATAGCCTGGCTTGCGGACAAAGGCCCGCTCATCCAGGAACTGGGTGGCGGGCGGGATGTTGTGCTTGGTGAGGTAGGCCTCGCGGCGCTCTTCGCCAGTCCGAACCGGCGATGCAATGCGCACTTCGAGGACGTTTTCGGCCTGCAATCGGCCCGTGACCTCGACCTCAAATCGAATGAAGTAGTTGTCGTTTTCGGCGATCTTCTCGTCGTTCAGCCAGACCTCGCAGACGGTATCCACGCCATGGAAAAGCAGGGTTTGGCGCGGATGAGCCTCGGTCGCGGTCCAGGCAAACTCAATTCGGTAAGTCCAATTTGTCTCGTCAATCCACGTCAGGCCACCCTCATAGCGCTCGGCAAACGGGTGGGGGATGACATTCGCCCGATAGAGATCCATGTGGACGTTTCCGGGCACCTGGGCTGGGACACGACCATAGGGAGCGGTCTGCGGTCGGTGGTAATCAACCTTTTCGGTCGGTTCGAGGGTCCAGCCAGCGTTCAAAAGAGTGGATTTCATTCGTTCGGTTCTCTGAGGCGCGAAAAAGTGTCCCATTGCGGCCCGCAAAGGCCGCAATGGGTAAGAGTTGAGAACGGTGGGTCGTTGACGCTATTTGCCTGCGTCTGGACCCGGGTTGGGAGCGGGTGCCTTGCCCCCGCCGCCCGGAGGGCCGTAGCCTGGAGGAGCTGGCTGCTTGGAGAAGTCAGCCTTCGTATAGCCTTTCGGCTCCGAAGTGCTTGAGCATCCAAGCAAGACACCACCCACAAGGGCGACGACCACGATTCCAAAGAAGCGGGAGCGATTCATTACTTGAGGGCGTCCCACTCGTTGAGGAATCGTCGCTGCATACAACCACCAGCGTTGCCGTCGGTGATACCGCCAGGGATATCGACCGTCTGCTCCGGCTTGCGGCTCTTGGCGTGCGAGTCGGTGTAAGAGACCGGCGATCGACCAGCATAGAAGCGGTCGAGGTAGCCAAGGTAGGTCGGATCCGGCGCCGAGAAGTAGTTGCTCTGACCAGGCAGCGTTCCGTTTCGGTTGAATCCGGTGGCGACGTCAAAGTCAGTGCTCGATGCCTGTTGCAGGATCGTGTTGAACGAACCAAACGCACCTTCCATTCGGCCGGCATCGGCATCGTGGTCGCTACCCTTCGGCGTCTTCGACCGGGTGGCGAAGAGAACCGTGTTCGCGGTCTGGGTGATTTCGGTCTGCGATCGCGGGCCGTTCTCATACCAGCCGGTGACGCTGGGGTCGCCGTTCTGGTTGATGACGCCTCGGAACTTCCAACCGCCCCAGCTGCTGCCGCAGTCGCCAGAGAGAACGCCATTGGCGACATAGCTGAACTTGGGTCCGGAGTTGAATGCCGTCGTGAGTCGAACGGTGTCGCTCGGATCGAGCAAGATGCCGTACGACTTCATGTAAGGAAGGGTGAGCATGATCCAAGATTGCTGCCATCCATAGCTATTGGACGGGCTGACGTACTGGCTGACGAAGAAGTCGTCATAGTCCGCGCTGTAGATCATGCAGGCAGTGCCGAGCTGCTTAATGTTGCTGAGTGATGCGGTTCCCTTGGCTGCGGCTTTGGCTTGGGCAAAGACAGGAAAGAGAATGGCAGCAAGAATCGCGATAATCGCGATAACAACAAGCAGTTCAATTAGAGTGAATGCTTTTTTCATGTGAAGAGACCTCGTCATTAAGGCTTTGAATCGATCAACGGAGATGATTGATGGGTCGGGGGGCGGTCGAAGTGACCGTCCAGTTGGACGTGTACTGGTATTGAAACTTGGGGTACGGGAAGTCGCCATGGAATCCCGTGAGTTGGTCGGGGTCGGTGGTCCACTCGGCCTTCGGCTCGCCGCCCATGCCGCGCTTGATAAGCTGGTGGGGAGCGGTCATCACCTTGAGCTCGCGGGTGGGGTTCTCGATCCGGTCGAGGAGAAGGTCGGCGGCCTGCTGGGCCATCGTGTCCCAGTCGAGCGCGATGGAGGTCATGCCGCAGTCGTTGACGGTGACATCGACTTCGTCGCCGATCGTGACGAGCTTGATGTCTTCCGGGATGCGGAGTCCACATCGGAGTACCGTTTCCACCGTGCTGGCGATGAACTCGTCTTGGAAAACGAACAGTCCGTCGGGACGGTCGGGGCTGCGTAGGCGCTGCTCAAGAAGCCAGTTGTCCGGCTCGGGCAATGCACTCGTGAAGTTAAAGAGGAAGTCGCGGGGTTGGGGCTGGAGCCCGGCATCGAACAAAGCGCGCAGGTAGCCGGTGAATCGGTGATGGTTCGCCTCCATCATGTCCATCATGCCGGTGATGGCGATGCGCTTACACCCGCTCGCCAGGAGGTGACGCGTGGCTTCTTCCGCCGCCTTGATGTAATCAAAGGTGACGAGGTCGACCTTTCCACCCGGGAGCATGTGGTTCAGGGCAACCACGGGGATCGACGTCGTGAGCCGCTCCATGACCGACTCATCAGAAAAGCCGCGGTAGGGCCAGATGATCGCGCCCGCGAAGTCGTGATCCTGGGCGTATTGCAGCGGATCCTCCATCGCGATGTTTGGCGCACCCGCGAGGTGAACCATCTGATAGCCGTACTTCTGCAGCTTCTGCGAGAAGCGATGCAAAAGGACTCGCAGAACGTAGGTGCCACCATCGATCAGGGCAACTTTGGTGGTCTTCGGCCTCGAGAATCCTGCTGACGCTACCGCGCCGCGGTTCGGGACAATCTGCACCCACCCTTCTTCGGTGAGCCGCTGGAGAGCGCGGCGGATGGTGCTGCGGCTGACCGAGAACTCCTCCTGGAGCTCGCGCTCGGTAGGCAAAATGCGGCCAAGTCCGATCTCACCAGATCGGATTTTCTCCTGCAACGAGGCTGCGATGGTCACAAACTCGTTACGCTGAGTGGTCTTGGGTCGCGGTTCTGACGCCATGTCCACCACGACTTTACAACGCTTTTCCAGAAAATCCAAGTTCTTTTTGAAAATTGCGTGACATTTTGTATCGCATAAGTTAAGATACAGCGACACGAGGACGCCAATGACGGTCAAAACTCGCCTTCAAAGGATCATCAAGGTCTTGAGGAAGTTCCATGCAATACATTTTGTATCGCTGATGATTTTCCTCGGCCTGAGCGCATGGGCGAGACCAGCAGAGGCGATCAAGTTCTGGGCGGTGACCGGGGCGATCGAGGACGTCGACATGTATCGGCGGCTCGCCGACCAGTTCGAAAAGGAGTCCGGAATTCGTGTCGAAGTGACCTCCCTCGCGTGGGGAAACTTCAAGACCAAGTACTTTGCGGCGATGGCGGCGGGAATCCCGCCCGACGTCGGACTCACCAACTTGGGCGGGCCGTTTGACTATGGCAGCGTCGGCGGCCTGCTCTCGATCAACCAAGACTTCGGCGCGGAGGGCGATGCCCTCATCAAAGAGTTCAACCCGAAGCTCATGGGCGCGCTGAAAATCGGCGAACGGGTCTATGGCGTCCCCGGCGAACTCACCACCCTCATCCTTTACTACCGAAAGGACATCTACGCGAAGCTCGGCTTGAACCCACCCAAGACTTGGAGCGAGCTAAACCGCCAGATCGGGCTCCTCGAGGGCCAGGGGCGGCAGTTCTACCTTGGCTTCACGCAGGGTGCGCAGTGGGCCCTCAGCCTCTACACCTCGCCATTTGGCAAGCGGTCGATGCGCATTGAAGGTGGCGTCCCGCGCGTGGATTGGGACGATCCCGACTACCAGAAGGGCGTCCTCCAGGCGATGCGGATGTGGTACCTGCACGACAGTCCGGGCAAGGACCTCGGCGGTCGGGCGATCGGCATGTTCGCCGAAGACGATCCCGGCAAGTCGATTGCCCTCATGGCCGACATCAGCCAGAACGAGGCCCAGATCCGTTCGACTCACCCCGAAATCAATGGGAAATGGGGCATGGCACCCTGGCCAACCGCCGACGGTGGGAAGCCAGCCCACGTCACCGGTGGCACCGCCTACGTCATCTTTCGCGGCACCAAGAATCCCAAGGCCGCCTTTGCCTGGCTCAAGTTCCTCAACCGACTGGATGTCCAGCAGTCGATGATCCTCGACCACCTCCAGCGCGGCACGAATTCCAACTTCTATATGTCGCCGCTGGCTTCGCTTTGGGCACCCGAGAACGCGGAATTCTTGAACTCCAAGCCGCTCCAACCCTCCAAGGAGCTCATCGAGGTCCTCCGCTCGGTGGTCAACAACATGGAGACCTTCCCCGCCGTCTTCGGCTCGGCGGAGCAGGACCGTGCGGAGGCGAACGTCCTCGACGGGATGGCCTCAACGATCCAGGGGCTCCTCAACGATGCGGCCGGGTCGCTCAACCTCACCCGGGCCGAGCTGATCCGGTCGTGGGGTCGAGGCGAGCATCTCGACGTCCGCGACAACGTTGAAGCAAAGATCGCGGCGAAACTGAAGTCCGACTATTCCAAGATCGCGGGGCCGGCGGAAGCCGCGCTCAAGGTCGAGATGGACCGGTATGAGACCCGCTTCGGCGACATCGTCAAGAACCTCAACAAGTACGAGCGGGCGAGCAATGCGCTGACCTATGCCAAGGCGTTCATCCTCTTCCTGGTGATCGCAGGCGTTGGCGCTGTGATCGGCGTCCCGAAGCTGCGAAAGAACTACCGCTCGTATCTCTTCGTCGGCGTGCCGATCTTGCTCGCCCTCGTCTTTGTGTACGTCCCCGCGATTGTCGCGTTGTATCTTTCGTTCACCGAGTACCACCCGGTCCTTCCTCTCGCGAGCGCGAAGTTCAAAGGCGTCGGCAACTACACCGACCTCGCAAGCAGCGGCGACCTCTTTGGCAGCCTGAAGCGGACCGCACTTTACGCGGTGGCGACGCTCCCGATTGGGATTCTCCTCGCCCTGCTTTTTGCCTATCAACTGAGCGGCAAGATTCGGGGTTCGCGGCTGTGGCGATTTCTCTACTTCTCCCCGATCGTCACGAGCGTAGTCTCGATCTCGCTGATCTTCACCCAGCTCTTCCTCGGTTCGCGCCAAGGCTGGCTGAACACGCTCTTCATGAACCTCGGATGGATCAAGGACCCCATCCAGTTCCTCAATTCGGAAAGCACCTTCCTTCCGTGCGTGATGATCCTCGCGATTTGGCACGGGCTCGCCTTCACGATCATGGTGTTTCTCGCCGGATTCCAGCAGGTTCCGCGCGAGCTCGATGAGGCCGCCTCGGTGGACGGCGCGAGCAAGGCTCGTCGGTTCTGGAAGGTCTCGGTGCCGAGCATCCGGCCCCAAGTCTTCTTCATCTCGGTTCTCGGCCTGATCGGCTCGTTCCAGGTCTTCGAAACGATCTACATGCTCTCGAACAAGAGCGGCGATGCGATCGCCCGATTTGGCCCCGGCGACTCGGGCATGACGGTGGTGCCGCTGCTCTATCACTACGGATTCGAGACCTTTGAGATGGGCAAGGCTTCCGCCCTCGCCTATGTCCTCTTCGCCATCATCTTGATCCTCACCGCGATCCAGACCCGAATCTATCGCAAGGGAGACCGAGCGTGAAACGCAACCTTCGAGAATCGCTCAGCCTGTATGGCATCCTGCTCATCGGCGGCCTCGTCATGGCCTTTCCGTTCTATTACATGGTGGTGACTTCGCTGAAGTCGGGCACCGAGGCCAACCTCTCTACCCCGACGCTCTTCGTGAAGAGTCCGACCGTCGAGGCGTACCGCGACCTCCTCCAGAACGACCTCGTTTACCGGTCGGCGTTCAACAGCTTTGCGATCGCCTTGATCCAAACCCTTGGGTCACTGTTCTTCTGCACCCTTGCGGGCTACGCCTTTGCCAAGCATCAATTCGCGGGCAAGAACTTCCTCTTCTTGCTCCTCCTCGCCACGATGATGATCCCAGGCGCGGTCCTCCTTGTCCCCGGGTTCCTCCTGTTCCGCGACTTCGGATGGCTGGATACGTGGGCTCCGCTCATCGTCCCCGGGCTTGGCGGCGCGTTTGGCGTCTTCCTCGCCCGCCAGTTCATCGAGAAGATCCCAAACAGCCTCATCGAGGCCGCCCACCTTCAGGGGTGCAGCGAGTTCATGATCTACTGGAGGATGATTGTGCCGCTCTCGAAGCCGCTCATCGCGACCCTCGCGATCCTCACCTTCCTCGGCTCCTGGAACAGCTTCCTCGGACCGCTGCTTTACCTTCTGAACGAGAAGCTCTACACCTTGCCGCTCGTCATCTCGCTGCTCCAGGGTCGATTCCCTGGCCGCGACAACGTCCAGATGGCGGGCGCGGTGATCTCGATTGTCCCCGTGCTCATCCTCTTTTTCATCCTTCAAAAGCAGGTGGTGGAAAGCCTCGCCCACACCGGCTTGAAGGACGGTTAGTCCCATGCTTACGTCTGCTTTTCTCAGCCTTGTCCTCTCCGCGGACTTGCCCCTCGTGGCGCCGATTTTTGGCGATCACATGGTCCTTCAGCGCGACCAACCGACCCGCGTTTGGGGTTGGGCGAAGCCCGGCCAAAGCATCGAGGTGAGTGTGGGGCGAGAGCAAACGACGACGAAAGTCGGCCCCAAGGGCAAGTGGATGGTGGAGCTCAAGCCGCAACCCGCCGGTGGCCCTTACCAGCTAAAGGTGAAGGGTCCGCGCGAGGTCGTCCTCCGCGACATCTGGATGGGCGAAGTTTGGATCTGCAGCGGCCAAAGCAACATGGAATTTGGCCTCACCCAATGCCTCAACGCGGCCAAAGAGGTCCAAGCGGCCAACCACCCTGAGCTACGGCTGTTCATGGTTGATCGGCGCGTCTCCCGAACGCCTGCCGACCTGCTCGGAGGCGAATGGAAGGTCTGCACCCCCGAAACCGTGGTGCAAGGCGGCTGGGGCGGGTTTTCCGGCGTTGGCTATGCCTTCGGCCTCAAGCTCATGCGCGAGCTCGGCGTCCATGTGGGGCTGATCCAATCCGCATGGGGCGGAACGAGTGTGGAAGCCTGGACCGACCGCGCGAGTGTGCAATCCACCCACGAGTACGACGACGTTCTTTCTCTCCTCGACCAAGAAACCCAGAAAGGGATGCCCGAGATGGCGACCTATTTCGACCGATGGATGGCGAACTTCGACCCCGGAACGAAGGCGGATTGGTGGCGCAATGCCCCCGACGGCGGCTGGCAGAGCCTGCCCTCCGGCACCCCGCTGAAGGGCGACCGCATTCATTGGCTGCGCATCCGATTCCAGGCTGCGGCGAGCGCGGAACTCCTCCAGCTGGGCGAGCTTGAGGGCTGCGACCAAACCACCCTCAACGGCCAGCTCATCGGCACTGGCTCGGGACGCTGGACCCGCCAGTACGTGATCCCCAAGGGCCTCCTTCGGAGCGGAACCAACGAGGTCATCATCCGGCTCGCGCCCGCTTACGGCGGAATTGGACTCCACGGCAAGCCCGACACGATTGGACTCGTCACCGCTGGCCGGTTTAGCACGCTCGCGAGCCAGGTGGAAGCGCGCGATGGAGTGCTCTTCAACGCGGCCCCGCCTCCCAAAGACATCGAGGCCAACCCGACCGTCCCGACCCTGCTCTTCAACGGCATGATCGCGCCCATCGCCCCGCTGAGTGTCCGCGGCGCGATTTGGTATCAGGGCGAGACCAACATGGGGCGCGGCATTGAGTACCGCAAGCTGCTGCCCGCCTTCTTCGCGAGTTGGCGAAAGGCTTTCCGGTCGACGAAGCTCCCGATTCACGTTGTCAGTCTTGCGAATTGGACGGCGCGGCTCCCCGAGCCCGCCGAGGCACCGATGGCCGAGCTGCGCGAGGCTCAATTCCTCACCCTCCGGCGCGACGCCACCTCGGGACTCGCGATGGCCTATGACGTCGGCGACGCGGACGACATCCACCCGAAGGACAAGGCCTCGGTCGGGCTGCGGCTCGCCCTTTGTGCTCTCGCCAAGAACTACGGCAAGGCGGTCGAGTACTCAGGCCCGACGCTCGCCAAGTGGACGGTTCAGGGTGACGAAATCAGGCTCACTTTTGACCACGCGAAGGGCCTTCAGCTGGTGAACGGCGGGGCGAGCTTCGCGGTCGCGGGCAAGGATCGCAAGTTCGTTTGGGCCAAGGCGCGGCTGGAAGGCTCCACCGTCATCCTCACCGCGCCGAAGGGAATCCAGCCGGTTGCCGCTCGGTACGCCTGGGCGAACAACCCTGCGCTGGGACTGGTGAGCGGGGCCGGACTCCCGGCGGTGCCGTTCCGGACCGACGATTGGCCGGTGACAAGCTCGCCGAGGAAGTAACCCTACAGCGCGTTCTCGGCTTCGCGGCGGCGCATCCGCTTGTTCCAAGCGCGGACATAGATGCTCGCCGCATAGAGCGCCATCGACCCCGCCGCCAGCCCGACAAAAACGAGGCCCAGGAGCAGGTACTGCAGCTGGAGCACCTGCCACAGCGGCAGACCGAGGAACGCGACCCCGATGCCGCCGAAGATCAGCATCACGACCCCAAAGATCGCGAAATTGAACCAGGCGATCATCCGGAAGACCGAGCGTGGCAGCGGCTCATCGGGCGAAGGCATCGGGCGCTTTAATCGCTCCCAAATCGCCTCGTCGTCCATCTGCGCGAGGCACTTTTCTTCCCACGGGTTCAGACTCCAATCTTTTGCGCTGATCATCGGTTTCCCCTCCTTACGCCTGCCGGGCATGGGTTCACTCCATTGGACGCAAGATGATCTGCCGTAGGTTCATCACCGCGAGGCCGGGCTTGGTGAGCGCGCGGACGCGCAGGGTGTTCTTGCCCTTGGCGAGGCTCACGGTTCCCACGTTTGCTTTCTCGAACTTCGTCCAGCTTCCGGTCTCGGTGACGCGCCAAGTCGGTCCGCCGTCGCCAAACTGCACCTCGGAGCCGCCCGAGCCGCCGTCACACGAGAACTCGAGTTCAACCGAATACCGCCCCGCCTTCGGGAGATCAAAGGTGAATTCGGGATAGTCGGTGCCGGTGGTCCAGAATCCCAGCGCCTTGGTCGACGATTCCATCCGCAGCGTTGCGCCGTGGATCACCGCGTCGTCGCCGCTCAACTTCACTTCCCCGCGGGCGTCGGGCCGGATCGGGATCGCCTCGACCTTCGGTTCGCCCTTCAGTTTCACCACATAAATGCTCGCGATGCCGCCCGGATCGGGCTGGGCAACGAACGACGGTCCATCCTGGCCCGCCTCCACCGCGACCTTTTCGCCCTCGAACGTGGTCACCGAGCCGACCGGTGTCACGAGGCCGCGCAGGTCGACCTTGCCGGGTGAGGTTCCAAAGTAGTGAACGTACAGCGTGTTCCCCTTTCGGGTGACCCGGCCCCAAGACATCGGGCGGATGAACGGTCCCGCCGAGGTTCCATAGACCGCCTTGCCGTACTTCTTCAGCCACGCGCCGACCAGGTTCAGCCGGTCAACGCTCTCGGCCGGAATCTCGCCGATCGCGGTCGGGCCGACATTCAGCAGGTAGTTGCCGCCCTTGCTCGCGCAGTCGATCAGGTTCTGGCCGAGGGTGCGTGCCGACTTCCAGTTGTGGTCGCTCGCCTTGAATCCCCAGCTGTCGTTCATCGTCATGCACGATTCCCAGTCTTGGCCGGGAAGTCCGTTGGCGGGGATCTCCTGCTCGGGGGTGCCATAGTCGCCGTTCAAGACCGCGCCAGCGGGCGCGCCATTCATGTTGCCGACCCGGTTGTTGATGATCACGTTTGGCCGGATCGTGCGGCAATAGGCTTCGATCTCTTTGCCCAGCTGCCAGGTCCAGGTGCTTTCCCATTGCCCGTCGAACCATAGGATGCCGGGGTCATAGGCGGTGAGGATTTCGCGCAGGTGCTTCTTCAACCGGTCGACGTAGCGCGGCATGTTCGCGGCGGATTCGTCGGCCCGGTCCCACGGCCTTCGCGGCAGGTAGTCCGGGTCGTGCCAATCCATGATGCTGTAGTAGAGGCAGAACCGGATCCCTTCCTTCTTGCAGGCGGCGGATAGCTCCTTCAGCGGGTCGCGGCCAAAGCTCGTTTGGCCCACGTTCCAGCTTTCGGTTTGGGTCGGCCAGTTGCAAAAGCCTTCGTGGTGCTTGCTCGTGATGACGAGGTACTTCATCCCCGCCGCCTTGGCGAGCTTGGCCCACCTCGTCGCGTCGAACTTGACCGGGTTCCAGTCCTTGATGAGCGGTTCGTAGTCCTTGCGCTGGATTTGGGCGGTGTAGATGATCCACTCGCTCGCGCTGGGCACCGTCCTTCCCTTCCATTCACCGGCGGCGAGGCTGTAGAGCCCCCAGTGGATGAACATGCCGAACCGGGCGTCGCGGAACCACTTCATGCGGGCCTCTCGCTCGGGCGACTTGTCTTGGGAGTGGGTGAGGAACTGGACGGGTTCGGAATGGGGCAAGAAGTCGGGCTCGGCCATGGCGGTCGTCGGGTGGGTCGCGGTGAGGAGGAGTGCGGCGATCACGGGTTCCAGACTAACAGCGCCGACGGGGTTTGTAAAGGTTGGGTGTGGGGCGGAAGGCGGAGTTACGCCTTGCTCGGCTTCTCTGTCTGGGTGAATTTTTGGTGCTCGTGCCCATTCCGGAGGCGTAGATTGGCCAGTGCTTTTCTCGCCCCGCTCTCGGTCGGCTCTGGTGTGAGATATCTGGCGGTGCTGTGGACATTCGATCGGGCACCAATTGGGGGGGGATGGACCCCGCCGGGGCGGTGGCTTGGGCGACGCGGAGCGTCGGGGTCCCAAGCCGGGGCGTGGCCTCGGGCCGGCGGGGACAGCTGCAAAATCTTCACGTCGCCTGCCCCAAAGCACGCTACTCCGAGGCGACCAACTCGGGGACAGCTGCCCCTGAGCACGATCCGCCCCACCAAAAGCAATGCCTCGCGCTTCGGGCCGGCGGGCGGGAGGAACCAATCCCAAACCGAAGGCCGTACAGGGCTCATGCTGCCTGTTTGGAGCCTCTTTGTCCTTGGATGGCAACAGCCGCCCGCCTCTGCGCCCCTCCCCCGTGAGATCTCGCTGAGTGAGCGAGGGCTCAAGACCAAGGCGGTCTACGATGCCTTTGAGTTCAATTTCAAGCGCTCAGAAAAGGACATTCGGCGGGAGATTCAAGACATCCTGCAGGCCTATCAGAAGCACCCGGTCTCCTACTCGATGTGGCTGTCGTGGGTGATGACCGCCCAGGTTCGATACAAAGACCGTGAAGGGGCGATGGCGACCGCGCGGCGGCTCGTAGACCAGTTCCACGAGCTAAACATGGACTGGGTCCTCGACGATGATGCCACCAAGGTGGTCGGCGAATGGCCAGAGTTTCGGGAGATGCAAAAGGCGCTTGAGGCAAAGCGCGCTTCGGAGCTGCGAAAGCTCAACCCCCTGTCGATCGGCCTGGACCCGGACGCGAACCGCACGAGGCTCGCAGAGATGCGCCTGCGTGACCCCATGCAGGTCTATCGAACGCTGAAAAATTGGAATCTGTATGACCAGCCAAAGCGGACGGGAGCCTGGATCATGCGCACGATCCGCGCCGCCCAGCCCGTGAATCGATATTCGCTACCCCAGCAGTATCTGGTCTATATCCCCAAAGGGTATCGCGCAACTCGGCCCCACCGGGCCCTGACCTACCTCTATGGCGGATGGATGAGCGCGAGCCAGACCAGGCCCTTCTGGCACCAGATGCACCTTTCGGATAACCCCTTCTTTTCGCCGAATAACCTTCTTGACGCGAGCAACCTCATCCAGATCTACCCTCTCAATCAGCCTGGCGCTGACCCGGTCAAGCCGGGGGGCGGTTCGGTGTATGCGGACATCCTCGCCGATGCGAAATCGTATCTCAACATCGACGATTCACGATGCTACATGGCGGGGTTCAGCGACGGCGGCACCGCGACCTTTGAACTCGCCCGGGAGAATCCGACGGACTACGCCGCCCTCTTCCCCATGAATGGCTATCCGCTCTTTCGAAGGAACCTGCGAAACCTGGGCGAGAGGCCGCTGATTAGCTATTCCGGCGTTGAAGACGACCTCTATCCGATCGCCTCCATCCGCAAGGTCTATGGCGTTGCGGCAAAGCGAAACACGAAGTGGGAAGCGGTCGAAGTCAAAGGGGTCGGCCACGATTCGCTCTACTATCAGGACTCCGTGGTCCCCGACATTCTTCGGCGCATGGACAAAGAGACGCGGAATCCCCTTCCGAGCGCAATTGTCCTTGAAGGCGCGGAAAACGAGCCCACGCGAAGAGATTGGCTCCAGATTGTGAAAGTCGATCCCGGAATGGCGGCCGCCGATTGGCACGATGAGTGGAAGATTCTCGGCAAGACGAGCGAGGACAAGCCGGCCATGGAGATCATCCTGAACCAAGGTCAAGGCATGGTCAAAGCCCAATATGAGAACAACATTTTCAAGCTGAGCACGTCACGCGTGAGTCAGGTGAAGCTGTTCCTCCATCCCGACATGGTCGACCTTTCGCGCGAAGTAGAAGTCGTGGTCAACGGCGTTTCTCGGTTCAAGGGAAAGGTTGAACTGAGCGCCCAGTACATCTGGCGAGGCTTTTCGGAGAGGTTTGACCGCCAGGCACTCTGGGCGGCCGAGCTGGTGGTGCCGACCGCCTAGTGCATTGTGGCCCCAGGGACGGATTGACTTGACAGATCGTTTGTATCAAGTTCATTCTTGTCACCATTGCCAAGAACCCTGTGATGGAATCAATCGCTCTGGATAGTCGAGTCATTTCCGAGACTCGGGTCAACGAAGTCGAATACTGCGAAGTCGTGTACCCGGCGAAGTTTTGGATGCCGCGACACGACCACCCGACTCCCCAGGTCGTCCTGATACTGAGCGGAGCGGTCGAGCACCACACAGGGCGGGATCGACTCTGCATGACCGAAAACAGCGGTGGCTACCTCCCGCCTGGCCAGCTCCATTCGGATGTGTTCTTGAGCAACACGCGTGCGTTCCAGATCGACTTCCGGGGGGGCCGACCCAGTCTCTTGTCCGAAACCTGTCCGCATAGGATGTTCCAACGCAGTCATCCCGCCGCAGCACTCATGACCGAAGTCTTTCGGGAGTTTAAGAATCCGGACTGCTACACCCCCTTGATGCTGGAATCTCTGACCAACGAGCTCCTCGTCAGTCTCCTCCGGCAAAGCGGCGATGAGGACTTCGGCGACAAGCCCCACTGGTTAGACCGAGTTCGAGACCTTCTCCACGAGGAGTTCTCGGAGAATTTGAGACTGGAGAAGATCGCCCTCGAGGTCGGGGTTCATCCTGCTCATCTCACCAAGGCATTTCGACGGAGATTTGGCTTGAGCATCGGCGATTATATTCGCCAGTTGAGGGTGGCAAGGGCACGGCAGCTCCTTGAGGTTTCAGACCTGTCGATTGGAGAGATTGCGGCTGCGACCGGATTTGCCGATCACGGGCACTTCACCCGGACGTTCAAGAAGTACACCGGCCAGACGCCAAAGTCAATCAAGTCTGCACGGCCTTAGGCTTGTCGAGTTCAAGAATTGGCTTCCCCTTGCCAAGGAATGGAATCCGGCCACCCGGATAATGGTTGCGTGATTGACCACAGACAAAGCCTTCGGGTGTTGCCAGCAGGTCTGGTTAGCTGTCTCTTGCTATTCCCGAGTCTGACCCTCGCCGACAAAGCCGACGACGTTGTGCGCGCCGCGATGAAGAACTACGGTGTTCCGGGGGTGAGCGTGGCTGTGATCCGGGATGGAAAGGTGATCAAGCTCAAGGGCTATGGCTACGCGAACCTTGAGCATATGGTGAAAGTGACTCCCGAAACAATTTTCGACACGGGCTCGATTGCCAAGCAGTTCACGGCTGCCCTCGTGATGAAACTCGTCGGTGATGGAAAGATCCGCCTGGACGATAGCATTCGCAGGTACCTACCCGAGGCTCCGGAAGCATGGGAGAAGATCACGATCCGCCAAATTCTCCTCCACGAGAGCGGCCTCAGTCGCGATGCGGAAGAAAAGTTCCTTGAGGGGAAGGAATACACCGCCGATCAGATCTTGAAGATCCTGGGCGAACTGCCCTTTCAGTTCAAACCGGGAGAAGATTGGGGCTATAGCAATGTTGGGTACGAGGTGCTCGCCATTCTCTGCGCCAGAGTCGGGGGGAGTCCCTTCGGCGACCAATTGAAGTCACGCATCTTTGAACCGGCGGGGATGAAGACCGCCAGGGTCATCAGCGAAACGGACATCGTGAAGCATCGGGCGACCGGATACCTGAGCCAAGATGGGAAGCTGTACAACCAACCCTGGTCTGACCAAACGCTCAATCGACCGGGACCCGGCGGACTCTACGTTTCGCTCATCGACATGGTCAACTGGAATGCCGCTCTGGATGGCGACAAACTCTTCAGCGAGTCCGTGAAGAGGCAAATGTGGACGCCCTCTAAGTACGCGACCTATGGCTTTGGTTGGATGCTGGGGCCTACGAACGGGCACAAGGGAATCAGTCACAGCGGCTCTAGGCGAGGATTCAGAACAAGCATTCGGCGCTACCCGGATGACAAGCTCGCGGTCATTGTTCTCGCCAACTCGAATACGGTGGAACCCCACAAGCTGAGCCAACAAATCGCAGCATGCTATGTGCCCGAACTTGCGCGCCTCCCCCGCAAGGCCATCCCGGACACTGCACCAGGAACGACCAAGATTCTGCTTAGCCTGCTTGATGGCGACGCGACCAACGCACGGAAACTCGTGACGGAGGACATGTGGGCGGCTTGGAAAAAGGAAGGGTTCGAGGAATTGGTCAAAGACCTGCGATCCACTGGCGCACGAAATCTTTTGGAGCCCGTTCTCATTGACCAAGGCGGTCGCGAAGTCATCTACCGCGTTCGGTACGGCAAGCAGAGCAAGCTGATCAAGATTTTCCTGAACGAGAAAGGACTTATCGAGGGCCTGGGAACCGATATCGACGACTGAGGGTGGCCCTATCTTGCGCTGATCGCGGTCTTGGACCCCGCCGGGGCGGTGGCTTGGGCGACGCGGAGCGTCGGGGTCCCAAGCCGGGGCGTGGCCTCGGGCCGGCGGGAGCACTCTGCAAAATCTTCACGTCGCCTGCCCCAAAGCACGCTACTCCGAGGCGACCAACCCCGGGGACGGCTGCCCCTGAGCAAGATCCGCCCCACCTGCAATCAATGCTTCACGCCTCGGGCCGGCGGGAACCCACAAACAACAAGGTCCCCTGGGGTCGCTCGACGCGACCCCAGGGGACGATCTCCGACTCCGCAGACTACTTCTGCGCGGTCTTCTTTCGGCGGCGAATCGCCGCAAATGCACCGAGACCGAGGGCAGCCATCGTCGTCGGCTCCGGAACGGCATTGATCTGGGCCATCGGGTTGTAGCCCGTCCATCCCCAGTCCTCGCGGAAGATTCCAACGCCGCCCGCGCCGCCGTCGGTGTACCACGCCGGGGTGATCGTGTTCCAGAACACGCGGTCCAGGTCGGTCGAGCCCGCCGTGATACCACCACCGACCGCCGTGTTCACGCCGACGTTAAGCGAATTGTAGGGCCCGTCCACCCCGAGAGGGTTGGTGCCATACGACTGCGTGTCAAACGAGATGCCCCAAACAATGCTGTTTGGCAGGGTGATGTTCAGCGAAGTGAAGTCAAAGGTCACGTTCTGTGCGTAGCCGTTGGTCGCCCATCCCGTCGGTCGGTATGCGATGAACTTCGACTCGGTGAGCGAGCCCAAAAGCGCGCCGTGGTTGAGTCCCGTTCCCGCATCATAGATCTTGAGCGTAAGGTTGTGGTTGAACCCGTTTCCAGCCCACTGGCCGGTTCCGTAATACTGGCCGCCGAGGTTGTAGTCCTCGTACCGAGCCCAGTTCACCATCGTCACCGAGACCGTCGTGAGGTCGCGCTCCGTGCCGCCCAGGGTGACCCGGTCGCCGAATTCAAAGGTCTGTTGAGCCTGGAAAGGCTGGCTGGGATAGCCCGGTGCGAGAACCGGATCGATGCTGTTGTAAACCGGCGCGGCATGGGCCGTCACTCCCACGATCGCAAGAGCGGAAACGAGAATTAGCCGCTTGGAAAAATTGTTCATAAGACAAGCTCCGGAGCTCCCCGCTATGCCCACTCCCGTTGCCGAGGAATGGATTTGATCGCGAAGCTCTCATGAAGACCTCGTCCCGAGGGGGTGCATTTGTGACAACGGCCCCTGCGAACTGGTAATCGGGGATCGGAGTTGCCTTGAAAGCAAAAATCCCGCTCAACAGCGGGATTTGATCGGAAATCTTGGTGGACCGTGTAGGGCTCGAACCTACGACCCGCTGATTAAGAGTCAGCTGCTCTACCAACTGAGCTAACGATCCAACGACAAAAGAATGGTACCAGAACTCCTCGGCAACTTCAAGGGTCGCAACCCGATTCTACAGAACGTGGATCTCAACCTGAACGCCTAACCCGCAATCCGTGGTTCCTTGGAGCAGGCGAGGCACACATCCCACGCCGCTGGGAAATTGCGGCTACTGGTTGTCGGCAGACACGGAAACGAATCCCCCAATCGCCATCGGCGGGGTGCTGCACGGCAGAGGTCGAACCGGTTCCTCGTAGCAGAATTAGTTGGAAGAATCATAGGCTAAATAACGAGAATCGGTGCCGCTCAAGGCAATAAGCCGACATCTCCAAAGTCGCATGCACCCATAGGATCTGGGGGCTAACAAAGTGGCGTCAATGGTCATCCTTTGCAGCGTTGCAGTACGGCACACTAGTTGCTTGTGATTACGACGTCACACAGATCACGTGAAGAACAACAAACAAGACTGGTAAGAGCGGTCGCGAAGCACAATTTCAGTTACTCGGGTGGCCGTGCTTTGCCCGATCCAAGCGAATCCCACATCTAGTCCGTTGGCCCCATCTTGTCAAAATTATCACTGATGATCAAATAGTCGAATACTGTTACCGCTCCGTCGCCATCAAGGTCTGCATCAACGGGCCGTGCACCATTGGATCCTACCATTAACCAGTTGGCGTCACTGGAGATCATATCAAAGTAGTCTGATAGGATCCAATAATCAAACACTGTTACTTGATTATCAAAATCTACGTCCCCATTTATCAGATTGAACACCAGAGCCGTTGGCGATGCCGCATTGTAGAATCGCTCTTGTGAAAGCCAGTGGCTATGCTTGATGCGAACAAAGTAATTCTCTGCAAACAAGGGGCCGGGACCAGGAATGAAGGCGTGGCCGCTTCCATCGGTACTAACTTTTTGTTCTCTTCTAAGTTGATAATCCCAAGTGTAGAACTGAACTGTCAAGTTATTAATTACCTTCGAACCGTACCAATCTCCCAAGTTAATAGTCAGGTCGATCGGTAGTGCTACATAGATACAAGCTGTGCCAGTAAGAGCATTCGCACCATTGGGAACAGTGTATGAGAGCTTATCGAATCCCACATATCCGGGCGTAGGCGTATAGGATAAGGTCCCGTTGTTGAGCGAAATGCTGCCATGGGAAGGATTCGTAGCGCTGAGAACTCCCAGCGTACCTGGGTTGGGAATTGTCACGGGAGTGAGCACGTTACCCGAGGAATTCTCTAAGACTTCGGCAACAATATGTGTCGCCAAATATCCCGATGGCATTCGAGTGCGTAGAGTTGGAAAGCTGTTGCTTGCAGTAACCACGTTTCCTTGAAATCCAGCCACGCCACCCTGACCACCTGGTGCCCCGGAAGCTCCAGCTCCACCGGTACCACCGGCTCCGGCGACTCCTGAACTAAGCTGCGTGTTTGCCCAGGTTGGAGCAACTGGAGCAGCCGCGAGAATGGCGCACGACCATCCGCCTCCTCCTCCTGCGCCTCCACCGCCTGGGCCACCGTTTCCACCCGGACCACCATCTCCCGATCTTCCTGCACTGCCAACTCGCTTACCAAGCCCCCCGGCCGCGCCAGGTCCCCCCAGACCGCCGGCACCACCGACTCCACCGGCGCCCGCATTCTGTGCACTCAAAATAGAATTGGTGATGTAAAAGGGCGAATTGGCCGACGGATTTTGAAGAAACACTGCGACTGATGAACCTCCGGCTTGGCCGCCACCGCCACCCGCGCCTCCCAGTCCTCCGCCGCCTCCTCCGCCCCCACCACTGCCCTTATCGGTGAAGAAGAGACCACTGTATTGGGCCGATCCCCCGCCTCCGCCTCCGCCGCCGCCCTCAGTTCCGTTTGTGCCAGAACCTCCGTCCGAACGTACGCCCTGAAAAGCAGCCGAGCCACCTTTCCCTGCAGTTCCGTTCGGCCCGAAACCACCGGGCGAACCGTCGCTTGAGCTATTCGCTCGCGCGCCCCCGCTGCCTCCGAGCGGAAAGTTATTGAGTCTTCCGGGATCTCCATCCGTGCAGATTGGGTTAAAACGGTCAATGTCCTCACCATCTCCGCCCCAACCTCCGTTGTTCGAATGGCCGTTTCCTCCAAGCCCATATGCAGTTCCGAGCGCGCCGGTGGAATCGGAACCAGGAATTCCGGCTGCGCCCGTAGGTTGATTAGCGCCACCCTGGCCTTGGCCTCCGCCGCCAGCAGCCAAGGTACACCGGTCGATTTGGGCTCTTGCACCTTCCGTCGCCACCGCGTTGCGAATGTAGAGTGCGACCGACCCTTGGGATGTACCAAAAAAGCCGTTTTGAGCCTTGAGGTTCAAGCTGAGGAGCGCGTCGGATGGGTTCAGTTCCTCAGCAAACAGCACGACAGATCCTATCGAGCTAGAGGGCCAAATGTAAGTCTGAATGGTTGGCTTTCGCACCCAGTTGGAATCGAATCCGCCCACCAAACTAATGCCCGGAAGTAGGTCAACGACCTCATTGGTGAACGAAGTTCCGTTATAAAGGTAGACCTCTTTGCGGCCCAGCACATACGCTGTAATAATCCCCGCGTTGATGGTTTTCAACGGATAGATCTGAGATCCGGGCCAGGCGTCGTCGCCCCAGTCGGCCACAAAGATCGGCCCGTATTTGGTCCCATCGGTTCCATCACCATTACTGTCGGTGAAATTTGAGTCAGCAAAATCAGTGTAGGCAGGGGTGTGAAAATAATCGAGTTGCCCAAACGCGGAACACCCTACAGCTATCGTTGAGAATACAATCCAGAACTTCATCATGCACCCACTTAGGGCACACTATACAACAGACACAGAGAATTGTTGTACAACGGATAGCCATTTTATGGCATTTGGCCCGGATATTCGAGACGCGAGCTCTCCCGGGCCAAACTTGCCTAGACTTTCCTCAGTAGCGGTACGCCTCAGGCTTGTACGGACCTTCGACGTCTACTCCGATATACGCAGCCTGATCAGGTCGCAGGACCGTGAGTTGCGCGTCGAGTTTCTTCAACTGTAATCGCGCGACCTGTTCGTCCAGTTGCTTTGGCAAGACATACACTCCAGGAGCATATTGTCCGCGGTTTGTCCAGAGTTCGATCTGGGCAAGAACTTGGTTCGCAAAGCTGGAACTCATCACGTAACTGGGATGGCCCGTAGCGCAACCCAAGTTAACGAGTCTTCCCTTCGCCAAAAGGATAATTCGCTTGCCATCGGGGAAGATTACGTGGTCGACCTGCGGCTTGACTTCTTCCCAGCCATAATCGTTAAGCGAAGCAACATCGATCTCGTTGTCGAAGTGACCGATATTGCAAACAATTGCGTTATTTTTCATTCGCTTCATGTGATCGTGGTTGATCACATGATAGTTACCCGTAGCAGTAACAAAGATATCGGCCTTGTCTGCCGCATATTCCATGGTAACGACTTTGTATCCTTCCATCGCCGCTTGGAGCGCGCAGATCGGATCGATTTCGGTCACCCAGACCTGGGCGCTTAATGCGCGAAGAGCCTGAGCGCTTCCCTTTCCGACATCTCCATATCCACACACCAAAGCGATCTTTCCAGCGACCATGACGTCCGTAGCTCGCTTGATTCCGTCAACGAGGCTCTCGCGGCAACCATAAAGGTTATCAAATTTGCTCTTGGTAACAGAGTCATTCACATTAAACGCCGGGAATGGGAGCTTTCCTTCTTTTTGAAGGCGATAAAGCCTCTTTACTCCGGTTGTGGTTTCTTCACTAACCCCTTGGATATTCGCGCGGATTTTGCTGTAATAGTGCGGATCTTGAGCCAGTCGTTTCTTAATGCTTGCAAACAGAGCCGTTTCCTCTTCGTTGCTCGATTTATCCAAGAACGAAGGATCAGTCTCTGCATCCGTGCCCAAAAGAATGAGGAGCGTCGCGTCACCACCATCATCCAAGATCATGTTGGCGGTTTCGCCATTGCCAAAATCAAAGATCTGGTGAGTGAATTCCCAGTACTCGTCAAGAGTTTCGCCCTTAAAGGCGAAGACTGGAGTTTGATCCGCCGCGATGGCAGCCGCAGCATGATCCTGGGTCGAGAAAATGTTGCAGCTTGCCCAGCGAACTTCCGCACCAAGAGCCTGCAAGGTCTGGATCAGCACCGCAGTCTGGATGGTCATGTGCAGCGAACCGGCGATGCGTGCTCCCGCAAGCGGCTTTGCACTGGCGTATTCATCGCGGATTGCCATCAATCCCGGCATTTCGGTCTCGGCGATTTTGATTTCTTTTCGCCCCCAATCTGCCAGGCTCAAATCGGCGACAACGTAATCGGTAAAGGTATTGCTTTCTAACGTAGCCATAGTGATCTGTTCCTTAAGGTCGGGTTGAAAGCAAAAAAAAAGCGCTCACAACCCGGATTTGGTTGCGAGCGCCGTTCGTATCAGGAAACTCTCCTGACTGCGGAGCCTGGTTTGCCCGATGCAAATCGCAGCGCTCCTCCGCTTAACCCAATTATTCCACAAACTATGTGCCAATCAGGTCATTTTGTGACCGCGTCCAGCCACTCTTGCAGGTTGTAATAGCTGGTCACTCTGCTAAGTTTCCCGTCTCTCGCCTCGAAAAATACGGCTGCCGGAATGGAGTAGGTCTGCCCTTTCGCCTCCGGGAGACCTTCATCCGTCGCCAGATAGGTTCCGGAACAGGTGAACTCTGCTGCTCCGCGGTCACCATTGATCATGATCACCAAGTCGGTAATTTGCTCGCGATAGCACTGATCCATGTGCATCTTAAATGCGCGGAATCGATCGATTCCGATTTCACGTGTCCCCTGGTTGATATCGTGGGCGACGTGGTCGTGCAAAGTCGCCAGCTGCGCCTCCAAATCGTGGTCGTTAAACGCTTTAAAATAGGCACGAATGAGGGTTTCTATCTCGGACATGGTGTCACAAGATTGTGGCTCGGTTTTAAGTTCCACCGCCCCAAGCAGTGTGGCGACGCGGTCGGCCACGGGACCCCAAGGCAGGGCATCGACTCTAACCTGAGACCTCACAAAATTCTGATCTCTCCAGTCTCCGATGAGGTCCTGAACCTCAATGAGTTGGTCTCGGGCTGTCTCCCAACCAGATTCTGAGAAAGCGGGAAATAGCTCCAAAATGTATCGGAGCCGTTTGGCATCGATCCGCAAAGAGTGGATACTCGCGTCATCCAGCGATAGCAGAGAGCCTTTCGTCCGCACGGAGATTTCCCGGTGCAACTTTTTCACAGCGCGATCTCGATGCTTGTCAAAGCGCCCATTTATCTGCCGGATGTGATCGTGCACGGCCTCTTCCAAGTCTCTGAGGAAGTCGGACGTTAGGCTCTGGCGGCACTTTTCGAGAGACTTGGCCCGCTCACCGGCAAGGGTCTTTCGGAAATCGTCCGCCCTTCGGCCTCCCAATTTCCTGGCTATCTCCGACTGGACATCGGCATTGCGCACCACGCCAAGGTGGGTCAGCACTTCGCCGAACTGATCCTTGAGTTCGGCAGTGGCCCCCTTGGGGAGCTTGCGCTTGACCATTCGGATCAGAGTGCGGATGCGGCGAAATGCAACCCGAATCTTGTGCACAACCTCAGGATCGTCGGTGTGCAAACGGGGAACTAGGTCGCGAATCTTGGACAACTGTACGTCCATGGCATCGCGCATAACGTCCCTGACCAGAGCCTCTCTGTTCGCGCAATCTGAAATTTCTGCCATTAGACTCCTATGAATCCATCACTACGCCGTGACACACTTACGCCCATGAGCAGCGACGCCTTTTTGGGTTCACGGCTTGAGTACGCTCGTCACGGACTGAGAGAGAAAGACCTCAGCCCAAATCCACTTGATCAACTGTCTCGATGGCTCGAAGAAGCCGTCACGGAAAACGTGCTCGAACCAACAGCTGTCTGCCTTTCCACAGTATCCGCCTCGGGCCGACCGAGCAGTCGCATGGTTCTTCTGAGAGAATTGAGCCCGAAAGGTCTCTCTTTCTTTACTAATTATACGAGTCAAAAAGGGCGGGAGTTGGAAGCCAATCCAAACGCTGCAATGTGTTTCTGGTGGGGGATATTGGAGCGTCAAGTCCGAGTGGAAGGTGTGGTCGAAAAGCTAGCTCCAGAAGAATCCGACCGCTACTTCGAATCAAGGCCCTTCGCCTCGCGATTGGCCTCCGCCTCGAGTCCGCAAAGCCAAGTCATTCAATCCCGAGAGGAACTCGATCACTTCCAAAGCCATCTCCTAGCGGAGTTTGGACAGAATTTGACCAGACCTCCGCATTGGGGTGGATATCGCCTGGTCCCCGATCGATTCGAGTTCTGGCAGGGACGTCCCGCCCGTTTGCACGATCGCTTTGAATTCCGGTTGATCGAAGGGATCTGGAAAATCGCCCGGTTAGCTCCGTAGTCTTAAAGAAAGAGAAGGAATCCGTCCTCAAAATTGCGAAAAATGTTATGCTGAATTGCATCGACTGGGATGCTTTAGCTTAGGAGTCATAGATGACTACAAACCCATTCGCAATTGCCCAGGCCCAACTAGACGAGGCCGCAAAGCTACTCAAATTAGATCCTGAACTACACGAACTGCTCCGACAACCCAAGGCCGAGCACACTGTTCGAATCCCCGTAACCATGGATGACGGAAGAGTCAAAATCTTCACTGGCTTCCGCGTTCAATACAACAATTCTCGTGGCCCCTGCAAAGGTGGAATTCGCTTCCATCCTGAGGAGACCATTGATACCGTTCGTGCTCTTGCCGCATGGATGACTTGGAAAACCTCTTTGGTCAACATCCCGCTGGGTGGTGGCAAAGGCGGCGTCATTTGCAACCCGAAAGAACTGAGCGTCGGTGAACTCGAGAGAGTGTCCCGAGGCTACATTCGCCAAATCGGCCACCTGATCGGTCCCGACATCGATGTCCCCGCACCCGATGTGTACACCACTCCCGAAATCATGGCGTGGATGATGGACGAGTACGAGACAATGCTCGGCCACCATGCAGCTGGCGTCATCACTGGCAAACCACTGTTCCTGGGCGGTTCCGAAGGCCGAGGCGACGCGACAGCACGAGGCGGCATGTTCACGATCCGCGAAGCGGCTCGCGAGTTGGAACTTGATCTCAAGAAAACCACGTGCGCCATCCAAGGCTACGGCAATGCAGGTATGCACGCTCACCGCTTGATCGTCGAGATGTTCGGCTCCAAGGTGGTCGCAGTCAGCGATTCCCGATCCGGTATCTACAACAAGGCTGGACTGGATCCGGAAAAGGTCGCAGAGTACAAAGCCAAGAAAGGCACCCTGGATGGATTCCCAGGTGCCGAGAAGATCACGAATGAAGCCTTGCTGGAATTGGATGTCGACATCCTGCTCCCGAGCGCTATCGAGAACGTGATCACCGAAAAGAACGCAGCCAAGATTAAGGCGAAGCTGATCGGCGAATTGGCCAATGGCCCCACGACGCCGGAAGCCGACCTCATCCTCCACAAAAAAGGTGTGTTTATCATTCCCGACTTCCTGTGCAACGCAGGCGGCGTCACGGTGAGCTACTACGAGCAGGTCCAAAACGCCAATCTCGACCGATGGAAAGTCGAGGAAGTGCATGCTCGACTGGATGACGCGATGACGGAAGCATTCCACGCCTTTATCCAAATGCGCAAAGAGATGCAGGTCCACTCGCGCTTGGCAGCCTATCTCGTGGCGGTTGACCGTGTGGCACAAGCTTGTCGCACTCGCGGATGGGCTTCTCGTGCAACAAAGGTCAGCAAGACCAAAAAGGAACTCACACCAGCGTAGTTCCTAAGTTCTAGACCCTTGCGCCGCTCGGATGCTCTTCGAGCGGCGCCTTTTTCCATGCGGAGTTAAACTGGGGACATGACCGTTCTCACCGCACTCCTGGTTGCTTCGGTGATGGCTCCCCAGGCCATTCCTCTTTGGAAAGACCTGAAGGGTGGACCTGCCGATACACCGACTCTGACGCCGTTTCTTGCCGAAAAGCCCAATGGAACCGCAATGGTGATCTTGCCCGGCGGCGGTTACGGAGGATTGGCAGACCACGAGGGCAAAGGCTATGCCGAGTTCCTCAACACGCTTGGCATCAGTGCTTTTGTTGTGAAGTACAGATTAGGATCGGCGGGATATCGCCATCCGGTCGAGTTTAATGATGCGGCACGCGCAGTTAGAATGGTGCGGGCGAGCGCATCAGAATGGCACGTCAAACCGAATCAGATCGGGCTCATGGGATCCTCGGCGGGTGGGCACCTTTGCTCGACCGTGATCACACATTTCGAGGGCGCAAAACCTGCGAGTTCCGATCCAATTGAGCAAGTGAGCGATCGGCCAGATTTCGCGGTACTTTGCTACCCCGTGATCACCATGGGCAAGTTCACCCACCAGGGCTCAAAAGAAAACCTTTTGGGAAAGGACCCAAAACCATACTTGGTGACGCTTCTTTCTAACGAAAAGCAGGTGAAAGCGACAACGCCGCCCTGCTTCATCTGGCACACGGTGGATGATGATGCGGTTCCCGTGGAGAACTCCATCATGTTCGCCCAAGCATTGCGAGACCGCAAGGTGCCGTTCGAACTGCACCTGTATCAAACCGGCAGACACGGCCTCGGATTGGGCGATGGTCCTCCGTTCGAGCGCGTACTTCCATGGGTCCACGACATGGTGGCCTGGTTGAAAACCAACCACTGGCTTTAGGGCACATGGTTCACCCCGGCAGGTACCCTCGGTCTATCCATGATCGATCGATACTGCACGCCTGCCATGAGCGCAATTTGGGACCGCCAAGCCAAATACCAACGGTGGATGGAGGTCGAAATCGCGATCTGCCAGGGCTACACAAATCAAGGGGTTATCCCAGCGGCGGATATGGAGGCCATTCGCAACGGCGCGGGATTTGACTTGGATCGATGCGATGAGTTGGAGCAGGAAACTCGCCACGATTTGGTCGCGTTTGTGCGATGCATGAGCGAATACGTTAGCCGCCACGCTGGAAAGCAGCCCGGTGAAGAAGGAACACCGAGTCGCTGGATCCACTTTGGCGTCACCAGCTACGACGTCATCGATACCGCGCTCGGCATGATGATGCGGGACAGCGTTGGAGTTCTCATCGAGTCTGCCACGACGCTTCGCAACACGATCTACAGCCTGGCCCGAAACCACAAAGATACGCCTTGCATCGGTCGAACTCATGGAATCCACGCCGAACCCATAACGTTTGGCCACAAGCTAGGCGGGTGGGTGCACGAGTTGGATCGATCCATCGCACGTCTTAGCGCGGCGAAAGAAGAGATTTCCGTGGGCAAAATCAGTGGTGCCGTCGGCATTCACGCCCATGTCGATCCGGAGTTAGAGGCGAAAATCTGCGAGAGTCTTGGTCTGCGCGCCGATCCGGCAAGCACCCAAATCGTCGCCCGTGATCGGCACGCTTCCCTTCTCTGCGATGTCGCGGTTCTGGCTGGGAGTTTGGAACGTTTCGCCACAGAACTCCGCAATTTGCAGCGCACCGAAATTCTGGAAGTGCAGGAGGAGTTCGCAAAAGGTCAGACCGGTTCGAGCGCCATGCCGCATAAACGCAATCCGTGGAACTCGGAGACAGTTTGCGGTTTGGCTCGGCTCGTAAGAGGCAACGCCCACGCGATGCTGGAGAGCATCATGACTTGGCACGAGCGAGACCTTTCGAACAGTTCATTGGAGCGAATCGTCTTCCCAGACACGTTCCAACTGGCCGACTTCATGCTCAATCGCCTCAATCGGATTGTAAAGGGCCTGGTGGTGATGCCCGAGAACATGGCGCGGAACCTGAGGCAAATGGGCGACTTGGTTTTCAGCGAACACCTGATGGTCGCCTTGGTGCGGGCTGGAATGTCTCGCGAGGCCGCGTACAAGGTTGCTCAGCGAAACGCTGCCGAAGCGTGGGATGGAGAAGACTTTAAAAGCGCTGTACTAGAAGACCCCGACGTTGTTAACCGGCTTTCGGCTGAGCAACGGGAGGAGATCTTTTGTTTAGAGCATCACCTTCGGAACGCCGAAGCGTCCCTCCCGAAGAGCTAGTACCGAAAGCCCCAACTCCGAGCCGCAAAATTCTATACTCTCTCAATGCGTCGCGTGTTGGTGAGTCTTATCGTATTTGCTTGGTCCTTGGCCTGCTGGGCCGCGCCTACGGAGAACCCAATTGCGATTGCGGCGAGAAATCTGGCCGTAACGGGCATCTCGGCAAAATCTGCTCCCAGTTCGAGTCCGACGAAGTTCAAAGGTAGCTCCAAGAAGGCCTTCGTTACGGAATTTGCCAATACCCTTGCGGAGGATGCCGGTCAGAAAGCGGCACTGGAAGAAGGGCTGAAAGCTTATATCGACGGATACGAGGAGGAGGCCGTCAAAGCCAAATTTGGATCCGACGGCGCAGCTGCACTCGGCTTTTCCATCGGGGTTCTCTATTCTGTTTCCACTGGAAAGGAGCTGACCGATGCGCAGATGTGGGCGTTGGTGCCCCGCATCCAGGCCGCGTTGGATGTGCCAGCGGTTCGCAGCGCAACAGATGCTCAGAAGCAGGAGTTCTATGAGTACTCGCTCTGCATGTCGGGCTTGGTGCTCCTTTTGGCCCAAGCGGATGCTACTGCGGCAAACGGCGACGCCATGAAGAAGCTCGCAGAGACCAATCTCACAGCCCTTGTCGGAGCTGGTCCGGCGAAATTCACATTGAAGGGCAATGACCTGCTACTCCCTGGCACTGGAGGCTCGGCGCCCCCAACGCAAACCACAACGACCGCGGGCGGATTAGCCAAAGGATTCACTTTCACACTTCCAGCGGGCTGGCAGAAGAGCAATCAGTGGTACGTCGCCAACAAAGTTGAAAATCGGGGTGGCGGAGACGAGGTGCGGTCCGCACTGGTGATGTTCCTGCCAGCGATGCCCGCAACAGGAAACATGGGTGATGCTCTGCGCAAGATCTGGAACACAACCCTTCCTTCTACACTCAAGGATAAGTCCGGTTCGATGGTCTACCGCCGCTATGTGGGGGATGGACTTTTCACGCAGTTCATCTTCGGCCTTGGTCGAGAGGCGGACAGGCGATCCGACACGATGTACACGGTCATGCTTATCGACTGTGGGACTCAGTGGCAACCAGTCATCATCGCTCAGATTTATGAAGATAGAGGGTCGATCCGAGTTGCCGAAGATCAGATGGCATCTTATTCGTATTCGGAAACTTGGCCCCTGGTCGAGCCCCTTCTGGCCAGTTTCAGGTGCCCAGGCCAGACCGGCAAACCCATCGCTACCCGCGAGAGTTTGGCAGGCGCGTACGCATTTGGATCGGCCTCCAACCTGCAGTGGGTGAACATCTACACAGGAGCATCCTCGATGACGTTTGTCTCGTACGGAGGCACCCTGACTCTTAAGGTGGACGGGTCTTTCGATTACACCTATTCCTCGGCGAGCGGTCAGGTCGGAGCGGCAAAGTTCGGGTCGATCAAGGCCGATGGAAAGTGGACAATCTCCGGGGACATGCTGGTACTCACCTATGCCCACTACGACCAGGGCGACAGCTATAAACCCAAGGAACGGAAGTATCGCATTGCTGGCTTAACCCAATTCGCCGATGGCGAGAAGGTTGCAATCTTCATGTTCCACGAAGACTGGTTGGCCACACCGCTCAGCGTGAACGATTCTGGCGACTGGTATTCGACCAAGAAGAAGTAACCGTTTGCTATCGATTCGTTAGGAAGGCCGCCACCACAATGAGCACCAAGGCGATCCACTGGTTGGTGGTGGGCTTTTCTTTGAACATCGCATACGAGATAGCGATAAAGGTGAGAATGGATATCGACTCCTGAATCACTTTGAGCTGGGTGAGTGTGAGCACCTCATTGCCTATTCGGTTCGCCGGAACCTGTAGACAGTACTCGAAGAAAGCTATTCCCCAACTAGCCAGGATGGCGATCCAGAGGGGTTGGCTTTTGTACTTGAGGTGGCCATACCAGGCCGTGTTCATAAAGGTATTGGAACCCACTAGTAGCACGGTAGGCAACAAGAGTTTTCGCATCTATTGCGGGTGGACGCTAATTGGAAGTTTGTTGGCCCCAAAGCCACTTAGTGATTCAGCCAGTCACCGCGCCGAGGAAGTTGTCGTGGTGGTCGCCTAGGTGAAGTGACGCTCGAGAAATGCCCACCAATCGTCTCACCTACCCACCTGCGGATAGCCTAAAGACTGGTGTCACTTCGGATTTGTCATGTTACGGCAACTGCTGGGGGCCAACGAGAACCTCCAGATAACTCGCTAGTTGGCCCAGGAGTTCATCGTTCGCATCACGCCGGAATTTGGTGGTGCACAGGGTCGGATAAGTAACCACATCCAGTGCCGCAGGGGATCTGATAATTCCGCTTACTCTCGCAGCAATCTTCAAAAGGTATGGCTCATGTGTCAGTGAAACGAGGAGTCGGACAGACGCCATTCGCTTCTCAAACTCCTCTTCCAGAATTTCCAGATACCTGCCCCCATTATCCATCAAACATAGTCCAATGTGGATTGGCAGAAAATACACAAACGCTGTATCAGTCAGTATAAACATGTCGCCACAGTGTAGAGATTTAACGAACTGATCCATGCTTCGCATATCCACCCTATCCCACATTTCGATTTCAGGTTCATGCGCATACTCAAAGCAGAGGGGTCGCGGTTTTGGTGCTTCGCGAACCTTAGAGAGTAATTTCTGAAGTAGTTGCTGGTCTTGGGGCAACAATGACTGAAAAGATTTCCATACTTTCATGTGTAAGACGTGCGTTGAGCGTAAGCGTCGCGAATAGACAGTGTCGAGCGGGTGCCAGAGGTGCTGGTCCAAGCAGTATATGGCCATTCGCTCGCATCAACCGTGTTTTGGAATGAGTATGTGCATATGCCAAAGATGCCATTCTGAAATCCTATGGTCAAACACCCAAGTACGCAGGGGGACCGATGAACTCAGCTGGATATAATATCTAAGCTACCGCCTCACACTTCGATTAATATCTCCGGTCAGTGGATTGAACAGGTACGTGGGAGCGAACTTTTGGCCCGCGATGGGCACAAGAATCGGTATCAATTTGTCACCATCTGAATTCGGGAGTAGTCGGTAGCCCGCCAGGTCTGGATTAAGGCGAAAAGTCAGCTTCGAAAAGTTCTCTTTTGTAGCGAAGCGTTCGTATCGAGGCTCGTAGAAGCACACCATTTTCGAGCGAGGTTCGCCTATAGCGTCCAAAAGTGCCTCCATGGAGCGAGTATCGGGCAGAGCGTCGTGCGTGTGAGCGTATTCCTCGACCCTTTCCATCAGGCGCGTGAGTTCAAACCTCCTCGCCCCCTCAGAAATTGCCTCCAAACCCGGATACGGCCTTGGCGGAATCAAAACAATGGCGAGCCCCACTGGAACGACCAACAAGTGGACTGCGACAATGTAGAGGAGGTCCCTTCCCTTTTGCTTAGAACCCCAAAAAGGGGCTTCAATCAAGGCAGAAGGTATTGCAAAGATGCTCAGGAGAACCACCGAATCCAGGAGTGGGTTAGGATTAAGTCGCGGCCCAGCAAACGATGAGTGGAGAAAGACGCTGCACAACTGGGCGCCAAAGAACATCGTAAGGGCGTTGGCACCGACTGCACGTACAACACGCTGCACCCACGGCAAATTGCGCCTCCTCCCAATGAGCCAAGCCTCGACCGCAACGGTGAGTACGACGTAGATCGCCCAGTAGGAAGTCACCCACCGCTCAAGGCCGAAACCCATCGAGGCATTGGCCATCAATCCAGACATGATCGAAGGACTCACATGCTCAAGACGCCTATCTCATTCGGAAATGTGCTTAGGGGCTCTTCAGACTTCTTGTATGGTGTTCGTTTCGAGCTCCCTTACGTCACCAGCCTCACCGATGTGCCCTTCAGGGAGTCGTCCGCGGTTGTGAAACTGGTATGGCGAGCCAGAACACCGAATGCCAAAACTTCATGCATGCTCATCTGGCCGCCAGAGCTTCGCCTGCGCGCCCCGGGGGCGGCGAGATGGGCGACGCGAAGCGGCGGGGTCCCATCTCGGGGATTGGCCTCCGGGCCGGGGCGCGCACGCGAAATTTGCAAACTTCTGATCGCCAAAGCCTAGTAATTTGAACTCAATCCGCCATCTTAATGCATGGAGAGGTACCTTGTAATTAGATGAAGATCGCGGTCGTTGGGACAGGATATGTGGGATTGGTGACGGGCGTCGTTCTGGCCGATATGGGCAACGACGTAATGTGCGTCGATAACGATCTCCGCAAGGTCGAAATGCTCCGCCAAGGAGTTTCACCCATCTACGAGCCCGGCATCGAGGAGATGATCAAGCGAAACCTTGCCGAAGGCTACGTCCGGTTCACGGATTCGATTTCAGAAGCAGTGAAGGCAAGCGAGATCGTGTTTATCGCCGTTGGCACTCCTCCCGGCGAGGATGGAACCCCCGACCTAACCGCCGTGAAAGCAGTCGCCAAAGGGATCGGCCAAAGCATCGAAAAGTATACGGTCGTCGTCAACAAATCCACGGTGCCAGTTGGTAGCGGCGATCTCGTCGAGAACATCATCGCAGAACAAGGCGTATCAAAAGACCTGTTCGATGTGGTCAGCAATCCGGAATTCCTGCGGGAAGGAACCGCCATCCACGATACTTTTGAACCCGACCGAATCGTGATCGGGGCCAAAAAGCGCGAAGCTGCCAATAAGCTGGTCGAGCTCTATGCTCCTCTTGAAAAGCCGATGTACATCACCGACCTGAACTCGGCTGAACTCATCAAGTACGCGAGCAACAGCTTTTTGGCGATGAAAATCAGCTTCATCAATGCCATCTCTCGACTCTGCGAAGCGTGCGGCGCGAACGTGAACGACGTTGCCAAGGGCATGGGTGCCGACAAGAGAATCGGACCGCTCTTCCTACAAGCAGGTCTCGGGTGGGGCGGCAGCTGCTTCCCCAAAGATGTTCAGGGACTTATCAAGGTCGCCGCTGGGTTGGGTTACGATTTCGAACTCCTCAAAGCGACCGAGGAGATCAACACGACCCAAACGCTCCACTTTTTGGATCGCGTGGAGGCCAAAATTGGCAACTTTGCGGGCAAAACCGTTGGGATGCTGGGGCTGGCGTTTAAGCCCAACACCGACGACATCCGGGATGCGAAATCCCTCGTCCTGATTGAAGAGATCCTCGCGAGAGGCGGAAAAGTTCAGGCTTATGACCCTGTCGCAGCCGAAAACGTTAAGGAGGTTTTTCCTCAGATCACGTACTGTGCAAATGCGTACGAGGTCTCCAAAGGAGCGGATGTCGCGATTCTAGTCACAGAATGGAACGAATTCCGAGGGATCGATTTTGAACGTTTCGGCTCCCAGATGAACCAACGGCTGCTGTTCGATGGGCGCCGAGTCTATAAACGCGACGTGATGGAGCGCCACGGGTTCGAATACTTCACCATCGGTCAAGCTTAATCTTCATGGAAATCGTGGTCGCCAGCGCCGCCGTGGGCGGGCACGTTTCGATGCGCATCGCAAGTCAGCTCACAACAGAGCTGGCGGAAGAAACCGGGTGGCAGCTTATCCCACCGATCAGCCCTGGATCGGCAAAATACCTTAACCGAATCGCCGCTACGGCACCTGGCAGAGCGATGATGTCCCTTGGATCTCAAGCCAGAGGAGCATTTACGGTGCTGATGAACATCCACAACATTCGATTTGCTGGCCCCGCATTGCTGAAAACCAAGGGCAAGCGAGCCGCCCTGGTGCATGATGCATGGCCCCAGTACCAGGCGGATATTGTCGATTTGGCCGCCCGATACGGATTGGATCATGTGTTTGTAACTGCACGCGATGCCGTTCGAGACCTATCGGCGATGGACTCCTCTCGAACTTATGAGTGGATGCCTGAATCCCTGGCGAGGGAACCCGTTCAACCTTTGCCTCTTGGCGAAAAATCCATTGATGTTTTCCAGATTGGGAGACGGTACGAAACTTATCATGAAGCGATCGCTCCAGCCCTGGAATCAGCGGAAAAAAGCTACCTGTATGAGCGGGAAAAGGGCGTTATCGCCATCCCTGACCATAGCGATTTTTTGCGCGCGCTGGGCCAGTCGAAGGTCAGCATCTGCTTCCCCAGCAGCTTGACGCACCCCGAGAGGTCGGGCAACGTGGAGACGATGACCTTGCGGTACCTCCAATCCATGGCCAGCAATTGCATCATTGTGGGGAAGGCACCTGCCGAAATGATCGATTTATTTGGCTACAACCCCGTGGTAGAAGCTGACCTGTCCGATCCAACGGGCCAAATCCTGGAAATTCTGGCTGATACGGGCCGCTACGCTGATTTGGTTGAAAGCAACGCCCGCGCAGTCATGGAAAACCATCGCTGGAGCAACCGAATTGAACTCATTCGAGCCTACTTTACGGCTTGAGTTCGGTGACTTGGCACCCGATAATTGGTTAAGAGCAAGTGGCTGCGAGACCCGACAGTACAACGGGTTCTGCTAAACTATGGCTCTGGACGCTCTCATGAAGAAAGCACTGATAACAGGAATCACCGGCCAGGATGGCGCATATCTCGCCGAATTTCTCCTAGAAAAGGGGTACGCGGTTCACGGCATAAAGCGGAGAACTTCGCTTTTCAATACTGCTCGAATTGATCACCTTTACCATGACTCTCATGAAGAAGGTCGGCCATTCTCGCTCCACTACGGGGATCTTACCGATTCGACTTCATTGATCCGCATCATCCAGGAAGTTCAGCCTGATGAGATTTACAACTTGGGGGCGCAATCGCACGTTAAAGTGTCATTTGAGGAACCGGAATTTACTGCGAATTCCGATGCGATAGGCACCCTGCGACTCCTTGAAGCGATCCGGATTTTGGGCATGGAGCGAAAGGTCCGCTTTTATCAGGCTTCAACTTCCGAGCTTTACGGAAAAGTTCAAGAGATTCCACAAAAGGAAACTACGCCGTTCTACCCACGATCTCCGTATGCTGTTGCGAAAATGTACGGCTATTGGATAACGATTAACTATCGCGAGAGCTACGGAATGTACGCATGCAACGGGATTCTGTTTAACCACGAATCACCTTTAAGAGGCGAAACCTTTGTTACAAGAAAGGTCACGCGCGCTGCTGCACGGATTAAAGTTGGTCTGCAAAAGAAGCTCTTTTTAGGAAATATGGACTCTTTGCGAGACTGGGGACATGCTCGTGATTACGTCGAAGGCATGTATTTGATGCTCCAGCAGACTGAGCCAGACGATTACGTTTTGGCTACGGGCAAACAATATAGTATTCGCCAGCTTTGTGAAGAGGCATTCCGCAACTTGGGTATCACGATCGAGTGGAAAGGTTCGGCTGAAAACGAAGTCGGAATTGATTCAGCAACCGGAAACGAAGTGATCGGCGTTGACCCACGCTATTATCGTCCCGCAGAAGTTGAAACCCTTTTGGGTGACCCCGCAAAGGCAAAGGCAAAACTAGGCTGGGAGCCAAAGGTCACCTTCAATCAACTCATCAAAGAAATGGTCGAAGCGGATTTGGCAACTGCAGAGCGAGATGCCTTGGTCCAACGAGAAGGTTACGAGGTATTCCAGAGTGCTGAAGAAGGAAGATAAGATATTCGTTGCCGGGCATAAAGGCTTGGTTGGGTCTGCCATTATCCGCCAGCTTCGATCAAAGGGGTATGAGAACTTAGTGGTTAGGGACCGCAGTTCCTTAGACCTCATGGACCAGGCAGCGGTTAAGTCATTTCTATCTTCTGAAACACCTGATGCCATTGTCATGGCAGCGGCCAAAGTCGGTGGCATAGGCGCAAACAGCACCTATCCTGCCGATTTTATCGGCTTGAATTTGGTCATGGAATGCAATTTGATGTGGGGCGCCCATGAAGTCGGGATAGACCACTTTTGCTTCCTGGGCTCGTCCTGCATTTATCCACGGGAGACTCCGCAACCTATTCCCGAAGATGCTCTGCTCACCGGAAAACCTGAACCCACCAACGCTCCATATGCGGTAGCAAAAATCGCTGGCCTCGTGTTAGCTGATTCGATCAGCAAGCAGTACGGCCGACAATATTTTACATGCATGCCACCTAACGTGTATGGACCAGGCGATAACTACGATTTGCAGACGTCGCACGTGCTGCCAGCACTTATTCGGAAATTTCACGAAGCCAAATTAGCTGGCAACGCACCAGTAACTTGTTGGGGGACCGGATCCCCGCGTCGTGAGTTCCTTTTTAGCGACGATGTTGCCGACGCCATCATCTTCCTTATGGAGCAGGATTCGGTGCCAAATATGGTGAACATCGGAGTTGGCACCTCCATATCGATTAAGGAACTTGCGGAAACTGTGCAGAAAGTAGTCGGCCACTCGGGCACAATCGAGTGGGATACTACCAAACCTGACGGATTCCCCGAAAAGACCAACGACGTTTCTCGGTTGTTCGGGATGGGATGGCGACCGAAGTATGATCTCGAATCCGGAATTCGAGCTGCTTACGAAGCCTATCAAGCTACGCTCGTATCTCACTAATGGTAGTTGCCCAGCTTCCAGGAAGATCGAACAGCACCAATCCCTACAACTCGCTTCTGTGTCAAGCCCTTGAACAAGCGGGCGCAACGGTTCGGGAAGCCACATTCAAGGAGATCTTTCTTGAAAGGGCACCAGATATTCTCCACATTCATTGGCCAGAATACTGCTTAACTGCCAATAGTCCGGCACTTGCCAGGCTGAAGATGGCGAAACTTTTTCTACACGCGAGGGTCGCCAGAATGCGAGGGGGAAAAGTTGTGTGGACTGTTCACAATCTTCGCCCCCATGAGCGCCTCTATCCACAATTGGAGACCGCATTCTACAAGAAATGGCCAAAGCTTGTGGATGGCTTTGTCTTTCTGTCGGAGTCATCTCGAATCGCTTACAACCAGCAATATCCCAAGACTCCGAAGAAACCTCAAGCCGTTATTCCGCATGGAGACTACTTTTCCATGCTCTCCGATAAAGTCGACAAAACGAGCGCTCGTACAGAACTCGGGCTAGATCGCACACTAACAATCGTTGGGTCTTTTGGAGCGATAAGGGACTACAAGAACATCCCACTCCTTATCAAGAAGTTTCGAGACCTCAATCACCCGAATTGCCTGCTCGCCGTCGGTGGAAGTTGCCGGTCCGCCAGCCTAAAAGCCGAAATAGAAGCCGCGGCCCAAGAGTCCAGCAATATTCGGCTCAACTTGGAGTTTCTTAGCGATGAAGATTTGGAAAAATGGGCAAAGGCGTGCGATCTGCTAGCACTTCCCTATTCCGATATTGTTAACAGTGGGTCTGCACTTTATGCGCTGTCGTGTGGCGTCCCTGCGCTTCTGCCTTCCTTGGGTTCGATTCCCGAACTGCAGGCTCAGGTCGGTTACCAATGGATAATGACATACGATAGCAAGTTTACGTCTGAGGTTCTCAAAAACGCCATTTCGACAGCATCAGAACAAATCGAAAAGCCAGACCTGTCGCCGTTTTCCTGGAAGGTAATTGGGCAGCAAACAATTGCTTTCTACAGTTCTCTCTAGTCTTTGACCGGAGCATACACCTTGGCTCCCCGGCTTAGGTCCAACCAACGATTTCGTGTAAAGAAAGTCTGCACCATATCGCGGTACTCGCCCATCTTCCACCAGCACTCCGGCTTCTTGCCCCACTCTAAGTATCCGACGCGCTTCTGCATTGCTCCAGAACGAGTATTTCCGCTGAGGTATTCGGAGTAGAGTATGCGCAAACCGATCATATGGAATGCCGCATAAGAGCGAAGCATCGCCGCCTCCGTTCCGTATCCAAAGCCCCAGTGGTCCTTACTGCCAACGAGGATTCCAGTGGTGGCGCTTTTGTGAAAGTGGCTTAGGTGATGAATTCCGATTTGGCCGATGTGCGTCCCATCCAGCAGCTCAATCGCCCAAATGATGTTACTGTTGTCACCTCGTGCGGCATTGTCAAAGTAATCCCTCTCAGCGAGCATCGTGATCGGCTTGAATCCGACGCCAAGCCACTGGATCACATCTTCGTCATTGAGCCATAGCTGGCAATTCAATAGATGCTTATCGGCATCTATTGGGACCAATCGAACTCTCTCTCCCTCAACTCCGTAACTCACTACACTTGTCTCCCGGCAAAATCGCTCCAAGCTGAGTCTCCAGACGCAAACTCTGCATAGTCGATTGTGTCATAAAGGGCGGCCCGAGTTGCCATTTTATCCATCCAACCCGCTTGCGTTCCGGTAGCGAGAAGATCTTCGTAGAAATTCTCTACGGAGTGAAGCATTACGCGCAGTGCGGTTACGGGATAGATCACCATTTGATACCCCAACTCCTCAAACTTCGTGGCCGGAATGAGCGGTGTCTTTCCGAACTCAGTCATGTTGGCGAGCAGTGGAACATCAGGGAGATTGTTTCGGAAGTACGCGAATTCGTCTTCGGAGCTTAACCCTTCAGGGAAGATCGCATCGGCGCCACACTGAGCATAGGATCTGGCCCGCTCTAGTGCGGAGCCGATTCCTTCGACTCCTCGAGCATCCGTCCTAGCTATCAAGACAAAGTTCGGGTCTTTTTTAGCGGATACGGCAGCGCGAATTTTCTCACACATCTGCTCTCTTGAAATGAGCTCCTTACCATCAAGATGCCCACATCGTTTCGGATTAACTTGGTCCTCCATGTGAATCCCCGCTAACCCAGCTCGCTCCATTTCGATTACGGTTCGAACGACGTTCCAAGCCTCTCCGAAACCCGTATCCGCATCGCAAATGATCGGTATGGGAGCAACCTGGCAAGCCCGGGCTGCAACTGAGACCATTTCATCCAAACTTATCAGGCCAATATCCGGAAGGCCCAGCAAATTGTTTGTTATCGCCCCGCCGCTCAAATAAACTGCGGCCGCACCCTTTTTGTAAGCCGCCAACGCGGTAAGCGGCGAAAATGCGCCCGGCATTACGACAATGCCTTGAGCCATAAGATTTCGGAGTTGCGTTCCCGGGGAATCGATCGGTGGGCGAATCACAACCTCACTTTACCGACGTTGACGTCCGAAAAACCTCTTATCCAGGCTCCAATCGCCCGCTCCGAGTAGTAGGATTGCCAGGCAAATCGCCGCAAGCGCCAGAGGATAGGTGGCATCTTTGATGGGGAACATGTTGTCCGCACTGGCAACGAGTGTCTTCACCCCACGAACCTGGGTGAAAGTTGCCACCGCCATCGTGCAGAACGCTCCGAACGCGGCAACTCGTGTGAAGATGCCTACCACTAGGCCCAACCCACCGAAAAACTCCGCGACGGTTGCAAGCACCGTAAGTGGAGTTGGAATTCCCATGTTCTTGCTGAACGCAGTAATGGTTGCAGACATCCCGGGTCCGCCAAACCATCCAAGAAATTTCTGCGAACCATAATAAAATAGGATGGCCCCCGCTACTACTCTCAATACTAACAATGCAAGATTTCCCAGACTATCGGTGCTTTTGTTCATGAGAGGTGCCACTCCCTTCTTAGACGTCCGAGCCTACGGCTTTGCCGCAGATTCTCCTGCGACAAAACCAGTTGACCAAGCAGCTTGCAAGTTGTATCCACCCACCGGTCCAGCAATGTCGAGGACTTCGCCCGCCAAAAAAAGTCCCGGACACTTATTGCTCTCCATCGTCGAGGGATCTACCTCCGTCAAGCTGATTCCTCCGGCCACCACTTCCCCCTTCTCCAAGAGCACCTCGCTTACCACTCCCAAATGCCATCCTTTTACGATCTCGATGAGCCGATTCCGGGCTTTTTTGGGGATCTGGCTGAGAACGGTTTCAGGCTCAATTCCCGCGAGCTCTAGAATAGTTGGTCGCAGTCGACTGGGAATAGTGGGGTCGATCAACGATGTAGCGTGTTTCTTTGAGTGGGCTGCCGCGACCTCCAAAAACTCTCGCCCAAGTTCTTCGAAAGAAAGGTCCGGCAAAAAGTCCACCTCGATCGATACTCCCCCCGCGTCCATGCGCTCGGCGATGTCTCGTGTGATCCCAAGGATAGTCGGGCCGCTCAAGCCTTGATGTGTGAAAAGAAGATCGCCGCGCCAGCGAGTGATTTCCTTGCTGTGTTGGCGACCCTTAACGACCACATTTCGGAGTGCGACGCCTGCCCAGTCACTTGCGGGCTTAGGATCCAGAGCGACCGGTGCGAGAGCGGCCCTGATGGGAACAATGGAGTGTCCCAATTCCGCAGCCCAGGGCCATCCATCGCCTGTGGTGCCTGAATTGGGATAGCTGGATCCGCCAACGCTCAGCACGATCCGATCGAACTCCCACTCCTTGTCGTTCGCAAGCAGAGCCCGGACTCCCGCTGAGTTCCGAAGGAGTTTCGAAACGGGTGAATTGAGGTGAATTCGGGCGCCAGATTCACGAACGACCTGCGTCAGAATCGCCACGACGTCTTTGGCGGTTTGATCGACCGGGAAAATCCGCCCATCATCGCGTGTGTAAACAGTGAGACCCCGTGAGGTCAGAATGGCAAGGATGTCCTCTGGTTTGAATCTGTAGAAACTGGGTCTAAGGAACAAAGCCTCGTTCTTCCGAAAGGACTTCAAGACGTTTTCGATCGGGCCATCATGCGTGATGTTGCACTTTCCCCCGCCTGAGATGAGGATCTTGGTCCCCAGCCTTCCAGTTTTTTCAAACAAGTCAACTTCTGCGCCGAGGGAAGCGGCACGCCACGCCGCGATCAGTCCTGCAGCACCTCCCCCAACAACGGCAACCCTTGACATCTCGTCCTTAGAGAATATCTGAATTCACAGCTGCCGCCGGCCCGAGGCCACGCCCGATGCTGGGACCCCGACGCTTCGCGTCGCCCATCATCCCGCCCCGGCGGCTCATCTTATTGCGTCAATAGGCCTTCGCGAACGCGACGCGCTGTTTGCTCGGCTTTCCTGTGAGGATGCAAGTGCCAGGCTGATCATCCCCTTCACGGAGCGGCTCGAACGGAATACACCGAATCGTAGCCTTGGTTTTCTCGGAAATGATGTCCTCCGTTTCCTGGGTTCCATCCCAGTGAGCCATGACGAAGCCAGCTCCACCTTCTCCCTCAAAAATCTTCTCGAACTCGTCCCAAGTGTCCACCCAAAACGTGTTTTCATGCTGTCTAGCCAAGGCGGCCGTGTAGAGGTCACCTTGCATCGCATTGAGTTGTTCTGAGATATAGGCTGAAGCCTCGCTCAGCGAAACGGTGACCTTTTCGCCCCTGTCGCGCCGGACAACGACGCACGAACTGGACTCCAAATCGCGCGGTCCGAGTTCCACTCTCAAACAAGCGCCCTTAAGCTCCCAGTCGTTGAACTTGAATCCTGGAGATTCCTTCTCGCGCTTATCCACGTGGACTCGAATGCGAGACCCGAGCGGATGCATCAATTCGGGGACGTCATATTCAAGTTCGGAAAGGTCAGGACCGCTCCAAGCAATCGCCTTGAGCTCGGAGGCCAACTGATCGGCAGCACCGTAGGTTCGCGCACGGGTCTCCTCATCTCTTCCCATCGGCAAAATCACAACCTGAATGGGGGCGACGCGAGGAGGACAGATCAGGCCTTTATCATCGCTGTGAGCCATGATCAAGGTTCCGATAAGCCGGGTCGATACACCCCAGGACGTTGCATAGACGTACTCCAGCTGCCCCTCCTTGCTCAAGTACTTCACGTCGAAGGCCTTGGCGAAGTTCTGGCCCAGATGGTGGGATGTTCCAGCTTGAATAGCTCGTTTGTCTTGAACCAGTGCTTCGATGCAGTAGGTGTGATCAGCACCGGCAAATTTCTCGCCTTCGCTTTTCACCCCTGTTAAGACCGGCACGGCCAACCAATCCTCGGCGAATCGACGATAGACTTCCAACATCCGTCGAGCCTCATGCTCCGCTTCATCGTAGGTCGCGTGCGCCGTGTGCCCCTCTTGCCACAAGAATTCTGTGGTTCTTAGGAACAGCCTAGTTCTGCGCTCCCATCGGATGATGTTGGCCCACTGATTGACAAGGATCGGGAGATCGCGGTAGCTCTGGATCCAATTGCGATAGGTGTCCCAGATGATTGTTTCGCTGGTCGGGCGAAGAATAAGCTCTTCTTCCAGCTTGGCTTCTGGGTCAACGGTGACGCCCCCTTCGCCATCGTTCTTTAGGCGATAGTGAGTCACGACCGCGCACTCCTTGGCAAAACCCTCCACGTGCTGGGCTTCCTTGCTGAAAAATGACTTGGGGATCATGAGGGGGAAGCATGCGTTAACGTGTCCCGTTTCTTTGAACATCGTGTCCAAGCCCTGTTGGATCAACTCCCACATCGCGTAACCATGCGGCTTGATCACCATGCATCCACGGACCGGTGAATAATCGGCCAATCCAGCGCGGACGACAAGGTCGGTGTACCAGTCGGCAAAGCTCTCGCTACGAGAAGTGATCCCTTCTTTACTCATGTGACCTCAATTTTGGCATAAGGCGATGCTGGTACCCTCGTGGGCATGCGCAGGTTCGGTGCATTGGGCGCGATATTGGCCTTTTTGGGAGTTGCAGCCGGAGCCTTTGGAGCTCACGGCCTCAAGGCCATGGTAACCCCCGACATGGTTGCGGTATTCCAAACTGGTGCCCACTATCAGCAGTTGCACTCTGTGGCCATGGTTGCGCTCGCTGCGATGGGCTCGAAATTGGCCGTTGCTCACCTAGTCCGTGCTCAATTGGCATTTCTTATCGGGATTCTCATTTTTTCGGGGTCTCTTTATGCTCTGGCGCTTTCGAACATTAAAGTACTCGGTGCCATCACCCCCATCGGAGGAGTTGCATTTTTGTGCGGTTGGCTTTTTGTGGTAGCGGCGTTTCTAGCGGACGGAAAGTCGGAGAGTGCGGCGTGAGGATCGCGCGATACCTCCTCCTCCTCACTGTGCTTCTCACGTCTGGCTGCACTCTGGAATCTCTCCGCCCGAAAGGCGAACTGGCCGTGCCATTCAAAGGCTTGTCGCCCCAAGATAATCAGCACTATTCACTGCTGGATCAACTCAAAGAACGCCCGGTTGTAGCGGTCTTTATTCCCGCGAAACTCGATCAAGGAAAGAAGTCTCTAGCTCTCTTTGAGCTGATCCAAGAGGCATACGGAGACAAGGTTAAAGTGCTGGGTGTTTATGCAGGGACTGAGGCAGGGTGTGTCGCCTGGCTTAAGTTAAACAAAGTCAAATTCACGGTGTTTCCGGACCCGGACGGGTTCTACACGACTCAATACCACTTCTCTCAAGGGCCGTCGACGATATTTGTAACGCAGGATAGCCATGTTGCCGTACGAGCAGACCAGTTAACCTCGGGGAGTGTGGACAAACTCGTTACGACACTGGAAGCAAAAATTGGAAAGCCCACTCAGCCGATCGATATCGAATCGGTGAAAGGCAATCTGCCCAAGCCGATCGATTACTAAGCAGCTTTATCAAACGGATGCTGCTTGATGAGTTTCAGCGCCTCATCTTCACGCATATTCAAAACGCTGTTCCCGGCATATTCACCGGCACCACCGTTGATCATGCGGATGCGAGGGAGCGCCCTCATGAAGGCGTTGACCACCTCAGGATCGAAGTGTGTGCCCGCGTCCTTTTGGATGATGTCGACAGCGCGCTCGATGGGCATTCCCATTTTGTAGGGTCGGTCCATGACCAAGGCATCAAATACGTCGGCCACTGCAACGATTCGCCCTTCCAGCGGGATTTCAGCTCCCTTCAGGCGACGGGGATAACCAGTGCCGTCGAACTTCTCGTGGTGGGTCCAAACAATCACCTCGGCCAGCTTAAGCATCGGAGTGCTCACCCCTGCAAGCATCGCGGCGCCAAGCTCAACGTGGCCCTCCATCAGCTTGCGCTCATGCGGTTCGAGCCTTCCCGGTTTGTGGAGAATCGCATCTGGAATCGCGATCTTCCCAACGTCGTGAAGTTGCGAGGCGAGAAACAACAGGCGTGCCGAGTCCTTGGTCACCCCCAGGTGGAGGGCGATTTCTTCTGCAAATCGTCCCACTCGATAGCAATGGTCATACGTGGCGCCGTCGCGCATTTCAGCCGCAGCGGCGAGTCTCTGGACGATCTCAAGCTGGTTTTGGACGACCTGTTGGTGTGCACGGAAAACACGATCGAGCACGCGGTTGGTGACAAAGTACAGGAGCAGCGCCGAGAAGATGATGATGAGAGTTGCTTGGGCGCTTTGAATCCAAAATTCTGATTCCGACACCATGGAAATGGTTCGACCGACCCAGTCACCGGAAAATCCCGATTGACTGACGCGCAAGGCGAAGATGAGCCCCACGCCAAGCACAAAATAGGCCCTCGCCACGAGCATCGAAATGCCCTTGGGGGATTTCATTTGGATCAGCTGTTGCTTCTCCTCTTTCCAGCTTGATTTGCCGGATCGTTTGCCCCGATCGGAACCCATGAACTACCAAAATATATCGGCCCGGATGACCTTACTTTGTAGGTCTCCGGACCGCATTTGTCATTGTTGCAGGATTCGTGCCAATCCCTTGCCCGAGGTGATAAATCAGATCTCATACTTCAGAATCGCTTTGACCCGATTCGCGTGCGCCGCTTTTCGCGATTTGATTTCCCCGAACTTACGCCCATCAGACCACGGAGCCGACCAATTTCATCGCGCACTTGGGCGGCTTTTTCGAACTCCATCACCTTGGCAAGGTCCTTCATCTCCTTTTCGAGATTGGAAATCAGGAGTGGGAGATCCTCCAACCTTACGGGCAGACCATCTTTGCCGATCAAAGAGTTGGTTTCATCGTCGTATTGCGCCGCGACCTCCGCAACTGCCTCGTACCCACGGATGGTTTCCCGCACTTCCTTGGCAACAGTCCGAGGCGCCGTTCCGTGCTCCTCGTTGTACTTCCGCTGGATTTCACGACGCCGATCGGTCTCATCGATGGCAGACTGCATCGAACCCGTAATGGTGTCGGCATACATGATCACCAATCCATCTTGGTTCCTTGCTGCGCGTCCGATCGTCTGGATCAGGCTGGTTTCGGATCGCAGGAATCCTTCCTTGTCGGCATCCAGAATTGCCACGAGCGTGACTTCCGGAAGGTCCAGTCCTTCACGAAGCAAGTTGACCCCAACCACGACATCATAGACTCCGAGCCGCAAATCACGGAGTATCTCGGGGCGATCCAAGGAGTGGACTTCCGAGTGGATGTAGTTCACTCGAACGTTAAGATCCTGGAGGTACTTGGTCAAGTCTTCCGCCATCTTCTTGGTGAGAGTGGTCACCAAAGACCTCTCTCCACGCTCGACTCGGACCTGAATCTCGTTGATGAGGTCATCGATTTGGCCCTTTGTGGCCCGAATGCTGATCTCAGGATCGAGCACGTAGGTTGGCCGAATGACCTGCTGAGCGACTTGATCGGCCACATCCTGCTCAAATGGACCAGGCGTGGCGGATACGAACACCACTTGGGGCACCCGCTCCAGAAACTCCTCAAATTTCAGAGGTCTGTTATCCAGCGCGCTCGGCAAACGAAAACCGTATTCCACAAGGACCGATTTCCGCTGGCGATCTCCGTTGAACATCGCCCGGATTTGGGGGATGGTCTGGTGTGATTCATCGATAAAGATGAGAGATTCCTTGGGCAAAAAGTCCAGGAGCGTGTACGGCGGAGTTCCAGGCGCGCGTCCATCAAAATAGCGCGAGTAGTTCTCGATGCCATTGCAGAACCCGACTTCCCGCATCATTTCAAGGTCGAAATCCACTCGTTGACGAAGCCGCTGCGCTTCAAGCAACTTGCCCTGAGACACAAAAAGCTCGTGCTGGAGGCGAGTTTCCTCTTCGATCATTTCGAGGACCGCATCCATTCGCTCCAGTGGAGTCACATAGTGCGTGGCGGGAAACACAGAGAGCTTGCTCGGTTCATCGACGACCTCTCGGGTGAGCGGATCGACCACTCGAATCCGCTCGATGGTGTCCCCGAAAAATTCCACTCGAGTCACCAGCTCCTCATCTTTCGGCTGGATCTCGATTAGGTCGCCTTTGACCCGGAATGTGCCTCTTTGCAGGACCATGTCGTTCCGGGTGAACTGCATCTGGACAAGTCGAGTGAGAACTTCGTCTAGATTGAATTCCATTCCCGCTTCAAAGGTCACAACCCCTTCGGCGTAGGTATCCGGCGAGCCCAATCCATAGATGCAGCTGACGCTGGCCACGATGACGACATCTCGCCTTTCCAAAAGCGCGTGCGTTGCCGCATGCCGGAGCCGCTCTATTTCCTCATTGACGGACGAGTCCTTCTCGATGTAAAGGTCCGAGTTGGGTACGTAGGCTTCGGGCTGATAGTAGTCGTAATAGCTGATGAAGTATTGAACAGAATTCTCTGGAAAGAAGGCACGAAATTCCTGGCAAAGTTGCGCGGCCAAGGTCTTGTTGTGGGCAATGATGAGCGCCGGTCGCTGAGCCGCCGCAATCACGCTCGCCATGGTGTAGGTTTTACCGGTGCCGGTGGCGCCTAGAAGGGTTTGGAACCGGTAGCCAGAGTCGATGCCGTCGAGCAGAGTTCGAATCGCTGAGGCTTGGTCACCCTTGGGCTCAAACGCTCCTCCCAAGGCAAACGGGGTGTCGTACTGGACGATCATCTTATGCCTAGATTACTCGACATTTGTCTAGAATGTCGCGTCGTGCGGATCCACCTTTGGGTTAATTTTCCGCTCACTATTGCTGTTTTCGTCAAATGACAACAGTTTTGTCATGGTCCATGCAATTACCTGGGAAATAGACCGCCTGGTATGGCACAAGGCGCTAAAGGAGAGTTCTTTATGAAGCGGGTGTTTGCTACCGTATTTATCCTGACTAATGTTTTGGTCAGTGTTTTTGCCCAAACTGCGGCCGAGGTCTATCAACAGACCCATCGAGCGGTTGTGACGCTCTTGATCCAGGATAAGGAAGGGGAAACAGTGGGATCAGGTACGGGCTTCTTCATCTCGCCGAATGGCGATGCGGTGACCGCCTATCACGTCATCGCTGGCGCAGAAAAAGTCGTAGCAAAATTCGCGGATGGATCTACTGCCGATGTTATTGGAATGATTGACGGCAATCAGACCGCAGACGTTGCCTTGATCAGGATCAAAACCAAAGGGAATCCGTTTCTTCGTCTTAAGGGATCGGTACCCGATATCGGCAGCGATACGTACGTTATCGGCTCTCCAAAAGGACTCGAATTTTCCATCTCCCAAGGGATTGTGAACCAGGTGAGAACTGAGGATGGATTACAAGTTATCCAATTCAGTGCTCCGGTTAGTGCTGGTAATAGTGGCAGTCCGTTACTCGATAAGTATGGTGAAGCTCTTGGTGTGGTGAGTTACCAACTAACGGATGGGCAGAACTTGAATTTCGCGGTTCCGTCATCCTACATCACACAACTCGATTCGAAACACGCTGTTTGCGCCCTTCCACAAGACAACTCTTCTTTTGTCAAAACAGCAGACAGTGCAGAATTCAACACCTGGAAAAACTCGGAATTCGCCCACACTGGACTTCAGTTTCTTTCACCCGTGCCGATCCCGGTTTCTGACAGCACCATCCAAGCAGATCTCGCCACGGTTGTGACCAAATTTCGAGCCGGTGGAACCCACCAAGGGGACTATCAGATTGCCGCAACCTATTTCCAGTTCAAAAAGGGTGAATGCCCTTCGGCACTGGCCCTGGCTGAGGAAATCGAATCGCAACGCAAGAAGAGCGCGATCAAACTGGACGATGGAACCAAAGCTGAGCCGAAGATCCTTCCGTTTGAAGTTTCAGGATTCCAGGAGGCCAAGGTGGTCATTGCGTCCTACTTGGAGAAAGATGAGGCCATGGTGGAGTGCTCCGTGGTGCTCAAGCAGAAGGATCAGATGTGGATCGTTACGCTAAGCTATCCCGCCAGCGACGAAAGCGGTCCAGCGAACCTCGAGACCTTTCTGGAATCGATCAAAATGGGGTGATCGGTGGCGGACAGGGTGGGATTCGAACCCACGGAGGCTTGCACCTCACCGCATTTCGAGTGCGGCGCACTAGACCACTATGCGACCTGTCCGGGGATATTATGCCCTATCATCGGGGCTAATGCCTCGCCCGGATCAGCCAATCAGAGAGTTTCTCCGGGGTCATGGGACCCACCACTTGACCGTGGTGAACACCGTAAAGACCCGGTGTCTTCATTTTTGGGCCAGCTTCGCCACCAAAACTGGTGACGATGATCGTGTCAGGGTGGTCGATGCGCACCCGATTCGCCAATTGGCTCGCATTCGGACCGGTCGAGACCGCAAAAATGCCGTCCTTGGTTCGTAGGGAGTTTAGGTAAAAACCAGAAACCCGAATGCGCATTTCGTTGGCAATGCTGGCGAATCGGTCGACGATCAGGTTCGGTACGCAAGGCAGCGATTCCTGCGGTTGTGATCCTGCGACACGGGCAGTTACTCCAATCTGATCCAAAGCCTGGTAGTAACCGAGCAACCGGACCGCACTCGACAAAGCCGACTCGCCCAAGTCGTCGGTCAGTGATGGAGACGGGACGAACTGCGGTGCTGCGCCAGTATCTGTGAAACGAGAGGCAAGATATTCTCCTGGAAGAGTTCCAGCGAACCGATTGAGACCATCGATGAGTGCCGTCCGACCAGACAGGAGCGACTCAGCCCTTCCGAAAACAAGGTAGTCCCAAAGCATGGCATCCGAGTACCCCAAGTAATCGGCTAGGCAGACGCCCTCGAAGTTGAAATCACTGGGCCGCCTCCCGATCGTCCGTCCGGAACGAAACTCCTCGAGGCGCTCGACCATGTCGCCCGCTATGCCAATACGCTTTTTGTCGCCCAGGACCCATGCGCATTCCAAGAGGCGCGCGACCGCACTGCAGGAAACATCCGCTTGGGGCTGCTCCGCGACGTGCGGATTCCGGCCCGATTTGAGTTTTCGAAGGCGCTGAAGGTACTGAGTGAAGTCTGGCGAGTCCAGAACTTCTTCGCTGTCGATTCTGATGGTGAGTTGGGGGTCTTCCTCTGCGCGAAGGCCAAAATGCTGCCGCAACCACTGTCTCTCAGCGGGTTCAAAATTCTCCCTGAGCAGCAATGGAGAAAATGAGTACCGTTCACTCCGAAGCACCTCATCCTCATCGCCCATTTGGTACGGAACGACAAGCCCACGTTGAGTCATATGGTCGACGAGCCAATCGAAGGTCCGTATGGCGTGAAACCGATAGATCGGAGTCTGGGTTCGCTGGTACAGCAACGCCAAGGTGAGTGCCATCTCAGCGTTCGGCCGAGCAAGCTTATCGAACTCGATATAGGCGTAAGAGTTCTGGCTCGATTGTCGGAAAAAGCCGCCGTCCAGCCAATCCACGAGCGAGGATAAGAGGAGGGGGCGAAGAGACTTGTCGGCGCTCTCCATCCCGCCTTGCGCAAGCAGATATTCCCAGGAAATCGGCTGAAGAAGCTGCCGCTTATTCATGACCAATCCACCATAGACCGGATCGATCACCTCCTCTAGGGCGTCTCGGTGGTCAGAAAATGAAGGGGAGGTTGCCGGATTCTCCATCATAGCGAGGTCAGCCTGGTGTCGAAGGAGAAACTGACTGCTCGCAGGGTTCTTGAGGACCTGGTCGGCACGATCCAATTGGCGTGATATCCAACTTCGGGCGAGTGCCACGCCAGGCTCGACCGCCAGTCCTGCGTCGACCGGCGTCCCGTTGGGATCCAAGATGATGAGCTGAAACAGAGGATCGAAACCAATGACCGCTCTAGAAAATGGAAGGTAAGCAGAAGACCAGCCTCCTACTTCAGAGGTATCCAACCGAATCGGAACATAGCCCTTGCGAATGCGCACAGCCAGATCCTTCTCCTGGAAACCACGCGGTCCATCCGCCTGACGCCCAGCAAAGGAGCAGACATCGCCGATGAGGAGAATGATCGGCTTGTTCGTTCGCCTTGCCTCTGCAAACGCATCGCTGTCAAATTTTCTCCAGGGAATATCCTCCGTTTCCGTGGACTTGAAGAAGTCCTCCTCCGGCAGAGCTTGGTTTAGCCGAGATTCGGCCGGAATCAGCGGTCTTAGGGCCTTCGCCGCCAATCCCATGATGGATACGATCGTGATGACCGCGGCAACCGCTGAGTATTTTGTCTTTCGTGAGTGGCCGTACATCGTCAGATCGCCGTTCCTGCGTTATAATCTCTTTATGCCGATCACTCTCGACGAGGTCCAGCATGTGGCCAAGCTTGCTCGGTTGGAACTAACCGAAAGCGAACTTCTTGCTTTTCAGCAAGAACTTAATGCCCTGCTCGGACACTTCCAGGATATCTCAGACGTGGACCTGGAAGGAATCGATCCTAAGCCCCATGCCGTTTCTTTACGCAATGTATGGGCAGATGACGTGATCGAGCTTCCTTTGGATCGCGACATGGTTCTCAAAAACGCGCCGAAATCCCGCGCGGGCCTGTTCGTCGTGCCGACGATTATCGAGGAATAAGCTAGATTGCTCACCCAGAAAACTGCTACCGAATTGGCCGGCATGCTCCGAGCCAAGCAAGTCAGTGCGCGAGAAGTCGCCCAAGCCCACTTGGATCGTATCCGTCACGAGGATGAAAAATACGGATGCTTCCTGACAGTTGACGAACCCCGGACCCTTGCCGAGGCAGATCACGCCCAGGAATTATTGGATCGCGGCGAGGCTGGACCCCTGACCGGGATTCCCATCGCGATCAAGGACAATATTTCAACCAAGGGCCTCCGCACCACTTGTGCGTCGAGAATTCTGGAGAATTACGTTCCGCCATTCGACGCCACCGTGATGCAGCAGATTTCGAGTCAGGGTCTTGTCACCCTCGGAAAGACGAATCTCGACGAGTTTGCCATGGGGACATCCTGCGAGAACTCGGCGTTCAAGCCTTCTCGAAATCCATGGGATACGTCGCGCTCACCCGGAGGATCTTCTGGTGGCTCCGCAGCTGCAGTTGCAGCGGAACTGGCACCACTTTCGCTGGGATCCGACACAGGCGGGTCCATCCGGATGCCAGCGTCCCTGTGCGGAATTGTTGGCTACAAACCCACCTATGGCCGAGTCAGCCGTTATGGCCTGGTTGCCTTTGGATCATCTCTTGACCAAATCGGGCCGTTCGCCCGCAACGTGGAAGATTGCGCTCTCTTGGCGGAAGCGATTTCCGGACACGATCATCGGGACAGCACCAGCCTTCAGGATGCAAAAATCAAGGTTGGCGGCCTGAAGTCAGGCAGGCTGAATGGGCTGAAATTCGCACTGCCCAAAGAGATGTTCGAGGGCGCTTTGGAACCTGGAGTCCGCCAGATCATGGAGGAAACCGTCGCGACGTTGACTCGGGAAGGGGTTCAGTTCACGGAAATCTCCATTCCCGAAATCGGCCTAGGCGTGACGACCTATTACATCATCGCTCCAGCCGAAGCCAGCAGTAACTTGGCTCGATTCGACGGAGTGCGGTACGGCCCACGAGAGGAGAGCCAGGGCCATATCGGAGTTGTAGCGGCGACTCGCGGGCGCCTGTTCGGTCACGAGGTCAAGGCTCGCATCATGATCGGCACGTATGCTCTTTCCGCAGGATATTACGACGCCTTTTACTTGAAGGCGCAAAAGGTTCGAGCCAAAATGGCCGCCAAATTTGAGCAGGCCTTTCAAGATTTTGACGCGGTACTCACACCAGCCAGCCCAGTGGTGGCCTTCAAACTCGGTGAGCTCTCGGACGATCCGCTTCAACTCAAGTTGCTCGACTTCTGCACCATCCCGGCCAATATGGGAGGTTTCCCAGGGATATCGCTGAATGCAGGCTTCAGTGATGGGCTACCTGTGGGTGTCCAACTCCTGGCTCCTGTAATGGGTGATGAGAAGCTGCTCCAAATGGCCTATTCGGTCGAACGGGCCCTGCCTGACGCAATCCGAAGGCCAAATATGCCGTAATCAATCCTGATGAACGAAGTCGAGCGGAGAAACCGCGAGCTCTACATCAAGGAACTTCTGAACCCTGCCAGGCTCTTGGCAGGAATATTGAACATCATTGCCCTCTATTGGTGCGTCGTTGGGTGGCTGGACGGCCTTCAGTTCCTGGCGGGGTTTTCGGCGTTTATGGGTCTGATCTTTCTGGGCACGCTGGGAATGCTTGGGTACGGCGCGATTACTGCTGCTCGGAGACGTTTTTTCACGCACAAACATCTAGAATCAGCCTGGAGAAGTGCTGAAGAACGGATGGTTCGGTTTCGACAGGCTGTCAAGGATCTCCGGAAAGAGCAGATTGCTGACCTGAGCGAAATGCCTACCACCATCGAGCGTGTATCCGATCAGCTTTACTATTCGCTGCGCCGAGCCGATTTGGTGCTGACCGAAATCGATAAGAGTGAGGGTCGTTACAATGCGGCGATGCTTCCACCACCACCGCCGATCGCACCGGCCTCGGATCGGACGGTCTCAGAGCTGTATCAGATTGCGGATAAGAACATTGCCGAGTACAAACGGAATTTTGCTGCTGTCATTTCCGGCGTGCAACGAACAGAAGCGCAAGCGGCCGTATTCACGACGACACTGGACAACTTACGGCTCAAGATGCTGGGCTATCGATTAACCGGTCGCCAGCCTGAAATCTCAAAGAACGAGTTTTTCACTGCTTTGGGTGAGGCCAAGCTCCAGCTTGAAGCGATTGACAAAGCCCTGGATGAATTGGAAATCAACCCCTTTAACGAGGTTCCGATTGGAATGGCTACTCCCGTTCGCGAAGATCCTCCCGAGCAGATCCAAACTGGGCAATCGTAGGTTTGGTATCCTCACGATCCATGGTCGTCACCGTGCGATGTCCGGCAAAAATCAACACATTCTTGAGTGTTGGCCCTCCGGATATTCGGCGCTACCACCCTATCCGCACGATTTTCCAGGCTGTCGGCCTCTATGATGAACTCGTTGTTTCCACCGACGCCGATCAAACGAAAATAGAGTGCACGGGCATGGATCTCCCGGCGGAGAACACGCTTACCAAAACTCTGCGACTGGTAAAGGAGGCGGTGGACTTGCCTCCGCTGCACGTTAAGCTCATCAAGCAAATCCCTTCCCAAAGTGGGTTGGGTGGGGGGAGTTCCGATGCAGCTGGCTTGTTGCGGGCTCTGGCGACCATCGTGGGGACATTCCCGTGGGATCATGCAACAACCGTCGCCGAAGCAGTAGGCGCAGACGTACCGTTCTTTCTGGTCGGGGGGCGAGCACGAGCCACGGGATATGGGCAGGAGTTGGTTCCATTGGACGATTCGGAGCCTCGGTGGCTCGTCATCTCCAAACCTGAGGTGGGAGTGGACACGGCGGGAGCCTATGCGCAGTTGGATCAGCACGAGCGAGCTTGGCTCGATTTTCCTACCGATTCAGACGCGACTTACAATGATTTTGAGCGCGTGGCACCTTGCGAGTGTTCGGACCTCATCGAACGGCTGCGGTCCCTTGGTTCCACATCAGCGGGGTTGAGCGGGAGCGGCTCGGCGGTCTTTGGGTTTTTCGAGTCAAAAACCAGCGCAGAAGATGCAGCCGAAGACATGAGGCGATTCGCAGCAAGTTGGACCGTGCCAACGCTTACAAGAAGGGAGAGTCAATGGATATCCTCATCTTAGCTGCTGGCCGCTGTACGCCTGACCTGCAGGAATTCTCGGGACTGGAATGGCGCGCCGACTTACCCTACAAAGGCAAGAAAATGGTGGAAATCGTTCTGGACGCCACGGCGCCATTCGGAGAGCCGGTCATCGTTGGACCGCAATCATTTTCGAGATCAAGAACAGTAGCTCCGGGCAACAGTTTTGTACAAAGCTTAGCCAACGGACTACATGAGATTAATTCTGAGACTTTCCTCTTGGCGACAGCAGACCTACCCTTCATCACCGCAGACGCTGTTGAGGACTACCTGGAGCATTCGGACCCAAAACTCCTACTGAACTATCCTGTTATTCCCATGGAACTCGCCGAAAGGGACTACCCTGGGATGAAACGGACCTCGCTCAAGCTACGCGAGGGGTCCTTTACAGGCGGAAACATTTCTCTGATCAACACCGCAATGATGCGCCATTCGCTCCCGAAGCTAGAGCAGGCATACGCCAACCGCAAGAGCCCACTCAGGCTAGGCCAGCAAGTCGGATTCGGCACGCTTGTCCGGTTGATTCTCAATAGAGTTGTGCCGAGTTCTGTTTCCCTCCGGCAGTTGGAAACGGATGTGAGCCGGTTCCTGGGTGGAGAGGTTCGCGCAGTTCAAACTCAGCACCCGAGCATAGGGGCTGATATCGACAACCTCGAACAGTATCAGGCTTTGCTCGCCCTAAAAGGATAATCGAAAAAACTCGTAAATGTTGGATGTTCGGCACTAATCTTTACGCCGATATCACCAATGATTTAATCCGAGATGACGACAACTCTTCCCCGTGGAATCGATCCAAAACTTACAGAGCAGTATCTTTTGGGCGTAACGGAAGTGCTTGATGCCTCAGTGTGGTGGCATGACGGCAATCTCCGCGCTTGCGTTGCGGTCGAAGATGACCAGCGACTGGATACGACAACTCTCAAACGCCTGTGCGCCGAGGATCTCGGCCTCCATCAGACGCCGAAGAATATCACCTTAATCCGATCGAAGCCGACGAGCTACTACTCCTCGTCTTCTTCGAGTTCGTCCATTTCGGCCAGGTCTTCTTCGTTATTACGCGTTGCCTGAGCTACCTCTTGGGCGAGCTGTGAGATCGGTTTAATCTGCCTGTTGGGGCAGTTGTTGCAGACGAATTCGACGTTTGCAGACTGAAGCCAGTTGGGGACTTTATCGATGATCTTTCCGCAGGAAGTGCATGTAACCATAATCAATTTTCTTGCTGAACGCTTTCCTTCTCCTCACGCTCGTCCATTTCTAGGTGGTAATTGAACACTGTTTGGCGGTGGCTCAGCACACCATTGAGCAACATCACTACGGCCCCGCCAAGATAGATGAGCGGAAGGCCGGATTCTTCCTTCTGGCCCGGATCCCTAATTGATTTCTCACCACGGACGAGCCCAAAAGCTGCGACGCCAATGAGAATGAACCCGATCCAGAAATAGGTGTTCTTCCACCAGACCGGTTTCTTGGGACGCTTATTGCTCACAGACCGGGAGTGTACCAAATGGCTTGCTTCAGAGTTCACAGAATTCGAAACAAAGCCGGACCAAGAATCACTCCCTGATTTTGCTAAGCACGAATATCGAGTCGTGTGCCTTTGCCGTCGAGAAGCTTGAGCAAATCTGGAGAACCTTTGCTTTCTGGATCAGGCTTTTTGATCTCTTGAGGCTGACTTGCGGCGCCACTCGCTTTTTCCGCTTGAATCTGACGGAGAAGTCCAAGGATGGCGTTGCTTTGATCGACTCGCATACACCATGGATTATTGGCACCCAATTATCGTTTTTTAGAGAGCATCCGGCAATTCTAGGCCCCGTGAATTTACGATGTCGCGAAGCACTCGCCTTCCGCGGTGAATACGTGATCGCACGGTTCCGATTGTGGTCTGCTGACGCTCAGCAATTTCCGAGTAGCTCAGATTTTCAAGGTCGCACATGATGATCGCTGTTCGATAGACGTCGGGTAGCTCGTCCAGCGCTCGATAGAGTTCCTGCCGAAACTCCTGATGGAGCAGCTCCAGATCTGGATTGGCGTTTGGATCCGGTATTGGAAGTTCTTGGACCTCTCCATCTGCCGGACTGATCATGGAGTTCAGCGAATCGGCCTTTCGAATGGGGTTCTCTCGGCGGCGAAAATCGAGATAGGCGCGCTGCATGATCCGAAGCAACCAATTGAGGAACGGTCGCCCGGGCATATAGGAATCGATGCCCTTCCACGCTTTGACAAAGGTCTCTTGCACCAAGTCCTCTGCCTCAGCCGAGTTTCGGGTCAGTTGCAAGGCCATCGTGTAAGCTCGGCGCCGCGTCTGGAAAAACAGCGATTCAAACTCGCGCTCGGACATCGTTCTCCCTGTCGTCATTGGCTCCAACCCCGCTTTCATATTTTTCTCCGACCTTCCGCATCATATCATACGTTGATGATGCTTCTCGCATTTCAGAAATATTTTTACAGAATTTCTATTTCGTCTCGTTGGAGCACCGTTGCACCGTCCTACACTTTAGATACGTCCAGAAGATTGGAATTGAGATGAAGCTTGTTGTCGTCACCAGTGATCCAGAAGTCATTACCAGCTGCAAAGAGGCCTTTCGGCTGGGAGAAAACGTGCAGTATTTTCGGAATTGGCGCGATGCTCTGGATTCTTGCGAAAATGCCGATCTCATGTTCCTCGACCAGGTGGCAACCTTCCACGAGCCCCATCGGATCGCGGGATACGAGGAATTTGCCGCTGCCAAAATGGCCCACCCGATTGCAAAATCCACCCGATTGGTTCTGCTGGCTCCCCCACCTGACTACGACCTGGATTTCGTGACAGGTTGGCCTGATTTCATTTTCGCCCGCATTGTCAAGCCAGTTAATGAAAAGGTACTGCGCCGGATCGTTACCTACGTGTAGCCGCTACAGGCCCTGCAAACTCCTCGCCATAGCGACTGCAATCTTGACTTCCTTGTCAATATTATCGCTACCTTGGATCCATTTGTGTTAAGGATGACTCCTCCAGTTGGAGAAGTTTCATACTTTTCATACATACTTACAGGTGGTGGTTATGAATGGCAGTAGAAATAGGTGACTGCTTCTATGGATCGGCTACGGTGGGAGAACGTGGACAAATCGTTATTCCATCAGAAGCTCGAACTCAACTCAACATCAAGCCAGGGGACAAACTTCTGCTGATGAAGCACCCGATATATGAGGGTCTAATGGTCGCAAAACTGGAAGCAATGTTAGGATTTTTTGAGGAATTTGCACAAATGTTGCAAGGTATTAAGGAAGAAGGAGGGGCCGAATGAACCCTCTCGTCGTGGCTTTTTGGATGCAAGCCGTCTTGCAGGTGCCCACAGGGCCGACTCCCGAAACCGGCGACCAAGTGTTGCGTCTAGACGATGCTCTGAGCATCGCCGCTCGCAACGCGTTTGTCGTACGAATACAGGAAACGAGTGTTTCCAAAGCCGAAAGTGCCCTAAGGGCCGCAACATCCTCGCTGGGGCCAAGAGTTTCGACCTCTGCCACCTATCAGCGATTTGAGCCGAGCAACGCTTTCGGGGGCAATGCTGATAGCAAGACCCTGGGACTCACCGTTGGATTTCCAATCGACCTAGGAGGCTACATCCGAAATGCCATCGGGGCTGCCCGATACAACAAAATCGCGGCCGAACAAACTCTAAGAACTCAAAGCAACAACGTACGCAACCAGGTTCGCATGAGCTACTACAATGTGGTCCTGGCGAATTGGAACGTCGCCGTCCAGCAGCAATCGGTAAAGAACGCCGAGGACCGTCTCAAGAACGCTCTGTTGTTCGAAGAACAGGGTCGACTGGCCCACTACGATGTCCTCCGACTCCAAACCGCCCTCACTCAAGCGCAAAGCGCTCTTGCTTCAGCCCAAAACGCGTTGACGCTGAGTAAGCAATCCTTGAACAACCTGTTGGCGCGCCCGATCAACACCCCATTCGACGTTGAAAGGACTTTCTCTCAGCCTGCCATCCCCGGTTCACCGGAGCAGCTCGAAGAACTCGGTTACCAGAATCGGCCAGAAATCAAAGCACTCGAAGCTTCCCAAAAGGCCATCGAGGAAAACAAACGGTACACAAGCAGAGACTTGGCACCGCAACTGAACGTGGGAGTTTCCTACAACCGAGTCATCGATGCGACCCCGTTCCAGCGGGAAAATCAGGTTGTTGGCCAGCTCCAATTGACGTGGCTCATTTCAGATTCAGGCGTCACTAAGGAGCGAATTCGGCAGCTTGAGCTCGATCGAAAGCAAGTTGGAATCCAGGTCGAACAAACACGCCTGGGCGTGAGCCTTCAGGTCCGAAGGGCGATTCTGGCATTCCAAAACGCCCAAGAGCAGCTTGCTTACGCAGATAAGCAGGTCGCCGAGACAGAAGAAGCCTATCGCCTCGCTACCCTCCTATTCGAAAACGGTCGCGGAATCACACTCGATGTAACCACGGCCCAGGAAAATGTCACTCGAGCCCAAGCCGCCCAGGCAAATGCTCGATTCGCACTTTTGACGGCTCTTGCTGATCTCCAGCTTGCAGTCGGAACAGATGCGCTACCCACCACTCCCGGAGACAATCAGTGAAAATACGGCTTTCAGCGTTCTCGATTCTCGCTTTGGCGTTGCTGCTCGTTACAGGGTGTGTCAACCGCGAGGCCCAAAAATCAGCAAAGCGAACTGCTGAGCTCATCGCCGATGATTCGATTGCAGTCGAGGTCGTCCCCGTCGAGTCTCGTCCATTTTCAACGCAGATCGAGATCACTGGAAGCCTCCAAACCGGCGATGACTCACAAGTTGGTGCCAAGGTGGCGGGCAGGATCACAGCCGTTTACGTCAAAGATGGCGATGCTGTCTCGGCCGGCCAGGTCATCGCGCGGCAAGAGACCGGCGATGCACTGCGCCGACTGCGACAAGCTCAAGCTGCTGCAAGTTCTGCTCGATCTCAATATAATCAAGCGCTCGCAGATCTCAAGCAGGGTCCGGTTCGAACTAAGGCCTCGGTGGCTTCTGCTCAAGCACAGCTGAATATTGCTCAGGCATCTCTCGAAAAGCTCTTGAAAGGTGCTCGGGATGAAGAACGTCGACAGGCAACCGCCCAGGTTGATTCGGCAAGGAGCAACATGGAAACGGCCAGACGGGAAATGGAGCGGAACGACGAACTCCTTCGGCAGGGCGCGATTTCCCAATCTGCCGCAGATCAGACTCGCAATGCCTACCGTGCAGCACTCAGCCAATACGAAAGCGCATTGGAAGCCGAGCGTATCCTCCAAAATGGAGCACGATCAGAGGATATTGCTGCGGCAAGACAGCAGGTCGCTGCTGCCCAAGAGCAGGTCCGCATCGCACGCTCCAACCAGAACCTTGATGTGCAATTTCAGTTGCGCGTTGAATCCGCGCGTGCGAGTGTCGAGTCTGCGGAAGAGAGCGTGGCTCTTGCGAGACAGGCCATCGATGACGCGACCATTAGGTCTCCGTTCAGCGGTAACGTTTCCGGGACACCTCTGCAGGCCGGCACCTATGTCGCTCCAGGCACACCCGTTGCAAGAGTCGTCAGCCGAGGTTCGGTCTATTTTGAAGGTCAGGTGCCAGAAGCTCAAATTAGCCAGGTGCAACCCGGTATGCCCATCGGCGTAAAAGTCACCTCGGTTGATCGAGAGTTTGCGGGCCGAGTTGCGGGGATCAGTCCTGTCGGCGCGAATGTGGGACGAATCTTCAAGGTCCGCGTGGTTTTGGAAGGCGAGACCGGAGAACTGAGACCGGGAATGTTTGCCCGAGGCTATCTCGATGTCGACAAAATCGAAGATGCTCTGGTCGTGCCGACGGCAACCGTTATCCGGGGTACCGAAGGAGCGACAGTCTTTGAGGCAGCCGGTACCAAAGCAGTGGTTCACACGATCAAGGTCTTGGGTGAACAGGGAGGCTTTACTCGTATCGATGGTTTGCCGGAGGGCATGCAAATTGTTGTTCGTGGACAAGATAAGTTGGCCAATGGAGCCAAGATAAAAATTCAATCATCGGCTGCGAAACCTTCCGAACCGACTTCCCCATCGAACCCAACGCAACCAGGAGCAACAGGAAACTGAAATGGGCCTAACACGTCTTGCGCTGTCGCGGCCCATCTTCATGTTCATGCTCATCGCCCTATGCCTGCTGGGCGGTGTCTGGGGCTACCAGGGCATGCGGAAGGAGTTGAATCCAGACGTTCAATTTGGATTTATCACGATTGTAACGGTCTACCCCGGTGCTGGGCCGGACGAAATCAACTCACAAATTTCCAGGAAGATCGAAGACGCAATTTCAGGGGTCAACGGTCTGCTGGAAGCCACTTCAACCTCGCAAGAGGGTGTCTCGTCCGTTGTCCTCCAATTTGAGATCGGCATCAACATGGACGTGGCACTGAACGACGTTCGCTCCAAGGTCGATACGGTAGTGGGCGTGCTGCCGCGTGAAGCTGAGAAGCCAATTGTCTCCAAGCAAGACACTTCTTCCGCTCCGATCCTCACCTATGCAGTGAGCAGCAAGACCCTTTCGGCCGCACAGCTGCGAGATCTGATGGATCAGAAGGTTAAAGACCGTTTCGGGCAGATCAACGGTGTGGCGAACGTCAACGTCAGCGGTGGCGACCTCCGTGAGATTCAGGTGCGGATTCGCAAAGATCGGCTCATGGCTTATGGAGTCGGCATTCTCGAAATTCAGCAAGCCATATCTGCCGCCAGTTTCAATGTTCCTGCCGGACGGATCGTAACCGGAAATGCTGAAACCAGTGTTCGAGTGTTGGGCGAATATGCCACAGCAAAGGATGTTGGCGAGACCATCATCAACATCCAGGACCAAACTCGCCAAGGCTCAAAAGCAATTTCCGTCCGCCTCAAGGATATTGCGACGGTCGTGGACACGATCAGCGAACGCCGATCCAATAGCCGATTGAACGGTTCGGATTCGGTAATCCTCTCTGTCCAAAAGTCGAAAGAAGGCAACGCGATTGAAATCTCTCAAAGGGCCGATGTCCTGACCAAGCAGGTCGAAGCGGAATTTGGGATCTCGTTTGTCGAGACTTTCGACTCTTCGACCCAGATTTCAGAGTCGCTTTTGGACCTTGGCATCGCGCTGTTCTTCGGCATTTTTCTGGTCACGGTCATCGTCTACGTCTTTCTCCACAACTTCCGTGGAACGATGATCGTTGGCATCGCGATCCCGATTTGTCTTTTTGCGACCCTCATTTTCATGAGGCTGTTTGGATTCACCATCAATAACCTTTCGATGCTTGCCCTGTCGCTGGCAGTCGGTGTGTTGGTGGACGATGCCATCGTCGTTTTGGAGAACATCTATCGGCACCTGAGCCATGGCGAGGAACCGATGGAAGCAGCGATTAACGGACGCTCCGAAATCGGCTTGGCTGCGATTTCCATCACCTTGGCGGACGTCGTGGTGTTTATCCCGGTCGGCTTGATGGGTGGCATTGTGGGCCAGTTCTTCAAGCCCCTTGGATTTGGATTCGCGATAGCTGTCACGCTTTCACTGTTCGTTTCGTTCACCATCACTCCTCTACTCGCCGCCCGTTGGTATCGTGCTGGCGAGGACATGGAGCATCCTAAGGGTGGGTTTGCCCAGTGGTTTGATAAGCGGTTTGCCGGACTCGAAGCTCACTACGGGCGGGCGTTGCGATGGGCCCTGGCCCACCGCTGGTTTGTCTTTATCACGGGCTTCGTAGTTCTCATCGGCGTGTTCGTGGCTCTCTTCGGAGGCAGTGCTCCAAACATCGGCGCCGCATTTAGCTCGGGTATCCCGATGGTCGTGATCTCGTTGGCAATCGGCTTGATTGTCGGCCTCATCAATCTGTTCCGCGGCCATGGATTCATCAAGTTCCTGATGGCCGGGTTGCTCTTTGGGCTCTACTTCCCTGTCGTCGCAAGCATTGGATTTTTGTATGGACAATACAAAGGTTCAGCATTATTCGGATTCCAATTTTTCCCCGAATCAGATAGCGGCCAGGTACAGATTTCCATTCAGCTACCACCAGGTGCAAGCCTCTCGGCGACTGAAAACGTGGTGAAGGAAGTCGAGAAGAAGGTGATGGATCACCCCGACGTTAAGTACACCGTCAGCCGAGTCGGTTCGAAAGGCGGCGGTTTCAGCGCAGCCGATACCGGAACAAACTATGCCCAGGTTACGGGCACGTTGTATGAGCGCGCAGCCTTCTTGGACACGCTGCAATTCTGGAAAAAGCACTCGGAGCGCGTTCGCTCGCAACGCGACACAGCGGTCGTCGCTGACATGATCCAAAAGCTGGGCCGAATTCCAGGAGCACAGCTGATCGTCAGCGTCGGCCAGTCCCAAGGCTTCGGTTCCCCGATCCAGATGTCCTTCCAGAGCGATGACCGGCAACTGCTGATCAATACCGTCACCAAAATCCGTGACGGCCTTGCCAGTGGAGCCGTCGAGGGCGTTATCTTGCCCGATATCAGTTCCAAAGCGGGCAAGCCGGAGCTTCGCGCCATCCCAGATCGAGTCCAGATGGGCGATGCAGGCGTCACGACCGCGGAACTCGCCAGCGCGCTCAGGACGCTCTACGAAGGCAATACGGATACAAAGCTGCGAATCCGCGGCAATGAATACGACATTCGGGTGATGATGGATCTTGAGGATCGCAATAATCCCGATCTGGTCGGATCGGTACCGATCCGGTTCAGCCAGGGGAATCCGATTCTCCTGTCAAGCGTCGCATCACTCCAAAATGGATTCGCTCTCGACAAAATCGACCGCCGAAACCGTATCGAGGAAATCCGAGTTACCGCTGAGTTGCTTCCGGGCCTCGCCGCCGGTAACAAGCAGGTGGAAATCGATAACTGGTTGGAACGCGAGAAGCTGATTCCCGCAGGAGTTCAGCGTAAGAACCTTGGGCAAGCTGACGTGCAGGCGCGAGAGAGTCAATATCTCTTTGGCGCGCTGTTGACAGGTCTTGTCCTCGTTTACATGCTCCTCGCCGCACTGTATAACAACCTCCTCTATCCGTTCATTGTCCAGTTGGCCCAGCCGCAAGCTTTGGTTGGTGCGCTCCTGGCGCTGATCTTGACCGATAAGAACCTCAATATCGTGGGCTTTATCGGCATCATTGCGCTGGTCGGATTGGTTGGTAAGAACGCGATCCTCTTGGTCGACTACACGAACACTTTGCGCCACAGAGGCAAAAAGCGGTTCGATGCGCTGGTTGAAGCTGGTCCAACCCGTCTTCGACCCATCATGATGACGACCCTTGCGGTGATCATCGGCAACTTGCCGGTAGCACTTGCAATAGGCCGCGGATCGGAGTTCCGGGAGACCATTGGAATCATCATTATCGGCGGCGTGGCTCTGTCCACCATGCTCACACTCCTCGTGATTCCTTGCTCCTACACAATTTTCGATGACCTCTCGATGCTGATTTCGAAGAGACACCGGGAAGAGTGGGCGCACGAGTTCGAGAATCCCGACGACGGTTCAACGCCTTCCCCGGCGTAGGCCCAACTGTTTGGCTTCGGCAAATTCAAGTTCTATTCGAATCTGTCGAAGCCAATCTAGTATCCTAAGTTATTGATGGCAGGACACAAGCGCCGTTGGTACCAGGATCCTGAAGCGCTTCTCACGATCGGTTGCGGAATCTTCTTCATCATCAGCATCCTTCCGGGCGTGCCTGTATGGGTGGGGTACCTGGCCGTCGCATGCGGCGGATATTTCGCCCTCATCGAAGCCTGGGAATCGCTCAGTGAGAAGAGCATCGATGTCAATCTTCTGATGGTGTTGGCGGCAGTCGGTTCCATCGTGGTGGGCCATATCAGCGATGCGGCAGCGTTGCTCTTCCTGTTTAGCCTTTCTCACACGTTGGAGGCGATGAGCCTTTCTAAAACTGAGTCCGCAATTGCTTCACTGATGAAGCTAAAGCCGGAAAAGGCCCTGCGTATTTCCTCGGATCAAGATGAAGAGGTCGCTGCATCCCAGTTGGCAGTCGGTGATCGTGTCCGGGTCTTGCCCTTCGAAATCATCCCGTCCGATGGCGAACTGGAAACCTCAGCGAGAATTGACGAATCCGCAATGACTGGCGAATCGCGCCCCGTGGACCTCCAAGCTGGCTCACGAGTCATGGCCGGCACCATGAATCAGGACTCCATGATGGTTCTGCGGGTCACCGCGGCTCCTGGAGACACGACTTTAGACAAGGTCGTCAACCTGGTGCAAGAGGCTCAAGACAGCAAGGCCAGCGGTCAGCGAATTAGCGATTGGTTTGGGCAGCGCTACACTTTGTTCGTCCTGGGTGCATTTGCCCTGGTTCTCGTCGTCCGTCTGATCCTGGGCCAGGAGATGGGCTCCGCACTGTATTCAGCCCTGATCCTGTTGGTTGCCCTGAGTCCATGTGCGCTGGTCATCAGCACTCCCGCAAGCACGTTGAGTGCTCTTGCCTTTGCTGCCAGACGCGGAATCCTAGTCCGAGGAGGCGAGTTCATCGAGGCTGCAGGCAACGTGGACACGATCGCTCTCGACAAGACGGGAACCCTGACCGTCGGTCGACCGATGGTGGTTGAAATTTGTCTTTGTGCACAAGTGCCTGAGACCTCCGAGAGCGGCACACCAAGTCCAGGCGGCGTGTCCACATTGGGCTGTGCCAGGAACTGCGAGACGTGTGAGAACATCAAGTGCTGGCACCGAGGGGATACTTTAACAGGGCTGGCCCAAGAAGCGCTCCGCTATGCTGCCACAGCAGAGTTGTTTAGCACGCATCCCATTGCAGAAGCGATTGTTGCCGCCGCCAGATCGCATGAAGTCGAGATCCCGCACGCGGAGGAACACAAAGGTGTTCCAGGCTACGGAGTCGTGGCCAAGGTCGACGAGACCGAGGTCAAAATTGGTCAGACGAAGTTTTTCGAGGATCCAAGCGATGCCTTACCGATCAACTTCAGAGAGCATGTCGAGGAGATGCAGAGCCGAGGCCTGACAAGCGTATTGATGAAGTACGGCAACCGGTGGGCCTGCTTTGGGATGCAGGATGCTCCGCGCGAATCCGCCAAAGAATTCGTTGCGGCACTTCATCGAGCTGGTGTGAAGAAGATCGCCATGCTAACCGGAGACAACGAATCGACTGCAAAGGCCATTGCTGCGGAGGTTGGCGTGGATGAGGTCAAGGCTCATCTGATGCCCCAAGACAAAAGCGGAATCATCGAGGCTTGGAATCAGGAAGGCAGAAGCGTGATGATGGTGGGAGATGGAGTCAACGACGCTCCTGCATTGGCGTTGGCGCGCGTTGGCATCGCCATGGGAGGGTTAGGCAGCGAGGTCGCGCTGAAGGCAGCGGATGTTGTCCTGATCCAGGATCGTATTGAGCGAATTCCAGAGCTAATCCGGCTGGGAAAGATGGCCAACCGAGTCATTCGAGCCAATCTGCTGTTCGCGGCGGGAATGATCCTCACTCTAACGATCCTCTCCTTTTTCTGGGGCAAGATGCCATTCCTCGCGCAGATAAGCAAAGAGATGCCGTTGCCGCTTGCCGTGGTTGGCCACGAAGGTTCAACCGTGCTTGTAATCCTCAACGGACTGAGGCTTTTGCGGGGACCCGGACAATAATGCCTGGGCAATCTCCTGTCTATACATATTAAACTGGGCAGGAAAATGAAGTCGCTTCCTATCAGTGGGACCTTTCTGGACGAGATAACGCACGATATTCCCAGCCAAAACTGGTCTGAGTTGGATTGGCGCAAGGAATTCGCCCTCTATCAATCGATTGGAATCGACACAGTCATCATCATCCGAGCGGGCTACCAAAACAAATGCATCTTCCCCGCTCGCAGCCTTCCAAATCTTCTCCCGATTTATGAGGACCTGGGCGAGATGTTCTACTCGCTTGCTGATGAGTACGGGTTGAGCGTATTTCTTGGCACTTATGATTCAGGCTTCCACTGGTGGCGTCGCAATTGGTGGAAAGAAGTTGAAATCAACAAGGCATTTTTGGATGAGGCCATCGAACGGTATGGCCATCACCCAAGCTTCAAGGGCTGGTATCTCTCCCACGAAACGGGCCGCAACGATGCTCATATAATCGAGTTGTTTAACCACATCGGGGGCCACTGCAAGTCTTTACGCAATCTCCCCGTGCTGATCTCGCCGTATCCGCAGGGGGCAAAACAAATGGGCGAGAACGCCCTAACACTCGACGAGAGTTTTGAACATTGGGATCGAATCTTTGCCGAGACCCACGAAACGATTGACATCTGTGCCTTTCAAGATGGGCAGGTTCATTATCAGGAGCTCCCCACATTCATCACCGGGATCGGTGAACTTGGCAAACGGTACAACGTGAGCATTTGGTCCAACCTTGAGTCCTTCGATCGAGACATGCCGATCAAGTTTCCACCAGCGGACTGGCGCTACCTTAGATTCAAACTGGAAACGGCAAGCGCTGTGGCTGAGAAAATCATCACGTTCGAATTCCCCCACTTTATGTCCCCCCATTCGTGCTATCCGGCTGCGCACAATCTTTTCAATCGATACGCTCAGCATTACGAACTTTGCACAACAGCTAGATAATTCTCGTCCAAAGCTGATCAAAATGCAGTATCGGGCGTCTATCCCGATATGGGGGCGTAATTCCCCCTGCCACGTGGAGGTATTCAGTGAAACGACAATGGACTTTGGCCCTGACCGGGCTTGCGCTACTCAGCATGGTGGGCATATTCTCGGTACGATCGCTCGCGCAAGGCATGGCTCCTGACAGTGCCCCTGGAGCACCACCTCAGCCTGGCCCAGGGCGTCCGGGCATGGCACCCGGAATGCAGGGCGGTGGAATGATGATGGGCGGCGGTGGTGCCCAGATGGTTGCCGATGGTGGCAATCTTTTTATTCTCCGAGGAAACGAGGTCATCAAAATAAACGAATCTAACTTGAAGGTAGTGGGTACGACCCAACTGCCGGTTCCACAGGGTCGATTCAACGGCCAACCGGGTGGATTTGGCGGTGGTGCCCCGACTCGACCAGCGGACGGAATGGCTTTGCCACCAGAGGGTCCAGCCAAAGTTGGAGGCGGAGGTAATAACGTCCCCAGCGACTCCACAACTTCCAAGAAGTAAGAAAACTCTGCACGGCGCATAATCAACTCTATGCGCCGTGCGATTGTAGTTGTGTTGGATGGTTGTGGAGCAGGATTTGCTCCTGATGCTGCGGGGTTTGGCGATCCGCACGAGCCCAATACCATCGCCCGCACTTGGAACGCCGTCGGAGGCATCCACGCTCCTACTTTAAGTGAGTTGGGTTTCTTTACAGTAGCCGGAGTTCAAGATCCTGCGCCACCACGCTCGGATGTCGCTTACGGCCGACTTCGGGAGATTTCCATGGGCAAGGACTCCGTCACGGGTCATTGGGAAATGATGGGAATCCACACGGCCAAACCGGCGCCGACCTACCCTGACGGATTCCCGATTCAACTGATCAAGGCGTTCGAGTCCAAAATCGGAACCCAAACTCTGGGTAACAAGCCAGCCAGCGGAACGCAGATCATTGCCGAATTGGGCCAACTGCACGTGGATACAGGATTTCCTATCGTCTACACCAGCGCGGACAGCGTCTTCCAAATCGCGTGCCACGAGCAGGTTGTCGCAGTCGAAACGCTCTACGAATGGTGCCGAATCGCTCGCGAAATGTTAGTTGACCCCGACGACGTCCAGCGAGTGATCGCCCGCCCGTTCGTGGGCACCCAACAGGAAGGATTCAAGCGTACTGAAAACCGAAAAGACTTCCCGATTCCGCCTCGAACGAATCTTGTCGACGCGATTGGGGATGTCTACGGCATTGGAGTTGTCCCCGAGCTCTTCAACAAGCGAGGATTTCGCGAAGTCGTGAGGACCCAGAACAATTCTGAACATGCTCAAATGCTCTGGCGAGCCCTCGATTCAGACGCCCGATTCATCTTTGTGAATTTCGAGGACTTCGATATGCTGTACGGGCATCGGAATGATGTCGAAGGATTCGCCAAGTGTCTGGAGACATTCGACGGAACGGCAGCCGAGATTTTGAGAAAAATCTCGTCCGAGGATCTGGTGGTCTTCACCGCCGATCACGGCAACGACCCCACCGATGTCTCCACAGATCACACGCGAGAGTATGTTCCCTGCTGCGTCGTCAATGGGCCACTATCGGGGAGACAACCGGACAAAGGCGGTATGTGGCACGTCGGGAAACTTGTTGCCGACCACCTTGGCATCGATTGGAAGCCCGAGTTCTAGGCAAGAACCTCCAGAGTTCGATAGTCGAGGTCGTGAAAGACCTGGTTCGCATGCCTCAGCCCAAATCTCTTGGTGAGGATTTCGCCCAGAACATTGCGGTAGTCATTGACGACGCGTAGGTCTCCGACTTCGTCCAAATCCTCTTTGCCCAAACCCGGCCATGCCCCATGGACCATGCCGCCTCGGACGCCTCCTCCCATTACCATCATCACAGATCCTCTTCCATGGTCCGTGCCCAACACGACATTCTCCTGAACTCGGCGCCCAAACTCGGTTTGGACGACGACCGTGACGTTTTCCATCCCAGATCCCAGATCGCGCCGGAATGCCTCAAGAGAGTCGGCCACATCTTGAACATTGTCCGCGAACCAGCCGGTGGTTGAACCTTGAGAGACATGGGTGTCCCAGCTTCCACGGTCGAGGCAGGCTACTTCCAGCCCGACCCGTGCCTTGATCAGCATGGCAACCTGACGCAGCCCTTCCCCAAGATCAGAGACCGGGTACTTGGCATTGCCTCCTGGCCGATAGGTCTTGGCGTTCAGGTCCTTGAGTCGGTCCAAGGCTTGGAAGAGCCGTGAGCCAGCGTCACCCATCCGGTCTCCTCGTGCGTCGGCGTAGGATTTACGAAGTGCCGAAATTTGGTCTGTATCTTGTGAATCGATGTGAAGATCCTGCAAACTTGAAAGCGCCAAAGCTGAGGACCCCGTGAGTGAATCTGGCATCAAACTGCCAATCGCCACTGCCCGAACTGCCGCATCGGATCGAGGCACCGCTTTGAGATAGGCTCCTAGCCAACCCTGCCAGTTACCGGATTCTTCGCGGAATAGGCCGCGCTCCATCAAACTCATCGCCTCGAAGTGAGACCGGGTCCTATCTCCGGAACCGCACGCATGGACAAACGCAACTTCTCCTTCTCCAATGCGATCACGCAATGCGCCGAATGACGGATGGAGGCCAAACTTTCCATCGAGGTCAAACGCTCTGGCCTTGTCTCCCCCGGCGGAATTCGGTGCCGGAATGGAGAGGCTTGGTCTAGCGGCGTAGTATCCAGACTCAAAGTACGGGACTACCCAATTCAGTCCATCTGCTCCACCTCTTAGAAATATCACTACCAGCGTATTCTGGGTTTTGGGTTGCTCCGAGACCAGAACTTGCGCCAGTGCGCTTGAGCCAAGAGCGGCCGCGAGCAGAGTCGCAGAAGTGCCTGCCAAGAAATTCCGTCGCGAGATTCTGCCAGTTAACTTCCCATTACCATCACAATAAGTCCAGTCGTTCGTCAAATTATTACCTCCATTGAAAATCGGGCGAGGCGACGCAGAGCGCAATGTTCTTGGTAAATGAGAACCCCTGCTCCTCCGTTCGATTCAATGCTAGTTTTGCGGCAAGGGTCGCCACCTGATCCTTGCCCTTTTTTTCGAGTTCTCGTTTGGGGATAGAGGTGCCACCGATGCGATCTTCGCTGAGAGCCAGGGCGAAATTCCATCGTGCGAGCAACGTTGTTTCCCAGGCTTCGGTATCCACGGGAAAGCCATCGGGCATGGGCCAATTCAACAACGGTTGTCGCATCGCATCCAGATGCTGAATAAGGGGCTTGCGTCCGTCTGTGTCGCCGCCGAACTGACGGATGGCGCTGACGATGAGGTCGAACGGACGCTTCACAACGCGCGATTCCGGTGCGGTGAACTCAGCATCTTCAACAACAAGTCGAACCACTGGTGCAATTTGGCCCTGATTGTCCAAATACGTCCTGGTCAGATTCTCTATGCGAGAGGCCGTTTCTGTGAGTCCGAAATATCGGCAGAGTTTGCGCGCAAGATGACGGGCCGTCGACGGGTGCATCGCAACAATCTCTAGCACGCGCTCGCCATCCTGTTCCCCGCCGTTGGCTGGGATGACGTGCCCGAGCACGTGTTTCTCGCCTGTATCGTGGAGATTGGAATCAAAGCGAAACTTCCCGCGGGGTCGCATAAATCGGTTCTCAACGGTCCAGCCTGTCAGGCAGCGAGCCACTTCTTGGACGTCCTTCTGGGTATAGCCTCCATCGACTCCCAGTGTGTGAAGTTCCATAAGCTCCCGAGCGTAATTCTCGTTCGGCTGGCCCTTTTTGTTGCCAGCATTGTCGAGGTATCTCAACATAGCTGGGCTGTGCGCGCTCGCCTTGACCATCTCGGGGAAGGAGCCCAGTGCATGCTTCCTGACCACCGTTTCTTGATCGCGAGCCAAGAAGAAGGTTCCATCCTCCTTAGGAGCATAGATGTTGAAATGGTTGACCCAAAAGTCCACCATCCGCTCTCGCAGTTGGTTGGGTGAGTAGACCGCTCGCAAGATGGCCGCGGTCTGCAACTGCCGCATAACCTCGCCTTCCGGAAGGTCGAACAGATCGCTGGTGTCCAACCGCAAGACGTCGAGTTTGAACAATCGACTCTGAAGGGTGTTTGGCTCTTCTGCGTCACCTTTGAGTTGCGAATCGATCCACGCTTGTTGGCCCTGGACTTTGAGCGCCTCTGCCTCGCCAGGGCGAGCTCCGAACCCAGCTCTCGCCAAGAATCGACTTTCCTCGGGAGCCGAACCGGGTTCGAAATTTTCCGGCAACGCAGTTGTGATGAACCGTTCGCAGCCAGCTAGCGCCACTGCGCCGAGGCCGATTGCGGCGGCCTTAGCAGAATCTATGCGGTCCATTGTGCTTCAGGAGCCTTGAAGAGAGCCACCAAGCCAGTCCCAAACCCGGCAAAGATTGCCATTGGGGCGATGAGGAACCAGCCCACCAGCGGAAAGAGCGAAGCACCGACTAGGATCATCGTTGCGCGAGAAAATGCCTGCTGAGGCGTTGTGCTCGGGTCGAGATGGCGCATTCGCTTGCTGATGAGCCAAGAAAGCCCACTCATTCCAAACAGAGCGATGGCTAGTACGAACATGAGCATCGTAATGCCAAAAAGCTTGACGAGAGGCATTGGCACACTAGCAAGTGCAATTGCGATTGCTGCCATCGGCAAACCGACACCAATTCCTAAGATGAGCCGCTTGAATGGGGCGGTCTCGATACCCATCGAAGCAGTTTCCACCTTGCCGCCAAACAACAGGCCCAGGCCAAATATGGCCGCAAAACCAGTCAAAAACACGCCGACCAAAATCGACACTACTGCAAATACATCACCTACAACAACCATTTTCTTTGGTTTCCTCCAATACCCATGCTACGGTAAAGGAAGTGTGCGGTGGGACTTTTGGCACATACCGGTTTCTCTAGTGGACGGGCCAGAGTTCGGGTTCGCCGCCGGCCCGAGGCCACGCCCCATCCTGGGACCCCGACGCTCCGCGTCCGCCCAAGATTCCGCCCGGGCGGCATACGGAGCCACGCTTAATGTCCAAAAATGGACCAGCCGATCCAGATTCCTGGATCGGCTGGTCTGCGTTCTATACCCGGCAACGGCGAATTACTTGGCGGCTTCGACCTTCTTGGCAGCTTTCATCGCGCGCGAAATGCGGCGAGCAGCTTGGTTCTTGTGGATGATTCCGCGCTGTGCAGCCTTGCCGAGAGCCTTCTGGGCAACCGTTGCCGCGGCAACTGCAGATTCCGGAGAATCGGCCTTTTTAATTTTTCGGATGTAGGTCTTTAGGGAGCTCTTGACTCCAAGGGTGACTGCGCGTCGCTTCGCGTTGCGGCGCAGATCCTTTTTCATCGATTTAATGTTTGCCATAGTCTATTTCTATCGTGTGCTGCCGGGCACATTGCTTGTGTGGAGCGATTTGAGATAGTACCCGAATCGCTCCTTCTCAGGGAACTCTATCGCTTGATAACGAACTTTCTCTTGGTCTTGTCGAAGCCCTGCTCCACCTTCTTCGCATCGTAATGCCACACCGGAGAACCGGATCGCTGATAGAAGCAGTGGTAGCTGCTGAGAAGCGATGCAACGAGCCGTCGGGTCGACCGTCGAACCACGTTCACTTCCCAGAGAATGGTCAAGAAGTCCGCGCCTTTTGGATGGTGGGTCATGACTTCCTGCAGAATCTCAAAGGTGGACATTCCTTCGGATCGCGCCTGGATGTCTCGGAGTTCTTCCATTCGCTGGCTTGTGATAAACACAACCGGGTCGTGCTGATCCAGCCACTCGAAATCGAAAACATTCGGCTTCGGAGTCTTAGTGACACTGAAGACTGCGCCCGATTCGACCGGCTGCTCAAGGAAGTTGAACAGACCGAAAAGCAGTCGAGCCTCCAAATTCGCCCAAACCTGCATTTCCTTTCCACTTGGGTCGACAAAGATCAACTCTTGGAGTTTGGGGCTGCCAGAGATAAACCCTGTTGGGAATTGGCACATCGGGAATGTTCCGAGTTCACGGTGGATCGGCTTGAGGACCAGTCGCAAAGAATCTGGCACCTGCTTAGGAGCGGGCATGATGTCCTCATCCAATACGTCAGTCGCCAGCGGGTGGTTGAGCAGCTTGCGCAACGTGGTGCTGAGCCCTTCGTCGGTGAGTTCCACATCCACCAACTCGCCTTCCTCGTCCACCTGATCGGAATAAGCGAACTGGAAGATCTCCGGAATAGATTCCACAAAGTCCGGAGCGGAATTCTCGGACCGGAAGCGGTCGCCGCCGACCCACCACAATCCAGCTTGGGCCTTGAGCGCATTGACCAAGTTCTCCAAATCGTAGGGGAACGTTTTGACGCTCGGCGTGATTTCGTAGTTCTCTTCGAGCAGCTTGGTCGCTGTAACGGTGGCATCGCCGGATCGGATTTTGCCAGCCATGCGCTCGACGTCCTCGGCCTTGACCTCGATGGGTGCCGAGTCGTCGATTTCCACCGACGGTGCGATGCGCTCAGCAAGCTTAACGGCGGTGCTGATCCACTTTTTGGCATCCGCTTCGCTGGTGATCACACCTTCTGCGCCGTAAACGAATCCGGGCAGCGCAAGGAGCTTGGCGTTAAAGGACTTCCAGTTATATAGCAGTGCAGCGTGAGAAACCTGCGGATTGAGCACCAGCCAAGCCGCGGCACCCAGGGCACGAACGTTCACCGGTGCCGTCACGCTCAGAGCCTTCTCAATCGCATTATCGGCCCGCCAATCGAACTTATCGCCGAGTTTCTTATTGATCGCGTCGACCTCATCCATGGTGACGCCTTCCATAGCCAGCGCTCGCTCGACACTTTCATCGATGGCGCTAAATACCCAGGTTCGCAGAGCGACTGCGTTATCGTCGGTCAAAAACAGATTGGGGTCGCGCTCGATCATGCGGAGCACTGTTTCGGCCACCGATTCCTCATCCTCTTCCTTAATGCTCGCAACTTCCTTGATTAGAAGGGAAAGCGGCATCGGCCCGCCGAATCGGTCGACCGTGGTGAAGAGAATCCAGTTGAGAGGTCGTCCCTCGCTTTCAACGCGCGATGCAGGCACCCAGCGGCGATCGACGTACGAAAATCGATGCGGGTTGCTGGCGAGCAAAGATCGGATGGCGGCGAGGCCGATTCCGTCTGCCTGGAGCTTCTCGGCCAACTCGCTCAACTTTACTGCGGAATGGATTTCGGTGAGCGATCCGAGAATGAGCCGGTCTGCGTATTGACGCGCGATTACTTCTTCTGGTTTGAGTTCAAGAGTCTTTGCCAAGGGTGGATCACCTAAATGTCAGATCAAAATTGGAGATTGGCAAGGCCCTAGGGCCAGCCATGGGGACTAGGCTGCCCTGCCTGGTCCCGTCGGCGGTCAGATTGGAGCACCGGCGGGGCCGGGACAAGGTAGGTAGAGTGCTTAGTCCTTGAATCCAGGGAGGCGGCGACCCTTGTAATAGCCGTCCGGAGTGGCATGATGCCGAAGATGGAACGGCTGGCCTCCGACCTGCTTGTTCGGCTGAAGCTCGGGCAGATCGGTGGTGTAGTGGGTTCGTCGCTTTGCTGTTCGCTGATGGCTAAACCGTCGTTTTGGGTTGGGCATTTTTCAGTCGATCCTTTTACTTCTTCTCGCGGTGCAGCGTGTGCTTTCGAAGGTTCGGGTTGTACTTCATCAGCTCCAACTTGCCCTCGGTGTTCACCTTGTTCTTGGTGGTCGTATAATAATTCTTCCCGTCCTCGGTACAAACGAGCCGGATGATTTCTCGCTTTTCGCCTTTCTTGGCCATAGTTTTTTGGTCCTGGTCGCGCTGGTCCGCTTTTTCTGAGCCATTTAGTATAGCGCATCCCAGACGAGCAAGTCTAGCCCAGGTTTTCGGGAATTACAGCCGAGCGGTAGGCTGCCGACGCCGTTGCTTGAGGATGACGGCGACTCCTGCGCTCAACAAGGCAAGACTGGCTGGTTCAGGGACGGGTTGAAGAAGGTAAATAGCTCGGTACCTGTCTTTGCGAGTGAGTCGGGCAACCATTTCGCCTTTTTCATTCATCCCACCTACGTAGTCATCGGAACCCAGGTTGAGCCCTTCCTGGTTGATGATAAGGTCTTGGAGTCCATACCGATTGCCGGCTGGGTCCCAGAAACCAACACCATCGGACCCCGAGCCGAGGATTGATAGGTTGCCGACGATGTAACCTGCGTTGTTTACACCCGTAATCTCCACTTGAGACCGAACAGATTTCCCAACATCCATGTGGGTGAGCATGTTGCCTCGCCAAATAAACAACTGATCAGCAATGTCCGCGTCGGTTCGATGCCTTGCAACTCCCACGAGCGTTCCGTTTGAAGCGATTCGCGCCACTTGCGAGTTGTAGCCGGGTAAATCGATAACCGTAGGTTCACTATCGGCAGAATCCCATCGAAGGGCTTGGCTGTGACCTGCAGTGTCCATGGTGATCCCGCCGATTATCCCGGCATTGTTGATCGCCACTGCCTTATTCATCAACATAGGTCCCGCTTTAAGCGTCGTAAACTGGCCGTTTTGATGGATCACCGCTTCCATCACTCCGGTGAGATTTTGCAAACCGACACGCTGATTCTGGTCGTTGATATCATACAAATACTGACCAACTTGGCCAAGTTCGTACGGCTGTCCTCCTGGATCAACTCCGAAAGAACCACCTACGATATAGCCCACGCCGTTGTAGTACTGGACCTCGTATTCGACTGCGCTCACAGTTGCCGCGTTATTTGCTGTCGCATAACCAAAATATGGCAAGCCCTTAGGCCCCGTAAGAGTTTGCAGAATGCCATGGTTGTACACCATCAACCGTTCTTTGTTCTGAATAGTTACACCACCAACGATCACTCCTGTGTCAGAGATATCAGAAGGCTGAATCCTCTGCAATTCGCCAGTCGTATCTAGCAGTTCAATGGCGCGATATTTCGGTGGCGCAGCATGCGCCACCGAAACCGAGAACGCTAACGCAAAGGTGAGGAAACTAGATTTGGTCCCCCGCGACCCCAAGAACCGCTCCCTAAAATCTACGATTTCGTTTCGAACGCAAGCTCTTGCCATTTCCGTCCTCAATACATACAGATTAACACCACTTGGAAGCAGAGCACCCCGCAAGTTGCCGGAAACCAGGGTTTCGAGCAAAATCGCTGGCTCCGCACACACCCCGACTAACCACGAAACCAAGTTCAGGGCAAACTAAGGGTGTTAAGGGGAACCGAGGAGAAACCATGAAGTGGATCGGCATCATCAGCCTCTTGGCAGGAGCAATCGCAGCGATGGGCACAGAATTTCACGTCAGCACAGCCGGAAATGACCAGAACCCCGGCACCACCGCCAAACCGTTCCGCACCATTTCCCGTGCGGCCGAGTTGGCTCAGCCCGGAGACACCATCACCGTCCACGAAGGCACCTATCGCGAGCGAATCAACCCTCCCCGGGGCGGGACCTCCGACAAAAACCGCATCACCTATCAAGCTGCCAAAGGCGAAAAAGTCGAGATCAAAGGATCAGAGATCGTCACCGGATGGACTCACGACCAGGGCAACGTTTATCAAGCAACAGTGCCGAATTCGATGTTCGGAGTTTTTAACCCGTTTGCCGACCTTATCCACGGTGATTGGTATGAACCCACCTACTTCAAACTGCACACAGGCGCGGTGTATCTCAATGGTGAGTGGCTTGCAGAAGCTGCCGAAAAGTTCGATGTCTACGATCCGGAACGCGCCGCGATCCGAGCAAGGCTCCAGGGCTCTCAGGACTATCTGCTCAACATCGCGTGGCTCAAACCCAATCGCGGAACCGAAAAATCCGCCGAGAACCTCCACGCCTTCGGCGGACCCCGCACCGCGCCGATGGATGGCGGGGGCACCTGCTTGGGGTTCATCACCGATGGTGACATGGCCATGGCTGAGCCCGTTAATTTCGGAGAGGGCTCGGACCATATCGAGCTCAAAGTCGCCAGCGCTACAGACGGCGGATTGATCGAAATCTACAAGGGCCGAACAAAGGATGAGCTTCTGGCCACTGCGACCGTGAAAGATACGGGCGGATGGCAGAATTGGACCACCCTTTCGGTGCCGATCCCAAAAACCAGCGGCGAGTACGCCATCACCTTGGTCTTTCGAGCATTGCATCAGAATCAGGTTGAAAAACGCCTTTGGTTTGCCCGGATCGGGGATGAAAAGACTCACTTGTACGTCGATTTCGGTGGCGCAGACCCCAACAAAAATTTGGTGGAGATCAACGTTCGCCAGAGCGTTTTCTATCCCGAAAAGCCGGGAATCAACTACATCACGGTTCGCGGATTCCATCTGACCCAAGCGGCCACACCTTGGGCTCCGCCAACCGCAGAACAAATCGGCCTCATCGGCACCCATTGGAGCAAGGGTTGGATCATCGAAGACAACATCATCGATTACTCCGCCTGTTCGGGAGTTGCCTTGGGAAAACACGGCGACCAGTTCGACAATACTTCTGCCAACAGCGCCGAGGGCTACGTCGAAACCATCAAGCGGGCTCACGCGTTTGAGATTCCTTGGGATCGCGACCATATCGGCCACCACATTGTGCGCAACAACCGGATTTCACACTGCGAGCAAACCGGAATCGTGGGCAGCATGGGTTCTGCATTCTCCGTGGTGACCGGCAATGTCATCCACGACATTCACGTGCGGCGGTACTTCACCGGCGCCGAAATGGCGGGAATCAAGTTCCACGGAGCCATCGACACTCAGATCACGAACAACCACATTTATCGCACCATCCGGGGGCTATGGTTGGATTGGATGTCGCAAGGTGTCCGCGTGAGCAACAACGTATTTCACGATAACTTGGCGGAAGATATCTTTATGGAAGTGGATCATGGGCCGCTGCTCATCGACCATAACTTTCTGCTTTCCAACCGCAGCGTTTTGGACATTTCGGATAGCAGCTACTTCGTTCACAACCTCATCCTGGGCAGAATCAGTCCGCATCCGGAGCCTAATCGCGAGACGCCTTATCACCCTGCGCACTCCACAAAGGTCGCTGGCCTGGTGCAGACTCGCGGCGGCGATAATCGGTTCTTCAACAACATCATTGCCCGAGATCTTTCGGTCTACGATGCCTTTGAGCAGGCCTCGCTAGCAGCCGGGAACGTGTATCTGGAGGGTGCCAAGCCCTATCGGCTGGAGGCCGATCCGCTGCGATTGGACGTGCCGTTGCGGTGTTTACTGACCGAAAAAGATGGCGGTTGGACTCTGGAGTACGAACCGGTGGATGCTTTGCGCACCGCCCGAACCGCAATCGCCACCAGCGCCAGTATGGGCAAGGCGATTGTGCCGAAGCTGGAGTTCGAGAATCCCGATGGGAGCAAGGTCACGCTGGACACGGATTTCGTCGGCAAAAAGCGCGGCTCACACCCCACCCCTGGCCCGATCGAAGGCGTCGGCCCACAGAAGATCAACTTGAAGTAGCGTTTATCCCAAAACCGGGCCAGCCATGCGCTTGAGGGCGCGCGGATCGTAGATGCCGATTCGGCCGTTGCGGCTGCCGACCACATCGCGGCCGATCTCTCCGAGAGCACGATTCACCACCTCGCGCTTGCACCCGATGCGGTTGGCGAGGTCGGCCTGCGTAATCTTCCCTTTGATCCAGATGACGCCGTCCTCATCCTTTTCACCCATTGCCTTAGCCAAATTGATGAGCTCTTTCACCAATCGCGTGCGCACGGTTTCCAGTTGATGAGATGTCTTCTGATCCATCTGTTGGACGAGCTTTTTGCACAGCACCCTAATAATGGAGGCTGCCAGTTTGTCGTCGCGGCGAAGGGTTTCCATGATGTACCGACCGTCCAGGATCAACGCGCGAGCAGGAGTGACAACGCGAGCATCCGCCGAGCGCGGAATGTCGTCGAACAGCGAAAACTCGCCGATGACTTCCCCTTCGCCCCGAATCGCCATCTGGATCGTCTCGTCGCGATCATCGTATTCGATCAATCGTTCGATGGAAACCTGGCCGGATAGGATGATGTACACCGTTCCGCCGGGGTCGCCTTGGTGGAACATGTGGTCGCGTGCCCCAAAGTTTCGGATGCGACACCCTTGGCTAAGGAGTTGCAGGGTGTTTTCCTGCAGATCCTGGAATAGCGACACCTTTTTCAGATGGTCGATATAGCTGTCCATTTTGCCCTTCCATTTTTCGCAATGTGATCAAGATCACATCCGGCCTGTGACCTAAGTCACATTGTACAACGGACTTTGGTCCTAGAATCATCTCATGAAACGCGGAAATCCGGTCAAAGCCCTTGGTTTGTGGATTTCATTGGATCAGAATCTGGCTCAGGTGGAGCAGGTGTCGATTCATTCGGTGGCGTTTCCGGTGGCGTATCTTCCGTTTTGGCGTCTTCCCTGTATTGGCGGCGGTAGCGCCTTACATCTTCTCCAGAATTTTCTGAAACCTGAGGTTGATCCTGAGACCGGTCAGCCTTGCCGCTTTTCGAACGGGGCTCTTGTCGGACTTTGTTGCCCTTCTGTCCGCTTGAGTCCCGTTCGGAACTAGCGGCCATGCCCGAGTCAGGCTGGACGGCAGCCGAGGGTGCCCCCGCAAAGCGGTCACTCGTCGGATGTTCCAAATCCCCCACTCGTTGGGTTAGGGCAAAAATCTGATATCCCGCGATCGCCAGAAGCACGATCCACAACACGCTGATGATGGTGGTGTTGCGTTTCATTTCCGCGATTTCGCCGCGCATCTCCTCGATGAAACTATTGATTTCAGCGCGCTCCCGCCGATGGGCAGCCATGATCGGATTCATCGGGTCGCCCGGCATCTCAGAGACTTCGCCGCCGAACTTAGTCGTCCAAATCCGAGTGGTCCCAGGGACATCTTTCAGCGATTCTGCCGCGAGGAATCCGAGAGGAACTCGATTCAGATTCCGCTTGATGTCGTTCGCCACGTCTTCCACAAAGGCGACTTGGCCTGGCGGACATCGTTGTTCCAACCGTGCTGCCACGGTTACGGCCGCGCCACTCACATTTAGTAATCCGGTGACCGGGTCCTGAGTGAGGACCACATCTCCAACGTGGACTCCCATGCGATGCACGATAGAAGGAGATTCAGCCGGACGCTCCTCGTTCTTTTTCCTCAGCTCCCGCTGAAGTTCCACGGCTGCGGTCGCTGCCTCCACCGAGCTTTCAAAGATGACTTTAAGACCGTCGCCGCGATTGGCCACGATTTTGCCACCGTGCTGCTCACACACTTCGGCCATTCGGCGAAGATCGCTTTGCAGCCGCTCGACTACAGACTCCTCGCCAATATTTACGCGCTGGGTAAACCGATATACATCGGTCATCAGCACAGCCATGATCCGCCGTTTCGAACTACCGGCGTCTATGGATTCCATCATTCCTGACGCACTCATTTTTTGCCCCTCTTGGCTGGCTAGAACGTTTCCCGTTACAGCCAACTTGAAACCAGTATACAGGTGCCTTGCGCAAATCCAAACACCAGCCCATGTCCTTTGTCCTAGGACTTGGTGAATCTACGCGCCAGTAGAACTACCGGCATTGAAGATTGTTAGGTCAACTAATTAAGGGCGCGTCGATCGGGTCCACAAGAATCGCTGCCGAACGAATCCACGGCGAACCCCTCCTTAACTTGACGATAGTTTTGCCTGAAACGCTCGAAACCTATCGAAGTTCGGGCCAAATGGTACAAGACTTTGGTACAATGCTTATCCGCGTCTGAGCAGGGAACATTTTCTCTGTTTAGATCGCCCCACTTCGGGGACAAGAACTTTATGTACTAGCAGAAATGAAGACAACCAGTTCTCGGGTTTCGGGCGCCTATCGCCCGGGTTATGGGATAGCATCTCAAAGCTTTGGCCAAAGAGAACGATTGTTGGGACCTGCCGGAGTTCCCCTTTTTGTCGACTGGTCGGGTTTCTCCCGTCGATTTTTCGACGGTCCGGCACGGGTTTTAAACTTCCTGAGGGAAACTTGATTGGATAAGATCCTACACATAGCACCCGTGGCTGCGCTGTGCGCGGCCTTTGTCCCTGTGGCGCAAGCCACCTCGCCCAACACCTGGTTCTCACGCGTGCTCGACCGATTTTCGCGTCGTCCGTCGCTGGCTCCTGTTGCCCCACCTCAAATCAGTACCGACCACGGTTGGACTCTGATCCACTGCGAGGATATCGAATCCTTTACGAAGTGGCTGCACGAAGACGAAGAAGGTCTGCCGTTTAAACCCGGTGAGTCTCCTTCGCTCGGTTCGCACCTTTTGGTGGAGCTTTTTGATTGCGACCAAGATTCCCTAAAACTTGAATCATCGGTTGGAAATGCGATGCGCGAAGCAGCGGTCCAAAGCAAGGCTACTGTGGTCGAGCAATCGTTCCATGAGTTCAAGCCGTATGGCGTCTCAGGCGCGGTGATCATCCAAGAATCGCACTACACGATTCACACTTGGCCCGAGCATGGCTATGCCGCAGTCGATCTATTTTACTGCGGCGGCACCGTGCACGTGCACAAGGCCATGGATGTTCTCCGAGAGAGGTTCAAGCCAGGACGAATGAAGTTCTTGGTCGTTCGCCGCGGCATTCAAAACGAAGTCGAGCGGTAAGACCAATATTAGCTACCGAATAGGTCCTATGCGTTTGATAGGACCTATTCTCTTGTGTCTGTTCAGAAAATTAACATGAGTGAATACGGCGCCACAGGCATGTTCATCAACGAAACCCACACCGATGCTGCGGTTTGGCAATTTCGCGTGAGCAAGATGATTTTGGAGGGAAAAACGCAGTTTCAGACATATCAGATCTGCGAAATCCCGCGTTTTGGCAAAAGTTTGTTCTTGGATTACAACATCCAAACTTCGCTGATGGACGAGTACGTCTTCCACGAGTGTATGGTCCAGCCAGCTATGACCTTGCACCCGAACCCAACTCGCGTGGTCGTCTGCGGCGGCGGAGAGGGAGCGACCTTACGAGAGGCTCTCGCCCACAACACGGTGAAGGAAAGCCACATGGTCGATATCGACAAGGAACTCGTCGATATGGCGCGAGAACACCTTCCTGAGTGGCATCAGGGTGCGTTCGATGACCCACGAAACACAATGCACTACACCGACGCTCGCCAGTGGCTGGTGGACCATAAAGGCGCTGGATTCGATGTAATCCTGAGCGACCTGCCCAATCCTCACGAGGAGGGTCCGGGCCAGATGCTGTTTACGAAAGAGTATTTTCAGATTTGCGCGGATGCGATGGGCGACGATGGTGTGCTTGCCCTCCAGGCGGGTACCGCAAACGAAAACTATCCGGAGTGCATGGTGAGCTGCATCAAGACGCTGGAATCGATGGACTGTTTTGCCCACGTGGCTGGCTACTACGGAATTGTAACTACGTTCTTCCAGCCGTGGGGTTTTGTCCTTGCAAGCAAAAAACATGATCCGCTTTTGCTGACTTCCGAAGAAATTGCATGTCGTTTTGCGGCTAGAGGAGTGAAAAATCGATACTACACTCCGCGATTTCACCAAGCGTGTTTCACACTTCCCGAATATCTGATCGAGGCCAAGGAAACGAAGGGGCGTATTTTAACTGATGCCGAACCGTTCGTCTGGACCGCCTGATAGATCGCATCCGTCGCATTCTGCAAGAGCACCTAACTTCCGGGGAATAAATCGGATATTGCCCTTGGGCAGACAACGCCGGTACTTTGGGGGGCCGAATTCTCGAGAATGGGGATTCGGCCTTCGCTATTCAGTTGATCGGACCATCGGGAGAAGTCGATGAAATTGAGCGAGTTGAGTTTAGCGAGGTCTTCCATCTGCAAGTAGATCGAATGTACGCGCAGCTGCTGGAGCGGTTGTCAGCATTCAGCCAAGCATCTTCCCGAAAACGAGGTGGATTCGCGAGCCAGATTTGGTCAGTGCAATTATCGATTCTGCAACTAAGAACGCTCGAATCCTAGAGATGGACATTAGGGGAGAAGAAAAGCTCATTGCGAAGATCGAGGCCAAGAGCATGGGTTCCTAACGTACGCCGCCCTCAATGACCTTGCGGAGCCAACTAGCTTCCATACCGTTAGAATGGAGTTCCTCAAAGGAGTTCGACGTTCACCGGCCGACGAGTTTCTGCTGCTGGGCTTGTAGCTCGAGGTCGATTCTGATATCTGAGGGGTTTCGGTAACCTCATCCAATGCGTCTCTGGGCTTCCATCGACTCGATATCGCTTGACGAATTTGCGCCTTGTCTTGGGACCCGGACACCAATGCGACTCGGGCTTTCGCCCTGCTATTTAGCGAAAACCTCAGAGAGGTCTAGGCCCTCAAGGTGGCCCCTATCCCTTCATGGTCTCGGCCCGCAAACCATCGTGCAAGTTCCAGAATTGTATCGATCGGCCACAGTCATAACTGGGAATCTTAGGCAGTACGAATCTGGCGTCGAGTGGACGATTGATTCAATTACACCCATAACCCTCATTGGATTGAGTCAAGAGTTGTCCGCTGAGACTTTGCACGGTTGGGCAACCAGCAGCGAACCCATCCCGTGCCAAGCGCTTGGTACTTTGTCTGTTGTCGGCTGTGAGCTCGCCAAAAACCCACATTTGATGATTTCGGGCGTCGTACATGGATTCCTGACACTAGACCTAAACTCTGGAAGCTCAAGTTTTGGCACTTGGATCGAAGCCCGCAACTACGGAGAACTGGGCTCCGATCCAGATGTGATCGGAGCACCAGTATGTCTAGCTGAGCTTGAGATAGGATGATTTATGTGTGCGCACAATTTCTCACTCAATCCCCAACAAGCGAAGATAGGCGTCGTACCGTTCTTCCGGTATATCGCCGGCTTCCACCGCAGCTTTGATCGCACAACGCGGCTCGTGGATATGGGCGCAATCCCGATATCGACAGTGATCCGCGAGCCCTACAAACTCCGGGAAATAGGAAGCCAACTCCAGTGGATCCATGGAATCCAGTTGGAAGCTGCGAACCCCCGGAGTATCGATCACACATATCTCGTCACCGATTTCATATAGGCTGCTCGCCGTTGTGGTGTGGGTTCCGCGCCCATAACCCTCGCTCACAGAGCCGACTTTAGCGTGAATCGACGGCGCAAGGGCATTCACAAGGCTGGATTTGCCGACGCCGCTGTGTCCAACGAACACGCAGGTCTTCCCCCGAAGGTGCGCTCGGAGTTCACGGATCGAATCGCCGCGTTCAGCTGAACCGACCACGATGGGCATTCCGGCACTTCGATACGCCGCCAGACAATCCAGTTCCCACCGGTTGGATTCATCGAGAAGATCTGCCTTATTCACAAACAGCATCGGCTCTGCTCCTCCTGAGCGAATCGCAACCAAATACCGGTCGATGATGCGGGGGTGCAGCGGCGGTGCCACCACGGAGACCACGACCACCGCAGCATCGATGTTCGCGGCAATCAGGAGCGGTTCACCGGTTTGGCCATCTCGGCGCGAGAGCAGCGTGGTTCGGGCCTCGAGACCGACGATGTTCCCACCGCTGGTCCTCACGTGATCCCCAACGCACAGCCGTCCTCCCAGGGCGGGTACCAGCGCAGGATGGATCTCCATCGAGTTGTCTGAAGTTCCAACGCGGATTTGGTAGGATCGGGGCCCCACCCAAACGACTTGGCCCAGAATGATGGGTCCCAAATCGCTCAGCGAATCGGGTTCACGCTGCTCTTCGGCCAGGAGTTCCACTGCGATTCTCTCAACATCCAACTTTGGAGCCCGTTGGAAACTGGAGCGATCTTCTTCGTCCAGAAAGCGCTCGGCGCGATTGGTCTTGGCAGACAAACGAGATTGGAAAAGGTCTTTGCGGCGGCGAGCTTCGGCCAGCAACCGCTTCTGTTCAATTTTGGGGAGAGCCTTGAATGTCTCTCGCAGCTGATTGATTTGTTCTGAAGTTAATTTCAACGATCTGAGGTTCCCACGAGGCCCAGAAAGGGCTCGCCTGGTCTGGTTCCAAGCAGCACAAACTGCGGAACTGGGGCGAACGGGTGCCCCAAACGCGGGAATCTCCGGAACGTCGAGCCGCCTAAGCGGACGTGAGAAGGGAAGCGCAGATGGGGCTGATCATTGCAGAATCAAGGACTTGGTTATTCATCATGGTTGCACCTCCGGGGTATTTGTTAGGGTTATAGTACATCAGTCTGCACCCCATCCGCAAGCTTTTTCGCCTTTGGATATACTGAGGAGCCGGAATTCCCCGGGTGGCGGAATGGTAGACGCAGGGGACTTAAAATCCCTTGCCCGCAAGGGCGTGTGGGTTCGAGTCCCACCCTGGGGACCATGGAATTTCCTCGCCAATCCGGCCCAAGGCCACTCCCTCGCCCTTCGCTCACGCTCCGGGCTCTGCCCCGAATCGGCGAGTTCCAGCAAGAGGTGCTCGTGCACCAACGAAAGCAACTAGCGCGAAAGTTCGCGATCCATCCAGAATAAGTCCAATCTCGGCGCAACCAACCACAATGAAGTCCCAGCGGATCATTCTCACCGGATTCGGACCATTCGGAAATATCGAGGACAATCCGAGCAGCCATTTGGCGAGAGCCCTTGGTGCCGAGTATCACACTCGGCTGGAGATATTGGAGGTTTCGTTCGAGGCAGTTGACCGGTTTCTGGAGGAAGTCGGTGAGGATTTCGACGCATTGATGTCGCTTGGTGTCGCTGCCAACCGCAATTCCGTTTGTCTGGAACGTCGGGCAAGGAACGAGATTGGCACTCAGCTCGACGTACTAGGGCGCACTCGAGAATCCAAAATTGCCCCCACCGGCAGAGACCTCTCCGCAACGCTCTGGGGCCGTGGGGACGCCAAACACCGCCTGGTCCGGTACTCGAAAGATGCGGGAACATACCTCTGCAATTACCTGCTCTACGAGAGCCTGCGGAGGTTTCCAGAGAAAAAGGTTGGGTTTGTCCACGTGGTCCCGTTCGAGACCATCGGTCAGGCGGATCAACTCACTGCGATCCGCCCGATCCTTGACCGTTTGGTCAGATAAACTTCCGCGCGTTTTCGATGGAGCGAGTTACGCCCGTGAACGGATCTTCTTCCGCTTCGTACTCCACGTTCAACCAGCCTTCAAATCCTGCGGATTTTAAAGCGGCGACACACTCGGCGAGGTTCACAGACCCTTCTCCGATCGCGGTGCCGATGAACTTGGAACCATCCAATGCGCCGTAGGCAAATCCGTCAAACCCCTCTGGTGCGGGGGTGAAGTCCTTAAAGTGGACCATGTTCGCGTACTTCGCAACGTCACGAATCGCCTCATGGCTGGGCTGACCCACCAGCAGAAAGTTTCCGGTATCCGGGTTGGCTCCCAAAGCCTGAACGCCAGATCTTACTCGGACATCCTCAATGATTCCCTTCACTTGATCGCTTCGGCCCGCAAGTTTGCCGTGATTTTCCAGAGCAAGCTTGATGCCGTTCGACTCAGCATAGACACTGGCCTCGGCGAGTCCTTCGACAATCCAATTCCGTGCGTCATCGAAGTTGATCGGACTGTCCGCAGCGACGTCACCGGCGAAGACGCGCACGACTTTCGCACCGTAACGCACTGCTTCATTGACTCCGAACTCGATCTTGCCCAACTCAGCTTTTCGATCGAGAGGATCGGGTTTGGCAAAATTCTGCGCCACGCTGAAAGTCGCAACGGGTAGTCCCGTTTCTTCCAGTGCCTTCTGGATCAAAGCAGGCTCTTTCTCACGATCCTTATAGAAGAAATCGAGAAGCTCCACACCATCGGCGCCGATCCGCTTGGCCTCGTGAACGAAGCCAGGTATGTCGATCTTGCCCGCCTTCCAAGCGTGCACGTAGCTCCACATCGAAACGCCCAGCTTCACCGGACGATGCCTCCAATCATGTTTAAAACAGGTTGTCCAAATATTCCCATAACAAATACACCGACCAGGCACGTCACGCACGCCACCTGGAGTCCTGCGTTCATCGGCGCGCTCTCTGCTGGTGTGGCGCCTTCTTCTGCCACCCACGCCGCGTGAGCAATGCCGAGATAGTAGTAAACGCTCACGACAGAAGTGACTGCCAGCACGATGGCCAGAGGAGTCATATCGGCGGTGAGCAAATCTTGAAAGATCATGAACTTGCCGAAGAATCCGCCTGTAAGCGGAATTCCGATGAGCGAGGCGAGGCACACGATGAGCACTCCGCCAGCCAAGGGCGATCGCTTCCAAAGCCCATTTAGGTCGCTCAGCCGAGTTCCCTCTCGGCCATCTTTGGCATTCATGCTGATGACAGCGAACACGCCCAAGGTCATCACTGCATAGCTGAACAGGTAGAAGACGATCGTATTGGCCCCAATTTTGTCAGGAGCTTTCACGTGCGCCAATATCGCCGCCAGAATGTAACCGGCATTTGAAATCGAAGAGTAGCCCAATATGCGTTTGACGTCTTTTTGTACCAACGCGGCGAAGTTGCCCACCACCATGGTCAGAATCGCAACCCAGAAGAGAGCAGGCAACCAGGCCTGGCTCAATTCGACAGATTCGCTGAGCACCCGGAAAAGAGCTCCAATCGCGGCGATTTTGGAACCTGCCGCCATAAATCCTGTGACGTTGGTGGGTGCGCCCTGATAGACGTCAGGAGTCCACTGGTGGAACGGCGCAAGAGCCGACTTGAACCCGAAGCCGACCAACATCATTCCCATGCCGAAAAGCAGCATATGCTGGGTATTCGCGTGATTGGTGGCCCAAGCCTTAACCACACCGGATAGGTGGACTGAACCCGAAGCTCCATACACAAAGGCGATGCCATATAGCAGAAATGCCGATGCGAAGGACCCAAGCAAAAGGTACTTCAGAGCCGATTCTTCTGATTTCTGTTCGGCGCGGCTCAAACCTGCCAGAACGTAAAGCGAAATGGAGAGCACCTCCAGCCCGATGAATATCATGAGGAGCGAGTTGGAGGCCACCATGAGCATGCCGCCCATCGTGGACCAAATCGCAAGCGGATAGAACTCGCCAAATGGAATTCGTTTCTCCCGCAAATATCCTTCGCTGAACAAGATGGAGATAAAGCACACTCCGACGAGAGCCATTTGCAGGAGAATGCCGAATCGGTCTCTGAGGACCATCCCCGCCAATGTCTCGCCGGCTTCGGCTGACAGTTGGCCATAGAGAACGAAGAAGCTTGCCGCGAGGCCTCCCAGGCTGGTGAGAACAATGCTGTTGTTGTTCTGCTTCGGCCGGAACATCTCGATCAGCAAGCCAGCCAAGCCCGTTAGGAACACGAGCACCACAGGGGTCACCATGGACCAATCGACAGAAGGCGGTCGAATGTCGTACATTTCGATTTACCCAGGAGCCGCCTCCGAGCGGCTTAAGAGTCGGTCGATCTCGTCTTGAGATCGCGCAAAAAAAATATCAGCTTCTGGATTGTCTAGTGCAACAAGCCCTCGAGCCATCGCACGGGCGCTCCGAACTGGAATTTCCACATGCCTGGAAGACCAAGTGATGGCATGCGCCGGAAGGTCGGCAACGAAGTCGAGATAGATATCCTCCTCGCCTTCTACATAAATCAAATTGAAATCAGCATCCGCTGCTGCTTCAAGAAGCTCACGGTCCATCTCAAGGTAGTGGCCGCCGTATTCCATCGGCGTGTTGGCACTGGGATAGGCTCCGTCGAGACGGTAGAAAACGCCGTGTGCTCCCCGCTGCAAGGCTTCAGTAATGTCACCCCGCACCTCATCTTTCACTCGCTTCAGGGCTTCCCCTCCCGCACTTGGATCGCCGGAGAGAATTTTTGTCAGATTCACACCGCGTCGAGTCGATCTCCCGAACGGTCCATAAATCTCAACGATCACGACTTGATCGGGATGCGTTTCGATTGCCTGCTCTAAGGTGTCTAGTGCGGATATCACCACATCACATCGGTGACCCGGCGATGCGGACCACACGACTGCAGGCTTGCGATCAATGGATTCACCGTTGATCGCGGATCGAATACGTTCCCGAGAAGTCATCGGCGGGCGATGACCTCCGGCCGCGAAGCGACGGGTGCAGGCGCTGGAAAGTGAAGATTCGCCGGAGCAATGAGTTCGGTCGAGGTATAGCTGGCGAAACTGTCTCGCACTGCGACTTTGACCAAATTCCCATCGGCATCGATTTCGGTCTGGACATCATCCCAGTTGGGTCGCTGCCCAACTGGGTTGATCGCCATCATTCGCACGGCACCGATGCTCTTTTCCATTGGGGCGAGGAAGGTGTTGGGATAGAGCCCGGCCCAGAAGATGAAGAGCACGAACGAACTTGCCATGACGATCTCCCATGGCTTGAGATCCCTCAATTTCTGGTTGGTTGGATTCTCGTTCGGCCCATAGAACGTGCGCATGAACATGACCAGCAAGTACACCGCAGCCAACACGACGCCGAACCCAGCGATCACGCTTAATCCGATATTCAAGCCGTAGGCTCCGGCAAATGCGGCTTCAAAGGCTCCCAACATGGCTAGAAACTCGCCGATGAAGCCGTTTGTTGTCGGCAGCCCGACGGAACTGAGCATCACGATCAGGAAAATCGCTGCGTAGATCGGCATTTGAGCTTTCAGCCCACCCAGGTCTTTGAACATTCGGGTGTGGATGCGCTCGTACAAGAGACCGATGAGAAGGAAGAGTGCTCCGGTGCTGATGCCGTGGTTCAGTTGCTGCATCGCGCCCCCCATCAAGCCGTTGTGAGTGAGAGAAAAAATCCCGAGCATCACAAAGCCCATGTGCGCGACCGAGGAATACGCCACAAGCTTCTTAACATCGACCTGCACCGCTGCGACGACTGCGCCGTAGATAATGCCGATCACTGCTAGGATCATGATGGGCAGGACTTGGTCCTTGATTACATCCGGGAAGAACGGGAGCACGAATCTCAGGAATCCGTAGGTGCCCATCTTCAGCAATACGCCTGCCAGAATGACCGACCCAGCGGTAGGTGCTTCGACGTGGGCGTCCGGCAACCAGGTATGGAACGGAACCATCGGGCATTTGACCAAAAAAGCCAAGGCAAACGCCCAGAATATCCAGACCTGCCACTGGACGAAATTCACCCAGAAGCTTCCTTGTGCGATGGCGCTCTGAATCTTGACAATGTCAAAGGTCAGGCTTCCGAATTGCGCCCGGTAAATCTGGCTGAGGGCGATTATCCCGACAAGCATGAAGATGGACCCGGCGAAAGTGAAGATGAAAAACTTCACCGCAGCGTAAGTTCGCCGTTCACCGCCCCAGATGTTGATCAGGAAGAACATCGGGATCAGCGAAGCCTCAAAGAAAGCATAAAAGAGAATCAGGTCAAGCGAGATGAACACGCCCAACATCGTGGTTTCCAGCAGCAGCATAAAGGCCATGTACTGCTTCACCCGTGTTTTAACGTAGCTGCTGAACAAGACCGAAATGAAGCTCAGGAATGTTGTGAGAAGAATGAGCCAGATGCTGATGCCATCCACACCAACCTTATAGTTGATGCCCATCTGCGGCATCCACGGCACTTGCTCCAAAAGCTGAAAGTGGTAGGTGTTGCCCGTAAACCGGATCAGGACGAACAAAGACAGGATGAAGGTGATGAAGGTGGTGACGAGTGTTACGCCACGGATTGCCTTGACATCCTCAGCAGGCCAGATGAGCAGGAGAATCACGCCCAACATGGGCAGAAAAGTCATCGCGGAGAGCAGTCCAAAACCGGTGGCGTTCATCGTGCACCTCCTTGCGCAACCGTGAGAAGGTACACAAGGTAACCCACCAATCCGGCACCTCCCAACATCATCAGCAACGCATAGCTCCTAACAAATCCTGACTGGACAGCCCCAAAGGCGCGCCCGATCCCTGCGCTGATTCCTCCCAGGCCATTCACAACTCCGTCCACACCCTTGGCGTCAAGCACTTTCCAGGAGAAATTCGCAAGGGCACCTCCTCCGTCTACACCGATGTCCACCATCGATTTGTCGTAGCCAAATTGGTTGCCTGCGGCTCTTCGGAACGGATTCCACGCAGACAGGTCCCAACCTTCGCTCTTGGGCAACCCTTTCCGGTAGATCAAGTATCCGATCAAGATCCCTCCGTATGCGGCGACCGTGCTGAGCCCGACCAGGAGTTCGTGCCAATGCGGATGGTGCTCCAACTCGCCTAGGATCGTCAGCTCACCTTTGGGATAGAGCCAGTATTCGAAGACGTTGTTCTGCGCAAGCACAAAACCGCCGAGAACCGATAGCGCCGCGAGAATGACGAGCGGCATCCACATGCTGGTCGGTACTTCGTGCGGCACGTGGTTTTCGTCCAATTCGTGATGATGCTCGTGGTCTTCGTGCGCATGCGCTAAAGCGAGTTCTTCCTCGTTGAAGAAGAACGACTCTACATCGGGGCCATGATGGTCGTGTTCGTGTTCGTGCGCATGGCTCGCATGGTGCGCGTGATCGCTATGCTCGGCGTGCGAGTGTGCGGGAATTAGCTTCCATCGTTCTTCATTTCCGAAGAATGTGAGCATCGTCATGCGCGTCATGTAGAGCGAAGTGAGCAATGCCACCAGCAAACCAACGGCGGCGGAATAGAACCCGTAGTTGACTCCGTTGATCGAGGCGAAGTTGTTGCCAAAGGCCGCACCCAGAATGGACTCTTTGGAATAGAAGCCCGCGAATCCGAAGAACGTCCAGACGGCCACACCGGAAATCGCAAGCCATCCGATGACCATCGTCCATCCTGTAATTTTCAGGTACTTCAGCAGGTTTCCATAGTTCCGCATGTCCTGGTTGTGCGCCATGGCGTGGATAACTGCGCCTGAGCCCAAGAACAACAGAGCCTTGAAAAAGGCGTGGGTCGTCACGTGGAACAGACCGGCCCAGTAGGCGCCCGCACCGCACGCGATGAACATGTATCCGAGCTGAGAAACCGTTGAATAAGCCAGAACCTTCTTGATGTCGGTCTGGCCGAACGCGATAAGGGCAGCGAAAAGCGCTGTAAACGCCCCGATGACACAGACCACTGAACTAGCGACCGGAGAAAGTTGGAAGATCACGTTGCAGCGGTTGAGCAACACGACGCCTGAAGTAACCATTGTGGCGGCGTGGATAAGAGCCGAAACGGGAGTCGGACCTGCCATTGCGTCCGGAAGCCAGATGTACAGCGGAAACTGCGCCGATTTACCCATCGCACCCACAAAGAGCAGGAGAGCAATGGCGGTGGTAATTCCTGGATTCGAGCGGAATATCTCGATCGCGGTCGAGCTAAAGACCACGTCATAACTGAGGTATCTGCCTTCCACCCCTTGGAACTGTCCCAGATTCCCCGCAATCATCGCCACGATCATGAACATTCCCAGGGTCATTCCCCAGTCACCGATTCGGTTCACGATGAAAGCTTTATTTGCCGCTCGCGAGTTGGCGAGATCCTTGTACCAAAAGCCGATCAGAAGGTAGCTGCAGAGTCCTACGCCTTCCCAACCGATGAATAGCAAGACGAGGTTATTGCCAAGCACCAGAACGAGCATGAACGCGACAAACAGGTTCATGTATGTGAAGAACCGGGAGTAATCCTTTTCCTCGGCCATGTAGCCTGTGGCGTACAGATGGATCAGCGCCCCGATGCCGGTGATGATCAGCACCATTGTCATGGAGAGCGGATCGATGCGGACCTCGAACGGCACGTTGATGCTCGCAATCCTGATCCAGCTGAACAGGGTTTCCACCACCGCTCGGTCCTCGGCAGCTCGCTTGGCGAGTTCCATCGTGATGCCGACCGCGGCGCCGAATGCGCCCGCGATAGGCAGCACAGCGAGCCAGCCCATGACCTTGCGCCCGGAGGCAGCACCCATGCGAGAGATCACTCTTCCGCCAAAGAAAGCTTGGATCAAGAATCCGAGCACCGGGAGCCCGAGGACAAGCCAAATCAACTTAAAATCCATCCGTGGGTTAGCCTCTCAATGCACTCATATCGTCGACATCGACCTCATTACGAAGCCTGAAAATTGCCATGATGATGCCGAGCCCGACGGCAACCTCTGCCGCAGCCACTGCCATCACAAAAATCACCATCATCTGCCCGGTCATCCAGGTCTGCGGATCGTTCGCCATTCCGGGCACAACCGTCGGGGAATATCGGGCAAACGCCAGAAAAGTCAAGTTCACCGAATTCAGCATGAGCTCGATGCACATGAAAACGACCACCGGGTTTCGGCGAACAACGACTCCAACCGCGCCGGTTATGAACGTGAACAGGCCCAAAGCCAGATACCAGCCTAGGGGAACACTTTGAAGAACCGGTTGTGCGGGTGCTCCCATATCCTAAACCCTCCTCTTGGCCAAGAGAATCGATCCAACGATTCCGACCAGAAGCAGCACGCTGGCGATTTCAAAGGGCCAGACGTAGTTGGTAAACAAGGTTTTGCCGATGCTCTGCGGTGCTCCGTATGCGTTGTCTGCTCGAATCTGATCTACCTTGAGCATGGGCAGGATAAGTTGGGAGGAAATCATGCCGAATAGGCTGACTCCGACAACCATTCCCAGGATCGGTTTAAAATCTCTCCGCTCCTTGAAGATCTGCTTCCCGCCGAGGTTGAGCAGCATCACCACGAAGAGGAACAAGACCATGATCGCACCCGTGTAGACCAGTATCTGAGAAATTCCCAAAAGCTGTGCGTTCAGGGTGAAGTAGATGAACGCGAGGAAAAAGAAATTGACCACCAGGCACATTGCCGATCGGACAGGGTTGTTAAGAACCACAACCCCCACCGCCATAAGCGCGGCGATCCCCGCCAATGCCATGAACGTCAGCTGCTCGCCCGTGACAGGAAGGTTCACGCGTTCCCTCCGAATCTTGAGTCATCCATGATTTGTTGTCGTAAGCCAGAACTCATGCGCCCGTCACCGGATTGGATTGAGGCTTGGGAGGTTCGGGCATGTAGTCCAAAGTTCGTTTCTGCAAAATCGGTTTGTCGCGCGTCGCACCCAAAAAGCTCTTGAATAAGAAGTAAAGGAGGACGTACGCCAAGGCTCCTGCGACAATGCCCATCAGCGTGCTGTGGATCTTGGTCACCAGGATCCAAATCGCCACGACAATGAAATTGAGCACGGCAGTTGGAAGCAAGTTTTTCCAGCCCAAGGACATCAGTTGGTCATATCGGAGCCTCGGGAGTGTTGCCCGGAACCAGATGTAGAACGTGATTCCGACCGCACACTTGAACAAGAACACCAACGGAGCCAGCCAATACTGCAAGTTGTGCATCAGCGTGGCAAACTGCCCAACCCACTGACTGTCCATCAGGTATTCCCAGTTGATCGGGAGAAGGTTGTATCCACCGACAAACACAGTGGCAAATATCCCGCTGAATACGAACATCGCCGCATATTCGCCCATGAAGTACACCGCAAACTTCATCGAGCTGTACTCGGTGTGATAGCCGGCGATAATCTCGTTCTCAGCCTCGGGCAGGTCGAACGGAACGCGATTGGTTTCGGCAACCATGCAAATGCCAAAAATCACTGCGGAAAGCAACCCGAACGGGGTAAAGATGAACCAGTTTTGGAGCCAAGGCACTGCGCCCCAGAGAGCTTGCTCCTGAGTCTTCAGAATATCGGTTAGCCGGAGCGAGCCTGAGGCCATGACGATGCAGGCCAGCGATACGCCCATCGCTAGTTCATAGCTGATTAGCTGGGCGGACCCTCTCAAACCACCCATCAGCGAGTATTTGTTGTTGCTCGCATATCCCCCGAGCACCACGCCGTAAACTCCCAGCGAGGAAATGGCGAGGAAATACAGAACGCCGATGTCGACGTTAGCGATCGGAGTCAGTAGACCGTAGATCCCATAGCTTGGACCCAAGGGCACTGTTCCTCCCAGCGCAAAGGCCGGAAACAGAGCAATTGCCGGTGCCAGAAAGTAAATCAGCCGATCAATGCTGTTCGGCGTGACATCTTCCTTGAAAAAGAGCTTGATGCCATCCGCGATGGGTTGAAGCAAACCAAAAAGCTTGATCTTCTTGCCGCTCTTAAGCGTGATGGTTCCCGTTCGGTTCGGCCCAATTCGGTCCTGCATCCAACTGAGCAGACGGCGTTCCCACCAGATCAGCCCGGGTACGAGCATGAGGAGAGGTACTACGAACAGCAGCACCTTGATCAGCGCCAATATTGCGGGGTGAAGACCCTCAAGCCACTCCTGCATATAACCTCGTTACTTTACCCGTTCAAATGGAACCTTCGGGGTCCCTGCGACGTACCGATCCGGGCGTCAACGCCCAGAGATCAAAGACGTTAATTGACTTCAGAAAGGACGTCCGTGGAGGTCGCCAGGGGAAGATGAAGTCCTTCTCCTTCCAAGCGATCGTATGTGACCTCGCCAAACGATGGCACGACCTGTGCAATTTCCTCCATCACCTCACTAGCGCTGAAGTACGGCTTCGAGTGGCCCGACCTCAGCAAAATCTCTCCGAAGATACGCCAAGCCTGCTTTGCGTCGCCCGGCTCTTGGACGACTTGGATCATGCGCTGCACTCGGCCCTCGACATTGGTGTAGGTGCCCTCTTGCTCCGCGGGAGCTTCCATCGGCAAAATGACGCTCGCATAATTCGCCGTTTCGTTGGCAAGCGTCCCTTGGTAGATCAAAAAGTCGACATTTTCCAATGCTAGGACGACATCACCTTTTTCGTGGTACCGAGAAATTGGATCTCCTTCGACAACCCAAAGCGCGGAAATTCTTGCCCTTGCGGCGGCATCCAAAATTCCCGCCGTGTCCAATCCTGGCTCCGCCAAAGGGCGCCCGTTGGGTAACCGGTCGGGAAGGACGCCAAGTCGAGCCGCGCCTTCGTCGTTCGCCCCAAGTGCATAGCAGTTGAAATCAAAGCCTAAGCCATTCGAAAAATCTGCAAGAATCTCAAGCGTTTTCACGCCTTCAGGCAGATCCAGGAGGGACTGTGAACTTACGACAACGCCGGTCCCCGAGAGCAGGTCCACGGCCTGCCTAAATTGACCTTCGGTTACATCACAGAACGAGGCGATTCGGTCGAAAGACAGGGCTTCGATTTTCTCCCGAACTTCGCCGGGAACCATGACCTTTCCGGCTGCCAGACCAGCCTTCAGAAGCCCTTCGGCAACGTGATCCTCCGATCCGGGGCGATAGTGCACAGTCAGGGCAGCGAACCCCTTCTCCTCAACTGGCCGATCGGCAAAGACCACGACCTTAGTGCCCTTGGACGACCAGCCTTTGCGGAGCCGAAGGTAGATCATCGGTTGCTCATCGGCAAGAGCGGTCGCGAAGATCAACGCCGAATCAAACAATTCGTACGCGGCAATCGGCGTCAACTTGTTCGAAGGATTGGCTCCAACAGACAACGGATGACTGGACGACAGCCGATTCCGCGTCCAACGGTAATCGACGTGATTGCTACCGAAGACTTCCCTCAGCATCTTTTGGAAGAGGTATAGCCCCTCGTTCGAAACCGTCCCGGCGACGAGTCCTCCCATTTTGCCTGCGCTTGGAGGACACGCTTGGAGGATCGCTTCATAGGCCTCAGCCCAAGAAACGGGCACCATTTTGTCACCCTTGCGGAGCATAGGCTGCTTCAATCTGCGCTCGGAGTTGTACCAATCGTGGCCGAACTTTCCGCGGTCGCACGTCCATTCTTCGTTGACCGCCTCGTTGGTGCGCCCATTGATGCGGACCATTTTTCCGGCTCGGTAGTCGAACCAGATGTTGCATCCATTGGAGCAGTTCGTACAAATCGCTGGTCGGGTTGCGAGGTCCCATGGACGTGCGCGGAAGCGATACCGGCTGGATGTCAGTGCTCCAACCGGGCAAATCTCGATAACGTTACCGCTGAACTTCGACTCAAACTCGTGCATCTGGAAGGTCGAAGGCTGCATCGAAGCGCCCCTAAATCGAAATGCCAATTGCGAATCGCCGCTGATTTCTTCGGTGAAACGAACGCACCTGCCGCATTGAATGCAGCGTTCCAAGTCGAGAGTCACGTACTTGCTGAGGGGAAATGCTTTGAGCGCGTGGCGTTTGACTTCTGTGAAGCGACTCGTACTCGGGCCGTAGAAAAGCGTGTTGTTTTGCAGGGGGCATTCCCCTCCCCGGTCACAGATGGGGCAATCCAATGGGTGGTTGATAAGCAGGAATTCCAGGACACCCTTTCGGTCTCTGTGGACCATCTCTGAGTCCGTGTAGATGACCATGTTATTGTCTGCCGGCAGCGTGCATCCCGCCTGAGGTTTTGGCATTTTTCGGACGGTGCCGTCCTGCTGTTTGAACCCCACCTCCACCAAGCACATGCGGCACATCCCAACCGGCTTCATCCGGGGGTGGTAGCAAAAAATGGGGATCTCAAGCCCCAATCGCTTGACGGATTCAACGATCAACTCCCCTTTGGGAACCTGCAGATCCACGTCGTTGACCGTGATCGTGACCATTTCTTGTGATTCAAGCGCTGCCATAAGGAACCTGAAAAAGACTACGTGTCTACCTCCCACTTGTACCTCAGAAAACGGTGCGATTATCCGGGGGCTACCTCGGTGCGACCCGTAATGGAAACGGTTTTCCGCTCGTACATTTAAGAGCTACTTCACGATAGAGCTTGGGCTTAACGTGAACTGCTTGTACAATCTAGTGATCGTCACAACTATTAGGAATTGTCCAGAAATATGAAACGAATTGCGCTTTTGGGTTTTGTCGTGGTCGCGTCACAGGGGTATGCGGCGCCGAGTGCGCGCCTTGAGGATTTCAGCACTCGCGAAACGATCCGGCACGCACAGCCAACCCAACCTATATTCACCAACCAGGTGGTCGTTCGATTGGCACCGAATTCCAATCCCACAGAATTTGCGATGGCCAACGGGCTCCAATACCAAAGCACGTTTGAAAGCAATCCCGATTTTCATGTTTTTGCGGCGCCGTCTGTTCGGTACGCCTCAGCTCTGGCCTCTGAATATGCTCGGCGGGGTCACCAAAACGAGGTATTTCAGGTCCGGGCTTCCAAGGTAGTCCGATGTGCGTTCACCCCGAACGATCCTTACTATCCCTGGAGCGGCTCCTACGGCCAATGGCACCTCAACAACACGATGACGGCGGGATTGGATGTCAACATCATTCCCGCGTGGAATCGGGACCTCACCGGACTCGGAGTGACCATTGGTGTGGTTGACGATGGGATGGAATATACGCACCCCGACCTTAGCGCCAACTATTCGGCCACCCATAGCTACGATTTCTTTGGTGGGGATGCTGATCCAGCTCCCGGGACGGGCGATTTTCATGGCACCTCAGTTTCCGGCGTGGCGGCAGCGAGAGGGGGCAACGGAATCGGTGTTACGGGAGCAGCTCCGAATGCAAGCGTCAGCTGCCAGAGAATCGGGTTTACGGACACATTTACCGACGCCCAGTTGGCAGACGCAGTCATGTTCCACAGCGCTTTGCCCAATCACTTTATTGAGGTCAAGAACCACTCATATGGATACACGGAGCCGTTTGTTCCCGATCCCCTTGGAGTGGCAGCTACCGAGCTCTCGATGGCAGCCAAGACGATCCACTGCTATGCCGCGGGCAACTGGCGAGGCAGTTGGGCGCAGGATGCCAACAAGCAGGATCTGCTGACCTCCAGCGATGTCGTAACGGTTGCTGCCCTGGGAAGCACGGGAAGTTTCTCGTCGTACTCCAGCTTCGGAGCGAACGTGACCTGCACCGCCCCCAGCAGCGCCAGCGGTGGTCTCGGCATTACTACCACCGATCGAACCGGATCGCTCGGCTATAACGGCATGGCCGACCAAAACTACACCAACGGGTTCGGAGGGACGAGTTCTGCGACTCCCCTTGTTGTGGGCATCATGGCGCTGGTCAAGCAAGTCAACCCGAACGCGGATAGTCGCTTCGCCAAACACCTTCTTGCTCGAACGTGCAAGATCGTGAACTCCGGAGATTCGACGCTTTCGAGCGATGGAGGCTGGAGAACAAACGCCGCCGGCTACCACTTTAATCAGAACTACGGTTTCGGCCTTATTGATGCGGACGCGATCACCCAGCAGGCTGCAACTTACGCTGGCACGACCCCAAGGGTCACGTTTGATTCAGGCGTCATCGATGTCAGCACTGCTATTCCCGACAATGGTGCAGCAGTCTCACGTTCCTATACAGTGACGGGCAGCGGAAAAGTGGAAGATGTCCGGGTGAAAGCCCGAATCACCCACCCGTTTCGTGGTGATATCCAAATCAAGGTGACCTCGCCATCGGGTTACACCAGCCGAATGAGCTACCGCTCGACCAGCGATAACGGGAGCCTCATTGACTGGACGTTTTTGAGCAACGCGTTCTGGGGCGAGTCGGCGACCGGCACTTGGCGAGTCGATGTTTACGACACGACAGCGGGCAACGTCGGAACCTGGAACGACTTTCGGTTGCTCGTCAACACGGGGGACGTGGTTGGCTCCAAGACCATCTCCGGCAAAGTCACTCTGCAGGAGTTTCTTGGCACGGTCCTCAAAAGACCGATCACCGTCGAACTTTGGAACACCGCCGGCACGCAACTCCAACAATGGGTTTCGACCACTTTGGACGCCAGCGGCAACTACACAGCGACTATGCCCGCGGCAAACGGGGATTATTTGGTAAAGATCAAGGCCAGCCACTGGCTAAAATCCAACGCTGGAACGGTCGATCTTAACTCAAGTAGCAGTGCTTCCAACGTGAACGCCTCGTTGAGGAACGGTGACTGTGACGGGGATAACGTGGTCTCGATTTTTGACTACGTGATGCTGAGCAATGCGTTCGACACGGCCGTTGCGCTCTCAAGTCCCAACGAAGGCGCAGACCTCGATGGAGATAAGTTCATTACGATCTTCGATTACCTGATCATGAGCAGTCATTTCGACCAGTTCGGATCATAACTCGGTATCCTCCCGACGATGGCCGGGAGTTCGCTTTCATATCCAATTCGGTCCGATAAATTCACGTTCAACGTGAAGGTATCGGACCGAGTTTTTGCTAACCAGACTGAGTTTCAGCACATCGAAATTCTGGACACAGAAGTGTTTGGGAAGATGCTGCTTTTGGACGGCCATATCCAGCTCGCAGAGCTGGACGAGCATGCATATCATGAGGCTTTGGTCCACATTCCCCTCGGCGCTGTATCCAACCCAAAGAGAGCGTTGGTCGTGGGCGGAGGCGATGGTGGCGTGCTCCGGGAACTCTGCAAGCACCCGCTCGAGCGTATCGACATGGTCGAAATCGATCAAGGGGTTGTCGATGCATGCCGTACGCACCTTCCCAACCTGAGCAATGGCGCGTTTGATGATCCGCGCGTCCACCTCACCATCGGAGACGCCTTCCCGTTCGTGAAGCATGAACTTGAACCCTACGATCTGATCGTAATCGATGCCACGGATACTTACGAAGAAGAGGATGGGGAGATCAGCGCCAGTTTATTCACGGACGTCTTTTACCAAGACTGCTTGCGCATCTTGTCGAACGACGGATTTGTGGTGACCCAAGCCGATAACCTTCTGTTCTGCCCATATTCTCTTGAGGAGATCGTCAAAAACTTTCAGCGAACTTTCCCAGTGGTAGGCAGCTATTGGGCCATGGTGCCGTCGTTTGGCGGATTCAGCGGATTTTGCTACGCCGGCAAGCATGAACTTCTGCCAAAGCTCCCGGATATCGATGGGTTGATAACCCTGGACCAAATCAAGCTCGATCTCGCATTCACACCTTTGAAGTTTGCATAACACAATGGCCGAGATCGGCGATCTCGGCCATGGACCTTGCGTGATTTCGGTTTAGAAGTAGTCGTTACTGGATGCCTTGGCTGCATCCAGGTAGTCACCTATAAACTTCTTAAACTCGTCCTCGGTCGTGTTGGGTGAATTCACCATGAATCGGTAAAAGACACCGTAGATCTTGTCCTTACCCATGAACTGGTCGAGAAACATTCCAATTTTCAGTCCTTGGGTAGACGCATAGAACTTCCCGCTGGGCCCGCGATAGCAAAACGCAGCCAATCGATTCTTGTCGGTCTCGTTCGACATCAAAACCCGCATCACCGGCACATCGCCCCGAGTTTTGGTATGGACCGTAATCGGTGAGTAGGCTGTGATCACCCATCTCTGAGCCGAAAAGCAAACCTGAGGGTCGTGGAATGATGCCCGGCTTTGGCTTGCAATCACAACCGCATCGTAAGTGTTTGTGCCGTCCGTAAAGACGCGCGCTACAATTCCAAACGGTTGGAGCACCTGATACGTGGTCGGATCCATCTTGTATGTAATCCGTTCATCCTTGCCGCTCGGGTCTTTCACAAAATGCATCGAACCAACTTGGGTTGGAGCCAAAGCGATCAGATCCTCTTCGGATTTCCGTTCGTAGTTGTTTTTCGGCTTCGTCGCCATGACGAGCGCGCCGGAAAGCACGAAGATGCCAGCCAGAACGTATGCGCGTTTTATCAGTCCTTCCATCCTAACCACCTCGCTAGTTTAAAGAGCATGAAGAAGCACACGACAAGCGTTATATAGCCCGAATAGTCGTGGAAAGTCATTCCAGCCTCTCGGCCATAGTAGTCTCCAACCACACCGATCAGAGCAATTCTGAGACCATTAATGAATAAGCAAATCGGCAGAACTGAAGCAAACATGATCATGTTCGACCAAACGTTCAACCTGGCGATGGCCACAAAGAAGATCATAAATGCCGTAACGGCCAAAACGAGTTTGAAACCGGAACAAGGCACACCCACGTCCAAAACAAAGTTGTTGAGATAAATCACGGTTTCCGAGTCTTGGTGGGGCTCGAAGCCAGTGACATTGAGCATTTGGAACGCGACTCGAGTGGAAAGCCTCTGTAACGGGTTCGTGTAGTTATCGATGAGGCCGGTCCAGATCGGAAGCATGAAGAGGAGATAGCCGATGGGTAAGGACATTCTCCATGCCCATTTGCCACCCATGGCAAACCAAACACCAAAGAACAAGGCCGCCAATAATGAAAGCGACATGATCTGCGGGATGTCTGTTGCATAGGCCGCCCTAAAGACTGCTATCACAAAGAACAGTGGAATGAGCGCTGGCCAAAATGTCTTGAACTCATGGTCCTTAAACCTTGGCCACCATCGGACAATGATCATTCCAGCGATGATCGGCACGAGGAAACCGTGCGAATAATAACCATCGTCGGCCAGCCACAGATCGGGCAATTTGGACATTAACGGCCAAAAGCAAAAGATTATTCCAACCAGAACCGCAACGCCCGGCCAAAAGGCGGGGTGGTTTCTGATCGTTTCAAAGTTAAATTTGGGCTTTTCTTGTGGTTCTAGGGCCTCAGCCGTTGTGGTCGCCATGACTCCTCCCAAGCTACATAGGATTGTACGCCGCGAGTTCCCTCAATGTGACGAACACACGGCGATGCAGTCTCTCATGCTGCAATTGATATGCCAATTATGGCTGATGGGGACCGGAACGCAAGGATCGACGGTAATCTTAGATTCCAATCTATGTCGATTCCTGGCGTCATTGTCAAACCGCTCACAACGTTTCGAGATTCTCGCGGCTGGCTGACTGAGCTTTTTCGCGACGACGAGCTCCCCGAAGGATTCGATCCGACCATGGGCTACATTAGTTGCACGCTTCCGGGAGTCGCTCGTGGACCCCACGAACATGTGCACCAAACGGACCTTTTCGTGTTTCTACAGGGCTCCTATAAACTCCATCTTTGGGAAAATCGACCGGGGCTCCAGGATGCCGAGGACATTCTCGACGTCGGTGAACAGAATCCATGCGCCGTTTGGGTGCCTCCCGGAGTGGTTCACGCTTACAGGAACGTTGGCGACAGCGAAGCAATGGTGCTGAATTTTCCCAACCAGCTCTATGCGGGCTGGGGCAAGAGTGAGCAGGTCGATGAGATCCGCCACGAGAGCGATCCAAATTCGAGGTTCAAACTGTGAACGTACTGGTCACAGGTGCCGCAGGGTTTATCGGGTCACATTTCGTCCGTCGGCTTCTCGCATCAAACCCGTCGGCGAGAATCTCCGTTTTGGATGCTCTGACCTACGCTGGGAATCTATCGACGATGGAGGACTTCCTGCCGAACGTTCAGTTCTTTCCCGGCAGAATTCAAGATCGTACGGTTGTCGAGGGGATTATTCGATCCCAAAATATCTCGCATATTGTCAACTTCGCGGCCGAAACGCACAATGATCGCTCCATGTTGGACGCTACTTCTTTTATTGAAACAAATACCATTGGCGTACAGGTGCTTTTGGAGGCCACGCGCACGTTCGGTTTAACTCGAATGATCCATATCTCCACGGATGAAGTCTATGGGTCAACAGCCGACGGAGTTTTCACGGAACAAAGCCCCCTTGAACCCAACACGCCCTATAGCAGCAGCAAAGCGGGCGGCGACCTTCTCTGCCGAGCCCACCACAAAGCCTATAAAACCCCAGTTATTGTCACGCGCGGCGGCAATAACTACGGTCCTTACCAATTTCCCGAAAAGCTCATTCCGTTCTTCACCATTCGGTTGCTGCAAGCGAAGAAAGTTCCGCTCTACGGCGAGGGGAACCAGAGCCGAGAGTGGATTCACGTTGCGGACCATTGCTCAGCGATTGAGCTTGTTCTTAATAATGGAACCGATGGTGAAATCTACAACATCGGCACGCATGACGAGGCCACGAATCGCTCGGTGGTGGACACCCTCCTGAGGGAAACGGGACGCGACGACGATTCCGTCCGCAAGATCCCCGATCCACGTCAGGGAGCTCACGATTTTCGCTATTCCATGAAGACGGACAAGATTCGATCTTTGGGCTGGGCTCCGGAGCATTCGCTCGAAGTCGACTTGCCTAAAACCATCCAATGGTATCGCCACAATGTGAATTGGTGGAAGCCGGTCGTTGATCGGACCGACACTGTGGAGTTTGTGAAAAGGTACTACGGCCCAGGGCTCGGAGAAGATCTATGAAAGCGCTGATTTTAGCGGGTGGAAAAGGGACCCGGCTCCGCCCGATCACCTACAGCATGGCCAAGCAATTGGTCCCCGTTGCCAACAAACCTGTGGTCGAATATGGCCTGGAGGCACTCATCCGCGCCGGAGTCAAGGAAATTGGCGTGATCGTGGGAGATACTGCCGATGCCGTCATGGCAGCACTGGGTGATGGCTCACGTTGGGGCGCAGAAATCACCTATATCCCTCAGCCGGATCCGTTGGGGCTCGCCCACGCAGTCGCAACCGCGAAACCTTTTTTGGGATCAAGCGATTTTGTGATGTATCTTGGCGACAACCTGGTGAAGTCCAGCTTGGAAGCGCTGATCGAAGAATTTCAGTTCCATCGTCCGTCCGCCACAATTCTCCTCTCTCCAGTCAAGAACCCATCCCAATTCGGTGTTGCCGAGATGGATGGCGATTGCGTGAGACGATTGGAGGAAAAACCCGCTGAACCGCGTTCCAATCTTGCACTGGTAGGGGTCTACATTTTCTCCTCCGCAATCCACGACATCATCGCGAAACTCCAACCTTCGGCTCGTGGAGAGTACGAAATTACGGAAGCGATTCAGGGACTGATCGACCAAGGGCAAGTTGTCCGCTCCCATGTTGTGCAGGATTGGTGGAAGGACACTGGGACCGTTGAGGCCATGCTTGAGGCGAATCGGCTTATCTTGGAAGACCTTGAAACGAAAATCGAGGGCGAGGTTGATTCGGAGTCGAGAATCGAAGGCCGAGTTTCAATCGCTCGGGGAGCACGCATCGTGAAGAGCGTGGTTCGAGGTCCAGCAATCATTGGCTCAGACTGCCTGATCGAGAACTCTTTTGTTGGCCCGTTTACGGCTATCGATGCCGGCACGACCCTTCGCTCAAGTGAGATCGAGAACAGCATTGTATTAGCTGAATGCCACATCGAGAACGCCCACAACCGAATCGAAAGCTCACTCATCGGGCGCGGCGCAGTGGTCCGCCAGTCCGATCGAGTGCCGAAAACGCTGTCTCTTGTGCTCGGCGATTCAAGCCAGGTTGAGATTCCCTAGCGGCCGGAAACGTCTTCGCTTCCCGTCTTGCCTTCGAAGCTCTCGCCGGCGTGCGGCATCATAACATCTTCCACGGCAGGGCCTCGTGTCGTCTGATCAAAGACGACGTCCTCGCCGCCAAGCGGATATTCCTTTCGCAATGGATAACCCACCCAGTCGTCCGGGAGCAGGAATCGTCCGTAATGCTTGTTGCCCGTAAAATCGATACCAAACAGGTCGTTCACTTCCCTCTCCGGGTACTCCGCGCCGAGAAATAGTGGGACCAGGGTTGGCACCGATTCTCCATCGTTCACACCAATCTTGACAAAGACCCGACTCCAAGTCTTTGTTGACATCAGGTTGTACACAACCTCGAACCGATCTGGAAAATCTCGCTCGCTTGTCCACGCCGAGTAATCCACGCCGACACACTCGCTGAAATAGTCGTAGCTGAGGTCCGGGTCGTTTTTAAGAAACTCAACGACTTCTGGCAAGCGATCCCGTTCGACACACAAAAAGAGGTCGCCCCGATCCTCTTTCACCTTGATGAGCGCCGCTCCGAAGCGGTCAGCAACCTTCTTGGCCTCAAGTCGGTCACTCACGAGTTGGACTCCGATGCGAGTTTTTGTGCGTCACGCGGTGCTTGCGTCAAGGAGATCGCCGGGCTGTCCACAAGCTTCTCGGGAGCAAGCGATGTCGCTTCGTCCCAATCGATGGCGTTCACCCTCAGAACGTAGGCGTCACCGATCACCCACAAGACCATGTAGATCATCACAGCCCAGAAGCTGAAAACCTGGTAGTCCACCGGTGCGTTTTTGAAAACTGTCAGCCAACTCCAAAGGAAAACGACCTCGATATCAAACAAGATGAAGAGCATCGCGACCAAGTAGAACTTGATCGGAAAGCGCTCGCGTGCATCGCCTAGTGGAGCGACACCGCACTCGTACGGCGCCTGCTTGTAAGGCGTGACCTTTTTGGGGCCGAGCACCCAGCTTAGGGTAACCATCGCGGCGCAAACGGTCGCGGCAACTCCCACCAAGACTAAAATCGGGGTGAAGTCCGAATTCATGGCTGTTGACTATGTTACTCGATCAGCTTGCACATCGTCGGCACGTGTAAAATCCCGCAACATGGATCCGATCGAGTTGCTAGAGAACCTCGTGAATCGAAAGGACCTTGCCTCTTCCCAAGCTCAGAGCATCATGGAGCACCTCCTTTCGGGAGAGGCAACCGAAGCTTGGATCGGTGGTGTGTTGGCAGCGATGCGAACCAAGGGCGTCTCTTCGGAAGAACTGACTGGTTTGGTCCTCAGCGTCCGAAACCACGCCGTACCCATCCCTGATCCTCCGGAGAACCTCGTCGATACTTGCGGTACGGGTGGGGGACTGAACACCTTTAACATCTCCACCGGCGCGGCTGTGGTCGCAGCGGCATGCGGCGCCGCTGTGGCTAAACATGGAAATCGTGCAGTGACCAGCAAGTGCGGGAGTGCCGACGTGCTCGAACACCTCGGAATTCATCTGACTGCCGACCCTCACCAGGCCAGCAGGATGCTCCACACGGTGGGAATCTCATTTTTGTTCGCCCCGGCATTTCATCCAGCTATGAAAGCTGTGGGTCCAGCTCGTAAGGCACTGGGAGTTCGCACAGTATTTAATATGATCGGGCCACTCTCCAATCCTGCTGGTGCCAAGTCGCAGGTTGTGGGTGTTTTCGATTCCGCCTATGTGGAAACGGTCGCCCACGCTCTCGTGGCATTGGGCTGCGACCGTGGATGGGTTGTTCACGCGGAGTGCGGAATGGATGAGATCGACTCCAATGGTGCGACCATCGCCGCCAAAATCGAGGACTCAGCCGTGGAGCCACTGACCCTGCATCCTAGCGACTTTGGGCTGAACGATAACGAGGTGGACCGCAATGCGGGCCAGTCCATAGTTCAGAACTCGCTCTTCCTGTTGACTGCGTTGAGCGGCGAGAACCAGAAGCGAAGCAGAGCCATCGTCCCCAATGCTGCCGCTGCTCTCTGGGCAGCGGGCCTTGCTCCCACGCTCAAGGAAGGTGCAGATATGGCATGGCAAGCGATGCTGGATGGTCGTGCGATCAGCAAATTGGAGGAGTGGAAGGAGGCGTCTCGGGAGTGAACGTTTTAGACCAAATATTCGCGGCAAAACGCGAGGAACTTGAGCGATTGCGTGCCACCCGCCCATTGGCCGACGTGAAGGCGATGGCGTTGGATCAACCTCCGACGAGGGGCTTTCTGAGGGCCATCAAATCCGCCCCATCCAAACCGGCGCTCATCGCTGAAGTCAAGAAGAAGAGTCCCGTCAAGGGCATGATTCGTGCCGACTTCGATCCAGTTGCAATCGCAACTACCTATGAATCCGCGGGAGCATCGTGCGTGAGTGTCCTCACGGACTCCAGATTTGAAGGAATTGAAGACGATTTGATTTCGGTTCGAAATTCGATCCAACTGCCCATTCTTCGAAAAGACTTTACGGCTGACGAATATCACGTGTACGAGGCTCGCGCCATGGGAGCCGATGCCATCCTCCTCATATGCTATAGCCTCGAAGACTCGGAGCTGCACGAGTTTTCCCAACTCGGAGAGGAATTGGGACTCGACGTCCTCTTCGAAGCACACACCATAGGTGAAGCGGAACGAGCTTTAGCTGCGGGAGCCAAGCTGCTCGGAATCAACAATCGAGACCTAGCAAGTTTTGAAACCTCGCCCGAGATCAGCCTCCGCCTGCTGCCTCAATTGGTTGGGAGGGCGACTTTGGTGAGCGAAAGTGCACTTCATTCACGCTCCGACGTCCAGCGAATCACCGAGGCAGGTGCCGATGCTGTTCTGATCGGCACTGCATTTTGTTCGAAGCCGGATGTGGGTGCAGCAGTAAAGGAAGTCATGGGATGGTAACTCGCGTAAAGATCTGCGGTCTCACACTTCTCGACGACGCCCTATTTGCTGAAGATGCTGGCGCAGAGGCGGTGGGTTTCATCCTTGAACCCACCAGCAAACGATGCCTGAGTCAATTGGACGTGTTGGAAGAAGCTTCGAAGAGACTAGGGCCGTACATCACGACCGTTGCGGTGTTCGGCTACTTCAGGCCCGAGATTCAACTTCTCGACCGCTTCGCGATTCAGGCGTCCGATCTGCCGCCGTGCGGAAGTCGCTCGAAGATCCTTGCGATCCAAGTTGCTTCCTCGCCCACTGAAGCAGATATCGAGCGTGCTGCCCACGCTGATGCTGTGCTCCTTGACGCAAGCGTTCCCGGCCAATTCGGCGGAACCGGGCATCGCATCGACTCTGGCCTGCTTACTGAATGGTCCCAGGCCCTCCATGGACAGCGTGTAATAATCGCAGGGGGATTGAACCCGGAGAACGTCGCCGACGTCATATCTCGATATTCGCCGTACGCCGTGGACGTGGCTAGCGGTGTGGAGACTACTCCTGGAATCAAGGATCGAGAGAAGGTGGCACGTTTTATAGCCGCAGCCAAGGGACGTTAAAGGGTTTCGACCGACCTGTTGGCAAAAAAAACGCGGGAACGCTGAAAGGAGAGCAAAGCACGTTCCCGCTACTTCTTGTTCAAACCTTGACTCTACGCCTCTCCTGCAGATCGCTGTCTACAACGTGAGTAACTGGGTTTGCTGTAGTCATAGTACCAGGGTTCGTCAAAATGTGACAGCAAATTCTTGCTATTTGAAAAGCAATTTTCAAAAATCTCTTAATGTGTGTCACATTCTCGACCACCGTACATTTGCGGGCGCCCAACAGTTTGCCCCTCGTATTCGGTTTGAGCCAGAGAGACGATAGGTATAATCACGCGGCAATACCATTGGGAGGTCTCCGCTTGGGAGCAGCCATATCTATTAAGAATCTTACCAAAACTTACACTCTTAGAAGTGGAGTCAAATCCAACGCTGTTGATGGAATCGACTTGGAGGTCCAAGAAGGCGAAATCTTCGGATTTTTGGGTCCCAACGGCGCTGGGAAAACTACCACGATCAAGATGCTGTTGAACATCATCGAGCCAACATCAGGGGAGGCAACTATTTTTGGCCACGAGCTCGATGATATGACGGTCCACAAGATCATCAGTTACCTGCCGGAAAAGCCGTATTACTACGAGCATATGACGGGAATGGAGATCCTCCGATTCTACGCATCCTTGTTTAGCATTAAGGATGAGGAAAAATGCGAGGGCCTTCTGAAGAAAGTCAATCTGTATAACGACCGAGAAAAGCCGATCGCGCAGTATTCAAAAGGCATGCAGCAGAGAATCGGACTCGCACAAAGTCTGTTGAACGATCCCAAACTCCTCTTTTTGGATGAGCCCACGGGAGGTTTGGATCCGATTGCTCACAAAGAAATCCGAGATCTGATTCTGCAGTTCCGCGATGAGGGAAAGACTGTCTTCATTTCTAGCCACGAATTGAGCGATGTCGAACGCATCTGCGACCGCGTGGCCATCATCAAGAAGGGCAAAATTGCAGCCCAAGGCAAGCTCGAAGACCTTCTTCAGGGAGGTCGAATTGAAGTAACGGCGAGCGATGTGTCCGAATCCGTTGCATCAACATTCAGAAGTAGCCTTTCTGACGGCATCGTGAGTTGGAACGGCGGACGGCTGATCGTGGACGTCCCCGATTCGGTCGATCAAAACAGCATTATCGACACGATCCGATCTTCCGGTGGGCTTATCCAAAGCATCATCCCACGCCGCAAGCGGCTGGAAGATCTCTTCGTCGAAACCGTGTCTGATGACCGGCCAGTCCAGAATGTCGGAGGCGCATCTTAATGAATGCCATCGTTTCTATCGCGCGGACGACCTTTGCCGAAGCCATCCGCCGAAAGGTCTTATTCATCATCTTCCTCATCGGTGTGACTTTTCTTGCCGTCGCCCCGGGACTCAACGTATTAAGCGCCCGGCAAGAGCGCACTGTGTTGGTCGGGTTCACCCTTGGCGTAATCCAGCTAACGAGCGCTCTCATAGCCATCGTCCTCACCGTTTATCTCATCCCGAACGAGATAGAACGACGAACGATTTACACCATCCTTTGCAAGCCAGTCCGGCGTTGGCAGTTCTTCGTTGGGAAGTACTTAGGAGCGGTCACCGCTCTCGGCGTGATGATGGCCGCCATGACGGTGCTGCTCATCATTGTGTTTGCGCTTCAGCAAGGAACCCGCGATCCGGCCCAGCTGGCTCCTCTCGCCAAAGGCCCACTGATGTTCTTCTTCCAGATGAGTCTTCTGGCGGCGGTTGCCATGTGCCTCAGCGCAATGGTCCAGCCAATTTTGAACTTCTTCTTGACCGGCGGCATCTACTTGGTCGGCACGTTGTTCGGGACAATTTTCGAGACCTTCCAGGAGAACCGCGGCGTTCATCCGGTGACCAAAGCGATTTCACAGCTTGTGATGAGTATCCTGCCGAACTTCGGAAAATTCAACGTCCAAAACCCGTTGATCAACCCGAACCAGCAAATCGGCAACGAGTCGATGTATTACATTGGCACGGCCCTTTACGGCGTGGTCTACATTATCATTCTCCTGCTGATCGGTATTTTGGTCTTTGAACGCAAGGAGGTCTGAATCGGATGAAGAAGTCACGTTCATCGATCGTTGCCGCAGTGATCGGCCTGTTCGTGGTGCAGGCTGGTTTGGGCTTGGCACTTCAGCCGATTTGGGCAAAGAATTACATGCCCAAGCAGAAAGGCGTCGCGGCAGGACTTAATCCTGATCAGCTATTGGCGGCCCTTGCGGGCTTCCGAGAGATGGTCGCTGGGATTCTCTGGGTGCGAGCAGACTCCTTCTTTGAAAATGGCAACTATGACGCCATCCTGCCCATCATCCGGATCGTCACCTTGCTAGACCCGCACCAGCTTGATGTGTACGCCACCGGCATGTGGCACATCGGATACAACTTTACGGATTTACAGCAGCGATCCGACCGCCGGTACCTCCCGTCAGCAATCGCACTGGGTTCGGAAGGAGCCAAAAACAACCCCGACACGTACGAGATGTTCTTTGAGACCGGTTGGATCTGGCACCACAAGATCGAAGATGGCTACGACCGTGCGGTGAAGTGGTGGGATGAAGCCAACACCAAAAAGGACATACTTCCGGCACGTCGCAATCTGCTTGCCTCGGCGTATATCCGAAATGGCCAAATCGAAAAAGCCATGGACTACTATGCGGGGCTCCTCGCAGAAGCGAATAAGCGTGTTGCCGACAAAACCGACACCGACCCGATGAGCAGCAGCATGCGCGACACTATCGAGCGCAACCTCGATAACCACATGATCCGCATGAGCCAACGCGGCTGGATGGCCAAGACCAAGGGCCATGGACCGATTCCTTACGACACCGAACCTCCATTTGATGTCGGATTCAGTGTTAAGGTAACGGTGACCGACGCGAAGAAGCTTGAATTTGAAGGCACGTGGAACGTGCTTCCGGTGGGAACGCGAATCCGCGTGATTCTGCGGGATGCCGATTACCCACACGCCATTGCGGGCGGTGTCGATTGGGACGGAGATGCCGAGAGCGTGAATCTCGACCCTCCAACCAATACGACCTACATGCAAGATCAACTCTATGTCCGTAACCGCCGATTTACGAAAAAGATCGACATGAGCGCGGACCCGACGATGTATCCGTTCAACAAGGACAAGTATCTGCTCGAGTTCTATTACTCCCCGCGTAATGCACCTCCGCACATCCAAGATAAATTCTCTTGGGACGGACAGGGCTTGACGGACAAGAACTTTTTGAACACGGAAATACGGCCGGGCGTGAGGGTGATCTACACCTCGTTCGAGATCTCGCGCGATGAGATTCTTCGCCGCGGCGAATGGGCAGATAAGGCTCCTGTACGTATGACGTCGAACTTTAAGAAGCAGGGTCTGAACGCCATTGGAAGCGATGTGATCAACTCGGAAAGCCTGAGAAGCTCCACGTCGGCTCCGAAACCTGCACCCACTGGCCCACCGCCCGGGATGGTTCCACCGAGCCGCCCGAGTGGCCCGGTCGCACCAGGGAGCAACTAGTACAACGACAATAAAGGGCGTCTGAAACCGGCAGGGTGCTAAACTTATAGGCAGCCTGCCGGGAACTGCGCGGCAGCAGGCCGGTGAACCCCGCCAGGACCGGAAGGTAGCAACGGTAAGTCGAACCTCTGTGCGACGCACCATTCCCGGCGCCCTTTTTCACTCGAATCCACAATGTCCCACCTCGCGCTCTACCGCAAGTATCGAAGCCAGTCATTTGGAGACTTGGTTGGGCAAGAACATGTGGTGCGAACGCTCCAGAACTCGCTCGCAAGCAGCCGTATTGCGCACGCCTACTTGTTCACTGGCCCGCGTGGCACAGGAAAAACTTCGACCGCTCGCCTGCTGGCCAAAGCGCTGAACTGTGTCCAGGGCCCCGCCGCAGAGCCCTGCAACGAGTGCGAAAACTGCACTACCATCACCTCGGGAACGTGTCTGGATGTCATGGAGCTCGACGCCGCGAGTGAGTCGGGCGTGGAAGGAGTCCGCGACCGGATCGTCAATGCAGTGGAGTACAAGCCGAACACCTGTCGCTACAAGGTGTTCATCATCGATGAAGTCCACGACCTGACTCCAAAGGCTTTCGATGCTCTCCTCAAGACCATCGAAGAGCCGCCCGAGCACATCATTTTCATCCTGGCGACCACCGAGTTCGTCAAGGTTCCGCCGACCATCCGCTCCAGATGCCAAAAATTCGATTTCCATCGGGCAACTCTCAGTGATCTGGTGAAACGTCTGGAGCACGTCGTCACCAACGAAAACTGTACAGCCGACGCTCCGTCTCTGAACGCCCTCGCCCGAATGGCTGATGGCGGATACCGTGATGCTTTGACACTGCTCGAACAAGCGCTTCTCACTTGCGATGGCCATCTGACCATCGAACACGTATTCGCCCAACTCGGCCTCATCCAGGACGAGACGATTGACGAGATCCTCGTTGCAATAAAGCGAAAGGAGGTGAAAAACCTGATCGAGCGACTAGATAAGGTTTATCAATCTGGGCGCGACGCTCGATCCATCGTCGAAAGCTGTCTGTATCGCATTTCTGACCTGACGCGAGTTCTGTATGGCATCGATGGAGATCAATCGGGAGACCACGCCGTAACCGCCCATGCTCACGCAGTCGCCGTGGATCTGGGTGAGGAGTTTTTGAATCGAGCGCGGACCACGATGGGGCGCGCCCAACAGGAAATCCGTGATGTGGGACTTCCCCGCTTGTGGCTTGAGGCCGAGCTGATTGCGCTTGCCCATCCACCAGCGCAGTCTGTGGTTGTGGCAGCGGCACCACCAGTTCCCCAGACAAAATCCATTGTCCGAGAATCTTCGACACCCAACCAGCCAAAACCATCAGCCGCTCCGGAAGTTGAGCCAAAGTCAAATCCAAGACCAGCCGCTGCTGTTGTTCCTCCGGCAGAATCCCAAGACCCAACGTTGCAGCCCGCAGCAGCAGCTTGGGCTCAGGTGGTGGCCGAGATCAGCCAGCTATCTCGGACGGCAATGAGCCGACTTCAGCGAACCGTGGTCGCTCGGATCGATGAAAACCGCGTCATCATTACGCTCGGTGAGGCCGATCTCGACTGGATGAAGGGCAAACCAAAGTTCGTACCCACGCTCGAAGAGACCTGGAAGAAGCATACGCCCGACCCCGCGCTGACAATCTCCTTAGAGATTGAAAAAAAAAATAGCGTCGGTCTGAACGAGGCAGCAGTGGAGCTTCCTTTGGAAGGGGATCGCCTCAACGCGGCTGGCCGCCAGATATTTGGGCAGGTGTAGCAAAAGTTTCAGCACATAACTGAGTGAACGATCTGCTCGCTACTCCATGGCATTTGGGTTTGCAGGAAATCCGGCGATCGTCGATACCACCCTCAGGTTCGCATAGATCCTCTTGAGTTCTGACACCAAGCTCCACGCAAACGGAGATAGGATCCCGCCGACGCTGGGGCGGAATGCTGGGCGAGGCAAAGCCTCGGGGTCCCAGCATGGGGTTTGGCATCGGGCCAGCGTCGGCGGCAAGGTGCGGAACTGCCGAAATCTACTACAATAGGCAAATCATGAAACTCCCAAAAGGATTCGGACTTGGCGCAGGGATGAACATGGGCGATCTGATGAAGCAGGCCCAGCAGGCCATGGATCGCGCAAAAACCCTGGAAGATGAGCTCGCGAACGAGCGGTTTGTCATCGAGAGAAACGGAGCAAAAGTGACCTTTGACGGTCGAGGCATGGTCGTCTCCATCGAAGTCGACAAGGAACTCATCGACCCCGAGGATCCGGACACCCTCACCGACATGATCACGTTGGCCTGCCGCGAGGGGTTTGAGAAGGCTACGAATATGCGCAACGATCGCGTGAACGAGATCATGCCAAACGTGCCTCCTGGCCTTCTCGGATGACGTTCACTAAGCCGCTCGCCCAGCTGATTGGGCACTTGGAGCGCTTGCCCGGCGTAGGTCCAAAATCCGCCCAGAGGCTTGCGTTTCACATCTTGCGGATGCCAGAGGACGACGTACGTCGCCTTGCCGAATCGTTGGTGGCCGCAAGAGAACAAATTCGGCTTTGCGAGATATGCCAAAACGTCACGGCTCAGACACGGTGCGAGATTTGTTCTGATTCCAGGCGCGATTCGACCCTTATCTGCGTGGTAGGCGAACCCAAAGATATTGCCGCGATGGAGCGTTTGAACGAGTACCGCGGCTTATACCACGTGCTCCACGGATTGCTCAACCCTATGGATGGCGTTGGCCCCGACAACCTCAAAATTCGGGAGTTGTTGTCCAGACTCTCGGGGCCGATCGAGGAAATCATCATCGCCACGAATCCCACCGTTGAGGGCGATGCTACCGCGCTCTATTTGGGTCGACAAATCAAGCAGTTGGGAATCAAGGTCACCCGTTTGGCGCACGGAATGCCCGTGGGCGGTGAGTTGGATTACGCCGACTCGGCAACATTGCTCAGCGCACTCGAATATCGTCGCGAGCTTTAGTACACTGACAGTCGAAATGAAGGTCTTGGTGGTTGGGTCGGGTGGCCGCGAGCACGCGCTTGTTTGGAAGCTGCAGCAAGAAGGCGAGGTTTTCTGCACTCCGGGAAGCGATGCGATTGCTGCCACGTGCGAGACGTACTCCGTAAAGTCAGGCGACCTCGCCGGTCTGGATGCACTCTGCGGCCGACTTAAACCCGACCTAGTGGTTGTTGGGCCAGAAGATCCTCTCATCATTGGTTTGGCAGATCAGCTTCGCAAGTCCGGCACGTTGGTACTGGGGCCTGGTGAGGAAGGTGCCCAGCTCGAAGGGAGTAAGGCGTTTTCCAAAGCCTTGATGAAGGCATCTGATGTTCCGACAGCCGAATTCGAGGTCTTTCGAGATGCTGAGCGCGCCTCTGAATACGCGCACGCGATGTTTGATTCGGGTCGAGCCGTCGCGGTTAAGGCGAGCGGCAATGCGCTCGGCAAAGGGGTTGTAGTCTGCTCAACCTGCCAAGAAGCCGACGAGGCGATCGCCATGATGCTGGTGGACCAAGAGTTCGGCGAGGCTGGTGCCACTGTCGTCATCGAAGAGCGTCTGACCGGTTTCGAATTCAGCCTGCTCACGTTGATGAATGAGTCGTCCTACCACTCGCTGCCAGTGGCTCAAGACCATAAGCGAGCTCTGGATGGTGATCGCGGCCCAAATACCGGCGGAATGGGGACTTTCAGCCCCGTACCAGGCGTGTCGAGCGACCTTGTTTGTCAGGTCGAAGAGGAGGTAGTGCGCCGAGTCCAAACCGAACTGCAAAAACGACAAATCGGGTTTCGAGGGGTGCTCTTCACAGGTCTCATGGTGGATAGGTGGGGGCCAAAGGTTCTGGAATTCAATGTCCGGTTTGGTGATCCAGAGACCCAAACAGTCGTTCGCCGTCTCGGAAGCGGATTCGCCGAAGCACTCCGGGCTTGCGCAGCAGGTGAGCCGATACCGCCGGTACCAGTCTCAGACCAAGCAGCTCTCACGGTCGTCCTGGCAAGCAAGGGCTATCCGGGACACTACGTGAAAGGCGTGGAATTTGCACTCCCGCCAGCGCCCGAGGAAGTTGTTGTCTTCCATGCGGGCACGGCAACACAGGGGTCCAACTGGGCGACTCAAGGCGGCAGAGTGTTAGGAATCTCCTCCACTGGAGCAGATTTAGCATCGGCCCGTGAGTCCGCATATCGATATTGCCAAGCCATTCAATGCGATGGTCTTCGGTACCGCACCGACATCGGGTCCGGTACCGTCTAGGCACTGATGGTTGCGTCTCTCTTAGCTCTCTGCTTGGCCCCGAACTGGACCGCGAAAATGAGCGAGCCCAAAGTGGAGGGTGCTCCGTGCCGAGTCATCGAAGTGAATCTAGATTCGTCCGAAGTTCGTGTTGGAGTTGTGGTGTCTTACGGTTTTCCGGATGCAGACCAGAGCTTTGGCGAAATGGTGAAAATATCCGGTGCCACTTATGCAATTGATGGAGCCTATTTCGACAAAACCACAAAGCATCCAATAGGTGATATCGTGGTCGATGGCAAGCTCCTCCATAAAGGGCTGATGGGAACAGCGCTCATGATAGACCCGCACAACAATGTCGATATTCGTCGGGTTGAAAGGCATCGAACCCAAGATTGGAGCGATTACGAAACAGTGCTGGCATGTGGTCCAGCTCTAGTATTGGATGGCAAAATCGATGTCAATTTTAAGGAAGAGGGATTTCGAGATCCTCACGTCACTGGCGCAACGCAACGTATGGCTGTCGGCTATACCCAAGATAAAAGGCTCCTGATGGTCCATATTCGCAAAGCGGTGACATTTGCCCAGGAAGCAAGCATTATGAATAATCTTGGATGCTACGAGGCCATGAACCTCGATGGTGGTGCCTCGCTTGCGATGTTTGGAAAGGGCAAAACACACCAAGAACCCGGTAGAAAACTGACAAACCTATTGGCAGTTTGGGTGCGTTAGACTTCGTCGAACGCCTGGCAGATGTCAGCAATGAGGTCGTCCGGGTCTTCCACGCCGATACTGATTCTTATCAATTTTGGTGAGATGCTCATTCGAGCTTGTTCGTCTTCTGGAATATCGCAATGAGTCATAGTTGCCGGATGTTGCGCCAACGATTCGGTACCTCCCAAACTCACCGCGAGATGCATTAGTTTGAGCGCGTTGAGGAACCGAAATGCCGCCTTTTCACCCCTTACGATGTCAAAGGAAACCATTGCACCACCGCAACTGCATTGTTCTCGATAGGTCTCATAGCCCACATCGCCAGGATTCAAATGGCCCAAATAGTGGACTTTTTCTACCAACGGGTGGTCAGCTAAGAAATCAGCAACCTTCTTCGCATTAAGTGCTTGTCGATCGGTGCGTACTTTGAGAGTTTCCAATGACCTCATCAGCATCCACCCGGTGTGTGGGCTCGCCATGTTGCCCAGGAAGGTCCGCATCGCCTTGACTCGCGCCATCAACGTTGCATTGCCGCTCACTGAGCCAGCAATGAGATCACTATGCCCTCCAAGATACTTGGTAGCCGAATACAATACGAGGTCGATACCGTGCTTGAGCGGCTTTTGCCACATTGGCCCCATGTAGGTATTGTCGACTATGGAAATCGCGTTAAGTCGCTTGGCAAGATTGGCAAACTCAGTCAAATTCAGCAAAGCGTTTGTGGGATTAGCTGGTGTCTCAATGTACACAACTTTAACCCGTTCCAAAACGCCTTTCTGCGCAGCAATCTGACACACCTCTTCGGCATCTTGATCAGCAAAAAACTCTACAACTTCGATTCCGTATTGGTTAAGAACGTGGTGGATAAAATGGTGAGTGCCTCCATAAACTGGAGCACTATGCAACAACACATCTCCAGGTCTCAGGAATTCCAACATGCAGGTCGAAATGGCCGCCATTCCGCTTTCGAATACGGCAGACATCTCCGCGCCATCCCACAATGCCAGTCTCTCTTCAAGAATCTCTAAGTCCGGATTATTCAGGCGAGAGTAAATCAGCCCAAGTTCTTCGCCAGGAGCAGCTTCGGCCTTGCCATAGGCAATCTCGAAAAACCGCTTCCCTTCCTCCGCAGTTTTGAATACAAAGGTGGAAGTTAGAAAAAGAGGAGGTTTGAGCGATCCCTCGGAAAGAGAAGGCTTGTAGCCGTACGACATCATCAGCGACTCAGGCTGAAATTGGTGCTTGGGATCAAATCCGCTCATTGGAGGTCTCTCTCCTTATTGTGGTCCTAAACTGAAAGTCCTCCAGCCAATCCACTAGTGAGAAACGTACACAAAATCCCCGAGGGTTTTGCGCACTTCCCTGGCTGTACCGGATTCCAACATCACCATCGATACTGACTTTTCTCCGAGCCGCCTTTGGATGCGATAGTTGATCCCCTGTCCATACATGACGTGACCAGCTCCGGCGAGAATCACCATAATAGGCTGTTTGGAATCGGTCCGCCGATTCATCCATTTGATCGCCGTATCGGCCATGCCTTCATCCCACAAAACTTGGGCAGCGTAAATGTTATCTCCCTGGGTCCCCGTCATCGGATGGCCACCCATCAGACCCTCGAACACCTTTTTGTGGTCCGCATTTCCCAAAAACAAGTCAGTTGGGAGTTCCGCGCGTTGTTCGGATGTAAGCGCAGCGTATCCTCCCTTGCCTACAGAACGCACCCAATCTCGCGGCACATTGAGCGCAACCATTGGCAAGCGGTTTCTTCGAACTGAATCGAATATCGGCTTGTACAAAGCGTAGTCGAAACCCCACTGCTTTTTCCAATCGCTTTCGACAATGAAATCGCTTTCCGCCCCCCATCCAAGGCTCCAGTTATTGAGCTGGGACTGAATCGGGCGAGTGAACATCTCGAATCCAACAACGACATCGCGTTTCGCGGCAACTAATGCTTCGATCACCGCCGCTTGCATCGCATGGTCCTCAGCACTGTCGTGTTGCTCACCCAAGAGGACAAACCGAGCATTGCTGCACGCCTTGGCAACATCCTTCGTGGACACCTTTTTGCCCGTCGAGGTCGAAGTGATCTCTCCTGGTCGAACCTTTACTGTCCCTTCGGGACCGATGTTGAGGTTGTAGACATCGACCTCCTGCATCATCGCAGCGGCCACAAACAAAGCTCCGAACATCCTAACAGTAAACCCAATTACCGACCCTTCTTTCGCCCAAATCGGCCTGCGCCCCGTCGGGTCTTGATCTCAGGAGTTTTCTTTTTGGGTATGTACCGACGTTTTGGCGGCGGCGAGCTAGATTTGGGCTTCTCAAATGGCTCGGGAACGACCGGCTCGGGCTCTTCTTCGCCGGGACGAGTCTTGGACCAAGGGTCTCCGTACCGCCAACTCCCTCGCAGTTCGTCGAGTGGCTCACGGTGCGCTGGCGGTTCACCTGTGTGCCTTATGAGGCACGCGAAGCCTCCCGCTCCGATTCCCTGGTGCGGGAAGAGCCTGTAGCACGCGAACTCTGCAAACTTGGACTGGAACGGGACCAAATGGGGTACTTCAACTACGTCCAACTCGGGGTACTGCTTCAGAAGCCAGTCCACGACCTTCTCGTTCTCCTTGATGGCGAAGGTGCACGTGGTGTAGAGAATATGCCCGCCCGGTCGCAGAAGCTGAGCAGCGTTCCCCATTATGCGCCGCTGTCTGCCCACGCACATGTCGATCATCGTCGGCGAGAATGCACCGGGTGCTGGATCGCCTTTTGCCAGCATCGATTGGCCGGAGCATGGAGCATCAACCAAGATCAAGTCGAACGCTTGCGGAAACTTGCGTGTCCACACACTTGGGTCCGCCGACCACACCAGCGATCCCTCCACATGACATCGGTGGAGATTGGAAATCAGTGAGGGCATCCGCTTGCGGATGGTCTCATTGCAGGCGAGGAGTTCGGGTTTGAAAGCCCGGTGGCAGAAAACCGACTTTCCCCCCGGGGCTGCGCACATGTCCAGCACGCGCTTGGGCGGAGTTTCGATAGCCAGCATGGCGCTTGCGCAAAAAACTGAGCTGAAGTCCAACACATAAAATGCGCCCTTGTCATGCTGCGAGTGTTTTCCGGGCCGGAAATCATCGCTGACACGCACGACGAAATCAGGTTGCCAGGGCAGTCGCGGGAGCTGAGGAAACGCAGAAATTTCCGGGCGATCCTTCAAAACAATGAGCGCTTGCTCTTTTGATTCGCCGTGCAACAGCGACTGAATAAAGGAATCGCGCTCATTCTCCTCCGGAAACAAATTTTCAGCCTGTTTAAGCATCAGGCGGCTCACAGCGCGGTCCATGGATAGCCGTATTGTGGCAGAACGCCTCACCGAGAACTTCGATTCACAGTTTTCCGTACACTATTGCTGAAATGCCAATCTGCACCCTGGTCCTTGGCCTGATGCTCGCGCCGCCTTCCAGCGACGCCCAAATCACGCAATACGTTGAAGGCTACCGAGCCAAGAACAATATCCCCGGTATCGCTATGGCGATCACTCGTAAGGGCGAGATTGTTTACAGTAAGGGGTTCGGATTCGCAGATCGAGAAGCCAAGAAGCCGGTGCAGATCGACACGGAGTTTCTCATTGGTTCGGTCACCAAGCAGTTCACATCCGCGGCGCTCATGATGCTGGTTGAAGAAGGCAAGGTGGATCTTGAAAAGCCGATTACGGAGTACCTCGACTGGGTACCCAAGACTTGGTCCGATATCAAACTCACCCATCTTCTCACACACACGTCCGGACTTTTCAACTACACCGACGACGGCCCGACTATGGTTTTTCGCCGCAAGGCACTGACCGACGAGGAATTGGTGCAAGTGGTTTCCAAACACGAACGAGCCTTCAAACCCGGCGAGAAGATGGTGTATTGCAACACCGGCTATTACCTCTTGGGCCGAGTGATTGAAAAAGTCTCTGGCGAACCTTACGAAGGCTTTCTGAAACGACGGATTTTTGCCCCATTGGGCATGAATTCAACCTACATGTACGATATGGACGCCCTCAAGCCAGAGCTTTCTAAGAGTTATTGGGTGGCCAAGGAACGGGTGACCACCGCTAGGCTCCCACACCAGATGATGGCTTTCTCGGCAGGGTCGCTTGCCAGCACAGTCGTGGATCTCGCCAAATGGGACAAGGCCATGTGGGAATATCGCCTGGTCAAGCAGGAGACGTGGAAGAAGATGTGGAGTCCTTTCACCCTCAACAGCGGTGCGGCGAACCCCTACGGATATGCGTGGATGGTCTCCAACGTCGGTAACCACCCGGCTGTAGAACACAGTGGTGGGATACCCAGTTTCAGCGCCCATATTCGGCGCTACCTTAAGGATGGTATCTCGATCATAGTTTTGCAAAACACGATGAGCATGCCAGTGGCAATGAACTTGGTGGATCGAGTGGCCCACTTGGTGATCCCGGATATCGCCGATCCTGATGCGGCACCTATAAAGATCGAGGACAAAAACCCAGAGTTGACCAAAGCCCACAGAACCCTTTATGAGAGCCTATTGACTGGATCTATGGGCGACGCCAAGGTGACCGAAGCCATGAAATCTGGAATGACGCCTGCAGTACTCACCCAAGTAAAGGGTGTGCTCAAGGCGATCGGAAGCCTGAAGGAGTTTGTATTGACCAGCAGGCGAGAGGAGCAAGGGTCAACGATCAGCGAATACACCCTAGTCGGCTCGGACAAGAAGTTGACTCTCACCGTAGTAACCGATGCCAGTGGAGTCATTGCGGGCCTGTGGATGAAGTAAGTATCCCCCGTCCACTCCACTTGGGCGTGCGGAAAGTCACCGGACCCGTTACCATTGACGCCGATCCGGAGAAGCTTCTTTGGAAGCCAGTACCGTGGTCCAGCGATTTCATGGACATTTTGGGGGCCCGAGGTCCGAAGCCTCGTCACCGCACAAGAGTGAAAATTGCCTGGACCGACACCGACCTATTGTTTTTGGCTGAACTGGATGAGCCGCATCTCTGGGCGACCCTGACGGAGCACGACTCAGTCATTTTCAACGACAACGACTTCGAGATCTTTATTGACCCTGACGGTGATTTTCAACGCTATCTGGAGTTGGAAATCAATGCCCTCAACACCACGTGGGACCTGCTGCTGGCTCGCCCCTATTGGGCAGAAGGGCCGGCGATCAACGGGTACGAGATCAAAGGAATGCGGTCAGCCGTTCGCCTAGAGGGCACCCTGAATGATCCGAGCGACAATGACCAACGATGGTGGGTGGAGGTCGCACTGCCTTGGGCCGCTCTTGCGGAAGTTTCTAACCAGAAGCTTCCGCCTGTTGAAGGGAGTTCTCTACGATTGAATTTCAGCAGGGTCCAATGGCATCTTGACGTGGTGGATGGGCAATATGCCAAGCGGCCCAAAACTCCGGAAGACAACTGGGTTTGGAGTCCACAGCACGCTGTCGATATGCATCGGCCTTGGCATTGGGGAATCGCGACGTTTCATGGTGAAGCACCGGACTGGGCTGAAATCGAAGCAGGCCAAAAATTAGGCGAACTCTTTTTGGCCCAAAAGAAGCACCACCAGGACCACGGCGAATACTCCGCCGAATTGGCCGCGGATATGGAGATCAAGGTCTGTCGAACCTGGTTCGTGGCTCGTTATTTGAGGTGGGAAATCGATCAGAACTGCGAGTTCCGATGCGCAAAATGAACCGAGATTTGACCCGCCACCTGGTTTTCACCGAAGATCGTCGGTCCATGGGCGGCGGATTCATCGGCGAAGGTCCGGGCACAGACCACCCCGCCCTCCGGGCACCCCTCCGGCGGAGGGGAATTTCGCATGCTGAATATGCTTGCAGATTGTCATCGTCGGCTATGCACAGAATCTGAGTTGACTTTCGGCCAACCTGTCTGGCGGTTTTGGCATCTGGATGCCAAATGAAATTGGCTTCCAGTTGCGAAACGCTCGTTCCCGCCTCACTCCCCTCCGGCTACGGGGAATTGGGCTCGAATTCATCTTCAGGTTGGAAGGATTCTTTGAACAGGTAATGTGCGAAAATTCTCCTCCCTTGGAGGAGTGGCCGTTAGGGCGAGGTGGTGTCAGAAACGCGATCAGTACAAGCGAGAACGAAATGAGAGGCCGGATTCCAGCCCCGGGGGGCGGCGAGATGGGCGACGCGCGAGCGTCGGGGTCCCATCTCGGGGAGTGGCCTCCGGGCCGGGGCTGGCGCAAACTTCCCGCTAATTACGCTGACGGCCTTCGATCGCGGCTAGAAGAACGGCTCCCGCGATGGCGATCCGGCGGTCCATTCTGTCGGGCGCAATTTCGTAGATCACGTTCAGGTTATAGTTGAACGGGTTGAAGTTCTGCCGCAAGTCCACAACCCGAGAACCGCCTACCAGAAAGTCGTAGTTCTGCGGGATGATGTTGGTCAGGAACCTCCTAATCAAGCCAAGAGCCACCGAATCCTCGATCATCGTGCCGACCTCTCGCTCTTGGGCATCGCAAACAATCCACTCGTCTCGAACAAATGCGCTTTTCCAACCCTTTCGCTTGAAGACCGCCAGCACTGTGTTTGGCTGAGTCTCTAGGTCCACCACATCATACACGCCGGAAAAGTCGATGACCTTTCTTGCAAAAATGCCGAACTTCTCGACCCCATTGATGCTGATTCGGATGTCTTCTTTGAGCTTGAAGCCCTTCTGAACTGCCAGCGCCAGCTCGCGGTTGTTCACTGCGTCATGGATGTGATACTGGCCACCGACCAGCTTAAGCATTTTCCGCTTGACCAAGAGATGATTGGGAAACTGCTGAAAATCGTTAACAGGATGAAAAACTTCGGCCGCCATCAACGAAATCAGACGGTTTCAAGCCAAAAATCGGTGCTTTAGAAAGGAACGTGGGCCGGATCTGCGTCCAGAATCCGGCCCAGCCCTCCCTTGCGACTGCCTTTCCCTCTAAAGGCGAATCGCGTGGACGCAAGAGACATATTTCAGTGCTCGCGTCCGTGAACTAACCCGCAAATATCTTACAACAAAATATTGAAAATTGCCTCGGAAAAATCAAGATTTCATTTTGTCAGTCAAAATCATCAAACTGCGTTGAGCGTGTTTGGGCAAAGATATACTTGAGGTTATGGTTCGCCCAAAGGTGATGGTTTCTGGCTGTTTCGACCTCCTCCACAGTGGCCACATCGCCTTTCTCCAATCGGCAAGCGAGTATGGCGACGTGGTGGTTTGCATCGGTAGCGATCAAACCGTCTCGGATCTTAAGGATCGATGGCCCGTCACCAATCAGAACGAGCGGAAATACATGCTGGAAGCGCTCCGCAGCGTTTCCGAGGTGCGGATCAGCAGAGGAAGCGGGCATCTGGACTTCGAACCTGAATTGGCGGAGATTCGCCCGAAAACCTTTGTGGTCAACCACGACGGTGACACTCCTGAAAAGGCCGCACTATGCGCCAGTTACGGCGTGGAGTATGTGGTCCTTCCCCGTGAGCCACACCAAGGCCTCACGGCCCGCAGCACCACTGCTCTCCGTCAGGAGTGCCATATTCCCTACCGAATCGATATCGCTGGAGGTTGGCTGGACCAGCCATTTGTCTCCCAGCACCATCCAGGCCCGATGATCACCATCAGCATCGAGCCGACCCACGATTTCAATGACCGCAGCGGGATGAGCACCAGCACACGGCGGAAGGCGATCGAGCTTTGGCGCACCCACTTGCCCCCGGGGGATCTGGAAATTATTGCAAAGGTGCTGTTCTGCTGCGAAAATCCTCCAGGCTCCGAATACATCAGCGGATCGCAGGACAGCATCGGGATCGTCTATCCCGGCTTGAACAAACTCCATTACCAGGGTCAATATTGGCCCGACAAGATTGAGTCGGTCCACGACGAATCCATCCTAACCTTCTTGGAAAGCCATCTCCATCTGGTTCCACTCAGCCCTAGGTCGGCGGGCTTTAGGGTTCTAGACAAAACCTGCGAAAATGCCGCCGACGCCATGCGCCTTGCCGATGCAGCCAACGATGCATGGGATGCACTCATGGCGAAAGATGCCGCAGCCTTTGGTGATGCATTCCGTCGCTCCTTTGAGGCTCAGGTCGCGATGTTTCCGTACATGGTGGATTCATTTATCGAAGATGCGATCAAGGAACACGGTCCCCACTCGCTCGGTTACAAGTTGAGTGGCGCAGGCGGAGGCGGCTACCTGATTTTGGTCCGACCCGAACCCTACCCCGGAGCGCTTCGGATAAAAATCCGGCGACGAGGCACCATCTAATGAAGACCTGCTTCTGCTTGGACCTGAAGGATGATCCGGTGCTGATCGCCGAATACGAAGCCCACCATCGGGCGGTTTGGCCCGAAGTTGTGGCCCATTTACGTTCTTCTGGCATCACGGCGTGTGAGATCTACAGGGCCGGAAATCGGCTCTTTATGATCCTTGAATCCTCGACCGGCGCGGCCACGGATTCAGGCCAACTTCCGGCTCGGGTCGCCGAATGGGAAGCGTTGATGGAGACCTACCAGCAGCGACTCCCGTTCGCCGCGCCAAACCAAAAGTGGTTTCCCTTGGATCAAATTTTCCAACTGTAATCCCTCGGATCGAGGGTTCGGTTGGTGGGCCGCTTTGGGGGCGAGATGCTGGGCGGGAGCGAAGCGACGGGGCCCCAGCATTGGGCGTGGCTTCGGGCCAAAGCGGCCCACAAAACTTGCCAACCCACAAGCCGCGTAGAATCCAGATAAATGAATTCTGGAAATTTGGTGGTCGGCATCACCGGTGCCAGTGGCTCGATTTACGCTCAGCGATTTCTCCGGGAAGCAGTCCTCCGCTACAAGCGGATCTTCCTCATTCTCAGCGATCAGGCCAACCAGGTCGCGCATCAGGAGCTTGGCTACACCATCCCTACCGAACCATTTGACACAACGCAGTGGTTGGGACAGCACTATTCAAACATTGAACTACTGAACTCCAAAAACTACTTCACACCGCCGGCAAGCGGGTCCTTTATGCACGATGGCATGGTGATTCTTCCTTGCAGCATGGGAACGGTCGGCCGAATTGCGAACGGCATCAGCAATGATCTTCTGACCCGCTCGGCCGATGTATGCCTTAAGGAAAACCGAAAGCTGATTCTGGTTCCTCGTGAGATGCCCTTCAACGTGATCCATCTCAGAAATCTCACTTCGCTGGCCGAAGCTGGAGCGACGATCATACCAGCGAGCCCGGCCTGGTATGGGCAACCGAAGTGTCTTGAGGACCTCGCCGACACAGTCGTTGCAAGGATCTTGACGCTGCTTGGACAGGAACAAACGTTATTTAAAGAATGGATGAGCGGCGATTAGGCCATGTGGTGATAGCAGGTGGTTCGGGCTTCATCGGCACCGCCATCACTCACCACCTGGAAAATCTCGGCTATTCGATTGTGGTCCTGACTCGGTCGCCTCAGCCTACACACGACAAGGTTCGGTATGGCCTGTGGGATGGCGTATCGGTTGGGGACTGGAAATCTGAACTGGAGGGCGCGGCTGCCGTCATCAATCTCTCGGGCAGCACCATCGCGACTCGCTTCACGGCCAAAAACCTACGCAAGATCATCGACTCGAGAGTGGATCCAACCCGGACGATTGGCCAAGCACTTTCCCAGGTCTCGGATCCGCCTCCCATATGGATTCAGGGGAGCGCGATCGGCTACTACGGATTCAACGATGACTCCCCAAAGGATGAGACCAATGGCCCTGAACAGCCAGTGCAGATGCTTACAAACATCTGCCAACTGTGGGAAGATGCGGCCTACCAAACCTGTCCGTCATCCGTCCGACTCAAGGTTCTCCGAACCGGTAATGTGTATGGCATCGGCGGAGGCACTTACCCATTCCTCGGCAAACTGACCCAACTCTATCTCGGAGGGCACATTATGCCGGGTACTCAGATGCAAAGTTGGATCCATCTCACTGATTTGGCGCATCTGTTCGGTTGGCTCCTTCAGGACAACACGCCGGCGTTGGTCAACGGCACCGCACCAAACCCTTGCACGATGCGCAGGCTTATGGAAGCCATGCGCGAGAGCCTAGATCGCCCGTGGGCGCCGCCCACGCCATTGTTTGCGGTGAGGCTTGCCAGCTATTTTGGTGGACCGGACGCCAGTCTGGTCGAAAAGGGTTCGATCATCCTGCCCAAAGCAGCTTTGGATGCAGGATTCGAATACAGCTATCCAACGATTGAACTTGCGTTGAAGAATCTCGCAGAAAAATCTGCGTAATTTTCATCGAGTCGGCAACTTTCTTGTCATCAACGGCGTTGATACAAGTAACTCCGAAGGGGAGTAGCACCCAGAAATGGGAGCAAGGGTCGTCAATACGCGGTTCGCCGCCGGTCCTTGCTCAAAGCGCGAGACCTTCGTCACAGTTTTTCTGTGACGAAGGTCTTTTTCTTTTCCGGAGACCATAAAGATGAGCACGATTAAGACAGGTTTGTTGATGGCAGCGATTACCGCCATGTTGGTGGTATTCGGAAAAATCCTCGGCGGAACAACGGGCATCGTTATTGCCTTGGGTTTCGCGCTCTTCTCCAATGTTATTGCGTATTGGTTCAGCGACAAGATCGTATTGGCCACTACGCGCGCACAGCCGATCACTCCCTATCAGGCACCAGCATTGTATGCCATGGTTGAACGACTTTCTACGAGAGCGGAAATTCCAATGCCTCGGCTCTATGTAGTTCCTGATATGTCGCCCAACGCCTTTGCCACGGGTAGAAATCCCCAGCACGGTGTCGTTGCTGTGAACCAGGGGCTGCTCAATATTCTGGATGAGCGAGAGGTGGAAGGAGTTATTGCTCACGAAATTGCGCACATCAAACACCGTGACACACTCACGAGTACGATCGTCGCAACACTTGCAGGCGCAATTAGCGCTTTAGCCAACATGGCGATGTTCGCTTCCATGTTCGGCGGCTCGCGAAGTGATGATGGAGACTCCAATCCTCTCGTTGCGTTGTTGGCAATGCTCTTCGCGCCGATCGCTGCAATGATGATCCAATTCGCCGTATCTCGTACCCGAGAATTCCAAGCAGACGCAACTGCTGCAAAACTCGTTGGTTCACCAGTCGGTCTGCAGCGAGCGTTACACAAGCTTCATGCTGGCGTGATGCAGCGGCCTGGAAATATGCCTCCCAGTTCGGCTCATATGTGCATTGTTAATCCATTCGCCGGAGTTGGCTCCGGCCTGATGAAACTCTTTTCAACACACCCTCCCGTCGAGGAGAGAATTCAACGCCTTGAGAAGGCTCTTATTGCTTAACACTTTGGTAACAAAATGAATTGTCCTAAATGTTCAATACCGCTTAACATCACCGAACGACATGGCGTCGAAATCGACTATTGCCCGCAATGCCGAGGCATCTGGCTGGATCGTGGCGAGCTCGACAAAGTCATCGATCGGGCGATTTCCGCCGAGACACCAGCTGGCGTTCCCAGAATTCCACCTCCACCACCAGCGGAATGGGGACGCCGGCATCCCGACGATGATGACGATTTGGAATTCAGGAGAAAGCGTCGCAAGAAGAGCTTCCTAGGTGAGCTCTTTGACTTTGACTAATGACATCGGGGGTGTGAGTTGCCCGCTATCGTCGATCGTATGAGTATCTAATTCATGAATAGTCGAGGGCGGGCAGACTGAAAGATCTGCCCGTGACATCGAGTGAAACAAAACACTGTACGAAACTACATTGGTTATGTAGTTTTGCAAATTTTAGAGACTGTCTTTGACACGTTTGAAGTTTTTGAACTACTATGGTTATTAGTGGAATTGGTATTGGGATTTGGGGTGCTTTTCTCATTTTTGTGCTCCTCATGCTCGCGCTAGATCTCGGAGTTTTCCATAAGGAATCTCACGAGGTAAAAATGAAGGAAGCGCTTGGTTGGAGCGCTGTGTGGATTGCTTTGGCGTTGGCGTTTAACGCAGGACTATTCTTCTTCTGGAACGCAATTCAACCCAACAGTCCGTACACCCCAGCCGAAGCCGGTCAAGCCTTTCTCGCGGGCTACTTGGTAGAGAAGGCGCTCAGTGTTGATAACATTTTCGTCTTCCTGGTGGTGTTCAGCTACTTCCAAGTTCCACCGAAGTACCAGCATCGCGTCCTCTTTTTTGGCATTGTCGGAGCATTACTCTTTCGCGCGGCCTTTATCGCGGCCGGATCTTCCCTGCTCACTCAGTTCCACTGGATGCTTCTTGTATTTGGTGCGATCTTGATAGCCACGGGTATCAAGATGGTCGCAGTCAAAGATAAGAAGATCGACCCTGACAAGAATCCAGTTATTCGCGGCGTTAAGAAGCTCATTCCAGTTACGCCAGATTTTGTGGGTCAGAACTTCTTTACGCGCATTAACGGCAAGCTTTGGGCAACGCCTTTACTCATCACACTTATTTTCGTTGAGATTACTGACGTCATCTTTGCCGTTGATTCGATCCCGGCGATCTTTGCTATCACGAAGGACCCGTTTATCGTCTTCACATCCAATGTGTTTGCGATCTTGGGGCTTCGCGCGCTGTTCTTCGCCCTCAGTGGGTTAATGGGACTTTTCCACTATCTGAGCTATGGGCTCGCGACGATCCTAGTCTTTGTCGGAGGCAAGATGACTCTAAGCTATTGGGAGATCAAAATCCCCATTGTCATCTCGCTTCTCGTCATTGTTGGCATCTTAGCGCTGTCCATACTAGCGTCCAAATTGTGGCCACCGCGGACAGCTCATTCCACCCCTCAGGAGGCATAATTGGGGGCGCATTTCGGCGTCCCCAGCCTCTATTTAGCTCGTAACTGATTCAAGGATGCGCAAGATTGCTGAATTTACTTCCGCAGCAACAGCTGCCAAGTTTTCGCCCTCGTATGCTTCAGCAAGGAGCGAAGCATCGGCTGTGCAAACCAGCACGCTATCGTCTTTTTGGTAAATAGCAATTCGGCATGGGAGCATAGCGATGACCCGCTCATCGTCACCAAGCGCGATATGAGCATGGCTGGCGCTGCAGACCCCAAGTATCCGAGTCGCGGGTTGAATGAATCCCTTGTCGTTCAGCCTCTTGGCAAGATCGATGTCGAAGACGGTGGAGAACTTATTCTCTGCGATGGCAGCTTCCAATCGGCTGATCGTCTGATCGAATGAATAGATCGACTGAACAGTGATCTCCGGACGCGTTGCGGGTGTCATGGAACTCATATGGTCAAAGAGCCCGGCTACCCAAAAAAGGATTCGGCCCACGACTCGATCTGAATCTTGGGCCGAACTCCTAATCTAACTGCCGAGTCAGCTCGCCTTGAGCATTTCCTCTGTTAAAAGAAGTGGTCGATTCTGTTCGCTTACGACGCCGTCGGGGACGACGACCTTTCGGACGTCGGCCGCGCTGGGCACCTCGTACATCACTTCCATCATCAAACCTTCGATAATGGCGCGGAGCGCACGAGCACCGGTTTTCCTTCGGAGGGCCTCCTGGGCGATTTCCGTAAGTGCTCCGGGCTTCACTTCGAGCTCAACACCATCCATTTCAAAGAACTTGGCGTATTGCTTGAGCAATGCGTTCTTGGGCTCGGTGAGGATTCGGACCAAGGCGTCCTCGTCCAACGGATCCAGAGTCGTGATAACCGGCAAGCGGCCAATAAACTCAGGAATCAATCCGAATTTGAGCAGATCTTCTGGCAGCAATTTTTGGAGAATGACGGTCTCGTCTTTCTTTTTGCTTTGCGGCTCCGCCCTGAAGCCCATCACGTTCTCTTTCATTCTGCGACGGATGATTTCCTCGATACCTTCGAAGGCACCACCGCAGATGAACAAGATGTGCCGAGTGTCGATCTGGATATATTCCTGTTGCGGATGCTTGCGCCCACCTTGCGGCGGAACGTTTGCAACGGTCCCCTCCAAGATCTTGAGGAGTGCTTGCTGGACGCCTTCACCGCTCACATCTCGAGTGATCGACGGGTTGTCGCCCTTCCGGCTGATCTTGTCGATCTCGTCAACGTAGATGATTCCGCGTTCGCAGAGCTCTTTCGCTCGCTTCGGATCCATCGACTCAGCCGATTGATACAGCTTAAGCAGGATGTTTTCAACATCTTCACCTACATAGCCGGCCTCTGTCAAAGCGGTCGCGTCAGCGATTGCAAACGGAACCTCCAACATCCTAGCCATGGTCTGCGCCAAAAGCGTCTTTCCGGAGCCAGTGGGGCCGACAAGGAGAATATTGGACTTGCTGAGTTCAACCTCGCCTTCTTCTGTGGGTTCGGAAACCCGCTTGTAGTGGTTGTAAACAGCAACCGCTAATGCCCTCTTCGCGGTGCCTTGCCCAATCACGTACGAATCGAGAAGTTTGACAATCTCCTTAGGCTTAGGAATCTCCGTCTTTGCCACAGGCGCCGACGTTGGCGCGGTTGAGCGTGATCCCGGTTCGCGCGTAGGTGCCGGACCGCGATCGGTTTCATGTTGAAGAATGTCGTTGCACAGGTCGACGCATTCCATGCAAACTGCGCCGTGCAGGCCCACGATAAGCTTCTTTACCTGTTCTTTGCTCTTGCCGCAAAGAACGCATTGATCGCGGCGTTCAGGTGTTCTGGCCATATGTTGCTATCCTTAGAAGATTATCGTTCGCCTGGCTTCAAAACTTTATCAACCAAGCCGTAATTTAGTGCTTCATCGGCTGACATAAAGTAATCCCGGTCGCAATCTTTGCGAACTTGCTCTTCTGGTTTATTCGTATGACGCGCCAGAATCTGCATCAGGATGTCCATGTAGCGATTCGCTTCTCGCAACGCGACGTTCATGTCGGCCACTGTGCCTTGCGTTCCGCCGCTCACCTGGTGAATCATCACGCGAGCATTTTCGAGGCAGAATCGCTTTTTCGCTGCACCGCCTGCGAGCAGAACGGCGCCCATGCTGGCTGCCTGTCCCACGCAGATGGTGGCTACATCGGGCTTGATCATCTGCATGGTGTCGTAGATGGCCAAGCCAGCCGAGACAGAACCACCGGGGCTGTGGATGTAGAAGTCGATATCCTTATCCGGATCTTCCTTCTCAAGGAACAAAAGCTGCGCCGTGATCAAGTTGGCGACGTAATCGTCAACAGCCGTACCCAAAAATACAATTCTGTCCTTCAGCAACCTCGACCAGATGTCGTAGCTGCGCTCTCCACGAGCGGTTTGTTCAATAACAAACGGAACACCCATATTCAATTTCCTCCTTGAGATGGTTCTGTTTATTCAGCCTTTTTCTTGGGGCTCTTCTTAGGTTTATCGGTTGAATCACCGCTTTCGTCAGCGGCTTTGGCACTTGCTTTCACCTTTTTTGGTGCCGGAGCGGCTTCGCCCGCGGTGATTGTGGCGTTGGAGTTGAGAAAGTCGATGACTTTCTTGAACACTGCGCGAATTTCCAACTCTTGGAAACTCTTGTTTTTCTGCATGTACTCCAAGAGCTGTGGTGCGGGCACGTTGTATTCCATCGCCATCTGGATGAGGCTTTGGTTCAGATCCTCGTTCGTAAGCTGCAAGCGCTCCAAAGCAAAGATCTCTCGTGCGATGACCGCTCGCTGAACCTGAATTTTGGCTTCGTGGTTCCAACTCTCGATCATTTCCTCGAGCGTCATTCCGTTGCTCTTGGCGTAATCCTCAAGCGTCTTACCGTTCTGGCGAGCTTCGGCTTCCAGTTCTCGGAGCCGTTGGCTGGCCACGCTCTCCCACATCGTATCGGGAACATGAACGGTCGATAGGTCGAGAAGCTGCTGCTGGAGCGCTTCATTCACATATTCCTGGGACATCTGTTCGCGAGCGCGCGTCAGAAGGTCCTTGACCTTGGCCTTGAGGTCAGCCAAGGTCTCGCTCTTTAAGCTCTTCAGATCCTTCTGAAGGTTCTGAGCAAAATCGTCGTCGAGTTCTGGCGTCTGGATCGTGGTGATCGACTTGAGGGTCACCTTGACCTTTTCCTTCTTGCCAGCCCAGTCCTTCTCCTGGAAGTCAGCCGGAAATTCAAGTGTTTCAACCTTCATTTCCTCGGCTCGCATCCCCTCCAATGCCTTGTCCAGCTTGGGGAATGTCTTTCCGACCACGGTCATGAAGTTTCGGCCCTCGCCCTCTTCGCCATCCACTCGGATGTTGACCACAGCCATATCACCATCGGTCGCACCGCGTTCGGTCACAACTTCTCGCTTACCGGACTTCTGGCGGAGGGTCTCAAGATACTCATCCACGTCCTTATCGGAAACTTCGACGTTGGGTCGGCTCACGGTAAGGGTCTTGTAATCGCCGAGTTCAACCTGGGGCTTAAGCGGAATTTTGGCTGTGAACTCGCAAACCGGTTCCTCTTCCTCAATTTTGAGAATGTTGACCGCCGGGGAATCGTGTGGCTGGATTTTTTCAGCCGTGAGCAGGTCCTTCAGCGCCTGTCCGATGATTTCCTCTGCAGCAGCGTTGGTTACTTGCTGCGGATCAACCAGCTTCTTTACCATCGCCTTGGGCGCGGTTCCGGGCCTAAAGCCAGGGACTCGCATCTGTTTGGCAAAACCCTTGTAGGCGCGGTCATAGCCACTTTTCACCTGGTCGGCGGTACAAGTAACCTCGAATTTGATCGTGCAAGGATTCAGGTCCTCGCGTTTAAATTGCATATCAGCGGTCGGCATAACAAATTCCGTGTAGTCATTCAGTCTACCTCTCGTGGCCCTCTTCCTACGAGTTCGCCTCAGATTCGAACTCGAACCTCCATTGGTTCATACTGGGATCGGTGGGGCCGCCGCAACAAAATCCCACCGTGGCTACGTCCATACGAGTGAACCCATGAGCGAGCTTGAACCAAAACCAACGCTCAAAGCAGATGAAATTGAAGCCCTAGTGCGAAAGCTCGCTCTGGCTCGCAGACGAGGAGAGCGTGAGGCGGTCAACTCCATGCTCAACCAGCTCAAAGAAGAAGCGGCAGACTCGCCTTTCGCCTGGGAGGCTCAGGGCGATGAATACATCGAGCGGAAATACTTCACTCGAGCCCAGGAAGCGTACAAAAAGGCACACGAACTTGAGCCTTCCAACGCCTCCCTGGAAAGAAAGTACGCAGAGGCGGTCCTTCTCGCGAGCGGAGGTCAACCTTGGGATACGGTAGGCGAATCGCTTTCGGGCTTTGAAAATTACACGAGCGGCAAGATAGCGATGACACTCTCGTTTATGCTTCCCGGACTCGGCCAGATAGCTCTTGGCGCAGTTAGGAAAGGAGCTGCTCTGATGACCGCTTACATCGTGGGCTGGTTCTTTATCCTACTCATCCCCAACGGATTGCAAGGCTTGCTCGGGCTGATTGGGCTCTCCAAGGTCCCCTTCAACAGCATGGTTCTCCTACCCCTTGGGATGGTTTCTGTGGCCTGGATGTGGGCGCTTGCCGATGCTGCCTCGCAAATGAAGGTCCATAAGCGAATCGAAATCGAGCATCCCAAGCCACCGGTCGATAAGGACTTCGAGATTTAGTGAAATCACCGGCCGACAGCAACATTTGGCGCGAAGCATTGATGACCGAAGTTCTACTTCAGGAGCGACCTTGGGAATTCGAGTTGGTGGACTCAGGAGTGGCAGAATTTCCGGAATGGAACCTCAGTGGAATGAGTGAGTTTCCCACACTCAGATTTCGTTCGCAACATCCGGTAATTCGAACACCACTCGCAATTGGCTTAACTGATTACTTCCGATTTACTGGCACTACGGCTACCTGTACGACTTTTGGCAGCCTGACCCTTCGACCGCAGCGGAATCTGTGGTCGAATTCTTACGTGACTTCTTCAACGAAGAAATCATCGAACACGAGTGCTTATGCGGAGAAGTCGTTACTGGTGGTGGCCCGACCTTGCCCGAGCATGTTTCCGTGTTAGCGGAACGTGCGCTCAGAGAGTCATCCACCATTCGTATCACCTCGTGGCTTGGGAACTTCGACAAAGAATTGGTCCACCCGACGCACGGTAGTTCGTTCTACATACGGGATCCGCTAACCTTGTAACCCTGCAATGAAATTGCATTTCGAGAGTCCTTCTGCTCCTGACGAGTGAATCGGAGGTAGTTTGATCCTCCGAAGAACCTAAGGGATGTTCGATTGAGCGGTTCCACATCGGTCCAACCTAGGGAAGGCAATTTGACGCAAATATGGCCATGTGATCCTTCAACATCTTTGAAGGTGCCGGAACCGGGAAGCACGTAGCAGCCGACGACGTACGCTGGAATGCCATTGGCTCGAGCCAGACCAGCCGTTATATAGCTCGCGTCATGGCATACCCCGCACTTTGCATCAATAATCCGCTGAAAGTGGGAACCTTTCCCCCCAACGATATTGCGGTAAGGCATCTCTTTGTCGCGCCAATCTAGAATTGCTTGCATCGTCTCGACCGCGCTGCGACGATGGACCAACTTCGCCAGAGAAGCGATCGCGGGATCCGCTGGATCATGGACTTCGGTGCCGTAATAGAAGACACCGATTTCACTGGCAGGTGCGGGCTTTAGATTAACACGCGCAAGTTGGCGAATCGTCCGAGCCCCAACCGCTCGTGTCTTGATCGTGGCGGTTCCATCGACCGAGACCGGCTGACCGGGCACACCTTCGATCTCAACGAGGGTCTCATCTTCACTACTCGAAACCACCCGTGAACTCTGATTTCCACTAAGCCGGTAATCAAAAGTCTGAGAAGCACACTTAATGATGGGAAACCGAAAGGTTTGCTTGGGCGATTCTTTGGTAAAGGTTTCCCCAGGAATCGTCCAGTGGAGCGTGTAGATGGCGGGCTCCTTGAGAGACCAGGCGATCTTTACTTCATCGCGAAGGTAAGAGTTCGTCCAATCGGAGCACTGCATGGCATTGGTCCGTGAGGCCACGTTCGCCATCCGAATGGCGTCCTCAAAGCCACCGTCCTTTACATGAGCATCGATAAAAGACGCCATTGCATACGCAGTTTGACCGTACGTTCGATACATAGCTGCGGCTGTGGAGCAGGCGGCTTCCGTTTTGTCTTGGTTCATTTGCGACCAAACCAAGCTCCCGAAGGCATACTCCGAACTCCCGTATTGCAGCGCCTGCAGGAGCGACTTTTCACAATCTGCATACTTATGTGCCGCCTTGTGAACCTCAAACTCTTTCATCCAGAAGTCGAACGTGTTCGATTGTTGGGCGATCGCCAGAGCAAGGAACGGCACAAACATGCAGTGAGTATACAGATGTTCCATCGAATGCCTCAATCAGTATTTCCCAGGTTCGCTAAAATGAAATCATGATGTGGACCATCCTGGCGGCTACGGCTCTCGCCAACCCTGCAATCTCCCTTCCAGCAAAATACGACTCCATCTTCAAGCGACTCACGCTCGAAGAAAAGGCGACGCTGATGCACGGTTCGAGTGGTTTCTCTTTTGGCAAACTGCCGAGCCACAATCTGCCCGAAATCGGCATGAACGATGGTCCTCAGGGAGTGCGACAGGGTGTGTCCACGGCGTTTCCTTGCGCCATCACGTACGCCGCGACCTGGGACCGAGATCTCATTCGGAAATTAGGTGTGGCCCTTGGCCAGGAAACGAAGGCGGCGGGCAACCGAGTGATTTTGGGTCCTGCCGTGAACATAATGCGGACGCCTTTGGGAGGTCGCACTTTCGAATACATGGGCGAAGATCCTTACCTCGCCGGCCACATCGCAGCCGAGTACATCAAAGGGGTCCAGAGCCAAGGCGTGGCCGCCTGTGTAAAGCACTTCACTCTCAACGAGCAAGAAGTCTGGCGAACCACGATCGACGTGTACTCATCGCGCCGCGCGCTGGAAGAAATCTATGCCGAGCCCTTCAGAATCGCAATTCAGGAAGGCAAAGTCTGGTCGCTGATGTCGGCGTACAACAAGGTTCAAGGCGACTACTGCACCGCAAGTCCCTTGCTTAATCAGCAACTCTTGCGCAAGGAGTGGGGCTTCGATGGAGTGATCATGTCTGACTGGGGTGCCTGGCACGATGACAAGCTCGCGCTCGAATCGGGGGCGACGCTAGACATGCCATCTGGGATGGACGCTAAAAAAGACCAGGCATTGGCAGACAGAGTACGCGAGGGAGAGATATCGGAAGAAGCACTCAACGACGCGGTTCGGCGAAACCTACTGATGGCGAGCCGCGTGGCTCCGCCCGACGACAAGAAACTCAAGAATGTTAGCAATGAAGAACGGGCGCAAATCGCCAAACAAGTCGCGATCGATGGCATGGTTCTGCTCAAGAACTCAAATTCACTGCTCCCCCTCGATAGCAAGAAATTGAAGCGCATTGCGGTCATTGGTCCGAACGCGGACAAGAAGCACACGCTTATTGGAACCGGAGCTGTGGGCGGAGGTAGCGGTGCAGTTGAGCCTCCGTACGAGATTACAGTGTTGGAAGGTTTGAAGAAGGCTTTGGGAGGCAAGGTCCAAGTGGACTTCGCACCTGGCTTCGAGTTCGCGCGACCGTTTTCACTCATCGGAAAGGACTACGTTCCAGGCGGATTTGACGAGATGCGCTGGTCGACTCAGGACTTCACTGGATCCTCAACTGCGGGCCACTCGGAAAAGATCGACGTCAATACCGACTCGAACGGAGGGAGCTACAGCTACCGTTGGACAGGCACCCTAGTCGCTCCTCGCACGGAAGATCTAACGCTTATCATCGGAAGCGACGATGGCTCAAGATTGTACGCCGACGACAAACTGCTCATCGACAACTGGGGCGACCACAACACCGAACGCAAGATGGGCACGATCAAAGTCCAGAAGGGTCAAAAGGTCTCTCTGAAACTGGAGTTTTACAATTCAATCGGCAAAGGCGAAATGTACTTGGCCGTGAAAAGTCCCAAACAATACGAATTCAGCACTGCGGTTGCGTTGGCCAAAGGCGCGGACGCGGTGGTTTTTGTGGGAGGTACCGATCACAGCTACGACTCCGAAGGATGGTCCGAGGGAAGTCCGTTTGGTGCTGACAAGCCCAACCTCGACCCCATCGGACCGCAGGCTGAGTTCATTAACGAGATCGCCAAAGTCAATCCAAAAATTGCCGTAGTCCTCATCAACGGTGCTCCGATCTCGGTGGAAGCGTTCAAAAACAGCGCCGCTGCGATTCTGGAGGCTTGGTATCCCAACCAGGAAGGTGGAAGCGCAGTCGCAGATGTGCTTCTCGGCCATGCCGATCCTGGCGGCCGGCTTCCGGTCACTTTTGGGAAGAAACTTGAGGACTGGCGCAGCCACCAGTTCGGAATGGAGGGATATCCCGGAACCGAAGAGCATGGAAAGGAGACCTACAAAGACGATATCTGGGTCGGATATCGCTGGTTCGACCATGCAAGAATCGAGCCGAGCTATCCGTTTGGATTTGGTTTGTCCTACACCACATTCAAAATGGCTGATTTCAAGTTGACGGCCACGAAGACCGGATGGGTGGCAACCTGCTCTGTGACGAACACGGGCAAGAGAGCCGGTTCACACGTCGTCCAGATCTATGTCCAGAATCCGGCTTCACAAGACCGTGCGATTCGGGAGCTTAAGGGGTTTTCCAAGGTTCATCTTAAGGCCGGGGAATCGGCCAAGGTCAGCATCCCACTCGACAAAACCGCATTTCGGCGATACGACGAGTCCATGGGTGATTGGGTGGTGCCGGGCGGCAAATACCAAGTGCTCTGGGGCAACTCTTCCGTCGATTTTGCAGGGTCTCGCGACGTGATGATCTCCCAAAAATAGGCCCCAGATCTCCATGCAGTCGGAGTACGGAAAGTTCGTGGGCTACACCGTTCTGATGAGCGTTGGATACGGTATTGCCCACGATCTGGTAACGGCGCACCTTTGGGTGCCCTATTTCACGGTTCACCACCCAAAGCTCGTCGAATCCCAAAACCCCATCATCATGGCTTTGCTTTGGGGTGTCATCGCAACTTGGTGGGTTGGGGGATTGGCGGGTTTGGTTTTAGCCGTGATTTCGCTCTTTGGGAAAACGGACCCCGTACCATTTCCAGTCTTTGCCAAAACCCTTCGAAATGCCACGATCATCCTATTCGTGCTCGCAATGTGTTGGCTCGTCGGGATGCTCGTGGTCGCCCACATCGTGATTCCAGAGCCGAAGCGAAGACCATCGTTTGAGGAAGATGCTCGGGCAGTAGCAGTAGCGTCCACGCACATCGTCAGCTACTTTGGAAGCGTGGCGATGACTCTTGTTGTGGCGCTGAAACTCTGGCTGTACCGAAGGCGTACAGGTGCGGGTGCAGCGGGGTAGCTCACTTCTGGCTGGTGCTGGTCTCCCCCTAAGTCCCCCTCAATTCGCTCGCGCTCATGAGGGGGACTTCTAAGGGTCAATGTCTCGGCTAATCTACCAGGCGTAGTGCTCGGGTGCAGTTTTGTAGCCAGGCCAGATCTCATCGATCTTTGCCAGTTGCTCCGCCGAAAGTTGAATCTCCAGAGCACGAAGAGAGCCGTTGAGTTGATCCATGGTGCGAGGCCCAATGATCGGTGCTGCAACGGCGGGTCGAGTCAGCAGCCAAGCTAGCGCCACGTCCGCTGGTTGCTCGCCCATCTCATCGCAGAAAGCTTCCCACTTTTCAAGCTGTGGGCGAATGCTCTCGATACGATTCTGAGCCCAGTCTCCGGCTCGCCTTCCGCCTTGAATTCCCTTCGTAACGCCCGCCAACAAACCGCCTGCCAAAGGCGACCACGGAATCACTCCGAGACCAAAATCTTCGCATGCCGGAAGGAGTTCCAGTTCGACCATTCGATCAGCGAGACTGTATTTGCTCTGCTCGCTGATCAGGCCGAGGAAGTTACGTGATTTGGCGGCTCCCTGAGCCTTAGCGATGTGCCAGCCGGCAAAGTTCGAGGAACCGGCGTAAATCACCTTCCCCTGGCGGACCAGCGTCTCATACGCCTCCCAGATCTCGTCCCACGGTGCTTCTCGCCAAATGTGGTGCATCTGATAAAGGTCAATGTAGTCCGTTTTCATCCGGGTGAGCGAGGCCTCGACCGCTTTGCGCATGGCGAGAGCATTCACACGGGAAACGTTCGGCCACTCGCCCATGTCGCCATAGAACTTAGTAGCCAGAACGACCTTTTCGCGTCGCCCGCCACCCTGGGCAAACCATCGCCCGATAATCTGCTCGGTAATGCCCTCTCCGATTTTCCAGCCATAAACGTTGGCGGTATCGAAAAAGTTGATGCCCAACTCAAGGGCACGGTCCATAATCGCGAACGAATCCTGTTCAGTGGTTTCGGGCCCGAAATTCATTGTGCCGAGACAGAGTCGGCTAACCTTGAGACCCGAACGACCCAAGTTGGTGTATTGCATGACACCTCATTCTACATAGGTTTTGGGAACTCGTTTCGGCCGCACTGTGGGCGTCGAATCACCGTTTCGGCTTGGATAGCCGGTGCTCGTGGTAGGTCTGGTGCGCTTCCATCACGTCCAAGAGGTCACTCAAACTCAGCAAACCGAAGAACGGGTGTTTGAGCGCTGCGCGTTCATAGGGAGCCTGATGAACAAACGGCTCTATCCTACTCCGGACTTCTGCCCAACGGTTGATCGCCGCTTCCAGATCAAGTCCCGAACTCGGTGCGAGCGATCCAGGCGTCGGAATCGACTTCACCGCGTTCATACGGCGGACGGCGAATCGATGCATGAAGTTGGGCTTCGCCGCTTGTCCAACGATCCCAGATTTCTGACCGGCTTCTAAGAGTGGTGGATAGAACTCGTCAACAATGGCCATGTGGAGGATGGTCGAGTCTGGCGCCAGTGCACCTCGAAAGGGAGGCGTCGTACGCTGTCCCTCGGGCATCGCTCTCACCCGTTCGCCCAAAGCTATTCGTCGCTCCTCAAGCTCTGTCCAACGCTGCACGGCCCTATTCAACTCTTCGCTCACCTACACCCAAATGAATGCAGCCTTTGGAAAGTTCCAAAGGCTGCATTTACTGGGTCTCTTGAGAGACTAGAGTTGAAATGGTCGCTCAAAAGTCGACATCCCGTTCGCGTTGTACTTCACCCAACGAATGGATGTCGTATCACCCCATTTCAACTTTGCGAGTTCACTCACCAGATCATCGACGGAGCTGAGCGCCTTGCCATTGAAGTTGGTGATCACGCTTCCCTCCTCGATTCCGAGATCAGCGGCTTTGGATCCGGGGTTCACGCCCAGAACCAGCACGCCTTTCACGTTGGCCGGAACTTTGTACTGATTACGTGGACCAGAGCTCAACTCCGAAACCGAAACGCCAAGTGAGACTTTCCCAGACCGATCCGCTCTGGGTGCTGGTTCTTCCTTCGAATCGCCATCGCCCTTGAAGTGGAACTGTTTGATTCGGTCGGGTAGATCCTTGAACAGATCGTCGATTCCTCCATCATCATTGCCCTTGGGCACAAACGGGGAGTTGTCTTGTCGGGGCTGGTTGCTCCTCGCCAGATCCTTGGGAACTTCGATCAACTTCACGTCGACGGTGTTCACCTTTCCGTTTCGTACAAAATCGACCTTGACCGACTGCCCTGCCTGGTACTTGTACATCGCGTTGCGAAGATCAAGCTCAGTCTCGATGGGTAGATCACCGATTCGGGTGACGATGTCGCCTTCGTTGATGCCAGCCGTGTGTGATGGACTCCCTTGGGCTGGCACGTTCGCGACGTATGCACCACCCGGAACATCGAACTTCTTTTTCTCATACGGCTTGAGATCGCGGGGTGCGAGTCCCATGTACGCCCGGGTGATCTTGCCACCGCGTTCGATAATCAAGTCCGCAAAGAACTTGGCCTGGTTGCTGGGAAGGGCAAATCCAACCCCCACATTTCCAGCCGCGCCGCCAAAAGCGGTGGGATTTGCTGCAATCGAGCTGTTGATACCGATCACCTGGCCATCGACGTTGAACAACGGTCCACCCGAATTGCCAGGATTGATGGCTGCGTCCGTCTGCAGCATGCCTGTGTAGACGCGTACTCCAGTGCCATTCAAGCGCTGATCGGGAATCGCCTGACTGCGACCGAGACCAGAAATGTGTCCCGCAGTCATCGTGTTCTCAATGCCAAACGGTGCACCCAATGCGACAGCGATCTGACCCGTTCGAACGGCTCCGCTATCGGCGAACGGCGCGGCGGTAAGGTTGGTTTTGTCGACCTTCACCACGGCGATGTCATTCATGGTGTCACCAGCTCGGATGACGGTGCCGGTTACCTCTTCACCGTCATTGAAAACTACTTTGACTTTGTTGTAGCCGTTCACGACGTGGTCATTGGTCAGGATGTATCCGTCGGATCGATAAATGACGCCGCTACCTTCTGATCGGACCGCAAACTGATCCTTGCCATCGACCGTGCTCTGTTCGCCGCCCTGAATGGCCACAACGTAAGGCGAAACTTGCTCAGCGAGGTCCACAAATTCCTGATCGAGTTCTGCCAAATTGGCATGAGCTCGTCGCGATTCGGCAGCAGCCATCGATACATGCACCGGAGGCTTTGTCATGCCGCTTGTGGGATGGGCTTTGCTTTCGCGCACGGCAGAGAGTCCGGCCCCGCCGACCACGACGCCAGCTAGGAGCCAAAGATACGGTTTTGAAGAGAGGGATTTCCAAACGCTCATTCTTGTGTTCCTTTCTACACTCATTCTGATTTCCGTTAACGCTTTACGCCTACCAGATTGTTCCAGTGTTGGCGCAAAAGTCCCAATTTGAACTTAAAGGCGTGACTTCACGCCTTGGGCAACAACCTTGAGGAACTCCTGTTCGATCGACGTGGACAAATCGGAGTAGATGTTGATTCCGATGTCATTGACCACTTTGCCCACCGATCGGCCCCCGCGCGGCAGTTTGACCAACTTGGTGTTGTACAGATAGACGGAAACGTGGGCGAGTCCATCCGAAAGGCGGATGTTCAAGGCCTTAGATCGCTCGATAAGGTAACCACCGACGATTTCAAACCCGTACGGAAAATCCACGGGCGGTTCGAAACTGAGTTTGCACTGCCGCTCGGCGTCTTCCCAGTCCTTGAAGGGCTGTGGAGCGGGCCACGTGGAGAGTTTCCATTCAGCGGTATCGGATGGACGCAAATCGTCCAAATCGATATCTCGACTGAACTCGATATGATAAGTGTCGAGAGTCACCTCTGAGGTTCGGCCCGGGCGAAGGGTTTCCTGTCGAAGAATGGTAAGGGCTCGAGCATCCAGATAGAAGACCCGCTTGGGCAAAGACTCTTCCTTGGGAGACGCCGTTAAGACCATAGTCGCACGATCAGCGATTTTCCCACCATCTTTGATGGACAAATTGTAGTTCCGCTTCGTAAGAGCAACACGCTTTTCTGGAGCCGGTTCGGTTCTCCGAGGCGAAGGCTGGGTAATCACGGTCTTCGAGTCAGCGATATAGGTGGTCAAATCCACCCCATCGTCGATGATTGTTCGGCCCGTCTCCGTTAGCGGCTCCAAGATGGTCATTGCTGACCGACCCCGGACGTCACCAACGATGGAGACCTTCATGTGGCCTTTGCTTCCCGGTCCCCCACGCATCGTCACCAACTGGCGGTATGGAACGGCGACCGTGCGTTTGAAAATTTGGAGAAGGATCGACTCCGGGTTCTTAGGGGGTGCACCGGTGGAAATGCTTACAGACAGCGCCCAGACGATGCAAAGAGGGGTCCTTAACAGTCTGCCATTAAGGCGCATCGCTCACCGAGAAGACCGGCGCATGAGGACTCACCGGATCGCCTCCCGCAAAATAGGCTTCGTTCTGATCGACCGACTGAGCCAAGGTCGCTGGGTCCGATTGTCTCTGAGGGGCTCCGTGGCTCACGGTCCAAGCAACTAGCCCGAGAGCAACGGCAGCGGCGGCTACGGTGCTGCTCATCGCCCAGGTTCGCCATGTGCTGCGCTTCTGGAGCGACCCGGTTCCAGCAAAAACGTGATTGACAAGGCGATCCTCGAGTCCGATTGGCACTTCTGGGCAGGGCATGTCCGCCAGGAGCTGCTGGGCAAATCGGAGAACCTCTGCTTCAGCGGCACAAGCCTGGCATTGCTGCAAGTGCTTCCTGACTCTGAGCATTTCTTGCCCGCCTAACTCCCCGTCGATGTAAGCGGAGAGGCTGGCCTGGGTCTTGCGGCAAGTCATTCCACCACCTCGCGGATCAGGTTCGGATAAACCTTCTCCAGATATTTGCGAAGCTGCTTTCGCCCGCGGTGAATTCGGCTTCGAACGGTCCCAATCGAAATCTGCATACTTTCCGCGATCTCCTCGTAAGCCATACCTTCCACATCAGCAAGCAAAACAGCTGATCGAAACTCTGGACTAATCGACTTGAGCGCAAGTTCCATCTGATCGGTCATGCCATTTTCCTCGACGTGCCTATCGGGAGCTTGGGACTCATCGGGAAACTCCCATGGTCCGGCGCTATCGGGATTGGGCCGGTCGAGACTGGTGACTTGAACTTTGGATCGACGCCGCACATGGTCGATGTGGGCATTGGTCATGATCCGGTACAGCCAACTCGTAAATGGCAGCGAATCATCGTAACGATGGAAAAAGCGAAACGCTCGCAGGTAGGTCTCTTGAACCAGATCCTCGGCCTCGACCGTGTTTCCGGTCAGTCGATAGGCTAGGTGATACGCCTGCCGCGTTGTGGAGCGCATGAGGCTCTCGAATAGGTCGCGCCGCTTTTCCTGCGACTGCTCCCTGATTTGAACTGTTGTCGAAAACACGCTCATGATCTCCTTTTTCAATTACACCTGTCGGCGTGAACTTAGTTCCGAGTTGTTTGCGTTCACCAAAAGCCGGCAAAACATCGGGTCTGTGGCAATCGCAAAATCCACGTTTCCCACCACTCTCCGGTGCGCCTCTGCCACTAGTCTACGAGCTTCGACGTCCGCAGGCCAAGTGTTCCGGACCCAAAGACCCAAGGAATGGAGCATCTCCGCCTGAATAACCCGTGCGGGAACCTGTTCCCCACCGTATAGCGACGCCACGGCCCGAAACTTTTCGGCTATCCCTAATCCTGCAGACGCTGGCGCCCGCTCAATGTTCTGGAACACGCTCCACAGGCTTGTATAGAACTCGGTCTTGCTTCGCACAGCATCCAGTCGTCCCTGGGTTCCATCGGCCAAAACTTGTTCCATTTCGTTTGCGATGTCCAACTCACTCGGGCTGGCGCAAGCGACGCACAGACACCTTGAGAGGATGGTTGGCAAGACGCTTCCAACAGCCGCCACGGTGAGGATCATGGCAACCCGTGGGAGAGGTTCCTCAAGCATTTTGAGCAACGCATTGGCTGCAGCACTGTTCATGCGGTCGGCATCATGAATGAGCACGACCTTTCTTCTTGCCTTGTAGGGTGGCCGCTGCACAAACTCACTGATCGGTTGCGTAGTATCGCCAGGATCTCGCGTACTGGGTTCGGCGATTGATTGAAGTCGGATCAAATTTTGAGGACCGCTCGGAGAGACATCGCGGAGGTCAAGGGAGTTCCCTTTCTCAAAAGCTCGGCATGAGTCACATTCGCCACAAGGACGAAGGGCCTCCGAAGTACACAGCCAACCTTGCGCTAAGCGTCGCGCCAAGCCCTCACGGATTGCGTCGTCCGATCCGTACAAGAGGACTGCATGGACTCGTTGGTCCGCATCGATCAGCGCCTGCACCGTGCTCTGGGACGAGATGGCCATCTAGAATCTTTCCCAGCGATCGACGGGAAGGACAAAGACCACCGCACCACCAACAGGTACTTTTACTGGGCTTGAGATAAATGCCGCTGCGGGATTTGCTTCGTAGGGGCCGATGTTGACGATTTGCTCACGAGTCTGACAATTTGTTCCGATCACGTGCATCAAAGTATCCAACTCAGTTTCCTCTACACCGATCAGAACGGTGGTGTTCCCTTCTCGCAGAAAGCCACCACTGGAGCCAATCACGGTGAACTTAAACCCAGTTCGAATCAACTCGTCGCTGAGCCTATTCCGATCTCGGTTATGGACAACGCAAACGCACAGCTTCATGCGCCCATATTATGCATCGCATCGAGCTAGGAGCCAAAGGCTTCAGTAAAGAAAGTCAATATCGTTCAGGAATCCCTTGGATTCAGCGCGCATTTGATCTCGAATCCAGTCAATTGGTGAGCCCTCCTCCACAGCGCGCCGGAGCCACTTGGAGCCAAGAAGCAGATCGATCGGCTGACGATCGTAGACATACTCGTACGGTGGATCAGACCACTGAAACTGCTCGCGATAGAGCTTCAGGAGCGTTTGCAGAATCCCGACGGAAGTGAGCACGGGCTCAAAAGCGTTGCGGTCGGTGACGTGAATGAAAGCGCCCTGGCACACCTGCTTCGCGAACTTGTGGAACGTGGGTTCGAACTGAATCGGCCGAAAAGCAACGCCGTTGAGTTTCAGGCGACCGAGCTCCTCGCAGAACGATGGCACATCGAAATAGGGAGCACCGAACATCTCGAAGGGCCGGGTCGTTCCTCGGCCTTCGCTGACCTGCGTACCCTCCAACAAGCACTGGCCAGGATAAACCAATGCCGTATCAACTGTGGGCATATTGGGGGACGGCATCACCCAAGGCAGACCAGTTTCAGGGAAGTACATGGCCCGCTCCCAACCGTCCATCTTGATGATCTTCAAATCGAGATCGGGAAAGTACATCCGCTTGAAGTGTTTCGCCAATTCACCGATCGTAAGGCCGGGACGTGTGGGAATTGGAAACAGCCCGACAAAGCTGGTGTATTCCATATCCAGCATCGTTCCTTCAGTCTGATAGCCGCCGATCGGGTTGGGGCGATCCGTTACGACCACGGGAATCCCCTCTTCGTCGCACGCTTCCATACAGAGCGCCATGGTCCACTGGAACGTGTAGTACCGAGATCCGACATCTGGGAGATCGATGATCAGAGCATCCAAACCGCGCAGCATCTCCGCGGTTGGCTTTCGATTTTCACCGTAAAGGGAGTGGAAGATAACGTTCCGCTGTTCATCGCGGTAGCCCTCCCATTCGATCATGTTGTCCTGGGTGTGGCCCCAAATTCCATGCTGGGGGCCGAACACCGCACCGAGGTCCAGTCGCGCCTGCAGCGCGTGGTCCAGCACATGGCGGTAATCACTCAAGATTGACGCCTGGTTACATACCAGCCCAACACGCTTGTTGCGGTACTCCCCCCAATCTTTGTCGACCAGCTTCTCAATTCCCAACTGAACTCGGTTCATTGCTGATCAAGCCTACCTAGAACAAAATCGACCCATCCCGCAATGGGATGAGCCGATTAGTTTTTGAGCGAAGGAGCTTACGCCTTTCGCGATTTGCGTCGCAGAATCGAAGCAACGCCAAGTCCTAGAGCTGCCATGGAAGCCGGCTCTGGTACAGGATCGGTGCTGCACTGAGTGGTCAGGCCACCATCTGGTGAATCGTACCAACCCTGCTTTGCGTAAGCGAACTTGGTCAAGAATCCATCCACGCCGTACTTGGTCTCAAGACCGTTAACAGGGTGGAACCAAATGCCGATCTTCTGATCGAACTTCGCTCCGGTGTAAGGCACGCCCTGGTTGTACATCGGGTTGTATCCATTCACCACGGTCGGATCGATGCGGAATCCGAGAGTTCGGGTTCCATTGGCCTCATCCTTAACGGTGAGGTCCTTGATCCAGTTGGTGAGGTTCTTGGAAGAAACGATCTTGTCTGCCGGGCCGCCCACGCCGTTGCCGTTGTTAAAGCTGTTATCGCCGTTAACGCCGTTGTACACGTAGGAGGTCAGAACCGGGCTGGACGTGTTGCTCGCATCAAAGTAAAAGATTGCGAGTTCGCCGGCCTTGCCCTTTGGATTCGGTCCTGGGCTCAGCACCAACCAGAAGCCATTGGCCTTCTTGTTGTTGCTCGCCTGATCGAAGTTCGCATAGAAAGCGAGGTCGGTGCCGTCCACCTTGTTGCTGGCTTTGATCTGGTTGATTTTGCCGGCATCAGAATTTTGGACGGGGTTATCAAGAATGATCGCATGGTACTGGCAATCAGTGAGATGGGCGTTAGCCGCAGTCGCACCGAAAACAGCAGCAAGCGAAATAAGTACTGTTCCTTTGCTCATACTTTTGGTCCCCTTTGTCAAATCAGATGCCTGAAACTCCTAGGCACGATTATCCAGGCATGATGATACATCGTTGAACCCATGCCAAACCCCCTTCATGTGACAGAAACTGGTAACTCCATATGGGAAATGTCGCCTCCCGGAGCTAAATCAAGCACATTTACCGAGAGGGATTTAGGATTGTTCGACCAATCGCTCACCAGATTGCAGTCGCGCTCCATTGACGTAATCCCGCATCGACATCTGGGGTTTTCCGGCGGGCTGGACCGTGATCAATTGGATAGAGCCATCGTGAAACCCGAGGTGCCAGCCGCCTTCCGATTGGACCAAAGTTCCGTGGTTAGCGACGACTCCTGAGAGCCTTGCCTCTTGGATCCGCAGCATCCCACGCTTTGTATCGAGAAAGGCTCCCGGACTCGGTGTAAAGGCCCTCCACCGATTGTATTCTCCGTGAACCGGTTGACTAACATCGAGTCGAGCTTCACCCTTGTCCACCTTTGGAGCCAAAGTCATCGCCTGATGGTCTTGGGGCTCGCGGGGATAGTCCCCTCTCACAATTCGCTCTATCCAGGCCTTCATGAGCTCAGCGGCTATTTCCGCAAGGCGGTCCTGAAGTGCACCGTAGGTTTCCTCGGCAAGGATCGGCGTTTCGGAAATCGCGATAATATCCCCCGAATCCATCCCGCGGTCCATCTGCATCAGGGTGACACCTGTGCTCGTCTCCCCCAAAAGAATGGCGCGCTGGATCGGAGCTGCACCGCGGTATTTCGGCAGGATCGATCCATGTAAGTTGACGCTTCCCCTCAGGGCCGAATCTAGCAACTTTTGGTTGAGAATCTGGCCGTACGCCGCAACAACGTTGACATCTGGCTCGACGGCGATGATCTGTTCGATCACCTCCGGAGCACGGCATTTTTCTGGGGTGATCAAGGGAATCCCCAACTCGCGAGCCACCTCGGATACAGGGGTGGAGTGCATCTTGAGCCCTCGCCCGGTCGGCCGATCTGGCTGGGAAACGACGAGGCGAACGTGTGGCGCAAGTTGGCGAAGAGCGGGAACGGCAAACGAGGCAGTGCCGAAGTAGACGATCTTCATTCGACGGTATCGTCATCCGATGCATCAGGGTCTTGCCAGTGCAGAGTTTCTGGCAAAACCTTGTCAATAAATAGAACGCCGTCGAGATGATCGATCTCATGTTGGACCACTCGGGCAGGCATCCCTTCCAACTCGTAACCTATCGGTTTGCCGTTGCGATCGTAAGCTTCCACGACGATCCTGTGGGAACGAAACACGTTTCCGTACAGTCCAGGAATACTCAAGCACCCTTCCTGTCCCAAACTTTCGCCCTCACTCTCTACGATCACAGGATTGACCAAAGCCGTTGGCTTCATTCCTTCTGGTGCCACGATAATGATCCGCTTACCCACGCCGACTTGCGGAGCAGCCAAACCGATTCCCCGAGCAAGCTTCATGATCTGAATCATCTCGTCGATCAACTTAGAAGTCTTTCGGGTGATTTCAGTCACGTCGTTGGCACGTTGGCGCAGTACCGGGTGCGGGATTTTGATTACCGGACGCTCGGCATTCGTGACGTAAAGGTGCTTAAACTCGTCTGGGACGACGATCTCCATCGCTCTCTATTATGATGCGGGTTCGAACACGAGTACACGCATGATCCCTGCAAGGTCCAACCTCCGATCGATCTCCACGAATCCGAATGCGGACGCCAACCCGACGATGGCATCGTGCTGGCCCATCCCGATTTCAAAGAACACCCGTGCTTGTGGTTTGAGAATCGGCCCAGCTTGCTCTAGGATCATTCGGTAAGCATCCAGGCCATCTTCGCCAGCAAAGAGGGCGCCGGAGGGCTCAAATTCCGCAACTCCTGGGCCGAGAGCATCGCTGGTCGCGACGTAGGGCGGATTCGAAACTAAGGCATCGACAGATCGAAGCGCAAATCCCTTGAGATCCTCTGCTCTCAGCAATCGCGCATCAGAACACAGTGAGGTGCGGTTACGATTTGCCCAGATCAGTGCTTCTGGGTCGCGCTCCATGCCAAAAACTCGCATTCGTGGGCATTCAAGTGCGAGCGTATGGGAAATGCAACCCGATCCGGCACCGAAGTCCACCACCACACCGGTCGTGGCAAGATCGAGTACAGCTTGGACCAAAATTTCGGTCTCTGGCCGCGGAATAAGCACTCCTGGCCCCACGGCAAATCTCCGCCCGAAAAACTCCCTCCATCCGACAATGTAAGCGATGGGTTCGCCAGCCAATCTGCGTGTGACTCGATTCCCGATTCTTTTCGGGTCGTACACATCCATGTCGTGGGCAAAAAGCCATGGGCGATCCACACCAAGTGAATCGGCAACAAGGACCTGGGCATCCAATGAAGGAGTCGGAATGCCCGCGCGACCGAGGACCTCGGTAACTCCCGCCAGGAAGTCTCGAATGGTCACGGTTTAACTTGTGGGCTGAAGCGCGGTTCGAACGTATCAACGTCGGGTGAACTGAGATCCTTTCGTTCTGACCCATCGGAATTCGTGACAAACAGCCGCCTTTTGCCGCCGACACGTTCACAGAAAACGATCTTTGATCCATCTGGCGACCAATCGTAGTCCAAGATTTCTCCGCGAACAACTCCGGTTCCGTTTCTCAATCCGCCTTCCTCAACGGGTGCGCGGATGACACCAATGGTTTCAAAATCAAGCGCCTCAGACAGTTTGCCGACGCGACAGATGATTGATTTGCCATCTGGCGCAAATCGGGGGCGACTAATCGCGTTTTCGCGGTTCGCACTCAAGCCCAAAGTTACCAGCGATGGCTTTGTGGCGAAAAAGTCCGCAACGAAAACGCCGTTCATATAGGGAGCCACGGCAACTCCGTTCTTGATAGCTTCTTTGGGGATCTGGTTAGGATTCAAATATCGAAAATCCAGAACGGCGTACACGATTCGTCCATCCTCAGCAACGTCAAACTCGATTCGATTGCCAGTCACCAAAACCTGGGGCTTTACCAGACCTTCCGATTCATCAGCCTTTTTTTCTACGGCGAGCGACTGATAGATGAGAGACTCTCCCACTTCGCCATCGAGGACCGCGAATACGCCTTTGCGATCCTTCGACCAGCGTGCCTCTCGGAAGCTCGATCCAATATCGCGATAAAGCGAGTCGAAACTGCCAATCCCTCCGCCCCCTTCCTCAGAGGTGCCCGGGGTGTTTCCCACAGGTGGAAGAACTTGGCGCAAAGTCGAGTCACGAGGCGAGAACTCCTGGACGAACCCTCCCACGGTTACGAGTGCGGTTTTCTGATCCTTGAACCCTGGAGGTCCGAACGCGACATGAGACTTACTGAGCGTTCCTGCCGTCCGAGCCTGGACCTTGTCGTTGGCAAGATTCCATCGAAAAATCTGAAATACTCCCTTCTCGCGGTCGCTGCTGAGAAAGAGCCTATTGCCGTCGGGTCGCCACGCAATGTCCTTGTCAGTCGTTCCATCGACATAGTCAGGACACGGTTTTTTGGTGCCATCTGCGGAGAAGACCACCGCCTGCTGACCATTGCCTTTTTGTTCGATCGCCGCGATCATGCCCACAGAGTCCGCAACGCCGGAATCCGGGTCCACCATATAGTCCTTGAATTTTTGGTAACCCCAAAAAAGGCCCGCGATGAGAAACAGACCGATGACAGTCTGCTTGGCAATTCGAGGACTGAGTCCGAACGACTTATTGCTCACGTGAAAAGGGATACCCTACTTGCCACTCGGCGGGGGCGGAGGCACCATAAATGCGGGCGCAGTTTTTGCCTGAACCAGGGGCGCTGCGACTCTCGGCGTCCAAATCCAGGCGGGAACGCGATCAACCAAGATTTGCTCTGAACCAACAGACCCCGCGCCACCGCTCAACAGCGAGGCAGCATGGTCGGAGACTGTAATACCGCCCGCAGGGCAGGCTTTCTGCAGGTGCGCCGCAATATCGATAACCTCTGCGAAGTTGACCGTGTCTACTCCGTCGCCTTGGGGTGTTACGGTGCCATGGTGGATTCCGGCGCGCAGGACAACCGGCTCACCGATCCGGTTGCGGTACTGATTGAATTCCGGGAGGCCCGACTGCACCATTCGGGCGGCCTGAAACGCCTGCTCCGGCGTATCAAAGGCAGCCGTCACGCCATCGCCTGCTGTGCTGTGTATCATTCCGTGAAACTTGTGAACGGCTCGTTCGACGAATGTGTGGTATTCGGAAAACGTGAATTCCACGGCCAGTGAGTTCGCCACCGACTTAAGCCGCGTACTCCCGACAATATCGATGCTCAGGAAGCTGACCTGGCGCTGGCCGACGCGCAGTTTGTCCTGAATTTCTACAAGTTGGTGAAGCAGTTCTCGGCGCTCGTCCTGCGCATCGCGGACGCCCAACTTCTTGAGCATTTTCTTGCCTAGCGACTGAAACGCGATCGAGCCGAACGCAACTGCCGGAAGCCCGATAAAGAGCATCTCAGGTACGAGCCATGAGCGAGGCTCTCCGCTGATGAGGTTCGCAAAGGTGCCCACGAGCGCAAATCCTACGCACGCTCCAAACAGGGTCGATACTCCCATAGCCAGGGCGTGCTTTCCGTCACGAGCACGTACGGCCATCCATCCCACCAGCATCAGCCCGACCATCATCAGGAACGTAGTGAGGTTCTGACCCAAGCGCCAGTAATGGGATATCACATTGGACGCTGCCATGAAAAAGCCGATCATGCTGCCTCCGAACATGAGGCGAGTCATTGGGTTCAGCGAGAGAAAGAATGAACTGAACCTGACGCCGAGCGAGGTTCGCTTCGTGTCCGCTGCGCGCTGCATCAAGGCGAGCCGGACAAATTCCTCGCTTACTCCCGTCGCCTCGCTCACAGCGAGGATGAGCGCATCATCGACCGCGCCACCGCTCCGGGCAGCAAGAGCCTCCGCCAGGTCCACAAGCTCTTGGGACCCTTCCATTCGCGAAGGAGTTAGCTGTTGTTCCAGTTCCTGCATGCGCCCAGCCGATCCGTTCCCTATTGTACTAATCCTTACGGTTCGAAGGGTGCAACAGGCGCAATTTTAGGGACAGCTGGGAGGAGGAGGCACAGGACCCGATCGGTACATCAAACGGATCGGGGCAATATCCGTGGCCGTATCGGCGGTCAATGTCGGCAGAGTCGCTCTGCACGTCGGAATGCTCATGGCAAAAGCCTTTGCTTGGAACAAGTAGGAGGTGTAAAACACGGTTGCGTTTACTGAGCTCTTGAGAACATGAACCTGCGTGGTATCGGGGGGCACGACAATTGTGAAAGCCCCAGAGGTGTCAGTCTGCGTTGTCCCAGCTAGTGCTCCCGATGCTGTGTAGAACTGCAGACTAATACTGGGCACGGGAGTGTTGAAGGACTCCACGATCACGGTGCCGCTGACTCGGCTGAAGCCATTGAGTCCACCTGAACTGCTTCCGGATGAACTGCCGGAGCTGCTGCCAGAACTGGACCCGGACGAGGAGCCTGATGATGATCCTGAAGTGGTTGCACTTCCTCCGCCGCCTCCTCCGCATGCCCAAAGGGCAGCAAGAAGAACTGCAAAAAGCACAGATATGAGAATGGACTGGTTCAGGCGCATCGGATCACTATTATTCCCTACTGGGTAAACGCTTACCCAGCCTCATCGGTGCGTGAAACTTCCTCGGTCCGAAATCCGTGAGGCAACAGGTCCCTGAACTCGTACTCTTTGAATTCGCCGGATTCGGAGTAGCAGCGGACTGAGCACTTGGGAGACGCGAACTCTGCGAGCACTTGGAGGCACATTCCACAAGGAGTCACCCCATCTTTTGAGACGACAAGTACAGAATCGATCACTCGGTCTCCCACTGCTGCCATGGCCATCACTGATCCACGTTCGGCACAGATGGTCCCGCCGAAGGACAGGTTCTCCACGTTACAACCGGAAAAGACGTGTCCCTCGTTTGTCAGAATCGCTGCGCCAACCCTATATTTGCTGTAGGGTGCATAAGCATTCTCACGAGCACGCTGAGCATAGTCGAGCAAGATCGGCCAATTCATAAGCTATGTAAAGTATGCAATGGTGACTCCCGATCCGCCTTCACCTGGCTCGCCCTCACGGAAGGAACTGACCCCCCGATGCCTTTTGAGCCGGTCGTGAGTCAAGCTTCTTAAAATCCCTTCCCCTTTGCCGTGGACGATCCGGACACTCGGCATTCCGGCGAGGATGGAATCATCCAGAAATCTGTCCAAGGCTTCTCCGGCGACCTCGGCGCGCATCTGGATCAGCACAATCTCCGCGCTTGAGCTCTGCAGTTTTTGAAGGCCCAAGCTCTTCTTTGCCGCCGGCTTGTGAACCGGATGGGACACGATGCTCTTGGCCGTATCAACTTCCAACTGATCTAAGGCGAAGCGCATTTTGATCGATCCGATTTGTACATAGGCTTGCCCGTCTCGAGGCGGTTCGAGCACGATACCGCCCATGTTGTATCCGGAGACTCGAACCTTGTCACCTTTTTGGACCGTAGGCACCGGGTTTGGTGCGCGAGTTTCTTGGGGCCTAAGTTCAGCCACCTGTTCTGTTCCCTCTGCCTGCAGTTTCTTCAGTCTCTCGCGAGCCAGTTGAATGCCTTGCTGCGTGGGGTTGGCTTTGATTTCGTCAAAGATCGTCTGGGCCTCCAGACGAAGTTTGCGCAATGCCTCTTCGAGCTCTTCTGCTGCCCGCTTCCTTGCACTGCGCCTGTTTTCATCAGCTTCCCGCAATTTCTTATCTGTCTCGGCTTCAACCTGCCGGAGTTTGGAAGTCAGGCGATCACTTTCGCTCTGCGCTTTTCGTGCTCGCTTTTCCGCTTGTTCCAGCCGCTCGAGCATCGCTGAAACATCTCGCTGAGTGCTCCCAGCCGCATTTTCCGCAGCCTGAATCACGGAATCGGGCATACCGTAGCGCTGGGCAATTTTTAAAGCATGGCTTGCTCCGGGAGAACCCATCAGGAGCTTGTACGTCGGTCGGAGGGTCTTGACGTCGAATTCCATGCTGGCATTTTCAAAGCCCTCATTCTGATAGGCGAACACTTTGAGCTCTCCATAGTGCGTACTCGCGAGGACCTTCGCTCTGGCAGCTTGGATTGCCAACAAAATCGCTTTCGCCAGCGCAGAACCTTCTGCCGGATCGGTACCCGCGCCAACTTCATCCAACAGCACCAAATGGCCTTCGTCCAGGCTCTGCAGAGCCGTAGCGATGTTCTTGACGTGGGCACTAAAGGTGGAGAGCGATTGCTGAAGGCTCTGCTCATCACCGATGTCAGCCCATATCCTGCGGAAGGGTCCGAGTTCCACCCGATCCGCAGGGAGCATCATCCCACACTGCGCCATAGCAACAAACAGACCCACCAACTTGATCGCAACAGTTTTGCCACCCGTATTGGGTCCGGTGATCAGCAACCCATCTGCGTGAGACCCTACATCGATCGAAATCGGAACGACTTTTTCCGGCTCGATCAGAGGATGGCGCCCGGAAGTAATCTCAATCCTATTGCCGCCCGTCAAACGCAGCAGACATCCGTGCTGAGCGTAACCCAGGCGAGCCCGCGCCAAAATGAGATCCAGTTCACCGGCAGCCAGTACGCCAGCGGCAATCTGGTCCCCGATCTTGCCGACCCAATCCGACAGGCTTTGGAGAATCCGAGCTACCTCTGCTCGCTCCGCAGCTTCGGCCTCGCGCAACGCATTGCCAAGCTCAACGACATCCTGCGGTTCCACAAAGAGGGTTTGGCCGCTCGCGCTCGTATCGTGGACGATACCCTTGAGCTTGCCCCGATTTTCAGCCTTGAGCGGAACTACGTATCGACCCTCGCGTGTCGTGAAGATCGGGTCGCTCAGAAGATCACGCGTTTTCCCGGTGGCGTAACTCTGGATCCGTTCTAGGACTCTAGCGGCTGTGGTTCGTTTAGTTTGCCGAAGTCTTTGGAGTTCCTGACTCGCTGAGTCGCGGACTTCACCGTCCCCGTCAAGGCTATCCATGAGTTTGGATTCGAGTCGAACATCTTCTGGCATCCGAAGTAGGATGGGCATCAGATTGGGAAGTGCTTCACCACTCGAGGTGCATGCTGCTTTCACTTGCCGCATTGTGGAGAGCGTCGCGCCGATGCGGTACAGGGATGTCCCATCAAGCGTTCCTCCCCGCGCGGCCCTTCGACAGGGATTTTGCACGTCCGATATCCCCGAGAGAGACGGCATGGAAAGACGCCCCAACAGGGTGTACGCCTCTGAGGTTTCTGTTTGAAGAGCAACGACAGCCTCGTAATCCCAGCGAGGCGTCTCGGCCCAAGCGAGACGCGCCCCCGGTTCAGTTTCGCAATGGGATGCCAGCTGGTCCAATACACGACCAAACTCGATCACCCGGAGCGCGTGGGGTAGTTCGCGCTCCGGGTGATCGATTTCGTGATCTTGGTGGTTAAGTGACATCGGGACCTCGCCTCGTGTGCGGCTGGATTCCCGATCAGTGTACTTCAGCGAATTCTAGTAGCCGCCGTCGCCCTGTGTTTGGCCAGAGCCATTATCGCCCCCGCCGCCACCAGACCGTCGTCCACCGCGTCCGCCCGAGCGCGTGTCTGGCCGATCCATCACGGACCCGCTTTCTTTGAACTCGAACTTGTCACCCTGCATCTGCTTGAATTTAGCTCGCTGCTCTTCCGTGAGAATCGCGTCGATGTCCTTCTTCGCCTTTTCCACGGCTTCCTTCATTCCGCCGTCGCCAGTCTTGAGTTCGCCGGATTCCATCTGCTTCGAGAGCTTTTTCGCAAGTTTGCTTAAGTCTTTCCCAATGGCATAGACCTTTTCTCTCTGCTCACTGGTCATTGCGAGATTCTGGTTGATCTCGTAAACGGTGAGAACCAGGGATCCATTGAATTGGTAGTAAAGCTGTTCGAGCCGGTCGCGCTGAGGCTTTTCCAACAACTCATAAAATGCTTCGTCTTGCTCCTTGATTCGGAGTTTGTAAGAGGCCTCTGTGACGTTGGGGTCGCTCGGATTGAGAGGCGGATATTTTCGCATGATGTCGATAAAGCTCTTGAGCTTTTCGACTTGAATTCCCGTTTCCTCCATCACGTCCCGCCGCAAACCAAGCTGCCACTTTGGACCCAAAGCCCAAAACGGAGCCATCTTGCGGGCACGCGGGATGTTGCTTGGGTTTGCTGGCCCACCCGATCCTGTTTGACCCGGCACACCTTCAGGCGGCGGAACCGCCCCAAAGGAGGCTTCGGTTCCACCAAACTGACCTACTGCAAGCGCCGAAAACGACAAGGCTGCCACAGCCAAAGATAACCAGACTTTCAATTTCATACTCACCACCCTATCACTCATGATACGATGGATGGACGTTTGAAAATTACCGATGGCTCAGTTTTAGGCGATTGTGATCTCTCGACACAGGTAAACATCCTGGATCGTTTGGAGGAGTTTCACTCCGGTTTCAAACGGCTTTTGGAATGCCTTGCGTCCTGAAATGAGACCCTGACCACCTGCTCTTTTGTTGACAACCGCGGTCAAAACAGCATCAAACTCATCGTTTGCGCCGCTGGCACCACCGGAGTTAATGAGGCCCGCCCGACCAAGATAGCAATTCAAAACTTGATACCGACACAGGTCTATCGGATGGTCGCTGCTGAGCTCCGAATAAATCCTGTCATCAAGTTTGCCGTAGCTGCTGCTTCCTGAGTTAAGTGCCTTAAATCCGCCATTGTTCTCAGGGAGTTTCTGCTTGATAATGTCGGCCTCGATCGTCACGCCAAGGTGATTCGCCTGTCCGGTTAGATCTGCACTGACATGATAATCGGTGCTTCCCTGCTTGAACGCATTGTTGCGGAGATAGCACCACAGAACGGTGGCCATGCCGAGTTCGTGAGCTCTAGCAAAAGCCTCGCTGACTTCGATGATCTGGCGGCCCGACTCTTCGCTTCCAAAGTAAATCGTCGCACCGATCGCAACGGCACCCATGTTCCATGCCTGCTCGACCGATCCAAACATGATTTCGTCAGCTTTGTTCGGGTAGGTCAAAAGCTCGTTGTGGTTGATCTTGACCATGAACGGAATCTTGTGAGCGTACTTTCGCCCCACCGCTCCTAGGACACCAAGGGTCGAACAAACAGCATTGCACCCACCCTCAATCGCCAGCTTGACGATATTCTCGGGATCGAAATACATCGGGTTTTTAGCGAAACTGGCTCCCGCGCTATGTTCCACGCCTTGATCTACCGGCAAGATGCTGAGATAGCCGGTTCCGGCGAGTCGACCATGGTTATACATGGCGTTTAGACTTCGCAAAACCTGGTTATTGCGGTCGGAATGACTCCAGATTCGGTCGACAAAGTCAGCACCGGGAAGGTGAAGCAGGCTCTTGTCAACCGTGCGAGATTGGTAATTCAGGTAGTGGTCTGCCTGATCTCCCAAGATCGCCGTGATTTGATCAATTCCGTTTGTTGCAACCGCAGCCATATATTTAGATAACTCCTTGTGGGCCCGAGCCTGTTCCATTGTAGCGGATTCCCAAAAGGTGGGGCCGCACAAAGGGATAGGGCGTTTGTAGCCCATAATATCACTGGTATGGCGAGCACAGGCGAAGTTTCGGCCCGAATTGGAGTGGTCTACACCGAGTGGAACGAGTTAGTGACCAAGCAGCTATTGGAAGGCGCGTTGGACACTTTGGATTCGGCTGGAATTGAATCCATCACGGTCGTTCAGGTTCCGGGATCTTGGGAAATCCCGTTGACGATTAAGGCTCTGCTCGAAAAGGATTGCGATGGCGCAGTGGCACTCGGCTGCATTTTGCAGGGAGCGACGCACCATGCCCAACAGCTTGCCTCGGATGTGAGCGGCGCACTGATGCGGCTCCAATTGGAAGTTGGCAAGCCGATTTCCTGGGGAATCCTGACTCCGGAAGACCTCAACCAAGCTCTGGATCGTGCGGGCCTGAAAATGGGAAACAAGGGGCGCGAAGCAGCCAATTCGCTCCTGGATATGCTTCAAGTGCTCGATCAGATTCGCGCCGAATAGCATATTTACGTCAAAATGGGGTCATGGCCCGCATTGTTATCCCCGAAGCCGAAGCGCTCCTCGATCAAGAAATCCGGTGCTTGGATAAGGGGTTTGTCCGCCTCGTCGATTATCTTGGCGGTGACCAACGAATTGTCCAAGCCGCTCGGGTGAGCTACGGTGCCGGAACTAAGTCCGTGCGTCAGGACAAGGGTCTCATCCACTACCTGCTCAAGAACGAACACACTTCCCCGTTCGAGCAAGTTGTGTTGACATTCCACGCCAAGATGCCGATCTTCGTCGCGCGGCAATGGGTACGCCACCGTACGGCACGTCTCAACGAAATCAGCGGCAGATACTCGATTATGAAGGACGATTTCTACGTACCTGAGGCTGATCAACTCCGGAAGCAGAGTAGCGACAACAAACAAGCGAGAAGCGAAGAGGGTCTTTCAAGTGAGATCGCTGAGTCCATTCGAATCGAGATGGCCGAGGATCAAGCGGAGGTCTACAAACACTATGAGGGGATGCTGGAACACGGATTGGCCCGTGAAATCGCTCGAAACAACCTGCCTCTCTCTCTCTACACGGAGTGGTATTGGCAAATCGATCTGCACAACCTCTTCCATTTTCTTCGGCTAAGGATGGATGCGCACGCTCAATACGAGATTCGGGTGTATGCCGAAGCGTTAGCCCAATGCGCCAAGGCGGTGGCTCCCATGGCTTATGAAGCTTTCGAAGAACACGTGTTAGGATCCGTTCGGTTCAGCAAGGCAGAATGCGCCGCTCTGGCTCAGATGCTCTCCGGTGCGAAACATAATCTGGAAGGACGCACTCTGGATGGATTTGAGAAGAAGTTGGCTAAATTGCGCACCGCAGTACCAGCCGATACGGGAGAGGAATTTACCGGCGTCACGCCATGATCATCCTTGGCATTGACCCAGGCTTGGAGCGCATGGGGTACGGCGTGATTCGCAAACAGGGCTCACGGATCGAGGCTCTTGAATACGGCCTCATCAAGACGCCTCCCACCTTGCTTCCTGATCGGCTGCGCCTCATCGAGGAACAACTGACGGAGGTGATCGATCGGACCAAGCCGGACGAAGTCGCGACCGAACGGCTTTTGTTCGCGGCGAACAAAACCACTGCGATGGATGTGGCGAAGGCACTGGGCGTTGCGCTGCTCGTGACCAGCAAACTTGGTTTACCTTGGTGCGAGTATTCGCCTCCAGAAATCAAGCTGAGCGTGGTCGGAACCGGACGTGCCGAAAAATCTCAAATTCAGTTCATGGTGACCAAGCTTCTTGGGCTGCCGTCCCCGCCCAAACCGGATGATGTTGCCGACGCACTGGCGATCGCGATCACTCACTCGTTTCGAGTAGTGCCTTCGATACGAAAATCGCTTGGATAGGTCAATTTTGGGTACAATTTTATGGCTTCGTGGGCAAGCTTCCCTCTGACCCGGAGTTCGGATGAGCCACCATCGGCTCGAATACAGATTGACCAGGCAAAAACATGGCAAAGAAAATTACCGGTGTCATTAAGCTCAATATTCCAGCCGGAAAAGGCACTCCGGCACCTCCTGTTGGTCCCGCCCTCGGTCAGGCCGGCATCAACATGATGGAATTTCTCAAGAAATTCAATGAGCAGACTGCTCCTCAGATGGGTTATGTACTTCCCGTGGAGATTACAGTTTTCGAAGATCGCTCCTATGGATTTATCGTCAAGCAGCCGCTGGTGAGCGATCTCATCAAGCGAGCCGCAGGCGTAGAAAAAGGCGCAAGCAACCCACTCAAAGACAAGGTGGGCGTTCTTTCAAAGGACAAGTTGCGGGAAGTGGCGAAAGCCAAGATGAAGGACTTCAATACCGAAGACGAGGAAATGGCGATGCGAATTGTCGCGGGTTCTGCTCGTTCGATGGGCATTCGAGTCGAAGACTGAGATAACCCGTTTCAGCGTGGAATCGGGCCGACGGAACCTCTTTGTCCTTCGGCCCGTTTTGCTTTTTGGCAGCAGATAGTATTGAAACAAGGTCGGCAAATCTACGTCTAACACTGGGCGACAACGTAAATGAAAAAAATCGTGATGGCAGTCTTTTTGGTCGGCTTGAGTGCTGGCTTGCTTGCCGCACCCGACCTTGAGTCCCACGCGCCGTCTCAGACGGCGGCAGACCTGTTTCGTGAAGCTGCCGGAACGGATATGGCGTTCTTGGCCGCGGGACTTGTTCGCTCAAACTTCGACGCAAAGGATCTGGCCACGCTCATGCGCTATCCGTCCGATGAACTTGCCGTTGTCAAACTCAAAGGCAGCCAGGTTCGCGCGGCATTTGAGCGAAGTGTCGCTTTGTTCCCCTCGCCCACCGACTGCTTTCTTCAAATTTCCAATGCTGAAGTGAGTTTCAGCAAGTCGGGCGACCCAGACAAGCGAGTTAAGTCCATAGCCGTCGCGGGCCAAAAGCTCGACGAAAATAAGGATTACACGGTAGCCATGCCCATGACCCTGGCTCGTGGCGGACTCGGCTATTTTAAGGTCTGGGATAAGAACCAGATCACCAAAACTGTTTCTGGCGTGACCTTGGAGCAGATATTGAGCGGCAAAGCGGCTGTTGATTCGGCTCCCCGGTGGAAATCTGTGCCGTAACCCATCGTCGTGGCGTAGAATCGTGCTAGCAGCATGATGACTCCCTATGACTGGCAGGAGGCCGTAGGCCACCGAACTTCCTATGTTGAAAATCGGCTGGCGGGAGGCTCACCTGCCTTGGCGCTTTCCGTGGAAGAGGGCATTCTCTTGCTGACGGTGCGGCGCCAGACCCGCAAAATCTATGAGATCTACGATCGACTGGCTTTTGCCGGTCTTGGTCTCCAAAGCGACATTGAGTCGTTGAGAGTTGCCGCCATTGATTTTACGCATCAAGAGGGATATCAGCGAAGCGAAGATGACGTGACGGTCCAAAGGGTTATCTCTGCCCTCAGCACACCCCTTAAGCGGGCCTTTGGGGATCTGAACAGCGCGCCGTTTATCGTCAGAGCGTTGTTCGCTCAAGTTGGCGATGCTCCCCAAGACGATTTGTACTATCTGCTGGACTTTGACGGAGACTATACGACCAGGACCAAATGGGCTGTTCTTTCGGGCGATGTCGAGTTCTCAGAGGATGCTCGTGGCAAGCTCCACGGCGCGGCGGAAAAGCCCGTGAACCTGAAATCCGGGCAAAAACTTCTTGAGGAGGTCTGGGTGTCGCTTTCGGAAACAACTGACGGCGAGAGCTTCGCTGAACTCACAAAGGACCTTAGCCCGGAACTTGCCCTGCTCAGTCGTGATCCACGGAAAGCTTCACGCTTCCGACTGCTCGGTTAGCTGCCTCTGATCGTCGTTTTTCATCAGATACGGAGCCACCTGTACCGCGATGGCTAATAGCACGGCGATGAGAGCGATGATCCCCTTTCGAGGCGCAACCGGGCTGGGCTCCACGATGGGAGCATCAACGACTTCGTACCGAGCCGGATCTCTCTCTTCAGCCATCCTTGCCATGCCCAATTCGTAGGCATACTTGGAGTATTTCATCTTGGCGGCTTCAAAATCGGCCTCAAGCAGTGCAGCGCTGGAAAGTGCGCTCGGTGCCCGTTTGGCTTTGTCCTCGTACTTTTGGACAAGTTCGTTGTAGGCTTGGATTGATTGTTGCAGCGCGTAGATTTCCAGTTGGACAGGGAGCATTTCGGGCCGGAGACCTTTGTCGGACTGGGTTTGTTGAACGGCAATGATCTTCTTGGCTTCTGTTTCCGCCGTGCCTAATCGACGCTCCGCTTCACGATACTCCTGGCTGGTTTTGGTGTACTTCTTGGCTGTATCGGCAAGAGCCAGGCGCCTGGATTGGATCTCGTTAACAAGCGCTGAGGACGCCTCCTTCATCGCAGTCGCCGCTTCTCCCGGATTCGAGACGACCAGATTGAGGGCGGTGACGTTGAGCGGATAGCGAGCATTTGGGTCTAGGAGCTTCGCGTACAGAGATTTCAACTCGCCAAACCGAGACTTCGCAGCTGTGAGGTTAATTTTCGCCGACTCCAAGCCCTTGCGAGCATCCACGTAGGCTGCAGTGGATTGGGTGGCATCAATGAAGTTCTTTGACGCCCTTGCCTGATCGAGGTGTACCTTTGCATCTGCGACTTCTTGCTGAGCTTCTTTGACCAGCTTCTCCATCTGCTTGCGATTCTGCTTGCTCACATTTACGGTCAGTTCATCGCTCCGTTTGGCGAGAAAAGCAAGAAGCGTGTCGCAAACAGATTTGCAAAGCTCGGGGTCGTCCAAGGTGGCATTGATCGTGAGGAATCCTGTCTTTTCTGTCTTGACATCCACGCCGCGCTTGAGCCGGTCGAATGCCTGCCACTTGCTGATTCCCCAGCGCTTCGTAAGGCCGAGTTTCTCGACAACATTGAGAAAGCAGGTGCGACTCGTCAGAATTCCTGTGGTCGTCTGGGCTCCCGAACCCACAACTGGGGAGACAATAGAGCCTTGCGCCATGGAAATCGTTCCTCCGTCGGGCGATTGGCCTGTGGCTCCTGTGAGCGCCTCCAACCCAGTGGGAGCTTTCGACTGGGAAGACGGAAAATACAGCGATGTGGTCGCACTATACGCTTTCGGAAGCAGAAAGCTCACGAGATATGCCACCAAGCCCACCGCGAGGGAGACGAGGAGGATTCGAACGGGAACGCGTATCGACCTCATTGAAAGAAAGGAGTTTTGGGCGTACCAAAACTCCTTTGATTATGACCCACCCGGCAAAGATTCGGGGCTAGGGTCAAACTCTGACTTTCTCCCGAATTTCTGCTATGGCGACCGGAGTTGGCTCTGGCTGTTGCAGTTCATCCTTACCTTTTTCCACCGCGGCCAGAGATTTGTGAATTACATTTTCGATATGGGTCAGCAGCTTGTAGCTGTAATCCTCTGCTCCGCGCCTCATCTGGGTGGCTTCCCGTTCGGCGTCGTTGCGAATCTGCTCAGCCTGGGATTTCGAGAGCTTGAGGATCTCGCTTTCGGCAACCAATCGTTGCTGCTCGAGTTTTGCCTGCTCCACCAAGAGTTCGGCATCCTTGCGCGCCTGAATAACGATGTTCTCCGCTTCCTTTTTGGCGTTATCCATGACAAGCTGTGCGTCCTCTCGAGCCGATTCAACAATTCGCTCCGATTCGCGAGTAACGCTTGCGGCCTGCTTCACCTCTTGGGGAAGCGATGCACGCACCTTGGCGATCTGCATGGCGATCTCGTCTGTGTTGATTCGCCAATATATGGGCCCGACGTGCTTCGGGTGCTCGACTGCAATTTGATGCAGCTGCTCTAGCATTCGTAAAATGTCCAACAAATACCTCCGGTCAAAATTAAGACGGCGTTGGGATCATTTTGGCATCCCTGAGTTTTCCACATGACCCGTAAGATTAACGGCTGGTGATTCGGTTACGGATAATTTCGGCAACCGCTGGCACAACAAATCCGGAGTAATCCCCGCCCAAACTTGCAACCTCTCTTACTACGCTGCTACTCAGGTAACTGTGTTCCCATTTCGTCATGAGAAAAATCGTCTCGATGGCAGGATTCAGCCGACGGTTGGCGAGAGCTGTCTGGAACTCGTAATCAAAATCCCCTGTAAGACGGAGGCCGCGCACAAGAACCTGGGCAGACTGGCTCGTCGCAAAGTCCACCAACAACCCGCTGAAGGACATGACGGAGACGTTGGGTAGGTGACTCACCATGGCTTGCAGACCTTGGACCCGATCCTCAACGGGCAAGAATGGCACCTTGGCCGAATTGATCCCAACGGCGACGATCACTTCGTCGAAGATCTTGGCCGCGCGTTCGACGACGTCCAAATGACCGAGTGTGGGAGGATCAAAAGACCCGGGATAGATAGCCTTTCGGTGCATCTGAACGGGAACTTACCCGAAAATTGCCCTACCGCTAAGCACGGTAGGGCAATCGGTTGCGAACGATTATTTGCGTCTGCGCTTGAGCAAGGTCAGCATTCCCGTTGCAACGGCCACGAAAGTGGCAGGTTCGGGAACGGCAGAAGTTAGCCTATACTTGACTGTGCCGTCGGGCTGCCCTGAACGGGTGTTGCCATAGGCAAACCGGCTTGTGCGGGCCTTAGCATCATAGACCGCGTTGATTGTGAGTCCGTTCTCCGATGCTATGTCTCCAAATACCTCGTCGCCCGCAACTGACTTGTTTTCGATTTCAAAATCCAGGAGTCGAATCGAACTGCTGTTAGCCAGCATCAAGTTGTTGCCGACACCAAAACCGAAGCCTTGCCAAAGACCGATGGACCGAACGACATCGGTATTGGAATCGACACCAGAAAATGCGGCAGAGGCAATTGGCTCAAGATTCACTTGCCCCTCGGTATGGGATTGACCCACCAAGCCTGAATAACCTGTACCGAGATTCTCGAAGACTTCTCCCAACGAGATCGCCTTAGAGAGCCCAGCGTTGATCGCATCAGTCCGTGTCGCAAAGTTCAATCCTGCTGGAGCGTTGCCTTGGTCGAAGCCCACAAAAACAGATGTCGCCGTGTATTGCGTGGTAGCTGCAGTGGATTTGACATTGAGCGAGAACCGGCTCTTTGCGCCGATGGCTCCAATTGCAATCGTCGAATAGGCTGCATCGCCGACATTCGCATTATTGCGGGAGGCAGTCGCCTGGTCTGCGAAAGTAAGGTAGTACCGAACGTCGCCTGCGTGCGCCGTTTGCGACAGCATGACAAGCGATAACGCCAGTGAGAGTCCAAAAACTCTATCTCTATTCATTTGTTTCCTCTTCCCCGTATGATCGAAAATGGCGGGCCAAAATCCCTGCACAATTACATATCATATACAGCTTATCGCAGTCAGGCTCTCTCAGCAATGGTGCGGGGAAGGATCTGGGTGAATACAGTATTTATGACAGTGTCTCAAACCGTTCACAAAAGCAGAAGAGCACCGCTTCCTACTGGAAGCGGCGCTCTTTGAGTAATTCCCTTTGTAAGAGATTACTTGCTACGTCGTCGTCGAGCGACTGCCACGAGACCGGTCGCGAGAGCGATCATCGTTGCGGGCTCCGGAACGACCTGGAGCTGATATCTCACGCTCTGACCAGGGTTACCCTTGGTTCGATCGGGAGTCGTCGTGAAGAACGTTGCGCGGCTGGTCGAGTTAGCAACCGATTCGATCGAGAGACCGTTCTCGCCAGAGTCGTCGCCAAACGTCTCGCCCTGAGCGATGCCTGCGTTGGTGACCGTAAAGTCAGCGAGGCGGAGCGCGACGCCGGCGCCGAGAGCAACCGTGTTGGATGTTCCGAACTGGAAAGCGCTCCAAACGCCGATCGGTCGAACCGAGGTGCCACTGCCGAATCGGCCCGCGTATGCAGCGGCGCCTTGGAGAGTAAAGTCAACCAGACCTGCATCCTGTGTCGAACCGACGAAGCCTGCAAGGCCAGTGGCCAAGTTACCCGGGGTCGAGAGCTTCAGTTTCTTGGACGTGCCAGCTGCTTCTGCAGCGGCTGCGCTTGCATAGTTAGAAGTACCGTTGGTGCTTGCAGAGTCGAAGCCGATGAACATCGCGCCGCCGCCGTACTTGGCATCAGTCGTGATGGTCGAAGCTGCGAACAGCGAAACAGTGAAGGTACCGCCGACCGATGGGACGATCGACTTTGCGTTGAGTTCCTGGCCAACAACAGCGCCATTAGCGGCTGCAAAAGCGGCGTTGCCATAACCCAGATAGAATCGCACGTCAGCAGCGTTTGCGGCTGCAACAGCGCCAAAAGCGAGAGCAAATGCGAGTGTTCGCGAATTAAGTTTCATTCCACCTCTACCTCTTCTTTTCGTAAATAAAGATGTCCATGTCGAGGTGCTATTAGCTAAGCCCTAATAGCTCTCGGGCCCCACGGGCCATGGACGCTCATCCTATATTGTTGATTGAGACAAGAAATGTGATACCTCTTTCCAGATTTTCACCCAAAAAAGCCTTTTCACGTAGATTTACCGGGGACACGGTTCGCTGTCCTCTAGCCTTGCTGACTCGCGAGGCTAGCATGCCATTGTTCTTAGAACTTGAAGGGCCCACTGCATATGGTCCCCAACAACGAAAACGCCCCCCAGCCAGTGGCTGAGGGGCGTAAGTTTGCTTTTAGACGCTCGATCTTAGATTACTTGCGTCGGCGTCGAGCTGCGACAGCTGCGAGACCCGAAACGAGAGCAATCATGGTGCCCGGCTCAGGTACAGCGTTGGTCAACGCGTACTTGACGTCGGTTCCTGGGTTACCACCGGTTCGCGGGTTGGTTGCGAAGAAGGTGGATCGGCTGGTTGCGTTAGCAACCGAGTTCAGGGTCAAGCCATTCTCGCCGGAGCTGTCGCCGTAGGTCGTGCCTGCGGTGATGCCCTTGTTGGTGACCACGAGGTCAGCAAGTCGGAGAGTTGCGCCAGCCTTGAGAGCAACGTTGTTACCGGTGCCCCAACCGAATGCCTGCCAGAGACCGATCGATCGCATCGACGTGCCCGTACCGGAAACGCCAGAGAACTTCTCTGCGCCTGTCTGGGTGTAGTCGACCGTACCGGCATCCTGGCTTGCACCGAGGAATCCGTCTTGGCCAGTAGCCTTGTTGCTGAAAGCATTGGCCAGGCTGAGCATCTTGCTTCCGCCAGCAGCTTCTGCAGCTGCTGCATCAGCGTAGTTGCCCGTACCGTTGGTGCTAGCTGTGTCGAAGCCGACGAAGAGAGCGCCTGCGCCGTACTTGGCATCAGTCGTCAACGTCGACGTTGCGAAGATCGAAACTGTGAATGTGCTACCAACTGCAGGGACAACCGAAGTTGCCTTGAGTTCGGAACCGACGGATGCGCCGTTCAGAGCAGCGAAAGCGTTATCGCCGTATCCGAGCCAGAATCGCACGTCAGCTGCGTTAGCAGCAGCGACCGCTCCGAGAGCGACAGCAAAAGCGAGTGTTCGCGTGTTCAATTTCATACCACCTCTACCTCTGTAATTGAATTACATGTCTAGTGCCTTCTGGCGTCCTGGTCATCTCGTCCTGGGGCGTCTTGGGCCTAAATCCAAGGACTATTGTATCAGATGTTTCCAGCGTGAACAACGATTTGTGACACGGGTTTTGGAAAATACTAGCAATTCTCAATGGTACAGGTTCAAAACAAGGGGGTTGCTTGACCTTTTTACAGTAATTTTGCGAGGCGAAGACCCTGGTAATTGTGCCCGCGAAATGGCCTAGTCTCTTCTCGCAAACCTCCGCAAACAGTGTCCAAAACAACTTGCCTATGCAAAAAAAAATGGCCCCGGGTCACTGGCATTACCGGGGCCAAAGACAATGAGTGATGAGTCTTGCAGTTATCTTTCCTGTAAAGTCGTACTCTGCTTGCTCGGGACCTTCGACTTAACGAAGCCTGCAAGGCGGAAGCCCTGCTTGTTGATTCCGTGGCTGATGCTCATCCGGTGGACCAGCCCATCGCGTCGATTTTCAATGGCGCACATCGCCATTCCGAGATCGATGCCGATAACATCCGGTCCGATCCAGCTCTTGGCAGGATTCAGCCCATTACTAAACCCGTACCGTCCGTAAGCCTCTGGATACAGACTATATATATTGTCAAGTGTCGCCATGCACTCGGTCGGCATGTATTCCACTGAGGCCGCAACACATGTTGGTGCAACAGTGCCGTCGTCCTGAATATAGCCGGGTGCACCGTTGCCGCCATAGCCCGTCGGCGTATCGCAGGCAGTGAGACCCCAAAACACGCTGCTGTAGTGCGCATAGTGGTTCGGATTGGTTACACAGTAGATGCGGTTTGCCGCGGTCGCGTGCCGAGTCTCCACCCAATAGTCGAATCCTAGTGGATCCCGCTTGTCTTCAAAGCTTAAAAAGCTCTGGGACATCTGGTGCATAAACAGCGGCCCACCGACCAACAGATCCATACCCGCGTAGCGGATGATGGGGCGCTTCCAATCGGTCCAAACTTCCCTGGGAAGTCGAGGATTCGCGCCCAGAGCCTGGATGTACAGCATCATGAGCTCGTTGAAACTGTCCCAACGACTATTGATGAATCCTGTCTCCGGGTGATAACCCATGCTAAAGGTCAGCGAAGCCGGTTTGGCTCCACCATCCGTGAGCATCCACTTCCAATCGATGTTCTTGATGATCGTGTTGAGCTTCGCCGAGAGATCGGGGTCTTTGAAGTACCGCTCCGCGACGAGCGCACCGGCAAGCAGAATGCTCGTGTCGATCGACGAGACTTCGCAGTTCCACTGTCGGGCACCGGTGTTCCAATCAATAAAGTGATAGAACCAGCCGTGATCCTTGGCCGCTCGGGTGAGCAAGAAGTTCACGGTGACCCGAGCTCGGTTCTTGGCAGCGGTTTGGTCCAGCCAGCCCCGTTCGGCACCGATTGCGGTTGCCGCAAGCGCGAAACCCGTTGAGGCTACGCTCGCCACCGTATAGGTGTCGGAACTGGTAAGGTTCGCTGCTCGGTCTTTGGTAAAGCCCGTCACCGGATGGGCCTGCTCCCAAAAGAAGCGAACTGCCTTTTGCGACATATCGTCGAGGAGAGCCTGCCCCTGCAGGCCCCCCGACTGAGTCGCGACTAGCACAAGCGCGGGAATAATCGTCACGGTCGCTTCTGTCTGTACGTGGTGCAGAACGTATCCATCCACGTAAGATTTTCGTCTTTGCCGTTAATCGTAAAGTGCAGATTCGTGGGATCGTATTGCCACATATTCTCCGATCCGGCCGCTGCAGTACATGTCGCGATGAGCGGAGTCATCTTGGCGTGGGTGTCTGCAAAGATGACCACCATCTGCCGATCGTCCAACTTTCCGCCACCCCAGTTTGGTTGGGTCCAACCGTTCTGGCCCTTCCACAAATACTCCATCCATGGGCCGTAGTCGGGATACAAGTCCTTATTCTCGCTGATGATCAGCGCTCGAGAAGGTTCGTTGATCTGAGAGACAGAATAGTCCGAAACGGTCGTGTCGCCAGCGGCAGCTTGCCAGGCACCTGTTTTATGAAACGCCCTATAGTAGAAATATCCACGGGGCATCTTGGGTTGCGGAATATTGCCCAGGTTCCACTGATTGGTAAAAGCACCATCGTCGAAAAACTTTGACGCGGGGTTCACCGAATCTTTGAAAATCGCATCGTTCTTAATGTATGGATAGATGACATGCTTCCAGTTCCTTCCATCGCGGATGCGGATCAGCGGGAACTTGTCTTCATTGTCATTCAGATACATATACAGACCAAGACCAATCTGCTTCATGCCCGAGATGGACTGAGTGTTCTTGGCAGCCTGCTTGGCTTGGGCGAAGACAGGAAACAGAATTGCAGCTAGGATTGCGATAATCGCGATCACTACGAGCAACTCGATAAGTGTGAACGCTTTTCTAATGGGCTTCATTGTAAGGATCTCCGTTGATTACTTCATGGACGAAAAGGTGCCGTTGACGCTCTCACATCGAGCGTTAACGGAAAAATCTGTTGCTGTCGACGCAATGGTCGATCTTCGAGTTTCGCCACCAGCATTTCGGTTGCTTCCCGCGCCATCTCAGCGATGGGTTGCCGGACACTGGTGAGTTGGGGAACGCACAGGCTCGAATTTTCAAGTGAGTCAAACCCAACGATTGAGACATCCTCGGGGAGTCTCAAGCCCAGCTTTTTGCACACTGCCATCACCGCGTAGGCAACATCGTCGGACCAGACAAAGATCGCTGTCGGACGATCCGGACGCGCCATCATCTCCTGGATTTCGCACGTGTCCGAATCCGGCGTTGCGACGGTCTTGACGTAATCTGGGTCGATTTTGAGGCGAGCCGTCTCGATCGCGTCTCGATAACCGTTGTAACGGTCGTTCGATGAAACGGAGTGAATACTTCCCCGCACCATCGCGATCCGCTTGTGGCCGAGCTCTACCAAGTGCTGGGTTGCGATCCGACCACCTGCGTAGTTATCGGCATCTACAAAAGCAGCGTCCGGATGATAGGAGCGAGTGAAAAACAGAACGGTCGGAAAATTGCGCTGGAATAATCCCTCGACGACTGGATCGTCCGCGTCGCGGAGAACGAGAGCCCCATCGGCACGTCCGTCCGTGATTTGGTCCAATTCGTGCTCAGGCGAATCGCTCGCCCTGGTGTGGAGCATCAAATCGTAGTCGTTTTCGACCGATGCTGTGCAGACGCCGTGCATGACGTCATTCGTGAATTGCGACCAGCGGCTGAAGTACTGCGCGTATTGAAAGATCACCGCGATCGTTCCGGACTTTCGCTTGACCAGCATCCGGGCGATGGCATTGGGTCTATAGCCCAATTCTCGGGCCACATCCAAGACGCGCTTTTTGGTTTCCTGGCTGATTCTGGCGTCTTCATCGCGCCCATTCAGGACATAGCTCACGGTCACTTTGCTGACCTTGGCCTTGTTCGCTACGTCTTGAATCGTGATGCGGCTTTGCATTGCTGAACCGTTTCAGTTATTCTATCACAGCTTTTTCCGAGATGGGTTGATTTTGAGTGCTTCAGGTTCAAATTTGATTCTGGATTTGGACCCTTGCGCCAGACAGCTTCCTGGTGTACACTGAAATTACGAGGGATGCTGAACCGATTCAGCAACGTTGCAAATGAAAAAAGAGCTTCCCATGCCGATCGTAATCGGCGTCATCGCAGTCTTGGTATTGATCGTTGGCGCTATTTTCTTTGTTCCTAGGCCCACGCCTGAAAACCCGCGGGACGCAGGGCTCGGTATGCCCGCTAAACCCGGCGGCGGGGTGTCCGACGTGGACCCCACGCAAGGTCCAGGCAACAAATAAAGTCCGACAGAATGTCGCCGCCGTTGGCGGGCGGAGATCCGGCGTAGCCGGATCGAGGGCGCGGCATCGGGCGCCAGCGGCGGCGTCAGTCTTTCAGGTTCACCTGGACTGAGTGGACTTTTCGCGAGTTTCCACTCGTAAGCGGGCCGCTCATGGCCTCGCCGTTGACAAGAACCTGCCTGTCAGTCCCTTTTCGAACCTCGATGTCGAACACATCGCCGCGGAACGGCCGCCGAACTTTGTATTCGGACCAGGTTTGAACCGGACCACCACCATCCACGATGAGCCCCGGTCGGCTTGCCCGAACACCCAGCACCCAGTCGATCGCAACTCGAACCATCCATGCGCTCGAACCCGTGTACCAGGTCCATCCTGCTCGGCCTTCGTACGGTGAATCCGGACCGTCGACATTTCCTGGCATCACGTAGGGTTCAGCGGAGTAGCCAGCAGCTTGATCGGACGACTTCGCCGGTGACATCGCCTGCCAAAGCCGGAGCGCATCGTCATGTCGTCCCAGCTTGGCAAGTGCCCACACGGCCCAAGTGGAAGCGTGCGAGTAGACGCCGCCGTTTTCGCGCAGTCCCGGAGCATAGCGAGTGATATAGCCGATCGTTGGATCAACGACTGAAAATGCAGGATTCAGCAACAGAGCTCCGTAAGGTTTGAATAGCCTCACTTCGGCGCTCTGGATTGCGCGTCGAGCTCTTTGTGGGTCAGCGATCCCTGTGATCACTGCCCACGTTTGAGTGTTAAGGAAGATCTGCCCGGAGGATTCCGACTTGCTGCCAAACGCGCGGCCATCGTCGCGAGTCCCCGCCTGGTACCAATCGCCATCCCATGCGTGCGTCTCCACTGCTTGACGCAGATTTTCCGCCTCCGAACGAAACCGCTGAGCGATGTCGTTCGCTCCTAGTTCCGCCAAAATCGGTGCCCAGCGAGTTAGGTTGTCAAAAAGGAACATCGCAAGCCAGACCGACTCACCTTTCCCATCCAACCCAGCGTGGGACAACCCATCATTCCAATCCCCCGCCTGAATCAGCGGCAAACCTCGAGAGGAACGACGGTCAAGAGCGCGATCCAACCCTTTGATGCAATGATCCAGCAGAGTGGCGGAAGTCCCCAATGCCTCGGTCTCACGGTTCAGATACCCAAGGCTTCGATCCAACGCGGCTAGATCATTGGTTTCATCCAGATAAGCCAGCGTGCCGTAGGATAGCCACGTACAAGTGTCGCTGTGGTGGGACCGAACAAATATGGGAAATCCTGGATGCCACCAGTGACGAACTCCCCCGTCTTCGTACATCGCTTCAGCGTGCCGACCAAGCTGTTTCAGCGTGACATCGGGCTCGCCTTGCAGGCTTAGCAAACTATCCTGCAGTTGATCGCGATATCCGAATGCTCCACCTTGTTGATAGAAGGCGCATCGAGCATCCATGCGCCCCGCCCAGGTTTGGTACTTGAACCAAGTATTGGTGAGAGCATTAAAATCAGAGTCAGGAGTCTCCACAGAAACTGTGTTCTCCAGCCGATCGAGCCAGGTATTTCGTGCGGAATCCAGCCGCTCCCAGATCTCATCAAGACTCATCGAGCGTGACATCAACAGTGCCTGTTCGCGGGTTGGTTCGGCACCGAGACAATAAGCAACGGTCTTCGATGCGCCCTCCGCAAGCTCAAGTTCAGTCCAAATCGAGCTGATCGGATCGTCCCAGCGCCCAGAGGGGACCCGCGTTCCTCCCTCTACCATCGCCTCCGGTCTGCGAGTATCTGCTGGCGACCCATAAAAGGCTGCCTTATCACCGGGAAACTCGGAGCCGACTGCGCCACAAAGCATGTGATAGGCGACGTACGGCTGAACTTCTTTCTCGCGCTCGTTTTCCTTGAGCCCCGGATGCTTCCAAGCCAGGAATCCGTTCTCGATTCGCTCCGACTCCATGAACAGGCGGTGGAATTCACGGTGCCAATCACCCTGGCCGCCCAGATGCCAATCGAATGCGCTCGCAAGCCTCAGTTTTGCTGCGGATTTCCGCATATTTTGGATCTCGACGATCCAGAATTCGCGATCGATCTCAGGATCGACGAACACCGTCTGGGTTGTCCGAATGCCATGTACGGTCCGGCTGTATCGCGCGTATCCACAACCGTAGGTCACCGTTTCGTTCTCCGCATCCACAAACGTGGGTTGGAACGTGGTGGACCAAATCGAATTAGGTTCATCCAGGTCCTGGATGTACACGTAACGCCCTGCCGCATCCAGAGCCAGATCTTGGTCCCATCGGGTCAGCCGCTGGAGCTGGCAGTTGTCGTACCAACTGAAACCACCGCCGGATTGGCTGACGACCAATCCATACTTCCCGTTCGACATGACGTTCACCCAAGGCCGTGGAGTGTGGATATTGGTGATGATATATTCCCGACCGTCGGCGGAAAAATGCCCGAAATGATCCAACTGCTCGCCTGAATGCTCAATCACTGCCATGCTCATCGGGAACCCCCTGTAACTTTGACTGGGGACCGCTTCATTATTATCCTGCCTTTTGTCAAATTGAGTCTGACACCAATGTCCGTAGGTTCAGCACCATCGGGTCCGGAAAACTCTCTGGAGGCATCGTATGCCCAAGCGACAACGACTCCTCCAGGTGGGACCTGACCCACTAGTGCGTAATCGACAACAACTCCAGAAGCGTTCGGAGTCATCTTCCAATCAAGTTTCCCGTACGCAGTCGTTAGCTGCTTCCCTTCAATCGTCGCACCTGGCTTGAGCCAAGATTCTCGGATTCCCGCCCCAATTACGAGCGAACTATCAACATCTTTTTCCAAAACGATCATGTTTCTCACTGCACGAATGAGCTCGGAACCAACCCAGGTATGGGGCATGTCGCCGATCCAGCGACCCTTCTCCGGATTGCTGAACACGATTTCGGCCCAGTGATTCCATCCTTTGGGATAGCTGTGCTGGCGGAACCAGTCCAAAAGCTGATGCGCTCGCTCCCGTTGACCCAGCATGAGGAACGACTCGACATTTCTGATTTCGTACGGGGTGTAGCCGTCCCACTTGTCTTTCCCCGATCGCCGTCCTTCAAAGAACTTCCAATACTGCTCAAAGGATGCTTCGAGCGATCCTGAAGGAACAATGTGGTCTTCTTGCACGGGATAGAACGCAATCGAAGTCGATGTCGTATCGCCATCACCGAGCTCGATGCATCCTGGAACAAAGCTGATGTTGTGGATTTTCTGGGCGCGTTCGATTGCGGTTCGAACGTCCCCACGCATCTCTGTGAGCATGGATCGGTAGCGCTGTCCATCTTCCGCGTGGCCCAACAGCTCGGCAAGGTACACAGCATCTTTGAGACCTCGCAGGGTGAAGAAATCGTCCCACAAACTGTGGCGAGGTTTATCCGAGTAGCCCTCATGGCTGATGGACTCTGGCATCAGTCCGTAGCATGCGCGTTCAATCGGCGTTCCGGTTAGGTAAGCACCGACCTTTCGGGTAGCACGCAGTCGCTCGATATTCTCAACCACCTTTTGGGCCAGCGGATAGTATCGCTTCGCCAGCTCCAAGTCTTTGGTGAATCGAACTGTTTCGGCCAAGAGATAGAGGTATTCGCCGTGGCTGTCGTGCTCGGGGACCGGATCAGCGCCTCGGCGATCTACCACGCACGGAACCCAGCCATCTTCCCCAATGTAGTGGCTGTACCACTCCACCATGGCCTTGGCTGCTTCGAATCGTCCCAGTCGCAACAACGCTGCAGACGTCATCGACCCATCCCGGATCCATGTTCGTTCGTAACTCCGGCTTCCAGGCTGGATGGAAGGCCCATCCTTGTTGACCAGGACATAGCCCAAATTGGCCTTGGTGAGTTCGATGAGCTTGGCACCTTCTTCCGGCAGGGTCACATCGAATCCGTCCGTGAGCTTCCGCCACTGAGCCACAGCTGCCTGGTGCTTCACACCGATTTCGTAGGGGCTCCCCACCGGCTTCACATCCAGATCGGTGAGAGAAACTGTGCCTGAAAGGGTGACAGGAACCCCGGGCTTGAGGTTCAAAGACCATCGCCATGATCCGGAAGCAAGTCCGTTGGAGTCTTCCGCGGAAGGAGTGGTCGGAAAGTCATCTGGGGCAAAGCCGACCTCCCCCCTTTCCCATGAACGTGCGCCGGATTTTTCGGCTGGGTGCGTCCAGGCAACGCGACGAACCCCGTTAACAGTCGCTCCATCGGGAGTTGCCGTCAATTTGTAGATTGGCGCAAAACCTCCGGGCGAGTTAAGGAATTGCCACGGCGGATTGACCTGAAACGGATGCATCAGCACCCGGAAGTCCACGGCTTCAGCCCTCTTGCCTCGATTGGAAAGCGTGTATTCGACGATAACCTGGTGGTCAGAGTCGGGATCGTGGAAGACCTTCGTCGTGAAGTCGACGTTTCCCACGCGTTGCCGGACAATCGGCAATGGCAGAAACTTGTCTTCCAGTGTGCATTCAGACCGATTGAGGCTGGACCCTTTGGGGAACATTCCATTGACGATGGGTTGGAGCATCGGAGCGGCTTTGCCAAGCTCCATGCAGCCGTCGGTATTGACCAGCGTCTCGAATCTGCCTTCTGGCGCGCCCACTACAGTCCAAAAGACCTGTTCCCCACGCATAGTCGCAGGTACCAATGCGCTCGGTTGCCGCTCGGCGCACGCCTCAAGAAATGTTGTCGCGGAATCTCCCGACTGGATGGGAATCAAATCAAACTTTCCAAGGACTGCGTGCCCTCGGAACGCCACGAAGCTAAGGCGCAGATACCGAGCTTGCGAATCTGGAAGCCAGATGAATTGGTCGAGTGGCTTGGATGTAGCGGAATATTGGCCATCGAGCCGCCATGTCGCACCATCTGAACTGGACTCGATTTTGAGGATGGGGCGAGCCTGGGGCCACCGAAGGTGGAGACCACCGTATTCAACAACGTTCCCCAAATCGAACGTAGCAGATGGACCGCCCAGGCCGAAGTCGTATTCGGCTTTGCCTTCCACAACTTTGGTTAGATCAGCCGTTTTGCCGTACTGGTCGACCTGCAGCGTTTTGGTCCATTTACCTATCGGCGGGAGCTCATGGATTTCAAAATCGTCTACCCAGACCGTTCCCTTGCCTCCTTCGTTCGCAGCGATACCAATTTGAAAATCACCGATATCCGTGAAGGCTCCGGGCTTCGGCCCCCAAGCGAATGGGAGGTTGCGTCTCCGGAAAGATACTCTCGTCCATTGTTTCGGCCACACGTAGGCGACCTTATTGGACCACCAGACGTTTTCGCCGGTCGGGTCCATCAGTTTGAACTCAAAATTGTTGCGTGGACTGTCAGCCTTAATCCAAAAGCTGATCTCAAAATTCTCTGGCAAAGTCTTGCCAAGTGTCCTTTGAGCCAAAACGTAGCCGCCACGATTGTTGTAGTCGTAGTCCAACCGCATCCCCTTGCCAGTTCGCCCCGAGTCTGCGGTGATCGTGAGTGAAACACCGGTTGACTCGACCGCTTTCCACGGATCTAGGGATTCAAAGTCCTCGTTGAAGAGTGTCGGAGCAAGATGCGCAGCTGCCAAAACCAGAGGGATCCACATTGAAGTTCGGACACAAAAAGGGGCTCGACCGCGGACGGACGAGCCCACGTTGACTCGTTGAGGAGATCAGGGTGCCGGACCTCTCCCGGACCGTGCACCCTACGGACGTTTAGAATTCAGCGCCGAACTTATCGAAGTTGTTGCTGAGGATCAAGTAGTCGAAGATCGTGACCGTTCCGTCTCGATCCAAATCAGCGGCAGCATTGTAATTGGTGTCGCCAACTGAAAGGTCGAAGGAATTGGACAGGTCGACGTAGTCGAAGATCGTAATGGAGTTATCACCATCGCAGTCGCCGTTGACGAGCGATTGCGCAGCGAGTTTGTCGCCGGTATTGGTGATGTTCACATTGTTGATGATCTTCGCCAGGTGGGTCGCACCCTTGACTCGGATTTTGTAGGTGCCTGCGGCCACTGATGGCTTGAAAGCCACGGTGCCATCTGGGCGTTGCCACGTGTTCACTGTCTGAACAACGCTGGTTCCGTTGTGGACCTCGATCGTCACAGCATCGCCGACGCCGTTATTACCCGTTTCAGTAAGCGTCAAAGGAATTTCGACGTATGGGAACGGGTTGAGCTTGATGTTGGAGGCAGTGAACTTGGAGTCTGTCTGCGGTCGTTGGACCTGGATATAGCCACCGATTCGAACCTGTCGATGCTCGCTGTTCCAGTCAACCGTGTGAAGACCGATTACCGAGAAGTCGTAGTCCCAGCCTTCGCTCGAATTAGACAAGTGCTCAAGTTGCAAAGCTGGGCTTTGCAGATCGCCGAAGAACCAAATCCACTTGTAAAGATTGTCAACAGGATCCTTGAAGTATCGTGCACCCATCTTCACTTCGGTGCCGACTGTGTAAACGGCGCCCTGATTGATCGTGAAGTTGTAGTACGGAACTGGTGCTCCGTCGCAAGCTACTTCGCCATCGCTGGTGATGTACATCTTTGTGTCGTTCCACCAACCGAGGACGATCGGAACCAAGAAGTGCGGACCAGCTTCCGTTCGGGGGCTGATTGCAGCCGTTTCCAATTTTCCGGTGAACGTGTATTCGAACGTGTCGTCGCCACCTTCGGAACCGAATGGCGTCGCTCCATCCGCGGAAGTCCAGAAGACGTGTCGGTTTGCCCAGCCTGTTTCGCCGCCAACATTTTGATCGCGCAGCATAACGCTTGCTGGGAAGTTGTTTGTCGACGTAAAGGTCGACGACGGAATGTCATTAAAGAACCGTGGTTGAATAACCGCGCTATTTACAGTCGTAACATCAGCCCAAGCGCCACATGCTGCAACCATAGCAAGCGGGATCCACATTGATCGCTTCATCTTCGTTAATTCTCCTTAACCTTACTGGTCCTCAGACCCTTTCTGGGGACCTTGCTGAACCGTTTCAGCAACTCCTCTAATAATCTAACACGGTACTTCAGGTTTTGGTCGCAAAACCGCCAAAACCCAGTACAAATACTTGCCGCAATTTTTGGATTTTGCTATGAACCTGGCAAAAGAACGGAGTCTGCAGAAAATTGCTGTGGCAATGTGCGAAAAGTGCTTGGATATCTGGGCTTTTGTGTGTATGCTAGTACCCAATGACAGGTCGAGTAGGAGCGAGTGTGAAAGCCAAGGTGATTGAAGTGAACACCTCGGTTGTCGTCTCTGAGTGCGTCCTCGTCGGGCTCCTTAGCGTCCTAATTAGCCTAATTATTACTGGGCATCAGTAAGCGCCGGGTGAGCCTCCAGAATGAAATTTGAGAAGCCCTCCCGGTCAACCGGGAGGGCTTCTCTACTTAAGAAGAGCGGGATGATCCCTCTTGCGATGCCGACAAGGTCGTCGGTTCGGAAAGCATGGCTCCGTGTCCGGAGTCGAGGTGAACGAATATGACGACGAAACGAACCGGAGCAAAAATAGTCATGGAGGCCCTGGTACGCCAAGGAGTAAACACCATCTTTGGGTACCCCGGCGGAGTGGTGCTGCCACTGTACGACGAAATGCTGAACTGGCCCCAGGTGAAACACGTGCTGGTGCGCCACGAACAATGCGCGGCTCACGCCGCGGACGGGTACGCAAGATCCACGGGAAAGGTCGGAGTGTGTTTGGCGACGAGCGGTCCCGGTGCGACCAACCTTGTCACGGGAATCGCCAATGCACTGCTCGACAGCGTTCCCATGGTCGCGATCACAGGCAACGTGAATTCATGGGCTTTGGGCACCGATGCATTCCAAGAGACCGATGTCCAGGGAATCACCATTCCCATCACCAAGCATAACTATGTGGTTACAGAGGCGGATGACCTGCCCGGGGTGCTTGAGGAAGCGTTCTTCCTAGCGTCCACCGGTCGCAAGGGCCCTGTCCTGGTCGATATAACCAAAGACGCCTTTCTCAAAACCTCTGATATCCCGTTTCCGGAACGCGTGGAACGACGGGGCTATACTGCGCAGGTTCCGGTTGACTTGTTGGCTCTTGGGGAAGCCGAGCAGGCGTTGGCTGCTGCCGAACGTCCGGTCGTGATAGCCGGAGCAGGCGTCTTGTGGAGCAATTCAAGTCAGGAGCTCATTGCCCTTGCCGACAAGTGCGACCTCCCTGTTATCAACTCGCTCCTAGGCTTAGGCGTTTTCCCACGGAATGATCCTCGTTCTCTGGGCATGATGGGAATGCACGGCGAACAGGCTGCAACAACCGCTGTTCAAAATGCAGACTTGGTCCTGGCAATTGGTATTCGATTTGACGACAGGCTCACAGGCAAGACGAGCGGTTTCGCTCCAAATGCCACGGTGGTCCACTTCGACACAGACGCCAGTGAATTTTCCAAATGTATCGCTGCCCACATCCCCGTCCGAGGGGATTTGGCTCAGAGTCTCGGAGCATTTCTCAAACGCGCACCGCAGAAGAGCCATGGTAGCTGGTGGAGCCAGATTCGACAGTGGCAGGCCGAATTTCCAATCGTTGTTCCACCCAAGGATCGGCTTTTGGCACGCCACGTTATCGCAGAACTCGACCGAGCAACGCAAAGCGAGGCGATTATCAGCACCGATGTGGGCCAGCACCAGATGTGGACCGCCCAACTGTACCAATTCAAGCGACCGTACCAGTGGCTATCGAGCGGGGGGTTGGGAACCATGGGTTTCGGATTTCCTGCCGCCATAGGTGCTGCTTTCGCCAACCCCGGCAAAGAGGTGTGGGCGGTGGTGGGTGATGGTGGCTTCCAGATGACCATGCAAGAACTCATTACTGCTGTCGAACACAACCTTGACGTCAAGATCTGCCTCGTCAACAATGGGTATTTGGGGATGGTGCGCCAATGGCAAGAGATGTTTTACGACAACCGGTACAGCCACGTTGTGATGGGTTCGCCAGATTACGGCAAGCTGGCCGAAGCCTACGGCGTTCACTACATCCAGTGCAGCACCAACGACGCTCTGGCCGATACCATCGAGGCAGCCCGAAGAGCGCCGGGTCCTGTGCTATGCGAGTTCATCGTGGAGATGGAGGAAAATGTCTTTCCGATGGTGGCTGCTGGCGCGACCAACGATCATATCCTTGCTGATCCGCTTAACCGCAAGTCCGAGGTACCAGCATGAATCCGGAGGTCCACCACTACACGCTTGTCGCCTACGTGCACGACGAGGACGGCACCTTGAACCGAATGCTCAGCGTGCTCAGACGAAATCGCGTGACTCTTGACAGCTTCTCGGCTGCGAGTGCGGAAGAGCCAGGTTACGCAAGGCTGACAGCTTCGATTCGCGGCGACGAAGCCATCATCACCCGGTGCGTCCGCCAGATCGAAAAGCTAGTGTGTGTGGTCTGGTGCACGTTCTCGGGCGGAGGAAAGAACGTCGCACGAGAACTGGCACTAGTCGAACTGAAGCAATCTCCCTCGGATCTCTTTCCAATCTTTCCGATTTCGGAAATTCACCACGTTCGGGTCGCTCAAGAGACGACTGAATCGATCACACTTGAGATTGCCGCCCATCCGTATCACATGGACGAACTTCTCTCCAAGCTCGAAGGCTACGGCATCAGGCGAGTTGCCCGCACCGGCGTGATCGCCCTCCCACTGGAAAACGCATAAATGGCAAAAATCTACTATCAAGACTCAGTAAATCCATCCGAATTCAGCACCCAAAAGGTGGCGGTCATAGGCTTCGGCAGCCAGGGTCACGCGCATGCGCTCAATCTCAAAGACAATGGCGTAGACGTTTGCGTCGGCCTCGCTGCTGGCAGCAAGAGCGTTTGTCGAGCCGAGGAATTTGGGCTAACCGTAATGCCGACAGCGGAAGCCGCCAAATGGGCCGACGTGATGATGTTCTGTACGCCTGACGTGCCGATGCGGAAAATCTACGCCCAAGACGTCGCTCCAAATTTGCGAGCAGGACAGCTCATATTGTTCGCCCACGGGTTCAACATTCACTACGGCCTGATTGACCCGCCCGCCAACGTGGACGTCGCGATGATCGCTCCCAAGGGTCCGGGACATCGACTTCGGGCGGAATATGTTGCCGGAGCCGGGATGCCAGCCCTTGTCGCTGTCCATCAAAATGCGACAGGGTCAGCCTTGGAACGAGCCCTCGGCTACGCCTGGGGGATCGGCTGTCTCAAAGCTGGAGTTCTGGAAACGACGTTCAAGGAGGAAACTGAAACCGACCTCTTCGGGGAGCAGGCCGTGCTCTGTGGCGGCCTCAGCGAACTGATCACAGCGGGATTTGAAACGCTTGTGGAAGCGGGTTATCAGCCCGAAGCTGCCTACTTCGAGTGCCTCCATGAAGTGAAGCTCATCACGGACCTGCTGTACGTCGGAGGTCTGAGCTACATGCGATACAGCATTAGCGACACCGCGGAGTGGGGCGATTACACCGCTGGCAAAAAGGTCATCGGACCAGAGAGCCGTGCTGCCATGAAAGCCATCCTGGAGGAGATCCAGTCCGGTAAGTTTGCCCAAGACTGGATTGCGGAGGACGAAAATGGGCGTCCGAATATGGCTGCCAATCGGAAGAAAGGTCGGGCTCATCAGATTGAGGAAGTGGGTAAGAAACTTCGAGGGATGATGCCATTTATGGAGACAAAGGAAGTTCCAGAAGGCAGCTAAGGTGCTGTATTTCCGCACGTTGGGCTCCTATTTAATGGATCCGGGCAAACTCTCGGAAGTGTCTCGGCACTGCCATTTCTTGCTTGAATTTTGCTATGAACACAGTCTTCGACGTAAAACACCGTTCCCGGACGATCAGTGAGGGTCCGGATAAAACCGCTAATCGAGCCATGCTTCGGGCCATGGGGCTGGGTGACAAGGAGATCGCCCAACCTTGGGTTGGAGTCGCCTCAGTTTGGAGTGAAGCGACGCCCTGCAATGTGAACCTGGACGTCCAAGCAGCGCGCATTGCACAATCGGTAAATCGCCATGGCGGAACGAGCCGCCGATTTAACACCATCTCCGTAAGCGATGGGATTGCGATGGGCCACGAGGGAATGAAATGCTCCCTTGTCTCTCGCGAAATCATTGCAGACTCGGTTGAGCTGATGATGCGCGGTCATTGCTACGACGCGTTGGTTGGGCTCGCGGGCTGCGACAAGAGCCTTCCCGGAATGCTCATGGCCATGGCGAGGCTAAACGTTCCGAGCGTATTTGTTTACGGCGGAACTATCATGCCAGGTCGGCATGGAAACCGAGACGTTACGATCCAAGATGCGTTTGAGGCGGCCGGAGCTTACGCCAATGGGTCGATCGACGCCACCGAACTACATGCGGTGGAGTGTGCGGTTTGCCCCGGCGCCGGCGCATGCGGCGGACAATATACGGCCAATACGATGGCTTGCGTCGCAGAGGCTTTGGGCATGGCGCTGGTGGGCTCCACATCGCCACCTGCCGAAGCTTTGGAACGGCTCGACTGGCTCGACCTCATCGGAGCGGCTGTCATCGACGCTCTACAGGGAGGCCTCTTACCTCGCGACATCCTGACCAAAGAGGCTTTTGAAAACGCCATTGCTGTGGCCGCCGCCACCGGCGGCAGCACGAACGTGGCACTCCATTTACCGGCACTGGCCCACGAGATCGGTCTCGAAATCACCCTTGACGACGTTCACCGGGTCAGCCAACGCACGCCGACCTTGGCGAACTTGCGACCAGGGGGCAAATATGTGATGCTCGACCTTCATCAGATCGGAGGTGTCCCGGTCGTTATGAAAGCGCTGCTGGATGCAGGCTGTTTGAACGGGGATTGCTTGACGGTGTCCGGAAAGACCATGGCCGAATGCCTGGCCGATGTAGTGGTGCCAGAGAACCAGGATGTCGTTCACTCGGCAGATCGCGCATTTGCACCCACTGGAGGATTGGTGGTTGTCCGTGGCAATCTCGCACCGGAAGGTGGGGTTGTAAAGACCACGGGAGTTCAGAAATTAGTGCATACCGGCCCAGCGAGAATATTCGAGTGTGAGGAGGATGCGATGTCCGCCGTTCAAGCCCGAAAGGTGGTCGCCGGAGACGTTGTGGTGATCCGCAACGAGGGTCCCAAGGGAGGTCCAGGAATGCGCGAGATGCTTGGCGTAACCTCGGCTCTGGTTGGCCAAGGTCTAGGGTATTCCGTGGCGCTGATCACCGATGGGCGCTTCAGCGGAGCTACTCGCGGGCTGATGGTGGGCCATGTTGGACCTGAATCCGCCGTGGGAGGCCCGATCGCATTGCTGAGAGATGGTGACGTGGTGACTGTGGATGCAGACAACTTTGTGCTGAGCGTGGCTCTTTCGGACGAGGAATTGGCCGAACGGAAAACTGCGTGGAGACCAAAATCTTTGGTCGAGAAGGGAGTTCTAGGACGATATGCCAAAAACGTTGGGCCTGCGTGCACCGGCGCCGTAACTCTCTAGCATTCTCATCTCTTGCCCAGAACGAACAACGTTACCAGAAACACCATTACCTACCCTTCTTTGAGACCACTACTCGATAAACTCTGAATGATGAGTTTCTGAAAGAGCATAAAGAGAATGATGACCGGTGCGATACTTACCATTGCTCCTGCCATCTGGATATTCTCTTTTCCTGGAAACCTACCTTGGAGCATTGCAATAACCAATGGCAACGTGTACTTCCGCTCATCAAGCAACACAATAAGTGGACCAATGAAACTATTCCAGCTCCCAAGGAATGTTAGAATGCCCAATGTCGCCAAGAGCGGCTTACTTAAGGGCAAGATGATCGATCGATAAACGCGGAAATCATGAGCACCCTCGATCCGTGCACTTTCGAGATAACTCTCCGGAATCGCGGAGATGAATTGCCGAGAAAGAAAGACACCGAACGCTCCCGCCATACCGGGCACAATAAGTGGCAAGAAAGTATTAAGCCATCCAAAGTCTCTCAGTAGGAGAAATCCAGGAACCAACAACACGGCTCCCGGAATCATCATGGTGGAGAGCAAAACTGTAAATAGCAAGTCTCGACCCGGAAACCGATGCTTTGCAAAGGCATACCCCGCCAGCGTGCAAAAGAAAAGTGTCGCCAATGTAGTTGTCAATCCGACAAACAAACTATTCATTGTTGCCTGAACAACAGACCCTCCTTGCAGAAGGTCCCTGTACGGCTGTAAGGTCGGATTACTCATCGTAAGCTGCAACGTTGGCTTTGCAAGATCATCATTCGACCGGAGCGAAGTTACGAACATGTAATAAAACGGCATCGCCAACACTAACGAGCCCAATGCGAGGAGAATATAAACGAGAAAACGCTCCACTTTTCGCGATGTCATGCCGACACCTCCTTGCGATTGAAGACCCGAAACTGAATTGCCGTAAGAGCCAGAACAGCCACAAACAAAATATAGGCAATTGCACTGGACAAACCCATTTGCATCGTTTCGAAACCTTTGTTATATATCAAAGGCACCATTGTGAGGCCCGAATCGTTCGGGCCGAATCTCGCGGCTGCATCTCCGGATTTGTTCGCCATGAGAAATACAGTCTCAAATACCTGAAACGCACCAATCACACCCAATACAGAAATGAAGAACATTTGCGGCCGAATCCCGGGTAGCACCACATGCCACAGCCGAGTCACTGGTTTTGCGCCATCAATCACCGCCGCTTCAAATAGCTGCGCCGGAATCTGTTGGAGGCCAGCCAGAAAAACAATGGTTGTAAACGCAATTCCGTGCCAAATAGCAAGGACAATGACGCAGTCAAGGAAGGTTCGCTCGGAAGTCAGGAATGGAAGAGGTTCGCGCGTGAGATTAAGACCCATCAGAATCGAATTCATCCAACCTTGACGGCTACTCATAAAGAGTTGCGTGAAAATGAGGGCAATACTGACGGCACTGGTGACCAAAGGAGATAAATACAGGAATCTCCAGATGCTGTCACCTTTCGGCTTTGAGTTAAGGAGCATGGCGCAACATAGCGAGAGGCATATTCCCACAGGAAGCGTCATGACTACGTACTTGATCGTTCTCGTCAACGCTCCCAACAACTCTGGCGAGGTGAGTGCCTGCTGATAGTTGCTCATCCCCGTCCAGGTTGCGGTAGATAAAGGCAGGACCGGGTGATATTCGGTAAAGCTCACGTATAGTGCGGTGAGTGCCGGGATGAACACGAATACCATCGCGAGAACCAATGGTGTTGCGATGTAGAAATACGACAATCGATGTCGCTTCAACTTGGGATGGAAACAGACTGAGGCCACTCCTACCGCGATCGCCAATCCCATAAAGAGTTTGAGCACATCGAGAACGTTTCGTGATTTTTCATACTCGGGTAAGTGCTTCAGGATTGTATCGGTTCGTCGGACTTGGATTTCCTCTGCCTTTGCTGAAAGCACCTTCGCCTCTGGGAGAATCCTCGCATATTCATCTCGAACCTTGTCGGATAACTTCTGATAAAATTCTGCTCTCTCGTTCTGATACTTGCCGCTGCCAAACGCAGCAACGAGTTCGGCTCTCGTGAGGCCGTGATTTCTGGAAATGACCAGCAATCGATCATCAATCCACGACTTCATCTGGTCGAGCATGTTGCTCTCCAATCGGGAGATATCTGCCGTTCCCTGAACCATGGGAAGGGTCCCCAATGAAAAATAGACCTTCTTCAATACTTCTCGCATCGGCACAGCTTCGGCAAATTGGGGCTGCTTCCAAAAGTCGTCCGACTCCTCCTGCCACATGGACTTAACACCCGAAATCGTGAACTGCGGGTCAGTAGGTCTCTTGAATCGCTCCGCGAACATCAGCTTTTGCGCTTCCAACGAGGACAGGTACTTAATCCATTGGTAACTTTCTCGGTGTCGATCGCTCTTACGAAAAATGACAAAGGTTATGCCACCCATGACGTGATAAGGTTTTCCAGTGTCTGCGGTTGGCCATGGAAGAACATCCCACTTTCCCGCTAACTTCGGAGCAAGGTGGCGAATTTGGCCAGCAGTAGAATGGAGATCGATGAGGAGGGGAATCCCCAAGCCTGGTTCGTCAGATCCGAACATCCCGACTGTGCGGGAGCCAAGATCACGTCCAGGCGAATCATGGCAGTACCACAGGTCGAGGGCTTTCAAGACTCCCTTCTGGTAATCAGGGTTATCCCAGCTGATTTGGACTTTGCCGCTGCTGTCGGTGGAAATCCCTGGCTGGCCAAATGGCATCGTATACATGCCGAGCGACCACTGCGCTCCGAGAGTCCAACCAAAGTAATAGCGGTAATGATTCGCTTCAAGCTGCTGAATTGCGCGATCCAGTTCCGACCAGGTCTCAGGCGGCTTGATTCCCAGACGCGAAAAGATGTCCTTTCGGTACATCAGGACCAACGCACCGATATCGGACGGCACGCCGTAAACCTTGTCCCCAACAGAAAACATCGGAAAAAGTTTGGGGCTGTAAAGCGGCTCAACTTGTTTCCACAAATCGGGGTAATCGTTCTTCAAATCGACCAACCCTCCGACCGTTCCATAGTTAAATGGCCCACCTAGGTTGGTCGCACCGGCATCGGGTGGCTCTCCGGCAGCCATTGCCGTAAAGTACTTCGACTCGAAATTGCCCCACGCAAGTGGCGTGACTTCCACACGGATGCCGGATTGCTTTTCGAAGTTGACGGCAAGTTTTCGATAGAGATCGATGTCGTCGCTGCTCCCCGTGACGGCCCAAAACCGGATCGACTTTGCAGGACATACCGCCACTAGCGCCATTGCGAGCAGCACCCAAATCGCTTTCATCTTGAATCTGTTTTATCTCATCCGAGAACCAAAACGATACGACGAATTACGCAATAGAATGCAATTCCAGCGGGATGCGTGACAATTTGGCCGCTGTCACTTAGCATACGATACAATCCCAGTTGGTATGCTGGATTCCTATGGCTGGCCCACTGCTCGATCTAAACGCCGCTCAATATGGGCTATCCGAATCGCTCTCGCACGATATCGCACTCATCGACCGATTGCTTGGAGAAACAATTGAGCGATTGGAAGGTCCCGAGCTTGGAGCGACGGTACGACAGTGGGTGAAGGTAGCCGCAGAAACCGATCCAGGGAAGATTCTTGAAGTTGTCCCAGCTTTAGCCCAGCCACAAATGGCACAGAAGGCCGCTCGGGTTCTCACGCTGCTCTTTCAGCTCATCAATGCTTGCGAGCAAAAGGAAATCGTGCGTGTCAATCGAGCAAGACATCCTCGGCCAGAATCGATCGAGCGAACTCTAGACGAACTTAAAGCTCAAGGCGTTTCTGCGGATTTGATCCACTCGGCATTCGAGCGCATTTGGATTTGCCCCACCCTCACGGCCCATCCGACGGAGGCCAGAAGACGCCCCGTCCTTGACCGTCTCAACGCCATCGCGCAAACCATTGGGCTGCTCAATCAACCCGACCCCGGCCTCCGGGAGCCGCTCGATTTTGATTTCATCCCCGAAACCAGCTTGAGAAGGCATCTGGAAGCTCTTTGGCTAACGGATGACATGCGCGCGGATTCAATGAGCGTTCAGGAGGAGGTTCAGAATGCCCTTTTTTACTTTGAGCACTCCATTGTTGATGTGGTCAGTTGGCTCCAACGGGATATTGAGCGAGCGTGGGCGAAGCATTTTCCCAACGATGGCCCACCTCCCAGAGTTCGGCTCCAGTACCGCTCCTGGGTCGGTGGAGATCGAGATGGCAATCCGAATGTCACAGCGGATCTGAGCCGCTGGACCGTGGATCAGCACGAGAAACTCTTTCGCGACGTGGTGGTCGCTGCGCTGCGGGAAATCAAGTCGTCCACATACATGGAGGGCACTGCTCAATGGGCCGGCTCGGAGGTGTCCCTTCACGATCTTGCGGAGAGTCTCAGTGAGAACGATCCTCCCGAAACGATTCACGCGGCACTGAACAAGCTCATCGACTCGCTCGTCGCCTCAGGCGCAGAGCTCAGCGCCCATACGGGCCCCATTGCAAGGCTAGAGCGCCAACTGGATGTGTTTCGACACGGATTGGTCCCTCTCGATATTCGCCAGCACTCGCGCCGCCACATCGAAGCTGTCGCGCAGCTCCTGAATGCTGCTGGAACCTGCGAAAACTATTCGGAAATGGAGGAAAGCCAGCGGGTTAACGTGCTTCTATCTGAACTGACCAATCCTAGGCCGCTCGTTCATTCGGATTGGGTCGGAAACCCGGATGTCGAGGAAGTTCGCAAGACATTCCGCATGATCAAAACTGCCCAGTGCGAGCTTGGTGAAGGCACCATCGAAACCTACATCATCTCCATGACCACAGGTGTCAGTAATATCCTGGAAGTGCTGCTCCTGGCCAAAGACGCGGGCGTGGTTCGGATGGAAAACGACCGCTTGGTGGGTAGCCTGGACGTCGTCCCTTTGCTGGAAACGATCGATGATTTGCTCAGGGGGCCTCAACTTCTCCGAGAACTCCTGAATTCCAAACTCTATCGCGATTACCTGGAGTCGACCGGCAACCTTCAGGAGATCATGCTGGGCTACAGCGACAGCAGCAAGGACGGAGGCTATCTGGCTTCAAATTGGGGAACGTACCGCGCTCAAGGCGAATTGGCCGAAATCGCCAAGGCTGCGGGAGTCGAGATCCGATTTTTCCACGGAAGAGGAGGCACCGTCGGCCGTGGTGGAGGACGTGCCAGCAAGGCGATTCTTAGTCAGCCACCAGGCTCGTTCCACGGCCAGATTCGGTTTACCGAACAAGGCGAAGTGATCAGCTTTCGGTACAGCCTTAGCCCGATCGCTCATCGTCACTTGGAACAGATTGTCTCAGCCACACTCGTTGCATCGCTCATGGAGCAAGTAAGCTCTCCGCCGGAATGGCACGCCGCGATGGCTGACCTAGCCGAGGTTGGTCGCAACAAGTATCGTGCGCTTGTCTATGATGACCCTGATTTCTGGTCGTTCTTCAGCGAAACACTGCCCTTCCAGGATGTTGCCGGACTCTCGATTGCGAGTCGTCCGGTTTTACGTCCGGACCAAGGCTCTTCTGGCATCGAACAACTCCGCGCGATACCCTGGAACTTTGCATGGGTCCAAAGCCGATATGGCGTACCAGGGTGGTTCGGGCTGGGTACCGCACTGTCGGCATTCAAAGATCTAGAATTGCTCCAAAAGATGGCACGCGAATGGCGGTTCTTTCGCACCGTGCTTGAAAATGCTGAGTTGGAATTGGCTCGTACAGACATGCGAACGGCGTGGCTTTATGCGAGCCAATCTGCCGATTTGGGGAAGAAGTTCCATGCCATCATTGAAGAAGAGTATTCGCTCACTCTTAAAAGTATCTTAGCGGTTACAGGCGAGTCAGATCTACTGAGTAGCTCAAAAGTCGTCCACAAAACAATCGCATTCCGCAATCCCCTTGTATTTCCGCTTAATCAACTGCAAGTAGCGCTTCACCGCTTGCCAGATAACGAGTACAAAGAGGCAAAATTGCAGACTTTACTGGGAATCGCATCTGGCATGCAGAGCACTGGTTAGGGCAAACCTGATTTCCAATGGACATAATGCGCTTCCATTTCGCGTGCGAGCGACATTTCGGGCGTGAAAGTCTTCGTAATTTCCAGAGTTCCACAGTATTCCTCCAATGATCTGGATTGATCTGTGCCATACGCTGCTCCGATTGCCGCACCGACCGCTCCTGAACTTTCGATGAGGTCTACGGTTGCTCCGAGGGTCGAGGCGACCAGTTTGCAGAAAAGTTCGCTCTTAAACATGTTCGCGTTTCCTGCTCGAATCCGACCAACAGCTCCCATCTGCTCCTGGCCGAGTTTGAAAGCAAAGATGATGCCTTCTACAACGGCTCTTACGACATCGGCTTTGGAATGACGCGCAAAATCTAGACCGACGAGGCTCGCCCCAGGATTCCTGTTATTAAGGAGGCGTTCCGCGCCGTTTCCCCAAGGATAGAATCGAACACCGTTCGAGTTACCGCTAACGGCTAGCCCGTTCAATTCTTCATTGGATATCGAATCACCCACAAGTTCTCGGATCCATCGATAGGCAGAGCCCGTTCCATTGATGCAGAGCAGTAGACCCACAAGACCGTTAACGTGTAAAAACTGGTTGTATCCTGACGGTATTGTCGGTGCAAGCCCGTTGGAGATCTGATAAAGAACGCCCGATGTCCCTGCCGTAGCTGCTACGTCACCAGGAGCAAGGGCGCCCATCGCGAGAGCGTTATTGGGCTGGTCACCCGCGCGATAACACACTGTGCAGCCTTTGGGAAGTCCCATTTCTTCAGCCAGCTCCGGGGAAATCGGCGTCGACGCAAAGCAGTTTTGATGCTGGGGTTTGAGGGTTACGGGTGCGAGTGTCCGCTCCCAAGCCAAGTGATCGAGATCCGAATTGGCGAAATCCCACAGAGCCATTTCGCTGAGCCCTGTTTCGCTAGTTTGTGCCAGCCCGGTGAGTTGCGCTGCAACGAAGTCTCCGGGAAGCACCGCATGTTTCGCGTTGCGAAGCACCTCCGATTCGTGATCGGCCACCCACCTGAGTTTGGCTGCGGTGAAGTTCCCTGGCAAGGTACCTAGGTGTTTGGTGCAGTGCTCGGTCCCGAGTTCTTGGGCCATCTTCTCGCCCGATCCAACGGCGCGGCTATCGCACCAGATGATGGCCGGCCGCACCGGGGACAGGTCTTCGTCCAGAAGGCAGAGCCCATGCATCTGGTAGGCAATTCCAATCCCACTGACAGCAGCGAATGCATCTGGTGCAAGAGTTTTGAGCAGGGCCAACACATTAAGCGTGTGATCCCACCACATCCACGGATCTTGCTCGGCCCAACCCTGCAGTGGAGAGTCGATGGGAAGTTCCCGGTCGGCCGGCGACTGCGCCTCGGCAAGGACCACTCCGAGATCGTTATCGCGCAAGACGCCCTTGACGGATGAGGTGCCAATATCAAGGCCCACGGTGATGCTTCCCATGCTCTCTTTATACCGGCGAAGCCGATCTCGGTTGGTTACCTCACGGCTTCGATCCGCGACGCAGCCTCTTGTACATTTCGTTGAGCAAGACAGCCTGCCCGCCAGTGTAGCTATCGTGCTGGACGACGTGCGACAGGATCCACCGGTGGCTGAACTGGCCCATCCGACGGCGTTGCACCATGCGCGAGGCATCGATCTCCGATTCAATCAAAGCCAGTACCCGTACCCGCGTCTCGTCGTGCAACTGGAGAAACCAGCTCAACGGCTTTTTCGGCGGAGCGGGCCAAAATGGTTTGTACTGGTTCAGTCCGTTGTTGAAGACGGTCGCCGCGTGTTCAGCGTCGAGTTCCTTCCCCGCGGCCACCTCTTGAATCCACCATTGCTCCACATCGATCAGGTGCAACAAAAGACCTCCGATCGAAGGGCCATCAGGAAAGCACTGCCATACCACGGCATCTTGACTCACGCGGCCCAGATTTTGTCGCCATTCACGCGTGCTGTCGATGAGTGCTCCCCTAAGTACGGCAATTTGGGGATCCAGGCTCGGCAAAATGTCCAAATCGTCGATCATGGGTGCATGTTACCGTCGCCCCAATGCGGGGTCTGGGGGCAGAGCTCCTTGCGAAGCGAGGAGCGAGGGATAGGCATTGGGCCCAGGCCCCGCATCTTTGTCAACCGAATTCTTGTTGAATACCGTATTATTTGCACGGGACTACAGTCCTAGTGCGAATATGCACTGCGTTAGACTCTAGGGGAAGATTTCATGGACCAGCATAAGCAAGCGGAATGGTTCTACGTTGGCACTTACGGCCAACTTGGGCCGCTGACGCTGGATCAAATTCAAGAACTGGTCCGCGATCGAGTGGTGGAGCCCGAGACTTACGTCTGGAAATCCACGTTCAGCACGTGGGTTATGGCTCGAAACGCGCCGGAGCTCGCTCCGTCCTTCTCGGGCCTCTCGCAAGACCTTTTGCCGCCTCCCTTGCCTGGGCAGTCTCCCCCACCAATGGTATCTCCACCCACGCCTTCTCCGATGATGCCCGCGCCTCATTTGAACCGCCCCCTCATGGCGAATCCGCAGATGTATGCGCTTCAGTACTTGCCGAGAAGCGACCGAAGCCGAATTGCGGGTGGCATTCTTCAGTTGCTTGTGCCGGGAATCGGACGAATTTACTTGGGATACTACGGGATCGGGTTTCTACAGTTGGTCCTTGTTCTGATGTGCGGTATTGGCTATATTTGGTCGCTCATCGACGGCATCGCCATCTTGTGTGGCACGACTCGAATCGATGGATTCGGGCGAGCATTACCAGATTAATTTCACCAGCCGATAATAGACCGTGACGATTGCACCCGACCTTCGTCAAGAAATAAAGTGAACATCATGCGCACACGACTATTGAAGATAGGCATCACCTGTGGGCTGGCTTTGTCCCTAGTGGCACCGGTCGTGTTTGCCCGTTCCGAAGCAGATTCGAAGCGCATCGTCGTGGATATTGAAGGGCGTGGGCGCATTGTTATCGAGCTGCACACCAAAGAGGCTCCCAAGGCCTCGGGTCACATTGCGGATCTTGCAGCGAAGGGTTTTTATGATGGGCAGAAGTTTTTCCGCGTCGTCCGCGAGCCCCGTCCGTTCCTCGTTCAAGTCGGTGATCCTAATAGCCGGAATGGGAAACTGGACGACCCGGAAATGGGCAAGGGTGGAAGCGGCACCAAGGTCCCGTACGAGGATTCTGGATTCAAACACCGGCGCGGGGCTGTGGGATTGGCCCACCTGCCGGATGATAAGAACTCGGGCGACAGTCAGTTCTACATCATGCTAGCCGACCACGGATTTCTGGACGGAACTTACACCGTATTTGGCCAGGTCACCGAGGGTTTGGATGTCTTGGACAAGATCAAACTCGGCGACCGGGTTACCAAAGTCTCGGTTGTTGACTGAGGGACGACCACTCCTTGTATCGAGAGACAATCCCCCGAAGTAAGGGTCCTTACGGATACTTGGCTTGTCTACTCCCCAAACAAGTCGAAATTCTTGCTGATGATCAGGTAGTCGAACACGGTCACTGATCCATCATCGTCCAAATCGGCATCCTTTGGAGCAAAGCCGTTTGATCCCACGGATCCCCAGTTCAAGTCACCCTCTGCTGCATCGAAATAGTCACTTAGGACCAGATAATCGAACACTGTAACGGAATTGTCACCGTCCAAGTCTCCATTTAAGAAAGTGGAATCCACATCGTAAACAGGAGTGGTTCCCACCGTCATCGGAGCAGACAACCGACCCAGCCAATGCTTCGGTTTAAGCCTAAAGGTGACTTGGCCGCTAATCGGGGGAGTAAATCGATAGTAGCCACCAGACTGAATAGTAACCTGTTGCGTTCCAACGACGGATCCATTTTGGATCGTCTCTACGGTCATCTTGTGCCCGTCTGAATCACCGACGAGGTCCTCCAGATTGACGACACCCGTCACCGGGGCGCGATCATATTCGATGACAAAACCCTTGGGAGGACCGTAGCTTGTGAGTGGCGTGCCCGGGAGATCTTCCCACTGGGCGCCGTCATAGTATCCAAGCTTTTGGTAGGCGCCCAAATAGTAATCCGGTTGACCGGGATACCAATTGGTGTAACCAAACGTACTGCCATTTACCCATTTCCAAGGTTGGTTATAGTCATGGTATCCACCCAACCACGGACCGATGCGAAGGTCTCCGACGCCAGGGTCGCTCCAAAAAGAAAGATCGGCCACGAGGTTGTAAACTGCCTCATTCTCCAACGCGTTACTGGGGCAAGCTAAGTAGCCTCCCTGCAAAACCGCATAGTTTTGGGATTCTTGCCAATAAATACCCGCGGGAAATCTCACGGGTTGGAACCACTTTTGCGTAATGCCATAGTACGTCAGGATCGGCTTCCAGATAACTGCATGGGAACTGCCGGTAGAGTCGGTTGCCCTTCCCACGATATTGCCTTGGTCATCGCAACCAATGGCTGAACTTGTCACATACTGCGGCGGCAATAGAGAGTGAAGGTCGAACGCAGAAGCAGCCGTACCTCGCCAAAAAAACGCATGAGTAATGTTGCCTGTTGCAGGCCCATATCCGTAGCCCACTTGAAGGTTGGCGGAACAGTCGGTCGCAAAGCTTGAGGTGATCCCTATGGGATTGAGATCCACATATGACGACTTTGATCCACGCCAAAGCATCGCACGATATTGGTTTCCAGATAAGGCATATCCCACTTGAACGCCATGACTTGCACCTTGAACTTCGCTCATGAGGTAACCATTTGGGTGGAGGTCCGTCGCGGACTTCGCAGTTCCTCTCCACATCAGGGCGTGCAAGTAATTGCTTGTCACTGGCCCCGATCCGTAACCAAATTGAAATCCATCAGCCGCCGTATTGACGAGACTTTGGGTGATGCCTGCTGGGTTAAGATCTATTGCGCTTCCAGCACTGCCGTGCCAAATGACTGCATGAAACTCTCCACTGGGTAAATAGTAGAAACCGCCTTGGGTGCTGCCATCCACGCAATAGGCGGAACTGCCAGGGGCGTTAGAGGGATTTAAGTCAACTGCGCTAGCCGCCGATCCGGCCCATAGCATGGCATGAACCGGCCCATTCTCCGAAGTGTAGCCGAACCCAACCTGAGTTCCCGAGCCGATATCGTGTACGCCACACGAGGTGTACCCAGAAGGGTTTAAGTCGACCCTGCTTGCGGCACTGCCATGCCACAAAGAAGCCCGGTTGTAAGGACTTGAGGATGTAGCCACAACAGTGCCACCTTGATATCCACGGTCTGCACAAACAAGGTACGACTCGTTGTATGCCGAGGACAGATCAATAACTTGGAATTGGCAATGGGCCGTCACAGCACACGTTACAGCCACACTTACAGACAGCCATTTGACAAAAAAACCGTTGCGCACTCCGCCCATTATATATGCTCAGGGCAAATTCTCCAACAACTTTCCGACTTTGTCATCCTGATTTCGTTAGGAAAAGATGGCACGTGGGACTCCCAACCCACGAGTATCGGTTGGAGTGCTTGCAAAGCTGATGGAGATTCTGGGTGAGTACTGCGAGCGAAGGAGAAGTGTCAGACCATCAGCCAGATGAGAAGGGTTCTGGCGATAGTCAATTTCACCCTTTGCTGGTGTCAGCGAGTTGAATACTATTCAGTCCCCCCAGGTATCTGCCACGATCAACTTTCTAGGCCTTGGGTGCATTCCTTCTTGGCCAAAGAAAGTAAGAACTCGCGGAGGGATCCAACCCGGATCCCCGCCAAGCTTTTTTCCAAACACCAAACGAGAAAAAAAGGTCAGTCCATCAGACTTCAGCAGGGTCCCTGCATGTCAAAGTTGGTGCTGAGGATCAAGTAATCGAAAATCGTTACCTCCCCGTCTCCATCAAGATCCGCCGCGTCATTGCAAGTGGGATCACAAACCAACTTGCCAAAAGATGTTGAAAGCTCAGCATAGTCAAAAATTGAAACCGTGTCGTCGCCATCGATATCTCCAGAACACAAACTTGCAGTTACCTGAGTAGCGCCATTCGTTGGAATCGTTAAATTAGTTATGACGTGGCTCAGGGTGTTGTAGCCTTTGATGGAAATGTTGAACGTCACCGGCCCGCCGAAATCGTAGACTAGGAAGTTGCCTCTGTGATCCAGATTCACGTTGTGAACCGTCGAAGTCGACAAGTTTGTTACGGTGACCGGATACCCGCGAAGGCTGCCGGTAAAGCCAGGGATTGTTACCACTCCCTGGATGAACTTAATGCCCGTTAGTGAGGTCAACGGCATCTCGTCTGCACCACGTTCCCAGCCAAATCCAACAAATCTCGGATCTTGGTCATAGTCAACATTCGATTGGCAGTATGTCGCGTTTGATGCACCAAAAAGGGGCGTGTTGCGACCGAGGTGGAAGTCCCCAGAGTTCGCATTCACTATAAAGGGATCGCTCACAATCGGGGTATTGCTGGTGAAGCCGGTAAAGGCTATTCCCGTATTCCAAGCCACCTCCCGGATCGATGTAAGAGAATTGATGTTTCCTGGTGTATAGACCCCTGAAGAATTCTGAAGGTAAATGTTATTATCCATGTCGATTGCTGCCACGGTTTGGGCTGGCAACGAGATACACCCACCCACGCTTGCCGAATTGAACATAAATGTGTTGGCTGTTACCGTGGCGATCCCAGGGCTGGCTCCAGCTCCGAACCGTATCGCGCCGCCATCCCCGATAACACCTGTGCCAGTGTTAGTGAGGGCATTTTTATAGAACACGTTCCCTTCAATATAGTGAGCTCCACCCTGCGTGCTGATCGCTCCACCCACCGCCGATTGTCCGCTCTTGGCTACAACAACATTGGTATCGAAATAATTCTGAATAATGCGACTGTCTGTACCGCCCTGGGCGCCAATTCCGCCAGCTTGTATGAAACTTGCTCCCGGACTTTGGGCCGTATTGTTCAGGAAGACGCAATCCCTAATCTCCACTACGCTTGAACTGAGAGTTCTCAATCCGGCTGGAATTCCCGAACCGTTCTGAACAATGAAATCCACAAGGGTTGTCCGCTGGCCAAGCGTTCCGCCAACTAGATCGACGCATCGAGTCGTATTGCCACCATCGATAATCGTGGGATATCGATGCGGAATTCGCTGGCTCAGCGCAGTTTCCGTGCCTTTGAATCCACCGATCAGGGTCACGCCACTTGGCACCACAACGGTGCCCTGGTAAGTTCCACGAGCAACCCATATCTTGTTTCCGGCGCTAGCGACCGAGGTTGCCTTCTGGATACTGGCGTAGGCACTCTGCCAGTTCGCACCGGTGCCAGTAGCATCGTCGCCGCAGGGCGACACATGGATCTGCCCCCACGAGAGCGTCGCTACAAACGACATCGATAAAGTGGCTGTAACTCTGCGTGTATTATTCATTCATTTACCCTCATGTTGCTAGAAAAATCACAATTCCACGAGTAGGCAACTCGGCCGGGGAAGCAAAAAACCCCTCTTGCTTATGCATCAGGCGAGCGGCCCATGACGGACTTCAGCAATTTTTCAGTCATCTTACTGCACATTTGCTGAAAAGCCAATATTTTTCTCAGATACCACAATGTGCTTGCACCCGCTAGATTCGGTAACCGAAACGACCCGGCAATGTGGAATGCCGTCCATGCTTTGAAATTTCATTCGCCGGGCTTAGAAGATAAGCGAGAGATTCCCTCAATAGTGATTTGGATACAAAACTCCTAATGTCAAATCGGCTAGATCAATGGTCGATTGTTGATGGAATTGACCTCCGGGTCGCTGAAAGCTCTCCGCGAACCAGGTGGCTCCGCGAGTGTCGATCCTAGGTAACATCCCCGATGCTTTGAGGCTGTTTCGCGCGATCTCCATACGACTTGCCTATGGCGTTCTCAGCCTGATCTTTGTATCCTTCGTTACGTTCCTTGCCTCAGAACTCGCTCCGGGAGACGTGGTCGATCTGATCGCGGGCGAAAAGGCGACTGTGGAGACCAAAGCCCGAATCCGGCACGATATGGGACTCGATAGGCCTTGGTACACCCGATACGGCGAGTTTCTGGTGGGAGCCACACAACTGGACTTCGGCAAAAGCTACGTCGGAACCAAAGAACCCGTCAAAGACAGCATCATGCGCACACTGCCCATGACCATGCGGGTTGCATTTTGGGCCATGCTCCTCGCAGCAAGCATCGGGATCACGCTGGGAACACTCGCAGCGATCTGGGAAAACCGGTGGATCGACAAATGGGTCCTTGGGCTCAGTACCCTGGGGGTTACGATTCCAAATTTTGTGCTCGCGCCCATCCTGGTCCTGATTTTTGCCCTTCAACTGGACCGCCTTCCCACCACATGGGAGGAGAATCGCGTGGCAAGCGACTTTTACTACCTCGTTCTGCCGGTCGTGATTCTATCGCTCAGACCGATGGCAACGTTAACCCGACTGGCTCGTGCGAGTATGATCGACACGCTCCACCAAGAGTTCATCCGCCTGGCACAAGCCAAAGGAGTGCCGCCGGTTCGCCTTTATCTTAGGCATGGACTGCGCAATTCGATTCTGCCAGTGGTTACTGCGATCGGTACCAGTTTTGGGTTTCTTCTGACCGGCTCGTTTATCGTTGAAACGGCATTCGCCCTGCCCGGGATCGGGCGCCTTGCCATCGAGTCCATCCAAAAGCGGGATATTCCAACCATCCAAGCCACGACCCTGGTCGCGGGTGTGCTCTTTATTCTCGTCAATCTGCTCGTGGATATCTTTCAGCCGATCCTTGACCCACGGATCAGGGAGTCGCAGGTTTGAAGCGAGGGGCGATGTTCTGGTTCGGGATATCTTTCCTGGCGGTCGTGGTGCTTGTGGCGTTGATCGGCCCTGCTGTCACGCACTCACCATTCGAAAAAGTGGGAACTCCGTTTGCCCCGACTGGCTCCCAGTTTTGGTTGGGGACCGATGAGCAGGGCCGAGATATTTTTGCAAGACTAGCTTACGGCGCACGGATATCGCTGGGCATCGGGCTAACGGTGCAAGCTTTGGCGTTGGTCGTCGGCATTACCCTCGGCACCCTGGGAGTTTATGGCCCGAACTGGATTCGTGTGCCCATCCTCCGATTCACCGACGCCATGTTTGCGTTTCCAGATGTCCTTCTTGCGATTCTGATCATCGGCGTCTGGAGCACGACCAATCAGGCGCAGAGCATTTTGGCGGTCATCGCTTCCCTAGCGATTACGGCGTGGCCCTCCGTGGTGCGCTTGGTCCGCGCCCAGGTTGCGACCTACAAAGACCGCGAATTCGTTTTGGCCTCGCAGGCATTAGGAGCTTCTACCTTCTACTCGGTCACCCGACATGTGCTGCCTCACTTGGGGGGCATCATCTTGGCGGTGAGCATGGTTGATTTGGCAGGGATCATCCTAGCGGAAAGTGCTCTCAGCTTTCTCGGAATAGGCGTTCAGCCACCCATCCCAAGTTGGGGGAGCATGATCAACCAAGCCCGCCTCGACATGGCCTCGCACCCCGTGAACCTGGTATGGCCGTGTCTTGTCCTGAGCCTTACCATCTTCTCGCTCAACTTTTTGGGCGACGGGTTGCGTGCGCTTTCCGATCCAAAAAGCCAGGGACGATCTTAGAGTTTGCTCTTAATGATTTCCACAGCGCGTTGCAACTGATTGTCGTGCAAAATATCGCCCATTTGGGTTTTGGGCCCCAGATTCAGCGGAATTTCCACATCCGGTTGGATGCCGCCGGATACGTACTCGCCGTATTCGTTCACCTTGCGCATAATGTCTTTGCCGCTCGGCAGGAAATACTTCGCGATGGTGATTTTGACGCTGGAACCGTCCGGCAGCGGGTACATGTTTTGCACCGACGCCTTGCCGTAGGTGTGCTCTCCCACCAGAGTCGCAATTCGATAATCTCGCATAACCCCTGAGAAAATCTCGGATGCGCTCGCAGAATCTGAATTGACCAAGATCGCGATCGGATACTGACGTTCGCCCTTCATATCGATGTAGGACTTCACGGTTTGCTCCTCGCCGTCGCGCCGTTTCATGGTGACCACCAGTTTGTTACTGATGAATCGAGAGAGCATCAGGTTGGCAGCTTCTAGCAATCCTCCCGGATTGCCGCGAAGATCGATCACGAGGCCCTTGATGCCTTTTGCATCAAAAGTGCTGAGGAGTTGGTCAAACTGCTCTGGCGTATTCTGAGAAAACTGGTATACGGCCGCATAGCCAAGCCCCGCCCCTGGCCCATCGAGCAAGAAACCGTCTGCCGTGGGTGCCGCGACTGCTGCTCGCTTGATATCGAACCTGAGCGTGGAGGCACTGCCTGCTCGAGAAATCCCCAGCGTGACCTTGGTTCCGGCGGTCCCGCGAATCTTCTTGATTATTTGTTCGACAGGGGTGCCGCCGACGTTCTTGCCGTCGACTTCCACCACGATGTCACCAGGTTTCAGGCCAGCTTTTTCTGCCGGGGCATTGCGAAAAACGGTCATGAGTTTCGCGCCTTGCGGGTCCGGTTGAAGCCTTGCTCCGACACCCACAAACTCGTTTTGACCACGGGTCTCCTTGGTAAAGCTCTCGGCCACCTCTGGATACATGAAAACGGTGTGTGGATCACCCAGCGCGGACGTTAGCCCCTGCATCGCCGCATACTTCAGTTCCTTGGCATCCACCGGCTGAGGATAATCCTGAATAATCGCCTGAAAACTGTGCGTAAAAGTCTCTGCCGGCGTTGATTTGGGTGCGGTCGGACCAGCGTTGGCGAGGTATTTGCTTCCTTCCAGGCTAAAGTCGCCTTTAGTGAAATCCTTTCCAAAGTATCCGCCGGTCATTCCGGCACCAACCAGAATCACCCAGGTCAAACTCTTTCCAATAAAGCTCACTTTTTCGCCTCCAAAGGCAAATCTTTTTTGTAATAGCCGGTCGGAAGGGTGTATCCACTGCCATCGGCCAAGGCCACTACTTTGATCTCAGCATTCTCACCGGCCATGTCCGATCCTTTCAATTTCGCCAAGCCGTGATCGGTCAGTGCTTTTGCCATCACCTCTGCCGCACCTCGCGTCGTCGAGTCAACCAAAAGCGTAATGGAAGCAAGCTTGGGTCCGGTTCCCTGGCTCAACAACGGTACGGGTCGCTTGGTCGTTTCGGCAACAAACGCCCCGTATTCGCCCTTCGGGGCGAGAAGGTTGAACACGCGCTTCATCTCGGGGAAGTTGCCTAAAGTGGAATTCCTGAGATCAATGGTGAGCGAACTTCCTTCCTTGATCAAAGGCTTGAGTTGATCGGCCGCGCCATCGAAAAGTTTGATGTTGATGGCATCGCCTTCCCGTTCGACCGCTTTCCACTGCGTTGTCGCCTTACTGATTTCCGCGCTCATCGACCTGCCCCCGCGTTTCCAGCCCACCGCAATGTTGCCGGTGGTTCCCAGGGTCAGGAGATCCCTCGCCTTTGCGGGCATCAGTGCATTCTCAGCCTTGTCCCGCAATGCGCGAAGCTTCTTGTCCATCTCTTCATCGGTGAGTTTGCTTTCGCGAACTTTCTTGTTCTCATCGCGATAAGTCTTAATTTCCTCCGTAGAGAGCAGCCACTTCCCCGCGACAGAGTCAATTCTGTCGCCCGGGAGAATGCCCGCCTTTGCCGCAGGGCTACCCGGAGCAACCCCAGAAACAACGAGGTTGGGAATAAAGTCGGCGATGTCGGTGGGTTCGGCTGTTCCCTCGCCCGAGTTTTCAATCTTCTTTCGCTCGCGAACTTTGTTGAATTGGAAGCGAAGCTCTACGCCAATGCCCTCGAAGGTCCCGCTTTGGCTCGCCGCAAAGGCTTTGAACTGCTCCTTACTCATGTAGTTGGCAAGGGGATCATCAAGATAATCCACCATTCCTCGAACAGCGCCGATTGCCAGAGCTTGCTCGTCGGCTACGTGCTCGACATAAGTGTTTTTCAGTCGATCGACGACTTGTGTGTAGTAGTCTGTCTCCGGAATTTGTGCCTGCGAGTCTGCTGAGGCTAGCAGCGTGTCCCGATCCAAACTAGCCAGCATCTTGGTTTCGGTGCCGTACTCCAAGTGATGGCGCACAAAAGCCCCTCCAATGACTGCCGCAAGCAAACTGGAGGTCGCGAAAAACGGAAAGAACTTGCTCTTTTTTGGATTCATGGTCGCTTGGTGCGGATCGCTTATTGTAACAAATAATTAGCCCAACATCGATACTCTACGTCGATGACGGTCTTCTTCTGCGGGCTGTTCGTCAAGAAAAGCGTCCAAGATGCCCTCGCCAGTCTCAGCGGAGATCAGCCGCTCACCCATACATAACACGTTCGCGTGGTTATGGTTCCGTGCAAGCCGGGCAACCTGCTCGTTCCAGCATTCCGCAGCTCGAATTCCGGGATACCGGTTAGCCCTGATGGAAACACCGATCCCTGAGCCACAGACAAGAACCCCGAGTTCGAACTCTCCTGTGAGGATTCTCGGCACAAGCACATCGGCCGCTAACGGGTAATCGTACGGGTCTGGCCCACTCGCGCCAACTTCCAAAACCTCGATGCCTTTGGATTCCGCATAGCGAGCCAGGTGACTTCGGAGGTTAAAACCGGCGTGGTCAGACGCGAAAATAAGCTTCTTCACCATTTTTGAGCCTCCGCCCGAACGGCTGGATCGGCGCTGTTCAGGAGCACCTGTTTGATTTCAGGCGACACGGCAAGCTTCTTACCAGTCACCAACGATAGCAGGGCCGAATGAACCCTCGGATCGATTGATTTCAATACAGGTACCAACTCTTCGGCTGTTATCGGCTGAGTCATAGCGCATAGGGCTCGAATCGCTTCACTTTGCACCGAAGCGACGCTGTCCTTGAGCGCGGCCACGATCGGTTGCCTCATGCTGAGAACCGGGTCTTTCGCCAGACTTTGAAGTAGCGTCCTCCGAACCCAGGGGCTCTCATCCTTCAAGTTCTTGGCGGCTTCAATTTGCACATCCGCACCAGCTCGACGAATCAGCTTCTCGGTCGCCAGAGCTCGGATTTCCTCACTCGGGTCGTTGACGCTTGCATAGAGAAGTCGTCTGGACACGAGTTCGTATTGCGGATCTGCGTTCTTGACAACGGCGAGCCGAACGATCGATTCCACCTCCCTAAGAAAGGTGACCAGGATCAGTGCTGGCTCGCGGCCAGGCATCGAGGCGAGGCTCTCAACCGCCGCTTTACGGACACTCCATCCACGTGCGGCATATAAGAGACTGACAGAACCTGCGAACTCATCCGTGGACAGGGTTGTGACCGCCTTGGCCGCTGCCCAGCGATTGTGATCATAGGGACCAATCTCGAACGGCTCTCTCAGCGCGAGCTTTGCCTCGTCGGTGCCTTGAAAGATCAGCGCTTTTGCAGCATAGAATGCGTTCCAACTTGTCCCAGACTTCATCTCCTCGGCGAGATTGCGTACCAAGCTCGGGACCTTAATCCTGGTTAGAGCCTCAATTGCTTGAAGTCGTACCAATCGGTTCGACTCGTTCAGCATCGATTTTAGGAGATCTACGGTTTCCTCATCGGCAGTTGTTGCAGCGGCCGCCTGCCTTAAGCGAGCGAAAAACTCGCCTCTACTCGCCTGCGGAGGTGTCGCTTCTTCACCCGCTTTGGCTGGTCCAAACTGCGGAACGGTGAAATCCGCAATCGTCGCTTTGGTCTCTTGTCGTTCAAAGTACTCGTAATAAGGTTCTGGGACAATTGAGACACTCCAGACTTTGGAAGTTCCCGCTGCCTTAAAGAGTTCCGCAAGGTTGGCGGATACCGTGATCCATTGATTGAGGGTTGAAACAGGAATTCCGATCGCAGGTTCTTTGCGATCCAAGCTTCCGTACGGTGCCGTCGCTCGAGGTCCTAACACCAGGTAGCCCCTTTTGTTGGTTACAAAATCGAAGCGGAGTGCAAACGGGTCCCGGCCCGTAGTTTTGTATTTGAATTCAATTTGAGGGGTCGTTGCCAGGTCGACGCCGCCTTGACCGCCATCGAGGATATCCACCAATCCAGACCGGTACGCCCCTCTCTCAGTAACTTCTATAACGTTGCCAACGTCCGGGTCTGCGACCTGAGCCACATCTAGGCGTCCTTCTTGCTCAACAACGGCTTTGAATCTCTCCTGAGTTGGAAAAGTCTCCAACTGAATAGGGTTCTCCTGTTGAGAAACCTGTTTGACAGGTTTCATACCAAAGAGTTCGATCTCCTGCTGTTCGGAAGGCGCTTGTAACAACTGAAAAACGATGAGGTTGGTAAAGGTCCCCTCCACGAAACCCAGCGCCGCGGGAGCGTACTTCGGGAGCGATTTGGAGAGCACCACCTCGGCCTTCCAAGCTGGTACGGCGATCTGCAACCCGCTGCTTGAAAAAATGCTCAAATCGCTATTGCCGTCCAACGAGGCGTCGACCAGATTCGTGAACATCTCGTGCGCTCTGGAGCGAGAAATTTGGGGAAGGCTTGTCCAGGGGTTCCCAGCTGACCACGGAGTCGGTTGCGGACCTTCCGGTCGAAAACGCCTCTCGCTCCAAGGTCCTGTACTGGGCTCGACAAAACTTATCGAGTTCCAGAGCGAATCCGCTAGGATTTGATTGGCCTGAATGAGGAACGGGTTGTCAAAAGGATGTTTGAGTACTGGTGTCCGGTACCCGGCGCGCTGCGCGGCCCACGAAACTTGGCGAACCCAAGATGCGAACAATGACAGCGCAAGTCGATCCGAGTCAGCAAGTGTTGATCGCGTGAAGTAACTGATTAGGCTGACGGGAATTTCGTGGACTTGGTCCAATGCAACGGGATCCACCAATCCCGGATGCACGACAAAAATCCCATGGTACGGTCCACGGTATGTCGGATCATCCGTTTCGAAGTTATACGAGTTCGTTCGGGGCCCAAGGACGTTTTCAACGAATGCGTGATCGAACGCGCCGGTCATTCCGGGTCCAAGCTCAGCACGAATGGTTTCCTCTTCGACTTCAAGGTCGAGTTGAACTTTGACCTTGCCTCCAGTGGTCCCCAAGACCATGGCTTGGAATCGAGCAGCCGCGTTGAGGACATCGCGAAATTCGTCGCGAAACAGTTCGGACCGGCGAAACTGAAACACGCCATCGTCGCGCCGAGAGAGCAGATCCGACCGCCTAAAGATCCACAGCTTCTGGCGCCAAACCACTTGTTGCGGAGGTGGGCTCGCGACTGCAGCCTGATATCCGGCTAAGAACTCACCCCAGCCTCCATCCGCTCGGCGTGGACGAGCAAGTTGATCTCCTTGCACTGGATAAAGCTGCCCACCCCACTCGACTCCTGGGATAGTGGGTTTGTCAATTCCAGCCTGGGGAAATGATACGTCCACGTCGAATTCGCCCAGCTTGACAGAGCCTACAGAGACTCGCTGTGCCCACGCCCCTGAAGAAGCGCAGGCCGCAGCGAGAAAGATACCAAGCCGGACGATGAGTGATTTCACGGACTATTCAAATAGACGGATATCGAGCTCCGTTGCAGCATGGCTGTCGCCACGGCTGAATTGGAGCGCATCCATTCCACCGAGAGAATCGAGATCTTGGGGCATCTTACTGATCATTCCCAGAACGACGTTGCGAATCCGCTCGCTGTTTTTACTGAAGACTTCCAAGACGCTCTCTGCGTTGACGGCCTCCACACCAGCCACCAAACCGCAGTCATAGTCAGTAATCAGAGAAATATTCACGACCGCCATTCCCATCTCGCGACAGAGATACGCTTCGGGATACTGAGTCATGTTGATTACTTCCCAACCTGCACTCGTGAACCACTTGCTCTCAGCCTTGGTGCAGAACCGTGGCCCTGGAACCACCACAACGGTTCCCTTGTCGTGGCACGGGATTCCGTTTTCTTTTATGACCTCGATGGCAAGGTTTCGCAACCCTTCGCTATACGTATCTGCAGGAGAAACGTGGGTGACGATCGGCCCGTCAAAAAATGTGTCCAAGCGACCCTTGGTCTGATCGACAAACTGATCGCAGACGACAAAATCTCCTGGCTTTACGTGAAGTTGGAGGGATCCGGCCGCGCAAGGACTGATGATCGCTTTGCATCCGAGGCGTCGCATGGCCCACACGTTGGCGCGATAGTTGATCTTGTGTGGGGGGATCGTATGGTGACGACCATGGCGGGGCAAAAAGGCAACTTTGCGCCCTGCAACCTCCGCGCACATGATGGCGTCGCTCGGAGGCCCATAGGGAGTGTCGATTTTGACTTCTTTCACGTTCTGAAGAAGGCTGTAAAAGCCCGAGCCTCCAAAAACGCCAATTTCAGCGTGTTGATATTCTTTCATGTCTGAATCGGTATGGTGGCTGATTTACTGGCCACTGAGCTTGGACGAGGCTTCGAGTGCCACTGCTGACATTGCGGTGTACAGCTTGTCCACCCTTGCTCCTGCTCGAAGCAGTACGCCGGGATCGGCATTAAAGACCAGCCCCTTCTTAACGGCCGTTGTGGCCGCGAATCTTGGGTCCTTCAGGAACACGTCTCTTGATTCTGGCGTAACGATGACGTCTGGATTTTCAGTGACGATCTGCTCAAAACTGATCGGCTCGAATTTCGCTGAATCCGGCCCAAGCATTTCGAAATGGCAGTCGTCGAGTACGTTTGCCAAAAAGGACTTCTTTCCACACACCATCATCGGGTCTCCGCTCTTTCCGCCCATGATTACCGCGACCTTGGGTTTTGGCTGGATGTTCGCGGCTTTCGCCTGGTTTCGTGCCGATGTGATCTTGTCCGCATACTCGGACATAATCGTCTCGCCCAAAGTAAGGGAACCGTAGCGCGCGAGGTAATCGATAAGTCCATCTACGGTCGTGGCCTCGAACGGCAGAAGGCGAGAACTAGGCACGGTTGACTTGAGCTTCTCGATATCTTGCTGGGAATAGAGGCTGGCGTCATAGACGATCAAGTCAGGCTTAATCTCGGCGATTTTTTCGTAGTTCGGCTTGACGTCGCCAACCACCGGAAGGGTCTTCACTGTGTTCGGGTAATCGCAACTGGCGGTGACCCCTTTTAATCCGACCTCGTAATTGGCCATCGCGATTTCAGTTGTGGAAGGACTTAGGCTGATGACATTGAGTGCAGGCTTTTGGTTCGGCACGCCCCCGGCTGTCTGTACATTCTCGCAACCAGCCAAAACGACCGCCAGCAATGCGAGGAAGAGCGATGCATATCGTGCCATGGACCCTATTTTGGCCCAAAGGTCCCCTTGGTTGCCTCACAAATCCCGGGCGAAAAACCCATCAACTTGCGGATGCACGGGAATTCCAAAGAGGGAATTCATATGTAGTTCATTTCTAAACCGCAGCGATAATTAGCAATCTTTCTTATAAGTGTCCCCCATTCTTTCGCTTTTCTTATGCCAAAATCAAAACTCCAAGGCGGAGGCCCCTGCAATAAATAAGGGCGCACGCGAGTGGTTTCGGCACTGGAATAACTGTTAATTTTCTAGGAGATCTAAAATCACATGAAAGGCAAGTGCCTTTACCTGCCACTTATTTCGTTAATTTTTGCCACTCAGGTCACCAAAGCAGATCAATGGAAAACATACCAGCAACTTCGTACCGAGATCAAGAATCAGTACAACCTGAAGAAGTCCTCCAATGACCCTGCCGATCGTGATGCTCTTGGAAGAGTTCGGATCTTACTGACAGATAACTACCGCGTTACAACAAGACTGGATTTCGAGCCCAATTCCCCCTACCAATTGCCCGATAAGGATTTTGTATTGGAAGGCCCTAGCCCTTCCAGTCCAGTTACATTAGTCGCAGGTGATGTTGTTGACAAAGCAAGTTGGAAGCCGGCGAGTCTGCTTCCCCTAAGTGTCCAAGCAAGGTTGCCACTCAACACGTTGAGCAAGGCGTATTTCCTCGATAAGACTCAGGTCGATCATTTCGGGTCTTGGCCCCTAGGCAACGGCGGAAACGATGCCCATGTTGGGATTTCAATATCAACTCACGAAGTGAATCAGCCGATTACCGCCATGATCGGCGACACGACGTTGCGATTTGCCTCGGAACCAATCGACCGTGACATTGTTGGAGAAGAAAATCGCTACTACTTCAATCATGCAGGATCTGTCGGAGGAACAGGCGGTTATGAACAAATCGCCTTTAAGTACGAGTATCCACTACCGAACGGACTCTTAGGCAACCAAAAGCTCTTCACCGGATCTGCCCTAACCTTTCAAACGTCACGTGGGCCACTATCCGATGTACGATGTTCTGTATACAACGCCGCTGACTTTAAAGAAGTTAACTGCGGAGTCTATCGGATCATTGAAACAATCGATCTGGATCTAAAGCGCCGCCCGGTTGTTGAACTGACAGCATCACCTTTTGACATCTACTCCGCAAGTCCAAAGGCTTACAATAAACACCAGCGTTTCTGCATATTCAATGCACTTGAGTTTCTTGATGAACCTGGCGAAATGGTCCTCATAACCGAACCCGGTTCGGAGATGATTGTGTTCATTCCGCCGACGACCTCCAATGGAGGAGATCTGAATTCGATCTACCTCGGAGTGGCGGACGTCCAGAACTCCTCGGAGATCAATCAAGACACTTTCAGCTTCAACCAATGCAAAAATGCTGGGATCAAGAATATCCGCTTCTCGGCGAGCCAAAGCGAGTTTCTGAGGATCGACAACTGCACGGACTTCTCCATTGATAGCTGCGATTTTCAGGCGATGGGCCAGGGCGCACTCCATCTGATTGGCGGATCCAATATCTCCATCAACGACTGTATTTTCAAGGATGGTTATCGTGGTTTTATTGGGATTGGTGGTGAAGGAGACTATGCAGGAGGCCAAAGCAACCTCACGCTCGGGAACCGATACATCTCGGGAATCAGTTCGAATATCTCGCTGAATCGATGCACCTTTGTTGGAGGCGGATTGCTCTACCCGTCTGTCGTTGCCCTGCTACTCGACAACTACCCCATCGGTGTAAAAGTCGAGTCCTGCCAGTTTCTCAATACGACCGCGACGGCAATCAGTGTTTCCGGATCGCAAAACACCGTGAATAACACGACCATCAAGAATTGCGTTCGCTATTCGACTGATGCGTCGTCTGTTTACTTCGGACGGTCTTGGATCCAGAGTGGAAATACTGTTTCCAACTGCCTATTGCAGAATATCAATAACAAGGATCCGAACCGGGGCAACTACCAGCCAGGGCAAACTTATGCCATTGATGTTGGAGGCGTGATGTTGGACGACTTTATGGCAGGCACCAGCATAGCCTACAATTCATTTGACAATTGCCAATACGGAATTGTCTGCAACGGTGGACGCTACAACCTCTTTCTCCACAACCAGTTCGTTAATGGATCAAGAGCGTTAAGACCCTACTACATCTGTGTCAACTCGATCACAAATCCGCAAACTGTTGCCCAAATCGAGTTCCATTACCAAGAAGCAAGAAAACTGATCTTGGCCGAAATTTACGGCGAGACCAGTTTCAGTAATCCTCTGGGGTGGAAAAAGATGGAGTCCTTCGGCTGTTTCAACAGTTCGTATAACAACGGCGTTGCGGTCAATGACCTCAAGAATCTGAGGAGCTACATGAGCGATGAGATGTGGGAGGCATGCCCGACGCTCTTCTCAGTGGAGCCCCAATCCGGGGAAACTCCCTTTGGCGCGCTCCAAAGAGACTTCTACACCATCGGGGTTAAGGCTTGGGTCGTGGGATTCAAACCGGTCCCGTTCATGTCAGTTCCGCCGGGATACGCGGCCATTGCAAACAAGCAGAATATCTTTGTTTGGGATTCCAACGACTTTATTCCCGCGGCAAACGCGTCCGACGTCTACTATAATCCGGCGTTTAGAGGAGGTGAATTCTTCTATGGATACATTTCCAAGACAACGGCGAATAGAAACGACGGGGCAGCAGAGGACGAGGAGAGAGTGGTCGGAGGAGTGGGATCGCCGCGCTATGTCGGTAAATAGTAACCAAGCAACGCTTCCACCCGATTCGTCAAACTGTTAGGCATGCGGCTTGCGCTGTGTCGTCTCTGCCAATACGCAGGCCGACTCCAAGAGGGGAATCCGATCCTCGTCGGCCTGTTCAGTCGGATTGAGTGCAGTACCTTTCCGGCGCGCCTTGACCCCTGCTATTTGGCTGTGGAGATTGAGAGCGACCCGACCGAAGTCGATCAGGTGGTATCCCTGGATATCCGCCTGATCGACGAGGACGGAAGACCTCTAGCTAATTGGGATGGTCTCCTGGAACTTCCAGAATCCGGCGAAGCGGACACTCGCAGGACTTTCTTCACCCTCAATCTGCCATGGGGCCGGGATGTCCGGTTCGACGCTCCCGGGCGATATCGGTTCGATGTAGTCGTGAGAAGGGATGGGGGGTCCGAAGATATTCTAGGCGGCGAGTCGCTGACTCTCATCGAGGCAGCCGAGCCGTCTTGAGGTATTCTTTGCCTTCGATTAGGGGTATAGCTCAGTTGGTAGAGCGACGGTCTCCAAAACCGTAGGTCGCGGGTTCGATCCCTGCTGCCCCTGCCATTTTCAAACAAAAGTGCCCCTGGAATCCATCGGAGTCCAGGGGCTTTTTTCTGAAGTCATCTACTCGCCCATAAGCGAGGTCAAGGTCAGGAGAGGCGTCTGGCCCGCACGGACCAAATAACCCAGTGCTTGAATCTCGGTGGGAACTTCCGTACCGAGCAGATTCTTCTTGTCGTACTTGGCGTACATCTCCGTTGCGGTCTCAAGTTCCTTGGTGGTCGCGGTAAGCGCTGTTTGAACGTCTGCGAGCGTCTTCTCAAGCTTCTCTGCTTCCTGGGAAAGGTTGTTTCCGCGGGCCGTGGAGATTTGAGTTTTCAGCTCGGTCTGGGCATCCGAAAGGCGCTTCTGCTCGCGCTGAAGCGCGATCGAACCGACATAGTAGGCGCCGGCGTATTCCGGCCCAGCCTTGGTCGCCGTGCGATAGTTTCGCAGAGCGTCCGCGTTGTTTTTCTCAACCAGGTTCATCAAAGCCAAAGCTGTAAGAGCCTCAAAGCTGTCTGGCTTGGCGGCGATCGCCGCATCGAAGTAAATCCGCGCCAGCTTGCGCTGATAGGTTTTGGTCGTGTCCACTACGTTCGTTTCGAAGCTCTGACCCAAAATCTGGATGCCTTGCTGAATGTATAGGTCGTACTGGTCGGGTGCCGCGAGAACCGCCTCAAAGATCGTGTCTCGTCCCAATTCGTACTCACCCGTCCTGTACATAGCTCGCGAAAGCAGCAACTGGATAGGCACCTGGGAGTTCACCAGGTTGCCAGCGGCGTAGTCATTCTGGAGACCGCTCGTCACCTTGGCGAAGTTTCCAAAATCACCGTTGGCCCACGCTCGTTGAGCTTGCGCAAGGCGGACGGCGACGCTTGTGGCGTCGTTCAGCGCAGCCTGCCGCTCGAAGGAAGCAGCCTTCTCCGGTTCATTGGCATGGTTGTAGACCAACGACAGAAGCGCAAAACCTTCTGCATCGGGCTTGCCCCGATCACCGTAGTTCACCGCCGTTGCCACTGCGTCGGTCCACCGTCCAGCTCGCATCTGAGCGTACAGCAGCGCGTTGACCGCAGGATTGTTGTCCAGATTCGCCCGATAAAGCGGTTCAAGGGCCTGGATCGCGAGCGAATATCGGTGGGTTCTCAATGCAGTCTCGGCGTAGCGCAACCGATTTTCGTCTGTTGCGGCACCGACGCCATTCATCGTCACCGTGTTGGCTTTCTCGCGATTGGAAGCAGCTTGGGTCAGCGCAGAGCGAATAGCCTTGAGCTGAGCTTCGGTATCGGAACCCGTCCCCCCTTTGAAGGCGTTTCGTAGGTTGATCGAGCTGAGAATATCGAGTGCGAGAACATTCTCAGGCTCGGTGGCGAGAATATCCTCGGCGTACCTTTGGGCAGAGTCCAAAACACCTTTTCGGTAATAGGCGACAGCTAAAACGGTACGGGCTTTGTTATAGCCCTTCTTGGCCTTGAGCGCCTTGCGACCGCTCAGAATGGCGTCATCCCACTTGCTTTCCGTGATGGACTTATTCGCCTCATCGACCCAGTAGTCAGCTCCCTTGCCGAGTTCGTTGTCGATGATGTACTTGAGGTCGAGTTCCTTTTGGTCGCCAGCCTCGGTTAGAACGATCACCTTGATGTCGATCGGCCCTTCTGGCTCTCGAATGGTATCCAGGGTGTATTCATAGGGTGTGCTGTCGTCTTTAAGGCGCAGGTCTTTCCCTACATAAAACTCGACACCGGTGACCAGGTCCTCCGACTGGACGATGATTTCAAAATTCGCGTCGCCGCTGATGGTGGAACCAGTTTTGATCGAACTCGTTACTTTGATCGGTTTAGGAGCGGCCAGCGCAATCACCGGCAGGAGAAACAAAGGAAGAATAATTCGGCGCAGCATAATCATGAGTTCCGCGAAGTGATTGACGATTATTGTATCTCAGGGGTTCATACGGGCTAAAGCGCGGCTGTTCCCCGTTCTCCTGTACGAACTCGAACTGAATCAACGATTGGTTCAATAAATACCTTACCGTCTCCGGGATGCCCCGTATGCGCATGCTCCAAAATTGCCACGACGACCTCGTCGCAAAGATCATCGTCGACCACCACCATCAGCTTGGATTTTATCGGTAGCGGGATCACCATCCCACCGAGCCTCGAGTTCACCTCCTCCCCGCTGCCGCAACCCCGAACGTCGTTAACCGTCATTCCGCCCACGCCTAAATCGGCGATGGCCGTCTTTACCTCTTCCAATTTATGCGGTCGAATCACGCAGGTGATGCGCTTCATATTTTAAAAGTCCTCCAATGATGGATAACGCGAAATCCGTACGTGATGAAATTCAGGAGATCCCGATAGAGGTCCACGACCGCAAGCCATTCTTCTCTTTGCCTCCGCCTGGAAAGCAAGCTGGCAAGGTCATAGACAAAATAGAACAAATAGATCGTGGCGACGATGGCCGCGATCCACACTGTGCGGATGGTGTGCAACGATTCGTAGAGGACCACAATCGAAACCAGGCTGGCTGCCCAGGCCATGGTGAACATCCCTGTAAAACTCAGATCTCGACCGCACAGCATTACATAGAGAGAGCCCAGCGTGGAGCTGAGCGCGATTACGGTGGCGATGTGGTTCCAGGCGGTGCTTCCCGCGAAAATTTGGCCGCCAGCGGCAACAGTCAAGGGGAAAACCACCCATGCCGCAAACCAGTCGATCGAACCCCAAAACGTCCACGGAATCTTAAGAGCCGGTGGCCAAGGTCCACGTATTCCGCCTCGCTTTTCCACCGGGATCGAAGCGGCTTTCTTGCTGCGCTCGGCCAACCTTCGTGAGGCAGTTAGCAGAACCAGCCCGCCAAAAAACCCCCAATAGGAGACTTTTGTGGACAGCACACTGGATTGCACATTGGAACAGACCCAGAACAGGACGATTGTCAGCCAATGCAGCCCGACCACGCGGCGGATGAACTTCAGGCGAACGTCGTAAAGTTCGTCGGCTATATTTCCCGGTACCACTTCCGGCTCGGGAAAGTAAGGCTGAATGTACATCGGCTCTCGCTATTGTAGACCTTCTCCAAAAGCCCAAATCGGACAAACTTAAGGCAGAGGTAGCGAAGCCTCGTTCCATACACCAACATGAGGACCACAGTCCAACTTCAGGGATCGCCCGACGCGCCAATCGTCAACAAGAATATTTACGGCCACTTTGCCGAACACCTGGGAAAGTGCATCTACGAAGGCATTTGGGTGGGCGAAGATTCTGGCATTCCCAATACGCGGGGAATTCGAAACGATGTTGTTTCAGCACTCAAGGAACTTAATATTCCGGTGTTGCGGTGGCCCGGAGGCTGCTTTGCCGACGAATATCATTGGAAAGACGGCATTGGGCCGCGCAAAGAACGTCCGGCGATGATCAATACCCACTGGGGCGGAGTTGTCGAGAATAACCACTTTGGCACCCATGAATTCTTCGACCTGTGCGAGCAGTTGGGCACCGCACCCTACGTCTGTGGAAACGTTGGGAGCGGAACTCCTCAGGAAATGATGGAATGGGTGGAGTACATCACCGCACCGCACCAATCACCCATGGCGGACTTGCGCCGGAAAAACGGCCGAGACGAGCCTTGGCACCTTCCGTTTTTTGGGGTCGGCAATGAAAGTTGGGGCTGCGGTGGAAACATGCGCCCCGAATACTATGCCGATGAATATCGGCGTTTCAACACCTTCGTCAAGAGCTATGGCGGAAAGCACGTCTATCGCATCGCGTGCGGAGCCAATTCGCGCGACCTGAACTGGACCAAGGTCTTGATGGATCGCGCCCGAGACCATATGAACGGTCTTTCACTCCACAACTACACGCTTCTCAACAAATCGTGGCCCCCGAGCGGATCCAGCACCGATTTTGATGAATCGGAGTGGATCAGCATCCTGGAAGCCGCATCGGCAATGGATGGCCTGATTGCAGAGCATTCCAAGATCATGGACCAAGTTGATCCGGACCGGAAAGTGGGCCTGATTGTGGACGAGTGGGGCACCTGGTATCCGGCCGACCCGGGGACCAATCCTGGATTTTTGCGCCAGCAGAACTCGCTCCGCGATGCGTTGGTCGCCGCAATCCACTTCCACATCTTTCACCGCCACGCTGACCGAGTGGTCATGGCCAACATTGCCCAAACAGTCAATGTGCTTCAGGCTATGATCCTCACCGATGGTCCCAAGATGCTCCGAACTCCAACCTACTGGGTGTTCCACATGTTCCAACACCACCAAGGAGGACAAGTGGTGCCGGTCCAGGTTGAAACTCAAACCTACGCGTTTGAGAATCACCAGGTACCCATGGTGTCAGCTTCGGCCACCGTTCGAGATGACCAAACTCACCTCGACCTCAGTTTGGCAAATCTCGATCCCCAGCGTGAAGCCTCAGTGGAAGTAACCTTTGATCGGGATGTGGTCCCAGTCGGCGGGAGGCTGCTCACTGCACCAGATATGCGAGCGCACAACACGTTCGACAATCCTGAAGCGGTAATCCCCCGTGAGTTTGCAGAGCATCAACTGGCGGGACGGCATCTCAAACTGACTTTGCCGAGCAAATCGGTTGTGATGCTCCACTTCGGCACTAGCTAACCAGGAACAGTCGTGGAGGGATTCCTGGTTCCTCTCTTGCATCCGATGCAAGAGAGGAACCACCGTGGCGTCTTAGCCCATATGCCAGTCAAGATCGCCGTAACAGGTTTGAATGTAGTCGATCTGGGAAGCGTGACTTCGGAGGTGGTCTGCGGGCCAAGTGATGACAGAGGCCATCGGAAATTGGCCAAAGCCAGTGTCGAACATGCCGTTGAGCTGTTCCTCTGAAAGACCACCTAGGTAATTCATGTACGCAGAGGTGGTCTCGTCGATCTTGGCAAGAACTTGTTCGCGGGACGTGTATGCTCGCTCAGCGGCACGCCAGCCAGCATCGACGGCCTTCATGTCTGAAAAGTCCATCGGAACTCCCTCGAACCACTTCTGCATTCCCTCGGTGGCCATCCCGCAGTGGGCGGCTAGGGACAGAGGAGTTCGGGCGTCCGAAGATGGGGACCAGTTGATCCTGTCATCGGGAGTCGTGGACAGAGCCAATTTGAGACGGTCGACTGCTCGACCATACTCGGCTTTCGCTTCTTCAACGATTTTGAGGGTTGTTGTTTCCATCGGGTGTTCTCCTTGAGTCTGGCAATTGAGCCGACTTAAGAGCATCGGAGGTTACCCGGAGGTTTGTGAAAGTTTACGTTGGAAAGCCAAATCGTTAACACATTGGTGCGGGTCGCCGCTTGGGGGCGAGATGCTGGGCGCGCCCAGCATCGGGCGTGGCTCCGGGCCCAAGCGGCGACGATGCGACTATTTTAGGGTCTCCACGCTGCTTTTCAGACCACTGGCAGTGGCGACCAGCTTCACAGGACCAGACCCGGGTCTCACCTTTACGATGACCTGCGCTAAGCCGTGGAAAAGGCTCCGTTGATACGGTCGGGGCTGAGTGTATCGACCACCCAGCGCGGATTTCCCTTTGAACCCGCCGATCCCTCCGTGGTTCACAGCAACCACAGCCAGCCGGTTTCTTCCTTGAACTAGCTGCCCGGCAATTTTGTATTCGTGGGTGACATTCCAGTCCGTGCTTTGGCCGAGCAACTTGCCATTCAAATAGATCCATGCCTCATCATCGATCGATCCAACTTCGAGCGTCTCCCAAGTCTCTGGATTGGCCACAAGGAAGTCCAGCGCAAAGACACCCTGATCTCCAGCCTTTGGGAATTGATTGCCGTCCAACTTCGTGGGCTCCCACGCAGCGATTTCAGTGTCTGGCTGCACTTCCGGTCGATTCATAGGGGACCCTTCGAACCTCTTCAGCTTCCACCCATCGAGGTTCTGGTAAGGGATTTCACCCACCAGGACATCGGGCTCGTGGCAGCTTGGATCACCATTACCCACGCCCAGGATTTGCCCCTCGCCTTCGAGCTTGAAAGTCACCAAGTTCGAAGCCAGTGGATCCAGTCGACCAGCAGAATCCAATCCAGCCACGTTGACAATCGCCACGCCATCGAGGCCAGGTTTGGCGGCCAATTCGAGGTGAAGCTGGCTGGCAGGTGCCGTGGTTTCCACGATGGACTCCTGGACAACCTTTCCTGCGCGGTATCCCTTCGCAGTCAGTCTTCCTGGAGCGTAGGGCACCTTCCATTCCAAGTGGCCCGCCCGTTGCACTTTCTGGCGGCCAAGGCTATTTTCGTTAAGGAACAGCTCGACCTCCTCATGGTTTGAGAAGACCCAAACATCCTTGACTTTGCCTTCATCTCCGGCCCAGTTCCAGTGCGGAAGGATATGGAGCGTTGGCTTTGTGGTCCACCAGGTTTGGTAATAATATGCGACGTCCTTGAAAAACCCGCAGGTATCCACGATGCCGAAGTGGCTGTTGATATTGGGCCAGTCGTAGGGGGTCGGTTCGCCTCGATAGTCAAACCCAGTCCACACAAACCCTCCGGCGAAGTACGGATGATCAAGCGTGAAGGTCCACCAACCTTCCGCGCTGGTTCCCCATCCAACGCCTCCGTGGTCATATGCTCTGCAATATCCTCGCTTTGGGTCTTCGGCGTATTCGCCCCTGGTGGTGGTCGTGCTGGCGAGCTCCGATCCGTGGAGTGGCTGCTCGGGGCGATCCTGGTGGTACTTCGCCACCGAATCAAGAACGTAGTTGAACCCGCGGACGTCGACCACGGAGTTGATTCCGGTTAAGGTCCCGCCATTGTTGGCTCCAAAGGTGATGAGGCGACTGGTATCCAGTTCATGAATCTGCTTCATCATCTCCCTTGCAATGCGCGCCGATTCGTCCGAGTTTTGCGTTCCCCACTCCTCGTTGCCGATGGACCAATAAATGACGCTGGGATGATTTCGGTCTCGGCGAATGAACCGCCTTAGCTCGTCCGCGGGTTCCCCCACAGAACCGAATTGGCGTGTTTCATCCAAGACCATCATGCCGAGCCGATCACATGCATCGAGTAGTTCCGGTGTCGGAGGGTTGTGGCTCGATCGATAGAAATTGCATCCGAACTCCTGCAACCGTTTGATTCGCCACTCGTTCACCGAGTTCGGCACCGCAGCACCCACCCCCGCGTGATCTTGGTGGTTGCAAGTGCCTTGTATCAGGTAGTGCTTGCCGTTAAGGAAAAAGCCCTTATCATTGTCAAATCGGATCGTCCGAAATCCAATCGGGTGGGAGTAGAAATCACCCTCGATCTTTGCAGTGGCTTGATATAGGTTGGGCTGCTCTGGCGACCAGAGCAACGGATGAGCTACCGCGCATTCCACCACCAGCGTTTCTTGACCGCGCGCTGGGATCGTAACTGGCGGGCTCTTCGCGGCAAAACGCTTCCCATCGGGCGCGACGATTTCGACCGAAAGCTCACGTTCCACTGGAGTGTCCGTGTAATTTCTGACCTCTGCCATGGTGCGAACGATCGGATTTGGTTCCACGCGGGCATCAAAATACACGCCGTCCTGCTCAAAGCAGACTTGCGGCGATTTCTCGAGCCAGACGTGCCGATAGATGCCCGCGCCTTCGTAGAACCAGCCTTCCATGAACGACGCATCGACCCTCACGGCAATCACGTTTTTTTGGCCAAAACGGACGTAGTCAGTCAGGTCGTAAGTCTTGCCCACGTAGCCACTGGCGTTTTGCCCTACCCAGTGTCCATTGATCCAGACTTTGCTATCTCGAAAAACTCCATCGAACGTAATGCGAATCCGTTTTCCCTTGTCGGATTCCGGAATGATCAGAGCCTTCCTGTACCACCCCACCGAGTTCTGCGGAAACTTGCGACCCACCGGTTTGTATCCGTGCATCATGTCGGAGGTCTCATCGAAGGGCAGTTCGACCACCCAGTCATGAGGTAGATCCACTACACGCCAAGACGAATCAGAAAATCCGGTGCTGATAGGTCCAGCATCGGTTCCCGCCTTGGCAAACGCGCTGAATGAGCCGGGCGAGAAGCTGAAGTCCTTTTCTGGGTCTCCGGCGTGGCCCAAAGCAAACCTCCAGCCGCTATCGATATTTGTTTTTTCCGCTATGGCAGCAGATGCGATACAAAATAGACACGCACAAAGGACTAAGTGGGCGATAGACATACCGATTTCCAGTATGCCACCGTCCGAATTTTCTTAGTCACCATTGAGGTCGAAGTTATCGCTCAAGATCAGATAGTCGAAAATGGTGATCGCCTCATCCCCATCCAAGTCGGCATCCTTCGGCGCGAATCCGTTTGCACCCACATGGTTCCAACCAATCTGTCCGGAGTTACGGTCAAAGTAATCCGATAATACGAGATAGTCGAAAATAGTTACAGAGTTATCGCCGTCAACATCTCCGTTTATTAAAGAGAAGTTCACTGGAACGCCCAGACTGAGGTCCGCAACTCTCCGACGTCGTAACCAGTGCGAACCATGTACAAAAATCGTTACGGGTCCGGTCAGCTCTGTTTCTATGGAATAGACTGGATCTGCTGGATCGATTGTCACGTAGTGCTCTTCTGCAAACTGGCCATTTTGGATGAACTCGAAATACACCTGTTGCGGCGCACCGACGTAATCCTGAAGCAACAACGTGCCTTCAACATTGTAGTGGTACAGCGGAGTCTCAATGATGACATTGTCGTGATAGTCCTCCGCAGCATATAGATAGAAATAGCTTACTGTACAAGCAATCCACTTGTTATCTTTCGATATTGCGCTGTACAGATCAGTGTCAACTGCAGTAGCAGTTCCCCCGAAGGGCGTGATCGAGGCAACATAGATTTTTCCGGAGGACATCTCCCGCACCATTGTTACCGGATTCTGAGCCGGATTTTCGGAGCTCAGGCTGGTCGAGTCCGTTGCAAATGCAACGCGTGTTCCATCTTCACTCAGGGCAGGGTGAGAGCAGTCCCGGTTTGCTACGGAGCCCAGTTCGTTAACGCTAGCTAAGGCTACAGTGTTGCTGGGAACGTCTTTTACGAAAATATCGCTCGCAAACGCATAACCACCTGCGAGATTTGTGGCTCTTGACTCAAATGCCACGATATCACCCAAAGCAGAAATGGACGGATTGAAGCAGTCGTCGTTAGCCTCAGCGTTGGCCGAGCTCCGTGAAATTTCGATATTGTTGGCCCCAGCTCGCGCGTAGCGGAAGATGCCTCGATTTACGGTGGGCGTCGCTATAATGTTGGTGGCAGCGGATTCGTATGCGATATAAAGGCCATTCCCACTGATCGCTGCATCAACGGATGGGCCATTGGTTTGCCCTCCCGAAGTCGAAACTGAAACACGAGTTGTCGTGTTGCTCACTGTATCGCGAAGATAAATATCTTTAACGCCATTAGTATCCGCCGTTGATGTGAGATTCGAAGCCAATGATTCGAATGAGACGTATCTCCCATCATCCGAGATGGTTGGATTAATACTCGCGTCATTTGCCTGTGTGTTTGCAGGTCCAAGGTTTACCCGAGTGAGTGTCTGGTTCACAGTATCGTACTTGAAGATGTCCGACACATTGTTGCTGTCGCCGACTACGAGGTTGTTTCCGGCTGACTGAAATACGACATAGCGACCATCGGGTGTCATGTCTGCATTGCGCGCATCATCGTTCGTTAGTGCTTGACTCGTTGGATTCTTTGAAATCAGGATGACTTCTCCAGTCAGCATATCGCGTATAAATACGTCTCGCGCACTGTTGGTATCGTTTTTCACCAAGTTGGTAGCGCCAGAATCAAAAGCAATGTATCTGCCATTAGCAGATATGCTGGGATGCGCCGATGGACCATTCATTTCGGTTGACGCAGACACTAGCTCACAGGTGTTTTGATCGGGCAAACCCACAAAGACATCTACAGCGTTATTGTTATCGCCGAGGACAACCTGGTTTGCACTCGTCGAAAAACATCCTCCAATCCCATCGATGACTCCAACCCCACGATCGTTGGATGACATGGTTGTTTGGAATCCGTTGTGCCTAATAGAGGAATTCTTGACTTCACCAGAAAGCAAGTCCTTGTACACAAAGTCAAAACTATTATTCGTATCACTGGATAGGAGATTGGTGGCCAGGGTCTTAAAAGTTATCTGGGTGCCGTAGTAATTGGTATCAACGTCCGTTGAGTCGCCATTGCCTCTCGCAAACGTTCCCGAAATAGACACGCAGGCGATAGAACCATTGCTTAGAACGTTTGCAGCGATGTCCTTGGAATTATTGAGATCGTTGGCAAACAGATTGGTTGCACTGGTCTCGAAAAATGCTACGAGACCATTGCCGGAGACGCGAGCTCCAGCAGAGGCCTGATTGCCGTAGGTACCGTCTGCCTTGCGGCTAAGACATTTTATCGTCCCAACTGAGAAGTCTTTGACGAAAGCATCTTCCACACCATTTGAATCAAACTCTGTCAGGTTGTTCGCAACCGATTGAAAGACCACGATACTTCCGTCGTAATTCGTATCGGGCCGTGAAGAATCACCATTGCCGAATTGGCTAATGGGGTTTTTGGAAACAACTTCAGTCGTGTAGCTGGAACGTTGAAACCGAAAGACATCCTGATTGCCGAGGGTATCTCCGTTTACGAGATTGCTAGCTTTGGATTGGAACACTATGTACTGGCCGTCTCCGCTAATGCGAGGATTGCGACTGGCTCCATTGCCTCCAGAAGTCACGATTCCAAATTGATTGAACTCCTGCGTCGCAAAAAAGATGTCGCTAACTCCGTTTGTATCGGTTGCCACGAGGTTAGACGCCGCAGTCGCAAAAGCGACAACTTCTCCATCGTCCGATATTGTCGCGTTGCCTGCGTCCGCATCGAGCAGTATCCTCAGGAGTGGTCGAGTGACTCCAGCAAATCGATCTCGCACAAAAAACTGACGAAAGCCATTGGTTGCCGTACCTTGCACAGCTTCAGCGCTTGTGAACACCACGAACCGCCCGTCGGGCGTCACATCTTGAAGTTCTGCATCCGTCGCCATCAGTTCGCCGTAGCCAACCGACACCACACGAGATATTGGTCCAGCGATTGCAGAACAACTTGCAAAAAGGAATGCCAGCAAAGACCCAATACGTATTCTAGCGACCGTCGAATGCATCGCTCCTATATACACCAGAACGGTCAAAATACACATCAATTTTGCGGACCAGACACCAAAACCTAGTACCAAAATTGGCAAAGAGGGGGATTATGGTCGGGATGGCGGGATTCGAACCCACGACCTCTGCGTCCCGAACGCAGCGCTCTACCAAGCTGAGCTACATCCCGTGCACTGAAGCACTGGTGAGGATACCCAAGGTCAAACAGCCTCTGCGTTAGCGTGAGGAGCTTCCGATTTTGGGCCGGAAGGGTCCTTGGGTTCGGGCACGGTCCGTTGGGCGTACAGTTTGATTCCCCGATTGGCGATCAAAGAAGCCACAAAGCACATCAGCAAGAGCATGATGACTCGGACCAGCAAAGCGACCGCAAGCTTCCCGGTTTCGGGTAGTTCCACAGGCTTTTTCGGGTCGATTCCCAGGGCAGATTCTACAGGTGTGGTGAACAGCGTGTAAGCCATCTGGAAGACGATGAGCAACAAGACAATGCCCACCACAAACGTGGCGATACCTACCAAAGCTCCCAGCAGTTCTCGTCTACTCCGCATTGTTTACCGTGCCGCCCCGGCGTTTCCGTTCATCCCACGGAGCATACCGAAGAACCGGCGGCTCATTAACAAGGAAGACGCTTAAGCAGCCTTACTTGGGCATAAAGCTGGTTCCGCATCCACAGCTTCGCGCGGCGTTTGGGTTTTCGAATTTGAATCCGCCCCCCAGCAAATTGCCGGTATACACCAGCGTGGAGTTCTCGAGAAACTCTGCGCTCTTCGGATCACAGACGATCAGAAGCTCGTCCAGTTCTATCGCCAAATCGGTTTCTCGTCTCACGGAGTCAAACCGTATCACGTATTCGAAACCCGAACAGCCGCCCCCTTTGACCCCGACGCGCACGAATTCGCCGGGTTGGGCCTTGCGTTTGTGAAGCAATTTCAACTGAGCGAGCGCGTCCGCAGGTATGGCGATCGGGAATGTCTCAGCCAACTGAAGCCTCACAATGATCGGACGGCTTCTGCATCACTTGGCTGGAGTTGGATCGGGTGAACCGGCACACCGTTGGCATGCGCCCCCGTGCGTGCGTAAAGCGCATCACCGATGGAACCGGAAACCACATCCCGCAATGTAATTTGGTAAACAACCTGGTCGACGGCTGACTGGACTCGAGTCCATAAATCATTGAGCGAGCAGTGGCCATTGTGCGGGCACTGCTCCTCAACTCCGCTGTGGCGGTCGCAGAAATCATCTTCAAACAAGCGTCCACCTAGGGCCGCGAGCAACTCGCCGATCTTGATTTGGTCAATCGGACGTGACAAGCGATAGCCGCCTACCTGCCCACGGGTACTCAGGACGAAACCCTCTTTTCGCAAGATGGTCATAAGTTTTGCTGCATGAGGCTCCGAAATCCCCTCACCCGCAGCTATTTCGGGGATCGTCAGCGCTGCACCGGGACCGAGCTTCCCGATCGCCACCATACACCGGAGTCCGTATTCTTCTTGCGCGCTGAGCTTCATCTTTACTTTATTGTACGCATAACGACCGTGTATTTATAGATTTCTTATTACAACAAACCTAAATCAAGGCGAATATGCTCGGGAATCATGTCGATGGAGAAGGGAGGATCCCATGTTAGCTCCACATTTGCACCAGTAATACCTGGGGTAGCACGCACCGCCGCCTCCACCTCGCCAGGCAAAATTTCGGCAACGGGACAAGCTGGGGAAGTCAAAGTCATAAGGACTTTCACACTGCGGTCGTCGGATACCTCGATATTGTAAATGAGACCTAAGTCGTAGATGTTGACAGGGATCTCTGGGTCATAGACGGTGCGAATCGCTTCGATGACGTCATTCTCGATGATCGTTTTTTGGATCGCATTTAGAGTTGCTTGTGTCGCATGGGCCTGGGGGTCGAGAGGCTGAGGGGTCATCCGTCGTTCCCCGCCCGCTCAACAGCGTTTTCCAGAGCCTCACGTAAGGCATGCCACGCCAAAGTTGCACATTTGACTCGCATGGGATATTCGCGTACCCCTACCAAGGCTTCCAACGGACCGATGTCCACAGCATCGGATGCTTGCTCGGAAGTGATTCGCTCTCGGAAACTCTTCGATAGGGCGAGCGCTTCAGCAGGCGACTTCCCTTTCACCATCTCGGTCAGGAGCGACGCAGATGCGGTTGAGATTGCGCATCCGACACCCTCGAATTTCGCCTCGCGGATCACGCCATCCGCAACGAAGAGTCGAACAGTTACCTCGTCACCGCACAAGGGGTTGAAGCCTTCAGCTTCATGCGTCGATTGCGGAAGCGGCCCCATATTTCTGGGTGCCTTCCCGTGCTCGATGATCAGGTCTTGATAAAGTTCTTGCAGATCGCCCATGAGATTGCTGTTTCAACTTACTTTACGTAAGGGTATGGTAGCGCAATGCCATCCGGTTTGGGTATCGCAATTTCGTCAACCCTGATTTCCAGCTTACTTGCTGGGCCGTTTGATCCTCCCAACGCACAACCCATGTATGCGCCAGATCGAACGTTCGATTTGATCCATACCAAGATCACTCTGGGCGTCGATTATCCCAAGAGAAGGATCGATGGAGTCACGCAGTCCACCCTCGCTCCTTTGCGAACCGGACTTCAGACGATTGTCCTCCATTGTGGAGCCAGCCTTAACATCAGATCCATCAAGGTAGACGGTTCAGAAGCTCGCTTCGAGCGGAAGGGTGAGAATTTGGAAATTTCCGTTGCCCCGACCGTCGCTGGCAAGACGATGGTCGTGGACGTGAACTACTCGGGCGAGAATCTTCGCGGTGGTGGGTTTGGCGCCGATGGCGGCTTCCACTGGATCAACGACAACGGTGAGGACGGTCACGTTGGGTTCTGGACTCAAGGCGAATCCACCTACAATCGTCGCTGGGCGCCGATGTGGGACTACCCGAACGACTTCGCCACCAGCGAAACCATCGTCACAGTCGATAAGGACTGGACTGTGGTGGGAAACGGAATTCTTGTGGGCAATACGGTGGCCAACAACCGGAGAACTTTCCACTGGAAGATGTCGCAGCCCCACGCAACGTATCTCATTTCCTTGGTGGGTGGTCCCTTCGATATCCAAAAAGACAAGTGGCGTGGGAAAGACCTTTGGTACGTGGTGCCGAAGGGTTTCGGAAACCTGATCCCCGGCTCTTTTGGCGACACGAAGGACATGCTGGATTTCTTCTCAAAAGTGACTGGTGTCGAATACCCATGGCCGAAGTACGCTCAGAACGCCATGTATGACTTTGGCGGCGGGATGGAAAATGTTTCCTCGACCACTCTGGGCGCTGGAAGTTTGACTGACACCCGCGAAGGCTATTTCAACATGTCCAGCCTCAACGCCCACGAACTGGCGCACCAGTGGTTTGGCGACCTGGTCTCCTGCTACGACTGGGGTCACACTTGGCTCAACGAGAGCTTTGCGACCTTTTTCCAGGCTCTGTACTTTGAGCACGCGCGTGGCAAATCGAGCTATGAGCGCGAGATTGCGGGCAACATGTCGAGCTACATTCAGGCCTCACGGCGGTATGTCCGAGCCATCGCTACGAACGTGCGCCCGAACGACGACATCATGTTCGATGCCCACGCATACCCAAAGGGCGGAGCCGTGCTCCACACCCTGAGGCGCAAGTTAGGCGATGAAGCATTTTTCAACGGCATCAAGCTGTATCTCGATCGCAATCGCCACAATCCGGTTCAAACGTCTCAACTTTGCCGGGCTTTCTCGGATGCGAGCGGCATTAATTGCGAGCCTTTCTTCGAACAGTGGATCCTCAAACCTGGGCATCCTCGCCTGGAATACGCCTGGAGCTTCGATCCTGCGACCGATTCAACGATAGTCGTTCTGAAGCAGACGCAAGACACTTCGGAAGGCACTCCCACCTATCGATACCCTGTTGAAATTGGAGTGATCGCGAATGGAAAGCTGGACATCCAGACTTTTGAGATGACGGAAAAGGAGAACACGTTCAAGGTACGGGGTGGAAAACCCGATGCAATCTTGGTCGACCCCAATTGGAAGTTTCTCCGCGAGATGGTGACCAAACCTGGGCCGGGTGAATTGCGGGCGATCGCCGAATTTGCCCCCAACGCAGTGGATCGTGCTTCCGCCCTCCAGAACCTCGTACAGGCCGACGGATCCGCAGAGAACGTCGATTTTGCGGTTCGAATGCTTAAGAATGATCCAGGAATCGAGCCAGTTTTTGAGAGTCCAGGTTATATCCTGGCAGGGGTCCGTCCCGAGCACGCTGAGTTTTTCCAAGGCGAACTGAAGCACGCCAGTATTTCGCGTCGAGCTGTTGCTGTCGCTGCGCTGGCGAAAATCGGGCTGAGCGATTCGATTCGCACGCAGTTCGACCAGATGCTGGACGAAAAGCAAGCGTACGCGGTGGATATCGCCATCCTTCGAGCACTGGATCCCGTCAAGGATGAGCGTACTTTCGTCCGAGCGAGTGGAATTTCGTCCCGAAGCAACCAAGTGATGAGGACCGCGCTGGAGCGGCTGATGACAGGCAATAAGAACGCCGGCATCACTGTTTTGGAAAAAGCGATGAGCGGCAAGGACGCCGACCAGCGGCAAGTTGCGGCCTCCTACCTCGACCAGCTCGAACCAAGCGAATTCCTCATCAAGATGATTGACATTGCTCTATCGAGCGGAGATTGGGGGACAATCGGCGGCGCCGTCGATGCCATCTCCAGCAAAGACTTGAAGCAGTACCTGCCAACTCTCAAGAAGCTGCTGGAAACGCCCGGGATCCCAGATCGGAGCAAACGAAGAATTCAACTTGTCGTTGATAAGTTCTCTTAGGCTTAGCCAAACAGCTCTAGGACCCGATCCAATCCCTGTACGAGCCGATCCACTTCGGCTCGTACATTGTAAATGGCAAAAGATGCCCTTGCGGTGCCGGGCAACCCGAGGTGCTTCATAAGCGGCATGCAGCAGTGATGACCCGTTCGAATGGCAATTCCCTGCTGATCCAAAATCGTGCCGATATCATGCGGATGCACCCGATCGATCACAAAGCTCACCACGGCCTTGCGCTGGGCCGCCCTTCCGACGACTCGTACTCCGGGAACACGATCCAGCTGTTCGATCGCATACTCAACCAGGTCGTCTTCGTGGGCATGCACCAGGTCCCATTCCAGACCGGAAAGAAAATCGAGCGCACTTCCCCACCCGATCACTCCAGCCATGTTCGGTGTTCCCGCTTCGAATCTATGAGGTGGCTCTTGATAGGTCGAGCCCTCGAAGCTCACTTTGCGAATCATGTCTCCGCCTCCCTGATAGGGAGGCATCTGAGATAGGAGATCGTATTTTCCGTAGAGTGCGCCGACCCCTGTGGGACCGTAGGCTTTGTGCGCGCTCATGGTGTAGAAATCCACGTCCCACGCTTGGACATCCGGTCGCTCGTGAGCTAATCCTTGGGCACCATCAACAAGCACTCTCGCACCCACCCGATGGGCTTCGGAGATCATGAATTCGACCGGATTTCTTGTCCCCAGAGAGTTGCTGATATGCACGACCCCAACCATTTTCACCTTGGTGGAGAGCATTGAACTGAATGCTTCCAGGTCTACTTCGCCGCTGGGGTTAATCGGGATGGGTCTCACAATCGCCCCGGTGTTGCAAGCAATCAACTGCCAAGGCACGATGTTGGCGTGGTGCTCCATCGTGGTGAGCAGAATCTCGTCACCCGGCCCCAGATTCGCTGCTCCCCACGAAGATGCCACCAGGTTGATGGCCTCGGTGCAGCCCTTGGTAAATACGACCTCTTCTGGACGATTCGCCCCGATCCACTTCGCGAGCTTGCTTCGTGTTAGCTCAAAGGCTTCGGTGGTGCGGTGGCTGAGGGTGTGGGCACTCCGGTTGACGTTGGCATTATCGTGTTGGTAATACCGCTGCATCTCTCGCAGAACCGCCCACGATTTCTGGGTAGTCGCCGCGTTGTCCAGATAGACCAGTTCGCGTCCACGGACCGTTTGGTTCAGTACGGGGAACTGCTCTCGGAGATCGTGCAAATAGCTTTCCGAAAATCCACTCATCGGAGTCGCCCTTCAGTATGGGCGATTATGCCTCCCGATCGGCCGCGAGTTTAGCAAAAAGCTTCGCTTCGAGCAAATCACGCAAACCGGGATGAGAAATCTTCTCCAGCACTTCTGCCGCGAACGCGTAGATCAGGAGAGATTCCGCCTCGTCTTTGGGGATTCCGCGGCTTTGAAGATAGAACTGCGGCATGCTGTCCAACTGGCCAACGGTGGCACCGTGGGTGCACTTGACATCATCGGCAAAAATCTCTAGTTGAGGCTTGCTGTTCATCGTGGCCTCGGGAGAGAGCAAAATTGCCTGGTTGGTCTGCTTGGCGTCCGTCTTCTGGGCGTCTTGATGGACGTAGATCTTGCCGTTGAAAACTGTTGTGCTTCTGCCCGAAAGTACGTGCTTGTACACTTCAAAGGAATTGCAGTTCGGAAATGCGTGGTCCAGCCGCGTATGGTTATCGCAATGCTGCTCGGCACCCACGACAACGACTCCATCGATCCGAGACGAGATATTCGAACCGTCCAAAAAGGCGTTGATGTCGTTGCGTGTGAAAGCTCCTCCGAAGGCAATATTGAAGTGGTCCAAGTACGAATCAGCCTGTTGTTTGATCTCGACGTTGGCGATATGGCGCGCCTGTAGACCTTCGCCCTGGATCTTAACGACTTCGAGTCGCGTATTTGGCCCGGCAAAAATTTCTGTTGCTGCGTTGGTGAAGGTTGTTCGACTCCCGACCGAGGCATAACTTTCGATGATCGTCGCTTCTGCGCCTGTCTCGGCGATGATCATCGTTCGTGGAGCGCAATAGACCGTGCGGTCCACATCGGCGACCGCCATATTGAGGACCATAATCGGACGCTCGATTTTGGTGTTCTTCGCGATGCGGACCACCGCTCCGTCCGCAAACGTGGCATGATTCAACGCCGCAAAGGTGTTCTCTTCGATCTTCTGCAACAGGCCAAGCTCGCTGGGAACCCCGTTGGCAAGGGTTGAGAAGGTGAGACCCGGAACCGATGGGCTTGACGACAATTCGAGATGGAAATGCCCGTTCACAAAGACCAATCGGATTGGGTCGAGGTCCTCAAGTAGGTAGGAACTCACCTCATCCCGTTGTAGTGCTACGTATTGGCCGATTTTATACGAGTCCTCTCGGATTTCCCGAAGATTGGTGTACTTCCACTCTTCATCTTTGAGAGTGGGGATCCCCAGAGTCTTGTGAGACTGGAATGCTCGCTCGCGGGATTCCCGCAAGCTCGGCCAAGCAGACGGATCAAACGTAATGCCTGCAAGATCGGATTGAATTTGGGCGATCGTATCCATCATGGCTGCCCAGTCCTAACGACCCGCTCCGATGGCTTCTTCCAACCAGCCGTACCCCCGCTCTTCCATCTCAAGAGCTAGTTCCTTTCCTCCGGATTTGACGATTTGGCCTCCCATGAGGACATGGACATAATCCGGCACGATGTAGTTGAGAAGGCGCTGGTAGTGGGTGATAACAAGGAAGCCTCTTTCGGAACTTCGAAGCGCGTTGACGCCATCTGCGACAACCCGCAGTGCATCGATATCAAGACCCGAATCAGTCTCATCCATCACGCAGAGCTTCGGTTCCAGAACAGCCATTTGGAGGATTTCGTTACGTTTTTTTTCTCCTCCGGAAAAGCCCTCGTTCACGCTGCGATTGAGCATCGCCGCGTCGAATTCCAAGGATTTGATTTTCTCCTTGATGAGCCCCAAAAACTTGAGGGAGTCCAACTCCTCTTCCCCTCTTGACTTTCGGATTGCGTTCAATGCAGCGCGCAGAAAGTAGGTGTTGCTGACTCCGGGGATTTCAACCGGATACTGAAAAGCGAGAAAAATCCCTGCTTGGGCGCGCTCTTCCGGTGACATCTCAACAATGTCCTCGCCCTGGAAATCAATCGAACCTGCGGTAACCTCATAATCCGAGCGACCCGCGATGATATTGGCCAGCGTACTCTTGCCTGATCCATTGGGTCCCATGATTGCGTGGACCTCGCCAGGATTGACCGTCAAATCGACACCCTTCAAAATGGGCTTTTCCTCAACTCTTGCGTGCAGGTTCTTGATGTGAAGCATGATTGGAGTTCCGGTTGAATTCTACGCAGAATTTTCAGAGATGACTTGTCCTTCCGCGGAGAATCTTTACAATTTTAGCATCTTTCGCAAGCGGTGTTTCTTGCGGCTCCTAGGACAACATCGAGCTCGTTGAGACAGTTTCATCTGATTGAAGAGCCCGCAGCATCTCTCCAACTTGGGCTTTCCCTAGGAATCGACCTAGTGCTATCGCATCATCCGTTTCTGGCTTGCCCAGTTCTCTGTACAATCTTGCTCTAATTTCTTCGAAGTACCGACCTTCTTGGCCATGAACAGTCAGGCCTTCGTGTTCGATCCCCTCTAGGACAAAGCCAAGCATCGACGCCGCTTGGGGCCATTTTCCGAGATCAGAAAAGAGTTTAGCAACGTCCATCCCGAGGCTCCAATCTTGGTAAACCACAGGCCCGATCGGATCCCACGATTGCTGCAAATGCTCAAGAGCCTCTTTGTAGTGACCCAAGCGGAGCAGGATCCGCGCAAGCGTTGTCCGAAACGCCCTGGATAGCGTTTGAATGAGCGGACTGCTCTGGTCCCCAACCAACGTTTGATAGGCCGCCTCAAACCGCCCTTGCAGGGAATAAAGGTTTGCGAGACTGCTCACGACTGCGTTCATCGTAACGGGATCTTTGTGGTCCCGCGAAATTCGCAAAGCGTTCGCATAGCTTTTCTCTGCCTCGTCCCATTGCTCCAGTTCGCACAGAGAGTGACCGCGGACGAGGTGCAGCCGAGCAGAAAGGCGCCAATCCCGAAGCCGTTCCACTGCCGGGATGCTCTCCGTAAAGCACTCCAAAGCTTGATCGGGATGGCCCTGTCGATGGCGCACCACAGCACGGTTGATCCGCATCACGACCGACCAAAAGTCGTCGATTTTCTCGCGATCGAACAGCTCCACGCTCTGCCTAAGGAGCGCGTCTGCCTCCGCCACATCGCCAGCCAATTGGTGTAGATATCCCAATGTGCCGAGGTATCGGGCGATGAGCTGTGGAGGAATAAACTCCTTCCCAGCAAGGGCCTCAAGTGAGTTCGAAAATTCGATGCCGAAGCCGTAGTCGTGGAGAATTGCTGACATGGCCTGAAGGAGCACGCCAACAGTCATGGCCTCCGCATATCTGTGGTTCTTCTCCCAGAATCTGAAGGCAGCCTGGAGATCCATTCGGCTATGCCAATAAAAGTCAGATATTTCTGTCGTCGAACGCCGGATGACGTCTCGCGCCAGCTCGCTGTAGACCCGGGCGTGCCGGTGACCAAATTCGTTCAGCGCCGTGTTCTCACTTTCTGCCAGATAGCGACGCACAACTGGGAGCAGATAGTAACGGGTTTCTTCGTCGTCTTCCCTGACCAATACTAGGGTTCGATCTTGAAGGTCTCGGAGCGATGCCAAGCAGTCTCCATCGATCATCCTCCGAGCAATCTCCAACGTGAATTCGCCACGAATGGAGGCTAAAGAAGTCAGAGCGTCCAGGCTGTCTTTCGAGAGACCAGCGATCGTCGATTGGATCGCCGCACTGACCGAATGGCGCCGATCGTCTTCATCCTGCCCTTTCCGGTTCAAGTTGCTGAGGTTTGCCGAGACTTCCTCAGCGATTTTTGCAGGGGTCAGGTTGCGCGTCCACGATGCGGCAAGTTCAAGGGCAAGCGGATAGCCCCCAAGTCGGCGGCAAATCCGAACGACTGCCTCAGCAATTCGCTCGGTGAGTTGAAAATCATGTTTCGCCGCCTGCGCCCTGGAAACAAAAAGCGCTACACACGGATTGGACGCCAAGTCGGCTAAGGTGGCTGTCGGGCCGTAATGAGGCAGCGGCAGTGGTTCGATTGTGATAACGTGCTCTCCTTCCAAGGAAAGAGGAAAGAATGACGTGGCGATGATTCGCACGCCTGGAGCCCTTTGAAGCACTTCTTGAAGCTCCAGTTGCTGTCCGGGTGACATGGTCTCGGCATTGTCGAGAATTACCAGCCGGGGCTCATTAGCGGGAATATTGGCCAAGTCGTGGGCGCTCCGCATTCCCGAAGCAAGTTCCGGAAGAAGGGTGTGCGAAATCAGATCTGCTATCTTCCGAGTAGGGTCCAAATCCAGGAGGTTGGCGAAAGCTATCCGCTTGCCAAAGAAATCGCTCAGCTGATGAGCCGCTTCCGCCGCAAGCCGAGTCTTGCCCATGCCAGAAACTCCGACCAGAGTCACGAACCGAACGCCCGACTGTCCCAGATAGGTCGTGACTAGTTCCAGTTCACGCTCCCTGCCCACCCACTTCGAAAGGTAGACCGGAAGGGCAGGATAGCTCGGGGTTTCGCGAGCGGGTGCTACCGTGGGAAGTGGAAGTGGAGCATCGACTATTGCAGAGAGTCGAGGCTTCGCTGCTTTGGGCGCAAGCACATCTTGCGAGGCGGAACCGGGGGCGTTGCTGAGCAACTCGGCCTGTTCCCTCAGCATGCTCACCTTTGCCGAGATGGGACGATCATGGATCTTGGCCTGTCGCGAGAATTCGTCGTAATGGGCGAGAGCAGAGCTTGGTCTCCCCAACTTCAGGTAGAGGCGCATCAGTGTGCGGTGATTCCGCTCCAGCAGGGGCTCCGCAAGAACTCTTTGCTGAGCGAAACGAATCGCGTCGGCATATTCGTGCCGCTCCACATGATGCTTAATCAACCACGTAAGCGCTTCCAGGTAACTATCTCGAAAGCGAACCCTGTCCAGAGCGGCCCAAGGCTCATTGATTCCTTCAAGTAGATCACCCTTGTACAACTCCGTTGCTACCGTGTAATTCTCTGCGATCACTGTGTGATCTCGACTCGAGGTAGCCGTCCGAACCGCCGTTTCGAACTCAGCGACGTCGGTGGTCACCGCATCGGCATTGATGCTGACACCGTGGTGATCGGCCATGATGACCGCCCGTTGACTGCTTCCAGGGGGATGGAGTTGGCGCCGAAGAGATGAAACAGCTTGGTTGAGGCGATTTCTCACCGCTGTTGAATCTCCGTCGGGCCAAAGCATCTCTGCAACGGCTTCTCGGGAGAAGGTTCGTTGTGGGTGCATCGCCAGATAGGCAAGTAGCGCACCAGTCTTCACGGTTTGGAACCGCGAGATGACACGATCATCTTGGCGAACCTGAAGTCCGCCAAATAGTTCGATGCGAGTCGGGACCGAGATCACAGGTGGGCCATCCTCACGAAGTATTTTAGCGGCAATTTTGAGATTATTGTACTCGATGTCATGAAATCAATACAATGCACTTCGACGAGGGAGAAGGGTATTCCCCCGGATTGTGCAGAAATTAGCTGAAAAGTACGCGAATTGGCGAATTCAATGGATAGTTGAATAGAGCTTCAATTGATTTCTTGTGCAAATAACCAAATTTGAAATATCCACCCATTGTGGGTCCGTCCGGGCCGATCACCAGATAATTCCCAGGGCCAGCGGCTTGGATAGTGCCGGGTGAGATCGGCTCGCTGGTCATCAACATATCCACCTCGACCAAAGGTCCCGAAAGCCGGATGCCTTTGCGGCTCATGGACTCGATAACAAAAGTCACAGGCTGTTCGACGAAGATATTGCGATAATGATCCCAATATCCCGCAATTTGGGCCATGAGGGCCTCTTCGACCTGTGGCAAGTGTTCCCCAATCGGAGAGGGCTCCGTATCGATGAGGCCCGCGACGAACAGCCGCTCACCCGAGCCAATCGGAGTCGTAATTGGTGGAGTTGCGAGTCCGCCTCGGATTCCGAGCAACGCAAAGTTGCCACCTCGCACCATACCAAACTCGATCCGCGAGCCAACCTCAACTTCCACGAGCCGGTCTCCAGGAACTTCGGCTCCGTTAACTTTCAGAGTGGCCGGGGAGCCGGAAACCGCGATGAGCAAGCTGGATTCCGCTATGAGTTCGATCCATCCTTGCGCAACTTCGATCGCTGCCGCCGAGTTCGAATTCCCCAAGCACCGGTTGAGCCGTTGGAGGACAGTCTGAAGTACCGCACCACCCGGAGGAACGCCATACCGAACGAGCTTAAGGGAAGGCAAGCCTTGGACGCTGGCAAGACCGACTACTCGAGTCACGAATAGACTCATCGCCCGACGTGATAACCGTGGACGCTAAGCGCGGCTCTCACCGCACGCGCAATGTCAACGCAGTCTTTGGTATCGCCGTGTACACAGATGGTCGAAACCGTTGGGGCGAGGAACAGAGCCTGTTCCGCGGCGCTTTCCGGCTCTTCGATGATCGCCCCACTGTTGCTCCGAGGAAGCAGCCTCCCTTTCTCGCCCAATCGCCTATCCGCAAATCCTTCGGCATGAAACGGAACGCCAGCCGCGCTTGCAGTTTGGGAATGAAGTGTCCCGGAAAGTCCGACCAAGGGGAGCTTGGTTTCGACCAGCAACCGCTCCAGCAATTCGGCAGCCGACGGTTCATCTGCGGACTGACTGTAGAATGCGCCGTGAGGTTTGAGATACTCGAAGGCACCAATCTCCAATCCAGCGAGGCACTGAGCACGCAATGATTCGTGGGCATCGTGCCAATTCAGCTCCATTTGCAGATCCAACACCGCGCGGCCCATTCGAGCTCGATCTGGATATCCGGGGTGCAAACCGACTTTGAGCCCTCGATCGCAAGCTAGATGAAACCGATCTCGAGTGAGAGCCAAGTTACCGGCATGGCACCCGAGGCACAGGTTCACTTCCGTGACGACCTCCATCAGGTCGAGGTCATGTTCAAAACCCTCTGCCAGGTCTGCATTGAGACCAACCGCTTTCATGTTAAGAGTTTCCCCGATTGACTCGCAAATTCCTCGCGGGAGATGGGAACAAAGCGTACATTGTCACCCGGTGAGATCGGAAAGCTCCTCGTCTGAACGTCTGCGATAGCCAACGGGGTTCTGCCGATAAGCCTCCACCCGCCTGGCGAAATGTTGGGATAGATGCCGCACTGGGTGCCGGTGATGGCGACGCTCCCAGCGGGCACCTGGATCCGCGGAGACTCGAGCCGAGGCACACCCGACAATTCTGGTGCGTTGGATTGGAGATAGGGGAACCCTGGCATAAAGCCGACCGCTGCGACTCGGTAGAGCGTGGAAGCGTGAATCTCGATGAGAGTATCGCGTGAGAGTTCCAAGATCCCACACACCGCGTCGAGATCGAGACCCTCTTCATAGCAGCAGGGGATTTCGTGGGTCTTTTGGGCTCGTTCATTTACCGCTTGCCCGGAATAGGTCTTCAGCAATTGGCGAACTTCATGTTCAGGAAAGAGCGAGTCCTCGACCCACAGCCCAACGGATTCATAGCAAGGAACGGCAGCCTCGACCCCAAGGACGTTTTGACTTTCCATCCATTCGGCGAAATCGGAGGGCGAACCAGCAATCTCACGGACGATCCAAAGAGATCCTCCTGATTTCTCCAAAGTCATGGGCTACACCGGTTCTTTCTGGCCCAAGTGATATCGTATCTCGTTGGGACCGTATACCACGACGTTGGGATGAGCAAATGCCAGAAAGTCCTCGAAACTCAAATCGCCAGCGTCTCCGCTCTGTACAAACTCATGGTGGAAATTTTTGAGAACTTCTTGAACGCTCGGTTCGGTTCGATATGCGTCCAGCCACAAGCCTGGCCTGTTCTCGTTGCTCTGGTAGGAGACTCCACCGATAAACAGGTCCAAGGGAGGCTCATCACCTGTTTGGCTGCCTTCGCTCCATCTGCCAAGGTGAGTTTCGATTTCGGGCTGGAGATCCTTTCGGATTTCCTCCACCAATTTGTTTACGGATGTCCGCACAATCATCGCGGTGCTCGGACCACCCGCGGTGAGGACGGATTCGCCATGCTCCCGGGAGATGTAAACACGCTCCCCCGGCAGCCGCTTCAATACTTCGTCTTTAAAAAGTTCGTAGCTCACCGAAAGGGTCATCATCCGAATTTTCCTTCTCCAGGCTAAAATCCTAGCACTTCTCAACACAATGAGGTGAGTTCCTTTGTCCGAAACGATCCAGACCCTACTCAGCGAATCTCGAACTTTTGCTCCCACATCGCAGTTCACGGCCCACGCCAACCTAAAGGACCCCAGCATCTATGCGCACGCGCTCGCCGATGTCAACGGATACTGGGAAAATTGGGCGAAGGAACTGGACTGGTTTGAACCCTGGCACACTGTTTGTGAATGGAATTTGCCGGATGCCAAGTGGTTCGTGGGCGGAAAGCTCAACGCCTGTTATAACTGCGTGGATCGTCACGTGGAAAAGGGCAATGGCGCGAAGATCGCCATCGTGTGGGAAGGCGAACCGGGAGATACCCTCAGCCTTACGTATTCAGAGCTCCAGGACCGAGTAGCCCAAGCCGCCAACGCGCTCAAGTCGCTTGGAGTCGGCAAAGGCGATACGGTGTGCATCTATCTGCCCATGGTGCCGGAACTTGCTATTTCCATGTTGGCGTGCGCGCGAATTGGCGCGGTCCACTCGGTGGTGTTTGGCGGATTCAGTTCGGAGTCCCTCCACGAGCGAATCAATGACGCCGGATGCAAGATAGTCATCACAGCAGACGGCGGGTGGCGCCGAGGAAGCATCGTCGCGCTCAAAAAAGCAGTGGATGACGCTCTGGAAATGGGAACGCCTACGATTACGAATGTTCTGGTTTTGGAACGAGCGGGTGACCCAGGCCGAATGCAGGAGAACAGCACTGTCCGAGACTATAACCGCGGTACTTGGAAAGCGGGCAGGGATGTGTGGTGGCACGAGTTGGTTTCAGCTCAATCAAAAGATTGTCCCTGTGAACCGATGGACAGCGAAGACCTTCTTTACATCCTTTACACCAGCGGCTCCACCGGAAAACCCAAAGGCATCATGCACACCACCGGTGGATATTTGACCGGTTGCTATGCCACGAGCAAATGGGTCTTCGACCTTAAAGAAGACGACCTCTACTGGTGCACGGCCGACTGCGGATGGGTCACTGGCCACAGCTATGTGGTGTACGGACCGCTGGCCAATCATGCCACGGTGCTGATGTACGAAGGTGCACCGGACACGCCTGACAAAGATCGTTTCTGGAGAATCATCGAGAAGCACCAGGTCACAATCCTCTACACGGCTCCCACTGCCATTCGTGCCTTTATGAAATGGGGGACGGAGTATCCAGAGCGGTGCAACCTCACCAGTTTGCGGCTCTTGGGGTCAGTGGGTGAACCGATTAACCCAGAGGCTTGGATGTGGTACCACGAGCACATCGGCCACGAAAAGTGTCCGATTGTCGACACCTGGTGGCAGACGGAAACAGGCGCAATGATGATCACGCCGCTGCCGGGCATCACCAAGACCAAGCCGGGCTCAGCCACCCACCCGTTCCCAGGAATCCAAGCAGTGGTTCTGAACGACGCCGGTCAGGAAATCACGCCAGACTACGTTCCAGGAACCACATACGGCGAAGCCAAGGGCGGATACTTGGCCATCAAAGGCACTTGGCCAAGCATGCTGCGCGGCATCTACGGCGATCCCGAGCGGTACAAGAACACCTACTGGTCTCGCTTCCCCGGTTATTACTTCCCGGGTGATGGCACCAAGCTCGATGAAGACGGATACTTTTGGCTCTTGGGTCGGGTGGACGACATCATGCTTGTTGCGGGGCACAATATCTCCACAATGGAGGTCGAATCGGCGCTGGTGGATCACCCTGCGGTAGCTGAGGCAGCCGTAATCGGCAAAACCCACGAACTCAAGGGCCAAGCCATTTCGGCATTTGTGATTATTCGTGGTGGCTATCTGGAGTCAACCGGAGTTTCCGCAGAGAAGCTGGTGAACGAACTCAAAGATCACGTCGCAAGCAAAATCGGTCCGATCGCTCGCCCGGATGACGTGATTCTATCAGGGGACTTGCCCAAAACTCGGTCCGGCAAAATCATGCGGCGGTTGTTGCGAGACGTCGCGGAAGGTCGCGCTCTAGGCGATACGACCACTCTTGCAGATCCCGCGGTGGTCGCTTCTCTCAAGGATCGCTACGAAAGCCAAGAAGGATAAGTAGAACAACTCGATGGAGCGCAGGAAAGGAAGCCGCCGCTGGATTGGAAAGAGCATCCTTTCTCTGTGCTTGACGCTGGCTTTGTTTTGGTGGTGGCAACCCTGGGAATTCGATTTCATCCAGAAGCCGGTCCCATCCCAGACGCGTGTCTCACTGGATGAGGTGGGACTGCTATCGTCAAGTGCTCGGGTGCTCCTGATCACCGGGCATCCCGACGACGCGGAGTTCTATCTGGCTGGGACCCTTTTACGGCTTAAATCGGCTGGCGCGAAAGTTGAGCTCGTGGTTTGCACCGATGGCGACAAGAGCTACTATTGGTGGAGCGACCCGGAAGGAAACCGACGGGTCCGCAAAGCCGAGCAAACTCGGGCCATGAACGCGTGGGGTGGGCAAAAGGTGACCTTTCTCGGCTTCTTCGATGGTCGACTGAGAGATGACGAGCCGGTGATTCGCGCCGTTCAGCGTGAAATCGAGCGCGTTCGCCCCACTCATCTGCTCCTGTTCGATAGCGAATACCCACCTCGGCTGAGCCACGCGGACCATCGCCGCGCCGGAGACGCAGCTTTGGAAGCAGCTACCCGCAGCCATTTGCCGATGTGGCTCATGCGGTTCTCCACCCGAGCCGCGAACTGCTATGTCGACACCTCCGGGCTTTGGGACGAACGTATGCGCCTCGTCTATATCCACGAAAGCCAATTCAAACACGCCTATCGGATTGATCGTCTCATCCGCTCGAATTCAGAACGCGACGGCAAACAAGCCGGAGTGGCCTTAGCTGAGGGCTTCCGGGTTTCGAAGACCGAGTGAGTCAGCTTGTCTTTGCCTTGGGGTGGGCTTTGGCCACCGTCTCGCGTAGACGGTCGATGCTGATGTGGGTGTAGATCTGGGTTGTGGCGAGGTTTTCGTGGCCCAAGAGCTGCTGCACGGTCTTGAGATCGGCTCCGCCATCCAAAAGATGGGTGGCAAAGGAATGGCGCAGGGTGTGGGGACTCACCTCCGGAGGCAATCCGGCCTGAGCCGCCCAGCGCTTGATCACGTTCTGCACGGTTCGAGTCGTGATTCGCCCGCCCGAGGCGTTGGTGAACAGCGGATCGCCCGAACGTGGGCGGACTCTCTCGCCCAGCAGATATCTCTGGATCGCAGCCTCGCACGAGTCCGTAAACAGACAGATCCGGTCTTTGTTGCCCTTTCCCCGGACCCGCAGCATCCGGTTTGCCAGATCAATCTCCCCGGCGTTGATCTGCACCAACTCGCTCGCTCGCAACCCAGCCGAATACAGCAGTTCCAGCATCGCGGCATCGCGCAATGGAGTCCTGCTCGCTTGATTCTCCTGGTCCAAAAGCTCCGAAGCCTGAGTCTGCGAGATCGCCTTGGGCAACTTGCGTCGTTTGATCGGGGCCGGAATCGAGGTCGTGGGGATTGCATTGATATGGCCTGCTGCCTTCAGATACTTGAAGAAGGTGTTGAGCGCTGATAGCTTGCGGCTGCGAGTGGCCGGATTCGTCGCATGGGCTCGCAGATATCGGACAATGTTCTCCTCGCTGAAATCCGCCAGCCCTTCCAATGTTGAAGAAAGTTGGCGGAGGTCGATGCCATAGTTCCGCACCGTGTGAGCAGATTTGGTCGCCCGCACGTAGCCCAGAAACTCCTCGATCCAGTCGTTTAGCATCTACCCGTTCATGCGCCGAAAGTCGTCATCCCGATCCGTGATCTCCAGCCGATCCAGGAGTTCCAAAAACGGAACAACGTATTTTCGGGACGTATCATAGGCGTCTTTGAAATCACCGACCGTGAATCTGGCGGGCACCTTCCCGGCGCGCATTTCCAAGGCCACGCGATCAATAAAGGTTTGTGAATACACCAAGTCGCCACTGGTTTGATGCAGTTCGCCTAGCTGTAGGCCAATCCTCAGCATTTCCTTGACCGCCTGAGGTGGCATCCCCATGGTTTCCGCCAACTTGCGCTCGCCTGGGTATTCGAACCCGAAACCAACGAGTGTTTCAATCACCCGGTCTAGGAGCTTGCGTTGCTTGGCGTTAGGGGTCATAGGGATATCGGCTCGAAAACCACCATTTCGAACTCACCATCGCGGCAGACCCAGAGTTGGAACGGCGATATGCAGGTGGCTGCGCCAAACTCGCCCTTGACGTTCATCGCGAAAACTACGCTTGGCAAGGCCAGACTCTCCGGTTGTCGCCGGATCAGGTGCCGGATCACGTGTTCACAAGCCTGTTGAGGAGTCATGCCATGGGCCATGGCTTCGACGGCTCGCAGACTCGCCACCTCGCGCCAAAGTGCTTCGCCGTTTCCTGTCGCGCCAGCGGCTCCGACCTCGTCGTCCGCATAGATTCCTGCGCCGATGATCGGTGAGTCCCCCACTCGGCCCGGAAGCTTGAAGGGTAGCCCGCTCGTTGAACTCGCGGCAACCACGTGTGGGCCTTCCTCCAGCCCGATCATGGTGATAGTGTCTCCCATCTTGTCTGTGCTGGCATGGACGTAGGCGGCCACGTCGGGTTGAGTTTTCAGCCATTCGGCATATCGCTCGCGCGAATTCTCCGTGGAAAGGTCGCGAGGCTTCATCCCGAGCGAAAGCGCAAAGTCTCGGGCGCGATCGCCGGCAAGCATCACGTGTGGCGTCTTCTCCATCACCGCTCGCGCGACCGAGATAACCGGAACGATGTCGGTCACTGCACACACGGCACCCGATCGAAACTCGCGGCCCTCCATAATGCTCGCGTCGAGTTCGATGATCCCTTTTGAATTCGGAACAGAGCCAGCTCCGATCGCGATCAGGTTTTCGTCTAGCTCGGCGGTGGCAAGACCCTGTTCCAGCGTTGAGATAAGGTCAGCTCCTTGTGAGCGAGCTTTCCAGGCAGATTGGATCGCCACCTCGCCGGGACGATCCCACGTGGCCAAGAGCGTGGTCATATATCCCAAAGTGTATTCCGTGAGTCCCTATTCCCGTCGAGTCGAAGCCCGAGGTCCAAACCACTTGGGATTGTTTTGGGGCTCCAGTTCCCGCTCGAACTCCTTCAACAGCTTAATTGCATCCGACTCAAATTGGAAGCTTCCATCGACGTTTCCTTGCCAGATGTTCTCTACCACCCATCGAGGCACCGGAAGAAATACGATTCGCTCTGGAGCAGGTATGGTCACCGGCAAAATCACGGATGAGCCCGGTCCATCCGTGTAGATAAACTCGTGAGTCAGAGAATCAGGGGAATATACGGTGACTCCCATTCTGGGTGACCCTTTGGACCGCACCTCCTTGAGAATTGCCGCATCATAGGTTCCCAGACTCGGTTCCAATCCAGCCGAAAGCGCCTCGAAAATTTCGCGCTTTGTTTTTGCCACGTATTCATTGAGATTCATTAGGCAAGTTTACTGGGCTATCGCCTCCGCGCCTTGTGTTCAGGAAAAACCGGCAAGATTGCGTAATTTGATCCTTCCTGACATTGTTACCAGGGCCTCAGTTGGCATGAATGTTGAATAGACAACTCAGTGCGGGTCTCAGGATGAGGCGATCCCCGCGACAACAGGAATTCGACTCACGGGTCGGGTTCGGAATCAGGGAGGAAAACCAGATCATGTCATTTAGAATCAACACAAACGTCCAGGCAATGAGCGCTTTGCGCAATTTGGATTCAGTTTCGGAGTCGGCCTCCAAGTCGATGACCCGACTGTCTTCCGGTCTTCGCATCAACAGCGGTGCGGATGATCCTGCGGGTCTTCAGATCTCTGAAGGCTTCCGTGCTCAGATCGGTGGTTTGACTCAAGCCATCCGCAACAACCAGGACGCTATCAACTTCTCGAAGACGGCTGAAGGCGCCCTCGCTGAGGTAAGCAGCCTGTTGAACGACGCTCGTTCACTTGCCGTCGCCAATAGCAATGATGCTACGCTGAGTTCCAGCCAAAAGCAGGCGAATCAGAACCAGCTCAACTCGATTCTCCAGTCCATCGACCGAATTGCATCCCAGACTTCGTTCGGAACCAAAAAGCTCCTGAATGGTAGCGCTGGCGTCGGTGCAGCAGTGGTCAATAAGGGCGCTCTGGAGAGTGTGAGCATGTCCGGTACAGTCGGCGGAAGCTCAGTGACGGCCAACGATACAGTCAACGTGGTTGTTGGTACGGCAGCTGTTAAGGCAACCGTCACAGGTGCAACCGTAACTCTGGCCAACGCTGTTGGCGCAGACGGCAAACTTACAGTCAACGGCGTAACCTTCAACGTTTCGTCGTCCATGACCAACCAAGACTTGATGAACACGGTTAACGCCAAATCGGCCGACACCGGCGTCATCATGAGCCACAACGGTACGGCATTTGTTTACACAGCGACCAACTATGGAACGGGCTCTAACTCGATCCAGATCACGAACGACACGGCAACAATCGGTTTCACCACCGCAGGTACACGAACGTTAGGTTCTGGTACGGCTGGTGTTAACGCCGCAGCAACGTTCTCGTTAGCTACAGCAGGTTACACAACCGGATCGCTGACTGCCAGCGCAACGGATGGTCGAACGTTCTCGGATACCTACGGTAACGTGTTCAAGTTGAGTGCATCAACCGCAGCAGCTGCCGCGACAACCAACGGTATCGCCGCTGTTTCCGCTGGATCGGCTTCGTTCCAGATCGGTGCTAACTCCGGTCAGAACGTTGCTCTCTCGCTCGGAAATATGAGCTCTTCTTCGCTGGGTATCTCCGGTCTCGATATCACGTCGAGTTCTGGTATCACCACTTCGTTGAGCAACCTCGACACGGCTATCCAGACCGTCGCATCTCAGAGAGGTACGATCGGCAACTTCCAAAAGAACGTTCTCGAAACCAACTCGCGAAGCTTGAGCATTGCGAAAGAGAACCTGACAGCGGCTGATTCCTCGATCCGAGACGTGGACGTCGCCGAGGAAATGACCCAGTACACCAAGCTCCAGATCCTGCAGCAGAGCGGTATGTCGATCTTGGCCCAGGCGAACAGCGCCAGCCAGTCGGTCCTCTCTCTTCTCAGAGGATAAGAGCGAGACAAGTTAGCCGCTTAGGCAAAGTGAAACGCCCTGGGCAACGATGCCCAGGGCTTGTTTTATGTCGGACCGGCTCCTTGCAGCCAACGTTCCAACCTATGACGGAAGTGCCGTGCGAATAACTTGTTTCCAAGCAGCGTGCGTCGCTCGCGGGGTTCGATTTTGAGGAGCGGCTTACCATTCTTGTCGGCCAACACAATCCAACCGCCAAGGCCGATCAGGGCGTGAGGGTTAATGCCCTTCTTGATCTTGCCAACATCGCTCTGAGCATAGCTGCGTTGAATCTCCTCGCCGCAAAACTCAACCGTTTTGGCGTCCAAGAGCAAGAATCCGATGTCCTCATGAGGATCGATGGTGCTGATAAAACCAGGCGTCGCCACGCCCACAAAAAACGCTTCTTTGTCATCGGGTAGCCGGCCATTATAGAGTCGGCGGATCAGGACTCGGCGCATCTTTTGGTTCTGGAACAGACCCAAAAAGTTCACCAAAAGCCAGAGCACGATCGGAAAGGCGATCGCAAGCACCCAGCATTTTGTCGAAATGTACTCGTATTTTCTGAATTCAAGAATCGCCAATATCTCTATCGGCGCAGCCAAGATTAGGGGAACGAGATTCCCCATCCAACGCCGAGAGGTGGACCATACACGTTGTTGATTGGTCGACACGTTACCGATGAGTATTGCCGATTTCAAGTTCCGGGATAGCGTTGCGAACAGAGGTGGCTGGGAGGAAATCCTCCAAGTTGCGTAAACTAGGGAGCAACAGCATGGCAACTCCACGCAATGTCATCGTCGTCGGAGGGGGTCTCGCAGGTTTGATGACCACCCTCAAGCTGGCCGAAGCAGGCATCCACGTCAAGCTTTTCAGTGTGGTGCCCGTCAAACGCAGCCACAGCGTCTGCGCCCAAGGCGGCATCAATGGAGCCGTGAATCTTCGCGGTGAGGGTGATTCGCCCTATCTCCATTTTGAGGACACGATTACGGGCGGGGACTTTTTGAATCACCAGCCACCCGTAATGCGCATGGCAGAACGAGCACCCGCCATGATCTTCTTGCTCGATCGTATGGGAGTGCCATTCAATCGAACTTCCGAAGGACTGCTTTCTTTTAGACGATTCGGTGGAACGCTGAAGCACCGCACAGCCCACGCAGGGGCCACCACTGGCCAACAGCTACTCTACGCTTTGGATGAACAGGTTCGGCGGTACGAAACATCCAATGCCGTCTCCAAATATGAAAGCTGGGAGTTCGTCGGCCTGATCAAGGACGGTGAAGGGATTTGTCGCGGAATCACCGCCCAAAACCTGCAGACCATGGAGATCGAGGCCTTCCCTGCCGATGCAGTCGTCATCGCAACCGGAGGAAACGGCGTCATTTTCGGTCGGTCGACCAACTCAATCATCAACACCGGGGCCGCCGTCTCCATCTGCTATCAGGAGGGCGCCATGTACGGCAACCCGGAGATGGTCCAGATCCACCCGACCGCAATCCCGGGCGAAGACAAGTGTCGGCTGATGTCTGAATCGGTCCGAGGAGAAGGCGGACGACTTTGGACTCCGCGCGATCCGTACGACAAACGGCATCCCTTGGAGATTCCCGACAAAGATCGGTGGTATTTCTGCGAGGAACTCGACCCCGTTTACGGCAACCTGCTCAGCCGAGATATCGTCAGCTTCGCCATCTACTGCGTGTGCCGAATCGGAAAAGGCATCCAAGGCAAGCAGCAGGTCTATCTGGACATCACGCACCTGCACAACAGTCGTGGGGGTCCGTACACGCGCGATCAAATTAACGACAAGTTGGAAGGCGTGTTGGAGATATACGAGAAATTCATGCGGGAGGATCCGATCGACAACCCGATGAGGATTTACCCGGCTGTGCACTACACCATGGGTGGTCTTTGGGTGGATTACGCCAAGGGCACCGACAGCACTCTGGACTTGGATTCGCACCGCAACCAGATGACCAACATCCCCGGCCTGTACGCCGCGGGCGAAGCCGACTACCAATACCACGGCGCAAACCGTTTGGGAGCTAACGCTCTGCTGAGCTGTTTGACCGGAGGCGAGTTGACCGCACAAGGCGTTATGGCCTACCTCAAGACTTTGCCCGCGCCGAGCGAGGATTTGTCCGCCCAAGTCATTAACGATGCTCGCGCGGCCAAGCAAGCACAATACGTCTCGCTCAAGTCCTCCAACGGTTCCGAAAATCCTTACGGATTGCATGCGGAACTTGCCGATGTGATGTGGAACAACTGCGGCATTTGGAGAAAGCAGAACGATCTCCTCGCTGCCCGAGACAAGCTCACCGAACTTGGCACTCGTGCGCACCAGTGTTCGTTGCTTGATGCCAGCGGATGGACCAACCAGGCTGTACCATTTACGCGCGCTTTGATCAACATGATCGAGCAAAGCAAGGCGATTGTTGGTGGAGCGATCATTCGGGACGAGAGCCGCGGCGCCCACTTTAAGATGGACACCCCTAACCGCGACGATGAGAAATGGTTGTGTACCACTAAGGCAACTTGGTCCACCTCAGGTCCGTCCTACGACCTTTCCGAGAAAATCGAGTGCACCTACATCGCTCCTCGAGCTCGAAAGTACAGAATCAACCAGAACATGATCGTCAAGGAGATCATGGGTGAGGATGCTCTGGCAGGAGTGGGAACGACCGCCGCCGCTGCATCTTCTGGCGAATAAAGACACGGGCTCCGGAAATTAGGGAATTCTCGGAGCCTGACTTTTTGACTTTCGCCGCTTTGGCCCAAAGCCAAACCCCATGATGGGACCCCGACGCTTCCGCGTCGCCCATCACTCCGCCCCAACGCGGCGAAAGCTTCCTGCGCGCCCCGAGGGCGGAGGCCGGAGCGAAGCGACGGGCGAGGGCGTGGCCTCGGGCCGGGCCGCGCCGCAACTTTTCCTAACTCCAAAACGATATTCTCTACAGAGTGAAGAAGGTCGGCAAGTTCCTGATAGTGGTCCTTACAGTGAGCATCCTCTACGCGGGGTTCCGCTTTGGGCCAGACCTGGTTGCGGTGTACAAAGCCGGGTTCCTCGACAAAATCGAGAAGCGCGAATACCAGGCTTCGCGACTCGGGAATCTTGAGGCTATGCAAACCGCAATGCTGCTCTACCTGGATAGCGAGGGCGCGTTTCCCCCTGCCGATCTGTGGATGGAGGCCATAGAACCTCGCCTGAAAACCGCCGACCTGAAGGAAGGCGAAGCAGCCAAAAAGATGATCCGCCCGGATTTCGAACCAAATTCCGGCAGCTACGGCTACGCCTACAACACCCAGTGCGCGGGCAAATACACCGACGATCTCCCACAAAAGGACAAGACTATCCTCATTTTTGAATCCACCGAGGCAAAGCGCGATGCGCACGGCGATCCCCACACTGCTGGTCTCAAAAAAGGCAAGGGGATCACGATTTCGGGCGACGTGGTCGAGGTTTCGGCAAAGTAACTCTGGACTTCGGCTCGCCACGGAGCTTAAAACAATTGCGGCACCGAGCCTCGTACGCTTCCGTTGCACCGATCAACACGATCGGATCGTGGAAGTTAGCCGGTTTGCCATCGATCATTCGATAGGTGTGGCTGGCGGGTGCCCCGCAGTGCATACATATGGCTTTGAGCTTTACGACCTCATCCGCCAAGGCGAGCAACTGGGGCATGGGACCAAACGGGCGTCGCCGAAAATCCTGGTCTAGGCCCGCCAAGATGACCTCCACCCCGCGATCGGCAAGTTGCACGGCGACGTCCACTAACGAATCGTCAAAAAACTGGCATTCTTCAATCAAAAGGGTTTGCACGCAGGGATCGAGCTTTTCCAACAGCTGTTTAACGCCAGTCACCGGAACCGCCTCGTGTCGCGCACCCATATGCGTTACCACCATCGATTCGTCGTAGCGCTTATCGATGCTGGGCTTAAACACTTGCACCTTTCGCTTGGCGTACAAGGCTCGGCGAGCCCGTCGGATCAGCTCTTCCGATTTGCCCGCGTACATGCTTCCGCAAATGACGACAATGCTCCCAAGGGGCCTCAATCCAGATCCCCTTCGCCAGATTCATCCAACTCGTACATCTCTTCCATCTCATCGGAAAGGTCTTCATCCATCGCCTTTCCTGCTTCCCGAACCAGCTCCCTTGCGCCGCGCTCGGTGTCGGGTTCTCCCATAATATCCAGCCTGTCGCTAAGTTCGTCCAAGCGGGCATCTTCATCCCGCCCGCGCACGAACCGACTCACCAGTTTCCGCAAGTCTCGAGAGCCGCAATGGGGACAGACTTCTTCGTCGGGTTGAGCGGTCATGCCGAGCAGCAGCGCGACCTTCTTTCCGCACTGCTGACATCGGTATTCGTAAATGGGCATAGATGGGTGCGAGTGTACTTTCCGACCTACGCTAAAATGGGCTACTGCTTGGGCTTAGCGGCCTTGAGCGCATCGAGCAGAGGCCCAAATTCCTTGTCGGTGAACTTGGGATTGGCTGCCTTCATTCCTGCTTTCAGAAAATCGTACTCCGCTGGCTCGGTCGGAAATCCGAAATTCTGCTTCTTCTCGCCCACTCGCGAGTCGCCCACCTTTTTGCCTTTGCTATTCAGAAACACCATGAACGGCCAGCCCTGGTTATTGGCTTCCCACTTGTCGGCATAGGTTGCCCATCCTGCGTTTTCCAGGTCCTTTTTGTCCGCTTGTTCACCGCCATCGAGGTGGGTGATGACGAACTTCTTGTCGAGGGACGCCTTGACCTTTGGTTGGTTGAGCACATCATCCAGCCGGTGGCACCATCCGCACCACGATGCATGAAATATGACCACGATTCCCTTATCACCCTTGGCAGCCTGCTTCATCGCCGACGTGATGACAGCATCGGCAGTCGGTGCCGCGTGCGCGACCAGGAGAGTTGCTACGAGCGAAATAACCATGGATTCCAGTATCCCCCGAGGGAACGTCAAATGGATGCCGGCGCTATGGGTTTTTGCGGTTGTCTCTTCTCCACATTCTCCAATCGCCGGGATTGCACGTGGATATCAATCCAAATCCGCAGAACCCAAGGATAAGAGTGGCAAAGAACAGCACAAAGTGTCCTGGCCGAATCGGAACGTACTCCGAACGAATACAGGCCCACATGTAATTCGCAAAATCGAGGTTCACCGAGAGCCACAAGCCCACCAAGTACCGTACGTTGGGCCATTGCCACTGCCACGGAATAACAGCGAAGGCCAAATGCACCACGCCCAGAAGCGCTGCAGAGGTGGTAACCAGAAAAGGAATTTCAGGCAGCGAAAAGACTGTGGATATTGTCAGAACGACAATCGTAACCACCTTTCCGCAATTTCCTATTCGAACCAATGGTCGAGGTTCCATCTATAGATAAGGTTATGAATTTGCGCGGATGTCGCGAGTACTAAACTCATCCAAAGCAACGAGCACACAATTAGAACGAAGACCCTCACGATATATCTGGTCGCCTTACCTCCCTTCTTTACGGTGTGTCTTTCTGCCATGGCGGGTTGTTTAAGAAAAACCTGTTGACAAATTAGTAAACCTTCGGCCTTCAGGAACCGTGATAGCGAAATCTGCCAGATATTCCGCGCTCGGATGACTGGACCTCGTTTCACCAACCGACATATTACTCTACTCGACTCGGCTTACCACTGAGCCTCATTCAACGCTATCTCATGACTCGTTATGGCACCACACAACCGTTTTATCTACCCATCACTCCGTGCGTCCCGTCTCACCTCATCGCATCTTCCTCAGCACCTTGTCACACTCTACGCGCTCACTTTCTTGCAAACGCTTATCGAGCGTATTGCATGAATGGATAGGCCTACTCGAAGGAGTTCAATGGCAACAAAAGAATCGAGCCCAAGGCTGCTCACTTGCTCACGAGCTAGGTAGATGGTGCCCTCGATTCCAAAGGGCACCAAAATCGCATAGCTGATTGCTAGCGAAAGATGAAAAGTACAAAATCGCACCAAACTACCTCGCCCACCTTTTAACCTAGAGTCTGCAAATACGCTAAACCCAAGTAACCAGAAACAGATAGCCAAACATTGTAGGGCATATGGGACGGAATACAACAGCCATTCCGTCTTAAGCAAATCCGAAACCGCAACAACGATGACAATGCAGGCTAGCCCACACTTGTTAATCAACCTTCACCTGCAAGTACCCATACGGCGAAAAGGACTGTCACTGCAGAGACCACAGAGAGCAAGATGTATGTGAGCAGCAATTTTGCGAGCGTTTGTTTCATCGCGGTGCCTGGTGGGACTTAGTGGTCAGTCAAATTCCTTGGATGTATTGCTGGAAAGACACCTGCACGACTGACGTCGGCTCCGAATGGCCCTCATGCCATATCGATCGCACAAACGCAACGATGTACATGGCAGTATACATTGCACTAGAGGTCATGAGAGCCATTTTGGTCACAGCCTGAACAGTCACTGAAGTCTCCAAGATTTTCGAAGTATATTCTCTTACAAGATGAAAGGCTTTACGGCATCAAACATTTTGATACACTCCCGCAATGACTTCCCAGGTTGCCCAGAGCAGGCATCCAAACCCGGCAGAAGCGAGACAATACACTGTAAAGCGTGCTGCTATGCTAGTATGCTGTGCCTTAGGATTTGTTGTGAGGTGCCTGAATAACTGCCAAAGTAAGATTAACCTTGCAACTAGCAGCACGGCCCCAATGATCGAGAGCATCATCGCCACATCATTGTCGTGCTGTGGCCGATCTTGCATGAAGAAACTTAGCATTGCAGTGTAGCAAATATCCACGGCTGACAATTCCATCAGAACAGTTGCCAGTCCCAGCACCAGACCCTTTACAATGTATCGAACTCGAAACACCGCGTCAACCAGTGCAAGAGACGTGATAAGACCAATGAAAATCCAGTTCACTATAAGGCTTGGAGGATTCAGCAATTCCATACCCGCTTCACCTGCCTATAACAGAATAGAGTCATGAGTCCAATTGTCAATAGACTGCATGTGATAAGTGTCATAAAGAGTGCCTCTAGGTCCTCTTCAGATCGAGGAGTTAGTGATATGGGCAGTATGTACAAACAACAAATACCGGTAATCACCCAGAACTCAATTGACTTGGCTAAGTTTATCCTGTTCTTTGGTGGTGCTAGCCCGAAAGTCAGAAATGTGAAACCCAGACTGTAAAATGGTCCAAGTAGGAACTGCACCCACACGAGCCGGAAGAACAAAGTGGTTGAATCTGCACCCTTTGGAATATCGTGAATACTCTGGAGTACCGCATCAAGGAGTGATTCTCGCATGACAATATCCTAGGGTGAATAACTTAACTCCTTTGGGTAGAGTTCCGATATTCCTCCTTCTGCGAACAGAAATAGAAGATGATACGAGGAGATTCGAAAATTGTGCTACAAGTCACAAATGACCTATCTAGTGGACTTCCCCCTGCGACACGTTGATGTCGAGTGAGTTCGTTTCACAGAACCTTGCAAGTGAGGTGGCCAGCTCTTGACTTTGACAAAGTGCTCTTGAAATTCCTCCATGCCCCGATAAAATGACGTTGTACTCCTTCTCTGGACCAGTTTGTACAAAGGCCAGGTACATTTCATCTTCAAATGTAAGTAGTGAGAGTTCTTGTAATAACACACTACCTGCGATCAACTCAATACTCTCGAACGTTTTTGTAACCAGGTATTTTTCCGCATATTTGCTCAATATGCTATTGACTGGGGTGACAATGAACAGTGGCTCATCGCAAACACGAACCTCCCATAAATGAGTTGCATACACCTCACTTTGGTAACAAAGCCATCGCAAGATGCCAACCCAGTTAAGGATCATGTGAAGATTGTAATCAGGCATGCGGTATCCCTAGGGAGTTATGCTCCCACCTTCATGGTAGCTCACCGATCAGAAGCTCGCGCAATTCAGGATGAGGTGACCCGATAGAGAAACAGGCGAGAATCACGCTTTGTTCGGAAGAGGAATGAATTGGTCGGAGCGGTGGGATTCGAACCCACGGCCTCTTCCCCCCCAGAGAAGCGCGCTGCCAAACTGCGCTACGCCCCGACTGCACAGCAGTATACCGCTGGCACCCGATAGCGCTCCACCGATATGGGATCCAACTCGAGCAAGGCGACTCGAAATCCCCAGCAAGCAGACGCATGCAACAAATTTGAAAAGAGAGGAGGATGAAGAAGAAAGTGTGGCGGGAGCATCCCTGCTCCGTCCTCCGTTACCACCTAGTCCTTGGTGACAACCACACCCTTATTGAACCACAATCGGACTTCCCAAGTCCAGCCAGCAGACCTACGAGAGATTCTAAACTCGCTGCTCTGGGGCAGAGTCCCGTGCCTCGTCGCTCCCACTTTGGGTGGAAAAATTGTCCACGGGACGAGGGCGCGGCCTTGGGCCAGAGCAGCGAGCAAACTAAAATTCCCGACGAAAAGTGGCGCCAAAAGGTATAATCTGCCTTCGATTGGGTCCAGCTAGCGCTGCGGCCCGCACCCTTTAAACAAGAGCGCGCATATGGCCACCACCGGCAAAGTCATTCAAGTTATCGGACCCGTTGTTGACATTCGATTTTCCGCGAACCAGCTTCCGGAAATCTATAACGCTATCGAAATCAAAGACGATTCACGCGGCATCTCGGTCGTGGTCGAAGTCGCCCAGCACCTGGGTGATGACATCGTCCGAACCGTTGCCATGTCGTCTACCGACGGTCTGGTGCGTGGAATGGAGGCCGCTGATACAGGCGAACCCATCAAGGTTCCCGTAGGTAATGCCACTCTCGGACGGGTTTTTAATCTTCTCGGTAAGCCCATCGACATGCTCACCGAGGGCGAGCACGCCGAATCGGAAGAAGTCCAAGCTGCTCGCGCGCAAGCTCTTTCGGTAGCACCTCGCCTCCCGATCCACCGCCAACCACCGACCTTCGACCAGCAAAACGTTAAGGTCGACATTTTGGTGACTGGACTCAAGGTTATCGACCTTCTGGTCCCGTTCAACAAGGGTGGAAAAATCGGACTTTTTGGTGGTGCAGGTCTCGGTAAAACCGTTACGATCCAAGAACTCATCCGCAACATCGCTGTCGAAGCTTCGGGTGTTGCCATGTTCGCTGGCGTCGGTGAAAGAACTCGTGAAGGCAACGACCTTTGGCTCGAAATGAAGGAAGCAACCTTCACCGATAAAGATGGTTCGACCAAGCGCGTTCTCGATAAGACGGCCATGGTTTTTGGCCAGATGAACGAGCCGCCCGGAGCGCGTCTCCGCGTCGCTCTTACTGCGCTCACGATGGCCGAGTATTTCCGAGACGAAATCGGTACCGACGTTCTCATCTTCGTCGACAACATCTTCCGGTTCGTGCAGGCTGGTTCGGAAGTGTCAGCGCTTCTCGGCCGAATGCCCAGCGCTGTCGGTTACCAGCCGACGCTGGCTACCGAGATGGGCTTCCTCCAAGAGCGGATTGCTTCTACGACCAAGGGCTCAGTCACTTCGGTTCAGGCAGTTTACGTTCCCGCTGACGACCCGACCGACCCCGCACCAGCAACGACATTCGCCCACTTGGATGCCTACATCTATCTGGAGCGATCCATCGCCTCCAAAGGACTCTTCCCTGCAGTCGATCCACTCGCATCCACGTCCAAGAACCTCGACCCGATGGTCGTTGGCGAAGAGCACTACGAAGTTGCTCGACGAGTGCAGGTCATCCTCCAGCGATACCGCGAACTCCAGGACATCATTGCGATTCTGGGTATCGACGAGCTTTCCGATGACGACAAACAGCTTGTCGCTCGAGCGCGAAAGATCGAAAGATTTATGTCGCAACCGTTCTTTGTTGCCGAGCAGTTCACGGGCAACACCGGCAAGTATGTTCCGCTTGAGGAGACGATCAGTTCTTTCAAGAAGATTGTCGATGGCGAGTGCGACGACATCCCCGAGCAGGCATTCTTGTACTGCGGAGGAATCGAAGACGTTTACGAGAAGGCTCGAAAGCTGCAAGAGTCGGCGAAGTAAGACCGATCCGAATCCGCACGAAAAATCCCCGCCTTCCCAAGGGAGCGCGGGGATTTTCTTTTGAACGCTGGTCCCAAGCTTTGCGCTTGGGACCGAAGCAGATTTACTTGCGTCGCTTTCGTGCGATCGCAGCCAAACCAAGAGCCATTGCGGAAATGGTCATTGGCTCAGGAACGGTCTCAATCTTGTAGTCGTCGTACCAGCCTCGCTCGAAGCCAGTTGCTCGCGATACCATGTCGGCATCGTTGAAGTTCGTTGCGGTGAACGAAACTCCGCTGCCAACTGCAGATCCGTTGACGTATGCAGTGGCGACCTTCGTGGTGAGGTTTGCCCGCACTTCAAGGTCGTTCCATTGGTTCAATCCAGCGGTACCGACTTGGGTCAGGGTCGCGTTGCCGAACCAAACTGTTCCGTCTGCCTTGACCTGCAAGAGTGCAAGTCGAGAAACGCTCGAGCTGTAAAGATCCAAACCGAAGTAGCTGAAGATGGTTGCGCCGGAGATCGACTCGATGTAAACGCTCGCCTTCGCTGACACGATTCCACTCGTGACAAGAGTGTTCTTCCAAGCCCAATTGCTACCAGCAGCTGGTGCAGTGTCGAACATAGCCGACTGCGTACCCGACTTAGCGTGGGTGTTGTCGATAGTGTAACCCGTGTCCGAAGCTGCGTCGAAGCCGTTCAGGCCAGCAATATCTTGGCCAAGCGTCCACGTTGGTGACTCGAATCCCTCATTGACCAGAACAACGGCGTTTGCTGACATGGCAGCAAGCCCAGCGGCAAGAACCGCGATAGTTTTGATATTCATTTTTTCTTCCCTTTCAAAGAAACATCAGAGCCTAGTGACTCAGATTCAGTTATCATACACCAGGCTTAACGAAAAACATAGAGCTTGCCCCGGTAACTTTACCAATAAAATCAATAAATGACAAGATTTTCGCAAACCTCTGTCTCATTCGTGCTTGATACAATCATCAAAGATCGCTGGTGGCCATCGTCAATATCGCCTACGGGGTGCCTTTCGGGGTACAAATAGGGGAATGACAACGTTCAATCTGTCGGTCGTGGCACCAGACCGAACCGTCGCCGAAGTAGATGCTATCGGCCTGGAAGTTCCAGCGCACGATGGCTACATGGGCGTGTGGAGCCACCACGAGCCGATGATTGTGGCACTCCGCCCAGGAGTTTTGGCCTATCGCGACGAGCGAGACAACAAGCACCACATCGCAATCAGCGGAGGATTTCTTGAGGTAAGCGGTACCGGAGCGATTGTCCTTGCGGATGACGCCAAGCTTGCTCACGAAATCGATGTCCGTGAGGAAGAAATGGCTCTGGAACAGGCTCGGAAGGCTCTTCGCGGTGAAGAAAGCACTGTGAACCCGGAAGAAGCGACCTACGAGTTGGAAGAAGCGCTCGTCCGAATTCGAACAGCCCGAACCACTCGGTAATTTCCACCTTAGAGACAAAAATTGGGCCAGATTCCGAAAGGTTTCTGGCCCAAACTAGTTTGTTGAAAGGGAGGACGGAATAGTGCGTCGCGTTAACTTGCGCTTTCCGTTTCTTCTTATGTTTTTCTTACACGCGTATCTTTATCGTACTCGAAAGGGTCTTGATTTCACCTGCGATTTCTTGCTGTGCTTTGTTACACACGCAAGGGAGCACCAGGCGAAAGGTGCTCCCCTTTACTCATTTACTTCTTTCGGCGTCGGATAACAGCAGCCAATCCCAAGCCGAGGGCGGCCATGGTGGCTGGCTCAGGCACCGTCTCGACACCATAGTTGTCGAAATACACGCTGTTCGCCGCAGCCGTCGTCCCGGTCTGACTTCCGCTGCTTGGGTTGCCAGCAAAGAAATCAAGGTCGCCGATCCCAACATTGGTCTGGGTAGGATCGAGTGCAACACTGCCAAGATAGTACGTCGTTGAGCCAAGCGTCAAGAAGCCTGAAGCTGTGCTCGTAGCCATATTGGTGTAAAGGTCAAGACCGAACCAAGCTCCGCGGAGTGTAGCCTTCGGAATCGTGTACCCAATATAGTTGAAAGTTGTGGTGTCGTTCCAGGTACCGCTAGCCAGGTAAATAAACGAGTTGCTGGCATCGTAATTGGGAACAAAAAGAATCTCTCCCACGACGTCGACCGCAGTTGTGTACGCCTGAATGCCGTACGTCGTGGTTCTGTTGTTCCCTGTTGGGATAAACGCCTTCGTCTGGGCGTGGAGCGTATTGTCGCCACTCGGCCGGGAAGCCCAACCGCCGCTGAGGTCCTTCCAGGCCCAGTTCGCATTGCCAGCTGCTGTGGAAGTGGTCATTCGCATCATCTGGGTTCCGGCGTAGGCGGTCACTCCACCAGCGTTGGTCTGGCCGTTTGCTACTACGGTGGCGCCAGTTGAACCAGAAGCCCAGCCTTGCGCTGTATTTGCGGCCGAGATGACCGAGGATCCGTTCGTGCCCGCAGCCCACGGCGATTCGAAGCCGGTACTGTACAAAATCACGGCTTGTGAACTAGCCGCAGCCACCAAAAATGCAAGAGCTGTAATTGTCTTCATGTAGTTTCTTTCCTTTCACTCAATCTCTATAAGAGAAAAATAAACAATGTACATCTGTCTGCAAGCAGACGATATGTGACGAGACCAAGGATATTGTCTCAAAAGAACCAAGAAATTTTAATGTCAAGTAAAATCCACGGCACCATGAGCGACTTCTCCCAAACCTACGAGCTTGCCCGAAAGCGTTTCGACGACTGCGTGGCCGAATTTTCGACTCCTCAGTTGAATTACCGGCTTGGCCCCGATACGCTCACAGTTGGAGAGATGGCGCTCCATCTGTCTGGCGTGGAAATCTGGTTTGTCAGCCAGTTGCTGGGTCGAGAGCTTGGTGCGGAGGAACAACAACTAGCCTCAGCCGCAACCGAAGGGGTCGTTAACGATCATCCATTCCCATTTTCAGAAGCGGAGATCACCGTGGATTTGGTGAGAACCGCGCTTGCTAAGGGCAGAGAAATGGTGATGTCGATCATCCTGTCGCCGACCGAGGAGGTTTTGAATCGGGAGATTAAGAGCGCCCTTGGCCCAGTTATCACAGGAGCCGGAGCGTTAGCCAGGTTCGCGTTCCACCCGGCATATCATCATGGGCAGGCCTACCTGATCCAGCACTCCACTGGGTTTCCAAAATCCTGATCGAGCCAAGGCAGCACCTACGACGAAAGCCACGCGAGAAATCGCGCGGATTTCGTCGGTTTTGAGTGCGGAAGCTTAGCTCTGCAGGTCTCCGAACAAGTCGAAGTTATTGGAGAGAATGAGATAATCGAACACCGTGACGGATCCGTCGCCGTCCAAATCAGCTGCTGGAAGATAGCCTGCATCGCCAACGGATGTGTCAAAGGCATCGGAGAGAATCACGTAATCGAACACGGTGACCATATCATCGTTGTCGATGTCTCCTCCCAAGAGGCTCGCCACCGACAGCCGCGAGTATGCATCTCCTGTGACCTGTCCGAGTTTCTTGGACAGATATCCATCGATCTTGGCGAATACGTCGAACGTACCTTGCGTTGGTGCCTGGGTTTTGAAGTATCCGTCGCTATCCAATGCAACCGTTTGGACCACCGGGTTCCCTCCTGCGACAGGCACAAACGTCATCGTAGCATTGGCAAAAGGCGTACCCATATACTCTGATGGAAGCACTCGGCCGGTCACCCATTGCTGTCCGGTGTCGTATCTCGTCACCTTGTAGTCGTCGAAGTTGACAACATTGTCGCCGAAACTACTCACGGCAAGATCCATATCCGAAAGTGTCACCTGCCCCGTACCGATGTCGCTCTGCTGGCCGATGACGACCCCGTTCACACTCCAGGTCGATTTCTTTTTGGAGTAGTCCAGAACCATCTCCACCCGATGCCATACCCCTGCCGGAGCATTGGTGTCGGTGACAAACGCGTAGCCGCCTGCAACGCCCGTTTGAACCCACATTTCCAACCGTCCGTCAGCATAGAGATAGGCTTCCTGGTCAATGGTTAACGTAGAGGTCTCATCCACGACATAGCTTTGGAGCCCCGCACGCGAAGTATTGGTCTGCAACGGGTTGAACTTCATCCAGAACGAAGTGACGTAAGTCTGGCTACTAAGAATCTGGGAGATGTCTTTCCACGCATATCCTGTGCCGGCCGAAACAAGCGCAGTGTTGTAGAGCACGCCCTTTCCCGTGCCAAGAGCAGCCGTTGAACTGACGGTGAAGGTTCCCCCAGTAGGTAGATCTGTGCTCCAACCACTCTGGTTGGTGAGGGTCGCGCTGGCGAATCCATCGAAGTTGTCGGAGTGCACCACCGTTTCCTGGCAATATGCAGTCGCAGCGATCACAGAACTTAAAGCCAATGTGCAGAGAGTTTTCATCGAATGTTCAGCCTCCGAAACTATGACTCTATTCTATTCGACAAAGGCTTGGAACCAGCCCAGTAGATTTGCCATCAGAAGGCAACATTCTGCAACGATTACGGGGAACCGTAACAGTGCGCAGGGCAGCACGGTGCTATAATGTTGTTTCTGCATCCGATGTGATGCGGCCAAAAGACTATGAGCGAAGAAACCACGCAGACGCAGGCAACCCCCGAAGCCGCGTCAAACACCGCTGGTGAAAATAGGGGACGAAATTCCTTTAAAAAGGACGACGCTGCAATCGGTGCATTGGCCGGCGAACCGAAGTTCAGAAGCCGACGCCGCAAGCGAGTCAGCTACCTCACGATCAACAAGATCAACACCGTTGACTACAAGGACGTCAATCTGCTCCGACGATTTATCAACGATAGGGGCAAGATCCTGAGTTCAAAGGTCACGGGCAACACCGCCAAACAGCAGCGAATGGTGGCACACGCGATCCGACGAGCACGAGAAATGGCCCTGTTGCCGTTCGTCGTGACCGAGATGGGATTCGAGCAGCGACCAGGAGGAAGAGGTCGTTCGCGACATCAGGATTACGATGGTGGTCCTCGCCAACCGCGCGAGAACAATGAAGAGCGAACTCCGAAGGCTGAAACGCAAGAACAAGCCTAACGAGATTAGGAACCAAATCGCCGCAATCCCCAAGTAGGATTGTGGCGATTTTCTTTTACTTGGCTTCCTTGGTCTGACAGCTTTCGCAACTTCCCTGGATCTCGATGCGAACCGAATCCACCTTGATTCCGTTCTCCTCAAGTTCCTTGACCGCTGCGGTGAGGGCTTCATGGTTCGCCTCAAACTCCTGCACCGTCCCACAGGTTCGGCACACAAAATGCTCGACTCCGGAATCGCCGTGCTCGATATGGCATGGAGCGTAGCCTTCGGCAACCCCGATGTAGTGGATCAGGTCCAGCTCACGAAGCGTTTCGAGCGTTCGATAGACACTGACCAAATCGACTTGCCCGCCACTTTGTTTGACCTTTTGGTACACGTCTTGGGGCGTGAGCGCCTTCTCCGCAGATGCAAGCGTTCGGATTACCAGGACCCTCGGACCGGTCATTCTCAAGCCGCTTCGCTTGAGCGTATCGATTGCCTTTGTCTCGAAATTGTCGCGCACCACTAACATTTTGCCCCCAACATTGGCACTTTTCAGTCGTTTTGAAGCGATTCTCATCAATTTTTCGTCCAATGCCTTGAAGCAGTGGCACTGTGCAAGCCAAACTTCAATTTGAATTACGGTGAATCTGCGTGGAACTCTCCAACGGGAGGCCCTTCGTGTGATATATTAACCGAGATTCAAACTGGAAGCACGAAGCCCGTGCTGGACTAGGAGGGAAGAATGGAGTTCTACGATCTTAAGTCTCGAACGAAAGTAAAAGTAGCAGAAGGCGACATCACCAAAAAGAAAATGGTGCGCAAGACGAAAACCGGCGAGCAGACCCGCTATGCATTGATGGGTAACTACGACGGACGAGTTCTCTACAAATTCGTCAACGAGAAAGATTACAAAGCTGCGAACGTCAAAGAAGTCTCCTGAGACGCCCGACGCAATCGCTTCGGTTGTAATGGCCGGTTGATCGTACTAACCCGATCCGCCGGCTCTGTTTTTATTTGGCCCAGCAGGAATTTGAACTTGTATCCAAATTTCGCGTCGGAGCGAACCAATGATCACTGAACGGGAAAAGATCGCCCATCTGCTGCGTCGATTTGGGCTTGGCGCAAGTGAAACCGAGCTGGATTACTTCGCCGGCAAGGGTATCAACGGAGCGATCGCCGCCCTCTTGGACTACGAGAGTGTGCCGCTGGACTTCAGCCTAGAGCCACGCGATCTCGTGCCCCAGACCAAGGATGGGAAAGTCCGTCCGCCCAAAATCGAGCACGTGCAGGCATGGTGGCTTCTTCGAATGATGCTTACCGCCCGCCCTCTTGAGGAGAAGCTCACCCTGTTTTGGCACAACCACTTTGCCACAGCCTCCATGAAGGTCGACGTGCCACTGGTGATGTTCAATCAGAATCTGTTGCTGCGCCGGAATGCACTGGGCAATTTTCGCACAATGCTCAACGAGGTCGCCAAAGACCCCGCGATGCTTTACTGGCTCGATAATCAGTTCAACCAGAAAGGAAAACCGAACGAGAATTTCGCCCGTGAGGTGATGGAGCTATTCACATTGGGAATCGGGCACTACACAGAGAAGGACATCCAAGAGGCCGCCCGAGCCTTTACAGGCTGGAGCTACAACACTGGACCCCGAAAGAAGGGCGACAAGCCGGGCCCGTTTTCTCAATTCCGATTCCTAGCGGAAGACCACGACGACGGATCCAAAGTCGTTTTGGACAACAAGGGCAACTTCAACGGAGACGACGTCTGCGATATCCTCTGCGGCCAACCCCAGACTTCGCTGTTCATCGCCAAAAAAGCCTGGGAGTGGTTTGCCTATCTCAACCCTGAGAAAGCCGTTGTTGAGCGCATCGGTAAGGCATTTCGAGACAGTGGTCTGGAGATTAAAGCGCTGGTCAGAGCTATCGCGGAGTCTCCCGAGTTCTACTCTGAGAAATGTGTGCGGCGAGCCTACAAGAACCCCATCGACTTCTGTGTGGCGCTGTTTAGGCAGCTCGGCTACGGACAGATGCTCTTGGAGCGATTTCAGGCCAGCAACGCGGATGCAAAGGCGCTGGTGGGGCGCCCGGTAGTGCTGTTGACCAGATCCCTCAAGGCTATGGGTATGGAAATTCTCAATCCACCCGATGTTTCTGGCTGGAAGCCAGGGCCAGACTGGATCAGTTCCGCAACTATGGTGGAGCGCATCAAGATGGCAGATGCGATCTTCACAACGATGCGGTATCCGGCCCTGGGCATTGTGCCGCCGGGAACTCCCTCCGAGGATGCCGCCAAACTCATCGCAAGCGTATTCGATAGCGGACTGCGTCCGGAAAAGCTCTCTCAGCTCGCCGATGCGTGTGAAAGGGCGACTGGGGGACGACTTACCGCCCAAAACGCAGCCAAGGCTGCTAGTGCGATGTGCCGGCTGATGTTCGCCTCGCCAGAATTCCAATTCTGCTGAACTAGCTTCGGTACACTTTTGGCAGAATGACCATAGACAACCAGCTTGCTGCCTTGCGCCGAGGCGCCGCAGAAATTATCAGCGAGGAGGATCTCCGTAAGAAACTCCAAGAAGGGCGCCCTCTCAGGATAAAGCTGGGTGTCGATCCAACGATTGCCCATGTAACGCTGGGTTGGGCTGTCGTATTGCGAAAGCTCCGCGACTTCCAGAAATTCGGCCACACCGCTTGCCTGGTCATCGGCGACTTTACGGCTCAGATCGGTGACCCCAGCGGCAAAAGCAAAACCCGCCCGCAACTTACTCGAGAGCAGGTGCAGGAGAACGTCGCCGCAGTCAGCAAACAGGTCTACAAGATTCTGGATCCCGAACTTACAGAAATCTCCTACAACCGGGATTGGTTGGGTGCCATGTCGTTCGAGGATGTGATTCGCTTGGCTTCTCGATACACAGTGGCCAGAATTTTGGAGCGTGATGACTTCACCAAGAGACTCAAAGAAGAACGACCGATCGCCATGCACGAGATTCTGTATCCCTTGTGCCAGGGCTTCGACTCCGTGGAATTGAGAGCGGATGTCGAACTCGGGGGGAACGACCAGAAGTTTAATAACCTGGTTGGGCGAACATTGATGAGCCAATACGGGCAAGATCCACAAGTTGTCCTTCTGATGCCGCTCCTCGTAGGCACCGACGGCAAGGAGAAAATGTCGCAATCACTCGGCAACTATATCTCCGTGGTCGATACTCCGCGCGACATGTACGGCAAGACCATGTCGATTCCCGACCATCTCCTCGAGAATTGGTTCGTCCTGTGTACCGATGTTCCACTTGAGGAGATCAAGGAGTTAGTCGGAGCTTCCCAAGCCGGAACGCTCAACCCTCGCGATGCCAAACGCCGGCTCGCCAAGGAGATCGTAACGCTATATCATTCCGCACAAGCGGCCGAGGAAGAAGACAACTACTTCATTGAGACCTTCAGCAAGCGGAATCAACCCGTTGAAGCTGAGGAAGCCTCCATTCCCGAAGATATGGTTAGTGAGGGCCAGGTTGCCCTCCACGTGCTGATCGGTCGGCTCGGTTTGGCAAAGTCCAACGGAGACGCCAAGAAGCTCATCGAGGCTGGGGCAGTATCGCTCGACGGCGAAAAGGCAACAGGCCTGATGGTGCCAGTGGCCGACCTCAAGGGCAAGGTGCTCAAAGTCGGTAAGCACCAGTTCCGCAAGCTTTCGTAGTTCCAGAAAAGAAGAAGGGTGGAAGCGTTTGCGGTTGCTTCCACCCACCTCGACATTAGTGCTCAGCTTTGAGCATGCGATGTCTTCTTGTTATTTCTTGCGGCGTCGCGCAACGATACCAGCGATGCCGAGAGCAAGAGCGCCCATTGAAGCTGGCTCAGGAACGGTCTTGACGAAATTCTGCTCGACCAGACCGATCGCTGCGAGATCCATTGCCTGCGTCTCAACCGCATTCAAGAAGATCGTCTTTTTCACCTTAAGGTGGTTGCTCGGCTTGTCGAGAGTGATCAACTTGCCGAAAGCGCCCGAGTCGCCCGCGGTGATGGTCACGCCGTCAACCTTCGGAGTTCCGCCGTTCTGGAAGTCCTCCACGATCTCGGTCACCTGAACGATGCCCGAACCGAGAGCAAGTGCGTTACCAGAAAGGTTCACGCCAGTCATCATCTCACCCTGTGCGCCGATGGCTTCAAAAGTGATGACGATGGTTCCCGTTCGCAACGGGAGATTGTCGCCAACCCATGCCGAATCGAAAGTGAAATCGATGTCGCAATTTGTGTTGTAGACGTGATATGAGCCGTCAATTAGTTCTGACGGACCGGTGATCTGAATATTTGAGAAGGTGATAGCGTTTGCTGCACCAACTGCCATAAGCAGAGCCCCGAGCGCCAGTCCTCGTACCGAAAATTTCTTCATCATGTTCTCCCTTGGGTAGATCCCTTTAATCAAATTCCCCTGATTCATCAGGCGAAATGGTTAGCGGCTCTCCTTACGTCGTCGTGCGACGGCAGCGAGACCCAGACCGATGACTGCAAGAGTTGCAGGCTCCGGAACGGTTTCAAGCTTCTGCTCGACGATGCCGATGCCAGCGAGGTCAACCGCGTTGGTGTTGAATGCATCCAAGAAGATGCTCTTCTTGACCTTGATATGGGGTGTAACTCGCGAGAACACGAGGGTTGAAGCGTCTCCAACCGAACCAGCATAGTAGTCCTTCGAGAAGCTGGCGATGATTCCAGGATTCACCATGTCTTCGACAACTTCGGTGAACCGCAGATGACCGCTACCCGTGAGCAAGCTGCTGAAGCTCAGGTTGAGCTTGTCCAGCGCCAGTGCTTGAGCGTCGGTCGCTTCGAAAGTGATGTTGATCGTGCCGAATCGCAACGGCATATTGTCGCCAACAATTGCCTTGTTGAACTTGAAGTCAATATCCGTGGCTCCGGTACTAATGAAGTAATCCGTGTTAAGTGCGCCGATTAACTGCGCAGGACCGGTAACCGTCACGTTCGAAAACGTGATGGCTTGGGCGCCTGAGACAGCTCCAATGACTGCTACGGCAAGCAGTGCTTTGCTAAAAGCTTTATTCACTATTGTCCTCCCTTGGGAAATCCCAACTCAAACTGGGGCAAAGCCCCAACAAATACTCATGCAAATGAGCGTCCGCAAACTTGAGTTGAGTGTATCACTAACTGATGTGTTCTACAAGGCCTGATAGGACCTTTTCCAAAAATATTTGGCATTTACTGTCACATTTTCCAGGCGACCGCGACCTAAATAGCCGATGACATTCGAATTGTCATGGAAATCGTTACATTCGGGCCGAATGTACTGCGGGTCATGGCTTCCCTTCCTCCCAAGCCGCTACAATGAATTGAGGATCAACGATGATGAAAGCTGTGGTGATGGCCGGTGGAGAAGGATCGCGACTGAGGCCAATCACGGCAAACAGGCCCAAGCCACTCGTCCCCGTGGGCAACATGCCCATCATGGAGCACATCATTCGGCTCTTGGCGCGACATGGAATCACCGAAGTCGTGGCGACTCTCCACTACCTTGCCGATGAGATCTCGGCATATTTTGATTCGGGCGAGGACTACGGCGTCAACCTGTCCTACAGCATTGAGGACACTCCACTCGGGACGGCCGGTAGCGTCAAGAAGGCCGAGCATCTGCTTCGAGACGACTCCTTTGTGATCATTTCCGGAGACGCGCTCACCGATTGCGACCTCACCAAAGCGATCGCATTCCACAAAGAAAAAAAGAGCCTCGCCACGATCGTTCTTTATCGTGTGGCTTCTCCCCTTGAGTTTGGTGTAGTCATCACGGACGACAGCGGCCGCATCCTCCGGTTTATGGAAAAGCCGAGCTGGTCTGAGGTTTTTTCTGACACAGTCAATACCGGAATCTACATTCTGGAGCCGGAGATCCTGGAACGAATGGAATCCGGAAAGAGCTACGACTGGAGCCAAGACATCTTCCCCGAACTCCTCCGCGAGGGTCTTCCCCTTTACGGTTATGTTATGGAGGACTATTGGTGCGACGTTGGAAATCTCCTCCAATATCGGGAAGCCCAAGAACACCTTCTGAGCGGGCGCGTACGGTTGGGCATTCCGGGAACCGAAGCAGAACCAGGAGTTTGGCTCGGAGCCAATTCGCAGATCGACCCTTCCGCCCTCGTCATTCCTCCTGTCTGCGTCGGCCGGAACTGCAAAATCAAAGCTGGAGCGAGAATCGGTCCCCACTGCGCCCTGGGAGACAATGTTCTGGTTGAAGGTGGAGCGACCATTGAGCGAAGTGTGGTTTGGGACGGATCGTACATAGGGGCAAATGTGGGAGTCCACTCGGCGATCATCGGTAACCGTTGCACTATCAAGCGCGACTCCGTGATCGGTGAGGACGCCGTGGTGGGAGACCGGTGCCTGCTGGATACCAACACCACCGTACGGCCTCGCGTCAAACTGTGGCCGGATAAGGTCATCGAGAGAGGTGCCACAGTGACCATGTCCCTGGTTTGGGGCAACAAGTGGCGCGGAAACCTCTTTCGTGAGCTCGGCGTGGCTGGTCTCAGCAACATCGAAATCACCCCAGAGTTTGCCACTCGCCTGGGGTCAGCTTTTGGTTCGATCCTTCCTGATCGGGCGACCGTCGTCACCTCCCGAGACAGCTCCCGCAGCTCGCGAATGATCAAGCGCGCGATCATGGCGAGCCTCCTCAGTGTGGGATGCGAGGTGCTGGACATGCAGTCTGCACCTGTGCCTGTGGCTCGCCACTTCATCACCTCAATCGGTGCGGCAGGCGCAGTTAACGTTCGCAAACTTCCCGGTAACGCCCGTGTCACACTCATCGAACTCTTCGATGCTCGAGGCAACTACCTTTCCAAGGGGATGGAGAGGAAGGTCGAAACGGCCTTTTTCCGCGAAGATTTCCACCGGACGGACCCCGAAGATCTCGGAATGATCGAGTACGCCACTCGAGCCATCGAGAACTACATGAACGACTTCACCCACCTTTCCGAGGCGACTCAAAAGAATCGCAAAGTGGTATCCGACTTAGGCTTCAGTGCAATCAGCGCGTTCTTCCCCCAAATGGCGGGTCGCCTAGGCATTGAGACCATCAATCTTAACTCATACAACGATGCCAAGCGATCCCCAAGGACCGAGGCCGAGATCGGAAGGCACCTCGACAGTATCAAGCAGATAGTCGGGACCCTAGGCTATGACCTCGGAGCCTTGTTTACGAACGAGGGCGAAAGGCTCAGCGTGGTGGACGACCGAGGTCGGATCGTCTCCGGTACTCAGCTTCTTGCTGCACTTGCCCTGCTGACCGTGCGGACTTCTGCCCATCCCAAGATTGCACTGAGCGTCACGGCGAGCAGTGTCCTGGAAGAATTGGTCAGAGATAATGGCGGCGAGGTCTTGCGCACCAAGGCCGATGTGCGATCGCTCATGGAAGGCTGTATGCAAGAGGGAGTCAGCTTTGGTGGGGATGGAACAGGCGGATTCGTATTTCCACAACTCCACACTGGCTTCGACGCGATGTTCGCCTTCGCGAGACTGCTGGGCATGCTGGACCAGGTGGGCACGACACTAGCGGAGATCATCGATGAGCTGCCGAAATTCCACATGTCCTACGAGCAGGTGCGGTGTCCGTGGGAGGCCAAAGGTGCTGTAATGCGGGTCCTCACGGAAGAGCCACCAGGAAGCAGCCAGGTCGAATTGATTGATGGAATCAAGGTCTATCGAGATGGTGGGTGGGTCTTGGTGCTGCCCGATTCCTTTGAGCCTGTTTTCCACGTGTATGCGGAAACCGAGACCGACCAAGGCAGTTCAAGTCTTGTTTCCGAGCTTTCAGGCCGCATCAAAGAACTTCAAGAAACTGCGATTTAGACCTATAAGGCATGATCGTACAGTGAGTGAACTACGCCAAGGGAGGGTGCTCGCAATCGAGGGCATGCGCGGACTTGCCGCGTTGTATGTCGTGATCGGCCACTTCGCCACCATGGTTGATCCCAATCGTTCACTTTGGGATCTCTCAAAACATCCAGGGTGGCTGGCTTGGATTACTCGGCCCCTGTGGTATGGCCATCTTGCGGTCGCCGCCTTCATCGTGATCTCAGGTTTTTGCCTGCAGATGGCTGTGGAAGCCCGGATGGATCGCGCTGGAAATGTGGATTGGAAGGACTATTTTGTTCGCCGCTGCAGGAGGATCCTTCCCCCTTATTACGCGTGCCTGGCAATATCACTGGCCGTGGCTCTGCTGGTAACTCGGCACTATCCGCGCATGCCATTTGTGCAATACGTACCGGTAACTCAGGACAACGTGTTGGCCCACCTGTTCATGGTCCACAACTTCCGGCCAGATTGGATGTACAAGATCAACGGAGTGCTCTGGAGCATCGCGATCGAGTTCCAGCTTTACTTCGCCTTCCCGGTCCTTTCTCTCGGAATGAGGAAGGTTGGATTTGGAACGATTTTCATCGCATCTGCCTTGGCGAGCGCAGCCTTAACCTTGTGGATTCCAGGCGGAACCAAGCTGTATTTCTGGTTTGCGGGCCTCTTTGTTTTGGGAATGGCATCGGCTCGACTCGCCATTCGAAAACCGGAGTGGGTCCATCGCGGGTGGCCGTGGATTGCGCTCGCCTTGATGTATGGGGGATGGAGATTGGCCTGGGTGAAGACCGGCCAGTATGAAACGGCCCTCGTTTCAGGAGATGTGGTGGTTGGCCTATCCACAGCGATTGCACTCGCATACGTGCTCGTTGCACCAAACTCCTTCACCTCGCGCGTGATCGGATCGAAGCCCCTTGCTTGGCTCGGACTATTCAGCTACTCGCTCTATCTGATGCACCATCCAATTCTTCAGGTGATCTTTGTTCACCGACCTCGGGCGGTACAAACTCCCGGAGCGTCCTTTATTTACTTGGGACTGATCGGCCTTCCCATCATCTTAGGCTTGTGCTATGCGTTCTTCTGGATCTTTGAGCGTCCATTCATGACTCGCGCCCGGAAGAAGGCGTAGATGTTTCCCCATTTCCGGAGCCCCTAAACCGGCTTGTCAGCTTTTTGAAGCCCAGTCCCTGCAGAAACACTTGGCTGACGCCGATGCTAACTGATGAGGCCCAATGTGCCTCGCAGGTAGGAACGAGAACAACAGTGCAGATTTTGGATGACCTTTACGCGGGGCACATCGATCGAATTCAGCGATCGATGGGTCTCGCATCGCAGAGGCAGGAGTTGTTGGTGAACAACCTCGCCAACATAAACACTCCCGGCTACAAGCGGAAGGATATGGACTTTACAGTGGCTCTAGAAGACGCCAAGTCGTCGACCACCGAGAAGCTCCATGCCTTTCAGGCAGCGCGCGCCAAGCGATCTGGAACCAATGCAAGCATCCGCACCGATGGAAACAGCGTGGACCTCGAGCGAGAGGTTTACGACATCTCTGAAACTGAGCTTCGCTACAACATCCTTTCGGATATGGCCGCTCGGTACTTCAGCAATCTCAAGAACGTGATTCGAGAAGGTAAGTAACGATGAGTTTAAGTCAAGGCATGCGAATCAGCAGTACGGGAATGTCCGCCGAGCGATTTCGGATGGACATCATCTCGACCAACATTGCTGGCGCGAACACAGTCCGCACTCCTCAACAAGACGCCTATCGACGCCAAAACGTGATCTTTATCTCGGATGGCGAAGGAGTCAAGATCTCGGGAGTCCAGAAGGACATGTCGCCCTTGCGACCGGTTTATGAGCCAGGCAACCCATCTGCTGACAAAGACGGATTTGTGTACTACAGCAACGTGAAGCCCGTGCAAGAGATGGTGGATATGATCGGCGCCAGTCGAGCTTACGAAGCCAATATCAACGCCTTCAACTCGGCCCGGGGGATGATCCGGTCCGCGCTCAATATCGGCAAGGTCTAACTCGGAAGCGCACCATGAGAATCGACAACGCCCTCAACCTTGGCCTCGATAAGGCCAGCCCAGCGAAAGCCGCCCCTAAGAAAGATGGCGACTTCGGAAACATGTTGATGGACGCCCTCAAAGAAGTTCAGCAGACCCAGGATCAATCCCAGGCTGCACAGAGCGCCTTTTTGGCGGGTCAACCGGGAGTTGAGGTCCACGATCTGATGATCGCGATGGAGAAAGCCAGCACTGCAATGCAGCTCACGCTGCAAGTGCGGAACAAGATGCTGGAAGCCTATCAAGAGATCAACCGAATGCAGGTCTAAAACCGCTAACTTCCGCCGGTAGCTTTCCGAGCGGCAATGCAAGCAATCTTTTTGCGAATACGGACATGGTGGGAGACCGCCGATCGCACCCAGAAAACGGTGACGATCTTCGGCGGAGCTTTCTTCCTACTTTTGCTCTTCGGCACGTTCTATTTCACGAGTAAGCCGAAGATGGAGGTCTTGTTCCGAGGCCTGTCCCCTCAAGACCAAGGGATGGTCGCCAACGAGCTCACGAAGATGGGAGTTCCCTTCGACGAGGATCGAGCTGGCAACGTCATGGTGCCTACCGACAAAGTTGCCGAGGTCCAAGGCAAGCTTGCCGTTTCTCAAAAAATGCCCTCTTCCGGACATCCCGGATATGCCGACCTCAAAGATTTTGGGATCATGAACACGCCGTCTGTGGAGCGAGAAAGACTCAAGAAGGCTCTAGAAGACGAGCTCTCGATGTCGATCGAGGGAATTGATGGAGTGAAGTCGGCTCGGGTCCACTTGACCCTTAAGAACGACTCGCCCTTTGCCCGTGAGGAAGATTCAGCAACAGCCAGCGTCATCGTCACAGAATCTGGAGATGGTGCCTTAGGCGGAGAGGAAGCTCGAGCCATCCAGCATTTGGTTCAATACGCAGTTTCCGGCCTGACAGAAAAAAACATCACGGTTGTCAGCAGCACGGGAAAAACGTTGATCGACTCCAGTGATGCAGGCGGAGGAAGTGGTGTGGTTGCCGAAAGGTTAGGCACCGAAATCTCTGAATCCCGGCGACGCGAAGCAATGCTCCAAGCGAGCTTGGACACCGCATTCGGAAAAGGCAACACCGTTGTCCGAATTCCAATTTTCGAAATGATGTTCGACCAAAAAGAAGAACGTCGAGATGATGAATCTCCGAACAAACCGCTCGCCATCGAAAAAACAACTGAAACCATGGCCAACGGCGGTGGGGCTGGCGCAGGAGGTCCTGCTGGTGCGGCAAGCAATTTGCCAGGTGGTGCGCCTGCAACGACCACCGGCAGTGGAAGCGATGGCACGTACACCGGCACGTCGGAGTCCAAAACCTACGGAACCACCCAAGTCCAATCAAATACGGTGTTTGCACCAGGCACGATCAAGCGAATGGCCATCAATGTGCTGGTGAACAAGGCCAAGGTGACCGACCCGACCGCAGTGGAACAGGTGATCAAAGGTGAGCTCGGTCCACTCGCGACCGACTCCACAAATTTTAGCTACGCCGTCACCCCGATCGAATTCGATACCACCGCAACTGCGGCTGCTGACAAGGCCGACAAGGAAGCTGCTTCCAGCGCGAGAATGCAGCAGATTCTCTCGATCTTGCCCATCGCCGCTCTCATCCTTGTTGGTTTTCTGGTGGTTAAGGCCATTGGAAAGGTCAGCAAAGAAGGCAACACGCTCGTTGCTGCTCTACCCGGAGGCGGCATGATGCCCTTAGGCCCAGGGGAGATGGAAACCAAACTCCTTGTTGACGAGGGCGGAGTTCCAACCACCGTCGCGCTCGACAGCGAAAAGGCGATCGAAGCCGTTCAGCAAGGCAAGGTGCTGGGAACCGTGCAGACACCGATTGCCCGACATCCAGAGATGGGCCTCGTCGGAGAGAGTCATCACGGCAAAGAGCATCAGGGCGATTTGGTTGAGTTCGTCGGTCCTGAATCCGCGCTCCGAATCGCAAAGATTCCCGACCAAGTGAACATTCCGCTCGAACAGATTCGACGGATGGCGCTTGACCGCCCCGACAACGTCGCCATGCTCCTCAAAACTTGGCTTCTGAGTGATCCGAAATGAGAAAGACAGGCGAGATCTTAACAACCCGCAAGAAAGCTGCGGTCATGGTGACGCTGTTAGGCGAAGCCGCACCCGAAGTATTCAAGCACCTCGACGAGGACCAGATCGAGATGCTCAGCGTGGAACTGGCTCGACTTGAGAAGGTCACCGCTGAACAGCGGGAGCAGGTCATTGTGGAATTCCACGAGATGGCAATGGCCCAGGACTATATCGCTGAAGGCGGTATCAACCAGGCACGCCGAGTTCTGGAAATGGCCTTTGGAAGCGAAAAGGCGGAAGCCATGATCAAGCGCATTCTCGCGGCGATGCAGGTTGTTCCGTTTGAATTCCTCAAGCGCGCGGACCCAAGCCAGCTTCTGAGCTACATCCAAGACGAGCACCCACAAACCATCGCTTTGATCCTGGCATATATGCCGGTCAACCAAGCTGCGACAGTTTTGTCGAAACTTCCCTCCGATTTACGGGCCGATGTTGCCGGACGCGTCGCAAGCATGGAGCAAACTCCGCCTGAGGTCATCCGCCGCGTCGAGCAAGTTTTGGAGCGAAAGGTCGCGACACTCTTGAGCACCGAGATGCAAAAGGCTGGTGGACCCAAGGCTCTCGTGGAACTGCTCAATCGCGTCGATCGATCGACTGAGCGGCTCATCATCGACTCGCTCAGCGAAAGCAATCCGGAACTGGCCGATCAGGTCAAGGCGATGATGTTTGTGTTCGAAGACATCATCCAGCTCGACGACCGCGCCATCCAGCAGATTCTCAAGGAGGTCGACGTTAAGGATCTTGCCACCGCCCTTAAGGGAGTCAGCAACGAAGTCGCCAAGAAGATCTTCGCCAATATGTCTGACCGTGCGGTTGGCATGTTGAAGGAAGACATGGAGTTCATGGGCCCCGTAAAGATGAAGGTCGTTGAAGAGGCTCAATCCAAGATCGTTGCTGTGATCCGCCGATTGGAAGAAGCTGGCGAAATCACCATCGGTCGGGGCGAGGAGGACGTGCTTGTCTAAGAAGAGGATTCTCCGGGATCTTCCGGAGTCTGGCAATGTATTCGCAGCCTTGGAAACCATCCCGGACAATTTTCCGTCCATCCGAACCGCGGAACGGAGCGGCTACTCCAGGCAAATCGAAAAGCTCAAGCAGTTACAAGAAGAAGCAAAGGTCCGTGGATACAAGGAGGGATATCAAGTGGGATATGAGGAAGGAACCAAACAGGGTCGACTCGATGGAGTCGCAGCCGTGCAAATGGAGCTCCGTGATCGCTTGGAGGAAGAACTCTCTCGCCTCGGGAGCCAGCTGCAATCTCTGGGAAACGAGGTCGAAACCGGCCTGAATTCTTGGTTTACACAAACGAGCGAGGCTCTCGCGGGGCTTTCGATCGCAATCGCTGAAAAGGTCATCGCCAAGGAAGTCGAGTCGGACCCCGACTCGATCGTGGAGATGGCGAAGGAAGCGCTCCTCGATGTAACCCATGCAAGTTCGGCCCGGATTCTCGTGGGGACGGCTGGGTACGACATCTTGGTTAAGCACCAAGACGCCCTTCTCTCCCACGCACCGTCTCTCCGAACCTTGGAACTCATCGCCGACCCACACATGGGACCAGGCGTCATCGTTGACACCGACGGCGGTCGAGTCGATGCGCGGGTCTCAGTGAAGCTTGAGACCGTAGAAACCACTTTTGAGGAGGCTGCTTAAGCCTTGATTTCCATTCGCCCACCCGAGACTCGATACGACCGATATCTGGAAGCAGTACAAGACACCAAACTGCTTCAAATCTTCGGTCGCGTCTCCCAGGTGGTCGGGCTGGTCGTGGAAAGCAATGGACCCAACGCTCGCGTCGGAGATGTATGCACCATCGAATCCGATGGAGGCGGCTCCGTTCAATCAGAGGTCGTGGGATTCAGGGGAGACCGCGTACTCCTGATGCCGCTCGGCGAGATGCATGGAGTTCGCGCGGGTGATCTCGTCCGAACTCGTGGCGAATGTCTTCAGATTCCGACGGGAGAGTCCGTTTTGGGTCGAGCCATTGATGGTCTGGGCAATCCCATCGACGGGTTGGGCCCCATCAACGCGCACACGCATTATCCAGTTGTGGCAACTCCCCCCAATGCGTTGGAGCGACAGATGATCCAGCACGCATTCCCAACTGGTGTTCGGGCCATCGATGGAGTTCTCACGATGGGGATCGGACAGCGGGTAGGTATTTTTGCTGGCTCAGGCGTTGGAAAGTCCACTCTGTTGGGCATGATCGCTCGAAACGGCGGAGCAGATGTTAACGTCATCGCGCTCATCGGCGAGCGGGGCCGTGAGGTTCGCGAATTCATTGAAAATGACCTTGGCCCAGAGGGTATGGCCAAGAGCATCATCGTGTGCGCAACAAGCGATGAACCCGCTCTGGTCCGGATCAAGGCAGCTCTCGCTGCCACGGCGCTCAGCGAGTATTTCCGCGATTTGGGAAAGAACGTCCTGCTGATGATGGACTCGGTCACGCGATTTGCGATGGCTCAGCGCGAGGTAGGGCTCGCTGTGGGTGAGCCGCCCAGCACCAAGGGTTACACACCCAGTGTTTTTGCCCTGCTTCCCCGTCTGATGGAACGAGCAGGCTGCGGCCCAAGAGGAGCCATTACCGCCATTTACACCGTGTTGGTGGATGGCGACGACACCAATGAGCCTATTGCTGACGCAGCTCGGTCCATTTTGGATGGCCACATCGTGCTCAACCGGAAGCTGACCAGCCGCGGCCACTATCCGCCCATCGATATCCAAAACAGTTTGAGCAGGGTGATGCCATTTGTCACCAGCGTGGATCACATCCAGGACGCCAACCGGCTTCGAGAACTGATGGCCGCCTACGCTGACGTCGAGGACCTGGTGAGCATCGGAGCGTACAAAGAGGGCACCAAGCCGCTTGCTGACGAGGCCCTGAGAAAGCACGATGCCATTAATCGGTTCTTGCGGCAGGACAAGTCGGAGCCGTCGGACATGGCTGCATCCATGAACTTATTGCGCGAGGTCACCCATGAGGAAGTTTGAATTCAGGCTCCAAAAGGTTCTGGATTACCGCCGGCTTTGTGAAGATTGGGCCAAACAGGCCTATATCGAGTCCCAAGCTCGACTGCTCGACGGCCAAGACGAAGTGCGCACCATCGCTCATCGTCGGGAAAAGGCGATTGCCCACACCCCACATTCGGTGAACGGTATGGTGAGCCTCGAACAGTATTTAGTCAAGCTGGACGACGATCAAAGAGCCCAAGAAGCGGTCAATTCGATCTTGGAACAAGAAGTCGAAAGCGCGCGACAGGACTGGGTATCCGCCCGGCAAGATGCCGAAGCAATCCAGAAGTTGCACGACCGAGAGTGGGAGGACTATCAGACCGAAGTCCTCCGCGAGGAGCAAAAGGCTCTGGACGAATTCGCCAATTATCGGAGGGCAGCATGAGACTCGAAACGCAAGGTCCAGAGGCAATTCAAGCTCGAATGGCCCAACTCCAGTCTCGGATGGATGCCATGTTCGGTCGCAAGCGATTCTCCATGGGAGCACCTGCCGCACCTCCAAGCGGAGACACACCTGTCGGTCAAATAGGCGGAGATCTCAACGGAGTTGTCGCTTCGCTCTCGCCCATGAACCCCTTCGGATCTTTCGTGAAAGTGGAAGCCGAGGCGGCACCTGCAGCAATAAAGCTAAAGATTCAGGAGGCCGCTGCGCGCTACGGTCTAGATCCCGCACTGTTCGAGGCTCTCATCGGTACTGAAAGCGACTTTCGTCCTGACCTTGTGTCCAATAAGGGTGCGCAGGGCCTTGCCCAGCTCATGCCAGAAACGGCTCGTTCTCTGGGGGTTCGCGATCCTTTCAACCCAGACCAGAATTTGGATGGAGGCGCTAAATACCTGGCCCAAATGATGCGGCAGTTCAACAACAATCCTGAGCTCGCGCTGGCGGCCTACAACGCTGGCCCGGGCGCAGTGACTCGCTACAACGGTATTCCACCGTTCGCCGAAACCAGGAACTACGTGCGAAAGGTGATGGCCCGATTTAATGCGGGCAAGTGGGGATAATCCATGGCGGACGATAAACCCAAACCAAAGAAGAAACTGATTTTTGTCATCCTTCCCGTCGCGTTGGTGGCGATCTTAGGCGTCGTTGCCTTCTTGGGCATCAAAGGCATCATCAAAATTCCAGGATTGACTCCCAAAAAGAAGGGTGCGCTGCTCTATGGTGAACAGGCGAACGGTTTGTACGGTGAGAAGAAAGACGCAGCCCTCGCGAAGAAAGACAAGCCTCAGGCGAAACCGGCCCCACAGCCCAAGAAGGAACTTCCGCCGGTGCCAGAGCCCGAACCCGAACTGAATAAGGAAAAAGGTGCCGAAGCCCTCGCAGAGATTTGGAACACCGTTCCCGCAGACCAGTTGCTCAAAATCACCAAAGCTTGGAGAGACGAAGACTTGGCGCGCGTGCTTTCGGTGATGGAAACCGAGAAAACAGCTCAGCTGATGGGCCTTATGGAACCCGAACGGGCGTCGCGCCTCAGCCACGCTATCGATGAATTGGCGAGCAAAGTCGAGGCGCAAGGTTAGGCAATTGTCCCGCTGAGGATCGACCTGACCTTTTGTTGTGCACCGTCTCTTGTCGCCTGCTTCGGGGCGAGATGCTGGGCGGACGAGAAGCGTCGGGGTCCCAGCATCGGGCGTGGCTCCGGGCCAAGCCTGCGACCGGAAACTACGCTCTCGCCTGCCGAAAGGTCGTCACGGTGTAGCCCATCGCGAGCAACCGATCCAACGCTCCAGCGAGATGTTTGAGTTCGGCATCATACACCGCCAGTTGATCCACCGAAAGGGCCACGCATTTCACCTCATCGGAGGAGGCTGACCGTCGCAACTGCTCCACCGCCCGATCCCACCACGCTCTCATGGAAAACCGGTCGCCAACACTCGCCGCAAGCGAAAGGTTCTCAGGAACAGAAACTACTGTCAAAGGATCCTTTTCGCCTTGTGCGACAAATCTCACCTCGTGCCCGATTCGGGCAAAAGCCGCCGAGTCACCTGAGCCTCCCAACAAGTCCAAATCGTGGCCCTCATTGAGAATCACTTCTCCCGCCATGGGAAACTGCGCCAAACACGCCGTGGAGACAAAGAAGTGCATTCGCAACCCGCGATTTCGGGCAAATTCCAGCAGCCGCAAAAGGACTGCGGGCCCAGCGTGTTGCTCCGCCGAGCCCGAGCTTGCCTGATTCCAAGGGACGTAATCCAGGTCGACCCGAATTACAAGGTCCTTGGCCATCAGCCCTGCTTATCCAGCAAGGCGGCGATGCCAGGCAAAACCTTTCCTTCCAAGAACTCGAGCGATGCTCCACCACCCGTCGAAACGTGGTCCATCTTGTCGGCGAAGTCAAACTTCTCCACTGCAGCTGCGCTGTCTCCGCCTCCGACGATCGTCACTGCGTGGGATTCCGCCATGGCCTTGGCAACGGCGATGGTGCCCGCTGCAAACGGGGTCATTTCGAAAACTCCCATCGGACCGTTCCAAACGACCGTCCCCGCTTCTGCGATGATCTTGGAGAACGTGTCGCGAGTGGCTGGTCCGATGTCGGCACCCATTTTGTCAGCCGGAATGGCGGTCGAGGAAACTACGGCCGTTGAGGCTGATTCGCTCAGTTCGTCGGTGATCACGGTGTCGCTGGGAAGAGCGATTTTGTCGCCGTGCTCCTTAAGCAAGTTCCCTGCGTACTCCAAGTTCGATTCGTCTAGGAGCGACTTGCCAATCTCGTTTCCTTGAGCCTTCAGGAAAGTAAAGGCCATGCCTCCGCCGATAATCAGCCGATCCACATTGGGTAACAGGTTGTCGATCACAGTGATTTTGTCTTTGACTTTGGCTCCTCCCAAAATAGCGACAAACGGTCGCTTCGGGTTGTCGAGAGCCATCCCCAGGTAGTTGATTTCTTTCTCGATCAGCAAACCAGCGACGGCGGGAAGATGGTGGGCGACTCCCTCGGTGCTGGCGTGGGCTCGGTGAGCAGTACCGAACGCGTCATTGACGTACAACTCCGCAAGTTTCGCCAGTTGCTCGACAAATGCCGGGTCGTTCTTTTCTTCTTCCGGGTGGAAGCGCACGTTTTCTAAAAGACAAACCTGGCCATCCTCCATCGCCGAAACAAACTCTTCGATGGCTGGTCCCACGCAGTCGGCTAGCAATGGGACGGGCACCCCGAGCAATTGGGTGAGTTTTGCCGCAACGGGGGCCAACGAGAACTCCGGAGTTACTCCTTTCGGTCTTCCCAAGTGGCTTGCCAAAACCACGCGGCCGCCTCGACTCATCAGGTCTTTGATGGTCGGCAAAGCCTCGACGATTCGCCGGTCATCTGTAATCGTGCCGTTCTCCAGCGGGACGTTAAAATCGCAGCGCACTAAGACGCGTTTGCCCATCGGATCAATATCTCGAATCGTCTGTTTGTTGAGGCTCATACCGATTCAAGTTTACCGGTGCGAGTCTCCAGTGGGACGAACAGCAAACCTGTTGTAAAATGTCTAAACAAACTACTCCGCGCCAATTTTCAAGCAATCATTTTGGTTACGGGCGGGGTGGATGTAGGGGAAAATATGAAGAAATCGCAACGTAGCGCATTTACACTCATTGAGCTTTTGGTGGTTATTGCCATTATCGCCATCCTTGCGGCGATCCTCTTCCCAGTCTTTGCCCAGGCGAAGATGGCGGCGAAGGTAACTCAAGTTATCAGCAACACCAAGCAGCTTTCGCTCGCATCGTTGATGTATCAAAACGACAACGACGACATGTACCATCGCTTGAGAGCACCCGCAACCGCCTTTTCTGCCTGCTCCAAAGACCCATCGTGCGATCAGGTCTACGGTTGGGAAGACATGCTCAAGCCCTATGTCAAGAGCCCTGGAATCATGGCATCTCCGGATGACGGCATTCCTCGCAATGACTGTTTGAGCGGCTACTCAACCGAGCAGCAGACTTGGTACAAGATCAGCTACAGCTGGACTCACCACCAAGGTGGGCAGTACGAATCAACCGATACGTTCGGAGTGGCAGCGTACTACGACGCTGAAAATTCGGTCTCCGCGGGATCTCTCGGTTCACCGGCGGGAACGATCACGCTCTATGAACTCTGGTCGACCAGAAACTACGGCCGCTACACGGGCCACTGGCGATGGGACAACAAGCAGATCGGCCACGATATTCTCGCAGCCAATGCCAACCCGTCGATCCCAAGCTGGCCGAAGGCGCTGACGATCGGATGGTGCAGCAGCGCCGACGGACTGCTCGCAATGGGTGCCCACAACGGCAAGCACGTCTACGGTTTTGCTGACGGACACGCCAAGGCCATGGATCGAAGCGCGATCATGACCCGTGGCTGGACTTACACGATGGCGCAGACAGCCACCACAAAGAACTTGCTGCACTTTAGCGGCCTATACGGTCAGTAAGGAATCAAGGTTATGGACGACCAGAAGAAGAAAATTATCATCATCGTGGTGGCAGTGGTTGCCGTGGGTGCAGCCGTCTTCAGTGCGATGAAGACCATGGGTGGCGGAACGGAAAAGGCCGAGGTTGTCGGCCACCTCCCCAGTGCCTCCAAGGAGCAGGAGACCGGAACGCCTACCGAAGGTCCAAAAGTCGATCCTGCGGACATGGAAGGCGGAAAGGGCAAGGGCTAAGTCCAGTCCGCTGCCGTTTCTTTGCAAAAAGCCGCTCGTCCCAACAACGGGCGGCTTTTTTTGTGCTCTGACCCAGCAAATCTGTCGATTACCCTCCCATTTCTACGGGTTGTTCGACAGCGGGATCATAGATCTCAAAGTCCATCAAATTTGTGTGATAAACCAAAGGCATGAGGGCTTTATTTTTTGCGGCGCTCACGTGCGCTTGTACAAACGTTTTTGCAATCTCCGCGAGCTTGGAAGCTGATTTTGGGACCGCAGCCACCAATCCCAACGGGAACTGGACCTATGGCTACTTTCCGACCACCCTGGGAGTGGGGTTCACCCCTTACACGATCCGGTGGGAAACCACCACGATAGGGTGGCTCGCACCACAATCCAACAATCAACTGGGCACGCCTTCGCTTTGGAAGAACTTGACGGATCATTCCGAATACGGAGTCGGGCCGGGCCAAGTGTCGCAGCATCCTGGGCCGTCCGAACTTTCCGTGAGCCGGTTTGTGGTTCCAGCCTCCTGGGGAGAAGGCGTGCTCGACCTCATCGGATTTTTCGGCCCCGGCGACAGTGGGACCGTGCAGGGGACCGTTCTTTACAACTCGACGGTGCTCTACAACAAAAGGGTGACCGATCAGTGGGAGCATTTCGGGTTCACCAGTATGAATATTCAGCCGGGCGACACCTTTGACTTTGTGGTCGGCAACGACGGTAGCTTCTTCTCGGACAATACTCCGGTCGGAGCCTACTTCGAGTTCAATCCTGTGCCCGAACCGGCCTCGATGCTGGCGATGGGTGTGGGGCTTGCTGCAATCCTGCGAAAGTCGCGAAAGTCTCGTTAGCGCGCGCTCGATCACCTTGGGCTGTGTCGGGTATCCTTTAAGGCCTACCCGGACATAGCTCAACGGATAGAGCATCAGTCTTCGGAACTGAGGGTTGGGGGTTCGAATCCCTCTGTCCGGGCCATTTTTTCCCCCTCTTGCCAGGAATCGTGTTAGCGGGACAATTTCAAGCTCGCGCCAGTCGGTTAGTTCCGCGAGGTGTCGTCTTTCGTCGTTCTGCGGCGCCGGAGAATGGCGGCGATGTGCAAGAATCCCAACAGGTTCTAGGAACCCCAAAGGCAACCTCGCCCTATGCCCCCCGACGCATCCAGCCATCCCCAACCGGCCCAACGAGAGCAGATCGCCACGCGCATCGCATTCTTGGTAGCGGGATTGCTTGTGGCGGCTTGGGCACCGATGATTCCTCTCGTCAAAGCTCGGCTCGGACTGGATGAAGCTCAGTTGGGCTCGTTGCTGTTGTTCGTCGGCATCGGGTCGGTCTCCACCATGCCGTTTTCAGGTGGACTCGCGGGCCATTTCGGATGTCGCAAGGTGATCATCGCAGCGGCCACGGTTGCAGCTGTCGCTTTACCCACCGCCGCCACCGCCAGTTCATCTTGGGTCCTCGGCGCAGCCTTGTTCGCCTTCGGCGCAGGGATCGGCACGCTCGATGTGGTGATGAACATCCAGGCCGTCATGGTCGAACGCGCCAGCGGCAGAGCCATGATGTCGGGGTTCCACGGCTTGTTCAGCATTGCCGGAATTTTTGGAGCAGGGCTCGTCACCGGATTGCTGTATCTGGCGTGGGGAGCCGGTCCGAGCGCAATCACCATCTCTGTGATAACCACCCTGCTGATTTTCGGATTCCAGCGAGGTCTCCTGCCGTACGGAAACGAAGAACCATCCACAGGGTTCGCCTTTCCCAAAGGGATGGTGCTGCTATTGGGAACGCTGTGCTTCATCCTGTTTATGGCCGAAGGTTCCGTGCTGGATTGGGGCGGTGTTCTGCTCCATGAAGCTCACAAAGTCCCCAAGGACACCGCAGGCGTGGGCTACATTGCCTTCAGCATCACCATGACCGTCGGTCGCCTGGCAGGGGACAAGATCGTTCTTTGGTTGGGTCGGTTTCGGGTGCTTTTGTTCGGCGGACTCTTGGCTTCAGCCGGATACCTTATCGCCTCGTGGTCTCCGCACTGGATCGGATCAGTCGCAGGCTTTGCTTTGGTGGGAGCAGGAGCGTCGAACACCGTTCCGGTTCTGTTCACCGCCGCCGGAAACCAAAAGGACATGCCGACCAATCTGGCGGTCGCTGCCTTCACCACGATGGGCTATGCGGGATTTATCGTCGGTCCTGCGGCGATTGGGTATGTCGCCAAAGCAGCCAGCCTCAGCCTATCCCTGACCGGATTGGCCCTGCTGCTGATCGGCGTCGCCGCATGCGCTCGAAGGGTCACGCGCGACTAGAGTTCGGTGGAGAACTGGAGTTTGGAGAGAAGCCCTTTGTCTCCGATTCGTAGCTGGCGCTCCAGCACTTCTTTGGAGAACACGAACATCTCCTCCATCAGCGGGTTCCACATGTGATAGATGGACGGCAAGATGTCCGGCGAAACCAGCTTTCGGCCGCGCGACTCGTTCGGGCAGGTGATTTCCACCAAGTCCTTGACTCCGGCCACAAAAACGTCGGCCCATCGGACTTCCCCACGCTCGCTGATCCGGTAACAGCCGATGTACTGCATGGAATGCAGAATTGCGCCCGCTTCCTCGACCGCCTCGCGGTAGGCAGCTTCACAGGGCTCCTCGTTGGGCTCAACTCGACCGCTGGGGATGCACCAACCGCGGTCTTCGATATCGCACAGGAGAACTTGGTCGCCCACCCAGGGGAAAACCAATGCGGCAAAAGCCCGCAGCGGCGCATGGTAAGGAGCCGGAAAAAATTCCAGCCTCTGCCTTCCATATCGTCCTGCGGGAAATCGCTTCAATTCACAACCACCACTTTGCCAAGGATCTGATCTCTGCGTAATGGACCGAACATACGACTATCTTCGCTCTCGGCCCGATTATCTCCTAGAACATAAACCATATCCTTTGGGACACGATACTCGCCATTGGCCAATCGCCACGATTTGGGCACATTGAGCCAATCCACCGATTCGCCCCCAAGGCGATAAACTCTTTTTATAAGATACTCACCGCCGGGCTTTAACTTAAAGACAACAATGTCGTTATGTTTGATGTCTCCGGCAAGCCAAAACGCACGTGTTGCCAGCAACCGCTGCCCATCCTGCAAGGTTGAGTACATAGATATGCCTCTAACCTGAACGGTTATAAATGAGTTATAAAAAAAGACGGCAAAAACGAGCAGGATGATCAATAGCAGTCCGAAACCCCGCACAATTTTGGGGGCCGCCTTGCTATGGATCGATTCCACTGACCTGTCTATGGCCATTCCTACGCCAGCCTGAGTGTCCATTGTCCCTTATCTGGATTGTCGGCATCAATCGGGCAACGTCCTAGGTCCAAGAACCTCGGTATCCTCTACAGCGTTAAGACGTTGGAATGACTAAGATGCTAAAGAGAACTCTCACCCTTTTATCGGCCACTATGTTGTTGGTCGCACCCGTGCTTGCCGACCAGAACGCCGACAAAGCGGCGATCCAGGGGGTTCTGGCAAACCTCGACAAAGCCATGATGGGATCCAACCCTTCAAAAACCGTTACGAAATACCTTACCGCCAACTGCAAGTTCATCGATAAAGAGGGCAAATCCCATGCGGCGAAAGAGGTTCTGCCGCAATTGGACGCTCTAGCCGCCAACGCCAAGAGCCGCACGTTCAAAACGTCCATTGTCAGCTACTCATTTTCCGGAGCAGACAAATGCGTGGTCAAAACGTCTGGCTCAGCCACCATTAAGGTCATGAACCCGCAAACCAAAAAGCTTGTCGTGATTGTTGAGAAAAACAAGTCGCAGGATACGCTGGTGAGGGAAAAGTCCGGCTGGAAAATCTCCGAAGTGAAAAATATCTCGCAGGACGTGACGGTCGACGGTAAACCCATGGGAGCTCTCGCGCCGGGTGGCGGGAAGCCCAAGAAGTAGGCTGAAGCGCTAGCTTTGAAGCCGGGGCAGAATTTGGTCGACGCGGTCGATCGGTTCTGCTCCGATTTTTTTGATCTCTTCCTCGCTCAGATGGCCGATCACACCAAAAGCCGTCATCTCCGCAGCCTTTGCGGCTCGGAGCCCCGCCATGGAATCTTCGATGACCCAACACCGCTCGGGCTTGACGTCCATCGTCTGAGCTGCTAGGCAGAAAAGGTCCGGAGCCGGCTTGCCGTGATCCACTGATTCCGCGCTGAAAATCTTGCCCTCAAAAAACGACAATAACCCGGCAGCGGCGAGGCTGGCTCGCATCTTCGAAAGTGCTCCGTTGGAAGCAACACAATATGGGATCGGGCACGCCTTGAGCAAGTCCACCACACCAGGAAGCGGCTCCACCCCAGAGGCCATCGCAGCCGTTTCCACCTCATTGATCTCCTCTTCCAGATTTCGGGTCGATCCAGGTGCAAGGTACGGAGCCAGAATCCCAACGCTGGCCCGAGAGGTGTGACCGATGAGGAGTTCGTGGACGGCTTCGGGCGACAGCGTGACGCCCTTCTGAACGAGGAGGCCATAGACTGCGCGATTCGAAATAGGCTCGGTATCTACCAAAACGCCATCGCAATCCAAAATCAGCAAATCGGGCCGCACGACACAGTATGGTACGTCGCCCCGGTTCTCACTTGACCCATTTGACCGAGTGATGGGCCTAGAACCCGTGCAGATACGGTATTTGCATCAGGAAGGGCGGGGGCGCACAAGGTAAAACGAAGCCATGGTGACTACCCTTGCGCTAGCCTTATCCATGGTTGCGCCCACCTCGGCCGATATGGCCAAGAACATCTACCCGTTCTCCCCTCTCAAACCTTCTCCGGATATTGTCATCGACGTGAAGACATTTCCGCAAGGAAAAGCGTGGGCTGAGAAGGCGCGCGACCTAATGGTTGCCTGGTATCCGAACATTTGCCAGCTCCTGGATACCAAGGACTACAAGGGATACAAGAAGATTACGCTTGCGATCGAACCCAAAATCTCCGCGCCCGCCTGGGCAGCCGGAGACCGCATCACATGCAGCGGCGAGTGGATCACTCAGCATCCGGAGGACTTCGGGATGGTGATTCACGAGTTGACCCACGTCATCCAGAGCTATCCCGGAAGCGAGAAAACTCCAGGCTGGCTGGTGGAGGGCATCGCTGACTATGTTCGCTGGTTCCGATTCGAGCCAGAAGGCCCCCGACCGAAAATCGACTACACAAAATCGAAGTACACCGACGCGTATCGAACCACCGCGTACTTTTTGGCTTGGGTGACTTCAAAGTACGACCGACGCATCGTACCGATGCTCGATGGGAAGATGCGAAAGGCTGAAGATCCGATTCCCGTGTTCAAGGAGCTTTCCGGCAAGACCCCGGACGAACTGTGGACGGAATTCATCGCCTCCAAGCCTTGACCCTCGGTCACATCGAGTAAAGGGTAAGAATCGTGGCTTCGGGACGGCAGAAAAGCCTTGATGGCGGACCTGTGGTCCCGAGGCCCCGGCTCACATAAAGCGGCGTCGGCGCGTTCGGAAAATACCCCCGCAGATACTCTCGGCCGTTTCGTGTGGTCACCGGAGCCCATCCCCAAGGGGTTGTGAACTGCCCACCGTGGCTATGCCCGCTGAGCATCAGCGATGCTCCTTCGGGAACGTACCCGACCAGATCAGGCTCATGCCATAGCACGATTTTGGGATGGTCCTCATCAGCTTGCTCGAATGCTCCCAACGGATCAGCTTCTCCCATATTGGCGGAGTCAATTCCAACCCAGCTCACGCCGAAGTGCGTCCAAGCCTGATTCCTAAGGAGCGTGATGTTGTAGGCATCGAACACGCGCTGGAGCATGGATGGGTTGCCGTCGTAATAGTCGCGATTTCCGGGCACCGCCACAACGCCCCCTTGCATGATAAGGAGAGGCTCGAGCACCCTGTACAGCATCTCCTCGGAGTGCGGCTTCCACATACTCACGAAATCGCCACCGAGCGCCACCATATCGGGTGCTTCGCCCAACACGGCGGCCACTGCTCTCTCCGCCAGCGAGACCGTCTGTTTGTCGCGAAGGTGGAGGTCCGTAAGGAATGCAAGCCGGAAGCCATCCAGATGTTCGGGCCAGTGAGGCAGCCATAACCGTCGACGCTCCAAGACCAGTTTGTCGACTTCAACCAGCGCGCCGTAGAGGAGCAGCCCCGCACTTGCCGCAGTAAAACCTCCCAACCATCGACCCCAACTCATGCTTCGGGTTTACCTATTCGGTCATGCTCGGCGCAGGGTCAAGATGTTGACTTCTGGCGGGCAGCAGTATCGAAAGCCCGTTGTCACACCGATTCCCTTGCTGACAAACAGCGCCGTTGGAGTATGGGAGTAGAAGCCGGAAAAGTACTTCTTACCGAGTGGTGGGCCTGTGATGGGTATGCCGAACGGCAGACAAATCTGGCCGCCGTGAGTGTGTCCTGAGATCATGAGCGAGCAACCCTTCGGCACCCTATCGACAACATCGGGTTCGTGCAAGAGGACGACTGTATTTTTGGGTACCGCCCCATCAAAGTAATCATAGCGGTCATTTCCCACTACCGCATCGTCGATGCCCCAAAAGGTCAGACCCTGAAACTTGTGAATCTGGTTGGGGAGATGAATCACGTTGGAGTGGCGCATAGCTTCGATGACTCGCGACTTTCTCCCATCCCGTTTGTTGCCCGTCATGCCGTAGTCATGGTTTCCGTGAGTGACCAAAACCGGGCATGAGAACATGCCCATAAGTTCGAAAGTTTGTCGGAGAATTTCCTTGGTGTGCTCGTACCCGCGGGTGGCAAAATCGCCGGGCATTACCACGACATCCGGTTTGGCTCGACTTGCCAAATCGAAGGCTTGAGAACACCTCTTGAGCCCATCCTGTGTCTCGCTGTGTAGGTCCGAAATCACAGCAATCTTGATCCCATCCGCATCGAAGTTATCGAGATGGAGCGTGTCCTCGTTCACCTCGATCCGATTGGTGTCAAAGCCGAAGGGGGTCGCAATGGCTCCCACCACAACGGTTCCACCCAAAGCCGTTAGAAGCTGCCTTCGCGAAATGTGGTCAGAGGTGTGAGATTGCTGGGCCATGGCTCAAAGCACAGCCTGCATAACCTCTTCCGCAATACGATGGTTCCCAAACGGAGGCATTAGGTAGAGGCCTTGGGCCATCGTCTTGACCTTTTCACTCAGTTTTTGGGCTTGCTCGATTCCAGCTCTTAAAGCACTATCGTCATCTGGCGCATTGGCCATCAGCTGGCGAAGCTCTGCAGGTATTTCGATCCCAGGAACCTCGTTATGCATGAACTCTGCGTGGCGACTGCTCCTCAGGGGTAGCACTCCGATGAACAGTGGAAGGCCAAGTTCTCGGCATGTTTTAACCGCGGATTCCACGTGTGCGATTTCAAAGATCGGTTGCGTGTAGACCACGTGGGCTCCCGCATCCCGTTTTCGCCGAAGTCGATCCACTTCAGATGCTAAATCCGGAGCGAGTGGGTTGAAGGCAACCGCAATCGTGTATGCACACTTTTGGCCGACTGTGTTGCCAGCTAGGTCCACGCCTTCATTAAACCGACTCATGATGCGCACGAGCCCAATCGAATCAACATCGTATACGCTCGTGGCGCTCGGGTAGTCGCCGATGTTGGTCGGATCGCCCGTAACTGCCAGGATGTTTTTGACGCCGAGTGCGTGGGCGCCAAGGAGATCAGCCTGAACTGCGAGCAAATTCCGATCACGGCACGCAAAGTGCATCATGACCTCGATGCCGACTTCGTCCTGGATGATCTTTGAAACCGAAAGTGGGTTCATTCGCAGACGGGCCCGTGCACCATCCGAAACATCGATCAGGTGAGCACCCTTTTCCTTGAGCGACCTTGAGCCTTCAACGACCTTGTTCACATTCAGTCCTCGGGGAAGGTCCATCTCGACCGTCACCACGAACTCTTTGCCGAGTAGCTGGGCGAGATTCGTTTTGGGTGACTCCAGAAGCGGTTTCGGGGCCTTGGGCGTACTGCTCTTCACCTTCGCCTGCGCAGCTTCCCGTTTCGCCACGCCGTGATCAACGACCGCTCGCAAGGCTCGGATGTGGTCTGGCGAGGTTCCGCAGCAGCCACCTACAATCCCTGCGCCCTCTTCGATGAGCCGGCCGCAAGCTTTGCCGAAGTAATCGGGTTTGGTGTCGTAGACCACCGATCCTTTTACCAACTGGGGTAGCCCTGGAGTTGGAAATGCCAGGATCGGAAGACCTGTCGCCTCGCTCAACTGGCGCACGATATCCACCATGCGCTGGGGTCCAACAACGCAGTTTGCGCCAATGGCCACGACACCCATAGCTGCCAGTTGCTCACCGCACTGCTGCGCCAGACCTTCGGCCAGAGCCTCGCCGTCCTCGATAAACGCCTTGCTGACGATGATGGGGAGATCGGTAACTGCCTTGACTGCTCGCACAGCTACCTCGATCTCATGGAGGTCGATAAAAGTCTCCAAAAGAACTGCGTCGACACCACCTTCGGCAAGAGCTGCAGCTTGGGTCTGCACGGAATCGAATACTTCAGCTTCAGTCAGAGGTCCGATAGGCTCCATCGCCTTGCCAGCAGGTCCGATAGCACCCAACACATACTTGTCGTCCCCAGCAGCCTGCCGAGCGAGCTTCGCGCCCGCGAGATTCAACTCGTAGACGTCCCAGTTGGAATGGCTGAGGCGAATTTTTGATGCTGAGAAGGTGTTTGTCTCGACAAAATCCGAGCCTGCTTCCAGGTAGTCCCGATGGACCTGCACTACCAGGTTTGGATCGAGCAAGTTAGCGAGATCGTACGGCTGTTTGTCGAAACCTCTTGACGCCAAGAGGGTGCCGATCGCGCCATCGCCAAGAAGGATTTTGTTCCGGAGCGCATCCAGGAACGACATGCGGGTTGTTTCAGCGGTGGTCAATACCGCTATTTTACTTGACTGGGTTGCACGATCCCAAACTTCGCCAAATGGTCCCAAATTTGGGGCGGTGTATCAAGGGAGGGGTCTATTCTAAATGCGTTCCATCCGGCGCGTTTGGCGCCTTCAACATTATCCAAAAGATCGTCAAAGAAGATAATCTGATCGGCTTCGTATCCGGTCTGCTCCTCAAAAATTCGATAGATCTCCGGATGCGGCTTTTCGGCTCGGATTACGTGGGAAAGCACCGGCCGCTTGAGGGATGCGATGGCTGGGTACTTGGAAAGGTCGCCCATTTCAACCCAGTGGGGAGCATTGGTATTGCTCAGGCACGCAGTGTCGATACCCATCGCGTGCAAGGTCTCGACCATTTCCGGAGTTCCAGGATAGGGCTCCAACAGAATGGAATTGTGGGCCAATAGAGCTTCTTCACGGGACCCTAGACCCAGATAGCCCATCAAATCGTCGAGATATTCATCTTCGGTAATTCGCGCCGCTTGGTAGGCATCGAATCCTGGTGCAGAGCTCAATCTGCTTTGGAGCGCCTCTTCTTTACAATGAGCAAGCCCGCATTTGGCGATTGCTTGATGCCATTGTTGGGCGACACGCACGAGCACGCCTCCAAGATCAAATGTCACCAAATATGAACGTGCCATGGGTTAGTTATCGGTAATTCTGAAAGTCGACCGGATAGTCTAGGTCGAGACCTTTGACGAAATTGATCGCCTTCTGCAGATCATCCTTGCTCTTGCCTGCGACCCTGAGTTGATCGCCTTGGACCTGCGCGTTTACCTTGATCCCCGAATCTTTAATCTGCTTGGCCAGCGCTTTGGCCTTGTCCATCGCAATCCCGTTCGTAAAGTCTACGGATTGCCTAACCGTCATACCCGTGGCTGGCTCTTCCTTTCCGTACTCAATGCATCGAGCATCTACGCCTCGCTTGACGAGCTTGCTGAATAAAATGTCTCTGACCTGCTTGAGCTTCCCCTCATCGCCCGCGGTGAGCGTGATCTTGTCCTTTTCAAACAAGATTTCACTGTTCGTTCCCTTGAGATCGAAGCGATTCATCAGTTCCTTTTGGGCTTGGTCAACCGCGTTGCGAACTTCCTGCTGGTTCACTTTGCTGACAATATCGAATGAAAATTCGGTCGCTGCCATAAGACACTATTCTACCGGCGACACCTTTGGACCGGGTCAGACGTACAATTCTTCCTATGCCAACGCCGCTTGAGGTTCTACGAGAAGCCACTCGTGGATCGCAATACGAGAACCAGCTTTGGCTGGTCGGAGGCGTTGTGCGCGATGAGTTGCTCTTTGGAACCTCACCTAAGGATTACGACCTCACCTTGGAAGGCGACGCTCTCGCGTGCGCTCAGTTCTTGTTCGAAAGAGGCGTTTCGTCCATATCTCCTGTCGTATATCCCCGCTTTGGGACCGCCATGCTTCAGGTTCTGGGAGAACCTGTCGAACTTGCCTCAGCCCGTGCCGAAAGTTACGCAGAAGACAGTCGAAAGCCTGACACGCGCCCTGCCACCCTCTTCGAGGACGCCAGGCGCCGCGACTTCACCGTCAACGCTCTGATGCGAAACCTCCACACGGGAGAACTTTTCGACCCTCTTGAAACGGGGCTCGATGATCTCAAGGCAGAAGTTCTTCGCACTCCTTTGGATCCCGATACAACATTCTTTGATGACCCGCTCCGTATGCTGCGGGCAGTCCGGTTCAAGCACAAACTTCACTTTTCATTCGTGGAAGGGATTGAACCATCGATTCGGCGAAACGCGATGCGTCTCAAGGTGATCTCGCCCGAGCGAATCACCGAGGAACTCATGAAAATGCTCGCCCTTCCGAACGCCGACGAGGCATTGCGCGATCTCCAGGAATTGGGACTTACTGCCGAATTCATGCCCGAGATGGACGCCATGGTCGGGGTTAACCAAGGGGATTGGCATCACCTTGATGTATTTGGCCACACCTTGGCGGTTGTGAAAAGCTGCCCACCCGATCGCCCTGACCTAAAGCTCGCCGCACTGTTTCACGATATCGGGAAGCCACCGACCCGTTTTGTCGATGACCAGGGCCGAATCCGATTTTTCGGTCACGAGGCGGTGGGAGCCTCCATAGCGGGCCGTGTCCTGCAACGACTCCACTTCGCCAATCGAGACATCGACTTTGTCCAACTCCTTGTCAAAAACCACATGCGAATCGGGAGTGCGGAAAAGTGGTCGGCAACCGCTATCCGGCGCCTGATTCGGGACATGGGCGGTAGGATCGATGACCTGCTTCTCCTCTGCGAGGCCGACCAGAATGGCCAGAAAGCGACCGCCCCCAAACTCGATTTTAGAAATATCCGCGAACAGGTCGACTCGGTTCGGCAAGTCACTCCCAAAGAAGCTCTCGAATCTCCCCTCTCCGGCAACCAGATCATGGAAGTGTTGAATATCGAGACTGGACCGGAAGTTGGAAACGCAAAAACCTACCTCACCGAGTTGGTTCTCGAAGGAGAACTCGCGCCGGACGATGAAGACGGTGCGCGGAAGCGTCTTGAGGCGTGGCGGAAGTCAACAAAGCCTTAGTCCGGCGGCGCGGCGGGCGGAGTCCTGAGCGGAGCGAGGTACGAGGGCGCGGCATCGGGCGACGCGCGCCGGATTTTGGACGCGCGGTAATCTGCCCGCAGACTTATGGCCCGATTCTCGATCAACGACGACTACCTGAAGCGGATCCTTGAGGATCTGATCAATACACCAAGCCCAACTGGCGATACGGAATGGGCGATCAGCTTCGTGGAGCAGGAACTTGACTCGATGGGTTTGCGCACGTTCCGAACGACGAAAGGTGCGCTCATCGCCCATTTCGAGGGTCTCCAGCAAGATCGGCCACGGGCATTGACGGCTCACTTGGACACCCTCGGTGCCATGGTGGCGGAAGTCAAGTCATCTGGCCGCCTTCGCCTCACCGCACTTAATGGCCTTGAGTGGAACAGCGTTGAAAGCGAAGGAATTTGGGTCCAAACCCAGCAAGGCCGACAGATTCGGGGTTCCCTTGTTCTACACAACGGAGCGGTTCACGTGAATTCTGCGGTCAAAACGGCCCCACGCAATGCTGAAACATTGGAAGTTCGGCTAGACGTACCGACGACTTCAGCCGATGAAACTCGGCTTTTGGGCATAGAGGTCGGGGATTTTGTGTACTTCGACCCGCGTCTGGAAATCGGAGACTCTGGCTTCATCCGATCTCGATTCTTGGATGACAAAGCGTGTGTTGCCGCTGTCCTCGCGGCACTGAAAGCACTTACCGATGCAGGTGTTCACCCGGTCCAAAGAACGCACATCTTGTTCAGCAACTACGAGGAAGTAGGACACGGCGGCGCGGATGGGTTGCCGGATGACCTAGACGAATACGTGGTCCTAGATATGGCGTGCGTGGGCGACGGTCAGAACGGAGACGAGATGCACTGCTCCATCTGCGTTAAGGACTCGAGCGGTCCCTACTCCCGCAGATTGACTGAGAAGCTCCGAGCGATCGCTAGCCGAGCCGGAATCGAACTCAAACCAGATGTTTATCCGTACTATGGGTCAGATGGCAGCATGTACTGGCGCACGGGTGGTCGAGCAGAAGTTGCCTTGATTGGTCCCGGCGTGGACAATTCGCACTGCTATGAGCGAACGCACATCTCTGCCGTGCGGGACACCGCCCTTTTGATCTCCGAATACCTCATCGAAGATTGATCTAAGGCTATAATGGACTGCGAGCGCGGGAGTAGCTCAGTGGTAGAGCAGGACCTTCCCAAGGTCAAGGTCGCGAGTTCGAATCTCGTCTCCCGCTCCAACGGTCTTAGTTGCGCCCCACCAGTGTGAGGGGACTTTTCGAGAACATCTCCTTGAGAAATTTTCCGGTATGGCTGGTTGAGCTTTCGGCCACCTCTTCTGGAGTGCCCACGGCTATCACTCTTCCGCCGCCTGAGCCGCCTTCCGGTCCCATATCGATCAAATAATCGGCGGATTTGATGACATCCAGGTTGTGCTCGATGACCAGCACCGTATTGCCCTGATCAACCAGCTTTTGGAGGACTTTGAGCAGCCTTCTCACATCCTCGAAGTGAAGCCCAGTCGTGGGTTCGTCGAGAATGTAGATCGTATTGCCTGTCGATCTCTTACTCAACTCGGCTGCAAGTTTGATTCGCTGCGCCTCGCCACCCGATAAAGTGGTAGCCGGTTGCCCCATGCGGATGTAGCCCAAACCGACTTGCTGAAGGGTTTCAAGCTTCCGGTAAATCTTGGGAATAGGTTTGAAGAACTCGCAGGCATCCTCAATGGTCATCTCCAGAACTTCAGAGATGTTCTTGCCCTTGTACTTGACCTCCAAAGTCTCGCGGTTATAGCGCTTCCCCTTGCATACCTCGCACGGTACGTACACATCAGGGAGGAAGTGCATTTCGATCTTAATAATGCCGTCGCCACGACAGGCTTCGCACCTTCCGCCCTTGACATTAAAGCTGAACCGCCCGTTTTTGTACCCGCGGATTTTGGCATCCGCAGTCATGGCGAACAACTCGCGAATCATGTCGAACGTGCCGGTATAGGTGGCGGGATTTGACCTTGGTGTCCGACCAATAGGGGACTGATCGATATCGATAACTTTATCAATATCCTCGAATCCTTCCAGGGTGTCATGGGGTTCCCACACGCCGCGAGTGCCATAGACTTGGTACATCAGGCGAGGAAACAGCGTGTCTTGGATGAGGGTGCTTTTCCCACTGCCGCTAACTCCCGTCACGCAGACAAACAGCCCCAACGGAATGGCCACATCCACTCCTTGAAGGTTATTGCCACGCGCATTGCGAAGTACAAGCCAATCTTGCGACATGTTGACGTAATTCTACCTTTTCAGTCTCTTGGAAACGCTCTTTTTGGGTTGCCTAGAATTTGGTTCAGAACCATAAGGTGCCTCAGCCTCAGCCACCCGAGCAACCGCCCTCTGGGGCGTAGTTAGCGGATTAGCGCTACGTGGCTGCCGACGCTCGGCCGGAATTTCAATAGCGTCATGCCCATTCAAAAACTTCGATGTGGGTGAGTCACGGGTGAGAAACTCTTCTACTGTCCCTTCATTCACCACATAGCCTCCGTGTTCTCCTGCTCCCGGTCCCAAGTCGATTAGCCAATCGGCGGCAAGCATCGTCTCTTCGTCATGCTCCACCACCAAGACTGTGTTTCCGAGATCGCGAAGCCGAACCAGGGTTTCGATCAACTTCCGATTGTCTCGCTGATGGAGACCGATGGATGGCTCGTCGAGAATGTAAAGGCAGCCCATCAAGCCGGAGCCGATCTGTGTCGCAAGGCGGATGCGTTGAGCCTCGCCCCCCGCAAGAGTTCTCGCATTGCGGTCCAAAGTCAGATATCCCAACCCAACATCTAGGAGGAATCGAAGCCGCTCGCCGATCTCCTTAATCGCTCGTTCGCCGATGGTGAGTTGTCGCTTATTTAGCCGGCCCATCAAAGACTCGAAATAGCGGACGGAATCCTCGACCGACAGGCGAGAAACATCGGCGATGGACAAGCCCTCTGGATCGGATCCTAAGCCGGCCGCGTTTGGCATCTTCACTCCAAGAACTTCTTCTTTTAAGCGCTTCCCGCCGCAGGTTGGACATGGCTTGGTACTCATGTACTGGTCCAAGTCGGTTTTGACCCACTCGCTCTCAGTCGAATCGTAACGTTTTCTTAGATGGCTGAGAACACCGTCCCAATTCGTAGAGATCAACCGGTCACGAGACCCATACCGGACTCTGACGGTAACAGGCTCGGAGAGGCCATTCCAGACGGCGTCCATGGCGCGGGCATCGAGTTGCGAAACGGGCAGACTCGCATCAAAGCCTACTGCTGCACCAACGGCATCCAGCAGATCGGGCCACCAGTCTTTGGTCTCGCCGCTCTTGTATACGAACGGAGCGATCGCACCCGCACGCAAAGGGATGTTCGGATTGGGACAGCACAGATCGGGGTCAAACTCTGTCTTGGTTCCCAAGCCAGTGCATTCGGGACATGCGCCATAAGGTGAGTTGAACGAGAACATGCGCGGCTCCAGCTCGGGCATGCTAAAACCGCATTCCGCGCAGGCGTAAGCTTCCGAGAACAGGAGTTCTCCACTCTCGTCCTCAAATTCATAGGCGAGGGCAACCATGCCCTTTCCCATTTTCAGCGCAGATTCAATCGAATCGCCCAGGCGGCGCTCCACACCCTCTTTGACAACAATCCGATCCACCACCACTTCGATGGTGTGCTGTTTGTAGCGATCCATCGGGATATCGTCGGTGACTTCGTACATCTCACCGTCCACGCGCACGCGCACGTAGCCCGCTTTGGCGATATCCTGGACCACAGACTTGTACTCGCCCTTTCTCCCACGAATAACGGGAGCCAGGATTTGCAGCCGAGTGCCCTCTTTCATCTCCCGAGCAGCATCGACGATCTGGTCCGTGGATTGACGCTCGATGGGTCCGTGTCCGTTGGGGCAATAGGGCATACCCACGCGAGCGTAGAGAATTCGGAGATAGTCGTAAATCTCGGTTACTGTACCAACTGTGGAACGGGGGTTCTTGCTTGCGCTCTTTTGGTCGATGGAGATGGCAGGTGATAGGCCATCGACGTGGTCCACGTCTGGCTTGTCCATCTGACCCAAAAACTGTCTGGCGTATGCGCTCAGACTCTCCACGTAACGCCGCTGACCTTCGGCGTAGATAGTGTCGAACGCCAAACTCGACTTCCCGCTACCGCTGAGACCAGTGATGACCACCAATTTGTCGCGCGGGATCTCAATCGTAATGTTCTTGAGATTGTTCTCCCGAGCCCCGACGACGACAATTTTGTCTTGGCGCATACGGAATCCAGTCTAGCACAACAATAGTAGACAAGCGATACCTAAAATGAAAATCCGGGTGAAGATCATTGCCTTCAACCGGATTTCAACTTTAGGGGAAAAGCTCTAGGCTTCGTTCGGATAAACGCTGATGCGTCGCTTCTTGGTCGGCCCCTCGAACTTCACCACGCCCTCGATGAGAGCAAATAGTGTATGGTCATTGCCGATTCCGCAGTTGACTCCTGGGTGAAACTGTGTGCCGCGCTGTCGAACCAGAATTGAACCAGCTTTGACCACTTGGCCTGCGTAGCGCTTGACACCCAGTCGCTGGGAATTGGAATCACGTCCGTTCTTGGATGAACCTTGACCTTTTTTATGTGCCATGGAATTACTTTCCTCCCTCTACGGCCAGCACGCGCAGATAGGTCTGCGGCTGGCGATGGCCCCATCGCTTGCGTTCGTTCTTCTTGGGCTTGTAGTTAAAGGCGTTGATCTTGGGACCCTTGGCTTGGCGAACGATCTCCGCCTGAACCTTGGCGCCCTTAACGAACGGCGAGCCGAGTTTGACTTTTGCGCCGTCGCAGACCATGACGACCTGCTCGAGTTCAACCTTGGAACCTGCATCGCCCTCGATCTTTTCCACGATCAGGACTTCATCTTTTGCGGCTTTATATTGCTTTCCGCCCGTCTTGACAATTGCGTACATGGTCTCGTTACCTACGCGCACACATGGGCCATCCCTGGATACCCAAGGCGCGGACCTGTAAGTATAGCCGATTCGGGCCAGAAATGCAATCTCGTCCGTCGAATTATGCTGTCTGAGCAGGACGATCCAGTTCGTACGACGCGATAGGATGGTTCGGATTCAAATTCACTGCTTCTTTGAATGCTGATTGAGCACCTTGCCAGTCGCCCTGACGCCTGAGGGTAACCCCTAAGTAGGCGAGCGCATCGACGTACCGAGAGTTGATGTTAAGCGCCATCCGAAACTGGTTGGCGGCAGCGTCGAGCTCGTTCAGCTGGAGCAAAGCTTGCCCATATTTACACCGAATGTCAGCGTACCGTGGCTGCAGATCGAGGGCTTTCTCATACTCCTGCACAGCCTCTGTCCATAAACCTTCCCGAGAGAACTTGTCGCCGCACTTTGCGATTGCGTTAGCATCGCGCGCTTCGCGATTTTCCATCGCCAGAAAGTTGCTCGCAGCGCGGTCATATTCCCCATCCTGGTGGCACTTCAAACCAAACTTATATCGATCACCGCCTAGGTTCGCATCCAGCGAAACAGCATGGTGAATCAACTCCAGCCCAGTCTCGTGGTCGCCTTCCTCGTACGCCACGATGCCTTGGAACAGCACCGCTCGTGCATATCGTGGATTAATCGCCACTGCTTCGGCGAGTTCTATCTTGTGAAGATCGAGTCGTCCGCAACCCCGATAGGCCAATGCCAAGTTGAAGTGCAAATCGGGAAAGTTCGGATGAATCTCCACAGCATGCTTAAGCATGGTGGAAGCTGCATCAAAGTTCTCCTGCTCAAGTGCGCGAAGGCCCAGATGGGTGTAGCTCTCCGCCGTATAGAATTTGGAAAGGCGCTTGGTCGCCGGATCGTGAGTTCGATCAGTTACCGCTTGCAACGCTACGATAGCTTCCTCGTACTGCCCTTGATCAAATGACCGCATGCCGCGATCATAGAGCTCGTCTCGATCAAAACCAAACCACTTTTCCAAAAATGACATCCAACAAACCTCTTATGCCGGTTACTATCTTCGGCAAATCAAGAGGCAAACACTAGACTTTGACTCTAGGGTTTTGGTGCGGACGCAATTTGGGCCATCCTAGCCCAGACCGGCCAATCCGTGGTCAATGGTACGGACGCATCTTCCTTGCGTTACGCCGCTGGATTTCACCGAATTTTCAACCGAATGGTTAGACCACGTCGTGTCGGTTCTTCCGGGGTTGACTTGCGGTTCTCGTCGGCTTCACATCCACGACAAACTCGGGCTCGATGTCGATCAACTTGAGCCAATCCTCGATTTGGTCATTCTTTGGGAAGATCTCGTTCTCTCGATACTCGGCATCGATGGCCTCGACCATATCGGATTGCCTGAGGCCGACTTCATTAACCATTTGGTCAATCGCCCTTCGAATCGCCATGTCTTTCGCACGATCCACCACAGACTTTATCAGGGCACCGCTCAGGAGGTCATGGTAGTGGAGGGTCTCGAAACTTCCATTTCTCAGCGAGATCGTCAGAAACTCTGACTCACGGCTTTCCCGCCATAGATAGGCGAGCGTGGACTCGATGAGCGCTTTTCGAGCACACGATTCTTCGCCATCATATTCCTTCACCAGATCGGGATCAAGGGGCAGGTCCTGGTGGAGATAAATGCTCAAAATCGAGCGAGTCGCCTCTTTGTCGGGCCGGGAGATTTTGACCTTTCGATCAATTCGCTCCGGGCGGAGAATCGCTGGATCGATGTAGTCGGGGCGGTTGGTCGTGATGACAAGGACCACGTTTTCCAGAGACACGAGCCCGTCCATTTCGGCACAGAATTGGGGCACGACCGTGTTGCTGATATTAAGCCAACGTCCGCTGGATCGCGTTCTCAAAATCGATTCCGCTTCATCCATAAAGATGACGACCAACCGACCTTCTTTCGCCCGTTCGCGAGCGACTTGAAAAATCTCTCGGACCATTCGCTCTGTTTCTCCGAGCCACATGTTTAGAACTTTCGGCCCGGAAATATGCATGAAATATTCCTTAACCTCGTGTCCTACCCGCTCGGAATACTCCTTGGCGAGGTTATAGGCAATGGCTTTGCCGATCAGCGTTTTTCCGCACCCCGGCGGACCGTAAAGCAATATGCCTTTGATAGGTTTTTTGTCGAACTTCCGGTAGAGCTCGGGGTGGAGCATCGGGTGTTCGATGGACTCCCGAATCGTCGCGATCGCCGCCTCTTGACCACCGATCTTGTCCCAAGGAATCTCTTCGACTTCCTCGACAAAATAGTCCCTGACTTCTCGCTGGCCAAAGTGCTCAACAGCGATCCGCCCGGTTGCGTCCAATCGAAGTTCATCGCCTTGCTGGATCTTTACATCCCTGAGTTCCTCGCTCCGGAGCACCAACCGACCCTGTTGGCCCTGGGCATCGCTATTCACGCGCAGACGGAGATCGTCGAGCACCTCGCTTACTTTGATCAAAGGTCCAGTCGGTGGCGTTGCAACCAATCCAACGATGGCGTAAGCATCATTGAGAGCGACACGAGAGCCCACCAAAAGTGATTCAGGTTCGATGCTTGGGTCAGCGAATGTCACGAACTCGGTGTCGCCTAATGCAACCAGAAATCTTCCCTCATCCAAATGGTTAATCAGAATTCCAATGCGGTTCGCAGGGCTGGTGAGCTTCGTGTAGGCATCTTCGTATTCCAGAACCAGATCTGCTTGTTTTCCAATCTTCTGATCAAGCGAGTCCACCTCCGAATTGAGCGCCAAGAGGTAGTTAGCCAGCTTGGGGTCCGCCGGTTTCGCCTGATCTTCAATTCGGCGAATGAGCTGACGCAGAGACTGGGTGGATGGGGATTCCATATTCCATCTTACGCATTCTTTGCCGCTTTTCATTCTAACGTTCTCTCACGATTTTCAGAGCGTCAGTCTTTCGGTACGATCCCAATACACCATGCACATATCTCTGCTACTCGCAGTTGCCTTTGGCCAATCCATACCAGTCGGACCCACACCTCCGCTGGGGACCCATGGGACCTATCAGCAGGCTCTCTTGGCTGTTGAAGCGAAGATGGAGAAGAAGGACTTTGCCGGCGCAGCACAGCTCCTCAAGGTGCTCCCCCAGCGTTCCGTAATGATCACTTGGGACGATTCGGGCATTCCTCAGGCTAAGCGGGCGGAGTTCGCCGCGGCTCGCGATCGAGCAATCGCAGATTGGAAGCAATTTGTTCCCAACCTGAAGATTTCAGTGGGAAATTCGAAGGACATCAAAGCATCATTCGTCGATACGCTGCCGCCCAATCCCGATTCGAACGGTCCAGCAGGTGCCGTCTTCTTCGATTCCTCCGCACCGAATGATTATCGGGTTGAAGTGGTCATGGCTCGATTTAGGACTAACCAAAAGGTTGAAAGCACCGGCCGAGAGATCGAGCAAGAGATGATCCATGCAATTGGTCGAAGACTTGGACTTGAGCGTTTCCCTAGGCCAGGCAGCGCCATGTTCCGTTTGGAAGGGCTGTATCCCACGGTCTTCAAGCCGCTCGGACAGGTCAACACGTTGGCAGATCAGGTCATCAAAATTACGGAACAGCTCGATAAGCTCATCAAGGCCAAGAAACAGATTCGCGTTGCGCAACCGAAATTGGTATTTGAGCCAGCCAAGTATGAGGGTGGATCGGTTCTCCAAGGTGACCAAGTTCCCTTCTCGATTTCGATTTCAAACCAAGGCGCATCGGACCTCAACTACAGCGTTGCACCCGACTGCAGCTGCTTCAGCGTTACGGGTGCGGGCAAGGTGGAACCCGGCAGGACAGGACTGATTCGTGTGAATGTCAACACCACCGACCAACCAGGGCCATTCCAGAAGTTTATCGTCCTGTATACCAACGACCCTGAGAGACCTTCAACAGTTATTCCGGTCACGATGAATGTCGAACCCGCGTACCAGATCCAAACCTCGGAAGCAAGAGGCGTCATCATAGCTGACGACTCGGGCTTTAAGGCAGACGTGATCCTCGTGCCCAACCAAAAGGTTAAACTCAAAGTTACCAAGGTTGAGACTCTCGGCGTTGCAGCAATTACCGAAGTTTCAGAATGGCGAGGAACTCTGCCTAACCAAAAGGTGGAATCCACCGGATACAAGATTTCACTTCTTGGCACCAAGGAACTTCCTCCAGGCCGACTCTATGGAACCTTGCTCATTTCCACGGATAATCCGACGTGGTCGGTGATCAACCACCAGTTCAGCGTACAGAAGGGGATTGCCGCTTTTCCCGCTGCTGTGTACCTGGGGGAGGTCGGCACGGCGACGTCCGCGGTGATGATTCTGAGCCGACCCGGCAAGCCTTTTGAGATCTCCGAAATCAAGTCGACATTGCCTTCTGTCAATGCTACGTGGAAAGCCAATGAAGCCAAGGATGAATATCGAATTACCGTCGCTTATGATGGGAAATTGCCAAGCGGTCCCCTTAATGCGACTCTAGCCATAGCGACGGACGCGGCTGAGCAACCAGAAATCATGATCGACGTCACTGGAATCGTCAAGTGAAACTCGCGCTTTTGGGGATCGCCGCAGCAAGTCTCGTGATTGCTTGGGTCAGTCCCGAGCATCCGAAGGCAGATTTCACGCTCGTGGTCGTGGGAGATTTTCACGGGTCCTTGACTCCGTGCGGCTGTACCAAACCGATGTCAGGTGGTCTTGCCAGAATGGCCACAGCGGTCGATCAGATTCGAGCCCGGAACAAAGTAGTAGTCGTTGCGAACGGCGCGATGACCTCTGGATCGAATAGCCGGCAAACCGAGATGAAGGCGGAAACGCTCGCGGAAGCCCTCCGGGTACTCGACGCGGAAGCCATCAATTTGGCGGCTACTGACAAGGCTCTGGGAACCGGCCTGGAGGAGACGTTTGACCGCCTCTCCGGTGAGAGACTGATTCGCGATGAACTTCGGCCAGAGTTGACGCTCTCGAATGGTTGGATCGCGGCAAGTTGGCAGCAGGGCAAGCCAGTGCCACACGCCGATATCCTCCTCGTTGATGGGGGGCTGGATTCGGCTCGAACCCTCGCGGGAACTCCAAAGGTGATCGTGTATCGGTCCAACGCGAGGCCGCCGGCAAGGCCGGAGATGAAGAATGCTTCACTCCTCTTAACTCCCGGTGAATCTGGCAAATTCCTGATTCAATTGGATTTCCGAGCTAACCAAATGGTTAGGTACCAGGTCACGGAACTCGGACCTAGCTTTCGAGACCATCGATCGATCACCCAAATTTTGTCTCGGTACCTGCAGCGAGTCGGCCGGGAAAATCTGCTCGGTAAGCTCCCTCGCCAAACCTCGGATCAGAGCTTTGCAGGGTCTCGCCGTTGTGGAAGCTGTCATCAGGAAGAATTCGCGACGTGGAAGACCACCCGGCACAGTGATGCTCTCGCCACCTTGGAGGAAACCAAACATGATCGTGATCCCGATTGCGTGGGGTGTCATGTGGTCGGCCTCAGCCAATCAACAGGATTCCAATCTCGGCAAAAAACTCCCGAACTGGCCGACGTGGGATGCGAATCATGCCATGGGCCAGGTGGAAAGCATGCCGACGAACCCGCCCAGAACAAAATGGCGGTGGTGGGGGAAAAATCCTGCGCTCCATGTCATGTCCTCGACCACAGCCCAGGATTCAATTTTGAGAAGTACTGGGAAAAGGTGCGACACGGCGAGAGCACTCTGAAAACGTATCTTGAAAACTTGGGGAAAACCTGAGCAGAAATGGGGAAAATACCCAAGCAATTGCAGCCTAATTGCGCAATGAAGCGCAATATATCGACTATCAGATTAAGAGGTTGTTTAGGCAATCATTTTCGGCCTTGACTGGGTCAAACCCTAAAGTTGACAATGGTGGCGAGGGCAACGGGACATTCATTGGGATGGCCCCGGTTGGCGACGATTTAAAACCATGGGGCAAATGATGGCATCCGGTACCAGTAGCACGGCCGTTTCCTCCAACCATGTGCCGCATCGGATATCAGAGGCGCTCTTTCAGGAGAGCCGCAACAATTTTTCTTCTATTGCTGTGCTCCCGTCCAATGTCAAAGCCGTTGAACAAGCCCTGCTTTTTTCGATGGGTTTAAGCACACTCGTGGCTCTAATTGGCCCTTCCGGTTGGGGCAAAACCAGCCTCCTTCAATGCGTCAGCAACTACCGATGCAATCAGAAGCTGGGCACGATCGGCATCCGGTCCCTTCGTACGCAACCTGTCCGCTGGGAGCACTTGGAAACCGTTCCGGTACTTATCCTCGACGACGCTGGGTACGCTTTTCGGTCGCCCCGCGCCAAGCACGACTTACGTATGCTTTTGGAGCGCCGAGCTAAGGCTGGACGTTCCACCATCATCGCGATCGAAACCGACCTCAGCACCAAGGCGTTGCGTAATCAGCTTCCCTACAGTCGAAACTGGTCGGTCGGAGAGATCACCGAACCGACCAAAGACGAGTTTCCTCTGATGGTCCGCCATTTCGCGAAGAACTACGGCCTCCACATTTCCGAAACTCTGATAAGTCTCCTTGCGAAAAAGCTTACAGGGAACGGGCATGCCTTGGTCGGAGCCCTCCAGCGGCTGCAGCTCGTTCAGCTATCGTGGTTAACGCTGGAATCCGTGGCGGCCGCGTGTGGAGTGCTCAATGAGAATCTTTCGGCTGCAGATGGATGGGATATTCGAGACCATATCGTCGACTTGATCGATTCCGCGCCTTCGACTCGATCAACCCTAAAATCCTCTGCAGATCGAATCGCTTTTGCTGCATTTGTGATGCGAAAGGCATTTCGGCTCCCCGAACGCGAAGTCGCCGGGTACCTGGGCCTAGATGAGGGAAGAGTCTACAATCTCTCCAATCGAGTGATGAAAGGAGAAATTGTATCTGAGCCCGCAAAAATACTGGAAGCTTGGTTAAGCGACTTCGAGAGGTCACTTGAAAGCGTCTAGTGAGTGGGCATCCGTACAAGGGCCTGTTTTCCACGACTCACGTACTTTACGCTGTTCCGAACAGAGGGCACCTATGGCTACTATGGATCGGAGCGATTGTTTTGATTCGACAGAAATGAGGAATTTAGGGGACCTTTCACTAGAACCGGTGTGGCTCAATCCAACTCACCGCGTCAAAGCGGCGCGTGTGCTGTTGGCTGGGCATCGGGTGAAAGCTCTCGCCGTCATTGAGAACAACCGCGTTGTGGGGGTGGTCACAGCAGAAACTATCGCGCGCGTCGAGGATGGAGTCGAGCTCTCGGAAGTGATGGCTCCGCCGCAGCCGGTATTGGACAGCCATTTGGCCATTTCCCGCGCTGCCGAGCGTTTCTACACGGAGGACCTTGACTTTGCCTTGGTGATGGAAGATGACCGCTTCCTGGGCGTGCTGACGCCAAATATCCTCCTTCAGGAGCATCGATTCACCTGGGATCCGCTGACCAATCTCGGCCGCATCGACCGAATGCGCGATTGGGCAATCGGTGCCCTTTCGAGCGGGAGCGAGATCTCTCTGCTGTTTATCGATCTGAACGATTTTGGCCTGTACAACAAGCAATACGGGCACGCCGTCGGCGACCGCGTGCTGCGCCGAGTCAGTGCGCTTCTAAGGGAGTGCATCGATTCAAGAACCGATCTCCTCGTCCGCTACGGTGGCGACGAGTTCGCAGTTGGAACCCTTCGCTTGCGTGCGGATGCAGAACAACTCGCAATGGTGATCCAAGAGCGAGCCGAAGCCGAGCTCTTTGACGACTTGGGAAGACCCATTACGTTCTGTATCGGGATCAGCGGTGGGCGAAGGACGCAGGAACGCGCAAATACACACTACGTTGCGACCTTTGAGAACCTCCTCAATGCGGCGAGTCAGGCGTGCATGGCAGCCAAAGCCGAAGTGAAGAAATTTCAGGCAAACGGCCGCTAAATCGACTTCTTGCCCTGGTCAAGTTGAACCATCGTTCCCATTAAAGTCTTCTCTGCACCACCCAAATCCCCTGATTGGAGTGCGCGCATGGCCATGGTCACTTCTTGAGCTTCCGAAACTCTCCCATCCTGCATCAAGAGCATCTGGGTTTTTTGGAGTTCGTCCATGGCTGCCATGCTTGTGATCTGACCTGTCTTGAGACCCATAATCGTCCGCTCGACGGCCTTGCTTGCGGCTGCCATCTGATAGGCTTGGGCGACCTTTGGATCAGCCGGCATGCTGTATTGCGCCGCATCCGCAGAGAACTCCATCACGAAGTCCATCTCCACACGCTTGTTCTGCCCGCTCATGGTGTCGTCGTAGCTGAAAGTGCCGCTGGCCACACGATAGGCACCTAGCGGATGGTTTGTGAATTCCAAATCGACCACCTGCTGGAGCATCGCGCCTCGCTCCAAGTCGGTGAGATTGATCGAAACTTCACGGGAAGAGGGAGGCAGGTTGTGGCCGGGGACACTTCGAAAATTCACCCACCGTGCAATCTTGATCTCCATCTTGAGGTTCTGGGCGGCGACGTTTAGGAGCTTCTCCAACTCGCCTCGAAACACTTCCGGAATCAGCCTCGGGTCCGGAATGTAGTAATAGTTCCCGCCTGCGCGCTTGGCCATGGAGGCGAGGAGCTCCTCGTTGTACTCGGGGCCAAAGCCCAAAAATGTGCACGTTATGCCTCGGTTCTTTGCTTCTCCCGCGTGTTGAACCAACGCTGTGAAATCTTTGATACCGGCCGTGGGCTCCCCATCCGTCAACACTACGATGCGTGTGGCACGAGCTCCATCGTTGACGGAAGCCACCTGGTTCATTGCCAGTTGAAGACCATCATAGAGGTTGGTGGTGTTCCCCACCGCGAGCCGCATGATCCCATCTTTGATGGGCTGCTTCTGCGTCACACGCTGAGGCGGCATGAGCACCTCGACAACCTCCTCAAACGTAACGATCGAAAGGACATCGTTGGGGCCTAGCATGTCCACGACATAGGAGCAAGCTTGCTTGGCATACTCCATCGGCATGCCTTCCATCGAACCGGACCGATCGAGCACCAGACAAAGGTTCAGAGGGGTCCGTGGGCCCGCGATTCCAGCACCCGGCAGAACATCTCCTGCGCCCGCATAGACTTCAATCAAAAACTGCTCGCTGGCAGGGCCGTTCGCCATCGTCGCCTTTCGGCTTGGAGTGATGCTAACAGTGACGCCGGGAGCCAGTCCCGTCATTGCCGATGTTTTGTTCGGATCGAAACCGGGCATGGCTGTCATCGCCTGCGTCCGCATCGGGTCGCCGGAAGCCATGACTGTTTTGTTGGGGTCGAATGCTTGGGTCTGGTCCATGGGGTGCCTGGGTAATTCTATTGTTCGACGCGAAATGTGGTCGATCCGATCTGAATAGTGTCTCCAATTCGAGCGATGATCTGTTGAATCCGTGCGCCATTGACCAAGGTGCCGTTGGTGCTGCCCAAGTCGGTGACTTGCACGCCGCCGGCCGCGGGAGCCACGCTCGCGTGCCGACGAGAGACTCCGGAATCAAAGCCTAGTGGAATAATCGGTGACTCGCGCCCGATCTCTATGTTCTGGGTGACCGTGAACTTCTGCCCCGAGAGCGGACCGGCAACCACCGCAAGACTCGGCGCGGCTGGGGTTGCCTGCTGAGCTGGCATAGCGACCGTTGGATTGAGCGGGACCGGCTGTTGAACCTGCATCGGCATTGCCATCGGAACGCCTGCGGGGACTCCCGCTGGCTGCTGCCCTTGAACTTGAGCTGGTTGGATCGGCTGAGGCTGGAACCGCTCCACCTGGGGCAATCGCTTCATCTGGCCCGATTTGAGCATGAACTGAAGTTGATGCGAGCCGATTTGGATCATGTCGCCGGAGACAAGCAGAGCCTGCCCCACACGCGATCCGTTGTGGCCGACTCCGAGCGGGCTTCCTGCATCGACCAAAACATACTGGCCGCGATCTTTGACAATCTTCGCGTGATAGGCTGCGACGTTGGGGTCGCCGAAAAGTGGGATATGGGCTCGCTCGTCGCGCCCGATGAATGTCTCATTCGCGTCCACAGGCCACTCTTTGCCCTCGTTGCGTCCCACAATGAGTCGGACCCAAGCACTTCGGGCCAGCGCCTCGACGAGTCCGATCATGAGTCCGATTCCGGCACCGACGGTGGTTAGCGAAACCGCTCGCGGGATCGCGCCGATCTCTTTGCCAGCGGTGCCGCCCGAGAGAGGTTGGGACGCGAAAATGGCAATCCACTCGAAAACCAAGCCTCCCAGGAAGCCTCCCAGAATTCCGCCCACCATTCCCTGTACTGCTCGCTTGGAGGATTTTCCGATGGCTCCTTCCGCCAATCCCAACAATCCGCCAAACACGGAGAATGCCATGGCGCGACCGATAACGCGGATCCACATCCCGCCGGACATCGTGCTCATCGCTGCGAACGGAGCAAAAATAGCTCCTCCAAGGCTGACCCCGATGGGGCCAACGCAAAGTCCGATCAGAGCACCGTTGAGAAATCCACGGACGGTGTGGGTCCGAGATCCCTGAAAGTAGCCGGAAACCAATCCAATACCTCCGCCCACCAAGAACCCGAGAGCAGCCGAAAGTGCCCACTCGAACACCTGCCAGGCACCTCCCTGCGAGGATGGGGCAAACGGTTCCACAATCGCCCAGGCCAAAAACGCCCCGAGCGCTCCGGCAACCAAAAGCGATAGCGCGCGCGAAATCATCTATTCTTCGTATCGGAACTGAACAGCCCCAAACTGAAGGACGGAGCCGACCGGCACTTCGGTCGGGCCTCCTTCAACCTTTTGCCCATTAAGATACGTCCCGTTCGTGCTCCCGAGGTCGGTCACGGTCAATCGCCCATGTAAAAAGTCGAGTTGGGCGTGTCTCCGAGACAGGCTGGATTCGTCTGCAAGGGGAAAATCGGCAGTCGCATCTCGGCCCACGACGAAGGATCCGTTGTACAGAGAGAACATCGACTTGGTTCCCGTCAGCCGCGGATCGGGAGCGGTTTGCTGCATCCCTTGAATTGGGACCGCAACCGGTCCGGTAAGAGGCGTCGGGTCCGCATCACCGAGGATGATCGGCTGGACAGGCTTGGGCACTGTCGGATCGATCGTCGCTGAGGTCTGAGCATTAGGATCAGGATCGGTTGGGATGGCTACGCCCATTTGGCTAAGGCGTTTGTCGATCGCATCTCGGTTGGCCAACACTAAGCGGTAGAAAGTGTAGATAACGCCCAATCCTAACACGAGACCCAGCAGATACGTGAACCACTTTGGAGCGCCAGCTTCTGGCTTGGCTGGCGCTGCGGGCTTCTTCTTTTTCTGAGCATCTTTCGAGGCTTCCTTGGGAGCAGGTTTCCGATCAGAGAGCCTGAACCCAAACCACGCTCCATTTTTCGCTTGCTCAAGTGAGACACCGATAGCCGGACTGGTGAACTCCTTCGTCTGATCGCCATCCTTGTACTTGAGGGTTGCCGTATAGGCCGAATTCGGCTCGACTCCCCAAAATGTCGCTTCTCCACCGTCTTGCGAGCCGATCAGCGACTCGAACTTTTTGGATTTCGATGACAACGTGGCAGAACCACTGGATATGCCTTCGCCTGCATCTTCAAACTTGACCTGGACCTTGGCTACCAGCTTGAAATCGGCCGCCTTGAGTCCGACCTTTCCCGATTTGGCTGGCAAAGTGGCCATGGTATTCGCCTCGGAGACAACGGCCACAACTTTTTCGCTGGCGAGCTTGTCATCGGGAATCGTGATGGCGAACGTTTTCGGATCGGACTGCCACTCGGAGGAGGGGTCTGAATTGGCTAGGTCCTTGGAGGTTGCGATCCAAGCTACTCCGGCAGTGTTCGGGGGCAGCTGGATTACCAAATCAGCAATAGCACAGGCGCTGAGCGCCAAGCTCAGGGCTGATGCACACAGGAATAAGTAGGTGCGTCGCAAGTTGCCGTTATTTTTACCCGGGCTTCAGGCAGTTTTTTCGCAAGATCGGTCGCGGTGAAGCCAATCGGGCCAATTTCTGCCGCGCAAAGGTCTCCCGCAAGTCCATGCCAGAATGCACCACAAGTCGCGGCCAAGTAAGGAGGCAGGTCCTGCGCAAGCAGCGTGGTGACAATCCCGCTGAGCACATCGCCCATTCCTCCGCAAGCCATACCCGGATTGCCGCTTGAGTTCACGCTCAAGGGCTGCATCACGTCACCGATGATGCTATAGGGCCCTTTGAGGAGGATCGCGCACTCGAACTGCATCACCGCTTGCTTAACGGTTTCGAACCGGTTCGTTTGAACCTCCGCCGTGCTCATGGAGAGCAACCGGCTCATTTCACCAGGATGTGGAGTCATCACTGTTGGGCACGTTGGAAGCTTGACTCCTTCACTCACCAAGTTCAACGCGTCTGCATCGAGACAAACCAGATGGTCCAATGCCGGAACCAGGACCTCCATAAAGGCTCGCGAATGCTCGTTAGCACCCAAGCCGGGTCCGATCAAGATGCTGTCGAAACATCCGAGATGAGGAAGAAGCGCCTCCGCGGCAGCGGAACCAAGCCAGCCGTCGGTGTCGGGCAAGGGCATCAGGAGCGCTTCTGGAACATGATGAGCAAGCACGGAGCACGCAGACGGCACCGAGGCCAAAGTGACAAGGCCACCGCCACTGCGGATGGCTCCCATGCAGGAAAGGGTCGCTGCACCCGGCATTCTCGCCGATCCAGCCACGATCAGGACCCGGCCATTGTCGCCTTTATGGCTCGCTCTCAATCTCTCGGGAACAAGGTTGCCGACGAAGTGATGATCGACCAATCGAGCATCGGTCGGCTCCTCCAGCAGACTGCGGGGCATCCCGATATCCGAAACGCTCCAGAATCCGGAGTGCTCTAGGCCGATCCCCTGAAACAGGAACGGCTTGGGGAGCCCGAACGTGACGGTTCGCAGGGCCCAAACGCTTTCGCCAAGATCCTCACCCGAATCGGTTTCGATACCGCTAGGAACATCGACGCTGACCACGGGAACCCCACTGCGGTTGATGGCATGGATCGACTCGGCAATCGGTCCGTGCACTTCGCCTTTAGCGCCGGTGCCAAGAAGTGCATCCACAATAAGGTCGCGGCATCCCACGCAGTCTGCTTTTCGCAACCAACGCGCATCATCGTAGAAAATTGGATTTACGCCTTGCGCTCGACTTACGGCGAGCTGGGTGGCTGTGTCCGGCGTGAGTTGATCTTCGAGGCACGCCATCAAGCAATCCACATGGAAGCCGTTCTTGAGAGCATGTCGCGACACGACCAAGCCGTCACCGCCGTTATTGCCCTTGCCGCAAAAGATTGTGATCCTGCCGCCTTCCGGCAACATCTTCATGAGCGCGTCGAAGACTGCGAGGCCAGCGCGCTCCATCAAGACCATTGCGGGCACACCAAATTCCTCAGTGGCTATCCGGTCCATTTCACGACTTCGCGCGGCGTCTGCAATCCACATTGGCTTTCGATTCTCGAACGCTACTACGGATTGATTCTACGGCTCGTCGCAGTCACCTTTTCTAGGTTCAACTCCGTGAAGCTTGATCTTGCCTCCGCAATCGCGATGGAGATAGGCCCGTCGCTGTGGCAATCGGCGCTTTCTGGGAAACGTCGATCCGCACTTATCGCACCGATAGATCACCACTTGCCTACTTTGGTTGCGCTTGCAGTCGTACTTATGGGTTCGCTCAGGCTCCACTCCCAGATCTCGCATTGCCTGCTGCCAAGCCAGGCCGTGGTTCATTGCAGCCTTTCCTTCGCGGTGGAAGGCGAGAAGGTGCGCATATTCGTGGAGGAGTGTGTCTCTGAGCTTTTCGGAATCAGTGAGCACCAGCGATGAAAGCAAGATTGCATTCGCCTTGAATGCTGCTCTCCCTGCCGTCGTCCGATAGGGTCGCCACTCGATGAGAGGCTTCTTCTTGATGGGAAAACGCAAGAATGCTTCATCGAGCATGAATTGAGCCTGCTCGACGAGACTTTCGGCTTGGAAGAGGCTGGGTTGGGCCACTTTAAATGGACGGGTGGTGCCGGGGGTGGGACTCGAACCCACATGAGTTTGAGCTCAACGGTGTTTGAGACCGCCGCGTCTACCATTCCGCCACCCCGGCGAAGTGAAGAAAATGTACCCTAAATCTGCAGTTTCGACCCGGCCCCGACGGTTCCGACCAACAAAGTACAATCGTGCCTTCCATGTTGCTTCGAATTCGTGGTCTCCACAAAGAGTTTCTCGGCGAAACTATCCTTCAAAGCGCCGATCTCTGGGTAGACCGTGCCGAAAAGGTTGCCTTGGTGGGCAACAACGGAACTGGCAAATCAACGCTCATCAAAACCGTGATGGGACTCCACGAGCCGGATAGCGGCTCCATTCAGATTTCGCCCGGAGTGCAAATCGGCTATCTCAGCCAGGACAGCACGCTCCCTGAGCACGTCACGGTCCTCCAAGCGGCCGAGGATGCCAGAGCCCAGCTTGTGGAGACGAGAAATCGACTCAAGGCACTTGAGGAGCAACTGGAAACGCATCCCACGGACGATGTCCTCAATGAATATGCGCGGCTCCACGAGCACTTTTTCTCCGAAGGCGGGTACTCCGTGGAGACCGATCTCAAGGTTGTCCTCTCGCGGATGGGGTTTGACGAGAGCGAGTACGACAAGCCCGTTGACAAACTTTCAGGAGGCGAGAGAACGCGCCTCATCCTCGCGCGGCTGTTGCTCGAAGAACCCGATCTCCTGATTCTCGATGAGCCCACAAACCACCTTGATCTGGAAGCGACGGAGTGGCTTGAAGGCTGGATCCGAGGTTATCACGGCGCGGTGCTATTGATCAGCCACGATCGAAGGTTCCTGCAAAACACAGTTGGGCGGGTCGTCGAACTGCGAGAAGGCAGCACTCGTTCGTACCCGGGCAACTACGACGAATACGTCCGACTCCGCGCCGAAGATGAAGCGCGGCAGGCTGCGATTGCCAAAAAGCAATCCGAGCAGATGGCCAAACTCGATGAGTACGTGAGGCGCTTCATGAACAGCCAGCGAACGGCTCAAGCGCGGGGACGCCTCAAACAGCTTGAAAAACTGCGCGCAACATCAGTCCATGCTCCGACCCACGACAAGGGCATCCGCACGACCCTCAAACCGACCAAGCGATCGGGTGATCTGGTTTTTGAAGTCAAGGACCTCTCCATCCAGTTGGGAGACCGCCACCTGCTGAACCAGCTCTCGTGGACAGTGCGGTGGGGAGAGCGATGGGGTGTCATCGGCCAGAACGGAGCGGGAAAGTCCACGCTGCTTAAACTGCTGCTGAAAGAGCTTGAACCTACAACCGGCACGGTCCGACAAGGGTCGAACGTGGACCTGGGGTACTTCAGCCAGGACTTCGATATCTTGGACGCGGATCTATCGCCGATGATCGTGGTGAGCGATACGCTCGGGATCCAGTTCCCCCAAGCCCGCGATCTATTAGGCAAATTCTTGCTGACCGGTGACGACGCAACGCGCCCGATAAAGACCCTGAGCGGTGGCGAGCGCAACAAGGTCCAACTTGCTTTGCTTACAGGACTTCAGCCAAACGTCTTGGTGTTGGACGAGCCGACGAACCACCTGGACATGGGCAGCCGTGAGGCTCTTGCCGAAGTGCTCCGGGAGTTCACAGGAACCTTGATTCTCGTATCGCACGACCGATGGTTGCTTGAACAAGTGACCAATCACACCCTCGACGTCCGGGAGCGGGAATCCATACAATTTCCCGGGGGTTATGCAGATTATCGAAACCGAAAGGTCGCTCCTCCGTCCCAAACGAAATCTGTCGCATCACAGGTCGCAGTCGCGGTCCAAGAGCCGGCTCTATCGCCTCGCGAACTCTCCAAGGAGATCGGACGCCTTGCCAAGTTGGTCGATGAGGCCGAGTTGGAGGTAGCACAGAGGGAACGCGATTTGGAAACCAGCCAAACCAAAATGGCCGATGCCGAACCAGATGCCGATCACCTCGCGCTCGCAACGTCTTACCAAGAGTGCGCGACAGCATTGGATCGAGCTCTCGGAAAATGGTCGGAACTCGCCGAACAGCTCGAATCACTGCGGGCGCAGCAGGGGTAACTATGAGTAGCAATCAGCGAAACGATTTTATTTCCGCGATCCAGAAGGGAGAAAGCGACAACGTCGCGAGGTTCATCGATGAGGACCGCACGTTGGTCAATACGGTTGATGATCACGGGACGCCGGCGATCCTCCTGGCGATCTATTACGGACAGCCCAATATCGCCAGATTGCTGAAGGACTGCGGGGCAAACGTTAGTCTTTACACGGCTTGTGCTCTGGGCGAAGTCGAGGTCGCGGAGGCAGCACTGCAGGGTGACCGGGCAGCAGTGGACACCGTTTCGCCCGATGGATTTACTCCGCTATGCTTGGCCGCCGCCTTTAGACAGCCAGACGTCGTCCGTTTGCTGATCCGACTTGGAGCAGATCCCAACAAGCGCTCAGCGTCTGTGGGATCTTATGCCCCCATCCACTCAGCGATCTTTGGAAACAGCGCTGAGATTGTGAGAACACTGCTTGACGCTGGAGCTGATGTCGATACAACCCAGGATGGCGGATTTACGCCGTTGATGGGTGCTGCCCAAAACGGAAACCAAGAAATCATTGACCTCTTGCTGGCTAGGGGAGCCGATTCAACTCGGAAAGACGACAACGGGAAATCCGCGGTGGATCATGCGTGGGATGCAGGAAAACAGGTGAATTTCGCGATTCAACCAGGGTAGTTCGGAAACGTCCCGGATTTCTGGCGCACTTTCCGTGCCGGGGTGAATGCCCACCAGTTTCGAGCTTCGCCGGTCTTTGCTTCGTGAATTGCGGCTTCAAACACATCGTGGACGCATGGATCTTGCCGAGTTTGGGTGATGTGGCACATTCGCAGATACAGGTCGTCCGCGTCCTGTTTTGCCACTTGCGAGACCGTGTGGATTCCCAGTTGATGAAAATCGTCCGCAGTCGCCTTTCCAACGTTTCGGAGAACGATTACCGGCCTTTCGTCTGCCATCTCGATAAGGTCTCAGTGGCGGAGGGAAGGGGATTCGAACCCCTGAGGACTTGCGCCCCGCCGGTTTTCAAGACCGGTGCATTCAACCGCTCTGCCATCCCTCCGGGGCAGATTATACAAGCTTCATAATCCTGCTATGGATTTCGGCATTGAGAATAAGGTCGCGATGGTCGCGGCAGGAAGCAAAGGGATCGGTCTTTCGGTTGCCAAGGCACTCGCCGAACAGGGTTGTAGTGTCTCGATTTGCGGGAGGACGGAAGCCACCTTGGCGTCAGCGAAAACCGAAGTCGGGGCTCGTTGCCATACCCATGTGGCGGACGTCGCGGTTGCAGCCGACTTGGAAACGTGGTTTGACGCTGTACGATCTGAGTTAGGAGTTCCTGAGATCCTAGTCACAAACACCGGAGGCCCTCCTGCTGGCAGCATCGACTCCATGACCGACGAGCAGTGGCAGACGGGAGTTGATTCCACGCTTTTCAACGTGATCCGAATGGTTCGCCTTGCATTGCCTGAAATGAAGCAGATGGGTTGGGGACGCATCGTCCACATCACGAGTTTGGTCGCCACAGAACCATCGCTTATGCTTCCGATCTCCTCGACGATTCGAGCTGGTCTTGTCGCCACAACTCGAATTCAGGCCCAGGAATACGGTCCATTTGGGATTACCGTAAACGCCGTTCTTCCGGGCCACACTCTCACCGACCGGCAGCGCCATCTTGCACATCTCAATTCACAAAAACTTGGTATTTCGATGGAAGAAGCCTTGGCGAATCAAGGCAGGCAGGTACCGATCGGCCGCCTGGCGGACCCTAGCGAGATTGCGGCACCGGTGGCCTTTCTCTGCAGTCAGCAAGCAAGCTACATCAGTGGGCAGAGTATCGCCGTGGATGGTGGAATCAACCGAGGTATTTAGGCCGATAACGAATCGATAGCCTGTTGCGCGAGTTTGAATTCCTCAGACTCTGGTGGAGCCACATCGCGCGCTTGGTAGTAGTATTCACGAGCCATCCGAGAGTCGAACGGCTTGAGGAGGTCGCCCGCTTTGAGGAATTGCTGGGCTGACTGCCTCTTGAACTTTTCTCGGTCCTCTTTGGTCTGAGCGCTCTGGGCCGCGTGTTGGAAACTCTCGCCTGCACCGCGGATGAACTCCAGTCGATCGTCCGTATTGGTGACCTTCCGCTCCATCCGCTGATAAAAGGCCGCCAGGTTGACGTAGCGGGGAGCGATGGGATCCGCCTCTGCAGCCTTTTGGTAATAGGCCTCGGCTTCGGCGGGCTTGCCCGCGACCTCCTTTGACTGGGCGGCTTGGACGTAGTTGTCTGCAAGCTTTGCAGATTCCTCAGCGCGTCCCATCGTGCCTTGAAGATCCTTCATGCCCTTTTCCCGAGCAGCGATCTGTTGCTCCACGGGTTCACCCTGGGTTTCTGTCTGAATCTGCTGTTGGACTTGGTTGTCACGCCGGGTGGTTTCCATTCCGTTGATCCCTTTGCCGATTTCGATAATCGCGTAGATCACCAAGCCCATAAAGGTGCCAACGATCAGGAGTACCAACAGGAAGCGAGCGACAAATTGTTTGGTTTCGGGCTTAAACACCGGTCTACGGGGAGCCGGAGGATAGTAAACCGGAGCATGCGGGTAATTCATCCCGCCCAGAGTTTGGGGAGCCTGCGGATAGGGTCCGCCGGGCACATACGGCTGTTGGTTGTAAGGAACTCCAGGTTGAGGATATGGCGTTCCAGGGTAGGGCTGCTGGTTGTAAGGAGTCTGATAGCCCATCCCGTAGGGATCAGGCGGGAGAGCACCTCCATACGGTGTGGTGTTGTAGGGGCTCTGGCCGTGCATCGGCATCGGCATGGAGACAGGTGGGGGCACTACCACCGGTGGCGCGTAGGGATTGACAGGTCCATTACCCGGACCACCAAATACCGGTGGCATCGGTCCGCTCGATACGGGGAGATGCGGCTGCACCTGTCCAGCATTTTGAACTTGCCGGAGAGCCTCGATCATCTCTTCTGCCGTGGCAAACCGCATCTGAGGCGACTTTTCCATCGCCTTGCTGATCACCTGCCACATCGCGAATCCGATACCCTGGGGGCAGTCCAGACTCGTGTTCATGATCGCGTAGGTGATCGCAACTACGTTGTCCCCTTTGAAAGGCTTCTCGCCCGTCAGCATCTCGAATAGCACGGTGCCGATGCTGAAGATATCGCTCCGAACGTCTATCTCGCGCCCAACCACCTGTTCGGGCGACATATAGCTTGGGGTGCCGAACACCTGGCCGTCGATCGTCAGATTGGGTTCAAAAGTAAGGCGTGCGATACCAAAGTCGGTGAGTTTGACCGTGCCATTACTCAGAATCTGGATATTTTCCGGCTTTATATCTCGATGGATGACGCCGTGCTTGTGAGCAAAGTCCAGCGCACAGAGAACGTCCACCGCGATCTCGATCGCCCGGTCCTGAGCGATTTTGCCATGGCTGTCGATTTGATTCCGGAGCGTGTTTCCGTCCAGGAACTCCATCGCCATGTAATGCCGACCGGATTCCTCCCCGACTTCGTACACAGTCACGATATTGGGATGCGCCAGTGAACCCGCCGCCTTGACTTCGCGGAGAAACCGCTTGACGCGATCTTCCCGCTGTTGACTGGTCGACGTCGATGCAACCGCGAGTTCCTTAATCGCAACTCGGCGGTTCATTAACGGATCGTAAGCCTCGTACACGATATCGTTGGAACGGGCGATTTCGCGTATGATGTCGTACTTTCCGAGTTTGGTCGGAGGTCCCGAACTCATTACTCTATAGATTGGTGACGAGGTTTCTTATGGATAGGTTTGGTTTCTACCGCAATTGTGCGGAATAAATAGTTTGGGAGACCGTCTGACACTTGGGCACAGGTGGCGAGGAGCCGATAAAGATAGAGATAGGCCATGGATCGAAAGGACTTCAGAATAGGTGCGCTAATCCTCATTTTGTTTACGCTCGGCGGTTGCTCCCAACTGCGCGATTTGGCAATTGGCCCAACCATCAAATTGGAATGTGCCACTAGTCAAAAGGTAGAGCTCACAGCACAGTCGGTCCAGGAGTCGATCATTTCTGCCCTGCAGCTTCACACCAAGATCGTTCCCGCAACGGGCGGTGGCTATTACACGAACATCAACGGTCTTTCGATCACGATTACTTCCGAAGGGTTGCCCAATGGCGGTCCGGAAGGAGCGCAGGGCGTCATCAAGATCGAAGGTGCCGGTCCACGAGTCAAGGCCAACCAGTCGGAATCCCGGAGTCAACTCCAACTCATCTTAGGTGCGCTCACCGCAGGTTCTGCCGTGGCGATGAGGGATGAAGGAGGCGCATGGGGTTCCCCTCCAGCCCAGGGCACCGGGCCGGTTGCAACCAATTCACCCGAGGCGGCCGAGGGCATCGTAGGACAGTTTCGCCAGCAGTACGGCGGAATGGCACGGAATGCGGCATCAGAACTGGGTGAGTCGCCTGCGGCAGCAGCCTCGGCACCAACCTACTACGCTCCGCCTCCGGTACCAAGCTCCCGACAACAAGAGGCGCCGCCCCAACCCGCAGTGGCCGTTGTCCTGCCTGCTCCGGCGCCAAGCGTGGTGATTCCTGGACTAGAGAGATCACCTGGATCATTCCGTATGCCCGATCCCACGGCGATCCCCAGAATGGGACTTCCCGACTAGTTTTCGAACCCGTTCGCATCGACTGCGCGTTCCATGCGTCGGTCCGGGATGAGCCACATCGCGGCCACAGCGACGAAAATCGCGATGCTGATCGCGGGGTGCACAAAGGCCAAGGGTATGGAGGCTACGTAGAACAAAACGCTTGCGTAATCCTTGAAGCTGTTCTGAAACGCTTGCCCCAGAGCCGAATCCCGTCCGTGCTTGGCGATTAAAGCCCGCGAGAGCAAAAAATAGGACGCCCCGCACATCAGCAGGATGAACCCGTAGATGGCAACAGGAAGCGACTGAAATCTCGTTTCACCCATCCACGCAGTTCCAAAGGGCACGATCGAAAGCCAGAACAGCAGATGGAGATTGGCCCAGAGCACTGCACCACCGACGCGCTGGCTCGCTTGGAGCATATTGTGGTGGTTGTTCCAGTAAATCCCGATCATCACGAAGCTGATAATGTAGCTGGCACCAACGGGCCACATCGACCTGAGAGACTCCAAATTCGCATATTCAGGCGGCCGCAGTTCTAGCACCATGATCGTGATGATGATTGCGAGGACTCCGTCGCTGAACGCCTCAAGTCGGCTGGTACCCATGGTGGTATTGTGGCCCCGGATTGGGGGACAGGTACACTCGCTGGACCTTGTTCCGAGTCTCCCGGCGCGAACTCATTCGATTTCATCGACTCCTGTTTGGGGTCGTGGCGCTGTGGTTGTTGGTTTTCACGAGCCTGATTCCGTCGCTCAGAACGCCTAGTGGAATCCATTGTCCGACCGCAAAAGTCCAATGGGTTGAGACGAAGTCATGTTGCGGATCCGAAGCTAAAAGTCAGATCCGCAAGCCACGGCTTGGAGACCGCGAATTTGTGCAATGCCAATGTGCTGAGCGACAAACTCAACAGGACAATCACGATTCGGGAGTCGTTCTCACCTTTTGGGTCGCAGTTTCTCCCGTAACTCAGTTTTCACTCCATTCCGTACCTGGTTCGCATGTGGAGTTCGATGGCTCGAATTTAATTTCGCAGACCTCTTCGGCTCCACCCACGCCTCCACCGACCGCTTAGGCTAGATTTCTCGGGGGCGACAGGCTGGCAGGTGAAAATAGTCCTTTGCCAGCTAGCTCCTGCAATGGCGTACCGATCCACTCGGGACTGGTCCTTATAACTTCACATTTTATGAAAACTGTCAAATATCTACTCTTCATTTCCGTGCTTACCGCCGCGATCACAGCTGCCAACTCGGCGCCAGAGGAAGGTTGCCAATGCAAAGCCATGCCGAAGTTCAGCCTAAAGGGGTCGGACGGAAAGACCTACACCCAGGATTCTCTGACCAAAGCTCCCACGGTCGTGCTGTTCCTCAAGGAAGGCTGCCCGCACAACCCCAAAGCCGTCGAGGCTTTCAACAAGCTTCGATCTGGCATGAACGGTAAGGTGTCCTTTTACGCCGTCACCAATGCCACCGCGGCAAACGCAAAGAAAATGGCCGGTGAATTTAAGGCTGCATTCCCTATCCTTTCGGACACATCCAAAGCGGTGGTCAAGGGATTCGGCGCAACCCGAACGGGCGACTTTGCGTTGCTATGTTCAGACGATAAGCGAGTCGCAAAATTGTGGAACGGCTACAGCCAACAGTCGTTTAAAGAGTTGTTGACGGCTCTTCCGGAGCATCACGGACCTAAGATCTCCATGGATTTGAGCAAGTTTCCGACCGCAAAGCAGTCGGGCTGCATGTTCTAAGCGACTTTCTGTCCTAAGGCAAGTCAGGGCTCCGGCACGTAGCGGGGCCCTTGGCATTTGTGTTGATCCCTTAACCGAATGAAGGTAAAACCGGTATGAGGGTTTTTAAGGGTCTATGCACGTTTCGGAGATTATCAGTAACGGTTTGGGGCGCGGTTTGGACGAACTGGAAGTGGGAGCACTGGTCGCCGTTTCCAAGGAGAAAGTGCTGGAGGGGGGCGAAGTCATAGCGCGGCAGTACGAGCGCGGAGGCGATCTCATCATGATTTTGCGCGGCACTGCTCTGGTGAAGGGATTCGGAGGTGAGGTTATGGCCGAGTTGGGACCAGGAGCCGTCATCGGCGAGATTTCGCTGGTAGACGACGAGCCACGAAGCGCAAGCGTCGTGTGTAAAGGTCAGGTCACAACTGCGGTCTTTCCGCGTCGAGAGCTTGTGGAATTGTTTAAGCGCCAACCCATGATCGAGGGCGTGATCATGAGAAATATCGCGCGGGTTCTGTGCTCACGGTTGCGAGCAGCGAACATCCAGCTCGACAGTATGCTGACCGCCGGCGCGGCTTCGGTCTGAGGTCTCAGTTCTGGTTTGGCCCCGGGGGTTACCTATCTGAGTCCTCGGAGTTAGCAAATTTTTAGCTCGGCAGGAAATTCGAGCATCGACCCACATCGGAGTTGTCTGCCGCCGATTCGGGCAGGGCTGAGGCGGCAGCCGAAGCCAGGGTGTGGCATTGGGCGAAGCGGCGGCGGACAAACGGAGCCGCCGACCATCTTCACGGTCGGCGGCTTTCACTTTAGTCAGTTCAGCTTTCAGGTGTTGGGGTTGTGGGTGGGACCGGTGGAATCGGTTCAACCGGCGCCACAGGTTTCGCCCTCTGAGGTCGCGGCTGCACCGGTTGCTCCGCAGGCGACGGAGCCCCGTGGCGTTCCTGCAGCATCTGCAACAGCTGCATTCCCATCAATCCGTTGAGACCTCCTTCCGTACCGTCCGACCCCTGAATGATCAGGTCCGGGATGATGCGGATGTTGCCCTTGGCAATTTCCTCCATGATCTTTAGGCGAGTGAAGTTCCCTTCGCCCATCGCTCCGACCTGAAGTTGGAACGCTTCGGCTGTCGAACGACCGATCGCCTCGATCTTTTCGGCTTCGGCAAGACCAGTTTTGCTGATCCGCTCGGCTTCAGCCGTCGCATTGAGCTTGGTGAAGTCTGCTTGAGCTGCACCTCGCGCTCGGGTTGCTTCCGCCTCTGCGTTGGCGCGCATCTTGGTTGCCTCGGCTTCGGCATTCACCTGAAGCTTCAGGCTCGTTGCGTCACCTTCAGCTTTTTTGACCGTAGCATCCGCTGTTCGCTGAGCGATTTCAACACTCTGCTGAGCCTTAACGATCTCGCGCTGCATGTCGGCGATGGCCGTTTCCTTTTCCATGCCCTGGCGCTTTTCCTGTGCCAGCCTTTGGTTGGTATACGTGACCTCTTGCTCTTGCGCGAGTTTACGATCCGTGAGGGTTTTCATCAAGGGCTCCGGAGGCGTGATGTCGCCGATCAACGTGTCCACCGCGTTAACGTTGTACTCCTCCAGCACTTCGCGGATGTGTTCGCGCGCCGCGGTCTGGCGTTCCTTTCGCGTGGAAAGGAAACTGATGACGTCGCTGTCTTGAGCGCTGTTTCGGAAGTAGTTACCGATGGTTGGCTCCAAAACTTGCGATACCAGGTTAGTCATGCTGCCAAACCGTGCGATGACTTTGGGAGCCTCCGTCGCAGGGACGTGAATGATCTGGGAAACATCCAGATTGAATTGGAAACCGTCCTTGGAGCGAACCGTGATCGTGGAGAGGTTCTTATCCAGGTTGTGGGATTCGGTTCGGGCGGTTGCCCAGTTCAGCACCAGGTTGGTGGTCGGCACCAACTCCACTTTCATCGTGTACTTGTTGATCGGGTACTTACCGGGGCCAAGCGGTTCCATCCACACGCCTCGGAAACCTCTCGAAACGATATTGCCGTGACGGAACAACTCACCGGTGACGTCTTTGCCTTCTTCACCGATGTATGAAATGACAACGCCGACGTGGCCGATAGGGACCTCCGTCATCGGGACTTCTTCGATCATCACGGCCCAGCGGTTGATAAAATAGCTACCGGCTAGGATGGTCTGCGACTGCAAGCCTCGTTGGCCGCCGTTCACCAAAAACGTGTCGATGTCCTGGAAGTTGTTGTGTCCGGCAACCACATTACCGGCGATCTGGTCCTTGTTGAGAGGTGAACCGTCTTGAACGGTCACGATTCCGACCATATTGTCCTGAATCACTGTAATCGGAACAAAGGTCACGGCAAATGCCAAGGTGTTGATACGATAGGTTCCCGGAGTGAGCACGTGGGTTTGTCGGCCCTTTTGGCCCCCTCTCTCGAGAAATCCAACGGCGTCTTGAAACTCATCGCAGGGCACACGGCGACCCAAAATGGAGCCCGTAGGGAGTTCGGCACCGTCGTTAGAGAGCACAAGTCCGACTTGCCCTTCGGGAACTACGGTAAATGGCTGCATTGTGACGGAATACTGCCATGGCCACATGAACCAGTAGAGTCCAGGGGCCAGGGTTCGGGCCTGAATACCGGCTTCACCATTGGTCGCCAATATACGGCAATCGGGCAGAGACCGTCTAGAGCCCATGAGGACGAATTTCTTGGTCACAAGACCGATGCGGTTTTCGGGAACGATCACCATCCCCAGGACCAATCGAAGGATCCACTTAGACGAAGCGAGGAGAATGATGGGAACGAGGACCCACCAAAACTGCATGAGCGATTCGGCGGGCGAAGCTTGAGCTAGATTCATCTGATTTGTTGATGGCCCACTATAGTCAATGATGCGAGTGAGCCGTTCACTTCCTCAATAGATACCACTAAGCTTTGCCTGAGGTTGCATTGGCAGGAGCCTTGCGGAATTCCTGCCAATGCCTTATCAGTCATCAGTGACGTTGGATGTAACGCTCGAACGCTGGAAGGTGCTTATTCACCGAATCGGATTTCAGTTTCAGAAACACCTGGGAGACGTCCTGAGGAACGCCCGCGGCAATCAGATTGTCATAGAACGGTCCTTGCGCTCGCTCGACTTGCGCAGCGATGATCGCACTATCCAGGAGCGAGTTGGGAACTCCCAATCGCGCCTGAAAGGCGGGAACCGACTCCCCTCTTTGCCGAGCGAATGTATTGGGTGGAACTGGGTAGCGATACCGACTCAAGAGGTTTTTAACCAGCTTGATGTGCATGCCCTCCGCATGGATGATGTTGCTGAAAGGGGTCACCGCTCCGAATTTCGACATGACCGCCGCGTAGAACGCTTCGGCGTGATATTCGTCATTTACGGCATCCGTCAAAGATTGGCGGAGGTCCGCTGATGCAAAGGCGCTAATAGCCAATACCGACAACAAGCACAGGGATTTCATTTTTATTTGCCTCCGCAAGCAACAAACGTAACGGGCACCATGGAGTTCAGTCATTTTTCTGGGTATTGTTTGCCAATGCTGACTGCCGCCCTCCTCACCGCCCTCGGAGTCTCCATGCTGGCCGCGCCAACTGAAACTGGTTCGCTCAACGCGCATTTGGAGCCTCTCCGCGTATTTTTGAACAAGACTTGGCGAGGAACCTTTAAAGAATCGACCCCCGAGAAGCCCATGATCGACGTGTCTCACTACGAGCGAGCCATGAACGGACAGGCAATCCGTGTCCTTCACTCCGTTAACGACGGAATGTACGGTGGCGAATCGCTGATCTACTGGGATGAAGGCACCAAATCAGTACGATATTTCTATCTCACCACAGCAGGATTTCGGACTGAAGGAACGATGACCTTGGAGAAAGGCAAGATAACGTCCGTCGAGAAGGTCGAGGGAGAGACGAACGGAATCGCCTTGGTTCGAGCAGTGTCTGAGCTCACCGCAGACGGTCACCTTAAGGTCAAAGCCGACTACTTGGACAAAAACGGCAAAGTAGTCGGAGGGCGAGAAACTGACTACGTCGAAGACTCAAAGGCAGTCGTAAAGTTCAAGTGAACCTTTTGGGTTCTCCAGTTCCAACAACTTCTTTTTGCGCCACAAGCCACCGGCATATCCGCCCAGCGATCCGTCGCTCCGGATGATCCGGTGGCACGGAATGATGATCGCCATCCGATTTTCGCCGTTCGCGGTGCCCACAGCACGTGTGGCATTGGCCGAGCCAACCTGTTTGGCTAACCATGCGTAACTCTGCGTCTCACCGTAGGGAATGCTCTGGAGCACTCTCCACACTTTCTCCTGGAACGGGCTCCCCTTGATGACCGTGGGCACTGTGAACACGGTGCGCTGGCCCAAGAAGTATTCGCGGAGCTCTTGCTCGATCTGCTCGGTGTAACGGTGCGTTCCCGAGACGAGCGTGCAACCCCGATCCCGAATCACCGCGTGAATCTGGGCTTCCATCCGATTGCGATCGATGAATTCCAAGAACTCCAAGCCATCGTCTGTGGCGACCGCAACCATCGGCCCCACTTCAGTTTCAAGAAACTTTGTCCACGCCGGCGTGAGATCTGTGGCTCGTCGGGGACTTTCCCCCACGCATTTCTGAAAAGCGTCTCGAAAACCACTTTCTGATTGATATCCGCTAGTCATTGCAGCATCGACCGTGTCGCCGCCGCCCTGCATTTCGACCAATCCTGCGCCGATACGTGCTTTCCGCTGATATTCCTGGAAAGTCACGCCATAACGACGCCGAAAGGCTCGTCGCACGGTCACCGGATCGAGGTTTTTTCCACGCAGGTCTTTATCGGACAGGCGCACGGCCGGATTTAAGTCGACCTCGCGCTTGAGATCGACGAGCCATTCCGGAGCATCCGCTCCCATCTCCATCGGATGACACCGTTTGCAGGGCCGATAACCCGCCGCAAGGGCCTCCGCTGCAGATTGGAAGAACTCCACGTTTTGGGGCAGAGGCGTTCTCGCGGGGCAGATTGGGCGGCAGAAGATGCCAGTTGTTTTGACGGCCGTAAAAACAAGGCCATCAAATTCATCACTTCTCCTTTCAAGTGCCGTGTAAAACCTGTCAAAGCTTGTGCTCTGCATGGATGGAAAGATACCGGGTGCCGATACTCTCGGCTCAAGCGAAAACTGAACATCACAATTGTTTCCAGAATCCTTACAGCCTGCTGATGTCTCCTTTATATAGACGTGCAACCGCACGCATCGACCATGAGCAAGCTGAATGGAATAGGTTTGATCGTTCTCGCCGCGACGGCCTTAACGGTGACTAGCTGCGGCAAAGAACAAGCACGGGCCACGGAGAGGGCCGTCAAAACGGTATCGGCTGAGGTGCAAACAGTGGGCCAGAATTCGGACGGTCACTTCTTTGAAGCCTCAGGAATTGTGCGTCCACTCCTGAGAGCCGAGTTGGCATCCAAAGTGATGGCTCGTGTTGTTCGCGTGAACGTAAGGCCAGGTGATCGAGTGCACCAGGGGCAAGTCTTGGTCACGCTCGATTCGAGGGAATTGAGTTCCGCCGTGAACATCGCTTCCGCCAATCTTCAGGCGAGTCGCATTGCAGTCTCAAACGCGGAAACAGCTGCAACGATGGAGGCGAAAACGAGTTCAGCCCAAGTGAAGCAGGCCGAAGCTCAGGTAGCTCAGGCAAAGGCGGCGCTGGCTGCAGCGAACGCGAAACTCGATTTGGTGAAAGCTGGTCCCAGAACACAAGAAAAGACTCAAGCCCGTCTGGCAGTACTTCAAGCTAAATCCAGTCTCGATCTCGCGACAACAGAACTGGACCGCACCACTAAACTCTACGAAAAAGGTGCGGTAGCCAAACGACAACTCGACGTTGAAACGAACAACTACAATCTTGCTAAAGCCGCCTACGAAACGGCCGTGGAAAGCGAGAAGATCGCCCAGGAAGGTTCCAGAACGGAAGATCTGAGAGCAGCACGGGAGAGCGTCACGGCGGCCGAAGGAGCTGTTCGCCAAGCGGAGGCCGGTCTGAACCAAGCCCGAGCAGGAACCATGATGGTTCAGGTCCGCAACAAGGAGATTGAGTCCGCACGCGCCCAAACTCATCAGACTTCCGCAGCTCTGGAAGCCGCGCAAGTGAGCCTGGGCTATGCCACCATCACGGCTCCATTCGATGGAGTTGTCGTAAGCAGAATGGTCGATCCGGGCGCTTTGGCTTCGCCTGGTACGCCTCTCGTTGGGATCGAAGGCGGTGGCTTCCGGCTTGAATCTCCTGTCCCTGAGACCCTTGTCGATACTCTCGCAGTGGGTGATTCCGTCTCCGTACTCATCGACTCAGCAGGCAAAGAACCGATCTCCGCAACCGTGACGGAGCTGGTTCCCGAGGGCAACAACACGTCCCACAGTTTCCTGTTGAAATCTACGTTGCCCGAGAGCAATCAACTCAAGTCGGGGATGTTCGGAAGGGTACAAATACCGCTCGAAGGGCAGACGTCCATCGCCATACCGACACAGGCCATTTGGGAACGCGAAGGGTTGCACCATGTATTTGTCCTCAATCCAGAGGGCATTGCCCACCTGAGAATCATATCGATAGGAAGTTCCTTTGGAGATCAAACCGAAGTCCTTTCCGGATTGAATTCTGAAGAGAGAATCGTTACCAAGGGCCGCGAAAATGTCGCCGACGGTGACAAGGTTGAGCCCCAACGATGAAACTGGGATTCGCAGGCAAGCTCGCCGCAGCATTTGCGAATAGCAAGCTCACGCCGCTCGTCATTATCGCTTCCCTGCTCATGGGACTCTTTGCGGTGCTTGCGACTCCTCGTGAAGAGGAGCCCCAGATCATCGTGCCGATGGCTGATGTGATTGCCCAGATGCCCGGCGCGTCCGCCAAAGAGGTTGAACAGAGGGTTACAACCCCCATGGAGCAGCTGATCTGGGAGATTCCCGGCGTGGAGTACCTATATTCCACGAGCAGCCCCGGCCAGTCGATGGTCGTTGTTCGCTTCAAGGTGGGGCAAGATCAGGAACGAGCATTTGTTCGACTCCGCGAGAAACTTCAATCCCACTTTGACGTAATTCCTCCCGGCGCTACGCAGCCCATCATTAAGCCGCACTCTATCGACGACGTTCCGATCCTTGCTCTCACCCTCCACAGTACGACGGCAGATTCGTTCGCCCTCCGGCAAATTGCGGCTCGAGTCGAATCCAAGATCAAGGCCGTGCCCGATGTCAGTGAGACTGCAATCATCGGTGGACGCCGCCGAGAGCTTCGCGTAATCCTGGATCGGACTCGGATGGAAGCCCGGGGAATCGGTAGTTCCCAGATTCTTCAGGCGCTTGGGGTCTCGAACCAAAGGAGCCAATCTGGGATGTTCGCCAAGAACAATGAAGAGATCACGATCCAGACTGGCCAGTTCTTTAGGAGTGCTTCGGATGTCGCCCAAACGGTGGTGAGCCAGCAAGATGAGAATCCGATCTTCGTGAGAGATGTTGCGAAAGTTCTCGATGGCCCCGAGGAAGCAACGAACTACGTGTTCTTTGGATATGGTCCGGCACATGCAGGCACTAATTCGGGAAGCATGGAGCCGGCCGTCACCATCAGCGTCGCCAAAAGGCAAGGCGTTAACGCAGTTGACGTCGTGAAGAACGTCGAGGCCAAATTGGAGACGTTGAAGGGGACCCTCATCCCCGGCGACGTGGACGTGACAATCACCCGGAACTACGGCGAAACAGCTGCCGAAAAATCGGGCGAACTGCTCTTCCATATGGGAGTTGCCGTCGTTTCCGTCACGATCCTCATCGCTCTTGCTCTGGGCATGCGGGAGTCCTTGGTGGTGCTTGTTGCGATACCCGTGACCTTGGCCCTGACACTCCTGGTTTTCTACCTGAACGGCTACACCCTCAATCGTATTACGCTATTCGCACTCATCTTTTCGATCGGAATTCTTGTGGATGACGCGATCGTCGTCGTGGAGAACATAGTCCGCCACATGAGGATGCCGGAGGCGAAAGATAAGGGCCTCTTGCGTACGGCTGTGGAGGCGGTTGACGAGGTCGGCAATCCCACTATCCTGGCGACATTCACAGTGATTGCTGCCATTCTCCCCATGGCGTTCGTCGGCGGGCTCATGGGACCCTACATGCGGCCCATCCCCGTTGGCGCGACAGCTGCGATGCTGTTCTCGCTCCTTGTGGCATTCATCGTAACGCCGTGGGCTTCCCTGCGATTGCTCAAGAACAGCGGGAGCCACCACGGACACAGCGAGGACGAGGCACCAGAAGACTTCCTCACCAAGGTCTATCGGCGAATCATGACCCCTCTATTGAGCTCTGGCAGAGTACGGTTTGGATTCTTCCTGGTTATGGGCGCGTTGTTGTTGGGTGCAATGGCTTTGGTACCTCTCAAAGCCGTAACCGTAAAAATGCTCCCGTTCGATAACAAGAACGAATTCCAGGTGATTGTGGACATGCCGACCGGCACGACTTTGGAGCAGACAGCGGCGGTTGTGCGCCAACTCGCCGACTACGGTGCAACGATTCCCGAGGTTAAGGATCTTCAGGTGTACATCGGCACCGCGAGCCCATTCAATTTCAACGGTTTGGTTCGCCACTACTTTATGCGGAGTACGAGCTACCAGGCCGATATTCAAGTCAACTTAGTCGGCAAGGGAGAGCGCAAAGCCCAAAGCCACCAGATCGTCAAGCGGATCCGAGCCGATCTGGCAGCGATTGCCAAGCGTATGGGTGCTCGCATTAAGGTTGCGGAAGTGCCTCCCGGACCACCGGTTCTCCAAACCCTGGTGGCCGAGGTCTACGGGCCGGATGAGAAGACTCGGATCGAGAACGCCCGCAGAGTCAAAGAGATTTTCACAAATACTGAGGGAGTCTCGGACGTCGATTGGTACGTTGACGACGAGCAAAAGACATTCCAGCTCAAAGTAGATCAAGAGAAAGCCGCTTTGGCTGGGGTCAGCGTCGCGAGTGCGACAGAGGCACTCTTCACTGCGACTCGCGGGAGCCAGATCGGGCTCTTGCACGACGAAGATTCTCGGGAAGACATTCCCGTGCGAGTGAGGCTTCCTCTCGACCAGCGCAGCGGCTTGGATCAGCTGGACCAGCTCAGCGTGGCATCCATGAATGGCACGGTCGTTCCGCTTCGGGAACTGATGACTGTAGAGGAAATCCCGACGGAAAAGAGCATCTATCACAAGAATCTTCAGCCCGTCATCTACGTTACGGGCGATGTGGTCGGGAAACAGGAAAGTCCCGTGTACGCGATTCTCAAGATGAATCAGGCGATCGACCAGGCGACCTTCTCGGGGAACAAGAAACTGGAGATCTATTCCACCCATCTCCCGGAGGATCCAAATCAGAACGCGATGAAGTGGGATGGAGAGTGGCACATTACCTACGAGGTCTTCCGGGATCTCGGCATAGCATTTGCCGCCGTGCTAGTCCTCATCTACATTCTGGTTGTGGCTTGGTTCCAGGATTTCAAAACACCATTGGTCATCATGGCCCCGATTCCTCTCACGCTCGTTGGGATCTTGCCGGGTCACGCGCTGATGGGAGCCTTCTTCACGGCGACCTCGATGATTGGCTTCATTGCTGGTGCGGGAATCATCGTCCGAAACTCGATCATCCTCGTAGACTTTGTGGAGTTACGGCGTGCGCAAGGTCAAGGATTGGCCGATGCCGTCATCGACGCGGGCGCTATCCGCTTCAGACCGATGCTCCTGACTGCTGCAGCGGTCATCGTAGGTTCCCTGGTCATACTGTTTGATCCAATCTTCCAAGGTTTGGCGATCTCACTTATGGCTGGCGAGATCGCCTCAACCTTGTTGTCTCGACTGGCCGTGCCAGTGTTCTACTATCTTTCTGAAAGTGGTGCCGAAAGGAAGCGGTTGGAGTCTTCAGATTCTCAGCCTGCCGTGTGATGAGCATGAATCCTTTTCGTGCTGAAATTACCCTTAATGCTATGGAAAGGTTAGAACCCGGGCCGAGCATCGTCGAGTTGACTCGGGACACATTCAAGCAAGAGGTCGTGGAGGATGTATCTCCCATCCTGATCGACTTTTGGGCTCCCTGGTGCGGACCATGCCGCGCCCTCAAGCCAATTTTGGACAATGTGGCGCAAGACCTCGAAGGAAAGGTCCGCGTTGGCAAAGTCAACGTGGACGATGAGCCGCAACTTGCGGAAGCGTTCAATATCCGGGGGATACCCACACTTGTGCTGATCCGGGACAAAGCCGTGATCGATTCCTTATCGGGGATACTTCCTCGTGAGGCTTTGACTCAGCGAGTCCTATCCAAGATCAGCGCCATCTAGGTCAGAAGGGGGCTGCTTGCGAAAGTTCGCGGCAGCCAGTCCCTTCATCGATCGCCAGCCGAACCATCTCCCGAGCGCGGTGCAACCGGGACTTCACCGCCGGCAAGGAGATGCCGAGGTCCCGCACCACTTCCACTGCCTTGTGGCCCAAGATATCTCTCCGCAAATACACCTCACGGTAAATCGGTGGGAGCGTATCCAATGCCGTCGATACGCAGGTCCGCATCATCTCCATCTCTGCCTCAACCATCGGGTCGTTCCCATCATCGCTGAGTTCGATTCCCTTCAAGGCAAGATCGCTTAGAGATACGGTCTCCGTGATCCGGCTTCGGATCCGCATCCGAGCGCATGAACGCGTCCCAATTCTGGCAAGCCACCCGCGAAAGGCCTCGGGCTCGCGCAGTTGATCGTATGCGCGAATTGCGGCAAGAATGGCATCTCCAAGAGCGTCTTCGGCATCCGCGTGGTTGCCGCAAACGCGAACCATCTGTCGGTAAACAGAGTCCTTGTGCCGATTGATCAGTCGTTCAAGTTCCATAGAGATTCAATGCTCTATGTTCTACCGACTTCTCGGTTGTCTAAACTCGGGGGCGGATATTTTAGCTGGCCAGAATGGACTGGAGGATGGACTTGGATTCCTCCATAAAGACGGAAACTTCGACCGTTAGTCGATCTGTCGATTTGGTGATTCGTTGGGCCATTTTCTCAATTTCACTCGCTACCACTCCGAATCCAGCCGACGCTTCACCCGCTCGAGAAGCTTCGATACGGGCGTTGATCGCCAGGACGGTTACCCCTCCCAAAATTTTGGAGATCTCAGCCACGGTCGACTCAACACGTGCGTTGGATTCCGAAACGAGTGATTCAAGCTTGAGGAAAGCTTCGTCTCGATGTTCCCGAGCTTCTTCCAAAGTTTCTGCCTGAGCAGCCATCTCATTCGATGCATCGTTGATCTGGATCGCTCCGCGACGAAACGAACCTGGCATACCGCGGACAATGAAACGTCGATAGAACTTGCCCTTGCTGGCGGCGGCGAGCGTCGCCGATGATTCTCTCACGAAAGCGTCGGTTGAATCCAACAGGGAGTTGATGGCGATGGCCAAGTCGGCAAAGCGCGGGTCTTCCGGTAGATGGCAGATCCGCTGTTCCAAATCGCCTTCCGCAGCCGTTTTGCAGACGGTAGTGGCTTCGGCGACGAAATCCCTTACGGATTCATCCTTAGTTTGGTGTAACGCTAAATATGAATTCATCGTAGCTAACGCCCTTGGATTCCAAGATTTCCAGCACTTTGTTGAAAGAAGTCTCCAGTCCTATTCGGCGGTCTGGGATTGAGTTCTCAATGTCGCGAAGTGCCTTATATAGTCCTTCGAACAGCTCAACTGCTTTCCGATCTGGACAACGTCGGTTCGAATGATAGCCAACGATCTCGCCAGCCGCGTTGAAGGTCGGGGTTACATGGGCGAACACCCAGTAATGGTCGCCGTTTCGAGCCATGTTCTTAACGTAAGCAAAGATCTCGTTGCCCGCAGAGATAACATCCCAAAGAAGCTTAAAGACACATCGGGGCATATCGGGATGCCGCACGATGCTGTGGGGAGCACCCATCAGCTCCTCCGTCGTATAACCCGCGATCCTGCAGAACACGTGGTTGGCGTAGGTGATATGTCCTTTCGTATCTGTTTTGCTGACAATGACCTCTTCAGGACCAAGCTTTCGCTCAACACCGGTTGGTTTCACCGCCCGGTATTCCTGCAGGAGCTCCCGATTGAGGGCAGGACTTGCGCTCATACCTCTTTATCGGAGAGAACGTTATGGCTTTCTAGCCGCCAACGCAATACTTTTTTGTCAGGATTCCCGCGCCCTTCTCACCTGGACTGTGATGGCGTTGGAAATGTACCGTCCCTTGGGAACTCGATCCAACAAGGACTTGAGCTCGCTCACTCGTTGCTGCTGCAGGTCTTCCGGAAGCGGCCCTCCGATCCACCGTTCCAACGGCATTGTTGTGTCGTAAACAAACCGTATCTGGTGTTTTCCGGGGTTTCCGATCGCGCCGAGATACATTCCCGACGTGAGGCTCATTTTCGCCAGGATTTGGGATCCGTTTGGCTGGACCATCTTAAAATAGTCTTTCTCCAGCGGGTTCGTGTTGCCACAACGGGGCCCGAATTCAAACGCCTTCCAGTCGTTTCCAACTTTTACTTGGAACTGGGCAACGGGACCTCGCATCCCGGTCTCGCTTCCATCGATTTGAGGCACCAAGGCCACATCTTGACTGGAAATATTGGTTGCAGCCGCAACAAAGACTTCCTCCTTGTTCTCGATGGTGCGGGAAAGCTTGATATCGAGCGTCGATTGATTTGGAGCAAGAGCGAGAGCCAGACTCGTGAGCAACATAACTGGTTAGACTTGCGAATCGCGGGATGGATTCGTTGGTCGCCTCTTGGGACCACTGTACACCTTAACGAAAGTCGGGGGTGCGATGGGCTCTGGTGGTCTTGCGGCGAACTGAACCGATTGCAAAATGAGGTCCACCACGTAGAGATCATTCAGCGTTTCAATCCCATCCAGCCTGAGGTTGCGGATCTGCTTTCCTTCACCTTTTAGCCGCAATTCTGGATCGGTGAGCCGCGCCCCAAAGGGAAAGATCAAGGTCACATGCTTGGAATACACCGCGATGTTAATGAAATTGTCGCGAGGATGGCCTGTGTACGAAAGCCCTGCGCTGACAGCCGATGTGGCATCAAAATACAGATCGTTTGCTGGTCCTGCAATCTCTTGGAGCCGATTCCGAGCCTCGATTGCGAGTTCCTGGACAGACTCCGGATACGGTGTGAGGAATTCGACCAAAGGGGAGAGGTTGCGGTCCATGGGCTATTATCCTCCAAAGGTATTCTGAGTTGGTGCACTTTCGCGTGCAACTTCTGGGCAAATTCGCCCTCACGAATATCCCATCCGGAGAGGCGATTTCGCTCAGAGCGAATCGGCGTATTCTTGCCTACCTGCTGATCAAGAGCCCTGACTGGGTCCATCGTGGCGAGATCATCCATGACCTCTGGCCCGACGAAGAATCATCCGTTGCATCCAATCGTTTGCGCGTAGCGCTCAACGCATTGCGAACTCTCTTGGGACCCGCGCTGATCGAAAGTACAGACGGCATCACTCTGGACCGAGACGTCGTGGAGTGCGACCTGCTGCAGATCCGAAATGAACTGCGGTTGGCGGAAGATCAGGTGGCTTCCGAGGCGCTATTGCACGATTTTCGGAAGTTGCTTCCTCGCTTAAGAGAGAGGCTCTTCCCCCGTGAGACTCAGCAATGGGAGCGCAGGGCATCGTCGAGTTGGAGCGAGATGGCTGCGCAAATTTGCCTCCAAGCGTCCCAACTCGCCGAACGATTTGATCAGGATGATCTCGTCGCGCGCGCCGCGGAAATCGGCCTGATCCATGACCGAGAATCGTTGGCGCTGTGGACCCAATATCTTCGTGGCAGCGCAATGATCGGCCGAGGCGACCAGGCGATTCAATCCTATGTCAGGGCCAATCGCGAGCGACGGCTCAACCACGAAAGCCTCAAAAGCCTCGTTCAGCAGATTCGGTCCGGGCGAGTGGATGCAGAGTCCGAAAACATCCTAAGTCCGGACGAGCGCGAACTTGCTCCGCTAATTTTAGGCACCCTGATTCGTTCCAATCGCAAACTTGCCCGACAGATCCTCGGCGCCCCCGAGACGCTCGCTGATGCTGGCCGGTATCCCAAAGCGATGCTCTCTCTCCTTGAGAAGGTCATCGATGAACCAGAGGAGTACGACGAGACTTGGGAACGCAGTATCGCCCGCGCCATCGGCCTGAGAGCGTGGCAAAAGGATCACCAAGGAGTCTTGGCGCTTGCACCGAGAGTGATCGAAAAAAGTCAAAATCCGCTCATTCTCCGAGCTGCCTGGAACGCTGTCAGCGTGGCGAAATCCATTGTTCGTGATTGGCCGGGAACCATGGAAGCCATAGAGAAAACGATTCAGCACGCGACCGAGTTGGGTGACGAAATCGACATATCGGCTTCCTACGGCAACAAGGCAACTTATCTTTGGCTGCAAGGTCGATATGATGAGGCCCTGGATGTATTTTCGGAATCGCAAGACATCCTTTGCAAGAACGATGGGGATCGCGCACGATTCGAGTACATCATCGGATTTGGCAACCGCGCTTTCATCCCGCTGATGCAGGGCAATTACGAACTGGCAAAGGAGTGGTTTGAAAAGGCGCTCGAACTCCGCCGCGAGTTTCCTGGCAAATTCCCGGGAGGTCTAGTGCCACCGGCCTTGGCGCTCACGTACTGCCTGCTCGGGGAGCAGAGAAGCTGTTACGGACTGATGCGCCAAGGATTAAGTGAGCTATTCGACGGCAGCGTGGAAAGCTATCAACAGGTTGCACTGGAGTACCTCGGAGCTTCGTTGATTGTGTGCGGCGACAGTCCCCTAGGCTTGGGAACTTTGGAATGGGTGAATCATTGGCGAATCCGGACGGGCCACATCCGCGCCAAAGCAGAAACCGACCTGTGCGAGTCGATGGCCCGAAGGCGGGCACCAGGGTCAAAGGCTCTGCAGCTCTCCAAGCAAGCAAAGCCAGCCCAGATCGCCCAAATGGGCATGGTCTCACTCCGCCGCCTCACGCAATAGTCTCCTGGTAATGATAACGGGAACTTGCGACATTGCGTTGTCTAATGCCTATCTAATGCGGGGCTTTCTTATACTCGTAGCATGAAACTTAGAGTTTTTGCTGTTTCGTATTTTGCTGTGGGCATCGCGGTGCTCCCTGCCATCGGATATTCCCAGAACTTTTCGCGCTCCGGAGAAGTAAAAGTGCTAGCCGGAAACCAGGACTATCAACTGGAAAATGGCAACATCTATTTGGTTACAGAAGATTCTTCTGGCGTTAACACGAGCGGTCAAGCAGTTTCGCATTCGACGTCGCTCTCGTATTCCGGCGTTGACGAGAACGGTGACGAACAAACCATGGACTTCACCGGCCTCGGGCAAGCGCAAGGGGACTACGGAATTTTGCGAACGAGATACGCCGGCACACTAAACAACAGCTTCTACAACCCCGTCAACACTCCCCTGTATAATTCCCAGACCCTAACTTACGATGCCAACGGCGTGCCTGATCTATTCAACGCCCAAGCGACCGCTGGATTCGTTGACACACTCCAATTTGGGGGAACAGCGACGAACTATTACGCGCAGTACGTATTTCATATTTCAGGTTCGACCCTGACCTATAGAGACTTCTCGTATTTGGACGTTAAGATCGGGGCCAACACCAACGAGAGATTCTATTTTTACGGCCAGACCAACGGCGTAACCAACAAGATGGTTGCCACTAAGAAGTATCTGATCGGAAGCGGTGGTCAAAAGGCATCGGTTCAAATGAACTCGATATTCCAGCCAAATCTAAAGCAGATTTCGTCTGGCGCCAGTGTTTCCGGCGACTGCGATTTTTACCACACTGTCGTTCTTTCCGGAATTCAGGTTACGGACGAAAACGGCAACGTTGTTTCCAACATCGATATCAACGGAATGTCCGGTACTCATTACCAGGCCGTTCCGGAACCCGCGACGATGGCAGCACTTGGTCTCGGCTTGGCGGCCGTAGCAAGACGCCGCAAGCGAAACTGAGTTCTAGCCATCTCGAAATGAAATGATCCGGAGCGTCGCAGGCGCCCCGGATCGTTTTTTGTACCTGCAAAGCTACTCTAGTGTTTCAAAACTCGAAATGGGCGCAGACTGGGTTCCCAAAAGGTCCAAGACCAATATCTGGTTGAAACCCTTGTTGAGCCAACCCGCCGGACAGAAAAGCCGCTTCTGAGGCCCAATCGACCAATACCGACCTAGGTTGTGTCCGTTTACCCAGACGTAGCCTTTTTGATAGCCAGTCATCTCGAAGAACGTATCGGCGGTGCTTTCAAGCCTAAACTCGCCGCTGAAAATCTTGCCAGGGCGTGAATCCACCTCGCCCGGTTTGAGGGAGTTAACCCATTCCATATACAGCGGCAGAGGAATGAAATCCCAGTTCATCAAGGTCATGCCGTTCAACGTGACGCGATCGGTGATTCCCTTCCGGTCGATCATATCCGCAGCGAAATTGATGTGCCCCATCCCTTCCACGAGGATTTCCAGAGTCGGCACCTCGGATTGAGCCGCAGGAAGATCGATCGACATGCGCCCCTCTCGTCGGTCCAACGTCCCGACGAACTTTCCATCCACCAGTACCACCCCAAAATCGTGGAGATCCTTCACGGTGAGCTTGCCCGACTTGTGCCCAATAAGTTTGGTCCGGTAAATGGCCATCCCCTGATAGAGCCCGAGAGACTCGAAGGGCTTGGGCTGCACAAGCTCGACCGCCTTGGGCAACCGGTTCCAAATGCTGGAGTACGCCTTCATCGAAATCGCCGGGATGGACATGGCAGGCATCGAACCAGGAATCGGGGGGAGCTTTGTACCCCCCTTCTCAAATTCTCCTCGGATGGCCATGTACTTGGGGTTCGCTCTTCCCTGCTCATCGATCGGGGCGTCGTAATCGTAGCTGGTCACATGGGGCTCGTAGCCTTTGCCACCATTGTTAGCTCCCGCCGTAAATCCGAAATTGGTGCCCCCATGGATCATATAGAGGCTGAAGGAGAGCTTGTTGTCCAGGTAAAAGCGAACATTCTTCGCGCAATCGTCCGCCGAGACCCGCGCCCATTCCTCACCCCAGTGCGTCAGCCAGCCGGGATAGGTCTCGCTGCAGAACACCGGCACTCCGGGATTATATCGATGAGCCAGCTTGATTTGGTCCAGGTTGGTGAGCGGATCCAGACCCACCGCTGCACCCGGATAGGTACCTGCTTCAAGCATATAGGTCGTGGCTCCGTCTGCTGTGAAGAAGGGCACTTTGAATCCCTGTTTCACCCAGAAATCGTGGAGCCATTTCATGTAGTTCCGGTCGTTTCCGAACGAGCCGTACTCATTTTCGAGCTGGATCATCAGAATCGGACCACCCTCCGAGATCTGAAACGGCTTGGCGATCTTCGCGATGCGGCTGAGGTAGTTCTCCGCGCCATGGATATAGTGCGGATCCATGCACCGCACTTTGAGATCGGGATATTTAAGGAGATAGGGTGGAATTCCGCCAAAATCCCACTCGGCGCAGCTATACGGTCCGGGCCGCAAAAGCAACCACATTCCTTCCTCTTTGACCAAGCGGATGAACTCAGCCAAATCGCGGGAACCGGATTTGAAGTCCCACTTTCCCTCTTTTCGCTCGTGGTCGTTCCAAAAGGTGTAAATCGAGATCGTGTTGAGCCCCATCGCCTTGGCCATCTGGATACGGTGGCGCCAGTATTCCTTTGGGATCCGCGAAGGGTGAAGTTCACCGGAGTGGATTTGAAACGGCTTTCCGTCCAGAAGAAACTGGCCACCCTCCAGCTGAAAAGTGTGTTCTGGCATTGTTTTGGGAGCAGACCATGCGCACTGCACAGCAGAAAATGCGACCAGCGCCGCAAGCAGAGCCCTCATACGGTGAGGCTACCAGCCCTGTGAGTCACCGCAACAGGGGTGGGACCTTGGACGCATGCAGTTTTGGGTATTACGAATATAGGCTCAGATCAATGACCGCACTCGAACTCAACCATGCTCTCCGTGCCCTGTGGCCGGAACTGAATCCAGAAAAGACCGTCGATCGGATCATCGCAGGTAACCCGGACCAGGTGATCGAAGCGGTTGCCGTGTGCTGGATGCCCTATTCGGAAGCCCTGAGGCAGGCCGTGGCCCTTGGAGCCAACACTGTAGTGGCCCACGAGCCGACTTTTTATGACCATTGGGAGCTGCGACAGGAACCTCAGCACGCCAGATTCCATGAAGCCAAGGAGGAAAAGCAAAAGTTGATCGAGGAACTTGGCATCACGATCATGCGATGCCACGATGTGTGGGACATCTTGCCGGAGATCGGGGTTCCGCACGAGTGGGGACGGTTCTTGGGGTTGGGCGAGCCCTCCAAACGCGAGAAGTACTACCATGTTTATAGTGTCGAACCGGCTCCTGCGATCGAATGGACGCAACGATTAGCATCCAAAACCAAGTCTGCTGGCCAGGCAACGTTGCAGCTTTATGGAGATCCTCAACGCGTGGTTACCAAAATCGGGATTGGCACCGGATGTGCATCGGCGGGGGAAACACTCTTCGACATGGGCGCGGATCTGGCCGTGGCGGTTGATGACATCTCGCGCTCATGGATCATCGGTGAGTACTGCAACGACACCGGAAATCCGCTGGTGGTAGTTAGCCACGGTGTGAGCGAAGCTTGTGCAATGGGTTCGCTTGCCGAAAAAATCCGTGAATTGCTACCGGGCGTTACGGTAAACGTGATCCCGCAAGGCGCCGGATACCGAGAAATCACTGGCTGAATCGAGACCCCTGTCCCACCCTCACCTCAAAGTCCAACGGTGGTTGTGCTCCGTGCGTTTTGCTCGATGCAGATGTGCGCAATTGAGGCGTTGCACTGTGGGCTAAGGGACTTGAACCCTCAGAGCCTTGGCAGGACTCACCCATTCCTGAAGAAAGTCAGGTCTTTCCGTTGCGCCCTCTTTGGATACCAACTCGACTCAACTTTCAATGAGCTCGGTGGCCCAATTATCTCTTTGTACCCGCACATCTAGTTCTCGACACAACCGAGAAAGGTGGTCAAATTTGGACCTAACCTCCGCTACCGAAACGGACAAAACGGGCTGGACCTCTGACCGGGTATTGACTGTCTGGGGAACGGCAAGGCATCGATACAGGCCAGTAGCTCTTGACAAATGACTTCTTCGCCTGGATCACCGATGATGGAACGGAGAAGAACCGCTCTGCAAGTTGCCAGTGGACGGCGCGCCCACCATAATGGAAGCATGCTAGGATGCCCATGCCGAATTGACTCCTCTCGGGCCGAAGAAGAATTTACATCTTCGAGCGGCAAGGCCTTAATTATCGTCTCCCTCGTCTTCGTCTTCCCAGTCGTCTGGCTTCAACATCCAATGTTGAAAGTTGGTGGCAGCGGCATGGGTTGCGTCATCCTTTGACTCGTAGAATCCGATCTTGTCGAACTCGGGTGCAAAAACATAGAACACTGGTCCAAATTGCATAACAGAGATGGGGAATTCACCGGTCCCGCCGTACCCACAGAATTGCTCCACCATTTCTGACTCACTGAAAATCAAGTCCACACAGGAGTCGCTGACTTCATCTTGGATTTGCCACCAATTCGCAGCCGAAAGTAACTCAGGTCTGATTGCTTCGATGGGTAGGTTGCAGACTCTGGCGACCTCAGCTTGCACCTCGGGCATTGCGAGAAGCTTGGGTAAGAACCTCACAACTTGATCTGAAGCAATCAACATCGCAACGCCTCCATCCTTGCCATCAGTTCTCCAATCTCGCAAGTGATCGTCGTCATAAAGAACTCGGGCTCTTCTGAGAACGGGCGCGGAACATACGTTGGCTGATAAATCTTGTCCTGATCAATGTTGACCACAGCTAAGGACAGCTTCCTGATTCTTTGCGCATTCCGAAAGCCGTTGCCTCAGCATTTCGATCTTTGTATTCAGCTCGGACATGCGCGCAAGAGCTTCTGACAAAAGCATATCGTCGAGTAATTCTACCTACGGCACATTGGGACCGCTCCATCCGAGGCGGGCTATGATGGAATCATGTTGATCGCCAAGAAGACTGCCCTTGCTCCCAATTTAGATGGAACCCTGCAAAGTGCAGCCTGGGACGCCGCTGAAAGATCGGCCCTATTTGTGGACATGGCGAGCGGCGAACCAGCCGCGTACGAAACTCAAGCAGCGGTTTTGTGGGATGACAGAAATCTCTATATTGGGTTCTGGGTGCAGGAGCCGTATCCAGTCGCGGAACTCACCGAACCGGGATCACTAATTTTCCAAGAGAACGACGTCGAGCTATTTATCGATGGGGGCGACTGCTATTACGAGTTCGAGGTCAACGCGCTCGGCACCACCTACGAGATGTTCTTTATTTGGAAAGATGCCTTCCACAAATTCGATCAAAGCGAATACGACGTTCACCGACGGCACGCATACACCTTTGGCGGCGACTTCGACAGACGGCCCGAGACGTTTTGGGATGGTAACCATCCACGGGGCATTCGCTGGGCCCTTCGCGATTGGTCGATGGCTGGGCTGATCTGCAAGACTTCTGTGCAAGGCACTCTCAACGACCCAAAAACTCGAAGTGAGGGTTGGCGTGTGGAGATCGCGATTCCGTGGACCAGCTTGAGGGTCCTTTCCGGCGAAAAATCAACTCCGCCAACTCCGGGTGAAGTTTGGAAGATGTTCTTCGGGCGATTTGAGAAATTGCGAGTCGGTGGCAACGATGTCCAGGCCGCGTGGTGCCTCACTCCTCACGGGCGTTACGACACCCACATTCCTGAGAAATTTACCGAAGTCTGCTTCAAGGCCTAGTCCACAGGCACGACTGTTTCCGACCACGGATTCCCAGATTCCACCGCCAATGGGGGGATTCTGGCGAAATGATGTTCGCCAGAGCAACCTGATAACTATAAGTTCAGTGCGGAAAATTCCCAACGAATCACCTGGTCCCATGTGAAAATGCTGCTGGCAAATGGAATAGAAGTTCAGGGTCCTAAGGAGCCCCAACTCTCTATGAATAAGTGGATGACTTTGGGATTGGCGGTAATCGCGTTCGCAGTTGCCGGATGCGGTGGTGGAAATGTGACTTCGACGGGGGGTGGCCAAACGTCGAGCCAAGTGTTTGTCGGAACTCAGCAACCAGGAGACGTCTGGCAATGGGAACTGGGAACTTCTACATTCACCGCCAGCAACGAAACACGCTCCTTCAACTATGCGGGAGCGGTCGAACTCCTTCCTAGCGGGTTTAGCAAGCTCACGATGGCCAGCAGCAATGATGATCAGGTCCCGGTGGACTCCGTCGCCTACGCGGTGGAGATTCCGGGGACCTGCCTTCTAGTCAAGCCGGCAGATACAGATGGAGCCGCTCCGGTGATCGCTACGGCGGTGGGTGCAAACCCGACTGCGAACACGTTCAGCATGAACTGGGTTACCGTGCCGAGCGCAACGTTTACGATGCAGGATGACGCTTTCGGCATTGCCAATTTCACGAAAACTGAAACCGGATACGACCTCGCAATCGACTATGGACGACTCGATCATACGGGACCGCTCAACCAGGGAATGGGAACCACGTTGTTGGAGCAAGACGGACGCTACGTCGTGCAAGACGTGAACGTGGTGTTCGGGCTCCAACGATCTGGAGTCTTTGTTGGAGACAAAGGTCCGGATATGGGTGGCATCATCGGGATGCAGGTTCCCACAACGCCGATAACGTGGTCTGACGTCACAACCAAGTCCTACATCGGAATGCTGGTCCGCCGGGGCCGAACTCAACTGGTCGCAGCCCACACTGGCACAGATCCACAGACTTTGGCCGGTTCGGCGCTTGCCAGCGAAAGTGAGATCGCCAGCGGCGTGAGCACAGACCCGGAACGAGGAGTGGTGTTGAGTCACAACGCGGACTTTTCCAACGGGCTCTTCAAGGTCGACCTAACCTCTACGGATCCCGGCAGCCAACCGGAAGTCCTTTACTTCATTGTCGGAGAGGTCGATGGCAAGTTTGTTGTCTTTGGATTCGGCGGTAACGACTCAGACGGCACTTACAACCTCCTGTTAGTGGAAAACTGACCCGCTAGCACACGGGAAAGGGTGGGATCCGACCGGACCCCACCCTTTTAATGCGTTATCAATCAAGGCTTGACTTCGAGCGTGACGAATCGGTTACAGGACGCTTCAAGAAACTTCAGTTTGAGCGGAGCGACCAGAACCTTATCGGGCACTTGGAAGTAATACCGAGCGGTCACCGTCGCGTCTGGATCGACCTGAGCGGAGAAGGTGTCATCCGTGAACACGCCGAGAATATCTCGATTCCATGAGTGGACCTGTCCGCCCGCATCTTTGAGTTCCGGCGTGAAGTACTGGAAACCGACGGGATTGGGTGCCATAAGCTTATTGGCAAACGAGAGCCTCACCACGATATAGCTGTAGTCTTTTGAGGGTGCATATCCCTTGACCGGATCTTTGGTGATCTTTACTTCGTCGAAGCTCACCATAAAACCCTTCATGTCAAACGGCTGCCCGACTGTGACCGTGCCCCCGTTGGGATTTGCATCGACTCCATCCTTGCTGAAGACGGAGACCAGTTTTTCGACTTTATCGGTGAGGTCGTACCGCAGGACGGGCGTATTTTGACCCCGTTGGACGATGAGTTTGTTAACCGGGCCAACGGCATGAATTGGAATCACCGCGATTACTTTGACCTTTTGCGCTGGTTTCAACGATTGGTCCAACCGCTTTTTGGTCGCTGCGTTGAGGATGTAGCCGTTAAAGTCAAAATTCTGGTCTTCGGGCGAGACGACGGTGAACTTGAATGAGCGCAAGTTGAGTTTGGCCTCGGTATTCAGAGGATTCTGGACGGTGTAGGTAAGGACGAGAAGCCTTTGGTTTTCCTGGGCCAAGTACGTATCTTCCGGAGCCGCATAAGACATAGCGAAGGCTGCCGATTCCAGCGTGAAGTGGAGCTCGTTGTTCTTTTCGCCCAGCTGGTAGGTGGTCTTGAGCTTGCCGTTGTCTCCGGGCATTTGCACCGTGCCCTTTGTCGGTGCCGTGCCGCTCGGTCGATTCCCGCCACCCTTTTTGGACTTGTTCTGGGCCATAACCGGGCCAGAAACCACGGCGGTCATCACCAGAACGGCCAAACACAATTTGCCAATTCGAATCATAAGTAGCCGATGCTACCCACTTGCGATGAATTCCACATTTCCGAAGGACCTTGGCACTACCGAACTTGACCGTGGCCTTGGGTTTCCTCGCGGCGCGTGCTTAACCTTCCTGCGCCCGTCCTCAGTCAGCCTCAGGTAAACTACAGCCCTTCTCGGGCGGTTAGCTCAGTGGTAGAGCACTTCGTTCACACCGATTCTGATTTGTCTCTCAAATCTAGGTGAGCGTAGCTTCAAATTCTGTCAAAAACCACTTTAGCCTTTCCTAAAGTCTCTCAATCTGTCTCTCAAAAGGGCCCTTCAGCACATCTAGGCTGAGCATATGGCAACACGAAGAGCAAACGGCGACGGCTCCTGCCGTCGAATTACTGAGGGCCGTTTCACCGGCAAATGGCGGGTGCAACTGACCATCACGGACTCAAATGGAAGCAAGCGGCGGATCAGTCGCCTATTCTCCACGCAAGCTGAAGGCAAGGCGTTCATGCGCGAGGTGCAGCGGGACGTGCATCGCTCGGAAGCAGAAGCGGCAAAGCCCGTGACGCTAACAGATTGGTTCTTCTGGCTCGTCGAAAACGACTGGCCGGATACGGTGGCAGACTCCACTATTCGGTCTAGGATTGGGAGGTTCAGAAAGTATGTCGAGCGTGAATGGGGTGGCGTACCGCTCATCAAGATAGACCCGCTCGACGTGAAGGCGTTCTACAAGCGGCTGCGTGATAAAGGAATCGGACACGCCACCAGGGAGGCGATCAAGACCGATCTCGTCAGGGTATTTAACCAAGCCATCTCGCCTTACAAGCGCGTGCCAACGACTTGGGGAAACCCCTTCCGGCTCCCAATGGACTCGAAGCCAAGACGTGAAGCGGTAGCTCTGACGCCAATGGAAGCAAGGAGGGCCCTCCGGTCGAAGGGCCTTGATAAACGACAGCGAGCATTCCTTGGGGTGATGCTTCTGGCTGGTCTGCGTCTTGGGGAAGTGATGGCCCTGTCTCGGCGTCAACTTGACTTCGAGCGTGGTTTGATCCACGTCGACCAAGCGGTTCAAGTCTCGTACGGTGGCAGACAGACAGTGGGGCTACCAAAGGGTAAGAAGAAGCGCTATGCGGTGATGTGCGAGGCGCTGGCGGCCATCATGCAGGCGCATGTGGCCGATATGGAGTCAGACCAGTTCGTCTTTTCGGCGACCTATGAGAACCAACCCAGAATGCGGAAGCTCGTCTATGCCTACTGGCGTCAGCTGAAGAAAGACGCTTCGCTCCCAGAAGGTATGCGACCGCACGATTGCCGACTGAGTCACGTCAATTGGATTGAAAAGCTGTGCCCCGACGTATCCGCTACAACGTTAAAGGAGCACGTCGGGCATGCCGTAAGCGGGGTGACCGAAGTCAACTACACACGGCCACTCAGTTCGTCGCAACGTATACTGTCGACAGAGATCGATAGGATCCTTGGCTATACTCAGGTGGGGGCAAGATGCAAAAAAGAACGAGTAGGAATTCCAGCGTTGTCTTCAAAGAGATTCTGGGCTACGCCGAAGAAAAGCTGAAAATCGATTCGAACACGCCTTACGTGCACAAGGGCCTTCGTGGCGACGAACGTGCTGTGGCTCTGGCAGAATTGCTTCGGTCTCACTTACCCGACCAATTTGCTATTGGAAAGGGTGAAGCTATCGATTGTCTTGGTAACCGCAGTGGAGAACTTGACCTCTTCGTATATGACAGTGCAACCGCAACACCAATACTTTCGTCAAGCGAAAACTCGCTGATTCCAGCAGAAGCTATTTATGCCTCCATTGAGGTCAAGTCCGTTTTAACACAGGAGGAGATGGATAAGGCGGCAAAGTCCTCATTAGCACTGAGAGCTCTGTGCCCTTTCAAAAAACAATTTGTTGGGGCACCTACTGGAGGAGGGGCACAGGCTGGCTTTTATCGATGTCCATATTTTGTTTTCGCATTCTCATCAAATCTCTCGGCTGATCAGTGGGCACAGAAGGAATACGACCGCGCGAAAAAGGCGCTTGTCTGCATTGGAGGAAGTATGGACTTGATAGACCGAATTTTTGTGCTCGAAAGAGGAGTGATTCGCCCTCAAGTGGCTTCCTCCTGGGTATCTGGCCAGGGAGTTTTCCTAGAATTTTATGTTCATCTGATCAACTTTTTGATGCGTGAAAAGAAGCGTCGACCGGAAATTGATTGGGCAGCATATGCGCCAAGACGAAAATGGACGCAGTTGAATCCGTAGTGACCCCGCCACCCCGGTCAGACCACCCGGGGTAGGTCATCGGACCGTCACCTCCCTTAATGTACGGATTCAAAACTGACGGGAGGTCGGGGAGTCAAGATCAGGCAACGCCTCATCTTGCTTCTTGGTTGACGGAAGCAAAAAATTGGTGGGCGGTACAGGATTTGAACCTGTGACCTCCTCGGTGTGAACGAGGCGCGCTACCACTGTGCCAACCGCCCGGAGAGCCTTCAGTATGGCACGATGACGCTTCGAATTGTGGTCGAAGGGCCGAGATTTGGAAAACGCACTCCACAAGAAGTGGGTGCGTAAAAGTACTCAGGAGTCGCAGGGGAACAGGATCGTCGGTAAGTCGCCGGAAGAGCGAACCCACTTAGGCGACCTTGAGAACGGAAAAGTCAAATCCACCGAGGGTCTCGGTTTCCGTGGAAAAGCTGGGATCCCCACTCTCGAACGCGACAGGCACGTCGAACATCCCGGACCACGCATTTTTTTCCCTGTCGTTGGAGCGCTGGCCGTGAACACGACTGTGCCATCGGTGTAATTCACGAGGTAATTGGTCATTCGCTGCGTGAACACGCCAGAACCGACCGATGTTTCAACCCAAATGCTGATCTCATCAACGGGCAACGTGATCTTCCGGACGAAGGATTCCGAGCCGAATGCACAGGTTTTGGTCAGCTGGTAATTGGTGACCGTCGTGCCATCGGAGACTCCGAAGACCTCGGGCAAGATCGGATTGGCGTCGCCATCGGAGTGCACCAGCTCCTCAGCCCCAGAACCGTTGATGATCCACGCCATGCCCGCTGAATAGTCCATCCAATCACGGAATCTGAAGGACTTCCAAGGGCCTCGCACGCTAAGCCAGAATGCGAGGATCTCCTGGCGCTCCTGCTCATCCGAAATCGGTAGCTTTGCCGACCATCGAGCTCGGGGAACGGGTGATTCCAGGTTTCGCTGCTCTCTGCCGCTCCCGGTTTCGACGACGGTCACGGACCATCGAGGGCCACCTGAAAACTCTCGTTCGATGTACTCCGGCAAGCGGATATCGACAAATGCCATGCCTCAAAGAACGAGTTAAGCAAGAGCCTCAGCCCTTCAGAAAATCATGGCAATTGCCTGCCGCTACAATATAGATAGGGCTGGGGAAGTTAGGCGAGTTGAAGGTTCAAATACACTTAAAGAGGGGACCGAGTGAAGCAAATGAAAGTGGATTCATAAGGTCGATTCGACGAATGGTCTCAGATCCCGAAGTTGATGTGCATTGGGATTCAACCGGGGCCGATCCGGAAAGCTGTACCATAACTGGGATCGCAGACATTCCGAGTGCTTGACCCCTCACGGCCCTCTATAATGGTGTGATGCCGAAGAAACACCAAGGACCTCAAGATTTTGCTGAGATCGCCTTCAGAGTCTTCCAGGAAGCCTTTGGCGAAGCTCCACACAAGGATGAGTCCGCAACGAACCCCGCCGTAAGACTGGGCCGAAAAGGGGGCCTTAAAGGTGGAAAGGCGCGAGCCGCTAAGCTCACGCCTGATCGGAGATCGGAGATCGCCAAGGAAGCCGCCGTCAAGCGATGGTCAAGGGATTAATCAAGTTTGGCCGCGTCCCCAGAGTGAGCAATCATGATATTTCTTACGAACGCTTTTGGCATTCCTATTGCGATTGCAGTGCGTGGAACGACGGGTGTTCCGAATAACACCTCGCACATCTGGCGATAGAACCTGGGCTTAGTGTGCTGGATCGCAAATTTCTGATCTCTAATGCACTTTAGAAAATAACCTTTGCTTGGCATAAACCCTAACTTATCGGCTCGTAATATGATTGACATTGGAGATACATTCCAATGCAGTGCCAAATTCATTATTCGGTCCAGGCTAGCCCTACCAGCGGCGAACCCCATCTTGAATGGCTCTTCTGGGAGAAAAAACTCTTCTGTTGCTTCCTGCGCCTCCATTTCCGCGTTCTTAAGGTCTCCGGTGTAGTTACTGTGCATGAGCAGGTGAAAAAGATCGTGCACGAGTGCCCAGTTCATGAGGTCGGGATTGATGTCAGTGCGGAGGAAGACCACTGGCAGCCCATTTGACCAGAATGAGAATGCGTGAAACATCTCTACATGCTCGTATTCGGATATTTTGACGTGTGGTTGGCGCTCGGGGTTTAAGCGCGTACCGTGTACGCCGACAACCCTAACCCCAGCCCTTTCCGCCAGATACACAGGGTTCTCAATGCGACCATCGGGGCGAACTACAAGCACGCTGCGAAGATAAGCGGCAGCCTGTTTCGGTCCGAGTCTCAAGCCTCTTGGAAATAGCAAATCACGCGGTGCCAACTTCTGTGTTAGCGGCTCAAAGGCGTCAAATACCAATTGACAATAAGCTTGATCGCCGTCGGATTTTCGCCACTTGTTTTTAGGTCTTCTAAAGAGCAGCTTGCTCATCAACGGCACATCAGCGCGGATCGGTTGCGTGAAGTAATTGAACGAAAATCCAGTAAGAAACTGTAGAGATGTCGCTACATGCTCAGGCACGGACCGCGCTCCGGCCTCCATCTCGGACAGGTGCGGCTGATGAATGCCAAGCTGATCCGCTAGGTCACGTTGGGGCCACCCAAGTGCCAGTCGTACTAAGCGTATTTTCTCTCCCTGGATATTCATTGTGCGTCCGTTCCAGTTTCATCTTCGCCCGTATCATCCTGCTTTGGTTCTTTGACGTTGGGCAAGTCTTCGCTTGGAGCGTCTATGTCGCATTCCGCGGCGGGAGTTAATCCCGGAAGGTCTACCGGCTCATCTTCCTTGAATAGGTCCGGGTGCGCCCAACTTGGCTTTGTCCGGTCAAAGGCGGGTTCGATCCAATACCAGTCTTGCGGCACATTCTTTTCCAGGACACTCCGCTCAGTTGGCTTCGGATAACCTAGTTCAAGCTCACACAGATTTCGAGAATCGTCAAGGCTCCACTTGACTACGAAGTTGGGGGCAAATTCTCGGCTGGGAATGGTGCCATCCAACTCGAAGGAATATTGTCCCAAATCTTGGTTGTAAAAGTTGAGTTGCCCAGGGCTATACGGCGTTGGCATTTTGCCTACTGGTGCTTTGTTGACCCTAAGCGACACTGCCCGGCTCTTGATTGTTATGCTTAAATTAAATCCCCGCTCGAGTGCAAATGGATCGTCGTCAATTCGAATCCCCATAGCTTTAACCAGGTACGCGCGAACCCAACCGGCAAAAGTTATTGGATCGGAAGCCAGCTCGGGGTGGGTCCGCTCCAGTTCTTTGGCATTCGCCAGAGCGTTCTGCAGTTCAACGTGGAGCCTTCGCAACTCAGGTTCGAGATGGGGCCAGATGTCCTCGAAATCAAAGTTTTTCATTATGTTCATGGTATATATACCACCAATTCATAAAAATAGATTCAATATATTTAATCAAAATGATTAGTTATGCTTGACACTGGGCATAATATTCGCGTGAACAGGCTCAGATTCACCGACCGCGTACAGGTTATCCGCTCGCTCTGCGAAGGGAATTCTCTTCGCAGATCTTCCCAGCTTTGCGGTTGTGCGATAAACACGGTGGTGAAGAGCCTTATGGAGGTCGGCACCGCATGTTCTGTGTATCAGGACGAGCATCTGCGAGGCCTAAACTCCCATGTGGTTCAATGCGACAGGATTTGGACCTTTGTGGGTCGCAGTGACAAGCCAGCCAAACAGGCCAAAATGGCTATGGGTAAGGATGATGCATGGACGTGGATGGCTATTGATGCCAACTCCCGATTGATGATCAACTGGCTCGTCGGACTGCGCTCAGAATGGGATTGCTGCGAATTTCTAGGCGACCTTGAATCGCGGCTCACACACCGCATCGAGCTTTCAAAGGACGGAGTTAGGCCCCGCCGTGGAGCTGTCAAGTTGGCATTCGGAGAGAATGTGGACCCCAGCATAGTCGAGAAGGTCTTCAGAAAAGGATCGCCGGCAGAGAAGCAATACTCCCCGGCTCCCTGCACCTCTTCTATGACCGTAGCGGTCATTAGAGACTCCATAGACGACAATATCAGCACGCGTGACGCAAACCGCCGGAACCTGAACTTCCGCATGGGGCGCAGTTGCCACTCGCACCTTACGAACGCATTCTACAAAAAGCTTGAAAAGCACATCGCGGCATTCAGTCTGTTCGCCATGTACTACAATTTCTGTCGCCCCCACCAAACGCTCACCCAGGAGGCGAAAAAGAAATGGTACCGCAACGCAAAGACTCCGGCAATGGCAACAGGACTGACAGACCGAATATGGGCCGTTTCCGAGCTGATTCGGGCCGTCGCAGAATCAAAATGATTCACGTCCGGGAAAATCAACACCGTTGCAGGTCACTTTGCCGCATATCCTCACGGCTCTATCTTCTTTCGCTCCTTTTCGGTGGGGAATAAGCACTTCACGATGATCACAACCATTCCTGCAATCTGAAGAAATAACTCTGCAGCGACTGTGTTCAAGAAAATTTCATGGTTCTTGAACGGCATTCCTCCAAAACCGACAACAACAATTAGGATGGCCTGGAACAAAAGAGAAGCCGTGAAGGCGACTTTTATGTACGTAGACCAGCTAGTGCGCAATGAGTAATACTGCTCAAGGCCGTCGTTCTCTATTTCTTCTCGAGCCCGCTTGGAGGTCTTAATGCGTTCTCGTGATTTTAGGGTGGTTGATGTAGTTGTCGAAGGCCGAATGGAACTAAGAATTTCCTGGAAGCTCGGCCTTCGTGTTTCAGGATTAGGTTCTTGTGAAGCGATAGCCTATGACCTCCTTGGATACCCCGAATATTTGGGCAATTTTCTCTATGGGTAAGTGCTCGTAGGACGGTAGCCAGGTTCTAGGAACCAGTAGCTCTGCAGCAAAGGCGTTGGCTTCTTTCTCCCAGGCCTCATTCTGTTCCAAATAACCGGCACGGTATTGTATGGACAGTTCTGGAGATTCTAAGAGTTTGGCACGGTGAAGCACCCAATGGCCAAGCTCATGGGCTACGGTAAACGCTTGGCGAGGTGCCGCGTCGTCCTGGTTTACAATGACTCTCTCTTCGGGAACATCTATCAGCCCGGCAATTCTGCCATCTTCGAACTTGGCTTCAATTACAGACAGCCCCTCTCTTTCCGCCAACGCAAACACATCGACAGGTGGCTCTTCTATGCAGTATTCCTCGAGCAAATCCCGGGCCTTTTTCACGACTTGCTCATAATTTGGGCGCTGGAAAGTCTGTTCTAAACTCATCTTTTCATTCCCTGTTGCCCTTATAATAGACTAAGTTCGAGAGGGATGGATCAAATCATCGTTGGCTTTCTACCCCCCGCGCTGAGTTGCCTTGGAGATTGCCCGCGAGACGCTTGCAGCCACTTGGCTCTCTGAACGGACAAAGGACTGGGCATCCGTAGCGTTGATGGTCACCGACACGTGGATTGTCGATCCAGCACCTCGATTTGAGATGCTGCCACTTTGGCGCGGGTAGAACAGCTCTGGCCCACGCTCACCCACAAGGTACGGCGTACCAGCGAACACAGGCCCACCCATCGCCCGGCCAGGCCCGTACCGTGTTGCACTCCAACTCGATGCTTGCCGTGTTCCGCCACCGGCGAACATCCCTGCCAGGGAACCGATTAAGGGAAGCATCCCACTAAGGAATCCTCCACCTCCCCCAGCATCGCCCTGGAAGAGAGCGTAGCCAGTGATTCAGGCCTCGTTCTTTAGGCTTTCCTAAACAATCGAGCCTCCACTGTGAATGACCGCTCGCCAGGAGAGAACATCGAGTCGTGAGCGATTACCTGCAGCACGAAAAGATAGCCTACACGGTCGGCGAGGCTTCTGACCTTCTCTCCCTCTCCCGCGCCCATGTGTATCGCCTCATCGACCTCGGGAAGATCAATACCGTTTTGATTGGCCGTTCCCGCCGGATCACTTCCCGTCAGCTTGATGAATTTGTCCGGGGCCTTGAGCAACAGAATGGTCCAGTGATAGATACGTATAAGCTGCGAGGAGCAAAAATCCAAAGACACGACTAATTACTTGTAGGTAGTTCCAAAGGCGTTGTTCCAAAAGCTGTGCATTGTGGAATTCTCATCCAGTCGGAGTCGCAACGGAATATTCCCGGTCTACTCATCCGGCGAAGCACTTGCTCATAACCCAGAGCTATTTCTCCACCACTAGAATTCTCTCCTCGCTATACCCACCCAGTGCTTTCTTGTCTCCAAAAGCCACAACAGACCAAAGGTATTCACCGGCTGGAACATCTTTGAGACTAAAGCTAAACTTCGTATCAAGTACGGTTCCACACCAGATCCGAGGTGTCGTAGCTGTCACGGGATCAGCCATCTTCAACGAAGTAATTGTCACCCCATAACTGATAGCTTCTGCTACTGGTTCCCACCGCAGAAGCGCCGTATCGCCAGAAACAACCGCCTTGTCTGATGGACTTATCAAACGAGCCACATTTGGCGAAGTTTGCTGAGGGGTCACTTTGGGGGCCTTGGTGAAGCGTGGTTCGCCAATTCCCGCCGAATGAGTAAGGCAAATCTGGATCGATTTCTTCCCAATGAGATTGATCGTCCACGGTACGGGCTTTTGTGAGTACTCCAGTTCCCCGCCAGGCAGAGACGGACAGGTCACCTCATCGCCATCCACCAGAACCCGAATACTGGGTGACCCCTTATAGGGTTTGCTGCGATCGTTTACACCAACGTCAAATTTAAGGGATTCGACCTTCTCGGGAATTCTGAAAGTGATCTTGGAATCGCCCATATTGGGAACAAACAGACCGTAGTCATAGGCTTTGCCACCCATGGAGAGCGACTTAATCGTGTACCCACCGGTATAGCTCGTGGCCTGCAGATCTACAAGGCGAATTTCGTCCTTACTGTCTATTCCCGCCGATGCTAAAACTGAAAATGCTAAAAGAGTCAGAAATGTCGAGAATTTTGTATTGTTCATATCTTTTACCAGGGCTTAAGTTCCTCCCAGCCGACTGCCACCACGTCGCCCTGCAGAGGGGTCAACATCTGGATCAGAGTCGGTGGGTTCGGAACTGCCCTCGCCCAGGCGTGTGCCTGAATGTCGGCCTGAGTGGGGATTCTCGGGTTGCTTGGGTGAGGAGTTCGGTGTTGCAGAGTTAGGTGAGTTTGGCGATGGTTTCGGAGACGAACGGTGGCCAGCCGTCGCTTTTCTCTCCGCCGCACCGTGCTGTGCGGAGTTCGTATGAGAGGGTGCCACCTTCTTAGATGTAGCCTCCTTTTCATGCCCTTCAGTTGGAGTTGGAATCATGCCGGCCCGTGCCTCCTGAATCTCCGTCTGCCGTACCTGTCGAGTTGTTACAGAGTGGTCCGGGTCAAGGTCACCTGGATCCCGATTGAGCGAACTGGATACCTGGTGTGAGGTCTCCGCGTTGTTCGAACGCGTTTCCGCGCCTTGCGCCGAGATCTGCTGGCTCGGTGTTTGGACGGCATTAGACCCGAACCACAAAAGGAGCATTGCGGTTGCCGGAACCACGTAAGAACCTATCGCAATCTTGTTACCAGACCGGAACCACTCGTACACAGCAAATCCAGCGGAGATGAGCACAAATGGCAGTCGTAGAAACGGGATGAGGAGTGCCAACAAGAAGAAAATTAGGCACTCTTTCCATCTCCCAATCCAAGGAATGACGTTATGCAAAAGGTCTGGGACCAGATTGCTTGTTGGAAGGATGATGGCATTCGGGGAATGGACTAGGTTCACATGGCGTGCAGGAGCTGCAACTGGGAGCGGTTTGTGGGATTGTGGACCACTTTTTGCCAAACTCTGGAGAGTAAGCAGCATTTCCTCAGCATCTTGAAATCGTTCGCAGGGATCCCTGGCCAACCCCTTTCGAAGGAAATCCTGGACCGCCGCGGGTAAGTGTGTGGGAATATCAGGATTGTTATGTACGATTTGAGCGAGAATTTCCCACTGCGTGCTGCCCTTAAACGGTAGAGACCCACTGAGCATTTCGTACGTAATCACCGTAAGGCTATAGAGGTCCGAGCGCCGATCCGCCTTACCATCGTGCTGTTCAGGCGACATATAGCACGGGGTGCCAAGCGTCATATTTGCCTCTGTGAGCGCGGAGGCACCGACCATGGAGGCGACACCAAAATCAAGCAGCTTGGCAGATCCATTGGGCAGCACTTGGATATTGGCGGGCTTAAGATCTCTGTGAACGATTCCTCGTTCGTGAGCCGCTGCGAGTCCCTCTAGAAGCGGTACTAGGATCTGGCTTGCTTCAGGCACGGTGAACGTTCCCTTTTGGCTGATGGTGCTTGCTAAGCTTGCCCCTTCAACCAGTTCCATAACCAAGTACGGGACTCCGAGTTCCAACCCCATATCGTAGATCTGCATCACGTTGGGGTGACAGACTGCGGCAACAACTTTGGCCTCGCGCAGAAACCGTCTTACGCGGTAATCGACTTGGGAGGGCGATAGCCTATCGAGCCCCTCCATGATCTTAATTGCGACTCGACGATCCATTCGAGGATCGTAACCCTCATACACGATGTCGTTCGACTTGCCGAGAAGCCTTAGGACCTCGTAGTGTCCAATTCGTGAAGGTATTTGGACTTGCATCTGACCCTTATGCGCTGTTTACCCAAAACTGCAGCGCGAAACCGCTGAATCGAGCAAAATCGATTCCACAGGTACCAGAATCCAAAATCGCCGTGTGCCTAATTGGCCACTGCATCGAAACGTAGCAGCCAAAAAATTCATGGGTATATACCACACTCGGCACTATCCAGCAGAACGAAAAACTACATGGGAAAATGGCAAACGCTATTTCTGCGTTGTTCTGGCAGATTTCTTCGATGAGATTCTAAATAGCAACAGAAGGATGGCGCGAGTTACCTTCCCCCAATAAGTGCCTTTCAGCTTCTCCGCAATGATCGACACCACAAATACAATTGGCAACAGCGCGATGACGGCGCAGAAGGTGGCTTGGACAAAGCCACCGACCAAAGCGAGAATCGCCGGAAACGCTAAATAGAGCATCACGGCGGTTACGGTCAATGAGCAACCCCTCAGTGCCAATGACAGGTTTCTGCATGGCACTCCCGGACTCAGTCTTGCTTTACCACACGTCGTGCAGCACTGAGCATACAAAGGACTTTCATGCCCGTCCGGGCAGACCCTCTTTCCCAGAGTCGCTCGACATATTCCACACCATTGGGTTCCCCCAGGCCATACCCGCATACACTTCTGGCACTGAATCATGACCAGCACCCGATTGGCTGAATATCCATGTCCGCGAAAGTCAAGACGCGGACTGCCGGACCACTTTTGGCGAGACCAAGGATTGACTCTGCATGTCGGCTCCCGGTCGTTATGACAAGAACCTCAGGCACTTGGTTCTGGAAAGTCGCTTGGCAGACCGGGTGCCTTATAAACGCCGTATAGCTCCGTAGCTTTGCAGCAAAGCGTCGACGAGAGACGTGTCCGAGATCCACTTCCAAAAACGTGGGCACTCCGTTGAGCCACACCAGACCGTCTGGTCGCAACTCAAACCGCTCTCCGCTTTGGTGAAAAGTCGTCCAGAGCTGGACTTCGTAGCGCCACCTTTCACCTCCAATAGCGAGGAGAGCAAGCCGAACTTCAGTAACCATGAGTGAGTGTCGAACGAACCGTGGTGTCCCGATCCGGCCTTGAACAACGCTTGCGATTTTCTCCCCAACAATATGGATCGCCTCAGGCCCAACCCAGAACAGGCGTTGGCCAATAAACGGAGTCTCAAACTGCCGGAGGAACCGTGCGGAGAGCAACGCCGTGAGTCTGCGATTGGCTCGTGAAACCGAAGTGAAATATCCGAGCCGCACGATCTGATCCCGACTCATTAGCCGGCTGAGCGCAACCTCCTTGGCTAGTCTCACATCACGCCCAGTGATCCTCATGACCAATCCTCCAGGTCCAGTGGGCTCACAACAGTGGGAGTTGAGCCGACTTTGTGGCTCAAGCGGCACGGGATGCGTGCCAAAAGCGCTTTCCGGTAGCTACTTACGAGTAGTCGCGAACTAGGGATGCTCGAGGGTGAAAAATGAACCAGCTGAGTAGCTCCATCCCTGGCCATCACATAGGCTTGACCCACTTCCAGTTCCCTTAATTCAGATGCTGTAATTCCATCTGGGAGTTCTCTGGCGAGTGTTCCAGCATCCTCAAACCCGACTTGAAACAGAACTTGTATTCCAACGTTATTGCGGATGACCGATCGAAGCTTTGGAGCCAACTGGGCAAGAGTCTGGTGGGAGAGGACAAGGGTCAGACCAAAGCGTCTCCCTTCCGCAATGAGGGTTTCAAAGCTCTGGGATGCCATGTTCTCGAATTCATCAACATACACTCGGACCGGGACTCGCTGAGGTTCTGGAACATTGACTCTTGCCATCATCTCCCGGGAAATCGCCGCCACAACAAGACTCCCGAGCATCCTCGCTGAACGGTGTAATTCGTCTACGGCCAAGGAAACCAGGAGCACAGCTCCGGGGGTATTGAGCTCCAATTCCAAATTGAGGGCATCTTTCGAGCCGAGAACAGAACGAAGTGTTGGTACAGAAAGAAGAGGAGTGACCTTGTTCAAGACCGGCAAAGCCCATGCCTGCTGCTTTTCGGGTGAAAGCAAGTCGTAGCGATGCCAAAAGGAGGTGACTCCCGGATCATCGCATTTCAGGAGCGCAGAATTGCGAAATGCCGGGTCAAACAACACTAACTCAATTTCCGCTAGCGTCCAATCACTCGAGGCTAGCAGTAGGAGAGCATTCCGAAGGGTCTCTTCAAGTTGCACTCCCCATGAACTAGATTCAGCCTCCACGATCTCCAACAAATGCAACGCTCGAATATAGGGCTCACCTGCTCCAGAAAGTGGATTGAAGCCTTGGATTTTCTGCGTCTCGCGCAAATCCAGGAGTGTCACCCGGTCAGGAGAAAGACGCAGCTTGGCACAGATACCAAGTACACGTTGAACCAGATCGCCCCGCAAATCAATGACGACAACCGAATGGTTTTCCTTGAGGTCGTTCTCAATGAGCCTGAGGATGAGTGTGGTCTTCCCGCTACCTGTCGCGCCGAGGAGGTAAACATGCCGGGCCAAATCTCGGTCCGAAAGAGTGAACGGTTCTCCAGTTTCGAGGCCGAACCCCAAAGTGTCACCCGGTAAGCCCGATGCGGTAGTAGCTGGGATACGAGAATTAAGGGCCGTAATCGCTGCTGTCTCCACCAGTTTTTGTAAGTAATTCACGGCCATACTCTGGTCACAGGCGATGGATGATATCGCACAGGCATATGCTAGTTTAGAGCTTGCTAAACCAGCCTCCTTTGGATCTGTTCTGCGGGAGGCAATAAAGAGCGAGTTTGGGTCAAATAGCGAGTTTGCAAGGTGTCTCGGGATCTCTAAGGGTAGGGTTTCCCAGATTATCTGCGGACCGGAGACCATTGGAGCGGAGTCTCTCGGAAAGATCCTAAGCGCACTCGAATCGGAAACCTGGCGGAGAGAGGTCCTCAGCGCCTGGACCAATGAATTCGTCGTTGTTGAGGAGCGTAGGGTTGAACCTTTTGAGTTCGAAATTGCCCTGCAGCGCGCTGAACAACTCACCGGCCGGTTTCTTCCTCGCCAGGTTATCGAACTCGTCCACACACAGCGTCAGTTCCACCACAATCTGCGTGAGTGGGCTCAGTTAACCGTCCAGTTGATCTATGCGGCGCAACGACTCTGTGAGATGGCCTTAGCCGCCGAGAATGTTCTCGAAATGATGCGCCGCGCCGAGGCTGCAAACGATAATGAAGTTCTGTTTACTGCCCTATGGCTTAAGGCGATTGTGCTTCAGTCGTTGCCTAGCTCAGCGCCAGAAGAAATCTGGAGCATACTGCGCCAGACCTATTCGCTGGTGGAGCGTGAACGTTCGAGGAGCCGTGCTGCTAGGCAAAATTGGAATCCTCGGTTAGCTGCACTTGAGCGAGATACAGCGCTGTTCTTTATTAAGCAGGTGGACCAAAAGCGACTATCCAAATCTAATTTGGATAAGGTCCAGCAGAGAATTCCAGAGTCGATCCGCCTCGGCAATGATCCCGGATTCCAATATTATGGTTTGGAGGTCCTTGCCAGATATTGGCTAGCGATGGAGGAGCCATCGAGAACGGAAGATGTACTCGATGAGCTAGCGGCTCTCCCATTGCGCCACGGCTCGGATCTTAAGGAGAAGATGGCTCTGTCGCGAGCGAGACTTTTTGAGTTTGAGGGCAAAACCGATGAGGCAATATTGCTTTATCAGACGATGTCTCAAGAAGCGCTTTGTAGATCTAATATCCATCATCATCGCCTGATCCAGAGCCGCCTGTCTAAACTCATCTTGGGCACAGGGGCTGATTTACCAAGGGTGGGTAGGTAGCACATTGGTTGGCACAAGGGGCTGCTGGTTTTCTGACTGGATTCTGAACCTAGGAAAAAACCTAACTTACTCGTCTCTCATCTCGCTCTTTTATGGTTGCCTGGAAGGCACTCGATCGCACTCACTTAGCATTGCAATTACTGCTGGCTCTTGCGGATGCAGAATTCTCGACGATGCTACAGCATCGCTCAAAGCTCGGCCACGACTAACCCATTTCAGCGAACCAAGTCCCTTGCTTTGACAATAAGTTCTGCTTCGAGACAGGACATCCGGGTTCCGTTCTGAGCTTGGTGATCATAGGTTCGCACTCACTTGGCGTCCATTGACGGTTTGGCCTGTCAAAAACTTAGGCAATTATGCACTAGCTTCCTGAGGTGCTGAACGGTAAGCCCTTACAACTTCCAAGCAGTCTCCCGCGTTGTAATCCGAAGTTACTTGAAAAAACTCCTTAGGATGCTTCATCGAAGTATCAATGCATGATTCTGGACACGGGTGTCCAAATCCATTGTGTTCCGTCAAAAGTTGCACCCGCGGAAACTACCATTCGTGGTTTGTCGTTGTCGCCCGTTGCCAGTTTTTCTCCGAGAATCGTGAAGAAGATCGCTTTACCCTTTGCCTCAAGGCAATCCTTTAAGTAAATCGTATCAACAAGTAACGCAGGAGGACCCGGTGCGCAAAGTGTGGGATCAAAAAACACTCTCCGCCCATCCCGCCTATACCCGCTTTCCGGAATCCATGCCAGCCGTTCATCAAAAAACTCTTGACTGGGAACGTAAATCCTTACCGTGGACTGCTGGAAGCAATCGTATTCGTACTCCGCCGCAACCGTGTGAACCGTTGGGGTTAATTGTGTCGGACACAAGCGGTGGTTGTCGGGTCGACGAATCTCGTCGCACTCGTAGCCAGCAAGTTGAAATGGTGTCCCCCATGGATACTCGCCGACAAATCCATCGTGGTAGTCACGGCCATCAGGCATCCACCTGTTGAACCAGTTGGCACCCTCAGCCCACTTCAACAACTCCTCAGAGTCGTTGCGGTCCACGAGATAGCTATGTACTTGCAGCCAAAACAAGCGGTAGTTTCGGTCGATTGCCACGTCCTCAGAGTCGTGCCTAGAGTTCCACTCGGGATAGTGACGGAGCTGAATCCACTCACATCCATCTGCTCCCTTCGCTTGTAAGAATTGCTGAAGTTCCGGAATATCATCCTTGAACGCGACCCAATCCTCGTCGGTCATAGAATCAAAAGCCTGGAAAGGATAAGAATATGAACTCCACCAAGACGACACCTTGGCTCGTTGGTCAGACGGAGTAATGACGGATGGATCAGTGTCACGTCCTCGCTCGTATACAAACGGAGTGACTAACGACTCCTCATCCCAATCGTCCTCCTCGGGAGTTAAGTGGTCACCGAGCCTCGCAGCAAGTCTAGCTAAGGCTATCCACTGATATTTCTTTCCAATACGCTCCGCCCACGTTGGTCTGCCCCGTCCTTGCCCATATCGATAGGACATAGTGCTGTCATATTCAATGGTGCACTGCATGTTGTAACCCATGTGAAAAATTTCCTGGAAGATCCACCCCGCCATATCCGATCTGGGTATTTGCGTTTCATAGGGCTCAAATCTACTCATAGTGTAAATAAAGAAATCATCTGAAAAGCAACTGCGATGCACAGCTGGCAATTCTTTGATCTTGGCTCTTAAAGTCTCAGTTTCTTGAGCGGTGGGAATCCTGAGTGGCCACTCGCTATCGTACGGTGGTTGAATGCTTGTTGACCCTTCATCGGTGACAACTCCCAGGTGAATTCCCAATTCGATCATGCTTCGGCAGTGATCGCGAATCAATGCATTTTGGTAGCTCGTCGTGTTGGCGAACACCCGTTCAAGCAGAAGGTTGGCCACCTCTCCGACTTGGTCCTTCTGCGGATTGCGAAGCATCGCCCCGTAGGTCGCGACAATAGATCGTTCAACCACATAGTCATCGTCTACGTCTAAAAAGTTGGAGACCACAACGAACCACAACGCGGGGTGGTCGGTCAACAATCTCACCATCGCTTTCGTTGAGCTATCGCGTACGCGTCGGTCTGCTGCGGCACAAAACCATCCGAGCACGATGCACCACCGCTCTACTGAAGGCGCGGGGAGCATGTTTGCATCGACATTGAATGCTGTGTCGATCAACCGCCTAACGGACCCACCCCTTTCGTAGCTGAGGTGTAGGTATTTGCACCAATACCGGTCGCGATTTGCGAGCTGGTCAGCCTTTAGCAATTGATCCAGCCAATAAGCATCGATTGGAGATTGGTTCAGTGATATGAAAAGCTGCTGTTCAAGAGTGAACTCCAACAGGCGGGTATCTTCAGCCGTTTCCTGAATAATTTCACTAGTGGCCACTGTCAGCTTGCTTGAATCCCTCCAAGTCAAGGTCCTGAGGGTGAGCCATTCAAAGGCTCGCCTCGTGTCGCTGTCCGCAGCAAGGGTCGGCAGTTCTATGCCAAAAGACTCGGGAATTTGCAGAGCTACTGCCTCCCGTAGTCCGGCAAGGTCATCCCATGCCAATTCGTCGAGAAGAAAAGTGAGCTTTCCTCCCGGGTGGAATGCAGCCTGAATTGACTCTGCAGTTTCTCCTTCCAAGTGACGCTCGGCTAGAAGATGATCACCCAACCGCTCAAAGGGAAGGAATACATGGTCTTCATACTGACCGTCTACTAGTACTGCATCCACTCGGATCAATCCCTCCTCGATAAGCCATTCCAATATATGGTCGGCTGCTCCCTTACACGAACCAGCAATGATATCGTAGGAATCGTGGAAACTAACGGATCGCGTCTGCCTCCTAGTGATTTCATCAGCGATAGCTGCGACGGCCCGGCTCGGATATCGATGTCGAACATCAGCCCCAAATCGCTCGGTATACCTCTTATCTTTCGAGGCCAAGAATGTGTTTATGGCGGATCGTGTGCCGTACGAGCCAGCTGGAATTCTAGGCAAGCCATCATCCCGTGCTGCCTCGCACACCAAGCGAAGGAATAGAGCATTTGCAAATTCTTCCGCTAAGAATGGAGTTGCAGGATGTTCTAGCTCATAGTGCTCACAGAACTCACGACAGGCCTCAAACTCCATGCCTGCGAATCCAAGATGGTCTACTCGGGCGATGTCCAATGTACGCGGTATGACGTGTTCGACGTAAGTAGTTCGACAGGAAACGCACAGCCTCAGGAATGGAAAGCGACTGATCTGGCTGATCCAGGCAGGTAACTGGTTAAGCCAGTAGGATCGAGGCTGAGTTTCGTTGAGACCGTCGATTGCGATGAGGAGAAGTTCATCCGACATCTCGCCTGCAGTATTCACAATAGACAGTAACTCGTCACGCCCAATGTCTGCTGGTAGGCCGAGTTTGGCTCTAAGGCTGTCGGCGACTTCTCCGAAGCCAGGCAACGCCTCCGCAAAGCCAACTATGGTGAGCAGTCCTCCGTCCAATCGGCGATCGGCTGCATCGCAGATCGCGTGGGTCTTACCAACACCGGCTTGACCAGTCAGTAACATCGCGAGTCGCCCGTTTACATTAATGACTTCGCCTTCGATCCAATCTTGGAGCTCAGTACAGAGCTGGACTATCTCTTTGCCCTTGTCGTAGTGCTGCGCGGGAAAGGTGCCCTGGTACTCAGCCTGAAACTGTTTCCATGAGGCGTTGTCTGGAAGTCCAGCGCCATGTTCACTTTCGAGAGCAACTCGAAGCTCCGCCGTGATCGTCCTGAAGATGGTCTCTGCCGCCTGGATTTGTTCTCCAATATGGAGATCTGATACCGATGCTTTACCGCGATGGAGACTTTCAAATGATGTCAAAAGAGATTCTAGTGCCCCCTTTGCGGCGATCCCTTGGTTCATTAAGTCGCTGGGAAATGGAGCGCCCCATACCGTCCCTGTTTGGTCTAGACCGCGCTCCCAGTCCTCTAATTCTTCCTTGACCTTCTTCAGCTTTTCCAATACACCAGCCCTCCATACTGGCGTTCCACACAGCGCATCGAAAGCAAGGCTGGTCGGAGTATCGATTCTGAGCTCGGGCGTGTATCTCGGCCGTGACGCCGCCCTTACATCAGCCAAGTGATTGGCAAACCAGTTCGGACCTAGCAGCGTCTCGTCAAACCAGAACCTCAACTTTCCGCCTGTAGGGTCAATCGTTGTGAGTCGGTCAAGTAAACTTGAAGGGGTTCTAAGATCAATGGAAAGCAGTCGGCCAGAGGCTTGAGCCTTAGCAATCTCTGCCTTCTTCCACTCATCAAACTTTTCTTGCTGACTCTTTCCCTGACGCGTTATCTCGCCTGTAATGTCGTAGGGCAAGCATACGACGAACTCAGAAAGCGTAGGATGAACTTTTAGTGCGGTCGCAAGTGAGCCGGTTAAAGCTATCAAAGCCCGGCCAAAGTCAAAAATGAACTTTGCTTGCCACCCAGACTTTGTCCCATCAGCCTTTGTCCAAACACACTCAACTCCTCCGTCGCCCCCTGCACCTCGAATGCGGACAAACTCTGAGCCTTCCGGCATGGCTTCGTGTCTTGCAACTTGGCAACAGAGTTCTTCGAACGCCTCGTCCTGCGATCCCAGACGAGGGACGATCTGGCGGAAGTTGATTTGGCGCATAGGCATCTGGCTAGAGTCCATCACGGAATGCTTTGGCGAGGCGGATTGTCCCTTGCATTTTGTAGAGATTGGAACCACTTCTCATATCGCTCCACTCCGTATTTTCTCCTATACGAAGGAGACACTTTGCAGCCTGAGGTGGCCCTGAAAAATGCACGACATTCGTAATTTTCTTGGAAAATCATCATCAGGTCATTGCCTTCTATCGCGAAAAACGACGGCTTTTTGGCGATGCGGACAGCCTCTTTACATTGTGATGTGTAGGTACTCATCAAGACAAGGATCACGCAGAGCATCGAAATTTCCTTCGATCTTTCTACGGAAAACGGCTATCTCCTTCTGTGAAAGCGCAGATCTTTGACCGATCAAATCGCGTTCCTCACTCAATGCTTAGACCAGAAAGTTCCCAGCCTTGCGACCGGAGCTTTGGATCGATTCGGTTTATGCAGGTAGTTGCTTCGGACTCCATAACCGTACGAAGGAAGTCTCGCAGAAATCATTCTACCTATCACGAGATATCAACTGGTTATGGAGCAGTAAATCAAAAACCACAAGCAGATGGATTGGTTTCGCCAAATAACGGGTGGCTTGTGGACTTTGCCTCCCATTCGAGCGCTGGATACCAATCCCTCACCGAAGGCAGTGATTATTACATCGTGGATGCTGATTGCATAACCCACCCCCCATGCCGAACGGTTACCTCTACTGGCGACCGCTAAGCAAATCTCGCCATCGGCTACGGCGAATGTGAAAACCGGCGAGTGGCCCGCCGAACCTACCGAAATGGCAAGGAGGAAGCTAAGGTGCAGCGGTACAGCTCGCGGGTGGTTTGTGCAGGTTGTGCCCGCAAGCTGAATATGGTGCTGCAAGACTTGGGAACACCACTTGGCTTCAAATTGCGTTGGCTCTTGTGGTACTTCTGGTCGTGGCCTACTTGAAGTAACGCAGCTGTTTCGGAAATTCCTAGGTGCAGATATCTTCCACAGACTTATTGGAGAGCCTTATGAGCGACTCCACGAAAAGTTTGCACCTCGTGCCAGCAGAGATCTGGTCCGCCTAACAGATCAAAGATTGGCAAACTCAATTTTTGGAATCCAACGCGTCACAAAACAAGTCGGACATGAGCTGTTCAACTACTAACTGCACCAAAAATGCTACTTTCTCTACAAACATTCGAATTGCTGTAGTACGATGATGATATGCCCCTTAGAAACCAACTACAAATGCTTGTTGGAATTTGTATTATTGCCCTGACGAGTAGGGCAGCCGGTCAAGGTCGACCACCGATTGATTGGATGCTTGGTGGGCACGCTTTCGCCGTTAACTCGGTAGCGTATGACCTTGATGGAAGCACTTTTGCCAGTGGGTCTGATGACGGTACTGTGAAGCTGTGGGACCCGAAGGACGGACACCTTATCCGAACGATGGTAGACGGTGACCGCGTGATGTCTCTTGCGTTTAGTCCAGATGGTCAGATTCTCGCCTCGGGATCTAGCAATGCCGATATCAGGCTCTGGAGGGTAATTGATGGATCGTTACTCCGTACCCTTTCAGGGCACTCCTCGTACGTTTACAGTGTGGCATTCAGTCCAGATGGAACAACTCTGGCGAGTGGGTCGGGTGATTACACGGCCAAACTTTGGAGGATCAGCGACGGCAGTTTGATACAGACTCTATCAGGGCATACATATGAGGTGAACTCGGTTGCGTTCGCACATGGTGGAGATACCTTACTAACGGCGTCCGGAGATGCAACCATCAAATACTGGAGTACCGCCACTGGTTTGCTCCTACGCACTATAGGGACCAACTTAACTCCGATCCGAGCACTGGCATCCAATTCCACTGGACAGGTCTTTGCTTCCGGCAGCGACGATGGGTCAGTTACGCTTTGGGACTTCGACAGTGGAACTCAATTTTGGCAACGGTCCGGTCACACCGGGATAGTAAGGTCCGTCAAGTTCAGTGCCGACGGGCAGTCTCTTGCAAGCTGCGCGGATGACAAGACAATAAGGCTTTGGTCAACTGCAAACGGGAATTCGATTGGAGGCCTCTTCGGCCACATTCTTTCTGTGCGAAGTGTTGCGTTCTATGCCGACCGATCCAAACTGATATCGGGGTCAAGTGATCGTACGATTCGCATCTGGGATCTCCAGGATCAGACGTTCCAGAGCATCGGAGCGCACCAGTCCTATATTAGAAGTATTGCTCTTGCCCCGGATGGACAGAGCGTGGCAACCGCGCCAGACGACTCAAGCATAAAACTCTGGAATGCAGACGATGGCAGCCTATTACGAACATTTACGGGACATATGGAATCAGTTCGGTCGATTTCCATATCCCCCGATTCCCAGACTCTAGTCAGTGGCTCGATTGACACGACAATCAAGTTCTGGAAGATCTCCGACGGAACACTCATCCGCACCATAGCAGCTCATCCGTTGCCCGTGCTCGCAACAGCAATTAGTCCAGATGGGCAAATTCTGGCCAGTGGCTCTGCGGATGGGACGGTAAAGCTGTGGAATTCGACCGACGGAACTTTGCTACGGACCCTAGTAGGTCATACATCTTATGTTGACGCGCTTGCCTTTAGCCCAGATGGACAAACAATCACAAGTGGATCTTACGACAACAGTGTCAAACTTTGGAAGGTCTCTGACGGGAGCCTCCGTCGAACATTACTTGGTCACACCTTTGTGGTGGATTGTCTAGCATATACTCCAGATGGGGAGGTCCTGGCAACAGGTTCTTGGGACCACAGCATTCGTCTTTGGAAGGTTAGCGATGGTAGCCATGTTAGAACTCTTACTCGGCATCGAGACTATGTCCTCTCCCTCGCCTTCATTTCGAATGGAGCAACGCTGGTAAGCGGCTCAAGAGATGGAACAATGAGGTTCTGGAATATTGCCGATGGAGCGCTGCTAAGCACTTTTGATCAGGAATGCGGTGGGAGCGTGACAAGCTTGGACATCTCTTCCAACGAACAAGCGATTGCTTATGCGCGTGATGATGGTACGGTGATCATGGCCGAGAACCCAGCCTCTCGTGCGCTTCGAACCGTCTCAGTTGAACTCGATGCTATTTCCGCAAACACCTATCAAAGAACCGTTCACATAGATGTTTACCGCGCAAAGAGCAGTGAACGAGTTGCCTCTTCCGATGCACGCCTTTATGGGGATTCAATCACGTTCAGCTTTGAGGGATTACCAATACCGTATGACTTCTTGATTGACACTGATGGCTACTTAGCTAAGAGAATTCGTGGCGTGGACTACTTTCAAGGTAAATATTCCGTTCGAGCATCACTCATCCCGGGAGACATTGATGGAGATAATGTCGTAACTATTTTCGATTATCTCATTCTTTCACAAGCATGGGATACGTCTGAAGGCGCTGCTGGCTGGAACAACTTTGCCGACCTCGATGGCGATGGGGAGGTAACGATCTTCGATTACCTACTGATAAGCGAGCATTTCAACAAGGTGGGTGATGAATAACGATGACCTCACTCCACGCCTTGCCCTCATAGATTAACTTGGCTCATACTCAACTCAATGCATGGATCAGCGTGATGCAAAGACTACTTGAAAGGCATCGGTGATAACCTTGGTTCCTATATACACTAATTTGAAGCCCTGGTGAGGTGTCCACCCTAGCCTATAAGCCACTCAGGTTCGCGCTAACCTTGGCACTGCAAACATGACAGATAACTGGAACCGCGAAAAATCCTGCGACAACGAACATAATCGCAGGTCCAGCACTAAATCAAAGGTAGCGGAAGTTCATACTTCGTCAGGTTTCAATGTGACGACCTTGCAAAGTGACAATGCTCTGGAGTGCTCAGCAGTCCACCATTAACAACTCGCATGCATTATCCATCACATCTTGACACCTTGAAACCTGTTAATGATAATAGACTTGTCTATCCAATACTCAACAATTATGCTCGAGTATATTCAGCCTATGAACGAACCAAGCCCTGAAACGCCAACCGCACCAGACAATTCAGGCACGTTGGAGCAGTTTAGACAATCAATAATTCCAAGTAGAGACGAGGTAATGCAACGCCTCTTGGATATTGATAAACAAAGAGAAAGAGATCTTTCCGCATTGGCTGAGAAATACGCTGGAATAATAGCGGAAGGGCTGAATAGTCTTTCTGATTTGCCGGAAGATAAAAGCGAATTCTTGCGCGTACCGTATGAACGCGAACTTGTTCGGGAGCCTACTAGAAAATCTGAGATTCGAGAATATGAGATTGTCAGTATGTTACGACAACACTGCGCCGGGCCAGACTGGAAATTTAGAATCCAGTATTCTGGGCCTGGTAGCACGGAGAGGACAATGAAGGCTGACATTATCGTTTCACAGTAGACATCGGCGATTCGAGCGGACACACCCGGGTATTCTAGACGTGTTATGGGGTTCGAGGATAGTTGCAGGGACTTTATGTCAATTCTTGACGAGATCAAGGAGATCAACCCGAAAATCCACGAAGTGCTTGTTGAAAGGTTGAGGGAGGCCGAAGCGTGTAAACTTGGGGGTAACTTCTTTTCCGCTTCCATACTCTATGCAACCATTATCGAGGGGTTCATTTCGACTATGAAGGAAGCAGAGGCTGAGTGCATGGAGATCCAGCATTACCCAGATCAAGGCGAAAAGCTGGAAAGGTCTCAGCTTGCGGAGCTCGCCACATACGCGCGTACCCAGAAATGGCTTTCGAACGCTAGCTACAATTTTATCAGCGCCCTGAGGGAAATGCGCAATTGGATTCACCCTCGAGAACAGGCGAGGTCTGGCACGAGAATCACTGAGTCACATTGCGAAATGGCGCGCGTTACGGCACTTAATACGTTATCTGAGTTACGCTCCGCCCTTGGCGATATCGGAAAGCAAAGGGACTTTTTGTTCGAGATGCCTAGGTCACTTATCGGCAGGGATGCTGAACTGGCGAAACTCCAGGATCTGATCGAGAGCTCCAGGCAAGGCCAATTCCGTGTAATTTCCGTGATAGGACCCCCAGGCTCTGGAAAGACGGTATTAGTCGAACACGCACTTCGTAACAGAAACCTGCAAAAACTTCGCATTATCAGTATTGATCTTTCTTCAGTTACATCTACCCTCGAGCTCGAAGCAAAGGAATCTTGGTACAGAAAGCTCATTGACACCTCTTCGCAAGGTGAAGTAATCGCCGTTCTCCACAGTTGCGAACACTTGGTTGATAAGCTACGTGAAAAAATTCCTAAATTACTTGCGCTTAATAGTCACTTAGTTATCGTCGCCACGTCTACCCGCCTTCTGAATCTGCCTCGAGAGGAGTATGTATTCAAAGTTTCCGGGCTTAAGACCGTTGGTGGAGGAGCGCGAAGCGAGGCCGCCTACTTGATACATACTAAGATATTTGAGCGCTTTCCAAACTGGGTGCCCAGCAACTCGGCGTCATCAGATCTTGAGGAACTCGGGAGGAAACTCGACGGCCTTCCGTTGGCGATTTGCATGTCCATTGCTCAGATGTCAAATCCCGACGACTTGAATATAGTAATTTCAAAATTGGAAGGACAGCAACCAGGAGGTGAAGCCTCGGAATCATCCGCGATCTTGGAGGATGTCTTTTCCCATTCCTATGAACTTCTAAAGACTGATGAACGTTACACGCTGGAGGTCTTTGCTTCATTTTCTGAAGGTGTGCCGTTGGAACTCTTATACTCCGCTCCTGAAGAGTCAGGACTGAAGGTTTCCAAAGACGTAATATTGGCGCTTAAGAATTCGACTTGGATCAGCACTGATGACGATTATGCATGGATGCTTTCTTCAGCGAGGCGATATATACGTAAGAAAGCCAGTCAGCCTAGGATCATTGATTTCCAGATTCGAATATTGGAGTTGCTTCTCCAATCGACGTTCCAAAAAGGACTCGGAGTTTTGTCCCTGGAAACCGTGAATCTCGACTTTGTTGAGAGGGAGCAGCGCAATATCCATGATCTGATGGAGTCGCTTTTAATTGCGCAAGGTCGGTCTGATCTCATCTTCGCGGCGGTAGTTGCCCTTGGGTGGTATTGGAATTCGCGGGGATACGTAGAACTCGGTTATAGGATCATGTCACATGTATGTAATTCGATCGTAACGGTCGGTAGCATGCCTGAGATTGAGGCTCTGAGGACATTAGGAGTTCTTGCTCGGGACGCTGGAGAATATGAACGCGCACTAGAAGTGCATAACCTCGCGTTCCAGAGCTCTGCTGATGTTTGCCTTAGGATCGACCTGTTGCATGATCTCGGTAATGATTATTGGGCAATTGGAGATCTGGAAAGAGCTACTGCGAGATTTCGCGAGTCCCTCTCCCTAATTCCGGAATTGGAAGAAACCAAACTAAGAGCATTGCTCCTGGCCAAAGCACATGAGCAGATAGGAAATGTGCTACGTGTACGCTGTCAATTCGACGAAGCATTTGAAGAGGTGAGACTAGGTCGAGAAGCGCTTCAAATTTCTGGGGTTCAACAAGGACCAAGAATTGACTGGGCAAGGGCTTGGCTTGACCTATTGGAAGCTAACATCAGGCTTGGACAACTTTTGGCGGGCTCACCGGGTTATAGGATTCCATGGACGCAGTTGTTCAGGGCGGCCAAGGAATTCGTGGCACAGCAAGACGATGTCTGCCTAGCGTTTGTGGCAGAAAGAGCAGCGCACGCCAGCGTTGTTGTTGCAGATAAGCAAGGCGTGCAACAGTTCCTTTGCGTCGCCGAAGGATTAAGAAAGTGCACAGGGTCTTCTGCACCTCCAGTGGACTTACGCGAATACTTGACAAGCGTAAGAAATCAGGCAAGAGTGATCTTTGGTGTGGCCCCGGATCCTGCTTTGGAGCTTTCGAGAGAGGAACTTAAGGAGTTACTGTTGCTTGCCCTCCGTACTCGAGCCGAGCTGGATGTGGAGTAAATTCCCCAGAGATACTCATTCACTTGGTTTCCGCCAGAACTGCCTGACACTGCGTCAGGCTAGTGGTGACTACGAAGTTCGTCAACTAGACTCCACCAAATTGGTCAAAAAGTAAGTAGTCGCCGGTAGCCACCACTGGCGGCTACTTCGTTTTGAGGATATATTCGAGCTGAAGAATTACATTCAAGGGTAGACTTATGTTTACATGAAACTAAAGGGTCGATTTATTGGCATTGATAAATTTGCACACGCAAAAGTCAGTGATTTAACGGGGGCGCGGCGAGATGCGACAGCATTGGCGGCGTTGTTTGCAGATTCACTTCCGGAAGCTGACTGCAAGTTGGTGACAGATCATGAGGCGACTTCCGAAAAAGTTCGCGAGTGTCTTAATGAGACGCTTCGAACCGCTGATTCCGAAGATACTGTAGTCTTCTTCTTTGCGGGACACGGTTCTTCAAGTCACAGACTGGTTTGCCATAACTCTGATCCTGGAAACTTTCTTGAAACTTCGGTCGGAATGGATGAAATCGCCGAGATGTTCCGGCAATCAAAGGCTCGTGTAGCACTCTGTATCTTAGATTGTTGTTTTAGTGGCGGCGCACCAGCTCGTGTCTTTAGCGAACTTGCTGTTCCCAGAAGTTCAGCTCGCATGCCCGAATTCACGGGTGAAGGACGCTTACTGATTACTGCTTCAGATGACAATGAATCAGCGTTTGAAGATCCTGTTACACGACATGGCCTTTTTACAAAGGCGTTACTAAGTGCTTTTCAGTCGGGCGAGCAAGGTGCCGACCTTACCGCATTATTAAGCAACGTGTTGAACCAGGTTAGAGCGGATGCAATTCGTCTTGGGGTAGTCCAGACACCTCAGTTAGCGGGCTCAGTGAAAGGTGGACTTGGCTTGCCCAAAATGCGTGCTGGAACAAAATATCGTGCCGCATTTCCAGAGTTAAGTGAGCGCATCGTGACTCAAGATATTCGCGAACTGAATAGCTTTGGGATACCAGCCAGCGTTGTATCGGCGTGGCATGAGCGAATGCCCAATGGCCTAAGCGACATGCAGTTAGAGGCTGTTAACTCCAAACGTATTCTGGATGGCAAATCCCTTCTCGTTGTTGCGCCTACGAGCTCAGGGAAAACGTTGGTTGGCGAAATGGCAGCAGCGAAGGCTGCGGCAGATGGTCGTAAAACTGTGTTCTTATTGCCATACAAAGCGCTTGCAAACGAAAAATATGACCAATTTAAGGAGGTCTACAAACTGCAAGCTGGACAAAGAGTGATCCGTTGTACAGGAGATAGCTCGGATCAGGCTTCTGAGATTCTTAAAGGTAAGTATGAAATTGCGCTTCTAACCTACGAGATGTTTCTGAACTTAGCCGTTTCTAATCCCTCCATGCTCCATCAGGTTGGTTTAGTGGTTCTTGATGAAGCGCAGTTCATAACTGATCCGAATCGTGGAATGACGGTCGAACTGCTTTTGACACTCCTCTTATCGGCTCGCCAGCATGGACTATGTCCGCAGTTGATTTGTCTTTCTGCAGTCATCGGTAACCTAAATTCATTTGACGAATGGCTGGGATGTGAGAAACTTGTGACCGAAAAACGCCCCGTGGAACTCCTGGAAGGAGTAATTGGCCGTGATGGGGTGTTTATGTATCGAGGTTCTAACGGTGAGACGTTCCGGGAGCAAATCGTTCAAGCTATGGACATACATCAGCGCGGTCAGAAGCCCAGTGCTCAAGATGTAATTGTTCCAGTGGTGCGCAAACTCGTTGCCGACGAGGAGCAAGTAATTGTTTTTCGAAACCAGCGAGGTTCAGCCCAAGGATGCGCCAAGTATTTAGCTGCCGATTTAGGCTTCCCTCCGGCTGCAAGAGCAATAGAAGAACTGCCTGAAGGGGATCTGTCTGCCGCATCCGTGGATCTTAGAAGCTGCCTTGAAGGAGGAACGGCCTTCCATACCTCTGATTTAACTCGAGAAGAACGTTCGATTGTAGAGCGGGCGTTTAGAGACAAGGAAGGGGGCGTCAAAGCCTTGGGTGCTACTACCACCGTTGCCGCAGGGGTTAACACGCCTGCCTCAACGGTAATTATTGCTGAGCATGAATTCATTGGAGAAGAGACGCGTTCCTTCACCGTTGCGGAGTATAAGAACATGGCTGGCCGGGCTGGACGCCTTGGTTTCAATGAAAAGGGGAAGTCGATGATTTATGCGTCTACACCGTCCGAGCAGAATCGTCTATTCGAACAGTATGTATGTGGTGTCCTGGAGCCAATCCAATCATCGTTTGATCCCAAGCACTTGGATACATGGGTATTGCGGTTGTTTGCGCAGGTCGTTGCCGTTCCGCGAGAGCAAGTCACTTCTCTTCTTGCTAATACTTACGGTGGCTACCTTGCTGCTAAGAGGGACTCCACATGGCGAAAGTGGGTCGACGATGCAATAGAGCAAATCATAGAAAGAATGCTAAACCTAGAGATACTAGAATTGCATGGCAACTCACTCTCCCTTACCTTACTAGGCAAAGCATGCGGAAAGTCAGCCTTATCTTTCGAGTCTTCCTTACGTTTGGTCGCACTGGTGAAAGGTGTTCCCCCTCACGAATTGACACCCGAGCGGATGATGGTTCTAGTGCAGGCATTGCCGGAATTGGATGCAAGCTATACACCTATGTTTAAACGCGGAACTTCAGAAAATGTGCGCCCACAGCAGGCAGCACAAAGATTTGGCGTAAGTTCGGTACATGCGTTGCAAAGGCGAGCTAGGGATTCCATGGAATATTACGCACGATGCAAGCGTGCCGCTGTTCTTGGAGCCTGGATCGATGGCTTATCTGTAGAAATGATAGAAAGTACTTTTTCGAGTAATAGGTATTCAAGAGTATCCGCTGGTCCGATTCGTAGTATTGCCGATCTTACTCGGCTATACCTTCGGCCGGCGGCAGATATTGCGGTTCTTGTGCAGCTTGAAGCACAGCTTGATCCCGCCGAGATGGATCGTCTAATGGCAAGGATGGAGTTTGGCGTACCAGCTAGTGTCCTAGAGCTTATAGCAAACGGATTGGTCCTTGATCGGGGTGCCCTTTTGGCCCTTCATGCTGCGGGTGCGACCTCGATTGAAAGTCTGGGAGAAATGGATGGGGTGGAGTTAGAAAGAATAGTTGGAAGAAGGTTAGTGCCGCTAGTCAAGGCAATAGCTAGCAGACCCAGATAGTTTCTGAACGTCGTCGAAATTGAATAATGCTCGATGCATTGCACTATGTGCGATGGTTTTGTTTCTTTTCGAGCGCAATCCCCTTTTCTCCATCACTTTACAAATCTTCCGAATCGACATTCCGCTCCGATGTAGTCGCTTCGCCTCCTGCACCAATGGATAAGTCTCAGGATCCGGCACGAGAATAGAACGACCGGCTGGATCACGGGCGTTTTTGTATCCAAGTGGAGCTTTGTGCATCACCTCTCCTTGAGCACGTTTCTCTGCCATCACTTTCTTGCCCTTGGCTGAGATTGCTTTGTAGTAGGCGCGGATGCGCTCTTCATCAACGTTGCGTGGTGTATTCACATGGAGAGGTTACGTAAACACACATTTGCCTCGCAAACATAACACCGTTCAAGCAATCGTTTCACGAACAGTGCAAAAAGTGCGCCTCTGTGTAGCGGGATCGTGCTTATGGTAGGTCCAACAACACATCTGACAGCACCCCCACGCGTTCTCCTCACCATTCCTCTTCGGAAGTCGCTGATCATGAGCAAATGCTTAATGCCCTCTGTGATCTCATCATAGAGTTCTATCTTCATTCGCCACCTCCATCCCCAGAAGGAGAGGAATTCGATACGACCTCTCCAAATGCCCGCTGAGCAGATTCGGCCCAATCGTAGATGAATTCGCGACAAGCCTTTAGTCCAATAATAGATGACCCGATCCGTTATAAATCAATGAGCATACAGATCACTTCGTACTACAAGACCACGGGTTTCGGTCCCTCGGTACCCGTGGTTTGTTTTTTTTGCCCACTATTGACAAATGCACGCTTGGGGTGTTACTCTAGGCAAAGCATCTGTGGATCCATCGAAAGGATTTCTGGATGTAAACCATTATCAATCGACGGAGACGGCGTTTTCGCAAAATTCGACGCATTTCGTCGTACCTCCTTACTAGATTTGCGAGCGGCTGGAACCGTTCGGGAATTAGTCCTGGGCTCTAGGCAACTAGAGTCCTTCTTTTTTACCTGCCAAGAATTGTTCCACGACAATTATATCAGAAAAACGGTGGACCATCAAGTGTTTTCCGACAATTTTGCTGATTTTTCTGACAATCATACGCCAACATCTGAGTATGAGAGTACAATTCTTAGCAATGGAAAAATTGCGTTCGATCTTACTCGGGAGCTTTGGATTTGAAAATCAGCAAGAATTAGCGCGTATCCTTGCACATAGCATGCAACTGGAGGAGAGTAGTGCAGCAACGGCGATATCTAGACTCTTTTCCGAGGGCCGGTGCTCGCCCGCAGTTGAAGCAGGAATTATCTCAGCGTTTGGGGTGAGATTAGATCTTACGAATGATTTGGCAGTAAAAGAACTTGAGCGGCTAAAATTTGAACTGGCAGAAATCAGACGGCGAAGGCTTGCCATGAAAGGTAGCGGAGTGGCAGCACAGAAATCAATCGAAACGACAACGACACTGTTACGGACCGCAAGCGACATAATATGGATAAATCCACAGTGGTATTTAACGAAAAAGACAGCTGAAGGTAAAGTGCTACTTCGTGATGTGACCTCGAGCCTGAGTCTTGACACTGACTCTGCGAGACGTCAAGTATGTCGGTCATATTGTTGTCCCTCATTTCTGGAGGGTAAGAGACTGTTACAGGATATCTATGAGGAGGCAAAAGACCAACTAGCTAGTTCGGGTAGCCTTGATAAGGTGATTCGAGATCGATTATGCGAACGCCAAGTAACAGGAGAATTTCGAATACTCGTGTTGAAGAAAGAATTCTGCTTAAGTCCGGTCATCTTCATGGATCCTACGCTACCGACGTTTGCAGGTTTCCACATTTTTCTGGATAACCGGGAAACTCCTGTGATTCCAATGAATGATGTACAGTTGCGTGGCTGGCATCCGTTCCTGTATGAGATTCTGGACCATAACCCACAATTTGTCTTAGGAGAGACATGTCTTTAGTAATCCTCAAATTAGAATGACGCTACTGCATGTGGACATAATTCTGCTCCTTCCAGCGCGACAAGAGCCGTCTCACAGAAGCTTTGCTTGTGCCATGGATTTCCGGTCTTCGCCGCATAAAGGGGTCCGCTACGATGCTTCCCAGTGCTCTTAGGTAGCGACATCAGAAGCAAAAATTGACCCGCCTAGAGACTAATTTGGTTTGCATACCAGGTCGAATCTGTTACCAGGGTACGAAGATCGTCTACTAGACTCCACCAAAGTGAACGAACAAAAGCCGAACGACCCCATTTAAAGGGGTCGTTTTGGTTCCCGATGGAGCAGCGTTACTGTGATTCCTCAGGGCCTGACGAAACAAGTCGGAATCGATTGTGTCCAAGGTAACGACCCGGTGACGTGACCAGACGGATCCTGACCTATCAGAACGTAGTCTGATTCAAGGGTCGCGCGCACGAAATAATCTCCAGTGGTGATGTTGGAGAAGGTTGCATACCCACCACCAGTATTGATTCAGACATTTCGGTACTGCCGCGACGGATATGGATCGCCGACGCGGAAGAGCTCGATCTTATAGCTTCCGGTTGGCGCGTTTACCCACGCCCTCACGGTGCCAGCAATAGCGGCCTGCACAACCAGAACTGCAAGCACAAGTACGAATACGGATTTTCTACCTATCATTGGTTCACCCGTAACGACCAGGTTCAGATTGAGCAAGATGCTACGGCTCTGGACTAGGTCTAGTCTGAGCTACGAATGGACAGATAAGCGAGTTCTCAAGGATCTATTTTCTGAGGACTATTTTTCCCTGCGAATCATTTTTGCGATCATCAGCAGACCTTCTGTGCAGACAAAGAGAACCGCAACATTGCTCACCAAGCCTTCCAGCAGGAAGCTCGGTCCAGAAGCAATCACATTGTCTGGGAATAACTCGATTTCTAATGCCGGGAATGGCGATAGTAATGATACAGACTTCGGAAACTCATTTGTCTGCTCATGCAGCTTATATGCGGCCACTGTCGCTCCAAAGGACACAAGAGCGATAGTTAATAGTAAAAAAAGGTGCTTGAGAAGGGCTGAGACGCCCGTGCTGCTCATGAGCCCATGTTAAGGCTTGGTCGATGATCTTTCAATAGCACCTTGCGCATGTACTGATTGTCGTTTCAGGATTTTCAGCATTGAACTCGGTCCGAATGTGCCTCCACGCTGAGTCCTCAACCCTCTTTCTTCCATTACTGCACAAATCTTACGTATCGACATTCCCTGAGCTCTCAGGTCCTTCGCCTTCTGAACCAGTGGGTAGGTCTTTGGGTCAATCACAAGAATAGATCGACCATCCTTATCTCGAGCATTTTTGTATCCGAGTGGGGCCTTGTGCATGATTTCTCCTTGGGAGCGCCTTTGCTTCATCACTGCTTTGCCCTTGGCTGAGATTGTCTTGTAGAAGGTGTTGATATCGACTTCGGGAGTATTTGCGTGAGGTTCCATAGCTTGGTTGTTCGATTGAGTTAGGATGAGGATGCGTAAGGCAACATCCCTAACCCCACTCCCTATGTGGCTCCCTATACCCTCCCCAGAACAGGTCGATGAATTTCAGCAACTCTGCGTCTCTGAGCTTGATCTTTCCCTGACCCCTGAACAGGCACGCAAAGCAGCTACCCAGATATTGCAGATCTGCTACGTTTTCACCAATACCCATCGTGATCATAAAGGTAGGATCCTCCCAGATGACTCCTCCCCGCAAAAGTAGTTGCTCTTAAGCAACTTACTCTCGCGCTCGTGCAAATCTTCTAACCTGACAGACTCATCTACCTGGGTACGAAGATCGTCTACTAGACTCCACCAAACTGAATTCAATGGCACGTAATCACCCGGTATTGGGCTTTCAGAGCCTGCTCTTGCTGGTTCGAAGGTAGCTATTTTGGCAAGGATTGGATCTATACGAAAATCGAACGGTGACAGAGTGAGAACGCGAGATTCAGCGACCTTGAGCGCAAGACCAATTCCGTTAGGGTCGTTTGGCTCGGATAGCAGTTCATTGATCTTGACTGCGGCATCGATCTTCTTGGATAGGAGATTCAAGGCGAGCGAGACCCTGTTGCAGACAGCCTCTAGTTTTCCATGCAGGCTATCCAGGCGCCTCTCCAGTTCATTCTTTAGTTGTAGATATTCGGAGGACGTAAGTTCACCATCCAGTCGCATGAACTGAAGCTCTTTGAGCCTTCGTTCTTCGTTTTGGATTTGGTGCCGCACCTTTGGCTCTTGTTCAGCGGTCGACACGGATTCAGCTTCGATACGTTGGATGAGGGCAAGTTTGAGCCAGTCGCCGAGGGACCGTGGCACACGGACCTGCTGCATTAAGGGAGCCGTCGCTGCAATAAGGTCCTCTTCCCGGATCGCGATCTTAGAACAGCCTTTAGAACCCGAGCAATGGTAGTAGACATATTCAGCGGTGCGTCCAGTCCTCGGGTAGCGTTTCACCCGCTTTTCTCCCACAAAGATGCACCCGCATGTTCCGCAGATCAGTTTCCCATGGAATGGTAACCGGTTCGGCTCATTCGATTTGCGCTCTCTGGAGTAGTTGGATAGGATTCGCTGCGCTGTTTCAAATTCGTCCTGCGTTAGCATCGGCTTGTGTTTTCCCGGGATGTATTTGCCCCGGAAAGGAATCTCCCCAGCGTAGAAGCGATCCCGAAAAACTGTGTGGAGCCTCGCTCTTGAGATTGGAGGACTCACGCGCCTGCGGTTCTGTACGTTGAGGCCCAAGCGGACAAGTTCCCTGTGGATCTGGCCAATTGTCTGGTTTCCTGAGAGCAGCCTATCCCATCCCATGCGGACTAGTGCAAATCTTGCTGTATCAACCGTTATCTCCCTTGACACAGGATCGTTGCGGTATCCGACCGGAGCTTTGCAAACATGCCAGCCCCGCTCGGCCTTGCTTGCCATGCCTCGAGCAACATTTCTGCTCAAATCCTGAAGGTACGCCGTGGCCATCTCATTCTCGATGGACAACAGCAGCGCGTTGTCTTCTGGTCGATAGGTTCGCTCGGGCGTCCGAATGATCTGGAGTCTTCTGGTTTGGAGCAAATACGCGACTCGCCCACCGTCGACAGGGTTACGGCTCAGACGACTGATGGACCACGTGAGAATGCCTTCAATTCTTCCAGCTTCTACTTCTCCCATGAGTCTTTCAAACTCGCTTCGAGTCCCAGGGGCTTTCGCAGACCGTGCTTCCTGAAAGACACTTACGACTCTGAGATTCTCACGTTCTGCAATCATGGTGAGTGCGGCGATCTGGTCCTCCAAACTCTGGATCTGCCTGTCCTCACTTTCCGTTGACTTTCTGGCATAGATGGCAATACGCATAGATCATGGATTAGGGGAATCGGGTTGCCACAGTATTGTAACGGCCCAAAGTTCTCGTGTGAAGCATTCAGTTAGGTTTTATCAACTATTTTTGAACACGAACCAAATCCATTTACATAATTGATAGTAATACTGGCGAAAGTTGCAGAGAAGGTCCAGTCGATTTGGCTGGACCTAGGAACTGTTCCTGAAAGTCAGGAAGGAAGGAATCCACCACCAGGAACCGGTGGTCGATACTCACTACATGGGTCATCCTCTAGCAGCAGCGCCACAGGTTGGAGGCGAAACGTATCCACACCTTCGCTGACGATGCACAAGACGGAGCGGATTTCATCATCCGCTACGCTCTGCACCTCCACAAGTACAATACACTGGGCTAGAAAGGATTCCCCGATCAGATCAAAGAGCTGGATGCTGGATTGAGCTAGCATCCTCTGCCTCTATCGCTTTTTGTTTCACCCTTAGATCCTGAAAGAACTTTGTTCGCAACGCAAATATTCGAGCCGCTCTGCAAAAGCCCTCAATAGCTTGCTCATCGGATCACTTGCCGGTGATCAGCCACAAGGAGTGCAAGCAAAAAGTCCGTCAGTCGCATTACAGTTGGCGGATGGAACGATCTCTCTCTTGATAGGTTTATCACTTGTTTCCATTGCCGTTCTGGGGATCGGCTGTCGAGACCGCAAATGGCTTTTTTCGGGAGCAAGCCACTCTTTCCGCAAGTCCAACGATAGTTGCTCTGGGAGACCCCTCACAGCTACCTGTGGAGGGACTAAGCTCACGTGGAATTTGCTAACGATTTTAATGCCTCAACTGAATTGCTTTCCGGCACGTTCACGGACGAACTATTTCCTACACCCTTAAGGCTAATGGCAAGAACTGATCTCGAGATGAATATCCCCACAGTGCAATTGCACGGTCAAGGTGAAAAAGTCCACAAAAGCATCGTCGTTCTTGGGGACTGTGCCTATGCCGGACCGATCCGGGTTGCGGACTATTTGAGACGGGTCCTTCCAGCGATCTGCGTATTAGCCATAATCGTGTTGCCACCTGAATCGGTGATCGCCGTCCATCCGAGCTGGATATCAGTTGACGTGCGCGGTCGCACTTTAGTAGCTATACGAATCAAGTTACATTGCGAAAGCTACTACGGATCAGTCGTGCTCCCTTCCAGCGGTCATCCACAGATCGCGTGGGGTCGGTTCCGGCAACCTAATCCCTGAATATGACTTGAGTAATCGTTCAACCTCGTTGGAAGCGCGATGGAGCGAACGCACGGCCGAAACCAAGTCTCTCCCACAGCCACAAACGCAATATCCAATTGTTGGATAGTAGATACGATATATTCCAAACAGATTGTCTTGAGGGTTCTCAATTGTAAGTTCGTACTGATTCCAGGCTGGTAGACTAACCACATGATCGGATTCTGAGGGAGGCTTCGCCATAACTGTTTAATGTTCTTATTATGTCGAATTGCAGAAATGAGTTTCTTCATAGGAGCCATGGTGACAAGTCGAAACTTGAAGGTGATGCCAGATAAGCGTGGCCTATGCCTCAGATTTGTGCAAGTCTTTAGGGATCTTCTGAACACTAGAAATAGTGGCATTCGTTTTCGAGAGGCCCCGGGAGAACATACACCCTCAAGTGGTTCCATGGCTTGTTTGCCTGGATCGTGACCCCAGGACTTTGACACTCGCGCCATATCCATCCAGGAACGAGGCGAGTACACCTCAATCTTGAGGGAGTCCATGGCAAGGATTCCACCTTCGCCGGCCTTATCAGATTACAAACCGCCTTGCGATTCTTAAGCCGAGCGGAGATCTCCGCCGTCGTCCTTCAGTAGCGACTCGGAACCTTGGTCTTTCAAAAACACCTATAAGTTGTTTTCAGGGATTCTCTGGCTCTTGGCAAATATTGACTTTGTCGCCAGGCCCACTTCTCGTTCAGATGACCCGATTTTCTGGTACGCAAACTGCACGACATAGAATAGCTGTAACAGCTGAGTCGCGGCTTTTCGAGCCTGAAGGGTATCTAGTTCGATTCCACAGTCAAGCGCCAGAATTTCCTGGAATTCACTCACTTGCTCGGCAGTTGGGATTGGGAGCCACATGTTGCCAGGATTAAGTTTTCCAGAGCCAGATGCAACTCCCACTGCACCGGCGAAAACTTGTCACCGGCGCAAAAGGACTTGCATGCTACTCGGTGGGGCGTGATGAACTGGAGACATGAAACATCCACCCTCCAACCAGGCTTTCGGGCCGACCATCTCTCGGGTCTCCGACGTGATGGCACACATCCAGCGCTACGCCTTCCGGGGCGTCAGCAAACTCGCCAATGACGCAGGCGTGAGCATGTCCTCGCTCTCGCGGCTCAACAACCACAAGACTAACCCGTCTTTTGTCACCGTGGCGCGGATCACCACCGCAATCGAAAAGCAGCTCGGTTTCCACATAGACCCCAGAGATCTGGTGTCCGAAAACGGTCAGTTTCTCACTCGTTATGCCTGCGACCTAGTGCGCTGCCCGGGGTGTCTCCCGGAAAACGCGCTCGATGAATTTGGACAAAGAACACCCGCATATAGCCGCATCAAGTCCGGACAATGGGTCACTTCGCGCTACCCAGCGGGAACTCCCAAGAAAGGAATCACCCATGAGTAGCGACATGCTGAAGGCACTCCAGCACAGTTCCCTTCATGCCCTGTTAATGATGCTCTCCAAAGCCTTAAGCCGTGAAGGGTATGGCGATATCCAGATCCTAGATCGCAGGCAAAACAAGGAGAAGAGCCGGGAATCCGGCCACGAGCTGCTCTGCCTCTCCCGCTTTGGCGGGCTCACCATGCGGGTGGTGGTCAAGGTCGTGCGCCAGCCGCTCCGGCGGCGGATGTTCGATGAGTTCGCCGGAGTCATCCTGCGCACCAAAGCCTCGTTTGGCTTGCTCGTCTCCACGCATCAGGCTAATGAAAAAGTGATGAAGTGGCAAGAGGCATATGCCTGCCTCCGGCTCATCCCCATCGATGGAAACCGGCTCGTCCAGCTGCTCCAGAAGCACCAAATCGGGGTGAGGAAGAGCGGAACTCCGGACTTCGCCTTCCTCGATGCACTTGAGGGCCTCGCCCACCGCATCCAAGATTTCCTAACCGAGGAGGCACCATGACCGATCCCCGCGCCGTTGAAGTCGCCAAAGAGCTCCAC
>JAFDWX010000007.1 GCA_018268255.1 Armatimonadota bacterium | reverse complement strand
AGTCAACGCCCTAAACGATGTGAACTGGTTGTTAGGTCTTAACTGACTCAGTAACGAAGCTAACGCGTGAAGTTTTACGTATGGGGAGTACGGCCGCAAGGTTGAAACTCAAATGAATTGACGGGGACCCGCACAAGCGGTGGAGCATGTGGATTAATTCGATACTAACCGAAGAACCTTACCCAGGTTTGACATCCAAGGAAGATGGCAGAGATGTCATCGTCAGCCCACAAGGCTGACCTGAAGACACTTGTTGCATGGCTGTCGTCAGCTCGTGCCGTGAGGTGTTTGGTTAAGTCCAGCAACGAGCGCAACCCTCGTCTTATGTTGCCAGCGGGTAATGCCGGGAACTCATGAGAGACCGCCGATGTCAAATCGGAGGAAGGTGGGGATGATGTCAAGTCAGCATGGCAGTTACGCCTGGGGCTTCACACATGCTACAATGGGCGAAACAAAGGGCCGCAATACCGCGAGGTGGAGCAAATCCCAAAAATACGCCCCCAGTTCAGATAGTAGTCTGCAACTCGACTACGTGAAGTCGGAATCGCTAGTAAACGCAGGTCAGCTATACTGCGTTGAATACGTTCCCGGGNNGTACACACCGCCCGTCAAGTCACCCGAATTGTCTTCACCCGAAGTCCGTGGCCTAACCGTAAGGAGGGAGCGGCCGAAGGTGAGGGGGGTAAGGGGGACTAAGTCGTAACAAGGTACCCGTACCGGAAGGTGTGGGTGGATCACCTCCTTTAAGGAGTTGAACTCGTTCCGATCTTATCGGAATGACATCTCCAGGTCGGTCACGCATCGCTTTGAGCTTTGAGGGTATGAAGCCCCAAGCCAGACGTAAAAGCTCCATGAGTTCTCTCATGGGGCTTTTTGGTTTTTGGAATTTACGCTTGAGGCCGTTTCCTATAATTTGGAGTGATGGCAGGTTTACAGATTGAGAATCCCAAAAGTTGCGACGATAACTCGGCGCGCTTGCTTACGAAGTTATCATTCGTGAGCAACATAACTGAATGGGAAGGACGGTGCTTCTTGAAGAATGCAGCTTCCACGATAAGTCGAGCATCCACATTTTGGCCTTCACTAGGATCTGCCCCGTCCTGCAGAGTCGGTGCAAATATCTCTCGACAGGTCACCTCATTCCAACTCCCGCTGGGATAAAGAAGGAAGGTGATGTCACCGAGATTAGCCGGGCATCGTAGACATTCGTAAGAAACTAGCTCTCTAATCAACTGACGGGCAACAGCTTGATCTCTCCTACATTCCCGATTCGCCTTTCGACGATCAATTTCTAAAGCTACGCCCTCCGTAATTAAGAATAGGATTTTGCGTCCCTCGTGGCCAGGTACCAATGAACTTGGCTCGGTCAAAAACTCAGCTTGAAAAATGATGTTAGTATCAACGAATACGAATACAAACTGGTCCATCATTAGTAAACGCAGTGTGCCGAGCATTTAGCTGAGTAGCCCTTTTCACACTACACACTCGCTTCAGGTTGGACTAGCGGTGCGGCGGGAGGAGCTTCTTCATAAAGTCCCAGGGCTTGGGCGAGGGCACCGATCGTCGTTCCCTGGAGGAGCACGCTGAAAATCACCACGAAGAACACCAAGTGGAAGTACTCGTTCGCGCGAGGAAGCTTCTCCAAAAACGGATAAGTCGCGAGCACGATTGGAACAGCACCGCGTAAGCCAGCCCACGAAACGAAGACCTGCTCTTTGAGAGGCACCCGAAAGGGCGAGAGCGACAGAAACACCGCCAACGGTCGAGCGACCAGCATCAATACGGCGGAAATCGCGACCCCTTGCCAGATCAACCCAGCCATTTGATGCGGAAACACTAGCAGACCCAGAACGATGAACATGAAAATCTGCATCAGCCAGGCCACGCCATCATGGAAGCGTCGAAGACCCTTGCGCTGCCGAAACTCGCCATTGCCGAACACCACGCCCGCCACGTAAACCGCCAAGAAACCGTTTCCGCCGATCATGGAAATCCCACCGAAGGCCAACATCACCAGGGCCAAACTCAGGCCATGAAACATGCCTTCGTAATCCAGTCGAAGCTTACGCATGGCAAACACTCCGAGCCTGCCGAGAGCCCAGCCACCCAGTGCGCCCGAGAACATCTGCCACACGAAGCTCCCCAGTGCTCCCCACACGCTCGTGGAATTGCCGGCCAGAAGAAAGACCACGCTGATAGTGACAAATATCGCCATCGGATCGTTGCTGCCCGATTCCATTTCCAAGATGCTCGTGAGATCTTTTCGAAGTTTGCGCTTCCCGCGGCTCAAGCTAGAAAATACAGCCGCAGCGTCAGTGGAACTGATGATCGCTCCGAGCAGAATCCCTTGCGTCGGGGTGTAGCCCAGAAACTTCCAAGCCGCCAGAGCCACCACTCCGGTGGAAATCACCACACCCGCACTGGATAGGGTGCCCGCCTTCCACACGTAGGGTGCCGAAGCCTTCCAATCGAGATCCATCCCGCCCGAAAACAGAATGAAGGCGAGCGCGAGGGCACCGAAATCCTTCGCAAGGTGCGTGTCGGAAAACCACACGCCTCCTGGTCCATCCGAACCCACAGCCATCCCAATAGCCAAAAAGAATAGCAACACGGGGATATTCAGGGTCGAGGCAAGTTTGCTGCCCACAATGCTGAAAATCAGCATGATCCCCAACCCGACGAGCCATGCTTCCAGCCACATGCGGCAGAGTGTAGCCGCTGCTGGATAAGAAAGGACTAAATAGCGTTTGGATCCGCAATTACCAGTACTCGGAATCGCTGAGGCGACTTGGACCAAGCGCGAATGCGGTCACGCTTACGCTTGAACGATTTGAAGTGCCAAACAATGATGGAATCACGGGAGAGCGCCTGGCGCCAGGTCTCGACATTTCCATTGCAGATCGGCTTGCGGTCCCACACTCGCTGCAGAGTCCTCTTTAATAATCGCCAGAGAGAAATCCAACGAGGAAAGTCCAGTGCGATGATGAGTTCGACTCGATCCAGCGGAAGATCGATCCACTGGCCGTATGCGGAATCCAAAATCCAGGTATCGCCTGCGCAAACCTCGGCGATCAATTCGCGTTGCTTCTCTGCATCGACGGCCACCCAATTGGGGAGCCAGCAGAGTTCATCGACTAAATGGCAGGGAATGCCTGTCTGGCGGGAAATCTCCTCGGCCAGAGTGCTTTTGCCAGAGCCCGTAACCCCGTAAACCAGGATTCGCTTTGCTTGGCCAATCTCTGCCTGCCAATCCATACGCCTCGCATGATTCTCCCACAAATATCGGAGCAGATTGAGTTAGAATGACGCGCCGACCTGGTCAAAGTTCTTGCTGAGAATCGCGTAATCGAAAATGGTGTTGGCTCCGTCACCGTCCAGATCGGCATCTGACGGTCGAAATCCGTTGGGTCCCACTAAACCCCATGAGGAATCTGCTTGCGAGTGATCGAAGTAGTCGCTCAGGATTGCGTAATCGAAGATGCTGACCGAATTGTCTTGGTCAATGTCTCCGTTGATCGAGACGCCCACGATTCCGGCCACATTTTGACTCCCAGATAACTGAACATTTCCGAGATCAACCGCTAGCCAGTGGCTCAATTTACCGATCAACCTGTATGTTCCGACCCGATCGGTTGTGAATACAAAGCCACCTTCATTGCTGAGTATCTGCGTGTTCACGGCCTGCACAATTGATCCGTTCGAATCAACAAGCTGGAGCCTCAAAGGCAAGCGTCGAAGATTACCAGTGTAATCTGCAACGCTGAGCTTGCCATAGACCAATGGAGCAGTTGAGATGGCAAAAAACCCTTCCTCCTCTCGATTTAGATTAGCCAAGCCCGAACTGCTCCCAGAATCGGCAATCACCGAGCAGGACAAGCGATGGAAAATTGCTTCGGCACTGATTTTTCCAACGTAATCCTTGATGCCAATTGCCATTGGGAACGAATAGTCAAAGGCTATGGCCACCGAATCGTCGCCGGTATCGATTCCTACAGACCTGTGAAAGACAAGGTACAGATTCTGCTTGTGATCGAGCTGGAAGTCCAATCCTCCGCGATTCTCGCCTTGCGCGAAGAGGCGAGAATTACCAAGGGTTCGAACGAGGCGGGAGCCCGCCGCCACCGACACAACCACAAAATCTTGAGTGAAAGAAGGCGTAAAAGCGTCCGAATGGGTGTCGGAGTTCCACAAAGGGTCAGTCCAGTGTCCCTTCAATTCCTTATCGAATGGAAATGAAAAGAAACCAGAGATTTCCTGGACCGCGTTGCCGTTTTCGCTGATGTTGACATCAAGGACTGCGCCGTTCACACCAGTAAATTGCATGTGAGCCATTGCCGACGCCATCGCGCACCATACCAAGCCACAAAGAGCCCTTCTCAAACAGTTTCCGCCCACCATGAGGATAATGACGTTCTGCAGGTGCTTGGCGTTCTACCGAATGGCACTTTATGTCTCCTAAGTTATCTAAATCTTCCCATCAAAGCCTGCGGGGTATCGTGGCGTGATGCGCCCAATTTTTGTCCGAGGCATCGCCTTTGTCTCGACAAGTATGCTGATGCTCATGGCTAACGCGAGCCCACTGATTCACGAGCCGAGCACCCTCATCCAGACCGTCCAAACCTACCAGGCGGATCTTGGTGCAGTCAACCGCAAATTTCCCAATTTGAACTCGAACCGGCGCAACAAGGCCTTGGACTCCCTCTTCAAAAATTGGTCCACCCAGCTGGACGCCATCAATTTCGAAAAGCTCAATCTCGAATCGAAAGTGGACTGGATTTTGCTGAAGAACGAGGTCGCCGCAAGGTTGCACGGCCAAGATTTGGAGGCGAAACGGTATGCCGAAATAGCCGATCTGGTCCCGTTTGCCGACGAGATTCTGGATATGGAAGACCGGCGGCGCGTCTTCGAGTGGGTCGAGCCCAAGGAGGTCGCCGCAAAGCTTGAAAGGCTGTCCGACCAGATCGAGAAGCTCATTCCCCAGATAGGAGACTCGATCAAAAGCTCACGAACATTGGCCTATCGAGCAACGAAACAAATCGATGTACTCCAGGAGGCATTGCAGAGCTTCACGCGATTCTATACGGGATACGACCCGATGTTCACGTGGTGGGCGAGCAAACCGGCCGAGCGATTGGCCAAGGCACTCGGTTCGTACGAGGAGACGATCCGTGCTAAGTTGGTGGGCACCGACGAGAAGGACTCCTTAACCATCATCGGCGATCCTGTGGGACGGGATGGACTATTAGCCGACCTTAGGGCGGCCATGATTGGCTACACCCCTGAGCAACTTCTCAAAATCGGAGAAAAGGAGTACGCATGGTGCGAAGCCGAAATGAAGAAGGCTTCACGAGAGATGGGGTTCGGCGACGACTGGAAGAAGGCCCTGGAGAAGGTCAAGACACTTTACGTCGAACCGGGAAAGCAGCCGGAGCTGATTCGAGAGCAAGCCGTTGAGGCGATCGACTTCCTTGAAAAAAAGGACCTCATCACCGTGCCGGAACTGGCCAAGTCAACGTGGCGAATGGAGATGATGCCGCCGGAGGCACAAAAAGTCTCGCCCTTCTTTCTGGGAGGTGAGCAGATTTTGGTGTCATTTCCCACCGATGGCATGGAGGAATCGGAGAAGCTGATGAGTCTTCGCGCGAACAACAGGTACTTCGCGCGCGCCACGGTTCAGCACGAACTCATTCCCGGACACCATCTCCAGTTCTTTATGCTCTCCCGATACAATCCCTACCGCGAACTGTTTGGAACTCCGTTCTGGATCGAAGGTTGGGCACTCTACTGGGAGATGCTGCTTTGGGATGAAGGTTTTGCACCCGAACCCGAACAACGGGTGGGCATGCTCTTTTGGCGAATGCATCGATGCGCACGAATCGTTTTCTCGCTCAAGTTCCATCTGGGAGAGTGGACGCCTCAGCAGTGCATCCACTATTTGGTGGATAAGGTCGGCCACGAGCGCAATAGTGCCGAGGGTGAGGTTCGCCGATCATTCAAGGGCGACTACCCGCCGCTCTACCAGCTTGCCTACATGATTGGCGGGCTACAGTTTCGTGAGCTATATCGGGAGGTTGTCGCCAGTGGCAAAATGACAGCAAAGGCGTTCCACGACCAGATACTCAAGGAGCACGAGATGCCCGTGGCAATGGTGCGAGCCTTGTTGACTGGCAAAGCACCGGCAAAGAACTTCAAGCCAGATTGGAAGTTCTATCCTGGATTGGACTGAGCCTCATCCGGATCGCCCAAGCTGAGTGCTCCGCTCGGGCACTGCAGAACTTGTGCCCGAATTTCTTCCGCAGTTGCTCCATCCATTTTCACCCAGGGGCGCTCCTTTGGGCGGAAGACTTCAGGCAACCCTCGTGCGCACCGCCCCGAGTGGATGCAAATCTAGGGCTTCCAGATCACGGTTAGGTCACCCAGAGTGTAAGTTTTCCGTGCTTCGTCATCCATTGCGCCATTATGCTCTAACTGGAGCGAACACCAGGCCGTATGCTTCAGGTGCCCGGTTTGCAAGCTTGAACCCGGCGTCGCTCATCCGCCGAATGACCCCAGGATAGACACGCTTGCCCAAACCAGAAGTTGGGTCGCCAATGTAGTGAAACAACGTGCCGTTGGGTTGGATAACTCGCCTGAGTTGACGATAGAAGTCGGTTGAATAGAGTTCTCCGGCAATGGACATCGTTGGCGGATCGTGGATGATTGCGCATATCGACCGGGCCGGAAGCGAGCTGATCACTTCTTGGATATCCCCTTCGCGGACCTCGATGTTGGCTGCGTCGAATGCTGCTTGCGACCATGGGTTTCGCCTCGCCAGTTCCAGCCCGACAGGGTCAATTTCGACGCTCAAAACCGATGCTGCAGTCTTGGAAGCCAGAATCGCCGTGTAGCCCAGTCCGAAGCAGGTATCCAGGACCGCTCCTCTCGAAGTCCCTAGAGCCTTGAGCTTGGCTTGGCTATCCGCCCAAGGGTCCGTATCTTTGATTCGATGCATAGGAATTCCTGAGACCAGCATGGTCGGCGCGGAATTCGTCGGGGCAAGCGATCGGACATTGCCTGTTGTCGGACTGAATCTTTGAATCGCCTCGATCTTCTCTAGGTGAATTTCAAAACACTTGCGGTCTTCTTTCCGAATCTGCTCCAGTTCCATCCAGTTCACCACGCGAACGGGCGTAACAAGACCCTCCTCGGTCAATTCGCAAGTTACAGTAGTGAAATTCAGATCTAAGCTGAGCTTGATCGGCCCCAGTTTTTGTCTGTCCGGCCACCAAGCCCGCAATGTTGGCTCCGACAGGATCGGCGGTGCGGTCACGATCCAACCACGGTGTTTCGAAGCTCGCCAAAGCCAACTCGGTAGCCTTCTCCCTGGGCCCAACCGCGAAAGATAACTGTGTCGCCATCCAGGAGGAAAGTCCTCAGTTCGCCGGTTTCGTGAAGCGTGATCGGGCGAGATCCGCGCCAAGAAAGCTCCAACATGGACCCAAACATCCCTTCGTCGGGGCCGCTGATCGTGCCCGTCGCGTAAAGTTCTCCAGGCACGATCGGCGTGCCGTTACTTGCCTGGTGGGCGATCTGTTGGGCGAAGCTCCAATAGAGGTGCTTGGTGTTACTGTGGCAAATGCGTTGAGGAGAGGTCATCTCCGCCGATTGAAGCCAAACTTCAAGGTGGATGTCGTAGTGCTGTCTACCGCTTGTCGCCAAGTGCGGCAACGGCGCCGGATCTTGCTCGATGCCGTTCAGGCGGAAAAGCTCGATGGCATCCGGATGCACGCGCCACTCCGAGATGCTGGTTGCAAAGCTCTTGGCCAAGAATGGTCCCAGCGGTTGATACTCCCAGCGCTGGACATCCCGTGCCGACCAATCGTTGACCAGGACAAAGCCGGTGATCTGGGCCTCTGCTGCATCGGGAGCCAAACAGGATCCACGTGGGTTTCCACCTGCCAAAAAGTAGCCGAACTCAAGTTCGAAATCCAGTTCGCGCGTAGGCACATATTCCGGCGGCCCATCAGCGGGTTTCACTTGGCCCTTGGGTCGGAAGATTGGCGCGTCCGAACCGATTAAGCTCGTTGAGCGGCCGTTGTAGGCGATCGGGACTGATTTATAGTTCGGCAGCAAGGGCGCGTTTTCGGGGCGAAACATCTTTCCGACATTGGTCGCGTGGTAGATGCCCGAATAAAAGTCCACAAAGGCCGGGATCGTGCTCGGATCGACAACGGGCTGTACTTCCTGGATCGGCACTAAGTTGGATCTTTTGAGTGCATTGTCTTTTGCCAAGGCGCTGCTGGAATCAGAGAGGAGTTCGTAGGCCTTCGCGCGGATTGCCCTCCCGTGGGCATCCACCTGGTCTGGCATCAGTTTTTCGTCCATGAGGAGCGCGAAATCACCGATTCGAACGGCGAGGACTCGCCCCAGATGGCTGTCTACCACGGAGGTCGGCAAGTTCTGGATAGGAAAGTCGGAAACTTGCACAGCATCGACCCAACTTTCTGCGGAGGCAGGAATTACCAGTTTCATGTCTTGATCACCAGAGTCCCAAGGAGGCCAGATCAGCCTGTGGCTCGGAGATGGAGCAAGATCCGATCCCTCCGAATGCACCTCGGAAGTCCTCGATATCTTCGGTTTCGAGTTCCCATTCGTGCCAGGAAAGGCAATCTGAGGAAATCTGGACGGCATCGCCACCAGTGGCTGACAATACTTGTTGCAGCTCCCGGCGGGTGATATCGTGGGTGTATGCCAGCGCACCGCCGAGCAAGAGGTTAAGGAATCCGTGCTCCTGAACCTCCATGGTCGGGTGTTTTCGCCGCCAGGGGTGATGGAGGCCCGCGGTAACCTTGAACGTCAAATCAAGGCTGATGCACTCATGCATCCAGTGGGCCAACTGCTCTAAGCTCGGGTAGGCGGCAGGCTCGAGGCCACCGGTCCGACCTTTGGTGCCGATCTGATCGAATTCCGTCAGGAGATGCAAGGCCTCATTCGATTCTGGGCTCCAAGGGAGCTCGACGAATAGATTTTCGATGCCGAGCCGCTCCATGGCTTTGAGATTCGGGACAATGACGTCTCCAGGTTGAGCTTTGACTTCGTAGCCCAAAACTTCGGCGCGTCCAGAACAGTTTTCTTGGAACGCTTTGAGCAACCGTTGATCTTGAAGGCAACCTTCCAAAGAGGTCCCCAGAACCGCGATCGGCCAGGGATCCTCCACCGATTCTGGTAAATGATCGGCTAAATCGGAGAGCCAGCTGACAGGGCAAACAAATCGGTTGAGGAGCACTTCTGCGGGTTCGTGAAGCAAAGAAGCGTACTCAGCCACGGCGTCCTCCATAGGCAATGCGGCTGGTGGAAAGAGGCCCGCATAGTCGAAAATTCCATCGAGTAATGCATGTAGGGGCGCCTTCATGCATGCAATTATATCGGATCAGGAACCCGACACCCGACGGGTATAACCATAGATAGCGTTTCCTTGGGCCAACGGGGTCCGCAAGGCCAATCGTAGTAACAAATCATATGGCCAGTACAAGAATTCTCATTGCCGATGACGATCCGATCATCTTGCTTGACCTTAAGCAGATGCTGGAAAGTCTGGATTATGAAGTTGTGGGGGAAGCTGGGGACGGACAGCAGGCAGTCCAGCTTGCACGAGACGTGCAACCCGACGTTTGCGTTTTTGACGTAAAGATGCCTGTTCAAGACGGCATCGATGCGGCTTCGATCGTTATTTCGGAAGGCATCGCTCCCGTGGTCCTTCTCACTGCCTACAGCGATCGTGAATTGATCGATCGCGCCAAGGATGCCGGTGTCTTTGGTTACCTGGTTAAGCCATTTAAGCCAAGCGATCTGCCTCCAGCCGTGGAGGTGGCTCGCAGCCGATTCGACCAGAACCAACAGCTCACCAAGGAGATTGATAACTTGGAGCAGCGGTTGGAGGCTCGCAAGTTGATCGACCGTGCGAAAGGCATTTTAATGGAAGAGCACTCGATCAACGAGTCCGAGGCTTACCGACGAATCCAAATCCAGTCTATGAACGCTCGGAAGTCCATGCGCGAGGTTGCCGAAGCGATCATCTTGGCCAAAAGCGTTTGATTCAAAATGGCAGAGCAGCTTTGGGCACCTTGGAGACTGCAGTACATCGAATCTTCGGTGAAAGCCAACGGGTGCATCTTCGTGGAGCTCCCGGCACAGGATAGTGACCGGGAGAATCTGATCCTCTATCGAGGGAAGACGGCCTTCATCATGCTTAATCGGTTTCCGTATACCAACGGTCACCTGATGGTTGCGCCGTATCGGCATACTGCCGATCTGAGAGAGCTTAACGAAGAAGAACTGCTCGAAATCAACCAACTGGTGGTCAAGGCGGTGACTTGGATCACCGAGGCGTACCATCCACAGGGTTTCAACATCGGTGTGAACCTGGGGTCCGCTGGCGGCGCTGGAATTCCGGACCATGTTCATTGGCATATCGTGCCGCGGTGGTCTGGCGATACCAACTTCATGACCTCCGTGGGCAATGTCCGGGTGATGCCGCAGTCCTTGGAGGACAGCTATGATCGACTGTTGGAGATCGTCCTGAGTTGTTCAGACTAGATTCGGTAAGTCCCATGACTGATGAATCAGTGGTTCAGCTCGACAACCTCAAGCAGCGGGCAATGGTCTGCACAGCCTGCGATCTCTCGGAAAAGAGGACCAATGTCGTATTTGGCGAAGGCAATCCGCGCTCGCCGCTCGTGCTGGTTGGAGAAGGGCCAGGAGATCAGGAAGACAAGACCGGAAGACCCTTTGTCGGGCGTGCGGGGCAACTTCTTGACAAAGCGCTTCTGGAAGCAGGCTTGAGCCGGAACCACGTGTATATCTGCAATACGGTGAAGTGCCGAGCGTGCGATTGGCGCGAGGGCAAACCGTACAATCGGCCGCCAACGGACGAAGAGACGATCACCTGTCGGCAGTGGCTGGTGCCTCAACTCGACCTCATCAAACCGAGGGTCATTTTATGCATCGGTGCGCCCAGTGCGAAGAACCTCATCCGCAGGAATTTCCAGATCACGAAGGAACGGGGAAAATATCAGCCTTGCGAGTTTGCCAAAACCGCGATAGCGACACTCCACCCAGCCTACATTCTTCGCCAGCAGTCCGCTACCAACGATGGAGGATTCTCGCTATTGGTCCAAGACATCCAAAGAGCCTGGGCCGCAGCGCAAAAGCTCCTGGAACAAGAAAACTTGTCCCAGGAACTCCAATCGACACTTGAATTCTAGCGAGTTAGGATCGCCATGTCGAAGAACTGTCCACCCTCATCTTGGTGGACATGGGCGGCCAAGGTGTTTTTGCCCTTCTTGAGATTGGCTTTGAGAGTCTTGGTGATATCGTGGCCCTCGTAGCCATCGCTCCACGCCTTTGCCGCGGATTGCCACAACAGCTTTCCGTTCAAGTAGACCTCGGTTGCGTTATCGAAGAAGATAGCGAGCAGGGCGTCTTTCCAGTCCGCGCCATCGTAGTCGAACTCGCGGCGCAGCCAAATATCGCTGGTCGTCCATGATGTCCCCACCAACTGAGCAAACTCAGGACGGGTGCCGAAACCTGATTTGCCTTCACTCCATCCGGCTACGCTGAAGTCGGGCTTTTCCCAGTCGTCAGCAGGCTTGTTAAAGGTGTAGCGCCATGTCGGATGCCCATCGGGTCTGCCAGGAAGAAGGAGGTTCCAGCTTGCGGCCGGCTTTAGGTCAGGGGCGGTTAGGTTCTTCGCTTTCCCTGTATTGATCTTGTGGATCTTCTTCAAGTCGAACTTCGGCGTCCTGTCGAATTGGAACAAACCATTTTGCTCTTGCTCCACGTCGGTCAGCTGGGTATAGACGAAGCCGCACAACCCCGGAGAGTCCAAGATCGCTTGTGTCAGGCCGCTGTATCGGGTGTACCAATCCTCCAAAGTCTTGGGATTGTTCCCATAGCCCCAACCGCCTTCTTTTACGCTCCACCCGATGCCGCCGTATTCGCTGACGAAGAACGGGAGGTCCGTGCGGAGGCTTCCGGGGTATCGGCTTGGCAACTCCGAAACTCCAAGCGATTGCCACCTCTTGGCAAAGGTCTCGGGGTTTTGGTCGTAATCGTGCGCGTCCGTGATCTCTTCATGGGGATGGCCATGGATATAGCCACTGGTGTCCACAATAGGGCGCGTTGGGTCGATGGCTCGGGTCATATCCATCACGGAAATGAGCAGAGGAATAGCTTCGGTAGGAGTCTCGTTAAAGGGACACCACCCGATGATAGCCGGGTGGTTGCGGTCACGCCGAACCACTTGGACCCACTCCTCCATCATGGGACGCTCACCACGCGCGTCGTTATGGTTCATCCCGTAGTTGGGTGATTCGCCCCAGCACATGTAGCCCAATTTGTCGGCCCAGTAGAGGAATCTCGGCTCGAACACCTTTTGGTGGAGCCGAGCTCCGTTGAACCCACAGGCCATCGAAAGCTCGATGTCTTTTTTCAGTGCTTCCTCGGTCGGAGCTGTCCAAACTCCATCCGGGTAAAAGCCCTGGTCCAAGACCATCCGCATGAAGATCGGCTTTCCATTCAGGAGGATATGGTTGCCCTGAAGTCGGATTTCCCGCATTCCAGTGTAGCTGTGAAGGGTATCTACAACCTTGCCTTCTTGCTTGAGAGTCGCCGTAACATCGTACAGAAACGGGTGCTCCGGCGCCCAAAGTTTGGGATCCTTAATGGGAATCACAAATCGCCCTTGGCGCCATTCTGCTTTTCCGGTGACGCTGGCAACCGTTTTCCCGCCGTCCTTGAGATCCAGGGTCAGTTCACACCCCGGTTCCTTACTGTCGACTTCACTTTGCACCAGGAATCGGGAATTCGCCAAATCAGGGACGATGTTGAGGTCCTTGATATAGCTCCTGCCCACTCCTTCCAACCAAACCGTTTGCCAGATTCCCGTTGTCCGGGTGTACATGATTCCCTGGCTTTTGAGGCTGTGCGCTTGCTTTCCAGTTTCCTGGAGTCCGCTCCGAGTGTCGTCATACGCGTGGACGACGACCGTATTTTCACCAGAAACCAAAGCGTCGGTGACCTCGAAATCGAACGAAGCTGATCCTCCGCGATGTTCACCTAGATACTGTCCGTTGACCCAAACTCTGGTGCGCCAATCGCAAGCTCCGAAGTGGAGAAGCGTGCGCTCGGCTTTCCAGTTGACCGGACGCTCGAAGGTGCGGCGATACCACACATTCGTCACGAACCCTGTTCGGGCCAATCCGCTCAGCTTGCTCTCTCGGCAGAACGGAACGACGATTTTGTCGGGGAAATTATCGCCTGCGGTAAACACTTTGGCGTTGTCGTTGGTTTCGGCAAAATCCCATGATCCATTGAGATTGAGCCACTCGGAACGTTCAAAATCGGGCCGAGGATGCTCGGGTCGAGGTATGGCTAGGCTGGACATGATTGCAGTGGCGAGCAGGATGGTGGTCACGCTCATGCACCAAGTGTAATGGAATCGATTGAATTCTCGCCCGATTACAGTTGGTATAATAAGGCTCGCGCGCGGGTGGCGAAATTGGTAGACGCACTACCTTGAGGTGGTAGCGCCCACAAGGCATGCTGGTTCGAGTCCAGTCCCGCGCACCACCCCCTTTTTTCGGACGGCAGTCCGAAACGTGCCACCGGTAGAATTTGGATATGGCACAGCCTCATGGTCGCATTTTCAATTTCTCAGCCGGTCCCGGAACTCTTCCGGTAGAGGTGCTGGAACAAGCCAAGGAAGATCTGCTCAATTACAGGGGCACGGGCATGAGCGTGATGGAAATGAGCCACCGCTCGAAAGCCTATGAACAAATTATTAATGAAGCGGAAGCCGATCTGCGATCCTTGATGGGCATTCCCGAAGGATATAAGGTTCTCTTTTTGCAGGGAGGCGCCTCGCTCCAGTTCTCGATGATCCCCATGTCGTTTCTGGGCTCGGGCCAGACCGCAGACTACGTTGTTACCGGAACTTGGGGCAAAAAGGCGATCGAGGCGGCGAACATGGTGGGTACCGCGGCAAAGATTTTCGATGCCAAAGATACGAACTACAACCGAGTTCCAGAATTTGGCGGCCTTAACTTGACCGCTGGAGCTGCGTACGTCCACTTCACCAGTAACGAAACCATCCAAGGCGTGGAATTCAAAGAAGATCCTAATCTGCCCGTTCCTGTGGTCTGCGATATGTCCAGCAATATCTTGAGTAGACCTTTGGACGTTTCCAAGTACGCGTTGATCTATGCAGGAGCGCAAAAGAACATGGGTCCTGCCGGAGTTGCGCTGGTGGTCGTGCGAGAAGACTTCCTCGCCAAGGCACCTGAGAAAACGCATCCGATGCTGGACTATCGGCTTCAGAGCGAAAACGGGTCGATGTACAACACTCCGCCTTGCTGGACCATCTATATCTGCGGCCTGGTTTACAAGCACTTGTTGGCAAAAGGTGGCCTGAAAGCCATGCATGCTGTAAACGAAAAGAAGGCAGGCGTGGTCTACAACGCGATCGACTCAAGTAACGGGTTCTTCAAGCCACACGCAGAACCAAATTGCCGTAGCCTGATGAACATTACGTTCACCCTCCCCAGCGACGAACTCACTGCCACCTTCATTTCTGAAGCCAAGGCAGAGGGCATGGTCGAGCTCAAAGGACACCGCTCGGTGGGCGGATGTCGAGCCAGCACCTATAACTCCATGCCGCTTGAGGGGTGCGAAAAACTCGCAGAGTTTATGAAGGCGTTTGCTGCCAAAAACGGCTGAGGGCCAGAGAATAATAGCGGCGGCCGGTCCTTACAGACCGGCCGCCGTTTTGTCCGTCCACAGACGGATTACTCGTCGCCGTAGGTGTCGAAGGCGTCACTCAGAATGAGATAGTCGAACACGCTCACGATTCCATCCAAATCGAGATCAGCGCGAGGATTCCAGTTTGGATCGCCTTCTGCTGTGTCGAACGCATTGGAGAGTTCCAGGTAATCGAAGACAGAAACGGAGTTGTCGTCATCCACGTCTCCGTTGATGAGATCGAAGTTTTTGTACACTGCAAACGCCGGTACATCTTCAAGAGTCTTTCGAAGCCACGTGCCAACTTTGATCGACATGTCGTACGTCCCTGCTGGCATATCGATGGAATAGGCTCCATCGTCATCCACTGGCACATTAGTGAATGTCTGCACTACGTTCGTGGTGTTGGGAGTCCTCAGCTCGATGTCGACCGTTCTCGGTCCATCGGCGAGGCTCTGCAATCCGCCGTAGGAGATCACGCCTGAAACATCGTTGTATCCTGGGTTGAGAACAGCGAAGGCTTCCTGATACGTGCGCCCATTCCACGTCGAAATGATTCTCGGATATCGGACTCTTGTCACTGCGCTCGTTGTGAAGTACCGATAGTTTTGGGTGCTATTAGCCCCAATGGTGAGCGTGGATGGTATTTGAAGCACCGATGGGTCTGATGAGCTAATCTCGAGATCAGCTCCACCTGCTGGTGCAGGAGCACCCAAGACAAAGTAAGTGTAGGGGCTTCCCTGTCCACCCGTCGCGTACGCAGGAGAGAACGTGTTATCGATGACCCGATTTGCCTTGACCAACACCTTTACCTTGGCGATATTTCCGTAGTAATTGGCTGTGAGCGTCACAACCTCGTCTCGGTTCGTCGGGTAGCTCGTGCTATAGACGTAGTTGGCCGTGCCTCCGGCCCCGATGTTGACCGTCGCAGGGACGCTGAGAACATTGGGTAAATCAGAGGAGATCGGGACTGCCGTGGCATTCCTCAATCCTGATTGGAAGGTCAGATAGTGGTAGGCCTTACTGGTCGCACCGCCGTAGAGGGACGTCTGGGAAGTGGCCAAGGTTGGAGCATTGGGTTTCACCAAAATTTGGCACGTTTTTTCCGGAGCGTTAGCGCCGAGAAACGCCGATTTGGCGGATACCGTCACAAGCGTTGGGCTGGAGACGGGACTCGTAACGAAGTAGAAATAACGGCTTGTTCCTCCTGCCGTAAAGTCCAGCTTATCGGGGACGGCGAGCACACTCGGGTTGCTTGAGGCTAACTTGAGTGAGTACGGATCCCTTGGACCTGTCGCGAGGTACGCGTAAACGTACGGATCGGTACTGTCGCCTCCAAAGCACTGTGTTACGCTTGGGTTGAGCGGGGAAACAAAAATAGGCTTTACAGTGTAGGTTCTTGGAGTCACGTGTCCGTTGAGTAGTGCATTGATCGTGACATTGGTATCTTGTCCCACCTCGAAAGTATCAAGGTAAAAATAGGTCTGACTCGACCCTTGGATAGTTGCGGAGGCTGGGAGCGATATCACGGACGGGTTGGTGCTGCTCAGCATCACTTCAAAGCCGCCAGGTTTTGCATTGCATGGAAGGTAAATGTATTGGTAAGGTCTCGTGCCGCCTCCAATGGGAATATCGGTGTTCGTACTCGTTGTAGTAACAAAGACGCATTTGACCGTAAACGCCACGGATTTTGACCCGACCGTAATGGTTGTGGGCAGATCGTCGGTCACAGCCTTCGAGTCGAAATAGAAGTACTTGCTGGTCTCGCCGGTGCTAAACGAGATTGAAGCGGGAAGGGTCAATGCCTCTGGGTGGTTGGTGGAGATTGGAAAGGTCTCCGCTCCGGATCCACTTGCGCGGCTGACCGTGATATAAGGTCGATCTACTTCGGCCCACCCTTGTGCTTGGTTGATGGTGACATTCGATTGAGCCAGTGCTCCGGTGCCAAGTGACGCGATTATTCCGCTGAGCACCAGCGTCCTTGGACTCTTAAGCAGCGAATTTCGAGATAGTTTCATAGATTTCCCCCCGACCATGGATTGGTCTAAATCTAAACGCATTGTACTAAACAAAACCAGTTTAGCCTACAAACTCCCGCAAATGTACGAGCCTGAAGTCAAGACTGAGTGCATATAGACAGTCTGGGCACCCCAGTGGGAGTGCCCAGACTTGCTCTCCGATCACACGAGAATTTACTCGTCGCCGTAGGTGTCGAAGGAATCACTCAGAATCAGATAGTCGAAGACCGTGACCAACCCATCGAGATCCAGATCTGCTCTTGGATTCCAATTGGGGCTTCCTTCCGAGCTGTCAAAGGCATCCGAGAGGGCCAAATAGTCAAAGACCGTCACGCCATTATCATCATCGACATCTCCGTTGATCAGGTCAAAGTTTTTGTAGACCCCTGAGGAGGTGATGTTTGTAACGGTCCGCCGAAGCCACGTTCCCACTTTCATGGAAAGTTCGTAGGTTCCGCTCGGCACATCCAGAACATAGGTTCCGTCGTCCGCGACTGGTACATCGTGGAACGTGCTGATGACGTTATGCGTGCTGGGATCGCGAAGATCAATATCCACGCTCCGAGGTCCAGCCATCTGATCTTCCAATCCACCGTAGGAGACGATGCCCGAAACATCATTATAGGCAGGAGGAAGTACAGCGTAAGGTTCGGTGTACGAGTTTTGATTGAACGTGGCTGTGACTCGTGGGTAGTGAACCTGGGTTACTGCGGAAGTTGTGAAATAGTAGTAGTTGTTGCTCGATCCGGCTCCGATGTTAACGCTCGCAGGGACTTGCAATATTGTGGGGTTTGATGAAGTAAGCGCAACATTCGCACCACCTTTGGGAGCTCCGTCTGCCAACACGGCATAAGCATACGGTGAACCTTGACCTCCTTGAACAAACCCAGGGGAATGTTGGAGGTCAATGATTTTGTTGGCCTTTATGAAGAGTTGCACAGTTCCAATGTTGCCGAAATAGTTGGCTGTCAAAGTAACAACTTTGTCCACTGGGGTCAAATAACTTGTGGAATAGAAGTAGTTGGCGTTTGTACCTGCGCTGACTGCAACCGTTGAAGGAACACCTATTACGGCAGGATCAGAAGATGTAAGTGGAACGTTGTACGTGGCTCCGAGAGATGCTAAAAAGCGGACGTAGTGAAATGGATCGGAAGTAGTTCCACCATAGTACGACATCCTGGAACTGTCCAGAGTCGTGGTGTTCGCTTTGACCAATATCTGTGCTTTTCGCTCCGGAGCGTTAGCACCCAGGAACTGCGACTTTCCAGTAATGGTAATCAGCTTATCCTTGGTCACTGGAGAGGTAGTAAAGTAAGTATAGTTATTCGATGCGCCAGGTGCGATTTTTAGTTGAGCCGGCACTTGAACATAGCTGGTGTCAGAGCTTGTCAAGTTGATTACATATTCAGAAACGGGGCCAGCGTTTAGATAAGCGTGGAAGTACGGGTTTGCAGCGCTGCCGCCAACGATGGTGGTCATGTTCAGCGAGAGAGGCTCCGTGAATATAGGTTTGACAGTGTACTCAGTAGAGGTAGTGTGCCCGTTGAGAATCGCATTAATGCTCACAGGTGTATCCACCGGAACTTCGAAAGTGTCGAAGTAAAAGTAGTTGTAGTTTGTTCCTTGGCTGATGAGGACCGATGAAGGAACACCAATCACTGCCGGATTGGTGCTGACCAGAGCCACGTTGAATCCGCCGGATTTGCCTCCGCATGGAAGATACACAAATTGATAGGGTTTGTTCGATCCGCCCACCGGAGTTAGGGTGCTTGATTGAGTCGAAGTGACGAATACGCACTTGACATTCAAGGCAACATTTTTAGATCCCACAGTAATCGTGGTGGGAACGTCATTTGTGACAGCCTTGGTGCTGAGATAAAAATACTTACTCGTTTCACCATTGGCAAATGAGATGGACTCCGGCAAATTGAGTGCCTCAGGATGGTCGCTCGAAATGGGATAGGTAACTGCGCCATTCCCGTCGGCCCTGGAAACCGTGATATATGGTTGGTCAACTTCTGCCCACGCTGAGCTTTGGTTGATCGTCACGCTGGTTTGAGCGGATGCTGATCCCCCAAGAATGGCCAGTAAGCTGAGTGCCAAGCATCTTTGAATTGCCGGCAATTGAGAGTCTATATTCATCATCAGATAATTCCTCCGGCCACAACTTGGCCATTTCACGTTCCAGTGTACAGGCTAGAGCGGGAGTTATAGTGAATTTATCGCAAATCGAGGCTTAAGCTCCTCAATACCGCATTTTTCCTAGGCGAGGCGTTGGGAGCGGGAAAGTCACCTCTCCGCAGTAAACTCTAGACATGCTCATGGCGCACGAAGAAGAGTCGGTCTTGCTGTTGGTGGATATCCAACCCAACTTCCTCAAGATCATCCCGGACGCAGAACAGATGATTCAGCGTGCCATTTTCCTTCTGGAAGCAGCCAAAGTGTTTCAGATCCCAATCCTTGTGACGGAGCAATACGCGCAGCGAATGGGTGGCACCGATGAACGGATTAAGGCCCTGCTTCCTCCGGACGTCAAGCCAGTGAATAAAATGGCCTTTAGCGCTTGCGGATCGGAAGAGTTCCTCGCTCAACTCGAAGGATGCGGTCGTCACCAGATTGTGATTGCCGGAGCAGAAACGCACATCTGCATCAATCAGACGGCGCACGATTTGTTAGAGGCCGGCTATGAAGTCATCCTCGCCTGCGATGCGATCACAGGCCGGGGTGCCAGTGCCAAGGAAGTCGCATTCCGGCGAATGGTCGAGGCGGGAGCCATCGAAGCCCACAGCGAATCGATCGCCTACGAATGGGCCTGCACGGCCGATCGCTCTGAATTCAAAGCCCTTCTGGACGTCGTCAAGAAACATCCCATTTAGAAAAAACGGGGCATAGGTAAACTTGTGCCCGTTATGACGATTGCCGTACTCCCCCTGAATGCGGGACCCAACACCCGTCCTGCGCTCGCACGACAGCTCGCGAATTTTGCGTGCGACATCGTGCGCAATAACACGGGAGCCGAGGTTAACGCTGTTAATTACTTAGTTCAATTGGACCAGCAAGGGCCACAGCCCAAATTCGCGAATGTCAATGCGAGTGAGGCCCTCAACGAAAGCCAGATGATCGAACAACTGTTCGGTCAGACCAATGCCGACAAAATCGTGGATGGTCTCCTCGTCGAAAACGAGGGCAAATACGATCTCACCTATCGTGTTTTCAAAAAGGATGGTGGCGAAGAGCCCACTACCACGGAAACTATAGCTTTTGATGCAGGTTCCGTTTTCAAGCCTGCTCGGATGCTGGTCGAGACTCTCGCCAAAGAAGCCGACAAGGAGTTACCCGCTGAACTCAATCAGGACGAGAACCTGTTCGGAACATCCAACGGCGAAGCTTTCCTCAAGTTTCTGGAGAGCTACGACGCGCTTCAATATATCGAGAAGACACAAGGCCAGGTAGCCGACGAATTCAGCCCAATCCCTGCTCTTGACACGCTTGCGGAAAGCGCAAAGCTCGATACCGATTGGGAAGCACCGTATGTCACGCTGGTTCAACTCAGCCGAGCAGCTGTGAACTATCGGATCGGCGACCCGGCTGAGATCGAAAAGCGGTTGAAGGACGTTATTTCCGTCGCGCCTAACGATGGCCGTGGACACTTCGCATTAGGGGAGCTCTACCAAGCCATCGGCAACTTGCAGGGAGCAAGCGATGCTTTTGAGAAGGCGGCGCAACTTGAGCCGGATGAGCCCGCCATTCTCTCTCGGTTGGGCCTCATCCAAATTCAGATGGGTATGCCGGTGAACGCCGAGCGAAACTTCCGCAAGGCAGTCGAGATGGAAGACGAGAACAAGCCGTCGCTCGATTTTCTGGCGAATGTGCTTGTGCAAACCGGGCGCGCCCACGAAGTTCCGCCGCTCTGGAAGGAGCGTGTCGAAGCTGTGCCGGAGAATCCCGGATTCCACGCGAAGCTGGCTATTTCCTATCTTCAGGCTGACCAAGAAGCTGAGGCAGTCAAGGTCTTCGAAGAAGGCTTGAAGCTTGAGGACAACGTGCTGATCAAGCGCTACTATGCGCCGTTCCTCGCTCAGAAGGAAGAAGTTGATCGCGCCATGGATTTCTATGAGGATTGCCTTGAAGCAGTCCCCAACGATATCCAGGTAATGCTGGAATACGCCCAGACTTTGCAGGCTGCAGGGCGCGATTTCGAAATTCCCAAGGTGCTCAAGGATGTTTTGGCCGCAAGCCCAGATAACAACACGCGAGCCCAGGTGCAAGCGTGGCTTACGGAACTGGAGCAGCCAAAGCGGGTCGAAACGGTCACCAACGCCCAAAAGAAGCTTGAGCAGAACGATTTCGAAGGAGCGCTCCGAGATCTCCGACCCATGAAAAACTGGCTTGGGGACTATTGGAAAATGTGGCTGCTGCTATCCGCAGCTCTGAACCGGACGGGGAACCATGAGGAGGCTGAACAGGCTGCTACTACCCTCATCGAAATGTTCCCGCAATGCGAGCAAGCATACGGCGAATTGGCGGCAGCACTGGGGGGACAGGGCAAGAACGATCAAGTCTATAACGCCATGCGGTTTGGCTTGACCCAGGTCCAGGGATCCATCCCCATCGGGCTCAACCTGGCTTTGGCAGCCAAGAGACTCGGCAATACCGAGGAAGCCCGCGAGATCGCCCGCCAAATCCGAGAAGCGGTAGGCGCGAATCCCGACCTGGAAAGAATACTAAAAGACATCGAAGAATAACTTGAACAGTTCCAATTGCCGGGCATAACCGTCAATGGCTGTGGAAAGTCCCCACTATGAAAAGGTGGGGACTTTTTCTTATTGGGGTGGGGTGTCTGGGATTAGTCGGTGTCTCAAAGGCACAGTCAACTGAGCAAACCGAATCGGCACAACAAGTTATCGTCCGGTACAAATCCGGAACGAGAGATTTCGGATCGGTCGTGGCAGCCACCGCGATCGGTGCGCGAATTGTGGGTGCCTTGGACAAGACGAAAGCGCAAATCATCGCGGTTCCGTTCACCATGAATGCTGAACGCGTTGCGGCTTACTATCGGTCACTTCCTGACGTTCTCTATGCGGAGCCAGACTACGCGGTGGAACTATTGGACTCTCCTGGTGTGTCGGTGAGCGATCCGGACGAGTCTCAGCAGCAGCATCTCAGTCAGATCCATGCGCCGCAAGCCTGGCAGACAACCTTCGGGTCGCCATCCGTGCGAGTTGCAGTGGTCGATACCGGTGTGGACTTGTCTCATCCCGATTTAATCGATAACATCACTCAAGGCAGAAATATTGCCGACCCTAGTACGGAGCCAACGGACGCGATGGGTCATGGGACGCACTGCGCGGGAATCATTGCCGCGAAAGTCGGAAACGCAACAGGTGGTGCCGGAGTCGCTGGAAATGTACGCATCATGCCCGTTCGGGTCTTCGATTCTGAGGACAAGGCCTACGTCTCCCGGGTCGCCGAGGGTATCTACTGGGCAACCGATAACGGAGCGAATATTATCTCCATCAGTTTGGGAGGGGTTTCCGCCTCCAACACCCTGGAAGATGCGGTCAATTATGCCTACCAGCACAACGTGCTTGTGGTTGCCGCCGCCGGGAATGATGGTTCCACCAGCCCTTCGTATCCAGCAGCATTTGAGCACGTGGTTTCCGTTGCTGCCTGTGACCAAAATGATCAGAGAGCTTCCTTTTCCAACTACGGGAGCTGGGTGAGCTGTGCGGCGCCAGGGACGAATATCTTAAGCACCTGGCCCGGGAATCGCTATGTGAGAGCCAGCGGCACGTCCATGGCTGCTCCTGTCGTTTCGGGCATCGCCGCTCTGGCGTGGTCTGCCATGCCAGGTGCGACGGTTGATCAGATTCGAAGTCGAATTCTTGATACTGCCGTCTCGGTCAACGGATACGTAGCCTCAGGGCGAGCCGATGCCTTTGCGGCTGTAACCGGCGGTGCTGCGCCGACGTTTACGCTATCCTTCGATGAGTCCCCTTCAGCCTTGGCAGGAAATTCTTACGTCAAGCTCAGTGGGAAGGTCGGCGGGCAGCTTCCGAATTCGGGCATGACACTACACCTGACCTCAAGCAGTTCGAAAGCACTTCGAATTCCGTCGCAAATCAAACTCAAGGCCAATCAGAGCACCTTTTCATTCTATGCGCACACGATGCCGGTATCGGCTGACGCATCCGTCAGTGTGAAAATCGAGGCGAGCGGAATTTCAGCGGAAAAGGATTTCACGGTCCAAGGTCCTGCGTTGCGCGCTGTTCGGGTGAACCGTTCCACCGCTCGGGGAGGTACTCGGATATTGCTCTACGTCTACCTCACCGGCAGGTCGGATGCTGAGGTGCCCGTCGAAATCACCTCAAACCCCTCTGGCATGGCACAGGTGCTTGGAAACGCTGCGATCCCGAAGGGACGTGTGCTCATGGCTTTCCCTGTCGTTCTAAACCAGGTCGCTTCTGCGACTTCGGTCGATCTCCAGGTCAAAGTAGGGGCCAGTGCCATCACAAAAACAGTGCTCATTCTGCCGTAACAATCGCATTCTTCTCTAGGTTCTGTGCTACGGGAGCTAGAGAAGAGCGGTATTGCTACCAGGTTCCCCTCGGGGTGGCAAGTTCAAATGCCGATCATTTGGATAAACGTCTGGGAACATTCTGCCTCGGTGCAGAAATATCGGGCGCAGAGACAGGGGAAACAAGAGAACTATGCCGCACTTCGCATATACCGCGATGGACTCGACAGGCCGAACCTTTAAGGCCGTGATGGAGGCCGAAAACGAAGGCGTTGTATTGTCGCGACTTCGCGATCAGGCACTGCACTGCGTCAGCATCGAGCAAGCCAAACGGGCCAAGAAAACCGTAGGCGGAAAGATGAAGGCGAAGGCACTGGTTGTGTTCAGCCGCCAATTTGCCACGATGATCGATGCGGGTATCCCGATTCTTCGATGTCTGGACATCCTCTGCAACCAGACGAAGGATCCCATTCTAAAAAATGCCCTCGACACGGTCACCTCGGATGTCAAGGAGGGTATGACGCTGAATGAGGCCATGGCGAAGCACCCGAAGGTCTTCTCCAAGCTGTACGTGAATATGATCCGCGCCGCCGAGATCGGCGGTATTTTGGACACCATTCTCGACCGCCTTGCTCAGTTCTTGGAATACGAGAACGAGATCAAGAGCAAGATCAAGAGCGCAATGATGTATCCAACGCTCGTATTGATCTTCTCGGTCGTGATGCTGTTTGCGCTGTTCAGTTTCGTTCTTCCCAAGTTCAAAGAGATATTTAACGGCATGAGCGTCAAGCTGCCACCCATCACCGCGATGTTGTTCGGCTTTGGCGACTTCATGAACAAGAATTGGTGGATTATCTTGCTCCTCGTGGGCGGCATGATCTTCGGAATCAAGACATGGGCCAAGACTCCTAAGGGTCGGTTCCAGATGGACTGGTTCAAACTCAAATTCCCTGTCATCGGGGACCTCTCGCTCAAGATGAGCGTCGCTCGATTCTGCCGAACGTTCGGTACATTGTTGAGCTCAGGTGTGCCGATGTTGCGGAGTTTGGAAATTGTTGGCGAGACGCTGAACAATGCCGTCTTGGCAAACGCTGTGGATGCGACTCGCACCAGCATTCGCGAAGGAAACAAGCTGAGCGTGCCTCTGGCGCAGTCTGGTCTGTTCCCGAGCATGGTCACACACATGATTGACGTTGGCGAGGAATCAGGGCGCTTGTCTGAGATGCTCGTCAAGGTCGGTGACTTTTACGATCAAGAGGTGGAGAACTCGGTGAAGGGTCTCACGTCGATGATCGAGCCGATGCTCATCATCTTCTTGGGCGGCATCGTCGGATTTATCGCAATCTCGGTCATGACACCGGTCTTTACCCTCGTGAACGAAATGAAGTAAGTATTTTGCGCTTGGCCCATCGGGAGTATGGGCCAAGACTTGTCAGAAATCAAAGCCCAGCGAACCGGGAAGCAGGTCGCAACTCGCGCACTGAAGAGATCCAGGAGGGAGATCAAAAGTGCAGTTGGCCAGGAGGGCCGACTAGAGAAAAACATTGTCAAGGGAGTGAAAAATGTCGGAATCGACTCGATTCGCGCACGATACGGATGAACTCGTGCAGCGATATCTTGAATATCCAAGACCGGAGTTGAAGGACTTGATCTTAGTCCAGTTCGCGCCGATGGTCGAACGAATCGCACGGCGATTCAACGGCCTCGAGGCGCAAGAGGACCTCGTTCAAGTCGGATACATCGGTCTGCTCAATGCACTGGGGAAATATGACCCGGCAGCAGGTGTGCGGTTCAACACGTACGCCACGCACTTGGTTGCTGGAGAAATCAAGCATTACTTAAGGGACCGATCGCAGACGATTCGGCAGCCAGCTTGGCTCCAAGAATTGCGACACAAGGTCGGAAAGACCGCGAGTGTCCTGCAATCTCAGTTGGGCCGTACTCCTACCAAGGAGGAAATCGCCGGCGAGCTTGGTATCTCGGCGTCGGCCGTGGAGGAGGTCTTCCAGACTCAGGAACTTCTCAAGGTGGCATCGCTGGACACAGCACCGGTCAACGACGACGACAGTGGGTCCGAAGTCGATAATCTGGACGCTGCTGACTTCTGCGTGGAGCAACTCTCGGTAGAAGATCGAGTGGTGCTGGAGCGCGCCATTCAGCAACTGCGCGACTTGGAGCGGGAAGTCTTGGTGCTTTTCCACTTCGAATCGCTGAACCAGACCGAAATCGCATCCAAGCTGGGAATCTCGTGCAACTACGTTTCGCACATTCTTCGGCAGTCGCTTTCCAAGCTTCGACGGATTTTGACCAGCGAGGAACTGAGCGACCGAGCTTTGAAGCGTCAAGCTAACGTTCTGGACGATGCTGTGCTGGATAACCTCACAGGTGTCTATAACCACGAGTATTTCGTGGCGCGAGTCTCAGAAGAAACGCATCGTGCGAATTCGTCGGGGAGCGCGCTGTCGGCCATCGGGGTGAGCTTCGAAGGCATCGACGAGCTGAAGAGCTTTTATGGTGAAGTGTGCGTCCGCGACTTCCTGTTCGACGCTGCAGAGTTCCTGAAAACGAACGTACGTAGACTGGATGTCGTGTGTCGGTTCGGCAAGACCGGATTTGCCATCATCCTTCCGCACACTGGCCCGAGCACCGAAGTTGTGGTCTATCGGCTCAACCAGCGGTTCGAGCAGTGGTTGCGAGAGCGTCGAGCACCGAGCGGCCCGATCCGTGTCGTTCTCAATAGCGTCGTTCTGGGCGAAGGAGCATCAACGGCGCAATCCATGGTGGAGGCAATCACACCTTCAGAATCCGGCCAGTCTGGCGAGAGCGATCTTGCATTCGCGGGCAGAAAGGCCAAGCGAAAAGTCGCGTAAGAACAAAGGCTCTTTTGACAAGAAAGCTCCTCGCACGCTGGTGTGAGGAGCTTTGCTCTTGGCGACGGTCAAAGCTTTGCCTGGGCGAACATATCGACGGCTCGAGTGCGTTGGATCTGGTGGTCGACAATCGGCCCCGGGTAATCAAACTCACTCTCGAAAAGATCGCCCGCGAGCGGTTCGTGGATCTTGTCGTCGGGACGGGTGGAAAGCTCTGGCACCCAACGGCGAACAAAGTCTCCCTTCGGATCGAATTTGAGACCCTGTAGGATCGGGTTAAAGATTCGAAAGTACGGTTGAGGATCGCACCCGGTCGAGGCCGCCCACTGCCAACCTCCGTTATTAGATGCTAAGTCGAAGTCCAACAAGTAGCGCGCGAAATATGCCTCGCCCCAGCGATAGTCGATGAGGAGGTCCTTGGTCAAAAAGGATGCCACCACCATGCGTAGCCGGTTGTGCATCCATCCGGTGGCATTGAGGCAGCGCATGGCCGCATCCACAATGGGATAGCCCGTCCGGCCTTGCTTCCACGCCTCAAATAAGTCCTCCCGGTTTTCCCATGGCAAATTCGCAAACTCCGGACGAAACGTGGTTGTCTCGACGTCGGGATAGGCCACCAGAATCGACTGATAAAACTCGCGCCAGATGAGCTCTGAAAGCCATTTATCTGCGCCCTTTCCTTCTTGTCGAAGAGATGCACGTACGCACTCGCGTATGGAAATCGTGCCGTGACGGAGGTGGACGCTGAGCCCTGATGTTCCATCGATGTCCAGTCGATCTCGATTCTCGGCGTAGTCGTCCAGCCGGTCTACAAACCAATCCAGCCGAGTCTTTGCACCAGACGTGCCCGGGTCAAGCCAAAGGTCGTTCTTGATGAATCCAAGCGATTCATAGGATGGCAGGACAAAATCATCCATCCACGGCTCTTTAGCCCAAAAGCTGCTAGATTCCACCTTTCGCTCCGAGATGGAAGCGGGATGCAGCAGCTTACGCCACTGCCTGGCAAAAGGCGAATAGACTCGAAATGGAGCACCGTTTTCAGTTCTCACTTCGGATGAATCGAATACGACTTGGTCCTTGTATGAATGAAACTGGACTCCGAAGCCTGCGAGCACCTTGCGAACCTCGTTGTCACGCCGTACGGCGTATTGCTCGAAGTCCTGGTTGGCAAAAACAGCATTAGCGTGGATCTGGCGCGCCAGCTGGGGAATCTCCTCGACCGGATCACCATGGAGGACGATGAGCTGCGAGCCGCATTGCCGCAAGACCGTGTCCATTTCGCGGAGGGATTCCACGATGAAGGTCATCCGGCGGTCGTCGCGGTCTTCCCGGCGTGAGAGAATCTTTGTATCGAAGACAAAAACCACAGCCACACGGTCGCACTGAGCGGTGGCTTCAGCCAAGGCATGATGATCGTCCAGCCGTAGATCGCGCCGCACCCAGCAGATACCTGTCGAATATCGACTCACGTCGATTTCTACGAGGCGAACAGGCTATCCGGCTTCGGCGGTGGGGGCTCCGACATAGTGGCCGGCTAGGATCCTGGAATAGTCCCCGGTTTGATGCCACCGTTCCAGTTGCTGAGAGCGATGCACGGGCATCGGATGGGTGGCAGTCCAATTCCCGAACAAAAACAGAGCGAGCTTGCCCATGGAGTCGGCAAAACTCATGTCCTGATACGCTCGGGCCTGATCCATAAACGAATCCTGCGACAGTTCCTCTCGCAGTCGGCTGGGGCCAGCACAGAGAGCTAAATTAGCCCCAATCGAGAGCGAGATATCTTGGGCGACCAGCAAACCAGCGCGATCCGCCGAAATCTCCGCGTTTCTGGACCACTCGGCAAACGCCATCATCAACCCGATGCTGGCAACATCGCCGAGTCCGAACGTGCGTCTGCCCAACATCTCCAAAAGCGGCTGCAGGATGCGGGCAATCGAGAAATAGAGCACATGCCCAGCTTTGATATGTCCGAGCTCGTGGCCCATCAGGTGAAAGAGCTCCTCATCTGATAGCGTGTCGACAATCGAGCTCCGAAGGGTGATGTACGGTCGTTCGACGCCTCCGGCGAAGGCGTTCGGGAAGGGATTGTTGGTGACGTAAAGCTCCGGCTCAGGCACGTCAAGAATCGCGCAGGATTCTCTCAGGATCTCGTAAAGCGTTTTGTACTGCCTGGGGCCGCATCGAACCGACATCGCCATATTCCAGCAGTACATCCACCGGTCCGCTCCAATTTCGTAGAACTTCTGCACAACCTGGGGTAGCAGAGGCACTCGGCGAAGAGCCTCTAGAGCGCTTCGGTCGGCTTCGGAGACGAAGGCAGCAGCGGTGATGCCGGGAAAACGCTTGCGATCCATGGTTAGAGGAATATTACGCAATCGCCCTAAGGGCGGATGCACAAAAAAACTTCCCAGCGCTGTGACCAGCGTTGGGAAGCCATAGACCGATATGAGATGTCACGCGGCCTGTGCGACAGCGCGTTCCTTCAAACTCACGTTGATTTCCAACACACCAAACCCCGGCAAGTTCAAAGGTATGACGAGAGCCGGAATATCGATTGTGCTGATCGACACATTGGTGCCCTGAATAATTGTCGGCGGCGTAATGTCGCAGGTGTATCCAGCGGAGTGAAGTTTGCTGGAGCACGTTCCGCTGATCATATTGCCAAGTTCAGAGAGTGCGCTGGCAGCCAGTTCCTCATTGGGTACAAGCGCGTCCCCGAGCATCTTTTTCGTAATCGCCTCAGCCGTTTGCAGAGACATCCCGTAGATGATTTGACCTGCAAGATCACCTGTTATGCCACAAGTAACATTGAACTGCTGCGATGTGAAAATGCGCGGACGAGCGGCTAGTTGCCCCAAAGATGGTTCAACTGCCAAAACCATGCCAACAACTTCTTGTGCGCCGGAAACAAAAGGATTAACAAATTTTGCTTGCATCGATTTGTCCTTCCTTTATGCCGCAAGAAGTTTCTTGACTGCCTCCACCACGCGATCCGGCTGGAAAGGTTTAACGATGAAGTCTTTCGCTCCTGCTTGAACAGCATCGACCACCATGTTCTTTTGGCCCATTGCAGTGCACATCACCACTTTTGCCTCAGGATCAAGGTCTCGAATCTGCTTAAGTGCTTCGAGACCATCCATTTCTGGCATGGTGATATCCATTGTGACGAGATCAGGCTTGAGGTCCTGATACATTTGAACGGCCTCCTTTCCATTCGCGGCTTCACCCGCGACTTCAAAGCCATTTTGAGTCAAGATGTTTTTCAACGTGACTCGCATAAACAATGCGTCGTCCGTGATTAAGATGCGCTTCGCCATAGTGCTGTTTTCTCTCTCGGTCGTTTGTAGTAAAAAGGTAGTGTGCTCTCGAAACCAATATCTTTGGCTTGGAAAATTCTCTCGGTGCTGCCGACAAACAGGATGCCACCTGGTTTGAGGGCCTCGAAGAATTTTCGATACAGCACATCTTTAGCCGGTTCGGTGAAATAGATCACAACGTTTCGGCACATGATCAGGTCAAATCCTGTCTCGAATTTATCTGACAGCAGATCGCCTTCTTTAAATCTAAGGTATTTCCGAATTTCGGGCTTGGCCGTGAACTTGCCGTCTTCTTCAAGAAAGTACTTCTTCTTGATATCAAGCGGGACGCATTTCATGTCGTTGACTGAATAGACTCCTGACTGAGCCTGAGCCAACGCAGCTTTGTCGATATCTGTCCCGATAATCGTGTGCCTTCCCTGGAAATACTCTTCAAACTGAGTCGCCAATGTGTGAGCCTCAGCCCCGATGCTGCATCCTGCGCTCCAAACCTTGAGAGTGTTGGAGTTTTGGAGCAGCTCAGGGAGGATTTTCTCCTTCATCTCAACCCACTTTTCAGGGTTTCGATAGAGTTCCGAAACGTTGATCGCCATCCGGTCCAAGAACCAGCTGACTCCGTTTGGATCTGCTTGGACCGAGGTCCAAAAGTCGGCGAGCGTGGCAGTGCCTCGCGTCTCCATCATGCTCAGCGTTCGGCGTCGCAATTGATCCGGTTTGTACTGATAAAGGTCAAGTCCGGTCTTTTGCTTGATAGCCTGATAAAAAACGTCCCAATCGGATTCCTTAGGAAGCACGTGCACACCTCTCAGAAAGTGACCCTGCGATGGCAGCAGCCATCTCGTTGATCGGAAATTCGGCGTCGATGCCGCCAGCATCTTTGGCTGCTTTCGGCATTCCGTAGATTGTGCAGGTGCTTTCCGCCTCGCCGAAGACCACTCCCTTGGCTTGTCGAATCGCAAATGCTCCCTCAGCGCCATCTCGGCCCATGCCTGTAAGGACGGCACCAATGACCTTGCGCCCAAAGTACTTCGCGGCACTGTGGAACAAGAAGTCCGCAGCGGGTTTCACCCCGTGGAGCGAAGGACCATCGTCAAACAAAATCTCATTGTTCGCACCGATCAGCATGTGCCGACCACCCGGTGCAAGGAGAGCCTGACCCGGCTCAATTCGATCGCCTGGCTTGGCCTCTCGGCATGGTACGGTACCGATCGAATCCAAACGTTTCGCCAAGCTTTCCGTAAAACCGGCTGGCATGTGCTGTGTAATCAAAATCGGAGCTGGAAGACCGACGGGGAGCGTCGACCAGAGGCCCGCAAGCGCTCTTGGTCCACCCGTAGAACTTGCAATCACGATGAGCCGGTCCGAACCAGTGGTCACCCTTGCTGCTCTTACGGCCGTACCGATCGGCCGATTGGTTTTGGCAGCAGCGCAGGCGCGCAATTTCTGCAAAAGATCGTCTTTCGCCGAAACAAATTGGATGCTCGCGCTGGATTGAGGCTTTGCAAAAAAGTCCACAGCGCCCAGTTCCAAGGCTCGCATGGTTGCCGCTGCGCCCTGAGTCGTAAGGCTGCTGACCATGAGCACCGGTGTTGGCTGCTCCTTCATGATCCTCTCAAGCGCGGAAAGGCCATCCATGACCGGCATCTCCACATCCAGGGTGATCAAGTCTGGTTTGAATTCCTTGACCTTCGCGAGTGCTTCCTCGCCATTAGAGGCGGTGGCAACGACCTCAAAGCTGGGATCTTCCTTCAACCAGTCCGTCAACAAACGTCGAACGAATGGAGAATCATCAACTACTAAAACTCTATATTTCATTAAGCCACCAACAAGTCCGCTTCGAGCCCATCGATCTTTTCCATGAATAAATTAATAATCTCGTCAAGATCATCGGTAGAAATATCGAGGGTTTCCAGGGTAATCGGGTCGGGATTCTGATAGATTTGTCGGCCCGAAGCTCCGATTCCAAGGCTGTCCAATAAATACTCTCCCAGCCATATTGCGCTCGAAAGTGCAATCTGGTCCCCAGCCAGGCTGGGTTCATGATGAAATTGAATGGCGACCGCAAGTTCGTCAGGCAGTCCCCAAAAACGGATCAGGTCGGCTCCAATTTGAGCATGGCTCTTGCGCCAAATGCGCTTCTCTGCCTCTTGATACGGAACGCCCTGCCGCACAAGAGCGGTCAAGGTGACCCTTGCCTGATGCTCAAACCACATCGAAAGCACCCAGCGGCCAATCTCTGCGAACAGCCCGGCTGTCTGCGCCAAACCCTTCTCCACCACCCCAGATCGTTCGGCGACGAGACCTGAAGCTTCGGCAAGCGAAGTTGCTTGGAGCCAGAGGGAGCGAGCCTGATAAGGAAAGGGTTTCGCCTCATCCGGCATCCAGGCGAAGGTCGCTGCTGCCTGAAGAACTCTCCGCAAATTGGTCATTCCCACCAGAACAACCGCTTCTCGAAGGCAGACGACCTTGCCCGCCATCCCGTAAATCGGGCTGTTCGCCAAGCGAAGGACTTGAAGCGACAGCGGAGGACAGTGCATGAGGATGGCGACAAGATCAGCGGCCGTCGTCTCGCTGCCCAGCGTGGCGATAGCGACTCGATCAGCTACCTCGGGACGGACAGGCAGTTCCGAGGTCTTTTCGATCACCTCGTCAATGTTAGGCAGCACGGAGCGCACTGGCGGTTCTCCCCCTCATGTTGGTCAGCTCGACGGTCGATTTATGGAGGGTTCGCACAGTGATCACACCTGTTTCTGCGTCGAAAACCATTGTTCGACCAGATTCGCCGCCGACGTCCGATGCCAGAATGCCTATGCCCGCACCTTTCAGGTGAACCTGAACGACGTTGCTGTTCCGCTCGCCGATGTTTAGGTTGACATTCGGGTTGTTGCCAAACTTGAAGAGGCTCGCGCCACCGGAATAGGCCGCCTTCAGTCGCCTGGGATCTGCGCCTAGGTCTCGCATCATACGGACAATCTCGACAAAGCCGGTGTCCGCGTATTTGCCGACCTTGTCCATCTCACGAGTCGATGGTGCCTCCGGCAGAACGATGTGGATCATCCCCGAAACTTCCGAAGCGGAGTCGTAAAGAGCGAGCCCGATGCAACTCCCCAGTCCGATACATTGGTATATTGCGGGACCCTTTGCGACATGGATATCGCCCATGCCGACGCTGTACGATGGCTTGGGCACCTTATGCAGCCTCCTCGATCCCCAACCCTTGGAAGAGTTTGGTCAGGCTAGCGCGAGTTGGAATGCAAAGAAACAAGCCGTTCGTCTCATGCGACTCGTCGTAGATTGCTGTCTCCACCGACAGAGCGATAGACTCGTGGGTCTCCGCTTCGGCAAGCACAGTCGTTGCCAATGCTCCCATCATCTCGACGCCAGCTAGGGGCGGAGTGCTCTCGATTTTGAGGCCGGTGAAATCGGAGAGCGCCGCGAGGAAACTCGAGTTGATGATGTTGCCGATCTCCAGCATCGCCGACATCGAAATTTCGTCGATCTGATCGGGCGATTCCGGTGCTGTGCCCATGAGCATCGTCCAAAGTGCTTGGGCGCTTGGCCATGGGAAAAGGAAAGCGATATACCCCTCGATGTCCCCAGCAATCGGCATAAAAACAGCCACGCAGACACACTCTGGGTCGGGCAGAATTTTCTGGAGGTTCTCCGTTGGGACAGTGTCCACGCTGGGAACAGCCATGTTAAACGGTTTGGCCGTTAACTCCGCTAATGATCGAATGGCATGGCCAAGGCCGATGTTTGCCATTTCATGGATCGCTGACATAGCGATCAGTCCGAGCTGCTGATGTTCCCCCACCGTTGTTTCCCCCGTGCAGCCAGACCACCCCTGGTCATTAAGGGCCGCACAGCATGGAAGTTCCACAGCAAATCGAACTGGGGTCCCGCAGAGATACCAGCAACAGCGTGAACCTCGTATTTTTCACCGCTTGGGAACCAATTCCCGATGGTCCGTGTTGATCCTGATGTCGCTGGTTCCTCCTTTCACCAGCGACGATAGCCAAGAACCAACAGACTATTCAATCCAATCCTCTCTCCAAGCGCGCGGCCCGGGCCCTCCGGTCGCGCGCCTCTCTTTATTGGAATCCAATTTTGTGCGCCGATAATTGGGCATACTGATGAAAATAGGGGCGACGGTTTAGAAAGGGATGGGTTTCAGTGTTTCCTGAGTGGACTGTACTCGTGGGTTTTTACATTGGGGCTGCAATCGGAAGCTTCCTTAATGTCGTGATCTACCGGATGCCGCGAGGCATTTCCTTGGGCAATCCCAAGCACTCTTTCTGCCCAAACTGCAACCACCAACTGGGGATTCCGGACCTCTTTCCCTTGCTGAGTTGGCTGGTTCAGTTCGGCAAGTGCCGGTACTGCAGAGTCAAGGTGCCATCCCGATATTTTTGGGTTGAGATGGTCACCGGGAGTCTGTGGGGGATTTTCTGGTGGCAGAACTTGGTAGCGGGAACTGATCCCTTTCGGTTTGTCGCGCTGGCCTTGTTTGCCTCAGCACTAGTCGCCGCAATCTACATCGACCTTAAGTTCTTTATCATCCCAGACCAGGTCAATGCCGCGATGCTGGTTACGGGCTTAGCCTACAATGCTGTCCTTTTTGCCCAGCACAGCCCTCGGTCCATGATGTGGGGAATGCCTGTGGCGGTTGCCGGCGCCCTTGTGGGGACGGTATCGCTCTGGGCTGTCGCGTTTTTGGGAAGGTTGGCGTTTGGGAAAGACGCGATGGGCCATGGCGATATCAAGATGACCCGCGGAATTGGCGCAGTGCTCTTTCCAGCAGCGGCGCTTGCCAGCATCGGAGTGGCGGTGATCTTGGGAGCATTCCTTGGAATCATCCAGATCCTCGCGCGCAGGAAAACCCAGGATGAGGCGAAAGATGCCGGTCCGGAGGACGAAGGCGAATACGTGCCCGAGTCGCTCGGATCACTCCTCAAATGCGGGCTGGGCTACCTGCTGTTGATCGATGTATTCGGGCTGTTTGTCCCGCGACTGTATGAATGGTGGTTTGGGGAGAACCCATTCGCCGTCGAAGCAGTCGAAGATGAAGATGTGGAAGTTGGGGCGACAACAATTCCCTTTGGCCCCTACCTTGCGCTGGGGGCGATCGTGCTTGCTATATTTGAAAAACCTATACTTACCGCCGTTGAACGATACATAAATGGCGAAATGTGAAAAAGTTGTGAGAATTTTTGGGAACAAGGTGGAACTTGGCCAAGTCGAAAGACGAAGGCCTTCGGAGGAAGTGTTGGAAATGAATCGGCGCCGCGGATTTACATTGATTGAATTGCTTACGGTCATCGCGATCATCGCGTTGTTGGCCGCGATCATATTCCCCGTTTATGCTCGTGCAAAGCTTCAGGCGCTCAAGAGCTCCGACATGGTTGCCATGAACTCGATCAGCACCGCACTCCAGCTCTATCGAGTAGATCAGGGTGGCTATCCGCCCGCATTGCTAGGCTATGCCAGCTACTATGCCGACAACACCGTTGTCCCGGCCGATAAGCTTAACTTCTTCCTTAAGAAGCGATTGGATACTGTCAATACGCTCACCTCGTCTCGAGTTCCTAACGCGGAGAGCGATCGCAAGCTGTTGGTGGAGGCCGTGTGGCCAAACGCAGACCCGATCGCCGCAGGTGCCGATCCTCAGTTGGATTTGAACGGAGATGGCCGACTTACGAGCGATGATGATCCGGCAGGCTCCCGCCAAAAATTCACCGGCAACCAATTCGTGACGGTGAATCCCAACGACCTGAATACTGCCCACCAAAAGTTCTATCGGGTCTCCAGCTACGACGTGAACGAGGTAGCCGTGCCGGGTGGAGGAAAGCGCTTTGAATTGCGATACTGCCTGTTCTGGTCCAAATTTGGTCTGGAAGGCGGTAACGCCATGGACGATCCTCGCCAGTTGGGTTATTCCGATCCCGACGACAATACCATCGTGACTTGGAACTCTTACTTCCGAGAAATCGCCCAAGATGGAACTCCTCAGCGACAAAAGGCCGACATTATGCTCTTGCTGAGCGGATCAGCTCGGTACGTCGACTCGGTGGAGATTAACAATCGTTCGTTCCGCATCCGAAGGTGATGCGTTTGATGCAGTTATTTTTGTGATTGGACCATGAAACGGCCAACAGCTTATCGATATCAACGCGCGGTCAGTCTCATTGAGATTCTGGTCGTGATCGTGATTTTTCTGGTCGGAATTCTCGCCGTTGTCCAGATATTCCCTCGTGGCTTGGGAATTCTGAAGAACTCCAGAAACATTTCGGTCGGCACTCAGCTTGCGCGCGCTGAACTGGAGCGACTCAAGGGTCACACCTTGCAGATTCCGGATGCCATTGTGGCCAACACAAATGGCGCAGCTGATTTCAGTGACGTCGACGTTACCGCTCAACCCAACGACTTCGTGCCAACTGGCACTACGGGTGTGAGTGTAAATGGCATCCTCAATTCGCCATACGGAACTGGCAAGTGGCAGCTCTACACCGGTGCCAACCGATTCCGAGGAATTCTCGGTGAGGGAACAGTTGTTCCGGCTCCTCGCTTCGTGCCAGGAGCGGCCAATCTCTACGCAGGTGTGATGACCCTGCAATTTGGACCTTTGCTCGCGGTGCCAGGAGATCCCGTGGTCCGAGTTTATGGTTCCGACCTCAATCGTTTTTGGGTCGAGGAGCAGCCCGCTTGGAACGTTCGCGACTACACCGTCTACATCGATGACACCGCGAATGTTATCTACCTTCCATCGGGTACGAACCGGGAAAGAAGGTATCGAATTTCACTGAGCTACTACGTGGACACAGGAGCCCGGGTAGAGGCTCGCTCAATCATTCTCAGTCAGACGGTCCCTGCGAGCAACCCGCGAGTTGCTTACGCGGTGGACCTTAGCGGAATCGCACTTGCGGGCGAAACGCTGGTCTCCGTTGACCGCGATTCGATTCGTGTCCAACGCGAGTTCCTCAACGTGGGCTCGAGCGCGTTCTCAACAGCGGCCGCAGTCGGCCGAGACGATGCTGCGTACGAGTACAAGCTTGTGGACCCGGTTCTGGGAATCTTGGCGTTCAACCCGGCTGGATACGACTACCAGGAATTTCGCCGCCGAGCGCGGGTGCCGCTGGTAGCCCGAGTGGACTATTCAGTTCTGGACTGGCGGATCCTTCGCGACGACTTTCGAGTTCCCAGCGCCGCGCCTTTCCAACAACGCTTAATGATTTCTGGGCTGAAGGCCAAAAGCAGAACCGAGCCTGACCTCTCGACCTATCAAGGGATGGATTTTGCTGTGAACGTTGGTTCAGCCACGCCCCAGAAACTCGATTTTGTCCTAGTCGATACAGACACGGGCGGGGTGTTCACGCCGGACAGCTACCGCGTGAACTTCAGTACGGGGTTCGTGCAGTTCATCGATGTTGACGGGAATAACGGTAACGGCATCACGAGCCGCTTGGTGTATCCCGGGGATACGGCCGTGACCCAGGTTAATGAAATGAACGGGCGACCGGTCCGAGCGCTTTACCAAGCGATCGGAGAGTGGGCGGTTCAGCCGTTTAAAGGGAGCAGCGAATACCGACCGACATGGGGTGCGGGTATCAGCTATGACCAGTGCTATCCCGGCCTAGCCGACAACGCAAACGGCAATCCTGCTTTCGTTTACTTCCCGTTGTCCGACGTTGGCAAGAAAGTGATTATCGGTGAGATTTGGTACCGACTGACCACAGATGCGGCTTCGGCACCACCCCGCGTCGTATACGACCAAGAGTTCGTGATTAAGAAGCCCATCCAGGGCGACTTGACTCTGGGCCACATCGATATTCGAGATGCGACCAACGCGGACGCGCTGCTGGATTTCTCGAATGGCTACGCAGTTCGTCGGGTGCGAGGAGTGACCGTAAGCGTCCGAGTGACCTGGAACCCAAACAGCTTACGGCAGTTCACGAACGACCCGGTGGCGAACCTTGGGGAACTCAATAACTGGCTTACCGGTCTAAGACGCATCGAATCAGAGACCTTCTTGACTCAAGGAGGGGCTGAACAGCAATGAGAATCCGTCGCGCCTTTACTATCATCGAGCTTATTACCGTGATGGCGATCACCGCCATCTTGCTCACCATTATTTCGGTGCCCCTGGTTCAAGGCTACAACCTCAGCAAAATTGGCCAGGGCTTCGCCGAAGCGCAGGACCGAGCTCGGCGTGTCATGGACCGTGTGTCGAGGGATATTTCCAATGCGGCTTCCGTGCGGGACAACTCCTCGTTCCGTGGCGAAATCTCGATCTACATGCCAGGGGCCAACGGAGCCTGGGAGAGAATTCTGTTGCCGTATTCCAAAATGGACGCGATGATGCCATCCGCAGGTGAACCTCTGCGAGGTCCCGGAGGTGCGTTGCTGAATCCCAACCTGCTCAAGGATCCGAACGGCGATCCCAATGATCCAAACAACTGGAAGGAAGACCCCACGCTCCGAACTCCGGTTGGACAGCCGGTCTTTCCGACTGCCTCGGGCGCAAAAATCGTCCGTTACTTCGTTGGATTGCGCCATCCGCTTGCCGTTGATGGCTTAGGCAAGCTCAAGCTCGACGGGAGCAACAATCCGATTCCTGGCACCTATAACAATCCTTACGATGCCATGTTCGGAAGATTCGGCAGCGGAGAAGATAACCTCTACGTCTTGTACCGAGCTGAGGCTGATTACAAGCGTTGGCGCCCCAATGGAGCCGGTGGTGGACAGTGGGTCTACAACGATGAGCTCTTCGAAATCAGAAACGGCAGACCCGTTCTAGACGATCCCGATTTCTTCACACTGTCGCCGAACGCGGCGGACTTCCCGCAAAATGGGACGCCGCAGTGGCTCGCCAAGGTGAATCGAATCAAGGCGTGGCAGCGAATTGCTCGGAATATCTCGAACTTCAGCCGGATCGACCTGATTCAACCCGACTACGACAAGCGTACATTCAAAGTCAACTACAACGGTAACGTGCCGCGGATCCTTCCTGCATTGCAATTCCGGCCGGAGCGCGTCACCAATGAGCCTGCAGAGGGCTCCGTTGTGGCTCGGACCAACGAGGAGTTCGAAGGCTCGAACAAAGTCGGCTCTGATGTGCTCCGAAGCCAATACGGCGGATGGGTGAATGCCTATGTGCGGTTGTGGCCGAGCGTCCCGCAGCCCAATCGACCTTGGGACGTCAACACGCCGTGGCAATCGGGACTCCCCTATGCGATTGGCCGCCAATGGGCGTTTGATGCTGCCAACCGCGACTACCACGTTAGTATTTTCGACGTCGCCAATCCTGCTGCGGAGTATTCCGGCGGCACCGAGACGTTCGACATCACCGAGTATTTGACTGCTAAGGATCTCGATCCAGCGACTCTTGCCAACAACGACCTGCGACGTTATCCGTTTACGAACGCAATGATGGCGGCGAACTCAAGAAGCGGATGGATGACAGACGGCAACCTCCGTGCTCGATTTGTCCCGTTTGCAACCAGCACGCGGCTGGGTCAAGTCTCCACGAGCTTTTCCATTGAAGAGGTGGGTGGGCAGGGCAGCGTTAACCTCGCTGCGGGACAAGATAATCGCCCAGTGTTGGCAACGGGAACCCAGCAAACATGGTCGCAATATGCGGCCGCTGGAGGCACAACCGATTGGAAAGCCGCGAATGTCGCTCCTTCGAGCCCAACATCCACTGTCAACGATCGGTTCAACTGCCTGTTCAACATTTGGAATACGGTTGCTCCTGGACTTGGAAAATCGAACCTGAGACGCTTTGTCGATTTGAGATTCGTGCCCTGCGCGGATGGAACGCCGAGCCCTCTCGACCCGCGCCAAGGTTTCTATCGCGTGAAGATCACTCCTGGGAGTGAAGTGGTGATCGGCCCGGATCAGTTGGACACTTCAGCCACGCCGAGGTATGTCCGATACACCCGCGTGGTTGCCACTGGGCAAAACGCAGTTTCGGTTGGGCCCAATCAGTACTTCATCAACTACACCCAACGCGCAGATGCAGATCCTAATCTCTACCAAGATTTGGGATATACAGTCTCCACGGACCCGCTGTGGTACGACGAGAACAACTTTGCCTCTGCAATTTTGCAGCCGCGCTATCGGGTCGGGTACCTCGAGTTGTACTCAGATCCCAATATCGCTCTGCCATCCGGGAACATCTTTGTTTCGTACCGCTTCCAATTTTCTGAGAGCGCCGATGTCGTGGCAGTGGACTATGACTCTCGACAGGTGATTGATTTGTCGCTGACGATTCGCCAGTATCCCGGCGTCGCGACTGCGCCGAACGCCCAGACCGTGACTCTTAACGGCCGAGCCTCGGTAAGGAATTTCATACGTTAAGGACTTTTGCAGCATGAACCGTTTGCCCCTTCATCGCGCACGCAAGACCCTCCAAGGTCAGACTCTGATCATCGCAATTTTGATCTTGGGCGTGCTTTTCGTCCTTGGCGTCACCTTTGCTGTGGTTGTGAGCCGTAACCTGCGACAGACGGCACTGTTCCGCGAGAGAACGCTTTCAAGCGACCTCGCCGAAGCAGGCATCCGAAACATGCACTACCAGTTGGTCAACAGCTCTCTGGGAGCAGATTGGAGGCCTGAATCGAGTGGACTGGCGATTGACATCGCAACCGGTTTGTCAAAAGATCCGGATGCGCTTTACCTTCGAGGCGGAAGCAATCGGCTTCTCCCCGGTGGGCTGCCGGATAAGGGCGGTCCCGACGGACTTGGACCCTATAGCCGCCAGGCCTATAATCGCGGTCGAGCGTTGGTCAGAGTTCGGTATGCACCGGCAGACTTTACGGCGTTCGCTGCAGGCTCCAGCCAGCTCAGACAGCTTGGTAAAGCTCGGTCTTATCTCGTTTTAGAGAGCGTGGGGCGATCTGGCGCGGTGAACCCTAACGACCCGAGCACTCTGCTAAGCAGCGGCGTCAAAGTTTCTGGTTTCACCTCGGATCAAGACCTCTTGGCGTCTCTCAACAAGCTGAAATCGATAGATTCGACGAGTGCTGAAACGCGAAAACTGGTTGCGGTTGCCTCACTCGGAAGCATTGAGCAGGCACGCTTTATTACAAACAAGTTTCGGGTGACCGATACCGCTGAAGTCGGTGCTTTGGGGAACTCCGGTGCCGGAGTTAAAGAGGAAGGCACTCTCGCGGCAACGTTTGAAGGCAGTCCCGTCACCATCCCCACCCAGTTGGGATGGATAAATTCGGATACTACTGTCGGTTCACCTCAAGTTGGCTCTGGCTCGCTTTACAGCAACGCTGACATCAAGATCTTTGGTCCAGTGACCGCGAACCTCAATCCGAGCTTGGGCGATATGTGGGCTGTGGCAGGGAACCTTTCTGCCGCCAACGCCAATTCTGGTTTGACACTGGCCTCACCGGCCGGAGTATTGGGAACTCTAAGTGGTCCCAACCTCAATAGCCGATCCGCGAACTACACTACTTTCGGGGGTTTGCTGCGTGATGGCATCCAGGATGCCGACTCCGATGGCTATTCCCGCTCCATTCCTCGCAAAGAGCCGCCGTCGATTCTTACGGTGGATCCAACAACCAAGCTGAACCGGTATCTGGTTCTGACTCGCGAGAGTGGCCGCTTGGTCAATGGGCGGAATTCAGGTCGGTTCGGACATGGCAGCGGCGTCTACGTCTCTGGCTCCAGTGCCGATGTAAGCGATGCCACAGATGAAGAGCAACGAATTCGACTCGGAGCGTCGCGCTCCCTCCCACAGCAATGGCTCAATCCCAACAACCAGACCTTTGGGCGAACTGGTTCCTGGCAGGGTCCATACTTCGTGCCTCAGGCCAGCTATCTCAAGTTGATTCCCGATGGATTTGAGATTACGAAAGAAAGTCGCACAAACGCAGATGGGCGCCGGACCGACAGCACTTGGTACCGAGAAGACGGCTCATCGGCTGCGACCAGCTGGGCTCGCTTCCTCATTCGGGAAGTGAATGACGGCAGTGCAGTCCGACCCTACATCATCAACTCGGTCAAGACCCCGGCAGTTGGTAACGCGTCTGCCTCGATTCCGGATCAGACTTTCTTGAGCGAGGGAAGGCCGTTCAATGGCGTGGTCTATTTTGAAGGTGACGTCCGTACGCGCGGAGTCATCCCAACAGATCAACAGCTCACAGTGGTGTCGATGGGAACGATCTACATCGAGGGAAGCATCACCAAGGGAATCGAACTCGATGGGACGATCAAGGGCACGCCGAGTAAGTCGATGCTGGCACTGATGGCCAAGGACTATATCTGTGTGAACACGACGATGTTCTTTGGCCCAGTACCCGGCGAAACTTGGAACGTCAAGGATACGAGCGGTAACGTCACCGCACCGAATCCAGTTGAAATCGATCTGTCGAGCGGAGCCTTGACACTTCAAACCGATCTCCTGCTGAACCCTGAGGGCGATAACGCAGTGGCTTCGGACCCTAAAGTCCCGACATCGTGGCGACCCTACGCAACCACGTATCGCGAAGCGGGATCCAACTCTCAGCTGAACTCTCAGATTCTGATTCAGCACTCGGCCGACAACGGTGGTCCAAGCGAGTTCGCCATGTCCATTGCTGCGGCGGGAAGTGGAGTCAATTCTTTCCTCTTTCCATCTTATGTGGACCAGGCAGGAGAATTCAACGGCACCTTGAACCAAGGATGGGCGGACTTAATTGGAGTTGCAACAAAATCCTATGGCCAAGCCTATATGCTTCACGAAACGGGTCGAAACATCTACCCGCAGTTCGAGACGCTGTCACTGCCGCTTGCTGTGAATGGTGGCGCGTCAAATTCCCAATTCATCGATGATGGAAATGTCTCACGGCCTTATAGGCTACGCCTACAGCAGACAACCGAATTTACGCTCGGGCTGAGCGGATTCGGAAGCGGCCCCAACAAGAACTACTTGCTTGGAAAGGTCGCCGTGAGCCCAGCCGACGTTCGGATCGAAGCAGCTCTGTTTGCTGAAGAAGGTTCTTTCTTCGTGATTCCAGGGCCTGTGTTCAACAGCAATTCGACGGACACGCGCGACAACTTTAATACCGACGTGGCCGCGAACGGTCTCGCGAACGCCCAGGAGAATCGCTTCAGAAACTTCGGTTCTATGCCGGAAACGCCTTTTTACGGCGAACCGCAGAACGTCCGGATCGTGATCAGCGGATCGCTCGCCGAAAACATGCCCGCACCGATCTCCCAGCAAGCCGAATGGCAGAAGCTGTGGGGATGGATGCCGCGCTGGATCGGCGGCTCGGGCAAACTCCTCCCCGCACAGCATGTGCCAGCCGGATACGATGTCACCGGAAACAGCCCTGCCAACCGCTATGTTCCCAACTTGATTATCGGATACGATCCGTCGCTGGCCTTTGGTACAAGCTTATATAGCCCGACTGATCCTATCCGCACGACTGCTGATGGCCGGTGGATTCTTCCACCACTTCCTAGGTTGCCAGTCAGTCCGACTCTGCTTTATTTTGGTGAGGTAAACCCGTGATTCGTTGGACTCGCTCTATCGTTGTTGCCGCCTGCGCTTTGCTGGCGGCTCTCCCTGCTTTGGGACAGATCTCCTACGCTCAGAAGATCAACAAGGTCAACGTAGGAACTCTGGTCATCCCAAGCCAAACGGTTAGCGGATTTCCAGCGAATGGGGCTCCCAGTGTGTGGTCTCACCTGCAAACCGATCAATCTGTTCGGCCCGGCAATGTCGTTTTCGTGAATCCGCACGGACCGTCAGTCCTTTCGACATCTGCTCGGCAACGATGGGCGGCTCTCGCACCCGACACACCTGCAGCAGGAGCCAAACTCAACAAGGTTGCTGCGGCATATTGGGAAGTCGATCTGGACAATCTGAGCCAGAGCACTCTTTCCGATTACGATATCCTTTTGCTGCCGATCTCGGGCTATTTCTCGTTGACTCCGGCGCAACGCGAAAAACTCCGGCTGTTCGTGGATCAAGGAGGGACGCTCTGGGTCGACGTCCAGCCAACCTCCAGCTCGGACACAATCAACACCGGCCCGCTGCCCTTCGAAATCAGCACGGGTGCAGTGCAGACCAATCTTTTGGTCCCGCACCGAATTCTTGAATACCCTTACGAGGCGTTTCCAGTACCGAGTCCTTCCAACATCACCATCGCGATGCCAGTAGTTCCGTCGGGCAACCCGTTCGACGATAGCCAAAACACACTGTTTGGTGACTCGGCAAGACTTATGCCGGTGCTGGGTTTCAACGCAACGCAGCCTTCCGTTTCCGTCGGCCAAATAGGCGAAGGATACGTCGTGGTCACGTCGCGGTGGGTGACGTGGGCTCTTGACCGTTCGATGTCGAATACCGGACAAGTCATCTCCGGCCCCAGATTTTTTGCTCAGAAACCCGTTCTTGACGGAGCGTTCAACACAAATGCGAAGTTCGCTCTGAACGTCGTTTATCTGAATAGTCCGTACTTTGGACCAGGTCGTGGCTCGCGAAAGCAAAGCGCATCCCCAGTCACGGTGACTGCACCGCTTCTCCGACGATTTGAGTCGCCGATCGTCCCAACCCCGGGCACTGACGTGGTGCAGATTCAGGGGCGCGTGGTGATGAACAGCGGTGGCACTTTGGTGTGCATCGATGCCAACCCGGGTCGCGATCTCGATGGCGACGGCAACGCCGATGATGGTGTGCCCGAGACCTCGCTCGGTTCCAATACCGATACTGTTTGGTATACCGATGGAGGGTTCCAAGGCAGCCCGGTTGCGGCTGATATTCCGACGGGGATCAACTTCGGGGGCCACACGGTGTTCCAGGTGATTTTGATCCGAACTGCGAATGGTGGGATCGCAGCTTTTGACCTACTTCCTCCCAATCCGACAAGCAACAACGCAATTTATACAATCAACCCTCCCGGTGGAGCGTCAACAGGCCCCAAATTCAGTCCCACCGTGCAGGATGGACTTGCGTTTGTCACGGATGCAGACAACAATGGCAAGGGACGTGTGTGGGCAATCGATGTCGCGTCGGGCAGTGATTTGGCAAATGGAACTCGCAAGTTCGCCGTGGAAAATGGCAACCGACTCGGCGTACCGGCGTTCCAGCCGACTGTTGGCTATATTCCAATTCAAGACAACTCTGGCGGAATCGATCGCGTGGTCTATTGCGCGACGCAACGAGACACCGTTCGAAACCGGCCGGCTGGTTTGATCAGTGTCTGGCTCGGTGCGCGAGGCGAAGTTCCGCAACGGCTCGAAATTAGTGGTGCGGGGATCAACATTTACACCCGAGCCTCTCTCCAGGGATTACCCATTCATAATGCGATTCCCCGCAGCCTCGGAGTCCGTATCACGATCATCGATACCACGACAGGGCTGGCTCTGAATGATGCTCAAGCTCAAGGAGTGATCAATGGGTCGCCGACAATCAACGTCGGCATCAACGGTTTGATTCACCTCGACGTGAATAACACGGCCAATTTCTTCGACCAAGGAGGCAATCCGGCGCGGTACTCCTTGCGGGTCGACTACACGGTGGACTGGTCGGCGCCCAAAACTGGCGGAAACGGATCTGCGGATTCGGATCAGTTTGTGCGTGGTGACTTGTATTTCCCGGATCAGGCGATCCCCAAGAGAGACATTGCCGGACCTATCGCGCTTTCTGGAAACGGGTGCCTCTTTGTCGGTACCAATAACTCCACCGCCAATCAGCGTGGAGCATCGTTCTTCGCTCTCCGTGAAGTGGGACGCGGCGATTTCCGGATGATGTATCGCTGGGAGTTCTACGACGATCAAAAGCTGACTTCCAACCAAGGTGCTGGATCGAGCCTAACGTTCAACTATGGACCGACGCTCTCCGACTACGATGGTTTGCTCGACATCATCCCGTTCCTGGATACGCCGCTTCGGCAGTGGAACCTTGTCGGAGGCGCCACGATTCGGGGTGATACGGTCTACGTTATGGCCGAAGGACGAAAGTCGATTTTTGGTCAAGCCGTACCGATGGGCGTATTGCTTGCACTGGACGGCAATCCACAAGCACCCGAATTTCACCTGGATAACGTCACGGCCAACTTTTCGATAGTTCAGCCCGATCCGGCCAGAAGTGATACCCTGAACAGCGTGTTCAGCTTCCTTCAGCCGGGAGCGTACACCTACGAATCCGATGTCAGCGTGGTCGATGGAACCAACCTGCGCACAGGAAAGGTGAGGCTCAACAGCGTGATGCAGAACACGCGGGGCCAAGTTGCCAACGCTATTATCTCGAACTTGCCGGTCATTATCCGACAGCCTTCGCAGGCGGAGTTGATGGTCGAGCCCGAGTCCGGTGACCCGAGCGGTCGCATGGTTGCAGGGCGCGCAGGCGGGAAATGGAATCCGCTTAAGTGGTACACGGTTTTCAATGCTCTGATGCCGACGCGTTCGCCGGTCATCACGGGTTCCAATGCCTATCTAGCCGGTACGAGCATTCTTCCCGGATTGGTGAATGCTATGGTGTTCAACCAGCCTCGTGGATTAATCACGGCTTGGAACGTTGAGGTTGCGAGTTCAGACCTCAAGAGTCCAGGCACACGACGGCCTTGGATGAGCCAGGGTGTCTACTCCAGTGCGCCAGTTGATCCGCGCCCATGGCAGAAGTTCGTGTATCAAATCACGGGCACCATGTCGGACATCAAACTGAGTCCCTATGCACTCTGGCCACAGTGGCAAGGCGTTGCGAGCTTTGACGACTTCCTGATTCGCCTCAACCAAGCCACGCTCGACGACAACTCGCTGAATGGCATGGCGGTAGGTGACAGCACGCTTTCCGCATGGGGCAACCGCGAGTTCTACGGTTTCAATAGAGCTGATTTTCTCGTCGTGGACGAGGGGCGCATCAGCCGAATCGATGCAGCGGGAAATCCGCTGTGGTCAACGGACCTGGTGCGGTCCGATGGGGGTTCGAATGTCAACGCCTCGTCAGGACTCAAAATCCAGTCCCCGTGGCGGGTCTATCACGTAACCGATACCAGCTTTATCGCTGCTGATCCGGGTGCGGACCGAGTCTTTAGGTTTGACACGACCGGACGCGAGACTAGGTCCATCACGGACTTGCGAATCGATAACAAGTACATCCCTGATGGATGGGTGAACGGAGAAGCGACGAGTCTGAACCAGCCGATGGACGTATCGACTTTCCTCACTCGCGTGCCCGCAGCAGCCAATCCGTACACCAACCCTCAGCCTGAGGAGATTTGGCGACACTATCTTATCGCTGACAGTGGCAATCGGCGGGTGATCGAATTGGTCGACCGATTTGATACCAACGGAAACGTCGTGACCTATTCCGATCCGAACGTGTCTGCGAACCCGATCCAAGGTCTGGGCGTGCTGTACTGGCACACGAAGTCGGAATATTCGGGTCGCAACTACGCTTACAATACGATCGGCCGAACCCAGATCAGCGTCAACGGCAACCCCAAAACCGTTTACGCATTCGGATTCGGCAATGTCGAACCAGGAAAGCGCGCGGTCAACCTGGATGGCTCCAATTCCAATGAACTGGACTCCAAGTCGGGCTATGGAGGCATTCTCCTCTTTGATCCCAGTGGAAGAGCTCAAACGCTGATCACCTCATTCCAGGTCCCGGCGATCGCGGCCAACATTCTCTACAATCCCACAACTTCGAACTTCGTCAGTCCCGCGGTTCCTGCGCGACCGGCGAAGAAGTTTGCGGGACTATCTTCCGTGACGCTGCGATACGTCAATAGCGGCGGGAGTCCGGTCCTCACCATGATGGTCACGGACAATACAGGAGTTTACGAACTCGTGGAATCCACTCCAGGAAATTGGAGTTGCCGCTGGATGTTGCCGACAGAAGCGTATCTGGGAATGCGGAGGTCGATGACAGACGTCGTAACAGGGGAGAACCCGTTGGGTTTCATTCCTCGGTACGCGCGACGGCTCGATAACGGCGACGTGTTGATAACAAACGGTTACTTCGGTCGTAAGCGATCTGGAGCTGCCATCGGCGGTGAAGTGATCGTCCTCAATGGCGAATTGGACCCCACTGGACCGAGCAGTGATCCGGGCTACAGCATCACCAAGCTCAATCTTGGATTCAGGACTCTTGGAATTCGGCTGACCCTTCCTCCGGTGGAAGGTTTTAGACCCATTACATCTCCGGTATTTGCCGATAGAGACTAGATCTCAACGTGAAGTGAATTTTTCGGGGCGGCAACGCCCCTCCAATGGACAGGAAAGCTCATGAAGCTGAGTGTAAAGAAGTTTGTAAAAGTTGGACTGGGATTTGCCGGTCTCAGCGCGGCCCTACTGGTTGCGGCGCAGCAGTATCCGGTATTTCGCGGCGGCGCCGAACGCACTGGCAAGATGCCCAATATCGATACCGATACTCCGGGGCGGGCCTATCTGCGTTGGTGGGATCCATCGTCGGGCGTGACCCAGCTCGTCGATAACTGGGAGACCGGAAAGGGTGCGTTTGGCTTACCCGCCGGTAGTTGGATCGCTCCATCTGGTCAGCAGGTGGCGTCATCTTATGTCGACGAAGACATCACTCAGCCTTCCTATCTCTATTGTTTGCCAACTCCTGCCAAAAGCTATGACGAATACTGGTTGCCCGCCACAGGCACCGCTGCGACTTTTCAATGGCAATTCGACAGCCAGGTAGGACAGGAGTTCTCGCTTTATGTAAACCTTCCCTATGGCCCAACCGGAATTCCAAGCGGAACGGGCGAGACCCTGTATTACCAACAGCGGTATCAGGTTTACGAAATCACGGGCGTCCAGAATCCGGACGGTTCGACAGATCCCGTTTACCAAAAGGTCGATACTTACGCGACCGGCGGCGGCGAGGTTCGGTTGGGAAATAACGGTTTGTCTACCAACCAGGTCTATATCGCGACCGGTGCAAAGATTACGCTCAAGCTCATCAACACGACTCCACGCGATAGCAACGAGGCACTGACCGATAATCGAACAAACATTTTGGTCTATGCCGACGCCGCAAAGGCGATTCGGGGTGGCGACGAACTCGGATCGACGATTGCCTCTCCGATCACCGGCATCATGGGCAACACCCCATCCGTTGACCCGTATCCGATTCGCCTGTTCGCTTCGCGAAATGAGGACCTGGCGCTTCAAGTGGGCTCAGAGGTTCGCAGCTATTCCCTCGGTCTTACAACTTCATACCGCCACAACGGCTACAAAATCGATTCAACCGAAAACGGAATCGGTGGTGAATTCCGCCGGAACATCGTTTGGTCATGGCCGGCAGCTCGCCCGACGAGCGAAACTACGGCTGAAAAGACTCGATACTCCCAGGAGAAGCAGGACTTCATCTTGGGCACGGATATCGGAATCAGCCGGGCGAATCAATACCTCACCTACGACAATTTGAACGGCTCGACCCAACCAAGCACGGGCTGGGTGACCGGTAACACGGTTCCCGGTTTCCGAGGGACGAACTACCACACAACCGCCATTACTACAGGCGCGGCTACGGAGCGGGTGTATTACCGTCCGAATTTGCCGACCGGTACTTATTCCATTGACGTCTGGGTGCCTGGAGCCAACTCCGCTTTTGGCACCAAGGTCGAGGTGGAAATCACGCGCGGGCCATTCCTGCTGGCACGCACCACCGCTGACTTCACAGGTGCCCAAGGATGGTATCGACTTCGCGACAACACGATTGCGATGTGGGATTCCGATCCCTCGACTCCGTTGAACGTGGCAATCACAAACCACAGCAGCGAGCCGGCAGATGCATTGCGTTCTTCGTATGCCGACACCGTTCGATTTGTTCGACAATCCGATCTTCGAATGACCTCGACTCCTGTTTTTGCGACAATTCCGATTCGTGTTGGAGCCGCTACGCAGGATACGGATGTTGTCATCGTGCCCATGGAGAATGGCAGGATCTACTGCCTAGATGCACGGGGCCTTTACAACGCCGGGACGCCGACTGGCAAGACTCAAGTCTATTGGGTCTACCCAAGCGAAACGACAGGCATCGACCCCAACCATGTCGCGGGGCTGGATGGGCCAAATGGTGGAATCGCCGAGATGCCCACCGGCTTTGGCCTAACCTCGGGCCTCATCCAGAGAGTCCAAGTAAGTCCAGGAGTTTACAAGTGGCTGTACTACATCGGATCCAAGAACGGAAAGGTCTACTGTCTCGATACGCAAGGGCGTGGAGATAAAACGACTACTCGCCGATGGACCTGGCCGAACGACTATCCCTCGTTGGCAACCAATCTCAATGTGGGAGAAATTGTCGGTTCCGTCACTTTTGGTCAGACCTCCGTGGGAGGCAACCCTGCGGCAGACACGATCTACGTTCCGACCCAAACCGGACGCATTTATGCTCTCGACGCGGTCGGTGATGACATCAGCAAGGTCACCACTGAGACTTGGATTTATCCGAAGTCGGTCAATCCCGCGATCGGATCGGTCAAGATGACGCCTGCCAATGAATTCAACTCGCTGTATTTTGGCGCGGGCGATGCTCGCTTCTATTGCCTCAGCTTGAACGATGCTGACAGCGATGGTGAGCCTGAGCTTCGGTGGGTGAACGATGGAAGCGCGACTGGCGCGGCATTTGTCCCGTTCGGATCATCTTCACCAGCCACCGGCAGCGCCGCTCTGGTGGGTGGAGGCATGCCCAACACCGTGTTCTTCGGCAACGACAATAACAACGTCTATGCTTTGAACGCGGATGATGGTTCGTTCATCTGGCGCACGGATGAAGTTGGGTCGGGGCCATCGGGCTCGGCTGGCCTCAGCTACGTCTACACCAGAGACGCGACCAATGCATTCCGACCTTTCGCAACTCCTTTGCTTACGCTTGGGTTCGCCAACGGTGCGGCTGTTGGATTCAACGCTCGCCTGAACGATCTCAACCGTTACGACACTTCGGGGAATGCTTCAATCGGTAAGCGCGCGTCCTGGGGATATCAGAACGTCTCCGAATCGAACGCCTTTTCGTTCACCTCGTTTGCACAAAGCACACGGATCATCGGCGGAACAGATCCATTGGATGAAGAATTCGGGTGGATGTACACCTGCGATAGCCGTGGTTACGTCTACGCATTCAATTACGACCCAGATTTTCCGGATGGAAGCCAGGGAATCAGCCCAGGGGTTCCTCCATTGGGAACCGCCGCTGTTGTTGCCAACCCGGTCAATGAGGTCCTGCGGGATATCCAGACGAACGGTCAAGTGCTGTTCATTTTGCCGCGCGACTACTATCGGCTAAGGGAGAAGGCTCAGTCGGCTGGACTTACTTGGGCCGACGTTGAGTCAGCAGCACGAACTTCAAAGACGAAGCTTCTCAGCAAAGTAACTCGAACCACTTTCGAGTTTGGTGAGAGTCTGTATCTGATGGTCTACAACCTTCCAGACCCAGACTCCAATGGCCTCGAGACCGTGAATTACAATCTTCGCGTCGAGCTGAACGTTGGCCAGGCATCGGTTCAACAAAAATACATGGCTCCACTGCTTGTCACAGGTCAGCCGTTGGTTTCGAACCGAATCGCCATTGCAGAGGTTCCCATTCAGCCCACGGGCAACATGGGAGCAGCTCCCGGGACCGGCGCGGTCAGAATTTATGCAACAGCGCAATCCAATCGGGGAGCAGGGAACTTAAGCATCCTCGCCAGCAATTTCTTGCCAGCAGCCACGGTTCGGGTCGCAAACCCATTGGCGCTTTCGACCCGGCGTAATGGAGCCGGGAACACCATCGGCTACACCACCGATGTCAACAGCGCAGAAGTTCAGTTCAACGGCAACTTCACGAATTCCACGGGTGGCCAAAAGAGCGTTACACAGCCGTATAGCGTCACGCGAACGGAAGTTGAGACGGGTGCAGCCACTGGTGTCGAGCATGGTACCAACGCTGAATCGGGAATCTATGTCTACGATCGCAGCCTCATGACTCTGAAGCTCGGCGTGGGACTCCAAAACGTTCGGTACCGCCCAGGGGACCTTAATGTCCTGCTCAGCGGTAATACGGACGTGCGAATCGGAGCGCTCCCCTTGCCTGATTACACCGGGTTCGAAGACGATCCCAGGGATCGTTCTCGCTACTCAAGCCTGGATTACCCAGACGTTTCCAGAGACCTCATCCGGGTCATCAAGGATCAGAATGGGCAGACACAAAATCCTGCATTCACTCCAGTTGGACTTGTCGATCCAGTGTATTCAGCTCAGAATCTCACGGATTACAACACGGTAGATACTGTCTATAACGTAGGGTTACCTCGTACCTTGCGTCCGACGGATTTTGCGCTTGAACTATCGGTTCCGAAATATCAGCCGACGGTTCTAAACGGTTACCTGGGCACGCAGTTCGTGTATGTTGATCCCAACAACACCCAGAACATTGAGTTCACGATCAATTCAACCTATGCCCATAGATGGTTCGATTCTTCGATGGGAGTGAATATCGATCAACGACCTGTGGTTGACCAGGCAACTATCGATCTGGGAAGTATGCCTGCCGGCGCGGGCTACAGTCCGCTCCTCAGCACTACCGATGGAGACGCATTCTTTGGCAGTGCCATGTTTAACAGCACGGCTCAGTACTATCAGGATCTTCACGTTTTCAACGACGGTAACGTGAACCTGCTGAATGTACGACTGGCCAAGGCTGCTGACAGCGACGTAAATCTCCAGAAGTTGGGAACGAATGGAAACAGCTACGGAGCTTGGCTCGACGCCAAGGCTCATATGCACAGCGATCTCGATCCGAACTTCAGCACGCTGATGCCGTTTGCGCAACGCATCGTTCAGAAGCCTCGCGTAGGAGATGGAGCGAAGAACCGCCTTACGATTTTCCCATTCCGCAGGGCGAATCCAAATATCGGCGTAATCGAAGATCCGAATCCAATTCGGAAGGATCCTCGGCTGGCGGTTTCGCCACCGATCGGTACTCCGGTTGGCATTTATAAGCAGAAGATCTATGTGATTGAAGACCTTGCGGTCAACAATCCCACCGATCAACCCGTGCTCAATGCGTTGGCTTCTGGAGGATACGAACCTTATGCCGATGCTATCGACCTAATCTTCACCGTACGTGAATCTCGGTTGACCAGCAGCCACACGGCGAAGTCCGCTCCGTTGGTTGATACCTACGGCGACTCGAATCCGAAGCTCCTTTGGAACAACCAAGAACCCACAGCGGCTCGCGATGGGCGAGGCAACATGTACGTGGCGTTCTCTTCGGATCGGCGCGACGGAACGGGGCCAACTTTCAATCCGCAGCCTAAGGCGACCAGCGATGCTGGAAACACGGGTCCGTACTACTTGTACTTCACAAGCCTAGCGGGTTCACAGCCGAACGCGAGCAACGCTGCGACCAGTGCATCAGGTCTCAACGACTTGGATAACTGGATTCCGTACAACAACAACCAGTGGTTCCAAAACCAGACGGCGGGCTATCCTTCCGGAGTTCCCAGTGCAGTGTTCGGGGTCCCGGCAGGTTGGGCAGTCGATCCGACCACGGTCCAATACGTGTATCCAAGCTTTAGCAGCAACGGATTCACGGAGTATGACCAGGTCGGCACAGGTTCATTGACGCGGTCTACGTTCATCGCTTTCGTTGGAATCGGAAGGGTCACCCGCGGCGACGGAAGCACAGCGACAGAATCGCGCTTGTTCTTGGCCCCTGTTACGGTGGCCGATAATGGCACGATCACACCGGCCACTCCAGTTCCGCTGACCCTTAATGGCCAGCCCTACAACCCGTTGGCGCGGTTCGGCCGCCCATCTGTGGTCCACAAAGGCAATGAAGCAACCGTGTTCTTTACGACAACCGCTTCGGGCCAAACCCAGGTCAACTGGGCCAACTACAGCAACGGAAATTGGATTTCGGCCGGAAGCGACGGTACGGGGCGGCTCAAACTGACCAGTGCTTTCGAATCGGTCAACTCCGTGGCCGCCACTCTGCGCCCCAGCAATGCGGTACCTCCCCGACTCTCTGAGAAGGGTGTGATTCAGTTGATTTTCGGAGCTCGCCTCCGAGGTCGAACTGGATCCGATATGTACATCGCTTCGATGTACACAGAAAATGGACACCCGCTGGCTCCGCGAAACAGTACCACCGGATACCTGTTGCCATGGCAGACGCAGTTTGCTCCGCTGGTATTCGATAGCAGCACCAATGCTTATTGGAGTCTGGGCGTTGATCTGCTGAACACCAACCAGGACATCAATGGTTCGAACTCGACGACCGTGGCGATTACGCAGGCAACAGCTCAGTCGCAACGGTTCATAGACATCATGCGAAAGTCATCCGCAAACGAATTCGTTTCTGTGATCAAGCATGAGACCAAGGTCTTCGATTCCGAATCGGGCATTCTAAGCGCCGAGACAGTCTTTGGCGGCAAAGTGATCATCGATCTTATGAGTGGGAGCGTCAAGTTCACCGGAGGTTATGTTCCGGATAATGCGGCTCTTTACTTCCGATCGACACCTCGCTATGTCCGACTTGCTGGTGCCCAGGAGCAAGCCTATCGCGGTGCCGGAATCGCCTTCGACAACGGTCCGATCGTTGATCGGAACTATGTTGGTGGACCCGGCTTCCAGTTCAACGGAACATTGTTCTATGATCCGAATGCAAATGTTGCAGTAGACCGGATCATCACGACGTTCGTCAAAACGCCGGCGGGAGGAAATGCTCCACCGAGGCAGTACATCCGTCCTCTTCGAGTGGGTGTGCAACTGTCAGCGCAGCCTTATGTGAATGACGAAGGTTATCTGACCAACTTCCGAGTGAACGGGAATACGGGTGGATACCAGGTGGATCCTGTACGGAAAACGGTCTACTTCACGCACGTCGACGAAGCCAAGCCTGTGCAAGTGACGTACAGCGCGATCGCTCCAAATGGGGGCACGCTCAACGTGACGGAAAGCCTCACTGTTGGAATCGTGGCAGAGGCCGATGAATGGCTGGTGCCCATCGAACAGCGCCAGAATGATTCGCCGGCGTTTATTGCACTCGATCCGAACTCAAATCCGTTCCTTGTTAATGCGTTTGGCGATCCTCGCCCGCGCTTGATGTGGCTCTTCTGGAGCAGCACTCGAACAGGGAACCAAGACGTGTATTTCGAAACGGTATCTCCAAGGTTTATCTCACAACCTCACTAGAATAACGCTCGAATGACCCAAGCGCTCTGTCCCGCAAACAATGCTGGGACGGAGCGCGGTGTTTTTGTGAACGAATCCAGTGAGAGTGTGCGTCCTTACCCACAAAGGCGTCCCAGTCTGGGTGGCGTTGACAGGCTCCATCGGGCAGTGATAAGATAGGAAGGCCCCGGGGGGAATGGAAGTCAATTTATGGCGAAGAAGCTCAACACGGTCCTTGGCATCGACATAGGAACTCAACAGATCAAGATCGCCGAAGTAAAGATGCAGGGCCGAGAACCTGCGATTTCGGCACTGGGGATCGCGCCTACGCCTCCCAATGCGGCGGATCACACAGGGGTCTATGATGCCGACCCGATTGCCAACACGATCAAAGACCTTTGCCACAGTGCTGGCGTTTCGGCAGGAATGGCAGTGGTGAGTATCACTGGACAGGCTTCGGTCCTGGTTCGAACACTTGAAGTTCCCAAGATGAACGATTCGGAACTCAAGGAGCACATGGACTGGGAAATCTCGCGAAACATCCCCTTTGCAGAGTCCACGGTGGTGAGTGACTACAAAGCCTTCGCGATGGCAGACCCCAATGCGGCAAACATGGATGTCGTGATGGCGATCGCGCCGCAGTCTGCGGTCGATACGCTTGTGTCCATTGTGAACAAAGCGGGCAAGAAGCCCTATGCCATCGATGTGGAGCCTTTGGGCCTCGCGAGAACCACTCAAATCTGCTACGGCAACGAAACGCTCGGGAAAACGGTCTGTGTCATCGATATCGGCCACCTGACGACCTCTATCAACATCTATCGAGACGGTCAGCTGCAGATGCCGCGAGTCGTGCCGATCGGAGGCCACCAATTTACGCGTGCGTTGGCGGATAACCTCTCGCTGCCAGAAAATGAGGCCGAGAGAATTAAGATGGATCGCGTGATCATCCCGGATTCCGCGGGTCAGCAGCCAGCAGGCTATGGAGCGACCCAGGGCTTCTCCGGCTTTGATCCTTTCGCTTCGAATCCACTTGAGGATAACAATCCCTTTGGTCATGCGCCGATCCCCATGGCGGACCCGACACTTGGCCCAGGGCATGGGCCGACAGATGATTTTCAACCGTATAGTGCCGGTGAGCCCATGGGTGAAGTCCCGCCGCCAGCACCGCCCGTCGAAGAGACGCCCACGAGCCTTTCCGTTCCGCCTGTACCAGCGGAGGATCCCGAGAGCATGCGGCTGTACAATGCGTATGCCATGGTTCTTGATGAGTTTGGCTCGGAGGTTCGGCGCTCAATCGATTACTTCCGAAGTCGAGGTGGCGAAGTGGATATCATCTACATCACCGGTGGCGGTGCGAAGATGAAAGGACTTGACAAATTCCTAGGGAGAACGCTCAACCTCCATGTCGAGCGATTTGACCCTGCAAAGGGAATGAACATCATTGCTAAGCGGCTGGAAGCAGGTACGCTGGAGCACCATCGGGACGAGTTCACCGTCGCGATCGGTAACGCTGTGAATATTTGTTTCGACTAAGTCAAGGACGATGAAGCTTAACCTTCTCCCAACATATGTTTCGAAGGGTGCTCAGTCCCGCACTGCAGCAATCTTTTCGATTTTGTTCTTCTTGTTGTCGATAGTCGGTGCCGTGCTCATGATGACTACGTCCTCAGCAAGGCTCGCGGCCGCAAAATCCCAAGTGGAAGAGCTCACGCCTCAGCACAATCAGGTTCTAACGCTTGCAAAGAGCGCTGAAACCGAAGCTGCAAAAGGTGCGCCGGTGCAGAGGAACATTGATCTGACGAACGCGATGCTCGCTCAGAACACCAAGTACACGACATTCTATCGAATGATTGCGCGATACATCCCTTCGTACCTGCGCGTGAATCGAATGTCGGTTACCCCCATGACCGAGACGTCATGCCAGTTGAATATCAATGGCGTGATCCAAAGTTTCCAGAAGTATGCAGACGTTTCGCTCATTCTTCTTCGAATCCCGGGTGCGATGACGATTGCCCGAGACGGCTACGTCCTGCGCGACACCTATGTGCCCAATCTGATCGAAACAGACCAGTACGGCATTCCCTATCAGCGCGGTGACAATCGACGACCTTCGCCCAATGCAGGCGGCCCCAACGGCGGTCCGGACGAACAGTTGAACTATTTGATGGCCCAAGCCAGTCAGGGTGCCACCGGATTCACCGGCCAAGGCAACTTTGGCGTGGAAGGTGCAACCCAAAAGCTGGCGATGCCCGGTGAAAACGACGTGACGTACACAATCGTTTTGCAACAGGATCCAACGTTAACAGGCGACGAATCCGTGAGCTACAACTTTATGACACCAAACCCGACCGAAGCACTCAAGCCGAGCGCGATCGGGGCTGGCGGGGCACCCGCTGGTGGTGCTCCCAATACGCCAGGTGCGCCTGGCGCTCCGGGTGCTCCGGGTGGATCAGGATCGCCTTACGGCCCAGGTGGACCTCCTCCAGGACCTCCTCCAGGCGCATTGCGAGGTGAGAGGGACTAATCATGGGCAAACTTCATCCACTCACATGGATCATCAGCGGTGTGGCACTAGGGCTTGCCATCCTTGCCCTTGGGTACTTCATGTTCTTCAAGCCTAATATGACCGAGGCTCAGAACTATGAGGAAAATGCCGAGTTACTCCAGACCGAAATCAGCAAGCGTCCACAGGTGCAAAAACGCGTCAAAGATGCTCAAGAGAAGGTTCGCGTCGCTGACGAGAGTTGGCAGGCGATCGTCGAAGAAAAGACACCGCCGGTGGGTCTTCCCAATGGTGGAATCGATCTCGCAGTGAATCGCTGGCAATTGACTGCTGACTCTAGGCATTTCCGAAACCTGATTCAGCGACAGCTCAACGTGCAGTTGAAGCGAGGTGGAGTCAAGGTTATTAACGCTCCTCTGATCCCCGACTTCCCAACGGATGCCGACACGATCATGGAAACGGGCTACAATTTCCCGGCTTACGGGTTCCCTGTCTTGATCTACAACTTAGGTCAGGTGACCGTGCAAGGCACATTTGAGCAGATTGCTGCGAACGTGGAAGCATGGAGCGAGATGCCGAACTTTTTGGCAGTAACAGACGCTCTTGCATTAAGCGGAACATCACCGACCCTTACCGGTACCTATAACCTCAGTTTGGTCGGATTCATCCGAGGTAAAAATATCGCTCCTCCGGTACCAGCTGGTGGCGGATCCGGCAACAACGCGGGCCCAGGTGCTCCCGGTGGTCCCGGCGCACCCGGTGGAGTCCCCGGTCGACCTGGTGGAGGCGGACCTCCTCCACAGTTTGAGGATCGGTAACGAGGGATGATGCTGAAAACGTCCCATAATAGAGTAGGTCAAAGAATGGTGACTCAACGAATTAAGATGAACAGAAAGCAATGGCTTGCAGGAATCGCGCTTGTCGTGACTCTGAGTAGCCTTGCAGGCTGTCTCAAAACCGAAGTTGCGAATGCTCAGCAGGGTGGTCGTCCACCGATGGGCAATCCCGACGATCCCGGTGCACCAGTGGGTGGTCCCGGAGCTACAGGCGCACCTGCTGGGGGAGCGACAGCGGGCTATCAGTACATCTCCGAAGCTGGAGTGCCAATCGATCCTCGTAATACGGATGTTGCATACATGAAGGACCTGGCCACAACCCGTGATCCAGGTTCGCGAAAAGATCCCTTTGCCCTCTTTAGTCAGGAGCGTGTTTTTGAAGCAGCTCAGACGACCTCAAGAATCGTCGACAATCTCGGGGGGTTCTCGTCAATGTTCTATGAGCCGCCCGAGCCCAAGCCGGACGAGGAAGAAGTATCAGAGCCCGCGCCAACGGGGCTCCGTTTAGTCGGCGTTATTTTGGCCCAGAACGGCGTGGTTGGCTTACTTGAGTTTGGTGGTCGGACTATGGCCATCTATCCTGGCATTCAAGTTGAAGGCACGGAGTGGTCAGTGGCCAGCATCGACAACGAAAAGGCTGTACTTACACGCAAGGGGAACAAGTTGCCCAAGCAAGTGGTGGTACCGCTGACTGGAAAGCTCGACTTGGGTGGCGGAGGCGGATTTGACACAGGTGGCGGATCCGGTTCGGACGAAGGCGGACAGAGTGGACGGCGACCGGGCGGTGGACCTCCTCCAGGACCTCCTCCAGGGCCTCCCCCTGGTGTTCGGGACTAAGATTTGCATAGCTTGTTGGAAAAAACCTATTTACCGATACGGAATAAGAAGATAGAAGTCAGATATTGCGGAGGAATCCAAAGATGAAGAAACTTTTGAAAATCGCAGTGATGGCGGTGATGGCAACAACGTTTGTTGCCGCTCCCATCCATTCCTATGCGCAAGTGGACCCGCGCAACAAAATTATCGACGTCCTTGAGTTTCAGGATGCCGATGTGCGCGACGTACTCAAGCAGCTGTTTAAGGTTGTGGATGTGCCCTATTCGATTAGCTCGGATGTACAAGGTACGGTCACCATCAGTCTCAAAAAGGTCCCGTTTGAAACCGCACTTCGCAATATCTGCAGCCAAGTCGGGGCAACCTATCGTTTGCAGGGTTCACTCTACGAGATCATCATGAAGCCGGCCGAAGGTTCGGGCACATCGGGAACCGATATTCCTAACCTGCCTACGACCACAACTCGCGAGAAGCCGTTGGTAAGGATTCCCATCCGGCACGCCGATCCAGCTTTGATTTACACGCTCTTGAACGGTCACGGATCGTGGCAGACAGAACCTGAGCTCGGCTCCTATCCCCGAGGGGGTGGTGGCGGTGGCGGCCTCGGTGGTGGCGGCTTCGGCGGCGGCGGATTCGGTGGCGGCGGCTTCGGTGGCGGTGGCCTTGGTGGCGGCGGCTTCGGTGGCGGCGGCTTCGGTGGCGGTGGCCTTGGTGGCGGCGGCTTCGGCGGCGGCTACGGCGGTGGCGGCTTTGGTGGTGGCTTTGGCGGTGGCGGAAACCGCGGCGGCTTCTAAACCGGGTAAGTTTGTAATCAAATTTTGAGGGTTGCTTTGAAGAAATCGATGAATCTAAATCTGGGTGCGAAAACAAGGCGGTTTTTGTTGACAGCCGCTTGCACGGTGGTTATGGGCGCAGCGCAAGTAGCGTTCGCTTTCCAGACCCCTGCTACTCGAGTGGACATTAACCTGAAGGATGCAGATCTACGCGCAGCGATCGAGTTGTTGCGGGTTCAAACTGGACTTCAGTTTGTTTTCGCGCCAGGATTGGAGGAACTTCCTCGGATCACGCTTGCGCTCAAGGAGTGCACCGCTGAAGAAGCTCTTACCTACATCTGTAAGGCTGGTGGAGTATTCGCAGAGCGTGGCGAGAATGGCGTCTACGTGATTACGAAGATCGCACCTTCCAATCAGGTGAACGTCTCGACGCAGCCCTCCACTCCGGTTCGCAAGAAGGAACGAAAAGTCGAAAAAATCAAAGTCATGAAGGGTGATCCAGAGCAGATCATCAAGATGCTGACTTCGGTTTACGTTTTCGATCCAGATCGCGGCATCAGAGAGATGAACAATCTCTCCCGCGAATATCGAGACCTTCAGTCGAACAAGCTTCCTGGAGCAACCGTAATCGTCCCAGGCGTGGGCGCGGTCAACCAAACTCCGGGGACGTCCTATCCCACAAGCAATGGGTCGGTTTCTGATTCAGCAATCAATCCCAGCGCAGGTAACGGCGACATTCTTCTTCCAGGCGAAACAGCCAACCAAGCAGGCGGCGGTCGCCCCGGTGGTGGCGGTGGCGGTCTCGGTCAAGGTGGCGGCAATAACGGCCCCGGCGGCGGTGGCGGCCTCGGTAATGGAAACGGAGGCGGTGGCACGGGAGCAGACTCTCAACTCCAACCGGGCACAGGTTTGGTTCCCGAGGATATCGATCAGATCTTCTTCGATCCCACTGACAACTCAATTGTCGTCCAGGGAGAAGAGGAAGCCATTCGAAAGCTTCGCTCGCTGATCGCTCAGTTCGACCAAGCACCCAAACAGGTGATCGTCAAGGTCGAGTTCATCACGACCAGCCAAAGCCTGGAGCGATCCTTCGGCATGGACTGGCTCTACCAGCGCGGTGCAATCGGCGCAGGTAACAGGCCTGGAGTATTCGCTCGCAACAGCGATCCGATCTTTATCAACTACGCCACGGGCAACGTCACGACACGACTGCGAACCCTGCTTCTTCAAGGCGACGGTAAAGCAGTTCAGGCTCCGTTGATTCGAACCCTCAACAACCAAACGGCGTCAGTAGGATCGTTTGCGACCACAACCATCTTTATTCCTCAAACGACCATCGGCGGAGGCGGTACCAACACCACCTACGTTCCGACTACGTTGCAGATTCAGAATCTGCTGGTCGTTCGACCCCGCATTAACAATGACGGCACGGTTACGATGACTCTGTTCCCGCAGTTGCAGGACTACGGAGAGATTCGAACGGGTCCGGATGGAACGCAGATTCCGGATACTCTGACGACCACGATCCAAGTCGTCGCCCGAGTCAAGAGCGGTGAGACCATTGCTTTGGCTGGCTTTAACCGAAAGCAGTTCACGAACTCCACGCAGCGGTTCCCGATTCTCGGCGATCTTCCGATCATCGGCCAGTTCTTCCGAACGACGTCGACCAAGCGAAACGATCAGGAATTGATCGTGTTCGTGACGCCGATCGTTGTGGAAGACGAGAGCGCAGGTGGCCTTGGTCCCTAGATAGACACCTGAAATTACAGCAGCGCGATAGGTACCTTTCATAGGAGCCTATCGCGCTTTCATTTTGTCTTGGCTCGAATGAACGACTGGATTCTCGTGGGAATGATGGGATCGGGAAAATCCTCGGTGGGCAAACACGTCGCCGAGATGTCGAGTCGTAAGTTCCGGGACACCGATACACTTCTCCAAAACCGCTTTGGGCGGCCAATCACCAAAATTTTCGAATTGTACGGCGAGGAGACCTTTCGAGCGCACGAGACCAGTATTCTTCAGTCGCTCGAACCAGAAGGGTCAGTCCTCGCAACCGGCGGGGGAATCGTTCTGCGAGAGGAGAATTGGACCGAACTGCGGCGCTTGGGCCTGACGATCTATCTTCAGGTCCCAGTTCAAATCATCATTGATCGGATGAAAATATCGCGGAAGAAACGGCCCCTGTTGGACTTCGACGACTGGGAGGAGCGGGTTCACCGGATCCTGGAGGCTAGGGAACATCTGTATCAGAAGGCCGACGTGATCTGGCAAGTAGACACCAGCAATATCCAGACAACGGCCCAAAACCTTGTGGAGCATCTGAACACGTTGCCATGATTATCAAGCACTCTCGGGGTGAATACCCAATCTGGTTTGAACCGTACTCCGATTTTCAGGCCGGACTCCAAGGTCCATTCGTCGTCATCACAGACGAAAATGTTCATTCCGCGCACGGCCATCTATTGCCCTCCGGAATCCCGACGCTGATTTTGCCACCGGGAGAGGCGACCAAGAGTATTGAATGCTACAGCCGATGTCTGGACTGGCTCGGCGAACTGCCTTTAACCAGAAATGGCACGGTCGTCGCCCTTGGTGGTGGCGTCATCGGCGATCTTGTGGGATTCGTTGCCGCAACTTATATGCGCGGAGTGGCCTTCGTCCAGGTGCCGACAACGCTTTTGGCTCAAGTCGATTCCAGCATCGGCGGGAAGGTAGGTATCGACTTGCCTGCGGGCAAGAACTTAGCGGGAGCATTTCATCCGCCTTCAGCAGTCTGCGTCAGTGGGGAGTTCCTGGCGACCCTACCTCCTCGGCAGTTCGTCAATGGAACCGCGGAAGTTTGGAAAGCAGCCTATATCCGGGACGAGAGCCTTCTCACCAGGTTGCGTGCCGGAGCCCTTAGCCTTGATTCGCAGGACCTGCAACAGTGCATTATTTCCGCGCTGATGATCAAGCAGCAAGTTGTAGAGCAAGATGAGTTCGAAACAACTGGCCTTCGTGCCCAACTCAATTTCGGCCACACCATCGGTCACGCCATTGAAAAAGCACTCGACTATGAGGGGTTGCTGCACGGAGAAGCTGTCTCCATCGGTATGGTAGTTGAAGCTCAGATTGGGGAGGCGCTAAGCATTACCCGGCCCGGAACAAGCGAGGAAATCAAGGCGGATATGATCAAGCAAGGTCTGCCGATCACCATCCCTGAGTCCATTTCAGTGGATACCCTTCTTCACGCGATGGCTCGCGACAAAAAAGTCACCCAATCCGGGCTTTCCTTCAGTTTCTTAACGCAGATCGGAACGTGTAAACTCTGCCAAGGATTGAATTCTGTAGAAATTTCCAGAATTCTCTCCGACATAGCTTGACCATGAACCTCGCCCGATTGTTGGTTGCCATAGCCGTTCTCATTTTGGTGGTCGGCGGCTACATAGCGAGCCAATTTGCGGTTTGGTCGGGAACAACAGCCCAATACGCGCAACGAATCGACACTGAACCCGTCAAAATGCTTGCATTGGTTTTGTTTGTTGGAATTGTTGCTCTGACCATCGCCCGTAAGGCGGAGGCCCCGGAATGATCGGCTCCCTGTTGAGGATTCGCTACGAGGTCGTCCAGGAGTTGGAAGACTCCTCTATCTTCAAGGCTTTTCGGGTTCGAGACCGGGTCGGAGGTCGCGAAGTTAAGGTCCGAATGGTCAAAGCCCCGTTCGGGCAAGAGAAGGAATTTACCGATCGGCTAGCCGAGGTGATTGGAGAGGGCCAACGCTTCCAGCATCCCAATCTGGAGCGCCTTTTGGAGTTGGATGACCACGAGGGGACACCATTCCTGGTTTCAGAACTACCGCCCGGAACCCAACTTAAGGAAAAAGTTGCCAAACTCGCGCCATTTTCTGCGCCGGTGACCATCCAGACTGCGATCGGAATTTGCGAGGCACTCGTCCCCATGCACGAGATGGGAGTAGCCCACGGAGACATCAGCACGGCTAACGTCTTTGTCACCCAAGAAGGCCGAGTAAAGGTTGCGTTTGCGGGAATGTGGCGCGCGTACGGCTCCAGTCAGACAGCCGCAGTCATGGTGCTGCCCAGTATGGCTCCCTATCTCGCTCCCGAAGTCACGCAGGGAGGCATGCCCTCTCCAACCAGTGATATCTACGGAATTGGGATCGTCATGTACGAGCTTCTGAGCGGCAAGTATCCGTTCAGCGCCGACACGCCGGTCGCCATGGCGATGAAGCACGCCACGGCCCCTGTCCCGAGCCTGCGTCTTTCTCACCCTGGAGTTCCAGTGGTCCTAGAGGAGATCATCAAAAAGTGCTTGGCAAAGCTGCCGCAAGATCGGTACCCAACAGCACAAGCTCTCGTGGCGGATCTCCGGATCCTCCAGGATGCGCTGAGATTTGGCAAGCAGGTTTCATGGCCGATCAAACCGCTTGGACCGATGCCAGAACCCGTGCCCGTAATGCCTGCAGAACCTCAGTTGGTCGCTCCCCGAATGAGCGCAATTCAAAAGGATCGAGTTCCGCAACCTGAGCCCGAGGACGACGAAATCGACTATTCGGATCGCTTTCCAAGATGGGTTCTTGCCATTGGTTATGTTGCTATTTTGGCAGTCGTCGTCATGGTCGGCGTTTACTTTGCCTACAACCTGACGAAACCCAAACTCGTCGCACTGCCCAATCTTGTGGGGCGGAATGCGGTCGAGGCAACGCAGGATCTGGAGAAACTGCACGTGAAGCTCAGAACTCGCGACCAGCAGAGCGAAAAGGCATCCGGCACGATCCTGAAGATGGATCCCGAGGCGGGCCAAAAGGTTCGCGAGAACTCGAGCGTGATCGCTTGGGTCAGCGCAGGTTCAGAAAACGTGGAAGTCCCCGACCTTCGCGGCGACACGTTGGATGACGCGAAGCAAATACTCCGAGGACTCGACCTGAAGATTTCCTCGAAGATAATTAAAAAGAAGAGCTCCGATTTTGAGGAGGGCGTCGTAATCGGTCAGAATTTGGCGGCAGGACAGAAGATCCCCAGGAAGTCGGAGATTCGACTCACCGTGAGTTCGGGCAAGCGACAGCCGGAGAACGTTGATGATTCGGTGCCCCGCAAGCTTTACACAATCACGGTCGGCCCCTTAGATCTTCCGGGTTCAACCAACGTTCGGGTTGAACTTCTGGATGACCGATATCCAGATGGATTCACAATCTACGAACAGCGTCACGTGAGTGGCGAGACGCTCACCGCTAAGGAGGTCGGGTATGGCGAACTGGTGAGGTTCAAAATCTTCTATGACGGAGTTCTCGTCGATACCGTGACCCAATATGCCAACGAGCAGGAACCCGGCGATCCTGCTGAGGAAAATCCAACTCCGTGAGACTCGAACTTGCGCCATCGGTCCTTTCCTTTGATCCGATGTACATGGGAGAGAAAGTCAAAGAACTCACCGAAGCAAAGGTGGACTGGATTCACTTAGACGTCATGGACGGTCAGTTCGTGCCTCCCATCACGTTTGGTGCCCAGTTTGCTCGATCGGTTGTCAACCTGACATCTGTGTCCGTCGAAGCCCATTTGATGACCTTGTCGCCAGAGAAGCATCTCGAAGAGTTCGCGGAGGCAGGGGTCAAGCGGTTTATCTTCCACACCGAGGCAACTCACCATGCTCACAGGCTATGTCAGTTGGTCAGAAGTAGTGGTCTGGAAGTCGGAATTGCCATAAATCCAGGAACTTCGGCGAAAGCCATCAAGCCTTTGTTGGATGTGATTGACCTTGCTTTGGTTATGACGGTCAATCCCGGTTGGGGCGGCCAGAGCCTGATAGATTCGTGCCTGGACAAGGTCAGTGAGATTCGAGAATGGGCACCGTTTCTGTCGATCGAGGTAGACGGTGGCATCGACGACGTATCGTTGCCGCGAGCAGAAGCGGCGGGTGCAAACGTATTTGTGAGTGGGAGTTTTCTTAACGACGTTTCGATCCTCGAAGGCGTCAAACGATTACGCCAAGCATGCGACTCAAAATCGTCACAACAATCCTGCTGATTCTCGGAGTGGCCCTGTTGGTCGCTTGGCCCTTTGTCGTCGGTGCTCCCCCACCAGCTGGCACAGATCGCCACATCGTCGCCCGCTACGGAATGAAATTGCTTTTATATTTCGCAGCAACCGCCTTTACGTTCCTTGGGACCGCTGTGTGTGCAATCTTCGTCGCTCGAAACACCAAGGTCGAATACCTGGAGAGCCAACAGGGGATCTTGAAAGAGCTTATCGAAGGAACGCTTCGGGATCACGAGCGCCATGGATAGAATTTCTGATGAGATGGCAATGCGGAGAGCCATCGCACTCAGCCGGAATGGATTCCCCTCTCCGAACCCCCATGTCGGGTGCGTCATCGTCAAAGATGGGCAGATTGTCGGCGAAGGGTTCCACCATCGGGCGGGTTTGGCGCATGCGGAGGTTAATGCGCTGGCACAGGCAGGCGAACAGGCTGTGGGTGCGACGGCTTTTGTGACCTTGGAGCCATGCAACCACTATGGCCGCACTGGTCCGTGTTCACAGGCTCTGATCGTTGCGAAGGTGGCTCGAGTTGTTGCTGCGTGCCTCGATCCCAACCCTAAAGCTCAGGGTGGACTGGCTGCACTTTCAAGCGCGGGAATTCAAGTTCAGCATGGACTTCTTGAAACCGAGGCCCGAGAAGCTAATCCTTATTTTCTCCACGCCCACGAAACGGGAAATCCGTATGTAATGCTCAAAGCAGCAACCACGCTGAACGGGATGATCGCTCAAAAGGATGGAACAAGCAAGTGGATCACCGGTGAAAGCGCTCGACGAGATGTTCACCGGCTGCGTGCCGAACTCGGTGCAGTTCTCGTAGGGACTCGTACGGCTCGACAAGATAATCCTCACTTGGGAGCGCGCCTGAATGAGGACGTGCCCCAGCCCCTCCGGATCGTCGTCGACCCAAATAGAGTCCTTCCGGCGGATCTGGAGATTTTTCGCGATCGAAATTACATGAGACTGGTTGGCGATGAGCCACAGGACGCGAGCGAGTTTCGCCTTCCGAAGACACCGCGCGACACGCTCGATTTCGAGCCATTACTCGCTGAAATCCATAATCGCGGAGCCCTCGGCCTCCTTGTGGAAGGCGGCGCGCTAGTCTATTCAGAGTTTCTCGAACAGAACTTGGTAGACGAAATTCGGCTCTACATGGCTCCCAAAGTTTTCTCGGATGGCTTAGCTTGGTTACCAGCAAGTCTGGGCGAAAAAACCTGTAAGAACGAATGGAAATTGCTTTCCGCAGACATCTTCGACGGCGACATCGGCCTTTCGTGGAAAAAAACTTGTTGAGTTGGGAACCAATGCCTATCATTACGAGTCATTCAAGATAGAGCAACAACTCTTCTCTCCCCCAAACCACAAGCCCCGTCTCGATGCCCTCCGAGCGGGGCACTTAACTTTCGGGCACCGGAAAACTGAGGAACCAAAGGTGCATGCGAGTATCGTCCGTAAGTTCAGGGTGAAAGCTCGTACCCAAGACGTTTTCCTGCCGCGCTGCAACTACCTGACCCTGATACTTTCCCAGGATTTTGACCATTGGGCCCCACTCAGTGACAATGGGAGCTCTGATGTACACGCCCATCACAGGTGAATCCAGCCCATCAATGTCGGTTTCGTCCTCGAAGCTATGGACTTGAGTACCAAATGCGTTCCGGCGCACGGTGATGTCGAGCAAACCGAGTCGATACTGGTCGTGGTTTTCGACCGACTTGGCCAGCAGAATCATCCCCATGCAGGTGCCCCACACCGCAAGCGACCGCTGCTGAACCCGCTTGATGATCGCCTCCCCCAGGCCGTACCGCTGCATCAGCAAGCCGACTGTGGTGCTTTCGCCACCTGGGATGATAAGGTGGGTGACCTGGTCCAGATCTTCAGGTGTACGAATCTCGAAAAGTTTGGTATCTGGGGAACAGGATCGGATCGCCTCCACATGTTTGGAAAAGTCTCCCTGGATGGCGACCACACCAACGGTTGGGGGCATTCCAAGATTGTACCGAGTAGACTCTTAGCCTGATGGTTGAGCTTGTCGGATATCCGGTTGACTTGGGAGGCCCGCTCCGAGGAAGTGCGATGGGACCGAACGCCCTCCGCTATGCTGGAATTCTCAACGCATTTGCTCCCGCCGCTTCGGAAGTGGTCGATCACAAAGACCTGCCTTTGGATTCCCACCCGGAACTTCCATCAACGGAAGGCAATTTCGAACTCTTTCCGACGCTCATCTTCGATGCTTTGAAATCGCTTAACCAAATGGTTGGCTCCATTGTCGAACGGGGGGCGACACCGGTGACGCTGGGTGGAGACCATAGCTTGACCATGGCTTCGATGGGTTCCTACTTGAAGCAGCACGGGCCAGAGGGAGTGGGGTTGCTCTGGATCGATGCACACGCAGACATCAATACTCCCGATACCTCTCCGAGCCAGAACATCCACGGCATGACGATTGGAAGCCTCCTGGGACTATCCACACAACAATCTGCCGACCGATGGGATATCTGGAAGCGAGAGTTCACGGGGGGCCACTATCTCCATCCTTCCCATGTCTCGTGGATCGGGCTCCGAGATGTGGATCCTGGTGAGGCCGCGACGATCAGGAGCATGGACGGAGCCTTTGTTGCCGACATGCCCACCATCGACCTGAACGGCATCGGACGGACGTTCGAGAATTGGCTTCAGTGGGCTCAAGACCGCAAAATCTCGAAAATTTGGGTCAGTTTTGATGTGGATGTGCTGGATCCCGTTCTGGCACCAGGAACGGGAACGACGGTTAGGGGTGGGCTCACGTATCGTGAGGCGCATCTGTTGGCCGAATTGCTTTCCAACGTGATCCACGGTCAAAATTTGAACCTAGTGGGATTGGACATTGTTGAGGTAAGCCCGCTTTTGGACCTCAAGAATGAAACCGCTCGAATGGCGGTTGAATGGGTGGGATCACTCTTTGGGAAGAAAGTGATGGGGCCCGAATGAGCAGCTATTTGAATTCGGGCATGAGGGTGCTCGTCGAAGAAGGGCAGGCGGTCGTCCACGCCTCAAACGCGCTTTCTGAGTCTTTTCAAACCGCCTGCGAATGGCTTCACACAACGGAAGGGCGCGTCCTTTGCTGCGGAATCGGAAAGTCTGGGCACATTGCGCGCAAGACTGCCGGAACGCTGAGCTCGACCGGAACGCCGTCCGGCTTCCTCCACGCTGCAGAAGCCGTCCATGGTGACCTAGGAATGGTAACCAACAGAGATACCGTCATTCTTTACACGCAAAGCGGCGAAACCGACGAGATTGTTCGACTTTTTCCTGCTCTCAAGGCCATCGGTGCCAAAACAATTGTGATAACTGGCCGTCCCGACTCCAGCGCTGCTCGCCTCGCCGACTTGGTGCTGGAAACCGGCGTCAGCCATGAGGCATGTCCCAATAACCTCGCTCCTACGACGAGCACGACCGTGATGCTTGCCTTGAGCGATGCTCTGGCGATCGCGGTGATGGAGGGCCGAGGTTTTTCAAGAGAGGATTTTGCTCGTTTCCACCCAAGTGGTTCGCTGGGCAAAAGGCTCCTGCTGACTGTTGCCGATGTCATGCGGACTGGGCCTGATTTGGCACTTGCTTCGCCCGATACGCCCGTATTGGAAATGATGGCGAGAATTACCCGCGCTGGTGCCGGAGCGGCGTGTATCGTGAATGAGTACGGCACCCTTGCGGGATTTGTAAGCGACGGGGACCTTCGACGCTACTTTTTGAAGGAATCGAATCCCAGTGAGGACACAGCATCGAAGCTGATGAATACGACGGTGAGCACGATCGGGCCGGAACTGCTTGCGATCGAGGCACTGGAAGTCTTCCAGAACTTCCCCCGCAAGATTGGTGAAATGCCGGTGGTCGATGAGCAGAATCGCGTCCTGGGCTTGCTCATGGTCAAGGACCTTCTGCGGAGTGGAATTCTCTAGGTTCGCCCATACCTGCCACAATAGGGATCTATGTCCCGCGCAAAGAACGTCCGGATCATCACGCTAGGTTGCGCCAAAAACGACGTTGATAGCGAAGAGATTGCGGGCGTATTGAGCGACGCGGGAATGTCCGTGGACGGATCCAATAAGTCCGACGTCACGATTATCAACACCTGCGGATTCCTAGAGGCGAGCAAGCAAGAGTCCATCGAAGCGATAAAAAAGGCCGTGCGAACCAAGGGCAACGGGAAAGTAATTGTTGCCGGTTGCCTTGCCCAACGCTTGGGTGAAGATTTAACCCGGCTTGCACCCGGAGCGGATGCCTACATCGGCGTTGGCCAAATGGCACGGTTTGCCGATATCGTTACCAGTGTGTTCGAGCACTCCGATCCGTTGCTCGACGTTGCGCCTCCTCACCATCGGTGGGCCGATACGCATTCCCGAGCAAGAACCGGGCGCCCCTGGTCGGCCTATCTCAAAATTAGCGAAGGGTGCGACCACAAGTGCACGTTCTGCACGATTCCCTCGTTTCGGGGCAAGCATGATAGCAAACCCATCGAAAGGGTGCTCGCGGAGGCTAACCATTTGGTTAAGACCGGTGCTCGCGAACTCAATTTGATCGCTCAAGATGTGACCCAATATGGGTACGACCTTTATCGCGAGTTCACCCTCCCCAAGCTTCTCAGGGAACTAAACTCGATCCAAGATGTAGATTGGATCCGGCTCCTTTATTTTTATCCGAACCGGCTCACTGATGAAGTCATCGAAGCCATGGCGACTTTGGAGCATGTGGTTCCGTACATCGACATTCCCCTCCAGCATGTACATCCCGACGTCCTTCGCCGAATGCATCGGCCGTGGGATGGCGAACGATATCTGCGTTTGATCGAAAAGGTGCGGACGTCCATACCCAACGTGGCCATTCGCACCACGTTCATCGTGGGATTTCCTGGGGAAACCGAGGCGGAATTCCAAGCAATGCTCGATTTCACCCGTGAGGCCAAGCTTGATCGCGTTGGGGCTTTCCAATTCTCCCGCGAGCCTGGGACACCGAGCTACGATCTACCCAACCAGGTTCCGACCAAGGTTAAGAAAGAGCGCTTCGACCGATTGATGCGAGTCCAAATGGTCATCAGCCGCGAAATCAACAAAAGCTGGATCGGACGGGAAATCGACGTGCTCGTGGACGAGCACCGCGAGGGCTGGAGTGCAGGCCGGTCCTTCCGGGATGCTCCCGAGATCGACGGGTGGGTCTACGTAAGGGGCGAGCACCATCCCGGATCGATCATCCGTGCACAAGTAACGGATGCCACTGATTACGATCTTTACGGAGCAGTGGGCGTGGAGCAGATTTCTAGTCGAAAAATGCTCCAACCTCTCCGTGTCTCGGGACCCAGCCGACCCCTTTAGGCGCCGAGTCGATCTGGATTCAAGTCGGCCAGTTCAGGCAAGGTGAAAATGCCATCTTTGCGGATGAGCTTGCCATCAAAGTAGATCTCGCCTCCGCCGTAGTCTGGGCGCTGGATCATAACCGTATCCCAGTGGATCGCAGACTTGTTGCCGTTCCCACCTCGTCCGCTATAGGCATTTCCAGGCGTCAGGTGGAATGAACCCGCGATCTTTTCGTCGAACAACGTGTCTTTCATAGGATGGAGCACGTGGGGGTTGTATCCCAGAGCCCATTCGCCGAAATACCGTGCACCTTCGTCTGTGTCCAAAATCTCGTTGAGGCGATCGGTGTATCCGTCGCAGGTTGCCTCGACGATTTTTCCGTTTTTCACCTTGTAGTGGATGTTCTTGAACTCCAAGCCTTGGTAAAGGGAGACAGTGTTGTAGGTCACTTCTCCGTTGACGGAATCCCGAACGGGGCAGCTATAACATTCGCCATCCGGGATATTGGCCTCTCCGCTGCAGGGGATGCTTCCGATGCCCTTGATGCTGAACTTGAGGTCGGTGCCCGGACCCACGAGATGAACTTCGTCAGTGGCGTCCATCAAGTCCACGAGCGGTTTCGCTGCCTCGGCCATTTTGGCGTAGTTCATGGTGCAAACTCTGAAGTAGAAGTCTTCAAAGGCTTGTGTGCTCATGCCCGCCTGCTGGGCCATGCTCGGTGTGGGCCATCTGAGGGCGACCCATTTAGTCTTCGGTACCCGGGTCTCGAAAACGACTGGGGTTGCGTAGAGCCTTTGCCAAATCGACGACTTCTCAGGTGCGACATCGGCATTTTCCATGACATTGTCGCTTCCTCTAAGTGCGAGATAGGCCGTCATCTGTTCCATTTCGAACTTTTCGACAGTCGCATGGAGTCGCGCATTGTCCTCCGTCATTTCCAGCATCATTTGGCGGCGGACAATGTTGGACTCCAGCCGGACCGTAACCTGCGCACCCTTACTCTGAACCACGCGAACGACTTCGGCAACCGCTTCGGGCGGAATGTCAAAGGCGTGTACGAGCACTTTGTCACTTGGACCGATTTTGGTCGAGTGCGTGCAGATGAGTTCGGCAAGTCGAGTGACGCGAGGATCAAGCATGTGGGGAGATTACTGCAAATCCGGCGCCGCTTGGGCCCGAGGCCACACCCGATGATGGGGCCCCGACGCTTCGCGTCGCCCATCATCCCGCCCCCAAACTGCGCCAATCGACGACAGGCCGGCTACATGGACGTCTTGCGCTTCCAGATCACCCCATCCGGTGTATCTCGAAGTTCGATTCCCGCCGCATCCAATGTTTGACGGATCTGATCCGCCGTTGCGAAATCTTTGCTCGCTTTGGCCGAGGTCCGCAGGGCGATCCACTCCGCGATGGGCTTGCCTTCGACGACCGGCTCCGCCTCGGCGAGGGCCTCCGCGGCTGTCTCGACCGGTGGCGCAATCCCAAGGAGAGCATCGATTTGGTCGAGGAAGAGCAGGGAAGCTTTGGCCGAATCAGCCGATCCACCGTCGGTCAGCGACTCTCTGATGAGCTTGGCACCTTCAAGAGCCTGAGCCAGAGCAACCGCAGTATTCAAGTCTTCGCACATGGCGTCTAGGGCCTTGTCGTAGAGTTCGACGAGGCGTCCACCGACCACATCTTCTCCAGCGACTTGCGCAGCCGAGGCCGATTCAGCCACGGATCGCGCTTCGCGCATCCGTTCAACGTTTCGTGCCGCATCCTTGAGTGTCTGATCCGTGAAGTTGTTGGGCTTTCCGTAAGGAACGGAGATCAGCGCGTAGCGCAAGGCTACAGGATCTACTCCCCTACCATCCACGAGGTCGCGGACGGTGTACCAATTGCCTTTGCTCTTGGACATCTTTTCGCCGTTGACCTGCAGGAATCGAGTGTGAATCCAGTAGGGGCAGAATTCGTGTCCCGTCAGGCATTCGCTCTGGGCGATTTCTGATTCGTGGTGGGGGAAAACAAGGTCTTCTCCTCCGGCGTGCAAATCAAGCGTTTCTCCCAGGTACTTCATCGCCATGACCGAGCATTCGATATGCCAGCCCGGGAAACCCCAACCCCAAGGCGAATACCACTGCATGAGGTGCTTGTCATCCAGTTTCCACAGTGCAAAGTCACCCGGATGCTCCTTGTTGTCGTCCTGGACAACGTCTCGGACTGCCACCTTGAGTTGTTCTTTGTCCCGGTTTCCACTGAGCTTGCCGTGATCCGGGAAACTGCTCAGGCGAAAATAAACTCCGGTGGGAGTGACGTAGGCATGATCACTTTCAATCAGCTTCTCAACGGCCTCAATTTGCTCGCGCATGTGTTCGGTCGCGCGGGGCCATACCAAAGGACGTTTCAGGCGGAGCCGATCCCAATCGTCGATAAAGGCATTCGCGTAGTGCCGCGCAAGATCCCAGACATTTTGGAACTGCTCGCCCTCTTTACTGTGGAGCGCTTTCTCCATCTTGTCTTCACCACCAGCATCGGCCACATCATCCTGGGTCAAGTGGCCTACGTCCGTGATGTTGGAGACATAGCTCACTTTCCAACCGATCGCCTCAGCCACGCGGACGACGAGGTCTGCCGTAAGAAACGTCCTGAAGTTGCCGATGTGCGCGTAGCTGTATACCGTGGGACCGCACGAGTAGAACCGAAGGTGGTCGGGCTCTTGAGTCTGGACCGCTTCTAATTGGCGGGTTAAGGTGTTGGTGACATGAAGGGTGCGGGTTCCCATGAATTAGATCAATGTACCCGCGAGGCGTGGGTTGGCAGAAGGATCCTAACCCGTAACAAAACGAATGGCGACTTCAGCATCGATCAGCCGTATAATTGAGCTATGTCGATGTCGAAGCTGATGTGGTTTTTTGCGATAGCCTTTGCGATGATAGCGGTATTCATGATGTCCAAGAATGGTACGGCTTCTTCCTCAGAGGCTGCCGAACGGCTAGGCTTTATGACCAACTACTCAGATGCATTGGCTGAGGCTAAGAAGGACGGCAAGCCCGTAATGGTCTTCATTACGAGTGACCACTGCGGATACTGCCGACAGCTGGAGAACGAGGTTCTGCCGAACCCTGACGTCATGCGTCTCACGTCGAACTTCGTCAAGGTAATGGTCGACAACGACCGGCAACACGAGATTGGAGAGCAGTGGGGAATTCAGGGAACACCGTTTGTGGCGTTTCTTGACGGATCAGGAAATCTCGTGGGGAAAATTCCTGGATATGTCGAGCCGGAAGTGTTCATCGAGACGCTGAATGCAGTCCTTTCGTCCGGCAGAGTCAAAGTCTGATCTTAGGTTCTGACACAAAAAGAGCCCTGCCGCACTGGCAGAGCTCTTGTACTTTGACCTTACTTGCCCTTGCTGAGGACCATCTTCGAGGTGAAGCTACCGTCCATGGGGATGGTCATTCCCATATCCTTCATCTCGACTGTCATTTTCAGCTTTCCGCTCGATTGATACTTAATGAGTTTTCCGGTCGTCCGCTCGACCAGAGCCATTCCGTCGATGTCGTTCTCGGTCGTCATGGTCATTGCGCCACCACCGGCTGCTTCGCCGCTGCCTTCGGCAACTGTCTTGGAAGTGCCTTTGATGCCCAACTTATAGACCTCGATCTCGCCTTCCTTATCCAACCCTTCGAGCTTTACTGTGATGTCTGAGGTCATCTGTCCGCCCTCCATTTTGGTGGTAGCGGGCATTTTCCAGCTGTCACCGAGCTTGACTGCAGTTTTGGGGAAGGACAGCATGGATCCCAGCGAGTTCAAGCTGTTCGCCATCATCTGCTTGGCTTGTGCATCAAGACCTTCGACCTTGAAATCGGACAGAGCGCTCTGCTCGTCCAACTTGGCGGTGAAAGAGAATTCCTTGGGAACGCTCATCATGCCTTGCGACATATCCGGTTCCATCGTGAATTCGTTTTCGGTGATTTTGCCGGTGAGAGCGGCGGTGCCCTTCGTTGAATCCACATCTCCCACGGTCAGGATCAAATTCATGCCAGCTTTGAAGGTGATGGGCATTGTTCCACCGCCCATTGCTGAGGCATCCATCTGAACGTCAACGACGGTGTCGCTCCGGTACGCGGTTTTTTCGCCTTTTGTGAGAACACGCTTGAGGGTATAGCTCTCTTGAGCGCTCACAGCTGGGATCGTCACCAGTGCAAGAGCAGCAAACAACACAGGAAATTTTTTCATACGTCTATCCAATCTTCGTCCATCCGCAATTGGCTCACCAATCGCATCAATACAATTATACGGGTGGCCTATGCCCATGCGTTGCTTGAGGTTTGATAAGGTGTTGCCATAGGACTAGAGTCCCAACCCAAGCATAGGGTGCATGTGTAACATAGGGTTGGAATGCGCGCAGAATCCCTTCAATTTTTCAAGGACATTGTTAATGTCCCATCTCCCTCTGGATATGAGCAAAAAGCGGCAGAAATCTATCGCAAATATTGTTCTTTTGCAGATGAAGTCAAGACCGACAGCCACGGCAACACCTGGGCGGTGCTAAACCCCCAAGCGAAAATGAAAATCATGCTGGCGGGGCATATGGACGAAATCGGGTTCATTATCCACTACATCGACGATCAAGGAATGCTGTATTTCAGCACGATCGGTGGGCACGATAGCGCTATTATCGTGGGCCAAAGAGTCTGGGTTCACGGCAGCAAGAAGCTGGTTGGTGTCATCGGGCGGAAAGCGATCCATCTCCTTGAGGAAGATGAGCGAAAGAAGAAACCGGAAGTCAAGGATCTTTGGATCGACATTGGCGCCTCAACCCGCGAAGAAGCGGAACAATTGGTCAGCCTCGGAGATGTTGCGACCTATCAATGGGAGTTTCAAGAGGTTCTGGGCGATCGTGCCGTGGCACGCGGCTTCGATAACAAAATGGGCTCATTCATTGTCGCGGAGGCATTGAGGCTTTTGAAAGAGGATGGTGGACTCGATCCGGGTGTCGGAGTCTATGCGGTTGCTACGGTCCAGGAGGAAATCGGTCTACGAGGCGCGCGCACTTCCGCGTTTGAGATCAACCCTCAGTCCGGATTGGCCGTGGACGTGAATCACGCTGTGGACTATCCAGGCGTGTCCAAGTCTCGGTATGGACAGCTTGACGTCGGCAAGGGTCCCAGCGTCATGCGAGGAGCCAATGCAAGCCCCGTCGTTTTCAACATGATCAAAGACGGAGCGGCGAAAGAGAAAATCCCCTACCAGGTAGATGTTGCTCCAGGCGGAACAGGTACGGATGGCAACGCGATGCAAATCAGCCGATCTGGAATGGCTGTCGGGATTCTCGGGGTGGCGCTGCGCTATATGCACACGCCGTGCGAACTCTTGAGCATCACCGATGTGGAGAACTGCGCGAAGCTTATGGCCGCTTATTGCCGACAAGTGAAACCTGATACTGATTTCACGCCGTAAAGTCGCCTGGCTTTCACCAAAAGTGGGCCGGAGCGAAAAGCTCCGGCCCACTTTCTTTACCAAGCGAGGTTACTTGCCACAGCAAGTGCCGCCGCCATTGTAGCAGCCGCAATCCTTGCACTTGCATCCATCTTTGCAGCAGGCGCAGGTTCCGCACTTGCAGTCTTTGCACTTGCATACTTCGCCACAGCAGCAACCCGTCTTGAATGATGGCAGGCTGGGGGACGAGGCAAAGGCAGCGAGCCCAAGGCTCAAAGTGGCGAGCGATACGATAAGAATGTTTTTCATTGCGTTTCCCTAATTTCTAGGACATGGCGGCGCAAAAGGCCGCGGACGACTGAAGCCGTCACGCAATCGGAGGTGCGCGGGTACACCTGGGAAGAATTCGCCAGCCGGGTGGTTCTCCCATCCAAGGGTCATCCGGAAGCGCCTGCTTTTCGTAGGTCCACGTAGGCAGGAACTCAATCTTGGGAGCGAGAGCAAGTGCCGGTACCGAGGGTAGCTCGGCAGGGAGCGCCTTAGCGCTGGTCTGCGGTGCCTTTGGACTCGATTTGACCTCGCAACAGCAGGAGCTTTCCGTGCCCACTCCACAAGAAGTGTGCTTGGCATCCAGCTGGGAACTTTGAGAATCACACTTGCAACAACAGCTGCACCCCACTGTGGAGGCTGCGGCCTGGCACGGGGAGATCGCGCTGCTCACGAAAAAGGTGAGCACAAGTACCACAGCCCATATGGAGTGGAATCGCGACATCCGCATCTACAATCTAATTCATACCACGCTTGTGGTGTTCCTGCAACAATTTTAACGCTTAAATTTGCGCTCAAGATCCCCGCGAGCCATCACAAGAGTAATCGGCCGCCCGTGCGGGCATAAATAGGGATTCTCCGTCTCGCACAGATCGACTATTAGCTTCTCCATTTCAGCAAGGCTGAGAGGATCTCCCGCCTTAACAGCCATCTTGCACGCGCAGGTAATCCAAATTCCATCGCGAGTTGGGCTGACACATCCGTTTCCACCGTGCTCGAGTTCTTCCAAAATGTCCACCACCACTTCGGATGGGCTCTTTCGGCGGAGGGCTGCTGGAGCAGCTCTTAGCAAAAAGGTGCCATCGCCGAAAGGTTCGATGTCGAATCCCAGAGCTGCCAGCGGCTCAAGATTTTCCTGCAGCAATCCGGCCTGATACGCGGTCAGATGTAGGGATTCGGGCATGAGGAGCGACTGTTTCTCGACGGGAACCACGCCTCTCCCCGCGCGGAGCTTTTCGTAGAGAATTCGCTCGTGAGCAACGTGCTGGTCAATGATCAGCATGCCCTGGTGGTTCTCGGCGATGATGAAGGTGTTCATAATCTGCCCCACCACGCGAAGACCGTCCAGCAACGCTTCATAAGCGCGGACCGCAAACGGATTTTCGGCCATTGGAGCAACCGAGATCGATCCGGGTGCGAACAAGGGACGCTGTGCTTGGATGAGAGCCTCGGTCGGTGTACCGCTCGTTCCAGACGGGAAAATCCACCCCGAGCCCATCACGGATCGAGTTTGCTCCAATGCCTGGTTTGCACCAATGAGATCGGACGCATCCGGCAACATCCCCATGCGCAGCAGTCCTTGCTTGATCCCGTGACGTACAGCATCCGCAACCGACGCCTCTTGTTGGAACTTCACGTCCATCTTGGTTGGAGACACATTGCTGTCCACTCGGCTGGGCTCGACATCCAAAAGCAATGCCACGACTGGGAAGCGACGCTCCGGGGTGAGCATGCGGTAGGCAATGTCGATCGCCGTCTGAAGGCCGCGGTTCCGCACAGGGCGCCGATTCACAAACACCCACTGGTAGTTTCTGTTCGGTTTCGTGAAATGAGGACCGCTCACAAAGCCCCGAACGCGCACGTTGCCCTCGTAGTGATCGATTTCCCCAAGAGCCTTGGCGACTTCCCGCCCCCAAACAGCAGCAATGGCTCCCAGAACGTCGCCGTCCCCGGTAGTTCTGAGAAGTTCGGAGTTGTTGTGACGAAAGGTGAAAGCGAGTTCAGGAAACGCGACCGCGAGTCGTTGGACAATCTCCAGACAGGCATTAAGTTCGGTCTGATCGCTCTTGAGGAACTTCAATCGAGCCGGAGTGTTGAAGAACAGGTCTTCGACCACCACCTCAGTGCCTTGTGGCATGGATTCGTAGCTGATGGGCTCCACTTCTCCGCCTTCGACGGTGATGCACGCAGCCACGCCGTCGGTTGTGGCGGATCGGATCTGCATCCGGGATACCGAGGCAATGCTGGGAAGCGCCTCGCCCCGAAAACCCAGCGATGAAGCCACGAACAGGTCTTCGATGCGGGTTATTTTCGACGTCGCATGGCGTTGGAGAGCGATCGGCAGGTCGTCAGGCTGAATCCCTGTCCCGTCGTCTCGGACTCGCAACCTCTTGCGACCGCTCTCAACCAACTCGACTTCGATTCTTCGGGCGCCGGCGTCGATCGCGTTTTCTACAAGTTCCTTCACCGCCGAAGCCGGGCGCTCGACGACTTCACCAGCCGCAATTTGGTTGACCGTGTGAGGATCGAGCAGCCGTACCCGTCGTTGGGCAGCTTCCATTACGAGCGAGACTCCAAGGGGGAGCAGCGGGGGGCAGGGCTGAGTTGAGCAGCGCGAAACGAAGCCAGGGCTGGGCTTTGGGCCCCGCTGATCCCAATAACTTGCGATGCGCTACCCAGAGGAAATACCTTCATTTCGCCGATCAAATAGGAGGGAAAGGAGTGCCCACCGTGGCTAAGCAAACCACGTAGGGTTACCGATACCAGTATTGTAGCCGCCCTCGGACACGGGTTGTCGGAAAGCGGCGCATGCCTCGCGAGCATACGGAATGTTTACTTTCATTGGGATTGGAATCGTACTCGTTGCCACCATGGTCGGCTACCTGATGCACCATGGCAACATCGGCGTTCTGATTCAAATCAACGAGTTTGTCATCCTCGGCGGTGCAGGTATCGGTTCACTCATTGCTGCCCAAGGAATGACAGGATTCCAAAAGTGCATCAAAGCGGTGATGGGACTGCTCAAGCCCGATCCGTTCACCAAGCCCACCTTCATCGACTTGTTGAAGATGATGTACAACCTCTTCAACATTGCCCGCAAAGAAGGTCTGCTGGGACTAGAAAAGCACATTGAGAATCCCGAGGAAAGCGAGATCATTAAGCAGTTCCCCAGCTTTCTTAACAACCACCACGCGACTGCTTTCTTTTGCGACACCATGAAGGTGATCCTTACCGGCGCAGTGGGACCCCACGATCTCAACGAGATGATGGAACTGGACCTAGAGGTCGCTCATGCCGAAGCAAAAGCCTCCGCGGAAGCTATCCAGACGGTTGGTGATGCCATGCCGGGTTTCGGTATCGTCGCAGCCGTTCTAGGCGTTATCATCACGATGGGCAAAATCGGAGGAGAAGCCGCTGCAATCGGTGAGTCGGTTGCTGCCGCGCTCGTGGGAACGTTCATTGGAATTCTTGTCGCCTACGGAATCATGGCACCCATGGCGAAGGCCATCGAGATTCGGCTGAAGGGCGAAGAGCAGTACATGAACTGCATCCGATTTGCCCTATTTAGCTTCGCTCGCGGCGAATCACCTATGACCTGTATCGAATTTTCGCGAAGGAACATCGTCCCGGATCTGCGCCCTGGCTTTACTGAGCTCGAGGCCGCAGTCAAGGAGAAAGCAGCCTAAAAAGTACCATCCATGGCAGCCAATCAACCCATCATCATCAAGAAGAAGAAGGGCCACGGCCACGGTCACCACGGTGGCGCATGGAAGGTGGCCTACGCTGACTTTGTTACAGCCATGATGGCGTTCTTCATGGTCATGTGGATCATGGGACTGGCACCAGAGACAAAAGCCCAAATTCAAGGCTACTTTAACGATCCCATGGGGTTTACAAAGAATCAGCCCAAAACGCAGATCAACATTTTGCCCAACATGGGAATGCCCAAGTCAAAGGACCACTACCAGACTCAAGCCAGCGAAGCATCGATCCAAGAACAGAAAGCCAAACAGGTCGAAAGCGAGCTTAAATCGGAGATCAAGGGCAGCGGAGACAAGGACATCCAAGCGTTATACAATTCGATGCAGACGTCCATGACTCCGGAAGGTCTGCAAGTAGACCTCATCGAAAACTCAGGCGCGGTCTTTTTCGAATCGGGCAAAGCGGTCATTCGCCCAGCAGCAATGAAGCTGATTCGTCAAATGGCACCGATTTTTCGACGCTCCAAACGTCCCATGCTCATCGACGGGCACACGGATGCGCGCCCCTTTGGCGACAAGAATTACGACAACTGGAATCTCAGTACGGACCGAGCGTTGGCGATGATGAAGGCCTTTAAGGCTGCAGGAATCCCGGATTCCCAGTTTGTGGCGGCGCGAGGATTTTCATCGACTCGGTTGAAAGATCCCAAGCATCCCTTCAGCTTCATCAACCGAAGGGTGACTGTATTGCTCCCATTCACGTTCACCAGCCACGAATCGATTGGCTCTCTGCCAAGAGATATCCTCCAGCAGGAGATTCAGGGCGTTTTCAAGAAACCACTTGATCCCTAGCCCTGAATCTGGTGTCAGAACGTTGTTGAGCCCGTGAGCTTAGCTCTTGGCTCCGCCGCCGTCTTCTGCTGGAATGGGCTTGCTGTTATCAAACCCAGATTCCTTTTGCTCTTCGCTCTTGCTGCAGCCAAGTGCGGTCATGGTCATCAGCGCTAATGCGAGAAGAATGAGACTTGAGATTCGTTTCAATTTGCTCCTCCTGTTGGCCAGAAGCGGTAGAAGACCTTCGTCCCGTCTGCCAAAGTACCGATTCGGTATACCTGGCGAAGGTTCATCGTTTTTACCGATCCATCGGTTGCGGCAAACTGGGCATGACCATTGGGATAAAGACAGGATGTCTTGTAGTTGCCTGTTCCATCCACCTGGTTCTTCCTGGCGTGCGGCCCGGTTACATTAACCGTTCCGGGCCATGCCGATCGAGGGTCCGTGCCGTACCCAGAGTTACACCACGTTGCGCGACCCGAAAGATATTTCGAGTTCCCAAACCACATGTCGTAGTTGCCTGCGGGTGATAGCATTACGCTGTCCGAAATAGCCTCCACTTGCGACTGTGCGAGTGATGGAGTGGAGTTGCCGCCGGAGCTGGCTGCGTATCGCATGCCTGCATATCCACCGTTACCTTGGTTCACAGTGGAAATTACCCCCGCACCCATAATGCCGTCATACCGGACTTGGGGGTCGGTGAATCCGACGATCTTGTCCCAACTGGGGCCGGTCGTGAAATAGGGATTGGGATGAGAAACCACCGCTACTGCCCGTGGAGTGGCGCCCGTATGCTGAGCTTGCTGAAAATGTCGGTTCAGAGGATCTGTCTGAGTCGGTCCTGGCATTCGCTGGTCAATCACGATATCCCAGTTCTTGGCATACGGCTGGATCAGGTCGGCCCAGGTGGTCGGAAGGGAGTTGGGTGCATCCAAACGCAGCACCAGCGGAAACAAATCGTCGTTGTCGCCCGCGTACATCAATGCTCCCAATCCCTCTTGCTTGAGGTTGCTGATCACAGCCGTGGATTTGGCTGCTTCCTTGGCTTGTGCGAAAACAGGGAAGAGGATGGCAGCGAGAATTGCAATGATCGCGATTACAACGAGTAATTCGATGAGGGTAAATGCACGGTTAAGTTTTTTCATGAGTCCACCAGCTCGACTTTGAAAGTGGTACGAAGCAAAAACGCTTTGCGCTTCACAAAGATTGCCTATACAATCTTACCTCAGGTTCTTCGAAATTCTGAGGCAATTTTAGCGCGACATCCGTCTGTATGCGCGATGGCTTGTCAACTGGATTCGGACCTGTGGAAATACAATTTCGTTAAGGTAGTTCTGGTGGATTCAAGCGACGATTACGTGCTGATGCGCGAGCCGATGCCGTGCCAGTGCTACCCTGTTCTCCACGAAACTTGGGTCCCCAGTTACAAACTCGGCGAACGCCTCCCCGAACTAGCTCTGGTTGATGGCTTTCTGTACGATTGGCACGAATCCAAGCATTCAGGCGGATCCGAATGGTTCGTTGGCATGGTTCGGGCTGAACTCGCGAGCTAGTCTCCGTACTCAGCCCAGCTTGTTGGCGTTTCACCCACTCTTACTCGGTCCAGGTGAACCCTTCTCGGTGAAATTTGGTACGTGAAGCCTTGAGGCGATTTCCGGACAAACCCATTTTGCAGGATTTGGCTGATCTCAACATAAAGGTGTCTGGCGATGACCTCGGTCGTCGGATCTTCGTTCTCCAGAACAATAAGCGAATCCGGGTGGATGGCTCGAATTGAATCCAGAAGGGGATCAGCCGAATTGATTGCCATCCGGTGGTCGAACTTCTCCACGATGTCGGTCACGGCGAGCTTTAGTGCTTTAAAATCCACCACCATTTGGTTTGAATCAAGCTCGTCGGCGGAGACTACAACCTCGATGTGCCGCGTATGGCCGTGGGGATAGCGGCACGACTCTGGGTGCTTGCTGAGCATGTGGCCGGACTCCACGACGAACGTTCTGCAAACGCGGTAACGAGGCATATCAGAGGATTGTGGCACGTGGCAGAGCGCGCTCCAAGAGCATTCCTGCTGGGGTCCCATGGTCTGCACCCGCCCAATCAACCAAGTGGTTGAACGGTCCGTAGGGCTGATAGACCTCAGGAGGGTTTCGATGCGAGGTGAATATTGAAAGCGTCGGGACTTGGTACGCGGCCGCGATATGGCCGGTCCCGGTGTCTCCAGCGATGTGCAGAGCGCTTCCACTGATCAAGCGCATCGAATCGAGGAGCGTCGTCTTTCCCACCAGATCTTGAACTCCGCGAGCCTGCAGTTTGGGATCGTTGGTTCCTCCAAGAGCTACCACAGAAAATCCCTGATCCACCAAATGGTTGGCAAGGTCTTGCAGCAATTCGATCGGTACGACTTTGTCCGAATGTCCTGCTCCGGTCGTGATGGTGACAATCTTTTCTTGACTGTCGAGCGGTTTACACATCGGCATGATGCAGGGACCGGCATCGATTGGAAGAGCTTTTCGAACGAGCGAATAGAACTGGTCGACTTTATGGTTCGACGAAGCATCCAAAGGTGGGCAAGAGTTGAGTCGAGCGGCAAGTCCATCAACAGCTGGCACGGAAAGGCGTTCGCGTGCTCCAGAAAGCCGGAGCGCAATGGCCGTCTTGGCATGTCCCTGGAAATCAAACCCCAGGTCGATGTTAAGTTTTCTGAGCAGGAGATGAGAGCGGACTAGCGCTCTGAACTTTGTGACTCGGCTCTCGCCCTTGCCGGGTTTTCGCCTATCGATCGTCACCACGTCATTCACCAGTTGGTTGGTGTCGATGACGGGCTTTACCAGAGGCTCCGCGGCCCAGACGATGTGGGTGTTCGGGAGCAAGCGCCGTATCCCGCTCACGGGCCAAACAACCATGCCAGCGTCGCCGATAGCCCGATAGCGGATGACTAGGATCCGTTGGTATCGCTCAGCAAGCCCTGTCGTCGTGCGCTTCTCCATCGATCATGAAACCAGAGCCACTGCTCGGGGTACTTCCTAATTTGGTTTTCGAGAGCCAAATTGATGGCTCGCATCATGCCTTCACCCTTCGGCCCATCTGATGGCTCAGCCGCAAGCGGAGGCTGGAAGGTCATTTCATACTTCCCGGGGCCCACCCTTACGCACCAAGCCGGTATGACTGGGGATTCGGTTCGCTCGCTGATGACTCCTGGCCCAAGGACGGTCCCACATGGATGGCCGAAGAAAGGAATGAACGCCTCATCGCTATTTTGATCGGGGAGAATACCGACAAGCTCATTGCGTCGAAGAGACTCGATGATGGGTCGGGCTGCATTTCCTCTGGGAATCACCTTGGTGCCTGTTGTGGATCGCAAGTCGTTCACCAAATGGTTGATCCGTTCATTATGGGTGTCACGGGCGACGACACTCAGAGTGTAGCCGTGGAGCGAAATCCATGCGGAGAGCCTCTCCCAATTTCCGAAGTGTCCCGTGATCATGATGAGACCCTTCCCGAGTTCCAGCCCACGCGTGACATGTTCGAAACCCCGAACATCCACCGAGGCTTCGAGCATTTCTGGCGTCCTTCGAGAGGCCATCAAGAAATCACAGGTTACGATGCCGTAGTGTTCGAATACCCGTTGGCATAGAGCGGATCTCTCGGCGAGCGTCATCTCTGGGAATGCCAATTTGAGATTGGAGAGGCACCTTTGACGACGAGACTTGGACGCCTTCATGATGATGCGTCCCAAACGAATTCCCGTGACCTCAGCTTGTTCGATCGTCTTATTTCGAAGCCAATGCTGAGCAGCCGAAAGTGCTCCGGCACCAAGTGCGCCCTCCACTTTACGTTTCATCGTTGTGCTGCTCATTGCTCCACCTTGTACCTTTTTACGGTTGGGACTACTTTTCCGATGGACTCGATCAGTTCCTCTGGGTTATCGAATTCGATGGACAAGTCAGCGATGTAAACCCGATACCTCTCAATCTCTTCCCTTTCCCTTAGTTTGACCCAGTCTTTGCGTGTCACGACCAACGGAACCAAAGGATTGAGGCCATCCAGCAATCCCGGTGCCTGGAGCGAATCGTGATCGGACTTTCGAATGATCCGGTTGAGTTGGTATCCCTGACCGCTGAGCATCAGGAAGAACCGGTGCGGGCGAGCAATGGATGAAACGACCTGAATTTCCTGGGGAGGAAGTGTCTCTGGGGAACCATCGGGTCTTGAAAACCACTTGGCTTTGCCCGTTACAGGAACCGTATCCGGAAGCAAGGCATCGGCGAGAGTACGATCTCGTTTTCGCTGCCGGTACGGACCTGCAGGCATACAAAAAGGGTTTCGACTGGGCGGATCGAGGAGAAGAACCCAAGTTTTGTGTAACGGCAAATGCTGGAATCCGTCATCCAAAAGGAGAATGGCATCGGGAAATTGCGCCTCGGCGACTTTAGCGGCGGAAACCCTATTGCGACCCACAATCATCGGTACGTCAGGGAGCAAGTCTCTCACCGTGGCTGGCTCGTCTCCCCAATCTCGAGCGTTGAGCCTTCCGGCTGGTGCGAGAGATGCGTCTTCGGATCTTGGGCTTCCATAGCCGCTGAGGCTGAGGACCACCTGATTCCCATGAGAAAGAAGAAGCTGCGCGAGAGCAATGGTAACCGGCGTTTTTCCGGTGCCGCCGACTCTCAGGTTGCCCACGCAAAGAACTGGAACCTTAGCCTTGTATGCCTTTTTGTTTCCGGACCGATACGTCCAGGCATACACATCCCACCCAGCCGCATAGAGTTGTGAAAGGGGCCAGAGTGCGAAATTGCCGAGTGAGGCGTATTCCCAGAAATCTTCGAAGCCGCGCACGTGTCGTAGGAATACCTCACAGGCAGTACAATCCGTCCAATGCTCAGGGTCGCGCTGACCACATTAGGCTGCAAAGTCAATCAGTACGAAACTCAAAAGATATTGGAGTCTTTCGAGTCGGCTGGTTTTGCAGTCGTGCCCATCGATCAGGTTGCAGACGTGTATGTCGTCAACACTTGCAGCGTTACCAGCATCGCCGAGAGCAAGAGCCGCTATGCGATCCGCAAGTTGGCCAAACAAAATCCGGAAGCCAAACTCGTGGTGACTGGGTGTGCGGCGCAAATGTCCCTCAATCGCGGCGAGGTTTACCCCGGTGTGGATGTTTTGGTGCCGAACCCCGACAAACTCAAGACGCTGGATTACCTCTTCCGTGAATTCCCGGAGTTGCACTCTCGGATCGAGAAGCCCCAGGAACTTCTTCGACCGACGATTCATGGAAGAACACGGGCGACGTTAAAGGTTCAGGACGGGTGCAGCGTTTACTGCAGCTATTGTTCGATTCCCTACACGCGGCCGGAGATGAAATCCCGGCCGTGGCGAGAGGTTCTGACTGAGGCCCAGCGCATGGCCGAAATGGGCTACCAAGAAGCGATTCTGACCGGGGTGCTGATCGGCAGCTATGGCCCCGAAACCGGAAGTGAGGGCCCAGATTTTCCAGAACTCGTGAGCCTGTTAGCTCGCGACAGTGGAATCCCACGTCTTCGGATCAGCTCGATCGAGATGCAGCAGGTTACGGATCGACTGGTCGACCATCTGGTGGAAGGTCGGGTCGTTCCACATCTTCACATACCTCTGCAAAGTGGAGACACTGAAGTCCTACGAGATATGAATCGACCTTACGGGCAAGAGGAGTATCTGGAGCTTTGCCGTTGGCTCTACCGCACCGTGCCCGATCTATCGATAACAACGGACATCATGGTCGGATTTCCGACTGAAACGGATGAACGGTTTCAATCCAGTGTGAATGTCTGCGAGGAAGTCGGCTTTCTAAAGGTTCATGTTTTTAGCTTCTCGCCGAGGTTCGGCACGCCCGCAGACAAGTGGGGTGACCCTGTTTCACCGCAAGTGAAGGCTTCGCGGCGAACCACATTGTCCGAGATATCCGGGCGCACGGCCCAAGTGCACGCCCGAAATTTCCTCGGTAAACGCATGGAGGTGTTGGCAGAGGCAAAGCCAGTCGCGGGTGGCTTGATGGAGGGGCTGACGGCGAACTACTTGACCGTGCGCTTCGCCGCTCCGTTGAGCGTGGCTCGACAACTGGTTTTGGTGGAATTGCAGGAAGAGCGCGACGGCGTACTCTACGGGGAGACGGTGTCGTCCGCCCGCCCGCCAGCTTTGGTTTCGATCTGATCCTCCTCCAACCCCTTGCAGAACATCTTGGCAAGATCACTGGATACGGCCCATAGGGCCGCGCCGATAAACAGGTCCAGCAGGAGCGGAAGGATGCTCGGGTAGGCATTGCTCGTGGTCAGTTTCCCTCCACCGACCATACGGTTCCAAAGCCATTCCAAAGCGAACTTCATCCCATATACCGTGAAATAGAGCGACAAGAGCCGGATGAGAATCTGAGCAAAAGCACGGTTTTTCATTGAGAACCTCTTGCGACGGTTTAAAAGTTAATCCTGAAATTCTACTCCCTGTATTCGCGTTATCTGAAAGGCGAATTTCTTTGAAAGAGCTATTAGCGTCGCGCCAAGTAGACCCAAGAGGATCCAATTCGCCATATCACTTAATCCTAGGTGAAGCTTCTCCTGAAACAGCTGCGAGCTAATTTGGTCTAGACGGTGCGAATCAATTTCAAAGTACCACCTCCAATATCCGACCCAGACAAGCTCCCTCACACCAATAAGAACTAGAAATAGTCCACAGGTGCGAAAGAATAGGATCGTTTTAGACTTGAATTGCGTCAACATGTGCAGTTGCGTGGAGGTTTGTCTAAGCAAGCCGCGAATATTCGGACCGAACTCGTGGAGACTATGATCCTAAATGAGGTCCGGTGGCATCTTACCATCAGCAACCGATACTCACGGAATGTTACGATCGTACCGTCCAGGAGCAGTTCTCAAGGTGATTCTCGAATCATTCCGTAGATGGCTGGTTCCCAAATGATCCTCCACTGGACATGACTGAAGCCAACCACCCTGCTGAAAACCAGGCAAGACATGCCACCAATATGTTGCAGATGAAGCCAATGATCAGTGAATTGAGGAGCCATGAGTCATCAGGAATGTAGCGACCCGACGACGAAGATCGAAGTAGATAGTGTGTGATGGGCCTGGAGACCGAGTTCTCAATCGCAGCAACTCCAAAACGGATGCTGATGAGTCTGACGACGAGAACGAACGCCAACTTGGGATTAAGCTGTTGTTCTGGGAATGGAAGATTCAACAATAGAGTCTTTGAAAGTGGAAGAGAGAAAATCCAAATAAGGACTCCGAAAATCAGCGGCGAACCCAGCGAGACAAGGTTCTCCGGACGGAACAATGCTTGCGATCCAGGATTGGAAATCAATCCAGAAACCTGTCCGAAACAAAGAAATAGAAACGAGAATATGTATGAGATGCTAAATGTACGAAAGAGCACAATTGAAAGTAGTTTTGCATTCATGGAAGTAGCGTTATGTAATCCTCTGACGGTGTGATTAGCAGACATTCATCGGATCTGGTCGTCACATGTTCTTGGTGCCGGCGCCAGTGACCAAATATGGACCTGGGAAAAGGACATCTCATTGAGTGCCAAAGGCACCAATTCCAATGTTCGAGAAGTTTCAGGTGGAGTCATTGTGATTCACAGATTCAGTTGGGTGGCACTTACTTCAATCGTATCAAATCATACGGTCACTGGAACGGCCCACGTTGCATGCGCATCTGTGCGTACAATAGGCGTTGGAGTCAGCCGGGTGGCGGCCTCGTGCTTCGGCGTGGGGAGGAAAGTCCGGACTTCGTAGAGCGCGGTGCCCACATGAGCCGCAAGGCAAGGTGGGACGGGGTGACCCGATGGAAAGTGCCACAGAAACAAACCGCCCGCAAGGGTAAGGGTGAAATCGTGAGGTAAGAGCTCACGCCGTGTCGGCGTAAGTCGGCTCGGGGGCAAACCCCACCGGAAGCAAGGCCAAATAGGGAAGGGATGACGCTGCTCGCCGACCTTCCGGGTTGGCCGCATCAGATAAATCGTCACACAAAAACAGAATCCGGCTTACAGGCTGACTCCAACTAGTCCCAATGTAACGATGGCGCGAGTGCGTACCCTGCAGAAAGAGCAATCTTTGACAACCGCAATACTAGATTGCTTTCATATCGAGGGCTTCCAACGAACGACATGGAACAAGTTCGGCTCTTTGGCGAACTCGACATCTGTCATGAATCTCAGAAATCTGAACCGATTAGGTTCGAAAGTTGGAGATGATCTTACTCGAAAAAATTGATGGAAAATCTCCGCTCATCGCTACTTGATCCGCATCCGACCGTGTAAATTCCTATGGACGAGGTCCAGGCGCTTCGGAAGTAAGTCCTTGTTGCTTTTCCGCTAGGTCATTACCAGAGATCGTCTAATTAGGCAGTCGAAATGGCATTATTTCGTAGCTCGCAGCAGTTAGGGACAGAATTTACTTGGAGTTCTCCTATAACTCCTGTAATATTGCCTCAACGGGAGCAAGTGCTTGCGTTTATGAGCGGAGATAGAATGGAAAGGACGTTTAATACCTTGCCGACTTTGGCGGGAAGATGGACAATTCGTAAACTGAGTCGCCTCGTTTGTTCGATTGCCGGATTGACGTGCACAACAGGGGCCATGGCCGATGCAGGTGCAGCCTATACCTTTTTCACGCCCAATTTCGATGACTTTGTGAGCGATTCGCAGGTGTGGTACGACGATGGTGTATTCATTCTTGGAGATCTATCTGTCTCGAGATTTGCGACTGTCGATTGGCAAAATCCAAAGAGTTTCGTTATCCTGGATGTCAAATGCACGGGTGGCGGAGGCAGCGCTTCGACAAAAGGAGGTGCCGCATTGGGTCACGGTTGCTACACGCTCGATGAAGGAAGGGTCGGTGGCTTGGGTGGATCAGTTGAAGTCAGCGGATATACCAATAAGGATGTAAACGATTTGGTCTTTCATCGGACCAACGGCGGCACGAGCTCTCCAATACGAGTCTTACTGCCGTTTTCTGTAATGCTAAGGGGAACCATCTCTAGAGCGATGAGAGGCGGTGAAGGAGCTCCTGCCTACTCGATGACCGCGCGACTAGAATTCCATAACGACGTATTTCAGACCAGTAAGGGCTCCAATTGGGATAACGTCACTTTCAATTACTCAAGTTATCTTGATACGACGGTGCCTTGTGACGTACCAGTGCATTGGAAATACTCGACGAGTATCTATCAGAACCAGTTCTCCGGTGCATGGATCACGAATCGACGAGTTGTTGATCTCGATGAAATCGATATGAAGGCAAAGATCTCCTCGCGGCCTCCAATTGGTGCCCCGGAAGGACCGGTATTCGAGCTTCCCGAAGGATATACGGCAGATTGCCCTTCCATGGGAATCGTGGACAATCACTGGACAGTACCAGAGGCTTATCATCCTGGGACCGTTATGGGAAAGGTCAACTTGGGGCAACTAGCAGGAACTGTAAATACTATTCCCGTAATTTGGTCGCAGAACGGGATTGAAGTCTCGAGAGATACTTTAGTGATTGGAGACGATGGTAGTTACGAGCTAGAGAGCGGTTTGACCGGAATTTACGATTTGGAAATCAGCCCGGAAACGGAGGAGTGGCACGGCTTGCTGAGGAAACGGATGACGTTGACGCTAAGTAGTGCTCCTGTAGCGGGAGTCAACTTCAAAATTTACGCTGGCGATATAGACCACGATGGGGCAGTTACTGTCTTCGACTATCTTTACCTATCAAATTGGTTTGACAGAACTCCTGCTACGATCAATTGGTTTGCAGAAGATTCAAATCATATTGCTCCAAAAGACGCTGATCTTGATTCGGATGATATGATCACAATCTTTGACTACGCGATTTTAACCGACGGGTTTGATCAGGTAGGCGATTAGTATTTCTTAATAGTCCTATGGGGCATGCCTCACCGGTCCGCTTCCTAGACTGACTCTATTCACCAGATTTCGCGGCTAGAAGCTTCTCGACGTGCTTGGCTAGGACGTCAAACTCCACGTTCACCTCCTCGCCAGGGTGCAGAGCGCGCATGTTGGTGCATTCCATGGTGTGGGGGATCAGCCAGACTGAGAATTGGCCTTGATCGGGTTCGACGATCGTAAGGCTGATCCCATCCAGTGCAATCGAACCTTTGTCGATGAGGTACCGGTCAAATTCGGGATCGAGTTGGAAGTGATAGACCCAAAATCCGTCCTTTTCTGAGGCAGCCAAGAGCTTGCCGACCGTATCGACGTGGCCCTGGACGATATGGCCCCCGAAACGGTCGCTGGCACGCATCGCACGCTCTAAGTTCACAACGGAGCCTTTGCTGATGGATTCAAACGCTGTTCGAGCGAACGTTTCGGGACTGAGTTCAAAAACGAGCTCTCCTTCCCTAAGGGTGGTGAGGCAGCAGCCATTAACCGCAACACTCTCACCCACCGCCAGTCGGTCTTCGTGCCTCCAAGATTCGGGAGCATCGACCGTGAGCACATACCCTTCAAGTTCCGTGACGATTCCAACTGCCTGAACCAAACCGGTGAACATAACTCCAGTGTACGTATTTCGGAGTGTGGTTTTGGGGTGACCGGTACTTCGGTAATCTTGCCGTCAAATGGCAACACTCTTCACCAAGATCATCAATCGGGAAATTCCGGCGGATATCGTCTACGAGGATGACCACGTGCTGGCATTCCGAGATATCCAACCAGTCGCTCCGGTCCACATCCTTATCGTTCCCAAGACCGAAATCGCCGGAGTAGCGACTCTGCCCGAATCGGGGGACCACCAGTATCTCCTGAACGTCGCGAAGCTCCTTGCTGAGCGCGAAGGCCTCTCCAATGGCTATCGCTTGGTCATCAACCAAGGCGAGGAGGGTGGCCAATCGGTCCCGCACCTGCACCTGCACCTCATCGGTGGTCGAAAGATGACTTGGCCTCCGGGGTAGGGGAAAGAGGGAATGAGGGAATGAGGGAATGAGGGAATGAGGGAAGAGGGAAGCGATAACGGCTATGTCCGATCTCGAAGTGAAATTCTCAGCTTCGCCAAGCCTCCAATTACCCTTGTCAACAGATCCGTTGTTTCCTCGAAGGAAATTTCCGGATATAGCTGGCCAGACAAATAGATGAGGCTTTCCACCTCTCTTGCTGACCCAAGCGCGATTGAGACGAAGTTCGAGTAGTCTTTCCGCGTCCCTTGACCATTTCCTTCGGCAATGTTCGATGAGATCGAGATTGCTGCTTGGCGCAATTGAGCGGTAAGCCCAAACTGTTCGCTTTGGGGTAGGTGCCCGGTAACCTTGTACAAATGCTTGGTCAATTCAATGGACTCTTGCCGGACTCGTAGGACGAGATAGTCCCCGAATTCCACCCCTTTCGGACATTTCTTCCTACCAAACTCCCGCTTCCCTCTTCCCGCTTCCCATTTGCCCCTCAGCCTTCAGCTCGCTTCTTGATCGCGTTCAAAACGGCGTCCATGTTTTTGATTACCAGCCCGTGGAGAACCTTTTTAACGATTGCGCCAAGGCCGGGAACAACGTACTCATATTCCAAATGGGACTCGAAACGGGTGATGTTCTGGCCCATGTCCGTGAATTTCCAGACGCCCTCCATCATGTCGTAATCGCCCTTAAGTTGTTTAAAAGTGCAGGTATGTGCCGTGTTGTCCCACACGTCTTCTTGGGTCCAGCGAACTTTGATGTTGAATGCGGACACAACTCCGACCCAGTCGCTGACGACACGGACGCCATCGTCTTCAACAACGGTCAGCGACTTTACGTCATCCATGAAGTCCGGAAATGAGCGATTGTCGCGCGCGATAGCGTAGACCTTATCGAGCGGAGCATGAACCAGGACGCTTGTATCTACTGTTGGCATAATGCTTCAATATCAAGTGTAAAGGACGCGCACCAAGCATTGTTTGGGCGCAAATTAAGGAAGATCCAGCTTTGCAGGCGAATCCACAACTGAAAGTATCCACTATGCGGGCCCTGGTGCTCTCCGAGCCCGGCAGCCTGAGCGTCAAGAATGTAGAGATCCCCTACCCAGGGCCTGGCGAATTGGTGATCCGGGTCCGAGCGGCGACCACATGCGGTACCGACCTGAAGGCATTTCAGCGGGGCCACCCCATGATCCCGATGCCCGGACCGCTGGGACATGAATACTCCGGAACAGTCGTTTTATCCGGTGAAGGAGCACCATTTGAGGTCGGCCAGGACATTATGGGAGTCCATTCGGCACCTTGTCAGGAGTGCTACTGGTGCCTCGTCGGCCAAGAAAATCTTTGCGAAAAGATCATGGCGACCAAGGTTTTGGGATCGTACGCAGAATATCTGCACATTCCCGCGCATATCGCCAGGGTGAACGTGTTCGAGAAGCCAAAGACCGTGACGTTCGAGCGTGCGGCATTACTGGAGCCTTTGGCTTGTGTGGCGCAGGCCGTTCAACAACTACAGCCGAGAGTGCCTACCGATCGCGTGCTTATCATTGGTCCCGGCGCGATTGGCCTGTTGTTCGTTGCCGCATTACGAAAGATGGGCATCCACGATGTCACTCTAGCTGGACGAAACCGAGCACGCTTGGCCGTCGGAGAGGAATTGGGTGCCCGGGCGATCACCGTTCAAGATATTGAAAGGACTCTGGGCAATGGCTACGACGCGGTCATCGAGTGCACGGGCAGCGTCGAGGTTTGGGAATCGAGCATCAATTATGTTCGTCGAGGCGGAAAGCTGATGCTGTTTGGAGGCTGTCCGAAGGGGACCCATGTGGCGTTCGACACCAATCGTGTCCACTACGATCAGATTTCCATCATGAGTCCATTCCATTTCGGAACTTCGGCTGTGAAACTAGCCCGCGAGTGGCTTCTCGACTTCGGATTTGTAGTGGAACCAGTCCTAAGTGGAGATCGGGCCTTGGAGGATGCTCCGTTAGTCTTTGAGGAACTTAAGGCTGGCAAAGGCCTTAAATACGTCATCCGACCATGAAATTGGCTCGATATCGGGGCGGAGGAGTTATCGCCATTGAAGATGAGCCAATTCCGCCTTGCCCTCCCGGCGGTCTATTGGTCAAGGCTCTCGCAAGCGGACTTTGCTCCGGGGAACTGATGGAATGGTACATGGACCAAAAGGCACCTCACGTTCTTGGGCACGAGGTCTGTGGCGAAATCGTTGAGTCGGGCGATCAACGGTTTCCAATTGGCAGTCGCGTGTTTCCCCACCATCATGCTCCGTGCCTTCGCTGTGCCGAGTGTTCTAGAGGTGCGTATGTGCACTGCTCCCAATGGAAAAGAACCAACCTCGTTCCCGGAGGGATGGCCGAGTACTTTGCTGTGGCTGCCGAAAACCTCAATGACGCGCTGATCATTCCCGACGGAATGGATTCGCGCGACGCCGCATTGATCGAGCCTCTCGCCTGCGTGATGAAATCACTGCGAAAGGTGCAGATACAGGAGTCGGACACCGTTGGGGTAATTGGTCTGGGAGTGATGGGTCTGATGCACATGGCGATGTTGAGGGAGCAGGCGGTTGGATTCGATTTGAGTGTCTCTCGTCGCGAGTGGGCTAGTACACAGGGGTTCAAAACAGGAAGCCTTGCCGAAACCCAGAGCTTCGATGTCGTCGTGGTCTGCCCAGGTAGCCCAGCCGCGCTGGAACTTGCACTTCAATGGGTCAAATCAGAAGGGAAAGTCATGCTTTTTGCCCCGATGCCTGCCGAATCGACCCAGGAACTGGACCTGAACGCTCTTTACTTTCGAGACATCGCAATCTTGAACTCCTATTCGTGCGGTCCGAACGACACCAAAGTGGCCTTCGAGGCGCTCGCTACCGGTAAGCTGTCGGCCTCGGAAGTGGTCAGCGATTTTATTACTCTCGACGAATTGCCAGAGGCATATCTCCGGATGAAGCGCGGAGAGATCCTCAAACCAATGGTATTGTTTTGACTCTGATTGAACCTAAAAAGGAACTAAGCTACCCTCGAAGCGTCGTTTAATACAGAACATGACCTCTCTCGTCCTTGCCCTTTCCCTGGTAACTGCACCGGGCACAAGTTCCCCGTGCGCCTGTGGCGAGGATTGGCGTGACGACCTACCTCCCAAGATTCTTGCTCTGGTTCGCCGTGTCGACGAGCAGCAAGCCGTGGCAACGGCAACGGAAACTAAACAAGAGAAGGACGATCTCGACCCCAAACACCAGAAGGACATCGAAAGCGATGAGGAAATGGGCAAGAAGTACGCCGTTGAGGTCGAAAAGGAGTACAAGGCGTCCATCAATGCCGAGTATCAAGCCCGGGTCGAGGCAATAGCCAAGCCTCTCGCGGAGATCGCCAATTCGACTTTGGTGGATGTTTCCTGGGGTGACAAGCGACTCAACCGATTTCAGTACCACTTCAAAGTTCTCGAAGGGAAGGACGTCAATGCGTTCAGCCTTCCAGGCGGATACATCTATGTTCACGAAGGTCTGATCCAGTACGCGGAAAGCAACGATGAACTGGCAGGCGTTTTGGCGCACGAAATCAGCCACGCAGCGTTTAGACATGTGGCGACTTTGCAGAGAGAGCAGTCGAAACTCGAGGCTGTGACTCTGCCGCTCATCCTGGTGGGGATTCTCACCGGCGGTGCTGGGCTCGCAACGGCAGGATCGCTCTTCAATCAAGCCATGGGGAGCGGCTGGAGTGTCAAAGCTGAGAAATCCGCAGATTTTGGCGCATTCCAGTACATGGTCCAGTCGAACTACAACCCTGTTGGTCTGCTCACGTTTATGGAGCGCCTAGCGTACGACGAGAACAACCGACCCAAGATCGACTGGGGGATCTATCAGACTCACCCGCCCTCACTGGAACGGGCTCGAGCTGTGAGAGATCTGCTGGTGAGCAAGCACATCCCAATATTACGGAGCAAGGTGACCACTTCTATGCGCGCGATCCCCAAGGTGCTTGAAGATAAGTCTGTGGAACTGCACTATTTGGGGATTTCCGTGTTCCATTTCTACGGCCCCTCAGCTGAAGAGCGAGCGTCGGTCACCGCCGCACAGCTCAACGCATTTTTGGATCAGACGCCGCGTCTGTGGGAAGTCCGAGGGTATGGTTCTGACGCGATTGAAGGTCGGGGTGAGACCCTCTTACAGATAACGGATGACGACGTCGAGGGATCTGGGACCTCGATGAAGATCCTTAGGGACAAAGCTCTGGCCGCCATCAAGCAGGCAACGTATGAACTTACGTTCAGAGTCTGGGATTTAAACCGTCAGTGATGACTATATCGGCGAGCGACCGTTGAATTCTTGTCGATGAATGCTCGGATCTCATCTTCGGTAAATAGGCCCCCATGCCCACCGATTCCCAGGCAGTTCAGGCATCCGGCGGCACTTGCCATTTTAAGGCACTCATCGATCGTCCAATTCTTGCTCAGTCCATACAGCATTCCTGCACGAAAGGTATCGCCCGCACCGGTTGAATCGACAACTTGGGGACATGGAAAGGGAGGGAGTGCATCGGCTTCGCCGTCTGGCGAGGAATAGCAGAAGCCGTTAGGCCCGTCGCTCAAAATGCTGTGGCACTGGTGTTCTTGACTCCAGGCTCGAACCCATTCCAGGTTCTTTTGAGTGTTATTCCTAAATCCGATCCAGTCGGTCGAACTTTGCCAAAAACACCCCGCGGGAACCGGTGCTTCGGGATCGACAAAGTCAAGTAGATAGAGCTGAAGCCCAGCTTGATGAGCTTTCAGAGTTGTGGAATAGGCAGCGGGGCCATGATTCGAATCCGCCGAAAACCACTCGTGATGTTCGAAAGCAATCTGATTCAAATCTGTCGTTTTGGCCATCTCCCGAAAGCCACGCCCGAACATGGTTCGTTCGCCATCCGGAGTTATGTAGACGTCGCAGTATGGTGTTACATCGATGGGCGAGCCCAATTCTTTGTAGGGAATGAGCGATTCCGCTAATTTTCCACGGAGAAGCTCCCCTTCCGCATCGCATCCAAGCGGATTGCTCTGGAGGGAAAAGCTCGCGCCCCACTTGCGCAGATGAGATGCTGTATTGGCCGCCTCGCCACCAAGCAGTTCGAACTCAGAGTTGATCTCTGAATACCCGCCGGGTCGAGGGAGAGAGTCGATTGAACGGATTCGATCAAGACAGACCGTTCCGTAGACTAGAATCACCCTGAAACGATACCCGGGCGATTATGGCCTACGCGCTTGGAACTTTTGCCGTTGCCTCAAAATGTGCGACCAATTCCTTGACCCCGTTCGGGTCGAACTCACCCGACTCCACATAGGCTCGGAGGTCTGTTTCCATCTGCTTCGCCTGGTCGGCAGTCCAGCAACCGAGGGGTTTTCCGGCGCAGTCCAATTTGATCAGCGATAGCCGGAGGCTGTTACTCGGGTTGTTCAGTCGGCGAAATCCGCGATCATAAAGATCGAAAATGCTGGTGTAAATCCCGGTGACCATGCTTTCGCCGCTGGTCGAAATTTCTTCTACCGTCCAATATATCCTTCGAAACATCGTTGTTCCCCACTCGGTTGAGTGTCCTTGTCCCTAGACGATATCAATTGTCGGCTGAGTTCCCACGAATTCATACACCGCAATATCCACAGACTTTTATAAGCAAAAAGTCCCCCGACACGGGTCGCCGGGGGGTCTTTTCGCTCTGCGGTCAGATAAAGGAGTCATCCCTTATCCCCGCAGTAGGGAGAGAATCTGTTGCGGGGCTTGGTTTGCTTGGGCAAGAACCGAGATACCGCTCTGTTGCAGAATTTGGAGCTTGGTGTACTGAGTCATTTCTTCAGCCACATCAGCGTCACGGATAGTGGATTCGCTGGCAGTCAAGTTCTCCTGGGCGACACTCAGAGATCGAAGATTCGATTCGAGAATGTTGCGCATGAAGTTACCTACGTCACCTCGTCGGCTTGCGACGGTCTGGATGGCATTTTCGATGGCCGTCTGAGCGGCTGTCGAACCGGCTGATGTCGTGATATCGAGGCTTGTCAGACTGAGGGCGGACGCATCCATGCTGGAGAGCGACAGATTAACCGTTTGGCCTACATTGCCACCGATTTGGAACTTAGCTGCACCGGCGCTGATGGCTGCGATACCGTTGGTCGTGGCAGCGGCAGCGGCTGTGGTGGTGGTCAACTTAAACACGTTTCCGTAGGTGTCCGAGAAGGTTCTTCCGTCGGCAGAACTGGCAGTCAACGACCCCGTCGTGTAACCGGCTGTGGCCAGCGAGAAGGTTGCTGCTGCATTTACACCAGCTGTACCGGAACCGAGAGTTCGAGTGCCGGCGGTCGTAAAACCGATGGTCGCAGTGTCGTTCGTGATCTGGATCGAATTGGACGCCGTACCGTAGTTGGTTGCTGTGTACACGAACGCCGTGCCGTTGTGGCTCATGATGACTCCAGTGTCGGCGGACCGACCGTTGACGGTATTCATCAACTCCTGGTTCGTCATGGACGACGAAACGTTGAAAGTTACGCCGTTGATGGTGAGTTTGCCATCTGCGCCAACCGCGTTCGCAAGGGTGACTGTTGCGCCGGTTACGGTGGCTTTGACAGCAGCCGTACCAACTACGACGTTGACTGTGTCATTGGCTGTGATCGAGTTGCCAGCCACGTTTCCGGACATGCTGACGCTCTCCAACGCGCCCTTATTAACCACAGCGACGTTGATTCCCGCGCTTCCGTCAAGGAGCTTTCGTGTGCCGAACTGAGTTTGCGATGCAATGCGATTGATCGATGTGATGATCGAGTTCAACTGATTCTGGTTGGCTTGCTTTTGGCTCGAACTCAGAGTTGCGTCGTTACCGTTGGCGATGGCGAGGGCCTTGGCGTCTCTCAGCAGAGTGCTCATTTCGTCCATTGCACCTTCTGCCGTTTTGGAATAGTTGATCGCGTCCTGGTTGTTTCGGTTTGCCTGAGCAATGCTGGCGATCTGAGCGCGGAATCCTTCTGAAATCTGAAGACCTGCTGGGTCGTCTGCTCCGCTCGTGATTCGGAGACCCGAGGAAAGTCGTGCAACTGAGCCGCTGAATTTATCTGAGGTCGTTCCCAAGTTTCGTAGGGCGGTCATTGCCTGAATATTTGTGTTTACGCGAAAAGACATTTGTTTCCTCCGTGATTCTTTCTTCTCAGCCAGTCCCGTTTGCCTCCATCCGTGGCAGGCTACTGGCTGCTTACACCAAGTCCATTCCAGAAACAATACTAGGGAATACCTAGTAAAAATACTTGTATTCACGAACTTTTACCAGGTTATGCGTTTCCTGGTACTTCTGGGGTGGGCGAAGAGTGCGCTTAGATCGGATTTGCAGGCGACACTCCGGGCTACAATTCAGCCATGTCACTGGTTGGGAGAGTCGGAAGTAAGCGGCCGAGAGCTCGAATGGCTCTGGTTGTTCTGTACGCCGTCTTGTGTCTCGGGGCGGTGACAACGCTGTACCCCTTCATGCTGATGTTTGCCACGGGGTTTACAGGGCCTACCGATCAGAATGAAAATAGGCTCATTCCGGAGTACTTCTCAAAGTTAGGCACTGAGAACACGGACTGGTCCAAACCTCTTCCAACCCTTTTCGGAAAGTACATCGACGACAAGTACTCCAGCGATGTGAGCCTCATAAAGAGCACACGGATTGGCCTTCACGCAGACCTCAGTAGGGTGGCCGAGTATGAGGCGCTCCTCATGAGGCTCCCCGTTGATTCGTGGACCGTTGGCTTCAAGACCGCACCTGGCCAAGTAACAGGACGGCTGGCGATGAAGTACCAGGCCTGGCTCCAAGAGCGGTTCCCCGATATCGACACGCTCAACAAGGCGTACGTGGAAGAGTCCGTGGCATTTTCCACAGTCGTCCCGCCTGCAGAATTGTTGGACAGGAGATCGTGGATTCGTCCACAGGGCCAGAAGTATCAGGATTGGCTCATTTTTAAGGCGACCCTCCCCGCTGAGTACAGGATCCCAATTCGGGCAACGCGCATGTGGCAGGAGTTCGCTCGGTCCAAATGCGAAGGCCAATTTGCTCTTCTGCCTGCTGAATACAAGGGTCAAGCCAAGGCATTCGAGGAACTCGCGATGCCGGAATCGGGTGCATGGCTCACCGAATTCCGCGACCAGTCTCTCCCCACCAGATTTTTGGCCGGTACGGTCGAAGATTATTGGAACCAGCTGCATCCAGGCGGACCGATGCCCATCGGCGCGTATGAAAAGCACTTCGTGGAGCGAGAACAGGCCGCAGTAAAGAGCGAGTTCGCCTCACGGAACTTTCGGTATGTCTTCAACTATATGGCTCTGAATGGCAGAGCCCTCCTCAATACGGCTATCTTTTGTATCCTGGTCATCCTGACCCAGTTGACCGTAAATCCGTTGGCCGCTTACGCGCTCAGCCGCTATCCAATCCGCGCGAGTGGTCGGATCCTGATCTTCTTGCTTGCCACCATGGCATTCCCGGCAGAAGTAGCCATGATCCCGAGCTTCCTGCTGTTGAAGCATTTCAACCTGTTAAACACGTTCTGGGCACTCGTCCTTCCAGGGGCTGCAAGTGGATACATGATCTTTTTGTTGAAGGGCTTCTTCGATTCGTTGCCCCAGGAGCTCTTCGAAAGCGGCTCGATCGACGGCGCGAAGGATTTGACGATGCTTTGGAAAATCGCTCTTCCGCTCAGTCGGCCAGTGTTGGGTTACCTTGCGTTGCTGGCCTTCATGGGTGCCTACGGAGCTTTCATGTTCGCGTTCCTAATCGTTCAGGACCGGAGCATGTGGACTTTGATGGTTTCCATCTATCAGCTGCAGATGGTTGCTCCCAAAGCGGTGGTGATGGCAGCTCTGAGTTTGGCTGCAATTCCAACCCTTACGGTATTTCTACTTGCCCAGCGAGTCATCATGCGCGGCATCGTGCTTCCGGGCGAGCGCTAAACCAGGATAATTGAAGCCATGGCTACGGCACTTAGGTGGGGAATTCTCGGTACGGGCGCTATCGCGCGGAAGTTTGCGGAGGGAGTGCCGCTCTGCCAGCACGGATCGGTGGTGGCGGTTGGTTCACGATCTCTGGAGGTCGCTGAGGCGTTTGCCGAGCAGTTTGGCGGAACTCCCTACGGCACCTACGAAGAGGTCTTGAGTGATCCGAACGTCGAAGCGGTGTATATCGCTCTGCCGCACCATCTCCACTGCGAGTGGACCATCAAAGCAGCCGAAGCAGGGAAGCACATTCTATGTGAGAAGCCATTCACCCTGAATCTGCGCGAAGCCAAGCAGGCATTGGACGCCGTGAAGAAGGCAGACGTCTTCTTTATGGAAGCCTTTATGTACCGGGTTCACCCCCAGACCCTCGAGGTGCGGAAGCTTCTGAAGGATGGAACCATTGGCAAGCCGTTGATGGTCCACGCTGATTTTTGCTACGCGACATCCCGCAAGGGACCTCACTTCCGGGCGGATGCTTCGGTAGGTGGTGGGGCGTTGATGGACGTCGGCTGCTATCCCGTTTCCTTTATTCGGATGGTTGCTGAACAGGAGCCTCAGAAGCTCATCTACACCGCCCACCTTTCGGATGAAGGGTACGACGCTCATGGTGCAGGCCTGATGGAGTTTCCGAACGGATTGAGAGGCACGTTCCACACCTCCGTCCACATGCAAAGCCAGAATATGGCCACGATTTACGGCGAGTACGGTTCGATCATTGTGACGAGCCCATGGTTCTGCGATGGCCAGGTTGTGGTTCAGCTCAATGGCCGAGCACCCGAGGAAATCAAGATCAAGCGGCCACCGCACCTTTGGGGTAATCAGTCGATTGTCGTCGCGCAGCTATTGGATAAGAAGCAGGTGCCCTTTATGAGTTGGAACGACACATTGGGCAACATGATGGTTCTCGACCAGATGCGAAAAAGCGCTGGGATGAAATTCCCTGCGGACGAGTCAAGGTAATCGAAATTCTGTGAACTGCCGCCCATGGCAGGGGTCGATGTAAATCAGCTGATTCTAGACAAAGGTCTCGATTACTGGCACGAGTTGTTCAGACGGGCCAGAGTCGCCACAATTTGGTACACGCTTCCTTCATTTGTCTTTTTTAAGCCGTGGCTCGCCTATATCGTTGACCGAGAAGGATTCCAGAACAATCGAGTTTTCGTGGCTCCTTTGGCTGGCACCGCCGTGGTGTACTTATATTTCACGATCGTAACGTTGCCGCTCTGCAAAGTCTCAGGCTATCCAAGATGGTTGCACCTCATCGGTGCAATTCTGGCTCTGTTTTTGGGGCATCCCAGTATCGTCGTTGCCGCAATCATGTGGGGCGTGTTGATTTCATTTTCCAAAAGTGTCAACGATGCCTTCGAACCATTCGCCGGTGAAGATATCGCGATCAAGCTGGCATTCCACGGCAAACATCATGTCGATTTAGGGCCGATCCGAGCGGCGACACGATTTCGCTACTATCATGAATTGGCGAAACGAGACGGACAGGATTTTGCCGTACATCCTTCCAGAATAATGATCTTGTGGGATGCCGTAACTCGCCTTACTCCACAGGACAGGTTTTTGAAGAGGTGGAGAGCAGCCGAACCTCCATCCTAGCTGGAGCAACGAGGTGATCCGGTAGTATCCTGGCGATTATGAAGTTGTGGAAAGTGGGTTTGGCGGCGGTGGTTGCCTGTAGCGTCATCCAGGGTTGCGGAGGTGGTGGCCGAGCCTCAGGCGGAAGCACGGGATACCCAGCATCTATCGTTTTCACTTGGGATGTCTCGCGAGCCATAACCTCGACTTCCTCAGCCGGTTCTGTCGTGTTCACGCTCAACGGCGAATCCGTGACCGTTGATAGACCCACTTCGACTCAAACGGTCCAAGTGGACTTCCCCAATTCCGTCGAACTCACGTCAGCTCCGGTTGACGTTAAGTACTACGTAGGCTCAGGGGGGACGGGTTGGTTGCTGATGGAGGGCACGCCGACCTTGGATGGTCAGGTCTCCGATGGGCGGATTGTCTTTAACGCCGGGAACTTGGAACCCGATACTTCGTACCGAGATGTACGGACTGATCCCAATAACCCAGTGACGAGCAACTACGCGGATGCTCCCACGAACCTTGCGCTGATGGGTTCCGACCGTGATGGGAATTTAACTCCTATCGATTCCAACAACGTTTCCTACGCGACATTCGATGATTCGATGAGGCCAGCAGGCGCTGGAGTCTATGGACTCTGGGACGGACTGGGGCATATAGAGGCCGTCGTTAACAATGGCTCGTTTGTGCAGCACTTTGTGCTTTCGGTCACCAACGAACTCACTTCAGGATCGGGCACATCGATCTCGCCAACTTTTGTCGGCCACTACGCCGACTCCACAGCACTGCGTCATTGGACTCATTACCCGTTGGTCGTTAGGATTGTCGATTCGCCGGAACTTACTGAAGGAGGCATTGAAGCGATTCGATCGGCGATGAGCGCGTGGCAAAATCGAAGTGACAACCGCATTAAGTTTCGCGAAATCCCCAGCAACTCATCTGAGTCTGCAGATATTGCCGTTCAAGTAAGTCAAGCGCTGATCGACGAGTACCGCAGAACCTCGTCGCCGAACGCCATCGGCTACTGCCAGAGCTATTTCAGTGGCCTAGAGCAGAGCAGCGCAACGGTTGTTGGAATGCCAAGCTTCCAAGGCACAACCGATTTGTGGATCCATGAGTTGGGTCACGCTCTCGGGCTTCCGCATGCTTCCATATTCCCATCCGTAATGCAACCGGCCCTGGGCAGCCCATTTAACGTAAAGGATGTGAATACGGTCCGCTATGCCCACAACGATAACTTCCCGGTTACCGGATCGCGGTCCAGAAGCCGAAGCACTGAGTCCGAGATCATCGGGTGTCCATTGACGAAGTGATTGGTGCTATCGGCCCGTGTAGAGGATTGCGGCCAAGAAGTAGTTGGCGATATAGATCAAAACCATTGAGATCACAACCGTGTTGGTGGTCGAGCGTCCCACTCCGACCGCGCCTCCTTGGGTGCGCAAGCCCTGTTGGCAGGCGACCAGCGCCGTAATCAGACCGAAGGCCAAGCTCTTGATGAGCCCTCCGAGGATGTCCCAAGGCTCCACAAACTGCCTAAGCGAGATCATGAACGCGCCATAGGGAATGCCACCGGAGACCGAAACTAGTGCTCCGCCCGCGATGCCAGCGTAGACTCCGATCAGGCAGAGGATGGGAAGCATGGTCACGCCCGCTATGCACCGAGGAATCACCAAATAGTTCGTCGGATGGACATTTAACGCACGCAAGGCATCGATCTGCTCTGTCACCGCCATCGTGCCTATCTGGGCAGCCATCGCCGACCCGCACCGAGCCGCAACCATAATGCCGCTGAGGACCGGCGCGATTTCCCGAGTTACGGCGAGACCAATCGCCGCACCAGCAAGAGAACCGGTTCCGTAGCGCACCAATAGCTGAGTTGAATACAGCGCAAGCACCGATCCAGAAAAAAAGGTGGTGAGTGCGACGATGGGAATGGAGTTCACTCCGATGAACGACATCTGCCCAACGGTTTCGCCGATCTCGCGGGGATGCGCCCAAATGCGCTTACCAGCGTCCCAGCCGATCAGCGCAGTTTCTCCCACAAAGGTGAAAAACGCCTTGATCGGGTCAGCTACTCCAAGCGTTTTTGCCATCGGAAGCAACCGTACCCTAATTGGATTGCCTGTACTAGCAAGCAAGTTGACGCGCGTAAACGTTCTGTATTCGCGTTTTGTCGCGTCAACACCCGCACATTGCGTAGGGAATCCTGTCGCAAGACCGGGAAATCCAACTCTGTCGGTGCCCCAACCCCGTGGGGCCGAACAAAGAACCCGAGACACACTGAACCACGGAACCCCGACGAGAACGGCCCACCCCACGCCGTTCGAACTCCCTCCACACGGGCCGGCTTACCCCCGCCGGCCCTCTTCTTTTTGGCCATACGTGAGGAAATACATGAGCCAAGAGGCGAGCACAATGATGCCAACGATCGCCTTGAGCCAAGAAGGAAACTGCGGGTTGAAGCTGAAGAACGCTTCGAACGGCGCGGCGATAAACATCATCGTGATGGAGAGACCCGCAAGAACCATCGCATCCCTGCCTTCCTCCTTGAGAGCCTGCAGACGTGTCCGACGTCCAGGAGAGATAATCGCCCAGCCAAGCACCAACCCGGCAGCCCCAGAGATAATCGCCCCAAACAACTCGGTGGCCCCGTGAGGCATGATCTGGGAGAAGAACCACCCGAGTTTCCCCACGACGGCCATCTCATGGCTGAGCGCTCCCAACTGGCGACCCAGATTGACTGCCATCATCGTGGAGAACAAACCGCCTGTTGCTAAGCCGACTCCCGTCTGGATCATCGAGACCCGCGGGTTGTTACTGGCGTAAAAAGCCCACGCCAGACCATTCTCCTCGCCAGACCGGTCATCGTGCTTGCCTTCCTGCCACCGTTTGAAAAGGGGCACCTCTCGCGCGTCGATAATCTGATCGCGAACATCCTTCCTGGTCGAGAGCAGAGAAAAAGAAACTCCTCCACTGAGAAGCGTGATCAGCAGGCTTGCAAGGACGAAGTTCTTGCACTTCCGGAAAGTCTGAGCCACCGTCAACAGGATTTCCAGGACGGTTTCCTTGGCAGACTTTCGGGTTCGGCGATAGAGCACGCCGTAAGCCAGGCCGACCAAGGCGTTGAGCTCTACCATCAGGCCGTAGTTGCTCGATTCGCCTCTGACGCGAGCCAGATCAGCACATGTGGATCGGTACAAGCTGACGAACTCGACGAGCTCAGCCGGATTGAGCGCTTGGACCGTGACGTCCGCCTTGCGCGCGAGATAACTCAATCGGTCCCAGCGCTGGCGCCGCTTTTCGACAAACTCAGTTTCATTCATGGAAGGCTCTCATGTCTCAACCCGGCAAAAAGTCCTGATTTTCTGTAAATTTTCACATTTTTGCGGGATTTTCCCCGAATTCAATTGAGGGTTGCCAAACTAGATTTATATCCCGAAAAGTTCCCGATTTCCAATAATTTATGGTGCAACGGGGCGAACACGGGTTACGAATCTATCGTCAAGTATAACGGTTCACTCAATTATTCACGGCCATGCGGGTGGTTCTTCTTTGCAATATATTTGCCCCACCGTGGAGATTGAACTCGCCGATATGGAATGAGTAGATAGGCGAGGGGACCGAGGGGATCGATGCATCACGAGTGGATGGATCATGAAGACGCTGTACCGAGCTATCTGGGGCGATTAACTCAAACGCCGCTGTTGACGCCGGAGGAAGAAGTTTCTCTGACGAAAGCGGCGCAACGGGGTGACCAGGTAGCCAGGCAGAGGCTAGTGGAATCGAATATGAGATTGGTGATAAATATCGCCAAATCATATCGATCGCGCTCCATTGCGCTCGAGGACCTCATTCAGGAGGGCGCAATTGGGCTGATGCACGCCGTCGAGCGCTTTGATCCCGAGAAAGGATTCCGGTTCTCCACATACGCCACCCACTGGATCCGCCAGTCGATTGGTCGAGCTCTAGACAACAAGGCGAAGGCCATCCGGCTCCCAGCTCACGTGTCCCAGTGCCTTCGCAGAGTCGAAAAGGAACGGACGAGGCTCGTCCGCGAACTTGGTAAAGATCCCACTACGGAGCAGATCGCAAGCTCGATCGGGATCAGCCCGAAGAAGCTTCTCAACTTGATCCAATCCTCCCAGGAACTCCTGTCGCTGGATATGAAAGTTGGCGATAGCGATAATTCCACACTGGGCAACCTCCTCAGAGATGAAGCCGCGGGTAATCCGGAGGCTGAAGTGCTTACTGAGGAAATGAGCGAAGAACTCAAGAAGATTTTTGCGGAGTTGAGTGACCGGGAGCGACGCGTGATGAGCTGCCGTCTCCGCATGGAAGACGAGGAAGCGATGGGAATGCGCGAGGAGTTGGCCAAGGAACTCCAGATCTCGAGGGAACGCATCCGGCAAATTGAAATCCAAGCGATCAAGAAGCTTCGTGCCGTGGCCCAGCGCCGCAGACTCAAAGACCTGCTTAACGGATAAAGCCATAATCGGGGAATGGTGCTCGCGCACGCGACTTGGCCCGATATCTCTGCTCTCTCTCGCGACGTTGTCGTTTTGATCCCGACCGGATCGCTGGAGCAGCATGGCCCGCACTTACCGCTATTCACGGATTCGATTTTGGTGACCCATGTCGCCGAGCAAATCGAGAAGCAGATTCCGGATAAGGTGTTGCTGACCCCCACACTTTGGTTAGGCGGTTCTGGGCACCATCTGGCGTTCGACGGCAGCCTCTCGAACTCCATGCAGGGCTATCAAGAAGCTCTTACCCAAGTTGTGAGTAGCCTTCGTCGCCATGGATTCTGGAAGTTCTTTGTGCTCAATGGGCATGGGGGAAACACCGAACTCAATGGAATTACGCTCAGAAGCATCAAGGAGAAGGATCGCGAGATCATGGTCGGACACTCGGGTTACTTCGCCTATTGCGAAGACACGGTCGCCGAAATCATGGAAGGGCCGCTCAAGGGCATCCGTCACGCCTGTGAAGCGGAGGCGAGCATGATGTTGGCTGTGCGGCCGGATCTAGTTAGAGCGGACAAACTCCGCAGCGATGGGATGGAATTCGAGCCGAGCCTGCGGGGGATGATTCAGATGTTCGACGAGATTACCGAGGAGGGCTCCTACGGCTACGCAACGTTGGCAACCAAGGAAAAAGGCGAGAAGATCCTCAACGCTGCAATAGTTAGCGCCGTACAGGAAATGTCCGCGCTGGCGTCCGGATATGTCCTCAAATCACTCCCTCCACTCTAGATGAACCCACTCTTTTATGTCCTGAACAAAATTGATCCCCGGATCACAGCCGATCTGTACGAACAGCGTCGCTTGATCACGTCGGGCTTGATTTGTTCGGCGTTGGCATCGATTCTGGCGGGCGGGCTCATTTTCTTGGTCAAACACGTGGTGTCCGCAGTCCAGGCGAAGGATTCCGGAAAGCTTGTTTTCCTCAGCCTGAGTGTGATCGCCCTTTTTGTAGTGAAGTACTGGTTCACCATGGGCCAGTCCTATCTGCTAAGCAAAGCTGGCCAGAGATTGACGGCTTCCTTAAGGGTTCGGCTCTTTCGTAAGCTTCAGCAACTGCCGATCAGCTACTTCAATGAAAAGCGAAGTGGAGCACTCCAGAGCGTGCTGACGAACGACGTCAACGTCTACCAAAGCGCGACGACCACCCTGAAAGATTCGATAGATGGACCTCTCAAGATCGTCATCGGCAGCGTGACGGCAGCGATTATCCATCCCCAGCTCTTCGTTGTGAGTCTGGCTGTTTTGCCGCTGCTTTCCTTTGTCATCCAAAGGAATGCCAGAAAGATGCGTGCGGCTCAAGCCCAGGTTCAAACCGACTTGGCAATCCTTAACGCGATGACTCAGGACACTCTGCACGGAACCCGGATTGTGAAAGCATTCGGCGCAGAAGACCGCGTCACGGATCGCTACACGGAACTCGTCGATTTCACCTTTCGGAGCCAGATGGCGGCGGTGCGGCGCATCGCCTCTCTCAAGCCGCTGGTGGAGCTTATCGGTGCAGTCGGAATCGCCCTTGTGGTTCTCGTGTGCGCATATCTGGTTAAGAACGACAAGTTGGAAGTGGCCGATCTCACCGCCTTTCTCTTGGCGCTGGATACGGTGAACCAGGGCTTCCGGAGTTGGGCGTCCATGCGACAAACCATCAGTCAGGTTCAAGCAGCATCCAAGCATATTTGCGAGGAAGTTCTTGACGTGCCGGACGTGTTGTTGGACGAACCCGGATCGGAGATCATCGAGCCGTTCCATGGCAAGATCGAATTTCGGGACGTGAAATTCACCTATCCCGATGGAACGGAAGCGCTGAAGGGAGTCTCCTTCGTGCTTGAGCCGGGACAATCGCTTGCTTTAGTGGGTCCCAGCGGTTCGGGAAAATCCACTTTGGCTGACCTGCTTCTACGATATTACGAACCCACGAGCGGACAGATCTTGTTTGATGGGAAGGACGTCCGCACGTTGCAGACGAGCTGGCTTCGGTCCCAAATAGGCGTTGTTCCCCAGCAGACGTTCCTGTTCGCAGGCACGATTGGCGAGAACATCCGAATCGGCAAGCCAGATGCGACGGAGGATGAGATCTGGGAGGCGATCAAGGCCGCTCATGCCGAATTCGTTCGGACCATGCCTGAACAGCTTGGCGAAGTCCTCGGAGAACGGGGAGTCAGGGTTTCGGGAGGAGAGGCCCAGCGGATTTCTATCGCTCGAGCGTTCATTCGCAAGCCGCATATTTTGCTTCTTGATGAAGCAACAAGCAACCTCGACCCGCTGAGCGAAAAAGCAGTTCAGCAGGCACTCGACGAACTAATGGTGGATCGAACCACCGTAACCATCGCCCACCGATTGTCAACTGCGGCCCGAGCGAATAAAGTCTTAGTGATCAGCCATGGCGAACAGGTGGAGTACGGAACCGTGGACGAGCTTCTGGCTCAGCAGGGAGTCTTTGCGGGGATGTATCGGGCTTATCGGGAAGGCCTGATGCAAGAGCCACTGGAATGATCGGCGTCAAGGACCTCTGCTGCGGTTACGGCACCAAGCCGGTGCTGCGGGAAGTCACGCTCAGCCTTTCACCTGGGGAACGGGTTGCGCTCCTCGGCCCAAACGGCTCAGGGAAGTCAACCTTGCTTCGCACGATGGCAGGGCTGCTTCAACCCCTGTCTGGCTCTATCCAAATAAGCGGACACTCCCTGGAAGCGCTTTCGCCGATTCAGATCGCCCAGCACGTGGCAATGGTGTTCCAATCCGTGGAACCGGCGTTTGAGTTTTCGGTGAGGAACGTGGTGGCTTTTGGGAGATTGCCGTGGCAGGGTGACACATGGTGGGGACCAGTCGACGAATCCGGAACGCACGTCGAGTCGGCCCTGGCTCGACTGGGAATCGAGTCTCTGGCAGATTCTCCCGTAACTGAGTTGAGCGGAGGCGAGCTTCAGCGGGTGATGATTGCCAAAGCACTCGCTCAGCAGCCGCAAATTCTGCTTCTAGACGAGCCGACAAGCCATCAGGATCCAAAGCACCAAATTGAAATCGCCCGACTAGTGCAGGAATTGGCTTCCGAAGGGGTGGCGATCCTCTTTGCTGTTCACGACGTCAGTTGGGCTCTCCACGCTGCTGCACGAGCGGTCGTCATTACGGGTGGCACAGTCGAATTCGATGGTGGTATCGACAGTCCAGAGCTTCCTGCTGCCTTGGAGCGAGCTTACGGAGTGGCGTTCAATCCGGAGGGCCAATTGTGCTGGTAGGTGATGCTCCGGCACGAATCGCGAAAAAGCCGTCGACAAGTCTAGCGAGAGTGGGAAGTCAGCCGGTATAATCCCAAATCGCCCCTCATGCGAGTGGCGGTTGGCCTTGCGTGTCGGTCTCGGGCGAAACCCGGACCAAATTGCTGAGGCGAACGCTTTACCAAATCAAGAGACGAGCGAAAAGCGATGAAAGTCAGGGCCAGTGTAAAGAAGATTTGCGACAAATGCAAAATTATCAAGCGCGAAGGAGTCGTGCGGGTGATTTGTGCAAACCCCAAGCACAAGCAGCGACAGGGTTGAGTTAGAGGAGGAACCGAACTAAGTGGCGCGTATTGCGGGTATCGATTTACCTAGAGAGAAAGCTGTTCTCTATGCTTTGCCGATTCTTTACGGAATCGGTCGAAAGAACGCAGCGGAAATTATTGAGCGAGCAGGAATTGATCCTCGGACCAAGATCAAGGACCTGAGCGAGGTTGAGATTGGAAAGCTCCGCGAATTAGTCGAAGAGTTTTCGATCGAGGGAGACCTTCGTCGCGAGGTGTACGCTAACATTCGTCGCCTGATGGAGATCGGATGCTATCGTGGCCTCCGGCATCGTCGGGGACTTCCCACCAAGGGGCAGCGGACTCGCAGCAATGCCCGTACGCGCAAGGGTAAAGCCAAGACTGTTGCCGGCAAGAAGAAGGCACGAAAGTAGGATTTAACGGATGGCCAGAAAACAGGTTTCACGAGGAAAGCAAAAGGAAAAGAGACAGGTCGCAGAAGGACGCGCCTACATTCAGTCGACCTTCAACAATACGATCGTCACCATTACCGACCAGCAGGGCAATACTCTTTGCTGGAGCAGCGCGGGCAACGCCAACTTCAAAGGGAGTCGAAAGGGCACTCCGTTTGCTGCGCAGCTTGCCAGCGAAAGCGCGGCAAAGAAGTCCAAGGACTATGGACTGGAGCGCGTGGAGGTCTTTATTTCCGGACCCGGAGGCGGTCGCGAGACTGCGATTCGGTCTCTGCAGGTGGCTGGGCTTGATGTCGTGTCCATTCGCGACGTGACGCCGATTCCCCACAACGGTTGCCGCCCACCGAAAAAGCGACGCGTGTAACACCTATGTACAACCAGGGCGTTCGGGCTTATGCCGGATCGCCCTGTCCCTGGTCCAGCGTTCGCGATGGATCCAGACCGAGAGAAAGCACACCATATGCCCCACATTCAAACACTGGAACTCAATTCTGAATACGGCAAGTTCATCCTGGAGCCACTTGAGAAAGGCTACGGGCAGACGATCGGCAATGCACTTCGCCGCGTTTTGCTCAGTTCTATCCAGGGCGCTGCCATCGTTGCCGTCCGCATCGACAAAGTGTTCCATGAGTTCGCCCCTATCCCCGGAGTCAAAGAAGATACGACTCAGCTCTTGCTGAATCTCAAGGACGTCGCGATTCAGGTCGAGTTTGAGGGTGCGCCGCCTGAGGAACTCGTTTTAAGACTTGAGGTTAAGGGTCCTGGCCGAGTAACCGGTGCTGACATCGTTTGCCCCGAGGGCGTGAAGATCGTCAACCCGGAGTGCTACATCTGCCACATCTCTGATGCCAATGCCACGCTCGCAATGGAGCTTTATGCTGCTTGGGGATATGGCTATGTTCTTCCGGACAAGCAGGAGAAGTACAAAGGGATCATCGGGATTATTCCGACAGGCTCCCAATTCACACCGGTTCGAAAGGTGAACTACACCGTCGAAGCGACCCGTGTCGGAATGCGAACCGACTACGAGCGACTCGTCCTCGACGTTGCCACCAGCGGAGCAGTCTTGCCGAACGACGCGGTCACTCAGGCTGCTCAGATTCTCGACAAATACTTCCGAATGTTCTTTGAGCTCGGCAAAGCTGTTCTGGACTTTGAGACTGAGGAAGAGGAAGCCGAAGAAACAGATTTTTCGCACGTGCCAGAAATCAAGATCGAAGAGTTGGAGTTCTCGCAGAGAACGTTCAACTGCCTTCGACGCGCTGGCCTCGTGACCTTGCGACATTTGGCCGGAGCTACGGAGTCGGACCTGACAGGAATCCGCGGTTTTGGCAAAAAGTCACTCAACGAAGTCCGAGACAAACTCCAGGAGCACGGACTGCAATTGCGACCGCCGAAAGGTGGCTATCGCCCCATCGACCTGTTGGACGATGACGACGACGAAGATTTCGACTAATCAAGGAAGAAGCTGATGCGACACAAGAATGACCACAGAAAACTTGGCCTGCCAAGCGATCAGCGGCGAGCGCTGCTGACGAACCTTGCTCGCCAAATGATCCGAACCGGCTATGTCCACACAACGTTGGGCCGCAGCAAAGAACTGCAGCGCGTTGTGGAAAAGCTCATCACTTTGGGCAAGGCGAACACGGTTCCCGCCCGCCGCGAGGCTCGAAAGGTCTTGGTCGGACACTCCAAGAGCAGCCCGAGACCCGAGCGAGCACTTGCTGGAAAGAGCGATATCCAGAAGTTGGAGATTCTCCGACAGCGCAGCTTGATCAACGGTGAAGATCTGGTTGCACACCTGTTTGATCACGTTGCCCCGCGATTTAAGGATCGTCAAGGCGGATACACCCGACTCACAAAGACTGGCCAACGGCGCGGCGACGCAGCCGTAACGGCGGTTCTTGAGTTTGTCGACTAAGATTCATCGTATTAAGCTCATCGTCGCGTACGATGGCTCCGACTTCAGCGGCTGGGCCGCTCAAACTGGACTCCGAACAGTCCAGAGCACATTGAAAATTGCCGTGCGCCAGGTCTCGGGCGAAGATTGCGAGATCATAGGAGCAAGCCGAACCGATGGTGGAGCCCACGCGATGGGCCAAGTCTGCCACGTCGATGTTAATGCGGCGATCCCGATTGAAAAGTGGGCATCAGCACTGAATCGGGTTTTGCCCAGCGACGTTGCGATCCTGCAGGCGGTAAGCGTGGAAGATCGCTTCCACGCAAGGTTCAGTGCATTCGCAAGACACTATCGCTATCGGATTCAAATAGGACCGAGAGACGTTACAAGTGCACGATTCCACCACTCCTACGGAAGGCCGCTGGACGCTGAAGCGATGAACAGGGCCGCCCAAATATTGAAGGGTGAACATGATTTCCGAGCCTTGAGCGAGGAACTCGAGCCGGAAAAAAGCGCTGTTCGTGAGATATTCCAGATCACGGCCACCCGCCGAGACGCGGAAATCCACATCGACGTTCTGGGAAGCGCATTTGTGCGAGGCATGATGCGGAGGATCAGCGGACTTTTGCTCGACATCGGTCGAGGCAAGCGCCCTCCGGAACATGTGACCCTTTTGCTGGATCCACGCCAGCGGGAACAGGTCCAATGGCCAGAGGTGCTACCCGCAAAGGGCCTTACATTGCTCCGAATATTTCACGGCAACTTCAGAATCGACTGGGATGAACAACCCAGCGAAGAAGAGAAAGACAGTTTGACGAGGGTTAACCTCGGAGATACGAAACCATGAACAGAACCTATACAGCAAAACCTAGCACGATCGAAAGAAAGTGGTATGTGGTCGATGCGACCGGAATACCCATCGGTCGGTTGGCGGCCCAGGTTGCCCAGATTCTTCGGGGCAAGCATAAGCCGACCTTTACCTACAACCAAGATTGCGGAGACTTTGTCGTTGTAATCAACGCAAGCAAGGTCGTTCTGACCGGCCGCAAGGAGCGAGAACTTATTTACTGGCACACAGGATGGCCCAACGGCTTGCGCAACGTGACGCGAGGCACCATGTTGGAAAATACTCCTGAGAAGTTGGTGGAAAAGGTGATTTGGGGAATGCTTCCCAAGACCAAACTTGGCCATCAGATCGTGAAGAAGCTGAAGGTGTATGCCAATGACCAGCACCCGCACGAGGCTCAACAGCCGGAGTTGCTCACGGTGGTCAAGGCCTAAGGGAGAATCGAAGAAGACATGGCAGATAAGTATTACGGAACAGGCCGACGCAAGCGAGCAATCGCTCGAGTTTGGATCGAGCCGGGCGATGGCAGCATCACCATCAACGGTCGAGAATTTGCTGAGTATCTGGGACGACCCGTCCTTGAAATCCTCGTTCGTTCTCCGCTGGCAGCTCTCAGCATGGACGACAAGGTCTCTATCCGAGCAACGGCTCGGGGCGGCGGCATGTCCGGTCAGGCTGGTGCTGTGAAACTCGGCATTGCACGAGCGCTTTTGGAGATGGATTCCAACCTTCGACCTGGACTCAAATCCGGCGGATTCCTTACTCGCGACCCGCGAGAAAAGGAGCGCAAAAAGTACGGTCGCAAAAAGGCCCGACGCGGCTTCCAGTTCGTCAAGCGCTGAGAAGAACTACTCTCCCGAAAAACTGTTCATGGGAACGCCTCTCTCGCAGTCTGCGAGAGAGGCGTTCTGCTATTTGAGATACCACGCAAAGCTCGTTGGAGCCATCGAACCCGATTCCACCGATCGCCCTGCCACAAGTCTGTAACCCGGTCCGACTTTCACCTGAGCAGCCTTCTCGGTGTTGTTCCAGAGACCCAGGAACTCCGATTTCCCGCTCTTCCTGACCAGTTGGAGCACCGATCCCTGCTGGCTCAGCGAGCAATCTCCTTCCATAAGAGAAGGTACCGAAGTTCGGAGCTTGATGAGCTGCTTATGCAGGTTTAGATGGTCCATATCCCAGGACTTCTTGGTCCAGTCCATACACCTACGACAATCGGGATCATAACTTCCGGGCATGCCCACTTCGTCGCCATAGTAGATGGATGGCACGCCGGGATAGGCCATCTGGAAGGCTAGCGCAAGCTTGACTCGATCCATCTTGTCGCCAAAGATGGTGCGGATACGAGGGGTGTCGTGGGAGCCGAGCATGTTGAACATGGCATTGAATGTCTCGGCTGGATAGATCGACCGAACCCGATTGAGGTCGCGGATGAATGTTCTGGTGGAGAGCAGCCGGCTATTGAAGTAGCTAAGCACCGCCTGGCGCCATTGATAATTCATCAACGAGTCGAACATGTCGCCCTGCATCCACTCATGGGCGTCATCCCATATCTCACCGACGATGTAGGCTTCCGGATCAGCTTTGCGCATGGCCGGCCGCCACTGACGCCAGAAATCCTGGCTGACTTCGTTGGCGACGTCGAGGCGCCATCCATCGATGCCGTATTTGGAGATCCACTCAGCCGAAACCTTGGTGAAATACTCGCGCGTTGCGGGATTCTCCTGGTTGAGTTTGGGCATGGCCTTGACTCCAGCCCAACTGAGATAGCTTTTCTGGCCATCGAGTATCTCGATAGGGAACTTGTAGATGGTGTACCAGTCGCGATAAGGTGACGCCTCACCCCGCTCACGCAGGTCTTTGAAGGCAAAAAACTCAATGCTGGAATGGTTGAAAACACCGTCGAGGATGACTTTCATATCCGCTGCGTGCGCCTGCTTGACAAGATCCCGGAACGCCTCATTGGTACCAAATCGCGGATCGAGATGCTCGTAATCGGAGATATCGTAACCGTGGTAGCTCTCGGTCTTGAATATCGGGTTGAAGTACAGAGCATTTGCTCCAAGTTCTATGATATGGTCTAGGTGTTTGAGAACACCTTGGACATCTCCGCCGAAGAATGTTCGGTTTTGGGTCGAGGCACCCCACTCAGGAGCGTTCGGCGGATCGTTCTCTTTGCTTCCATTCGCAAATCGATCCGGAAAGATCTGATAGAAAACTCGACCTTCCAGCCACTGTGGCACCTTTGGCTTGGGCCATTTTGAAAAATCTTGGTCAATTAACCGGCCCTCTGGGTACACCGATTCGGTCTCGCCATCGATGAGCTGGAAGGAGTATGAGATCTTTCCGGAGATCGGAGTGAAGAACGACCATGTATCGAAAATTGGTCCTCGATCCACGTTTCGGGCCACGACCCGTCGCGCTTTGCCTTGGGCAGGGTTCACAACAAGAAAAACTCGCTCGACGTCGTTAGCCCGGGTGCGCAGCCTAAAGCAGAATGAGTTGCCCTCAGATCGAAAGGTGTCTGCCGGTGGATGGTGTTGCACTGCCGACTTCGTGATGAGCCCATCGCCCAGAACGCCCGGTTGCTCGTCATAGGCAAGGGGTGTTACCAACAGTTGTGAATTCGTATTCCCATTGGGGTCCACAACAGTCGGCGCTGATGGATCAGGAATCCATTGACGCCCATCAACGCAAAACAGATACTGGTAAACACCGGGCTGGATCTGGATTTCCGCACTCCACGTCTTGCCGTCTTTGGTCAACGCCATGGGATGGCGCGACTGGTCCCATTGATTGAATTGGCCCACGACACTGATTCGTTTTGCCTCCGATTTTGGTACAAACCGGAAGGTGATCATGCGTCCATCGGCGAGGCCAAGTGTTGCCAAAGCAAGCGCTGTGAGCATAGGATGATGTTACCGCTGGCGCGATTCGGAGTACCCTATAGCAGAAAGTTTTGGGGGAGTCACTATCAAGTTCTCATTCAACCACGCTCGAGTGCTAGCCAATGCTGCGTTTTTGGCAACGGTCATTCTGTGGGCGAAATACGATAACGAACTCCACGGCTACGGTCAGTTGCCAATCGGAAATGCGTTCGCAATTCTGGCTGCGTACGTCATTGGCTATCTCCAGGCAAACCATAAACCACACGCTTCAAAGCCGCAGATGAAGCTGGCGTGGTACTCAGTTCCCCTGATCACTTTGGTCGCTCTCACGGGAGGCTACTTCATCGAGGTCTATCGGGGACTGGTCAGTATCCGGACCGTTGGGTACCACACGCTGATCGGGTTTATCATTGCCTTGGTCCTTGCTCTTCAGGTCACCATCGCCTACAAGATCAACCCCGATAAGCGGTCACTAGCAGAGCGTCTCGGCGACCCGTCCTGATCCTCTGTACAAACGCGCCTAAAGTGCCTTGAAACCCGTCTATAGGGTACAATCTAGGTTCAAACTCGGGTTCCCGAGAGCAGAAATTCATGGCAAAATCCCACACTCCTGACGAGCCGGAAAATCGGCCCGAAGATTCCGCTGCTGAGATTCAGCAGCCCGAAATCGAACAAGGCCAAAGCACCGACCTCACCGATACCGATGAGCATCTGGCCAAACGGGTCGAGAACACGTACGACGAGAGCTCGATTCAAGTCCTGGAGGGATTGGAAGCCGTTCGTCATCGCCCGGGAATGTATGTCGGCGATAACGGAAAGCGTGGCCTACACCAGATGTTCCGCGAGGTCATCGACAATGCTGTGGACGAGGCTCTCGCTGGGTACTGCGACACCATTGTTGTGACGCTGCACGAAGATGGGTCGCTGAGCTTGTCGGACAACGGCCGTGGGATTCCCGTCGGTCTCCACGAGAAGATGGGAATTTCCACGCTGACCGTGGTTATGACCGTCCTTCACGCCGGAGGAAAGTTTGGGGGCGAAGGAACCGGCTACAAGGTATCAGGTGGTCTCCACGGCGTGGGTGTGAGCTGTACCAACGCGCTGTCCGAATGGATGGAATCGACCGTCCGACGAGATGGAAAGATCTACCGCCAGAGATTTGAGGCTGGGATTCCGGTTACTGAAGTCGAGGAAATCGGCAAGTGCCCTCCGGGGGAATCGGGCACGACCCAGCACTGGATGCCGGATGCAACCGTCCTTACCGAGACCAAGCACGACCCTCATATCATCAAGAACCGAATGCGAGAGTTGGCCTACCTTAACCCAGCTGTGAAGTTCGAGTTCGTGGATGAGGCTGACGAAGAGCAAAACGATACTTACTACTTCACGCGCGGTATCCAGCAGCTTGTCGAAGACATCAACGCAGCCAAGGAGCCCTTGCACAAGGTCATCTACTTCCGCCGAGCCAAGGAAAATTACGAGATGGAGGTTGCCCTGCAGTACCACACGGCATACAACCTCACCATGCTGGCGTTCTCCAATAACATCAACCAACCGGATGGAGGAACGCACGTCAGCGGCTTCAGCGCTGGCTTGACCCGCGTCATCAATGCCTATGCCCGGAAGATGAACCTTCTCAAGGAAAAGGAGAAGAATTTTGCGAGCGAAGACGTCGCGGATGGATTAACAGCTGTCATTTCGCTCAAGTTAGAAAAGCCAAGCTATAACTCGCAAGATAAGGTCAAGCTGGTTAACCCTGAAGTTCAGGGTATTGCCAACTCACTGGTCGGAGACGGTCTTGCTACCTTCTTGGATGAAAACCCCAACATCGCCAAGCGGATCGTGGAAAAGGCTCGCGTGGCGCAGATGGCTCGCGAAGCGGCTCGAAAGGCCATGGAGAGCGTCAAGCGATCCAACGCGATGGATTCTTTCGGACTTCCGGGCAAGCTCCAAGACTGCGTCAGCAAAGAGAGCGAGAAATGCGAGATCTTTTTGGTGGAAGGCGACTCTGCCGGCGGATCAGCCAAAGATGCACGGGATAGGGTGACCCAGGCCATTCTGCCGCTGAGAGGAAAGATCCTCAACGTGGAGCGCGCCAGGCTTGATAAAGCTCTCGATAACGAGGAAATCAAATCGCTGATCGCTGCATTGGGAGTAGGCATCGATATTGATGTCTCCAGGGGCAAGGAAGAGGATCCGGCGGCCATCAACAACGGCAACGGAAATGGGAAGGACTCCAGCATGTTCGACATTTCCAAGCTTCGCTACCACAAGATCATCATCATGACCGACGCGGACGTTGATGGAGAGCACATCCGGACACTTCTGCTTACCTTCTTCTACCGCTATATGAGGCCTTTGGTGGAAGCTGGGCACCTGTATCTCGCTCAGCCGCCGCTTTTCGTCATCAAATCCGGTGCGAGCGAGCGCTTTTACGCTCAAGACGAGGCGGAACGTGATCAGATTCTTAAGAACCTCAAGCGGAAGAACTATCAAATCACCCGCTTTAAGGGCTTGGGTGAAATGAACCCGGAGCAGCTCGGCGAGACGACGATGGCACCCGAATCGAGGCATCTCGTTCAAGTCAAATTGGACAAGGAACTTGAGGCTGACGTGGAAATGATGTTCAGTCGCTTAATGGGTGAAAAAGTCGAGCCGAGACGCGAATATATCGAGCGCCACGCGAAGGAAGCGTTAGATGTGGACTGGCACTATTGAGATTCACTTGGTGGATTACCAGGTTTTCTTATAGTTCTCCTAGATTTGCCAGTCAGGGTGTCACAAGTCTCCCTTAAGATACCGATTGTAAGTAGCCGCATCTGGGCCTCGTCGGTTCGGCGGTGTTTCTTATTATCGAAAGGAGATCTTGATGAAAACACTTTTAGCTTTGGGCCTCGTGGCTGTTGCTGGAGCTTCCCAGGCGTATGTTGCATATGACAACCTCTACCTGAACGATGCCGCAAGCCTCAACAACTCGATCGTTGCATCGTTCAACAACGGTGGCGCTGCTGCGGTTAGCGGAATCAACACGACCCGGCTCGTGGCGGATGACTTGACCTTCCCGGTCGCATTTGTCGGCAAGAAAGTCACCCGAATTTACTGGACCACGTACAACAGCAACACCACAGCTGTTAGCGCTCGCATGCGAATTCGATTCTATAAGAACGATGGCACGGCGACGACCATGGGCACCTACGTAACCGGTTTCACCTTCGCCGCCACCTCCTTCGCAGCTGGTGCAGCCAACGTTTGGTATTTCGACTTGGGCGCCAACGTTATGAACCTCGAATCAACCATGTGGGCAGGTCTCACATTCGATGGCTCGGGCACCACGACGACCACCACGCAGCTCAATGGTCTCGGCCAGCTGATCATGGCTGACCCCGTGCGCGTCGGTTCCAGCAACGATGTTGCGTTCCAATCGACTGCAGCAACTGGCGGTTTGGCCAGCGGTATCGCAGGCACCTACTTCAACTTCAGCGGCAACCCGAAGGCCAACTTTGGCTGGCGCTTCGAAGCCGTTCCAGAGCCCGCTTCGATGGCAGCTCTCGGACTCGGTCTCGCAGCCGTTATCCGACGCCGCAAGAAGTAAGTCCACTGGACTACTCTCTTAACATGAGAAAGGCCGTCCTTCGGGACGGCCTTTCTTTTTTGGGGCGCAAAAAAAAGGGCCACCTTTCCAGGTGACCCTAACCACTCATTGTCTTCTCGGTTTGATCGAAGCATCATTAGCCTCTCGCGGAGGCGCCTCGATCTGCCGTTGTTTGCCATTAGGTCAAAACGAACTCCGGCGAGCGGTGTTCAGTGGCTTTGGGAAAATCACTGAAACACAGTGAATTTACGAGGTCGAATCGGCCTGGTCCAGTTGGTGGCTGGTAACGAATTGCTCTTGATAGAGCTTTGCGTACAGTCCCCCCTGGGCTTGGAGTTCTTGGTGCCTTCCTCGCTCGACTATCCGCCCATCCTGCATGACAAGAATTTGATTGGCCGTTAAGATCGTCGATAATCGGTGAGCAATAGCAAACGTCGTGCGGCCCTGCATCAGGCTGTTCAGTGAATTCTGGATCAGCCGCTCTGATGCGGTGTCCAGTGCCGATGTTGCCTCGTCCAAGATCAAAATCCGGGGATTTTTAAGGATTGCCCGAGCGATCGCGATTCTCTGCTTCTCGCCGCCGGAGAGCTTATATCCGCGTTCACCCACCACCGTGTCGTAACCTTCCGGCAAGCTGTCGATGTGTCCGTGGATCGCAGCTGCTTTGCACGCATCAATCAATTCCTCCAAAGGCGCATTAGGCTTGGCCAGGCGAAGGTTCTCCGCGATGGTCGTGTGCACGAGATAGGTTTCCTGGGTTACGGCTCCTACTGCCGCCGACAAATCAGCCATGACCATATCGCGCACATCGATGCCGTCGATCCGGACGGTCCCCGCATCCACGTCATAGAGTCGCGGGATGAGGTTGCAGAGGGTGGTCTTGCCGGCTCCGGATGGCCCAACCAGGGCGATGAGCTCGCCGGGCTCAGCGCGGAACGAAATATTCTCCAGCGTCCAGTCTTCGCTGGTTTGGTCGTAGCGAAATCCGACCTGATTAAACTCAACCTGTCCCTTCGTGGAAGCCACGGGAAGCGGAGTCGCATTGGTCTTTTCCTGGACATCGTGGGGCATATCCAGATACTCAAAAATTCGCTCGAACAACGCAAATGAACTCAGGATTTCGACTTGAAGTCCCATAAGGCCGGTCAAGGGGAAGAACATGCGCGCTTGGAGGCTCGTGAAAGCGACAATCGTGCCGACGCTGATCGACTTATCGCCACGCGACATGAGGTAAGCGGCAAGCCAGTAGATCAGCGCGGGAACCAACTGCGTAATCATCCTGATCAGGCCGAAAAACAGATACTGGATTACTGAAGACTTGATCTGCCAGTCCGCCAGTTTGTGGTTTTCCACGTTGAACTTTTCCGCAAGTGTATCGGCGCGCCCGATTGTCTTAGCGAGCAAAGCTCCAGAGACCGAAAGCTGCTCCTGCATCATGGAGTTCAGCTCGGAGGTCTGTTCTTGGGTGCCTTTGCGGACGTTGCGGGCAAAGTCGCCGACCCACTTCCCAACGAATCCGAAGAAGGGAACCAATGCAACTGCCAGCAGGGTCAACCGCCAGTCCAAGATGACCATGGCGATGAGAGCAGAAATGACGATTCCAGCGTTGCTGAGCGCATCGACGAGGGTGTTGCTGACGACGTTCTGGACCCCCGCAACATCACTGATCAACCGAGTCTGGATATCACCCGTCCGGGTCGTTGTAAAGAACCGGAGAGACATTCCCTGTAGGTGAGTGAAGAGCTTGTAGCGGAGGTCGCACATAATCCGCTGGCCGATGAGCACGCTTTGATACCCATACAACAAGGTCACGCCTGCTCCCGCGAGAGTCGCCAGAATCGTGTACAACGAGTACCATCCGGTCACCTGCAGGTCATTTTGTTGCAGACCGTGGTCGATGATGACTTGCAGAAGGAATGGTGGGATCAGACCCAGAACCACACCCACCGCGACCGTGGCAAGCATCACGGTCACGGCAGCGCGATGGGCACGAAACAGGCCCAAAATACGTCGCATCAGGGCCTTGTCAAATGAGCGACGCGATTGTTTGCCTTCAGAAGTCATTAGTTGCGTTGATTAGGCCTCAGCCCCATACTCTTCTAGTTTGGTTTCGATCAGATCAACGGCGTCCTGGATCGTTTGAGTGTCAAATGCGAATGATGCACCAGCGGTTCGGAACATCTCCGGCAGCGTGATGGTGCCTCCCGCCGACAAGCCTTCTCGGTACTTCTTGACTGCGCCCGCGCGGTCGGTAAGCGAGTTTCGCCAAACCTGAAGCGCACCGAGTTGAGCCATTCCATACTCTACGTAATAGAACGGAATCTCAAAGATGTGCAGCTTTCGGTGCCAGCCGGTCGCCTTCTCATTTTCAAGACCTGACCAATCCTCCCATGGCATAAATCGATCCCAAAGGTCGACCCACTTGGCGTCGCACTTGGCGTGGTCGCGGGCCTCCTCCGGATTCCGATAGACCCAGTGCTGGAAGGCGTCCACAACGGCCATGTACGGCCAGAACATCAGGATCTTCTCCAAGTGTTCAGTTCGTGCACGCGCCACATCTGCCTTGGAATAATAGCCTCCGTACTGCTCCTCCAAGAAGTCTCCGGCAAGAAGCTCCATCGACATCGACGCGACCTCGGCGAACTCAGTGTTCACATTCAATTGCTGCGTGTAGGGCCAATGCGCAGATTCAAAGACGTGGAATGCATGACCAGCCTCGTGGAGAAGAGTTTGGACGTCTCTGTGCAGACCGACGGCATTCATGAAGATGAACGGGCGACGGGAAATCGGAAACGCAGTGCAGTATCCCCCTGGAGCCTTCCCCTTTCGATTATCGAGGTCCAGCAACCCTTCCTGCTCCATGACTCGATAGTAATTTCCGAGCTCGGGATCAACGTGATTGAGCATGGACGCTGCTTTTGAAGAAAACTCATCGTTGCTCGAAAACGGTCGCAAAGGCTCTCGCTGATCTGGATCAACGCTGAAGTCCCAGGGTCTCAGCGTCTCGTATCCGAGCGACTTCTTACGGCGGTCGGCGATTTTCTGGCAGGCAGGAATAACGACTTTCTCGATTGAGTCATGGAATTGCTCACAATCTTCGGGCGTGTAATCGAATCGCTGCATCTGCTCCCAGCGGAAGTCAACATAGTTGGCGTATCCAGCATTTTGTGCCTGAGGGAGTCGGAGCTCCAGCAACTGAACGAACAACTCGTTGAGGGTGGAACGATCTTCCAGTCTTCGGGCCATTCCGACCTTCCAAGCCTTTTCTCGGATGGACCGGTCTGAGTTCTGGAGGTTCTGGTCGAGTCTGAGCAACGTGACCTCCTCGCCGTTCCAGGTCACGGTCTGGGCACCGACGACATCCCCGTACCGAGTCGAAAGCATGGCCTCCTCTGACTGGAGGCTCACGTTTTCGTCTCGATAGAGAGCTGCCTCGCTCTTCATGTTGCGCAGAGGGATTTCAAAGCCGGATGGAGCCGTGCCAAAGTCGAGGAACTTGCTCTTCAAGGTCTGGTTCATCGCTTTGGACTCAGGCTCGATCACCTCCAAAAATCGCTTGAGATACTCGTCTGCTTTCTCATCCGTCGTATCCACAGTTTTTGCGACCCACAGCCTGCTACCAAGATCCTCGATCTCTTCGTTCAGCTCACTCCATTGCTTTAGCCAAGCCTCTACGGACGCCGCGGTGAGGTTCGCAGCTGCCAGGGCTTCTGCTCTCGATTCGTAGTGCTGCCAGGAGAGATTTGTCTCGGGCGAAAAATCTTTGGGTAACCAACTCATGTGCTGAGTTTAGCCGAGATCGTGCGAACTCAAAACTGGGGAAACCCAGCCAAATTGCCAATCCTAAAACTGATGGCAGTTAGAGTGCACGAATCGGCGGTGGTCCAACAGGAGACTACACGAAAGACGATCGATGTCCTGGGAGTTCATGTTGATACGGTTTGTGAATCGGAAGCCGTTGAACAGCTTCTCGAATGGGCAGCCAATCGCGAATCTGGATACGTCTGTTTGTCCAACGTGCACAGCATCATCACAGGCCACAATCGCCTGGATTTCCGTCAAGCTCTCAGCAAAGCCGATTTGGTTCTGCCCGACGGGTGGCCGGTGGCCTGGCTCATGCGTAAGCTCGGTGTCGAGGATCAAGAGAGGATTCCAGGTCCCGATCTCATGTGGACCCTGTGCCAATCTGCGCAACAATCTGGGATTCCGGTTGGCTTTTTCGGCACCTCTCCAGAGGCCATGGATGCTCTTCTTTCGCGCTTGGCCTGTGCATTCCCGAAACTCAAGGTCCATTATGCGGTGGCGCCGCCTCACAGAAGCTTCACCCAAGAGGAAGTGGACCAAACGATTCGGCAGGTCAATGCGAGCGGAATCGGGATCCTATTCGTGGGCTTGGGATGCCCGCGCCAAGAATTCTGGATGGCAGAAACAACGGACCAGATCCACTGCATTCAAGTAGGTGTTGGCGCTGCTTTGGACATCTACGCCGGAAAAGTCTCGCGAGCACCGAAGTGGATGCAAAAGGCTGGTCTTGAGTGGCTGTTCCGCTTGGTATCCGAACCCGGGAGGCTCTGGAAGCGATATCTTTTTACCAATACGCAATTCGTATTTCTTGCCGCGCGTGAACTCTTGCTGCGAAAAAACTAGCTTCGTTTGATGATGTTAGGAAGGCCCAAGGTCCACCTAAGGGCGAAACTGATCAAGAACGAAAAGACCGCGATAGGAATAGTAAGGTGCTTGCTGCGCAGGCGCCACATGATAGGAATGCTTTCCGGCGCAAATTCCGATCGCATTCTCCAAAAAAGGGTCCCCAGAAGGGAACCGCGGCGATTTCTGTTGAAGGTGCGTTCATTGACGATTCCAGCCGCTGGCGCGACCCAGAGCGACCAGCCTCGCTTCGCCATCATCAGCCATAAATCGTGATCGCTTGCGTATTGCGGAAACCGTTTGGTGTCCATTTCGATACCATCGAAAGCCTGAATCGGGATGAGCACGCCTTGTCCTCCGGTTAGGTCGACTCGAATCTCCTCGGGTGGAGATTCCTCCGTCCGATTCCATCCCCGTAACAGCTTTCCATAGAGAAGGAATCCCCATGAAGACTGGCCGTGGTACTGGAGCCCAAGGTCGCCCATTGTGTTCCGGCAATAGGCGGGGGAGCATGCGATTTTGCGGGATTCCAGACTCACCGTACTGAGAAGTGCTTGTACGGTACCAGGTAAAAACACTGTGTCGGCATTACTCAGAAGCACCAGATCCGCGTGGAGAGATCGAGCGAGATCAAGCCCCTTTTGCACACAGGCCGTCCAGTAGCACTCAGATCCGACCTCGACCACCTGAGCATTCGCGCCGACCGAAAAGGGGAGTGGGTCCCCGGCGTTGACGATGACCAAGTGAATCGGCAAACCTTGGCTTTCCAGAGACTCCAAGCATCGCTGGAGGTATTCGGGTTCGTTGTACGTGGGAATGATGGCGACGATCAGGGGCATGAATAAATGATGAAGAAGCATATCCGAACGCCGATCTTCTGGCTTTGGTCAATGTTCATGTACACTAAAATGGTTTTTGGTTCAACCCTCCAAGGCGGCGGGCAATGAACCCATAAGTTGGATAGTACGATTGGCAAAGGCGCTAACCATTCCTGCAACCCGTTGCGAACTCTGCGGGTTTGATCTGCTGGCGCTCTCCTATGAGGAGAGCGTTGAGTTCTTCTTGCGGCAATTGGCCGCGAAGAACGGAGGGTGGGTGGTAACTCTCAATCTGGAGATTCTCTCCAATGCCTGCCTCGATACTGAATACCGCAACTGGATCGGAAGTGCCGAATATATCGTCGCCGACGGTATGCCGCTGGTTTGGGCGAGCAAAATCAAGCGGGGCGTAGCAAAAGTGCCCGGACGAACTGCCGGAAGCGACCTTTCGGCGGATCTCATCAAGCGGGTCCCTGCCTCAGATGTCGCCATTATTGGAGGAGTTAATCCTCCCCGCGCACTCAAGAATCTCCAAATCGAACGGCACGACGACGTTTTTGTCTTCGATGGAAAAGTGAAGCTGGATGACGCCTCAATTGATGATCTCGCGAACCAAATTGCAGCTCATGGTGCATCCCTCATCTTCATTGCACTGGGGGTGCCGAAGCAGGATCTCGTTGCCATCAAACTCAGAAAGCGTTTTCCGGAAGCTCTCATTTTGGGAGTTGGCGGAACATTTGAATTGATCGCCGGACTCAAGCCGCGTGCTCCTCAATGGATGCAGAAATCTGGACTTGAGTGGCTTTGGCGGCTGTCCATCGAGCCGCGTAGGCTTTGGCGTCGGTACCTGGTTCTCTACTGGGTCGGTGTTCTCAACCTTCTCACCGATGTCCTGCGAGGTGGCAAAGCCCCTCAACCGGGCGCGACACGGTCCAAGACCTCGGAACTCCCGTAATTTTCTGATGCTTTTTGGACTGCGCTCGCGTCTGTTGATGCGAACCTCCCTAGGCGAATGCCCAGGTGTTCCAGGAATTTTCGACGCATGCAACCAAACAATCTCTTCGATACCCAGGCGACGATCAAAGTGATCGGTCTCGGTGGAGCCGGTGGAAACGCGGTAAACCGGATGGTGGATGTTGGCGTCAGTGGCGTGCAGTTCGTTACTATGAACACGGACGCCCAAGCACTGGACCACAGCAAAGCGAAAATCCGTGTCCAGCTGGGTGAGGTGACGACTCGCGGTCTTGGGGCAGGGGGTGATCCTGAAGTTGGAGCATCCGCCGCCAAGGAATCGGAAAAAGCGATTCAAGAGATTTTGGAAGGCACCGATATGGTGTTCATCACCGCTGGAATGGGTGGTGGAACCGGTACGGGAGGTGCCCCAGTGGTTGCCGAAATGGCTCGTCGGATGGGGATCCTCACCGTCGGAGTGGTAACCAAGCCATTTCTGTTCGAAGGCCCCAAGCGGAAAAAACTCGCTGAACAGGGGAGCGCCCAGTTGCGCGAACAGGTCGACACGATGATTGTGGTCCCGAACGACCGCCTTCTCGGAGTTGTTGACAAGCGGACGACCATGCAGCAGGCGTTTGCAACCGCAGACGACGTCCTTCGCCAAGGAGTGCAGGGCATCAGCGACATCATCCTTCTCCCAGGTCTGATCAACGTTGACTTTGCGGATGTCCGATCGGTCATGAAAGACGCGGGGATCGCGTTGATGGGAATGGGCCGAGGCGTAGGTGAGCATCGAGCGAGAAGTGCTGCTCAAGCCGCAGCCAATAGCCCGTTGCTAGAAACTTCCATCGTCGGCGCGAAGAAGCTCCTCGTGAACATCACCGCAGGCAGAGATTTCAGCATCGGTGAAGCTCATGAGGCGATGGAGTATCTGCAGCAATTCACTGATCCTGAAGAAGCCGAGATTTTCCTGGGACACGTCACCAAAGAACTTGGGGAGGGCGAAGTCCTGATCACGCTCATCGCCGCGGGAATGGTAGAGGGTGCTGTTGCCCGTGTCGAACCCCAAATCTTTGCCAGCAAGCCAGCCGTAGCGCCCACTCAGTCCGAACCGTTAGCTGCGGCTGCTGCTGGATCGCCTCCGCCAATCCAGATGAGCGAAATCGATCTGGACATCCCAACATTCCTGCGGCGGCAGAAACTGGGTGACTGAAAACGACTTTTGAACGCAACGTACTGGTCCAACACTAGCCCCGTCGCCACCCGGCGGGGCAATTTTTTACTTGTGGTTGGTCTTGACGGCGACCTTCGTCGCCATCGGCGGAAACATTTCGCTCATGGTGACGAACTGATATCCCTTGCTTCTGGCGTACTCGACAAATCGACGAAGCACGAGGAGCGTGTCCTTTGCGCCGTTGTGGAGCAGCATCACCGCGCCGGGTTTAAGCCCCACCGTGAGCCTGTGAAGAAGCAGTTCCTGTCCGATCATCGCGTAGTCAAGCGGATCGCAAGTCCAGAGAGCGGTCTCAAGGCCTAGTGAGGAGGCCATTCTGTACGTATCGCGAGTGTGCCGGCCACCGGGAGGGCGGCAGAATCTCGGCGTTTTTCCGGTTGTATCCTTGATGATCAAGGTGCATGCCTGATATTCCGCCAGCACCTCGTCTGGGGTGAGTTTAGAAAGCGTTGGGTGGCTGAAGCTGTGATTCGCAATTTCGTGGCCCGCCGCGACGATCGCCTTCAAAGAATCGGGGTTTTTGCGGACCATCTTGCCCACAACAAAAAACGTGGCCTTGACGTTCAGGGAGCTAAGAGCCTCCAAAAGTCGCTTGGTGTAGCCGGCCGCAGGGCCGTCGTCGAAAGTCAGCGCGATTTTCTTCACCTTGGGATCTCCCCCGAAAAGCCTTAGGGGTGATCCGTTCTTCCAGGATCCGCTGTCGTAGATGGGCGCGATCTGCTTGCGGGCCATAGCCCAATATGGATCATCTTTTTCTGGCTTGTGGTCGTTCTTGTAAAGCCATGCGAGCCCAGGGCGAACACCCTTCGGGACCCCGGACATGTCCGGCATCGGAGCCGGAGCCAAGTCGGTGGTGTTGGATTTGGCTTCTACTGAGCCTTCGGAATGGGTCTGAGCTTCCAATCCGGTCAGGACCAATTTCTCTACGAATGAAATCGTGTTTCCGGTGCTGCAAGCAGGGGCATGCATTGGCGCGGTTGCCAGAGCAATCATCATTGCCCGTGCAAGAGTCCCAGGAATCCCAAAAAAGTCTCGTTTCAAGGTCGGTTTCGAAGATGGTAACGGGTCCACAAGCCAATCAGTTCCGGCACCGTTGCCGGAAAGAACGTCCAAGGCGACGATCCCCTGAGACGATACCTCGGCGATAGCCGGGGTGCTTCAAGTGATCAGAACGGCGATTCGTCAACTCGGGAAAAGTGGATCACCGTAACCAAGTGTGCGGGCGTCAAAAAGTCGGAGTAGATTCGAGACAGGAACGCGATGACGTCATCTTGGCTTCTGAATTCAGGGTTTTCCTTTTCAATTTCCCGGGGAGTCAGATCCGAAATTGGTTTGACTTCCACCTTATCCAGAATTGCCGAATAGAGCTTCTGGCGTCGCCCGTACCGCGGCCCCACAGTGATCCACACGAGCATCCCAGTTCGATATTTGTCCTCTTTATCTCCGAGGCGAATCGTCACGGTCTTTCGGTCCTTTCGCAGGATGTCTTCGTAGAGCTCGGAGTAAAAGTTGAGGGCGTACATATTTGGTTAATATTGATTTTGGCGAACTTTGGACCCAGGATCAGGGAGCATAATGGGTTCACCCTTCCAGTTATGCTCTGGCTAGCTATTTTACTTGGTCTGTATCTGGCAATCTTGTGTGGTGCCGCTTATATTAGCGTGCATCCGTACAGAATTCCGTATTTCGAATCTCCCGGCTCGCTTGGCGCACCTCAAGAGTCGGTGTCGATTCCATCGCGGGGCGGCGCATTGCTTCCCGGATGGTGGTGTGAAGGAGAGCCAGACCGACCCGTTGTGATCCTGTGCCACGGCTACATGATGAACCGCAGTGAGCCTGCGAGTGTGGCTTATTGGTTCTGGAAGCAAGGCTGCAGCACGCTGAATTTTGACTTTCCGGCTCATGGCCGGAGCCCCGGAAAGCGCAGCGGCTTGGGATATCCGGAGCGCAAGGATGTTCTCGCTGCGGTTGAGTGGGTTCGAAGCCGATCCCCAGAAGCACGGGTCATCTTGTGGGGATCCAGTATGGGCGCAGCAGCATGCTCCTTTGCAGCGGCTGAAGATTCCAGGAATATCGTGGGGCTCATCCTGGATTCGGCGTTTTCGCGTCTCTTGGATGCAACGGACGGCTGGTGGCACTTTATCGGGGGGAGGTGGCTCGCAGTTCTCCTCAAGCCGCTCAGGCTGTTTTCCCGATGGATTCTGGGATACTCCCCCAGCGTTGCCGATGTGGGCGAAGCGTTAGCCAAGATTCATGTGCCGGTGCTCCTGATTCATGGCGAATCGGACACGCTTGCCGTTCCGGATCAGGCTCGACGCAATCAGGGTTGCATGACAAACACGGAATCGTCGCTCGAATGGTTCGCTGGATGCAATCATTCCGAGGCTCGATGGCTTCACCCGGAGAAATATCGCACCATTCTGGCCCGTTACCTAATGGTGATCGAAAAACTGCGCGAACAAGCACGGGGACAAAGTCCGTCAGTAACTAAGTAGCTTCGCAAGAACGCCCCCCTCGACGACGCGGGACGCAAAGCAACCCGTCATGAATAAATCTCTACAGCCTTGGCAGTTGGACCAGCTTTCAAACCTGGCCAGATGGTCGCCAGAACGCGTTGAACATGCGCTGAATAATCTCTGGGAACAGGATGCTTCGCTTTACGAAGAACTTGTCCTGAACGCGGTTATGCAAGATCAGATATCGGTTGCAGAAGGTGCTGCTGAACTCCACCTCTCGCCGGAACACATGGAAAACCGCATCCGCGAACTGCGGAATTCTGATAGTTACCTAGAACGGATCATTGACCTCGATTCGAATTTTGGAAACGTCGCTCGGCTGTCAAAGTCTCGAGTGGCGATTTGGGAGATCCTCCGTGAATATCGCCGGACGGAGTCCATTGACGAACTCGCCAAAGCATTTCCCCTGATCAAGCGAGGTGAACTCTTGGCGGCGTTGCAGTATGCAAGCCAAAACGAAGGCGAGGTCGAACGCCAGATCGAGAACTTCGAATCGTTGCAAGATCGCATCCGGTCTCAATACCCCTCACTCAAGTAACCGGACGGCCCATCATAATGACCTTATGGTTCTAATGAACTGTGGCGGAATTGCTGGGCTCCCCGCGGGGCGGATCGGCAAGGTTCGCGAAGTCTTTGACTTGGGGGACGTTTTGCTCATCGTCGCTTCGGATCGAATCTCGGCATTCGATGTCGTGATGGCGAACGGCGTGCCGGATAAGGGCCGCATCCTCAACCAGATGAGCCTGTTTTGGTTTGAGAAGCTCCGACACATCGCTCCTCACCACGTGATCGCAAGTTCCGATGAGGCTCTGAAAGATAGAGTTCCATCCGGCTGGGAAACTCTTTCTGGCAGGAGCATCCTCGCGAAGAAAGCGAAGCCGTTGCCAATCGAGTGTGTCGCTAGAGGCTATTTATCCGGAGGAGGGACCAAAGAGTATGCAGCCACAGGTTCTGTGTCGGGCATCTCCTTGCCTGCAGGGTTCGTCGAAGGATCCAAGCTGGACGAACCCATATTTACTCCAGCAACGAAAGCAGAAGAAGGTCACGACCAGAACATCAGCTGGGATACTGCCGTCGATCTCGTGGGCCGTGAAATCGCCGAGCTCGCACGAGATTGGACACTTAAGCTCTACAAAGAGGCGGCAGCGCACGCCGCCCAGTGTGGACTCATCCTGGCGGACACTAAGTTCGAGTTCGGGCTAACGGACGACGGACTCCTCTGGATCGATGAAGCTCTGACACCCGATTCCAGTCGGTACTGGGAATCGACCGGATGGAATCCCGGCCAAGCACAGCCAAGCTTCGATAAGCAGTTTGTCCGTGACTATTTGGAATCGATCCAATGGAATAAGCAGCCGCCAGGACCCACTCTTCCGGAGGACATCATCGCCAAGACCCGGGAGAAATACCTGGACGCCTACCGGAGGATTGTGGGCAAGTCCCTTGATGTACATCCTCTATAACACGCTTCTATTCTTTGCGGCGCCGATTTGGCTCCCCTGGATGTGGATCCGGAGCCGGGCTCGCAAGGAAGCTCCCAATTGGAAGGAGCGTCGTGGGCACTATTTCTTCCAACTCTCACCCAAAACACCTCGCGTGTGGATTCATGCCGTTTCAGTCGGCGAGGTGATGGCAGCGCTGCCGATTTTGGAGGCGATCAAAAGCCGGCACGATCCACCGGAAATCGTTCTGAGTGTGACGACCAGCAGCGGACACGCCACTGCTCGCGAAAAGGCAAGTGAGTGGGTGGACCGACTCGTCTACTTCCCCATCGACCTCGCCTTGTTCCAACTCACCGCTGTCGCAAGCGTTCGACCTCGCGTGGTCGCGATCATGGAGACCGAGTTGTGGTTCAACTTTTTGTGGGCCAGCAAATCCTTGGAGGCGACTACCATGCTGATCAATGGGCGGATCAGCGACCGATCGTTCCCTCGGTCCATGAAACTCCGATTTTTCTACCGATCCATGCTGGCCATGCTGGATCGAGCGATGATGCAGACGGAGGAAGACGCCCGCAGAATCCGAGCGCTTGGTGCTGTGAACTCAGAGGTAACGGGAAACTGCAAATACGACCAAGGGGTGGTCGCTCCGAAGAAATCTGCTGAAGAATGGCGCACAGAACTTGGTATTCAGGAGAGCGAGAAAGTTGTGGTGGTTGGGAGCACACGCGGCATCGACGAGGATGAACTGGTGCTGGCGGCACTTGCTTCCTTTGTCCAAGGGGGTGTTCGCGTCGTCTACGCGCCACGCCATTTGGAACGAGCTCCAGAGGTCATCGAAATCGGCCGGAAGCACGGGCTCCCCGAGCCGGCTTTGCGTTCCAAAGCCGAAACGGGCCCGTGGATGGTTTTGGATACCTTCGGAGAACTTTCAGAGGTATATCAGGTTGCGGATCTGGCAATCATTGGAGGCGGTTTCGGCAACTATGGGGGGCAAAATCTGATTCAGCCGTTAGCCGTGGGCGTGCCTGTCATTCATGGCCCGCATATGCAGAATTTTCGGGATGCTGGCGAACAAGCCACTCGAGTTGGAGCCTCGCGGATCTGCGCGACCGTGGATGAGTTGCGGCACACCCTTCAACTGCTGCTCAAGGACCCAGCCACGCGGAACAAGATGGCCGAAGCGGGCAAGGAGATGGTCAGGGCCAGCATGGGTGCCAGCAAAGTGTACGCAGACGAGATTTGCAGAGCCGCGCAGGTGCCCTTCCCAGTACGCAAAAAAGGCTCAGGCAAATAGCCTGAGCCTCTCTCGAACAGCGCGCGTGGCGCTTAGTCGTCTCGTCGGTGCGGGAACGACTCATTGGGCTGCCGTGTATGGCAGATCAAGCATTTGTCCAACGTTCCGATGTGGTCCTGAAGCCTCAAAGTCTGAGCATTGTCCAAGGCTGTGGCAGCCGGTGTGATGGCATGGGGTGCGTTGTGACAGGTGACACAGAACACTCCGCCATGACCTTTTGAGTCTTTGAACAGCTTGCCGGTTTCCTCATACTGGTGGCCAGATACGTTGTGACAGTTGGAACACTTGGGTTCATCCTTCCAAGGAGTACGCGTGGTACTTCCCATCGCCGTCATGGAACCGTGGCAGTTCGTGCAGTAGATCCCCTGCGTGTAGTGGACGTCTCGTTGACAATTGGTCTTGACACCAGGGTGGCAGGCGTAGCATGCATTAGTCAGATTTGCCTGACCCATCCTCGAAGCGTGTGCACCGTGCATGGCAGCAGACATTGTCTTCACCCCTGCCACACCCGTTGTGCCGAGTGCCGGGTCCGCGTGGCAGCTAGCGCACAACACTGGCCTTTGGTTCATAAGGTGGGTTCCGTGAAGCCGGTCATGGTCCGCAAGAATGTCAGTCGCCACACCCACCGATTCCGCTCCACCCGCTTTCGGAGGTGCACCGTCCTTAGGGCCTCGAGTCCCATTGACCGGAGACGCTTTTTTGATTCCGTGACAGAGGTTACAGCTGATTTCCCATGACACCGGAATAACAGCCTGAGTGGATCCGGTGAGCCCATCATAGGTTGCCGTAATCTGGCCCACGTTGTAGGCGTTGGGAGTCCCATCATCCATAACCGGTGTTACTGGGATACCTGTCGCCTCGTACCATCCAGCCGTTTGGTAGAACATGCGCCCCGAAAGTCCAGTGCCGGTAAGTCCTGTATCGGGAGCCAGATTGACACCGAACAATTTATCCTCGTAATCCCAGAAATTGGTTTTCGTGTGGCTGACTGTGTTGCCCAGAATGCTGAAGTTGACTACAGCACCGGTTCGGACAACATCGGGATTGTCGCCCCGGCGGATCAACTGAGCGCGGAAGGTGTTGAAGGGAGGAAGAATGCAGAGTTCGGAAAAATCCTCGTTCATACAATGCATTCCAAGTTCGTTGAAACCGACAACCACGAGATTGCTTTGCGCTTGTTTGACAGCGGCACTTGCCACCACTTCATGATCGAAGGAATCCTTTGAACTGAGTGCCATGAATGCCAGGGTGAGTCCACCCATCAAGCAAACGGTGCGGGTGATCGCAGTGCGGATACGAGAAGACGACGAGTCGGCTTGAGACGACTTTGGTTTCATTATTAAGCTCCAGACCAAGAAAATCCTCGCAAACTTGCGAGAGAAAACAAGTTCAGTATAACAACAAAAGTCATTCTGGACAAGGACAATTTTCAGTTAGTGCAAAAAAAGGTCTCGCACAAGAAAAGGCCCTCGTCCAAAAAAGGGACGAGGGCCCGGCTGAGATACCGTCAGAGGAACTCAGCGAATTCGATCTGCGATCGCGCGGCGTACCATGGCATCGGCAATATCGTCCGATGACGGTTTGTACTCTCCGGCCTCGATCTTGGCCTTCAGGTCAGCGATCATCGCCTCCCGGTCAGGCATGTCCAGAACTTCTTGAGTCAATTTCTTAATCATTTCTTGGTCATCATCGCGGGGGGACGCGACAAAACCGTTCTCGTTTTCAAATAGGGAAACTCCTCCCTGTTGGAGTATTTTTTGTACTTGTTCGTCTGAGATTCGCATAGGGCCTCCTAGTTTGTGTAGCAGCAGCCACTCTTCGTTTCGCAGACAGGCATCCCGGCTGTCTCACTTCGGTTGATTTTCCCTGATGAGATCCTAGGCTTTGCGCTCAGAGGGTCGCCCCAAAGATTGCCTTTTTCTGTCGGTAACACTTCTCCCAATATTGGTTGTCGGCACCAAATTGTGGTTCCTTAGGGCTCGGGAAGAAAATTTTCAAAATTCTCTCAAAAATGCCTAGGGAGTCTGGAGAGTGCCTTCATTTCCTCCGTCAGCAGCACCTCCGCTGCCACCCTCGTCGCCTGTGCTGCCACCCGATCCGCCATCTTCCTCAGTGGGGTTTGCTGGTTCGGGCTCAGGCGGTTTGTCGCCCTGGGGTTCGGACCGTCGCCGCCTTCGATCTCTGTCGGGTTTGGCATCTGGACTCACGGGATCATTTGTGAGATCGGTTGGAGTTGTATCCTCCTCAATCGCGGCAGGTCGAGGTGCACGTCTTTCTACAGGCGGCGCCTTTGAAATCGAGATGCGAACTTGGGGCTTGGAGAACTTGCGAGACGGTGATTCCTGAGCCGTATTGGCTGCCATAGGAGCATCGGCGGTGGACGTTGCAGCGAGCCGCTCCTTGATTTCGGGATTGCCCTTCAAGAGAACCGGGGCCAGGAAATAGTAACCTGCCATCCCGATCCCCGCAGGGATCACGATCCATACTCCCAAGAACTTAGCGATTTTGCCCGCAGTGCTCATAATCGAATTAACAGTTTAGCCGACGTTCTGATCCATGCCAATAGAAGAATCTCAGATACTGCTGGAAGTTCCAGTTCTCCAAGCACTTCCTCTTGATCCGGAGCAGCCTACTGATTGTTATCCGCTCCCACGTCTTGAGACGACTGGTCAGAACCAGATGCTCCATTTGGACACCCTAAGGATGTCCAATGCCTTTTGGCAAGTGGATGTAGTTCCAGAGCTAGGCGGCCGGATTCTCTCGATCCAGCACGTTCCGACCGGACAATTCGTAGTTGCACCGCCAAAACAGCTTGCGATTGCGCAAGGCGGCACTCGTGGGCTCTGGACTCCATCGGGAATTCAGCCTTTCTTTGACACTTTCCCTGGCATGGTCTCGATGGCACCGGCAGAGGTCTCCGTTCGCGAAGAAGCGGAAGGTCCGACTGTGCTGATCTTCCAACTCGCTCCCGGTTCCCAACTGGCGGCTCATTTCTCGATTCATCTTCCCGATAATTCACCTTGGCTTGAGATCTCTTGTGCCATCGTGAATCGCGGAATGGTGAGCCAATCGGGTCGTTCAGGGATCGGCTTTGGGCACGGGCTCGGCGCGAGGCAATTGTGTGGAAACGTGTGGTGGATTGGTACGGGTGAGGAAACCGGCATTGCGGTGGTCTCGGATTCCGATAGTTTCGAAGACGTCTGTCCAATTCCTGCAGCATGTGTTGCCGATTACATTTCGGGCAGTCCGAACCTGTTCCCTCGACACTCTCAGAACTGGACAGTTCGGCTCGTACCTACCGTCAAAATCGCTCCCACCGGTGGATCCTCCTCTGCGCTACTAGAAGTTGGTGATGGACACGCCCGCGTCTGGGCACTATCCCCGATCGCAGATGCGGAACTGTTCATCGAAACGGAAAAAATGGGGACCCTCAAGGCAGCTGTGTCAGCCGCGAAAGGAGCCCTTTGGTCTTCTGAAATACCTGCTCAGGCGGGAAAGATCATCCAATCTGGACTTCGAGGATCGGAAGGCGACTGGATCGTGCAAGAAGCAGCGGAGATTCCCGCTCATCCGACCCCTCTCGGGCCAATGCAGTCCGCGCGGGAGCACCTCCTTCGATCTGAATTCCCTCTGGACTGGGCATTCGCAGGCAAGGAGTTGGGACTCAGGGCCGCTGCCCTCGTGCGGAGGGCGTCCGAAGCCTGTTCCAGGCGTGATTGGGAATCCGCCCGAAGTGCACTTCACCTTGCGGCGGAGACCAACGCTGAAGATCCTCTTTTGTGGTGGCATCTGGCAGCGATTGCGCGTCACGAGGGCATCGACAACGCGGATTTTCTCACCAATGCCCACTATCTCGCGCCGTTGGATCCCCTGTTGCGTGCAGAGGCATTTTTGGCGCAGTCGCCGGAAATGAGCGCAGACCCTGTGGAGTTCGTGGCACCAGTCGCAAATGACCCGGAATTGGCCCGCGAGGTCGCAGACAATCTCATCTGCGCGGGATTAGTTGAGGACGCCGTCCGGTGGATGGATGAGTGCCTCCGCCATCGAACGCACCCCATGCTTCATTACCTTTTGGCGTGGCTTCACCACTCGACGACTCAGATGGAATTTGAGGCTGCGAATCACGTGAAGAAGGCGTCGGAATCCCCGGTCGAATTGGCAGTTCCGTGGCGACGAATTGAGCGCCAAGCGATTGCCGATCTTCAGAAGAGATATCCGCAAGACCAGAGGTTAGGCGAGCTGGCGAATTTCGCTCGAGTGAATCCGTAGCATGGAGATCGTCGCCACCGCGGAGGAGATGGTTGAGTTTGGAAGGCGGTTCGCTAAAAGCCTCTCGGCCGGCGACGTGGTGATGCTCTGGGGTGATCTTGGTGCAGGGAAGACAACCATTGTCCGTGGAATTTTGGCTGGACTCGGACTGTGCGACCCTGTCCGGTCTCCAACTTTCAACATCATTCAAGTTTTTGACACAACGCCTCCGGTGGTCCATGCCGACCTTTACCGTGTTCGCGGATGGGAGGGATTGGGACTGGAGGACTACCTTGAGACCCACTTGTGTTTGATCGAGTGGCCCGACCGTGCAAAGGGACTGGTCGCTCTCGATCAAGCAATTCAGGTTCGAATTGAGTTTGCCGGCCACGGTCGAACCGTACAAATCATCCCACCACAGAACAGATAAACTGAACTTATGGCGGTTCGTCTCGGGATCTTGGGAGTTGCTCACGTTCATGCTCCCAGCTATGTCTATTGCTGCGCGCAGGCAAAAGGTGCACAGCTCGTCGGCGTCTGGGATAAAGATCCTGTCCGCGCCGAGGAGTTTGTAGCTGCTCATGGTTCAAAGGTCGTGGGGAACCAACAAGAGCTGCTCGATTCCGTCGATGCAATTGTCATCGTTTCTGAAAATATCTTCCACAAAGAGCTTGCCTTGGCGGCCATCGGAAAGGGTAAGCACGTGCTTTGCGAAAAGCCTCTCGCGACGACCGTTGCCGATGCTAACCAAATGGTTAAGGCTGCCAAAGATGCGGGAGTCATTCTGGGTACTGCCTTTCCCTGTCCATACTCGCCGGCGTTCGCAAGACTCGTGGAACGGGTGAACTCCGGCGAAATCGGGAAAATCCTTGCCGTTAACACAACCAACCGCGGCAGTTGCCCGTTTGGATGGTTTGTCGAGCCAGACCTGAGTGGTGGCGGAGCAATGATCGACCATACCGTTCACGTTTCAGATCTGTTACGGAGACTTCTCGGAAAGAGCCCGATTTCGGTAACTGCATCTATCGGGCACCAAATGTACCAGCAAGAATGGGACGACACGGCAATGTTGACGCTGGACTATGGGGACGGTCTCTTCGCGACGCTCGATTCGAGTTGGTCACGCCACGGAGCATACAAGACCTGGGGAGACGTAACCATGTCTGTGATTGGCGAAAAGGGCGTTATCGAACTCGATATGTTCAACCAGTGCATGGACTTCTACACCCCCGGTGCAAAAACCCACCATATGGTTGGATTTGGCTCCAACCTGGACCAGATGATGGTGGACGAATTCATTGCTGCCATTGAAGCTCAGCGCGATCCACACGTAACCGGCGAGGATGGCCTCGCTGCGGTTAGAGTGGCCGAGGCAGGCTACGAGTCGGCCCGCAGCGGCGCGACCTGCCAGATCGCAAGCTGACCATGCCTCTCATCGGCGCGCACATGCCCACAGGGAAAGGTCTCGGCGATGCGATTCGCCGGGGACATTCCATCGGCTGCAATGCGGTACAGGTTTTCACTTCGAGCCCGCAACAGTGGAAGTCGAAAGATGTCACAGATCAAATCGTCGAGTCAGTTCGATTGGCGTGCTCAGAGGCTTGCATCAACCATTTGGTTAGCCACGATTCTTATCTTGTAAACCTTGCTGCTCCTGATCCAGAACTTCGCGAAAAGAGCGTCGCGGCCCTGACCGGAGAACTGAACCGATGTGCACTACTGGGGATCCCCTTGGTCGTCTCGCATATGGGTGCCCACATGGGTCAGGGCGAACCTGAAGGGCTCAGGCTGGTCGCTGAGAACGCCAGGCGAGTGCTGGAAGAATCCGACGATTCGGTCACTTTGCTGATGGAGACCACTGCAGGCCAAGGTTCGTCCCTCAACTACCGTTTCGAACATCTCGCTACGATTTTCGAGATGATGGGGATTCCGGACCGCCTCGGAATTTGCCTCGACACATGCCATATGTTCGCCGCGGGGTACGACCTCTCAACAAATGAAGGCTACGAAAGCGTGATGGACCAACTTAACCATATGGTTGGATGTGAAAAAGTGAGGGCCATTCACGCGAATGACAGCAAGAAAGCGTTAGGTTCGCGCGTAGATCGCCATGAGCATATCGGAGAGGGATCCATTGGCCAAGATTGCTTTCGGTGCTTGGTGAATGACCCTCGTTGGAAGGACTTGCCCATTGTTGTGGAAACACCCGAAGCCGAGACCATGCATTCGAAGAATGTCTCGAAGCTGCTCTCCTTCGTCAACGAATAGGCCAAGGACCTAGTAGAATTCCTTAAATTCTCACTCGCCGAAGGAGGCAACGATGCCGCGCTACCACCGATTGGGACAGCTACCCAAAACAAGACATATCCAGTTTCGAAAGCCCGATGGCGGGCTCTACGCAGAGCAGCTCTTTTCAACCCATGGCTTCAGCGGCCCGATGGCACAGCTCTACCATATTAATCTGCCTACTTCGGTCGCGAGTTGGGAAGACGCAGGCGAATGCAAAGTCAAGTTCCTTGATGCGGAAGCGCTCCGGCACCGCCATTTACGCACAGATAGAATGCAGCCGAACGGAGACGCCATTTCCGGCCGCATCCCTCTGATGGGTAACAACGACGTCATCTGGAACCAGCTTTATTTGGCTAACCAAATGGTGGACTTCTTCAAAAACGCTGAAGCAGACGAAATTCACTTCATCCATGACGGTTCTGGGGTGCTGGAGACGATGTTTGGCGATGTTCCATTTCAACCCGGAGACTATTTGGTCATACCGAGAGGGACAATTTGGAGAGTTAGATTTGACAGCTTGCCCGTGCGGGGCCTTGTCTTCGAGAGCCACGGAGAAGTTACGATTCCGAAGCGCTATCGAAACGACTATGGCCAACTTCAAGAGCATGCGCCCTACTGCGAACGCGACATCCGTCCGCCAACTGAGCTAAGAACCATCGACGAACAGGGCGATTTTGTGGTCTTAGTCAAGGCACGAAAGCGTTATACGCGCTACCACTATAATTTCCATCCGTTTGATATCATCGGGTGGGACGGCTTTGTCTATCCTTGGGCATTCAGCATCCATGATTTTGCGCCGATTACCGGCAAACTGCATATGCCGCCGCCCATCCACCAGACATTCCAAGGCTTCAACTTCGTCGTCTGTTCTTTCTGTCCGCGCGTTTTGGATTTCCATCCTCAGGCGGTTCCGATACCCTACAACCATTCCAATGTTGACAGCGACGAGGTGCTCTACTACTGCAACGACAAGTTTGGTTCTCGAAAAGGAATTGTCGAAGGATCCATCACGGTTCACCCCCTGGGCATCCCGCATGGCCCTCAGCCCGGAGCGGTGGAGGCGTCATTGGGTGCAACAAGGACGGAGGAACTGGCGGTCATGTTGGACACCTACCATCCTCTGTATCTAACCGAAGATGCGCTCAAAATCGAAGATCCCGAATATTGGAAGAGTTGGCAAGTGAGCTAGAGTTGAACCAAGTGGTTCAACCGCTTTTCCTGTAGCAACGTGATCGTTTTCTTGTGAGTGGCGATAACACCGGTCTTTTGCCATTCACTCATGACGCGAATGGTGGATTCGACCGTTGTGCCAGCCATTTCGGAGATATCCTGGCGGGTCAGGGGAACCGTCAGGACCATTCCCATCTCGGTCGCTTGGCCATACGATTCCGCAAGCATCAGGAGTATCGCGGCGATACGGCTTGCTACCGTTCCTGCCGAGAGTTGCGCAACCAGGAGGTGGGCCTGCCTCAGGCGGATCGTTGTCCTTCGCATCACGTGCGCGCTCAGGGCCTCGGTGCGTTCGTAGATGGGGCGGAACACCTGGATCGGGATTTTCAGATACCAAACATCCGTAACAGCTCGGGCACTCAGGGGACATCCAGACCCTTCCAAAGCTCCCAACAGCCCGAAGACCTGTCCCGGACCCATGATTTCGTGCGCGACCTCTTGACCCGCAGCGGTGGTCTTCACCATTTTCACGAAACCACTTCCCACGGCACAGAAATAGCCTGCCGATTCCAGACTGAGCCAAATCGACTCGCCGCGCTCCGCCCGGGCTAAGTGAGATGCCGCTGTGATCGCATTGATATCGGCATCACTCATGAGGCGAAGAACAGGGCACGAAGCTACCACGCTACGGACGGAGGGTCGATCTGACCCGATCGGCCCGGCAACGCAGACGTTCCGTTTCGTTGAAGCTGTTGCCATGGTAGTGAATCTAGTTAGGCTGAAATTCAAGGCTATTGTACAGAATCCTCCCAAATCCCACTGGCTCCAATACGAATACAATAGGAACGATGGCTGTTGGTCGGTTTCTGTTGTGCCTCCACTCGCACATGCCTTATGTGCTTTCCCACGGCAAATCCCCGCACGGAACCGACTGGCTCAATGAATCAGCGGTGGAATGCTATCTGCCGATTCTTGATGCACTCGACCGCCTGCGGAACCAAGGCATCAAGCCACGTTGGACCATCAACATCAGCCCGATCCTCGCCGAACAGCTTGAGGATCCGAGTTTCAAAGCCGGATTTGTGGACTATTGCCAGGAGAAGATCGACTGGGCACTTCACGATCAGAATCAGTTCCGGAGAGAGGGTCCTTTGTGGATGGAAGGCGTTGCGGCGATGTGGCAGCGGTTCTACACGCGTGGGCTCGTGCAGTTTAAGCACAAGTGGGGCCGGAGCATCGTGGAGGCGTTCAAATTCTTCCAGGACGAGGGTTGTATCGAGATCATCACGTGCGCCGCAACCCACGGATACCTGCCGCTCGCGGCTACGGATGAATCTGTTCAGGCTCAAATCAAAATTGGTGTCGACAGCTATAAACGGCACTTCGGACGGCAACCTCGTGGAATCTGGCTTCCGGAATGCGCCTATCGGCCGACGTACGAATGGAAGGCTCCCGTTGGGAGTGATCCGTCATTTCCTCGCAAAGGTGTCGAGCAGTTACTCGAGGAGAATGGCCTGGAGTATTTCTTCGTCGATTCGCACATGATTCGCGGCGGGGAACCGCTGGGCACCTATGCGGCAAACTTCCCCCAGCTTGCCGAACTATTTGCCCGTAGCAAAAAAATGTTCACCCCGCCAGCCGAATTTCGCAGCGAGTACGAGCATTACGCACTGCCAAATGGCACGGTCGTATTCGCGCGAGATCCTCATACCACGGTGCGAGTGTGGTCCGGAGACGTGGGATATCCGGGAGACCCAAACTACTTGGAGTTTCACAAGCAGCTCTATCCCGGTCGATTGCGATATTGGCGAATCAGCGAAAACAAAGATGACCTTGGGGCAAAGCAGCCGTACGATCCTTGGAAGGCGTACGAAAACATCCCAAGCCATGCGCAGGATTTCGTGAATCTGCTCAAATCGACTTTAGCTCAGTACAAAGGCGTTGCGGATCGCGAAGGCACGCTTGTAGCCATGTACGACACGGAGCTTTTTGGCCACTGGTGGTGGGAAGGCCCGGAGTTCCTCTACGAGGTGGCACGAGCTATGGCCAATGTGCCTGAACTCCGTCCCGTAACAGGCAGCGAGGTGCTGGACCAAGAGCCCGCTCGCCACACGATTCACCTACCCGAAGGATCTTGGGGTGAGGGCGGTTATCACTACATTTGGATCAACAACGACAACTATTGGACTTGGGACCAACTCTATCCGTGCCAAAAGCGCATGAGGTGGATGGCACAGAACTTAGCGGACGGGCCAGCGCATGAGTTCGTCATTCAGGCGGCGCGAGAGCTCCTTCTGGCCGAAGCGAGCGACTGGCAGTTCCTGATCTCGACTTGGGCAGCGCGTGACTATGCCGAAGTCCGGTTTGAAGATCACATTACGCGGTTCAACAGATTGTCCGAAATTGCCGAACGGTGCCACAGCGGCGCAGCGCCTACTGCAGAAGACACGGCGTTTTTTGAGGAGTGTCAGAGCAAAGATGTACCGTTCCCGCAAATCGATTTGAGTTACTGGGCAAAACTTGATCGTCCCCTTGTCGCCGCTGGAGCGTCGAACTGATCGTGAAATCCCGGATTTTGGTGTTCCCAATCGCAGCTCTGATTGCTTCTGGCTGCTCGCATTCCGGTTCCAGCAGCATGCCGTCCCCCGCACCGAAACCGGCTGCATCCAAGGAAGACTTGGTCAAAAAACCGCCTGTGGAAGACATGATCCCCGAACCAATTTTGGTTCCGTCCACTGCACCGCGAGACCCCCACCTTCCAAAATCCAATGCCAAGCAAGAAAAGCCATTCGAAGTGAAAAGGCCCAATTCCGGCGGATGGAAGAAGGCTGAGTCAAAGCTTACGGCCCTAGCGGAGAGCTTCGATCAATCGATCAGCAACTTGAAAGGCACCTCCCTGGAAGCAAGTTTGCTCATCGAAGCCGAACTGGTGGGAAGCAACAAGTCCTCTTCTAAGATAATCGACAACCAGAACTACGAGATCCAATATCAGGTTCCGGCCGATCCGGCAAACACCCATGTGATCGGCGGTAGGGATGGCGTGGAAGGAGCGATGGAGGATGGCAAATGGTCCCATTCGGTCGGCGAGATGCCGACGGGCGAAGCACTCCTCCGGGAATGGCCGCGCCAATTTCCAAAGTACATCGCGATGGCCATCTCTCGGGATGAGCCGGTGTTCGCCAAGGTGTTTCAAGTGCTCGAATCGAGCAAAAGCGGATTCACTGTGACGACGGAGACCCAAAATCTGAATGTCGGGGACCACGAAGTTCCATTCATTCGTGTGGTAGCCATCTCAAAACGCGATCCGAACAGGATTTGGGAGTTCCGTTTTGATGGCGCAAGGAAGCTACCGGTGACCATCAAAGTCGCTGGAGTAAACGAGAAGGGCAAAAAGGAGAACGCGCAATGGGTGGCGCGGTGGTCATTCAGCAAGCCGATCGACCCTGCAACGATCGGAAAGCCTAAATTCGATACAGCCCCATAATTTGACCCCGGAAGGAGCATTCTTCCGGGGGGTCACATTATGCTAACCGACGCTGCCTTCGAGGCTGACGCCGAGAAGTTTCTGGGCTTCAACGGCAAATTCCATTGGGAGTTCGCGGAAGACCTCCTTGCAGAATCCGCTGACGATCATGTTGACTGCGTCCTCAGTCGGGATGCCTCGCTGATTCATATAGAAAATCTGGTCTTCACCGATTTTTGAAGTCGAAGCTTCGTGCTCCATCTTTGCGGTGGCGTTCTTCACCTCGATGTACGGGAACGTGTGCGCGCCGCAGCGATCACCCATCAGCATCGAATCGCACTGGGAGTAGTTGCGGGCGTTGTCGGCTCCGGCATTCATCTTAACAAGCCCTCGGTAAGTGTTTTGTCCATTCCCGGCTGAAATGCCCTTGCTCACGATCGTGGATCGGGTGCGCTTGCCGATGTGGATCATCTTGGTCCCCGTATCTGCCTGCTGTTTGCCGGCCGTAAGCGCAACGCTGTAAAACTCGCCAATAGAGTCGTCGCCCTTGAGAATCACGCTGGGGTACTTCCAAGTGATGCTGGATCCAGTTTCGACTTGAGTCCAGGTGATTTTGGCTCGCTCGTGAGCAATACCTCGCTTGGTAACGAAGTTGTAGATGCCACCTTGGCCCGTCTTGGGATCGCCCGGGTACCAGTTCTGCACCGTGCTGTACTTGATAGTCGCATCTCTTTCTGCGTACAGTTCGACAACGGCAGCATGCAGCTGGTTTTCATCCCGCATCGGTGCTGTGCAGCCCTCGAGGTAGCTGACGAACGCGCCTTCGTCCGCGATGATCAGTGTCCGCTCGAACTGGCCTGTATTGGCAGCGTTGATACGGAAGTAAGTGCTGAGTTCCATCGGACATCGGGTGCCCTTGGGAATGTACACAAAGCTTCCGTCGCTAAAGACCGCCGAGTTCAGAGTCGCAAAATAGTTGTCGCTGTAGGGGACCACAGACCCTAGATACTTCTGCACGAGTTCAGGGTGCTCGATGATGGCCTCACTGATCGGACAGAAGATGACTCCGGCTTCCTTAAGCTTTTCCTTGAAAGTCGTGGCGACGCTGACGCTATCAAAAACGGCATCCACGGCCACTCCGGCGAGAATCATCTGCTCATGCAGAGGGATGCCAAGTTTCTCGAATGTCCGAATCAGTTCAGGGTCTGCCTCATCCAGACTATTCAGCTTGGGCAACTTCTTGGGAGCTGAGTAGTAGCTGATCGCCTGGAGGTCTGGTGTGACGTAATCGGCGTTGACCCACTTGGGAGGCGTCATGGTCGCCAGATGACGAAGAGCCTTAAGTCGGAATTCGAGCATCCAAGAGGGCTCATTTTTGAGGGCACTCAGTCGACGGACGACATCTTCATTAAGGCCGGGCTCAAAAGTGTCGGATTCAATGTCGGTGACGAATCCCTCTTTGTACTCGCGGTCGGCCCATTGTTCAAGCAGTAGATCGTGTTCGGACTTATCGGTTGTTTCTGGGTTCATTGTGGTGTCTCGCCCGCATCCACCCGGGTAACCCGGCATCATGCGAAGCAATCCTTACTACGTTGGAAAGTATAACATGCTCGCACCTTGGTTCGAGCTTGAGAGAGCTCGGAATCGCCCCAGTTTCTAGAGGGTTGGGGCGAGATGCTGGGTGTCTGCGGAACGTTGGGGTCCAAGTATTGCGCGAGCCCTCGGACCAACCCGCTGGGCTTCGCTTTGTCCACTCCCCGGTATAATTCGACGTAGAAGGACGAACATTTCAAAGGAGAAATTGAATGTCTGTAGCCAGTCTAAAGAACGTGAATAAGCTTGAACTCCTCCGCCTTATGATGCTCAGCCGCGAAGGGGATCGCCGAGAAGGCATCTTGCTCCGCCAAAGCAAAGGATGGTTCCAAGTCTCCGGTATGGGCCACGAGGCCTTGGCGGTGATCGCCGAATCACTCAGGCCTGACGACTGGCTTTTCCCATACTATCGAAGCCGCGCTCTGATGCTCGCTCGCGGATTAACCAACTATGAGTTGGCCCTGGCCTACCTCGCAAAGAAAGAGAGTAGCAGTGCTGGCCGCCAGATGCCGGCACACTACAGCTGCGGCCGAAACAACGTCTTTAGTGTCTGTACACCTACTGGTGGATCATTGCTCCCCGCTTGCGGTACAGCTTGGGGCATGAAGCTCCGAGGCAAGGACTCCATTTGTCTGGCGAGCGTTGGCGACGCAGCTAGCCGACAAGGTGAGTTTTACGAGGCGATCGCTTTTGCCGTTCAGGAAGAGCTTCCCCTCGTCTTCATGATTGAAGACAACAAGTACGGCATTTCGACTCCGACCGCTCATTTCATGCCTTACAACTTAGGTGGCATCCTCAGCGAAGAGCGAATGGTCAAAGTCGATGGCAGAGTGGTCGATGAAGTTCACGAGAAATTTGAAGCGGCTGCGACCAAAGCCCGAACCGGTGGCGGCCCGACGATTCTCTGGATCGATCTCGACAGGCTTTCTTCGCACACGAGCTCAGACGATCATCGAGTGTATCGCGAGCAAGCGGACATCGACGCCATGCTCAAGCGCGACCCGATCATGCTCCTCAAGAATGAGCTCCTCACGAGCGGTGAACTCACCGAAGAGCTCTACGAAAAGATGCTTGCCGAAATCCAAAAGGAAGTCGATGAGGACTACCTGAAAGCCGAAAAGGCACCCGAACCGGAAGCAAAGGATGTGCTCGATAAGCTCTGGGGAGAACCGACACCCGTCACTCGCCCACCGATTGAGCCTGGCCCGATGACGATGGTGGACTCCATCAACAAGACACTTCACAAGGCCCTGGAAGAGGATCCAGAGGTGATTTTCTTTGGGGAGGATATTCAGGACCCGAAAGGTGGGGTGTTCAAGATCACTGCGGGCGCCAGCGAGAAGTTTCCCAAACAGGTCTACAACTCACCGCTGGCAGAAGCCACGATCATGGGCATCGCGGTCGGAATGGCTGCATACGGTATGCGGCCGGTCTTCGAACTTCAGTTCGTAGATTTCTTCCCGCCGGGATGGAACCAGATCATCTCGAACATGTCGACCTTGCGATGGCGCACCAACGGCGACCTGAAGTGTCCCTGTGTAATCTACGCACCTTATGGAGCCTACTTGCCGGGCGGTTCGCTTTGGCACAGCCAGGCGAATGAAGCCTATTTTGCCCACACTCCGGGCTTGCGGATCGCGATTCCTTCGACCCCTGAGGATGCAGCTGGGCTCCTCTGGACAGCCATCCACGGAGATGACCCGACCTTTGTTTTTGTGCCGAAGCACATCTTCCGAAAGCGAGCCGAAGTGAAGAACGTCGAACCCGTGCCGTTTGGCAAGGGCCGGATCGTGCAGTCTGGGACTGACGTCACGGTTGTGACCTGGGGCAACACGTTGGAACTCGCCGAAGAGGCGGCCCAGCAGCTTGCGGGCGAGGCTTCGCTCGAGATCATCGATCCGCGGTCCATCGTGCCCTTCGACTACGAAATCGTCAAGGAATCACTTGAGAAGACCGGACGTTTGGTGGTGATCCAAGAAGACACCGAGACATGCGGTATGGCTCAATCGATCGTCGCGAAGGTCGTTTCTACGCCTGAGATGTTCAATCTCCTGTTGGCCTCGCCCCAGGTCGTGAGCAGATACGATGTCCATATCGGCTACAACCCGATCTACGAGTATGCTGCGCTCCCTGACACTGCTCGGGTGGTTGCCGCGATTCGGGAAACCTTGGCGTAGTCAGCTATCGCGGCGAACCGCGAACTCCGCAAGCTCGGCGAGTGCGAAAGTCTCGCCGGGCAAGTTTTCCAGACATTGCCTAGCGTAGGCGGCCCATTTCTGTGCATCTGCATTCGCCTGTTCAATGCCGAACGTAGCGGGCCAAGTGAGCTTCCCCCGAGCTTTATCTGACCCTGCGGCCTTTCCAAGAGCTTCGGGTGACGAAGTTTCGTTCAAGATGTCGTCGGCAATTTGGAAAGCCAGCCCAAGCGACGCCCCGTAGTCTCTCAACGCGTCAACTTGGCCCGGATCGGCACCCGCACAAAGGGCGCCAAGGGCACACGTGCATGCAAAGAGCGCACCCGTCTTCTCTTGATGGATGCGCTTGAGGACTTCGCCATTCATCGGGCCGCCTTCGCTCAGGATGTCCAGCGTTTCTCCGCCGACCACGCCAGCGGAGCCAACGCCCTTCGCCAGCTCCAGCACTCCGGCGATACCTGAAGGTGCTTGCGCAAGTATTTCGAACGCAAGCGCAAAGAGGGCATCGCCGGCCAGCAGAGCAACTGCCTCGCCAAAAACCTTGTGGCAAGTTGGCTTTCCTCGACGCAAATCGTCGTCATCCAATGCCGGAAGATCATCGTGGATGAGCGAGAAGCAGTGGACGATCTCTACGGCGCATCCAGCATCCAGTGCGAGTTCCGGATCTCCACCGACTGCGCGAGAGCATTCCATTGCGAGCGCAGGTCTCAGACGTTTGCCTCCACCGAGCGTGGCGTAACGCATCGCCTCGAACAACGGCTTTGGCTCCCGCTCTGTTCGGGGTAATAACTCGTCCAAACGAGACTCGATCCGGTTTCTATGGGCCAAGAGTCCCGATTGTATGCTCATGCATCCAGTTTACCGGTGGGCCTTTGGACCCGATTGGTAAAATGATCTCAGACATGGCGACCATCCGTCCGTTTCATGGACTTCGATTTTCCGGCACCGCTGGAGAACTTTCCACTAACGTTGCTCCTCCATACGATGTTCTTTCCCAAGAGGAGCGAGACGCGTTCGCCGCGAAAAGCCCGTGTAATATCGTGCATCTCACGCTGCCGGAACAAAATGCAGATGACCGCAGCAAGTTTGTGAAATACGCGCGCAGCGCATCTCGATTGGAAAGTTGGCGCAAAGAAGGTGCACTCGCGGTCGAAGAGAAGCCCGCATTCTATCGGTACCGACAGTTTTTCAATATTCCCGGGCATCCAGAACGTTTGGAGCGTCTCGCACTCATTGCTCTAATCAAGGTTGAGCCCTACGACAAAGGAGTGGTGTTGCCACACGAGCAGACCTTCCCCAAACATAAGGAAGATCGGCTCAGGATATTGGAGGCTACTCGAGCGCACCTGGAGTGCATTTTTGGCCTTTACGAGGACGACGATCGGGAAGTCCTCGATCTCGTACGAACCGCTCCGAGCGAGAAAGTCGCCGATGTCACCACCGACGACGGTGTCCAGCATGTGGTGGAAGTGATCACAGATGCGGCAGCGAACAAGCAGATCGTCGAGGCGATGGCGTCGCAGAAAGTTTGGATCGCGGACGGCCATCACCGCTACGAAACGGCTTGCACCTTCAGAGAGATGAAGGGTCAAGCGAACGACTTGATTCCAGAGGACTTCATGATGATGGCTTTTAGCAGCATGAGCGACCCTGGTCTGGTGCTTCTGCCCACACATCGCATCCTCAAGACGATGCCGGTCTCTGATGAGGAACTAAAGGCCAAACTCACACCGCACTTCAGTCTCCAAGAATGTCCGAATTCAGAACTCATGAAGTCGATCGAAGCGAAGGCAGAAGGCGGAGCAAGAAGTTTCGGCGTAGCTATCCCGGGCGGGACCGGGTTTACCGCGACGGTGAACGACTTAGCCGCGCTTGGCAAGCTAGTGGACAGCGACGGATCTGACCGCTTGCAGCAACTGGATGTTACGATACTTCACGATGTGATCTTTGGCGAATTTCTGGGTCTTACGGGATTGGATTTCTTTGGCTACACTCGCGATGAACAGGAAGCGGTTGAAGCCGTTGAGAACGGCGCCCCTCTTGCGATTCTGATGAACCCACCAACGGTGGAGGACATGCGCCAGATAGCCCTCGGCGGGGAGAAAATGCCTCAGAAGAGCACGTTTTATTACCCGAAGATCCTAAGCGGCCTAGTCCTTTGGTCTCTGAACGATTTTTAGTCGTCGTAAGGTAGGGAATTACCATGAAAGTGCATCTATTGGGTACCGGAGGGGCTGATGGCGTGCCATCTCTTTTTGGCGAAACCCGAGTGGATGTCTTGGCACGCGAGCTGGGGGGTAAGGATAGGCGCACTCGCACATCGGCCCTTGTTGACGGACACCTCAAGCTCGATTTTGGCCCCGACACTTGGTTCCAAGTGACCGATCAAGGACTCAATCCACGCGACTGGTCTGCTGTGATCTTCACGCACTCGCATGACGATCACTTGGCCCGAAACGAACTTCAATACGCCCTCTACCCCTTCACCAAGGAGGAGTATCTACCATTCACGATTTTCTGCAACCAAGCAGTGGCGGACAAGATTTGGGAGCGCTATCCCGAATGGCCCATTGAACTCGTCCTCACAAAGAGCTTTTGTCCGTTTGAGCACATGGGTTATACAATCACCCCGGTCAAGGCAAACCACAAGCTAGATGAGGACAGCCAGAATCTGCTGATCCAATCCGAGGGTAAGACATTTTTCTATGCCACGGATACGGGCATCCCACTGGATGAAACGTGGGAGTTCCTGGTGGGACAAAGGATCGACGCGATGGTCATCGAGTGCACCGAGGGCCGAGTTCCGACTGCTTACTATGGACACCTAGACGTGAACGAGTGCATCGCCACGGTCAATAGGCTTCGGTCGATAGGGATTCTCGCTCCGACCGCTCCAGTGGTAACCACACACCATTCCGCCGCAGGAGATATGACACACGCAGAATTGGAAGCGGCACTCAATCCCCATCGTATCCAGGTTGGATACGATGGGAAGACTTTGATACTGGATTAGGCTATCAAGGCTTGAGAGCGTCTAGGAGATCGTTCGGCGCAAACCAATTTTCGGACCGAAACGCCTTGATCTTCGTGATCATGGTGTCTGCCGAATCCTTAAACGGATTCACCGGCTCGAATGATTTGGGTCGGTAGACCCCCCAATTGCCGACGGTACCGCCGGCTCCACAGGCCTTCCATGACCACAAGGCCCAAGACCAGTCTTGCTTGGTCATCAGGGTCGTAAACTCGTGGAGACCTGCCGCTGACCACTGCGGCTCCAACTGAAATTCTCCAATGTACATCGGAGCATTACGGTAGCCCTGGAGTTCCTTCACCTTTGGAATTCGATCTTGAAGTCCCTTGACGTGGTCCCCAGTCTGTTTTGCATCGAAATTGTAGAAGTGAAGAGAGAAGCCAACGTTGGTCCAACCTGCCAGATTGGGATGCGGGGTGGTCTCAAAACCTTTGTATCCATCGTCGACCAGAACGACTTTCTTGGCATCCACCGTCCTGATCGCCCGGATGACACGGTCATAAACGATGTGGAGCATGGCCGGGTTCGGAGCACCCATCGGCTCATTCATGATGTCGTAAACGGCAACGGTGGAATCGTCCTTGAACTCCTTTGCCAGGAGTTTCCACTTCTTTTCCATTGTGGCGATGTTCTCGACGTCAAACCACAGGCGGTTGCGACCTTCTTGCCCGCTGTGGTGCTCATTATTCTGACTGCCAGGAGCACCATGCATGTCCAGCACGACATACAAGCCGTTTTCGCGAGCCTGATTGACCGCCCATTTAAGCCGGTCCATGCCGCCCTTTTCATCCAGAAGACTCTCCAAAAACGGCAGCCGGATGTGGTTGAGGCCAGCTTCCTTGATCTTCTTGAAGTCGTACGGGGTGATCCAGTTATCACGCCAGGCTTCACGAACGCGGAGGGAATCGGCATCGCTGGTGTGCTCAGCGACGGTCTTCCAGAGGGAGACGTGGTCCTTAACCGTTTCGGGAGCGGTTTCGGAGGCTTTGTTGACCCAGGGGGTCATCCAGATCTCCTCGACCAGCCAACCGCCAAGGTTGACTCCGCGGAGGACGACTTTTTTGTGGTTGGAATCGACGAGGGTCAGCCCGTCGGTTGAAATGATAGGAAGAGGAGCAGCCGTCATGGCAAGTGCAAGTGAGAATCCGATCATGATTTGATTGTGCAGGGAAGGAGAGCCCCCGACTCTCCCTTGCAAAGAGTGCGGGGGCCGTACGATCTAGGTTAGTGAATACCTGGGAAGCCCCAGCCGGAGCCGTTCAGGTAGCCGTAGTGATCGTTATTGAGTTGATTGCGTCGATCAATCCAGATGTTCGCAAACCACTTAAGTTGACCCTTGCCAATTGCCTTGGCGTGGGTGTCGGCAAATGCCATTGGGTCGCTCTTCGCATAGCGATAGCGAGCGTGCGCAGCGCACTCCCAGTTACCTGCCGAAGAGGCACCGCAGTCACTGTCGAAGCGGGGATCGTACATCGGTGAGGATGGATTGTAAACGTCCACGCCGTCGCGCTTGATCGTGCTGGGGTCTCCAGCCGTTCCGAGAATCGCGCCGACCCACATCTGCTGCCAGTCGTGGAACCAAGGATAGTTCCAGTTGTTGCCGGTGTTGTTGGAACCCTTTTCCATCATCATGACCTTGTCAGAGGGAGAATCCAACTGGGCAGGAGAAATGGATGTATTCGCAACTGGGTCGCCGGTTTGACCTGCATGCCAGTAGTTGTCGGCAAACATCGAGTGGTGAACACCGTAGCCAAAGTCTCCCGCGCTTTCTCCGACCTGTCGAGGTCGCGGATTGCCTGGGCTTCGATAGAGGCCATCATCGGCAAACGAGAGGGCCATGGTGTTACCCGTGGGACCTTCGTTGGCGTTATAGTCTCCGTTCTTGACATATGGGAAGATTGCCGTAGCCCATGTCACGTGCGGGAACTGGACGGTGCCCCGTCCATATTCGCTTTGTGGCATGTAGTCATCGGAATCGTTTTGGTACATGGCGACCCCTGTAGCCAACTGCTTGATATTGCTGAGCGACGTTGTCTTCTTGGCTGCTTCTTTGGCTTGTGCAAAGACAGGGAAGAGAATCGCTGCAAGGATGGCTATGATCGCGATAACGACGAGCAGCTCTATGAGCGTAAATGCATTGGATCGTTTCATGGATTGCTGACTCGGCTCTGAGTGAGCGCTTGGGTTGAGCCCCGGACGTCGAGCGTGACGGGGAAGGTGACAGAGTGTGATTCGGGCACTTGTCCCGAGATCAAGTTCAATAAAACGTTTGCGGCGTAACGCGCCATTTCGCGAATGGGTTGGTTGACAGCCGTGAGGGGTGGATGGGTTGTTTCGGAAAAGGCCGTGCTGTCAAATCCGACGACGCTCAGCTCCCGCGGAATCTCGACGCCTGCATCCAAGGCTCGGCGCAGGACTCTTGAAGCCTGGCCTTCGTTCCAAATGAACAGAGCCGTGTGGGGTGGTTTCTTCGCCCACCAACTGACAAACTCGGTCGCCTCAAAGCTCCATGTAAGGATGTCGTCTTGGTGGACTGCGAGACCTCTTTCGTTCATGCTTCGAATGAACCCAGAGAGACGCCCAATGGAATCCGGCGTTTCTTCCTCTCGGATTTCGTTCACAAACGCGATTTGTGTATGGCCCAGTTGGGTCAGATGATCCACAACGAGTTCAGCTCCACCAAGGTTGTCGCACATTACCGATACTGCGTTGGGTGGCACATTCGTCTCCAAGGTGTTGAGCGCGACGCAGGGTAGCGCCGCTTTGCGCAACATTTGATTCGTTGCCTGGTTTTCGACGAATTTGCACCAAATCACGCCGTCCAACTGCCCGTTCGCAAGCTCCTTGTGGCCGGTGTCAGGGTCGATTTCGGGGAGGATTGTGAGGCGGTAGTGCTCGGCAAAAAGGACGGATGTGATACCGTCGAACATCTCCGCATAGTAGAGCGGCCCCGCTGCGATTGAACCGAAGTTTTCAAACACAAGACCTATGTTGCGGGTCGCTCCCTTGCGAAGATTCCGAGCGAGCACATTCGGTACGTAGTTGAGCTTGTGCGCAACTTCTCGAATGTGCTCGGCTCGTTCCTTGCTGACGCGAATGTTTGCGCCCGAATCATGCAGGACCTTGCTTACCGTGGCAGATGAAACTCCCGCGGCCTTTGCAATATCCTTGATCGTGGCGCCCATCGTCGTACCTCGCTTATCGGCTTCCGTTGGAAGACTTGGGATAGCCGCTGATGTGCTTCTTCATCTCTTCCTTCTGTTCCGGCGTCATACTCGGATCCTCGTCGATAGCCTTCATCTTCTTGTCGACAGCGGTTTTGATGTCGTTGTCTGAGGGCTCGTTGGTGGGATTGCTGCTGCAGCCGACCAAAGTCGGTAACAAGGCAAGGGCTGCAATTCCGAAAAGGAGTGTTCTCAACATCGAGTTCTTCATGATTGTTCGTTTAATCGATTATCGGTTTAATCACTATACAACAAGTCGTCGAAACTGCGCCGAATTTCCGAAAAATACGCGAAAAAACATCAGCCCTAGGGTCTGTCTGAGCGATTTCGCCAAATAGCAGGGAACCCGGATGGCGTGCCTTCGCCGTTTTTCGGACTAGATCGATTTCGATGATCGAAAAGGGAAAGGAGGCCATTCGGTGATAAGCCCAAGGAACCGATCTGCCATAATCTACGTTTGTAGGACAGGATCACGATGGTCCAATTCGGATTAACACTGCTGGTTTTGGTATGCAGAGTGGCCTCCCTCAGTCCGGGAGACCATCCTTCTCTGCTGCTTCAGGTCAGCAGAGCACTGCAAGTCCATCACCGGGCAATGGCCGCCCTTCCGATCTTCTTTGAGGATGAGGAGCAGGCTCCAGCCTCCAATCCGATACCAGCGGACCTTCGAAAATCCGAGTTCACCGCGCCAACTCGAACGCACGAGTTTTCTGAACCTCGGTGCCACACGCCTTCCGCTCCGGAAGTTGACTCTGATTGCCCTCGCGACGGTCCTCGCAATTAACTGCGTCTGAATCTGTTCGCCGTTACCCAAGGGGCAATCTTGTGTCCCTGTGTCCCGCAATCTGAAACAACATCACATGCTGCAACTTATTCGAAAATTCTTCGACACTAGCGATAAGGACGTGAAGGCAATCATGCCAATAGTTGAGAAAATCAACGCATTGGAGCCGGTTATCTCCGAGCTCTCCGACGACGATCTCCGGGCAAAGGGCCCCTATTTCCGGGAGCGAGTCAAGAACGGTGAGGCCCTGGACGCGTTGCTTCCTGAAGTCTTCGCCTGCGTCCGAGAGGCATCCAAACGTATTCTCGGCATGCGCCAATTCGACGTTCAGTTGGTTGGTGGCGTCGTGCTGCACCAAGGCCGAATCTCAGAGATGAAAACCGGTGAGGGTAAGACCCTTGTCGCCGTCGCGCCACTGGTGCTCAACGCACTTTCAGGTCGAGGAACCCACCTTGTCACCGTCAACGACTACCTCGCTCGACGCGACGCCGTTTGGATGGGGCCGATCTACCATTTCTTCGGACTTTCACTTGGTGTCATTCAAGGACAGAGCGTGGATTCCGATGAGCTGGGCGGTTCTTACGTTTACGAGCCCGGATATCCCAACGAAGACCCCCGTTACGCCAATCTCAGACCGGCAACTCGCCGCGAAGCCTATTTGTGCGATATCACGTACGGCACGAACCACGAATTCGGCTTTGACTACCTGCGCGATAACATGGCGTTCGATAAAGACGACTTGGTGATGGCTGAGTTGAACTACGCGATCATCGACGAAGTCGACTCGATCCTAGTCGATGAAGCACGCACGCCGCACATCATCAGCGGTCCATCGGGCGAAGATGTCTCGCTCTACAAGCAGGTTGACCAACTAGTCCGACAGCTTCAGCCGGAAATCCACTGGACCTGCGACAAGAAAAATCACAGCGCCAGCCTGACCGAAGAGGGCATGGACAAGGTGGAAGAGCTCTGGGGCATCGATAATATCGCGTCGGATCCGAAGCTGTTCCACTATGTCAACGCGAGCGTCAAAGCCTACGCCTTGTTCGATCGCGATGTGGACTATGTTGTCCGAGCGAATGAGGTTGTCATCGTCGACGAGAACACCGGCCGCATGATGTTCGGCCGCCGCTTCAGCGATGGTCTCCACCAGGCACTGGAGGCGAAAGAGGGTGTCCCGGTGCAGCGCGAGAGCCAAACGGTCGCGGTGATCACCTTCCAGAACCTCTTCCGCCTGTACGAGAAGCTCGCGGGCATGACCGGTACTGCCAAAACTGAAGAAGACGAGTTTCGAAAGATCTACGGTCTCGATGTTGTGACTATCCCTACCCACCGCGACATGATTCGCGTGGACCAGGATGACGTGGTCTACAAGACCGCGGAAGGCAAGTGGCGAGGGATCGCAAGGGAGATTCTTCGCGTGCACTCCCGACAGCAACCCATGCTGGTGGGTACCCGGTCCATCGAAATGTCGGAAGCGGTATCCGAACGGTTGACCGCAGACGGTCTCCAGCGGCTGCTTCTGACCGAACGACTTCACTGGATCGTTACCGAAAGCAAATCTGCATCGAAGTCGCTCAAGAAGTCCATCCTTGATGTTATTGAGGGCAACCTCATGGAGATTCAGATGGAAACTCTGAAGCAACTCTGCCGAGAAGCTGGAATCTCCAGCGATCCGCTGGCCGCCGAACAGCGAGAGTGGTTCTTCAAGGAATACAATCTCGGACCGGAGTGCATCGAGCACTTTGATGACTCCATTCAGCACGGCATCCCGCACAACGTCCTGAACGCGAAGTATCACGAGCGAGAAGCTCTGATCATCAGCGAGGCGGGTCGAAAAGGTGCCATCACCATCGCCACCAACATGGCTGGTCGAGGTGTTGACATTCTGTTGGGCGGACGCGTGAGCGACGCGGTCCTGGAACGAGCCCGAGCTGAAGAGGAGCAAGAGGATCCGGAGTCGGTTGCGGCACTCTATGCAGAGACCTATGCCAGCTTCCGCCGAGGAGGTAAAGAACGTGCCGCTCCACCACTTCCGTTAGACGACCAAGAGCGCAAAGGCTTGGCCGAAGAGGTCCGAGCACTAGGTGGACTCTACATCCTAGGTACGGAACGCCATGAGAGCCGACGCATTGATAACCAGCTTCGCGGTCGTGCCGGTCGCCAAGGTGATCCCGGTGAGTCTCGGTTCTTCGTCAGCCTAGAGGACCAGTTGTGGAAGATCTTCAACGCGAAGATGTTGGAGAACCCCATGCTCAAGGGCTGGCCCGACCTGGACGAGGTCAAAGCTGGATTCCTCACCAACATGATCTTGAAGACTCAAGAACGAATCGAGAACCACTTCTTCGAGGCCAGAAAGCACGTTCTGGAGTACGACGACGTTCTTAACAGCCAACGTGAGCACATCTACGGCATGCGCCGCGAAGCGCTTCTTGGTGCAGACGTCACTGAGGAGATTCTCAAGGGTATGGAAGAGGTTGTGGCAGAGGAGGTCAGCGGCGCGTTCACTTTCGACGAGAGCGGCAACCAAGTTCTAGACTACGATCATCTTTACGAGAATCTCAACCAGATCTTCCCGCTGGTGGACTACGCAACTCCCGACGATTTGAGGCAGCGTCAGGGCCAGGCGCTCATCGAGTACGTCACTGACCAAGCTCACGAGGCTTATGAAACCAAGCGCGAAAAAGTTGGAGACGAGGTCATGATCGCACTCCAGCAGAAGGTCATGCTGCAAGCCGTCAATGATCGTTGGATGGAGCATCTCCAGATGATCGACTACATTCGGGAGGGCATCGGACTGAGAGGTTACGGCCAAATCGATCCGCTCATCGCTTACAAGCGCGAGACCTATGACCTCTTCCAATCGACACTCAGGCAGATTCGCGACCAGATGGTCAGGCTTACCTTCCGAGCGAATATCCGAGTGGAACAAGAGGAAGCAGCGAGGCCTGACGGCGTGGAGCGCATGATGCAGCTCATCGAAGAAACTCCGCAGCCTGCCGATGGTGCACCGCGCGAATGGCCAGCTAACGTGGATGCAAAGCGCGTTAGCCGCAATGACACGTGTCCATGCGGATCAGGCAAGAAGTTCAAATCTTGCCACTATCCTATCCTACGTGCTCAAGGGGTCATCTGATCTGACCGCCTGAAGAAAGCCCTCGGGACTCATGTCTCGAGGGGTTTTTTTGCCGCCCAGCTCACAATGTCCCCGTTTATTTGTGGGCTTTCGTGTGATTTGTTGTACACTCATCACGGTGCCATGCGCTTGGCGTGGCCGCGTGGGAGGAGGAATATGAACAGATCACGTGCGACCTTAGTCGCTGCTTTTTCGCTTGCCTTGTCGATCCCTGCTGTATCGGCTGTCTACTTCGGATTTGATCAAAACATGTCGGGTTCGGTTCCGCTTTTGGATCGGCCGTACCACGACGGTGCGAAGGCATCGTTCTCAGCCGCAGTCGGTGGATTGCAGACTTACGACTTTGAGAGTGCATCCGTTGGCGCGCTGAATGGTGTGGGCACCTTTGATGGTGGAGCTACTGCAACGTTTGCATCTGCATCAGGAGCCGGAATCACGGAGGCACAAGTGCGCGATACGGTCGAATATGAGGCCTTTGCCTTTTCCGGAACCAAGTACTTCATGGCTCTGATGGATTCTGGAATGACCGCGCTCACCATTACGTTTGCCTCGCCGATCAAAGCTTTTGGAATGAGCATCAGCGACGAAAGCGATTGGTTTGGATATTCCGGCGTTCATCCAGGTCACCAAATGGTGTTGAACAATGGCGAATCCTATGCTCTTGCGGGCGACCTCGATACCACCCAGATTCGCACGGGGTCGGCAATGTTCTTGGGCGTGACATCGAGCGTGGCTTTCACCGAAGTTTCCATCGTGTATCCAAAAGATGGCGTTGGATCAGGCGCGAATGCGGATGCGGTAGGAATCGACAACCTGGTGATTTCAGCGGTGCCAGAGCCGCTCTCGCTGGGTGTGCTAGGACTCGGATTGGCCGCAGTTCTCAGAAAGCGCTCTCGCTGAAGCTAGAAATCGACCCCCGACCGATGTGGTTGGGGGTCGATTTGTTTTGGAAGACCTCGCGACGCTCTAGCCTCGTGCTCGCTTTCGGCGTCGCATGAGCCCAATTGCGCCAAATGCCAACCCAGCCATGCTGGTCGGTTCCGGCACCGGATTGTAGCAATAGGTGACGCAAATATTGGCACCGGCGAGCGACTGGAAGTTGGATGCCAAATTGCACGAGCCACTCGCGGCAGATTGATTTACCGCGTTGATGTTGAAGACCACGTTGCCTTTGCCCACGTAGTTTCCAAGCTCCTTGGAAGCAATGGACTTTTGCCCGCTGGTCGAGGCACTTAGGTTCGAGTAGGTCTTGCCTGATGTGCCCTTGTAGTCGGTCTTTCCGTCGTATCCGTAGAGTTTGTCGCTTTTGGTGACACTGGGCACCAGGCTGAACACAGTCGCACCCGTGATGTCCTTGGCAGTGACTTTGGCAGAGAGCTTCGTCGTAACACACACGGGTTGGCACTGCTTGTTTTCGACCTGAGCAGTGCCGGAGACGTTTCCGCTAAAGCACAAGACTGCGCTGCGAAGTTCGCCGAGAGACGGATCAAATTGGGGAAGGTTGATGGTGCCGGACCAGTTGGTGGCTTTCGGGTCAATCTTGGCCGAATACGTTTTGGTGTCCGCAAGGACGAAAGCACTGAGTCCGACACACGAAATGAGAGCAATGGTTCTAATAGTGTTCATGATCGTAGGTGGCCTCGGCCACGAGAATCCGAACACAACGGTATGCAATGGGAATGCCAATTCACTCCACAGCGCGAAACTCCGGTAGTTTTAGGTGAGGTTAGGCAGCATCGCGAGCGTCCATGAGCAGATCTACCAAGGTGGGATCAAAGGCTCCGGGGTCGCGAGCGAAGGACTCGCCATTCTGCTCAGCCTGAGCCAAAACGACATGGAGGACGCGAGTGAGCAAGGGAATTCGTGTTCCCTCTAGTTCGAGGGGTCCTAAGCCGTCAAAGCGCTCTTTGAACGTGGAGAGAGCTGGCATGAGAATGCGGAATTCGCTCGCCGCTTCCAAAGTCTTCGCCCGAGCTGCGTCATGGTCTTCTTTGATTTTTCGGTACGGCCCAATGACTTTGATAAGCCCAGTCAAGATAAGTTCTTGGCTGCTGCTCAGCGGAATGTTCTGAGCAAGATGGGAGATGTACGGGGCGCAAAGATCGCGCAGCCGATCCGATTCACGCTTTTCGGTGGGAGTAAGCCACCGATCCAAGAGATCCAAATCAAGCGCCACAGGCATCTCCACAGCCTTGAATTCGCCTTCGAAAGCCATCGATTTGTTCCTACCATCTCGCTTTGCACGGTACATGGCTTGGTCCGCAGCCTTGAGCAGTGAGTTGGCGTCTCGCGCGGTTTCCGGGAATTCAGCGCAGCCCAAACTTGCCGTAATCTGCCGGATGATTCCGGAACTTCCGATGATCGCGATCTGCTCGATGCGCTTTCGGATTCGCTCAGCCACGATCATGGTGGTCTCAAGCCCCGATCCAGGAAGAATGATCGCAAATTCCTCTCCGCCGTAACGTCCAGCCAGATCGTACGGGCGCACGCACGCCAAGATAGCTTCTGCTACTTTTTTAATGGCGAGATCACCGACGTCGTGGCCTTCTTCCTCGTTAAACGCTCGGAAGTGATCAATGTCCAGCATGATAACGCCAAGCTGGCTATTCGTTCGGGCAGATTCAGCAACCCGGCGATGCAGAAAGTCTTGCATGGCCCGGTGATTGGCAATCCCGGTAAGCGAGTCGCGTGTCGCGAGTTTCTCAAAACTCTCGAACATCATCGCGGAATTGAGTGCTAGGGCAAGATGCTCTCCGACCGCCGCAAAAAGCTCTCGATCTTCAACCAGGCGGTCATCGTTTTCCCGAGCGATCAACTCGAGCACGCCGAGAAGTCGATCTCCGATAAGAAGTGGAAGTACCATGACGCCGCCGGGCTTAAGGTAACAATATTTCGCTTCCAGGTTGGCCGTCATCATATGGTCGCTTGCGGCCGAGGTATGGAACTCGCGTCGGGTGCTTCCGACGAGTTCAGCGATGCAACTCGGCGTACCGTCGATCCGGAGTTCTTCAACAACCGTCGTTCCTTGACGGCTCGCGCCAACCGATGCAACCAGATTCAGCTTGGGAGTTTCCGGTTCAGAAATCCAAAGCAGGACCGCTGCCAACTCGGCTGAGGAGGCAATTTCGTGCACTGCTGCGATGCACAAAGGTTGAAGGTTCTGGTGCATCGTAAGAGCAGTTCCGATTCTCCGAAGCATGGAGGCTGATCGGCTAAACCGCGTAGCGTCCTCTCGTGCTTCGAGTTCCTCGTGTGCATCGATGACGAGGATCGCAAGAAATCCGCCATTGGATGGATCAAAACTGGACACGTAATACCGATAGCCGTCCAAGAAGACTGAGCCAGGTGTTCCTCGAAATCCGCTCTCGACCAACAGAGCGAGATCGGTATCGAAGATGTTGCCGCCATCGGTCCAGAATCCGGCATTTTTCGCTAATCCCCACACACTCTGGATGAATCCTGCGGAGTCAACGAGCGTCAATCCAATGTGTTCCGAATCCAGCGCGGCGAGGATCGGCGGCTCGGGCAGGGGAAGCGTGATGTGGTCACCTGTGTTCGTGGTGAGGACCACCGGATATCCGGGTCCACACGACTCAAGGTCGCCCAGACAAGCAGGGACCCCAAGTTCGGCTAAAATAGCCGCCAAGGCTTGCAGTGACTGCGATTCGCTCACGCTGAATAAAATAATCGGGTTCAACGGTGTCGTTCCGTACCGATAACAGCACATTTTAATGAGACTCACATGAAGAAATCCCCCATTCCTATTAGCCGCTCGTTCTTGGTGATTTTGCTGAGCGGGGTTTTGATGTTGCTAGGAGGTTGCGGCGGAGGCGGTGGCGATGTGTCGAGCGCGTCCGGCTCAGTGCTCTATTCGACCAACTGGGGATCCCGGCAAGTCGCGCCTGTATCGCAAATTTTGACCCTCCTTACCGCAGGGGGTGATCGAGCGTTGCCTGACGCTATTTTAAACCGGAGCGCAGGCACGACCATTTCCCTCTCCGGTGTGTCTGGGGGTAGCTATCTGTTGTCCGTTCAGTTGAAGGACGCTGCCGATGGTGGTGGAAACGTTATCGGTACCACCACGATTCCGGTGAGCATCAACGGAGATGTGAGTGTTGCAACCTCAGTCGATGGCCCAGTATCCCAAGTGCGGATCGATCCCTCCAGTGCAACTGTGCCAAGTGGCACAACGAAATCTTTCACCGCGACCGCGTATACCGGTGCCGGAGCGGCTGTGTTTCTTCCCTCCGGCAATCTGACTTGGAGTGTGGGAGGCGGAATCGGTTCCGTGACAAGCTCGGGCTTGTTTACGGCGACAAGCGTGGGGACTGGCACTGTTGTGGCACGCGACTCAGGCAGTTCAATTAGCGGTTCCGCATCCGTGGTAGTGGCACAACCGGACGCCACCATTTCCGAATGGACTGTACTGGTTTATCTCAATGCGGCAAACGATCTTTACAGCTACAGCGATTTGAATGTGAACCAGATGGAGCAGGTGGCATCCAATTCGAACCTAAGGTTCGTGGTCCAGTGGAAACAGTCCAAAGCGCTCTACTCCAAGTCGAGTTTCGACGGAACACGCCGGTACTTAATGCAATATGACGTCACCAACGGCATCACCAGCCCAGTGGTACAGGATATGGGAACCTCGGTGGACATGGGACTGGCCTCGACGCTCAAAGACTTCATCACCTGGGGCATGGACCACTACCCGGCGCGAAGGTACGCACTTATCGTTTGGAATCACGGATCCGGTTGGACCCGAGACGCGAGTCTTACCCGAGCGGCAAGCTACGATGATCAAACAGGCAATTCGATCCAAACGTGGCAAATGGATGAGGCTCTTGCGGGCCGCAAGTTCGACATCTTCGCTTGGGACTGCTCACTGATGCAAATGCTGGAAGTCGCCTATGAGATCCGCGATCACGCTACGTACATCGTGGGGAGCGAGGAGAGTCCTCCAGGAGAGGGTTATCCTTACGATCTGGTTTTTGCTGGGTTCAGGGACAATCCCTCGGCTCCGACCGAGACTCTCGTGAAGGGGTTCGTCGATGGGCCATTGGCAGTGGATGCCTACAAAACGCGCAAGATCACCCAGAGCGTGTTGAAATCCTCTGCTCTGCCAGCAATCGCGACCGCATTGGATAACGCCGCAGCGGTGTTCCTGTCCAAAGAGGCGACCGTTCGGCCCATCTTTGCTACAGCCCGCACCAATGCCCAATCCTATTCACCCAGCACGTTCCGGTATTACCGAGATCTGCAGGATCTGATGGGCTTGGTTCGCGATGGATCCAATGACTCCGAGGTGAAATCAGCCAGCCAAGCGGTGATCGATGCCGCGGACAATGCGTTGGTTTGGGAAGGGCACAACTCAAACTCGGCCAGAAGTACGGGGCTTTCGATTGAATCCAGCCCGGGCAGTCGCTTTGGTCTCCAAGCGACCGACTACAATCGCACCAAACTTGGCAAAGACACCCGGTGGGACGACTGGCTGAAAATCACGGACTGAGCGGTGCAATCTTTTGCTTTGGGAGGACTTTTCTAAGGACCAGTTCTCCCAAAGGAGCGAGAAAGATGGCGGGCAAATAGTTCGCTGTGGGAATCAGCTTGATGTCCGTGAGAGAGAATCCAATGGCGAGGATGAGCAACCCGCCCACTGCAGTTGTGTCCCCCAGCAAAGCTTCGTCTTGCGCTAAGGGTTGAAGTGGCTTAGCGGCAAGGGTGAGCCCGCCCTGAAAGATCAAGACCACGATAGCGCTCGCCATGACGCCCACTCCCAACGTAGCAGCTAGAAAAATGCTCGCGATCCCATCCAGCAGAGATTTCAGGCGGAGCAAGTCGCTCTTGCCTTCGACGCTATCCTGGATACATCCGAGCAAGGTCATGGGGCCAATACAAAAGAGCACACTTGCCCCCACAAATCCCGCGGTGAAGGGACCGTGAGCGTTCAACACGCTTTGAAGGCGATTCCCCACGGTAACGAGTGCGTTCTGAATTCCGATCGCGGTACCCAGAACGCCTCCAAGTGCTATTGCAAACGCCACCAACAGCAAATTCTTGACGCCAAGGAACATCTTGACGCCGAGGGCCGAATTGACCAAACCGATGCCGACGAGAGCGGCGGACTGGAGGCTCTGGGGAAGCGCCTGCCCCAACGCAATCCCCAACGCTGAGCCAAGAACAACAGTTCCTGTGTTGAGCAGGGTACCGGGGAACGGCAGCCTCGCCATCAGCCCATTTGGATGCCCGTCGCGTTCGCCAGCGCCGTGAGCTCCGACATCAGCTTGGTGAACTGGTCAGGAACAAGGGCCTGCGATCCGTCGCTGAGCGCTACTTTGGGATTCGGATGCATCTCGATCATCAAGCCGTCTGCGCCAACCACCATCGACGCCTTAGCCATGGGCGCAACATATTTGGCAACACCAGTCCCGTGAGAAGGATCGACGAAGACCGGCAGGTGCGAATACTCCTTGAGGACTGGGACCACACCCAAATCCAGCGTATTGCGTGTGTAAGCGCGATCGATGGGAAGCACCCCTCGTTCACACAAGATCACGTTGTTGTTGCCTTGATTAAGGACGTACTCTGCCGCAAGCAAGAACTCGTCGACCGTGGCGCTCGGACCTCGCTTCAGGAACACGGGCCTTTGGCTCTTACCTGCCTCAATCAGAAGCGGAAAATTCTGCATGGACCGAGCTCCGATTTGGAGGATATCTGTGTATTCCGCAACTGTGGAAACCATGTCGCTGGACATCACCTCGGTGATAGTGACCAGCCCCGTAGCATCACCGACGGACTTCATGATCTTGAGTCCCTCCACCGCCAATCCTTGGAAGGAATAGGGCGATGTCCGCGGCTTAAATGCGCCTCCTCGCAGTATCCGTGCTCCGGACTCCTTCACCATCTGCGCAGCGCCCATAAACTGCTCTTCCGATTCGATGGAGCAAGGACCGCCGATGACATGGAAGTGGCCCGGACCGATTTCGATGTCTTTTACCTTGATGCTAGTCCGTTGACGGCGAAATTCCAACGACGCCAACTTGTACGGACGCGACGTGTTGGTGATCTTGTTGATCCCCTCCATACCGCCCAGCACCGACTCGAGCGATTCTCGCTGGTCTGGAGATAAGGATGCCGGAATTCCGATTGCGACTCGGTCCTCTCCCGGCAAAATTAGGGGATCAAGGCCAATTTCCTTGATCGCTCCTGCGACCGCATCCACTTGAGCCTGCGTCGCTTCCAGTTGCATCACAATGATCATTTGCGTTGAAATGTACCTTGTGCGGCTTGCCGGCTAGGTTCGTAGTGCCCAGCGATCCAGAATGTGTAAAGCGCCCTGCTTGTTGAGGTGCTCATTTTTCACCTCGCATCCGTGGCGGTATAGGCACTTTGGGCACCCTTCGAAACATGTGCAGGAACGCAGGAGGCGGGCCGCGTGTGTAAACCACTCATCACGTTTTGCGTAGAGCGTTTCGCAGAGTCCGATGCCGCCTTCGGTGAAGTCGTAAAGATAAATGGCAGGGCTCATCGTGGTGGGGAAGAGGGAATACCAAGCTGAGCCAAGGTCATTCCGGTCGCAACCGGCAAGGGGAGGTGCTACGGCCAAAAGAGCGTGTTCCAGAGCGTGGACGGTTGCGGCAAATTCCGGGGACTCCTCGATGTTGGGCAAGTCAATCTCCAAGGCGACACCCACAGTGGAGATCGTTTCCGGCGGCAAGGTCAAAGGATGAAACTCCGGTTCGTGACGATTCTCCCACCGCAAAATGTTGTAGCCGGTAACAAGTGTGGTGACTTTGAGGCCGCAGAGCTTTACGGCACTCTGACCGCGCGATTCCTTCTCGATTTGGACGGTTTCCTCGACCAACGACTGCACCTCGGGTATCGTGAAATAGTCGACGTCGAGTCTACGGAGATGTGCACGGAGTGCAGGCAGATCGAGTTTGTCGACTCTATAGCTCTCACCTCGGTGCAAGTAGATCGCTCCTGTATGCGTCTCCTGATAGGCTCGCCAGAGCTCCACCGTGCCCAAGAGCTCATCACCCACCACTAGGTCCACAGTGTCGCTGGAAGCTCCGCGGATATTGACAAATGGTGCGGGTGACTGGAAACCGGCGAAGAAAAAGCGATCCCGTTGTTGGTGCAGTCGCCCATCAGCAACCAGATCTTCGGCAGCCTGTCGAGCCTTGGGAGGGAATTCGGCAAACTCGGTCTCGTCAATTGGTCGCTCGTGAGCCGCGCAGAGAAGCTGGCTCGCGGAGATGTAGGCATTTTGGGGGTTGATCGTCGCTGGTTCGACCGAGTTGTCGAAAAGGACCGCAGGATTCGCCGCTAGGAAGTGCTCCAGGGGGTCGAGATGGGCGATAGTGAAGGCAACGCCAGGTTTCGCTCCTCGACCGCAACGACCGACTTGCTGCCGAAAACTCGCGATGCTGCTCGGCAGGCCATTCACAACCACCACGTCCAGATCTCCCACGTCGACACCAAGCTCCATGGCGTTGGTTGCGGCAAGGGCGCGCAATTTTCCTCGAAAAAATGCCTGTTCCAACTCTCGGCGTTCGGCCGGCGTGTATCCGCCTCGATAGCTCTCGACTAACTTGGAGTCTTGGTCAACGAGATAGGCTCTGGCCGACCGGACCACCAGTTCGCAACCCGCTCGAGAGCGGCAGAAGGCAAGCGTCTTGTCGCCCGCTTCTGCGGCTTGGACCATAACCCGAGCTGTCCACTGGTTGGGCGTTAGGGGAGACTCCTCAGCAGGCGCGGTGAAGAAGTGCGTTCTGCCTGGCTTTGGAGCAGTATCTTTGCTCACCAAATGAGCTGACCGTCCCGTCAAACTGGTGAAGAGTTCCCTCGGGTTGGCAATCGTCGCACTGCAAGCGATGATCTGAGGAGACGAGCCATACCACTTGCACAATCTGAGCAGCCGGCGCAGGACCCAAGCCACGTGCGAGCCAAAAACTCCCCTGTAGACGTGGAGTTCATCCAGGACGATGACCCGCAGCGCGCGCAGGAACTTTCCCCACAACTCGTGTTGGGGAAGGATGCCAATGTGGAGCATGTCGGGGTTCGACAAAATCGCTTGCGCATTGGTACGGATCGCGCCTCGCTGTCTTTGCGGCGTGTCGCCGTCGTAGATCGCGGCGTGCAGGTCCAAATCCACCGCCAGATCCAGGAGCTTCCCCAACTGGTCTTGTGCGAGGGCTTTGGTTGGGTAGAGGTAGAGTGCTCGGGCCATGGGTTCTTCCGCCAGCCGATGAAGAACCAGCGAGTTGAAACAAAGGGATTTTCCGCTGCTGGTGGCTGTGGAAAGAAGCACATCATCCCCTCGCAGGCCCGCCTGAATGGCTTCGAATTGGTGCTGGTAGAGCCTAGCAAAGCCCCGATCCACGAGAGCTTGGCTTACGGTTGGGTGGAGGTCGGGCAGAGTGTCGGCGGATTTTGGATCCTGCGCGGGTTCCACAAATGTGGAGAGAAGGATGTCTTCCAGGTCAGGTACGGAAAATGGACGGTTGGGCTCGGCGGCCATCAGTCCAGCTCGTCGAGTGCAGGATCTCGTTTGCCACGGTTGGTCCACTGGACTGCCATCATCGAACCGAAGAACAGCAACGTCAACGGAATCGCCATGGTAAGCATGCTGGGCAGGTCGTTACTGGGCGTGAGGAGCATCGCCAGGGTGAAAATCCCAACGGTAGCATGGCGCCAGTATTGTCGAAGCATCTCAGGCGTAAGAATCCCGATCTTTGCCAAGAAGAAAACGATGACCGGTAGTTGGAAGCCAATTCCGAACGCCAAGAGCATCTTCGCGATGAAGAAGACAAGAGTCCCGGGCTCTTGATACACGCCTGTGCCAGGAAATTCGCCGAGGTAGCTGATAAACCAGTGCAAGGCCACAGGCAGAATGAGCCAGCACAGAGCCGCCCCGCCAAAGAACAGCACCACGCTAAAGGGAATCACTCGCGCAAGCGCTTTCCGTTCGGCAGCCTTCAGTCCCGGTTTGACGAAACCCCATCCTTGAAGGACCACAAAGGGAAAGACCATCAGCAAACCCAAGTAGAAGGAAAGCTTGAATTTCAGGATGAACGGTTCGGTGACGGATTTGAAAACCTCACGATAGTCCACCGACTTGGGAATTTGGGATCTTGCCCACCCAGAAAGCGTTTCGTACACGTTCGGGAAAATCACCCATCCCACAATCCAACCAACTGCAATGAGGAGAACTGCTTTGATGATCCTATTGCGGAGTTCGTCAAGGTGCTGAACCAGCGTAAGTCGAAACTCCTCGGGATCATCCACCGAGGAGTTTCTTGTTGCCGAGTTCAGTAAGCGAGGAAGCAAGGTTCCAACTACTCAAGCGTCAGCACGAAGTGCGACTTGCTAATGATGTACTGCGTGCCGCCACCGCCGCCAGTTCGACCTGTGCCACCGCCCATCGGGTTTCCACCCGGGCTGAATCCTGCACCAGGCCCACCGGGACGCCCTCGACCCTCGCGATCCTCATCGTTTTGTCGGAACGAATCGGGAGCGTTATCTAGCTTTGCACCGGAGCTCGATCCTGCACCGCCACCGCCTGTACCTTGTCCAGCAATTCCGGGTCGACCACTGCGGCCACCACCGGTTCCACCGCCGCCACCGCCGCTTGCAGCTCGCTGAACTTTAAGAGTTGCCGTTGTGGTTCTCTCAAGCTTGACAATCATGCCTCGGTCGAGTGAGAACCAGTAGTACTCATCTTCAGCGACTTGGGCACCTGTCGGATTGGTCTTGCCAGAGGCGATGTTGTATCGAATCTTTGCGCAACGCTCGCCGCGCTCATACTCGATGGCTTCCAAGGTTCCTCGTGCGACGGTTAGATCCGTGAGTTTCTCAGTGCCCCAAATTTCGGAGAAGTCCTTGAGGCTTGGAGCAATGATGCTGCCTTGCCACACCGATCCGGCCGACACGCCTTGAGTTGGCAATACCGGCAGTGGGAAAAGTCCCCAAAGATAGAGATCGCGATTCTCGCTCGAGATTCCCTCAGGCGCGAGGTAGATGGGAGATCGGCCAAACACTTCGCGACCGGTGTCCGTAATCCGCATGTAGATGGGATACATCTCGCTTAAGGTGTATCTCTTGGGCTGTGGATCGGCGGTGGTTGGCAAAAGAGCGTAGTCCTTCCCTTTATCGGGCAAGACCTGCAACCGCACCAGACCTTCTCTTCGGCCGTTTTGGCCCGCATACGAGTTCATAAATTCGTACTCGTACCGCGCATGGAAACTGGGACCTCGCAACTCGGGAGGACGAACGCCAAGCTTGACCTGGGCCTCACTGGCGATTTGGCTCGTCTGTCGATACTCGAGTTTGTAGGTGTAGCTGGATCCCGTATTAAAGCGGTAACGCAGCTTAAAGCCTGCATCCGGTGCCTTGATACTTGTGTGATTGTCCAATCTCAGCCTTACCGAAGTTTTGTTGAGCGGCTTGGGCGTGTCGTTGAACATTCCGTACAAGACGGCATCGATCTTGAGGTTCCCGTCGGAGAATCCGCGCTCTTTGGTGTTGAGGCTGTAGACGAAGTCCTTGCCATCGAACGTACCCAGAGCTTTCGGACTGACTGCCTCCAAAAATTGATCATTGATCAAAATGGCGATGTACCCGTTGTCGGGAATGCTGTTTTTAGGAATTCGGACCTTAACAGTTTCGCGAACCGTGGACCCCGAGACCGGAGTACGGATCGTGAATACTTGGGCCAGCGCCGAGACGCTGATTCCAGTGACTAGTGCGGCTATAAGCAAACGCTTCATGCTAGTAATTGATTCCCTCTAACGTGATCGTTCGGCAGAAAATGCCTGTAGGTTCACTATGTACGACGGATTTTGGCACGATTATGTTACAGCCGCGCTATCCCGCCTACGCTCGTCATAATACATGAACTCATGGTGCTTCCGTTTGACCTCTCCCTATTAAATCCAGAACAACGCGAAGCCGTGGAGTGGCCGGGCGGCCCCATGATGATCTTTGCCGGCGCGGGATCTGGCAAAACGCGGGTGATCACGTGCCGAATCGCCAAGCTCATTTCCGAAGGAGTTTGGCCCAGCCGAATCCTCGCGGTGACGTTCACGAACAAAGCCGCACGAGAGATGCGCGACCGCGTCGAAGGGATGGTTGGCGGTGCGGCAGCCAGGGCGATGTGGCTGGGTACTTTCCACTCGCTTTGCGCGAAGATGCTTCGAATCGATGGGATGTCCATCGGCATCGACCAGAATTTCGTGATTTACGACGATGGCGATCAGATGAGCCTTGTCAAGGAACTCATCAAGCAAAAGAACTTGGATGAGAAATCCATCCAGCCGAGAGCCGTTCTCAGCGAGATTTCCCGTGCAAAGGAGCAACTGTGGTCGCCAGATCAATACAAGGAACAAGCGGCCAGCTTTTTCGAGCGGATTGTCGGCGAAATCTATCCTCAGTACGATCGGCAGCTTCGTAAGGCGAACGCCCTGGACTTCGACGATATTTTGGTCATGGCAGTACGGATGTTGGAGCAGCGCGCCGACGTCCGCGAGAAATATCAGGAACGTTTTCTCCACGTCATGATCGACGAGTATCAAGACGTCAACTACAGTCAGTACAAATTGGCCGACCTGATCAGCGGCAAGCATCGAAACATCACGATCGTTGGAGATGATGACCAGAGCATTTACGCTTGGCGCGGCGCCGACCTTTCCCTCATGATGCGGTTCAGTTCGGATCATCCCGACGCCAAGGTCATCATGCTAATGCAAAATTACCGGTCGACTAAGACGATTCTGGAAGGAGCCTACAACGTTATTCGCCACAACCGCGGACGTGCGGACAAGCGGCTCTGGACGGAGAATCAGACTGGGACTCAGATCATGCTCCGCGAGGCTGGCACCGAAACGGATGAAGCCATGCTGGTAGCCGATCACATTCAGCGCGAAGTCCGGGGCGGGAGGCGAACGTATGGAGACTTCGCTGTCCTGTATCGCACCAACGCTCAAAGCCGCGTAATGGAAGAAGCCTTTCTCACGATGAGAGTTCCTCACGTGTTGGTTGGCGGCCAGAGGTTCTACGAACGCAAAGAGATCAAGGATATGGTCGCCTATCTGCGGCTGGTCCTTAATCCACACGACACGACGTCGCTCAGGCGCGTCATCAACGTTCCTGCGAGGGGAATCGGACCTGGCACCCTGGGGCCGATGGACACGTGGGCATCGCAGCGGGACAAATCACTTTGGGATGCGATCAATGATCAGGAAAACCAGGCCAAGCTCACCAAAAAGAACCTGGTCAATATCAAAACCTTCATAGCTCTCATCGATGAGGGAGTAGATATCGCTGAGAAGGGGTCCGTGACCAACGTCCTCAAGCACCTTTTGAACAAGTCGGGATACCAAGATACGCTGAAGGCGGAGCGGACCGAGGAGGCGATCAGTCGCCTGGAGAACCTTCAAGAATTGGTCAACGTGACCACCCAGTACGATATGACCGCGGATGAACCGTCATTGGGCGATTTTCTGGAGAGTGTCGCACTCATCTCGGACGTCGATTCGCTCAACGAAGGCTCGGAGGCCGTAACGCTCATGACGTTGCACTCGGCAAAGGGTCTGGAATTTCCCGTGGTCCTCTTGGTGGGATTGGAAGAAGGCGTCTTTCCCCATTCCCGATCTCTGACCAGCGATCAAGAGCTGGAAGAAGAGAGGAGACTCTGCTATGTCGGGATGACGAGAGCCCAAGAAGAGCTCGTGATGACCCACGCTCGACGGCGCGCGCTCTACGGCCAGCCGAACTTCAATAAGCGTTCCAGGTTCATCGACGACATCCCGGATTCTGTCTTGGATGTTGTTCGTCCGGTGGACGCACCTGCCTACGGAGTGGTTTCTGTCCGGCAAGAGCGCTCCGGATCGTATTCTGTATCCGAGCCAACCCACACCAAGCCCGCCCTGCGCCAGCCGGAATGGAATCCACCGTTTACGGTGGGACAAAAGGTGAAGCATGCGAAGTTTGGGATCGGAGTGGTTGTCGCTTGTGCGCCGCTGAAAGGCGACGCTGAGGTTACGGTTGCATTTCCCGGGGTCACCGGTGTGAAAAAACTAGTCCAAAGCTTGGCCAAGTTGGAGGCGCTCTGAAACTCCAGTTCCGATCCGTGGCCATTCTGTGTGGAGGGATCACACTGCTGGGCTGCGGCGGGAGCCAGGAGAACTGGATGCCGCTCGCTCAAGGAAATTCGTGGACTTACACCCAAAAAGCCGGTCTGAATACTTCTGTAGAGTCGATCCAAGTGGCCGCTAAAGACCCCGTTGACGGCGAGCAGGGCTATCGATTGACTGGACCCGGGGGCGATTCAAGGTTGGTTTGGACCGGAGGGAGTCTGCGTGCGGCTGAACTCGGCGGAACAAACTACGCCCCGAGCATCGTGATGCTCGAACCGGCCGCGGCCTATGACCCGAACTCCAAAGAGCCGCGAGCCAGGGCCAAGCCTTCCAAGCACATTGTCACCGTGGGTCGAAGAAGCTATCAGGCGACGGTCACCACTGTGACGTCAAAGAGCACCATCAAACTGGGTGGAGTGGATACCGATGCGCTCCAAAGCGAGGTGAGCTTCCAATTGGAAGGAAGGGAGTACAGCGTCCTAACGTGGTTCACACGGGGGATCGGAATTGTTCGCCAAGAAGTAAGGAGCGGAACCGTCTTGGTCCGCTCCTTGGATTACGTCAAGGGACCGTAATCAGTCCTTAAGTCTGCTGAACGCGGAGGCTTCTGCCTTCGCGAGCTTCTCTGTTGCGAGGCTCCACCTTAGGCTCAGGTCTGCGCCGCCTTCCTTGTTAAAGTAGCGGATCTCGATTCGGTGCATGCCTCCAGCAAGGGCAACCAACTCCGTTTTTGCGGTGGACCCGTGGAGTCCGTCGTTATCCACGACCACTTTGCCATCCACGAGAAGTAGGGAGCCATCATCCGAGGTCAGTTCGAAACGGTACATTCCCGTTTTGGGCACTCTTATCCCACCTGTGAACACCAATGCCACGAACTCCTCCTTCTTGGCGGGAAGTTCTGGTACAGAGGCGGTGTAGGTAGACGCCGGAGTGAGCTTTGCAAAATCGGGCATCGTGTCCCACTTGCCTTCATATCTTTTGACCGCCAATCCATTGCCAGCGATATCCAGTGCGCTGGAGGGCCAGGGATCGACTTTTTGGAGCTTCTGCTTCACCACACCCGTGACTTGCTTCCCAGCAACGAAGCCTGCCACCGCCACCTCGGCATTCGTACGAACGTTGACTGGTTTGGTGTACTTAGGCGATGCTGCCGTCGGCGTGCTGCCATCCAAGGTGTAGTGGAGCTCCATCGCGTCGGTGCTCGCCTGCATCGAAATCTCCGTCGCGTCGATGAACTTCTCAGCGTCTGTGTGAAGTTTTGGCGTTCGATAGACGACTGGTGCGGTCGCGAACTCCATTTGGATAACCGTCGCGTGCTTATCGGGAGCCTGATGGGGAACCGTGAGTTCAAGGCTGCCCATTCCCGCAGAGGCTTTGAGGTTCTCGCTATGGCCCAAGATCTTGGCTGATTTGGGAAGACTCGCCAGTCCGGGGATCTCAAGCTTCCCGGACTTGGGCCAGTCAAATACGAAGAAGTTAAGCGTGGCACCGTTGCCGTGAACTTTGGTGGTACTTCTGCCCCACGTAATGGATTCGAAAAGCGAGGCGGTGGTGCCGTATATGGCATCGTGATTGACATCCATCCAGGTTCCGATTTCCTTTAACCGATCTACCGCTAGTTGAGGAAACTCGCCTTCTCCCGTTGGGCCGATGTTGAGGAGATAGTTTCCGCCTTTGCTGACGATGTCCACAAGGTTGCGGATAAGCGTCGTGGATGACTTCCAGTTCTTGTCGTTCTTGTTCCATCCCCAGTGGTCGTTCATCGTCATGCAGCTCTCCCACTCCATGCCTGGAATGCCCGTGGGCGGGATGTACTGCTCGGGGGTCATATAGTCTCCCACCATGCCCTGCTCAGGTTCGCTGGCTTCCATCGACCCGCGACGCGAGACACTGACGCGGTTGTTGACAATGACATTGGGTTGTAAAGTCCGGCAGAGGTTGTAGAGAGGCGTGCCGTACTGGTCGCTCCAAGTGGACTCCCATTCGCCATCGAACCACATGATTCCGATGTCGCCGTAGTTGGTGAGCAGTTCGGTCACTTGGTTTCTCAGATACTCCACAAATCGGTCGAAATTCGCTCCATTTGCGGGCCTGTTGGCCACTTCCCAATCTCGTCGGGGAAGGTAGTCCGGGTGATGCCAATCCATGATGGAGTGGTAGAAGCAGAGCTTGACATTGTGCTTTTTGCATGCTGCTGCCATCTCTTTGAGGATGTCCCGCTTGAACGGAGTGTTCATGACGTCCCAATCCGTGTACTTGGAGTCGAACAGACCAAACCCATCGTGGTGCTTGGTAGTGATCACCAGATACTTCATGCCAGCGTCGTGCGCCATCTTGGCCCACTTTTCGGCCTCGAACCTCACGGGATTGAATTTCGGTTGCAGCTTGTTGTATTCGTCAATCGGAATTTGTGCTGTTGTACGAATCCACTCGGCATGGCCCTTAGAGCCGTTCCACTCGCCTTCCAGCAGGGAGTACAGGCCCCAGTGGATGAACATGCCAAATCGGGCCTCATCAAACCAGGCCATACGCTTTTTGTAGTCAGCGTGAGATTCTTTAAGTTTTTGTGGATAAGCCATTGCGGTGATTCCAAAGATGAGTGCCAGAGCAGCAAGGGTTTTCATGATGATTTCCCAAAGAATTGGATTCGTCGGAGCACGGGAAGTGCGCGAAACTTCTCGAAGACAATGCGGAGTTTTTGGCCAGATTTGGGCTGGATCTGGATGATCCGCTTATGCCCAATGGTCGTGGCCTGCTTGGGATGATCCTGCGTGTTCTGGAAGAGGGGTGTCCAGCGAGAGTCTTGGAACTCCTCAAGTCGAAACACCTTGACTCTCTGTCCGAAGTGCAAGTCCTCCTGCAGCACAACCGTGGCGGGCGTTCGTGCTGGACCAAAGGTGAACTCGATCCAGGGCTCTGTGTCGGACTCCAGAGGCGCCCAGCAATTGCCCGGTCGAGCGTTGAAAATGTTTGTGACGGCAGTCTGCGAGGAGAATTCGGAACTCGCCTTGACGGAGTCCGGCCAAATTGGATTTGCAAAAAACGCCGCACGCGCTTGGGCGAATTCCTGGAGCCTCTTTACATCACTTTCGTTGAGCAACCCCTGTGAATCGGGCGGAATGTTGAGCAGCAGGTTTGATCCACGACCCACCGACTTCAGATAGATGTCCATCAACTGGGCCACGGATTTGACTTGTGAATTCTCAGATTCGCGCCAAAACCATCCTGGTCTGATGGACACGTCGCACTCTGCTGGAACCCAGTGGGTGCCTGATTCGTGACCTTCGCCCAACTCGGTGCTGTGGTCGGTGCCCGGCTCAAAGCGATCTCGATCCAACATGTTCCAGTTGGTTTCCGAGGCGATGCCGGACTCATTGCCGACCCATCGGCACCCGGGACCTCCATCGCTGAATATGATCGTGTCCTTGTTGTGGGAGAACACCATGGTGTTGAACCGCGGCCAGTCGTAGACCTGGCGCTTGCCGTTCGGCCCTTCTCCATTGGCTCCATCGAACCAAAACTCGAACGCGGGTCCGTATTTGGAAAGGACCTCGTCGATCATGTTCACGAAAACATCGTTGTAGTGTGGCGTGCCGTAGGTCGGGTGGTTTCGGTCCCAGGGCGATAGGTAGAAACCGACGGGAAGATTTGCAGCCTTAAACGCCTGACTAAAATCTGCCAATACGTCGCCCTTGCCATCCCGCCAGGTAGTTTGCGCTACCGTGTGGTCCGAGAATTTGGTGGGCCACAGACAGAAGCCATCGTGGTGCTTTGCGGTGATGATCGCCCCTCGAACACCAGTCGCTTTGAACGTGTCAGCCCATTGTTTGCAATTGAGTTGGGCGGGCTGAAAAATCTTGGGGTCTTCAGATCCCTTGCCCCATTCCAGGCCGGAGAAAGTGTTGGGTCCGAAATGGAGGAACCCCACAATTTCCATGTCCTGATATCGGAGCTGGGCTTCGGTGGGAAGCGGTGGAATTGGCTGGGGCAACCCAGCACCATATGGTTGCGACATTGCGAACACAAACGGAGCCCAAAGCATGGCTTAAGGCTAACATTACCCGTTCGTTCAGAACTTCACTTTCACTCGATTCGAACGTGGGTCCAGTCTGGCAATGGTTTTCCACTTGGGATCTCCGCCGATAATCCCTTGAATGTCCAGATCGATTTGGATAGGGCTCAGTGACTTATTGATCACTGCGATTCCCCATGCCTGTCCGGCTACTCCGTCTCCCATCGTCTGGTACGACATACTGCGAATCGCGATGCGATGCGTGTTCTGAGCGTTATCGAACGAAACGAAGCGGATCCCGTGGCTATTCGTGGTCTCGCCCATAAAAATGCCGAGCACCATGTGCTTTTCAAAATTTGGCTCGAAGTTGAGCGGTGTCGGCTCAGGGTTCCCCTCATGGTCACTGAGCATTTGCAGGTACTCGCCTTCCGATCTGCAGAGCACGATTTGGCGCGTTTTGATACTACTGTTGCTGCCGAAGAAGGTTGAGGCAAACTCCGAATTTCCGGCTTCTGCAGGTGCCGACGGTGCTCCTGGAGCTGTTGGTGCGGATTGGCCCATCACCAGTGAGACAAATGCAAGCGTCCAAGTTAGCGGCATACTCAAGAAGACGCTGGACCAACTCCGAGAGGTTCCCGGTCCGCAAAAGGAAAGCCATGGCAATTGACCCCGATTTTCGAGCGATGATGGAGGAGAAGCTGAGCCGCGCGGTCCCTATCCGTACCCGGTCCATGTTTGGAGGGGTGGGAATTTACTCCAGAGATCTGTTCTTTGCAATCATGGATGATAAGAACATCTGGCTCAAAACTTCCGATCTCAACCGAGCCGACTTCGAGGCACTCGGGCTGAAGCCTTTCGAACCCTGGGAGGACGGCCGTGCGACCATGCCCTATTATCCGTTGCCGGAGGGCCTCATTGATGAACCCGACGAGCTGCGGGTGTGGGTAGAAAAGGCGCTTGCTGTGGCCGAAGCAGCCAAAAAACCAAGAGCTGCCAAGACCAGGCGAAAATAGCGGCTCTCACGGCACATTTAGAGGAATACCGATATTATTGCTGTAGTTTAAGCAATTATTATCACTTTGTATATTATTTGGGGGGCGCTAGACTAACACTGTAGCCACATCTCGCAGTCATATTGCCTCATGGGCGCGGTCAGTAAACTCGATTTGGTGATTCATCCGGTGCGGTCACGCATTGTCAGCCTCGTGACGGATCGGGAACTCACAGCCACGGCAATCGCCGACCTTATGCCGGATGTTCCACGTCCGAGCGTCTATCGCCATGTGAATCGCCTAGCGGCAGCAGGGGTCCTCAAAATTGTACGAGAAGCCAAGGTTCGGGGCGCAACCGAGAAATGGCTCCAAGTAGCTGATGATCGCTCGCAACTCAACCTGGATGAGATCAAGCAGATGTCGTCCGAGGAACGTTGGGCGCTTGTGAACAATTTGCTGCTCATGTTGAGCGCCGATTATCGAAATGCGCTGATCAAAGCCCAGCACGAACTGGCTTCGCCGATGATCTGTTCCCTGGCACTTCACCTGACCGATAAAGAACGGCAAGAGTTCTGGAAGGACCTGCTTCAGTTGGTGCAGAGGCACAAACTGGGTAAGGGACCGGAAGGACGTTCGCGTTTTTCCCTTGGTGCTGCGCTCCTGCCAGATATGGACCCCGAAGGAGATTGACCTCGGCCCAAGCATGCGCTCAAGTCGAGGTCGGGCCGGCTCAAGGTCGGCTTTTGAGGAGATCTCGGATGTCCGTAAGAAGATCAGTTTCACTGGGACCCGCAGGCGGTGCCTCTTTCTTGGGCATCAGCTTGTTTACGGCCTTGACCATCATGAATACCACGAAGGCGAGGATGAGGAAGCCGATGAGGGCGTTTAGGAACGATCCCAACTTGACGGGGCCTACGACCAAAGCTGAGTAGTCGGGTTTGCCAATGACCGATCCAATGATCGGCATGATGATGTCGCCGACGAAGGAGTCAATAATCTTGCCAAAAGCTCCGCCGATGATCACACCGACGGCTAGATCCATCACGTTTCCGCGATTGATGAAGTCCTTAAATTCCTGTACTAAGCTCATAACGATCACAGACCTTGGTGACAAAGAGTCATCTAACGGACGCAGACGAGGAGCACTTTGCGTCCGACGTGCCTATTTTGTGGGACAACCCCGCGGTTGGTAAAATTGGAAACTGCATGTTAGAGCGGCTGGAAGAAATTGAGAAGAAGTACGAAGACCTTGAGCTGCAGCTTCAAGATCCCAACGTCGTAAGCGACCCAGCCCAACTGCAGAGAATAGGGAAGGCTCGGGCTGAAATCGAAGACATTGTTCCTGTGATACGGAAGTACAGGGCGGTGATCGAACAGATCGGCGATGCCGAAGGCATGTTGAACGATCCCGACATGCGGGAGTTGGCCCAAGAAGAACTGCCGGTTCTGAAGGAATCCAAAGACGAGATTGAGAATACGCTCAAGCTCATGCTTCTGCCGCGGGACCCCAATGACGAAAAATCCGTCATTGTGGAGGTTCGCCCGGCAGCCGGCGGCGATGAAGCGGGGCTGTTTGCCAGCGAACTCTTTCGGATGTATCTGAGATATGCCGAGCGTCGGAAGTGGAAAACGGAGATTATCGACCTTGAGGAAGATGGCATGGGTTCGATTAGTCGAGTGACGTTTGAAATCGATGCTCGAGGGGCCTACTCGCAACTCAAGTTCGAATCCGGAGTGCATCGGGTCCAGCGGGTGCCTGCAACCGAAAGCAGCGGAAGAACCCACACTTCAACCGTAACCGTCGCTGTGATGCCTGAGGCTCAGGAGGTTGAAGTCGACATCAAGGAACAGGATCTTGAGGTCACGTCGTTCAAGTCCAGCTCTGCAGGTGGACAGCACATGCAGAAGACGGAGAGCGCAATCCGGATCATGCATAAGCCGTCGGGCATCGTTGTGAGCTGCCAAGACGAGCGTTCCAGCCACCAGAACAAAGCGAAGGCGATGGCGGTGTTGAGAACCAAGCTGTATCAGGCTGAGCAGGAGCGCATGGCCAAGGAGCGCGGCGACCTACGCAAGGGGCTGATTGGCTCCGGTGACCGTAGCGAGAAGATCCGGACCTACAACTTTCCTCAGAGCCGGATCACGGACCACCGCATCGGGATGGACATGCATAACACGGTTGCTTTTATGGATGGCGACATCCAGAAGCTTCTGGATGCCCTCATCCAATCCGATCAGGCAGCGCGATTGGCTGAAGCTGCTGGCCAGTAGTGCTGTTAGTGCAACGCTTCCCGCGATTTCGTCATAAAGAACGTTATGCATCGAGATCCTCCAGCGTTTGAGGTGGCCTATCGTCGCTACGGCTTTTGGATTATTCTGCTGGGCGCACTTATTCTGGCGGGGGTGATTGTTCAGCCGTTCGTTCCAGCCCTCTGCTGGGCCGGCGTTCTTTCCGTCCTGATGTTTCCGATTTACCAGCGATTCCGTAAGAAGTTTGCGGAGACGCCAGCGAGTATTTTCACGGTGCTAGCAACGATCGTCTTTGTGATGGTGCCGCTGGCGATTGCTGGGCTCCTGCTGTACGTCCAAGCATCGGACACGATTTCCGCCCTCACTGTTAACAGCTCCCATTCCGCGAATCCGCTCGGCGACGCGCTCGACCAGTTGGCGAAATCGATCGAACCAACGCTCCGATCGGTTGGATTCCAGGGGGATCTTTCAGCCATCGTGGCAGAAAATCAATCTGACTGGGCCAAACAAGCGGCCAAGCCACTTGGGAATCTAGCCGTGAAGTTCGGAACGGGCATTTTTACAGCCGTCGTCGCCCTGTTCGTGATGTTCTATATGGTTCGCGATGGGCACAAGCTTAAGGCTCCGTTCTTGAGCCTGATGCCTTTGCCTCCAGAGTCCACCGGTCGAATCCTCACGCGATGTGCCGTTACGATTCGATCTGTGTTTATGGCGATCGTCGTGGTCTCATTTGTTCAAGCCACCATCGGGTTTATCGCCTACTGGATTGCGGGTGTGCCGTCGCCAGCCGTCTTTGCGTTCGTGACCTTTATCGCCTGCCTCGTCCCACTTCTGGGCGGTCCCGTCGTTTACGTTCCGGTTTCGCTCATGCTTTTGGCGCAAGGCAAAATTTGGCAGGGGATCTTAGTGCTGGCGGTCGGATTTGCGGTCATCAGTCAGGTTGACAACTTGCTTCGGCCTTACTACATTGGCAACAGCACGAACTTCCACGTTGTGGCTGTATTCGTCTCGCTGTTGGGCGGGGTCTTGGCTTTGGGGCCGGTTGGCCTTATGGTAGGTCCGGTATTTTTGGCCATCTGTTTGGGTTTGCTCGATGTCATTCAGGAGCTTCGAGGTAAAGCAACGGTGACGCCGGGCGAGGGCGGAGCCCCGACTTAGGGTCGGGGCGAGGGCGCGGCTTCGGGCCGCCCGGCGTCGGCAGTTGCTAAGGAATGTCCGGGTCGCGATACTTCAAACCCATTTCCTTGAGCAGTTCAAGACCATTTCGAAGTCGAGCTCTGAAGTCGGAGTAGTCCGTCTTTTCCTTTGGAGTCCAAAGGATTTCCGCAAGTGCACACGCGCGTGGAAACGCCATGTAAGACACGTGGTTTTGGTCCCGGATGTACTCCGTCCAAAGCTGTCCTTGGGCACCCAGAATATGTTTCGACTCATCTGTGCTTAGAACATCCGGAATAGGTTCGAATTCATAAACCTTCTGCAGAGGCACGTACCCGCCAATGCCATGCGGTTCTCGCGAAAGATCCTTGGATTGGTAGTAATCGAAATAGGTCCATCCCGTGGGAGTCATCACCACATCATGCTTTTGTTTCGCAGCCTCAATTCCACCGTCGATCCCGCGCCAGGACATCACGACCGCGTTTTCGGCAAGGCCACCTTCGAGGATCTCGTCCCAACCGATTAGCCGACGACCTTTGCTGGTGAGGTATTTGTCCATCTGCCTGATGAACCAGCTCTGGAGCTCATGTTCATCCTTTAGCCCCAGGTTCTTGATTTTGGCCTGAGAGCGCGGGTCGGCTTTCCATTGTTCTTTGGGGCACTCGTCGCCTCCAACATGGATGTATTTGCTGGGGAAAAGCGTTAGGACTTCGTCCAAAACGTCTTGGAGGAACTTGACGGTCGTGTCCTCAGTATTGAAAACGGCCGAGGTGACACCCCATTCGCACAGGACATCTACCGGAGTGCCCATTCCCAGCTCGGGGTACGCCGCGATCGCAGCAGTCGCGTGTCCCGGCATCTCGATCTCCGGCACAACATTGATGAAACGCGCTTGAGCGTATGCCACCACTTCGCGGATATCGTCCTGAGTGTAATAGCCTCCGTGGGGAGTCTCATCGAAGGTCGGCGGGCTATAAGTCAGCATCGTGCGTTTGCGCTTGCTGCCCACCTCCGTGAGCTTTGGATACTTCTTGATCTCGATTCGCCAACCCTGGTCATCTGTTAAGTGCCAGTGGAACGAATTCATCTTGTGAAGCGCGAGCGCATCGATGAACTTCAGAATGAAGCTCTTGGGCATAAAATGGCGGCAGCAGTCCAGATGCATTCCTCGCCAGGGGAATCTCGGCTTATCTTCAATGGCGACTCCAGGAATTTCCTGGATGGGCGATTTGGGGCCAGCCATCATCCGGAGCGATTGGAGCGCGTAAAAGAGTCCTGCATCGCTCGCAGCGTTGATTTCGATCTTTTTGGGTCCAACCAGTAACTGATAACCTTCCGGACCTAGAGGCGACTTGGCATCCAAGTTGAGGTAGATCTCCCCCGAGGCCTTTTCCGCCGAATCTGATGTTGTTGAGTCAAGGAGTGCCCGGGAGGCTTGTACTAATGCATCGTGGCCACCAGGAATGTTGAACTTCGTGGAACGAGTGAGATGGAAAGATCCAGCCATCCTCTTGAGGGAGACCGGTTTGGGAACGATGGCGATATCGGGTTCGCTCATGGAGATTGCACCTATGGCAGCCGCCGCTGCAAGAACTAGCATTCTTCATTCTTACCCATTTGTGCCCGCTCGTTCATGCTAGGATAAGGAGCAATGAAGCTTCTTCTGGGATTGGCTGCACTGACGGCGATGGGCAGCTGTTTGGTTGGGTGCGGCGACAAAGGTTCGCAGAGTAATGGCGAATCGGGCGGTAGCGAAAAACCCTTAACTGGCGATGCGAAAGAACTCAAGGGAAATGTTGAGGTTGCGGCATTCAAAGGGGGCTACGGAATCGATTTCTATGAAGCTGCCGCGAAGGAATTCCAGACCAAACACCCTGGCGTCACGATGAACGTATGGGGCAACCCTCGCATCTGGGAGCAGCTTCGTCCTCGGTTTGTGAAGGGCGACGTTCCGGATTTGGCGTTCCCTGGCTGGTTGATGGACCACTGGGCTCTGGCCGAAGAGGGGCAGTTGATGACGCTGGACTCCGCGCTAGATTCCATGGCGGAGGACGGCAAGACGAGGTGGCGCGACACCTTTGATCCTCGCATCTTAAAGTTAGGTCAGCTCAACGGAAAGCAGTATGTGTTGCCCTACTATGTTATGGCCTACGGTTGGTGGTACGACCCAGGCGTGTTCGCTAAGAATGGATGGCTCCCACCGAAGAGTTATACGGAGCTACTAGATCTTTGCGCGAAGATTTCCTCGAAAGGAATAGCACCAATCACTTTCCAAGGTCAATATCCTTACTATATGGTCAACGGCATGCTTTTGCCGTGGTGCTATAGCGCTGGTGGTGCACAAGCTGTGAAGGATGCACAGAACATGGAAGTTGGTGCGTGGAAATCACCGGGGATGCTGAAAGCCGCATCCATGATTGCGGAACTCAACGACAAAGGGTTCTTTCAGAAGGGAGCTGTTGCAATGAATCACACCGATTCACAGCAAGAGTTCCTTCAGGGGCGTGCAGCCATGATCCCGTGTGGCACTTGGCTTTATTCTGAGATGCTCAACGTAATGCCGAAAGGTGCAAAGATGGAATTCTTCCTGCCTCCAGTTGTAGCTGATGGTGCTGGAGATCCCACCGCGATGATGATCGGCATCGAGCCGTGGATGGTACCTACAGATGCCAAGAATCCTGATGCTGGGATCGCGTTTTTCAAATTTATGACGAGCGTCGAAAATGCGAAGAAATTTGTTGAGCAGAAGGGAACGCTTATGTCCATTAAGGATTCAGAGCCAGCTAATCTCCCGGAAGTTCTTAAGAAGCCTGCGGAAGCCTACAAAGCGAGCGCAGATTTGTACTCCAATGAATTCCGAGCTTGGTATCCGGATTTTGAGAAAGAACTGGAAAGTGCGCTGACCGCATTGCTTAACAAGCAGTTGAGTGCCCAGCAATTCTGTGATCGTGTCGAGCTGGCTGCCGAAGAGAAGGTACGGAAGAACGACTCTGTGAAGAAACACAAGGTGAGCTGAATTGAGACGGGCGGAGCGAACGAGATTTATCATCACGTTTCTCAGCCCGGCGCTCTTGCTCTACACGGTATTTGTTATCTATCCGCTAGGGCAATCGCTCTACATCAGCCTGTTCAATTGGCGTGGGGTGAGCAAACGCCGGTCTTTCATCTGGTTGGAGAATTTTCAGAAGGTTCTCCACGACGAGGTGTTTTGGAAGTCACTGAAGAATAATCTATGGATCCTTCTGATCGGAGGATTCTTGGTGATGGCAATTGGCCTCGCGCTGGCTCAATCTTTGCAAAGACGCACCCGTGGTGGCAACTTTGTCCAAAACATAATGCTGTTTCCGCAGATTATGTCACTGGTCGTGGTAGCTGTGGTATGGCAGTTCGTTCTCAATCCAAGCATTGGTTTGGTGAACTCAGGATTGGCACTTCTCGGCCTTAAGAACTTGCAGCACGCTTGGTTAGGCGAGGTCACAACGGCTCTGCCGAGCGTAATTGGAGTTTACATCTGGTGTGGAGTCGGCTTCTTTGCACTGTTGTTTAGCGCTGGGCTTCAGAACATCGATAAGGAACTCAAGGAAGCTTCGCAATTGGATGGCGCATCGGGGTCACAGCAATTTACTCGCATTACATGGCCTCTGCTCTGGCCTATCCGCAAAGTTGCGACGATCTACACCGTAATCAACGGAATCCAGGTATTTGCGCTTGTGTACCTAATGACTCGAGGAGGACCGGATCATGGAACCGATACCTTACTCAGCTATTTGTACTTTCACGGATTTGAGAATTACCAGTTTGGATATGCAACAGCGATCGCAGTTCTGACTTTTCTCCTTACAACCTTCGTGAGTCTCTCGATTCTCTTGATCTATCGAAAGAGCCCAATGGAGAGTGCTCGATGATTCGCATTGCACGGCCAGCCCTCCTAGCGTTCGTAGGCATTCTCATCGTTGTCCCTCTCCTATGGATCGTAGTAAGTTCCTTCAAGTCCAGTCCAGAGATTTTCAGTAACCCTTGGGGGATGCCAAGGAGCCTCAAGTGGAGCAATTATGCGACTGCATGGAGTGAAAATAATCTAGGTGCTTATTTCATTAACAGCTTTATTGTAAGCCTGCTTTCGCTGTTGATTCTCATCCCGATTGGGGCAATGGCCGCTTACGTCTTGACTATGTTTCCATTCCGAGGATCCCAGTTCTTATCCGGGCTCTTTGCGGGTGGAATGATGTTTCCGAACTTTCTTGTGATAGTCCCGTTATTTCTATTGATGAGCAAGCTGGGACTGCACGATACGAAAGCAGGTCTCATCATAGCCTATGTCGCTTTCAGCCTATCCTTCACGATTTTCGTCTTGAGAGGCTTTTTCAGTTCGCTCCCGAGAGAATTGGCTGAAGCTGCCGAGCTGGATGGTTGTTCGTACGCATCAACGTTTTGGAAAGTGATGTGGCCTATCAGCATGCCAGGGTTGGCCGTTGTGACCATCTTCAATGCGATAGGATTGTGGAATGAGTACAGTCTGGCTCTGGTTTTGATATCGTCTAATACGAATAGAACGATGGCGCTTGGAATTGCAGATTTGGTCAATGTCCAGCAGTATCAGGCTGACTGGGGAGCTCTGTGCGCTGGCCTCACCATGGCGATGGTGCCCGTATCCATTTTGTACTGGATTTTCCGGGAGAAGATTCAGTCGGCCATGTTAGCAGGCGCAATCAAGGGCTGATCATGTACTCCATCCGCTGTATTTCATACGCACCCGACGATTATTTGGAAACTGCTCCGAGTTCCATTGGAGAATGTGTGGATCAGGTCGAGTCCCACCAGTGCACTTGGATCGATATCGCCGGAGAAATCCCACCAGAGGAGCAGGCAAAGCTCCAGGAATTGTTCAATCTCCACCCCCTGGCACTTGAGGATGCTTTGGCCTTTGATCAGCGAGCGAAAGTGGAGGAGTTCGATTCCAGCCTGTTGATGGTCGTGCGACTGCCTGAATCAGGCGAAAACCAAGTGCGGCATTTCGATCAGCTTGCGATGATCTTGACCGAGCGGGCTCTCATCACGGTGCAACAGACAGAGGCGGACTGCTTCGACCAGATTCGCAAGCGGCTCTGTGCGCCGGGAGATCGACTGAGGCGCAAGAGGCTCGATGCGCTTGCCCATGCGCTGGTTGATGCTGCGATCCACAGCTATTTTGTGGCCATCGAAGCGATCGGGGATGAATTGGAGGACCTTGAGGACAGCATCCTGGACCAAGCCAATCGCGCGGATAGGCAGAATTTGTTTCGGTTGAAACGCGAACTCCTCGGCATGAGGCGCCGGGCTTGGCCCCATCGTGAAATGCTCAGTTCTCTGTCGCGTGAAGAGCTCATTTTCATCGACGAGGCGACCCGGACTTACTTCCGCGACCTAAACGAGAGCATGCTCCACGTCATCGACCTCATTGAGACCTATCGGGAAATCGCCGGGGGCCTCGCCGACCTGTATCTTTCAAGCGTTAGCCAGCGAATGAACGAGGTGATGAAGGTACTTACTGTTACCTCCACGATTTTCATTCCGCTGAGTTTTGTGGCTGGGGTTTACGGCATGAATTTCGACACGAGTGTGAGCCGAGTCAACATGCCTGAATTGAAATGGCCACTTGGCTACCCGTTTGCGCTGTCGATCATGGCTATGATCGCGTTTGGCCTGCTCTTCGTCTTCTGGCGAAAAGGTTGGCTCCACAACGACTGAAAGCAAAGGGGGGAAGGAAGTCTGGTGGGCCCAACTGGATTCGAACCGGTGACCTCACCCTTATCAGGGGTGCGCTCTAACCAACTGAGCTATGAGCCCGCAGAGGCATTATAATACCCCTGGCGCAAGCATCTTGCCACCCCTCCTTGATCTTCTGTCGTGACGTTTCGGACTTTCAATTCGTCAATAGCGTGGGGAACCCGTTGCACGTGGAACTGAAACGCGATTGCCCGCTATACTGAGGACTCGGAACCCTGTAGGAGATTCGCCGAAGACATGTCGATTGCCCGTATCGTTGCAACTTCTTTTGCCGTGGCGGCGTTTGCCGCCGCAGCCTTAGCTGATTTTAATGGTCCTGCTCCGCTCGCATGGCGATGGATGCAACCCACTTCTGTTGCTCCCGGCGGCAAGCTTGCAGTCGAGGGAGGCGTCGTCTACGCAGCTGTTGGCAATCGCGTCTATGCGATCGAACAGGATTCCGGAAACCAGAAGTGGCGATATCCCAGCGGGGAGCCACTCACGAGTAATTTCCGAAACGGACTAGTGGTGGCTGGCGATCGAATTATCGCCATCTCCGATGACAAGACTGTCTATGCGATCGACAAATCGACGGGACAGGTTTCGTGGACCGCCAATCTGCCTTCGACTTCACTGGGTGAAGCTGTCGTTGTTGGGAAATATGTTGTAACGGTCCTAACGGATGGCTCCGTGATGGCGCTGTACACCGAGTCGGGCCAGTCAGCTTGGGAAAACCCGTTGCGGCTGCTCGACGGAGTCCAAGGTCAGATTTCTGGTTACCTCGATAATGTCGTGCTGTTCACGGGGATCGGCGAACTGGTTAGCATCAACCTCAGCACCCAAGCCGTGAACTGGCGCAAGCAGTTCGGTCAGCTCCCCGCGTCTCCGAGACCGGTGATTTACGGAGATGCTATTTACGTTTCGACCGGGACATTCCTGACTTCCCTTCGAGCACAAGATGGCTACGTTCGGTGGCAGCGAGACTCGCAGCTCGATATCGCTCGCAGCCCAGCGATCGGTAAAGAGACTGTCGCGGTGGTTTCAAGATCCGGAGAAGTTGCCGTATTCGATTTTGCTGGTAAGCCTACGCTTACCAAGCCGATCGCCCTAGACACGATTCCCGGAGTCGATCCCGAAATCGTGGGAGATTTTGTGGTGGTCGCCGGAACCAACGGCTCGCTGAATTTGGTCAACCAAAAGACTGGCGAATTGGTGTGGAACTACGTCATCCCGCCGATCACCAAAATGACCGACGCCAGTGGCAAGGAAATCAAGAATGTGCAAGCATCTGGCTCTCCGCTCATTGCGGGTGATTCGATGCTTGTGGCAGCACGCGACGGCAGCATTCTGTCGTTCGACGCCAAAAACGGCGTGGACGTGAGCCCTCCAGAAGTTGACATGCTCTTTCCGCGTCCAGGTGAACAGGGTTCGCCCAGACCACCGATGGATATGTACTTCCGAATCCTGGATTTGGCGACCGGTGTCAATCCGGCATCGATCGATTTGACAGTGGATGGCACCAAACTCACAGGGCAGTTCACCAAAGACAACTATCTGGTGGTGTCGTTCAGTCTGGAAGGTAAGAACAAGCCTCTCACTGATGGAAGACGGGTTTTCAAACTGACCGTGGCCGACTGGCTTGGCAACAAGCAAACCAAGGAGTTCGCTCTGGCCGTTGATAGCGCGCTGGCGCCATTTGGTCGACCGACTCCGCCGGACAAACAGGGCGGCAATGGAACCCCGGGAACGGGCGTCGGCGGCTCAGGATCAGCCATCGATTGAGGTATCCAGTCACTTTCTGGCAACATCTGCTGAGTGCTCAGCTCTCGGCAAAGGACGCCCGAGTCCTCCTGGAGGAACTCGGGCGCTCTGCTATTGACCCAATCAGTGCTCTCAAAACCTCTTCCGTAGTGCCTTCAGCTGCACGAGAGAGAGCGATGAAGGCCAATTTGACCGCTCTGGCCGCCATGGACCGAGAGGGCCTGTTGGTTTTGGAAGATCCACCCTACCGGATGGTCGATCCCATTCACTTTCCGCCTGCACTCTTTGCGTTGGGGGACGTTTCGGTCCTGGAAAGGCCGCGTGTCGCCATCGTCGGAACTCGGTCTGCGTCAACTTATGGTTTGGCGGTTGCCCATAAGTTTGGCGAGTCTCTGGCGCAAGCTGGCGTGACCGTCATCAGTGGTGGAGCGCTAGGGGTGGATGCCGCAAGTCACGAAGGAGCACTCAACGCTTCAGGACTTACGGTCGCCGTGTTGCCCAGCGGAGTCGACAAAATCTATCCTCCTCGGCATCGGGACTTGTGCCGCCGTATCCGGGAAGTCGGCCTTTTGGTCAGTCAGTTTCCTCTCGGGCACTCGCCAATCCAAACTGAATTCCAACAGCGGAACGTGACAATCGCAGCTCTGGCCGATGCGGTGCTGGTGGTTGAAGCTCCGGAGAAGTCTGGTGCGCTGGGGACTGCTGGCGCGGCGAATGAGCAGGGAAAGCCAGTATTCGTGGTCCCAGGGAACATCACCATGAACGGGTTCCGTGGCTCACACGCCCTTATCCGCGATGGGGCCACGTTGGTGGATCATCCCGACCAGATTCTGGAAGTTTTGGACATGGACGCTATGCCGGCGCGAATCCTGCCGTCGTTCACTCCGGATCAACAAGTGATTATCGACCTGCTTGCGATGGAGCCCTTGAGCCCCGACGAAATCGGAGAGCGATGCGGCCTCGATCCCGCCACGATTCTCGCCGAACTGACTACGCTTGAGATGGAAGCAATGGTGATGCGAAGTGGGGTCAAATACCAAATGAAGCCATGATAGTTGATGCGCTTGGCCCCCAAGGTTTCGGCGTCTACGAAGTCGATCTGCACGCGCCCGGAATGCCGATGGAGCGTGTTTCCAAACCGCCGCATGGGCTTCTCATTCCCGGTTTTGTCGATATCCACATCCACGGCGCATTCGATATCGACTTCATGGATGCGAGTAAGACCGATATGGAGATTCTGTGCAAGAAGCTCCACGCGGATGGCTATGAAGGGTTTTTGCCCACGACGATCACCGCTCCTTGTTCCGATATTTTGAACGCTCTGGATAATTTGCCGGATGATCCTCTTATCTGGGGATTCCATCTGGAGGGTCCATTCATTTCCCCGGTGTTTCCCGGTGCCCAACCTCCGCAACATATAGCAGAGCCACCCCAAGGTCCCAGCGAGTGGGATGCCGTGTTGAACGATACTCGATTGAAGGTGATCACTCTTGCGCCGGAGATGCCGGGAGCTTTGGAGTTGATCCGTAGACTGGATGATCGGGGCGTCGTGGTGAGCATGGGCCACACCGATGCCACTTACGATGCGACACGGTTTGGGTTTGAGTTCGGAGCCAGGCATACCACCCACACCTTTAACGCGATGCGCGGTTTCCACCATCGCGAAGCCGGAACTGTGGGATATGCGCTCACCCAAGAAGCACTGCGATGCGAACTGATCTACGACCGCATCCACGTATGTAAGGAGTCTGCCCGAGTTCTCATTAGGAACAAGCCGAGCGACGGAATTGTCGCGGTCAGCGATTCCAGCCGGGCCACCGGCCTTCCTCCGGGAACGGAAGTTGTGATGTGGGGGCATCGGTGCGAGGTAGGGAAGAAGCAGGTGCGGTTGGCGGACTCAGGTTCCCTGGCTGGGAGCGCCGTGACGCTCTACGACTGCTTCAAAAACCTCCACGACGACTTCGGTGCTGAAGTCGCGATTCGAGCATGCTGCCTCAACCCAAGGCTTGCCCTCGGAGTCTCGAAGCCGCCGCGGACATACTTGCTACTGGACGAAAAACTGGACATCGTATCTCGGTACGAGCATCAGGTATAAGTAGGCGTGCGTCTCTTCTAAACGCACGAATATGGCAACTTTCACCTCGTTCAGACGATTCTTGGTTGGAAAACCAATTGCTACCAAGTACGCCCACCACGAGAAACTACCAAAACTTATCGCGCTCCCGGTCTTTGCCTCAGACGCGCTTTCTTCAGTTGCCTACGCAACGGAAGAAATAATGCACATATTTAGAGTTAACAACGCTATGCAGTTGTTGCAGTTAACTCTTAATATATCTATCGTAATTTCCATACTTATCGCCATTGTAAGTCTCAGTTACTTCCAAACAATTTATGCGTACCCGTCCGGCGGCGGTTCCTATACCGTTGCGAAAAATAATCTGGGTGAAAAGGCGGGAATGGTTGCTGGAGCGGCTCTCCTAATAGACTATGTCCTAACAGTGTCGGTTTCTATATCGGCTGGCGTAGCTGCCATAGTCTCACTGGATGGAAGAGTCCAACCCTACGTGGTACCACTTTGCGTGTTCTTCATAGGGATCATCACGATTGCAAACTTAAGAGGTGCGAAAGAGAGTGGTGCACTTTTTGCCATTCCTACCTACTCTTTCATCTTGCTCCTGCTTATTTTGATGGTAAAGGGCTTGTTTACGGCAGGTACACCGATGCCTCCAATGCTCGTCCAGGCACACTCTGGTCCCCCCCAGCAGTTCAATCTCCTGTACGTATGGTTGCTCATGCGTGCCTTTGCTGCTGGATGTACGGCTTTAACGGGCATTGAGGCGGTCTCAAACGGCACATCGGCTTTCAAAGATCCGGTTTCCAAGAACGCTTCGGTCACTTTGCTCTGGATGGCGATTATCCTTGGCGTACTGTTTATCGGAATGAGCTTCCTCGCCGAGAAATTCCACGCAATACCGATGGAATATGGCGAACAAGGCTTTAAGACCGTTGTCGCTCAGATCGCCTCAACAGTGTTCGGTGGGAACAGCGTCTTCTTCAAAGCCGTGCAAATTGCAACCGCTATGATACTTATTCTGGCTGCAAATACTGCTTACGCGGACTTCCCTCGATTGGCAAGCATTTTAGCCCGCGACGGATTTGTACCGAGGCAGCTTGCAGCAGTTGGCGATCGACTCGTATTCCAGAATGGAATCATCGTACTGGCTGTCTTAGCTACGATACTGGTGGTGGTCTTCCACGGTGATACTTCCTCGCTTATCCCTCTATACGCGGTAGGTGTATTCCTGTGCTTTACGCTTAGCCAATTCGGAATGGTCATCCATGAAAAGCAAAATAAGCGACCATTTTGGTCGGTCGCGCTCAGCTTTATCGGAGGGATAATTACGGGGATCGTTACCATCGTCATCTTCAGTACGAAATTTAAAGATGGTGCTTGGATTGTCATGGTGGCTGCCACCGCAATATTGATAATGTTTACCGCGATTCGCAAGCATTATAATTACCTCGCGGATCAACTCAACTTGGCTCAGGATGACAACGTCAAGGAAGTTACGATGACGGCCTTGCTGCTTGTGCCTCGTGTTCACAGGGGGATTCTCAAGGCGATAGCATATGCTCGAGCAATGGCGACCGATGTTCGTGCTATTCACGTGACCCTGGATAAGGCCAGCGCAGAAAAAATCAAAAGCGATTGGGCGAAATTTGGTGCAGATATTCCTCTGGTCATTCTGGAATCTCCTTATCGATCTCTTGTTGAACCTATTACAGAATATATCGATCAGTCCAGCGAAGATCGCCCGAATCACTTCTTCACTGTAATTGTGCCTCAGGCAATCCCAAAGGTTGCTTGGCATTCTCTGTTGCATACCAATGCAGCAGTGGGTTTGAAGCTTGCCTTAGCTTCCAGAAAGAACGTAATCATTACTAATGTTAGGTATTTCTTGTCATGATTGTCGAAAGCTACGAAGATCAGATCATCCTCTCGGGACCTCTTCGGTCTAATTTCTGGGACACCATCCACACCGCTATCTCGTTGGCACTTAAGAAATCCCCACAAGGCGTCATTATCAATTGCAGCGGCATCACGGAGTGCACACTGGAGGGCGCAGATACCTTCCGAGACATCATGCTCTTCACAAAGAGTCACGATGCCCGAGTCTTGGTGGCGGAGGTGCCCGAGCAGGTTCTCTTTGTATTGAAACAGGCGCCTGAGGTTCGGTCGCAGCTTGCCATCTCCAGCACGGTTGAGGAAGCACGCCAATCGCTCTTTCGCCTGCACGACCACGAGGATGAGCCGCACAAGAAGAAAAAGAAAAAGCCCGTGGTGACCGGCGGAATGCAGGTTTTGGTGTGCCTGACTGATCGAGGAAGCGATTCGGCCGCTTTGGAAGCAGCCATCGAGTATGCCAATAACCTTCAAGGTCACCTGAGCCTGGTCTTCCCGCTGATCGTCCCGCGTGAGCTGCCTCTGCAAAGCGCGCTACCGGAAGAAGAAGGTCGGGGTGCCGAGGTGCTCCGATGGGCAGAAGTTGAGGCTGAAACAAACCAAATTCCAGCTTCCGTCAAGATGGAACGCGGCCGCGAGGTCGCAGCCATCATAGAAGAGGCGATGGATGAGACCAAAGCCGAGAGGTTGATCGTGGCATTGCCTTCTGGCGAAGAAAGTGCCGAACTAGCAGCGAAGCTCGTGCGGAGTGTGCTCCCTAAAGTCCGAGTGCCGATCATGTTCGTCCGTGGAGCAGACTAGCCTTGGTTCGTAGCTCGACTCAGTCGATCTCGAATGGCACCCCAGCTGGGATCGTCCGGGACGCTTTCGACATAAATGGCATCCAACCCGAGTTGATCGAGCTTGGCCAGCGAGGCGTACAGATCGCGGGCATATCTCACCGGGTCCTCGGGCATTTGAACTTGGTGGTTACCCGCACGACCAAACCCGATCCCTGGCTGATCGCCAAGCTTGTGGACTAAATTAAGCGGCGTCTTGGGTGAGTAGTGCCGTAGGTATTGTCCGGGGGCCGATATAACCTCATCGGGCTTGCGTTCGTCCACCTGGACACCGAGGACTTTTGCGATCTCGGTAGCGGATACCATTCCCAGTCGGAGCAGCGTTGGGACTTCTCTGGTTAGGTCGATGATCGTGGACTCTAGGCCGACTGCGCACGGGCCCCCGTCCACAACTCCAGCAGAGCCCGATACGATTGAGCCCCCGACATCTTCAGCACGAGTTGGGGAAAGACGCATGAACGGGTTTGCGCTCGGAGCGGCCAAAGGATGCCCCACCCCGGCGATGATTGCGCGAGTCACTTCTACGGCTGGTATCCGCACCGCAAGGGTCGCGAGCCCAGCGGTTACCTGTGGAGCAAGCCCACCACGATAGGGAAGTACCAAAGTAAGCGGACCGGGCCAAAACGCGGTCACCAAAGGCAGAAAATACTCGGAGTCTGTTTCGGCAAACTCGTCGATGTCACCGACACTGGCAAAATGGGCAATGAGCGGGTTTTCCGCTGGACGGCCTTTGAGCCTGAAGATCTCGGCTACCGCATCCGGAAGGGTGGCATCTGCTGCCAAACCGTACACCGTTTCGGTCGGAATAACCACGAGTCGTCCGGCTCGAAGGGCTTGGATCGCGTCGTCTCCGTTCATGATTCCAACGCCCGAAGCATGATCTCGTGTGTTGGTGGCTCGCCCGTCCAAAAACTCAGAGCACGGCTCCCCTGGTGGACCAACATCAAACGTCCATCGATGCACTTCTTGCATCCGGATAACTCCGCCATCCTCAGAAACGGCGTTTGCTCGCGGCTGTACATCAGGTCGTAGGCCATTACGTTCGCGGAGTTAGGACCAAACCGCACATCCAGGTTGGAACCCGAGAGGTTCGAACTTGTTGCGTTGATCACCACGTCAAATCCCTCCGCATCGGCAAATTCCGTGATTTCGGCCGCAATTTCGAGGCTATTCACCAACTCCTCAGCTCGGCTGGATGTCCGGTTGAAGATGGACAGCGAATACCCCGCTTGCGCCAGGCTGGACGCGACCGCGCGTGCACTCCCTCCGGCACCTAACAAAAGGATCTTTGACTCTGGGGTGACTCCCAAGACAGGAAGGGTGTCCATAAACCCGGGGCCATCCGTGCTGATACCAGTCCGGTCAGAGAGACGAACGGTGTTGACGGATCGAATGCGATCCTCTGCCGAAGTGGTTTCACGGCACCATTGGAAGGCGGCTTCCTTCAGAGGCACGGTGCAGTTGACCCCCACGTAACCACGCTCGCCTAAGAACTCCATCGCGGAGGTGAATTCCCCGAGGGGAACCCGGATCGCAACATACCGCTCCGTCCTCCCCAGCGATTTCAACGCTGCAGAGTGCATTAATGGTGACCAGCTGTGGCTCACAGGGTCACCCAGAACCGCGAACTCAGCTTTCGGCGCTTCTTGCCACTCGTACCACGTCACGCTGCGCGCCCCTTACGAAACGCCCACAATCGCTGCCCGGTAAAGTTCCAGACTGCGACGAGTGCTGCCGCAACCAAAGTCGCGAACCACCAATTGCCTTCCTGTGAACCTTTCCCAAGGTGATTCAGGCCCGAAGCGATCACGATATTGAGGCCCATGCCGATGAGTGACACCACCAAAAACTTGACGAGTTGGCTTGCCTGGTCCTCGCTGCTCTTGATCCCAAAAGTCCACCTTCTGTTCCAGTAGAAACTGTTCAAAATAGCCAATCCTGCGGAGACTATCTTGAAGGCGGTGAACGCAGCGTTGTGCGCCTGCCATTCCGTAGGTGATTTACCGCCGTTGAGGGAGCTGTAGAGAAATCCACCGACTCTTTGGCTCATGAGTTGATTGCCCAGGTGGAGATTGAACATCAGGATACGGTGTAGGCCCGCATCGATGATGAAAGAGGACCCGCCGACGATACAAAACTTGAATATCTGCCGGACGATCCGTGACTGGAAGATCCCTTCTGGCTTAACAATCGGCAGATCGTCCTCTTCTTCCTGGAGCGCACGGTAGATTCCCGGGGTGATGAGCTTTTCGATGAATCGGTTTGCTCGGGTGCCCAAGAACTCCTTTTCAGACATGCGCTGCACCCAAATGGTGCTGATCCCAGACCGATTCGCTCCTAAGATGTCGGTAAGGAGTTGGTCGCCGATCATCACCGCCTGTCGGGGCTCCACCTTGTGGCGCTGAAGGGCTCTCAGGAACATCTCGCGACTGGGCTTGAATTTGCCATCGACCAAGTCCACGCCCATGGCGGTGGCGAGCCTCTGGAGTCGGCTGGGATTGCGCGTGTTGCTGACCAAGCAGAACTCAAGTCCTAGATCTCGGCCCGCCTTGATCCATTTTTGGGTGTCTTCGGGGATCTCCTCGCTTCTCCAAGGGAGCAGCGTGTTATCCACGTCCATGAGGACGAGCTTCACACCATCGGCAACCAAGGCGCTCGGCGCAACGTCGAAAATCGAATGATAGGCGTGATCCGGAACGAATTGGCGGAGGAGTCCCGGCGCCCTAGTGCGAGTGAATTTGCCGGGTCGGAACGAGCTCATCCTGATTTGCCCTGCGATGCAGCCAGAGCCCTTGCTTTGCGGATATTGGCGAGGTGGCTTGAGTAGTCCGTCGAAAACAAATGCGTGCGGTCCGGCTTCGCAACGTAGAAAAGGAACGGGGTCGCCTCGGGTTTTGCCGCTGCCTTGATGCTGGCCAAGCTCGGCGATCCAATCGGTCCAGGGGGAAGCCCTGGAATCCGGTAGGTGTTGTACGGACTCTCCACCTTATTTACTTCTCCGGGGCCAAGCACTTTCCATTGCTTAAGAGCGTACAGCACGGTGGCATCAATTTGGAGCCGCATCGACCTTTTCAACCGATTTTCAATGAGGCCGGCCACGATAGGTCGTTCGGGTGGTGCAGCCACCTCCAGTTCGACTAATGAAGCAATGGTCATGGTTCGCTGGGGGTGCTTAGTCTTCTTAAGCACAGGCCACGCCTTGGCCTGAAATGTTTGAAGCTGCTTCACGATCACGGCTCGGGCGCCCAAATGGGGCGGAATGTCGTACGTGTCGGGGAACAAATATCCTTCGAGGCTGTTTGCAGGCAGTGGGAAATCGACCATATCTCGGAATTCGTCGGGCCGATGGGCGAGGATGGTGTACTCCTGAGACGAACAGACATTCTTTTGTTCGAGCAATTTGGCAGTGCGCTCGATCCACCACCCTTCGGGAATTCTCAGATTGCGATGGATCGGCTGTTTGAGAGCATTGAGAACCTCATTGAAGGTCATGCCAGGCCGCAATTTGTAGATCCCAGGATGGATAGTTGGCACCTGGCGGGTCAATTTCGCGTACCGTTCAAAACCCTCTGAGGAGGAGATGATTCCCCTAGATTTCAGGGTGGTGAGAGCACCGCGAAACGTCTCACCTTTGTCCAACTTGATGAATTCAGGGGAGCCCTTTTTGGTCGGCGCGATTCCCTGCGTGAGATAGTAATATCCCACGCCGATACCGACAAGGCCCAACCCGAAGAGGACTCCGACTACCTTGGCTGCTTTCAATCGTTTGGGTTCTCCATGAAATAGCGTTGCAGGATGAGGCAGGCGGCCTCTCCGTCTCGGTGGCGTTTTCTCTGGGCACCGGTCAATCCAGCTTCCGTAAGCCGGGTTTGCGCTTCAATGGACGTAAGGGATTCGTCGATAGTTGCGACACTCCAGCCTCTTTGGCGCAGATCTTCGGCGACTCTTTTGCATATTCGCTCTTGCTTGGAGTCCTCCGTTCCATACGGGACTCCAACGACCACGAGTTCAACTTCCTCGTCTTTCGCCACCTTCACGATCGCGTCGATATCTCGAGCGAGGGTGCCTGTGGCAGAAATCGTCGGCCGAGGGGTCGCGATACTTGCCTCGGTGACCCCAACAGCCACTCCGATCCGAGCAGCACCAAAATCGATTCCGAGCACTCTCATGGTCGAAAAGCGGCCAGCACCTGATCGCGAAGAGCAGGGGTGGTGCTCACGGCCTCGCTAAAAATCCCCGTTTCTCCGCTGAAACTCGTGAAACTTCCCCCTGCCTCCTCAACGATCACCTTGATGGATGAAACGTCATAGCGGGCCACTACTGGGTCCAACATCATATCTGCGCGACCGGTCGCAACGAGGCAGTGTCCGTAGGCATCGCCCCACGTGCGGGAAAACATGGCTTGTTCGGAGAGCTTTGCGACGCCCTCGTGGAGACCTCTCTTCCGGAGAGAGTCGAAACTCCCCGTGCAGATGATGGCTGCGCCAATGTCGTCGTTTTGCCTGACGCGGCACCGTCGGCCGTTGATGTAGGTGCCTTCACCTTTCGCTGCGCACACCATCGTGTCGAGGGCGGGAAAATAGGCCACGCCAAATTGAGGTTCGCCGTCCAACTCGAAACTTAGCAAGGTTGCATAGAGCGGAACCCCTGTGATGAAGGACTTAGTTCCATCGATGGGATCGATCACCCACCGCTCGTTCTGGCTTCCTTCCGTGCCTTCTTCCTCTCCCAGGATCCCGTGCGTTGGATACGAGGCACGGATCATCGAACGGAGCAGTGCCTCGGCTTCACGATCGGCTACTGTTACGGGAGATTGGTCCGACTTGAGATCGACGGCTATTCCTGCATCAAAATGCTTGAGCGTGCCTCTCCCAGCGATGTAGGCGGCGTTCAAAGCGAATTCCAGCATCGGCGACATGATATTAGGTGAGTTTGGCCGATTTGGAAGGTTCGCAGGATGCTAGTTCAGGTTTCCAACGTTTTCAATCTTGGAAAATGAATCGATCCCAGCAACTTGACAAAGCTGCTGGGATCGATTTTGAATGGAACTCGGCTCTATGGCGTGTCCGGTGCTTTGCGTTGCCGGGGGGATGGTTGGTTCGCTGCCCCTTCGGCTGCTTCAGCCTTCTGACCCTCCAAGAGAGTGCTCTCCATGGAGTCTTTTGACTTGGTGTCCCCACCGGAACAGCCGCTTATCGCTGTTGCGGCCATCAATGAGATGAACATCTTGCCGAGATTCCTCATCAGTCCAAGTCCCAGATGAACTTCTCAGGATCGGTTCGGTTGCCTTTGTTCTGCCGGGTTCCATAGGCCGTGCAACCCTGAGTTAACCGGTTGATAGGCACAGACTTTGCGCTAGTGTCGGCATTAATAATGATCAACTGACCGTCTTTGAGCCCTGGCTGGATATTCGACAGGCTCTTTTGGTTATGCATGGGCCACAGACCGCCATAGACCAACCACGAGTCCGAGTTGACCGATGCCGTAGCGACCTTCCAGCCGTTTGGATAGCTAAACAGTGAGTCGTCTCCGACTCCTGGTGCGTACTTGTTGATCGGCCGCAAGGGAACGTTGTTCTCATCTTCCCAGCAGGGGGTTTCAACGACCCAGTTTCCGCCGCCAGATATATTGCCGCTCGGAACGTCGCGATACCAAATCGAATCGCCAAACATCATCGTGGCTGATGGATTGGTTACTTCAGATTCGGTCACAGTTCCGGAGGTGCAGAGCCTCGGATTGCCGTAATACCGCCAGGGGCTGAAGAAGGCATAGTTGTAACCGATGTTGCTTCGAACCATCAAGGCGTAAAGCCGTTGGTCTGCATTGATCGGCTTGGCCCATCCGACTTCTTTAATGTGCTCGTTGATTCGGTATTCCTCACTTCGATGAGGATCGACCGGGCACGCGTGGATCTCGGTGTTCTTGGTGTAGGGATAGAGCACAACTCCCGGAACAGCGTCGGGTGGTTGGAATCCCCAACCAATTACCTGGGAGCAGAGTCCGCCCCGGTTGGACATCATGAAGGCCCCGTCATAGTCGGAGACATACATAGCGCTTGCTGTCGCAACTTGTTTGAAGTTGCTGAGGTCCTTGGTCTTCCAAGCAGCCGCCTTGGCTTGGGCAAAAACAGGGAAGAGAATCGCCGCCAAAATGGCAATAATGGCAATGACGACAAGAAGCTCAATGAGAGTAAACGCGCGGAAATGATTGCAATGACGATTACTTGCCATACCGTATCTTAACGTATGACAACGAAAATCACAAGGTCTCTCAGAAAATCTCCCTAGATTGACGCTCTGGTGCCAGGCTTTGTTACAGGGATTTTCGCTAACCATTCGGGTACTTCCTGCTCGGCGAAACTCCTTGCGTCGACTTTATAAGCTGAAAAATGGACGCATCCGAAGTCAGGAGGTGACTCCGCGCGATCGATCAACGCAGACGTTGCCGAAACTTTGCCGCCGGCTTGCCGAATCGCCTGAATGGTTTCCTCGATGGACTTGCCGGTTGTAAGGACATCGTCTACAACGAGGACACGGGTCCCCGGCGAAAGAGTCTTTCCCCGCCGGAGCATCTTAACCCCGTTTTCGGTCTCGACATAGATGGCGGGCAGACCCATTTGTCGAGCGACCTCGAAAGCGATGATGATCCCGCCTGTCGTTGGGCCAGCCACCGCGTCAAAAACTTCGTTGGCAAAGTGCTCGGCTACTTGCCGACACAACGCAGATAAAACCTGGGGCTGCTCCAGAATTCTGAACTTTTCGAAATAAACGTCGCTGTGACGTCCTGAAGTGAGCAGGAAATGACCCCGAAGGATCGCTCCCGACTGTTCGAGCAGTTTGCCAAGGTCTTCGACCATGGCGCCAGTTTACTTTTCCGGATCAGGAGCATCCGCGTTGTCCGTTTCCTCTTTTCGCTGGGAGGCGATATCCGACTCTGCTTTGGCTTTATCAAGGGTTGCGGTTGCTGGGTCCTTGGAAGCCTCGCCGCTGGCCTTGGCATCAGGTTGTCCGCATCCACCCACGTGTACGCTCGCCAGGATCAATCCAACCGCGAGCAAGATCCATCGTTTTGAGTTCATCTACCGTTATTGTCGGCAGAACTGGGAGATCAGTGGAGCCTCGGGAATCAGCCGTTCCTAAAGGCTGATTTCTGCGAGAAGACACACGTGGTCGCTCGCACCCCAGAACTTTTGCTCCGACGCTTGTGCGTTCTCAATGCGGATGTCGGAACTCACCCATATTGAGTCGATCCTCTGCCACTCGGTCTCGGGCAACCCAAAGCCGTGGTACGTGTGGCCTGGGAGTTCTGAGGCGAAGCAACCCAAGAGGTCCTTCATTCCGAGTTCGCGCCAGGAGTCAAAATCGGGCCCAAGGGGGTCGCAGTTGAAATCTCCCGTGATCACCACCGAGCCCAGCGTGGCCACCAACTCGGCGATTTGCTTGATGCCATGCAACCGGGCTTGGTGTGAAAGGTGGTCGAAATGCGTGTTCAGCATCCACAACTCGCGTCCTTCCCAGCGTAGACGAACGGAGGTGATGAGCCTGGGGCAGCCAGCACCGTCGAACATCGATCCAGGAACTTCCGGGGTGGTAGAGATCCACCGCGTGTTCCACTCAAGAATCTCCAGCCCAGGACGCACGAAGATCGGATTGAACTCGTCCAGTTCGGCTCCATCGCCGCGACCGACGCCAACCCACTTCCATTCGGGCAACATTTGGGAAACGTCCCGCACCTGGTGCAAAAAGGGCTCTTGAAATCCCCAAACGTCGGCATCAGCTTGTGCTAGGACCTCTCGCACTCTTGAGACTCGGTACTGCCATGCATCTGCGCCGTCACCTTCGACGTCCAATCGCAGGTTCCATGTTCCGACTTTCAGCTTACGAGCGATGATCGACCTCCAACCCAGCCCAGGAGTTCTCGCGCATTGGCAAGTGCCGAATCGCCGATCTCCTCACCTGCCAGCATCCGTGCAATTTCTCGTACGCGTTCCTCACCATCGAGCTCGACAACCCGGGTAACCACTCGCCCCGCTTGTTCGACCTTTTCGATCCGAAGATGGCGCGTGGCCAAGCCGGCGAGTTGGGGAAGATGGCTGATCGCGATGACCTGGTAGTGGTCCGAAAGCTGTCGCATCTTCCTTGCCACCAGTGCAGCTGCACGGCCGCTGAGCCCCGTATCGGCTTCATCGAAGATTAGCGTGGGAACTCCGGCTCGCCCAGCAAGAGCGACCTTCATCGCCAACATGACTCGCGAAACCTCACCGCCGCTTGCGATACGAGCCAACGGCTTGGCCGCTTCGCCGGTGTTGGCGGAAAACAGGAACTCTAGCGAGTCCACACCGTCTGGTCCAGGCGGTTTGGATCCTATCGCGACCTGCAGAACCGCTCCAGGCATGGCGAGTTCACCCAGTTCACGCTCAACCTGGAGTGAAAACGCCTCGGCATTTGCTCGGCGAGTTGCGGTCAGCTGTTGGGCGGTCCGAGCGAAGGCAGCTTCGGCGACGGCGAAATCATGCTCCAAGCTTTCAGCGCTGATGTCGCCATTCTCGAGGAGTTCCAGTTCGGCAGTCGCTTCGGTCAAGCCCTCAAGCACAGCAATTTCAGAATCACCGTATTTTCTGACCAGCCGGACGACTTCCTCGCGGCGATCTCTCGCAAGCTGAAGTGCATCGGGGTCGTCATCCAATCTACCAAGGTACTCGCGCACAAGTGTCGAGGCATCCTCGAGCCCGTAAAGCGCTGAGCGCAAGGCTTCGGCATCCTCCTCCAGCGCGGGATCCAGTCGAACCCCGGAATCCATGTGCTGCAGGGCGAGTTGGGCCTTTTCAAGTGCGCTCCCCTCGCCAGCACTGAGCAACTCGTGGGCGCGGGTGGCCAAGTCCCGGAGCTGCTCCACGTGCTGGAGTCTCGCGATCTGGCTTTCCAACTCGGCTAATTCTCCGAGTCGCGGGTTGACCGCTCGGGTCTCCTCAATTTGGGTCTGGAGGCGCTGGATTCTGAAGTCACGGTCTCGCTGCCCTCGGCGAAACTGAGTCAATCTGTGCTTGGTGGCTTCGACCTCCCGAAACTCGTTGTCGCACCGTTCCCGGAGTGCCATTGCCTCTGAGCCTATCCAGAGGTCATAGGTTAGAAGATGGCTTTCGGAGTTGAGTAGCTGTTGGTGATCGTGTTGACCATGGAGATCGACCAGGAATCCACCCAGTGTCTTGAGCACCGAAACTGACGCGGGTCGTTCTCCAATGCGGCACGAAGACCGCCCTTCTGCAGACACATCTCGAGCAATACGGAGCCGTCCGTTCCGAACATCGATTCCTAGAGAAAGGCAGTATTCCAATGCGTGAGGATTGCTCGATATCTCCACGTCCGCAGCAACTGATCCGCGGCTGGCGCCCGTCCGGACCAAGGTCGAATCAGCTCGATCTCCCAGCGCCAAGCCGATGGAGTCGATGAGGAGCGACTTTCCAGCACCCGTTTCCCCGGTGAGCACTGTGAAACCCGGACCCAGGTTGAGCTCCGAGCGCTCGATAATCGCGATATTCTCAACAATCAGCTGGACGACCATCGCTCCGTTCATTCTGACGGAATCAGGCGAGACGGAGTGTCACAATACAAAAGTGAATATCTTGACCGCGACGGGACCGGTCGAACGAGGCGCGCGCCTGTCGTTTCTCATAACGTCGCTGGTCGTAATCACCAAGCTGGTTGGTGCCGCTGTCTCGCACAGCGTGAGTGTGACCGCCGAAGCACTCCAGTCCGGCGTCGACGTCTTTGTCAGTTTTGCAATTTTCCAGACGGTGCGCATCGCCGCACGACCCGCTGATGAGGACCACCCCTATGGCCATGGCAAGGCTGAGGCTCTTGTCTCTGCGGCGCAGACGATGCTCATCTTTGTCTCGTGCGCTTGGATTATCTATGAGGCTCTGGGACGACTTCTGCGACCATCACCCATTGAGGCGTCCGCAGGTCTGATCGTCATGCTCATAGCAATAGGCTCCGATTTCATCCTTTCGGTCTATCTAGCTGCAATTGCGCGAAAGCACAACAGTGCTGCGCTTGCATCCGAGGTGCTTCACCTCAGAGGCGATCTGTTCTCTGGATTGGGGATAGTTGTGGGCCTGACCTTGGTACTGGTGACCAAGCAAGTTTGGCTGGACCCTGTGGTGGCCATCATTTTTACTGGGATCACCGTCGTTCTCGCGATTCGTCAGTTCGGGCAGACTCTGCACTCGCTCATGGATGGATCGCTGCCCGAGCCAGAAATTGCCAAGGTCCGTGAAGTGCTCCAGAACCATCCGAGCGCAATGGACTACCACTATCTCCGTACGCGACAAGCCGGTGCCCACCGCTTTGTGGAACTGCACCTGCTCCTGGAAGACGAACTTTCATTCATCGAAGCTCATGACCTCACCGAGGAGATTGAGTCTGAACTCAGCGCAGCCTTGGATGGAGCGATTGTGAACATCCACTACGAACCTTATCGGGCCGAGATGGCTCACCGTGCCGAGAAGCATCCGGCCGAGAATTCCTAGAATAATCCCTGCAACTTGCCCGTTGAATCGCCAAGCTTGTCGACGTTGACTCCAGATCGGTCAAGCATTGACAGGAAGAGATTGGTCATGGGCGTTCCTGACTCGTATCGGATATGGCGACCAGTCTTGATGGAGCCTCCCCCGCGACCCGCGAACAAGATCGGCAAATCGTCGTGGTTGTGGCGATTCCCGTCGCTGATTCCTCCGCCATAGACGATCATGGAGTGGTCCAGTAGAGTTCCATCGCCTTCTTTGATCTCGCGCATTCGTCCGAGGATGTAGGCGAACTGCTCCATGTAAAAGTGGTCGATCGCCTCCTTTTGATTGAGTTTTTCCGCTTCACCGCCATGGTGGGAGATCTCATGGTGGCCCCTGCTGATGTTCAACTGGGGGAAACTTCGGTTGCTGCCCTCGTTCGCGAACATGAATGTGGCGATCCGAGTGACATCCGCTTGAAAAGCAAGCACCATCATGTCACCCATCAGCCGCAGGTGTTCTCGATAATCCTGGGGAATTCCCTGCGGTTTGGATCCTCGGCTGGCGAAGACGCCACCTTCTTGCGCCTCAAGCTTGAGGACACGCTTCTCCAGATCCCTGACTCCTTCCAGATACTCGTCGAGTTTGGTCTGGTCCTTTCGGCCAAGCTGCTTCTTGAGACCCGAAGCATCTTCCATGACGAAATCCAGAACGCTTTTCCGATTACGTTCTCTCCGCGCACGCGCCTCGGCAGACTCGGTCGAATCTTCAGAGCCGAAGAGCCGCTCGAACACTAACCTTGGGTTGATTTCTTTGGCGTTTGGCGTGGATTCTCCTCTCCAGGAGATGCTTGAGGAATACGCACAGCTGTATCCGGAATCGCAGTCGCCAGCCACAGCGCCTCGTTCGCAACCCAGTTCGATGCTCGCCAACCGTGTGTGCTGACCGATTCTCTGGGCCGCAACTTGGTCGACGGAGATCCCGTTGTGGATGTCGCTCCCCGCAGTCTTTTTCGGATGGACTCCGGTGAGCCAACATGCCGTGGACCGTGCATGGTCGCCTGCTCCGTCACCCAAGGCTGCAGCGTTTTGCTGAGCCAGTCCTGTGAGGACATTAAGCGACCCTCGAACATCCTGGAGCGGCTTAAGAATCGACGGGAGTTCGAAATTGGTACCGACGGCGGTTGGAGTCCAGTGTTCGATTCGGACACCGTTGGGTACGAACACGAACCCCATTCGGATCGGCGGAGGTGCTGCGGACTGAGCCATAGCCGTAAGGGGCATCATGGCTTCCAAGTAGGGAAGAGCGACAGCCGTTCCCAATCCTCGCAATACCGTTCTCCGTGAAATTGATTGGCTCATGCCCTAGTCTCCGTTCATTGTCCTTCGAAAAATGTCGCTTTGCACGATCTGGTGCACCACGCTGGAAAATTTATGGTCCTGCGCCTGGATTTTTGGCAGCATCGATTTCACTTTCAGGTCATCGTCCAAGGTCAGTCCCCGACCGATGGCATAAGTCGCAAGCTGTCGCGCGAAGTTTTGCACGAACAAGTCCTTTTTCTTCACCAGGACTTTTTCCATCTCGGCTGGACCGTTGAACTTCGAACCATCTGCCATCTCACCGATCGGATCAATCTTTTTGCCGAAGTCGTCGGCCCGCCATTTACCGGTCACCCCGAAGTTTTCAAGCCCAAATCCAAGGGGGTCCATCAGCTGATGGCAACTAGCACATGAAGGATCCTTTCTGTGGATTTCCAACCGCTGTTTGAGCGTCAGCGCCTTTTCTGCGCTATTAGCCTTCTCCAGAGTCCCAACGCCGGGGGGCGGATCGGGAGGGGGCGTTCCGAAGATCGTCTCGAGAATCCACTTACCTCGCTTGGTCGGCGATGTCCGATCGGGGTTGCTGGTGGTTGCCAACACACTGGAATGCGTGATGACGCCGAATCGGTTCGGGTCCTTAAGTTCGACCTTTTGGAACTCGTCTCCCTCGACTCCAGAGATACCGTACAGATTCGCCAACGTCCCATTGACGAAGGAGTAGCGTGCTGAAACGAAGTCCAGAATCGAGCGATCAGCGGAGACTACATAGCTGAAAAATCGCTGCGTTTCCTCCACAGCCATGGCTTTCACTTTGTCTCCATAACCGGGATAGAGCTTGGAGTCGGGCTTGAAGTTCTGCATCCGGCGCAACTGCAGCCACTGAGTCCCAAAGTCAGTGGCAAGCGATTCGCTTTTGGCATCTTTGAGCATCCGGTCCACCTGACTTGCGAGGACCTCAGACTTCTTGATAGACCCATCGGCGGCCGTCATGAAGAGTTGGTCGTCTGGCATGGAGTTCCAAAGGAAGTACGACAGGCGATTGGCGAGTTCATAAGAATTGAGGTCGCGGCTGCCAGAACCTCGGGATTGTTCCGGACGATAAAGGAAGCTCGGGCTCGCCAGTGACGCCTGTAGGGCCAATTGCAGTCCTTGGCGATACGAATCGCCCGCAGTCCAAGCAATTTGGACCAGTTCGAGGTACCGATCCACTTCAGATTCCGACGGAGGGCGACGAAAGACGCGAGGGAGAAATCGTTTAAGCGACTCCCGAGCGGCGCCCTTCCAAGCGGCTCGCTGCTGGGGCTGGGGAACTTCCATGCGTTGCGAAAACGGTGTGGCTGGGTCTGAGGCGCCGAACGGCCCTCGCACGGTGAGTGATCGCACGACTAAGTTCCGATCTGCACCCGAACCCGGGTCATAGTAATCGTTGAGAAAGCGAACTCCGATCCGGTGAGTGCCAGCCGGTAGCGAAACATTGATCTCGTATCGACCGTACTTTCCGTTCGATTCCTTCACGTCAAATCGGTCGAACCCGCGGTCATCCACGACAAATTGAATCTGCGCGATCTCCGGACCAGCTTGCTGAGCGTAGCCGACAAATTCGAGCGAGTAGTCTCCGCCATGGTCGAGTTTGAACTCGCCCCAAACGTCGCCCGTTGTAGCGAGCAAGATGTCTCCTTCGTAGGGAGCGCCCTGTTGAGAACCGAACTTGAGATCGTCGGAGCTACGCTCGATAGTTGTTGGATCAAGGACCGGCAAGGCGAAACGCGCGACCTTTTCCGCTGCCGAAATCCATCGTTCGAGCAGAAGCGGAGAAGTACTTAAAACATCTCCGATGTTGTCAAACCCGTACCCGACGTCATCTGAGGGGAAGTCCGCAGCCAAATGCAAATCGGTTCCGACGAGGTCGCGAATCGTGTTGTCGTACTGCGCTCGATTGAGTCTGCGAAGCGTCACCTTGCCCGGTTCTTCGCTGATGGTGGCTTCCAGGTAGGTCTTGACCCATTCGACCACAGCAGCACGCTCATGATCATCGGGTTGCTCGCGATCTGGAGGAGGCATGTGGCGGGTCTCGACGGCCCGCAAGACTTTGGCCCAGACTTCACGCTCTTCACGTACGGATCTCGCTGTGAGGAATTTCTCCGAAGCAAATCCTCCGGGTGGCGAACTGATCCCGTGGCAAATGGAGCAGTACCGCTCTACGAATGGTCGGACGGTCTCGCCAAAGCCTTTGTCGTCCAATCGTTTCGAGTTGGGTTGTGCTCGGGCACCATCTGCGGGAAAAAGGGTGATCGCTGCCAGCATCGCAACTGCCATTCCGAGCAATTTCAACCGCAATTTTTCGTGGCGAGCCATCCTCTTCATTCTAATGCATGACGGTGGAGGATCGAAGAGCCAACATTGGAATTTCAATCCGAGATGCCATACTCGCCTGTATGGATGCGGATCAGTTCCACGCCAAAGTGGTTGAGCAATACCACCAGTACGTAAACCCTTACCTCGCCAAACTGATGAACTTCGCGGGCTTCGGCGTCGAGGTCGAAGGGGAAGGCTGCTATGTCATCGATCACGAGGGAAGGCGATACCTGGATTTCCTCGGGGGATATGGTGTGTTCAGCTTGGGGCATCGGCACCCTCGCGTCGTGGACGCCGTTCACAAACAGCTCGATAAGATGCCGCTTTCGAGTAAGGTCTTTTTCTCTCCGGTCATGGCCGAATTGGCAGAGCGACTGGGCAATCTAGCTCCCGGACAACTCCAATTCACCTTCTTTAGCAACAGCGGTACCGAGGCGGTTGAAGCGGCGATGAAGCTCGCCAAAGGTGCAACCGGGCGCACCGATATCGTCAGCACGGTAGGCGGCTACCATGGCAAAACCCTGGGGGCCCTTTCGATCACCGGGCGCGAGAAATACCGCCTCCCCTTTGAGCCTCTTCTCCCTGGACCCAACTTCGTCCCGTTTGGCGACGCCGATGCTCTCGACAAGGCCATTACGACCAATACGGCAGCGTTCATTGTTGAAGCTGTGCAGGGCGAAGGCGGTATCCACGTTGCGCCCCCGGGCTACCTTAAGAGAGCTCAAGAACTGTGCCGCAAGCACGGAGCTCTCTTCATCATGGATGAAGTCCAAACCGGCTTGGGACGCACGGGCAAGATGTTTGCTTGCGAACACGAAGGGGTCGAGCCTGACCTGATGACGCTGGCCAAGTGCCTTGGTGGCGGCGTGATGCCGATCGGAGCAACTTTGGGTACCGCTGAGGTGTGGGAAAAGACCTTTGGCAAGAATCCACTGATTCACACCAGCACCTTCGGGGGCAACCCTATCGCTTGTGCGGCAGGCATCGCCGCGTTGGACGTGATCGAGGAAGAGGGCCTGATCGAGCGCAGTCGAGAACTGGGAAGTTATCTCTTCGAGAGACTGCGGAGCCTTGCTCAGGCGCGGCCAGCATTGGTCAACCAAGTGCGAGGCATGGGTCTCATGGTCGGTGTGGAGTTCGCGTACGATGAGGTTGGAGAACTGACAATCGCACAGCTTACGAAACGCGGGGTTATTGCAGCCTACACGCTGAACAACCCACGCGTTATTCGGATGGAGCCACCGCTCGTGGTGACTCGTGAGCAGATTGACTCCGCGCTGGAAGCATTTGACGGTGCACTTGCAGAAACTGAAGCGCTCCTGACGGAACTAGGAGCGCTGGAGGGATTTGGTCAGGAAAGCAATTCGATGGTCTAGTTCTTAGGCGGCTTGGTCCAGCTGTCCCGAGGGCGCACCGGGAAATTCTAGCGGGCATTCCTTGCGAGAGGTATCGACAGGAGCCGTTGTTTCAAACGAAACATCAGTACATAGCCCGTTCAGTGCCAAGAACTCAGCTTCCGTAGCCATGATTTCGATTTCGGTTGCAAGTTCAGTTTCAAATCCGGGAGGCAAGGCGGTGGTTGCCGCGAATGGCTCAGGATGATAGCCGAATTGGTAGCTAAGCCAGTCAGCAATTCTCAAGAAGCAGCGGTAGGGCGTGGGATCCTCCCCGAGTGCTTCCTCATACCGGTTAATTATGTCGCAAGCCCACTGTTCTACTCGCCAGGCGTGCAACGCGGACGCAGCCAGAGAGTGAATCGACTTTGGATAGATGCACGAAAAGGCGATATCAAGTCCAATGTTGCACTGGGTAGCGAAGTCGACAACTCGAAGATAGCCTTCTGGGCACATGCTGGACAGCAGGATGAGACCGACGTCGTGAATTGCACCCAGAGCGAGTGCCTCGCTGGGCTTGACTCCGAATTCGGGTCGTCGTCTTGCGAACCTCGCCAGGACCTCCGCCACAAACTGGCTGTGGAGGTTCATGCGCTGAATATCAACAACCTTTTTGTCTGCCGAGAGGACATTCCCGCCAATGATCGTACTTGTCAAAAACGAACGGAAAGCGGTGACTCCATGTTTGGCGAAAGCTCCTTCCAAATCGATCATTCGAACCGAATTGTGGTAATCGAAGATACCCATCAGTTTGATCGTCCGGAGTGCCAAGCCTGGGTCCGATACGACGACGTGACAGAGTTCCTCGACTGAAGCCTCGGAATCCAGGCTCTTTGTTATCGCGGTGATCGTCGCGGGTTGCACCGCGGGATCTTTGGGCCGCTTAAACATGAGCTCAAGACGCTCAAAAGAAGGATATCCTTCAAAATGGGAAGTACCAACCGTATCCATCGTTTCCACACATTCCCTAATTAGATTCCGTCCAGCATCTCCTAATGCAAGAACCGTACTTACACAACACCTACATTTGATAGTTGGCAGGGTGTATACATTCTTAAGTACAGATCGTCAAATTCTACGTAATTGTTGAAATGACGATTGTCCGACCTTCAAATAAGGTTGAATAGAAGCCGTTCCAATGGTTGTAGACCTGCGAAGTGACACCGTAACCCAGCCGAGTGCCGAGATGATTCGGGCGATGGCTTCTGCGCCTCTTGGCGATGATGTACTGGGGGACGATCCCACTGTCAAAGAACTGGAATCTTTGGCCGCCGCAGCCATGGGTAAAGAAGCCGGTCTCTTCGTCCCGAGCGGGACGATGGGCAACCAGATCGCCTTGTGCGTTCACTGCCGACCCGGCGACGCAGTGCTATTCGAGGAGCAGGCCCACATGGTTTGGTACGAAGGCGGTGCGCCTGCGGTGTTTGCCGGGGTTCTAACGAAAACCGTGCCCGGAACGAATGGGATCATGAGTTTGGCGGACATCGAGTCCAGAATCACCCGACGAAACTATCACACTCCCGGGACAGTGCTGCTCTGTATCGAAAACACTCATAACCGTGCGGGCGGAGCGATTGTCCCACCGGATTTGATGGAAAAGTATCAGACCATCGCTACCGAGAATGCAATGGCAACCCATCTAGATGGCGCACGAATATTCAATGCCTCGGTTGCTCTGGGCGCTCCAGTCCAGAAGCTGACGAAGTCGGTGGATACAGTGAACTTCTGTTTGTCCAAAGCACTTGGCGCGCCTGTCGGCTCAGTGCTGTGCGGGCCTGCGGCGTTTATAGAGGAGGCGAAGTACGTCCGAAAGAGGATGGGCGGAGGGATGCGCCAATCTGGGATTCTGGCTGCGGCGGGGATCTACGCGTTGGAGCATAACGTTGACCGACTTGCCGAAGACCATCTACGGGCTAAAGCACTGGGAGCAGGGCTCGCGGAGATTCCGGGCCTTTCAATCCAGCAAGAGGACATCGTTACGAACTTTGTGATGGTGGATACTGTTCTGCCAGTAACTCTATGGGTCGAAGCTATCTCCAGACATGGGGTGAAGGCTATCGCGTTCGGACCGCATAGGGTCCGACTGGTCTTGCATTATCACATTGACGACCAAGCGGTGGCTCAGTGTATCGACGCTTTCCGGACAGCGGCTTCTGAAATCGGCGCATAGTGCGCACCATAGGTACGCTCGCACAGTCCTTTGTAGGCGATTTCTGCCAAGCGTTCAAGATTGACGACGTCTTCCCGGTTGTAGGCGATCAGCCGGTTGAGGCACTCTTGCGAACCGCGGCGATAGGACTCCCAGAGCCGTATTGCATCGAGTCCACTCAGGCCTTCGGTATCACCACCACGAGAAATTCCCACTTGCTTCTCTATTTTCTTGAGTCCGCCTGAGAACCCTATTTTCTTCAGGGCATAGCAGAGATCAAGATGAAGGTGGTCGAATTCCAGATCCTTGAACCGCTTTTGGAGCATGGGAATGTCGAACCCGGTACCGAAGAAGGTGACGATCATGGAGTATCGCGAGATGATGTCGCGGAAAGATTCGAGATTATCGCCCTTAACAAGGCAGCTAAAGTCGCTCCCATCATACAGGCCGATCACGGTGACGGCGTGGCCTTGCCGTCCACCGTCAGTCTCGATATCCAGATAGACCGTGGAGTGTCGAAAATCTGCCCATGCGCGCCACAACTCGGCTTGACCCAAGCACTTCCGGAAGTACTGGTGTTCCCCCCGATCCAAAGCTTCAATGGATTGCGTGATGGACCGAAGGGCGACTTCTTTTGCCGCAGATCCAATCGAAATCTCGTCGATTCGCTCCAGAAGGCATTCCCAGGTGTAGCACCCTTGGTCCCACAAACTGCGCTCAGTTTCGGGCCCGATTCCTTGAACGTGACAAAACGTGGAACGCAGCACTGGGGACTACTTGTCCTTCCGTTCCTTCGGCTGGACTTCCTTCATACGTGGCAGGGTGACGGTCGTAATTCCGGTCGCGAACCAATATTCTTTGTTATTGAGGTCATCTTGCCAGTACTGTCCAGTGACGAGGTCGCCAGTTTTCGGATCTTTGAAGAACTCCGCAACGAGTTGGAAAATGCCCCTGCCCCAGAACACAGCCTCGATGTCCTTGCCAAAGAACTGGATCCCTCGCCATTTGCCCTTGACGTCCGCCGTACCTCGTCCGAAGTAGACGGTCCGTCCGTGCGCGTCCAGTTCCACACGGACGTTGCCGGTCACGTTGACGGCGGCGGTTTTGCCAACGTTCAATAAAAGCGTGCCCGCAAAATTGACGCGAAAGTGGCCCTCGCAATCAATCGTCTTGAAACTCCCTACCTGTGATGTGAAATGTAAAGTCGAGTACTGTGACTGATCCTTAATTCCGAATTGGTCCAGCCCGGCTTTGAAGTCGGCCGGAACCGGTTGGGCGTAGGTGAACGCCGAGCCGCCCACTGATACTGCACAGATTAAAGCTTGACGCAGGGCGGATCGCGATGGAAACATGGTTGGGAATTATTGTATCCCAACCGCACGTGATTCCCGAAATGAATTCACCCAGAGTGGCGTACATCGTACAATAGAAAGCAGTGATTTCCAAAGGAGCAATTCTCGCAGTCGCCGTGGGTTTGGCAGGTGCCACTGGGATGTTGGCCGCGTTTATGAGCACGGCGAGCCCCTACGTAGATATTGAGCAAGCTAAGAAAGCCAGCGCGAACAATCTGCATCTTGCGGGCGATATCAACCCTAATTCGCTTCAAGTCGATGCTCGCCAGAGCCGGGTGGCTTTCACCTTAACAGACGAGAAAGGGGACACAGTTCCTGTTGTCTACGAGGGCCATACTCCTGCCAACATGGGTGATGCGACTCGAGTTGTGGCAGTAGGTGGGATGCGTGATGGCGTTTTTAAGGCTGATAAACTCCTTTTGAAGTGCCCCAGTAAGTACGAGAGCAAGGAGAAGGCCTAGTCCTTGGATCCGCACGCGCAGCAGATGCTGGTGCCTGCCCCCGCCTGGTCGCTGGGAGTCGGCGAACTTGGCAGGATTGCTATTTTGTCTGCAATCTGCTTTTTTGCGATCTCAGCCCTTGGTTCGCTATTCGCTTTCCGATCAAAGGCTGTTGAGCGAATCGGTGCTTGGGGATTCACGGCAGGTTGCCTGGGTCTCATCACTGCGTTTGTCAGCCTAGGGACACTCTTTCTCACCCACCAGTTTCACTTCATCTACGTCTTCAACCATTCTGATAAAGGCAGTCCGCTAGCCTATCAAATTGCGGCTATCTGGAGCGGACAGGAAGGCAGCTTTCTCCTTTGGGCGACACTCAGCGCTGCCATTGGTCTTGTAGCTATTCGGACTACCGGTGAGTATCGTCGCTGGTTCACCGTGGTATATGCGGCGTTTCTGGGTGGATTGGCTGGCATCTTGGCCTATGAGTCGCCATTCCGATTTGAGCTGCTTGACGGTAAATTTGCCCCGCCAGATGGTTCGGGGCTCAATCCGACTCTGATGAACCCATGGGTCACCATTCACCCGCCGGTGATCTTCCTCGGGTTCGGTTCACTGACAATTTTGTTTGCGTGGGCGTGGGCGGCATTGCTCAAAGGCGACCACAACAACTGGGCTCCCATGGTCCGGCCCTGGGCAATTTTCACAGCAACGCTCTTGGGAATCGGATTATGCATGGGCGGATTTTGGGCTTACGAGACTTTGGGCTGGGGGGGGTTCTGGGCGTGGGACCCTGTCGAAAACCAGAGCTTCGTTTCCTGGGTTTGGGTAGTCGCCTTGATCCACGGGCTCTTCATGCAAGTATCGCGGAAGAAGTGGGTGCTGGCAAATATCCTCCTTTCCGGAACGAGTCTCCTGACCTTCCTCTACGGCACCTATCTCACGCGATCGGGAGTCCTGAAGGACACCAGCGTCCACAGCTTCGCGGAGATGAACACAACCGCGCTCCGGATGCTCATCGCCATGTTCGTGGTGTTTACGGGTGGATTCGCAATCAGCTTCGTTCGTGCACTCTGGCGCCATAGGGGAGAGCCCAAGCACACGATTGCTCCGCCAGACTTTTGGCTCAACCGAGAGCGCTTCTACAGCCTCGCGACATGGACTTTGCTGGGTTTGGGCGTTGCCGCAGGGCTCGGCATGAGCGTGCCGTTCTTCCAGTTCTTGCGTGGGGAGAAGCCCAAGATCGTCGAAGAGCACCTCTATAACCAACTCTCTGTATTTCTCTTCATTCCGCTTATGCTGGGTGTGGCCATTGCGCCTCTCGTGACTTGGCGCGGGATGTCTCTCGGCAAACTCTTCTCACGCGTGGCAGGGATTCTTGGGGCGTCTTTCCTGATTCTCACCGCTCTCATCGCCTACATAAAATTCGGTACGGCCAATGAGTTCAAGCAAGAGCCTGGTGCAGTGATCGAGGGCTTACTCGGACTGAAGTTGCCGTTGACCGGCTGGATTTTGTTCTTAGCCTGGATCTGTATTTTTGCGGCGACTTCGAATCTGGCTCGGCTCGCAGAGATGGCTCGGAAAACGCGATCCGGTTTGGGAGGCTTTGTGACTCACGTGGGTGTAGTGGTCACGATGCTCGGACTGATCGTCTCCCGGGGGCTTGAGAGAAAGGAGGAGCTGGTGGTGCAAGCAGGCAACCCAGGATTCGCGTTTGGAAACCTGGTGCGATTGCTTCCAACCTCTGGCAAGAACTTCTTCCAACGTGAGAATACGGTGGACTTCGAGTTGGTCACTACTGACAAGACCTCGACCCGAGTATCTCCAGTCCTTTTCTACACCTTGAGACCGAATAACCCTGAGCCTGCACCAACAGTCCGGCCGGCTGTGGTGAGCCATGGTCTTTACGACGTGTATGTGGCGATCTATCCCATGGCATTTGAGGCTGGCAACCCAGTCACTCTCAGACCAGGAGAATCGCACAAGGTGGACGATTTGGAAGTGACCTACAAGGCGTTCAAGCGCGAAGGGGAAGCGGGAATGGCTGGCACCAAGTTCAGCGCGGAACTCCTTGCGACGGATGAATCGGGGTCGCACACCCTGTCCCCGGCGATGAAGATTGGAGATAGTGGTCCCGAGTTCTACCCAGCAGAAACCCAAGATTTTACGATCGCCTTTCAAAGGATGGACGCGGCCAACAAAGCCGTTACACTCCAGTTTTTCTACAAATCTCCCCTTTATCCCCTGGACATTTATTACAAGCCGCTCACTATTTTGGTATGGATCGGGGCTGGTATCATGGCGATTGGCGGATTTTGGTCCGCACTTTCGCGTAGAAGTAGACAGAGCCCGTTGTCTGGGGAACCCAAAAACGCCTCCGACGTCGAACATTCGGACTTAATAATCGATGCGTCTCTCACAGCTCCTTAAAGCAAAACTCCATCACGGCCATGTGACGTATGCCAACCCAGAGTACGTCGGCAGTATCGAGATTGGGCGGGACCTTATGGAAGCCGTTGGCCTGAAAGATGGCGAGCTTGTGCACGTCTGGGCGGTCGATCATGAATCCCGAATCACGACTTACGCGTTTTCAGGTGCCACAGGTGTAATAGGCCTGAACGGTGGTGCGGCGAGATTCTTCAACGCCGGTGATCGCGTGATCATTGCCGCGTTCGATCTTTCGGATGAGCCCATCATTCCCAAAATGGTTCTTCTTAATGAGCGGAACGAGATCGTCCGAGATATGACGCCGTTTAGCGTCGTGGGTTGAGACCAGGCCTCTTTCGAGTCTAACGCTTTCGAAGACCTTCCCCCATCCAGAAGCAACTTTTGCCTCCCCTGGTGCTTTGATGCCTGTTGTGGTCTCTTTCTAGTCACTGCCTTCACTGGAGATCAGGTGAAGTCGTCCTAGGTGCTATTAATATTGTAAATAACTGAAATATTGCTCGAATAAAGGCAATATTCACAGACCCCACTAAGAATCTTGATTTTTTGTTCACGAGTACTTCATACATGCGTGTATGTGGCGTTTGATAGTCTTATGTTTGGCGATTGTTTCAACGAAAGTGATTGGGGCGATGCCGGTTTGGGATGTCCCTCGAGTCCTCGCTGAGAGAGAGTTTCAGGTTGCCGCAGAATCCATCGCTCCAAGTCATTCGGCTCTGAGAGAGGTTCTAGATGCCTATTGTATTGCGAATGATCGTTCCAGAAGTCGCTCTGAAAGACAAGAGGCAATCTATCGAGCGGCGAGAAGTGAATTCCAACAATATCGCTTATTAAAGCCAGTAGCGGCTAAGTTAGACTATCTCTTGTCTGCCGATAATATTGAGGGACCCCTTTGGGCCAAGGTCATCCAGCTTCAAGTTGAAGTCTCGTATCGACGCGGGCAATACAGCCAGTTACTCGACGGGTTAGCGAAGCACTGTGCCAGATTGTGCAATGTCGATTTGGCTCAACGATCTGCGATTGCTCGCTGGGCAGACCAAGCGGAGAGCCGCCTCAAAGCTTGTGAAGAGAACCGGTCCAAGGGCCTTGAATCGCCTGAAGTCGGTGATCCGGAATGCGGAGTCAAGAGCCTCCAAGCCATTCTTGCCACACATGGCTGCAGTATTTCGCTTGAGAACCTGAGTCGGGTAACCGGAAGGACCGAATTCGGAAGCGACCTCCGCGGTCTTGAGCGGGGCGTGAACTCGCTGGGATTTGGATCATGGCCCGTAACTCTGACTCCCGCTGCGCTCATCTCTGCACCCAAACCTGCGATCGCGCATGTGGAACATCGGCGGTTTGTCACGGTCTACTCGGCGGATTCTCGGGGGTTAGAAATCACTTGCGCGGGATGCGGAGGCACAGGCGCAAAGACGAAAATCTCCTGGAAACAATGGGAAGCCCTGGATGCAGATCACTATCTGCTGATTGCCAAACCGGGCTCTGTGGATTACTCGACGCTGGAATCAGTCCTTGGACCTCCCCAAGGAAGAGATTTCGCCGATGTGTTAGCTGCGAATCATCCACAGGTTGTGTTCACCCCTGCGCCAGTCAATGGAGCGATCGCGGCCGCGATGCGCGGTCAGGCGCAGCTCCTTCCTATCTTGACGACCTCGGTTTGCGGGCCCGGAACGGGTAGTTCCAGCCCACATGGCCTTGCAGGCCAAAACCCAGCGACCGATGGTGACCCAGTTAATCTGGCTACTGGCGAGGAATCGTTCAGCCCTGGCGTTGACCTTTCCGTTTACAATCCTGTCGGGCCAAGTGTGGCGTGGGCGCGGAATTACCACAGCTTTCCAAACACTGTCACGCAGGACTGGAACGAGCCGAACGCCCGGAACGACATCGACTTCGGAGTTCGGTGGTCCCAGAGCTATAACATCGACGTCTACGACCCAGGTGCGCGCAAGATTCCGATCACAAAGCCGAACCGAGTCGTCACGGTGGCCACTACTGGAACCGGAACCCTCACTGGCACTCTGACTTGGCAGATCAATAAGGGCACGACGGTGGTCGCCACTTCCTCCGCGACTAACGGTTGGGTACTGGTCCGAAGCAGCAGCAGTTGTACGGTCACACCGCCTATAGGCGCGGCTTTGGGTACGGACTACCTGGCAACCTGGAAAAGCACGGTTGGATCCACCACCATCGTCGGTGATTTCCAAATCATCGTGGAGCGTGAGTGTCGACGTGTTTCTGAACTCAAGCTCAGCAGCGATGGGACCATTCCCCCTGGCCCCTCAAGCCTTGGCACCTATTGGGACTTGACTCTCAACGGTACGGTGATTGCCGACATCAACAGTCCTGGCGAATGGCGACTGGCGAGCTTCGATACGGGCAACTACGACTTCACAGTTCGGACTCCGCTCAGCGCGGCACTGGGTTCCGGGTATGTCATCCGCCGAAAATGGTCGTCCAATGGCGTGGTGAACTACCGCTCCGCGAGCTTCACGGTCACGCCGGAAGCAATCGCCCTGACCACTGGTCCGAAGCTCGTTCGGTTTCCTAACCTGGCACAGGCAAGGGTGGTCGCAAACAGCGTTCCTACGTCTGGCAATCCGGTAGTGAATTGTCAGGTGCCCGCCGGCCAACCTTACATTGTCCGGTGGCTGTACGACTCGACTTGCGCCTACGGGCAGTGGGAGGTGGAGGACAAGAGTCAAACGGTGATGCGCTTCAAAGTCCAGAGACCCGACGTGACTGGTTCTGGCACATGGGCGGTTCACCCACTGGTTCGACTCACCGATCGGCTGGGTCACTATATCAGCTTCAGTTACTATTCCAATCCTTCGTATACCGCGATCCCAGCATTATTAAGCCGAATCGACGACCAGAACGGGACGGCGCTGCTGACCATCTCGCGGCAGACAGGGAGTTCACCGGTTATTCTTTCGGTTGCGGATCGGTACAACCGAACTGTTGCCTACTATTGGACCTCCGGATTTTTGACTGGGTGCAGCCAGATCGTATCGACAGGGACCTCCAATCCCCCAACTCGGCAAACCTATTCGTATTACGCCACTGGCGCATCCCACGAGAAGCCGATCGTCTCGATTTCAGAGATCTCGCCGACCGGAACTGGGTTTAGCACCAGAACCTTTGCTTTCAACCTTACGAACGGTCAGATTTCGAGCCAAACCGATGCTCTTGGCAACAAGCGTGAATATAGCGTTCCGGTTGCTGGGACCCGCCGGGTCACTGTAAAAGACCCGAATGGCAATGTCGTCAACAAGTACCAGGTGAGTTCGAACTCGGACATGATGCCGACTTCGAGTACGGACGGTTCGCTCTCCACGGTGGTCGAATCCAGAGTGTACGGCGATGCCGACGCGCCGTACCTGCCGAGCGAAGTCACAGATGGTGACGGCAAAACGACCCTTTACAACTGGGATGTCTACGGCAATCTGCTTTCCACTACGACGCCTCGAGGCATCGTCACCACCTACACCTACGACTACGGCACCTATGCCATGGGTCGGCTGGTCTCTGTGCAGGAAACGGGGCATCCTGCAACCACATTCACCTACTACGAGCCTTCAGGTCTCCTCCAAACGGTTACCGGACCTTCCCCCACCGGGTCCGGAACCGTCACTCGAACTCTGACCTATGACTCGCTGGGCAATATCCTGACCGTAATTGGGCCGGGCAATAACGCCGGCTCCACCCGCACTGTGACCTTTAACTACACCACGGATGGGAGCTATAGCCAGGCTGCGGCCCTTGGTCAGCCGATTCGAGTGGAAGACAACCTCGGCTTGGTTTCTCGCTACCGATACGACTCTTTTGGAAGGGTGGTGACGAGCTTTGACGGTCTGGGCAACCAGTACGACACCTCGTACAACATCGCTGGCCAGGTAACGCAGACCCAACGCCCCGCAACCGGGCAGAACGGTGCGGGGAGGCAAACGTCTACGACGGAGTATCTGTATCCCGGAGGGCCGGTAAGCGCTTCCAAGCTCTTTTCTGAATCGGGCGCATTGGTTCAACAGGTCATCCCAACCTACGACTTGGTGGGACGAGTAGTTGGAGTATCGGGCGATGCTGAGCCAAGCAGTTCCACCTACGATGCAGACAATAGGCTTCTCACGACTACCGACGGCCTGGGGCGAACCACGTCCTATGCGTACGGGGCGGCGGGCTACCTTGCTTCGGAATCGCTCCAGGGCGAAACCACGACATACGACTCGTACTCCTCGGCCGGAAGACTGCTGCAAACGACGGATCCGAAAGGACAGGTTACGCAGTTTGTCTACGGCGATCCGGATGGACTCCTGACACAGGTTGTTCATCCCACTGCTCCTGGTCTTAACGTCACGTATAGCTACGACACGCTTGGTCGCCTACAGGGCTTAACCGACGAGCAAGGAACTGAAACCTACACGCGTGGAGACCTTGACCAGCTCCTGACGGCAACCCGAGCTTATACGGGGCTGCCCGCAGTGACTTTGGGTTACGGATACCACGCCGATGGTTCAAGAGCATCTCTCACGTCCCCGGCAGGAAGCTTCACCTACTCCTATGATCTGCGAGGTCGGCTGACCGGCCTCACCAATCCTTACTCAGAGGCCAGTTCGTGGGTTTATCGCCAAAACGACCTGCTAGAGCAGAGCAACCTACCGAATGGTGCCTACTCGATCCTAAATCAGAATGCGGCCTCGGAGCTGACATCACTCACCAACTATGGTTCGGGAGGAAGCGTCATTTCCTCGTACACAGGAATCAGTCGCGACGCCCAAGGGAATCTCAGTGGATTCAGCGTCAGCGTTCCTGGGATGCCGAGCTACGGCGGCTCAGTGGCATACCAATATGACACTCGAGGACGCCTTACCCTGGAAAGCGGCACCCGAATGGGTGGCTACACGCACAGCTACGGCTTGGATGCGACCGATAATCTGACTACATTTAAGGGCGGAACCCGCACCTTTAACACCAAGAACCAGATTTCCGCGGCCGGATTCAGCTACGACGCCAATGGCAACCCGACCCAGTATGCCGGATCGACCGTTGCTTGGTCCGAAAATGACCACGCCACATCTTTCGGAACTTCCCTAACTGCTGGCTACGACTCAGGCGGGAAGCGCGCGTGGAAACAAGCTGGGTCGACTCGCACCTACTACATCTACGATGGGGCCGTTCCGATCCTGGAACTGAATAGCACTGGCGCGGTTAGTGCCGTGAACACGTGGGGTGCGGCCGGCCTCGTTTCCCGTCGCACGGCGGGCTCTTCGACCTTTTACATGTTCGATCCTATGGGATCGACTTCTTCCAGGCTGAATTCCGGTGGTTCAGTACTCTCCTACCATTCTGCTGATGCCTATGGCGGGTTCAGCTCTTCGGTGGCGACGACTGATCCGTACGCTGGCTTCAAGGCTCAGCATGGGTATCTCCGGGACTCTGAAACAGGGCTCTCCCTGTGCACCTATCGCTACTATGATCCAGCTTATGGGCGGTTTCTGAACCGCGACCCCATCGGGCAAGCCGGGGGCTTGAACCAATACGCTTACTGCGCCGGAGACCCCATCGGTCTCGCCGACCCGCTGGGCTTGGACCCATCGGCTGGCGGGGACTTGGCCTGGTACGCATGGTCACCCAAATGGCTGACCCCTGAAATGGAGCGCAGATTCTCGGACTTTTGCGCTGGCGCGGGGGACGAGATGTCCTTCGGTACAGGTCGGTGGATTAGGGACAAAGTTTACGACGGTGCCGGAGTTCGGACAAATTCAAGTGAGTATGTTGGTGGCAGAATTGTTGGGTTCACGGTTTCAGTGGTATCAACCGCCGGTGCTTCTGAATCCCCCTCACTGTTGCGGCTTGGCCAATGGATCAAAGGCACAGTCTCCGAAGCCAAGATTGCAAAAACTGCCTGGCAGCTTGGCATGGAAGGTGAGCGAGCAGCAGGAATTGTCAAGAACACCGAGAAGTTTGCGACCATGCTCAACGGCGTTATCGTTAAGGTGATTCCAGACTCAGTGACCGCGACACATATTGTCGAAGTCAAGAACGTAAGATACTTGAGCCTGACAAAGCAGATCAGAGCTGAAATAAAAATCGCCGAGAACTTGGGCCGCCGCCTTTGCCTCATCGTTGACAGCGGTACAACATTGGCAAAGACTTTGGCGAACCACCCTCTCATTGACATACGTCGAATAAGGATGAGATAATGCACATGCTTAGGGATCAGATTGGGAGAACTGCAGACACCAACCCACCATCAGAAGTCAAGTACCACAATATGCTGCGGAATTTTTCGCAGCTAATAGGCGACAAGGTGGACGAAGAGTATTTTCAGTATGACAAGTCTAAGGTGTACAAGAATAGGGCCGTAATTCAGTTTGTTCACGAAGAATTGACCAAGGAGTATCCTCCAGTCTTCCATTTCGAAATGCTGCTAAATGTATTAATTGCGACCAAACTCAAAATCCCCTCCCAGATCATTCAGGACATTTTTTCACGGAACCCGAACGTTCACCTTAGGATGCTCATTGCTAATCTAGTAAGGCCTTCCCGAATAGTTGGTGCCGAGGAATTTGTCAGAACAGTCCTCGAATCGAAGCAAACTCCGGCATCTAAGAGCCAGTTTTTTTCCAAGGCGTTTGTGTTCCTAGATTCTGATGAAGCTTTTCATCTTGTAACAAAACAACACGCTTTTGCGCCTTGCGAAGCGATCGTCGCGGTATTGCAGCAGCCAGAGATGAACTATTGGGCTTGGGCTATTGACCTCGCCGAGAACCTTTCCGCTGAACAGATTGTAAGCACTGAGGTGTACGAATATGCTTTGCGCATCGTTGGATACGAGGATGTTAATGCTATCATAAATCGAATGCAATCCCTTGGTAACAAGATGAAGCAGAAGATGGAAGGGTCTGGCTTGCGTATTTGACTAAGACCACACGGCGTTGAGGTAAGCCGGAACTCATAGGATGACTGCCGTGTAATGAAGAAGAACAGCAGGGGATCAAAGTGAGATTGACTGACGCGGAGATTGAATTGTGCAGAGCCGTGCTGAGACAGTTAGGTGAATATTGCGGAGGATTTAGTCAGACAGGGAAGTATAGAATAACTGAGCACTTGTCAGGTTCGATGGTGCGCTCGCTATTGACCCGCTTCCGAGGGAAAAGGAGTACAATAACATATGCGCTGATAACGTTTGACAACGGGTCGAGGGCAATTCTGTACAATAGCAGTACCGAACAGAGCTTTTTTGATTTTCTTGATGGAGATAGCCATGGTTTGGTCGATCCGCCACAAACCTTTTTGCTCGATATGCTACCGCCTGCGTCAGAACCAAAACTGTTGCCACACGATGCGTGCCGACTTCTGTGCTCAGGGTCAGTGCATGCCAATTCCAAAGGATATTTTGAATATCTGAGTAATCCAATACCGTTGCCTTCGGACGCTTCAGTTAAGGTGTGGCCCTATGGAAGAACCATTTACCACGATCTGCTGGGGGAACGTTATATTATTGTGGCAGATAGCCCCAGGCCGAGCTACCTCATGCTCGACATGGAAAACCAAGGTAGTTACGTAATACTGCAAGACCATGATGATTTTGACACACTTGAACGGGTCGATGGGGACTTTGTGGATGCTATGGAGAGACTCAATATGCTCTATGAGGAACTCGATTGATATCTAGCGAGCATAGCTGGTCGAACAGTGGTAAATCATTTCGACCGTAGGAGGTACACGAAACACATGAAGACTTTGCCAGAGACCATTCTTGAAGTTACGCGAAAGGCACCGCCTGTAGATATTGACCGCGTGAGAGAAGCTGAGAGCCAACTGCGTAAAAAGTTACCGGACGACTTCGTTGAATTCGTTACCCAAATTTCAGACGGTTGCTATTTTAAACAAATGGTGATGTGTCCCGTTGATCCAGGCTATGGCGACGAGTTCAGCGATGTCACAGGGATCTACGGGATTGGTCCAACCCTGGATGATATGGGCCTTGTCGAAGCGAATGATTCGCACGATGTTGCCAACTCAATCATCTTTGCGAGGAGTGATATCGGAGACAATTTCCTTTTCGTCTACGACGAGAACGGCAGTTCGACGATCAAAATTCATGACCACGAAAGTGACCCGGATGATCCAGAGTTTTGGGATGTTTGTGATTCATTCGGAGATTTTCTGACACTGCTGGAATTAGATACAGAATAGGCCGGTTTCTCTCTCGTAACCAGTATGGATCGCCGATAAAGTGAGTAGCAAATAGCATTCAGCGGCCATCTAGAAATTCGGTTATGAACATACTCAAATCCATCTTTGGAACACGGCCCGATCCGAGAATCGTCAATGGTCCAGAGGCCGGCTTGGCCAATCACCTAACGTGGAAAGAGGCCAAGGCTATGGTGCTGGACGAGGTGTCAACTGGGATCTGGACTGCTGAACCGCAGACGGAGGAGTGCCCGGACGTAGGGAACCTCACGGCACCAAATGCGGATTTCTTCAAGACTTTTCAGTTTCTGGCAGGACCAGACGATCAGATCCATTGGAAATACGTGAAGGATCCCGTGGCAGAGATGCCGCCACCCTGGATCTATATCGGTGATAGTGAGTATGCACTTGGGATTGCAATGAACCAGGAGACAGGAGAGACAGGTGATCTATTTAATCCGGCAAGGTGCTCGGCTCACCTAGAGACTTCGGCTCCGTCCATCTGGCACTACGTCGCCCATCTCATCATATTCACCAAACAGGCAGTCGCCGAATCAAGTTAGCACATCATGGACGTTGAAGTTCAGGACTGTATCAAACTCATTGATAGAGAGATCGCCGCGAAGCGGTGGCACGTTACCAAACTGCCGCCGGACAATCCAGAGGCCCTCGGGAGAGTAGTGGCGATGCACGAGTTTTATCGGACATATGGATCACTCCAAACCGAGTTTGATTGTTTTGAACCCAACATCGGGGATGATATTGATCTGATACCGCTGGATCCAGGATGGCACTTTATAGGCATCTCCGACATTTTCGCCGGTTATGCCATAAAGGATTCAGGAGAAGCTTGCGCGTACGAGATCGAATATCCACAGAAGATGTCGATTGAGTACTTAGCTCCAACGATATGGCACTTGCTTGGGTGGCTTGCCAAGCAGACTTCTACACCAAACTATTTATGCCCGGAAGTCGCAAAAATCGCAGGACTCAAAAGAGCACGCCGAATCCGAACTTGTGGAATGAGGAGAATCGAGTTTCAAACTACAACGATTCTCGGTCGGTGCGCGAACCTGCTGAAAAGATCCAAACCAGTTGTTGCTCGATTCGGCTTGTGCCGAACTGAAGTAGGTCATCGAATATTACTTTCTTTGCAGGACTCGGGCGAGGCATTTTTGGACTTTCTGGATGCCGATGTGGATGCAACTCTAGATGATTGCTCAGTGACAGTGTTTGACTGGTTCCCACCCATTGAAACAGGGCACGCCCTTAACGCTGAACTTGCAGCGCTTCTCGAGGAAACAGATGCATATTCGCAATGTGGAGGGTATTTCTCATGGATTGCTAACATGCACTTGACGAGTTGCGGAGATGGTGCTCGAGTCCATAGGTTCGAGGACACGTGCTACAATACTCCTTCGCCCCGTTATCTCGAAGTTGCGTCATCTGATCAGGGTTCCTGCCTGGTGTTAGATATGGAAAATCATGGCCAACTTTCTATGTTGCAAAGGGTTCAACAACTCGATTCAACTGTCCCATTCCAAGGTTCGTTTGAACAAGCCATTAAGGCACTCGGCAATACTTGATTCCAGAAACTAGCCTAGCGGCGTGAATCGTGCTTGGAAGAAACGCAAATATTCTGGTTCATAGACCATCTGCAATCCCTTTGGCTTTTTTGGATTACTGTAAACGTTCAGGACCGATTCAGCCGTAACATCCATATGAGCTTGGGTATAAACTCGCCGAGGGATTGTTAATCTCACCAACTCCAATTTTGGATAGTGGTTTTTGCCGGTCACAACATCGCGCCCAGCTGAAACGATTCCCCGTTCCATGGCCCTAACTCCGCTATCCAAGTAGAGTTCCGCTGCAAGAGTTTGGGCAGGGAACTGGTCTTGAGCCATATCCGGATAGAAACGACGGGCGTCCAAATAGACCGCATGCCCTCCAATAGGTTGCACAATGGGAATTCCCCATTCGAGGAGCAGTTCGCCCAGATATTCGACCTGGCCGATTCGGGCACGCATGTGGTCATCTTCAACAGATTCCTCGATTCCGCGCGCCATGGCTTCCATATCGCGGCCGGACATTCCTCCGTATGTATGGAGGCCCTCATAAACCACAACCATATTGCGGGCCTTTTCGGCAAGACCATCGTCGTTAAGCGATAGCCAGCCTCCAATATTCACAAGAGGATCTTTCTTTCCGCTCATGGTTCCACCATCCGTGTAAGAGCAGAATTCTTTCAAGATGTCCTCGACACTTTTATGGGAATATCCCTCTTCGCGCTGTTGGATGAAATATGCATTTTCCACAGCTCGAGTTGCATCGAGCATGATGGGTATTTCGTACTTGTCGCAAAGTTTGCGTACTTGCCGAACATTTTCCATGCTGACCGGTTGTCCACCAGCCATGTTCACCGTCGCCGCTAGGCTGAGATAGGGGATTCGATCCTTTCCATATTCTTTGCAGACAGCTTCTAGTTTGTTGAGATTGACGTTCCCCTTAAAGGGATGGAGCGCAGTTGGATCGTGAGCTTCATCGATGATAACATCGACGAATTTGGCGCCAGCGTGCTCCTGGTGATATCGCGTCGTTGTGAAGTACATGTTGCCCGGCACAACATCGCCAGGTTTAGTAGATATCTGACTGAGAATATGTTCTGCGCCGCGCCCTTGGTGCGTCGGAATCAGATGCTTATAGCCGTAGTACTTGCGGACCGTGTTTTCGAGATTATAGTAGTTCCTGCTGCCAGCATAGGCCTCATCGCCCAGCATCATCCCAGCCCACTGGTAGTCGCTCATAGCGCTGGTACCAGAGTCCGTTAGCAAGTCGATGTAGACGTCTTCCGACCGGATGAGGAAGGTGTTATAGCCTGCTTGCTCCAACGCGGATCGGCGCATTTCCGGCGTAGTCATCCGGATGCGCTCCACCATTTTGATTTTGTAAGGTTCTGCCCAAGATCTTCGACGATGCTGCTGGCCAGAGGTTGCCAATGGATTGTGTTGGGACATTGCGTTATCTAACACAATTCTCGTTGCCTCGCTTACCTCCTGCTTGGTTTTTGGCTCAGGGCAAGATGTTTCCGGCTGCGGTATAGATCTCGTACCACTCGGGACGAGTGAGGCGCACACGGCAGGCTGCGGCCACTTCGCGGATTCGCTCGGGCTTCGTGGTGCCGAGTACAGATTGAATCTTGGCTGGATGGCGTTGGATCCAAGTGATCGCAAGACCTGTTTTTGTTATGGAATAACGGTCGCACAGTTCTTCCATCTTGCTATTTAGTTCAGGGAACTTTGGATTGTCGATAAACGGTCCTTCAAAAAAGCCATATTGGAATGGAGACCAAGCCTGGACAGTTATCTTCTTCAAACGGCAGTAATCCAAAATGCCACCATCGTGATCGATGGAGTTAGGGTGCTTCATATTAACTGTCAGCCCTCGATCGAACATGCCAGTATTGGTAATACTTAGTTGAAGCTGATTGGCATGCAGCTTGAATGAGGTTGCCGATTGAAGAAGCTCAACCTGCCCAGGGTTAAAATTGCTTACTCCAAAATTGCGCACCTTCCCTGAGTTCGAAAGGTTGTCGAATGCTTCGGCGACCTCCTCGGGTTCTACAAGCGCGTCGGGTCGATGGAGCAAAAGGAAGTCGAGATAATCTGTTTGAAGCCTCTTCAGAATTAGGTCCACCGAGGTCAAGATGTGTTCTTTGGAAAAGTCAAAGAATCCTTTTCGGATGCCGCACTTGCTCTGGAGTACGATTGTGGACCGATCAATGCCTAAACGGCGCATGGAGTCGGCGAAAACTTCTTCGCATTTTCCGCCGCCGTAGATATCTGCATGATCGAAAAAATCGATTCCCTCATCCAGGCAGGTCTTCACCAACAAATCCAGTTCATCCGGTTGCATTCCGCCGATGCGCATGCAACCCAGCGAGACTTCTGAAGCGACGACTCCGGAGGTTCCGATTTCAATGCGATTCATGGTTTCAGGATACTGAATTCAATCAAACCTCATGCTATGCAGTTCAAATTCACTGGGAATCTAGGAACTCGCACCGCGAACGAACTCAAGGAGAAGCGGCATTCCGGGATCGATCATTCCGCCATGATCAAACCCTTGGAGTTCCAAGAGTTGAACATTGGGATGGCCCACTTCCTTCAGCAACCTCCAAAAGTACGCTGATTCTTCATAGCGGCCCAGGAGTTCCTTGTTTCGGTCCCCAGATAGCAGCAAAATCGGAGGAGCATCTTTGCGGACGTGAAAAACTGGTGCTAGATCGTCGATCACCGGCTGTTTGTCGGAAATCCCACGCTCTTTGCGAATGGTGAAATGCGTGATGGACTGACCGCTGAATGGCACCAGTCCGGCAAAGGAATCCGGGTCGATACCATACGGCTTCAACCACCTCTTGTCCAATACGACCATACTGGCCAGATATCCCCCGGCGGAGTGTCCACTGATAAAGATCTTCTTGGTCGAACCTCCGTATTTGGCGATATTTTGGACAGTCCACGCGACTGCGGCAGCCGCATCCTCGATGTAAGTTGGCGCCTTGACAGTAGGGCTCAGCCGATACTCAGCACCGACAACTGCCACGTTTTGGTTCTTCAAGCGCGTGGGAATCTCTTTTTGGCCACCGGTTAAGCCACCACCATGGAACCACACGATCGTTGGGAAATCTTTAGTGCTCTTCGGGACGTACAAATCCAGCCGACACTGCTTTTCGATGAGCTTGTCTCCATTGCTCGCTCGGTACGGGATGTTCGGCACGAAGTCGTAGGTTGTCGGTGCAGGCGGTGCTTGCAGATGGAGAGCAGCAGCAATCAGCAAGGGGAGGAGCGACATGGAACCAGTCTATCACTCCGCCCCTTGCGCTATCCCTAATCGGTGCCCGCTGGGGAGAGGTTGTGGTTATCCCTCAGCGGGACACGATTTGCATCTCGGACCCGTGCAAGAAACAACCGCATTGGAATAGCTCGAGATCCAACGGGTTGGGCAGGCGCAAGTCAGAGAATTCTGGGCACGGCTTGGTGGTGGGGTCATAGCTCCGATCAATCTGTGAGAGGAAAACCAGAACGACACCGAAATCTCGCGCGTAGCTGTGCAAAAGGTTAACCTGCGTGGAAAGGTCGGCATTTTCGCGGCGTTGGTCCAGCAACTGAAGGTAGTCGACCACCATCATGGTGCCCGCTGTCGGATTTGGATGAGCCCGTATGATGTAGTCCGCACACAGATCGTCCGATCCATCAAAAGTGAAGAGCGAACCAAAGGGTTCGACCTCCTGTCCAATGGATTTGAACCGTTCGAGACACTCTTGCTGGGTGTATTCCAGCGTAAAGAAAACGCTTTTGTGACCGCCTTTCATGGCGATCAGAGCCAGTTCCAGCCCCATGAGCGTCTTTCCCTGACCTGGACGGGCTGCAATCAGAACAAGGCTTCCGGGCCTGATGGTGCGGTAGAGCCTGATTGCCGGTGAATCTTTGGAATAGGCCGAGGCGAGGTGGCTCCAGGTGGCGAGCCCTTCGCGTTGCGCAATCGTGTCAAGGGCCTCATGGAGGGCGATGGATTTCTCTCGGGCGAGCAGTCTAGCTTGGCGTTTAAGTTGGAAAATTGGAGCAGATAGTTTCATCATTTGAACCTCATGCGACGAACCTCATCCGCAATCCCTCCGCATGCGTGGTTCGTCTACAAAGTCCACAAAACTATCGAAACCCGGCACGAATCGAGTACTTTCCCAACTTGGAGGGAGGAGGCGTGGGCCACACCTTGCGAACCAATTTACCACTTAGGACATCGGTTATCGCGAGGCCAGGTAACCCAACAAAAGGATGATTGCCAAACCTACGGACCCAACAATGAGGCCAGCCACGCGCGACTTTTTGAGATAGAAAAGAATGCCGAGCCCGGTTACCGAGAGCAGGCTCAAAAACACCCCGCTTACGTCGATCAGCCAGCCCCAATTGGAGCCTGAATCACGCCCTCGATGCAAGTCGTTCATCACGCCAAGCCATCCCTGTGCGCTGATAGACATCTCGTAATCGCCATTTTCCAGCTTGAAGAAACACTCCGAAACCGACCCTGGCGATTTGAACGAGAGGCTTCCCTCGTCTCCATCCACTCGCATATCGACTGCAGAGCCTTTCACGGGCTGGTCGCGACGAAGTTGCTCCACGACTTTCAGCCAATCAACCTTTTCACCTTGAGCAAATCCCGGATCGAGTTTGCCGCGCACCACCGTCCGTATCGGCTTTCCGCCAAATGTCCATTCCGGATGATTAAGCGTGATGCCCGTGAGCGCGAAAAACAGCACCGTCATCAGCGAGAACAGGGACGTGTATAGGTGCAGCCACCGGAGCCAATGGTGGAGTCGTATTTTAAACGGCCTGGGCCGGTGACCTTCAGGCTTTCTTTCGGAATTCAACTGAGGCTCCGTCGATCTCCTGATTGCCCTGGAAGTTCTGCTTGAAAACCTTCTTCCCGAAGCTCACTTTTTCGCGGATCAGCTGATAGGTGCCATGCTCGCGGACCGCTTCGATGCAGATGTTGTAATCGCCTTGGTCGACGAGGGCGCCTTTGTCGTTCTTGCCGTTCCAAACAAGAGAGTATTTGCCCGCTTGACGTGTGGCGCTGGAGATTGTCGTAACCATGTCTCCACCGTCCGCGGTTCTCCGGTCTTCTTCGCCTCGGAACCAGCGCCGGAGGTCTGGAATCCACTTGGGTCCTCGCCGCTCTGTTTGGACCCACAGGCTCAGCGTCCGGATCGTCTTTCCATTAGCGTCCTCGACCCACACTGCCACATAGGGTCGGTGCGTGCGAAACCCTTCCTGCTCCGCGATGCTCAGCGAGATCAGCGCTTCATAGTGGATATCCCACTTAGCAGCTTTTTTGGCTGGAGCTTTGGCGAGAAGCGACGGAGCGGCGAGCATGAGCGCGAGACTGCCGAGTTGCTTGAGAAAGCTACGGCGCGAGTGCGGGGGAGCGGTTTCCTGATTCATGGCGTTGGCGGAAGGATCTTCTGGTCCCAGTAGTCATTCGACGTTGAACAACCCGGGGCAATAACGACGAAGTATCCCACGTTGTTCAGAGTGCTTGCCCAAAATTCTCCCTGTTCTTGCGGGAGAACGCTCAAAATTGTCGCGATGGCGTCTGCGTCGAGCGTTGTGCGGGCGATGACAGAGGCACTCGTTTCCCTCGGAGCCGGCTTTCCGGAGATGGGATCGAAGATGTGGGACCATTCTTGTCCCTGGTGACTGAACCCTCGTCGATACCCACCACTTGTGGCCATTCCCTCGTTTGAAAGTCGAATCCGGCAGAGCGGATCAGCGTTTTCGGCATCCCGCTGTGGGTCGGCCACGCTAACGTCCACATGCCCCTCTCCGATATGGCGGATTTCACCGCCGATGTTGACCATCACCTGCAGAATGCCCGAAACGCCGTGGGCGACCTCGGCAGCACGATCCACGATGTGTCCCTTTGCGATAGCGTTGAGGCTGGCAGGAAGGTCGGTGTGCCTTGTGGCGATGGGGTGGTTGGGGTCCACAGTCCACAACGGCTCGTCTCCGCTCAGTCTGGGTTGCTCCGGGTTCGCCTTCCACAGGTCGCGAACGGAATCAGCAATAGGCAAGAAAGCGTTATTTGAAATCTGTCGGTAGTGCTCCGCCTTTCGCAGGACATGAGCGAGATCCATCGACACTTCAGTTGGCTTTTCAAGCGTTTGCTGCCAACGTTGAAATTCGCTATCGGGCCGGAAGACCGAGAATATGGCCTCAAGCTCGTCGATCTTGCTGAGTGCGAGATCGACTGCTTGTTGGCAGACCTGGTGGCTTTCGCCTGTGATGTGGAACTCGCACGAGGTCCCGAGGATATGGTCGTAGGCAACGCTGAGGCGGGCGGTCTTGGGCTTGAACCACTTGAGCACTGCGTTATCTTGGCACTGGAACCGTCTTCCTGCCTCAATAACGGCAATGATTCAACCGGGGGCACGTTCCCAGTATGTGTGGCAGGTAAATTCTGAGCATGACCAGTGCCAAGCCATTCCTTTGGTTCGCCAGCGGTGCCGAAGAGGCGACCCGCCTTTACACATCGCTCATCGACGACAGCGCGATCAATGAAATCGAGAGGATCGACGTGCCCGGAGGCGAGGTGGTGTCGATTATCCAGTTCAGGCTGGGCGGCACGGAGTACACCGCGATGGATGCAAACGGAGCACCAGGTGCAACGGACAGCTATTCGTTTACGGTCACGTGCAGCACTCAAGAAGAACTTGATCGGATTTGGGATGCCCTGATTGCGGATGGTGGGGAGCCTGTCCAATGCGGCTGGCTCCGGGACAAGTGGGGCTTTTCGTGGCAGATCAATCCCGCGAGAATGGATGAACTGATGAAGTCGGGAAATCCGGCCCAACGCAATGCCGTGATGGCCGCCATGATGGAGATGGTGAAACTGGATGTTGCCGGACTCGAAGCTGCTTACGCATCTGCAAGTTCCTCGTAATTTTCCAAACCAAATTGAGGTTCAGGCGAGGTGCTGACAAGAGTTGTCAGTACCTCTATTTTTTGCTGGTTTTCGCCAAAAGTCCCAAGCATAAATAATTGCGTTGAACCTGGCCTCAGCGTACAGACCGCAATTTTTGAGACTTGGTCACATTGTTAAGGTGTTCTAACAATATGGACCAAAGGGCGGGGCGCCCAAGAAATCCAATGAAAAAAACACTATTCCTCTCATCACTTCTTTTCGCTTTGTGTGGCAGCGCAGTCGCCGATGATCTTTATGGCGTGTCCCACGGCAGTACACTCGACACCTTCTACCAAATCAACACGACAACAGGTGCTGCGACAGCACTTTTTAGCTTCAGCAGCAATGGAAGCATTAATACATCCGGCCTGACCTACAATCCCACAACGAATAAGTTTGTCACCGTGCAAACGATGACGGCTTTTCAATCGCAGCTAGTCGAAATCGACCCTGTTGCGATGACCGGAACTGTAGTGGGTTCGACCGGAATTCCTACCAACTTCTTCGAAGGCGTTGAGTACTCGGGGGGCCACGGCGGACTTGTCGTCAGCTACGGCAACGGCGGCTTCTTTAGCGGAAAGCTCGCGCTATTGAATAACAGCTATGGGCTCATCGCCAATAATGCCGCAACTGGCATGACCGACGGAGACAATCTCTTCCTAGACGGTAGCGGCGACCTCAACCTCGTAGATGATAACTTCAACGCTGGGTGGCAACGCAACAAACTGATCAATCCATTTGGAGTTTATTCATCCAGTAACTACGGTGCCAATATCTACAGCTTTGCTGGCAATGATGTCGATTACGACCATGCTTGGAAGGGCGATGAATCGAAGCTGTTTTTGACTAGGCTTAACAGTTTGGCTTGGGTAAATGCAGCAGGAACGGCCATCACCTCGATTGGTCCTTACGGGGCGGGATCGGATGGGACCGCAATCCAGATTCGCGGTATCGCCGCCGCTCGAGTTGTTCCGGAGCCGGCAACGATGATCGCGCTCGCAGTCGGCGTGGCCGGTCTCGCTCGCCGTCGCCGCAGGGCCTAATCACGCAACTCTGTGCCCGCCGTGCCAAACAAGGCTTGGCACGGCGGGCTCTATTGCGGTTGACGGGTGGAATCTGCGTATCCTAAGCTTATGCACATCACCAAAACGGTGGTAATTGAGGTTAAGGGTAGACCCAGTCCTTGGGCCAACCAACCTCACGAAGGGATTTGGCGCAAACTCATCGCGGAGAAAGCTCGTGAACTGGTCCCTTCGCAATGGCCACCCGAGACAATTCCCAGTCGGGTGGAGGTGGACTTCAGGATGACGAAGCACCGGCGTGGTGACCTAGATAACTTGGCGAAACCTGTTCTCGATACGCTTTTTCGGCAATCGCGTGCTTCCAAACATCCAGTCGCATGCTTCTTTCAATGCGACGACTTTCATCTGTCGGAACTCGTACTCCGCCGAAAACTCGTCGAAAGCGAGGAAGAGGAAGGTGCCCGGATATCAATCGAATTCGCCGATTCTTGCCCTGGTAACCGTCACGAAGGATCGGAACCTCTCCTCGGTGTGGGTGAATGAAAAAGTAAGTGGTGGAGGCAAGGGGATTCGAACCCCTAACCCCCTGCTTGCNNGCTTGCAAAGCAGGTGCTCTCCCGTTGAGCTATGCCCCCACTTGGGTCTCGCCGATTATACCAGCCCGAAACTAAATATCGGCAACAGCCCCCAAATCCTCAGCGCGGCTGGGTGCGACCGATCTTCTTTGAGGCGAGCCAAGAAACCGCGTCTTGGGCGACTTTCGGAGCATTAGTTCCCAGCAGAGGCCCCACGTGACTGAGATCGGAGTACCGACGGATGTCAGCTCGGTAGGCCCATGCCAATTCCTCGCTGACCTTCCGGGGAATATCGGTATCCTTGCCGCCAATCATGACCAGCACGGGCGTTTTTGGTTTGGGCACCTGAACTCCTCGGGCCAGTTGACTCATCACGGCACCGGATTCATCGCGCCAGTGCTTGAAAGCGTACTGAATCATGTCCTCGGAACTCTCCGGCATCGAATCGCGAGTCTCCTTTAAGGTGCCTTTGCTCCACTCGATGACATCCGGCCATTGGATTTGTGATTTCGAGTCTCGCCATTCTTTTCCGATTTCAGCTGGAGGTACCGAATTCACCAAAATGATCGCTTTGGCTCCCAGAGCATCCGCGGAAAGGAGTGCAAGAATGCCACCCATACTCGCCCCCACCACCACGTCGGCCCGACCTCCGTTCACCCATCGAATGATTTGAAAGGTGTAATCGTCGAGCTGAGTATTGGCGATGCCTTCCGGGCCGGGATACAGGTTCTTGGCAACAACGCGATATCCGGCTTTTTCAAACACAGGTTGCCAAAGCCGATATTCCCAGCCTCCGCCACCTGCTCCGTGGATCATCACGGCAACTGGAGTTGGCGACGCCAAAACTGCGGACAGTATCGCACTGATCATATTGGATATTACGTTCTATCGAATTCAAAAAGAGCGTCTTGTCATCTATGGAATTGCGCGTGCATCCCAAGCTGAAAGCTCGCCCGAGAGTTATCGTCCAAATCGAATCGAAGATCCGCGTCCGTGAGTCGGAAAGCCCTCGGCTTCGGCAAGGCGCTCGATATGCGGCGCGTACTGGACCAAATCGCTTTGCGTGGCGCACAGCACGCTTTGGAACTTAAGGAACATCGCCACGTTGACGGGAGATCCGAATCGAGCCGCGCCAGCTGTCGGCAGGGTGTGGCTGGGGCCAAACACGTAGTCGCCGCCGCTTTCCGGGGTCCACTCGCCTAGCATGATGCATCCCGCATTTTCGATTTGCGGCAGATAGGCCTCTGGGTTTTCGATTGAGAGGCTTAAATGTTCGGGAGCAACCACGTTGACAATCTCGGCGGCTTGTTCGACGTCATCAACAATAAAGGCCACGGCGTGGTTTCGCAGTGCGGCAAACAGAGTTTCACGACGAGGGGCCGTAGCCACCTGGTTCTGGATCTCGTTCGAGACCGCATCGAAGGTTGACTGTCCAATGCAAACGAGCCATGCTTGGTTGTCTTCCGCGTGTTCAATTTGAGTGAGCAGATCGGAGGCCACGAAGGCAGGATTGGATGAGGAATCGGCAACGACGCAGACCTCGCTTGAACCGGCGTATCCATCATAGCCCGCGTGACCCCAAAGCTGGCGCTTGGCTTCGTTGACGTACTTGTTGCCTGGTCCGACCACGACATCGCAGCGGGAAATCGATTCGGTTCCAAAGACCATTGCGGCAATCGCCGCTGCTCCGCCGACTTTGAGAATTTGCCTTACCCCAACCTCACTTGCCGCGACCAGCACAGCGTTGTGATAGGAGCCAGACCTCTGCACCGGGCTCGCGATGACAATGTCCCCGACGCCTGCGCATCGGGCGGGAATCGCATTCATGAGGACCGAACTGGGATAGCTCGCATTCCCACCTGGAACATAGATTCCTGCTCGTCGGACGGGCCGTACTAACTGCCCTCGGTGCCCAGATTTTCCCAAAGGCATCCTCCAACTCCAAGTGGGTACGGTCGCTGGGCCCGATGCCGCGCCCTCGTTCCTCGCTTCGCTCGGAACTCCGCCCCCAGCGACCGAACCGACCTCCCAGCCCGAGGTCATCCGCCGCATCTGCTCATCGTGAAAAGTTCGAATCTGTTCCGCCGCAAATCGAATGGACTCAAGCAGAGAGTCGTCCACCAAAGCCTGCGCGAACTCATCCGGCTGGACATGGATCTGAGATACAGAAGGCGAGTCAAATTTCTGAGCACTTTCAATGAGCGCTTGGTCACCGCGACGACGCACATCTTCGATGATCTGCGCGACCGTTCTTTCAACAGATTCGTGATCGGCGTGAATGCGATGCTTCCAGCGACCTAACTCGGCAGCGACACCCTCCGAATGTAGGATACGGGCGAACATCAGCCCAGCATGGCCTTTGCCCGAGTCAAGCGCTGAATCATCTTGGCTGGGCCGAGTACCGCCATGAGATCCCACAAGCCCGGTCCGACGGTCTTTCCAGTCAGGGCCACACGGGTCGGATGCACAGCGGGGCCGAGTTTTTCCATTCCGGCGGAAGCGGCATACTCTTTCACGAGCGTTTCGCACTCATCGTGGGTGATGGCTGATCTGCCATCGAGCGCAGCGATCAAATGATCGATCAGCGCAGGTACGTGAGGCTGTCCGAACCATTTCTCGACCGCTTTGGGGTCGAACGGGGGCTCTTCCTGGAGGAAGAACGCACAGGCTTCGCCAAAATCGGCGAGCGTTGTGACCCGCTCCTGTTCAAGGCGCACCGCTTCGCCTGCGATATCGGGAGTGGACTTAAATCCACCGGCCAGAAGCTCCAACGCCGCGATCGTTTCGGGCGATGCGTGGTCTTCTTTCTCAAAGTAGGGTTTGTATTCCCCGGCCTGGGCATACTCGCGGACTTTGGATACCAACTCCGGTGCCTCCGTGGCTCGAATGTAGTGGCCATTCATCCAACGCAACTTATCCAGATCGAAGACTCCTGGAGACGGCTGCAGACCTTCCAATGAGAACGCCTCGCACAACTCATCCATGGTCATGAGTTCTCGATCGCCTCCGGGCGACCACCCGATGAGCGCGATGAAGTTCGCCAACGCCTCCGGCAGATATCCTGCTGCCCGATAGTCCAAACATCGGGTATCGCCATGGCGCTTGCTCAGCTTGGAGCCATCTTTGCCTTTAATCACGGGGCAATGGACGAAGACCGGCTTTTCCCATCCGTAGGCATCAAACAGCCAAGCATGCTTCGGTGCCGAACTGATCCATTCCTCGCCACGCATGATGTGGGTGATATCCATTAAGTGGTCGTCCACCATCGCTGCAAAGTGGTAGGTTGGCATGCCATCCGCTTTGATGAGGACCGGATCATCGACGGTGTCCGAGTCAAATTCCAATCGACCTCGAATGAAGTCTTCGATGACAATGGTCTTGCCCCGGGGAATTTTGAGCCGGATGACGGCAGGTTTGCCCGCTCGCTCGGCTTCTTCCACTTGGACACCGCTCGCGTCTCTCCACAAGCCGCCGTAGTATCCGATGGGTTGCTTGTTGATCTTTTGGAACTCGCGCATTTCTTCGAGTTCCTGGCTCGTGTCGAATGCCTTATAGGCGTGGCCGCTCTCAAGGAGCACTTGCACCCATTTCGCGTAGATCCCGGCTTCCTTGCGCTCGCTCTGGCGGTAGGGGCCGCAGTCGCCACCGATGCCGAACCCTTCTTGGTACTCGACTCCGATCCACTGGAGACTTTCGACAATCTCTTCTTCGCAACCGGGAACGTAGCGAGTTCGATCCGTATCTTCGATACGCAGGATATTGGTACCACCAGTGTGCTTGGCGAAGAGATGCTTGAACAGCGCATCGCGAATATTGCCGACATGAGGGCTGCCGGTGGGGCTGGGAGCGTATCGAACTCGTACGGACATACGTGCAACAAGGTACCCCGGCGCGTGACCGATGGATTCATTCCTAGGTTGCAATTAGGTTGCAGAGTTGGTAATGTGAACCGCAGGAAGGCGGATTCTCATGAACCATTTCAAATTTGTAATTTTCTCCACACTGGCTATCGCTGCACTCGGGTTGGTCGGTTGCTCCGGCGGCCCAAAGGACGAAGGCCAAACTGCTTCAACCACGGGAGCCAGCACGGGTTCAGGAGATGGCGGCGCCAAGAAGTACCGCATTGCGTTCATTCCCAAGGGTGCAACCCATGAATTCTGGAAATCCATGCAGGCAGGTGCCGAGAAGGCGGCAGCGGAGAACAATGTAGAGCTGCTTTGGAAAGCTCCGTTGAAGGAAGACGACCGAGCGGAGCAGATCAAGGTGGTTGAGAACTTCACGGCAGAGAAGGTGGACGGCATTATCCTGGCGCCGCTCGACGAAGAGGCATTGAAGGCACCGGTGCAGGAAGCGCAAAGCGCGAATATCCCGATCGTGATTGTTGACAGCGCACTCAAAGACACCAAGGTAGTGAGCTTTATTGCGACCGATAACAAATTGGGCGGAAAACTAGGCGGTGAAAAGCTGGCTCAGGTGGTTGGCGCAGGCGGCAAGGTGATTCTGCTTCGGTACGCGGAAGGCTCAGCCAGCACCATGGCCCGCGAGGATGGCTTTATGGAAGCGGCAAAGGAAGGGAAGCTTGAAATCGCCAGCCAGGAACAGCACGCAGGCGCCACGCGCGAGACTGCGCAGTCAGCAGCCGAGAACCTGATTTCCCGGTTCAAAACCGCAGACGGCATCGGCGTTACGGGAATCTTCACTCCCAATGAGTCTTCAACGTTTGGATTCTTGAGAGCACTGCAAAATGCCCAACTCGCCGGAAAAGTCCACTTCGTTGGATTCGACTCTTCTAAGGAGCTTTTGCAGGCTGTTCGAGATGGCCAAATTGATGGCTTGGTCCTGCAGAACCCCTATAAGATGGGCTACGAGGGCATAACCAACATGGTCAAGCACCTGAAAGGCGAGACTGTGCCGGAAACCATCGACACCGGAGCTGTCCTGGTGGACAAGACCAATATCGACAACGAAGAAATCAAGAATCTGCTCCCCAAAAACTGATGATTGCAGTTGGCGGGGTCAGCAAATGGTTCGGTGAGACCCATGCGCTCACCGATATCTCCCTTTCTGTGGAGCCTGGCCTCGTCACAGCTCTTGTCGGCGAAAACGGCAGCGGCAAGAGCACGCTGCTGCGAACCTTGGTGGGCGAACTGAAGGCGGATAAGGGCAGCATCACCTGGGGAGGCAAGCCATACTCGCCCGGCGATGAACGGGTCTTCTTGGTTCATCAAGAGCTTGCGCTGTGTCCACATCTCAGCGTCGGCGAGAACATTTTCTTGGGAAAGTTCGGCAGCGGGATGCTTTCGCCAACAGACCTTCAAGCAAAGGCCCACGGCGTGCTTACGGAACTCGGGTACCCCGATCTCGATCCTGCGGAGACCGTTAACCGATTGCCCATTTCGCTCCGACAAGTTGTTGAGATCGCTCGTGCTCAGGCGCGCAACGCTGAGGTCATCCTTTACGACGAGCCCACAAGCAGCCTCACTCGGCAAGACATTGCGAGGCTATTTGATCTCATCCGGCGGCAGAAGGAGCAAGGAAAATCGATTCTGTATGTCTCACACTTCCTGGATGAAGTTCGAGAGATAGCCGACCGGATTGTGGTGCTGCGCGATGGGTATCTGGTGAGCCAAGGAGCCATGGTCGACCTTCCCGACGACGAAATTGTCCGCTTGATGGTGGGGAGGGAGGTCAAGGACATGTTTCCGCGGTCGGAGCGCACAGCCGGCGAAGTTGTCCTCACGGCGGAGTCTATCGAAGGGTCTCGAGGTTTGCCCAAGTCCACCACGATGTCGCTTCGAAGGGGAATGGTCCTTGGTATTTCGGGCCTAAACGGTTCGGGAAGGACCGAGCTTCTCCGCGCGCTGATGGGATTGGACAAGACCAAGAGCGGCACTGTCCAAGTGTGTGGGATGCGAGTGAGATCAGTCGCTCAAAGGTTGCGGATCGGCATGGGGATGGTCAGCGAGGATCGAAAGGCCGAAGGGTTGGCCCTGAACCTCTCGATCGAGGAGAACATCACGATGGCTCGCCGCTGGTCACCTTGGATCAGACCCAAAGAAATCAGAGACCGTGCTGAAGCGGCCGCATCGGAGTTTGCCGTAAAGTGCTCCTCGTACGGCCAGGTGATCGGTCACCTATCGGGTGGCAACCAACAGAAGGCTGCTATTGCTCGCTTGCTTGATGCGGAATGCGATATTCTCCTACTGGATGAACCGACCCGAGGCATCGATGTGGGAAGCAAGGCTGCGATTTATCAGCAAATTGATCGCCTCGCGTTACAGGGCAAGGCGATTCTATTGGTCAGTTCCTATCTTCCCGAATTGCTTGGCGTGTGTGACCAAATCGCAGTGATGAATCGCGGTGTGCTTTCCCAATTTGTTCCAGCCCAGTCGGCTACTCAAGAATCGCTCATGGAGTTAAGCGTTCGATGAAGCGGGCTAATCTCATCGGGGTCATCGGAGCCTGGATCGTCATTTATGCGATCTTCTCATTCCTCAGCCCGAATTCGTTTCTGCGTGTCGATAATATCGAACTGATGATGCGGCAGTCCATCATCGTCGGTCTCGGCGCAATCGGGATGTGCTACATCATTTTGAGCGGAGGCATCGACCTGAGCGCAGGTTCGGTGGTGGCACTGTCGACCGTCGTGGCGGCCACCGTAATGAAGTCCACGACCAACCCGATATTCGCTTTGCTTGCCGCGATTGGGACTGGAACGGCTTGTGGCTTCATGAATGGCACTCTGACGGCGAAACTACGCACCGGCCCGTTTATCGTGACCTTGGCCACGATGCTCGTGTTTCGCGGATTGGCCACGGGGTTGGCACATGAGACGACGGTGAGCGGTGTGCCGGATTCGTGGTTGCGGATCTTCACGATGTCGCTGCCAGCCGATCAGAAATGGCTGTTGCTTCCCAAGGGTGGCTGGCTCTGGTTGGTGTTTCTGGCTCTGGCGGCTCTAGCTCTCAAGTACACCGCCTTTGGCCGGAATGTGGTGGCCATCGGTTCGAACGAGAACACCGCCAAGTTGTGCGGAATTCCTGTGGATCGGGTGAAGATCGCCGTTTACACCATGGCCGGAGCGTTCGTCGGCCTTGCGGGCGTCATGGATTTTTCGCGAACAACTATCGGAGACCCAACTGCCGCGACAGGTAAAGAACTGGAGATGATCGCGGCAGTAGTCATCGGTGGAGGAAGCCTTTCCGGAGGTGAGGGAAGCGTGGTTGGTGCTGCATTTGGAGCACTCATCATGACCACGATCAACATGGGCTGCACCCGAATCGGAGTCCCGAACTGGGTCCAGCAGATTCTCACTGGGTTGATTATTGTTTCGGCCGTTGCCATCGACAAATGGCGATTGAGCCGTCAAGCGGCTCGCTAGGATCCGGGCATGAGTCCAAATCTGATCCAAAATCGGTGAGAGCCCGGAACAAATAACGGCTCGGGCTCATCTCTTAGTGTGTCAAAATTACTAAATCTGCCATGCATTTTCGATCTTTGCTTTTGAAAGGAACCCTCGTTGCGGGATCCCTCCTGCCGGTCTTGGCCGTCGCCCAGCTTCGAGTGGCGTCGTGGAACGTCACAAACTACGGAAGTAGTTCCACTGATCGTACGGCTGCCTTTCAAACCTGCTTCTACGGTGTTTTCGAGAATCGGTCGCTGGCTCCTGATGTTCTCATTTGCCAGGAGTTCCTCGATGCTACGGCGGTCACCAATTTTCGGAACTTACTGAACACGGCGACGAATAGCCCGGGAGACTGGGCGAGCATCGCTTTTGTTAACGGGCCAGATACGGACAGCACTTTCTTCTACCGAACTTCGAAAGTTGAGTATCTCGGTTACAAGTTGGTCCATGGGGGGGGCAACGCTCCCGAGGTCCCGCGCAATGTCATGCGCTACGATTTCCGTCCCGTCGGCTATCCAGTCGATGAGGCGACGATGGCGATCTACTCCAGCCACATGAAGTCGGGATCGACTACCTCGGACATCGATCGGCGAATTTTAGAGGCGCAGTATGTCCGTACCGATGCCCAGTCGCTCAATTCCAAGTGGAGCTTTCTCATCGGGGGCGACTTCAACATCCTGACGTCCAGCGAAGTCGCTTACCAAGGTCTTGTGGGTAGCCAGGCGAACAACGCGGGCAGATTTTTCGACCCGATCAACCGCCCAGGAAGCTGGAACAACAACGCAACGTACCGAAACGTCCATACCCAGGATCCCGCGAGTCAGATGGATGATCGGTTTGACCAATTGCTGATCTCCCAAAGCCTCTTCGATAACAAGGGTCTGGACTACATTGGCAATCCATCGATTGCGTTCAAAGCGTTTAACGCGAATGACCCAAAACCCTGGGACGATCCCAACCACTCGTACCATTGCTGGGGAAATGATGCCTACAGCTTCAACGCCATGTTGCGAACTACCGGCAACACGATGGTGGGTCCGACTATTGCGCAAGCTCTGATCGACACGGCTAACGGAAACGGTCACCTTCCCGTCTACTTAGACCTGAAAGTTCCGGCAGACTGCGATACCAGTACGACCTATCTGGACTTCGGTTTGGTGGATATGGACCAGTATGTCGCTTTACCATTCGACATTCTGAACTCGGCCAATACGTCTTTGTGGACAACCGATGGCATCGCTAACCTGAACTACACCATGGCTTCGACGACCGGTGTCACCGTTCCGGCTGGTTCATTCAGCGTGGTGGCTGGTTCTTCTCGGCAACATAACGCAGTCCTGAACACTGCCACGAGCGGACTAAAATCGGGCACGATCACGATTAGCAGCGATGCTCCGAATCACCCGACCCGAGTTATCAACTGGTCAGCGATTATCGTGGGCAAGGTGAACGGAAAGTTTCCTCGGGACCCACGGTATCCTGGCGGATTCATCAAGTTCTAGGCATGTGTTCTAGGTACACCCTCAACGTCATCAACCGCGAAGGGTTACCGTTGCCCGAAGAATTTGATAGGCCCTTATTTAACATAGCCCCGACGGCGTATGTGCCGGTGCTGGTTTTGGATCGGGATCAGGTTAAGCCCGAGTACATGAGTTGGGGTTACCGGCCCGAATGGGCGAAGTCACGCATTATCAACTCGCGGGCTGAAACAGTCCTGGAGAAGCCAACTTTCCGAGGTTCATTCAAAGATCGCCGGATCTTGGTGCCCGCCACAGGTTTCTTCGAGTGGAAGGAGGAAGACGGGAAGAAGCAGCCCTTCTACTTTCAGCGTGCCGACGGACGGATGTTCGCTATCGGAGCATTCTGGGGCGCAGACCATGAAACCGCCGAACGGGAGTTCGTCCTGCTGACCACCCAAGCCAATAGACTGGTCTACGATGTCCACGATCGGATGCCAGCGATGTTCGATTTGGACATTGCCCAAGCCTTTCTCATGGCGGACCCGGAAGATGCTCAGGCAATGGCTGTGCTCAGTTTCCGAAGCGACGAAATGATCTCCCACCGGGTCACCCGCAAGATGAACTGGCCCGGATACCAAAGCCAGGATGCCGTGGCTCCCATAGACTGACTCCAAACTATTGCCGCGCGAAGGGTTTGAGTTCAAATAATGAAACATTTCCTAACTTCGAACCCGTAGGACTGAACGTCTGTAGGCTTAGCACGTCTACGCGGAAACACTATCGATGGAAGTACTTGGGAGTGAAGTCACAGATCAACGGGACGGTCTCCCTTACATAGACCTCAAAAGCCTGAAACCGGATCCGGCTCTCTTGGAGCTCATTCCAGGCGAATTCGCGCTCAAGAATAGAATTTTGCCCGTCGATGCAGACGGAGATATCCTCACATGCGCCGTAGGTTCTGTGGAGGATGTTCAGGCAGCGGATGACCTTTCCGTTCTGATCCAACGGCCCATTCGAGTTGTGCTAGCCGATTCACAGGTCATACGAGATCGGATCGAGGAGCATTTTCTTGAGTCCATGCTCTCCCAGATGTCGGGCGAGGATGGTAGTGGCTCCGACATCGAGGATGTCACCGACCTAGCGGACCTGCAGAAGATGGCGGGTGATTCTGCGGTCGTCCAGATGGTCAACTTCATCTTCGCCCAAGCTGTTCGCGACAATGCCAGCGATATACACATCGAGCCGTACGAGCGTGATGTGAAAGTGCGGTATCGAATCGACGGGTTGCTTCGCGATCTGATGCGGCCGGCAAAAAAACTCCTGCCCGCTCTCATCTCGCGCATCAAGATTCTCGGTGAGATGAATATCGCCGAAAGGCGTCTGCCTCAAGATGGACGCATCAAGTTGACCATCGCCGGCAGATCGATCGACGTTCGTGTTTCGATCGTTCCCACCGTGTTCGGCGAACGCGCGGTCATGCGAATACTTGACAAGGGTACGGCTCTGCTCGGTTTGGAGGAGCTGGGCATGTTCCCGGATACCCTTGAGAGGTTTCGTAAGCTTATTTCGATCCCCTACGGAATCATCCTGGTGACAGGGCCAACAGGTTCGGGGAAGTCGACGACTCTGTACGCTTCGCTGCAAGAGATTTGGTCACCGACCACCAATATCCTCACCATCGAGGATCCCGTGGAGTACCAGGTGCCGGGAATCGGGCAGGTGCAGGTGCGACCCAACATCGGGTTGACCTTCGCCAACGGACTGCGCTCGTTTTTGCGGCAGGACCCCGACATCATCATGGTCGGTGAAATCAGAGACCACGAGACGGCCGAGATTGCGATTCATGCTGCTTTGACAGGCCACTTGGTTTTCAGCACCCTCCACACCAACGATTCCTCGGGTGCCGTGACTCGACTCTTGGATATGGGAGTCGAGCCTTTCTTGGCTGCGTCATCGCTTGTGGGTGTCGTCGCTCAGCGGCTCATCCGACGCAACTGTCCTAACTGCAGTGAGCCCGCTACTTTCGACCGCGATGCTTTGGCAGCGATTGGCATCTCTGAAGAAGAGGCTGAGAAAGGCACGTTCATGCAAGGGCGTGGCTGCGATGTCTGCGGAGGGACCGGCTATAAGGGAAGGCAAGGCATCTACGAACTTCTGATCATGGATGAGACTATCCGCCACATGACCGTTGAGCGGAAATCCGCGGGTGACATTAAGAATTACGCGATCGCGAACGGCAACCTGCGAACACTGATGGGAGATGGAAAGTTGAACGTGCTCCGAGGTCGGTCGACTCCGAAAGAAGTCCTTCGCGTATGCCAGAGGGAGGAACTCTAACCTGAGGCTATGACAACTTACGCCTACACTGCCTTCGACGCCCAGGGAAAAAAGAAATCAGGATTTGTCGAAGCAAATGACTCCGATCACGCCATTTCGCTGATGGCTGCGGAAGGGCGATTTGTCGTTGAAATTAAGGAAGCAGACGAGAAGCCAGCGAGCCGATCGGAGCATGGCCATGGCAGGGTCAATCGTTCGGATATCGCCCTTTTCACGCGTCGAATGGCCGACCTAGCGGCAGCCGGATTGCCGCTGGACCGAGTCCTCGCCATCGTTGCGGAACAGTCGGAGAGCGCTCGTCTTGCGGACATCGCTCACGAGGCGTTGAAGGACGTCCGTGGCGGTTTGAGCGTGAGTGAGGCGCTGGCCAAGCACAACAAAGTCTTTAACGATGTCTTTACGCAGACCCTGCGAGCCGGTGAAGCCAGCGGCCAGTTTGCCGAAGTTGCAGGTCGACTCGCGGACTTCCAACAAAAGGAAGTGACCCGGCGCAGCGAGATCATCTCCGCGATGATCTATCCCGCCATCCTTGCTTCCACAGCTGCCGGAGTCGTGATTTTTCTCATCACGTTCGTCATGCCGCGGCTATCGGGTGTGTTCAAGGACCTGGGGAACGACCTTCCCATCACAACCAAAATGCTCCTTGGAGCCACGGATGTCATCACCAACAATTGGATCGTCATTGTGGGTGGCATCGTCGCTGCCGTTGTTTTGGTACGGGCCTATACCGCGACTCCTGCTGGCGCAATCGCACGGGATAAGCTTCTGATGAATCTGCCGATGGTTGGCCCGGTTGTCAGCAAAGCAGTAGTTTCGCGATTCGCCAGGGTTCTGGGAACCCTTGTCTACGGCGGCGTCAACATCTTGGAAGCGCTTGATATTGCTGGAATGGCAGCGGGGAACGCTCTTTTTCGACAAAGCTCCAAACAGGTTGTCAGCGACGTCCGCGAAGGTGCGGCAATTGCGGGCGCGATGCGCGATTCAGGAGCATTTCCAACGGTGTTGGTCCACATGGTGGCGATCGGTGAGGAGACGGGCGACCTGCCGAAAATGCTGGGGCGAGTTTCCGAAAGCCTTGACTTTGAGGTGGATAACGGCATGAAACGGCTGACCGCGTTGGTCGAACCGGCAATCGTGCTGTTGATGGCAGTATTTGTCGGCTTCGTTGTGATTTCGGTGGCGCTGCCGATCTTCCAGGCGCAAGACTTGGTGAAGTAGTGAAAATTATGATGGATATGCAATTCAATCGACTTAGGATGCGCGACCGGCGAAAGAAGGGCTTTACGCTGATCGAGTTGCTGGTCGTCATCCTCATCCTGGCGATTTTGGCGGCGCTAATTGTTCCGCGCGTCATCAACAGGACAAGTGATGCGAAGAAGGCGAAGGCTCTTTCCGATATCACTTCTCTGACGACGGCGCTGAATACGTTCAGGCTGGACTGTGATCGCTTCCCGACAACAGAGGAAGGACTCAACGCACTTCGCAATCAGCCAGCCGATGTTCAAAATTGGCGCGGGCCGTACCTAGAAAAGGCACTGCCGGCGGATCCATGGGGCAACGCCTACCAATATTCCTATCCTGGCCCGAGGGGCGATGACACGTTTACGCTCCAGTCGCTGGGTGCCGACGGTGCTCCCGGTGGTGAGGGCGACGCGGCGGACATTGGCGAAAGTGGAGCAGAAGACTCTCAATAACGAGCAATACCCATGCGTCGGAGAGCTTTTACATTTGTTGAGATGATGGTGGTGATCATGGTTCTTGCCATGGTTGCCGCCATTGCATTTCCAAAGCTCTCCAGCACAATCAAGTCGGGTCGTGTTCGCGAATACCTCGGGAAACTGAAGGACCTGCCTTCCGAATGCCGAAACACTGCGATCCGTACAGGACGAACGGTTTCGCTCGTCGCCAGTAACCAAGGGCAACTTACAATTCAGCAAGTCCCTGTTGATGAAACGGACCCCCAAGATCTGCAGTCTCTTCAAACCCCTTCGTCGATCACTCTGGACGGATTCGAGGTCGATCAGAATGCTGTGACGGAAGGTGAGTGGCAAGTTCGGTTCTATCCCGATGGAACATGCGACGGAGCACGCGTCAATGTCAACGAGGGCTCCAGCATCAAAGTTCTGGTGATCGACGCAAAGTCGGGGCGCGGGACCTACAAATCTGAACAAGAGGCAGAGGAAATCCAAGATCAGGAGTGGGATGCCGGAGGGATCCAGCAGCGTGCGTAAGGCATTCACGTTGGTGGAAGCTCTGGTTGCAACCACTTTGGCGGCGGTTGGAGTGGTTGCCGCTCTGAATGGGATGTCGTCGATCGGCAAAGCCCAGGCGCTTTCCCAAGAACGCGAGCGGATGCTCATGATCGGCAAGTCCAAGCTGGACGAGTTCGTAGCGCTTGGCGAGTATCAGGACCAAGGTGGCAGTTTTGATGAGTGGGGGGAAAGCCGCTATATATGGGAAGCCCAAATCGAAACAACTGGCACCACCAACCTCTCGGAAGTCATCTTCACCGTCCGACGCCGAGACTCGGAGAATGACGAAAAGCGAATGGTAACGCTCTACACCCTGGTGTATGAGGAACTGGAATCCACAACGGCCGCAGGAGGCACGCCTTGAAACTTCGGCGCGGTATCACGCTGGTCGAGGTTTTGGCCGCGATGGCTCTAGCTGGAGTTATCATGGCCGCGGTCACTACGGCTTTCCGGGTTGCGACGGATTTTTCGGTTCGAGCGCCGCAAGCACGGGACGAGTTCTTGAACCAACTTGAGTTTGAGCGAAAAGTCCGCGACTATCTGGAAAATGCGTATGTCGACAACGATGCTGCGAATGAAAGCGCGTTTTTCGTCGCTAACTCCGAGGGCACTGAAGGTGGACTCTCCCTTGATTCAGGCACAGCAGCGACTTCCATAACCTTCACGCGCATCTACAGTCGCCCTCCCGGAGCATCTTTGGAAACGGACGACTCCTCGTTTGAAGAACGCAACACGGCACGTGGTCCGGTAGGCGGCCTCGTCGAGACGCAACTTAGCCTCACTCCGGTCGGCGATGCGGGAAGTCTGAACGGGCTTTTCCTTCGCGAACAACGACCGTCCGATAATCTGGAGACGGAAGGTGGCACTGAACGTCTGCTGGATTCGCGTGTCAGCGAAATCGGGTTTGAGTTCTTCGACGGGGAGAACTGGATAGGCCAGTGGGACACCATCACCGGTGCGCGGCGGATACCAGCCGCGATCAGGGTCTCCTACCGACTCACCGACGATCAGCAGGATGTCGTGCATCGGTTCGTTGTCAAACCGCTCTTCTCCGACGTCACCACCGCCAACCCCGAGACAGGAGCCACACAATGAATCGTCGTGGTGGCGTCTTGATTGTGGTTCTGGTTGTGTTGACCGCGACGATCAGCACGTTAGCAGTGGTTTTGGCCAGTAGCAATACCGAATTTCGGGCTTCGCTTTATCGTTCTGAACGGGTTCAGACCAGGCTCTTGGCGGAAAGTGCGGCTCGATATGTTGTGGCGAATTTCGTCGACCTCACGAGCGCGCCGGTGACACAGCTCGACAGCTGGTACGAACTGGGCTCCCAAGGAAACGAGCGATTTATGGTGGGAACGGGTTCCTTTAGGTTCCAGGTCATTGATGCTGCCAGTTTAGTGAATCTCAACACCGCTACAGAAGAACAGCTCGAGAACTTGGGGTTGACCACGGAGCAAGTGGAATCACTGGAGGACTGGCGAGAGGATGGGCAAAATCCTCGACTGGAAGGCGCAAAGGATGAGTACTACACCCAACTCGACCAGCCATACCTCACCAAGCTCCGCAGGATGGACACCTTGGACGAACTCCTGCTCGTGCGTGGCTTTGACGGGCAGACCATCTACCAAGCTCCGCAGCAAACCACGACCTCGGGGAACTTGGGAAGAGCCCTAGCCATCGCCGCGACGGTCGATTCGTTCTCTCCCACGACCAGTCCTGCGGGCCAGCCCTTGATCAATTTGAACTCGGCGACCACGCAGAGCCTGCAGCAGGCCGGTATCCCGCAGGATTTGGCAACCACGATCATCTTGAGTCGGGCGGGCGGCGGCTTCACCTCGATGGGCCAGGTACTCAGGATCCCCGCAATGACCACTCAGGCTGCGACCATCTTGGCTAACCAGTTCGTTGTGGGAGGAGAGCCACGCAAGGAAGGATTGATCAATATCAATACGGCGTCCGAGGAGACGCTCGAGACGTTTAGCGTTATTACGCCGGACATCGCCCAGAACATCGTTTCACGCCAATCCACTGGATTTCAGTCTCTTGGCGAACTGTTCCAGATCCCAGGCTATACCGTGCAGGTTGCGGCGGACACAATCGACCACTTTACGACAAATTCAGAGACCTTCATCGTCCGAATACTTGCGGAAAAGGGAAGCGTTCGACTTGCGATGGAAGCGGTGGTTTCTCTCAACAACAATCGTCCACGAATTCTAAAAATGACTGAATCACCTCTTGAGGATCCGCTCACCAGTTGGGCATGGCAAGACGAAGCGACCACCGAAACAGTGGTGGGAGTGGAGCCTTGAGAAAGCGTCGTACTGAATCCAGCCAAGTGCTGGAGTGGTCGTCCGGCTTCCTACGGGTCTTCGATCCACTCGACGGGACGATGCATTCGGGGAACCGAATTGGCGACATCCTGAACTATGTTCGAGGGGAACCCATTGTTGCTGTCTCGCGAAAGCACGTGTTTACACGTTCGCTCCGATTGCCGGATCTCCCGAAATCGGAGGCTCGCAAGATCCTTATGCTTCGGCTTACGGACATCTTTCCACTCCCGGCGGGAGATTTGGCCTTTGACTTTCACTTCCTCGATGATCGAGACGAGGATGGCAGGATGGCGGTTGTCGCGGCTATTCCGAAATCGCTTTACCGCGATATTCTCGCCGACCTGAAGGTCGCTGGGATCACGCCCTACTGTCTCGTCCCGACGAGCCTAGGCACCGTGTTGAATGAGCGAGCTGCGAAAGAGCACGCGACGATCTTGGTCGACTCTACGGACGACTCGGTTGGGATCGACGTCTTGGTGAACGGAGCTCTTAAGTCGTCCAAGCTGTTGCCTGCGACAATGGCCGACGTGCTTCCCGAGGAACTCAGCAAAGTTCAGGCTCTCACCAGTGGTTTGAACCCGGTGATGTACACAACCTCGCAACAGCCGCATTCTCTGCCGAGTGAACTCACGCAAAGTCCGTTGGAAACCTTGAGCAAAGCCAATGTCGACTTCGCATTGGAGCCGATCGAGGAAGTGGCCAAGCGAGAAGCAGCGGAGTCGAACCGGTTAACCCGCACAACGGCGTTTTTGTGGATTGCAACCTTCTTGCTCGGAGCCGTGATTTGGGATCAGCGTTCCCGTGATTCAGCCTTAGTGCAAAAAGACACCACAAAAATGAACAAGCGGGTTGAGATCGCCACGGCGACCCTGGATCAGGCGAAGACCGCTCTCGCCACCCTCACGAGCCAAAAGCAGGTGCTCGACTTGGGATTTGCGCCCAAGCAACCGATTTCGGACGTGGCGATGATCATGGCGAATCTCACCCCCAGTTCGATCTGGCTTACCGGACTGTCGATCGAACGCGGAAAGGAAGCCCAGATTCGCGGTACTTCGACGCAACCCAATGGAGTGACAGCCTTCGTCAAGAATCTATCTGGCCAGCGGCGATTTCGGGATGTCCGCCTCATCTTTGCCAATAACTCGGACCAAGGCGGTACACCTGTAATCCAGTTTGCTTTGTCGGCTCACGTCGTCGGCAACCTTCCAATGAATCCGGAGGTGGCTAAGAAGTGAATATGAACCTTGAAGGCCCTCGGCTTACGCAAGCGCTAGCCTATTTTGCCGTGGTTTTGGCGTTCGCGATGCTCGCCTGGCATTGGATGTCTCCGGTGCCAACCTCTGCGAAGATCATCCAGACCAAGTTCAATGAACAGACCAAAATTCTGGATGAAACCAAGAAGGTTCGAGATCAAATTGCTGAGCGACGCGCTGTAGTGGAGAAGTTCGTCTGGAAGTTGCCCGAAGACCAGATTTCCTCCAAATCGCTCGACATCGTGACGACGAACGCTCTCGAAAGGGGTTTGAAAGTCGTCTCGTTTCGTCCCCAAAGAACCGACAACATGGGGAGTTTGTCCGCAGTTTCTGCGCTTGTAACGCTGGAAGGACCCTTTACCAACGTGATGGCGTTTGCAGACTCGCTTGGAACTGAGGAGACCCGCTTGGCAGTAAAAACAATACAGGTGAACGCGGCCGACGAAAAGACGGGATATGTGACTGCATCGGTCGGGATTGTTGCGTACAAGGAAACGGAGAAGTCTACGAAGTGAGTTTTATTCAGAAGCCGATTTTTTGGGTGGGGATTGTTGTATTTGCTGGTGCTGCATGGTATCTGAGCGCACCACAACCTGTCGAAGCAGCGAAAAAGCCCGAGCCGTTTCGGGCCAGGTCGGCCTCGAAGAAAGCCAACGCTGTTGTTTTTACGGAAGAAGACTACAAGTCAGAGTTCACCCCGGTGAACATACAACTCAAAGATGCGTTTACTCCGATTGTCAGTAAGAACTCGAAGAAAGCGACGGATAATGTAAATGAGCTTCCCGTGGATTTCACCGGTGGAGAATCCGGTTGGATCTATACGGGAAATGCTGAGATCGACGGAGAACAAACGGCGTTGCTGGAGAACAAAAGCAATGGTGGAGGCGTGTTCCTGAGACTCGGAGAGCGGTGGAAACGCATGACCGTGGTTTCCATCGAACCGGAATACGTTTCCGTACGAGGTCCCGGGGGGAATGTCGAGCGGTTTGGCCTTGGCGTAGAGGAAACGTCATCAGGTCGTGGAGTTGCGCCTATGCCTGTGGCTGTGCCGGGCAATCTTCGAGGAGGAATTGGCTCAGGAACCCGAAATGGAGGTTCTCAACCTGGTTTTGACCCGTCTAGAATGGGCGGGATGGCAGGACCGATGTCTGGCGGCGGTGATCCCGCGATGTCCGCTCCGGGAATTATGGTAGTTCCAAGAGGCTAACCCATGTTAAAGAAATCAGTTCTTGCACTTGCGCTGTTGTCGGTGACGGCCACCGGCACTCTGGCGCAATTTGATGCGGGCGGCGCGAGTCGTCCAGCGTGGGAGCAGTTCAACCTGCCAAAGAAGACGATCAAGCTCGAATTCCGGAACGCGAGCATCGATATGATTCTGGCGCTTTACACCAAAGCCTCAGGAATCACAATCGTTAAAGACCCGAATCTGCGCGATGCGATCACATTGACAACCGCAAAGGCGGTTTCGCTCGCAGACGCGTTCGAAATCCTCAATGCAGCATTATCCGTGCGCAACTACGAGATGGCGAAGCAGGGCAAGATTCTGGTGATCCGCCAGAAGCAGCAACGCAACCAGGGCTTCACCATGACTCCCGAGATGATGCAGGGAATGCAGGGCGGGAGCACGGGCAATATCGATCTCCAGGTCTACAAGATCAAGTACGCAAACGCGAGTCAAGTTGCCAAGGTTGTGAACGATGTGTTCCAACAATCAGCGGGCGGTGGTTTTCCCCAGATGATGTTTGGCGGAATGGGTGGACGCGGCGGTCGAGGTGGCGGATTCAGCTTCGGCGGTGGCCAAACTCAGCCCAACGTGCGCGCTTCCAGCGATGACTACAGCAACACGGTGATCGTCAATGCTCCACGAACGCTGCAGGGCCAGATCGGCGATTTGATCACGGAAATCGACAAGGAAACCGACGAACCGCAGACCTCTCGAGTATTCCGGCTCCAGTACGCAGAAAGCTCTACGATCCAGCCAGTGCTCCAGCAAGTTTTGCAGAGTAATGTTCCGCGAGGGCGGGGTGGATCAACAGGGACCCAGCAGGGCGGTGGCGGTGGTGGTTTCGGCTTCTTCCCGTTTGGCGGGTTTGGCAGACAGAACCAAAACACGGCCGCTGGCTCGGTTGTGGCCGACTCGCGTACGAACAGCGTGGTCGTTACGTCGACTCAGCAGAACCTAACGACGATGGAGACGCTGATCAAGGAACTGGACATGCCGGTGGAAGTTCAGACGACTACGTTCGTCCTGCCCCTTCAGAATGCCCGCGCCGACGATGTTGCGACTCTGTTCCGTCAAGCATTTGGGCAGAGGCAAGGCGTATCGGGTGCCGGTGGCACGTCCGGCAGAACGAATACCAACCGTAACACGACCAATACCAACACGAACCGAAACACCAACAACGGCAATGCCGGAGGTGGGTTGGGGACTGGTCGCGCAGCAGGTGAGATCGACGTTCCACTTGAAGATCCCAATGCGGATGCAGGCCCACTGGAGACCGTGGTCAGCATAGATGGTGGGGTCGTAGCCCAGAATTTCCAAAGGCAAACCGGTGGTGGCGGGTCGACAACAACAGGTGCGGGTACAGCGGGTCGAGGGGCTGACGGACGCGTTGTTCAGGTACAGGACCTGACCAACCAGATTACGGTAATCCCCGACCAGAATACAAACAGCATCATCGTTGTTGGAAATCCCGAGGACGCCCAAATCGTTCGGCAGATTCTTGCTCAACTGGACAAGATCCCCGAGCAAGTTTTGATCGAGACTCTGATCGTGGAGGCCTCGCTTGATTCAAGTACGAAGTTAGGCGTCGAGTGGGCTTACACCCAAAATAACGCATTCGGGAAAAAGGGTTCGACAGGGCAAAGTAACCAAGACTTCGGTCTCTCTGCAGATGGTTCGCCTCAGGGATTCCGATACACTCTCAGCGGGGGTAACTGGTCCGCATTTCTGAATGCACTGCAAACCGATACTCGGTTCAATGTCCTATCAACGCCACGCATTTTTACGAGCAACAACGTCCAAGCAGAAATTAACATCAGTCAGCGTGTTCCGTTTGTCGTAAGTCAACGGACAGACGCCAATGGCAACATCACCTACAACTACGATTTCGAAGATGTAGGCATCGTTCTTACCGTTACTCCGCGCATTACCGCAGGTGGCTACGTGACCATGGATGTCTCTCAAACCGCCAACGATTTGCAAGGGTTTACGGATTTCAATGCACCCATTGTCAACCAGCGCCAGGCCCAGACAACGGTCGCCGTCAAGGACGGGGAGACGGTCATTCTCGGTGGCATCATCCGAAATTCGGTATCGTCCACAGTGAAGAAGATCCCCATTCTTGGCGATTTGCCGATCCTCGGGAACCTGTTCCGATCTACTACCAAGGAGAATCAGAAAACGGAATTGCTCGTTTTCTTGACGCCCAAAGTCGTGAGGAACCCCGACGAAGCGAGTAAATTGACTGACGAAGAGAAGTTGCGCATGAGCAAGCAGACTCAAGATGCAGTCAATAAAACGACCAAAAAGGGCGACCCATCAAAATCTAAGGAAAAAAGCGAGTCTAACGGAGGAACGTCGAAGTGAAGAACATATTTAGAGCATGTGCGATCTCGGTGATCGCGGTCTTGGCAGTAGCTGCCTTTGCCCAACCCGGTGGCGGCGGTGGCGGTAATCGCGGCGGAATGCGCGGCGGTGGCGGCTTTGGAATGAGAGGTGGCATGACCAGCCTTCTCAGCCGTAAGGATGTGCAAAAAGACATGGCCCTCAGCGCAGACGTGATCAAGAAGATCGAAGATCTGAACGAATCACAGCGAGAAGCCATGAGGAACATGATGCAGGGAGGAGAAAGACCATCGGCCTCCGAGATGCAGGACATGATGACCAAAAATGAGAAGGCCTACATGGCCCTCCTCAACGATGGTCAGAAGACTCGGCTGAAGGAGATATTCATCCAGGTAAATGGTAATCGAGCGCTTTCCAACGAGACCATCCAAACGGATCTCGGTTTCACGGCAGAACAGAAAAAGAAGGTCAAGGACCTCCAGACAAAGCAAGGTGAAGCTATGCAAGCCGTGATGGAGAAGATGCGCAATGGCGAGATCCAGCGCGAAGAGATCCAGACGATCATGGAGAAGAACAACAAGATCATGGATGAGGAACTCGCGAAAATCCTGACCGCGGACCAGAAGACCAAGTTCAAGGCGATGGAAGGCAAGAAATTCACTTCCACAGAACAGCCAGGCGGACCTGGTGGCGGTCGTGGCAATCGCGGCGGCGGTGGCGGTAACGGCGGTGGCCGAGCGATCGGCTAAGCTTTCAACCCTTCATTGAGTTGACCTTCGAGGCTCGGATCGAAATCGATCCGGGCCTCGGCTACTTTAGTATGGTCACCTCGCGAGTGACGCCGACGACGCAGATTTCCGGCGTGCGATCAATAGTCTCAAGAGCTGCGTCGATGGTCTGTGCCACTTCGAGAGCGGATTTTCCAACCGAGGCGATCCCAATTTCGCCGTAATTCACTAGAGCATCATCGCCGACTTCGGCAACGCTCAGCTTTTTGGTGTTGCGGAGCAACTGGATTGCAGATCGAAGTACTGACCTGCGTTCCTTCAGGTTTGTGGCGGAGTCAATTTGTAGCTCGATGATCGCTGATTCGACGACCATGGGACGATCTACGCTACAGCGCTGGCTTCTCCGTGAAGAAGTGCGGCGATTGTGCTTGGGTATTTGGCCAACACAGCCTCAACTGCTTCGCGCACGGACGGAGCATGGTGGCCATGGTCTGAGTGGTTCTCCTCCACTCTGGAAACAAACTCGTCTCCGGACGCACTGGATAAGACTCGATTGACAAAGTTGGCTGCGTCGGTATCGCCCATCTTGAGTCTGAGCCCGTTCATTTCTAAGAACGCGACGGTGGCTACGAAAGCGACTGCCGAATTTCCGGACTTGAACGGCTGTCGTGACGCGAGTCCATGGATCAGTCTCCCCGCTTGCGCCGGCAGATCCAAACTGCGTCCGTAGCCATACTGGCAATATACGGCGTCCTCAAGCTTTTGAAAGTGGAATGACTGGACCTCTCGAGTGACCTGAAGATGTGCCCAGAGAACATCTTGAACGGTGAGATAGTGAACCAGCGCCATAGTGCCTCCTGAGTTTACCGCCGCCTGAGTAACGAATCGAGCAGAATCAACGGTGAAAGGAACGTGCTGAGGTCGCTGATCACGAGATTCTTCGGTGCGCCAAAGAGAAGGATGTCGTCTGGCATCAGCTCGGGATTAGCGTCTAGCTTTCCGTTCTTGACATAGTCGTCGAGGTTGAATTCAACGATCTTCATCTTCCCATCCGTCCCAGCACGGGCTAGAAATACTCTTCGCAGTGACCCTTCGTTGGATGGTAACAGACCTTTTGCTTGGGCCAAGGCGTCAGCCGCTCGGAGCGGCTTGCCGTCCTCCATGTAGTACACGCCCGGGTCACGAACCTTGCCGAGAACGGTAACCGCTCGTTCGTTGTTCCGAACGTAAACGACATCACCATCTGCGAGAAGGAAGTTTTGAGGGTCTCGACCTTCGCTCAGGCCACTGGCATCCAGCTTTACTGCCTCGCCCTTCCGGAGAATAATCGTGTTGCGAAGCGTCCCCGCACGAGTGAGTCCGCCCGCCTTCGCGACGACACCCTGGATTGGAGTCCCCTCGCGCATGACGTACTCGCCCGGATTGCTCACCTCGCCCATGATGGCGATGCGCATTTTGGGACGGATGTGAACATCCACGGTGTCGCCAGTTTCGAGTTGGAAGGCCGGTTGGCCTGCTATAGGCGATTTGGGGATTTCGATGATTTCCGGGCCTCTGCGGACGAGGAGCTGGTAATCGTCTTCAGGCATTTCCAGAATTCCGCCGGATCGGGCCAAAGCCTGGTAGATATCCGTACCTTCCAAAATTTGGATTTGTCCGGGCTGTCGAACCGAACCGGTCATCCAAATTCGCACGTAGGGGAGCAGTTGGATCGTGACAATGTCATCTGGCTCCAATAGCGTGTTTCCGATGGTCCCACCGGTGTCCAGCGCTGTTCTCACGACCGATTCGATCACCGTCTTGGACTGCCTGGTGAGCGTGATGCTAAGTTCATCGGGTGTAGCCGTAAGCTGAACGCTTGCTAGGAGCTTTCGGATGGTCATGCCGGGCTGCAGGGGGATAATTCCTCCCATCGTGGCCGTGTTGCTTCCCGCAACGGCACCGGCGGTACCTCCGACGTTTAGAACATAGACTGTGTTGGGCCGTTGAAGCTTGAAAATCACCTCGACGCTCGGATTGTTGAGACGCCCGGAAAGCGCTTTCGTGATGGCGACCTTTGCCTCGGTGAGTGTGAGCCCAATCACGGGGACTCGTCCGAATCCCAAGCCAGTGACCGAACCATCGTCCAGTACCGCGTAGTCGCCTGAGAACTCTTCAGAGGCGAATACCTTGACTGTGAGCAAATCGCCAACTTTGATCTTCGCAGGGGCTGGCGCAACAGCCGGCGCGAACGAAGCAACAAGGCTGTAAGCAAGCAGAAACGCTGAACCTGGCACGATTGCAGGGTACCCGCAGGAGTTGGAATTTTTGGCCCATTTCCTCAAGCTGCCGGAGCCCGAGGCCATTCCCTCGTTCCGACTGAGCCGGAACTCCGCCCTCCGTCAGCTTGATGCTCGTGAACCTCCGTCCCGAAAATGCCGCGAATAGATTAAATAGAGGAAGGAAACCTAGAAGTTTTTGCGAAATTGCAAGCAAGTTGGAGTTCGATGATGAACATTGATACAGGCAATACCGCCTTCATGCTGCTTTGCAGCAGTCTCGTTATGCTTATGACCCCTGGTCTCGCGTTCTTTTACGGAGGACTGGTGGGTCGAAAAAATGTCTTGACGATCATGATGCAGAGTTTCGTCTCGATGGGGTGGACCACGGTGATCTGGTTCATCTGCGGGTACTCGCTCTGTTTCAGCGGAGACGGGGCAATTATTGGAAATTTGGATATGGCATTTTTGAAGGGAGTGGACCTTATGGCTCCTTCGCCAGCGAATCCTTCCATTCCACTCATCGTTTTTGTTGCCTATCAGATGATGTTTGCCGTCATCACCCCCGCGCTGATAACTGGCGCTTTTGCAAATCGCGTTACTTTTAAGTCCTACATGGTCTTCTTGACCGGCTGGCTCCTCCTCATTTACTTCCCGTTCGTTCACATGGTTTGGGGCGGAGGCATTCTTCAAAAGTGGGGCGTGCTGGATTTTGCCGGTGGCATTGTGGTTCACAACATCGCCGGTATGGCGGCGCTTGCTTCGGTGCTGTATGTCGGCAAACGGAAGGTGATCGACAAGGGGCCGCACTCCATCCCGTTGGTTGCTTTGGGCACCGGACTCCTGTGGTTCGGATGGTACGGCTTTAACGCTGGAAGCGAATTCCGGGTCGATTCCGTAACGGCGATCGCTTTCCTCAATACAGATATCGCTGCTTCGTTTGCTGGAGTCGTCTGGCTCGTGGTGGACTACATGTATTCCAAGAAGCCGAAGTTCGTGGGCCTGCTCACGGGCTCGGTTGCGGGCTTGGCCACGATCACTCCTGCTGCTGGTTTTGTCTCACCCACTACGGCCGCGATTATCGGCTGCATTTCGGGCGTCGTTTGCTACGGGGCCGTTGCGCTCAAGAACAAACTCGCGTTGGACGACGCTCTGGACGTCTGGGGAGTGCACGGCGTGGGCGGCATGATCGGCATCATTTTGCTGGGCGTCTTTGCATCCAAGGCGTTCAATCCTAACGGAGTCGATGGCCTGATCTACGGAAACTCCTCATTCTTCTTTAAGCAGTTGGCAGCAGTCGTCGGCTCTTCCATTTGGGCGTTCGGGCTGACCTACGTCATGCTTGCGCTTATCGACAAGATTGTCCCGGTTCGTGTGGAAGACGAGACCGAGACCGTCGGTTTAGATGAGATTCTGCACGGGGAAACGGCGTACGTCGAGGCGTTTTAGGTCTCGCTCTCAGTCCCCCTCAGCTTGATGAGGGGGACTTTGTCTTGCGCGTTATTTGAAGTTCGGTATAATTTGGTTTCTCCCGCGCGGGTGTAGCTTAGTGGTAAAGCTCCAGCCTTCCAAGCTGGCCATGGGGGTTCGATTCCCCCCACCCGCTCCATGATTTCAGTGGAAAGAGTCGCGATGAAGCGTCCAGACCCGCTAAAGCTCACACTTTGGATCATTTTGAGCTTAGTTGTATTGGCGATTCCGCTTCACCAAGTCGGGTATTTCGACATAGTTGGCATCCACTACGCTGTCGCTGAGGACATTACGACGTTCTATCGACTGAATCGCAGATGGCCAAGAGATCTGGCGGAATTCAAGAACTCGATGAGAACGCATCCAAGAATGTACAAGGTTGCCCCATACTCCCCTCAGGAAGTTGAATTCAAGAATATTCGTGCCTTAGACCAAAGTCGTTGCGAAGTTACATATACTTTGCCGACCATGCTCCTAATCAAGCGCACTCGCGTGGATGTAATTGTCCTGGATCCCATAATTAGAACTCAGGCAACGGGTTCCCGATAGCTTGATATGATCCAACTTGGTCATCCCGCCGTGGTCCTCGCTCCGATGGAAGGCGTGACAGATGCGCCCATGCGAGAGCTCATGGGGCAGTTCGGTGCGTTTTCCTTCGCGGTGAGCGAGTTTCAGCGGGTGAGCATCCGAGCGTTACCCGCAAAGGTGTTCTTGCGAGAGGTGCCGGAACTGGCTAACGGAGGCCTAACAAGGTCGGGCATGCCGGTTTATGTGCAGATTTTAGGGGGCGATCCCGACCTCATGGCTCAAACGGCAGTGAATGCATGTTCGGCAGGCACGCGGGTCGTCGACATCAACTTTGGATGTCCGGCGCCCGTGGTCAATCGTCGGGATGGTGGAGCCAGCTTGCTGCGGTATCCATGCCGGATTCTCGAGATTGTGCAAGCCGTGCGACACGCAGTCCCCCGAGAGGTTCCTGTCAGCGCGAAGCTGCGCCTGGGATGGGATTCGAACGAGGATATCTTTGAGAACGCCCAGATGGCGCAGGAGGGTGGAGCGGCTTGGATCACGATCCATGCAAGGACCAAGGTCCAGGGATACCGGCCGCCGGTATTTTGGCCCCACATCCGGCAGGTGAGAGAGTCGTTGGATGTCCCTGTGGTGGCCAATGGAGATATCTGGACCCTGGACGATTTCAAGCGATGTCGGGAGGAAACTGGCGCGCTCCATTTTATGCTTGGGCGCGGCGCGTTGGCGAACCCAGCATTGCCACGGCTGGTCGCTCAAGAACTTGGGCTACCAACTGGCCTTGGAACAGTGCCCGAGTGGTCGGAGCTGTTTCACGAGTTGGTAGCGACGATGAGATCATTCGAGCCAGCGAAGATAGAGGCACCGCTTTTCAAGCTTAAGCAGTGGGCCAAGCTGGCCCATGCCTACGGCGAGTTTCCATGGTTTGAAGAGGTGAAAACTGCGCGAACGGTTGACGAGTTCCTGAGGATTTCGAGGTCGTTCGGCTCTTCGCCCCGGCCCGAAGCCGCGCCCGACCTGGGGACCCCCGACGCTCGTCGCGTCGCCCCAGGTCCCGCCCTCGGGGCTTGAGCCGAACTGGTTTTGTGGCAGAGTTTGGTGTGGGAGTCACCACCCCGCCCTTCGGGCACCCCTCCGAAGGAGGGGAATGTCGCGGGTCGCAAACCACGTTGTCTCCTGAAAAGTAGTCGGGCCAGTCCTGCGGTCGCGTAACGTACACCGCGGTTCGGTTGCTCTCGAAGTCGCCTCCTAATTCTCCTCCTCTGGAGGAGTGGCCGTAAGGCCGAGGTGGGTTCTTCTTAATCGCCTAAAGCCGAACACACCACCCCGCCCTTTGGGCACCCCGCCGAAGGAGGGGAATTTCCCCGGACGACTCCAACACACCCCAACGCCGACAAACAAGCCTCAACAACCAAAGAGCAGAAACAGAGACGCCCGATCTCAAAGGAAAGATCGGGCGATTGGAGATGACTTGATGAAGTTGGAGTCTGCCCCTCAGTCCCCCTCAACGCGGAGAGGGGGACTTTCGAGGTTGAATGTGCGCTTATCGGGAGGAGCGTCGTCGGCGGATGACCATGGCCAAGCCGGTTCCGACGGCGACCAAGCTC
>JAFDWX010000006.1:234645-263797 GCA_018268255.1 Armatimonadota bacterium | reverse complement strand
ATTTCGGGGAGAACCAGCTATCTCTGCGTTCGATTGGCATTTCACCGGACTAACCACAGCTCATCCCGAGATTTTTCAACATCAATGAGTTCGGTCCTCCATGTTGTGTTACCAACACTTCAACCTGGCCATGGCTAGATCACGCAGTTTCGGGTCTGCTAATACGGACTTGACGCTCTATTCGAACTCGGTTTCCCTCCGGCTCCGTGTCTGAGACACTTAACCTTGCCCGTACTAACAACTCGCAGGATCATTCTGCAAAAGGTACGCCATCACACCTTACCGGATCGCTCCGGCCATTGTGCTCTGACTGTTTGCGGGTTGTGCGATTTCAGGTTCTATTTCACTCCCCTCCCGGGGTTCTTTTCACCTTTCCCTCACGGTACTGGATGCACTATCGGTGACAAATCGTATTTAGGCTTATCCGGTGGTCCGGACAGATTCATGCGGGGTTCCTCGTGCTCCGCATTACTCGGGTACATCCTGAATTCGGTTTGGTTTTGGGATACGGGGCTATCACCCTCTATGGCCGTGCTTTCCAACACTGTTCTACTAACCTCTATCCGATCTTCTTTTCTAAATCTCTCAAACGAAAGATTGCTCCTTCGTTTTGGAGACTTAGTGGATGCCCCACGACCCCAGCAAGCATGCTTACTGGTTTAGCCTGTTCCGCTTTCGCTCGCCGCTACTTACGGAATCTCTTCGAGTTCTCTTCCTCTGGTTACTTAGATGTTTCAGTTCACCAGGTTCCCTCCATAACCCTATGTATTCAGATTATGGTGACTGGACATGACTCCAGCCGGGTTTCCCCATTCGGAAATCTACGGATCATCGCTTCTGTGCAGCTCCCCGTAGCGTTTCGCCGCTTACGCGTCCTTCTTCGGCAATTTGTCCCTAGGCATTCGTCGCACACCCTGTGTAGCTTATTCTCAAATTTTTTCTGTAGCTTCCCACTTCAAGCCTGTTTGCTTGAAGCGATGCGCGTTCCACTTTCGTCACTATATGCAACTGTCAAGGTGCTTGCCGCTCCGTTGGTTCCTCGAAAGGAGCCCAGCGGCAAAGGGAAATAGTACCAGAGGCCGTTTGCGCTGTCAAGGGCTTCGGGCCTGTTTTTGGTGAAAAAGTCGTCTCGACTACCGAGATCGCTACACCGGATTTAAGTTTCGGCGCAAACCTTGTTCACCTCAAGCCGATATTTTTTCCAGCTATTTTTTCTTAACGCCGTGAGAATCGGAAAAACGACCGCCTCAGTCAAATTACCAGTGTTGCGAGCGAACGTTATTGCCGATGATCTCTTTAGGGATTCATGACACTGGACTATCGCACCCGGAGCATTGGCTTACTGTGCTTGGTCGCCGGCTTGGCCGGGGGCGTCAGCATCATGCAGGTGAACGAGTTCTTCGACAGTCTTCCTGGCAAGTTCGGAAATCGCAAACCAGACCCCATCGAGCTTCGCCTCGTTACCGTCCCCAAACTTATCGGTGGCCGTTCAAAGCCCAGCATTATGCCCGCCATCGTCGAGATCACCAATCGCACCAACTTGGTCGTGGCGATCCCTAAACACCCGGCGTACCAATTCGTTTTGTTGGTTCCGCGCGACAACCAGATCCGACGTACGCGGCTGAGCAAGGTGCCTCCTCTGATCGGCGCGACGGATTTCGTGATCCTCAAACCGAAGGAAAGGCTCAGAATAAAGGTCCCGGCCAAGTTCCAAGGAAACAAGATCCACCGCGGCCAGTATCAAGTGTTCGCCCAGATTTTGAAGGTGCCGGAACCAGGAATGTCCGACGCCAGTTGGTCCAAGCTCGAAAAACGGTTGAAGTCTGCCAACGCGGTTTTGTGGAGCGTCCCGCAATTGCGCTCGGATATCAGGCGAGTCGTTCTTTAGGGCTTTGTCACTATTCACACGGAGTCGGGGAACTCTGCGGCACCACAAAGCCATAATCCATGCATGGCTGTCGCACCGCAAGAACTCGAATCGCCCAAAGTCCACTGGGATCTGTCCGCATTATTTAGTGGAATCGACGATCCAAGAATAGACCAGAGCTGGGAGCTTGCTCACCAGCGAGCCGATGAGGTCATCCGGAAATACCGTGGTCAAATCGAGTCCGAGGCGCTTTCAGCAGAGACGCTCCTCAGAGCGATTCTCGATGTCGAACGGCTTTCTCAAGATGCGGATAAGGCACCCCTTTACGCGAACCTGCTTTTTGCCGTGGACGTTTCGGACCCCAAAATCAGTGCGTTTATGCAAAAGCAGATGGAGAAGCACTCGGAACTCCGCGTTAAGCTGATGTTCCTTGAGCTTGAGCTCCAGGCGACGCCTCAGGAGACCATCGATAAAATCATTGACCATCCCAGTCTCACACCCTATCGCCACTTCATCGAGCGAACTCGGGCATTCTCACCTTATCGACTGAGCGAAAAAGAGGAGATTCTCCTGGAAGAAACCTCGAATGTCGGCACGCGGGCATGGGTTCGCCTCTTCGAGGAAGTCACCGGAAACAACGTCTACAAGTTTCAACGACCGGGAAGCGATGAGATTGAAGAACTGACAGAACAAGAAGTTCTGGCACTGCTCAGAGAAGGAGACCGCAGCCTGAGAGTCGCCGCCGGTGAAAGCTTTACACGGGGCCTTGAAGAGCAGCAGCGAGTAATTACGTTTATTTACAACAACATCCTCGCCGACAAAAAACTCGAGGACCGACTTCGCAAGTTCGATTATCCGGAGGCTTCCCGGCACCTCAGCAATGAACTTGAAAAAGAGATTGTCGATGTCGTTTCGGAACTCTGCGCCAAGAACTACGGCGTTGTAGAACGATACTATCGGGTCAAGAGAGAGATTTTGGGTCTGGCCGAGCTTACGCATGTGGATCGATACGCCCCACTCCACGAAGCAAAGAAACAAGTGGCATGGGATGAAGGCAAGAAGATCGTGTTGGATGCCTTCTCGGCGTTCAATACCGAACTCGCCGATAGAGCCAATGAGTTCTTTGAGAAGGGCTGGATCGATGCCGAAGCCCGAGCAGGCAAAGGAGGAGGCGCATTTTGCAGCTACCTCACTCCAGATACCCATCCCGTTGTGATGGTCAACTATCTCAACAAAATGGACGACGTCAGCACCTTAGCTCACGAATTGGGCCATGGCGTCCATGCTTCAGTCTCTCGCTCCCAAACCTATTTCAACTTCCACGGTACTTTGCCGCTTGCTGAACTTGCCAGCATCTTTGGCGAGATGCTCGTTTTCGAAAAGCTGGTGGCAGGCGCATCTCCGGAGGACAAGTTGGCTCTTTACGCGGAGAAGATCGAAGGAACGTTTGCGAGCGTGTTTCGACAGATCGCCATGTATCGGTTTGAGCAAGCATGCCACCGCGCTCGACGCGAAGAAGGAGAGCTCAGCAGCGAGGAATTCGGCGATCTTTGGCAGTCCGAGCTTCAAGCAATGTTCGGCGACTCAGTCAAACTCGGCGAGGACCACCGAAAGTGGTGGATGTATGTTGGCCACTTCTTCTTCGCGCCGTTCTACGTCTACGCCTACGCTTTTGGAGAGCTGCTCACCTTGTCGCTCTATCAACGAGCAAAACACGAGGGCCCTGAGTTTGCGACTCGGTATATGGACATGCTACGAATGGCGGGTTCGAAGTCTCCCATGGAGCTCATGGCGTATGTCGGTGTGGACCTGAGATCGCCTGAATTCTGGCAGGGCGGCATCGACGCGATTGAAGCACTTGTTGCCGAGTTCGAGCGGCTGTGGGCGGCAGCAAGGTAGCCCGGAATCGCCAGATTGGCACAGTCACCCTCCTCCTTTGGAGGAGTGGCCGCCAGGCCGAGGTGGTCCTTTTAGTTTGGAGATTTGTTCGAGACTGGCAGGACACCACCCCGCCCTTCGGGCACCCCTCCGGCGGAGGGGAATTTCGCATCATGAAATTCCCTGAAGCCTTTCTTCGAACAAGCCGGGTGTCTGAGTTGAGTTCACACCACTCGATCGCGGGGCCATCAGTTGGCAACCGAAAAATCGATACTGACTGGCGACCACACGCGAAAATTTGTCCGCGCGTAATTCCCCTCCGCCGGAGGGGTGGCCCTAAGGCCGGGGTGGTTCCAGAAGACTTCCTTAAGCCGAAGGAGTCTCGCCCCGAAACGCGAGGAACAAGCCATCAGCCCCGGGGGGCGGCGAGATGGGCGACGCGCGAGCGTCGGGGTCCCATCTCGGGGAGTGGCCTCCGGGCCGGGGCTGGCGTCATAGCGAGTGAATCGGATATCTAGCGGTTAAGGCACGAACTTCGGTTCGAACGGCTTCGAGCACTGCGGCGTCTTCCCTCCCCTTAAGGGCCTTGCCGATCAAATTCGCGACCGTGGCCATATCCGCCTCAACCAAACCTCGGGTGGTCACGGCCGGTGTTCCGAGCCTTATCCCGGAGGTTACAAACGGCTTCTCAGGATCATTGGGAATGGAATTTTTGTTGGTTGTGATCCCAACTTCGTCCAAAACCTGCTGAGCGATCTTTCCGTTCACACCGTAGGGCCGAAGATCGATGAGCATTAGATGCGAATCGGTTCCTCCGCTCACAACCCGGAAGCCCTCTGCGGTCATCGCTGCGGCCAACGCTGCTGCGTTCAACCGAATCTGGTGTTGATAGGTCTTGAAATCCGGTCGGAGCGCTTCACCGAAAGCAACTGCTTTTCCGGCGATCACATGCATTAGCGGTCCACCTTGAATGCCTGGAAAAACGGACATCTGGATCGGCTTCGTGAACTGCTCGTCGTTCCAAAGAATCATGCCGCCTCGGGGGCCCCGAATGGACTTGTGCGTGGTCGACGTAACGAAGTGGCAGTGCGGTACCGGGTTTGGATATTCGCCCGCGGCAATCAGGCCCGAGTAGTGCGACATATCGCACATGTGCCATGCACCGACCTCGTCGGCAATTGCCCGAATCCGAGCAAAGTCGAATTGACGAGAGTAGGCGGTTGCTCCGCTCACAATCATCTTGGGTTTGTACTCGACGGCCAGTTTGTGGAACTGGTCGTAGTCGATCTGCTCCGAATCTGCATCGACTCCATAAGGCACGATATTGTAGAACTGCCCGCTAAAATTGACCGGTGAGCCGTGAGTAAGGTGGCCTCCGTGCGCCAGGTTCATCGCCATCAGAGTGTCACCTGGCTTGAGAAACGCGAAGTACACCGCCATGTTGGCCTGCGCTCCACTGTGGGGCTGGACATTCGCGAAGGTCGATCCGTAAAGTTGCTTCACGCGGTCGATCGCCAAGTCCTCGACTTTGTCGACCACCTCGCACCCTCCGTAGTACCGTTTGCCTGGATAACCTTCGGCGTACTTGTCGGTGAGCACGCTCATCATGGCCTGACGAACCGCTAGACTCGCGATATTCTCGCTCGCGATCAGCTCCAGGTTGTGTTCCTGTCGCGCCTCTTCCTTTTGAATCAGGTCAAATACGGCTGGATCGACGGCGGAGAGATCGGCTCGATGCCTGGAAAGCGCTTCGGTGGGCATGGCCCTATTATACGGGCCATGCAATTCTTACTTCACGCCAAATCCCATCGTCACGATCGCGGTGATGGCCTTGTTCGGAGTTGACGTGTCGTTACGGCCTTCACTAGAGATGTCGTAGTCAAATTCTGGGGTGATCTGCAGCGGTGCCATTCTCGCAAAGCGAACATCTTGGAGGTTGGCACCACTCGATTTGGCGATTTCTTCAGCTCGGCGCCGAGCATCCTTGGCTGCATCGGCCAGAATCTCGACCTTGACCTCAGCAATTTTCGTGTAAAGGTACTGCGGCTCCGCAGATTCAAGCGCAACTCCTGAGGCGATCAACTCAGTGATATTTCTTGCCACAGAACCGACTTTCTCTACATCACTAGACCGTACATGGATGGTTTGAGATAAGCGGTATCCCTGGATTTGCCTAAAGGTGTTCTCACCCTGATAGCCCTGGCCCGTAGACGCGTACAAGGTTTCCGTTCTAACCGCGCTGACAGTGATTTCCTTTTCGCCGATTCCCTTATCCTCTAAATACTTGACTGCCTTATCCGAAGCATCCTTCAGTTGAGAGTAGGTGCTGGCGACATCGTTCCCCTGATAACTCACCGTCCCTGACCAGAGGATAAGGTCGCTGGCAATGTTCTTGCGTGCGGAGCCTGTCACTCGAATCATCTCTGTGTCGCTCCGGGCTCGGACCACTCCATTGGCGATGGCGCCCATGCCCATAACGAATGCAAGACCGGCGATGACAGAAACGACGACCGGTGCCCAATTTGAACGCTTTTGTTGATCTTCCATAACGACTAGAGGCAAGAAGTACTCTTACTGCTCCTACCCAATAGACGAGTGAAAATCGCTAACTTGTCAGGAATCTTCCTACTTGAAATCAATTGCCTGTCGTGGAGATTCGGAATATCCATCCGACTGCGACAAGGATCAAGGTAGAGACAGAAATGATGAGTGCGATATTGGCCTTTTCATGTCCTGCTTGCTTGTATTGTAAGGATCGAAACACGCTGGTTCCCGCAACAATCAAACCAATTCCGTGAAGCACAAAGAAGAGGATTAGAGCTAGAACAGATGAAAATGCCGCCTGATAGATCGGCTTGTTCACCTCACCTTGAGTTCGATGAGAGCTAGGATTGTAATAGACCGGGTCTGGGGGGCGACTGTAGTCGTGTGGATTTGAGGAGTTGTTGGCCAATGAAGACGGATTTTGTCCAAACCCCATCTGCCCCATGTTCTGCTGGACCGGAGGAGCAGAAACTACGGGCGGAGAAACGATGAATAGCCCAGGCACATCTCTTGCATAGAGACGCTCACCGGAAAAGTCGTGACGGAGCACCGATTGGGCCTGAACGCGGCCCTCGGCGACCCAAGTCTTAAGTGTCTCGACCTCGACTGGGCCATATTGATTACCGTCAGAGCCTTCAACAAAGTAGCGCATAGACTTTTGGTGACACCAGCATCGTTCGCTGATCCTCACCTGTTATATTGGAGCTAAATCTCTTCCGCACCAGGCACATTTTGGCGAGATGCGACTCAAAAGCCGTCGATGGCAATGGGGACATTCGTTGAGATGCTGTTGCACCCGACCATCCTCCACCCCGTCCCGCAAATCGATTTCCTTGAGTTTTGCCTTTAGGTTTTCCGGAGATATTTGAAGATGTTCGCTAAGGATTTCCCATGCTGCCATCATGCAAAATTCCAGAGTCTCCACGCGACGTTTGAGAAACTCGACTTCGGTTTCAGCGCGCCGCGCCATGCCGCGGGCATCCGTATCCACTCCGGATGCCACGTTATCAAAGTACGAAAACAGCCCAAATCCGCTCACACGGCAATGATACGCCCTGGGACGCTACCGCAGAAGCATGCGTACCTTACTAGCCATGGGTTGCCGGTTAAACAGCCATTCGCCGTGCGTACATCCTTGGTGTCCACTGGCAAATCCGTGCACATCCGGGAGCTTGGCAAAGGATGTGGGCAACGTGTCCGGTCTCCAAAGCATTTGATCGGCACAGGCGACGTTGTAGACCGTCAGTGCCATGTTGGTGCTCATCTGGACCATGGCTTCCGGGATCGCTTCTTCGAAACGGTCGTACTGGGTATGCCATACGTGGCCATAATCCTGCGGACCTGCCTTCCCCCAAAACAGCCCCGGAATACCGAGGCCCAAATAGGACGCATGGTCTGATCCGCCGCCTCTCGGCCACTTGCCGTCGGTCATCACGTTCACCTTGATGGGATGCTCAGGAAAAGCTCGGCTAGTATCCGCCACCGCTTGCTCCAAAATGTCCTTCCACTGAGGAACGGCATAAAGCGCACCGTGGAAGCTTGAACCAGAGTCTTCGATAAAGGCAACGTCAATTTTCTCGCCCTTATCCTTGGATTGCTTTGCTTGGACGACTGAGCCGAGAAGTCCTTGCTCTTCTCCGCTCCAGAGCGTGAGACGGATGGTTCGCCGTGGCTTTGCACCCGACTTCGCAATGAGTCGCGCGGCCTCCAGCCCGACGCAGGAGCCGGTGCCGTTATCATTTGCGCCTTGGCTTCCCGGGCCATCCCAACTATCCAAGTGCCCCCCGAACAAAACGATTTCATCCGCTTTGTCTGTCCCGGGCCATTCGGCAACCACGTTGTACTGCGGAACTTTACCGGGGACGAACCTCTGGTCGACGTTGAAAGACAACTCAACAGGTTCACCCTTATCCAGCATTTTCTTGATCATCTGGTAGTTGGAGTAGCCGATATTAACGCGGACATCGGTCGGCAGATTCTTGGGGTCGAGATCGGTGAATCGGCCGTGGGTATGAACAAGATTTCGCTTGTCGCCTTCGCCATAAACCCGTCCGGCGATTCCCACCGTATCGAGGGCATAGTCCAGATCGATAAGTTCGGCAGCCTTTGGATCTTTGGTTCGCTCGGCTTCTGTCGGCTTATCAGGACGTCTGGAAGATCGCATTCCGACTAGACCCTGCATGATCACCCACTTCCCTTTCAGCTGATCTTTGACTCGATTGAATTCCTCCATGGACTCGGGCTGCATCACGGCCGGTGCCCTCAGTGGCCCTTGGGTTCCAGCTGTCCAAGCTGCTGACGAAAATGGAAATGTGTATGGAAATGGAGCAACGATGCCACCGGAATAGTTGGTGCCCCGCTCAAATCCCACCGGCACTTCGCCCCACTGCTCCAACCGGACGTTCTTCCATCCAAACTTCTTGAGCTTCTCCATGGCCCAGACCTGGGCCTTGTGAAGGGCTTGGGAACCCGTTCTGCGTGCCCCGATGTTCGCGGTGAGTTCTCGGAGCATCTGAGATGCCTGGTTCTCGCCTTTACCGAGTTCGATAATCCGATCACGAGTTTCCGGAGCGCCCTGAGCGAAGGAAACGCTGACCGCAAGAAGGGCGAGCGAAGTGCAGAGAGCCTTGGAGAGTGGCATCCATAGACCTTAACACAGGAGTTCCCCCAACCGCAAGCCTGAACAACATCGACTGACAATTACCATCAAAAAAAGGCCCCACCCGAATGGGTGGAGCCTTTCAGAAACTAAGGAGTTGAGTCCTTAGAGCTCTTCGCCGACCTTGTCGAAGTTGTCCGACAAGAGGACGTAGTCGAAGATAGTGACAGCGCCATCAAAGTCCAGGTCAGCGTTGCTGTTAGGCACGCCGGAAGGACCATTGGTGTAGAAGTCAGTATCTGCTTCTGTCTTGTCGAATGCGTCCGAAAGAACGACATAGTCGAAGATCGTGATCGCGTTGTCAAGATCGCAGTCGCCAACCGTCAGCGTAATGGTGCCAAGGTTAACGTCTGTGGTACCCGCTGCAACGGTCACGACTTTCGAGAGATACAGATCGCTCTTGATGCGAATCTTGTATGCGTGGTTCATCGTCGACGAGATGTCATAGATCTCGAACTTGCTGTTCGTCGAACCTGCGATGACGTTTACGCCCGTGTCGGTCGTAGCTGCCGTCGTGTCGTTGATGTCGCAATCCAGAACGATGTTCTTCGGTCGAGCACCTGTATAGCCTTCGAAGTTAATCGTGCCGCTGAATTTGCGTCGATTGTTCACGAAGAAAGCATTGGTGTCCGTCAAGCGAGCCGTGCCGCCATTGAATCCAACGCCGCTAAACGTGTAGTCATAGCTCTCCGAATACGGAGTGGTCAACGTCGCCGTGTTGGTCAGATCCTGGTGGATGTAGTCGACTGGATTGTCATCATCCCACGAGTATCGATCCGTATCGGACGGGTTGGTGCCAGGAATGTAGGTGTCGGTCGGGCTCATGATGTAGAAGCCGCCCGGGCTCGTGCCGGTGACTTCGTTCGTCGAGAGCTGATAGACTCCGTCGTTGTTAGGTCCGGTCCAAGCGAAGAACACTCGGACGCCGCCGCCGGTCTGATTCTCAGGAAGCACGCATCCGGTGTATCCAGGAACCGAGAAGTTGTCTTCGTCGATCGAGAGACCCCAAAGGCCTGATCCGAGTGCGCCGAAGTCCCAAAGCCAGTAGTCAGCAATGTCTGCTGCGGCTGGGCCAGCTTCATCGGTCGTTACCTGGTTGTAGGTCTGAACTGCGAGAAGGCAGTGCTGAACCGAAGAATTCTGGTTGATGTCCAGAATTGGACCCCAAGCAGCAGTAACTGCATAGCTTCGCGAAGTTCGACCAGCCGTGCCTGCATTGAGTTTCATGTCGTTGACCCACATTGGATCAAAGTAGCTCAGACCGTACCACCAGAGGCTTCCCGTCGCAACCGGAGTCGTTCCATAAAAGTCAGCATAGCTGTCCGGTGTTGGGAATCCAGCCGCGTTCAGCGTCGAGCCGTTCGGGTTGGAGTTCATCGCATCGTAAGCAACCGTGTTGGTTACAGCGTTGCGACCGATGGTGTTGGCAGCTTCCTTGTACTTCAAGGTCTTCCAACCGCCCATGATCTTCCCGGTTCGTGGGTTAACGTGCGCGACACGAATCGGCTGGACCTGCTTGACCGATTTCTCTGAAATCAGGGATGGGGTTGGGGCCTTGGCGACTGCACCTGCGGCCAGAATTCCGAAAGCAACTGCGCCAGCAGCAAGCTTCATAGAAATGTTCGTCATAAAAGTTCTCGTCCTCCTCTAGAGACATAACCCACTTTCGTGGTTGAGGTGCCTACCGAAAAACACCGAACTGCACCCTGATCCTCGCAGGGCGCCCGATGCCGCCGTAGACATTGCACATATCCTATCACAGAAATCTTCCTCTTTGAATAAAAATCTCCTTACGTTCCCGATACCCTAGGAAAAACACTGGGGAAATATTTCTCAAATGTTTCACTTTTCTGTGATCCAAGTTGTTGGCCGACAAGTGGGTTGCCGTGAACCTGAGGCACAAAAACGGGGCCAGTATCCACTGGCCCCAGGGTTATCGTTCGAGTTTTCGGATTTACTGCCCGAAGAGATCAAACGAGTTCGACAAAGCAACATAGTCGAAAATGGTGATCGCACCGTCGCCGTCGAGGTCCGAGTACCACGTTGGTGTAACAGCAGGAGTGACGATGTAGCCCCAAAGCACATCGGTTTCCTTCGCCAAGTCGAAGTTGGTGGACAATTCGACATAGTCGAAAATGGTCACCGAGTTGTCGTTGTCGATGTCTCCTGCACCCGGGCAAGCAACCTCTAGGCCACTGACGCTACCTGCAGTGGTATCGGCCGTAAACGTCTGCGAAAGCCACGTGTTGGGCTTGATGTTGATCGTGTAGCTTCCACCAGCAGCCTGGTTCGGATCGACGATTTCAAACGATCCATCTGCACCGAGGCCGATGGTCTTTTCAATGGTTCCTGTGGATCTCGTGATCACGATACCGGCGATCGGAGGTGCGGGAATTCCGTCTGGAACGGAAACCTTTCCTCGAATAGATCGAGTGCCATCATCCGCAAACATCGAAACGGCAGGTCGAACGAATTCCGTCGCAGTGGCACCGGTAACGGTGAGCCGCTCGGAATACGGAGTTGTCAAGCTGTAGGTATCGATCCCATCTTCGAAGATATAGTTCGGAGTGTTGCTTGCACTTGCCGCGACTCCGTCCCACGGTGTCGGATAGGTGGACCGATCCGCCCAGTGCAAATTCTCAGCGTCAAATGGAACCGTGAGGGTGCCGCTTGCAAAACTCTTCAAAATCGGCTGTGCCGAAATGGGTGCTGCAAGATTAGCTCCGCTAGTGCCGTTGTTGAAAACCAGCAATCCGCCGTCGTTCTGCGTAGCATTCAAGGAGAGTGCGTCGCCGCTCGCGTCGAAGTTGGCCAAGTTATAGGTGAGAATATAGAATCCCGCCGCCAGATTTGTGAATGAGAAGGCCAAGCCATCGCCATAACCGTAGCCCGCTGGACCGTATCCAGTAGTATCCATGTGCGAGAACGGATAGATGGTCTGAACCAGGTTCGCTGAGCCAGATCGAGTCGTCGTTCCACCTGGGTTCCAGCAGGTTCCGATTGCGAAGTATCGAGCTGCGCGACCGTCAGTGCCCGGTGCCAGAGTCTTCATCGAAGCAACGAAGTTGTAAGCTCGGTACTCGTTCGCCAATCGATAGTTGCCGGTGTTGGTTCCGTAGTAGTTCGCATTGTGTGCCGCGAACGCCGGAAGTGTAGTCGGGTTGGTGTTCCACAGGTCGAAAATCGGCACGTAAACGGCTGCATTTCGAGTGAAGTCGTTAGTCATCGAAGGGTAGTAGATCGGGCTGATCCGATTGCCATTTCGATCCACGCGCCACGCTGCGTCAGGAGTCGCGACTTTGAGGTTCTTTGCCGGTTCCAAAACCCCTTGCATGGTCTGCGACGGCATAGCGAAGGCAGCTGAGAGGCTCATCAGCGCCAAGGCAGTAGCGAAAGTCTTCATCTTTGTTCAATCTCCACAATAAGTCAAACCCGTAATTGGGCTTTGAACATCGTAACACAGATTCAGCGGAATTGTAAGAGAGAAATCAAGATTTTTCCCCTGACATAGGAAATCTCTCAAAAGACTCATTAACAGATCAAAAGAAAGGCCCTAGCAAATGCTAGGGCCTGACTCAATGATGCTGATTTTCGGAGCGATCTAGTCGCCATTCAGATCGAAGTTACGAGAAAGAATTACATAATCGAAAATCGAAACTGAGCCGTCTTCATCTAAATCAGCGAGGCGTGGCTGTAAGCCTCCCGCGTCCGTCAATTTCCAGTCGAATTCAGAGTCATTTTTGTCGAAATAGCTGCTTAGCGCTAGATAGTCAAAAATAGTCACGGCGTTATCACCATCGACGTCACCGTTCTGCAAGGAAAAGTTGATATTGGTTTTGCTAATCGCCCCAGTAGTATTAACAGTGTTCAACTTCCGTAGCCAGTGCGAGGTCTTTGCGTAGATTTTATAGTTGCCGCCGGTTGCTTGGCGCGGATCGAACGCGACATATTTGCCACTTGTCGACACAGGCACGGTCTGCGTACTCAACAATGAATTTGTGGAGGCGTCGTAGATTTCAATGCTCACTGACTTTGGCACTCCGAGAGCAACGTCTTCGTGGTTGACCGTGCCGCCGATGGTTACGATATTGGTGTCCGCAAAAAGAGCGGCAGCAGTCTGGAGCACACCCTTATTAATAGATGTGTAATCCAGCGAGTACTGCTCGGCGAACTGGTTGCCGGTGAGGAAGGTGTTGCTAAAGTCCTCGAAGATGTAGTTCGAAAGGTTGACGCCGGGCAACGCCGGATCGGTGTCGTCCTCCCATTCCAGATCGCCGGACCCACTTGGGTTCGTTCCCGGGAATTGGGGTTCGCCTGGAGAGAGCATGTTGCTCCACAGGGGATAGGCAGCTGCAGGAGATTGAAGTTTCTGGAAAGTGTTGCCAGAGCCGATCGACCCAATTTCGATCTGGAGAGCTCCAGTACCGATCGGCAATGGCATGCCGAGGTTGGTGGAACTGAGGTCGACCGTTACGAACTTGCTACCCGAGGTCAGGTTGCTGACCGAGGCCACGATCCCGGAGTACAGAAAGTCTGCAGCGGGTCCATAGCCGGAGTCATCGAACTTCGCCGCTGCAGTGATTTTGATGTAGCAACTGCCTGACCCGGAAGCTGGTTTGGTTCCGTTCGGATTCCAAAAGATGCCAATTCGAGCAAAGCGGCCAAATTTTGCGGTGGATCCGGCCATGCGCATATCGTTGCAGACCTGATAGATTCGATAGTCATCCAGGAAGATTCTCTGAGGTCCAGGAGAGGTTCCGTACGGGTTTCCGCTATAGGCCGCAAGAGTGCTCGGATTCGTGCTCATTGAGTCCCAAGCCATCACCCACGTTGGCGCATTACGGGAAATTCCGGTTGATTTGAGATCGATCCAAGGGCCAATCTGGCCATCAGCACCTATGGGAGCCACTCGGTCGGCCTTCACTTCCTCAATCGATTTAGGACTGACCGACACGACGGGCAACGCACGAGGGCTCTGTGCCATCGCGATGGATGCAAAGCCAAATCCACAAAAAATCCAAGCCACTTTCATTGGAAACACCTTCAAGGAAGACTCCTCTTAGTGTACTAGGGTTCTCTGAATTTCTGGCTCGCACGAATTACCAGGATCAACAAAACCTACTCAAGCGGGTGGGACGATGCCAGCCTTTCCAGGTACTCGTACAGAGCCTCGTCGTCTTCTGGCAACTCGACGCCTGTCTCCAAATACCAAGCTTCTCGGTGGGAAGCCGATTCACCAGGCTGGAGAGTAACCAATGCACCCAACGATTCCACTTCTAACATATCGTGTCGAGTGAAGGTCTCGAAATTACACCCAAAATCAGGATATGGGGCACCAGGGATCGCAGAAAACCGCTTGAAAAAGAGATTGCCTTCTAGATGATATGCCGCATAGCCCTGCGGTACGTAAGCACCCGCCTTCTGGGGTGTCTCTGCAGTTTGATCTTGTCGCAATCGGACGACACGGCTTCCCCACGTCCATCTGGGGTCCGCCATATCGGTGTAGTGCCACGTAACAAGTGGCCCTGCTGGCAGGAGTTCCTCAGTGTGGGGCTTGAATGGCGGTCGTGGGAAGAGACATTCGCCGCCGGGAGCGACGACGGTAATGGCCCACGGTGCCAATGTGAGCGGCTCGTCACCGCCGTTGGTTAAGGTGTGAATCAGAAAGAACCGTTCGTAATCCGCGTCAGGAAAAATCGAAATGGACTTTTTGACCGGGTGACTTCCCTCCGCCGTGGTGAAGTTAACCCAGCCATCGCCTTCACTGATGCTGACGGGCTCGTTATCTGCCACATAGGTCAATTCGGCGTCTTCAGGCCCTGCCCAAAGCCGGTGGCCGCCATAGCTTCTATAGCTTTCACCACCTGTCAGTCCGGCGTGCCGAGAGTAGTTAGCCAACAAGTTGGGTCCACCGATCGTGCCAAAACGCATAATTCGGGGGCCGACATCCAAGGTGACAAAGAGTTCGATGGGTCCGGCTACCAATCGCCCACACCGATCCCAGCCACCGAACGGAACAATATCCATGTATCCCATGGACGGCTTAGGTCCGCTCTTAGAAGCGGATCTGGTACTCCATCCTCATGGACCAGTTCTGAATTCGAGTTCCATTATCGCGCGAGTGCTGGTAGCTGATGTTGCCGAGGAAGAGCGAAAACAGCTGGTTCGGTCCAGGTCGCTGATCGTATCGCAGGCTATAGCGATGGATCGTTTTGCGAACGGCCTGGTTGTCCTGCTGCTCCACCCCATAGAACAAGGTGAGTGGCGAAGGATTGTTGGCAAACAACGTTACGTTGACGCCGCCCACGCGACTTCGCCGATTTTGCTGATCATTAATAAGTTCTTCCCACGACAAGCCAAGCTTGGTCGGCTTGTTGTTGAGCAGATCGAGCTTCCACTTGTTGGATCGAGATGCCTGAGGAACCGAACCCAGAATCACATCGCCACGAGCGATTTCGGGATTGGTTTGGACCTGGTGAGTGACCTCGACGGACTTGGCCAAGCGAGCAGTGAAGCTGAAGTCTCGGATCATCCATTGCTGGTCGTTCGGCAACGTCCGAATCTTATAGTTGACTTTCATCCGAAGCGGCTTGGTGTCCGACTGATCCGTGGAGAACCGGAACGTGCGGTCAATCGCTTGAATGCTGTCCGCGCCGACTTGAGACCGGTAATCCCAACCGAAGTTGAGTGAACCAATTCGGAATCCAGCACCCATCGTTCGATTCTCGCGAATGTAGTGCAGTTGATCTCGCTGCGTGTCGGCAGCATAGTTGAGCGTGAGGTCCTGAAGTGGTCCAAACCGAATCGGTTTGACTGTCGAGACGTTGAAATTGCCTACGCTCTGGAATCGAGTCTTATCGATGTTGTTTTCCGAGTAGGTCGCTGCACCGACAGCCAAGGCTCCGACCTGGCCCGGCGTCAAGGAGATCTGGTTTTGCTCGTTCCCGTTCGTGGTGGAGTTGGTGTTTCGAGCAACGTTGTAGGCAAACCGCATTCCATTGCCGAAATCCCACCAGAAGCCATAACGACGTTGACTCTCGTCCGGCTTATCGCCATCGCGGTTGACCGTAAGCTGCGTTACGCTGACGCCCGTGCGCTTATTGATCTCGGATTCGAGAACATGGGTTTGGCTTGTTTCCCGCTCGCCGGTGTCATACCGGATCTCGGTCTGCTGAGTCTTGACCGTCGTTTTCGGATTCAGCTTGGTCTCATAGCTGATGGTCTGTCGCTTGCTATCCGGTGCCTGGGTATCCGTTCCGTCGTAGCGAATCGCTTCCTGTTCGTACCCGAGCGTTCCAATCTTGCCCAAATTCCTTTGATAAGACCATCGTGCAACGGAATTGCGATACTTTAGACCTTCAGCAGCATCCGTCTCATTCAGCATTTCGTAGTAGTTGAAACTGCTCTGGCTATCCAGTTGATAGTTGTACTGCCCCACCCGAAAAACTCGGTTGATGGAATCGATTTCGTTTTTCGCAGTTGAGCTTTGGTACTTCAGATCCAAGCCTCTCACAGCGTTGAAATGAATGCCAAAGTCTGACTGACTGAAGCCTTGCAATTGTGCCAGCAGATCGCGCTCTGGATCGACAAAGCCTCCGAATCCAGTAAAACCAGGAGCAACCGTTCTGGATGCCCAACTGAATTGCAGATTACGATCATTCAGCGCAAAAGTTTGACGCCGAATCGTAGAGTCTTCGCCCAGTTTCGCGTTCGTTTGGGTCGCTGCTATGGTTCGGTTGGGGGTGAGGTGCGATTCGAGATTGATGTCGGTCCGCTTGAAGTCTTGATTGCTTCCGAGCCGCTCCCGCTCAAACGTCATCAGATTTCCGAGTTCGTTGAACTCCTTCCCCACATTCGCCGTGGTGACCTTGACGTTGAGCTTCGAGCTGGAGAGGCTGACTGACTCCAACTTCGCGTCGTCGGCTTGTCCTGACAACCGGACCTGATTCCATTGGAGGCCATAGCCTTTGAAAGGTGTCCAGGCGATCCGCGTACCGTTTCGATCAACGCCAGGTGTGTTCTGGAACCAACCAAACTCGTCGCCGCGCTTGCCGAAATCTTCAGGCTGATACATCTTGCCGATCGCGTTGATGTTTGCCCACCGCTCTCCATCGGCCATCGCACCGAAGCCACCAAAGCCAGCATCAGCCTTGCGGCCGATCTTGGTAAGGGACCAATTCTTGCCCTCGGCGGAAAAATCGGTTGCCTGATATCGGGACGAATCCTGTTGATCTGGCATCAGCCAAGATGAGTTGAAATTCACCTTGATGCCCTGGGCAGGGTTATAGCCGAACATGTAGTTCTGGCGACGCTGGCCTCGTTCGCGTGCAAGCTGCCCTGCATCACCCAATCGAGTAGCGTCGAATCTCGTGAAACTTTCTTCGACCTTCTGATCGGAAAACCCTACCTTGATAGGCCCCGTGGACATCTCAGCAGAACGCTTGAAGAGCCCAGATCCCTGATCTTCCTCAACCTTGTTGGTTTGATAGGAACCTTTCAAACCCTTGCCGTTCAAGTTCAGCGCGACGTTCTCTCGACTGATTCCCGCCTCTCGGCGAAGCTGGTCCCGGTCGCCGTTCGCAAGGTCACCGAATCGGGAGAAGGTTCGACTTACTCGTGTGCTATCCCAAGTTCCTGTTAATAGGCCAGCGGTTAAACCTAAGGTGCGCCATTCGATGGAGGAGCCTTTATCCTTGATCGCGCTGTAGCCTGAACTGAAATTGAAAGACTTAGACCCAAGCTGTTGAAGTCCAAATCCAGTCCGCCGCATCCCCTTTTCTTTGGCGATGGCTTGGATCTGGTCCTCGGCGTACCCCGCTTCTCGGAATGCTTGGAAGCCATTGAACTTGGACGACACGTCCCTAAGGTCAAAGCTCACCTTGCCTCCCATCATGTTCTTTTCAAAATTCTGGATGATGGCTTGAGATTTCCCGGTTTCGGTGTTCTCGTTCGTTTTGGAACCATCCAAAACTGAAGTCGATGAGGACTTAATTTCGTCCGCGACCAGGTACAGGCCTTTGAGCGAGCCTCCAGCGAACGAGAAACTGTTGTTCATCCCGTACATATTGGAGGTCGCGACGGTTCCATCTGCACGACGCTCCGCCATTCCGAGCCCAAATACCAGTCGTTGATTTCCGCCCGCAAAGTGGAGCCCGAGCCCCGACATCATGCCTAGCCCCGCGAACGATTTTCCGCTCGCCTTTTGATTAGGGTCGTGCCGGTAGGAAATTCTAACGATTTGACCTTCACGGGTTTGGCGCGACAGGAAGATCATGCCTCGGTCGTAGTCGATCAAATAGTCTCTGTCGCGAACAAGGGGAACTCCATCGAGAAAGACCTCTTCGGACTTGTCGACCACCTTGTCGTGGCGCAACGGTATGTTTGGAGTGACCGATTTGATTCGGATGGACTCCATCTCCGATTGACCCGTGAGCGGTGCCGCTGGGGGATCTGCGGGAGAGGCTGGAGGATTCGCAGGAGGATTTTCCTGGGCAGAAGAGATCATTCCGCCCGTCGTAAACACGACGAGAAGAACAAGAATTTTTGCCGATTTTCGGCTTGTTCTCTTCATTCCCATTTCCCTCCTTGCTTAAAGCTAAAGGCGAGTGCCAAGGCTTCTCCTCTGGCACACCTACCCTTGCAAAACATTATAGGTCGATTTGAACTTGTTTTGCCTAACTTTTTAACGCGTGGCCAAGCAAAATTACACGTCAAAAATCAAATAAAGTTTCATAACCTGTTGGAAACACGGAATTCGGCACTTTCAGTGGTGTGTCTTGGGCCATAGGATTCCCGCATAATGGGGATCATGCTTAGCTTGGATCAGCGAGGCTCCGCGCTCCATATCACCCTCGATCGGCCCGATGTCCGCAACGCGATCAACGACGAGCTCATCCAGAAGCTAGATGAAGCTTTTTCCACAATTGCTGACGATATCAGGATCGTGTTCTTGCGGGGAAATGGAAAGGTTTTCTGCGCAGGTGGAGACTTGGAGTGGATGCGCCGGGCCGGAACCTACACTGAGGAGCAGAATTACCAGGATGCGCTCAAACTCGCAACCTTGTTTGATCGGATCGCATTCTCGAAGGCGTTGGTAGTCGCGGTGGTGCAAGGAGCAGCTTTCGGTGGTGGTGCGGGATTGGTCGCAGCGGCAGATATGGCCATTGTCACCCAATCGGCAAAATTCTCATTTAGTGAAGTGCGTTTGGGCTTAATCCCTGCCACGATTTCCACCTTGGTGGTGCCGAAGATCGGCTACGGGCACGCCAGACATCTCTTCGCGACTGGGGAAATCTTTGATGGCAACCACGCCAAGATGATCGGACTTGCCCATTCGGTGGTGGACGATGAAAGCGGGCTGGAAGCTGAGATGAATCGAGTTGCCAAGTTGGTTTTGCAGGCTGGGCCTGCCGCTGTGGCAGCAGCAAAGCTATTAGTTCACGAATCGCCGTATTCCAAGGAGGAAGCCGCACGGAAGTTGGCCGCAATTCGCTCCACGCCGGAAGCCCGCGAAGGATTGACTGCGTTTTTGGAAAAGCGCCCGGCTGCCTATGTGGAAGAACTGCCATGAAAAAGGTCTTGGTCGCGAATCGAGGAGAAATTGCCGTTCGCGTTTTCCGCACGGCGAGAGCGCTGGGACTCGGCACCGTTGCCGTGTACAGCGAGGCGGATGAAAACGCACTCCACACGCTTTTTGCCGACGAGGCCGTCGCAATAGGTGGTTCGGAGCCTCGAGATTCCTATCTCAACATCGACCGCATCCTGGATGCTGCGCGAGCAACGGGAGCGGACGCCATTCATCCGGGCTATGGTTTTCTGAGCGAACGAGCAGAATTCAGCGCAGGGTGCCGCGAGGCGGGGATCACGTTTATCGGACCGAAACCTGAGGCCATGATTGCCTTGGGCGACAAGATTTCGGCTAAGAAACTCGCCGAAACCCACGGTGTTCCGCTCACCCCAGGGTTCTTTGAACCTGGAGCGACGGACGATCAGATCGTCGCGGCTGCCGAGCGCATCGGCTATCCGGTGATGCTCAAAGCCAGCGCTGGTGGCGGCGGGAGAGGCATGCGGGTGGTGAGATCGTCCAATCAGATTCGAGAGGACCTGGCTACTGCTCGAAACGAGGCGCAGAACGGATTCGGCAGCGAGGAAATGATGGTCGAGAAGTTCGTCGAGGCGCCCCTCCATATCGAGGTCCAAATCGCCGCAGATCACCACGGCAATGTCGCGGCTCTCTTCGAACGGGAGTGTTCTGTCCAAAGGCGGCACCAAAAGATGATCGAAGAGGCTCCGTGGCATGCGATGACCGAATCGCTGTGGACGCAACTTCGAGAAGCTTCGATCACGCTTGCAAAAGCGGCTGGATACACCGGCTTGGGCACTGTGGAGTTCATGGTTCCGATCGACAATCCCACTGAATTCTATTTCTTGGAAGTGAACGCCCGGCTGCAGGTGGAGCACCCCGTTACGGAGGCGATCACCGGGCTCGACTTGGTTAAGCTGCAATTTGCCATCGCCGATGGGGAGGCTCTGCCGGACCTTGTTTCAGCAGAGTTAATGGCTGGTAATCGAGCCGCAATCCAGGGCCACGCCATTGAAGCTCGGATTCAGGCCGAAGATCCTCAGCATGATTTCCGACCGAGCATCGGCAAGATTTTTACTTGGCTTGAGCCGAGCGGACCGGGAATTCGAGTGGACACGGGCTACGGGCCAGGAAAGGAAGTCTCAAGGTTCTACGACAGTATGTTGGCCAAGGTCATCGCTCACGGCGAGGACCGCATCAGCGCAACCCAACGCCTCCAGAATGCTCTGAGGGACTTCCACATACTGGGTCCGAAAACCAACATCGGCTTTTTGCTGAATCTGATCCAAGGCCGTGACTATGCTGATGGCAAGATATTCACGACTTACCTGCAAAATCACGCCGAATCCTATGCCGTGATCCCGACAGTTCCCGAGGCCCTTTTGGAACTGGTGGTTCGGGCTTCCGGAGCTCCAAGCGAATCAGCTGGTGAGTCCTTTGCGGGACCCTGGGACGTTGCGGACGGATTCAGAAACGTGCGGGTTTCTACTCGAACCCGCTGACCAGCAGCAATGCTTCGATCTGTTGGTTCGCGGATCGCAAGCGCTCGCAGAGCATCCTGCCGATGGTGCGCAGGATGCGGATGGAAAGCTGGCAATTGTCCTCAAAAAGCTGGGCGAGTGCTTCTCCAGAAAGCTTGATGAGCCGCACGTCGGTCTCCGCGGTGACTGTTGCGGAGCGAGGCTTGCAGTCGATTAAAGCCATCTCACCGAATGCATGCCCGGGCTTTATGCGGGCCACCGGATCACCATTGCCCGCAGTGATGATCGCCTTCCCTTCCATCACCACAAACAAGTCTTGGGCCACTTCATGCTGACGAACAATGACCTCTCCCGCGGCGAACTCCACCAACTCGGCTATGGAGGCTAAACGATGCAGTTCCATTTCGGAAAGCTCTGCACCAATGGCACTCGCCGCAAGTCCTTGCTCAATAGTCAAAAAGGATCCCTCGCTCATAGATAACCACTACGGGCACGCCAACAGGACCCTGAGGCGATAGACCCACGGTACGGGACTCACTCAACGGTTAAACTAGCAAAAAGTTGGGATTGAAGCGCACCAGCAACCATGAGCTCGCTAAAACTCACTCCACGCTGGACCGCCACAGACGAAACAACCACGTATATTCGACCGTGGGCTTCGATAACGACGCACTGGGAATTGGAATGCTCGCACTCTGGAGCCTCCGCTGTTTCCGCGCGCTCTGCACCGGATACGCTTGTGCTTCGCCAGTTCAGAACAAATTTGCCCGGCTTCTCCTCGCCCCGAGATTCTAAGAAATGGTTGAGGAGCTGGGGAGCGTCTCGCTTGAGGCTTGCGATGAAATCGGATCGCTCGCCGGATGACGCGCCTTGGGAGTAGCTGATGGCCAAAACGCCGGAGTAGACCCGCGCGAGGCCGTTGTTCATTTTCCAGAATCGGCCCTCCCAATCGCCGCGTCGGTGCGATCCGTGAACGGTCTCGACGCTCTTGTCTGATTCGGAGGATTGGAACTTGAGACCACCAAATTTCTGCTCGACAGACCAGAAATCTGTGGCCTGTGCGCCTTCCTGCAATAGGTTATCCGCATCGATCGGGCTGGCATAGCCCATGCAGAACGAAGCGACGGCGGCAAACAGTGCGCATATTTTCATCCCTCTACTCCAATGCTTCATCTTACTAACGGCTGAACGAATCAGAATGTCACAAGGTTCGTTCTGGGACTAAAGTCCTATTACCCTTTGAATAGAGATTTGAGGATAAATAGGCTATTTGCAGGTCGTTCCGCCAATCGGCGGGTGAAGTACGGATACCATTGGTCGCCGTACGGCATGTAGATTCGCACATTGTATCCCTCGTCGTGGAGGGATTTCTGGAGATCGCGCCGGATTCCGAACAACATCTGAAACTCGAATCGGCTTTTATCGATATTTTCCGCCTTGGCGAAGGCTTTCAGCTCATTAATAATCGCTTCGTCATGCGTGGCAATCGCCGGATAGTTGCCGCGCTTCATCAATCGTTTGGACATTTCGACATACTGGGCATCCACGTCCGATTTCTTAGGGAGTGCCACTTCCGGAGGTTCCAAATAGGCCCCCTTGACGACGCGAATTCTCACTCCCAACGCGATCATGCGTTCCGTGTCGTCGATCGCTCGGTGCAAGTAGCTCTGGAGGACCGTTCCGGTGTTGGGTTGATCCGGGAATACTCGTTCGATCATCTGGATGGTTCGCTCGGTGTAGTCGGAGCTTTCCATATCCACTCGAACGAACGTGTTGGACTTGGCGCCGACCTCTAGAACCTCGCGGAAGTTTTTCTCCGTGAACTCGTCGCCCAGGTCAAACCCGCACTGGGTGAGCTTAATCGACATATTCATTTGGTCGCGCTGTGGATTTGCAGCGATCCTGCTAAGGATGTCGATATAGGTGTTTTTCGCTTGGATGGCCTCGTCAGAGGTCTTGGTGTTCTCTCCAAGATTGTCCAACGTGACCATCAGGCCGGATTGGATCAGATTTTCCGATTCCCGGATGGCCTCATCCAGAGTATCGCCGGCGATAAACCGCCGGACGAGAGGCCGGAACAGAAACGACTTTCGGACAAACCGCTCGATGGGAGAGAGGGCCGCAGTCTTAAGGATGAGGGCACGAGCGAGCGACATTGCTTCTCCCTATTGTACGTGGTCTGGTTCAATTTGAGCCACGTGAGGGTTGCTGGGTTGGGTTTATTGCCATGGAGCAAATTGTTTGGCAGAGGACGCCACTGAGTCTCCCCCTTAGTCCCCCTCAACGCGCTGCGCTCGTGAGGGGGAAATCCGCTCAGTGGTTTGCGGACACTTGTCGTACACTGGAGGTGTGAGAGGACTTTGTTTGGCGGCTTTGTTTGCTGCTGGCTCGTCAGTTTGGGCAACACCTCAGTACGAAATCAAGGAGTACATCAGGGTCGATGGCCGATCAATGAGCCAGGCACGCGCCGCTTATAATGGCGCGGTTCAGTTCAATTTTGAGGTTGTTGGTCAGACGAACTACTATCTTAGGAAGGGGGGAGTAACTACTGATCTTTCAAGCACATACGGTCTTTCGTACTTTTATGGATCAAGCATGTCCGACACTGTTACCACCGGGATCTTTAGGCGACCAGGTAACAACACTCCAGGTCTCAGCGGCTACATCAAGGGCGACTCAATCGTCAATATCCCCTCGAATAGCCCTCTTTCAGGATACGTCCATACGCTCGACGTAAATGATGCGGGGATGGTCGTCGGCGAAGATTGGTTGGGAGGAGATTCATTTCGCCGAATCGGCTTCATCTACAACACGCAAACCAATGTTCGGACCGACCTACGGCTCGGCAACTACACTTTTGCCTATGGAATCAACAAGGCGGGTCATGTTGCCATTTCGGCAAGCGACTTCGAAGGGGAAGATAGTCTTGGATCAGCTTACACCTATGTAATGCATCCGGATTTCACCGTGAAGTATTTGGGCCAGGGCAGCCCCAGAGCCATCAATGATTCCGGTCAAATAGCTTCGTTCTTCGGAAAGCGTTTTGCTTGGTATCAGGAAGGGCATGAACCAATCGTAAAGTTCTGGTCTAAATTTGATTTGCCACAGATCGACGGGATCGACAACAACGGGATCATAGTGGGAAGAAACTACACACCGACTGACTGGAGAGCATTTGTCGCATCGCCCGTCGATGGAGCGTTCTTCCTCGATGACATTGTCTCCAATCTTCCTTCTGGTCTACACCTGTCTGACGCAATCGTTGATCGAGTCAATGGCGATATCTATGCATCTCTGCAAACCGCCAACGGTACCACGACGGACGTTGTGCGCCTGCAATCCGTACCTGAACCGATGAGCCTGGTCGCAGTAGGACTTGGGTTGGCTGGCATCCTCCGACCTCGGATTAAGAAGCAACCGCAGTCGGAATGAAGTCGCGGCTCGTCCTCGAACAGGCAACATCGATCACCGAACAGAGGCGTGGAAGGTGGCGCGCTCGAGAGGACTCGAACCTCCGACCCTCAGCTCCGCAAGCTGATGCTCTATCCACTGAGCTACGAGCGCGTAGATTTGAGAGTGTACCCAACGCACTCTGAGGTGCCATACTCCCTCCCTGGAATGCCCAACAAGACGGTCATCGGAGTAGATCTCGGCGGCACAAATGTCCGCGCGCAAGCCTTTTTTGAAGACGGAACGCCCGCTGGAGAGCGAATAGAGGCTCCCAGCAACGCCCAAAAAGGAACCGAAATGATCCTTGAGGCACTTGCCTCGACCATCAATCGCGCCGCCGCCTCAGCCGACAGCAAGCCCGAAATGGTCGGTCTCGCCATCCCAGGCCACATCGATGACGAGCACGGCATGGTGCGGTGGGCACCCAATATCGGCTCCATGGTCGATGGCGTTTTCCAGTACTGGCAGGACGTGCCCATTTCCAAACCCCTTGAAGCCCGGATCGGCACGCGAGTTCACATGGGCAACGACGCCAATTTGGCAGCACTCGGCGAGTACCGATTTGGAGTCGGCAAGAACTCCGCGCACTGCTTGGTGATGATCACCCTGGGAACCGGGATCGGCGGTGGGGTGGTTCTGGCACCCACCAGCGTCCATGGGCACACCGGAGGGCCGCTCCTCCTGCTCGGGGGCAATAAGGGGGGCGCCGAACTCGGCCACGTGATTGTTCAGCACGGTGGGTTGGACTGCAATGCCGGAACCTATGGTGCGATCGAAGCCTACTGCCAGCGCGATGGGATCATCCGCCGAGCGCTCCACAAGCTTCGACGAGGCCGCAAGAGCGTGATTTATGACCTGGTGGAAGGCGAATTGAACCTGGTGACACCCAAAACCATCAGTCTGGCTTGCGACCAGGGTGATGCGGTGGCTCTGGAGATCTACCGCGAAGTTGGGGAGTTTTTGGGAGTCGGTTTGGGGAGTTTCATCAACATCTTCGCGCCGGACATTCTCGCGATCGGCGGTCAAATCAGCAAGGCTGGCGAGTACATCATCGGGCCAGCGCGAGAGGAAGCCGAGCGAGCCGCGATCCCTTCCCTTTTCCGCGATTGCACGATGTGCCAAGCCGAGCATGTGGACGATGCGGGAATTTTTGGCGGTGCAGCCCTCGCTTGGGAAGCACTTGGGTTCGAACGAACGTCCTAATCCGCTAGGGCAATGTTAAATTTCAGCGAAGCAGGGTGCCATAATTGAGTCTCATGACCATCTTGCATCTCATCGGCACCTCGGAATTTGCCGGGACGGAGCAGATGGTGCTTACAATTTGCAAGGGCCAACGCGAGCGGGGCCATCGTGTCCTCGTCGCTACCCGAGAGCGCGGACGCATCGGCCAGTTTCTACGCCAAGAGGGCTTTGACGTTCTCCCGGCCTATATCGGCCCGATTCACGCACCGGTGCAGATTGCAAAGCTCTGCCTTGAAAACGACGTGCATGTTTTGCACAGCCACCTTTCCAGCGGCACCTATACGGGCAACGCCGTAAGCCTGATGACCGGAATACCGATGGTGGACCACCTCCACGTGTACTCGCGCGATTTGACCCATCGGCTTGCCGCGCGGCACGGCACACTCATTGCAGTGAGCCAGCACACGGCCAACTACTATGTCGACCGCCGCCATATCAGCGCCGACCGAGTGGCGGTGATTCCGAACGGATCGAGCATCATCGACGAGCCCGATGCCAAGCTTCGCCGGAATGTTGCGAAGGAAATCGTGTGCGATGAGCTCAAAATCGACCCTGCCGCAGATTTTGTGACTCTGGCGGGCCGAGTAACGCTTCAAAAGGGCCAAGATCTGTTGGTCAGCGCGGCGGATATTCTCAGCGACAAGTTTCCCAACGTCCACTACCTCATCGTCGGGGGCCAGGAGGATCGAGAGTTCACCCGCAAGCTCAAGGAGCAGGCGGAGCGGCTGAACCTCTGCTCGCGAGTGCATTTCCTTGGTTTCAGGCGAGATATCGCTCGGCTGCTTCGAGCATCGAGCGTGGCGGTCATTCCTTCGCGCTTCGAGCCATTTGGCCTCAGCGTCATCGAGCCTGCGCTGCTCGGAGTTCCCGTGGTTGCCGCAAACGTGGGTGGAATTCCCGAAAACCTCCCTCGACCGGAGATGGCGGTTTTGGTTAAGCCCGAAGATCCTGCCGAACTCGCCAACGGCATCGCATCGGTGCTCGGAGACGCCAACTACGCGATGGCTCTGGCGGAAAACGCGCGATCCTACGCCGCATCCAGATTCTCGGTCGAAGCGATGCTAGACCAGATCGACGCGGTTTACTCGAAGTCGCTCCGATTAAAAAGGCAGCCGCTTTTTGGGCTCTCGTCCATAAAGTAGCGCTAAGAAAATCCGATTCCTTGGTGAACATGGCGTCTCGCGGGCCATAGTTAAAGATATGAGCTTTTCCCCTTCCCTGGTTATCAGGCGATTTCGGGAAAACTCCATCCGCGTCTTCAGATATCCCGATTTTCGCACTCTGTGGTTCGGTGCCTTCTTCTCGTTTATGGGAAGTTGGATCCAGAACATCGCTCAGGGTTGGTTGGTGTACGAGATCACCGGAGATCGAGCCAAGCTGGCCTGGGTGACCACCGCATGGATGCTGCCGATGGCGCTTTTGGGCCCGTTCGGGGGAGCCGTGGTCGATATGGTGAATCGGCGCAAAGCCCTTGTGGCCGCGCAGATCATCTATGGCTTAGGGGCGATCTTTTTGGCGGTGGCCGTTCATTACCACTTCGTTAGCTACGGTCAAATTCTTGCGATTGCGGTGATCAACGGCGTGGTGAACAGCGTGGAAACGCCTGCGCGGCAATCGCTGGTGAGCCAGATCGTGCCCCAGGAAGACCTCCATGCAGCGGTGCCCATCAATGCCATGACGTTCAACCTGAACCGTGTGCTCGGGCCAAGCGTTGGCGGCTGGCTGCTTTCACGCCTCGGCGCCGAAACCTGCTACTTCGTGAATGGCCTGAGCTTCCTGACGCTCATTTTTGCAGTCCTTGCGATCAAGGCAGATATCTCCCAGCGATCTGCCCAGCGCCAGCCGATAGTGGACCTCGTCGTGGAGGGCATGAAATACACCTGGCGGGACGAGCGACTCAAGACGCTGTTCCTTATGGAGGTGACGGTTTCTGTATTCGGCCTCTTCTACCTGCCGATGATGCCTGCCATCGCCAAAGATATGCTGCATTTGAGTGAGACTGGACTGGGTACGGCGATGACGTGGATCGGGGTGGGAACCATGTCTGCGCTTATCCTGCTCATGGTGATTGCCGATAAACCAATCAAGGGCCTGATTTGTCGTGCCTCGATGACGTCGCTCGGCCTTGCACTTGTTGGGTTGTCGTTCGCGAAGAGCGTTTATTTTGCCTATCCGCTGCTGGCGATTGCGGGAGCGAGTGGTGTGATGCAATTCAACACGACAAATGCCCTGTTCCAAACCATCGCTCCGGAACATTTGCGGGGCCGAGTGCTCGCGATGCATATCTGGGCACTTTCTGGATTCGGGCCGCTCGCCTTGCCCTTGTTCGGCATCATGGCTCAGCGGCTGGGGATGCCTCCGACTTTGATGGTTGGCGGGATTTTGGTTTTTGGCGGAGCAATGCTGAGCTGGGTCTATCGGGCGCGGCTCCAGGAAGCGAATCTGGGCAGTTTCGGGTAATTCGATTTTGCGTTTTTGGCCCCAGCCCCGGCCCGGAGGCCACTCCCCGAGATGGGACCCCGACGCTCGCGCGTCGCCCATCTCGCCGCCCCCGGGGCTGGTGGCCGAGCCTCGCATTACTTACTTGCCTGGTTCATCTGCTTTCTGAAACCACCCCGGCCTTATGGCCACCCCTCCGAAGGAGGGGAATCACGAGGGGACACTTTTGCGTCTATGGTCGCCAGTTGGTATCGATTTTCCGGTTGCGAACTGATGGCTCTGCAGTCGAGAGCCCGAGCTTTGTTACGGGACTTTGCTTATCCAAATGTAGGGCCCAAGGAAGTTCAGCATACGAAAATTCCCCTCCGTCGGAGGGGTGCCCGAAGGGCGGGGTGGTGTCCTGCCAATCCCCGAGATATCTCCCAACTAAAAGAACCACCTCGGCCAAACGGCCACTCCTCCAGAGGAGGAGAATGACTGCGCCTAGGATTTCCGCGACCGCAAGACCATTTTCACTTCAACGGGAGTAGAGGAATTTCCAAGCAAAACATAGCATGCGAAAATTCCCCTCCCTCGGAGGGGTGCCCGAAGGGCGGGGTGGTCTGTGCACGAACCTTCGCAGAAGAGTCCGCCCCCGGGGCTGGCGATCGTTAGTGAAGTCCCCGGGGGAGGCTCGGTCAGCAGCGCGGCCTTGCGTCGATGGAAGTTGTTAACGACTCCCGTTGTCACGACGGCGACGCAGTGCGGTTAATGCACCGATACCCAGGATAGCCAGGGAAGTAGGCTCGGGCACGGGAGTAAAGACCAACCCGTGCCATTGATAATCCTTATCCTGATAGCCACCGAACAAAGTGCCATCCTCGGACATACTGCGCAAAGTTGGAAAGTTATTCGCCACCTCAGAATCAAGGATCAAGTCAGTAAATTTGTATGGCACTCCATGGTCCCAGAGCGTGTCTATTACACCATAGGTGCTGTTTAGAGTGTGGATGATCGCTCGCCCCGAAGTG
>JAFDWX010000006.1:0-234463 GCA_018268255.1 Armatimonadota bacterium | reverse complement strand
GCCAAACTGATTCGGCTGTTCTGCATTTCCGATCACCGTTCCATCCTCCAGTATCCCGTAAGCTCGGCTCCGATATCCGATACCATTGAGTGGAGTAATCACGTCATTTTGCCAAAGTGCGGCTTGATCTTGGAAGGTATTGCTGTTGAGCAAAAGTGCAAGTTGGCGATTTTGATTTGCCTGCTGGACGTACATAGTCTTGTCGATACCCTGCAATTGGGTATAAACGCCATCTTTGTACCAATAAGCTGCGCCAGAATTGGCATCCCTAATGAGGATTGAGCCGTCTTGGTGGACGGCTACGCACGAAGGCAATTGGTTTGGTGAATTGGGCACAGATAGGACTTCTGGGCTGCCGCTCCGCCACACCACAATTCGCGTCGTTGGCACGCTATTCTCCAAATAGATAATGGTACCTGCAACAAGATTTGCGCCATTGCCGCAGTTAACGGACAGCCTTATTATTTGATAACCTAAATCGGGCGATTGAAGCTCGGTTGCGTGATACTGTGGTGCGGCTTGCGCCGCACCACAGTATAGGCTAATTGCGATAAGCACGGTGTTCTTCATCAATTGTCACCGTGCTTATCGAAGTTGTTGCTCAAGATCTGGTAATCAAAGATCGTGATGGCGTTGTCTTCATCGAGATCGGCTTGCACATTATTAAGTCGATTCTTAGGCTCAGAACCTAGTCCAGCGAAATTACCCGAATTGCGTTTCATGTGGATTGCCTTACGGACGATACATCCTACACCCATGGTATCCAGATTCTTGCGACAGTGACGTTAAGATTGGATAACAGGAAACCTAATTCTTCGCGAGGGGATCGTCGAGTGAAATCAACTGTATCGCTGGCGGGCGACGAGAGCCGCACCGATCGCTTGGCTCAAGTCTCCCAGAACCGCAGCTGAAATTTTGACAGTCTCTCGCTGGCGGGTCCAGAGGTACTCGCCGCACGAGTCGCGCACGATCTCCAGATAATTCGACCGAAAGGCGTCCGTTGTCGCGGTGGGGTCCATCAAGCCGCCGCCGATGACCACGAATCGCGCGTCCAAAACCATCTCCAACATCGCGACATGGATCCCCAGCGCCTTGGCCTGAAAGTCAAAGATGGCACACGCAAGAGGATCGCCGTGCTGGGCCAAATCCCTCAACTGGAGCACCTTTTCCTTGGATTCCAACGTGGACGATGCCAGCGGATGATCCGGGAACTTCGGCAGATGATCCTCCAGCAACATGGGCAGCCCAGCGATGCTCGTGTAGGTCTCGATGCAGCCCCAAGTTTTGCCGCATCCGCAAGGGTAGGGCCGAACACCCAACAGGTGAACCGGAGCCGCAAAGTGGCTGGCCTCCATCCCGTTCAAGGTATCGCCTTCCAGCGGAGCTCCATCCACTCCGACATAAGCGCAACCTAACCCAGACCCAGGAGCGAGCATGATGACAGTTCCCTTCTCGTCCTTGGTGACTTCGCGAGCCTCGGCAACAGCGCCGTAGTTTCCGTCGTTGCCGCACACCAACGGGATCGGCCTCCCTGCGGCAGCTTCAAGAGCGGCAGAGTACTCGCCATAGAAATCCCAATTCTCGAAGGTCTTGGGGAGGTTCGTGGTGCTTCCCATCACGCCGTAGCGGATGTAGGGTCCCGGAATGGCGAGCCCGACGCCTCCAACCTGTTCCCAATCCAAGCCGTGGCGCTCCAAAAACCGAACGGCGCCGGAAACCCAGCCGTCCACCACCGCGAGCGTGCCCTCGGCGCTGGGAGTTGGAGTCTGGTAGAGATCGGTTGAGATCGGTGAGCCGTCGGCCCAGATGCCCCCGATTTTGCTGGTCGTTGCACCGCTATCGGTGCCAAGGAAAATCGTGTTGCCGGGCATCAACTTCAGTATATCGGCAACACAAGCCCCACGGGGCGACACTAAATGGCCCGCAGAAGGATTTCCTCCCGCGGGCCATGGATGAGTAACTCAATGAGTCTTAGTCTTTGAGGGCGATCCCCTTTTCCTTCAACACCGTTAGAGACGCCTTGATTCCTGGATCATCCGGTCCATCGAGTTCTTGCGGCGTGCTCGCAGTCATATCGGGAACAACTCCGTTCCCTTCCAACCGCAGACCTTTGACCGTCACATAGTCTTGGAACGGATACTGGATGGTGTAGCCGTACTTCAGCGGTCTGATGACCGATGCCAGCACCGCACCGGCCGATTTTGAACCGATCACTTTTGCACCCAAGACGTCTCGGGCACCAGCAGCGAACATCTCTGCCGCACTGCCGGTTCCGCCGTTCACCAACACGATCACCTCACCCTTGTACTTCACCTTATCGCTCTTGAATGGATAGAGCTTGGTTTTGCTAAATTCGGCGATCTTCTGGTAGTCGGTCGGGTTGCCTTTGGTTTCCTTTACATAATTGTTCACCAACGAGCGGGTCAACCACGTGCCCATCGGCTTGTCGTCGGGCATGAAGTACCCGCAGAGCGTCAGCAGGTGAAGCACTTGGCCTCCGCCGTTGTTACGAAGGTCGACTATGACGGCCTTCGCCTTTTGGGACTCTTTGACGAATCCTTCAACCTTCTCTCGGTCGAAAAACATGAAGGAGGGGATCCTCAAAAGCGCGACATCGCTGTTCACCCACTTGAGGGCTTCTGGCTCTCGGAACGAGAACTCTTCGCGAGTAACCGAGATGACCTCCACGCGGCCGGTCGCTTTTCGCTTAACGGTGAGATTCACCTTGGTGCCCTTTTCGCCTTTAAGCGCAGCCCAATCTTCGGCAACCTTGCCATCGATCTTGGTGATGATGTCGCCTGCTTCCAGCTTGGCTTTGGCTGCGGGAGTATTCGGCAGCACGGCGCGAATCAAAACGCCTTCCTTGACTTTCTCGGGCCGAATTCCGATGCCGACTGTTTTCTCGGACCGCATCATCGTCGCTTCTTGCGGCGTGCTAAAAACGATGTGGCTGGCACCGAACTTCTCCAGGGCCTGGTTCACCGCGCGAGTAAAGGCCACCGACGAGTTGGCTTTCTTGATATCGTCCTTCTTGGCTGATAGATAGTCTGGCCACTTGCTAAAGTCCACTCCTGGGACAAAAGCCCACTGAGTCATCACCTGATCGAGCTGGCTCAAGAGCTCATCCTTTGCAGTGTCGGTGAGCTGAGTATCTTTGGGTTGAGCTTGAGCTGCCAAGACAATTCCCAGGGCGGCGGTTGCCGCAAGACCACGCGCAATTGCTTTCAAAATCATCGTTTAACCTTTGAGTAAGTAACTTCCCTTACTACCGAATCGGCGGTTTCAGTTCCAACCTAGATAGAATGGGCTCTATAATGCTCGATCCTCTCGCTCTCTTGCAACGCTCGGACAAATGGTTTCTGGCGGGAGGAAAAGGCGCCCTCTACGCGCCGCCGTTCCCCCAACACCTGTTGTCGCCGGGATTTTGGGATGAGTGCTTTTTTGCCGACATTCGATTGGAGCACCTCTTTACCGTTCTGTTTTTAGACAGGAGAGGTCGTGGCTGCCGGGCAGAAACGCGCTATTTGGGAGGAACCCCTGCAGGCCATGTGCTCGAGCATCGGGTGGGTGATTCGCTGCTTCGTGAGACCCGTGCAGTGCTCGAATGCCAAGCGTGGGTGTCGCGATTCGAACTCCTTTCGGGCCCAGAAGTTGATTTGGTGGTCTGGTCGATGCCAGGTATTCGACCACAAGAACAAGGCGCGCCGCACCAGACCGTGTCGGAAGCTCTGATCGAGGAAAATGGGGTTGCGTATCTGTGGGAAACCAAGTGGCCGGTCGAACTCGCTCCAGACCGATCCGCAACCGAGAGCGAATCGGCGGAGGGTTCCAGCAGTTATGGAGATCCGCTTCGGCTTGGAGTGATGGTGGGTGCGGACGGTAGTCGACTCGGCGCACACATCAGCGTTGCTGAAAAGCATGATCCATCGCCGATTTATGAAACCAGCATGCTGCCTGAGCTGTACCACGCGGGAGAGCTGAGCAACGGCGCGCGCTTCGACCCGGACTACGCAGGATGGCTCCACTTGTACCAGGCCTATCGGCTGGAATCGGGCACTCCGCTCCAAGTTGCCGCAGCCGTCGGTCTGAGCGAATCTCAAACCAAAGACCGACTGGCATCTGCTCTCATCAGGAATGGAGTCGAGGAGAGTGAACAACGGTGGCGAGAGTATTTGGGCTCGGTTCCGCATTTTGTGTGCGAAAATCGCTACCTGCAGGCTGCCTATTGGAATCGCTGGGCTGGCATTCGCCTCAATACTGTCGACGAGCCGGAGTTGCCGATGTCTCGCGGTCCGCGACCTGAAAATCCCGAGTTGACCTCGAGCTTTGGTCCGTTTGTCACCGAAGGGATCGGATTCTTTCGAAACTTCATTACCTACAGCAGCCAAGCCATGCTCCGTGAGGTCAGCTGGATGCGATCGCCCGATTTGGCGATAGGAATTCTGGACAACTTGGCCAGAGCTCAACAAAAGGGCGGCCACATTCCGGGACATAACTACTCCTGCCGCCCACCGAGAGATTTCTACCACGCGGACTTCGGAACCGGGATGCTCCAAATGTCCCGGTTGCACCTTGGCTCCGTGACAGCAGACCACGTTCAGATGCTGAAAGCCTACGCCGAGTATTACGACTCGCGGCGCGATTACCGAGGCACCGGGATGATCGAGATCTACGATCAGAACGAGACGGGCCAAGAATACATGACGCGCTACCAGGTGGCCAGCGAAACGGCAGACCAATGGGACCAATTCCGCCTGGGAGGAGTGGATGCGTGCGTGATCCACAATGCGGTCTGCAACGCTCTTAGCACGCTCGACGAGGAATCCGGCCATTTCTACGGAGGGCTGTCGGCCTTTCCTATGGCCGCGCTGGTAACGGCAAGTTACGATCCCGAAGCCAGATTCTTCTGTGATGTTCTGCCGGACGGACGTAAATCTCCGGCCAGACCCGCCACCGGCTTTTATCCGTTTATGGCACCCGGGTTCCCCATGCTTCTGGAAAGGCCCGGCCCGAGCGCGCTTCTAGAGGTACTCGATCGATGGCTTTTGAACGAACAGGAGTTCTGGCTGGCAAGCGGATTCCCTGCGACCGCCCAATCCGACTCCGGATTCCACGCCGACCCAACATGGCGAGGTCACCGGATGAACTGCCCTTGGAACGGCCGCAGCTGGCCCATGGTGAATTCCCATCTGGTGGATGGATTGGCGAATGCGGCTCGCTGGCTCGATCCCGAGCTTCGATTCCGGGCAGGAGAAGCACTCATGAAAGCGGTGATGCTGATGTTCCACGACGGCGACCCATCGCGCCCGAACAGCTACGAGCACTATAACCCTGTTTCAGGTGAGGCTGCGATCTATCGCGGATACGACGACTACATGCACTCGTGGATTGTGGACCTTGTACTCAGACATGTGGTGGGTGTTCAACTCGATGACGAAGACGGAGGACATCGGGTAACTCAAGGGCTGGTACTTGACCCGTTGCCGACTGATGCGGATTTCGAGTGCACGGGGATTCCGTTCAGGGGCCAGTCACTGTCCGTGGCGCGCCGCGGAGAACAGCTGAGTTGGGAACTTGGATAACTTAGGGTCACTGAGGGGCTTTGTCGCTTCGCAAGATTCCCCAGATGATCAATAGAATTCCCAGCGGAACAGTAAAAATACTGAGGTAATACGCACTCGTACCGGAACCCTGTGCAACTCCCGCAGTGGCACGGCCAGCGGTGAATGCCCAAATCCATGGTCCAAGGATGAGGACGATTCCGATGAGGATAAGCATCCGCTTCATAGCCCGTACGTTACTGCATTTGCGGCAGATCAGGCGTCGCTATCACGAATATAGGTCAGTAGTCGCTCGTAAATGGTCGACCCGATCGACCCGCTTCTGGAACGAACTCAAGAAACTCAAGTTCAGGCAATGCTGAACCAAGCCTCTCGATTAAACGACGACAGCTCCACGCTTCAGTGGCAAAATGCCCAGCTTGGATCATGGATAATCCGGACTCACCCGCTTCCAACGCGTTGTGCTGGCGAACTTCGCCTGTGACAAAAACGTCGGCACCGACGGCCAAAGCAGCCTGCCAGTCGCCATCCGCAGCTCCTCCTACGACTCCGATCTTCGTCACGATTCGATCCGGGTCTCCCCACGCGAGGCACCGAGTCTCCAATTGTTTGTCGATCCATGTTACGAATTCCCTCAAAGTGGTTGGAGGAATGGTTCCCAAGCGACCTGCTGGCTGACGGGGCGTTCCTTGGATCGAAACGGTGTGGTAAGCCGGAGTTTCGTACGGATGCACCGTAACCAGTGCGGAGATAACCCTTGTAGAAAGTCGTTCGGGGAACACCATTTCGAGCATCGCTTCCTGGACCTCCTCGATCTCGCCGATCTTCCCAATCTTCGGGTTTGCGCCCTCATTCGGCAAATACGTTCCTATCCCGGCCACAAAGAAGGCGCACCGCTCGTAACTACCGATCTTCCCTGCACCAGCAGAGGAGACCGCGTCAATCACTGTTTGCAGCGAGCCAACTGGCACATAGGTCACCAGTTTCAAGTGGCGATTTTCCGAACTGGAGCCGAAGGAGGTCGTTTCCTGCATTCCCAGTCTGGTCGCTAGGAAGTCGTTCAGTCCGTCGGGAGCACAGTCCCAGTTCGTGTGGGAGGCAATGAAGTTGATCCCCGCGTTCGCCAATTCCAGTGCTCTCCGCTCTGTGTAGTCCTTGTCCGTGAGCCCTTGCAAAGGATTCCAAATGAGGGGATGGTGCGCGATGATCAACTCTGCTCCTTCCCTCCGCGCGTGCTCGATCGCGCCCAGGCTGATATCAAACGTAACAACTGCCTTGGAAACCACAGCTTCCTGTCGTCCCACCTGGAGTCCGATGTGGTCCATCTCAAAGGCATACTCCGGAGGAGCGATGGATGCGATCGCATCCAGGACGTCTCGAACTTGTGCCATAGGACGATTATGCAAAAAAGAAACCCCCTGGGGTGGGGGCTTCTCTATGCTTGGAGGTTGACGTATGAACTTTGTCGCTAACTCGCAAAAGTTCCAGTGTTGGAAACGTTGTTTCGTGCGAAGCCACGAAACTCCTTTTGGTTTTTTGTATTGCCCTTCATTGTTGTTGCCCTTTTGTCAACTCTCGCGAGTGACAACCTTATTGAAGTGCAGCTTCCAAGCAACTGTCGTGATGGCACAAACACCGGAAATGTGATCTGCATCACATCTAAGAAAATTACGCGCAGACTGTGCTCCCAGGACGGCTAAATTTGGTTGGATTTGGGTTTTCGGCAAGACCGTTAAGGCAATCGCCATAATCGAAGCATGTCGAACAAGGTTGCCGTGCTTCCGGGAGATGGCATCGGTGTTGAAGTCATTGCCGAGACGGTCAAAGTTCTGAAAGTCGCTAAGCCCGATTTGGAGTTCGAGGAGGCCCTTGTCGGTGGAGCAGCCTACGACGACTGCGGACAACCGTTGCCGCAATCCACGTTGGATCTTTGCCGAGCCAGTGACGCGGTCCTACTGGGTGCCGTGGGTGGCCCGAAATGGGACAAGCTGCCTGCCCAGTTGCGACCTGAAATCGGGGCTTTGCTTCCCCTCCGCGCTGAACTCGAGCTCTTTGCCAACGTTCGGCCAGCAAAGGTGCTGCGCAGCTTGCTGAACGCGAGTCCGCTGAAAAACACGGGTGGGACCATCGACCTTGTGGTTGTCCGAGAATTGACCGGTGGAATCTACTTCGGACACCGTGAAAGGCAAGACAATGGCAATACCGCCATCGACACCTGCAAGTACTCACGATTTGAAATCGAGCGCATTGCCGAGGTTGCGATCTCGGTCGCGAGACGGAGGAATCATCAGATCACCAGTGTCGACAAGCACAACGTGTTGGAGACCAGTCGGCTATGGCGAGAAGTGGTGGATGAAATGGCTGCAAACAACCAGGATGTCAAAGTCACCCATATGCTGGTTGACAACTGCGCGATGCAGTTGATTCGCGACCCACTGCAGTTCGACGTCATCCTCACAGAAAACATGTTCGGCGACATTTTGAGTGATGAAGCCTCGATGTTGACAGGTTCGCTGGGCCTGCTCCCTTCGGCTTCGTTGGGTTCCAGCCGCAACGGTCGAACCTTCGGGTTGTACGAACCGGTACACGGAAGCGCTCCCGATATCGCCGGCCAAGGTCGCGCCAATCCGTTGGCAGCCATTCTGAGCGGAGCAATGATGTTGAAATACACCTTTGCCGACGACAGCGGGGCGGAACGGATCGAAGCGGCCGTGGATTCGGTTTTGGAAGATGGCCTCCGAACCGCAGACGTTTTCGAAAAGGGCAGCCGATTGGTCACGACCTCGGAAATCGGCGATGCGATTGTCGCAAAGCTCGCCGGATAATGGCGACCGTCGTTGGCGCTGGATTCGCGGGAGTCGAAGCTGCGTGGGCGCTAGCAGAGCGTGGGATTCCTACCCAGCTCTGGGAGATGCGGCCGAGCCAAACCACGCCCGCACACACCACGGGCTGGTTTGCCGAACTGGTTTGCAGCAACAGCCTCAAGTCGAAGTCGCCGACCTCTCCTGCTGGGCAGCTCAAGGCTGAGATGGACGCCCTGGGGTCAATTGTGCTCGCCACTGCACGCGAACATGAGGTCCCAGGCGGCGAGGCTCTGTGCGTGGATCGCAATGCCTTTGGCGAGGCGCTGACAAAAAAGGTTCGTGAGCATCCCAACATCAGTGTTCGGTCGGGAGCCTGGACTCCTGCTAGGCTCCAGGAAGATATGGCAAACGGGCCTGTCATTTTGGCAACTGGTCCCCTTTCCACCGACGAAGTTTCGACTTGGTTAGCCGAGATCAGCGGCCGCAAGCACTTGTACTTTTACGATGCGGTCAGCCCTACGGTCGATGCTGCCACGATCGACAGATCGGTTGCATTTGCCCAAAGCCGGTACGACAAAGGCGAAGACGACTATTTGAACTGTCCATTCGAAAAGGATAGCTATCTGGCTTTTGTCGAAGCTTTGGTTAACGCCGAACGAGTGCCGATTCACGCATTCGAATCGGGAGGGGTTCGCGACGGCTCAGCCGAGAATTCCGAAGAGCAATTCCTTGAGAAGATCAAATACTTCGCTGGATGCACGCCTATTGAGGCGATCGCTGAAAAAGGTCCTCGATCGCTCGCATTTGGGAATTTCAAGCCAGTAGGACTTACCGATCCCCGAACGGGCAGACGTCCGTACGCGGCTCTCCAACTTCGCCCAGAGAACAAGCAGAAATCCCTCTATTCACTGGTCGCGTGCCAAAATCGCCTTAAATGGGGGGAGCAGAAGCGGATTTTCCGCATGGTTCCCGGATTGGAAAACGCAGAGTTCGTACGGTACGGCGTTATCCACCGCAATACCTACCTGGAGGCACCCCAAGTGCTCCACCCTGACCTTCAGCTTCGCGCCGTTCCTGGAGTGTTCGTCGCTGGACAACTTACCGGAGTCGAGGGGTACGTCGAAAGCGCCGCCATGGGCATCTTCGCAGGTCTTGCCGCGCTGGGCTACGGGCGAAAGATCCCCCTCGCGGTCCCAGATCAGCGTTGTGCCTATGGGGCACTTCTGGCGCATCTCCAGGATCAAACTCCACGAGAGTTTGCTCCCATGAACATCAATTGGGGTCTCTTTCCAGATCCCGAGCCGCCAATCAAGGACAAAGGGGCTCGCCGAGCATCCAAGCTTGCCCATGCCCAAGATGCGCTCTCGCTGTGGCTAGAGCAATTGGAATCGGCCGGACTTCGGTAACCGGAGTGTTCGCCGCTTTGAGGGCGGAATGATGGGCGACGCGAAGCGTCGGGGTCCCATCATGGGGACTGGCCTCGGGCCAAAGCGGCGCGCGAGTTCAAGTCACAACTGAATGCGCGCGAGACGCCAAAGCCCAGCAATTCCCGTCTCAACTTGCGGATACTTAGCCTAAACCGGAAGCACACCTATGGCCGAAGAAGCGATCCCCGTGCCCATCGAGACTCCCAAGCCGGAGACCCCACAAGCGAACGCATGGAAATTCCTGCCGTTGCTCTATCTCATGCAGGCAATCCCTGTCGCACTCGTGCAAGAACTGGCACCCATCGTATTCAAAGACCTCGGTGTGCCCAACGAACCGATCACCCGGTGGACCTCCCTCATCGCCATCCCGTGGAGTCTCCAACTCCTCCTCGGGCCGTTGGTGGATCTTAATTTCACAAAACGGTCTTGGATCCTCAACACTCAAATCCCTATTACGATCGTAATGGCGATCCTCCCACTTCTCTTGGGAGTTCCCTATGCCTTTGAGCTTTCGCTCGGCATCATGTTCTTGGGCGCGATGATGTCTGCCTTATGCAATATTGCCACCGACGGATTTGTGCTCTTGGCACTCAAGAAGGAAGATCAGGCACGATTCGCGGGGTTTATGTCCACGTTCTACCGCCTTGGGCGGATGTTCGTTGTCGGGCTGCTGGTATTTCTTGCGGGCAAATTTTCTCAGCTTCACAACGAGATCAACCTCACTGCGCCCAGCGGCACCTTCTTCCAACTCAAAGACAAATCCGACTTTGTCTTCCGAGATGAGTTGACATTGACCGTCGTTCAGGGCCAGATAGGTTCACAAGACGGACTCGCTTTGGAACCGCCTCTTAATTTCTCTCCTACCGGAACTGAGTTGCTCGTCACCTCCACCGGCGAGGTTCGGGAGAATGGAAAGGCCATCGGCCAAATCAACGTGGCGCAGTTGCCGAGCTTTGCCGGGAAGAAGGAGTTCCGCCAAAAGACGGCTGCGACGGCGTTGGTGGCTCCTCCCGGGCCAATCGGCAGCGGCACTGCGGTTGCTGGCTCCTCGCGCTACGGCGCCTGGGTCAAGGTGATGTTTGTGCTTGCGGTTCTTTATGGCATTGGCGCATTTGTGAACCGCCGAACCGTGCCCAAGCCTGCCATGGACGAGTTCAAGGAAGACACTAAGGGCCAAACTCGATTCAATTTGATGCAGACGGGTTCGATTATCGTCTTCTGCCTCAGCGCGTACTTTTCTGCAAATGCGATCGTGAGAATTCTTGCCGATATGGCTTGGCGGCTCAGAGATGGAAAGCCGGATGGTCCTCTGAAGGGATGGATGTTAGTCGACCACCCGCATATGGCTGGGATACAGATTCCATTAAGCGGTATTGCATCCGAGTTTCTACAACTCGCGCTCTGCCTAACTCTCGCCTTGGTTTCCTGGACTTTTGTGAGGAAATTGCTTTCGGGAACTCCCATGGGAGACGCCTATTCCAGTTACTTAAGGCAGAGCGGAATCTGGGCCATCTTGGCATTCCTCCTTTTCTACCGATTTGGAGAAGCAATGGTGGCAAAGATGTCGCCGCTATTTCTTAAGGATCCCCAATCTTTGGGTGGCCTTGGAATATCTAACGAACAAGTGGGAATTGTAAAAGGAATTATCGGAGTCGTCGGTATTGTGCTCGGGGGCATCATCGGTGGCAGATTCGTTGCCAAGGTGGGATTGAAGAAGGCGTTCTGGCCTTTGGCTATCATCATGCACGTTCCGAACCTACTGTATCTTCTCGCAGCGAGCGTCAAACTGCCGATGGTGATGCTCGGCGATTCAGTCAATCTAACCCTCGGCTTAATCGACTTTATTGATCAGTTTGGCTACGGGTTCGGATATTCGGGATACATGATTTTCCTCATGTATATCGCTCAGCGCGGAAACTTCCGCACTGCGCACTATGCCATAGGAACTGGATTGGGTGCTTTGTTTATATCCGTTGCAGGAGTTCTTAGCGGAGTGTTGCAGGCCCAGTTTGGATATCAAGGATTCTTCGTCTGGGTAATTTTCCTAACCATCCCCGGCATGATTTCCATGCTATTTTTGCCCTATGATGACGATGCTGGGAAGACTGCACCAGCGGCTAGTTCGTAAGTTGCCCGTCGATTGCCGATGGATTGAAACCCGCTGATCGGATAACGTTCAAAACCTGGGGCATTGTGCTCCAGAGATGTCGCCCTTTTCCATATCACAATAAGGGCTCACGGCTAAGCCCGAAAGTGGTCCCCACCATCCCAGGCTGACATCTGCCAACTATCCTTGCTCGCTTCATGCAAAACCGGAGGCGGTATGGCCAAAAACAAGTTGACCGACATCCCACCCAGGAACGGTTCGAACTCTTTGAGCATCTCGCTGAATTTGGGCCATGCTTCTTCTATTGGATTGAGTTTGAACCCATCATGCATCAAGTCTGAATAAATCAACTCAAATTCCTCACGGGTTACGCGTTCTTTAACAGCTCTCGGCTTGGCATCCAAAATATACGCAACGTCTACCGCCAAGTGCCGAACCATGGCAAATGTCATCTCGCTTTGGCGCAAAAGCATCCGCGCATCTTCTTCATGAGTTCGAACGCATGACAACACAATTGCAGTGGAATCCAGCATCACCGTCATCGCACCCAGCCAGGTGAGCTTTTCGTGCTGGGACCGGTAGTACGCCAAAATTGGGTAGGACAGTGTGGTTTCCAAAACACCTGCTGCCCATTCCTCGTACTCTGCAAATAACCGGGTGAGAGGTTCCGGGCCAACCGGACCATAGCGGCGCAGCAGTTCATGGGCTGTCGGAGGTGAGCCGGCTCGCGCATCCAGCAGCAGGATTTGAGCCTCGCGCCTCGAAAACCCGGCGTACAACACAGGCAAATATCCGATCACCAAAGCCAAAAAGCCGAAGCCCATTCCGGCTTGAAACACGGAGGTCAGCCGACCCACGCCGTTCACCGGCACAACGTCCCCATACCCAAGCGTAAAAAAGGTTTCGGCAGAATGGTAACCGTAAGTCCAATATGAAGCCGGAGATTCGCTCAGGCGAACCCCCAAACCCATATCGATGGCCGCAAACCCCATTATGAGGAGCGCAGCCCAACCGGCGACCAAAGCAACGAGAGCGACAGGTCCATACGCCCCCAAAATGGCCTCCGCCCGAGGATTATGCGGCCACAGGCGATTTCCGATTGCTTTGTATATCGGATCAACAACCTGAAAGAATTTCTTGGTTAGACCGATTCTTCGCTCGACGGACCGAGGGAGCACGATGGTCTCCAGCGCGTCCCAAAGGGTCAAAACGACAAGCGTCAGCCCTAACAGAATCGTGATGACGCTCATAGTCGAGCCCTACCGAAACTGTTCAAGGAACCGCAAATCGTTTTCGAAGAAGTACCGGAGATCGTCGACGCCGTAAGCCATCATCGGAATTCGTTCGACACCCAAACCAAAGGCGAACCCGCTGTACCGCTCCGTATCGACTCCATAGCGCTCCAATATTGCGGGATGAACCAGTCCGGCGCCACCCAACTCCAACCATCGGCCATCGAAAAGCTTGGGGGTCGAAATGGCATAGTCGACTCCTGGTTCGACGAATGGGAAAAAATCGGGGCGAAATCGCACGGTGACATCCTCTCCGAACATGGACCTGGCGAAAAGCCCGAGCGTCGCTTTGAGGTTAGCCATCGAAACACCCTCATCAACCATGAAAGCGTCCACTTGGTGGAAGGTGTGCCCGTGGGTGCGATCGACCGCTTCGTTACGAAACGTCCGGCCAACGGTAAAGAACCGAAATGGCGGCTTGCGCTGCTCCAAGAGCCGACCCTGGAAGGCGGTCATCTGGGTTCTTAGCAGCAGGTCATCCGAAACGTAAAACGTATCTTGCTCATCGAAAGCCGGATGGTCGGGAGGATAGTTGAGTTCTTCGAAGTTGTACTTAAACGACTCAAGCTCCGGCGTTTCCACATACTCGAATCCCAAACCAACAAATACTTCTTTGATCTTGTTGATCGTGAGCTGGAGCACATGTTCCCTTCCCACCGACGGCTTGCGCGATGGCAGAGTGATGTCCAAAGCCTCAGCCTGGAACTGGACTTCCTGCTCCTTCGACTTGAGGATCTGGAACCGGCTGTCATATGCCTCCTGAACTCTAGCCCGAACCTCGTTCACCGCTTTGCCAAACGCGGGCCTTTCATCGGCTGGCAAGGAACCTAGCTCCTTCATGAGTGCCATGATGGAGCCAGCCTTCCCCAGAAACTTGGTTTCCACGAGCTTGAGCGCTTGGAGCGAATCCGCCTGCTTGAGTTCCTGAATCGCTTGTTGTTCGAGATCGGCCGTCAGTTTCATCCGCCTTCAGGTTGACCGATGAAGCGCTTTTGATGCAACCGGGGGGTATCGTTGGCGAAGGAGTCCAATAGGGAGTCTCCACACCAGTTTAAAGTGAACGCGATTTCTTGCCTCCGCGGCTATGTTCCAGATCCTTCTGACGCAGAACGCAAACCGATAAGTTCCGAAGCTCTCGCACCATTCCTTGAGCAACACGCTAGTTTTTTAGGGGAACATCGTCAACTTGCTTTGTTGGATCAGAGTGCATTCACAGTCTGGACTGGAAAAATCGGCCTATATACTAGCGGATCTGATATTGAATACTTCTACCGGAAGGGATACATTAATTTGGATCGAGTACAGAAATGCTCAATCGTCAATAACCGCACAACCAAATCCGAGATTCCAGGCTCACCACTCGGTAAATCCCGCGAGGCTGCTGGGCGGTGGTTTCAATATCACTTTGAAATTCACCCATTCAGGCTCATTACTTTTCAGTACCTTTACGAATGGTACCGCTGGCATCTTGCTCCACTTGCCTTTGGAAATATGGCCCAAATTGAAGCTTATTTCAAACTTCATGTTCGATACATTAAACGATTTCAACGCAGTCCGGGGTTTATCCAAACTTTGAACCGCTTCAACGGAATTGCAGAGTTAGCGATCATGTTAGAGCCAATCTACTGGCCCACTATTACCTCTAATCATCTGGGTAGCCCCTCCAATTCAGAGAAGCAGTTTTTGGGCTACAAAGCAGCCGCCCTAGAGATACTGAAATCCTTGCGTAAATCTGATCTCGCCCTTACACACGAGTCTTTAAGGCACCTAGCCAACAAAATCGATAGTAACGGTGAACTTTATCTGCTCCTCCGATCCGCAAAGTGGCAAAAGCGAGAGAAAATTCATAGTGACCTCGGACGTGCCCTTTGGTTTCGCCACATCGCAGAGGTCATACGGCGTGGTTACGACTCAATATATGAAGATCGATTAGCTCATGAGGATGAAGCTTCCTCAATTTGGGTCCCTGGAGGTCGAAAATGGGCGTACGGCTCTGATTATCCGTTGGACAATTCTCGGGAGCTAGTTCGGAGAACATTGCCTCGGTGGGGCCTATCTTCTGCCCCGAGATCAAGGATTTATGTTGAAGGACACACTGAGGTAGGGGCACTCCAAGAAGTCCTCGCGCCATACCTAGGTTATACAATTGAGATCATAAATATGGAAGGCAGAGACTGGAACCTATGGCTTGAAAAACAATTAAGATCCGATATTAACGCTCGCCGGTTCTCTACAATTCTCCTGGACGGCGATAGAAAGGAAGTATTGCGCTCGGTCAAAACACATGTGCGAAACATGCTGGTGGTTGGCGAAGTCCAGATAAACGAACCAGATTTTGAATTTCACTACTTTAGTATCACGCAGTTGGTTTCCGCCATTTCCCGCTATGAGCACATGCAAAATTTGACGGACCTGGTCCCTCTCAACGAAGGCGATTTTGCCCACTGCAGAAATGCCAAGCAACTAGCTCGGCGATATGAGGATCTTCGATCTGCTCCGTCATTTAAGGGAACAACGTGGGGCGCAGCTCTCGCCCAGGAGGCCTTTTCGGAGAATGGACCAATCGATGAAAATTCCAATTCGTTCGTGCATTTCATTAACTCTGCGATCCGGAGCATCACTACGGATTACGAGGCTCAGAGAATTCGGGGCCCGGTCGACGCGGAAACACTCCAAACTCGCCCTACGTCAGATCCAGTCTTCTGAGGTCAGGCTAAACAGTGAGGGATTTGGGGGACCATTTGATGCCAGATCCCGTCCAGCATCAATTTAGGTACGCTTGACGTATCTATGAAGCTTCACGAGTACCAGTCCAAGGACCTCCTTTCCAAGTTCGGCGTAAAAGTTCCGAAGGGCGACGTCACCACAGACCCGGAACAGGCGAGGCAGATCGCCGAGAGCCTTGGAGGCAAGGTTGTGGTGAAGGCCCAAGTCCTTATGGGCGGCCGCGGAAAAGCCGGCGGTGTGAAGCTGTTTGACAACGCCAACGACGCCGCGGCTTTCACAAAAGAGCTGATTGGAAAGAAGTTGGTGAGTATTCAAAATCCTGCTGGGATGATCGTCGAGAAGGTTCTTGTTGGTGAGCTGATCGATATTGCCGAGGAGTACTACCTGAGTGTCCTCACAGACCGGGCCACGGCCAGGGTCGTTGTGATGATCTCCAAAGAAGGTGGCATGGAGATCGAAGAAGTTGCGGACAAGAATCCGGATGCGATCGTTCGACTTCATGTCGATCCTGCATGGGGACTGAGCGATTACGAACTTCGGGAAGCGGTCCAAAAGGCTCGAATACCCAAGCCCGCTCAGAGCCAAATGGTCCAAATGATCAAGAAACTCGTAAAGGCCTACGTCGAAGCCGATGCGGATTTGATCGAGATCAATCCATGCGCACTGACGCCAGACAATGTTCTTATCGCAGCAGACGCCAAGGTTAGCATCGATGAAAATGCGCTCTATCGCCACAAGGAGTACGGCGAGACTGCCGAGGATTCTGCGGAGGATCCCATCGAGGCTGAAGCTGCTCGACGTGGCATCGCCTACGTTCGGTTGGGCGGCGATATTGGGATCATGGGCAACGGAGCGGGGCTTGTGATGTGCTCCCTCGATGAGGTCAACGCGGCCGGTGGCAAGCCCGCCGACTTTTTGGACGTGGGAGGCGGTGCGAGCGCAGATCGGGTGAAAAGCTGCGTCGAACTGGTTCTCATGGATCCCAATGTCAAGGGGCTCTTGATCAATATTTTCGGGGGAATTACCCGCGGCGATGAGGTGGCCAAGGGATTGTTGGCTGCCTTTGACGAACTCAATTTGACCATCCCGGTTGTTGCCCGAATCGATGGCACAGCTGCGGAGGAAGGTCTGGCTATCTTGAAGGGCAGCGATAAGCTGGTGGGAGCTTCCACCATGCAAGAAGCTGCCAAAAAGATCGTCGAACTCGCCTACGCGTAGGGTGTTCCGGGGACTCGGGAATATGGGAATGGGGGCAACTGAGGAGTTGCCACTCGCGGGGGGATGAATAGTCTGACACCGTTCCCCCTTCCCTTTTCTGTTTCCCCTTTTCCCCCTTCCCCCTTCCCCTGTTCCCCTGTTCCACCGTTTCCGCCATCGTGGTAGTCTGGAGTCAGGCATCCGGCCGTAGCTCAGTGGATAGAGCGCCTCCCTCCGGAGGAGGAAGTCGGAGGTTCGAATCCTCTCGGCCGGGCCAAAGCCAAGCCAATATTCCCCAGATACGGCACGTGCCAGCATCACCCGCATGAAGCGACGCTGGCAACGACCGAATTAAGGAAAGGTCTCTAGAATTCCCCGTTCATATCGAAATGCCGGGACACCATCTCGTAGTCGAAGATCGTCACGGAGCCATCGCCATCGACATCGGCATCGATTGGGGCAAAGCCGTTGGCACCCACCATACGCCAATCTGAATCGGCAGCAGATTTGTCGAAATACTCAGACAAGATGACATAGTCGAAGATCGTGATCGACTGGTCCCCATCCACGTCTCCACCCAGCAAAGTTCTGGAGAAACTCAACGTTCCGCCTGGCGTAAACTCCACACCTCGAATCACCCGCTGAAGGAACTTGGGACTTCGAATGTAGATGTCGTACTTAATGAAATCGGAGATCACCATGATGAACTGGCCCGGCGGATCTGGCTGCGGATCGAAGAGCACCCAATCACCGCCATTGGTTGGGCGCATCTCGATCTCAACTTGAGGATCATTCGGGTTGTCCCATCCCGGAAAGGCAAGTTGGAGAGCAAATATCGCGGCAGCCGGACCGTATTCGTACCGGAACACGTCGCGGACGCCATTCCCATCTCCAGGCACAAGATTGTTTGCGTCGGATGAAAAACTCACGAACTTGCGGTTCCCGGAGATGCCGCAATAATAAGAACTCGAATTCCCAACCGATCCCAATGCAGATTGACGAGAGATTAGGGTGGTGTCGTTCGTGGTGAAGTTGCGTGCGTAAACATCGAAGACCAAGTTCGTGTCAGCGGGTTCGTATTGGCCATAGGCGTGAAAAGCGACGCATCGCCCTTCGCCGGTGATGGAGGGCCAAAGGGATGGCCCGAATTCTTGTGCCCCACCATCGGTAATCGAGGCAATTTGGACCAGGCCCGTGCTCAGCTCCTTGCGAAAAACGTCGTGGAGTGCGCCGTTGAGATCGGCCCCGATCAAGTTGGTCGCGGTGCTGTGGAATGCAACGTATCGGTTGTCATTTGAGATCACCGGTGCCTCGCTTGCGCCATTGCCTTCAACGCCGACCGAGTTCACGCTTAACCTGCGAGTGGCACCAGCTGCTGCTGCACCGCCGGTGCGTAGAAACACGTCGCTCAGCCCATTCGTGTCTCCCCCCACCAGGTTAGTCGCAAGCGTGGAGAACGTCACGTAATTGGGTGAATTTCCGATCCAGGGATAGTCTCCGCAAGCGCCATTGCCTTGGACTTCCGCACTGTTAACCGAGAGCCTGGAGGTTGCCAATCCCGTGAGATCTCGCATAAAGACGTCCTTGACGGCGTTTGTGTCACCACCGACGAGGTTCGTTGCAAGAGATGTGAATACGACAAAGCGGTTGTCGGTGGAAATGGCACCGGCGATACTCTCGGCGTTACCCTGGACACCAGCAGAGTTCACGGAAACTCGTGTGGTGGTGTTCGTTGCGGTGTCGCGGACGAAGACGTCCCGGACGCCGTTGGTGTCTCCCGCAACCACATTTGGCGAGTCGTGATCAAAGACCACATAACGGCCATCTGCACAGATGAAACATCTGAGGCCAGCGTCGCCGTTGGCCGCCCTCATGTTCGTCGATTCAAAGTCGATCAGAATGGTTGTTCCCGTCAGGACGTCACGTCGAAAGACATGCCGAGTTCCGTTCGACGGCAAAGCAGGCGTTAGGTTTGTGGCCAACGACGTAAACGCGATATAGCGTCCATCGTTCGAGCACTGCGGCCAGTCACTTTGACCATTGCCGAGGACCCCTGCTGAGGTCCTGGATTCAAGTCGTTGATCCCAAGGCGCAGCCATCGCACATGCGCTGAGTCCTGCGATCAAGATGCCGATATTTCGGTAAATTTTCATGCTTCCCTCATGGCCTCCAACAGCCAATTGGGCACATGGTACAAGTACTTTTGCCGATAAATGCCGAGGACCTAGGACTCGAATGTAAAGAAAGGCCGAAATACCCTTTCACTAGTCCCTATACTGTCCCGCGCCGTCGGCGGAGAATGGCGGCAAAGCCTCCGCCCAGAGCGAGCAGCGTGGCGGGCTCGGGAACAGGGCTCAGCTTGCCAATTTCTTGAAGGCCCGTGGAGCTGTTCCTGAACGTGCAGTAGATCTCGTCGGTGTCGTGGTCCAGTTTCATGTTCCCGAGCGTCAGATTAGAGGGAAGTCCTTCGATGAGGTCAGGCAGATTGTGTTCCGTGCCGTCGGCTTCAAAAAGCCTCAGAAATTCCACTCCGTTGATGTTGACAGCTGTTATGACCAAGCCGGAATTGGAGATTTGGCTGCCTCCCCACTGGCCGTCTCCCCCAAGTTGCACATTGCCTTTCACGGGGTCGAACTTGTAGAGTCCCCCGATCGTTCGGGTCAGCGCGACACCGTGGTCGTTGATGTCCAATCCTTCGCCACGCCCCAGATAGCGGTATCCGCTCGATGTGACAAGAAAGGTGACCGGGTTCCCAAAGACGCTGATGAGGTCATCCCCAGCGCTCACTAAGAATGCCCCGCTACGGTTTCCGCACGGAACCCAGTTGTAGTGGCCAAAGGCATAGGTTTCGAGAGCCTGGGTCTTGATGTTATAGGTGTGGGCCCAGGAACCTGTTGACCCAGTCGAGCCATGGCCGCCGACAATTCCATCTCCAAATCCCGCCGTACCAAGAAAGTAGCTTGGGGGCACGCCATATTGGCCCTTGTATATATAGCCGGCTTCGCTGTAAACACCGCTATGCAAATGGGTCCCCAGCCAGAGGAAATCCCTGGAGACAACGCCTGCTGCGCCCATTTCGAGCGAGAATGTCTTTCCCATGTCATATGTCTGAGTAGGTGTGACCCAAAGCCGCTTGAAATTGGAAGTCCCAATATTCGTTGCACAAAGGTAGGTCGAATCCCCCTCAGATTCAATGGCCGTATTGACGCCTGGCTGCGCCATCGGTGTGTATTTGTAGTGTGGAACAGCTAAACCCGCCTCTCCCGAGGCAGCAAGTAGCGCCACTGTCCAAACAACCCTCATACCCCCAGTGTACAACTGAATCTTGGGTGTTCCAACCTCACGAAAACCGAAGAGTCTCGATGGGGCATCCCACCTAGAGTTTTATGAGCTCACGAGCCGGTAGCCGACTCCGGTCTCGGTTCGAATCAACCGACGGCCGTTTTGTCCATCTCCCAACTTGCTTCGAAGGTTCCCCATGTGAACTCGCAGCGTATGAGTCGAAAACTCGTACCCAGGCCCCCAGATATCGGCCAAGAGCTGCTTTTGGGTGATCACCATGCCGGCGTGCTGCGCGAGCGTGGCCAAAAGGCGATATTCAATATGGGTCAGATGGAGTTCCACTCCATCCATGCGCACGGTTCTGGCGGCAAAATCGACCACCAACCCAGCGTGCGAGAAGATTGTGCTCTGCTCCGTGGTCGCACCGTGGCGCCGGGCCACACGAATCCGAGCCATGAGCTCAGGGATGGAGAAGGGCTTTGTCAGATAGTCATCGGCTCCAGCGTCCAGCGCAGCGACCTTGTCACTCTCTTTGCCTCGCGCGGAAAGGACGATGATCGGGACTCGAGTCCACTCGCGAATCCGCTGGATCACCTCCACCCCGTCCATATCTGGCAAACCCAGATCCAAAAGAACCACGTGCGGGTCCTTTTGAGCAACCATTTTGATACCTTCGATGGCGGTTTCAGATTCGAAGAATCCGCCGTCTGGCAGACTCAAACCCGCACTGAGGAAACGGCGAATCGGTGCCTCATCTTCGATCACGACCACGCGCAAACTTTCATCCACGGCTCTTCTCCTTGGGTAGGACTATCTCGAATCGTGCACCAGGGTTAGCGTTTTCCGCCGTGATCGTCCCACCATGGGCTTCGACAGCCGCTTTGCAGATCGCCAAGCCCAGGCCCAATCCTCGCGAACCCGATTTCTTGAACCGCTCAAAAATCTGATCTTCTGTTCCGGGAGCCATCCCCGGTCCGTCATCCTCAATGATCAACCTGAGCGCAGTTTCGGATTGCGATACCGAGATAGTGACGTGCGCAGCCCGGCCTGCGTGTCGAGCCGCGTTTTCCAGAAGGTTTACAAGGACCTGCTCGATCAAAACACCATCGACGTACGCGAGAATCTCCTGGGGTTCCTGTCGGACCGAAACTTCCGTATCAAACTCTTTGGCCGTGCGATCGATCGCATTGATGACAAGGTCGTTGATCGACTGCCAATCCTTGTTCAGATCCAGCGCTCCCTGAACTTTGGTCATATCGAGCAAGTTCTCAATCAGGCGAGCCATACGATGAGCTTCGGTCTGAATCGTTTCCGCTAACTCTCGGCTGCGATTGCTCAGTTCCGTTTCCTGAAGCATGCTCGATGCTGAACCTTGAATGGAAGATAACGGTGTTCGCAAGTCGTGCGATACAGAGCTGAGGAGGTCGCTTCGGAGTTGTTCTTTCTCGGCATGAAGCAACGCTTCGTTGGATTCCTTTGCGAATTGGGCTCGTTCCAACGCTCCTGCCAGTTGGTCCGCTACCGATTCCAGCAAACGTTGCCTTGTGCTTTCGAGCGGCGTAGACGTTGCCATGTGCACCGCCAGACAACCCACCATCTTCTCCGCGCCGCGAAGCGGCATGAACAACCACTGACTCCCTGCGAGCGTGTCTGTTCCTGCACCCGCCGCTTTCCCATTTTCAATGCACCACTGCGCAACCGCAAGTTCCGATTCCGGTGGGCTGGGGTGGTTCACTAGTTGATCTAAGCGCGCGACGCGCCGATCTGATAGTACGACCACGACCACCGGCCTGCCAATCAGGTCGGACGCGCATTGCGCAGCAGCGTCTGCCATCGCAGCCTTCTTCCGGCACTCCACGAGTCGCTTGCTGAGTTCATAAAGGACGGCGGTCGAACGTTCTCGCTCAGAGATCGTCTTGGCAGAAGATCGTAATCGCAGGGTGAGTGCGCTAAGGAGCAAGGAGACGCCCATCATCACCCCAAAGGTGAAGAGATAACGGAAGTCGCTTACGGCAAAGGTGAATTGCGGTGGCACAAAAAAGAAATTGAGCGCGAGGACAGACACAATCGAGGCAAAGAGTGACTCCTTGGGTCCTTGCCTCAAGGCGACGGACACCGTTCCCAACAGGTAGAGCATCACCATATTGGCCAGATGCTCGCGAGAGAGGAACACCACGCGTCCCACGACGGTGCAAAAGGCGACGGTCGCAAACGCTTCTGCATAGCTCCGGAAGTTGCCGGGCGTAACGGGCTTTCTTCGAAAGATCGGGCTCCCGGCCGACTCAGCACCTGTGATCACGAGGACGTCGATATCGCCACTGGACCGAATCGTGGTATCGACTACACTTCCAAACAATATCTCTTTCCATCGCGGACGCAGGGGCTTTCCCATAACGATCGTGGAGACATTTTCCTGCCGGGCGAATCGAATGATCTCGGCGGAGATGTCATCACCTGCCAGACCGACGACTCGGGCGCCCAGAGTCTCGGCGAGATGCATCGCATGTTCCGCCTGCTCTCCCCCTGCACCAGCCAGTCCGCTTTGACGGCTGCTTTCGACAAAGACGGCAGTGAGAGAGGCATGTTGACTGCTCGCAAGCCGCTTGGCGGCTCGAACGACCCGGGGGGCCATCGCGTTGGGGGCAATGCACACCAAAACTCGCTCTCCAGCGTGTATTGGTTCACCTTTAACCTGAGATGCGCTCTCCTCGCGCAAGTCTCGATCAACTTTCTGGGCGGTATGCCTCAGCGCCAGCTCGCGCAAGGCGAGAAGGTTGCTCCGTTTGAAGAATCCCTGAAGCGCCTGCTCGATTTTCTCCGGGACGTAGACCTTCCCTTCCCGCAGTCTCTGTTGAAGCTGCTCTGGCGGAAGGTCGATCAGCTCGATTTCGTCGGCCGCTTCGAGTATTGAATCGGGCAACGTCTCTTTGACAAAAACTCCCGTGACCTTCGCCACCAGGTCTCGCAAACTTTCAATGTGCTGGATATTGACCGTGGTGTAGACATTGATCCCCGCCGCAAGGAGCTCCTCCACATCCTGCCAGCGCTTGGCATGGCGACTCCCGGGACTATTCGTGTGGGCCAGCTCATCCACCAGAGCGGCTTCGGGCTTGCGATTGAGAACCGCGTCGAGATCCATTTCACGAAGGCTTACTCCTTTGTGCTCAAGCGTTCTCACGGGCACTGCAGCCAGTCCATGAGCAAGCCGCTCAGTTTCCTCACGTCCATGAGGTTCCAAATAGCCAATGACGACATCGACTCCCATCTCTTGGAGCTGGTGACCCTCCGAGAGCATGCTATAGGTCTTTCCAACCCCTGCAGCCATGCCCAAGAACACTTTGAGACGGCCTTTCCGGGCGGTCATTTGGGATTCACGGGCCTTTTCAAGTGGATCGGTCATGTCAGCGAATACGTGGTGGCGACTGGAGCCAACTTGGAGAGTACTCCAGCAGTTGGATGTCCACAAATCGTTTTTTCAGTTGCCGGGCTAGGTTGTCTCGCCACAAGATTTCCTCCTTCTTTTGCGTGCTGTCGATGATCAAGACCGCCAGCGGCTGCATACGGTCCACCCCGCAAGAACACTCTATAACATCCAGCGTGTCTCGTAACCGGTCGTCCGGATCGGTACGAATAATGAGAAGCGGCATCTCATCCTGAAATGGCCACAAGCTGCGCAGCCGATCCGATTCCTCCTGGGAACCACAGAGAGCGCAACACAAACTGGGCCGAGTCCGCTCAATTACGGCGGGCACGGAGATTTCGAAAGCATCGCTCTCTCGGGGGAAGAGAGCCACGACGAAGGGCTCGCAGGCGTTTACGAGGTTTTTGGTCACTGCCTATCTAGCTCCAGATTGAGTTCGAGCACATTCACCACTGGCTCACCCAAGATGCCCAGCTGCCGATCCACCTTATGCCGATTGACGACTGCTTGAACAGCTTCCACTGACATGTTTCGAGCACGTGCGACCCTCCTTACTTGGTAGTCTGCGGCTTTCCATGATATGTGGGGATCCAAACCACTTGCGCTCGTGGTTGCCAGGTCTGTGGGCGTGGGGTCAGTTGGAGATCCTCCCGCGCTGCGGAGCGTGGATACTCTTTGGGCAATCGAGCCATCGGGTCCGATGAGGGCTTGGTTGATGGGTCCCAGGTTGCTTCCTCCCGATGTGACTGAGTTGTAGGGATGTCCACCGGTTGCGCTTCCCCGCCCCCAGAAGTACTTGGGGTCGGTGAACTCCTGGCCGATGAGCTGAGATCCGACCACGACGCCATCCCGGATGATCGGAGAGCCGCTGGCCCGATCCCGGAAAACCGTTTGGCCGATCGCCGTGATGATCAGCGGATAGGCGATTCCGGTGACAATCGTAAGGAAAACGAATAGTCGGATAGCAACGGAAATGGTTTTCATCGGATAAAGACTCCTACTAGCAGGTCGATGACCTTGATGCCAACGAACGGAACGGCGAGGCCTCCCAGGCCATAGACAAGGAGATTGGTCTTCAGCAACTCGTCTGCCGGAACCGCCCGGTACTTGACTCCTTTGAGCGCCAAGGGAATGAGGAGCACGATGATGAGAGCATTGAAGATCACCGCGCTCAAGATTGCCGATTGCGGGGATCGCAGGTGCATGACATTCAAAACTCCCAGCTGGGGATAGGTGGCTGCAAAGGCAGCCGGAATGATCGCGAAGTACTTCGCGACGTCATTGGCGATGCTGAACGTGGTCAGTGAACCTCGCGTCATCAGCAGTTGCTTACCGGTTTCGACAATTTCAATGAGTTTGGTGGGATTGCTGTCCAAGTCGACCATATTCCCTGCTTCTTTGGCAGCTTGGGTTCCCGAATTCATCGCAACCGCAACATCCGCTTGTGCCAGTGCGGGCGCGTCGTTGGTGCCATCACCTGTCATGGCAACCAAGCGTCCGCCCTCCTGATAGTCTCGTATCAAAGACATCTTGGCTTCGGGGGTGGCTTCGGCTAAAAAGTCATCGACGCCCGCCTCAGCCGCGATAGCCGCTGCGGTGAGGGGGTTATCTCCCGTGATCATGACGGTCTTGATGCCCATCCGACGAAGCTCTGCGAACCGCTCGCGAATACCTCCCTTGACGATGTCCTTCAAGTAGATCACACCCAGGACACGTCCAGTCTCCGCGACGACCAGAGGAGTTCCGCCCGCTTTCGAAATTTCTTCGACCTTGTCTCGCACCGAGTTTGGCAATGCGACGCCTTGGCTTTCCAGCCATTTGCGAACCGCATCTTGGGCGCCTTTGCGCAGTTGGACGCCGTCGATGTCCACGCCGGACATTCTTGTCTGAGCCGTAAACGGAACGAAATGCTCGCCTCCGACCTCTCGCCCTCGCAACCCGTACTGCTCCTTGGCGAGTACCACGATGCTTCTGCCCTCAGGCGTTTCGTCCGCGAGGCTGGATAGCTGGGCTTTTTCTGCAAACTCTTCCGGCGTGACCCCAGGCGCAGGGATGAATTCTGCAGCTTGACGATTTCCGAGAGTGATGGTGCCCGTTTTATCGAGCAGAAGGACATCAATGTCTCCGGCAGCCTCAACGGCACGCCCGCTGGTGGCGATAACATTCTTGCGAAGGAGTCGATCCATGCCAGCGATCCCGATCGAACTCAGAAGCCCACCGATCGTTGTGGGGATGAGACAAACCAACAGAGCAACGATAACCGTGATCGAAACCACTTCTCCTGATTTGCTTGACTCAACGGCGTATTGAGAGAACGGGACAAGGGTTGCGCAAGCCAAGAGAAAGATGATTGTCAGAGCAGCAAGGAGGATGCTCAAGGCGATCTCATTGGGAGTTTTTTGACGCTTGGCACCCTCTACCATGGAGATCATTCGGTCCAGGAAACTCTCGCCGGGATTCGCCGTGATCCGAACCACAATCCAGTCCGAGAGCACGCGTGTCCCTCCGGTTACGGAACTCCGATCGCCTCCAGATTCCCGAATGACAGGGGCCGATTCGCCCGTAATCGCGCTTTCATCGACGGTGGCAACTCCATCCACGACTTCACCGTCCCCGGGCAACATCTCGCCGGCACTCACCAGCACAAAATCTCCGGTTCTCAGCGCGGAGGAACTGACGCTGGTGAACTCCGTGTGATTCTCCGGATTGGCAAGTCTCTTCGCTTCCACATCCTTTCGAGCGCTGCGCAGAGAGTCTGCCTGGGCCTTGCCGCGACCTTCAGCCATCGCCTCGGCGAAGTTCGCGAAAAGAACCGTAAACCAAAGCCAGATCGAGATCGCCAGGACAAAGCCAGAGGAACCATCCGGTTGGCCTGCCAAGCCCCGAATCCACTCAATTGTTGTGAAGATCGAGCCGAGGAACACCACAAACATGACAGGGTTCCGAACCTGTACTCTCGGGTCGAGCTTTTTGAACGATCCTGCAATCGCTCCGGCAACGAGTTTCGATTCGAACAATGATGATGACGGCGATGACATCAGCGGACACCTCCCATTTGCAGGTGCTCGACAATCGGCCCCAGTGCCAGGGCCGGAACGAACGTTAGCACCCCAACGATGAGGACCACGGAGCACAAAAGAACGACGAAGAGCGGCGTGTGAGTTGGTAAGGTCCCGGCGGAACTCGGAACGACCTTCTTGGTTCCCAGAGCCCCGGCGATAGCCAACACCGGGACGATTATCCAAAACCGACTGAGCCACATGACAATTCCTCCCAGCCAGTTATGAGTGGGTACGTTGGCGTTGAAGCCCGCGAACGCCGAGCCGTTGTTGTTTCCCATGCTTGAGTAGTTGTAGAGCAACTCCGAAAAGCCGTGAGCGCCCGGATTCGCCATGCTGGATTGACCCGTGCCCAAAATGAGCGGAATGGCCGTGCTCAGCAAGACCAAACAACATGGGATGAGAATAACCAAAGAGGCCATCTTCATTTCGTATGGTTCGATCTTCTTACCGAGGTATTCGGGCGTGCGGCCCACCATGAGTCCAGCCACAAAGACCGACATGATCGCGAAAATGATCATGCCATAGAGGCCGGAGCCGACTCCTCCGAACACAACTTCTCCCAGTTGCATCAAGATCATCGGCATCGCTCCGCCGATCGGAGTGTAAGAATCGTGCATCGAGTTCACCGAGCCGTTACTTGCGGCAGTCGTGGCGGTGGCCCACAGTGCCGAACTCTCGATGCCGAATCGGGCTTCCTTCCCTTCCCAGTTATGGTTCGTTGCCAATCCAAGCTTGGAAAATGCTGGGTTTCCCGACTGTTCAGCTTGCACCGCTGGAACTGTAAAGAGCGCGAGGAGCAACGTCATCGCCGCAAGGAGTGCCCATCCCTGTTTCCGGTCCTTGATCATGTCACCAAAGGTCAAACAAAGCCCAGCGGGGATGATCAGGATCGCGAGGCACTCCATGAAATTGCTCAGCGGAGTGGGGTTCTCCAACGGGTGCGCGGAGTTGACGTTGTAGTAGCCCCCGCCGTTGGTGCCAAGCTGTTTGATCGCCACCTGGCTGGCAACCGGCCCGAGCGGAATCTCCTGTTGGACCACCGGCTTGCCTTCAGGATCGACGACTTTTTGGACGAGGTCGGCTTTCAGCGATGGGGAGAACGTCTGGACGACCCCTTGGCTTATCAGAACGGTTGCCAAGAGCATCGAGAGTGGGAGCAGAACGTAGATCGTCGAGCGCGTAAGATCAACGAAGGCGTTGCCCAAGTCTCCCGACTGGCGATTTCGGATACCTCGCGCAAGTGCCGCCAGTACAGCAATCCCCGTCGCAGCACTCAGAAAGTTCTGCACGCCCAGACCTAGCATTTGGGTGAGGTGGGACATCGTGGATTCGCCAGCGTAACCTTGCCAGTTGGTGTTAGTTGCAAAGCTGACCGCAGTGTTGAATGCACTGTCTGCGCCTACTGCCGGAAGATGACTTGGGTTGAGCGGAAGGAAACCTTGAAACCGCTGAAGTAGGAAGACCGCAACTGCGCCGATCAAATTGAAAAGCAAGATACACGTCGCGTAGGCTTTCCAATTCTGGTTCCTTTTGGGATCAACGCCAGAGGCGCGGTAGGTGAGTGTTTCCAACCAACCCAGTGCTGGGGTAAGGAACGTCCTCCGGCCATCCAACACGTTTGCCATAAACGTCCCGAGCGGTTTGGCGCACACCAGAAGCACCACGAAATAGAGACCCACCTGAAACCAGCCCACCTTAGAAAACCTCCGGCTTAAGTAAGGCGAGAAAGAGATAAATCAGAAGGAGAGCGCAGAGAATTCCCGCCGCGACGATCACAGGTCACCTCCATCTGTTGAAAGGCGGCTGCACATCTTCAAAAAGGCGAAAGTGGCTATTCCAAGGAGCAACAGCACCAACAGGGCGAGAGCATCTTGCATGGATCCATGATTTCCGTTCTTCCGGTCAAGGCCGTGTCAAGTGTCCAACAACGACGTCAATTTTTTGTCAAGCCGGGCGCGCGATTGTCCCCCGGGTGTTTTCTTCACTCATAGATGGAATTCGGAAGCCTCGGGTAACGTGGCTCCCATGCGACTTAACCGGATTTTCACCGTGGCTCTTGCTCTCTCGGTTGTCACCCTGGGCTTTGCGGAGCGAGTTCCGCAGGAATGGGTGAAGCGATACCAAGCATTGTCAAAGACGATCACATCGCTCAATTTCGATGGATTCAAGAAATTCGTGGCGGACGACTATGTGTGGGTAAAGCCCGACGGTACACAGTTGGATCGAGAGCAGTCACTAGCCGAATTTGCATCACTCTTCACTATGAAGAAGATCACCGGCGGAGAGACTGTGCTCAAGGTAACGATGGTCGGCGACACTGTCGATGTGGATTACAGGGCCACGTGGAATCTACTCGACAAGAAGGGCTCCAAGATGAAGTTTGAGGAAAACGGCACCGATAGCTGGAAGCAGGTGGATGGAGTGTGGAAAATCTACCGCACTGTGGACCACTAGGGCGAACCAAGAATTTGGTGTGCTCTGGCAACTGCCGCGGCAACGTGCGGTTGAATATTCTCCTCGCCGACTGTCTGGACGAGTGAGGATCTCATGATGACCGATTCGGGTTGTCGTCGGAGGCCGCACAAGATGAGGGTCTTGCCGGCTGCATGAAGCCGCTCAGCCAGCGACTCGAGCGCATGAATTCCGGTTGCGTCGATCGCGGTCATATTGCGCATCCGCAGCATCACCACTTTGGAGTCCGTTTCGAGCTCCCTCTCAACTTCAGCAATCTTATCTGTTGCGCCAAATAGGAATGGACCATGGATTCGATAGACAACGGCTCCTTCCGGCACAGGATGCTCCTGAAGGCTGTGGACCTTTCCATCTTCGATGTATTCCGGCGTGACCTTCACCACGGTTGTGGTCACTGATATTCGACGGATAAACAGAAGTGCGGCAAGGATCATCCCGGCTTCCACCGCAACGGTCAGGTCAGCCAGAACCGTGAGCAGGAACGTGATGAGCCAGACGGCGATATCTGCTTTGCCAAGTTTCAAAATGTCTGGAATTTCACGCCATTCACCCATGTTGTAGGCAACGATGAGCAAAATCGCGGCGAGGACTCCGAGCGGAATTTCGCGTGCGAGCGGTGCTGCAACCAACAAGATAGCCAGGAGCGTGAGCGCATGGATCATCCCGCTTACGGGTGATTGGGCTCCTGATCGGATATTTGTTGCTGTCCGAGCGATCGCTCCCGTAGCCGGAAGGCCACCGAAGAGAGGAGACACGATATTGGCAACACCCTGAGCGAAGAGCTCGACGTGGGGGTTATGTTTCGTCCCCGCCATTTGGTCTGCGACCATTGCGGATAGGAGAGACTCGATTGCGCCCAGCATCATCACCGTGAGCGCAGGCGACAGAAGCGGCAAAATAAGGTCGGCTCGAAATACGGGCAAATGCAGTGCCGGCAGGCCAGAGGGTATTCCGCCGAATTTTGTCGCAATCGTCTCGACCGGGAGGTGGAATAGAACAGCCGCCGCAGTGCCCAGCACCAGTGCGACAATTGCCCCTGGCACCTTTCGGAAGAAGATCAGACACAAGATGATCACGCCCAGTGCGCAACCGCTCAGCAGGGTGGTCGTGAGCGAAAGAGAGGCGAAATTCTGGGCGAGAATCTGGATTCGCGGGATAAATTCTCCCGGCACTTTATCCACTTCGAGGCCGAAAAAGTCTTTAATCTGGGTGCTAGCTATCAGCACAGCGATCCCGTTGGTGAAACCGATCACGACGGGGCGCGGAATATATTTGACCGCAGCACCCAGCCCCGTAATCCCGAGAAGCACCAACATTACGCCCGCGATCAGCGTGCACATGAAAAGGCCATCCAGCCCATGCTTCTGCACGATTCCACTGACCACGACAACGAACGCCCCCGTCGGGCCGCCTATTTGAAAGGTCGATCCGCCTAGAGCTGAAATGAGAAAACCGGCAACGACCGCGCAGTAGATTCCCGCTTGGGGCAAAACCCCCGAGGAAATGGCGAAAGCCATCGCCAAGGGTAAAGCCACCAGACCAACGGTGATTCCAGCAATAAGGTCTTTGGTGAATTTTGCTACAGAGTAATCGCGAAGGGCGGTGATTGAACGAGGGATAAACGGATCGTCCTCACTCTGAAGGGCCTGAAAGACCGTAGCAATGCCTCTAGCCACGGAGTTCCAGAATGCCTTCGCTCACCAAAATGGGAACTTCAAACCGTAGCGCGAGCGCAATTGCATCCGACGGGCGGCAGTCGATAGCCATCTCCTTATCCTGATGCTTGAGGAAAAGCTTGGCGTAGTAGGTTGTGCTCCAGATGTCGTCGATCACAACTCGGTCCATCTCGCCTTCCAGCCGATCAACGATTGTTTTAAGAAGATCATGGGTCATCGGACGGTCGGGTTGGGTGCCCTCCAGGGCCAAGTGAATTGCTGTTGCCTCAAATCCACCGATCACGATCGTCAACTTCCGCTCTCCATCGGTTAGGAGAACAAAGCGTTGGATATCGCCGTTGGACTCGGCAGAAAACACGCCCTCGACCTGGACCTCAACCGGCTCGCCATAGTCGCGGCCAGTTCCCGCACCCTCATCTTCCTTATAGGGAAAGAATGAGGGAGGAACCTCAAATTCTGGAGATTCGCCTTCGAATTCCTCGGGCATAGGCCTTTAAGATACCCCCTGAAAATACTCATGATACGGCAAGCACTGAGCACGCTCTGGGTCCTTGAAATAATCTAGCGAGCGGGTCAATGCTTCGGCTGTATCGATGTTCGTCACGCATGCCACTCCGGTTTCGATGCATGCCCGGCGGATCATCATCGCTTCTTGCGTAGTGGTATGCCCGGAATCTGGTGTGTTGATCATCAGCGCGACTTCCCCTCTTCCAATGAGATCGATGAGATTGGGAGTACCGGACTGTATTTTGTGCACCATCGTATTTTCTATCCCGGCACTCATCAAAGCCTCATGGGTCCCAGTGGTTGCTGCAAGCGAATATCCAGCCGCTTTGAGTTTTTGGGCAATCCCCACGGCTTTGAGCTTATCCTGATTGTTGACGGTGAGCACGACGTAGCCCGTCGGCTTGAATCCAATTCCGCTAGCGATCAACGCTTTGTAGAGCGCAGCTTCGTAGGTTCGGTCTATGCCCAAGACCTCGCCAGTACTCTTCATTTCCGGCCCCAAACTTGGCTCGACGCGTTGGAGCTTTTGAAAGCTGAATACCGGCGCCTTCACCGCATAGATCGCCGATTGAGCGATGCTGGACTCGAGGTATCGCTCCGGACTAACTTCGATCCCCACTCGGGAGGGCCCGATGTCTTTGTTTGAGGGATTTTCCCACGCCGGTCGAGAGGGCATCTGATCCGCCAGACACCAAAGTCCGCTTCCATATCCGAGGTCGCTCAGCTGCTGACCCATGAGAGCGCGAGTCGCCAGAGGAACCATGGGAATACCGGTCACCTTGCTGAGGTACGGCACCGTTCGGCTCGCTCGAGGGTTCACTTCGATCACATAAACTTGCTCGTCTTCTACGACGAACTGGATGTTCATAAGGCCCTTGATTTCCAGAGCTCGCGCCAGGCGGCAAGCATAGGAAACCATATCCGCCTGCACCTTTCGGCTCAGGGAACTCGGAGGATAGACCGCCATCGAATCGCCGCTATGAACCCCGGCTCGCTCCACGTGCTCCATGATGCCGGGGACCAAGGTCGTCTCCCCATCGGAAATAACGTCAACTTCAGCCTCCAGACCCATGACATATTTGTCAACCAAGACCGGTTGGCCAGGGTTGGCGTCCTCTGCCTGCTTGTAGAATATGTCCAAGTTTTCGGCGTCATAGACGATTTCCATCGCCCGACCTCCGAGGACAAAACTCGGCCGGACCAATACCGGAAATCCAACTTCTTGGGCAACAATTTGGGCTTCTTCCCTGCTCCGGACCGCGCGGCCAGGCGGCTTGGGAATCTCCAATTGACTCAAGAGTTGCTCGAAAAAGTCGCGATCTTCCGCGCGAGCGATGCTTTCAGGGCTGGTGCCCAAGATGGGAACCCCTGCATTCGACAGCTTCTCGCTGAGATTGATCGCGGTTTGGCCGCCAAACTGGACAACCACGCCTTTGGCCTTGGTCTGGTGCACGACATTCAGCACATCGGACAGAGTTACCGGCTCGAAAAAGAGAGCGTCTGCCGTATCGAAATCGGTGCTGACCGTTTCGGGGTTGTTGTTGATCAAAATGGCGCGGTGCCCCATCGCCTGCAAAGCCCAAACGCAATGGACGCAGGAATAGTCAAATTCAATTCCCTGTCCGATACGAATAGGGCCCGACCCTAGCACCACCAAGGCGTCGCTCATTAAAGCTGGAGTGTATCTTATAACCGCCCTTGACTTACGGCACCTTTGCGGGGTGAGCTATGCACCATGAGCAAGTTTTGGGTCTTTTGTTTTTGTGCGTTGGTGTTGGTCGGTTGTTCCAAGCCTGAGGAAAGTTCGACTCCTCCCCCAGCAGAAGCACCAGGTGCTCCTGCAGCGCAAAGCGCAGAACCAGGCGTGCAACCCATGACCCCGACTCCGGTACCGAATGCTCCTGTGGCGGGTGCTGAATCCGTGGATGGTGCAGGGGGCGGAGGCATCGGCCAAGCCGCAAAAGACCAAGCCCGTGGCGCAGCCTCAAAAGCATCCGGTTCCAGTGCGGATCCAACGGCCGCTGGCGAATAAATCGGTTACTGCAGAATCTGGTAAATCGCAACCTGAAACGGGTTCAACTTGGTGAGGGTTTGACCTGTGATTTGGTCGTGACTGTGCCATTTCTCGTCTAAGGGAATTGTTTGGTCCGTATGGTTAAGCAAAAACTGGATTTCTGAATTTCCCAGCTTCCGACGGGCCACTTCGAGTCCCGATGGAATAGTAGTATCGAGTGTTAGGTGAGGGCACACGATTTGGAGTAATTGCTGCCAGCCATCGGGATTAGGAAAAGTGCCGATATACCACACCTTTCCACTACCGAAAGAATTGCAACTGGCCGCCGGCCAACTCTGCATATAGCCGCCGCGATGTTCCCCTATGATACTGGCACTATGCGCAATAATTGCTTCCCTTACACGCGTTGCAGTAAGCGTTAAGTTGCCCACTGAGATGGCCCAATCCTTATCGGCGGGAACGAGCGCATATTCCTCGACTTCGATTCCCGCCAGATTGCTAAATCTCCCTGGAAGACTTTCCATGAGCATGGTGTGGGAGGAGTTCTTGTTTCCGCACCGAGGAAGCAAGACGAGAACTCCGCCTTGAGAGACCCATTCCTCCAATGCTGCCACCAATTCGGAATTCTCCAGTTGACAAGTCGGAAGGACCACGGCTTTGAATCGAGACAGATCTTCGGGTGAAAAGAAGGTGCCGACGTTCATTCCCAATCGACACGCACCGCCAAAGATTTCTATTGAAATATCGCGTGGATGAACCGGTAGTTCGGCATTTTGAGGCTGGCACCGCCCCGCCCAAGCTTCGTCGTAACTGAAGTAAACGCCAAGTTCTTCAACCGGGGTCGTATCGGCAATGTGGGTCCATACTTTGTGGATCTTTTCACCAAATTCTTTGACCTCATAGTAGCGCCTACGCGGGACGTTGTCGTGGTTGAGGATTCCGTGCCAGTACTGTTCTTGACCAGAAATGCTGGTGCGCCACCGGAAAAACAGGATGCCGTCTGCGCCTCGAGCGATGGACTGCCAGGCGAGCATCGACATCTCACCAGGAGCAACACCTGGCCGAAACGAGTGCCAACCTCCTGGTCCAGATTGCTGCTCCATGACAACGAAATTCTTACGCTTCATAGACCAGACAAGCGCATTTGCCCAGGCGTCCTTCGGATAAGTTTCCCCAGTTTCAACTCCAGGGTAAGAATCCCAACTCGCAAAATCCATCGGCTCTAAGACCTTCGTAAAGTCCACATCCATCGTGCCGAAGAAGTTGTGCACGTTATGGGTTACGGGTTTGTCGGGAGCGAGCGCTCTCAAAAACTCAACCTGTTGCGCATTGTGCCTTTCTTCGACCCAACTGAAGTAGCGCGCTTGGTCGAGTGCATGGGAAGGGTTCGGCGCGTGCGGCGTCCAATCAATTTCGTCAAACGAACCGTAGATTGTTCCCCAGAAGTGCGTGCCCCATGCCTGATTGAGCGCGTGGATATCCTGGTGCCTATTCTGAAGAAACTTACGAAACTCAATTAGGCAATTGTGGCAACGACAACCGGTGCCTCCGTACTCGTTATCTGTTTGAAACGCTATGACATTTGGATGATTTCCGTAATGTCTAGCAACCTCCTCCACGATTCGCATGGACAAACGGTGGAAATCAGGATGATTGACGCAATAGTCCTTTCGGATGGAGAAGCGACGTCGCTCACCGTGCTCGTTCAGCGCCATGACTTCGGGGTAGTTGTTCGCCATCCAGGCAGGGATGGTGGCTGTCGGTGTTCCGATGATGGTCTGGATGCCATGTTCGGCCAGAAGCGAAATTGCACGATCAAGCCAATCAAACTCAAACCGACCTTGCTGAGGTTCAAAATTGACCCAGGCAAATTCGCCCATCCTGACGGTGTTGAAACCCGCTTGCTGCATCAACTGCGCGTCGCGAGCCCAGAGCGAGGGTTCCCAATGTTCGGGATAGTAGGCTGCTCCAAACCAAAACTCATTCGGTCGATCCACAAGATGAAGTATGCGTGGAGCCAGAGTTCTTTCGCCTCAGGAACCAGGAAACGTCGGAGCCCTTCCCCCAAAAAACAAGGGCATCCGACGCCTGGATATCCTATATCGTCGCAAGGCCACACGTCTTGTGGCACGGATTCGAAAGAAATCGACAATTCTTAACGAGCGGACTCCCATGCCGACTATTTGAGCGTTTGGGTATCCTCACATTCCCACTGGCCCAGGTGGCGAAATTGGTAGACGCGCTAGTTTCAGGTACTAGTCCTCGCAAGGGGGTGAAGGTTCGAGTCCTTTCCTGGGCACCATCGACTTATTCTGGGAATAGCCTTCGGGCACGACTCAAATTGTCCTCCATGGACCTGATCAGTTCGGCATGGTGTGGATTGATGCTGAGAGTAAATACTGCTCTCATTCGGTCGCAAACGCCGCCGAAGACCAATTCCCAAGTGACATGAATCCAATCTTCGATCTCCTCACGTGACAAGCGAGTCACTGAAATTGGTTCAAAGATGGTTCCCTTTCTGCGCGGGACAGGATCAGACCATTGCAGCGTAACCCAAAGGACGCTCTGATCATCATTGGGCTGAAATCGGTGATACTGCGTATCCTCGTGGTATTCGCGCGAGTACCGCCACCCCAGGGGCACCAGAAACGCAATTTCATTTTCATCGATGCTCGACCACCGCCAACCGGCGGGAGGACTGATCCTGCACTTCTCCTGAAGGTACGAGAGCATCCAGTCGGCGGGCTTGTTGGCACGGAACCTCTGGATAGTTTCGGACAAGACCTTCCCGGCCTGGCTAATCAACGCCTTGAAGGGAGGGTAATTGGAGTTCGGACAAACGCATGCGTAGTGGGCAGTCACGTTCCAATCGTCCGCCCCATACAACGTCCACTCATCGCTGTCAAAAGGATTGAGGTACCAAGCAGTGTGGGATCGTTCTACGAACTCTCCGTCGAGAATTTCCAGCCATCTTCCCGCTAAGCTACTTCCTCGCCTTTGTTCGATGACCCGGGCATTTCCAGCCAGGATTCGCCTGAGGAGATCAATTACATCGGCCCAGTCCGACAAGTGAGCGTGCCAGGGGTCCCGCAGAATCACAAATTCGCCATCTCGTGAAAATTGGCAAAGGACGAGGGTGGGATGCGCCTCCACACCGATCGCAATTTCCGAAGCCGACACCTGCTCTATTCGGAGTTCCGGAAACAAGGTTCGAAGCTGCTCAAAATATGGAACGTGCGGCACTGAGAACTCTATTCTGGCATTGGTGCATCAGCTGCTTGCGGGCAGGTTCAGTGGTCACTCTTCCGGGCCGCGCCACTTTTCCCAGACATTCTTCTCGCCCCATTCGTCGGATGGCTCCTCACCTGCTAATCGCAGCCCGAGGTTGATCAATCCAAAGTGATAACCCTCGTGCCAGAGCATATGTTGAAGATAGAGCACGGGATGGTCATATCCACCAATCTTCTCAACACCGGCATCCAGCAGGTCCTTTGTCAGGGAGAGGACAACGTCTCCACTGATGCTGAGCTGGTTACGGACTTCCGCTAAATCATTGATGGGCGACATGTCGGGCCAGTCACCGACAAAGACGTCGCCAAACACTTCGACTGCCTCGGGTCTGATCGACTTCGTCCACCAGTAGCGAACCTCGTGAATGTGTGCTAGGTGGAAGTCCAAGCTCCAGCCGTCAGGATCCGTTTTGGTCTTGCGGTTGGTGTCGGTAACGAGTTCGGCGATGCTGTTGACCATCTCAGCCTGCCGGCGATAAGATTCGAGGAAGTACTGCTGAACCATAGCCGAATATGTTATCATAGTTCTACTAAAATCAGCAAGAAATATTAGGTTGAGTCTGCTTATTGTTGAATCAGAGAGAGGTATTAGCGAAGATGGATCTGAGAAATGCACTCGTCAAGCTGTTCACGGAAGCGTTCGAAGGCGTCCAGCCTGGGGCTACCGGCACGTACTTCGTTCAGGGAACCGAAGCCCTACTGCCGATCTTAGCCGCGACGAGTGCTCAGGAGGCATCGGAAAAACCAGCACCCGATGTCTCATCGGTTGCCGCTCACACGATCCACGCGACGTACTATGTTCACCTGCTCAACGAGTTCATTGCGGGCAGGCGTCCCGAGATCAACTGGGAGAAGAGTTGGGCGGTGCAGACCGTAAGCGAGGAGGAGTGGAACAACGCTCGGGAAGATCTCGGGCGCGAGTACCACCTGTTGCGCTCAACTATGGAGACCATCGAGGTGACCGACCCAGAGCATCAGATTTATCTTCTCGCCCAGTTGCCGCACGCCGCGTTTCACCTGGGATCCATTCGGCAGTTATTGTGGTTCCTGCGTTCGCGGTAGGATCAAGCCCATGGAAATCAAACCCATTGCAATAGGAGTGGTGAAGAGCGCGGTCGGTGTTTTTACGAAGGATCTTGAGGCCCTACCCGAAGACGCCTTTTCCAAGGACTTTGGGGGCAAGAGCCGAACTGTGGCCGATATCGTCACCGAAGTCAACATGGTAAATGACCACATCGGGATGGTCATTCGTGGTGAAACTCCGTTCGAGTGGCCCGATGGCGGATGGATCAAAGCACCCGAGGGATTTGCTTGCAAGGAGACTATCGTTACAGCCTTTAAGGAGTCCACCGACAAATTCCTGGCAACCCTTGAAGGATTTTCGGAAGAGCAGTTTATGGAATCGATCTTGGACGACGGCAGCCCTACCAATAGGTTCGAGCGATGCCGATTCGCTGCTCTTCATCTTTGGTACCACAGCGGTCAGTTGAATTTTATGCAGACCTTGCTCGGCGATGACGCTTGGCATTGGTGAGACACCTTTGGTCCTGGAATCGGTCATTCCAGGACCAAAAAGGTGGATTCTAAGCTATCACTGATTCGAAGTTGTCCAGGCTTTGGTTCCAACCGACCGTGCAGTTTTTCGCGAACTCAGGATCTTCGGAAAAAACTCGAACTCGAAGGGCAGTTCCGTCCGGAATCGCTTCAAACTCGATACGGGTGCGGATGTTTTCGTTGATCGTTCCGAGATAACGTGTTGACGCAACGTATTCGTACAGACCGTCGGGCTGGAATTCTGTAACCTCTCCCAAAGCCACGGCCTCATTCCCGTCTTTGTCTTGGAAGACGACCTTCACCGCTCCGCCCACACGAGATTCAAACACAACTTCCGAACATGTGAAATGGTCCGGCGGCAACCACTTTTTTAACATCTCTGGGTTGGTGAAAGCCTCAAAGACTGTTGAGACCGGATGGCGCAAATTGCGCTCGATGACTGCCTCTGGCATTTAGTTCACCAAACTCCCTTCAAGGAATTTCTCCAGCGAATCATAGCTGGCAACTGCGCCCTGCTCCATCCCTGAGTTGAAGTGTCCGTCGCGGTTCTCCTTCGTAAGATGTCGTACTCGGATTTGCAGAGTTGTCGTACCGTTCTCCTCTGAGAACGTAGCTGCCTCTACTGACGCCTGCTCGCGTATTTCTGGGACGTTGTAAACGAATGTTCGAACAAATTTCTCGTTTGGCACCGCTTCTAGGCACTGTCCAAAACAATGGAACTGACCCATCTCACCCATGTCCATCTTGAAGCTCCAGGGCTCGCCGACCTCGGGCTTTCCGTAGCTTTCCAGGCATGTACCCATCCCACAGCCCAACCAGTGCCGATGAGTTTCGTGGTCGGCAAAAGCTTCATAGACCCGATCCTTCGGGAAATCAAACTTTCGAGTCATTAAGATCTCGGTATCGCTCGGAAAGGTGAATTCAAGTTTGTGGTTGCTCATGGTTTCTCCTCTGATGGAACAATCGATTCAAGATAGGCTTCTAGTTGGTCCAACGAAGTTTCCCAAAACTTCCGGTACGTCTCGATATAGCTCGCCGCTTGCTTAAGCGGTTCGGGATTGAGCTTGCACGGCCGGAACTGTGCTTGGCGCGATCGCTCGATCAAGCCCGCCGATTCCAACACCTTAAGATGCTTGGTAATGGCTGGCGCGCTGATCCTAAACGGTTCAGCCAGATCCTTGACGTTGCACTCCTTCTCAGCAAGCCGAGAAAGAATTGCCCTTCGGGTGGGGTCCGAAAGCGCCGCGAATGTGCTCGAAAGCTGATCTTGAATCATTTTTCCTTTTGGTTAATTAACCATTTGGAATAATACACGACGCTTTACGAATTTGTCTCCCTCTTGCAGGAATTCAAGCAATTCCAAGCTCGGGTGGAAACGATTTCAGTTGAATCATCCGGCGAAAACGGCCCAAACCTGGGACAAAGTCCCTGCGAATGGCGCGATTGCGGTGTATAGTGAATCACTCATCGGTGACCCTTCTGGAATTTCCGTTGACTTGTGTATTGGAGGACTCTTGGTGAAGAGAAACGCATTTACCCTTATCGAGTTGCTCGTTGTGATCGCAATCATCGCGATCCTCGCAGCGATTCTGTTCCCTGTTTTTGCTCAGGCGAAAGTGGCGGCGAAACAAACTGCTGATATCAACAACCTGAAGAACATCAACATGGGTAACCAGATCTACATGAACGACAACGACGACATGTGGGTCCCTTGGTCCAGCGGCAAAGACTGCAACTACGTCACGTGCGCCAAGGAAGGTACAGATATCAATTGGGACGACGGCTCGATGTTCGGGCTCCGTTATATGTATCCCAATATGCTGAACCCATACATCAAGAGTGGGCTCAAGGATAAGTCTGGCGAGATGAAGGACATCTGGGCAAGTCCGCTGAGCAAGGGCTTCTTCAAGAACTCGAAGTATTTGTACGCATACAATTACTACACTTTGGGAGGCTATTCCGCCTGCTCCAGCCCGTACGCGCCGGCTTCCTGCCAAACTCGAGCCGCGTCGAAGTATCAGGAGTTCGCTGACGCATCCTATAACACTCCGGCTTCGTCGTCGGTGTTGGCAAATCCAGCTCAGACTCTTGCGTTCGCGGATGGCAACATCCTCTGCCGACCACCGATGTACATCACCGGTATCGGCGGCTCAGCAGCTTTCGTTGCAATTTGGGGACCGGCCGACCTCGGAGATGGCAAGCTGTACACGAACGGGACGCTGGAAACGGTTGCCAACCTCAATGCGGGAGCCGGACCAGCTGATCGAGATCACTTTACGAACGACGACCTCCGACTTCTCACGGGTGCCAAGACGGTAGTTTCATATGCGGATTCACACGTAAAGGTTGTCGCCACGAATACGCTGTACTCGAACAAGGTGAACACGGGTCGATGGCGCGGTGCCCTCACCAACAACCAGGGCTGGTCGCGCGACTGGGGTCAATAAATCCCCGAGCATCGGTGACTTTCGGTGCGCCTGTGAACTTCGGTTGACAGGCGCACTTCGTTTTGGGTGAGGCGCCGTTACGCTGGTAACCTGAGACCATGTTGACTGCGTTCGACGGAGCCATTTCGCCTGAGGAACTCCGGCCAAAACTGCACTTCACGGCTCCCAGTGGATGGCTCAACGATCCCAACGGGTTGGTCTATAAAGACGGCATTTACCATCTTTTCTACCAGCACAACCCGTTTGGCACCCAGTGGGGAAATATGACGTGGGGGCACGCCACAAGCCGCGACCTGTTTCATTGGGAGCATCATCCAAATGCCCTAGAACCGGACCGTCTCGGAACCATTTTCTCGGGTTCTGCCGTGATCGACTCCTTCAACTCCGGTGGATTCGGCAAGGATGCGATGGTGCTCGTCTATACTGCGGCCGGGGGAACTAGCGACCTATCCAAGGATAGGCGGTTCACCCAATGTCTGGCGCACAGTTCCGAGGGGAAGACCTTTGCGAAGCTGGACTTGAACCCGATTGTCACGCACATCGAGGCGGAGAACCGCGACCCCAAAGTGTTTTGGCATGCGCCAACCAAACGGTGGATGATGGTGCTTTATCTTAACGAAGATCGGTTCGCAATTCTGGGATCCGACGACCTAAAAACATGGCGGCGGCTCTCTGAATTGCGTCTCCCCGGCTCGTCCGAGTGTCCAGACCTCTTTCAACTTCCCCTGGACGGCGATAAGAACAAGATGATGTGGGTCTTTTGGGCAGCCGGTGGCGATTATCAAGTCGGACAGTTCGATGGTGTGACGTTCACGCCCAGTTCTGCCGTACGGCATTCGGCATTTGGCAACACCGGGTACGCCGCTCAGACCTATAGCAACGCTCCGAAGGGCAGGACGATCCAGATCGCTTGGTATCGAGGAGCGGAGTTCCCGAACTGCCCGTGGAACCAGGAATTGGGACTCCCAAACGAACTCTCGCTGAGGACCACGGCGGAAGGGCCCACCTTGTGTTTCTGGCCCGTGGCTGAGGTCAACAAGCTCCGGCGAAAGAAATTGTCCGAAGTCGACGGAATGTTTGCCGGTCGAAGCCCAATTTTCGACTTCTCCGGGAAGTGGACGATTCCCGATACCGGTTCCATTGAGTTCGAATTGAACGGAATTCCGGCAAAGTTTGATGCAAAATCGCGCATTTTCGAATGCCTCGGAAGGACCCTAACGCTTAGCCCATCTAAGGACCTGGAGCTGCGCGCCATGGGAGACACGGCAACCGCCGACATCTACCTCCAGCGAGGAGAGTTTTGGATGCCGATGTTCGCTCTACCCACTGCTCAAACGGAGTTCGGCGTGAAAGTGAAAATCAAAGGTATTTGGAAAGGCTCGATGTCTGCCCACACCATTCAGATGGAAGGCGTTCCGAGGTAGCTTTGAATGTGAAGTGAACGACCCTACCACCTCCATGACTCGACGCGATCTGCTTGCTGGAGCCGCCGCTGCTGGCATTCTTCCCGCGCTGGGTGCCATTCCAAAGCCCACCATGAAAGCACATTCCAGTTTTGTCGATCTGCTCCGTGCACCTGATCTCGTTCGCGCATTCTCGAACGAAGCAGAGATTCGCCTTCAGCGGAATGGTGAGTTAAAGTGGACCGGAGACGGTGTAGAAATTGAAATTAAGCCGACCCGCGGCGGAACGCTTCTGTATCTTAGTTCCGGCGGAAACGTCAGCCGTCTTCAATTTCGGTGGAAAGGCGATTTGTCTGTTGCCACACGCTTTTTGGGTGACCATTGGGAGCGGTCCTATGGTGATCTAGGCTGGCGCAGCTTGGAACCCAACCGAGTTATGCCTTGGTACTTCTTGGCTGAAGACGAGGCAGGCACTCACGCCTATGGAGTTAAGACTGGTTGCAAGTCGCTCTGCTTCTGGGCGTGTGATGACGAAGGTATCTCACTCTGGTCCGACGTTCGGAATGGCGGAAATCCAGTCCAGCTCGGCTCTCGGCAACTCCTGGTGGCAGAGGTCCTGTGTCGCCGCGGAGAGGAAGGCGAAAGCTCGTTCGCTACCCAACGTGCATTCTGCAAGATGATGTGCCCAAAGCCTCGCCTTGCAGACCACACTCCCTACGGGACGAACGACTGGGATTACGCGTACGGCGACAGCAGTGCAGAGCTTATTCTTGGAGTAAGCAAACTCATTTCCGAACTCTCGCCGAATCAGTCAAACCGCCCCTATTCGGTTATCGACGAGGGCTGGGCGATGGGTCCCTACAAGGGCAAATTCGGCTATGGTCCGTGGGTGGGCAATCCCAAGTTCGGCGATATGGGAGAGGTGGCTGCCAAACTGAAAGCCGAGAAGATCCGACCGGGAATCTGGTTTCGACCGCTCACTCCGCTCGACGGTACAGGTGATGAGTACCGACTCGCGAGGTCAAAATCGTATCTTGATCCGACACACCCTTTTACCCAGGAGCACGTAGCTACCCACTTCAAACGGTTTGTTGACTGGGGGTTCGAGATGATCAAACACGACTTCACCACGTTTGACATCTGCGGTAAATGGGGATTTCAAATGGGTCCGAACATGACCAATGACGGATGGAATTTCCATGATAAAACCAAGACCACTGCGGAAGTCATTCTCGATCTCTATCAGCACATCCGAGATGCTTCTGGAAATGCTCTGCTAATTGGTTGCAACACCATTGGGCATTTGGCAGCAGGTAGCCACGAACTCCAAAGAACCGGTGATGACACGAGCGGGAGGTCGTGGGATCGGACCCGGCGCATGGGAGTCAACACTCTTGCATTTCGAGCGGCTCAGCACAACACATTTTTCGCCGCCGATCCAGATATCGTCGCCGTCACCCAAAGCCTGCCGTGGAACTTGGTCGAGGGATTTCTCAAACTTGTGGCGGAAAGCGGTACCGCTTTGTTCACCTCGATTGAACCGAGCGTCATCGAGCCCAAGCATCGAACCGCTCTGAGCTATGCCCTCGATGTTGCTTCGAAACCACAACCGCTGGGCGAGCCTCTCGATTGGAAGAGGAGCAACTCGCCTAAGGAGTGGAAACTGCGGGACAAAGTGGTTACGTTCGACTGGTTTGATGAGGGTGGTGCGTGGCCTTACGCAGACTAAGAGAATGCACAGCACTAATTATCTGAACACGTTCATCGCGATTGCCGAGGACTCGCCGACTGCTACGGCAAAAGTTCCGATCTTACGTGATCCTCCGTCCGTCGCTCAGCTTGAGTTTGAGTTGCTTGATTCCAATCCGTACTCGTTCACGTCCGATGACCTTCTGTTTCGGGTCCATTGTCTGCGCCGTGGGATAGATGAGACTCCTGACTCACGCGATGAGTTTTTCTCAAAAGGGCAGGCTTGCCTGAGAGCATCACCACTCGCCAAAAGCCATGGCTGGGGGTTTCACCTCGACGAGAACGGCAAGGTGGCGCTTGTACCGTCGGGATCAGAGGAATACAAACGTCTTTCCTGTAGCTCCAATTTGCAGCAGGTGCGTGCGATGCGAAATAAGAGAACCTAGCCTCTGCCAGCCGACATGGATGGCTTTTTCGAATTCGGATCCAAGAGGACCATGACCTTCTTGCTCAGAATGCCTTTGCACTTTGGACACTTGCCCGCCTTGTCGCTGGACAATTCGCATTTGCGACAAAGGTATGTGAGCACAACGGGCTGAGTCTTGCCATAGCATTTGGGGCAGGTTCCAGTGGTGTCGCCCGCCAGTTGGCACTTAATGCATCCGTAGCTTTCCTTTCCGTGAATGGGGATGAGCTTACGGCCGTCTTTGGCACATTTTCCACAGTTCTTACATGCGGCAGTCGTTGGCTTGCTAGACTTGCACTCTTTACAGACCTTCCCGGCTGCACACGTGGCGCATTGCCCCGTTCCCTTTTGGGCAACTCCGCACTGGATGCAGCCGACTATCTTGGTCGCTGGCGGCTTCGCCTTTGTCGGTCCGGCAGTAGCTATTGCGATGCCAAGCAGAAACAGAACGACAGGGACCAGCTTGGTCTTCATGGAGACACCATACAATATTCCTCCGGCTTGGTTCAACTCCTGGAGGATTGGCCAAGACAGTTTCCTCGTATATCTGCGGGCAAGGGCCATTGTTAAGGACATCTTATCCTCACGTTAACATGCTCCTAACCTGAAGCCGATACATTGGATATGTTCGAGAAATTGGAGCATGAAATGAAGAAGTACGGTACTCTCGCACTTGCATTTATCACTTGCGGAAGCGTGTTCGCCGACGTTTTTAATGCTGAAGCTTGGCACAACATTACCGTTCAGCCGGCTGGCCCTAGACAAGGAGCAAACGGAATCCGGTTTTGGAACATCGAAGGTTCCAACAACGGTAGCTTTTCCTCTTATGGGGTGGCTGAATTCCGAGCGTCCGACTTTGGGTCTATTGCCAATCCGAACTCCATCACAGGAGCCAATCTTTATGTCCGAGAAGCATCTGCGGCTTTCACCTTAGCGGGCATCGCGAAAATATACATCACGGAAGATACCGCGACGAACCTCAACCAAAGCGTGGACTTCCCGACTGTCGGTCTACCGAAATCACCCCTCATTTTCGACTCAGGTGTCTCGGCCCTTCCTACCGGCCTTGGCAATCAACTTGCGCCCCTGAATGAGGTCTCAACATACAGCTACGTGAATTCGTTTAATGGATTCATGTATCGGATTCCGCTTTCGCTTGACGCCCATACCAAGAGCTACCTAGCAAGCCAAATCAATGCTGGAAAGCCGATCCGAATTGTGGTAGCGCCAGATGAAGCCACCCTCGCGATGACGCTCACAGGGTTCGACCACCAAACCGGCTCTCCGCTTGCCCCAACGGTCTCCCCGATGCTGCAACTCACTACAGGCAATGAAGAGCACAATACCGTGGGACAGGTGAAGCTCGTTAACAACGACGGCACGCCTTACTCCGCGTACAATCGGCAAGCAGTCACGGTTACGATCAAGTACACGGACCCCGATACTGGCCCCGTGGAGGAATTTCACGAGAATATTCCCGTGAATCCACAAGGCATCTATTCGTTTGCTCGGACAACAAATGAACCGATCAACGAAATCAAGGTCAAGACTTCGACTTTTCTGGCCAAAGTTGTCGCTAACGTTGATCTGAGCCTGGGAGCGATTCCCTACGTTACTTTGTCTCTCAACGGCGATATCGACGGTGACAACGTGGTCACCATATTTGACTATGTGGCTCTCTCCAACAGCTTCGACCTGTTCGAAGGAAATGCCAACTTTGATCCGAACGCTGATCTGGATGCGGACGGCGCCGTGACGATCTTTGACTATCTGATTCTCAGCGAGAACTTCGACAAATTTGGAGAGGATTTTACGTTCTAGTTCTCCATCTTTAACTTGCGGTTCGGCGGAGACGCGCTGTCTCCGCCTTTTTTTGACTCCAAAGCGCGATACGTGTTCCTCCACACGTTTTTATCATGGGTGCCCCCGGGGAGAGACTGGGAACTGATCTATTGATGATCATTTCAGCGAATGTTCAGAGAAAATCACTGAAAGGCGGCTCCAATGAAATTTGATTGTGCCCGCTCAGCAAGGATCCACGCGATCAGCGATTCCGTAGCCTCAACCGCACCAACCTGGTTCGGGGAGGATTGTATGGAGACTCATTACACAATAGCAGCTCGCGTGGTGATGTTATTTTCTGCTTTTTGCGCGAAATTTAACAATTTTTTGCAAGCAATTGTTATCTGCTTTGGTAGTAGTATGTTGATTCACGGTGTGGCACACGCCTGATGAAATATTGAGAACGCAATGGAGCTTTCAGCAACAGTCTCGCTTTAGAATACATAAATTTACCACTCATTAAGTATAATAACGCCATCGAGAGTCCAATGAAGTACTTTTCAGAAAAATTGGCGGAACAACTCCTGATGTTGTCAGGAACGCATCGACTAGTCGCACTTTATTTGAGGAGCTTGCCTGTGGAGGAGTTCGTCGTGGGAAAAATCCTTCAGGTATTCGACCACGCCATTCACTTCACTTTAGTCAATTCAACGGGCCGCCAGGAGCCGGAGAGCGACATCCTGAGCCTGGATCTCATTACCAGGATCGTCGTGGGAAGTCCCTACCTCAAAACTCTGGAGAAGATTGGGGATCAGGTCTTTTCCGAACACCCTGAACGAACTCGAATATCAGACAGGGAGACCGACAGCATCTTCGAGTTCTTGGAAGAAGCGCGATCTCAAGGCGCTATCTGCACCGTATTCCTAAAATCAGGCGATCGCCTCTTCCTTCGCCCGCTCGAAGGTGGGCGAGACTACGTATTCTCAAATTCGTTCGTATACGAATCTGCTCAGTCTGGCGGGATTATCTTGTTATCATTCGATGACATCGATTGTGTACGGGTCGATTCCCCCGAGGATCTGGCACTTAACAAGAGAGTCTTGGAGGCATCTCGCGCAGTCGTTAGCTTGGGAGAAGCCGAAGTCACCGAGCCGCAGGCGTAACGGTGACTTTAGATTGTGTAACCTTGCCAAAGCTCCATCCTTGGGATTTTTTCGCAACAACCATACCTGTTATCCTTGCCAGTCCGGTTGGAACCCAGATGGACTTTCCGACCCACTCCTTGGATCCAAAACTCCAAGGCGCCTCAGATGCAGCGGCCGCAACAGATTTGCCGAACCCCGTAGCAGATTTGGTTTCGTTAAGCGCGAACGCTCGGGCAAACTGCTCCACGGGAAGGAGACGCTGAGCAGCCAGTGCGACTCCGAGGTAGGCATTCATGTCCTTATCCAGTTTCGGCCAGTTAGGACCGTTTTCGAGCACAGCGTCAGCAAGAGGTCTCACCTTAGTATCAACATAATTCTGAACTGACTTAAGTGATGCTCCCATAAAATCTGCATCGCGGAGCTGACCGTCTTGTATCGCTTCCAGGGCCCACGTCAAGTAGATTCTTTCTCCGAGTTCTCCGTTCGCCCATTCCTCCGGTACCTTGTAACCACCAACCGCGGGGAGGCTTGCGTGGCCGTACTCGTGGGCAATTTCCCTCGCCATCTCCAGCGGATCGGTAAATGAAGTGACGTCGTAGATGTACATGACATTGACGGCGGCGGTTCGCCCATTACGTTCCTCGCTCGTCATCAGCTGTTCTCCGCCAGCTTTTCCACCGAACGCCAAATAGAGATCGCAGAAACCACCCGTCACCAGTTGCTCCCCGAGGTTCAGTCGGCGGATATTCCAATCCCACAGTCGCATCAACATCCGAACGGCGCCGTCAGCAGGATCGTTTTCTGACTTTCGGTACTGGGAGAAGACTCGGAAGCGCAAGCCCAGCGGATCGCCCGGGCTGGTTCTGCCGTATCCTGCATTGACGTATTCGAATTGCCATTTGTGCAGGGGACAAGTCTGCGGTTTTTCCATCTTGTCGAACTGAATCCGTAACGACAGGTCCGCTCTTTCTTCCCCCTTCCTCAAAAGCTCCACCATCATGGCGCTGGTGCCAGGAGGCGGCGCTTGGATCATTGACATCGAAAGAAGCGCTGCGGTGAGCATGTGAACTATTTTGACTCCGCATGATCCTGTTGGTTACGGCGAGTACACTTCGACAGGTGAGCGGCCTGTTGGATTCCACAACTTGGATGGAGATGGTTGCGCGCGCTCGTCCGAACGCGGCCTGGCTGCAAGAATCGGGCCCCGATCGAGACGTGATCTTGAGCACGCGGTACCGTGCCGCCAGGAACCTCAAAGGTTTCACCTTTCCCTGCTCAGCCGACCGAACCGCCAAGATGGAAGTGGTTGCCAAAGTCGCCACGGTCTTGCCGACTGCTTTGCCCGGGTGGTCGATCGAAGACTCGTGTGCACCCATCGAAATTGATCTCCTGGTCGCTGACAGGCTCATTTCGCACGAATTTCATCCCAGTGACTCGACCCAGGCCATCTGCCTTGCGCCCAAACGAATCGGGAGCATGATGGTCAATGAGGAGGACCACATCCGGCTTCAGGTTCTCTTGCCTGGTTGGCAACCGGATGAGAGCCGTGTTCAGGGGCAAAAGGGTGAGCGGTCCTTGGCTCGGGTGCTAGATTTCGCATATGCCGAGCCGTGGGGATTTCTTACGGCAAGCCCCTTTAACACCGGCCAAGGTGTTCGGCTGTCCGCCATGGTCCATCTCATTGGCCTGGCCAGAACGAAGCGGTGGGAGGGGGTAAGCAAAGCCCTGGTCTCGCAAGGGGTCGTCGTTCGAGGTCTCTTCGGTGAGAACACGCGAGGAGTTGGTGCACTCTTTCAGGTCAGTACTCAGCGGGGAGTTTCCGCCGACTTTGTCGGCGCTTGTGAGTACCTTTTGAGAGAAGAGCGAGAAGCGCGCAGCACGGTTGATCCAGAAGTCGTCCACAAACTGACTCAGGAAGTGATACGGTTCGCCGTTACCTCGCGCTCTCTCAGCTACACCGATTGCGTTCGGGTTCTGGGATATGTTCGATGGGCCGCAGGGTTGAGTATTCCCATCTATCAGGTTGAACTCGCGCAAATCGACCGATGGATATCTGCGCTGGACTTTCGCTCGAAACCCGGAGATGATTCCAGAGGGATCCGGCGAGCCAGTCTGATGCGGACCAATCTTGAGCCAATGTTGGACCGACGGTCCTAGGACCCCTTTAAATCGACGTAGAATCAATTTGTGGCCGAAGTAGTTCGTTATCGACCGGATCGTGCGGTCCAATGGTTGCAGTTAGGGGCAAAAGGTATGCGCGATAAGGCCGCTCGGGCCGGGTCGAGCATCATTCGCCGAGAAGGTTCTCGCTCGATAGCCCGAGATCTCTCGCAAACAGCAGGAGCGCTCTTCGATATGGGCAAGAGCGCGGTGGCCGACGTTGCGCACTTGGCGGCGAATGCTACGGAATATTCCCTCCATGACGACCACTTCGAAGTCGTCAAGCCAACCGGTGTCAGAACCATTTCCTACGCTGAAATCACGACCATCACGTGGCATAAATCGGACGCTCATTTCGACATGGAACGCGGCGGCTTAAAGATCGGCCCCCCAGCATTCATCGTTTCCGGTACTATTCGGGCGCCGATTGGCTGGTTGCGCAATGGCGTCGAAGTTCCATTTGAACTCCTGATCACCGAAATTGCTGCACGCGCCGGACTGGAAATTAGTGAGGATAAACAGTGAAATCGCCACTGGATGGCTTTGAGATTAAGAAATTCGACGAACTGGAGTCAACACAGCAATATTGCTTGGACCTAATCCACCGAGGCGAGGGTGAAAGCGTTGGGGCGTCCCTCGCCGCAATTCAGACCAATGGGCAAGGTCGTCTTGGAAAAACTTGGTACTCAGAGAAGGGTCACTCGTTGACGGTTTCGCTCATTTTTTGGGAGTACAAGAATCACCCCAAACCATGGCTGGTTGGCATGGGAACGGCGTTGGCCGTGGCTGGAGCCGTCCATTGCCGAATCTCCTGGCCCAACGATCTCCAAGTCGGCAAGAAAAAGGTCGGAGGCATTTTGACTTCCCTTGCTCGAACTCCTGATGGAGACACCGTGCCGGTGGTGGGTATCGGGCTCAACATCGGAGTGGAGAACTTTCCCGCAGAGCTGGCTGAGCGAGCCTCGAACCTGGAGAGCCATCAGGTTCACAATGCAGAAAATCTGCTCGAACTGATTCTAGCTCAGATCGAAGCTCTTCCCGAACCCAATAACTGGTCCGACATTAAGTCGATTTGGGCGATGTTCGACGAAACTTCCGGGAAGAAATTCACCTTGGCCACAGGCGAAGATGCGGTTGGCATCGGCGTGGGGCCAGAGGGTGAGCTGATTTGCGCGGTCGAAGGCGAAACCCGTTCCGTTTTGGCAGCAGAGGCTCTGTTCGGCTAGTCGTCGTCCTCGTCTTGTTCTCGAACGCGGTCATCTAGAAGAAGACCCTTTTTAGCGAGGCCCTTGCCGTGAGCACCGGCGTACTCTGCCGGATAGGGACGGTCCGGAAACACGCTAGCCCAAATCTGCCGATTCAGCAAATTCTCGTTGACCAAGTCCGGCTTGCTCAAATTCAGCGCGACCTTGCTACTCGGGTTCAACTCATCCAAGGGGATGTTGCTGGGAAGAGCGGAATATGGCGCAAAGTCTGGTTTTGTACCGAAACACGCCGCCATTGGAGTAGCTAGCGCATCGAAGAAGTTCATCGGGGGAGTTCCAAAGACCTGTCCGATGGTACGGAGCACACTGGATTGGTTGAAGAACTTGGACACCGTGCCGCGATGAGCCGTGTAGGGTGATATCACCAAACACAAGCTGCGGTGCCCATCGATGTGGTCAAAACCTGCCTGTGGATCATCTTCCGTAACGAAGATCGCCGTGCTCTTCCAGATTGAACTCTCCGAAATCGCCTCGACAACTCGCCCCAGAGCGAGATCGTTATCGGCTACATGCGCACGAGGTGTTGGCATATTTGCGCTGGCTCCCGATGTGTGGTCTTGCGGGAGATACACAATCATGAACTCGGGTGCTTTTCCCTCTGCATCAAGCTTCTTAAAATCTTCGATGAAGCAATTGGCGCGTATTTGGTCGGGGATCTCCATATTCCATCCAGGGGACGCCATGTTGCTGTGTTCGCGCATACGACGCACGTAGATTTGGTGATCTATCGCGTATTTGCCCGTGTTGTTGGCCCAATCATCGTAAAGTTGTTTGAAAGTCGCTTTAGGTTTGACCGTTGCCGTATCAAATTCGCCGTAGTTTCTAAATCTTATCCCCTTGTTTACCAGCGCATCCCAGATATATCCTTCTTGAGAAACGGCAAGAGCATCATCTCCACCATAGGGGTAGCTTCGCGTCCATCCGCCGAAACTTCTCTCTAGCTGGGTTGTTGTGATGCCCTCTGTAGCCCAGGTATGGCCATCTGCAGAGAGCACGCCATTGCAGTAATAGTTATCCAATAGTCCATACCGTTCAGCCAAGGCATGGTGATTAGGAGTGACGAGCTTGGGAAAGGAGCAGAGCGAGGGATCGCCGTCACCAGTCTTTACATCTCCAAAGACCTGGTCGTAAGTCCGGTTTTCCTTAATAACATACACAACATGCTTGATGAGACCTGGTTCGCCCAGACGCTGCGGGATAGGCTGCGGAGCGACATTATCGCGCGCCTTCTCCAGCGATGGAGGGACCTTGACCTTGTTCAGTTTTGAAGCTAAAGGCAACTTGATGATAGAGCCGGTAAAGTCATAGACGCTGTGGCCTTTTGCCTCTTCTTTTTTGTTCCGCTCTCCCAACCCTTTGGAGCAAGTTACGAGGAGGTTCTTGCCAGCGATCTTTACACTCGTTGGATACCACTCTGTGGCTATTTCGCCTAACATTTGGCCGTTGGACAACTTGACGACCAAGATCGAGTTCCGACTACCGCAAGCTACGTACATACGATCTTTAGCAGGATCGACGGCAATTGCCGATGGTCCGGCACCATACCAACTCCCGACTTTTATCGAAATGTCCGACGCATTAAACGTCTGTGGATCAAACGCTTTCACCACATCCGAACTCGAGCAAGGAACGAAGACCCTTTTCGCAGTTTGTATGATCTCAGTCGGTTGGAGGCCAATCGGATAACTCATCAACTCGCCGGTTTGGAGGTTGATCGTGTACAAAGATCCGTTTAAGGCGACTCCCCTCGTATCTACTGGAACTTTAGATCCGGATGAAACCCCAGTTTCCTGCAGTCGCTTAGGCTTAATCGACCAGCAAGTCACCAGGAGTTTTCCCGAGAGCTCTCGGACGGAGTATGGAGCAATATCCGTATCGTACTTATGCAATAAGAAGCCATCCAACGTCACTTGGGCGACGGAGTTGTCTCTGTTTAGGCAAACGAATGCCGACTTTTCGTCTGAAGCAAAAGCGATCCCACAAGGGTACGGATTACCTCCCACGCGTGCGGCAGGCAGAACGATCTCCTTTGAAATGGACATCTTCCCCTCGTTTACGTCGACGAGGAAAGCCTTGTTCGAGGAGTTGGTGTATAAGAGCTTCGAGTTTTCTGAATTGATGTCCAGCCCATACCACGAGGCTCCTCCTGAAATAGGCAAGTCTTGCACCTTTTTGAAGGTCCTCAAATCAAAGCTGGTCAGGCCACCATTGTGTTTGACATAGCCAAACTTAAGGTCACTGGAAATCACCATGTCCACGGGGCGATTCGCCAGTTGAATACGGTTAGCCGCCGTTGGAACGAACTGTCCCGTCGAGACGCGGGTGCCCTCTCGAGTCTGTTCTCCCACCTTCGGGTCATCACCGTGAGTCATCGCACCCACCATGAACAGGCCCGAGATACCAACAAGAAGCCGATGACCTCTAGACATACTTCCAGTCTAGCCAATCACCGGCTCGCATTCGTTAATTCAGAGAGCTTCGATCAAAATGGCTGTCGCTTCGCCACCGCCGATGCAGGGTGAAGCAATCGCGTATCTGCCTCCACGGCGGCGGAGTTCATGCAGAGCGGTCAAGACCAATCGTGCTCCAGTCGCTCCGATCGGATGTCCGATCGCTACCGCTCCGCCGTTTACATTCAGTTTCTCGTGCGGAATCCCAACCTTATCTGCAACGACCATCGCAACAACTGCAAAGGCCTCGTTCACCTCAAACAGATCGATGTCGGTCACTTTGAGTCCAGCCGAATCCAATAGCTTCTGGATCGCGGCCGCCGGAGCGGTCGTAAACCACTGTGGCTCCTGAGCGTGGGTCGCATACGCAATGACTCGTCCCAAAGGCTTGTGGCCGTTCTGTTCGGCGTACTCTCGGCTACTAAGGACCAAAGCGGCTGCACCGTCGTTGATTGAGCTGGCGTTGCCAGCGGTCGTCACGCCCTCTTTCGAGAACGCAGGACGCAGGCTGCCCAACTTTTCAGGATTGCCTCTCTTGGGTTCCTCGTCCAACTCGACCATCACAGGGTCACCTTTGCGCTGCGGAACGCCCACGGGGACTATTTCCTCTGCGAGCCGACCGGAATCCTGAGCATCGACTGCTCTTCGATAGCTTTCTGCCGAAAACGCATCGAGCTGCTCTCTTGAGACATTCAGTTCGCTGGAAGTCGCGTCGCCGCAATTACCCATGTGGCAATTGTTGTATGGGTCCCAAAGACCATCGTTGACCATCGTATCCACGATCGATCCGTTACCCATGCGATATCCGGCGCGAGCTTGGGGAAGGACATAGGGAGCATTGGTCATGCTTTCCATGCCACCCGCGACAACCAACTCGCTGTCTCCCAATTTGATCGCTTGGGCGGCCATCATGACCGCTTTCATCCCAGAGCCGCAAACCTTATTGATGGTCAAGCAAGGCACCGAGTTGGGAATCCCGGCACCTAGAGAGGCTTGTCTTGCAGGCGCTTGCCCCATCCCTCCAGTGAGGACACAACCCATGATGACCTCGCTCACCTTATCGCCGGCAACACCCGCTCTTTCGAGAGCACCTTTGATGGCAATCGAGCCGAGTTGTGGCGCGGAAAGCGATGCCAAGGCACCTTGAAAGGCTCCGATAGGAGTTCGAACACCAGAAAGAATCACCACGTCGTGCATGACCCTATTGTGGCATCGCTGGCATCCTGTGCGAACGCCCCCCAAAATTGTTAGATCCAGCAGAAATGAGGTGGCGATTTTTGCAAAGCTAGCCAATGATGTATGAGAGTCGTGCGCCGGAAGATTGTTTGTCTGCCAGTCCGTGCGCGCGTCTCGAACCTCGTCCGTTAGGAGACGAGAAATCCGGACGGCATGAGCTTGTTGACCTCGCTAATGCTGGAAAGAGTGTGACACTGGGCGATTCCGAGTGAAAAAGGAACGCCCTTTGTCCCGGATTTTGGGTCAAACTTTACGGTACATGGATCTGAGCATTTCGGCTCTGAATGATCGCATTGTCTCGTGCGACCGTTGCCCGCGCCTTCGAACCTGGTGTGCCCAGGTTGCAAGGGATAAGAGAAGGTCCTATTCCGACGACGCCTACTGGGGCAAACCCGTACCGAACTTTGGTGACACATCAGCAGAACGCCTGATCGTCGGCTTGGCACCAGCAGCCCACGGTGCCAACCGAACGGGACGCATGTTCACGGGAGACCGAAGCGGTGAATGGCTGTATCGCGCGCTCCACCGGGCGGGCGCCGCCAATCAGCCCAACAGTTTGCACATCGATGATGGGCTTACCCTGAAAAACGTGTTGATCACGGCCGTCAATCACTGCGCTCCTCCGGATAACAAGCCATTCCCACTGGAGGTGGTGTCTTGTCACGAGTATCTCGAGCTTCTGATCAGGGGCCGTGTATGGAAATCGGTCCTGTGCCTGGGATCCATCGCTTGGACTGAGGTGATGAAGACGTATGGTCTCAGGCCATTGCCCGAGTTCGGGCACGGCACCTACGTCGACCTCTCTAACGGAACGCGCGTGATTGGGAGTTATCACCCCAGCCAGCAAAACACGTTTACGGGTCGGCTGACAGAGGAGATGCTGGATGAAGTTGTATCCAGCTTTATTTCATACCGTTGATCATAAAATCCCGGGTGACTTTGATTCGCATCAGCGTGCCATCACGGGAAATGGCTAGATCGACGACGCTGCCCTTTGGCCCCTGCATCATTTTCATCAGATCGCGAAAGTTGATTTGGCCCGGATCTTCGCCATCGATTCCAAGAATCTGATCTCCGCGTTTGATTCCCGCCTTGTCGGCGGGGCCTTTCGGCGTCACGTAATAGACCAAAATGCGATCCGTCTGGTCGTCATAAGCGCCAGAAAGACCAACTTCCGCCTCTGGTTGGTTGCCCACCTCCTCGGTGAACTTTTCAAGCCAGACACGTCTGCGTTTCAGATCTATGGTGATATTGAAGTTCTTCAGGAAGCCGAATCCGATCGTGCCGTCGTGGTCTGCGCTGCTGCTCGGCAGGTCGATGATCGACCACACGCTCTGTTTCACTGGCACGCCGAAAATCTTCATCTCCGGCATCATCATGTAGAAACTCTCAACCGCACCAGAGGCGACTCCCGCCATTTTCATGAACTCCGGCTGCTTACCCGGCGTCCAAATCCCCACGCGCTCCAACACATCTTTGTGGGTTGTTCCGTAAAACGCGTTGCCCGTATCGAGCGCGAGAACCATGGATTTTCCAGCAAGAGTCTCAACCGAGAGTTCAATGGACGTGTTTCCTAATGGCAACATTTTCGCCAAAAAGGTGGTCTTGTTATCGGGCACTTTGGATGATATGTCGTAGCTATCCGGGTGAAAAATAAACTTCTTATTTTGGAAGTTGATTTCCGTGACGTATTTGCTCACGACCTCCAGGCCCATGATTCCATCGCACCGATGGTTGTACTGCTCGGATATTCGGTTGCTCGGCTGCTTAACAACCGTCTTCCCCACCGCGTCGACTTCAAGGTCGCCGAGTTTCAACGACTTGATTTTCACCGTTTCCGCCTGGAACTCGCCGACGAAGTCGCGCAAGGTAATGGTTCCGTCGGGCTTACCGATGTCGATGGGGCTGTCGAGCACGATCGTGCCGCTAAAGCCAGTATCGAACATGTAGCTGGTCTTTTTGCCGTTCAGCACAGCATCAACGATCAAAGCATCGTCGGTGACCGAAAACGGAACATCGATGGTTTTGGTGAGGGGGGCAGAAAGTAGCCCAGCAACAAGCAACGCAGAAATCATGGCCATTTTAACTCTACGATAGACGTTTGAACTTTGCGACTATGATTTTCGACCGAACAGCAAGTAGATCGGCAAGACGATGAACTGCGCACCACAGCACGAGCACGGGATGATGCCGAGAAGCCAGAGGAAATTACCGCGCCGGTCTACCAAATCCAAGATTGCCCAAACCATCGCACCGAGGAGACTGACCCATCCCAATATCTGGGCGAACATGTTTACGTCCTTTTGCATTTCTGTCGTAATCCTGTTCATTTCTGTCTGGCCCTTCTGCGTTGCCGCCATGATCTGTGATATGTACGGCATCATGTGAACCAAGTTGTATACAAAGAGCACCGCCGCCAGGATCGCGAAGAACCACCCGATGATGGTCCATGTGTTCCCCATCTTCCGAACAAAAGGAATGCCACCTCCCTGTGGGGGAGTGCCATAAACGTCCGGTCTTGTGTAACCGGAGTAGGGTTGGCCCTGCGCATAGCCCGATTGCTCAGCAGGACTTCCGGGCACTACTGGGGGTGCCATTCCGGGCGCAGCCGGCTGTTGAAGCTCCGTTTCGATCAGCGAAACCATCTGGGCTGCGGAGTTATGCTCGGGCTGGAGCGCCACCGCCTGCTTAGCGTAACTGAGCGCCTCCTGCTTACGACCCAGTTGGTAGAGATGGGTCGCAAAATTGTAAAGAATTTTTGTGTTCGAGGGATCCACAGAAAGGGCGCGTTGGAAGGAGCTGGTGGCTTCGTCCTTCATGCCCAACTGGGCAAGACAGATGCCTTGCAGCACCATTGCATCGGTATTTTGAGGTTCAGCTGCCAGAACCTGCTCAATACGGCTTCTGGCGTCCTGAAATCGCTGTTCCTGAACAAGCGTCGTGGCTTCCTGCAAAAGGCCTTGTGTTTCTTCCGACATAAAAAATCCTCTGTGCCTTAACTATGGCTCAGGTACGAGCGATTCTGCCTCAAAGGTGCATCCTGCGCAAAAAATCGGGGCAATTGCAGGCAGAAAGACGTCCTGTGGGCTAGAATCGGAAACATTAACATTGGATACCGGCCGCGCTCAAGCAGCCGGACACTAGGAGGTGCCAAATGAATTACAAGTACTCGATGTTCTGGACCGCCGCGCTCGGCGGAGCGATGGCATTGTCGATGGTCGGCTGCAAGAGCGATGCCGAGAAAGCAGCGACCTCGGATAACAGTTCAACTTCCACGAACGCCTCTTCCTCGGGATCTGGAGGCAAACGGCCCACCCCGACTGGTAAGGGCAACAGCCAATCCGGAGACACGATCAAGTTGGGAGTTGTCGCCAGCGTGACGGGCGACCTGAAGCCGTGGGGAGATGACAGCTACTACGGAGCAAAACTCGCCATCGACGAATTCAATACCGCAGGCGGACTGAACGGTAAGAAAATCGAGCTGCTGATGGAAGACAGCGCGAGCAAACCGGAGGCTGCAAAGACTGCGGGCGAAAAGCTCATGGGCGAGGGCGTCCTTGGCGTGTTGGGAGAAGTTTCCAGCGGAAATACAGAACAGATCGCGCGACCAGCGTTCGACAAAGGAATTCCCGTCATCGCGATTGGCGCAACGAAGACTACATTGACGGACATCGGCGCCAACGTATGGCGAGTCTGCTACACGGACGATTTTCAAGGCCCAGTGATGGCTCGATTTGCATACGAAGATCAGGGGATTCGCAAGGCCGCCATCATCACGGATAAGAAGCAGCCCTATAGCCAAGGTCTCAGCGAGAGCTTCAAGCAGTACTTTCTGAAACTTGGCGGGGAGATCGTCTCCGAGGTTAGCTATCAAACCGGCGACACCCAGTTCCAAGCCCAGCTTACGGAGTTGAAATCTACGAATCCTCAAGGGATTTTCATGAGTGGCTACTTCCCTGAGGTGGGTCCGCTAGCGGCGCAGGCACGAGCAGCAGGGATCACGGCCAAGTTCTTTGGCGGCGACGGCTGGGATTCCAGCGCCATCCTTCAGAGCGGTGGCGATGCGATCATTGGTTCCTACTTCTGCAACCACTACAACAATAAGGAAGCCCGTCCCGAAGTCAAGATGTTCCTGGATAAGTTCAAAGCCAAGTACGGCAAAGAGCCCAGCACCACCATGGCTGCACTCGGTTACGATGCGGCTTTGGTCGCTATCGATGCGCTGAAGCGATGCAAAACCCTAGATTCTGCAAGCTTGATCCAGGAAATCGAGAATGTGGACAAGTTGCAGGGCGTCAGCGGCGAAATCACGCTCAAAGGCCACAACGGAAACCCACCGAAGCGAGCCTTGGTCGTGGAAATCCGTCCCGCGAGCGAAGGCTTCCAGGTCTTTAAGAAAGCCTACGATTACTTCGAGTCTAAATAATGGCAGTTGACCATTTGTTTGCGGCAGGGGTCAATTTTGGCTCCCTGCCGGCCCAGGTTGTAAATGGAATCCTCATCGGTAGCCTATATGCGCTGATCGCGCTGGGTTACACGATGGTTTACGGCGTTTTGCGGCTGATCAACTTCGCTCACGGCGAGGTTTACATGCTCGGCGCGTATACGGCCCTCTTTGTTTCCTGGCTGATCTACGGCAATCAGGTCGCTCCAGTCCACACGTTTTGGTGGGCGCTTCCCACCATGCTTCTGGCCAGCATGACCGTCAGTGCTCTGGTGGGCGTCATCTTGGAGAGATTCGCTTACCGACCATTACGGAATGAGCCACGAATCGCAAGCTTGATCACGGCAATCGGACTTTCGCTCCTGCTTCAATTCGGGGGGCAGCTCTTTTTGCCGGTTGCGCCTCCGCCAAACATTAACGCGAAGGTCAATCCCTATTCTGACAGCATGACCTTTTATCTCAAGCCTCCTGCGAAACCGCTGGCAGATAAAGCGTCGAGTTTAGAAGCAGAGGCTACTGCTACGGAAAAGGCCTACAACGAGGCATTGTCGGGCGTTCCATCGGGCGAAGAACCTGGCCCGACTGTCACCGCGCTCAGGAACAACTACTTTGAGGCCCGCAATGCCTATGAGGAAGCAAAAGGAGCTGCCGCAAACTCTGGAGTCTCCGTCACAATTCCCAAAGGCCAGCTTATTATGTTTGTGGTCACCATGTTCCTCATGGCGATTCTCCGACATTTGGTCATGTTCACCAAGCAGGGCCGCGCGATGCGAGCCGTCTCACACGACTTCGACTCCGCATCGTTGATGGGAATCAACGTGAACTCCACGGTCACGTTCACTTTCATCCTGGGATCCGCGTTGGCGGGAGCGGGGGCCATGATGAGCGCGACGTTCATCAGCGGAGTAAAAATCGACACGTTTTACGGCCTGTTGCCTGGAGTTAAGGCCTTTGTCGCAGCTGTTCTGGGCGGAATCGGAAACATCCCTGGCGCGGTTCTGGGAGGGCTCCTCATGGGCGTCGCCGAATCGCTCGTTATTTGGGTGGGATGGGGAGACTATAAGGATGCTGTTGCCTTCCTTATCCTCATCGGAGTCTTGATGTTCCGGCCCGGCGGCCTTTTGGGATCTGCAAAGGTGGAAAAGGTTTGAGCTTCTGGATTCGTCGACTGGCCTCTATCGCCCTGGCAGTCGGAGGCTGCTTCCTGATTGATTGGTTCGCCAAGGAAAATCTAAAGGACTTCATCGTTCGATTGGTGGTGCTGGCCGCACTCTACATAACCCTTGCGGTGAGCCTGAACCTGATTAATGGAATCACTGGTCAGTTTTCGATTGGGCACGCCGCTTTTTACCAGGTTGGGGCCTATGCCGCGGGATTGGCGACAGTGACATTCTACAAATCGCAGCCTTTGGGGCTCGCTTTGTGGATTCCGTTGATGATGCTGGTGGGAGGCGTAACGGCCAGTGTGGCAGGACTCGTGGTAGGACTTCCCTCTTTGCGGCTTCGAGGTGACTATCTCGCAATCGTCACCCTCGGGTTCGGAGAGATCATCCGCATCGTAACGCAAAACCTTAAGGTCGTTGGAGCCGCCAGTGGCATGGCTGTCGAGCCTAAGATGAGCACACCCATGATTTGGCTTGCATGGCTCCTTGCGATCACGAGCATCGCAGTGTGCCGCAACCTCCTCCAAACCGCTCATGGCCTCGGTTTTCTCGCCGTCCGTGAGGACGAAATTGCGAGTTCGGCGATGGGAGTTAACGTCACTCGGACCAAAGTGGCGGCTTTTGTCCTTGGCTCGGCGTTTGCGGGAATGGCGGGAGGATTTCTCGCCCACTACGAGGGCTTCTTGATCCCAACTATGTTCACCATGGACGTCTCGTTCATCATTCTCACGATGGTCGTGCTGGGAGGTTCCGGAAGCGTGACCGGATCGGTAATTGCAGCTATTCTCCTCTCAACACTGCCTGAGTTCCTCAGGGATATCCAACAGATTTCCATGGCGGGGCTCGTCGCTGCGGCGATTTCGATCATTGCAGGAGTCGTTGCAGTCCGCTACGTCAGCCAGCACGTGCACACTCCATCGACCCGACGGATTGCTTACCCCGGTGCGATCATCGGCAGCATCATACTCACTGTGGTGCTCAGTAAGGTGCTCGCGTTCATCCCAACGTTGGCAAACGCCTCGACTGATGGATCGCGCATTCGATTGGTGATTTTTGCCGTGACCCTCGTCGTTCTGATGTTGGTTCGCCCTCAAGGACTTCTCGGTCATCGAGAGTTCGGATGGGGCTCGCTGAGGAGGTCAGAGGCTTGAGCCAGGCCGTCCTTACCCTTGATAAGGCCACCATCCGCTTTGGCGGGCTCTTTGCCGTCCGAGACGTGAGTTTCTCGATTCAATCGGGCGATCTTTTCGGACTTATCGGACCGAACGGAGCGGGAAAAACCACCTGCTTTAATCTGATTACCGGCGTGTATAAGCCCACTGCAGGAGTCGTTAAGTTCGGAGACACTGTACTCAACGGACAGGCGCCCAATCGTATCTGCGAAATGGGAATCGCTCGAACTTTCCAAAACATTCGGCTCTTTAGCTCGATGAGCGCATTAGAGAACGTTGTGGTGGCAGGCTCGCTTCGGCAAAAAAGCTCATTCATCTCCGCGCTGAGTTATTTACCTTCGGCAATTAAGGAGACTGGTGAAATCCGGGCTCGCGCATTGGAACTGCTCAAAGTGATGGACCTGGAGGATATTGCTGACGTGCGAAGTTGCGACTTGCCTTACGGAAAGCAAAGGCGTCTCGAAATTGCGAGAGCAATGGCCACCGACCCAACGCTTCTGCTGCTGGACGAACCCGCTGCGGGTATGAATCCTCAGGAATCCGAGCAGTTGATGCGTACCGTACGCAGAATCAGAGATGAATTTGGCAAGACCGTCCTTCTGATCGAACACGACATGAAGTTCGTGATGAACCTGTGCGAACGGATCGTGGTACTCGACCACGGCGTCGAGATAGCATCGGGTGGTCCCGCCGAGATTCGCAACAACCCCAAAGTGATCGAGGCGTACCTCGGCGAAGCTGTCTAGGGTTTGGGTTTAGCCCTTGGGATCGAGTCTTGGCCTGGCGTGTAGTCCTTGTAACTCGCCGCCGCTTCATCGTAGGACTTTTTAATAGCCGCTTGAATCTCTGTAGGAAGTTCATTCAGGGAAAGCGATTGGGAATTTCCTGCAGGTTTGAGATTTCTCATCCGGTATTCCGCAGTTAGTGTTTTGGAGATCGGAATCGAGAAGTACATGTCCGATGTGTTAATGATAGAGAACTTAGTCGGTTTCTCTTGGTCACGAATCCATTCAAACTTTTCGGGGTGGTCAAAATAGTACAATTGCTGCCCAGCAGTGTTGATTGTCCACGTTTCAAAATAGTCTTGATTGGGTCGGATAGGACGTAACAGAACACTGGACCCGGCCTTACCGGTAATGACCGCCGTATCCGGAAAACCTGTTGGCCAAACGGTCGTCGGCTCGCTCCCTGGATTTCCGTCAGAGTAAATTCCGTACTCGTAGAAGCTATCATCCCCTGATTGAACCGGGACATTTTCCTGGTTGAGCGGCTTCAGCCGAGCATCTGCACCAAAAACCAGCTGAAATGCGGCTTCTCGTTGTGCGTTATCCAAGGAGCCATATCGTATCGATCCCCCATCCCTCAGAAGTTTTCTTTGGTCAGGAGTTAACGAGCCGTAGAAACGTAATACTGAGTAGTTTCGCTCCATAGAGTACTGATTCTGCGTAATCCCAGAGGATCGAATTACCTGCTCAGCCAGGCTTAATGAACCGCCATCTTCGCGAGGAGTGTGCGCAACGAGCTCTGCAAAAGAGTCCAGATCAAAATCGCCTGACGCGATCGAGGCACGGATCACTTTCCCAATTTCCGACCGGTTGAGATTGGTCTTGGGGAGCTGGTCCCAAAAGACTTGCTTTGTATCTTGAATCAACCAACCATCGCGGATTTCAAGACCGTGAAATTCTCTGTACACAGTCATGAACTTGTCGATGCCGGCCAAGGTCTTTTCAAAGAACCCATCCCAACCTCCCAACATCCAAAGCATATCGGACATCTTAAGCAGAACTTGGGCTTTTTTCCACTTAGAATACGTGAGCAAAATCTCGCTGGGTAAGTAGCTTAAGGGCTCATAAACTTGCGGATTGCCAATCAGATCCAATTGTTCCTTTGTTCGCTTGGCAGGGTCTTTTATCGCCTTAAGAGCGTCGATATACACTTGGGTTTCAGCAGAAAGTTCTAGCGGTTTATCACCACCTTCCGGAGCGTGATAATTCTTTTCAAGATCTGCAAAAGTCTCCGGATCCATCTCGGTGAGGTTTAGATCAAAAGATTCAGCCTGGTAATTTGCAGGCAGGGCCTGGGGGGTATCGTCTGCCGAACCAGGATATTGCACGGCGTATTGAAATTTGATCTGAAAATTCGCAGGTGAGTTCAGCGCTTCGGGCAGGGCGATCACTAAAGAAACATCTCGCGCGTCAGTTATCGGCGCCACAGGCGTAAAATCGTCTCCACTCGACCCGTACCACTCCGGGTGCATCTCGCGCTGTACCTGTTGCTGATAGATACTGTACTTCGCCTGTTGATCAAGATATTTCTTGAAAACTTGTTGTGAATTGGCTGGCAGTTGACGCTGCATTCGGGTGGGGTGATAGGTGAAGACGAGCCGATCTCCAGGAAGCATTTGGGCCAGTTGTTCGATACTCAGTTGAGAGATGATCTCCACAGCAGCACGTCGAATGGGTTGCTGGCTTTGTAGTTTTTGATACTTTTGCCAGGGATATTCGCCATTGCCATCGTATTCCTGCATCGCCTTTTCTGCGACGCCCATGTCCTTAGCAAGTTTTTCAAGCTGCTCGTCGGTTTGATCTGTGGGAACTTGTTTCTTAAGCTTATCGATGCCTTCACGCAATCGTTTGGCTGTCTGTTCTACTTCCGCCTTAGACTTCCTGACCTGATTTCTAGCAAGTTGCTTAAGGAATAACTTCCCATTCTCTGTCGTCCACTCGGCTTCACACTCGGATGCGAGTCTGCTGTAGAAATCCTGAAGTGGGATATCGGCAACGTCGATAAGGAGAACGGTATTGGCAAGTGTTTTGCCAGCCTCAAGCTGCAAACCCGTCTTTTTAGAGAAATCCTCCAGGATTTTGATTACATTGTCTGCCTTGTGGGTGTAAGTTACTTTGCCATCACGGATCGGCGAGGTTTCCGGGGCCGGTTGGAAAGCTATGGTCAGGGCCAGCAACAAACAGGTCATAGTAGTTTTCTCAGCGTACATTACGGACGCAAAATCAGTTAAGGTTCGCGCGGGCGATTTATTGTTTTTCTTGAGATTGATGTCCCTGCGGCAACAATCGAATCGCAAACTGGCCCTTTAGAAAGTCCTGCGTAAGCCATCCGCAGGATGCCATGCTGCAGATCACGACCCAAACAGCCGTCGCGCGATATCGTCCGGCGAGAGCCAAGATGCCGGCCGCAATTCCCAGGCTGATGGGTGCTACAGCGGGGTAGAGATATCGTGCCTGGGCTTGGAAGTACGTCAGATTGAACTGCAGGAACAGCAGGAGGATGATCGCGACGAAAAGCCACGCTAGGGTGGAGTAGTGACCATCCGTCTCCACGTCACCTTTTCCCACAGAACGCTTACGCAGGTAGCCTGCAACACCGGTCAACCCGACCAGAGCTCCGAGTCCACGGTAAATGTTCGGACCGTAGAAGATATCCATCTGGCCGAACGCGCCGAAGAAGCTTCGCAGAGTCCACCAGCCGAACCAGTTCAACCAATAGTCCTGGGGGGCACCAGCTGGGCTCAGTCCTTTTGCCTCACGCATCATTTGGACCATCTGGATCATTTGCTCGCGCGTTGGGTTCCCGGTGAACGCCTCGCGGAACGCTTTAAGTGCGAATAAATCGCCATAAAGTGATTGATTCCGAATCCAAACTGGCATTGCTATCAAGATTGATAGCAAAACGGCGCTTCCAGCATGGAGCAAGATCCCAGGCCTGCTTCGATTGACCCACACCAGCCCACCGACCAGAGGAATCAACCCCAATGCGGTCGTTTTGGTGATCATCGCCGCGCCCAACAAAGTCCCGAGCATGATCCAGTGTTTCCAGCCGAGTTCGGTACGATCCAGCCGAATCATGTATGCAAATGCCCATGTGCATAGGCATATCAGCATTGGATCGTTGCTTACGGCCGCGTGCAGTGCCATAAACATCGGCATAAGACCTGCGATAGCAGCTCCGAGAACGCCCCACATCTTTCGACCTTCACCACTCCAAGTCGCGCAGCAGTAAATTCCGATCAGGGTCAACGCTCCAAAGATCGTGTTGAGAAAGCGGAGGCGGAAACCAGCTTCTGGATCAACGGGAACCGCACCCGTCATTGCCGACCAAATCGCGCCGGTGATGTAATAGAGTGGGGGCTGGTGCGACTGATACGTTTCGTACAGGTCTGCCGCACCCGGCTTAAACACGGGAAGCGACCGGTTCTCACGTAAGTATTGGATGTAATTCGCGTGTTGTCGCTCATCGGGCGCTCCCACGTCAGCAACTGGAAGCGGCCCGCCATCTGCCCCCCGTTGGAGAAGCAAAATCCCTGGCGTTCGATACGGTGTTGCCAAGTTGAATGCGCTTGCCAAAACAACATAGAGCAGCAGGACAACTAGCAACATCCGCGAGGGCGTCATGGGGAGATTATGGGCTTGTTCTGAAAATTGCGGTCAGAAAAGAGGGGCCGAAGGGATTTTCGCCTGTAGAATAATCAGTATAGTAATAACGCTATACAACTGGAGGAATTTCGTGAAGGCAAAGACAGTTCTTATCGTGGCTCTCGCCACAGTATCTGCACTCGCATCAGCATCGCTCCCAGCCCCGCTCGCAAAGTATGTCAGCGCTATCCATAGCGCCAACGCGTTGGAAGCAAGCTATACCGTTCAGGAAATCGGTGGTTCTAAGGGGACTTACAAGGTTCAACTTGCCAAGCCGAACATGGTCAAGATCGACATGCCAGGCAAGGTGATCACGGTTAATGGAGACCAGATGATGGTCTTTATGAAAGCCCAAAAAGAGCACTACACCAAGGCTGTCGATGCAACTGGCATCCAAAACTTGTTCGCCGAGCCTGCGCTCCGCATGTGGGCACCGTTCTTCTCCGAGAACGCCTATGACAACCTCGCCGCCACCGTTGGCGATAAAGTCCGCCGAAAAGGAATGGAACTTACGCCGGTCAAGACCGTGGTCGATTCCAACACTGGTAAGACCCTGACCTTCCTGTTCGCAGGTAACGGCGATCTCAAGCAGAATACGATCGAACTCACAACCAGCGATAAGACAAGCGTCATCGACTTCACGTCGCTGCTCCTCAAGGCCGATGCAAGTAAAGACGCATTTGCCCTCAAAGCTCCAGAGGGCAGCAAGGAAATTCAGGAAGCTGATTTGGCATCTGCCGACTGGTTCACCGACTACGACGCTGCGTTGGCTGAAGCTACCAAGACGAACCGCAAGGTCCTGATCGACTGCTTCGCAACCTGGTGCGGTCCGTGCAAGATGCTGGAGAAGAATGTCCACTCAACAGCAGAGTTCAAGGCTCTCTCCAAGGAATTTGTCTTCCTCAAGATCGATGTCGATGCCCAAAAGGACATTGCAGAAAAGTACAACATCGAAGCCATGCCAACGACGATTGTCACCGACAACACCGGTGCCGAGATCGGTCGATTTGTGGGCTACGTGCCTGTCGCGGAGTATCTTGCGGAAATTCGAAAAATTGTTGGAAACTGACCACTTTCAGTCAACTTTTCAAGCCTCTGGCCCCTAGAAGGGACCAGGGGCTTTTTTCTTATGGAACAAGAGCCGAGAATATGAACCGTGTACATATTGTGAGCAAATCGTCCGGATTGCGATGAAACTATACGTTTAGGTATTCTTTTAGCTTCCCTACAGATTGGCACGCAGTCGCGTGTTCGGAGAATGACGTTGACACCCACAGCCAGTTCAGCCAAATCGAAAGCCGCCGACGCGGCCCCAGGAGAGCAGCGACTCCCTCGAACGTTGCTGACCCCTGAAGATCACCTTGAAATCCTCAAACAGCTTTATCTTGCTCGGTACTTTGACGTCCGACTGATCAAGGAGAAGAAGAGAGGGCGCCTCCGCGGCACGCTGTACAGTTCGCACAATCAAGAGGCCGTTCTTGTAGGTTCTCTGTTCGGCCTCAAGTCGACCGACTGGATTTCGCCCATTCACCGGGACATGCCTGCCTTCTTCATGAAGGATTTGAGGAGTGGCTGGGACAATCCGGACCGGAGAGCCATGTCCATTGAGGAGGTTTGCGCTCAGGTTTGGTGTAAATCCGGATCGCCCGGACGCGCGCGGGACAACTGGTCGCACATCGGCAAGAAGTCCGCTGGCATCATCCATTCGACCTCGATGCTTGCTGGCACGATTCCCGTTGCGGCTGGAGTTGCCTACGCGGACCGATTAGACGGAGGCGACGCGGTGATCCTCACCTACAATGGCGAGGGTTCCACTGCGCAGGGGGTGTTTCATGAGGCCATCAACTTTGCCGCGGTTCACAAATTGCCTGTCGTGACGATTATCGAGAACAACCACTGGGCTTACGGTACACCAACTCACCTTGAGTATCCGCTGCAGGATTTCGCTCGTCGAGCAGACGGGTACGGGATCCCCGGATCGATTGCCGATGGGCAAGATGTGTTCGATGTCTATGATAAGGTGATGGAAGCGGTTGACTATGCCCGATCAGGGAAAGGGCCGAGCATCGTCGAGTGCAAAACCTTCCGTGCATACGGACACGGGGACCACGACGACGACCGAGCCGCAAAGTATAGGCCCGTCGAAGAGGTGGAGCGCGGGCGCAATCGAGATCCTATCGCGGTCTGCAAGAGCTATCTCGTCGAAAAGGGCTATCTCACCAATGCCGAAGCGGAAAAGTACAAAGCCGAGAACAAATCTGCCGGAGAAACAACCGACGAGGATTTCCCACCCGAGGTTGTCGCTTATCTCAAACGCGGAGTGGACTTTGCTCTCAAATCACCTGACCCATCGCCGGAGGAAGGCGGAATGTGGGTCTTTCGGGAGGGTGCATAAATGGCGACGGTAGCTCACGAGGTCGGCATCAAGAAGAACTATCTGACTGCGATCAAGGAAGCGATCTATGAGGAAATGGGTCTCAATCCTGGACTCATTTCCATCGGTGAGGACATTGGCATTTTGGGAGGTGCCTTCGGTGTTACAGAAGGACTCCAGGCGCAGTACGGCACTCAACGTGTGATCGACGCTCCGATCAGCGAGGCGGCAATCGTTGGAACTGCAGTCGGCATGGCTCTCCAAGGGAAGGCTGTGATGGCGGAGATGCAGTTCATAGACTTCATCTCGTGTGGATTCGACCAGATCGTTAACAACATGGCGACTTACCACTATCGCACCGCAGGTGAGGTTGCACTGAACGTCACGCTCAGAGGTCCCGCAGGGGCATATGGCGGCGGAGCCCTCTATCACAGCCAAATGAACGAGGCGTGGTTTGCCCATTCGCCGGGAATCAAGGTCGTATGTCCTTCAACTCCCAGCGATGCCAAAGGCTTGATGAAGACCGCCCTGAGAGATCCGAATCCGGTGCTGTTCTATGAGATCAAAGAGCTTTACCGGCTTCGTGATATCGAGGAAGAGCTTCCGGAAGGGGACGTCACCGTCCCGTTCGGGCAAGCCAGTGTTCGCAGAGCCGGTAAAGACATCACGCTGGTCAGCTACGGCCAGACGGTCTACCACTGCCTCAAGGCTGCTGACATTCTTGCCGAGCAGGGGCTTGAAGCGGAAATTATCGACCTCCGGACCTTAGTTCCGTTGGACGAAGAGTCTATCAAATCCTCAATATCCAAGACGAATCGAGTGTTGGTGGTGAACGAGGCGCCCAAGACGTGTGGTTTTGCAGGAGAGTTGGTCGCACGAATCAACGAGATCGCATTCGAACACTTGGATGCACCGGCCCTGAGGTTGACTCGAATGGATACGCCGGTTCCTTGGGCGAAACCTTTGGAACTGTTCGTTCTTCCGAGCGTGAACCAAATCGTTGAGTTAGCGCAGCGCCTGATTCGATACTAAAGCCGGTGATCATGGTGGGAACGATGGCTGCGTCGAGATGTTTCGACAAATAGTAGAGATTCTCACGCAAAATCCGCCCCTTCGCGCGTTATAGTGGATAGGAAGTTTTCACCGCAATGATCGGTTCTATTCTCGCAGCAGTAATCGCGATTCAGCCTATCGCCGCTCCCAAGTCCGGGCCAGTTCATATCAGCTTGCCTGCTCAACCGATCAGCAAGAGCCTTCCCGAGCTTTCAAAGCTCCTTGGGATGGAACTGCGGGCTTCCAAGTCGCTCCAGAACGTAATTGTGTTGGTGGAATCCGATGGTAAGCCTATCAACGAAGTTCTAGACAAGGTCGCGGACCTCACGCAAGCGGAATGGGCCAACAAGGAAACGTATCTTGAATTGCGGCCTTCAGCTCGCAAGTACACCGAAGCCAGAAAACGAGCGGAATCCCTCAGAGCAAAACGAATCAAGGCGCATTTGGACAAGTCTTATTCAACCGAGGTCCCGGCTTGGGATAGCTCCGAGTACGAAGGAATGCTCCGGAAGAGCTACTCCAGCGGTGAGAACGATCCGGTGGACCCAAAGGAGTGGCGCAAGTGGGAACCCAATGCTCGCGCCTCAGCGCGGTTGGCGAAGTTTATTGACATCCCATTTCTGGCGTCCATGAACGCGGAGACGCGCATTGTTTTCTCAAACCATCCCACCCAGATGCAGCGCAAGCTCGAGGCCAAGGTGGCAGGAATTCTTGATGCGTTGCAAAAGGAGCAGGTCCAGGCTCAGGAAATTGCTCAGAAGGTCTCTGGCGAGTACGAAGGTGAAGAGCCAGAACCAGCGATGACGGAAGGCGATTCGGCTCCCGCTCAAGCGGCTAAGGAGAGCGCGCTCATGCAAGAAGGACCCGAGCCAATTTCTCGAAAGCAAGGTCCCGTCAGTGTTGTTCTGATGATCTATTCGGTGCCGGGAGAGTTGATGTGGTCTCCGAGGACTGTCGAGCTTCGTGGGTATGACGCCCAGGGAAATTATGTGGCTTCAACCACGGTCCGAGCCAACATCAACAACCCATATGGCGGAGAGGTGGAAGATTATGAAGACGAGGTGCCCGAGGATCCTCCGGTTAAGGCTCCCGCTGAAAGCACCAAGATTAAGCTTTCCCCCTTTAGCGAATACCTCATGAGCCGAATCTCGGAAATTATGCAGGGCGGGATGACGATCTCCGGGGAAGTGCCAGCAGAAGCAAAGAAGTATTTCGATCCAACCGTATTTGATCCGAACGATTCGATTGTCGCGGATGGATTACGCCACAACGCTGCAAAGGTCGGGAAAAACCTCATCGCCGTAGTTCCAGATGACGCAATGCTTCTTGCTTTTACTGGCGGCGAGGTGAACATTAACGAGCAATGGGTTGAAAAACTGGTCTCTCCGGAGGGCAACCTCATCGTTCAACAGGACTCGGATTGGATGACTGTCGAGCCCTATGAGCCAGTCCAAGACTCGCTCTTCATCGATAGAGCCGATCTCAAAGAATATCTTTCGCAAGTAGAACACGACCAACTTGGTCTGGATGAACTAGCACCCAGAGCGATCGCCACCCACGGAAAGTTCTCGTTCTCCCTTTATGTGATGTACCTGTGGATCACCAACCCGGCCTACTTGATGGGTGGAATGTCCCGTAACCTATTTGATTCCTGGCTAGACCTCTACGGAAGCCTGACTCAAGGCCAACTTGACGAACTCCGACAGGGCAAATCGATTCCAATCAGGTTGCTCGGTGATGAAACTCGTCGCCAGCTGGGGAGATTTGTCTACGGGCCAGAAGGAAACCTCACGTTTAACGATGAGGCTGACGTGAACAACTGGGATCCTTACGATGTGCCGATCCCGGCGGAAGTGGCACCTGACCCAAGCAAGGCGGTTGTTATTGCTGACGCGATGCGGGAGCCGACAATCTGCCTTCCAACGGGCCTCCCTGGAGATGGCTATCTCGAGGGTAAGTCGTCGAGCGCCAAGATGATTTCAACCAAGATCCGCCAGCAGAATGGACAGGATTTCACCTATCCCATGGGTTTGGTTCAGTTCGCGCAGATGCTCAACCAGATGGAGACTGCTGGCAACGGAGAAATCACTTTTGTTGAATTTACACCTGCTGTGGAAGAGAGGCTCAGCATCATCTATCGAGTAGCGGAAGGTGTGCGAGTGGTCCGCCAATTTGTGAATCCTGAGCGCGGAGAGCGCAAACCGGTCAAAGATTGGCACGACCTTCCCCAAGCCTACGTTACGGAAATCGAAGCAGCACGAGCCAAATTTAGACAGTCTGAAGGTGGAAACGGCTGAGATTTGGGCCACAACTCGTAACCTCAGTAAGCCTGACGGCGTCCGATAGAGGAATTGGTGCAAAGCCTCCTGAATTCAGCGCGACAGACCTTTTTCGATGAAGACACCATACTCATCGAGAGATATCTGCGTGGCGATGGTGCCGCGTTCGATCAGCTTTACCAACGCTACTCCGACAGGGTTTTCCAGATTGCTCGCGGAATTCTTCCCACCTCTGACGATGCCGACGATGTTACGCTGGAAGTGTTCTCGTCCATCTACCGGAACCTTGTGAGGTTCGATCGTCGGAGCAAATTCAGCACGTGGCTTTTTCGGATCACGGTGAACCGGGCAATTCAGCACGGGCGCACTCTATCGAGGCGAAAGCGCGAGCAGCCGATCGAATTGGCCTCGGAAGTCGTTGCTCCAGTTGCCGAATCTCGGGACGACTTCACCGACATCGATACTGCACTGGGTCAGCTCGGGCCCGAGGATCGCGCCGTTTTGACGCTTTTCTACTGGCAGAATTTGGACTTAGCTGAGGTGGGCCAGGCATTGGGCTGTAGTGCAAATGCAGCAAAAACTCGGTTGTTCCGAGCACGAGAACGGTTTCGCAAGATTTATGAGGAGATTTCTCGATGAAAGGTCCTTCCCCCGCCACTGATGCCCTTATGTGGCAACTCGCCGAAGGTCAAGATGCCGATTCGATCGAGCAGTTCTGCACCCGGTATCCGGAGTTGCGTCAAGAGGTTCTGCATCGCGCGAACATGGTGCATCGACTTCGGGAGTCCAAACCGGGAGGCACGGCAAAGCCGTTTGCTCCGCAACTGCTTGAAGTGCGATCCAGACGTCCAATCTGGCGCACCGCAGTGCCCGCGTTTCTGCTCGCCGGCGTAGCGTTCGCTGGCTTGGCCCTGGGAAAGTATCTCGGCAGTCAATCACCCGCACCGGTGGCTCCAGCACCTTCGCAAGTACGTGAGACCACTACGTCTCGATTCGGCGACGAGGCACCTCTGAGGGCCGACACGAGACGGACCGAGACCTCTCCCAATCCTTCGGTGAGTAACGACCCGACAAGGTCCCAGTCGCCCGACAATCAGGCACCCGACCATAGGGACACCGATGCCAAACCTTGGGATGCTCCCATCACGGTCAAGCTGAGAGGTGTTAGCCTGCTGGATGCCTTCAAACTCATCGCCGCGAGCGGTCACTGCCAAATAGAAGTAGCGCCCGGGTTTGAGGATCAGATTGTGGAAGCCGACTACTTCGGCCGAAGCCCCGGGGCAATTCTCAAAGCCCTTGCTCAGAGCCTCAACTTCACGGTTTTCGACCAAGAACCGGGCCACTTTCTCGTGGTTCCGGCTTCGCCATCCACTCAACCCAGCAGACAACCGGACGAGTTGCCGACAATCTACCGATAGGACCCTGACAAATCTTCTTGGTTTTGTCCGTCCTCAGTTGTAGAATGCTCTTAGGGAATATGTCTTCCGGGCATGAGTGAGTTTTGCTATGTCGCAAGTCCAGCGAAGGTCCGATGTTGTTGAAACGTATAGCGTCTTGATGCTTCAGTATGGGATCGGTGGCGTCGTCGCCGTCCTTCTTGGTGGCCTGATGGTCTATTACCGGGGCATGTTGATGTACCTCGGCATTTTGCTTCTTCTTGCAGGGCTTGCGGCTCTGGGATACGCCATTTTCTGCTACAACGAGTGCCGAAAAGTACCACCGGGAACCGTTATTTCTTGTCCCTATTGCCACGCCAAGAACACCTATACAGACACTCCCGCCGACGACCAAACCTGTACGGAATGCCATCGGCTGATGCCGATTGTGGAAGGCCGAGTATTGCGTGTCTCGCAAGTGAGGTGCGGTTTCTGCAACACCTTGAATTACTACTCGGAGAAATCGGTTGGCTTGATCTGCGAATCGTGCGACCGCGAAATACCGATCGCCGTTGCCGAAGGTCAATCAGGTTCAGCGGCTGCCCACACCTACAGCTTCAAGCAGGATACTGCTCGTTACGATTTGGTCTTGCGTGAGGGCAATGCCAAGAGTGAACAACTCATCCAACATTTACAGCATCTGTTAGCGCTTAACCGCAATCAAGTTAAGGAGATCTTGGGGAATTTGCCAGCGACCCTCCTTACGGGAATTCCTCGAATGAAAGCAGAAATGCTTCAGAAAGATCTGTCGCACATGGATGCAGTCGCTGAGTTTAGTGAATCCAGACCTGGATAACTCAGGGATTTCGTAATACGGCTTCGGACTGAATCTGCGTCGAATTCGGACAGATTTGTTGAACTTGATTGAACTTGGGTATCCTCACTGGGAATTTGCGGTTACGGCTTACCCGTATCTGCATAACAGAACCTAGGGGGTCTCTATCCAAAATATGTCCAGGATGACCATGACTGCGCGGACATGGACGAAACGCGCGAGCGGCCTTATGAAGGTCATGCTCGTTTCTCTCATCTCTCTGCTGATGCCCGCTTTTGCGGCGGCAGCTGGCGGTGAGGCCGATGTCCGACTCGAATTTTCTTCTCAAGACCGAATCTTCCTCTTCGTTTCTCTCGCTATCGGAGCACTCGCGATCATCGTCGCGCTTCTTTTGATGGGCTCGCTCAACAAAGAAAGCACGGGCGGCGAGAAAATGGAGGAAGTCGGCGGTGCCATCTTCGACGGCGCCATGGCCTATCTCAAACGACAGATTTCCACGATGGTCATTTTTGTGATCATCATCGCCGCACTGCTTGTGGGAATGTACTATAACACCTACGGCTTGACTCTGTCGTTAGCTGTTGCTGGTTGTTTTGTCGCGGGCGTCGCGGCATCCTATATCGCAGGTTTTTCCGGCATGCGCATGGCGGTCAAAGCCAACATGCGAACTGCCGCTGCGTCACTCGTGAGTGCAGGCAAGCCGCTTGACATCGCCTTCCGTTCCGGAGGTGTTGCCGGCCTGTTCACAGTCGGCATGGGTCTCATCGGCGCAACGCTGATCTTCCTGATCGCCCAGGCGGAAGCTATGAAGCTCCTTGTGGGCTTCGGATTTGGTGGATCGCTTGCAGCTCTGTTTATGCGAGTTGGTGGTGGTATCTACACCAAAGCCGCCGACGTCGGAGCAGACCTTGTTGGAAAGGTCGAAGCCGGAATCCCGGAAGACGACCCACGCAACCCAGCGGTTATTGCCGACAATGTGGGCGATAACGTGGGTGACTGCGCCGGTATGGCCGCAGACGTTTTCGAATCCTACGAAGTCACGCTTGTCGCAGCCATCGTGCTCGGCGCCGCTACTTCCGTCATGTTCGATCAGTCGACATGGATGAAGCTGATCCTCTTCGCGCTCCTTGCTCGCGGCGTTGGAATCATCGCTTCGATCTTGGGCATCTTCATGGTACGCGGCTCGAACGATGTCGATGCTGACGCACTCAAACCCATCTCCGCGGGCTTCCTCCGTTCGGCAGCTATCGCAGCCGTTCTTACGGGTGTCCTCGCATTCTTTATGATGGGCGGTCAGAAGGGTCAGTTGATCCAAGCAGCCAAACTCAAATCGCAAGCTGAAGCCAACCTCGAAATGTGGGATACCGTCAAGGCAGCCCAAAAGAAGGCCGCGGCAGCTCTTGCGAAAAAGTCGGTTGACCAACTCAAGAAAGAAGATCTCGACAAGATCAAGACTGTTGCCGATCTGAAGACAGTCATCGACGCCGACCCCAAACTCAAGGCTCTTGGTCTTACGGACCAAGATCGCGAGATGATGGTCAACAGCGTCCTGACTCAGCCCGAGGAGCAAAGACCAGAAGTCCGAGACGATGCGAAACTCGCCGGATATTCCGTGCTTGATCCGAACGACACTAAGAACCCGGCGATGGCGTACACGGTGGCAATTCCTCCCCAAAGTGGAGAGGCTGAGCCAGAGTACATGTCGCTCGGCGACTACATGAAGAAGTTCGCCGACCCAGCCACGGCTCCCAAGGTCTACAAGGTCATGGTCACACAAGGCCAAGCTTCGGGACCAACCGCGCCAAAGGCTACTCCTTACTACCTCGGCCCCACAGACCTCAAAACGATTGAGGGCGTGATCGAAAACGCTAAGAAGTCCAATCCTGGTCTCAAGGTTGAGATCACCAAAGAGACCTTTCCAGCCAAGCTGATGGCTTCGCGAGAAGGAAAGCTGGCATGGGGAATCGGAGACGGATTTGATGTATCCAAGGGACTCGGACTAGGCGTACAGAGCTTCTTCAAGGCTCCTGTTGCCGAAGTTAAGAAGTACACCGAGGATATGCGAGCCAACAAGCAGGGTGCTACGCCTCCTGCTCAGGATCGAATCCAAACCGGTGCCTTGACCATGATCACGGCTGAGTGGTGGCGATTCCTTCTCTGTATCGTCATCGGTATCGTTATGGCCTACGCCTTCGAGCGAATGACCGACTACTATGTCTCAACCCACCGACGACCGGTGCAAGAGATTGCGAACGTCGCGTCTGCTGGCCCCGCCCCGATGATTATCCAGGGATTCAGCTACGGTCTCGAATCGAGCGCTTTTTCAGTGCTCGCCATCGTGGTCGCACTGCTCGCCCCGCTTTATGTGTTCCCCGCTGCTGAGTTCGGCGGTTACCTCCTCAGCTTCTATGGCATCGCTCTCGTCGGCCTTGGTCTTCTGACCACTACGGGCTACATCCTTGCCATGGATACCTTCGGACCGATCTCGGACAACGCCCAAGGCGTGTTTGAGATGTCTGGAGCCGGTGAGGGCAATCCCGAGGCGTCCAAGGTCGTTCAGCGACTCGATGCCGCTGGCAACACGACCAAGGCACTCACCAAGGGCTTCGCAATCGCGACCGCCGTTGTTGCTGCCGTCGCATTGTTCCACTCCTACGTGGAACAAGCGATGCTGACCAGCGCTGGACTTCGCCTCGAGGTCCCCGAGATCTTCCTCGGTCTTCTGATTGGTGGAGCTGCTCCGTTTGTCTTCTCCGCGTTTAGCATTAACGCGGTGGGTCGCGCAGCATTCGCGCTAATTAACGAAGTGCGACGCCAATTCCGTGAGGATGCGGGAATCATGGCAGGGACCAGCAAGCCCGATTACGGCCGATGCGTCAGCATCGTCACTGCAGCAGCTCAAAACGAGCTACTGTCACCGGGCATTTTGGCCATCTTCCTCCCCGTTGCAGTTGCATTTGGCTTCTCCATCGGAAAGGATCCAGTCTCAATCGGTGGCCACATGTACAACCTGACGGGTGCACAGGCTTTGGGTGGATTCCTTGCTGGAACGATCCTCTCGGGTCAGCTGATGGCTGTTCTGCTCGCCAACTCAGGCGGCATGTGGGACAACGCCAAGAAGCTCATCGAAGACGGCCTCCATGGTGGCAAGGGCACGGAAGCTCACAAAGCTGGCGTGGTCTGCGACACCGTTGGCGATCCGTTCAAGGATACAGCCGGTCCCGCGCTTAACCCGCTCATCAAGGTTATGAACTTGGTTGCTCTGCTTCTTGCTCCGACAATTATCCAGCCCATGGATAACACCGTTCGGATCATCATCACAGCGGTATCAATCCTGTTCCTGATCTTCTCGGTGCTTAAGTCCAAGAAGGGCTCGATGTCCGACGCCCTGACCTCCGCCTCCAACGAGTAATCTCTTCCGAGTTGCTCAAAGGCATGGGCCGCAATCGATTTCGGTTGCGGCCCATTTTCTTATAAAAATCCTGAATCGTATTCCGCAATATTGCTGTACATTAATATGTAGAGGTATTGCAACGATGCATGACCCGAAAGACGTTGAAGCCGTAAAGCTCATGCGACGCGAATTCAACAAGCGGCACATTGATGTTTCTCTTTGTGACCTGCGGGTTCATCACGGCATCGCTTCTATTCGTGGAACTGTAAAGCCAGTTCCTGGAGCGCCGGATGACCTTGTAGAGGAGATGGGACACGTCGTCCACATCTTACGCAACCGACCTGAAATCCGCGATATCGCGGTTGACGTGGTATACCGGCATTAAATGCCGGGACAAGACTCGCTGTCCGCAATTATTAATACCAAAACGGTTACGCCCCAGCACGCACTGCGGGCAGTCCGAAGCGGTGATCGAGTTTACATCGGTTCAAATTGCGGACAGCCAGAAACCCTTTGTCGGGCGCTTGTGGGGCGCCGGAACGAGCTCAGCGGTGTTGAACTCGTACACCTAATTGTCTTTGGCGAGGCACCGTATCTCGCTCAAGGGCTGCAAGAGTCCTTTCGCCACGCTGCGTTCTTCGTCGGCCCCAATAGTCGCGAAGCCGTGCAGGCTGGGCTGGCCGATTACATCCCCGTGTTTCTGAGCGACCTGCCGCGGCTTTTCAACTCAGGGCAAATGCGCTTGGATGTGGCTCTGATTGCCGTGAGTCCTCCCGACGAGCATGGCTTTTGCAGCATGGGCGTTAGCGTTGACATTGGAATGGCTGCGTGCAAGAATGCCCGAACCATCATCGCGGAGGTCAATCCCAACATGCCGCGAACCTTGGGCGATTCATTCCTCCACGTCAGCGATATCGACTTCTTGGTCCCCGTGGATGCGCCCATTATTGAGCACCTCTCCCGGGATGTCGATGAAAACAGCGAGGCGATCGCGCAGCAGATCGCGACTCTGATTCCCGATGGCTCAACTATGCAGACCGGGATTGGACGGATTCCATCCGCCGTTCTGGATGCATTGAGCGACCACAACGATATCGGGATCCACACCGAGATGTTCTCAGATTCGCTGATTCACGCCATCCGCCGCGGAAACGTCACATGTCGAAAGAAGAGCCTTCATTTGAACAAGGTGTTAGCGTCATTTTGCATCGGGACACGTGTTACGTACGATTCGATCAACAACAATCCGTTCTTCTACTTTGCGCCGACTGAATATGTGAACGATCCCTGGGTCATTGGCCAAAACGACCGTATGGTCAGCATCAATGGCGCTCTTCAAGTCGACCTCACTGGGCAAGTGGTGAGCGATTCCCTTGGTCCCAGACCTTACAGTGGGATCGGAGGCCAGGTGGATTTTATTCGCGGCGCAGCACGCTCAAAGGGTGGAAAACCGGTCATCGCCCTATCGTCGACAGCCCAAGGGGGAAATATCAGCCGCATCGTAGGGAAATTGAACGATGGCGCGGGTGTGGTCACCAGCCGCGGAGATGTTCACTATGTCGTAACCGAGCACGGAATCGCATATCTGCACGGCAAATCGATTCGCGAGAGGGCACTTTCGTTGATCAGAATCGCCGATCCTAAGTTCCGAGAATCGCTTTTGGAAGAGGCCAAGCAACTTGGATACATTGCGAAGGACCATCCGCCCGTCAGTGACCTGCCCATGGAAATTGCTCCGCGCTGGATTGAAACAAGGTCTGGTCAGGAGATTCTGATTCGACCGATTCGACCGACTGACGACCAGCTACTAAGAAAGCACTTCTATTCGCTCAGCCCTGAGGCAGTGCGTCGCAGATTCAATCGCATGGTCAAATCGCTGGACAACCGGACCATCGCTCACCTGGTGAACGTTGACTTCCACCGCCATGTGGGACTAGTAGCGACCCAAAAACACGAAGAGGCCGAGTTCCTCATCGCGACCGGACGCTACTTTTTGGATGAGGGCAGCAATCTGGCCGAGGTGGCCTTTGCTGTACTGGACGAATGGCAGGGACAAGGGATCGCCACAAAATTACTCTCAGAATTGATAGCAATCGCCAAGCGAGCGAAAATTAGAGGTTTGGTCGGCTATATCTCGCCAGATAACCTCTCGATGGTTCACGTCATGCAGAAGACGGGATTTCCGACGGAAGAACGGCTAGAGGATGGAATGCGCTGCGTCACGGTTTGGTTGGAGGATCCGAAGGACGATTCCGGAGCCACCGATGGCACTCCCCTGCCAGATAGAAGCTCCCCGTAATCACGATGGGCCATTCTGGATGTGAACGTGTGGCGGTTGTTAGCGCACTTTCGACGGATACCATAGGTTCTGCCTCCACTCCCAGACTATTCAGCACGGACACCGTCGAGTTCGGTGATTGCGATCGATGATAGTCGATGGGGGGCACAAGAGCGACTCCGATCAGCGGAGCCAGCGCGGCGTAGAAATCCTGGACGGCGTGCCCAGACAGCATTTGGGTGACTAAGACACACTGTGTGTACCCGCACCTGCGGAGTTCGGATGCGAGGTTCTCAGCCGAAGGGAGGTTATGGGCTCCGTCAATGATGAAGGTCCGTCCCGATTGCCTGATTACATCGAATCGCCCCGGCAGGATCGCGAGAGGTCGAACCTCCTGGGGTGAAGGTAGTGAGATTCCTCCGGAAGCCAGTGCAACCAGCGACAGTGCGTAGTTGTCTTTCTGCCTCTCGCCGGAGAATCTTGGGGTCCAAGTTTGGGGCGAGATTCCAAGTTCTGGCACGCTGAGAGATATCTTCCCGTCTCCGGCGTCCTCCCACTCGAAATCCTTTCCCAAGCGCCACAACGGAACATTATTTTCGGTCGCCCTTGCCTCGATGACCGAGAGCGCCACCTCATCCATCCTTCCCACGATCACTGGTGCTCCATCCTTGATGATCCCCGCTTTTTCAAACGCGATCTTCTCAAGAGTGTCTCCCAAAATGGCCATGTGATCGAGACCGATGCTGGCGATGATGGACGCCGCTGGCATGACGACGTTGGTGCAATCTAGCCTTCCTCCAAGACCAACTTCCATAGCGACGCACTCGCATTTGTGCCGATGCCAGTACCAGAACCCCAACGCTGTTTTGAGCTCAAACTCCGTTGGTCCGCCAATCGGGGTATGAATTAGCGGTTCGGTCTTTTCCAGAAGCCACTCCACTCCTTCGGCAAATGCCGATTCGGAGATCATTTCGCCCTCGGCTTGCACTCGCTCCCTTACGTCGACGACGTAGGGACTGAAGAATCCACCTGTTCTGGCTCCGGTTGCTGTGAGCAGATCGTACAAATTGGCGGTGACGCTTCCTTTGCCATTGGTCCCTGCGACGTGGAAGTACTTGGGCGTTTCTGGACCAAGATATCGGTCGAACTTGCATAAATGACAAATCTCGCGCATCCGTTCCAGGCCGAGTTTCCAGCCTCGCGAGTTCAGTGAGGAGAGCGCATCAACTGCTTGCTCAAAGGTCATCCGCCGAATTGTGGCAAAGATTCGATACAATCCGCCCATGGCCCTGCATCAGTTGGATTGCGATGTGTGTCGACAAATCGAGCTTTGCCGAGAGAATCGGCACCCGCGTTTTTTGGCTCGGATGCAAAGCGGCTATGCCGTTCTGGGCCCGCATCAGTTTTTCACCGGCTATTCGCTCTTGCTGTGCGAAGAACCCGTAACGGAACTTGATGAACTTGAGCCGCTTATGCGGCGGCAACTCCTTGAAGATATGTCCACCCTTGCGCTGGCTGTCCGCCGAGTTGTCCATCCGCACAAACTCAATTACGAAGCACTAGGCAATGTGTGTCCCCACGTGCACTGGCACATCTTCCCACGGTTCACTTCGGAACCAGAGCCCTATCTGCCGGTCTGGAATGTCATGCCAGAAGGTGAAGCAATGGCTCCTTTCCTGTTTGATCCACAGATGCATTCCGATGTCCTGGAAGCTCTTCGCGAGGAACTTGGCAACCAGTTTCATTAGTGATAGTAATACTGTTTTGTATAAGTTTATATAAATATTACGTTTGAATTGCTCGGAATCGGGTAACATCTATCTGATGGTTCCAACCCTCCCTCAAGTCCCGGTGTTCCCGGGTCCGATTTCTGGTGCCTTGCTCGAAGAGATGCGCCGATATGTCGTCTCCGAGCCATACCCCTTTGTGCTGAACCTAGAAAAGTGCGAGGGTATGTACCTGGAAACAGTTGAGGGGATCCGGCTGTTTGATTGGGCTGGATACTTCGGCTCCAAGCTTGTGGGTCACAACCACCCAAGGCTCTACGAGCCCGACTACGTAAAACGCCTGACGGTGGCTGCGAATAACAAAGTTGCCAACCCCGACTTTCTGACGCCGGAGTGCTTGGAGTTTTACAGAACGTTGAACCGGATCGCCCCCAAGAGCATGAAGTCCAAAACGCTCGAGGTCTACGCAGTGAATTCAGGGGCTGAAGCGGTCGAGAACATGATGAAGTACATGATCTCCCGGTTCAATGCCAAAAAGGCTCGAAACGGCAGAGTCGCGCGAGCGCCGAGGTTCATTTACTTCGAAAAGGCCTTTCACGGAAGAACCGTGTTCGCATTAGGGGTAACCCAAACGATTGACGAGACCGCCACCCGAGATTTTCATGGACTAACCACCGGCGGCAACATTAAACTACCCTTCCCGAGCGTCGGAAGTCGGCACACGGCGGAGGAGAAACAGAAGCTCACCCGAGATGCGCTCAAGATGGTCGAGATGGCCCTTTCGCAGATGTCTGAGGAGACCGTTGGAATCATCGTCGAACCGATCCAAGGAGCGGGAGGTCAACGATGCGCCCTTCCGGAGTTTTTTGTGGGCCTCAGCGAGCTGTGCCACAAGTTCAACGTCTATTTAGCGTTCGACGAAGTCCAAACGGGTGGCGGTGCAACGGGTGAGATGTTCGCCATCGATCACTTTGACCTTCCCCACCCGCCGATTGCTGTTGCTACGGGCAAGAAGTTCGGCTGCGGAGTGGTGTACATGCACGAACCGTTGGACGAGATCGGTGTGCTGGATTCGACCTGGGGCGGGACCTTGGCAGATATGGTTCGCGTGGTCCAGGAGTTCAAAATCGTTGAGGACGAGGGATTGGTGGAGCGAGCCAGAGAGAATGGTGAGTTCCTCCGCACCGGTTTGCTGGCCCTCGTCGAAAAGCACCCGACCGTGGTTCAAAACGTCCGCGGGATGGGATTGTATCAAGGCTTCCAGCTGTTCAGTCCGGCCGCCAAGCGGGAATTCATGCGGATCGCGCTTGAAGAGCACCAGTTGTTACTGCTTGGAGCAGGCATTCAGTCGATCCGGACGAGACCGAACCTCAGCGTCACCCGCGAGGAGATCAGCGAATTCTTGGCCATTTTGGACCAGATTTGCTCAAAGATGGAAGCATCTTAATTACGCGCCGCATTGGGCGGAATGCTGGGCGAAAGCCCAGCATGGGGTGTGGCATCGGGCAAAGCGGCGCGGGCGATCGAACTACTGCAGCAGGCGAGTCGGATTTTCCAGGTATCCGCGCAGGACATTCATGAATTTGGCTCCGATTGCGCCATCCAGCACGCGGTGATCGAACGACCCCGTGATGTTCATTCGGGTTCGAATCTCCAGTTCGTCATCGGCGGTGACCACAGGCACGCGACGCGTTGATGAAACCGCCACGATTCCCGCGTTCGGCTCATTGATAATGGCTCCGAATGTGTCGACATTCAGCATGCCCATATTGCTGATGGTGAAGGTGGAATCAGACATCTCATCGGGCAATAGCTTCCCTTCGCGGGCTTTACCCGCGAGTTCTTTGGCCTTGGCGCTGAGTTGCCGAAGCGTCATCGAGTGGGCGTTCTTGATCACCGCGACGAGCAACCCGTCATCGATCGCCACCGCCATGCCCATGTGGATGGCTCCAAACTGCAGGATGTGGTCGCCTTGGAAGGTGGCGTTGGCTTCGGGCATCTCACGCAAAGCCTCAACTGTGGCCTTCATCACAAAATCGTTGATGCTTACCTTGCCGCTACCCTGCTCTTCAAACATCTGGCGGAGGGCTACGATCTCCTCGACGTCCACCTCCACGGTTACATAGAAGTGGGGAACGGTGGATTTGGAGTGCGCAGTCCGCTCGGCGATGATTTTTCGAAGGAAGTTTAGTGGGACCTTGGTGTCCTCTGCTTTTGCCGCAATCGGCGCGGGTGGCTGCGGCGGAGAAGCTTTGGCCACGGCAGGAGCAGAAGCTGTTGTTCCTCCTTCTTTAATGGCCTTCTGAACGTCTTCCTGCACGATCCGACCGCCAGGTCCGGACCCTTTGATTTGACTCAGGTCGATTCCAGCATCGTTGGCTATGCGGCGTGCGAGTGGACTGATTTTGACTCGCTCGTCGGATTTGGCAGCGGGAGAAGGCGCGGAGGCAGCCACGACCTCTTTGGGCTCCTCAACAGCTGCTTCCGTACTATCCTCTTTTTCCGCGGATTTGTAGTCGGCCGATCCCCAACCTTTGGGCACTTCCTCGCCCTTCTTCAAAATAATCGCGATGGGGACGCCGACGGGAACGGTTGACCCTGGCTGAATCAGGAAGCCCGTTAAAGTTCCAGTCCCCGGAGACTCCAGTTCCAAGACTGCCTTGTCTGTTTGGATATTTCCGATGACTTCCCCGGACTTGACGGTCTCCCCGTCCTTCTTAAGCCATTCCAGAAGAGTTCCCTCTTCCATTCCATCGCCCATCTTGGGCATGATCACTTCAGTCATCGGTGCGGCATCCTCCACATCATTCTACGCAGGGAGGATACCTTCGACGTCCCTAGTAGAACCGGATTGCCGCTTGGGCCCGAGGCCACGCCCTCGTCGTCCTGACGGACTCCTCCGCCCCCAAGCGGCACGAGGCGCCTAATCCTTTAACTCAACTTTCCAGTCGTCCTTCGCATCCAACGCATCCCGGGCGCCTTTGCCCTGGAGCCACGCTTGAGCAGCATGATCTCCTTTGAGATAGCAATCCCAAAATGCGGTCGAAAGCGCCAAGATCGCAGGGTGGTGTTTGGGGTCGCGTTGCTGCGTATCTCCCGGCAGCGCTCGATCAGTGAAGACGGAGTGTTGGGCCCCGAAGAGATTGAGCTGGTATCGATCGATGGTCTTGGGGAGCGCCGGAAAGACGCCCAGGCGCGATTCTGCCGTTTGGTCCACGATGTCCGCCTTGTCCTCGGTCCCGGTCATCAGCATCCAAGGAACTTTGACCGATCCGAAAGCGCGGTCCGGATTCCCTGCTCGAGGGACCGAGGGGCTGAACGCGATCGCAGCATCGATCCGGCCATCTGTGAACATAGGCCCTTTCGGACCGAAAATTTGCCCGCTGACTGCCTGGGTGGTGACCGCGCCGAACGAGTGGCCGCACATTCCGATTTTGGCGATGTCACAGGCCTGGTAGAGCGAACTCTTGGTGTCTTTGGACCATCTTTCTATTTGCTCGATCACCGCGGGAACATCCTTAACCCTCAGCATCAAGTTTTCGCCGTTGGCTGCTCGTTTCAGCGAATTTCTTCGATCAGCGAGCTTAACACCCGTCCACACGGAGTCATCGCTTCCAGGATGCTGAATGAACACGCATACGTACCCTCGTTTGGACCAATGGTCCCCCATAAAGCGCGAGGTCTCTCGGTTTCCGCCCAACCCGTGGCTATAAAGGATCACCGGTAGGTTGCGAGCCTTGTATGGCAGGTAGACCTTGATAGGTATGTCGCGGTCTCGCGCGGAATCATGGACGGTGAGGAGCTGCGTGCGAGTTTGGTGCAACTCCGCCAGCGGGTCGTAGGTTGTCAAGACCAGTGCTAGAAAAATGGGTGCCATCGGTGCGTCCAGACGAGGCATCAGCCGGTCGGTTCAGTGCTTCATGTAGCCATTACCAGGGATCCAGCCGAAAGTGGGCATAACGGCCTACGGAATGGTTCGCTAATTGAACACACAGGCCGCCGCGTTGGGCAGGGCTGAGGCGCGAGCCGAAGCCAGGGCAAGGCATTGGGCAACGCGGCGGCAGGGCATCCGAACTCCTCATTCGGTAAACTCGTACCAATAAGCAATGCCCCAAAAATCGGTTCCGCAGCCCAAGTTGATCTTCGAAAAGTCCTCACCAGGCCGGGTCGGATGCAACCTTCCGATTGCAGATACCCCCGAAGTTGATCTGAACGCCGTTTTAGGTGAGGTCAGAAGCGAACTCAACCTTCCCGAAGTCAGTGAGCTCGAAGTGGTGCGCCATTTCACAAATCTCAGCCACATCAACTACGGCATCGATACGGGCTTCTACCCGCTGGGCTCTTGCACCATGAAATACAACCCCCGGATCAACGAGCGGACTGCGGGCGTTCCAGGTTTCACGCACATTCACCCGATGCAGCCGCCGACCACCGTGCCGGGCGCGTTGGAAGTCCTTGCCGAAGTCCAGGAATTTCTTTGCGAGGTCACCGGGTTTGATTCGATTACCCTCCAGCCGTTGGCAGGCGCGCACGGCGAGCTCAGCTGCCTGATGTTGATCAAGGCTTACCACGAGAGCCGTGGAGAAGGCGAACAGCGCACAGTCGTTCTCGTTCCGGATAGTGCTCACGGCACCAATCCCGCCTCGGCGGCAATCTGCGGCTATGCCGTCAAGTCAATCCCAACTCTGCCCAACGGCGGATGCGACCTGGAAGCACTGGAGAAAGCCCTCGGCCCCGATGTTGCCGCGTTTATGGTGACGAACCCTTCCACTCTGGGATTGTTCGAAACCCATATCCAGGAGATTTGCCGATTGGTCCACGATGCAGGCGCACAGGTGTTCTGCGATGGAGCCAATATGAACGCCATGGTCGGCACCACGCGGCCTGGCGACCATGGCTTCGACTGCATGCACCTCAATTTGCACAAGACATTTTCGACGCCGCACGGTGGAGGCGGCCCTGGATGCGGAGCCATCGGCCTGAAGGCCCATCTGGAGGCGTTCCAGCCCGTTCCGGTAGTGGTGCGAACAGAATCCGGCGCGATCGAACTCGATTATCACCGTCCTCACTCCATTGGGCGAGTATCCGCGTTTTTCGGCCAGTTCCTTATGGAAGTGCGCGCGCTTACCTACCTCATGGCCTTTGGAAAGGAGCACATTGCGGACATTTCGCGCTATGCGGTGCTCAACGCCAATTACGTTAAGGCACGTCTCAAAGGTGTTTTGCCAGCAGCTCACGACCGTCCGTGCATGCACGAGTGCGTCCTCACGGCGGAAGCCTATAAGAAACTGGGTGTTCGGGCACTAGATCTTTCGAAGCGCCTGATTGACTACGGCTTCCATCCGCCGACCAACTACTTCCCTCTCATCGTTCCAGAGGCGTTTATGATCGAACCGACGGAAACAGAGTGCAGGGAGACTTTGGATGCCTTTTGTGATGCGCTGATCTCGATTTGCAATGAGGCGCATGCCGATCCGGATCTACTCCACGCTGCGCCAAATACGCAGATCGTTGGGCGGTTGGACGAAGCTGCAGCAGTCAAGAACTTGGACGTTCGCTGGCGAAAGCCGGTGCCTGTTTCAGTCTGAACGCCAGGTCGCAAAGGTGGTGATAAGGGGCTCGCTTCACGCGAACGCAACCCCTTATCATTCTGATTCCGAACAAAACCACCGACCAGCGAATTCGAATCTAAATCGCCTGGTGCACGTCAGAAATCCTGTCCGACACAAGGTACATTTTGAGCCATGATTCGCCCATCCCGATTCTTTATCGTCTTCGCTGTTCTCGCGCCGAGTTGTAGCTTTGCGTGGAACGACACCGGCCATATGGTTGTGGCCAAAATCGCCTCGCATCACCTCAATGCCCACGCTCGCCAAATGGTCGATCGTTTGGCGAAAATCGGCACCGACGCCAAGACCGATGACTGCGTTACGATAGCGTGCTTCGTGGATGATCACAAGTCCGACAAGGATCGACACTGGCACTACTTCGACACCCACTTTCGGGCGGATGGCAAGCCGAGCACCAACAAGGGCGACGAGGAGAACATCGTCTGGGCGCTGGACAAGTTCACGAATGTCCTGAGAAGTGCCACAGCAACCGATGTCGAAAAGGCAGAAGCGTTGCGGTACATCTCCCACTTCTTGGGAGACATTCACCAACCTCTGCACCTAATGGCGCGCGATACGGATGAGTTTCCCAAAGGTGATCGGGGAGGGAACGACTTCAGTGTCGGCGTGATCAACGATTGGGGTGCAAATCGTCCGATCAAGAACCTCCATATCGCGTGGGACTTCGGTTTGGGTGAGTTCCCTCAGATCAATCGGCCCCTCACAGATGAGGACGCGAAACGGATCGAGGATATGGCCCTCACTATCGAGAAGGAGTTTCCCCTTGGAAAGGTCAAAGTTGGCGAGAGCATGAATCCTTCGGACTGGGGCAAAGAGAGCTTTGCGCTTCGCGATCAGGTTTACAACACGCGCGAAGGTGCCTTTTTCACCGCCGATTACCTCAAGACCTGCCGAACCCTGATTCGGAAGCAGGTCGCGTTGGCAGGCTACCGATTGGCCGAGCTTCTGAACAGAACTTGGAAGTGATTCGGGGGTAAAACCGCCAGCGTGGAAAGAGCGCGATTTTTCGTTTGGATACTGGTCTGCTGGGTGGCTTTGGCTCTGCAAGGTTGTGCAGGAGGAGACTCTGGCATGCCACCTTCGGATATCGCCGTTTCACCGAGCACCACAGGAGTGGTTCTCGGACGAACGATTCAATTCACCGCGCTACCGACAGGCGGAACCTTCGTTCCCGTAACGTGGGAAGTTGTGGGCGGAGATAAAAATGGGACTGTCTCCACGAGTGGCCTTTACACGGCTCCCAAAGTAACGGGGACCTATCAGGTTCGCGTATACGTGACCAAAGATCCAAGCATCGCTGCGGTTGCAAACGTCACTGTTGCCACGGGCGTCAGCATTTCCATCGAACCCGAGACCATTCTGGGTCGCTACTCTTTCGGTCAGCAGGTGCCGTTCAAAGCTTCGATTCTGGGCACCGACGCCAGCAAAATCACCTGGAGCGTCTCGGACCCCGATGGTGGAGTAGTCAGCAATGCCGGAGTGTACGTCGCGCCCAGCAAGGCGGGCTACTATAGAGTCACTGCCACCAGCCAGGAGGATCCAACGAAGACCGGGAATTACGACGTCCTCGTCAGCGACACGAAAGTCGTGAAGATGACGGTCCAAGGCAAAGGCGATATCTACATTCGAATGGCCCAAAACGAGGCTCCGAACACAACGGATAACTTCCTCAGCCTGACACGGTCTGGGTTCTACAACGGGTCATACTTCCACCGCTACGGTCCGGATGAAGGCCAACCCACATTTATCCAGGGAGGAGACCCTCTCACCAAAACTCTTCCCCTCGATGATCCTTCGATTGGAACGGGCGGCCCTGGCTACACGATCAACTTTGAGACCAACTCGCTTAAACACGAACTCGGTGCAATTGCTATGGCCAGAGGAAGCGGACTCAACACGGCAGGGTCGCAGTTCTACATCTGCCAAGAGACAATCCCCGCCTTCGACGGCAACTACGTCGTTTTTGGTAAAGTTATCGGAAACATCTCCGCTGCGCTCACCCTCCGGCGGTTCGATAAAATCTCGACGGCAGTTGTCGTCGAATAAGAAGTTCGATAACGATCTGCAGGCTGGATTGCAAGTTCAAGCATCCAGCCTGTTGTCCTTTTTCACCCCTCTCTCCTCCCCACAAATCGCGGTCCCACGGTACACTTTAGGAAGCATCCCAACGTAGGATGAAGAGGAAATACACTCGTGAGCGTCCCTGAAAATCTCAAGTACACCAAAACCCACGAATGGGTCAAAGTCGATGGCGATGTGGCGACCGTTGGAATCACCGACCATGCCCAATCCGAGCTTGGAGACATTGTTTATCTCGACTTGCCTCAGGTTGGACGAGCACTTCAGCGAGAGGAAAATCTTGGTTCCGTTGAGAGTGTCAAGACGGTGAGCGACCTGTACTCACCCGTGAGCGGCGAAGTGGTTGAAACCAATGGTGTGCTGACAGGCCAAAGCGAACTGGTCAACACCGATCCGTATCTCAGCGGCTGGATTCTCAAAATCAAGCTGTCAAATCCGGCTGAGTTGGATGACCTGATGGACTCTGACACCTACAAATCCACACTGTAAGCAATGCCCTACATCCCCCATACAGCCCAAGACGAGCAGTCTATGCTCGCTACCATCGGCGTGGAATCGATCGACGATCTTTTTGTTGAAATTCCTGCCGAGCTCAAAATAAAGGGTCCGCTGAATGTTCCAAGCGCACTCAACGAGTACCAACTCTATCTCAAGCTTGCGCTCATGGCTCGCAAGAACTTGGATGCAACGAGATTGGACTGGTATCTCGGTGCCGGGCTGTATGACCGCTACATTCCCGCGACGGTTGGCGCGCTGATCTCCCGGGGCGAATTCCTAACCGCATATACTCCCTATCAGCCTGAGCTTAGCCAAGGATATCTGCAGAGCATTTACGAGTTCCAGTCGATGGTGGCAGAACTCTACGGAATGGATGTTGCCAACGCCTCCATGTACGATGCATCGACAGCGATGGCCGAATCCGCGATTATGTCGAGCGGAATTACAGGGCACCACAAGATCGTGGTGAGCGAAGCTGTTCACCCGCATTACCGCCAAGTTCTGGAAACGTACGCATGGGCCAATTCGCTCCAGGTGGAAACCATCAAAACGTCGGATGGTTTGACGAAGGACTATTCAGCGGTCGATTCGGATACCGCCTGCGTGATCGTCCAGTACCCCAACTTCTTCGGCGAAATCGAAGATTTGGGCCAAGCACGCGATGCGGCACGAGGTTCCGGAGCGATTTTTGTGGTCGTCGCCGATCCTACAGCCATGGCACTCCTTCCGCCGCCAGGTCAATTTGATGCGGATATTGTGGTGGGCGAAGGGCAACCGTTGGGCGTCGCCATGGGATTTGGTGGGCCTTTGGTCGGGCTGTTTGCGTGCAAGGACCAGTACGTGCGCCGCATCCCCGGCCGAATCGTCGGTCGAACTCACGATCACGATGGCTGCCCAGGATTTGTCATGACCTTGCGAACGCGCGAGCAAGACATCCGCCGCGAAAAAGCGACTTCCAATATTTGCACAAATGAAGCATTGATGGCTCTGTCTGCAACCATCTACCTTGCGGCGATGGGTAAGAACGGCCTTCGCTCTGTTGCCGAATCCACTGTACGCAATACCCAGTACGCGATCCAAAGCTTGGAGAAAGCAGGGGCGCGTCGACGATTTGCAGGCAACGTGTTTGGCGAGTTTGTCATTGATCTGCCGAAGCCAGCTTCGGAAGTGCACGCCAAGTTGATTGACAGCGGAATTATGGCTGGACTTCCACTCGGCCCTTACCTTGCGGGGTTCGACAACAGCCTGCTCATCGCCGTCACGGAGACTAGGACACGTGAGCAGATAGATCGCTTTGCCCAAGAATTGCGGCGCGCCCTAGCATAGGTTGGACACCCAAAGGTCAACTACAGGTTAGAACCGGCGCATCCTTGCGACTGGATCGCTGAACTTTCCCCTGCCCTAACTGTTCTTATAGAACGTTAATGGCGCCCGCCGCGGCTCAATGTCACTCAGCGGCACTAGAAGACGATTCTTTTGTGGTGCCATTCTCCACAAGAATGCTATCTGTGACCACAATCCTGAATATTGACGGAATCTGTGCTGTTTTTCGCACTTTAGGTTAACTGACACAAGAAAGTTCTAAATTCGCTTGCTTTATTTATAGTTCTCTTATATAATGCCGTCTTAGGGTCTGCAACCCGAACGGAAAAGGAGACAGCATGTCAGCGACTTTTGGGATTCCCATTCGAACCTGTGATAGCCTTGCCTACACGACTGTGTCGAGCTATAGCACTGCGGCTGTCGTCGCCACACCCTCCATTGACCACACTGGAGCGATCCGATTCCAGAGCAAAGGCGATCCCACCAAAGCGAATCTGTTGACCTTTGACATCTCGTCGCAGCACCTAACGCGCAACGTCGTGATTGCGGCGTTCAACGAATCTGATGTCTCCATTGTCGGGACTTCATACCTTACCGACGCGGGCGGGCAAACCGGCCAGGCCGCATTCAAGTTGGAACCAGGATGGAATACGATCTTTTTGACATCGTTTGCCAGCGTCCCGCAGTTTGACTGGGAAAACATTCGGCAATACAAGTTTTACGTCAACGCGGCGCAGTATCAGTCAGCGGTTGATCCCAAGCATTCCACGATGCCAATTGTGCTCGATAGCATCGACTCGAACCCCGCGGGAGACTCCGTCATTACTCTATCTTGGGATGATGGATTTCGCGGAGTGCTCAATAACGGCTGGGCGATTATCAGTCAGTTTCCAAGGCTGAAGCACACCTTGAACATCGTCAAAGTGTGGACTGAGAAGGGCTACCGGTACGGATTTGACACTGCGCAAACCCTCACTCCTGCCAACGTCAGTTTTTTGGCGAGCACCGGATTCTTCAAAATCGGAAACCACTCGGACGAGCACAAGCGATATGAAACCGGAGTGAAGCATCCGGCAACTGCTGTCTCGGCAGATGGTCATAAGGTTGCCTACCAGACTGGCACGGACCAAGCGATTGATCTAGTTTCCGGTTCAGGGACCTTTAGCCTGATTATTGATTCCAAGCAAACAGCGGCCCTTCCTCAGAACGCGACCCAAAAGCAGGTTCAAGACGCTCTTGACGCTACGCTGGGGGCTGGTGAGGCTAGGGTGACAACCGGAGGCTCTGGAAATCTCACCACCAGTTTTGGCCTTCGCATCACTTTTCGGAAAGCCAAGCCTGCGATCGGCTGGAAGAAGCTATCCGGGAACTTGGTCATGGATGCCGGCCTCGCCTACACCACGCAGGACATCTACAACGCGTACCTAGCTAACCGGGACTACATCCTCGACCATGGCTGGGGATCGAGCGATGCGTACACCGTTGCCTATCCTGAGGGAAGCTACGGCCCCCACGTGGAAGCAGCGATGAAGATGCTCAATACGACTTACGGACGGTTGATGCAGCCACGCACAGCCCTGCCTTATTTCCTTCAGCCCATCTTTGGAGTTGATCCTTACGCTATTCCGGCAATCAACGTCTCCAGTCTGGGTGTGTTCGGCACGATGGCAGCGATCGACAGTTGCGTGGCAAATGGAGGCGCGATCAACTTGATGTTCCATGATGTCAGCAGGACGGCGACGACTCAAGGAAATGGCATTAATCAAGCTGACCTGTACACGGTTCTTTCGTACGTCGATTCAATGATCGACAGAGGCGTCCAAGTGAAAACGATGGGCGAATATGCGGACTCGTATTCGGTCAATCGGTAATCCGGCGAACCAAAGAGCCTGTGATCAGCCAATGTTGGGGATCACAGGCATTTTTGTAAGCTATTCTCGCTTGTAGCCCGGCCGATTCGGCTGGCCTCGCACTGCACCCGGTGGCTGCGGAGGGGCTGCCTCAGTTTCGGCTTCCGAATCTGGAATTGCACGAGGACCACCCACCACTGGTGGAGCAGCGCTCGGTGCGTTCGGTGTACCTTTTGCGTGAGCCATCTCCGACAAGGCGACAAGGCGACGAAACTCGCCAGGATCTTTCGCTTTGTTGACCGCATCGTCCAGTTCAATCAAGCCTCGATCCACAAGGTTTGCCAGATATTGGTCCAGCGTGTGCATTTTGAGCTTCGCTCCGGTTTGAAGAATTGATCCGATCTGGTAACTCTTGTTTTCTCGAATGAGGTTGCGGATGGCGCTGGTTGCCACTAGAGTCTCATACGCGGCGATTCGTCCCCGACCGTCTTTTCGCTTCACCAGAGTCTGCGACAACACGCCAACCAAGTTCACCGAAAGTTGCATCCGAACCTGCTGCTGTTGCGCCAGCGGGAACACGTCTATGATGCGATCGATCGTTTGGACTGCATCGACTGTGTGCAGTGTGGCAAAGACAAGGTGACCAGTTTCCGCAGCGGTGATAGCCAGATGGATGGTCTCTAGGTCGCGCATCTCGCCGACCAAGATGACGTCGGGGTCTTGACGCAAGACGTACTTGAGAGCGTTGGCGAAACTGTGCGTGTCTGTTTCAAGTTCCCGCTGGTTAATGAGCGCGACGTGATCCTCGTGGACAAACTCGACGGGATCTTCCACAGTGACAATGTGGACTTGATCGGTACGGTTGATCCGGTCAATCATGGCGGCAAGAGTGGTGGATTTCCCGCTCCCCGCCGGGCCGGTAACCAAAACCAAACCGCGTGGCCGTTGGATGAAGTCAAAAGTTGCCGCAGGAAGTTGGAGATCCTCCATCGACATCAGCTCGTAAGGAATCACCCGAAAAGCCGCCTGAGCGTGGCCGCGCTGCTGGTAGATATTGCCACGATAGCGACTTACGCCAGGGATTTCGTAGGCAAAATCAAGCTCCAGCTGACTATCGAACCTCTCCATCTGGTCTGGCCGGAGAATATCTTTGAGTTCTCGGCGAAATTCCTCGTCGCTGAAATGGGGATACTCGAGCTCATCCAGTTCGCCGTTTACTCGAATGTAAATCTTCCCTGTATCGGTTTTGAGGTGAAGGTCCGATCCACCCATCCGAACGCATTGGGTCAAGAGTGAGTTAAGGTGCTGCATTGGCCTCTCCTGCTATCCCGAGCGATGCTGCACGACGTGCAAATTCGCTGGCGTTGGACGACTTGGAAATTGCGTGGTCAAAATCGATTCGGTCTTCCTTGATGAGTTGAAGCAGGCAGCCATCCAACGTCTGCATGCCATGTTCTGCACCCGTCTGGATGTCCAGATAGAGTTGGTGAGTTTTCCCTTCGCGGATCAACGTGCGAATGGCTGCGGTAGCCACCATGACCTCAAATGCCGCTACTCGGCCCGATCCAGACTTGGTTGGAAGCAGCGTTTGGGATATGACCGATTGAAGCGTAACGCTGAGCTGAGTGCGGATCTGTGCCTGCTGCTGCGGAGGAAACACGTCTACGATGCGGTCGATCGTTTGAGCAGAGTCCACAGTGTGGAGAGTGCTAAAGACCAAGTGGCCGGTTTCAGCTGCCGTAATTGCGAGCTGAATGGTCTCTAGGTCGCGCATCTCACCCACGAGGATAACGTCCGGATTTTGCCGCATCACGTGCTTGAGCGCGTCGGCAAAGGAATGGGTATCCGTACCGAGTTCGCGTTGATTGATGATGCTCACCTTATCTTCGTGCACATACTCGATCGGATCCTCCACCGTCATGATGTGGCTCTTGCGGTTTATGTTGATGTGGTTGATCATCGCCGCGAGACTTGTGGACTTTCCGCTGCCGGTTGGTCCCGTGACCAACACAAGGCCTCGAGGCAACAACGCAATGTCCTTGCATACCGCGGGCATCAGCAAGTCATCGATGGTGCGAATGTTAAAGGGGATGACACGAAAGACCGCGCCGATGTGGCCGCGTTGCCAAAACATGTTGACCCGAAATCGCGCAACGCTCTCCACGTAATAGCTGAGATCGACTTCCTTGTAACTGAAGAGTTTCGCTCTGCGCTCCTCGTTCAGGATGCTTAGGAGCAGTTCGTGAGTCTTTTCCTCACTCAGCGCTGGGTGGCTTGTCCGCTTGAGGTCGCCGCGAATCCGCATGAGAGGCGGGTTGTTGGCTTTAATATGGAGGTCGCTGGCGTCGCGGCTGACCAGTTCGCGCAGCAGGTTGTCGATAATCTCGGGCATCGTCGCTCTCGCTTGAATCTGATCATACTCAGAATTGATGCCAATCGGGGAGCCCGATTGGCATCATCGCGATGTGTTTGGAAGCGGATTGGATTACCGGCGGAGAAGCTGTTTCAACTCCGAGACGATTCCGGCGTAGTTGAGCGCAGTTTCCTCGCTCACGACTCCCGCCTTGACGTATCGTGCAAGCGACTGGTTCATGGTTTGCATGCCCCAGAAGGCGCCTTCGTTCATCATGTGGTAGAGGTCGCCGAAGTGCCCTTCCTCAATGGCCTTACTGACCGTTGGCGTACAAATCAAAATTTCATTCGCAACCACGCGGCCCGGGCCGTCGCATCTCGGGACAAGTTTCTGGGCCACGATCGCCTTGAGTGAATTGGCGAGGCGAAGGCAGAGGTGGTTCTTTTCGTGCGGCGGGAACATGTTGACGATACGGTCAAGCGTTTCGTAGGCCGAAGAGGTGTGAACCGTGGAGAAAACCAAGTGACCCGTTTCACCAGCCTGCATAGCGACGTTCATGGTGGTGACGTCGCGCATTTCACCGATGAGGATGACGTCCGGAGCTTCGCGGACCACGGCGCGCAATGCAGGTTGGAAGTCTTCCGTGTCGATTCCGACTTCTCGCTGACTGATATAGGCCGTTTTGTCCTGGTGGACGATTTCGAGTGGGTCCTCGACCGTGACAATGTGGCACGGACGGTTGTTGTTGATGATATCGATCAGTGCTGCCAGAGTGGTCGTCTTTCCGGAACCCGTTGGACCCGTGACAAGAACCAATCCCTGGCGGTGCTTGGTGACTTCGCCCAAGACCATGGGTAGACCCAATTGCTCCAGCGTGCGGATAACCAACGGGATAATGCGCATGACGGTAGCCGCGCCACCACGCTGCCGGTAGCAGTTCATACGAATTCGGCAGGTGCTGCCCACTGCGAACGAGAGGTCCATCTCGCTGGTCTCATCGTAGATACGAATCTGTCTGTCCGTCATCTTCGATCGCACCAGCCTCTCCACCGTCTGCTCGTCCAAGACCGGCCATTCGCCGGGGAGCGGGCGCACCATGCTGTGCTGTTTCATCATCGGTGGCGTGTACGCTTTGAGCATAACGTCCGAGGCCGAGATCTCAAAGCCGGTTGCGATGAGCTGGTCGAGAGTGATCGAAGATGCGTCAATCATGATGGTATGCCCTTACCGCCTCTTGGCTTGGGCCGAGGGTCGGTTCGAGAGTGCCTGCAGGGTGAAGTATACCAATAGCCCCGCTGCGAGCGACCCAACAACTAAGAGCGCATAGCCTAGCCAAGGAGTTCGCTGTTCCGCTGGTTTTTGAACCGGGGCGGGGGGTGGAGTGTACTCACCCGGAATATTGATCTCGGCTGGATTCTGGGTGAACAGCCTGATTCGGTACTCAATCATGGCTGGCCTTGTGCTCACGGTCGCAATAAGCCCTATCTTCTTGTCAAAAAAGGTCCGTAGGGTTTTTGCGCTCGGTACCTCGCCCTGAAAGGTGATCGACATGCTCTTGATCGTGTAGGGGCTCGGCAGGCCCGCGAACGCCTTGACGATCGGACTCAAGTTAAGATCGTGAGAGTTGGAATGTATCAAGTTTTCCGTGGCGAACCGGGCCTTGCGGAAACTGAACTGTGGATTCTTGGGGTCGGACTCAAAGTAAAACGCGCCCCGCGTGCCACCGCCTGATTGCCTCCCGAGTTCCTCGCACTGCGATTTCAGTAACTCCATAGGAAACTTCGGGTCGAACATGGAGATCTCAATTAGATCCGAACCGGATGATGTTCGCTGGACGACAGCAAACAGAGTCGGCTTTTCACCGAAAACCAACGCCTCGAGCGCACGGTCGCGGCTCGGCTGAGCGTTCGCCGCCACAGCAAGAACCGCAGCAAAGACTATCGAAGGGAACCGCATGCGACCGTGAGTTTATCTCACCCGGGCGCTTTTCCCATTGAAAACCTTCCCCTGTAGTTAAGAACTCCCATTTGGGCGAATCTAGACGACCGTCTTTCGTACGGAAAATTGCGCCAAACGTGGTTTATATCTATGATTTATTTGACTTTAGACGTTGGAGAGTCGGTCCCATCTTGGCCAGCATTGCCTGGGTGGCTGGGCTATTGTCCGTTGGCATACCCATCGATGACATACCACCCGGGAATCTGAGCTTTTTCCGGTCGTCGTCCAGATAAAACATGGTCAAGGTTTGCAGACTCTGGTTCATCCAGTCTGCGAACAACTCAGTGGCGATCGCTCCCTGCCGTCCAGTCTCAGATTCTTTCTTAAGCCGCTCCAGTTCGCCCTGAATCGGCTTGTCGTTCAGGGTTTTCCATTGGAGTTGGATTCCGTTCCCTGCTGGAGCCCATTTACCTCCAACTTTGAACTTCCCGTGGTAAAGCGTCAGTTGGCCATCTTTGGTGAAGTTCCACCGATCCGTAGGTCCTTCATCTTTGGATTGCTCCTGGAGCGCACTCACTCCCAGTTGTTTGGCCACCGCCGGATCCATATCCATCGATTTGAATCCCCAGTTCCCTTCCAAAAAGCTGCCCCAATCGCTCATTCCAGCAGTGCCCCACGCCGGCGCAGCATCGCCAAGAGGCGAGAACGTCTCCGGCTCATCCGGAATGCTGGGCACCATACAACCTGCGATTAGACCCACAACAGCAAGAGGTAAAAGGCATTTCAGTTTCATTGCAATTCAGTTATACCGAGTCTTCGGTCCTTGCGAGCCCATCGATTCAGGAGGGGGTCATGGTACAACCGTTTGATGAGCCGCGCCGTCCTCCGCAACACCCTGCTTATGTCCTTGGGGTCGTTTGTTCTGGCCATCTTGTGCCAGGCGTTTCAGGCGTATGTCTCCAAAACACCCATCACATGGATCCCCTCAAACCGCGACTCATGGATCGAGGTGGTTGGATTTGTGACCGGAGTGGTGGGCGTGTATTTGGTAATCAAAGAGAGCTTGTGGAACTGGCCTGTCGGCATCGTCAACGTGCTGGTATACGCCTGGTTCTTCTTTATCGTGGCTCGCCACTACGCCAACGCAGCCCTGCAGCTTGTCTTCTTCGGGTATCTGGTCGAGGGGTGGTGGAGGTGGAAGTTTGGCGGCGAGAATCACACGGAGCTCAAAGTGTCGCGGCTCAAGCCTTTCCAGGTGGCTGTGGTGACCGCCACCATTGTGTTAGTGACTTTCGGCTTGGTCCCTCTTCTGGAGCGACTCGGAGGGCAAGTGCCGTTTTGGGACGCGCTCACCTTCAGCATTTCTCTCGCAGCTCAGTTTCTTTTGAACCGCAAAGTGCTGGAAAACTGGATTCTCTGGATCCTCGCCGACGCGATCTATGTGCCTCTGTACAGTTACAGGCAGTACTACACCACAGCAGCGCTCTACTTGATTTTCTTTGTCCTGGCCATTGCCGGTTTGGCAGAATGGCGACGTTCCCTCGCAAGAGAGTTATCCACTCCAACAGCCTGACAGAACGAAGGGTCTCGCGCCAATCTAGACGCGAGACCCTTCTACTGATTCTCCGAACCGTTAGTTGAAGAATCCGACCGATCGAGCAAGTCGGACATCGTCTCCGCCACCGGACAATTCGTCCAAGTCCTTCAGGTTCAGTTCCTTGTTTTGAGGATCTTCCACCGAAACCTTGAGACAAAGCGACCGAAGCTCGTTCACCAGAATCTTGAACGATTCAGGGATACCCGGCTCGGCGATGCTCTCTCCCTTGACGATCGACTCGTAGGCCTTAACCCGACCCATGACGTCGTCAGACTTGATGGTCAAAAGCTCTTGGAGCGTGTAGGCAGCGCCGTACGCTTCCAATGCCCAGACTTCCATCTCACCGAATCGCTGACCGCCGAACTGCGCCTTTCCACCCAGCGGTTGCTGAGTGACAAGCGAGTACGGGCCAATCGAACGAGCGTGGATCTTCTCGTCGGCCAAGTGCTCCAGTTTTAGGATGTACATGACTCCGACCGTGATCGGATTTGGAAGTACATCGCCAGTCAAGCCATCTCGGAGGAGAGACTTGCACGATTCAGGGTCAAGCCCTGCACGTCGGAAGGTGTTCTTCTGAATCTTCGCGACAATCTCGGCATAGACGGCGTCTTCCGCCTTGGCGGGCGCACCCATCTCCTCTGGCAATTCCTCTGGAACCCAGTTTTCGTAGTCGGTGTCCAGGATCTCGCCGGTTGACTTGACCGGAGCAGCTGCCACGATTCGACTCAATCGATCCAATCGAGGTTCATCCAAGGCGCGTAGTGCCGCCTCGACCTTTCCAAACATCCCGTCGAGCGTATCGTCCAATTCGAACTTGACATTGAGTTCAAGCTCGCTATTGACGTAGCTCTCGAGGACCTTTCGCCGGAAATGCTCCGCTAGCTTCTCAACTTCGTTGAGAATTTCGTGCTCGGTTGCACCTTCGAAAGCAGGACACTCATATCGAATTCCCAGATTCCTGCCTACGTACCCAAGGTGCGTTTCCAGAATCTGGCCAATGTTCATACGGCTCGGGACACCGAGCGGGTTGAGAACCACGTCAACTGGAGTTCCATCCATGAGCATCGGCATGTCTTCCACCGGCAGCACTCGGGAGATAACACCCTTGTTGCCGTGGCGTCCAGCCATTTTGTCGCCGACCATCAGCTTGCGCTTTTGGGCGATGTAAACCTGAACGGTCATGTTCGTGCCGGCCGGAAGTTCGTCACCCGGAAGCTGAATCAGCGAGCTGTCGCATCGATCGCAGATCAGGCTCTCTCGCTTCTTGGATTCCTTGTAGACGTGCTTGCAGTTCGTGCACTCGTACTTGTATCGGCTAAAGGTCTTGACGTCAACGACAGTCCCCTTTTCGCCGTGTGGCAGTCGAAGCGAGACGTCTCTCGTTTCCTCGGCTTTCTTACCAAAGATCGCGATGATGAGTCGCTCTTCTGCGGTCATCTCCGTCTGGCCCTTTGGCGCTACCTTACCGACAAGAATGTCCTCGGGTCGCACTTCGGCACCAATTCGGATGATTCCGTTCTCGTCGAGGTCCTTCAGAGCGTCTTCGCCAACGTTTGGAATATCGCGAGTGATTTCCTCGGGTCCAAGCTTGGTATCAACAGCCTCCGTTTCGTGGCGCTCGATGTGGATGGACGTGTAAACGTCATCTTTCACCAGCCGCTCGCTGATCAAGATGGCGTCTTCGTAGTTGTATCCGCCCCACGGCATGAATGCCACCACGACGTTCTGACCCAGCGCCAACCGAGCGTTGTCGCAGGTAGGTCCATCGGCAAGAGGATCGCCCTTCAGCACACGCTGTCCGGGCCATACGACCGGACGGTGCGTGAAGCACGTTGACTTGTTGCTCTGAACCATGTGCATCAAGTCGTAGCTGTCGAGGTTGCCCTCTTCGTTTCGCACCGTGATGGTGTTGGAAGTGACAGCCTCCACATAGCCGCTCTTGAGTGCGACGATCGCGGCTCCAGAGTCGACAGCTGCAGTGCGCTCGTATCCGGTTCCAACGATCGGAGCATCCGAACGAAGGCACGGAACACCCTGGCGCTGCATGTTTGCACCCATGAGTGCGCGGTTTGCGTCGTCGTTCTCCAGGAACGGAATCAGCGCTGTCGCAACAGAGATGATCTGGACAGGGGAAATGTCGACCAGATCCACACTGTTCTTAGGGACAATCGGATAGCTCGCGCCGCCAAATTCTCGGTCACCGCCTGGGCACCGTACTTGAACGCGGTCTACATTGATGAACCCTTCGCTGTCGGTCGGCAAGTCGGCAGGAGCGATGCGGAACGTGAAGTCTTCCTGCGCGGTCAGATAGATAATGTCTTCGGTGACTTTGCCGTCCACCACCTTTCGGTACGGAGTCATGATAAAGCCGTACTCATCAACCCTTGCGTGGGTCGTGAGCTGGCTGATCAGACCGATGTTCGGACCTTCAGGAGTCTCGATCGGACAGATGCGTCCGTAGTGAGAACGGTGCACGTCGCGAACTTCCAGCTTGGCGCTCGTTCGTTGAAGTCCACCAGGTCCAAGGCTCGAAAGGCGCCGTTTGTTGGTCAACTCGCTGAGCGGGTTGGTCTGATCCATAAACGTGCTGAGCTGGTTGGAACTAAAGAAACTCTTGATGCTCGCGCTGACCGGCTTGACGCTGAGAATGATTCCTGGCAGAAGATTATCTTGATCTGCGCTGGTCATTCGCTCTCGAGCCACTTTCTCCATGCGGACGAAGCCGAGTCGAAGTTGGCTTTGGAGCAACTCGCCTACAGATCGAACTCGCTTATTGCGAAGATCGTCGATATCGTCTCGCTCGGCGTCCTTGGCGATGTACGGCTCCATCGCGATCATCATCGCGAAGAGGTCATCGGACGTGAGATTTCGAACCTGTTGAGGAACATCGATATGAAGCCTCTTATTCAGGAACCGGCGGCCCACCTTGCCCAGGTCGTATCGCTTGATCTCAAAGAACTGGTTGTAGATCAGCTGCTTGGCTGCATCTTCTGTAGCTGCTTCACCCGGCCGCAGACGCTTGAAGATGTCGATGATCGCCTCGCGCATGGTGCTGGTCTTATCGACTTCCAACGTGTTGCTGATCAGCTGCGGGACCTTGAGAAGGTTAATGGAATCCAGCTCGAGCGATTCAATCTTTCGAGCAACATCTTTATCGATCACCTGAAGCTTGGCAATGATCAGGTTGCTGCCTTCCTTGATATCGTCGACCGGCCTCAGCCCGATTAAGTCTTCGTGGGTTGGCTTCTCGAGGGTGATCTCCTCGCCGGCTGCCCAAAGAATTTCTTCATTGGATCCGAGCGGAGTCTCTACGGAAATCACCTGGTCCAGCGCGCCTTCTGGAAGCGTCGCCATCAACTTTTTGGTCAAGATCGATCCACGCTCAACCAGAACCTCTCCCGAATCGGGATCGGCAATTGGGTCGGCGATCTTCTTTCGGACCGCGTCTCGCACAGCCATCTGGTATCGGACGCGTCCGTGAAGTCGATCCGGACTGTTGCTGTCGAAAAACGCGTGCAACGCCTTGACTAACTGGGTCAAAGGCAGTTTCTTGGTTTGGCTCAGCTGGGTGTGAACCACCATGTTCGAGTCAGACTCGAACTCAAGCCAAGGACCTTCGGTGGGAATGACTCGAGCCGAAACAATGACCTGCATCGAGGAATCGACACCCTCTTCGAAATAGAGTCCAGGCGATCGGCTGAGCTGCGAAACGATAACCCGTTCGCGACCATTGATGATAAAGGTTCCCTTGTCGGTCATCAATGGGAGGTCGCCAAGATAGACCTCCGTTTCCATCTCTTCCCTGTCTCGGCCACCGAACCGAACAGTTGCCTTGATAGGAGCTTCGAAGGTCATATCGCGGTCGCGGCATTCCTGAAGCGAATATTTCGGCTCGCCTAAGTTGAAATTGACGAACTCAATGTAATTTGTCTGTGTGAAGTCCCAGATTGGGGAAAATGTTTTGAAAAGCTCTGGGAGCCCTTCTTCGAGAAACCACTTGTAGCTGTTGAGTTGAAGTTCAATTAGGTTAGGAACTTCGAGATACCGACCAATACGCTTGGAAGTCGGCTGAATTACCTTCATTCATGCCTCCGGGGGAATTTGAGCAAACTGATAGTCTACTCCATCACACTCCCCTTATGCCAACCCCACTCGGCCACTTTCCGTATTTTTACTAGGTTTGAGTGATTGGGACCAATAGGGAAATTTCGCTGAATCCATCGTGCCCCGGAAGGACTCCCTTGATTACGGAGAAGTCCGGCGAATCTGTTTCCGGAACCGACCTGTGAAAGAAAAAATAGGGGTACTCATCATGATGGCGGTGGCGCTGTCGGTGGTGGCGTTGTGGCCCAGCACCGATACCAGTGCTACTCCCTTAGCAAAGCTGAAGACAAAGTTCTCCAGCAAACATACTTCTTCAGTAGATCACACCCAATTTGCGGTGCTGAATCAAGACTTCAAAACTCCGCAGGATGTCACTCAAGCTTGCATTTCCTGTCACAACAAGCGACATACCGAGGTTATGGCCACTTCCCACTGGAACTGGTCCAATGTCGAATACGTTCCTGACAAGGGCCTCCTTTCCCTTGGAAAGAGCAATATTCTTAACAACTTTTGCGTGGGGGTTTCTTCCAACGAACAAAGCTGTACCAAGTGCCACATCGGCTATGGATACAAGGACAAGAACTTTAACTTCAAAGACCCACGCAATGTTGATTGCCTTGCATGCCACGATAACAGCAACACCTATGTCAAAGGTAGCGGACAAGCAGGTCTACCGGACAAGATCGTAAACCTCAAGCTCGTGGCAACCCATGTCGGTCGTCCTGAAAGAGCTAACTGCGGCACATGCCACTTTAATGGCGGCGGCGGAAACAATGTAAAGCATGGGGATATGGAGCAAGCACTGTATGATCCGTCGCCTGATGTAGATATCCATATGACTTCAGCAGGATCTGACATGTCCTGCGTTGATTGCCATAGTGCGACTAACCATCAGATGCTGGGCAAGGTTTATAGCCTGAGTTCAGCAAATCGAGATCGTGTCCAATGTGAATCTTGTCATACCGAACTTCCCCATAATGATTCCATTCTCAACAACCATACGCTCAAGGTAGCTTGTCAAACATGCCATATACCAGTATATGCTAAAGAGAACCCCACCAAGACATATTGGGATTGGTCAACTGCCGGAAAGCTGAAAGATGGTAAACCCTATGAGGTTAAGAATCCTGACGGCACGGACTCCTATCTCTCTATTAAGGGCTCGTTCCAGTGGGGCAAGAACCTTCAGCCGGAGTACACCTGGTTTAACGGAACCGCAACCCACTATCTCCTCGGAGACAAGGTTTCTGATCCTTCGAAACCGATTCAAATCAATACGCTCCTCGGCTCTTACGACGAACCTGATTCTAAGATCATTCCAGTTAAGGTCATGAGGTCCAATCAGATGTTTGACGAAGTCAACAAATATCTGATTCAGCCAAAGACCTTCTCGGCCCATCCTGGGGATGGTGGCTTTTGGAAAGATTTCAACTGGCAAACTGCTTCCGCGGAAGGGATGAAGTCGGTTGGACTGAATTACAGTGGGAAAATGGGATTTGTCAAGACTGAAATGTATTGGCCCATCAATCACATGGTCTCAAAGGGTGATAAAGCCGTAGCGTGTTCCGAGTGCCATACGCGCAATGGCGGTCGATTGAAGAATCTTAAGGGCTTTTACATGCCCGGTAGAGATCAGAATGACTTCGCGGATCTGGCGGGCAAATCACTCATTCTTCTAACACTCATCGGAGTCCTAACGCACGGCCTGACTCGCATGATTGCCCACAAAAAGGGAGGCTTTTGATGAAGAGAATTTATGTCTATCGACTTTTTGAGCGGTTCTGGCATTGGACACAGGCTCTCCTCATCATTTTTCTCGGGTTGACAGGTTTCGAGATTCATAGCGAAATAAGGTTCTTTGGATTTGAGAATGCCGTCCACTACCACAATTCGGCAGCAATTGCATTTCTTGTGCTCATCGCCTTTGCAATCTTCTGGCACTTTGCAACCGGCGAATGGAAGCAATATGTGCCAACGCTCGAAAATATTCGTGAACAGGCTCAATACTATGCACTCGGTATTTTTAAGAATGAGCCCCATCCAACTGAAAAGACAGCACTGAGCAAGCTCAATCCGCTCCAGCGAATCGTTTACGCTGGATTGAAAGTCGTCGTCATTCCTACGATGGTCACCTCCGGTCTCCTTTATATGTTTTTCCGATATCCCCAGAGATACTCTGTTGCGCAACTCAACATTAAGGGACTCGAGAATATCGCCGTGGTTCACACGGTTGGTGCTTTTGCGCTAGTGGCATTCCTGATGGCTCATCTCTATCTGATGACCACCGGTCACACCGTTACCTCCAACCTGAAGGCCATGATCACGGGTTATGAAGAGGTGCCAGAGGATAGAGGGGAGAAAACATTCACTGCAGCGGAACTTGTTGGAGCACCTGGAGGAGAACTCTCGTGAAGCAAACTCAATATATGAATCCCTATCTCGCAGGATTCTGGCTCGGAATCGTGCTATTGGTTACCATCTTTATTACCGGCAGAGGTCTTGGTGCAAGTGGAGCTGTCAAGAGCGTTGCAGTCGCGACAACGGACGTCGTCGCTCACCAATATGCTTCTCACCAACCCTTCTATCAAAACTACCTCGGCCCGGGTAAGGAGCCACCACTTAAGTCCTGGCTTGTATTCGAAGTACTTGGCGTCCTGATCGGAGGATTTATTTCAGGTCTGCTTTCCAATCGACTTAAAGCAATGACGGAATCTGGACCTAGGGTCGGGCCAAAGGTGCGCTGGACCTTTGCAGTACTGGGAGGAATTCTATTCGGAATTGGAGCGCAGTTTGCCCGTGGCTGTACGAGTGGCGCGGCGCTGAGTGGTATGGCAGTCTTGTCAACTGCTGGATTCGTGACGATGCTTGCGATCTTCGGATCTGGGTATGCGTTCGCTTGGTTTGCAAGAAGGCTCTGGATTTAAGGACATTTGCTATGGGACCGTTTGTACCAACTTTCATTTCGGACGAGCTCAGTTTGGTGATAGCACTTATCATCGGCATCGCATTCGGCTATGTTTTAGAGCAGGCTGGCTTTTCATCTTCAAGGCGTCTTGCTGGACTATTTTATGGCTACGACTTTACAGTTCTCCGCGTTTTTTTTACAGCTGCCATCACTGCCGCGCTGGGAGTGATCTTCCTTGGCTACGTTGGGCTCCTAGACAGAGATTCCATCTACATCAATCCCACATTTCTCTGGCCAGCAGTTGTGGGTGGTGTGATCATGGGAGCGGGCTTTATCTTGGGTGGATATTGTCCCGGCACAAGTATTGTTGGCGCAGCAATTGGAAAGATTGATGCCATGCTGTTTGTTCTTGGTGGGTTCATTGGCGTGCTGATATTTGGTGCCATGTATCCAGCTATCCACACCTTTTATGAGTCGAGTGCATTGGGACCACTTGAGGTCTTTGATTCCCTGCACCTGGACCAGGGCATCTTCGTGATGGGCCTGATTGCGATCGCAATTGTCGCTTTTGTGGTGACGGGCAAAATCGAGAGCAAAGTGGGAGGGGATTCAGCGCCAGTCAATTCGTTCCCAATCAAGTTCCACGTACTTGCCGGAGCAGCGTTACTGATTCTTGGTTTCTTTGTCTCGCAGTTGCCTAATCGAACAGATAAAGTCCTCAAGCGAGTAAGTGACTCAGGGTACCAGGCCACGCATGCAGCAAGAGCAATCACCACAGACGAACTAGTATTTCGGCTTGTCACCGGCAACGCGAACTTGAAGATTTACGATCTTCGTACGCCAAAAGAGTTTTCGGATTTTGCGCTGCCAAGGTCAGAAAACATGACGATAAAGGATTTGTTCGGGAGGACAGCTGCCGCAGAGTTTTCCAAAGTGCATGTTAAAAAGGTCCTTGTAGCCCAATCTGATGAGGAAGCTCGGATTGCCGTGCTTGCTATGCAGGAACTGGGGTTTCAGAATGTCGAATATTCCAAGGGCGGAGTAAGTGCAGTGCAACAGCAGTATCTAGGAACTTCTCCAGTGGTTTTGGCATCTAGTGAGCAACAGGCTGTTACAGAGTATCGGTATAGGGCGAGTCAGAAACTCAGAGACCTTATTAAACAGGAAAAGTCGCGAGGATCCGGATCGAAGAAGGCCCAAAAGCGCGTTGCTGGTGGCTGTTAGCGGGTTTCCATAGTGCGAGCAATACCAGAGCGGGTGTAAGATACTCGAAGCATGAAGCTTCCGGTCTCGATGTTGCGTGATTTTGTCCAAACCGATTTGTCGACAGAACAGATCGGAGACCTGCTCACCATGGCGGGCTTCGAACTCGAAGGCTTGCAAGGCGAAGTTCTTGACCTCAAGGTGATGGCCAACCGAGGAGACGGACTTTCGGCTCTCGGACTCGCGCGAGAGATCCTGGCCAAAGATTCGGCTTCTCGACCGACCGAGCTTTACGCCAGCGCTTCTAGTAGATTCTCGGCGACCGCGACCGACTCTGCAGAAGCTTCGAACCACGCTCGCGTGGTGATCCAAAGCGACAAATGCAGTCGATACGCGGCGAAGATATTTCTGGATGTTCAGAACGGAAATGCCCCAGCATGGATCGCTGAGCGGCTAGCAGCTGCGGGAATGAGGTCCATCAGTTTGCTGGTAGACCTCACTAACTATATTATGCTGGAGCTTGGTCAGCCACTCCATGCGTTCGATCTGGACAAACTTGAGGGCCACCAGATTGTTGTCCGAGAAGCCCACGAAGGTGAGACCATCACGACTCTGGATGGAGTCACGCACAAGCTCCAAACTCATCATCTGTGCATTTGCGATGCTTCACGGCCGGTCGCAGTCGCAGGTGTTATGGGCGGCGAAGAAACAGAGGTTAGTTCCACCACTCGAAACGTGCTTCTCGAATCAGCACATTTCAGCAACACCAGCGTGAGAAGAACCCGAAAGGATCTCAATTTTGCGACGGAAAGCAGTTACCGCTTTGAACGAAGTGTCGATCCAGATGGCGTGGTCGCTGCTCTGCGACGGTTTGAGGAACTTTATCAAGAGGCGACCGGTGCGTCGGCTATTCCCGGAGTTATCGATGCCTATCCAGGAAAGCGGGAGTCAACGTCGGTACAAATTCGGATGTCGCGCACCCACAAGCTTCTGGGGATCGAGGTCCAAGCAACGGACGCAAAACGGTATCTGGAATCGCTCGGCATGGGAGTTTCAGGTTCTGGAGAGCCCTTCACGGTCGAGGTTCCCAGTTGGCGTTTCGACTTGATTCGTGAAGATGACTTGATTGAGGAGATTGCCCGGGTTCACGGATACGACCGAATTCCAGAACTTCCTCTCCGTGGCGAAAACGTCCGAGGCAGAGTTTCGGGCCTTCCAGAGCTGGCCGACCAAGCAAGGTGCAGTCTCCTAAGGTCTGGGTTCACTCAGGTGATGAATCACACGCTGAGAGACAGACACCCACTGGATTTCACCGAGAACTGGCGAATAGGGCCCCGCAATCCTCACTCGCCTGAGACCGCTCTAATGCGGGATTCACTTCTCCCCGGGCTTGCCGAAACCGCGCTTCGAAATGGCGCTCGGAACCTGCATCTGTTTGAAATTGGCCGGGTATTCGTCAAAGGCGATCACCAAGTAGATGAAAGCATCGAAATCGGTTTGCTGAGCACCGGTGCTCTCTCAACCGTCCATTGGTCGGGCAACAAAGCGAACGATGCTGACTTTTTCTCGCTCAAGGGCGCGGTCGAGGAACTTGCGGGAGCACTCAAGGACAGCATCGTCTTTGATCGCCCTTGGGATCCAGATCGGCGGTTCCATCCGACGCGTCAAGCTGGGGTGCTTCTCGACCATGGACGGAGTTGGGCTGGAACAGTTGGCCAGATTCACCCGGATATCGCGGACTCGATAGGACTTCCGCGAGAGACATTCCTGGCAGAGCTCGATCTCTTTGTATTCGCCATCCACGATGATGCGGAGTTGCCCTTGCGCCAGATTTCGAAAAATCCGGCAGTTCGCCGAGATATCGCGTTTGTAATTCCCAAATCGGTGGCTTGGAGCCAGATCGAGGCGGTCATGGTTGAAGCCGGCGGCTCGGAGTTAGAAAAGATGTGGCTCTTCGACCGTTACGAAGGCAAAGGGATTGAAGACGATCACCACTCGCTGGCTGTCGCGTTGCAACTGCGGCGAATGGGGGCGAACCTTACCGACGAAGACGCAAACACAATCCGAGATCGCGTTGTCGCATCGGTCGCAGGACTCGGCGGAAAACTCCGCTAGGCTCGCTCTTTACCCAGAGTCAGAAGCGCTTCCACCAGCAATGCCCAGAAAATTGATCGGAAACAGATGGGCCAAAAGTGATAGTGCTCGAACATCTTGACCCAGGCCATGGGGAGATAGGCGAGGACCGATGCGGCAAAAGAAAACACAATGGGTCGCCAAAGGCGGGTTCGCCCGGCGAGCCCCATGGTGGACACGTTGGCAGCGAACGAGGCCAAATGGGACCAGGGGCCGGTGGTTAAGAGCAGCAGCGGACCCGTGGAAACCATAATCCAAGCGGACTGCATCGAGAGTAGTCCCGGAAACAAGTAGGCCAGGATTTCGGTCCACGAAGCACCGTGGGAGCGCATTTGTTGTCCAATGTAGGTCGAGCTTTCGGGCGGAATGACTTGGTGCTTCAGCCCGAAATATGCGGCCAGCAATAACCAGGGGCCAAGGACGAGGCTCAACCGCGGTCGAGCTCCCCAAAGCCAGCCGAGGATCGCCGTTCCGGAGAGTATCGCCGGCAGCATGACTGCCTGCTCGTAACTGCCCATGGCGAAGGCTGCCGCCAGAACCGTTCCAATTGGTGCCCACCGTGTGTTTCGTCGGACCCAATCAAGACCGAACCAAACCGAAAGCAGCGCGAAGACGGCCATGGTTGAAGCTGTTCTGCCGGGAACCCACATCAGCATTCTCGATGCGAGCGATGGGGTCTGGCTCATGTCAAAGTGGATAAACAAGGCACCGAGAATAGCCAGGAGAGTCACAGGAGCCTTTCGCACACGGATGCCTACAGCCACCGGAATAACCACCAGAGCCAACCACCCGAGCCATGGGCCACCGAATGGGTCGAGTTTGTACAGCAGAAACAGCCCAGCAAGTACGGCACTCCATGGGCGTGATCCCATACGCAGTGCGATCGCCACGACCAGGACAAAACAGGCAGCAACCAAGAGCGCATTCGTGATGGCGAACCCAATCGGATGTCCGCCGTAGACGCGAAGGTCATATTCGAACGTCAGGGTGGAAATGGGTCTGTAAAAGTGATTCTGTAACGGCCAGTCGGTCCAAAACCAACTCAGAGGATCGTTGCGCTGAATGATGGCTCGCAATGCGGTAGCCGTATCCGTATCTCTGAGCCACGCACCGGAAGGTTGGACCACAAGTACGTACCGAATCCACCAGAGCAGCGACAAGAGTGCAAGCGCCAAAGAGGCAATTGTTTCGAGCCTGGTCGACTGCCTCTTGGGCTGATCGGAGTTCATTCAACTTTTCGCCAAAGCCGCCCACAAGCCACAACCACGTCGGCTTTGCTCGGAACGTATTCGGTGCACCAAATGCGCCGTGTAAGGTCCATTTTAGCAATGGGTGGTTCCCAAAGTGATATCACGAAGCGTACGCAACGTCTCAAACGTAGGTAAAACCATGGTGATGAAGAAAATTGCTCTCGCGCTTCTGGCTACTTCCATTGCTGGAATGTCGCTCGCGGCTGCGCCCGAATTGAACAAAGCAGTGCCAGCATTCAAGATGACTGATTTGAAGGGCAAAGTCCATACGAACAAGTCTCTCGCGGGCAAGGTCGTGCTCTTGGACTTCTGGGCATCGTGGTGCGGCCCCTGCAAAAAGGCTTCCCCACTCATGCAGAAACTCCACGACAAGTACGCCAAGAAAGGTCTTGTTGTGATCGGTGTCAACACGAGCGAGGAACCCGGCAAGAGCAAGGCGACTGCAGCATCCTATGCCAAGGAGCACAAGTACACGTACAACTTCACGTTTGAAAACGACGCCTTGGCAAAAAGTTGGGGTGTAACTGGAATTCCTTACTTCGTCCTGATCGATAAGAAAGGCGTGGTCCGCAAAATCCAGACCGGGTTCGGCGGCGACGATCCATTTAGCGCGACGATCGATACACTCCTCAAGTAATCGACCAGACCACAAAACAATGCCCCGAAGAATCTCTGCAATCTTCGGGGCATTATGGTTCTAACTGAGTTCGTCGCCGACGTGATCGAACGAGTTGCTGAGAATCAGATAGTCGAAGATGGAGACGAATCCATCGCCATCAAGGTCCGCGTTGGCATTGAACCCGTTCTCACCGATACCTTTGTCAAACGATGTGGACAGCTCAACATAGTCGAAAATCGTGACGGCGTTGTCGCGGTCGATATCACCGTTAACGAGATCGAAATTCAAAGTCACCATGCCAGAGGAGAGAGTGACATTGTCAATTCTCTGCGCTAGCCAGTGCGAGCCCTTTGCTCGAACAGAGTAGCCGGGTCCGGTGTGCAACGTAAAGATCGTGTAGTTGCCTCCCACCGTCAACGGAGTCATCTGCGACTCGACAACGACTCCCCTCTTGATGATCTCGACTGTTACAAAGGTATTGATCGGATCAATGTACTCCTGCAGATTGCACGTACCTTTGATGCTCTTGGAAACAGCCTTCGTGAATCGAACGCCATAACCAAAGCTCACGTTATCCTCGAAGAAATCGTCGAAAGGTGAGAAAAAGATGTGTGTTGATCCAGCAGGAATCTGCAGAATCCTTTCTGGAACGGCATTGGGATTGACCTCAAAATCTTGAGCAATGTCCGTGCTGAGGCCCCCCTGCCACGTATTCAATGTCGCGATATCGGTACCCGCGTCGATTGCCCCCTGCACTCGATTAAGGTTTGTGCCGGAAAGCAGTACAGCTGAACTGCTAAACACAGCAGTAGTCTTGTCAATTCGGACTCCGCCCGTGCCCTGTCTGCTAAAGTCACCCACGACTTCCATCTGGAGCACATTTCCCGGTGCCACTCCAAGCGAGGTCAGAGCAATTGCGGGCGCATCCAAGGCTGCGTCGTTATTTACGCGGAGGTAGGTTGCTCGAGCGTCCTGCAACACGACAACCTGGGCAAAAGCCAGTTGGCAGCATCCAATCCCCACGATGCCACCCCATGTTCGAATGATTTTGTTCATAAATCCCCCCGGATTTCCTACGGATCCCTCATCCGATAGGATACATCAACCTGCAAGTAACACATCCCGGCAAATTCGCCAGTGAATCGCACCCGGGTACAATGTAAGCCTTAAGTGCGCCCATTTTGCTTCTTTTGGCGTCCTTTACAGGTGAGTTTTTACCGTGGCTGATCAGGATCCCAGGATTTCCATTGTCAACGTCGAAGACGAGCTCAGCAGGAGCTACGTCAACTATGCGATGTCGGTTATCATCGCGCGCGCTCTACCCGACGTGCGCGACGGTCTCAAGCCCGTGCAGCGCAGAATTTTGTACACGATGCGCCAGCTCAATTTGATGCCGGGTAACCAGTATCAAAAGTGCGCGAAGGTTTGCGGCTCCACAAGCGGTGATTACCACCCGCATGGTGAAGCCGTCATTTACCCAACACTGGTTCGAATGGCCCAACCCTGGGTCATGCGGTACCCGCTCATCGATGGACAGGGCAACTTCGGAAACGTGGACGGAGACGGCCCCGCGGCCATGCGATACACAGAATGTCGCTTGACACCGCTTGCGGCTGAAATGCTTGAAGATCTCGACCGCGAGACCGTCAGCTGGGTGCAGAATTATTCCCAAAGCCTCAACGAACCCACGGTGCTTCCGGGGAAATTCCCCAACCTGATCTGCAACGGAGGTACCGGTATTGCAGTGGGCATGGCCACCAACTTGCCGCCCCATAACCTCACCGAGGTTTGCAACGCGCTCCTCCACCGCATCGATTTTCCAGAGTCGAACCTCGACGACATCATGGTCCACTTACCGGGTCCGGATTTTCCGACCTACGGGATCATCATGGGTACCAAGGGTATCCGCAGCGCTTACGAAACGGGCCGTGGCTCGGTCGTGATGCAAGCTAAAACGATGATCGAGCCAGGCGATGCTGGCAAGTCGCTCATCGTCATCACTGAAATTCCATACCAAGTATCCAAAGAAAATCTCGTCAAGACGATCGCCACACTGATCAAGGACCGCAAGTTCGACGGCCTCCTACGGGTGGATGATTTTAGTGACAAGCGCGGTATGCGCATCGAAGTTGAGATCCGACGCGATGTCAACCCGAACAAGGCTCTGAACTACCTTCTTAAGCACACCCAGCTTCGGACGACGTTCGGAACCATCATGCTCTCACTCATCAACGGTGCTCCTCGCACAGCACCGATGCTGCTCTTGCTGGACGAGTACATCCTGCACCGGCGAGAAATTGTCGAGGCAAGAACTCGTTACGAGCTCTTCCGCGCACTGGAAGAAGTTCACATTAACGAGGGTTATCAGATCGCGCGAAGATTCCTCGATGAGGTCATTCGCCTCATCCGAAACGCTGCGGACGAGAACACGGCGCGGGTGGAGTTGGTGCGCAAGTTCGATCTCAGCGTCGCCCAGGCACAAGCGATTCTCAACTTGCAGCTTCGCCGGTTAACTCAACTTGACCAGCAGCGATTGGAGAACGATTATAAGGCCGCTCTGCTTAAGGTCCAGAACTTACTCGATATCCTCCACGACCCCGAGCGCGTTACCGCCATTATCAAAGAGGAAATCGTTTACCTTCGCAACAAGTTTGGTGATGAGCGACGAACCAAGATTATTGCTCGCGAAGCCGGCGAATTCAGCGATGAAGACCTCATCCCCGAAGAAGAGGCAATCATTTCGATCAGCCGAGACGGATACATCAAGCGCGTTTCGATCGACGCCTATCGTCAGCAGAAGCGTGGCGGAAAGGGTGTCAGCAATACACTCAAGGCCGATGACGAGCCCGCTCATCTGTTCCAAGTCAATACGCACAATTACATTCTCTTCTTCACGGATCGGGGTCGGGTGTATCGTCTCAGGGCGTATGACATCCCCGAAACTGGACGCTATGCAAAGGGTATGCCGGTCATCAACTACATCGCAATAGAAAGCGAGGAGAAGGTGACTGCGACTGTTTCCATCCGTGACATTAGGGGCGATGGCTTCCTCACGATGATCACCAGAAGGGGTGAGATTAAGAGGACGGAACTTGCCAACTTTGGCAACATCCGTGCGAACGGATTGATCGCCTTTGACATCGAACCCGGTGATGAGCTGGGTTGGGTGCTCCGGTCTCGCGGAAACGATGACATCATCATCATCACCCGGTTGGGCCAATCGATCCGGTTCAGCGAAGGTGGTGTGCGAGATCGATCACGCGCTGCAGGTGGCGTCCGCGCAATGACGCTGAAGGGCGACGACATCATCATTTCCGCCGACATCGTACGCCCAGAGGCCAGTCTCTTGGTGGTGGGCGAAAATGGCTACGGTAAGCGAACTCCGCTTGACGACTACCGAGTTCAAGGTCGCGGCGGATCAGGCATTCTCACGATGAACGTAACGTCCAAAACGGGCAGAATCGTGGGGGCTGAGGTGGTGGAGGACGACGACAAGCTCATCGTTATGACCACGAACGGGAAGGCCATTCGCATGAAGGTGAGCGACATCCGAACCGTTGGGCGTGTGGCCCAAGGGGTCAAACTGATCAACCTCAGCGGAAGTGACCAGGTGCGATCCATCGCCCGGGTTGTCCAAGAGGCAGACGAAGGCGAAATTGAGGATCAGGATCCCGATTCTGTCGTACAGGAAGCGCCTGACGAATCCTAATTGGCAGCGGTGATCTCTAGAATCGATCCGTCCGGAAGGGTGACTTCATCCCCCGGGCGGATTTTTCTTCCTCGGCGTGTGTCGTTTTCCCCGTTGATGAGTATCGAGCTTTCGGCAAGATAGGCCTTCGCCTCGGCGCCGCTGTCGATCAAATCCAATGCCTTGATCAGTTGCCCAAGGGTGATAAATTCGTTACGGAGTGCAAACACAGCTCGATCTGCGGACATTTGTTGACTTTACGCTCCCCGTGAGGACTCTCGCTCAACGAGGTGCATGGGGATGTTAGCGAATCGCGAATCTATACTATGGTCGCCCAGTCGTTCGATGAGCCATTCCCAGCTCTGCCGGAGCACCCCGTCGAATGGCATCGCGATGGAAGAAAGGGGTATTCGAAAGTCGCTACTCTCGGGAAAATCTCCATAGCCCCAAACGGCACAATCACCTGGGATCGAAGCACCGTAGTCCAGCAATGCGCGAGCGGCACCTACGGCGATGCTATCCGTGAACCCAAAGATCGCATCTGGAACTCCATTTTCACGCAAGTGCCGAGTGCAGTCGCGGTATGCCGACGTGCTATCCTCACCCTCTACAGACACAATAATAGGCTCAATTCCTGCTGCTTCGAGTGCTTCAGTAAACCCTTTTCGGCGCTGCTCTCGAGGAAAATCTCTGTACACCCAATCGGCCGTTACATGCACGATCTTTCTTCTGCCTTGCGCAAGAAAGCTTCGCACGACGTCACCCACTGCATTTGGAATGTCGAACGTGACACTATCGGCATTGGAGAAAATTTCGTTACCAATGATCGAGAGCGGGAGGGAGTCGTAGTGCGAATCCTCTCGGAGGAGGCGCATTGCACGACCGGAATCGATGGATATGATGCCGTCCACGGGCCAGATTGTCGGAATGTGGCCCCTGGCAGAAAAAGCCATCGTTGAGTCTAGCGCAGTGATCATCAGCTCGTAACCCGAGTCGCGAGATCGCTCGCTGATAGCTTTCAGCCAACGGAGGTAAGTGATGTTCGGACGGTCCACCGGCATCCACACTCCAAGCACGTCTGTTCTGCCACGCTTCATGGCTTGCGCCAGACGGTTGGGTCGGTAGTTGAGGATCTTGGCTGATTCCGCAACCCTAGCTCTAGTGGCCTCCGAGATACGGACTGTCGGGTTACCCGTTAGGACATGGCTCGCCGTTTGAACTGAAACTCCCGCATGCTTTGCTACGTCGCTGAGCGTTATTCGTGAACTTTTATTGCCACTTTTTGACATAAACTAAACGGCGATTCGTACAACAGAAAACGTTTGTTGCAGGAATTTACATCAATTTTGGCGCAATTTCAGTTCAAATTGCTTGCAATATCACATTTATCCTTGGGCCTCCTCGACAATGACTGCACCAAATCCTTCCATTGTCGACACGCACGCCGCAATCGTGATGTCTCCCGTTACGTTCAGTACGGTTCTCGACATGTCCAGTAGGCGATCAATACCGAGACAAAGCCCGATTGCCTCCGGAGGGACACCTATGCGGGCTAGCAGTACAGCGATCATTGGCCACGCGCCGCCGGGGACACCAGCAGTGCCGACGCCCGCCACGATCGTGAGGAGCATCACAACCAACTGATCACCCAACGTAAGAGGCACCTGGAACAACTGGGCCAGGAACAATACGGTCACACCTTCAAAAAGAGCTGTTCCGTTCTGGTTGGCCGTGGCTCCCACAGTCAGCACAAAGGAGGATATCTGGCGAGGCAAGCCCACTTCCTCCTGCGCCACTCTCAGGGCGGTCGGAAGGGTCGCGTTGCTGCTCGAGGTCGCGAATGCCGTGAGCATCACCTCTTTGATTTGCTTGAAGAACTGAACCGGCGACCGTTTGGCTATCAGCCGGATCGCCAGGCTATAGACTCCGAACTGGTGGATCGCCAAGACTACGAGAACGAGCACCGCGTACTTTCCGAGGGCAAGAAATGCCGAGAGCCCCAGAGTCGCTCCCGTGGCAAAGATCATCCCGAAGACGCCGTAAGGCGCGACTCGCATCACGATTTCGATGATCCGCAGGCTCACCGCGAGGAGGCTCTCAAAGAAGATTTTGAGTGGAAGAGCCTTTTCCGGATCGACGGTTGCCAGCGCGATCCCGAAGATCATCGCGAACACCATGAAACTGATGAGTCCGCCTTCTAAGGCGTTTACGGCCGAACTCAGTGGATTTTTCGGAATGAGATCTACGATAGTGTCGGCGGCCGTCTCACTCTTCTTGCTTTGTTCAACGTTCTTCTTTGCGTCCTCGACCTTCGAATAGGTTTGCACCAGCTTGGTCCTTTCCTCAGGAGTGATGCCGCTTCCCGGTTTGACGATGTTGACCGCAATCAGTCCGAGAGCAACAGCCAAGCCGCTCAAAACAACGGTCATCAACAAGCTCTTGAGTCCGACTCGCCCCACGCGGGCGGCGTCGCCAAGCTCAGCAACGCCCAAAATCAACGAGGAAAATAAGAGCGGAACGACAATCATGAAGATGAGGTTCAGGAAGACCTTGCCCGCGGGTTGGGCAAGGTTCTTCACGAACCACGTGAGGCTCGGATGGTCCGCTCCCAGGAGCACCTGCGCTCCGATCCCCAAGACAGCACCAAGAATCAGCCCGATGAAAATCTTGGTGTGCAACGGAAGTTTGCCGTCCGGTCGATGTATCGCCATCCCCATGAGGAAAAAGTATGGCCTATGAGGCTAGCCGCAATGAGTGCGCCCCGGATCAACACTGATCCGAGGCGCGGGAGAGGTCCGGTATGGAAACCCTTACTTTCTGCGGCGCCGGACAACCACTGCGGCCAGACCGCTCGCCAGTGCAGCCATGGATGCTGGCTCTGGCACCGGGTAATCGTGGCCACTGCAGCTCATGTACTTGCCATCCGCACTGAGTGCTTTGATGGAAACGCTCAGGCATGTATTGAGCGTGAAATCTCGCACCCCGCCTGTCGTGGTGCTGCCTTCCAGACTGTGCATCAGGAAGCCATGAAGTGCGAACGCATCGCCGTTAGCGATGGTGTAGTTCACGCAGGATTGCAGAACAGAACCGTTCGCATTGAAACTCACGTTCTGTGCCGTCATGTCGCCGAGCTGGATCCAGCCCTTGGCATCGTATCCGCTGCTGGGGCTGATGATGCCCGAGACGTTGGCCTGGGTCATGGTGACGCAGATCTGCCACTCCATAGCCTTACCGAAATCAGCATCAGGATTCCAGAATTCGATCATGTCGCCGAACTGAACCTGTCCACCGGTCGCACCGGCGTGGTGGGAGACGCTTGCAGTCCCTGCCAAATCCGCCGACGACTTCAGACAGAGTTCACCATAGGCTGCCGTGCCAGTGCCGCTGAACATGCCCGTGCTGTTATTGGCGGTCGCGTTACCGCCCACCGAATAGTCGATCGAGCCAGCCCCCTCGACAAATCCGCTGTCTTTGGCATCGCTCAATACCGTGCCATCCACATCCAACTTGTAGGATCCATCTGTCCGCAGGAAACACGGCGGTTCCACAGCGTAAGCAATGCCCATCACACCAAATGTAGCCACAAGGGTGGCCAAACGAAATATCTTCATCCCTCAGTCCTCCAAAACTGCATGGTAGCACTCGAAGACCAGCGAACTACTAAGATTATTTACTGGGTTTTGCGATATGGGCGTCACATTTCCCCAGTTTCCAAGTGACGGACCAAACTGTCGCCATCGTGATTGTCCCCTATCTGGTGGACACACACCCAGCGCGCCTTGCGGGGCCAAAAGCAAGGGTCCCAAGACCTTGGACCCACCCGTTGAACCTAGTGATGCTCTGGGACTTGCTAGATGGGCACCGGAAAAGTACGATGGATGCAGTTACAAAGGATCCCACGTGCCATTTTCGGCACGGCTCATTGCGAGTATCCAATGTCCCCAAAATGCCCCTTGCTGGTTTTTAGCGAGGGGATTTTTTCTTAGGAAGAGCGATCGGAGTGGACCCAAGCAGGTTGCTGCGCTCGAATCCTCGCACGACTATCGCTTTTTCTGTGAGGGCATAGAGGACCTTGATCAACGGCATCGACTGCCCTTCAGGCAAAAGTATTTCGTATAATCCTTTGGCCGTATTCTTGTCGGTTTGTTCGTACCACATCACCTGCCCGATGACGTTGCGGAATGTGGTGCCGAACTCCTCAAATTCCTCTATCAGCAAGGCAAAATCGTGCTCGGCATCCGTGCTGAGGAGGATGGGCCAAGTGAGTTCGCGTGGCTTCTTCATGATTTGCCCCTGGCCTTCTGGCTCGGGAATACGATAGGCATCCGTGCTCATCGAAGCCTATTGTACGCAAATTGGTGCAGTTTGGGCACATCAGCCCAAACTGCGCCACCTTTCGTCGGAGACTTAGCTGCAGCCGCTGGTCGATCCGCAGGTGTCGCACTTAAGGCAAACGCCGTTTCGAACAAGCGTGAATGCACCGCAGTCTCCGCACGGGTCGCCCTCGTATCCTTTGAGCCTAGCCTCGCGTCGTTTGGCCGTTTGGTCCGCCTCCATCACGTGGCTGACCTTGACCGCAACTGGGATTGCTTGGGCTGCGGAGGCCTGTGCATCCCCCAAAACGTACCCGTGGCTGATATTCTCTTCCGTGGCGGTACCTGGAACGTAACCCTCCAGTTCCTCACCTTCTTCTTCGTCCAGATATTCCGGCTTTTGGCCCGGGCGACCCATCGCATCTCCTCGAAGATCCTCAGGTTTCACTTGGACGAGGTCGGTCCTTCCAAGATAGGAAAGGGCCAACTCGCGGAAGATATAGTCGATGACCGAGGTCGACATCTTGATGTTGTCGTGTCCGGATACAACGCCGTTCGGCTCGAATCGAGTGAAGACGAAGGCTTCCACAAACTCCTCAAGTGGAACTCCATATTGCAGACCGAGCGAAACCGCGATCGCGAAGCAGTTCATGAGCGAGCGGAATGCAGCTCCTTCCCGGTGCATATCCACAAAGATTTCGCCTAGAGTTCCATCTTCATACTCGCCGGTGCGGATATAGACCTTGTGGCCGCCAACGCGAGCCTTTTGGGTGTATCCCTTGCGGCGAGACGGCATAAGCCGGCGCTTGGCGATGTATCGGTAAACCAGTTTTTGGGCGGCTTGTTGAATGAGAGCTGGTTCCGGCTCTTCGGCACCGTCCAAGGATGCTTCCAGAATGGCAGCAGCAGCGTCATCCACCGCAGCGTTGAGCGGCTGACTCAGCTTGGATCCGTCCCGATAGAGCGCGTTGGCCTTGAGACCCAGCTTCCACGACTTGAGGTAAGCATCGCTGATATCCTCCAACCCAGCATCGGCAGGCAGGTTGATCGTCTTGCTGATCGCGCCACTCAGGAACGGTTGAGCGGCAGCCATCATGCGAATGTGACCCTCGTAGTGGATGTACCGCTCGCCTTTCCGACCGCACTTGTTGGCGCAGTCGAATACCGGATAGTGTTCGAGCTTGAGGTGGGGTGCTCCTTCGATGGTCATCGTGCCGCAGACGAAGTCGTTGGCATCGCTGATTTCGGCCTTGGAAAATCCAAGAGCCTCAAGCATGTTGAAATTCCAGTCGTTGAGCTGTTCGTCGGTAAATCCGAGATACGTCTTGCAGAACTGCTCGCCAAGGGTCCATTTATTGAAGGCGAATTGGAGTTCGAACGCGTTTCCGAGCCCCTGTTCCACCGCTTCCAGAACTTCTGTGGTGAATCCCTTGGCTGTAAGACTTTCGTGATTGATCTTGGGGCAACCCTTGAGGGTCTTGCGACCAACACAATAGGCCACGATATCTTCGATCTGCTCCGGTGAATATCCCAACTTGACCAAAGCCGGTGGAACCGACTGGTTAACGATCTTGAAATAGCCGCCTCCCGCGAGTTTCTTGAACTTCACCAAGGCAAAGTCGGGCTCGATCCCTGTGGTGTCGCAGTCCATCAGCAAACCGATGGTTCCCGTCGGAGCCAACACCGTAACCTGAGCGTTGCGGTAGCCGTGCGCTTCTCCCAAATGGAGCGCACGGTCCCAAGCCTCTCGGGCGCACTTGAGCATCTCGGTGGGGCATTCATCGGGATCGATGCCAACGGGCGTTATGCCCAGCGATTCGTATTGGTCGGCCGTTGCGTTGTACGCCGCGTGGCGATGGTTCCGCACAACTCGGAGCATGCTCGCGCTGTTGCGGGAATACCCTTCGAAGGTACCGAGCTCGCGAGCCATTTCCGCACTCGTGGCATAGGACTCGCCCCCCAACACTGCGCTGAGAGCACCCGCAATTGCCGCGCCTTGGGGACTGTCGTAAGGGATCGCCATCTGCATCAGCAGGGCGCCCAAATTGGCGTATCCCAATCCAAGCGTTCTGAACTTGTAGCTCAGCTCGGCGATGTTCTGGCTGGGAAATTGCGCCATCAGCACGGAGATTTCCAGCACAATCGTCCACAGTCGGATGGCGTGCCGATAGCCTTCCAAATCGTACTCGCCTGATTTGGGATTGTAAAACCGAATGAGATTGATGCTGGCAAGATTGCAGGCAGTGTCATCCAGGAACATGTATTCGCTGCAGGGATTACTGGCGTTGATTCTTCCGTCCGAGGGGCACGTGTGCCAATCATTGATGGTCGTGTCGTACTGAGTGCCTGGATCGGCGCTCATCCATGCGGCCTCGCAAATCTGCGACCACAAGTCACGGGCTTTTATTTTCTTGACCGAATCTCCCGTTGTGCGAGAGGTTAGGTTCCACTCGCCATCGTTCTCAACGGCATTCAAGAAGTCGTTGGAAATTCGAACCGAGTTGTTGCTGTTTTGGCCGGAAACCGTGAGATACGCTTCGCTCTCATATCCCGTATCGAAGACCGGAAATTCGATGTTGGTGATTCCATTCTGTGCCAGCTGAATGGCGCGCTGGATGTAATTGGGCGAAATGGCGACGGATTTGGCTTCTGCGATCGCTTTGCGCAACGCCGAGTTGGTGCGGGGATTGAACTTATCGGCAGCCTTCGGAGCGTTCGGCAAGCCAGTGTGGCAAGCCCGAACGATCGCATTGATGTGCTTCTGGTTTAGCTGAGATCCGGTAACCAATGCGGCCACCTTTTGCTCTTCCCTAACCTTCCAGTTGACAAACTGCTCAATATCGGGATGGTCGACGTCGAGGCACACCATCTTTGCGGCGCGGCGGGTTGTGCCTCCCGATTTAATGGCTCCAGCGGATCGATCTCCGACCCTGAGGAAGCTCATGAGACCGCTGGACTTGCCGCCGCCGCTCAGACGCTCGTTCTCCCCTCGAACGCGACTGAAGTTCGTTCCGACTCCTGAACCGTACTTAAAGATTCGTGCCTCGCGAGTCCACAGGTCCATGATGCCGCCCTCGTTAACGAGGTCGTCTGAAACGCTGAGGATAAAGCAAGCATGGGGCTGAGGACGCTCATAGGCGTTGGCACTCTTCTTGAGCTTTTTAGTCTTCGGGTCGACGTAAAAATGGCCTTGCGGAACCCCGGTAATGCCGTAGGCATAGTGAAGCCCAGTATTGAACCACTGGGGACTGTTCGGAGCTGCGATCTGCGTTGCGAGCATGTACGTCAGCTCATCATAAAACGCCTGGGCATCTGCTTTGCTATCGAAATAGCCGTACTCCTCTCCCCAATGGCGCCAGCAACCGGCAAGCCGGTGGAAGACTTGGCGCGAATCCGTTTCGCCGCCATCGGAACCATCCTTTTGCGGAACCCCTGCCTTGCGGAAGTACTTTTGCGCCAGGATGTCCGTCGCAACTTGCGACCAAGTTTCCGGCACCATCACGTTTTCCATCAAGAACACGGTTGAACCATCCGGATTGCGGATTTCGCTCTTGCGTGCCTCGAATCGAACGCCATCGAGAGGCTCCTTGCCTTCCTTCGTAAAGTAACGCTTAATTTTCATGCCATTCTTCTCTTCCATGAGCGGATCCGCCAAAATACGTAGACATAGGATAACACAAATTCAAAGGATTGCCTAGTATTTTCTACGTGATTTTTCGTGGGATCCGCCGCTCCAGCCGTTCTTTAGGTTTGAGCCGGAACTCGCCTCTTTTGCGCGCGGCGTACGTTATCCACAATTTCACGAAATTCCCGCGGGCTCTCAAACTCGCGGTAAACGGATGCGAAGCGCACGTATGCCACTTCGTCAATTCCCAAAAGCGCTTCCATGACCCTGTCGCCGATGGTCGTCGAACTCACTTCCGGCTCGCAGAGGTCGAACATCTCGCGTTCGATTCTCTCGGCCGTGTCCCTCAGGAGTTCTTGCGATACCGGACGTTTACGGCAGGCCGTGATCATGCCGGTCATTACTTTCTCGCGATGGAATTCCTCGCGATCTCCGCGGCGCTTCACCACATAAAGGCGCGGCTTTTCTGGCTCTTCAAACGTCGTGAATCGACGGTTGCACACGCAACACTCTCGGCGGCGGCGGATGGCTTCTTCATCTCGCGCAGGGCGAGAATCGAGCACTCGTTGTTCGATATGGCCGCAGTAGGGGCACTTCATTTCGCTTTCGGTTCGCCACTATATCTTGTGGCCTCGATCATCATACACCACAACAGGTTGTGTGTCAAGCGCATTTTATCCACAATTTTTGCCACGGGTTTTGCACCCAGTTCTTCACCGGATTTCCACTGCTGGGGGCAGGTTCGCTTTGATTAGTCGGGGCGGAGTTTGAGTCGCCGCTTGGGCCCGGTGCCACGCCCGACGCTGGGACCCCGGTCGCTCCGCGCCCGCCCAGCATCTCGCCCCCAACCGGCGACCGACTCTGTTGGCGGGTGAAAGCAGGGTTCTATTAGATTGCCTGGAAAAAACGGGATTGGGTTCCGATTTGAAACCTGATCCAGCCCCGGGGGCGGCGAGGAGGCTCGGAGTCAGATTCATCCGCGATGGTTCGTGCATGGACACCGCCCCACCCTGCGGGCACCCCTCCGGCGGAGGGGAATTTCGTATCCTGAATTTCCCTGGGGAATAGCCTCGCACAAACCCGCTGCTTGAGGTGAGATTCCGCCACTCGATTGCGGGGACATCAGTTGGCAACCGAAAATTCGATTTCAACTGGCGGCCATGAGCGAACATTCGTCCCCACGTCATTCCCCTCCCTCGGAGGGGTGGCCCTAAGGCCGGGGTGGTTTCTGAAAGCAGATGAACGGGACAAGTACGTGATGCGAAGCTCGGCCACCAGCCCCGGGGGCGGCGAGGTGGGCGACGCGCCAGCGTCGGGGTCCCATCTCGGGGAGTGGCCTCCGGGCCGGGGCTGGCCAAATTTATGGCGTTAGCGGGCGCCGACAGACCACCGTCATCCCGCGCTTGAGGCGCGACGGCAAAAAGTCGCTGATCCGAAAAAACAATGCACCCATCCAAGGCCGAATACGCTTGTTCTTCTGGCGGAAAGTCGGATTAAAGTAGTTGTAGTGGGCCGCATGGACCACCTCCAGACCAGCGCCCTGGGAATAGCGCACCAGTTCAGCCAAGGTCGATTCCCGAAAGTGGTTGGGGCTGTTCGGGTCCGGATTGATTTCCTCGTACGGATGCTTGCCCGCCAGCAGTTGCAGGCGCTGCTTGATCCCCAACGCATTGGGCGTTTGAACCAGGATGTATCCTCCAGGCTTCACCAAGCTCTTGAGATACTCCAACGCCACGCTGGGAGCGGTGTAAAGGTGTTCGATCACTTCGGCAAACACCACCGCGTCATACCCGCCCAAATCCGTCCGCCACGTTTCCTTCCGCTGCGAACGGTTCAAATCAAACTCGTAGTTGGTCCCAAAGGGCGTGGTCTCGTCCGGCGAAAAACTCAGCGAGTCCACGGTGCAGTTGAAATGATGGTGGAAAAGAATGGAAGTGAAGGTCGGCCCGACGTCCAAAAGCTTACTTTCTTGGGTCGTCCCCAGGCTTTCCAAGATGGTCAGCAAGACTGCAAACCGCCGCGAGTGGAACCCCACATACTCCGGCGAGTAGCACACATACTTATCTGGCAATCCGTCGAATTTCTTGTCCTTAAGGCCCACGATGTGACGCTCAAGGTCAGCGATGCGACTCTTCGATAAGTTCAATGGTGTCGGGGCCATGAGATTCCCTATTGTAGTGCACGGGGTTCCGGTTTGTGCTATTTGCAGTGGGGCTCAAGATAGGTCAAGGTCCCTTGCTCGGCATCGATTTCCGCCCTTATCCCCAACGGAAGAGTGAGGTAGTTTCGGATGTGCCCGAACGGAAAGTCGACCATCACGGGGATCTTCAACGGTGCCAACAGGTCGAGCACAATGTCAGTCCAAGTTGGGTCGAGTTCATCTTCTCGCTGTTCGTCGGTGCCGCTCATCGTGCCCATCACCACCGCTTTGGCGTGGGATAGATGGCCAGCTTGCAACAGGTTCACCAGCATCGCGTCAATTCTGTGGGGCCGCTCGTGAACGTCCTCGATCAGCACGATCTTATCTCGGCAGTCGAACGATCGATCCGTCCCCATCGAATCGCTCAGCAGGGTGAGACACCCTCCCGCCACCACCCCCATAGACTTACCACCAACCAGGCATCGACCCTTCGGCGCCGTCTCGATCATTGAGTTTCCGCCTCGCATGGCGTTGTGGAGACTTTCCCAGACCCAAGGTTCGCGTTCTCGATTGAAGGCAAGCGAATCGGGTCCATGCAAGGAAACACCTCCGTGCCGGTGGATTGCAAGATGAAGTGCGGTGGTGTCGCTGAATCCGCACAGCATTTTGCGGCTCGCGACCACCTTCTTCCAGTCCACGTGAGGGATGATACGACTTGCGCCGTATCCGCCTCGAAGACTCAGGACGAACCCAACTTCCGGGTCGTCAAACGCTTGCTGAAAGTCCTGAGCTCGCTCCGCATCCGTGCCTGCAAACATGCCGGATCGATTCATGGCGTGGTTGCCCAGAACAGGTTCGAATCCCTCGCGCTTCAACCAGTCCATACAGGCCTGCGGGATATCTTCTCCATGGGATGATGCGCCAATAATGGACACTTTCTGGCCTGGCTGAATCGGCTTAGGGAGCGTGCGATGCATGTCCGGTTATATACCTAGAATCCGATACCTGTTCCGGTGCCGATGGCTTGACCTCGACGTCCGACGCCGAACGGCGTATCGAATGGCAGCGCTTTGAGCCGGATGAAAAGGCCAAATTCTGTTCCTCGACGATAGCCCGTGGATTGATCGATGATCTGGAAAATGGCTTCGGCGCAGTGGAGATCATAGATAAACGATAGCTGCCGAGTATCGAATCTTCCTGTGTATCCGTTGAAATTGAGCAACGCGCTTGTCTTCAGCCTCTTCCACCGTAAGCCTTCGGCAAACAGGTTCACATTGCCCCAAGTGTGCCGAATGCCGTCATACCGAAGACCGACGGACATATACCCTTCCGAAACTTTCCAACCGCTATCAAATCTGAGATTGCTCCACGCAGATCTAAACGTATCATAGTTTGCGTTAAATCTTAGGAAAAACTTGTCATCGGGATACCATTCGGACCGCACCCCGACACCCTGCCAGGGTGTTTCATGCCGACGGAATTGGACGAAATCGAATGAGGACTGAGCGCCCAAGGAAAGCGATGGAAGGATCTTCCAACTCAAGTCACTCGAAAGTTCATTGCGTTCGCCTGTGCGGTCTATCGCCAGAGGAGTGAAACCCTGCTGGCGGAGCGTGCTGTAGCGCAGGTTAAGTTGAGATTTTGGACCAACTGAATAGCCGTAGTGGAGATTGGCAGACCAGTTGTACTGAGCTGTTGAGTCACTATAAAAGCCCTGCCTAAACCGAAGGTCGTAGCCGGCTTTGTGGCGTGATCTCTCCCCGAGCTCGTTGTTTGTTGAGAGGTCCAAGTGGTTCCTTGTCACGCGGCTTTTTCTCAGGCTGTCCCCCAGTTCTCCGACCGAATATTCGGCTCGCCATGGGAATCGGTCGCGATTCAAACCAGTCCAGCGATTCGAAGCCGTCGAGAGGGTGAACATCGGCGTCCGATCCTGGGAGCTGAAGAACGGTACTGATGACGCGACGGGAATCACCCGTTGGTAGTCAAAAAGGGCTTGGGCTCTGCTCAAGTCTTGGCTTGCCTTAAAGTTAAGATTTACGGCTTTTTGTTCGCTTAATCCACCCAATCCACTCGTCCGATACGTATTAAAATCAATATTGAGACTGGTCGAAGATCTTGGATTCCACTTCTGCTGATGCTCCAAGCTCATCGTTTGGTTCAGGTTGCGGAACGTGGAGGACCTGGAACCGGACCGATTCAAGGAAAGCCGAAGATTCCCACCATCGAGTGGACGCGTGAAATTGCTGCGGATGTTGTAGGTCCGGGTGTTGAGCGCAGTCAAATAGTTGTCCTGAATCCACTGCCCCACAACGTTGAGTTTGCCCCCGAGCACCATCTGCCGATGATCCACACTGTAGAGTCGGCTCGGCGTCGTGCCGGTGAGTCCATACGCACGGATCAACCCTGCTGTCGTCCGGTTGCTGTAGTTCCAATCTCCGCCCAGACCTGCGCCCAACTTGGTGAAGTAATCCGTGCGCGCATTGACGAAACTTGAACCCCTGAGCGGGATCCCGATCGAATTCTTAATGTAATAGCCCTCTTCCCGCGATTGGCCGACTTCCGGTGAGTACCGGTTCATTCGCTCATTGAGAGGGATCACCATGAATGGAAGCGTGACGACCGTTTTGTGCAGAATTTCGACCTTCACATGACGCAAGATCGCTCGTTTGCTCGGAATGACATCAATGGACCGAGCAACTAATTGGTAGTGCGGATCTGGATACTCGCACGTTGTGAGCGAGGAGTTGACGCCAAAAAACCTCCCTGTGCCACCAAAACCAGTCCCCGTGACGTAGAGCGGCGCCCGAAGTTGTCCCCCCAGTGGTTTGGGGCCGATCGAACCGCGCCCAGATTCGTAGCGCATCGTACGGGCTCGAAAGTCGACTATGGCTCTCTCCGCTTCTGCGCTCTGCTCCTCACCAGCAACGCGAACGTTCCCTTCCAAAGTGAACACCTGAGTTTCGCGGTCGCCATCCACTTTGTCCGCCCAAACCTCGTAGCCACGAAACGTGAAGTGGATATGTCCTTCGCCCCTCACCTTATTCCCAGCGCCGGATCCTTTATCCATATTCAGGAGTCTGAACGTATTCTTATCCTCCCGTGGCGCTGGCAGAGGACGCGTGGAATCCGGCGTAAATCCCTTTGCTTCTGTGGCTCTCGGCTGGCTCCCTAAAGCGGCTCGAGCACGGTTAATCGTGTCACGGATGCTCTTGGATGCGGGGACTGAATGGGCACCGACCGATCCAGTCGCCAGAATCACCACACCTACCCATCGGGCACCCCATTGCGCCAAGCTCTATTCGCTCCTCCAGAGAGCTATCAAGCCGAAGACAAAGAATACGATATCGGGCAGCCACGCAGCCACCCAAGGCGGAGCCCATCCGAGCCTTCCGACAATCTCTGTCGATATGACGAAGGCGTTGTAATAGAGCAGGACCATGATGAGACTCAACAAAACTCCGACAAATGGGCCCGACCTCCGAAGTCCGAACGCAAACACCGGTCCGACCAAAGAAAACACCAAACAGGCTGCGGGGACGCTGAAACGGGTCTGCAGCGTAACTTCCTGTTGCCGTGTGTCCTGTTTCATCTTGCGCCGTTGGTCGATGACTTTCAGGAGTTCTTTTACACGCATTTCGTCGTTGCTGGGTTGCTGAAACAGATCCGGGACGCTGATCGGCTCGATCAACTGCAATGGCTTTTCCTTGGATTCCACCGCCAATAGCGAGTTTCCGTTCATGTAGCGGAAATAGGGGCGCTCGATCGACCAGTTGCCCTGCCGATATGATCCCGAATCGCTGGTGATCAAAACGAGTTCTCCACGGGCTCGGCGTTCCACCAGCAGGATGTCGTTGAGCATCAAATCTCCGTTCTTCGATCGGGTGACCAGGCCGATGGTTGCAGAGTAGTTCTTGATCGAAAGCACCACGTTCGCACGAACATCAGGAGCGAGAGCCAGCATGTTGATCTCGTTGGCAAGCTTTCGAGCCGAAAACTCGCTCCGAGGCATCACGAACTCCACCACCCAATAGTTCAACAATGAAATCACTACTCCCGCAAAGAGAACGGGTCGGATGACGCGGCGTATCGGCATTCCTGCGCTTCGCATGGCCGTCAGTTCGCTTTCCCGAGCCAACCGAGAGATGGCGAGCGAACTAGCCAATGCGATTCCCACTGGCAGAGTCATGTTCAGGAAATAGGGAGTCTTCAGAGCGATCAGTTTTAGGATTGCTAGCGTCGGGACGTTCGCCAGGTTTAACGATTTGAACAGCGCGATCAACAAGTTCGCTTGAAACATCAAAACCACGGCGAGGGTGCCGATGAGGAACGGCACAATCATCTCGCGCAGGATGTACCGGTCGAGCTTGCGGATCACCGGCGACCTCTCATAAGGGCCTTCATCACCACCACGACCCCGACTGCTATGAGGATCAAGGCAAGGGGAATGAATGCCCACGTCGGAAGGAATCGCCGACTTAACAGCACCAGTACGCTGACTGCGACCAGAACCGTCCATGCAATCAAAAGCTTGAATTCGGTTCGCCCTTGGAGTACCGTCGCACGGATAAACGCCAAAAGAAACTTATTGTTGCACCGTCGACAGAAGATCTCGCCGGGAGGATTGAGTTCATTGCAGCGATCGCAGGCGAGTGGGCGCATATCTTGGTGGGCCAAAGGCTGGCGCTTCCAACTGGCCAATGTCTGATATTCGCTTGCGTACATCTGTTTCGGTTTGCCTTGCAGACCTCGATCCAGGATGGCAACCGCGTGGCCGGGCAAACCATATTGTCTGAGAATTTCGCCCAAACGCACCACAGAGACCAAGCTCAAAGTTCTCCCAATTTGGTCCATCAGTTTATCCGCTTGGTCGTAGTCAATTTTAGAAAGTTCGATTTTCCTGACAGTGGTCCGGATAGGGTGTGCCAAAACGACTTGTCCCCACGCGATCGAAAAAAACAACCACGCGATCCCCGGAGTGGGTGCGGTCGCGGTGAAGTACCCAACTGCGACCATCATGAAAGATGACATCACGAAGAAAAGGAAGTCGACTTCGGCCATGATGGCGAGGTTGAGAGTTCCCTGGATCCAAATAGCCACCGGCACCCAGACAAATATTGCCAGTGCAAAGCCTACTGGGTTATCCGTTATGAACGCCATCCGTGAGCTTTTGTCCGAACTTTGATTCGGTCCCGTTCAACAGACGTTTGATGTTGCCACGGTGCAAGTAGAAAAGCAAGATGGCAAGCATACTGAACCCAACTTTAACCGGGAGGGCATAGTTGAAGATGAATCCCTCACTCACCAAAATCACCGCCGCCACAAGGCTGCCCAGCGAAATGTAGCGCGTGATCGCCACGATGACGAGGAATCCGGCAAAGGCGATCAGTGCGGCGATGGGAACTGACCCCAGAAGCGCTCCCAGCCCGGTTGCGACGCCTTTGCCGCCCTTAAACTTGAGCCAAGGGGAGAACATGTGCCCCAGAATGGCCGCGATTCCAACCCAAAAGCCCATGTCCGGTTTCACCAGGACCCAGCTCGTAATCGACGCAGGAATGAATCCTTTGAGAGCGTCGATGAGAAAAACAATGACGCCCCATTTCGGGCCGAGTGTGCGATAAACGTTCGATGCTCCTGGGTTCTTGCTGCCGACCGATAGGATGTCGATGCCCTGCGACTTGGCTATGAGAACGCCCGTGGGCATCGAACCCATGAGGAATCCTGCAACCGCGAGTGCGACCACTAGCGGGTTCATGGTGCCAATCTCCTTAAGCCGTCTTGATACATCGATCGAATAGATTCTCGCACGTTGATATCCGTACGCAGGAGACTATTGCCAGATTCAAATCCCAGCGCCCCTGCCAAGGCGTCGAGTTTATCAGGATTTTCGGGTAGCAAATCGGGCTCAAAGCCCATGGCTGCGAGACTCCAACGCATTGCTGAATGGTGGCGCACGCCTTGGCGAAGTTCCTCCGCTTCTGCGACATTGAAAAATCCCACGACGACCAGCTCGGAGATCAAATCCATGACCAAGGCAGAAATTTGGAGTGCTTTTGGAGGAAGATGCACTAGCGCAGCCACATGCAGGAGCCATTCCAAGTCGATCAAACCGCCGTAGCCGAGTTTGACGTGCCGCCGATATTCTGAAGGGAGGCAGCGCTCTGTTTCCAACCGATGTTTGATGTAAGCCAGAGCCGAAGCATCCGATGCCGAATATCCGCCTGAGAGTGCGGCGCGCCGCACGACATCGATAGCTGCCTCTTCGCCGAGCAGAAGACTCGATCGCACCAGAGCCAGACGTTCCCAGGGTTCCATTGCGGACTCTCGGTAGTCGCGAATCCCCTGGACCGTCCGCACCAGCAGCCCTTGTCGTCCTTCCGGGCGCAGCCTAAGATCCAGCGAAAACGGGGACCCCATCGTGGTGAGTTCAGCGATCACCCGCAAGACGCCCTCGGCGTGATCCTCGGCTCGTGCAAGGTCCGCTTCCGAGTTCGCCACCAACAAAAGGTCGGCGTCGCTGAACGGACCCATTTCCCCCGAAGCATAGCTCCCTAACCGGATCACGGAGACCAAGCTGGGATCGAATACTTGCGAGAGGATTTCGTCAAAGACTTCTTGTGTTTCCAGACTCGGGATAGGAGTCGCACCTAGCGCCGCTCGCACCCCGATTTTGGTGTGCAGGCGCCGCAGATTCTGTGCTAGGAGCGCGGGGCTCGTAACGCGGCTCAAATCGGGCAGCAGCCACCGTTCTTCGATTTCCCCGGTAATGAGTTGCTCGAGCACTTCCGGCTGATGCATCACCCGGTGGAGAACCTCTGGACCGTTTCGCAACAAACGGTTGAACCGCTCTCGGCCCTGCACATCCTCACGTAAGGTCTGCAGAAGCGCAGCTGGATCGGGAGCTCGCTTGATGAACTCCTCTGCTTGGCGCCTGAGAGGACCAAACGTCGCCTCCCACACCGCTTCATTAGTCTCCGGAGTTCCCGCCAAGCTTGCCACTAGTGATCGGTAGGTTTCGGAAGCCTGATTCCGCGCCGCGCCAAGTTCAGCTTCAAAATCTTCCTTGGATCCGAATCCGAGTGCGACCGCGATCGCCTGCAAACCCTCAGCGTCCGACGGCAGATCGTGGGTCTGGGCGTTGTCCACCAGTTGGAGCCGGTGCTCGGTCTGCCGCAAAAGGGTGTACGCCGGGATCAAATCATGAGCTCGATCCGCAAGCTTGTGATGAGAGATGGCCCTGAGGCAGCTGATAGTGTCCCGACTTTGGAGATCCTCATAGGTTTCCCCAGCGAGAATTTGGTGCATTTGGGCAAAGAACTCGATATCTCTGATGCCACCTTTTCCGCGCTTGATGTCGTTCGACCCCACCTTTGCCTCGGTCCGAGCCCGCTGCTCGATGATCTGGTGGAAGAACCAATCGACCCGAGCACGTTTGAAGCAAACGGCTTGGCGCAACGCGTTCCACCGATCCACCGCCGACGGGTCGCCGATGACTACTCGGGAGCGGACCAGAGCCAAGATTTCCCATGGTTCAGCGTATTTTTGGTAGTACCCTTCCGACGCAGCAAACCGGTTGACGATCGGGCCAGACCTACCAAACGGTCTCAGCCTGAGATCGACCCGGTAGAGCATTCCCCGCCCCATCTGGTCGGAAAGCGCACGATTGAGCATCTCGCAAAACCGTCCCAGAGCCACAAGGTCCTCGGCGGAAACCCCATCGTCCGCGATGTAGGCCAGATCCACATCGGAACTGTAATTGAGCTCTGATCCTCCGAGCTTTCCGTAAGCAACGACGATTGGCGGAGGGAGGTTTTCAAGGTTGCGTTCGATCGTGAACTTCTTCCAAAGCGATTCAAAGCACAGTTGGAGAAGCGCGTCGCAGAGTTCACTGATTTGGTGCCAAGTTTCGCGAGGCTCCCGGAGGCCACCGAGGTCGCAGATCGCCAGGCGATAGGTCCAAAGCTGCTTGAGATAGCGCAGCCGGTCCAAGGTGTGCAAAGTGGACTGGGCGACATGCATCATGCGCCGTCCTTCCTCTTCCACCGTTTGGCGAACGACCGGAACGGTCAACAAATGGGAGTCTAGCGCCAAGGATCCCAGTTCGGGATTCTGGACAAGCTGATCGCCCAAATACCGACTCGATCCGAGCGCGAAGACCAGAACTTCTCCGGATTTACCAGAGGACACCAGGTGATCGAGGGCGATATGGGGGTCGGTGTGGGCATTCAGCCAGCGTTCAATATTGTTAAGTGCCCGGCTGGGATGTGGACTGCTATTGGCCCATTCCAGAATTCGATCTGCACTATCTCGATTCCATTGAGCGATCCGCTCGTGATGCGGACCACTCATGACCCACCCATGAGCTTGCTTGACCCTTGCCCATCCATCCTCTGCTACATGTTAGACTATTCGCATCATGCATCGGCGATTGGGAGCCTTGGGAATACTGCTGGCGGTTGTGGTCGGATGTGGCGGCCGCCAGTCGCAAATCGTGGGACGATGGAGGCAGGCCATTAACGCACCGGTCATCCACGAAGTCAACTTTGATTCCGATGGCACCTACGAGGATCAGCTTTTTCCGCAGGACCTCAGATGGACCCGGAGTGTGCGAGGAAGTTACAAACTGGAGGAAGACGCTCTTACGCTGACGCCTATCAACGTTCAGTTTATGAACGTTACGCCCGATCAGGCCAAACAGATCGCAAGCCAGCTTCCGCCACTGGATATGAAGCCGGAGAAACTGACCATTAAATTCGGGAGCGACGATGAATTTTCCATCGTCCCAAAATCGGCCAAAGAAACCGGGGCCAAATACAAACGAAGGAAATAATCGATTTTGAGAAGGATTGCAGTAATCATGGCCGGCGGATCCGGCGAAAGGTTCTGGCCCATGTCGCGGGTCGCCCGTCCTAAGCAGCTGTTGCCTCTGGCAGACCCTGAAATAACTCTGCTGGAGCAGACAGTGCGTCGCTTGTCGCCTTCGATTCTTCCAAGCGACACCTACTTGGCCACGGCGCCCCACCTCGTACAACCGAGCATGGGATTTCTGGCCGGACTACCAGAGGCCAATGTTTGGGCAGAGCCGCACAAGCGCAACACAGCGGGATGCTTGGTTTGGGTTGCAGCCAACCTGATTGCCGCAAACCCAGAGGCTCGAAAACAAGTTTCCATGGCTGTTATTGCGGCTGACCATAGAATCACTCCCGATGAGGGATTTCGCGCGACCATTGATGCTGCCCTCGATGTTGCAGAAGCGACGGGAGGAATCGTGACAATTGGGATCAAGCCCGATCGCCCAGAAACCGGCTACGGCTACATCGAAGTGGATTCAGGAGCCGAACCGAAAGGCACAGAACGGGTTCGGATTTTGCCCGTACGGCAATTTCGCGAAAAGCCGGATCGGGCCACTGCGGAGGAGTTTCTCGCTTCAGGCAACTACCTCTGGAACTCGGGCACATTCTTCTGGACGCTCGACACATTTCTTTCCGAACTTGAATCGGCTGCGCCAGACCTTTACGGCGCCGTCTTCCAGATCGCGGACCTGCTTCGAGAAGACCATGCCGACCAGGCTGCTGAGTGCTTCGCCGGTTTGCGGAGCATTTCAATCGACTACGCCCTTATGGAGAAGGCCAACAAGGTTTTTGTCGCCGAAGCTGCGTTCGATTGGGATGATGTGGGTTCCTGGGATGCGCTCGACCGTTCCCTGTCTGCCGACGAGGGCGGAAACGTCATCCGCGGAGATATCTTGACGGTTGACTCCAAGAACACCATCGTGGTGAACGAAAATCCAAGCATCACCACGTGCGTGCTCGGCGTCGAGGGGTTGGTGGTGGTCGTAACCGAGGATGCGGTGCTGGTTTGTCCCAAAGATCAAGCTCAACAAGTCCGGTCCGTTGTGGAAGCGATAAAGAGCTCAGGAAAGTCCAAGTTTTAGTGCAATGCCTAAAAATGGAATCGGGCACCCCAAAAATTGACAGGAAAATCGCGCAATACCCTTGGTTTTTTGCGCAATGTATTGTAAATTAACATATCTCGCGCGTAGGGAGCGCAACCGCAATGGTGCGGCAAGGAACCTCAGGAGGAAATACATCGTCCGAGGAAACTAAGGTTCCCGATTCACGAGAATTGTTGAAAAAATTGTTTGAACGGTCTGATCGGGCTTCTGCCCGTTGGCACCTTTCTTGCAATAAAGATCGGAAGATGTAGTCCTACGGGATGACGACGACGACGCTAAGGCGACGACACCGACCCATCGGTACAGCGAAGTTGGGCTGCTAAAGCCAGCAATCATATGCTCGTATCGATATCGAACAGCAGGCTGGCCCTGGACCGGACACTGGACCATGGCCCTGATGGGAAGGAGAAAGCGCTCACAGCTGAGTCAGGCTGGTCCGCTGCCAAGTGCGGACACATAGATAGTCTGGAGGTTAATTACCGACATGCGAAAAGCGTTTACACTCATCGAACTTTTGGTCGTTATCGCGATCATCGCAATTCTTGCTGCGATCCTGTTCCCGGTTTTTGCTCAGGCAAAGGAATCGGCAAAGGACACTGCAGTTCTCAGCAACCTTAAGCAAAATGGTCTCGCTGTCCTGATGTATGCAGGCGACAACGATGATCTTCCTCCGCACGCACAGATCGCCACCACCGGTGTCGACATCATGTGGCAGGATGCAGTTCAGCCCTACGTTAAGAACTGGGACCTTTTGATCCACCCGAAGCGAGACAAGCCCACGGGCGCTGTTGCTGACATCCAGTTCAAGCGAACCCAGTACATGGGTATGGCACCCGCAGCTGGCGGCGTTGGCGCACCTTATGAGAAGCAGTACGGCTTTATGGCTTGGAACAACGCAACCTTGACCGGTGGCGTTCTGGTCCGCTTCAACGGTATTGCTGGTCACGCAAACCAGGTCCCAACGGCAGATGGCTACGGCAACGACACCTATGGTGCTGGCCGACGCAACTTCCCGTCCACATCGCTGAGCTCGATTGGCAGCCCGTCAGACATGGTGATGGTTGCTGAATCGCAGAACTGGGATATGTGGTGGTCCTTCGGAGACGGCAGCACCAGCTACGCAATGAAGTACTGCGTACGATGGACTCCGGAAGCTAACTACAGCAGCTACGGCACCCAATGGGGTTTTGCTGGTCCTGGTGCTTACAAGCGACCAGTCAGCGGCCGATCGGGCGTCAATGCTTCCTGCTTCTTCCCCAATGGCTACACGACATTTGCAGCGACCGACGGTTCTGCTAAGAGCATGGACTTCCGAGGTAAGCTGTTCCGGCGGGTACAGATCGATGCAACCAATAACATTTGGGTGCACCCAGCATTCTGGCCGGCAGGAGTCAACTAAGACCATATGAAAAAAGCTCTGATTCTGATCGCCCTCTCGCTCGTGGTCGGCCTTGTAGGCTGCTCCGGTGGAGATTCCTCGTCGTCTAATCCGAACGATCCAGCTTTGGCTCCGAAGGATATGAATCAAGACATGAGTAATAAGCCCAAAATCGCGGGCTCTGGTGCTGGCGATGCTGGTGCCAAAGAAGGCGGCGGCCAAGGTCAGGCAACCGCGAAGCCAGGCCTCTAAGGTCTGAATCGCATCGCGAAGTCCCTCGATCCATCAGGATCGGGGGACTTTTTTTCGTCACCACAAACGATAGTTCCTCGGCCATACATCGATGATTTAGCCGAAGAAGGACGGCCCGGGCAAAAGACTCAGCTCCGCGCCCGAGGCTGCACCACCCGTTCGAGTCGGTCGAGTCGGACCCTGACTTCTCCAGCTAGCGGGCTCATCGGATACCGCTGCATGAATTCGCGATAGTATTGCACCGCCAGCCCGGGCTGGCGGTACCACTGCTCGGCGATTGATCCGAGCCAAAACGTCGCCGTCTCCATATCGCTAGCTGTGCGGCCCGGTGCCATGCGGGCCGATTCCAGAAAGAACTTGGCACCCGCCGCATCCTTAGCCTGTTCCATGCGTAGGCCGAGGTTCACGAGCATCGATCCCGTCAGAACATCCGGCGATCGAGAGATCACCGCCATGCACTCACCCAAAAGTTGCGGTTCCGTCTCCTTCACAATCGCCCGAAAGTTCTTGCGAAAGTGCGCGACGCAGTCCCCAGGCTGAAGACCCAGCAGAACGTTGGCTCGCATCCAGCACAAAGCGATTTCCGTGTTATCCGGCTGGAGAGAGGCCAGCTCAGCCAGGGACCCCGGATCCAGGTTGAGGTAGTGGTGAAAATCGGAGACAATCGACTTGGCTTGGCTCGCTCGCAGCGAATCACGTTTGGTCCGGAGCATCATCGCGATGAGGAACCCAGCAGTGACTCCTCCGATATGGGCCAGGTGCGCCGTACCGCCCCCGGTGGAGCCCGAAAGGACTGCCAGCAGAATATCGAACCCGACAAAATAGAGCCCCACGCCCCACATCGGGATTTCGACCATGCTGTAGTACATGAAGAATCCCCAAATGGTCTTGACGGGCGAGAACGGAAACATGTAGAGAGCCGCACCCATCACACCCATAATCGCTCCCGAAGCTCCCAGCATAGGGATATCTGGGTTCAAACGGCCCATGAACAAGATGTGCGCACATGCTCCGATCAGTCCGGAGGCAAAGTACATGAGCGCGAACTTCCCTGCTCTCAAGCGCCCTTCGACCGCCTGCCCAAAGATGAACAGAAACAGCATGTTCCCGGCGAGATGGAGGATCTCCGCATGCAGAAACATGTGGGTGAGCAAAGTGATGGGAGAAAAATCGGCCAGCCGCAGGGCCAGCTTTTTCACCGCAGACTCCCTTACCACCAGAAAGTAGTCGGTGGTCGCCAAGTACACCGCACAGTTCACCGCGATGAGCGAATAGGTGAGATAAGGCGTGTGGTCGGGTGGATTCTTCGCTTTGACAGGCAGAAAAAGCATTTAGCGCAAGCAACAGAGCATTGCGTAATGACTTCCCGTACCTAAGAGAACAAACACGTGCCAAAGCTCATGGGAGCTGAATTTCCCGGGCCAGAGCCGAGGTCTCTTGGACGCATAGATCACCACACCTGCTGTGTAGATGGCACCTCCTGCCACCATCCACCATAATACGGCACTGGGTAGCTCTGGTTTCATGGCTGGCAACAAGAAAAGACCCATCCAACCCATGCTGAGGTAAAGAATCAGCCGAACAATGATCGGTGGCTTGCCGATCAGAAAGTTCCAGAGAAGTCCCACTGCGGCAAGACCCCACTGGATTCCCAGCACGATGTAGGATTCAGGCTGCCGCATTCCCAGCAGGCAGAGCGGCGTGTAGGTCGCTGCGATCATTACAAAGATGGCAGAGTGATCCAGTTTTTGAAGTCCCTCTTTGGCTTCACGGGTCCAGTGATACACGCTGCTTGAGGTGTACAAGAAGATTCCCCCCAGTCCGAAGATGACAAAGGCGACCACAGCGGCTAACTGGTCGCGATGGAGGATGCAAAGCGTTAGTGCCCCGATTCCGACCAAGATCGCTCCGGCCAAATGGGAAAAGGCATTAAACGGCTCTCGCACGCGCATGCCTTAGAGTATATCGGCTTCTACTGCGGTCGTTCTGATTTTTGCAGGTGAACCTTGACGATATCGTCGGCCATCTGGATAACCGTGCTGGGTTTCGACCTCAAGTCATCCAGCAATCGATCGATGTAGGCGTGGTCAACCGGACCATGGTAATCGCTGCCGACTTGGAGGAGCGGTGCGCGGTCGCACGCGTTGAGACACTCGACTTCGTGAAGGGTGAACATCCCATCTGCGGTTGTTTCACCGAAACCGATTCCAAGCTTCTCCTTGAGATAATCCGCAATTCGATAGGCGCCGCACACGTGGCAGGTCAGGCATGTGCACACCTCGATCATATGCTTGCCGACCGGGTGCGCCGTGTTGTACATGCTGTAGAACGTGGCAACGCCCTCCACTTCGGCGTAACTTCGTTGAAGCCTAAAGGCAACTTCGGCGATGGCTGGACCGCTGAGGTATCCCCCATATTCGCGCTGGGCGATCCACAACCCCGGCAAAATGCATGCCTTTTGGGTCGGGTAGTGCGATTTCAGCGCGTCGAGTTCCTTGACCGCCTCCTCGCTAAACCTCAAATCCAGGTCTTCGGGACGCGGCGCCTTCGGTCGCTCGTTGATGCTGCCAAGTTGGATCAGGTCGGACATGATCTTTGATGTAAGATACCGCACTGGCTAGTTGGAGCGTGCGGTCTTACGTTCGTGCGCAGGGGGCAATCGAGGATTGCGGATTCCTGGCCCCCCAGGTTGACCAATGGCCAAAGTGAGTCTCCCCCTTAATCCCCCTCAACGCGCTTCGCTTGTGAGAGGGAAATTCCGCATCGTTGGGCCCGTTCTAAACGGAGAAAACTCTGCCGCCCGGGCGGGATGCTGGGCGGCGCGAAGCGACGGGGTCCCAGCATCGGGCGTGGCCTCGGGCGGGCGGCGCGTCAGAAATTCACCGATACAAAACGCACGCCGAGAGGGCCGGAACCCGGACGGACTTCTCCAAATCGTAAAGCTTTCCAGTTCGAGCGCGAGCTCCCAGTACTGCCACATTCCATTTTCCCGATGCAAGGGGAAGGTCGATTGCTCCAGTATTTCCGTTGAGGATGACCAGGATCTCCTTCCAGGAATCTCCCACAGCCTTGCCGTCCAGCCGGTAAACGACCTTGCCGGAGTCTTTGGCCAGAATCGCCATTTTGGATTTGATGACTGAACCGGAGGCCAATCTAAACGCCGGATGAGCTTTGCGAAGCGCGATGAGGGTCCGCGTGTATTCGGCAAGATCCTTGAACTGCGCCGCTCGCACCCAATCGAAGCGGTTGATGGCATCACCGCCATCGTACGAGTTGCCGTTTCCTTTCTTATCTCGTCCAATCTCGACTCCACCTTCAAGGAATGGCACCCCTTGGCTAAGCAGTACTGCCGCTGTTGCCAGTCTCACGGCCGATTCCTTGGTTTCGGGGGTTGCATTCGGCATCGCCTTCGACACCTTGTCCCAAAAAGTCAAATTGTCGTGAGCTGAGACGTAGTTGATGGTTTCTTCAGGGGAGTCCGCGAATGCACCGAACTCGTTTCCAACCGATCCCAAAACAACGTTAGCCAGAGCATTGGGGTCCACGCCGGACCCCATCGAGAAGCCCCTTCCCGCTCCATCCGTATCACCCCGCACGAGACTTCGGAAGTTGTCATTGAACACCCCGACGCGCAGCCCTCGCTGGGCACCCTTTCCGAAATGGACTGGACCACCGCCGGTCCAAGGCTCGCCGTAAATGAGAGCATCCGGACGCACAGCCCGGACAGCCTTTTCCCAATCGCGGACGCTCTCGGGCTGGTGCATCCCAAGCAGATCAAAGCGAAATCCATCGATCCCGTATTCCTTAGCCCAGAACACCAAGCTGTCTCGAACATATTTGCGGACCATCGGCCGCTCGTCTGCCATGGCGTTACCGACTCCGGATTCGTTGAGGTTGTTGCCGACATCGTCGGTACGAAAATAGTAATAAGGCACGGTTGCCTGAAAAGCGGAATCTGGCCCATCTGGTGGCCAGGTGTGGTTGTAAACCACATCCATCACCACGCGAAGTCCGTTGGCGTGAAGGCCCTTGACCATCTCTCTGGTCTGCGCGATCCCTCGCAGCGGATCATCCCCAGCAGTCGCGTAACCTGCCTCCGGCACGTTGAACAGCGTTGTGCCATAGCCCCACGAATATCCGCCAAAAACAAAACTCTGGATTGGGAGCAGATGGACATCGGTCACGCCAAGCCATTTGAGATAATCCAGCCCCGTGGGAAATCCCTGTACAGTCTTGGTTCCAGGCTGCACCAGCCCGAGATAGGTTCCACGTTTGCTGGGGTCAACTCCGCTTTCTGGCTGAATGGTGAAATCGCGGACATGGAGTTCGTAGATGATCGAGTTAGTTTGGGCGCGGATGAGCGACGTCAGCTCTTTGGGATCGGGGGGAGTCCCCACTTTCGCCAAATCGACCACTATCGAATGCTTGAGATCATCTGTGGCCGCAAAGCAGTTGATGTCAGCGGTGACCCACTGTGTCCCATTGCGTGAAAATTCATATTGATACGAAACTCTGTGCAGATTGCCAGGAACTTTTGCGAACCAAACTCCGGCATTGCCCCGGCCCATTTTCACCCGGGTTGGTTTGGATTCCGTACCATTCGAATAGAGGAGCAAATTCGCACTTTGGCTGGTGGGGCTCCAAATCTTGAACTGGGTGGATTCCGAAGACCATCTGCTTCCCAGATCATTGCCGTTGTACTGAAACTCCGGCAATTCCAGAACATTCCGCGGAACAATCGGACGAACGAAAGTTCCATCGGATTTCGCAAGTTCAAGGGATTGTCCTACCACCGTCGTTGGCAGTTCATTTTCGAGCTTCAATGCGAATGCGCTGTACAGCCCTTTACGAACTCCCTGTCCCGCCAATTCTGGCAAGCCACGCGACCATTCGTTAGGTGAACTAATGGAATCTCGAACGAGTTTTTTGTTGAAGTCGACCTCAAACCTAACGAACTGATCCTCTTGTGGGACCTGGAGGACAAAGTTCCCGCCATTCCGTTCAAAACCAGCGCCGTAATTCTCATTCCACGATCCACCTCGGGTGATTTTGAACTCGTATCGCCCTTTGGGCAATTTCGCCCAGAACTCGTACACGCCCGGTGAGACTTGGGCCATTTCGGTGGATTCAGAATCGGGGTCCCAATCTGTCCCGCCCAGTTTCGACTGGAATGAACCCGCAATGATGACTCTTTGGGGATCCAGTGGCCGACTGGGGTCTCTGGCTGGTTTCCCGCGTGGTTCGACTCCGATGACTTTGTAGCTGCGGCTGCCGGCTGTAACGGTATAAGCCGTTCCAAATTGGGCAGAAGTCTGCCCGGGAAGTCCTCCGACAACCACCACATCGCGAGCATCAAGGAATGCTGGAGGGATATTCGCTTGAGCCAGCACACAAAAAACGAGCGGCACCATCATTCGATGTTACACCCGATTCGATCAGAGCGATCCCCGGGCTTACCGGTCGATTTCACCCAAAACAATGTCGATCGAGCCGATAATCGCAATGACATCCGCCAGCAATCTGCCGACAGCCATCACTTCCAGCGATTTGAGATTCATGAACGACGACGGACGTTCGTGCCATCGGTACGGACGATTGGTGCCATCGCTCACGATATAAAATCCGAGTTCGCCTTTGCTACCCTCGATTCCGGCATAGGCTTCGCCCACCGGAGGGTGAAAACCTTCCGTATATAGCTTGAAGTGGTGGATCAACGATTCCATTGAGGAATCGAGTTCGTGGCGAGGCGGCGGCACGATTTTACGATCCGAGGTTCGCCACGCGCCTTCGGGCAAGCCATTGATCGCCTGCTCGATGATCTTGCAGCTTTCGCGCATTTCCGCCAATCGAACCAGGAAACGATCATAGACATCTCCTGATTTGCCAAGCGGCACCCGGAAGTCGAAGTCTTCGTAGCTGCAGTACGGATTGGTTTTTCGAAGATCCCAGTGAACGCCGCTCGCTCGGGCAATGGGACCGGAACAACCCAGTTCCATGGTCTGCTTGCCGGTAAGAATTCCGACACCCTGGGTTCGCTCCATCCAGATCGGATTCTCGACCAACAAGCTCTCCACCGTATCGAGCTCTACCAAAAAGCCCTTCAGGAATTTGCGGAGCTTGGCCTCGAAACCGTCGGGCATATCGCCTCTCAGTCCGCCCGGCACAATCCAACTCGGCATCATGCGAACACCCGAGAACACCTCGAACATGTCGAGAATAAGTTCGCGCTGCTGCATGATGTAGAAGTAGGGAGTCATGGCTCCCAAGTCCAATCCGTGAGTTCCTAGCCACACACAGTGGCTGGCAATGCGGCTCAGCTCGGCCAGAATGACCCGAAGATACTGAGCCCGTTTGGGGATCTCGCAACCCAGCAGCTTTTCGACCGCTAAGGCATGGGCCAAGTTGTTGCCGTTCGCATTCAAGTAATCCATGCGATCGGTCATGACCGTGCATTTGTGGTATTGCTGGTACTCGGCCTCTTTTTCCATGCCCGTGTGCAGGTATCCGATGACGCACTTGCACTGGACAATGGTCTCGCCTTCAAGTTCGCAAATGACCCGCAGGACTCCGTGCGTGGAAGGGTGCTGCGGACCCATGTTCACAATCATGGTGTTCTCACCGGTCCGTTCAAAAACGGTCTCGGTGGTGGGCATGAAGGCGTTCTGACTCATTGTTTCAAATACTACCGGGTTTGGGGCCTAGCGATCTCGGTGTCGCCCTCCGATTTTCGACTCTTAGCATTGTCAACTTCCAACGGATTAGATCTAGCTGATATTGCGCTTTCCACCACAAAAAGATTCAGATTTGACAGGGAAAAGAGCAACTTTGAAGGTTTTATTGCCATACTTTTTCAAATCCGAATTGTCTACCCTAACCAGCGAGGACCTATGATGAAATCCGTTGTCTCGATAACCGCTTTGTTGGCACTTGCCGCCGTTTCCCATGCAGATGTGAATGGTTACGCCATCACCTATTCAGCGTCGTACAACCAGATCGGTGATGTTGCTCCGCCTGACAATCCCACTTGTTACCTAACGGCATCGATCAGTTCCCTGGTGGCTGGCGATCTACTGAGCGCAACGTTGTCCACTCCATCGCTAGGCGACTTCGACCTCTATGATGCGTCTTACGGTGCGGGAACCTATTTCGTCTGCTACTCCGGCCCATTCGCGTCGACTGCCGACTTTGCCGCTGCTCATCCGGCGGGAACCTACACCTTTAACCTTCTCACGGGTGGTGCGGCTCCGGGTAGTGGCACCATTGAAGTCCATCCGGCAGATTTCAGCTACGAGATTCCCTATCTCACAAACCTGAGCTCGCTGCAAATGTTGCCCGCGGGCTTGGATGCAGAAGTGACTTGGAATCCGTTTACGCGTCCCGGTTTTGAGCCAGACGCTGAGACTGGTTTCTACATCGTGGATTACACGGCGGCCGTCTATGCTTGGGGAGCTGCAGAGACGCCTGAGTCCACTGGTACGACAATTCCAGGGGCTCAACTTATCAGTGGCCACACCTACGCCTACAACGTTGCCTACCGATCGTGGGAGAGGCTCAACGAGCAAGGATTCGGGGGCGCATTAAGCGACCAGGTGTATGAGAGAAACACCGGAGCATTGATCCACTGCGCCGCTAACCCTGGAACTGTGGCTGGCAAGCTGACGCTGAGCGACTACTACTATCCGCTGGGTCAGCCGGTTACCGTGCAGGTGGTGGCGCAAGATGGAACCATCGAAGATGAGCAGACCATCACCTTGGGCTACGAAGGCTATTACGCGTTCGACACCGCAGTGACCGGAACCAAGACCATTACCTTTAAGAACCCTCGATTCCTTCGGCTAGCGGTGGAAAACGTGGACCTCTCCGTGGGACAAGATTTCATCAATCCTGTATTGATCAACGGAGATGTGGACGACGACAACGCGGTGACGATCTTTGATTACCTAGCATTGTCCGATGCTTTCGATTCGACCGCAGCGGATGCATGGTGGGACGCTCGAGCGGACCTCGATGGCGATGGAACCATCACCATTTTCGACTACCTGATCTTGAGCAACAACTTCGACCTTTCCGGTTGGGAGCCCAGCTAGTCTCCAAGTTTCGATTCCGCCGGGGCCCAAGGCCAATCCCTGGCTTCGGCCCAGGGGCCTCAGCCCTGCCCCCCGGCGGAATCCTCACTTCTACAACTGCGGAGCTTCGGAACTCCTTACCAACCTTAGGTTATTCCACCTTCCCCTATTGGGTAACGCCTGTCTTAGATCGGATCTATGGGGGGACTGCGGTGGCGCATCGCCGCGCGGCCAGAACCACGGATGCACGAACGTGCCGTCCTCCAGTTGCTGGTACTTGAAAAGCTCGCGACGCCAGTCGAGGAGTTTTGCCGATCCGTCTGCCCCGGTAACCATGGTGAGACCGTGGGGGTAACGACAATCGGTTCCGATTCCAGAACGGCCCTTGACTGTCCGTTGCGACGCCGTTGGTCCGGCAATTCCCCACTGATCGCCGTAACTATTCGTCAAATCAGAGTAGTGCCATCGGACGCAATATCTCAGCGCGTAGCTAGAGTAACCGTCCCCAAAAGACCACCACAAGTCCCAATTAGCGGACTCTGCTATGGCGATCATTCTTGAGGGTTCCGCAATTTCATGCAGGAAGAGCGAGTCGGCAGTGTGACGACCACTGCCATAGTTGTCAGTTCCAAGATAACCGTTGGAATGACCGGCAAGTCCGTCGAATTTTACGAAGTGACCGCCAGTTAGGGTGGACTGACTCCAACCGAAGAATCCATTGGCTTGGTCGAAACTCCCTCCATTCGTGATAGCTCGAGGAGCCATGCCAAAGAACTGCCGGCGTTGAAACCATGCGTTGGCCGCATCGCTCGATGGATATTCTCTGAACGGATTCCAGAAGACTGAATCCCAGGACTTGATATAAGGCTCCAACGCCTCGGACCACACAATGTCTTGCGTTTGATCCGTGATCTGGCAGAACGGAAATCGCTGGTCATTATCCTGAAGGTACGCCATCAAGGCAAGTCCTTGTTTTCGGACAAATAACTGGCTGGGACGCTCGTGCCGGAAGCCATCTTTGTGGATGGGAACGAGCATCAGCGATAAGAAAAGTATGATTGCAATAGCCAATCCGGCTTCGGCCCATGAAGCATAGTATTTTTTCATGGTTCTACATTTATAGTACAGTAAAAACTCCAAATTCCAAGATTGGATACTCTTGTGTGGAGGGCAGTACACCAGACGTTTGCCCAGTAGCGTCACCTCGCTGGCTACTGCAACCTGAGCACTCCGTTGTCCGGCCAAAGTGGTGCAGGCCAGCCCAACACTGGAGGAGATCACATGCTCTATTCTGTTCGTGCGGACTGCGCTCGTAGAGCCAGCTTCGGAGTTAGCGCCTTGAGATTACTTCTCAGCAGTGGCTTACCCGAATTAGGGCTTTGAACCACCGACGGTGAGGTGTCCCCATAGGGCCAGAACCACTTCATCGCGTAGGTGCCATCGCTCAATTGCCGATACGAAATAAGTTCGGTTCGAAAATCAAGGAGCAGTGCTCTGCCATCGGCGCTAGCAACCATGGTTTTTCCGTTCGGGTATTGGCAAACTGGGCCGACGCCGCTCCTGCCCTCTACCAAATGTTGTGACGCGGTTGGACCAGCATATCCCCACCACGTTCCGTAACTTGACCATGCATATTCAGGCGCCCATCGGACGCAATATTTCATGGCGTACGAATTGGAACCATTCCCAAAACTCCACCAAAAGTCCCAGTTCGAGCTTTCGGCTATCGCTATCATCTCGCCTGGATTCGAAATTTCGGACAATGTTCTGGATGGGGCGTCGTGCCTTCCCGCACCATACGAGTCGGTTCCACCTGAGTTGACGTGGCCAGCGATACCTTCAAACTTAAGCGCCAAATCGCTTGTCAATAGAGTTTGTTGCCAGGAGAAGTAGCCACGAGTTCGCTCTAGGGTACTGACTGTTGCCGCCACAGGAGGCATTGCATAATACTGATGGGTTTGGAAGAGATAATGGTGCGCATATATTCCCCCGGGAAGCGCGCGAAACGAATTATAGTAAATGTCCCAGCTCTGATACGGATAAACCACGTCGTGCCAAAAAATGTCGCGTTCACCCGCCGGATACGCAACCTGGCAGATTGGAAAACGCTGATCGTAGTCCTGGACATAGGACAACATCGCTTGGGACTGCTTGCGGATCATGACTGCCATGGGAGTGGGATGTGTCTTTCGGGAATCCAGCACGGGATAAAGGATCACCGAAAGAAGCACGATAATCGCCGGAGCCAAAAATCGCTCCATCGTTGGAGTTCCTGTATTTTTCATGGTTCTACATTTATAGTACATCGAAATAGCAACTTACTCAAGGCAATTATGCCGGCAGCTCATCCCATCGCTGAATTAGGGAATCACCGCACCGAAGCCCTCGCATGCGGCGGCCGGGGCGCAGACCCGACGAGGTACGAGTCGGGGAGGGAGTGGCCCCGGGCCGGCCGCCGCAGGCGACTATTCTCCGCAAGTGTGAATGTCGCAGTGCGAATCCAGTAGAATCACGACAAGCGTATGGCCGAATACAAGCTTCTCTTCGAGCACTCCCACGATCCGAATTTTCGCACCCTTGCCGGATACCAAGGCACGGGCGGATTCGAGGCTCTCAAAAAGGCGTTGGGGATGGAGCGCCAGGCGATCATCGACGAGATAAAAGCGAGCGGTTTGCGAGGCCGAGGCGGTGCAGGATTTCCTACCTGGATCAAGTGGAACGGTATCCCCAAAGAGAAAACTGCCCCCCATCACTATATTCTTTGCAACGCAGACGAGGGCGAGCCAGGGACCTTTAAAGATAAGCAGCTTCTGGAGACCACACCGTTCCTGCTCATCGAGGGAATGACCATAGCGGGGTTCGCAACCAAGGCAGATGTCGGCTACGTGTACATCCGTGGCGAATTCATCGATGCAGCCAAAGCGCTCCGCTCCGCCATTGATGAGGCGTACGCCGCCGGGCTGCTCGGCAAGAATATTCTGGGATCAGGCTTTGATTTCGACCTGCATATTCACCTCGGTGCCGGGTCGTATGAGTGCGGCGAAGAGAGCGCCTTGATGAGTTCGCTCATGGGCGAGCGGGGGATGCCTCGACTCAAGTTTCCGCATGCGCCACTACCTACCATCGCAGGTCTTTTCGACTTTCCGACGGTCATCAACAACGTTGAGACCTACTGCTGCGCACCGTTTATCCTCAACAAGGGTGGCAACTGGTACGCGACTCTCGGAGCTTCGACCAAGAACTCCCGAGGCACAAAGATTTTTAGCGTTAGTGGGCACGTCAACAAGCCCGGAAACTTCGAAGTTGAATTCGGGACGCCGTTGCGCGACCTGCTGGAGATGGCGGGAGGCGTCAAGGGCGGCAAACTTAAGGCCTGTGTTCCCGGCGGATCATCGGTTCCCATCATCACCGCGGCCGATGTGGACAAAGCCATCATCGGATACGAGGAAATGGCGGAGGTCAAGTCGATGGTGGGCTCAGGAGCGAGCATGTTCCTCAACGAACACACCTGCATCGTTTCTTTCATCTGGCGAACGGCAATGTTCTATGCCATGGAAAGCTGCGGAAAGTGCACTCCCTGTCGCGAAGGGACCAAGTGGATGCTTCAGATCATGGAACGCATCGTTCAGGGCAACGGGCAAAAGGGCGATATGGACCTCTTGCTGGATATCACCAAGCAGCTCGACGGACGATCATTCTGTGGTTTGGGTGATGCTGCTGCCTGGCCGGTTGCGGCTGCCTTGCGAGTCTTTCCAGAGGAGTTCGAGTACTACATCGAGCACGGCAAATCCATGGTGCAGACGGCAGAATCCAAGAACCTCATGCCGGTCGAGCATCAACTCGCTTTGCGCTAGTATTTAGCGGTTTTCGCGATACAACGAGTAACTGCTGACCATCCGGTCAATTTGGCCAGCGGTGAATCGGGTCATGCAGCCATCATCGGAATAGTCCATAAAGTTGTCGATGGGATCGACGCCAGGAAATTGGCTTCCGGTGCAAGAGTCTCTTCCCACAGGACAACCTTGCGCAGCCGTTGCTTCGGCGGGGGTGTCGCTCACGTAATCGCCGGCCGAGGTTGAGCACCCTCCCTCAAAGGTGTGATAGAGGCCAAGCCAATGCCCGACCTCGTGGACAAGGGTGTTGCCAAGATTGTTCGGCGCGGCAGAGCCACCCGGCATCGATCCATTAAGGATCACCACTCCATCTCTCAATGGGCTCGCTTGATAAGACCATGGGAACGTGGACCATCCGTAGTGCCCGTTGTTCATCCCGTTAATGTACAGATTGAGATCCCGAGCGGTTCCCTTGTGCAACGCGTACTTCATCGCATCTTGGCCCAGATCATCCACTCCGAATTGGTACCAAGTGGCATTGGTGGTGCGGTCGATCGAAGCCACTGCGAACTGGAACACAACGGTCCCCGATTGGGTCGAGCGAGCAAAGACTTGATTTAAGTAGTTGACCTGATGGCGGATTTGCAGTTCAGAGACGTCGCCATTTTCCACACCATAATCCTTCCGGATGACATGCACGTAGATCGGAATTCTGAGTGTGGAATGGAAGTAGACCTGGCGGCTTTGGGCCAAATCACGTTCTACTTCCGCGCGGACCTCGCGGGAGGGAGTCTCGGTTCCACATCGAGATACTGCGGGATAGACATAGATCCCACTTTCGGAACTTGCGGAATGTGAACCGGCGCAACCGAGCATCACGAGAGACGACAAAGTGGCACAGGCCCAGGTGAAATGTACAACTGGTCCGAATTTCATTGCAGTAAACAGGCTTTAGGATACACGATAGTTCGGGTTTTCCAAGCGTTATTGATCGCTAATTTGTGTCCGCTATAACAAAAAAGCCCTGCCCAAACGGGCAGAGCTTATTGTGTAACAAAAGGGAGGTTTTAAGCAGCTTTGGCTTGAGTGTGCGAATCTGATTTCTTGCCCGAACGGAGTTTGCCGATTGAGACTGATAACTTCGCCGCCCCCGTACTCAGTGCATCGACCTGCTGATCGATCTGACCGATGCTCGCAGCAAGCAATTCCACCTGCGCGCTCATCTCTTCCGCGGAGGCGCTGACTTCTTGGCTCGCGGCAGAATTTTCCTGAGTAATTGTGGCGATCTTGACGATGGCTCCACTGGTCTGCTCGACGTTGGTATCCACTTCCCTCAGGGCCAGTAGGTTCTGGTCGGCGATTCCATTCACCTGAACCATGGCGGCTCCCAGGCTCTCGTTGAGCTCGGTGCACGTGGAGGCGCTCAAGGCGATCTGCTCAAGGCATGAAGCTGCTTCGAGACTCACTTCCGAGGCCTCGTTAACGTCGCCCAGGGTTCGGGTCATGAAGTTGTTCGCCTCGGAACTTACTTCCTGAACGGTGGAAATCAGACTCGAAATTTCCTTGGTCGCATCGCTTGCCCGCTCGGCCAACTTGCGGACCTCTTCTGCAACAACTGCGAATCCTCGTCCATGTTCCCCGGCGCGTGCAGCTTCGATGGCTGCATTCAGCGCAAGCAGATTGGTCTGGTCGGCAATCGATTCGATCGTTTGAACGATGTTTCCGATCTCGCTTGAATGCGCGCTCATCTGTTCGACTCGTGCTGCAGTATCGGTCACGGTCTGCTTGACCTGATTCATGACCTCCATGCGAGTTCGGATTTTCTCCCACTGGCTCGCCAGCGTATCGATTTCGTGGATCTTGGCCTGAACTTCGCTGACCGCTGCACTCGCTTTGTCGAGAGCTTTCGCCTGCATCTGGCTACCTTCAGCAATCTTCTGGCTGTTTTCTTTCAGCACCGCAGTTGATTCCGCGGCTTGGTCTGCAGCCATGGCTTGCGTCTGTGCTCCGGTCGCCAGATCAATGGTGACCTGAGCAACCTGTGTGGCGGCTCCTCCTGATTCGTCTGCAGCAATTCGGATTTCTCGGCTCGTTTCCTGGAGAATCCGGATCGATTCGTTCGTATCGCTGGTCACTCGGTCAACTTCTTCAACCAGACCATCAATATAGGCCTCCAGAATGAGCGATTGGTCCAGGTTAAAGGCCTTTTGGAGAGCGCAAAGGCATTCCGTTAGGGTTCCAGGCTGGAATTTGAGTTTGTTTACAAGGATCGGGAAGATGACATCGTAGTAGGTGCTCATCGCCGCGTAGAACCATGCCGGCTCAAGGCCGATGTTGGCATGGATCTTACCGATCACCAGTCGCGATGCGAAATAGTCGGGGCCGAAATCGGCAGCGAACATTTGGGCAAAGTAGTTCGGATTGGTCTTTTTGAGACGCTCCACTGTTGCACCCGCATCGGTGACAATCTTGAGGGCCTCCGGGTACTTCCCTACGTGATCGTAGAATGCGTCAACGATCTTGTTCATGTGGGGAGTCAGGATCGTTCCCACTTTCCTCAATGCCGCTTGATCCTTGGGACCGATGCGGTTTGTGCTCAGGCGATGCTGAATTTCTGACGACGAAACCTGCTTGTTTATATAGACCTGTGACATACCTTTTGAACCACCCAACCGGTGTTTGATTCAATTGTCGGCAGGAACGGCAAAGATATCAGTCCCGCTGTCTAGAAAATCTTGACAAATGGTTTGCGCAAAAATTAAGCCACGCCACTATCGGGTTGGCGTGGCTAGTGCAGGGAAAGAAGGCCGTCAACCCTTCTTGTATTCTGCTAGGCGGTCCTTCATTTCTTTGAGCATGTCCTCCGGAACCTCCTCTGCAAGTTTGGATGCCTTGGACACAGCGAGTTCCTGCTGTTTGAGAGCCTCAGTTTTCTTTCCTTCTTTCCAAAGGCACGCGGCGTACGTATCTAACACCATCACCTGCGTCAAGGTGCCATCGTCAACGGTATCAAGTGCCCGCTTGGCGAACTTGGTCGAATAGGACTTATCAATGGAGTCATAGACCTTTTCTGTACAAAGATCCCACGCCACCGTGTTCAGGAATTCTGCACTCCACGATTTATCCGCGTAAACCGAATCCAGGAAAGCCTCCAACTTGGCTTTCTCCCCGCTGCTGAGGATGTTCAGTTTGATTTCCGTGAATTGCTCTTTAGACTCTGGATGTTTGGCAATCGCTTCATCCAGAACCTTCATCGCCTTGTCGTAATCCTTTGCCTTGATCGCAGCAGAGAGATTTGTGGACATCTCCATCTGCTCCTTCTCAGCCTCCTTTTCTTTAGTGCGTGCAGCTTTCGCCTCGGCTTCATCGAACGCTCCAGTCAGAATCTCTGTGATCGCTTCATCTAGGCCCGACATAGGGTGGCCGATCCACGCGATTTTGCTGTCCTTGATCACGAACGCCGAGGGAATTCCATTTTCACCTGCCGCTCTCATCCAGGTGTTGCTCATCGAGTCGTCCGCAGTATCTGTGGCAACGTTGTAGTCCATTTTTTCGGCCATAGAGTCTACAAAGTCAGCGACCTTCTTTTGGATCTGGTCGGTCGTTTCTGTCGAACCTCGTCCCTTTTCCCAAATGGAAACGCCCGTAAAGGTCACCTGGTCTTTGTACTTCTTGGCGAGTTCTGTTAGGTGGGGAATGGACTGCTTGCACGGGCCACACCACGTGGCCCAAAACTCGACAACGTACACCTTTTTAGGATCAAACTCCTTCACAGGAGTTCCTTTGACCCACTTCGTCACAGCGATTCGTGGAGCTTTATCTCCGATGTTTAGTGTCTGGGCCGTCGCTCCGGCGGCAACCATAATCGCCATTACGGCGAGGGCGAGAATTTTGATTGGCTTTGGCATTTAGGATCACCTGCTACTTTCTTGCTATTGTAGACGTAGACACCTGCTATTTCAGCATCTCGATGCAGAATATCAGGCTTGCGGCGCATACTTTCTGCGTGAAGACCATTCGCTCCAAGACCGGGTTGCGGCAGGTTTACAAGGATTTCAAATCTCTTCATCCACCCAAGGTCGAGGTCTGCTTTCTACTTCAAGATTGGGAGGATGCCTATAACGTGGGCGGCATGTTCCGGGTTGCAGATGGATGTGGAGCCAAAGAACTCATCATGACGGGCCGATCGCCTGTACCGCCGAACCCCATGATCGGCGTCACCTCGATGGGACAGCATCGCCGCATCCCATTTCGCCACTTCGAAAGCCACGAAGCAGCGGCTCTCCAGCTCAAGAAGGAAGGCTGGTCCATTGTGGTCGTGGAAATTGCCGAAGGCGCGGAGAACTACCTTGAGGTTGATTTCCCCGCGAAGACTTGTCTCGTGCTGGGGAATGAGGCGAATGGTGTTTACGGCGGAGTGATGAAGCACCGGGATCTCGCGGTCTTCATTCCCATGTTCGGCAAAGGTCGATCCTTGAATGTCCATGTTGCTGCGGCCGTTATTGCGTTCCAAGCGGTGCTTGGGACTCCAAATCGGCTAGATTGAGATCATGAAATTCGGATATCGGATCGAGCCGGATCAGAAGGTCGATCTTTCCAAAATCCCGACGAAAGCGGACGCTGGCCTCAGTCACGAAGAAGGCGAGGCGAAGCTGGAAGATCTGGGCCGAGAACTCGGGGAGTTAGCAGAGTTGATGTACGCGGCAAGCATGCATTCTATGCTCGTCGTATTTCAGGGCCGAGATACGGCTGGTAAGGATGGCGCAATCAATCGACTCCTGAGCTTCGTGAATGTGCAAGGTGCCCAGGTGTCAAGCTTTAAAGTCCCCAGCCCCAAGGAACTGGCGCACGATTTCCTATGGCGAGTCCACTCGGAAACTCCTGGGAAGGGCGGCATCCAGGTCTTCAACAGGTCCCATTACGAGGATGTCTTGGTGGTGCGAGTCCACAAGCTGGTGCCAGAGGAGGTCTGGGAGAAACGCTATGACCATATCAACGCCTTCGAAAAACTCCTTACCGACTCCAACACGATCGTCGTAAAGTTCATGCTGCACATCAGCAAGGATGAGCAGGAAGAGCGGCTATTGGCTCGAGAACAGGAAGTCGACAAAGCTTGGAAGTTGGCGGTCGGCGATTGGAAAGAGCGCGAACTATGGGATGAATACGCCAAGGCTTATGAAGTTGCCTTGGAAAGGTGCTCTCCCAAGAATGCGCCGTGGATCGTCATCCCAGCAGATAAGAAGTGGTTCAGGGATCTAGCCGTGGCCCATCATCTTGTGGAAGCATTGGCTCCCTACCGGGATCAGTGGGAGAAGTCCCTTCAAGCTCTTGGCGAAAAAGCCAAGGCCGAACTGGCAGCCTATCGGTCAACACCAAAATAAAGAAGCCCGAGGCACAGCCTCGGGCTTAACATCACACGTATCGAACTATTCGACGCTTTCCGTGGTACCCGGCTTGTAGATCAAGCCTCCACCAGCGGTGTAAGCCTTTTTGCCCCACATGAACTTCTTGGGGTTCAAGATGGCTGGCAATGGTTGGAATTTCGCCGAGCTATCCGCCATGCTGTAGTTCGCACCGTTGCCATATCGTTCTGGAGCCGTGTAAACGATGTGATTAAGACCAAGAGCGCTGTCTTTTTGGCACTTGAGAAGTGCAGCCTTTGCCTGGTCAACGGAGATCGCCGTGTAGGCGGATTGACCATTCTCAGCAGCAGTTTCGCCGGTGTATGGAGTGGTGGAACCAACTAAGAACAGAGGGTTGGCCGAGCGGTGAGTCTTGTACGCGACGTTTGAGGCGGACGATGTGTCATTGATGCAAGGAACGTTGTCCGTCAACGGAGCGATTAAGATCGTGCCGGAGATATCGTCCACAACCGAGGAACTGACGGTCTGGGCCGTGTCGACCGTGCGTCGCTTTCTCGGCATAAGCAGCGAGTTAGCGGTATAGCTCAATCGAGGAGCCTGGTTGTCCTGCACAGGATTCTGCGAAGTTTGACCTGCCGGAACTCCGAAACCGCGGTTGTCTCCCACGAAGTTGGTCGGTGCAAGACCGCGATTCTTGTCGCCAGGGCTCACAAAGATCGCGAGATTCTTAACGTAAGGCTGGATGTTGCCCGACCAGTGATTGTAACCGTTGGTCGAGTTGTTATCGTTGGCGTACCAGTAAGCCTGAGGATATGTGTCCTCGTTATCGTTGAGGTACATCTGGAGGGCGAGACCAATTTCCTTAACGTTGTTAAGGTCTTGGGTCTTCTTTGCGGCCTGTTTTGCTTGGGCAAAGACTGGGAACAAAATAGCCGCGAGGATCGCGATAATCGCGATGACAACCAACAGCTCAATCAGCGTGAAAGCTCTTTTCATAGCGTGAAGTCCTGGGTTACGTTCGTGGCCAAATCAGGCCTCCACACATCGTACGCCTCGCTAGATTAAGGAAAAGTTAAGTTAATGGTCCCTTAACCAAAGCTTAAATTTCCCTTAACGTTAACGACAAGGCCCTGACTCGAATGATTCGAGTCAGGGCCTTGTCTATTAGCCTGCAGAGCTTATTCGCAGGCGGTTTTGAGCGGGTTCCAGATCGAGGTGACCGGATCGTTTCGCAGGTCGTAGACCAGCTTGCGAGCCTGGAGCGCCTTAGCGCTGCTGTCAACCTTTACGACGTTCAAAACGCCGCTGAATCGGCTCTCGATATTCTTGAAGACGCTCACATTGCTCGCGTCGTCAGGATCGGCATTGCCAAGCGAGTTGAAGTTCAGCTCGTTGTTGCCAAGGTGCTTCCAGTAGTGAGGATAGCTTGCACCTGTCGGAGCGTAGCCATTGATCTTGCAGAAAGCCATTCCCTTTCTCTGCGCCGGCAACGTGTTGTAATAGGTTGCGTCCACCATCAACAGCGTGTTGCTGACCTCCGCGACGGACGATGCGCTCATGGGAGCGGTGGTCGATGTCGGAGAAATTGCTGTCAGAAGATAGTTATTGACGCCGTAGCTGTTCTGTCCGCCATACGAGAAGAAGCCGGCATCCCAAGTTCCCTTGTCCTGGAAGTTCACCCAGCCCTTCGAATTACCCGGGCTGATCCAGATCTGGTCGTTCTTCACATAAGGATCGAGCATCTGGTTTATGAAGTAAGCGTTCTTGGTGCTCGCGCCGTCGGTATCGTACCTAGCAGCTTTCGGATCGTTGGCGGCCTTTAGCTTGAGGTAGTACGGGTTGATCGGAGTGTTCGCCGTAAATCGGTATGGAGGCAGGATATCGTCATTGTCGTTCAGATACATCTGAAGAGCTGTTCCGATCTGCTTGGACTGCGCCAGACCCTGAGTCTTTTTGGCAGCCGCCTTGGCTTGGGCAAACACGGGGAAGAGGATTGCAGCGAGGATCGCGATAATCGCGATAACCACCAGCAACTCAATAAGGGTAAACGCTTTTCTCATCTGGGTTGTTTCCTGGGCGATGTCGTGGCTAGTACCAACAAAGGTCAATTGTACTAGACCGACTCTTAATATGACCCCGTTTTAGATGCTGGGGTTTCGACATCCTGTTATAAATACGGTCAAAGATGTAGATTTTGAATAAGAAAGTCGGCCCCAAGTATTTCTACTTGGGGCCGATCAGTTTTGTAGAGGATTTAGTCGTTAGCCCTTTGCGCCCGCCTTTTCCTTCTTTTTGTCGCCGCCACTGGGGTCGATCGTCTTGAAGACGACTCGTTCGCCCTCTTCTACATCGGCCAAGATGACGTCGCCTTCGTGGAACGTACCCAGGAGCAGTTCCTCGCTCAACGGATCTTCGATAAACCGTTGAACGGCTCGTCGCAGAGGGCGTGCACCCAGGTTTGGATCGTAGCCCTTTTCGACCAACAGGTCCTTGACCTTGTCGCTCAGCTGCAACGTGATGCCACGTGCCTCCGCCTGTTCGTTGATGCGCTTGAGATACAGATCCGCGATTTCCAAGATCTCCTCCTTCTTCAGGTGCTGGAACACGATGACCTCATCGACGCGGTTTAAGAACTCGGGTCTGAACGACTTCTTCATCTCGTCCAGCATCTTGTTCTTCATCGCCTCGTATGTTCTCGGATCGTTTGGATCCATTCGGACATCTCGGAAACCAAGACCCTTGTCCATTTCGATGGGTCGAACACCCACGTTGGAGGTCATGATGACGAGCGTATTGCGGAAGTCCACCGTTCGACCTTGCGAGTCGGTGAGGTGGCCATCTTCCATGACCTGTAGCAGGATATTGAAGACGTCCGGGTGAGCTTTCTCGATTTCATCGAGAAGCACGACACTGTATGGGTTTCGGCGAACTTGCTCAGTAAGCTGACCACCCTCGTCGTATCCAACGTAGCCTGGAGGAGCTCCAACCAGTCTCGATACAGAGAATCGCTCCATGTATTCGCTCATGTCGATGCGAATCATGCTGCTTTCCTTGTCGAACAGGTACGCGGCCAACGCCTTGGCAAGCTCTGTCTTACCAACGCCAGTCGGCCCCAGGAATATGAACGTGCCCATCGGGCGCTTCGGATCGCGAAGACCGCTGCGGCTTCTGCGGATCGCTCTCGAGACCGCGGAAACGGCGTCATTCTGGCCGATGATCCGCTTGTGCAGATCTTCTTCCATGCGGAGAAGCTTCTGCGACTCGGTTTCCTTGACCATGTTAACGGGGATGCCTGTCCAGCTCTGCACGATCAAAGCGATCTCGTGGTCAGTGACCTTGAGGTCCGGCTTTTCCTCACTCATCCAGGCATCTTCCTTTTCGGCAACCACATTTTCGAGGTCGTCTCGATCAGCCTGAAGCTTGAGGAGTTCGTCGCTGGATGAATCCAAGCGCTGAAGGCGCTCAATTTCGGACCGCATCTTGGTTAAGCGAACTTTTTCCTGTCGCAATTCGATCGGTGGCAGGCTCTGCTGCAACCGAACTCGGCTGGCGGCTTCATCGATCAGATCGATTGCCTTATCGGGCAGAGATCGATCGGTGATGTAGCGGCTGCTCAGTTGAACGGAGGCTGAAATGGCATCATCCGTGATTTCTACATCATGGTGGGCCTCATAGCGCTCCCGCAATCCCTTGAGGATCTCGATTGCTTCTTCCTCGTTCGGTTCGCGGACCTTAACGGCCTGGAAGCGTCGCTCGAGGGCAGCATCTCGTTCGATGTACTTTCGGAATTCGTCCTGCGTGGTCGCGCCAACGCATTGGAGTTCGCCGCGAGCGAGAGCCGGCTTCATGATGTTGCTAGCATCGATCGCCCCTTCCGCTGCGCCTGCACCGACCAGAGTGTGAAGTTCATCGATGAAGAGGATTACTTGGCCTTCGCTTCGGCGAACCTCCTCCATGACCTTCTTCATGCGCTCTTCAAATTCGCCTCGATACTTGGTGCCGGCCACCAAGCCAGCCAAATCGAGTGCAATGATGCGCTTATCCTTAAGCAGATCGGGAATATCGCCTTGGACGATGCGAAGGGCCAAGCCCTCAGCGATGGCGGTTTTTCCTACGCCAGGTTCGCCAATAAGACACGGGTTGTTCTTGGTGCGCCGACTCAGGATCTGCATGACCCGTTCGATCTCTTGCTGCCGACCCACGACCGGATCGAGTTTTCCTTCTCGAGCCAGTTCTGTAAGGTCGCGGCCAAATTCATCAAGCGTCTGGGTCTTGGCACTGGCACTTGCGTTTGCACTGGACGAACTGCTTCGGCCACCGCTGGATCTGGATTGGGACTCGTTGTCTTGGAGAGCCATGACTTCACGTCTGGCTCGATCCAGTTCCACACCCAGCTTGGCTAGTACGCGTCCAGCCAGTCCATCCCCTTCTCGGATGAGACCCAAAAGGAGGTGCTCCGTGCCAATGTAATTGTTGTTCAGGTTGCGAGCCTCATCATAAGCCAAGTCGATCACTCGCTTGGCACGAGGCGTCAAAGTCATGTCTTGACTCTGTCGTGCATCACCGCGAGGAAGCTGTTTTTCAACTTCTTGGCGGATGCGGCTCAAGCTTACGCCGAGCTTTTCGAGAACCCGAGCGGCTACGCTATCGGATTCCCTGACGAGTCCTAGTAATAGATGCTCCGTCGAGACATAGCCTTCGCCAAACTTCTGCGCTTCTTCTTGGGCGTAGAAGACGACTTTCCTTGCTCGCTCAGTAAACCTTTGCCACATTATCTGTTCCCTGCCTTTCGGCCTAACCTTATAGACATCCGTTCCATTTATGGTGTTCTACGTATTTTCACCAACGCCTCTTTCAAAGCCGTTTCAACCAGACTTTTTGCCTAGCTGACGTTGAAATCTACGCTCAATTCGGCGGGACGTTCACTTCAGTCCGTTCTGAACCCCATTGGTCAGTCCAAAATCAACGTGCGGGTGTTACCCAGTACTAACACTGTACCTAAGGTCCCGCAACCCTGACGGACCGTCCTAATAACGTTATCGGCAGTTGTACGGGTGACCGTCACCCAGTACCTTTTCGGGGTCCACTTTCCGGTGGCGAAACCCTTTCATGGGTGCGTAAACTCGCACCCATGCCCGAACTGCCCGAAGTTGAGACGTTTCGCCAAATCCTAGATCGGGTCTTGGTGGGTAGAAAGATCATAGGAGTGGAAATTCCGGAAGACGAAATCCTCCTGGAAAAGCGCCCGGCAGAACTCCTTCGCGATCTCCTTTTGGGAGCCAAGGTCACGGCAACTGGGAGGAAGGGGAAAATCTGGTGGCTAGAACTGGACCGAAAGCCCTGGCTGTTCGGACACCAGGGCATGACCGGGCATATTCGGGAAATCGGTGCACCCACAATCCGGCTCTTGGAGCAAGGCAAGGCACCTTTGGATGACGCCGATGGGCGACCCCGATTCCTCAAAATGTTTCTGGAGTCGGAGGACAAAAGGGCGGTGGTGCTCACCGATGCTCGCAGATTGGCGCGACTGTGGCTTTCCGACTCGCCCGCAGTTGATCGCCGAATCCGGGAGCTGAGCCAAGACTGCCTGGAAGAACCGTACTCCGGTAAAGACCTCTATGCCTTGCTCAAGGATCGAAAGGCACCGATCAAGGCCCTGCTCCTCAATCAGTCGCTGTTTGCAGGCGTCGGAAATTGGGTCGCCGACGAAGCGCTGTTCCACAGTGGGGTCGCTCCCCAGAGACTCCCCTTCACCATGAAACCGAAGGAATTTGACCGTTTGGCCGAGGCACTGTATTCGGTTCTCAAGATCGCCACGGAGGCGGGGGCCGATAGCAGCAAGTATCCGGTCGATTGGCTGTTCCACGTTCGATGGGGTGGCAAACGGGGCGAAACCGAGCACCAAGGAGTCGTCATCCGCCGAGATACGGTGGGAGGGCGAACCTCCGCTTGGGCTCCCTCGAAACAGAAGTAATTATGGATATGGATCGCCTGAGGGCATTTTGGTGGGCGCGACAGGGCCTGGATGGATCGTTGAAGGGTTGTTCGGGACGAGAAGCGCTTCTCCGAGCAGGCTGGCAACGAACTGTGGGCTCAACGACACCGTACGTGGCCCTCTTTGCTCGAACATCGATGGAACCGCCCGAGGTCGACGCTGAACTTGCATCTTTGGACTTCCACGAACTGCCCAGCGCTCGCGGTTGCACCTATCTGGTCCCCCGAGAACAGTATGCGACGGCGCTTCTCTGCGCTCAGGCTGGAGCTTCCACTCAGGAACGCAAAATTGCAGCCAAGCTCGGTTGGAGCGATCGCCAGCACGAAGAACTCCGGCAAGCGGTGGTGAAATGCCTTGTGGACAAGACCCTCAATCCGGCCGAAATGAAGCCTCTCCTGGGCGATGCCGTCGTCAGTTTCGGGGAGGAGGGGAAAAAGAAGGGGCTTTCCACTTCGTTGCCGATGGTTTTGGGCGAGTTGCAGCGCGACGGTGCGATTCGGCGAGTCCCTTCAAACGGGCGACTCGATAATGAACGATATGCCTACACACTTTGGGATTCCAACCCTTTGGCAACCGATAGGCGATCACCGCGAGAGGCTCAGGCTGAGTTGGCTCGGCTTTACTTTGAGTGGGCTGGTCCCGCTACGTTGGAGCATTTCAGATGGTTTTCCGGCTTGGGCGTGAAGTCCGCAAGCGAAGCTGTACAGCATTTGGAGCTGGAGCCGGTGGAACCCGATTCACCGTTCCTCATTCCATCATCAGTTCGCAACATATGGGATGAAGTCCGGATTCCAAAAAAGCCACAATACTGCCTTTTGGGAAGCATAGACAGTCTTGTTCTCTTGCGACGCGATATTCCGAATCTCATCGCCGAAATCCATCGGCGCTGTTTGGTCCAAGGCGAGAAGGACTTTTATGAGGTCGCTGGTCTTTCGGATCTCACCAGTCACATGATCGTTGATCGCGGTCAGATTGTGGGTCTATGGGAATTCGACCCTGAAAATCAGGAAATCGTGTGGATGAGCTTTGAACCCCTCTCAGATTCGATTACGGAAGAAATTGCGCGAACACAGGACCTTATCATCAAGCATCTCGGTGACATGCGTAGTTTCAGCTTGGATAGTCCAAAGAGTCGAAAGCCAAGAATTGACTTCCTCCGAAAATCACGCGACAACAGCCACGCCTAATTGCGTGAACTGCACCCAAACATCGCCGAATTTCGTCATTTTTCTCAAAGCCCTTATACAATAAAGGGAACTGACGACTCACGCGCGAAAAGGTGGTTGAGGGTAGACAATGGAAATCAAAGGTTTTGCGTCCGGAACCCAAATTCTGGATCATGGTAAGCACCTGCTGGCGGAAGGAAAATTCGAGGAGGCAGCGCAGGTATTCAAAGAGATTGTTGATGCCAATCCGGAGGATGGTGTTGCCCTCAAAGATTACGCAGCAGCGCTCTTAGCACTCCAACGCTATGAGGATTCGCTGGTTCCAAGCCAAAAAGCCATAGAATTTCTCGCGACCGACGCTGAAATCCGTTATGGAATGGGCTATGCCCAGGCGATGCTCCATCGCTTTAACGATGCGATTCACACCTTGGACATCGCTATCAACTTGGAGCCGAACCACATCCCGGCGAAGCAAATGTTGAAGTACGTGCTGGTGCAGCGCGGAAAAGAACTGATGGAATCCGACCCTGCGCTTGCAGAAGCCTCGCTTGAGCGTGCGCGAAAGCTCGATCGCAATGATCCGGAACCTGCCTCCCTGCTCTTTCAGCTTTATATCAGCCGCAGTGCCAAGGTTAAGGCCGCGAATCTGTATACCGAAATTCACTCCGGATTACGGAGCCACCCGTCGATTGCCCATTGGATTGACCGGATGCATTCCGATCCGGAATTTGCTCCGACGTTGCGGTTGGCTGAAATCGAAGAGGAAAAGGCGACGACGCGACATGCGCCTCATCCTCCTACGCACGCCGTCGTTCACCCTCAGCCATCCGCACCGCACCACCCGACCGGTGTCGTGCACGTTCCGGACCCGACCACGAAACTCGACGTAGCCCAATCTCGGGTTGCTCAGGTTCAACCAGCGGCTCCCGGTGGTGGCCAAAACCTTCACCAAATTCCGTGTCCAGGGTGCAAGCGCCCCGTGATGGAGTGGGCAGCGGTCTGCCCGCACTGCAACATCCGAATCAAGAATACGGGGACATTCCAGGGGAAAGGCGACCACATCAACACCACGACGTGGCAGGACGTGGCCTACTACATCGTTGCCTCGCTTTGGGCGCTGGGAGGAGCCTATCCCATCTTAGCGCTCCTGATCGCTGGGAAACTGAAGATGGACAACCCGCTCGTGAGCGTCGTCACGTGGTTTGGTGCGGTCCAGGCACTTCTGGGAATTGGCCTTCTGTTTAAGGTCGAAATGGTTCAGGTCATCTGCAAATACGTGCTGTACCTTTCGTTATTCTCGTGCGCCTATGGCATCATGATCTCTCTTGGTTTGGGCAACTGGGTGGGCCTCGTTGCGAATGTGGTTCAGCTATCCCTGACCGGCTTCATGATCTATCTGATCAACGAGCAGTGCGACGTCTGACAACAATCAGGGAATCTGCAATTAGGCTCATGCGTTGAATGATGCATGAGCCTTTTGCTGAGCGTCGTTCTATCTGCCACCTTGGTATCCGCTGAACCAGGACTTCGGATCGGCGAAAATGTCCCAGCATTTGAGCCACATCACTTCAGCGGGCCCGACAAGGGCACCGATACATGTCCAGTCTGCAAATACGTCGATCGACCGGCAGTGCAAATCTGGGTGAGTGGTGGTTGGGACCCGGACTTGGTCCCGGCTCTCCGAGTCCTCAATTCAGACGTTCAGCGATACCGCAAGGCAGAGTTCAAAGCTTTCGCGAACTTTGTGGTTCCCAAGGGTCAGATAGACCCCACTGGCCAGGTTCTGGAGCAGATGGGATCGGTGGAAGATCTTCCTGGTGTTGCCCTGATGGCTACGCCAACGGACGACACGGTCTTGCCTGCGGTGAAGTTCCCCACGGACGGCTCGGTGAAGAACATCGTGTTTGTGTACAAGAACCGAAAGGTCGTGGCCAAGTTTGTCAATATCGGCGGAGATCGAACTTCAATGCGTGAGTTGCACCAGTCAATTGACCGGATTGCACGAAAGTGAAGATTAACCCACGAGCATCTTTCTAAGCCCGCCCATGTTCCCGTTCGAGAAGACGGCGACAACATCGCCCTGTTCGACACGGTGAGCTAGGAACTCGGAGAGGTACTTGCCCCAGTCCGATTCCTTGCCCTGATCGATGGTGAGAGCCATCGCGGCAATTCCTGACCGTTCAAAAATTCCGACCAGCCGATCCGTATCCAACCGCTCCTCGGGCTGATATCTCCATGGGCGGTCCAGAGCTCCGATGGCGACGGAACTCGCTCCGACAAAAGCCTCCTCCAGCTCTTTTTGGAATAGATTTCGGGTTGTCGTGTTGGATCGCGGTTCAAATGCGATGTGTAATCGGCGACCGGGATACTTCGCGAGCAACGCCTTAATCGTCTCGCGAATGGCCGTGGGGTGATGGGCAAAATCGTCGATCACGGTTGCTCCATGCCATTCGCCGAGAACTTCCATGCGTCTCTTGGGAGGGACAAAAGTTGCCGCGCCTTGCTGCACCTGGGCGAATTGAACGCCGCATTCCAAAGCCACCGCCGCTGCTGCGAGCATGTTGAGCACATTGTGCTCGCCCGTCATCGTCATCCCGAGCCTTCCGAGGGAAAGCCCGTGCTTTACGATCTCGAAGCTTGAGCCTGACGCAGTGACCTGGATGTCGGCCGCTCGCCAGTCACATTCATCCGCAAGTCCAAAGGTCTCTACCCTGGAAAAGGCACCCCGAACAACATCTTGCACATGATGATCTTCGAAACGGGCCAGTACCAGACCGCTCCGCGGAACAAGCCTTAAGAAGAGGGCAAAGGACCGCTTGATCTCCTCGACCGAATCAAAAATGTCGGCGTGATCGAATTCGATGTTGTTTATCACGGCGACGGTTGGCCGGTACCAAAGAAATTTGCTTCGCTTATCAAAGAACGCTGAATCGTACTCATCGCCTTCGACCACGAAGATTCCATCTTTGTTGTGGCGATGTGACGGCACTGGACGGCATGATTCAGTGAAATTGCCTGGTACGCCTCCGATGAGGAATCCCGGCTCTTGTCCACCGCATTCCAGAAGCCACGCCGCCATGGCAGTCGTGGTCGTTTTGCCGTGTGTTCCGGTGATCACCGCGGCTCTATTTCGATCGATCAATCGGTCAGAAATCAGTTGAGGAAGGGACGTTATCGTCCGCCGCTCATCCAGTGCTGCTTCCAACTCTTCATTTCCACGCGACACCGCATTGCCCACCACGATTCGATCAGGCTCGGATACCGCTAGGTTCTGTGGATCAAAGGTGGGCAAAACCCGGACCCCCTTTTCGGCCAGGTAGCTCTTCATCGGTTCGTACAAGTCGGTTTCCGAACCGCTTACTAAGGCCCCCTGAGTTTGGCAAGCAGCAGCGACTCCACCCATTGCGGTACCGCCAATTCGAATGAAATAGAGTTTTTCAGACACTAGAACTATTTTGCCTTTTGTGAGCTTCGGAGCATTTTGCCGCTACAATGGACTTCAGCCATGTCCGACCCGATTTTCAGCGAAGAGCAGGTCACGCAAATTGTCAAACGCGCGGTTCAGTTGCAGGAGCAACATCAAGCAGCGAACTACCAGCCCGGCGTAACGCCGGATGAGTTAAAGCGCATAGCGTCGGAACTCGGAGTCGATCCGCAGTATTTGGAACTCGCTATTCGGGAAAAGCTCAACTCCTCTTCAGGTAACGGCAGCGGCTTGCTCAAGTGGAAAAACCAGACCGAACGAGTGGTAGATGGAGAGATCAGCACCGATGACTTCGGGGAGGTGATCCGGAACTTCGGCCACGCCATGCGCAACTCCCCGCCGACCCTTATTGGCCGGACCCTCACTTGCAGAACCTTTGCCGGTCTGAATCTGGCCGACGTAACCGTGACGGCTCGAAATGGGAGAACCAAAGTCGAAGTCAATACCGTGCCTTTTTTGAACCTCATCTTTGGCTTACAGGCAGGCATTATGGGGACGGCCATCGGCTCATCGCTGATCGCCGAAAAGGGATTAGTGGGTGCCGGCGTGGCCGTTCTGGCTGCTGGGGCCGCCGCAGTTTTCGGGCTGGTGGTGGGGGGCACGATTTGGGGCCACAAAAAGGGCGAGGCCTTGGCAAACAAAATCCAACAAGATGCTCAAGCGCTTGTCGACGAGAATGTCCGAGACAACCTGGCGAAATCCACTGCCGCACCCAGCAGCATCTCCACAACTTCCGCAAACGAACAAAGCACGCAAACATCATAGTTTGCGTGCATCAAATGTATCGTGGCTATACCAACTTTTCGAGAAAGTCGGAAAGCCTCATTTCACCAAGATCGCCGTCTTCTCGAGAGCGGACACCGACAGTGTTCTCTTCCAACCCTCGATCTCCGAGGATCAGCATGAACGGCACCTTTTGAAGTTGTGCTTCTCGGATCTTCTTACCAAGAGTTTCACGTCGATCATCAACGTTAACTCGCAGAGGCCTCGTATCGAATAATCGGCTTCTTAGTTCGCTGGCAATCTCCTCAGCCTTCTCGAAGTGACGATCTGCAATAGGCAGGATAGAGATTTGAGTTGGCGCGAGCCATAACGGGAATGCTCCTGCGTATTGCTCCGTCAACAGGCCAATCATACGCTCCAGCGATCCGAAGGGTGCTCGGTGAATCATGATCGGCCGATGGGGCTTACTATCTTCACCAATGTATTCCAACTCGAAACGTTCGGGCAGATTGTAATCAACTTGAACAGTTCCCATCTGCCACTCGCGACCCAGGGCATCCTTAATAATGAGGTCTAGCTTGGGACCATAGAACGCAGCATCTCCAGGCGACACCTCGTAATCGAGTCCCAGTTTGTCACAAGCCTCCGTGATAGCGTTGGTTGCGGCAGTCCAGTTGTCGTCGTGCCCCACGTACTTATCGGAACTTGGATCTTTTGTACCCACTCGGACTCGAAATTCCGTCAATCCAAGCTTATTCAATACAGTTTGCATCAGATCCACAACCCCGATGAACTCACTCTGCAGTTGATCTGGAGTTACGAAAAGGTGTGCATCGTCCTGAGTGAATCCTCGAGCACGAAGGATGCCCGTAACTTCCCCGCTCTGTTCATACCGGTGCACTGTTCCAAATTCCGCGTACCGAACAGGCAATTCTCGATAACTCCTCATCTGTGAGGAGTAGATCTCTATATGGAACGGGCAGTTCATCGGCTTAAGGATATAGGTATCCTTGTCGCCGTCCTCGTCCTCCATAAATGGAAACATCTTGTCGCGGTAGTTGATAATATGGCCCGATTTTTCGTACAGCTTGATGCTTGCGATATGCGGCGTAACAACAGGTTGGTATCCCCGCTTGAGCTGCTCCTGCTGTAGAAAATCGGTCATGACATGCCGGAGAGTTGCGCCTTTTGGCAGCCAAAGGGGCAAACCGGTCCCCACTCTCGGGCTGAACATAAACAAACCGAGTTCTTTACCGAGAACGCGATGATCTCTGCGTTTTGCTTCTTCAAGCAAATGCAGGTAGTGCTCTAACTCTTCAGGCGTCTCAAATGCGGTTCCGTAAATTCTTGTGAGCTGCTTGTTATTGACATTGCCACGCCAATAGGCTCCAGCAATCGACATCAGCTTGAAATTCTTGACTTCTTTGGTGCTGTCCACATGAGGACCTCTGCAAAGATCTAAGAATCGATGCAACGTGCCTTCCCGATCTGTTCGCTGTTGATCGTAAAAGCTGATTACCTGATCTTCTGGAATCGCCTCAAGAAGTTGCAGCTTGTATTCTGAAGTTTCAGCGCCCATTCCGGGAATGGTGCTATCCAGAATCAGTTGCTTGGCTTCCTCCCGGGTGACCTCCATACGCTGGATGCGCTGATCTAGTTTGCTGAGTTCCTTCATCCGCTTTTCAATGGCGGTGAGGTCCTCTTCGTGGATAGGTTCGGCAAACTCGATATCGTAGTAGAAGCCGTTCTCGATCGGTGGCCCAATACTGAGTTTGACCTGGGGGTGAAGCTCCTGGACGGCCTGGGCCATCAGGTGCGCGGCAGAGTGCCGCAAGCGATATAAATAGCTATCTTCGTAACGTTCGGACATAGTCGTGCCTCCCTTACAACGGGAATAGGTTGTCAATGAAGATTATGGCACGACCATGTCTTGGGACAAGCTCGGTCAGTCTACTGACCGTAAAAGTGGCGCAAAACCACCAGATCAAGGTCAAGCTTCCCGTCTTCCATTTTCCTCCCCAGGCCTAGAGCATCGTCGTAACCCCAGATGGCCGCAGGCAGTTTAAAGTGATCGATGGCCGCCTTCATTCCTTGAAACCATCGAGCCCGATCGGTTGCCTTCGCAACTTTCGGATACGCGCCAAATTCACCAAGCCACACTGGAACGTCGTACTTCTTGCCAACCTGCACAGCAGTTTCGATCCGTTTTAGTAGATATGCGTTGTCGTAACCCTCTTTTCCATAGCCGAACAACGCGTCGCGATACTTTTCTTCATTATCATCGATGATCGCGTCGACAGCCTCGGGATCAGCCGGAAAAGGTACGTGCTTCAACTTCTGAGGATATTCCCCGACCCACTCCGCTCCTTGGTGGGTAAAGAAGAAAGGATCGTAGCAATGGAACGTGTAAATAAGGTTGCTCCCTTTAACTTTCGGCATTTTCGCAAATGCGTCAACACCGCTCCATCCCGTAGAAGTAACCACAATGGTCCGCTGGGGATCAATCGCCCTTATTGCATCAACCGCCTTTTGCTGTATCTCATACCAAGTTGGTGCATTTTGCATGAATACAGGTTCATTGACAAGCTCGAAGGCAAGTTGAGCCTCAAACTTCCCTTTGTATCGGGTTGCAAGAATTTTCCAAAAGTCTATGAATTGCGAAGGATCATATCCAGGCTTGTCCAGACCGATCTGGCCATTATCGTGGAGATCCCACGCAACGGTGAAGCCGTCTTTCATCAGCCTCTTAATCCCAGCATCGACCAATGTCATCGCCTCGGGGCGAACTTTGCCCTGATCGTAAATGACAGGGGGCGCTACACATAGCCGAATCATCTTGACGCCAAGCTTCTTGAGAGCTTTTGTATCTTCGGCAGTGTAGTAATTCCTCATATGATCATAATCTTGCGGATTACCCAGATAGCAGAACCACCGTGTGATGTTCACAGATCTGCCCAAAATCTTTTCAGCCTGGGACCCGACCTTTGATCCAGATTGTTCCAATGATGCAAAGGAAAGGGAGGTGAGTGCGAGAATCATGAGGCTCAGAATGCACTTCATGAAGTCATTCTAACCAAAATCCGGAACATTCACCGAACTTGTCCCCGTCTAAATTTAACTTATGCCAGCTTGGCTCGCACTCACATGTCTTGCGGTATCTACGACCTTTGCGCCTGATCAAATGATCGAGGCTCGAACTGCGGTGGCCAACGGCCTCAAGATCCTTGGACAGGCACCCAAGTTCCAGATCGATCTCAACGGATATGTCCAGCGTGGTCGCAAGAAGGAATACTTCGGAGTCTTCCTGACCTTTGAACGCTCGAGTGCCGGTAGAGCAGACCGCACCGAAGTTCCGCGAGTGTATTCCACAGTCTCTCGCGGTCAGAATAAAGGCGCCCAGTACATCACGAAAACCGTGGTTGGCGACGGTGACTTCCTTTGGTATCTCGACGCCCAAAATAACACGTACTGGTCGTTGGCGTATCCCAAGGGCCAGGCCAAAAAACTCGACCTAATCACCAATTCCCTAGGCGTGCTCTACCCCGGCGACGAGGCCTTCATTCCCGACATGCTGGCTGACATGTTCTCGCGCACGCTGGACACCACCAGTTGGTATCCCTACTTCATGCCGAAAAGTGCCGATTTGAGCGAAGAAGAGGCGTGGGTGAGCTTCTGGGTGAACGATGACAAGCCAAACCCGGTTCTGATCTACCGTGGCACGACAGATATCCTCGTCAATTTCCACATTGAAGAAATCGAGTACTGGAAAACTGAGATCGGGCGCGAGGAAAGAACAGTCTATTGGAAGGCTCACGTGAGGACAGACAATTTTGTCACTAATCAGGACATTTTCCGATTTTCAGTGCCGAAAGGAACTCGGTCAACGACTCCGCCGCCAAAACTGAGCGGTTAGCGCACGTCACGAATTCGGGCCGCGAATGCCTCCCACGCATCTTCGGTGGGAGCACCCATCAATGCCTCGACTTCGCATGAGTTTGGCCCGCACCCAACCATGAGAGCTGTTAGCGTTTGATGTGGCAAGAGCGACCCCATTGCAACCTGCCATTCCTCGGCCATCTCGCAGTGGCAGACTCGGATGTGGCGACTTAGCGGGATTGCGCCTTCAATGACGCTTCTGGCCGCATCAGACTCAAAAATCCACTCAAGAAATCCCTCGTGCCCCCCAAACTCAGCCCGATAAAGGCGGGAAACCAGTTCCTGCTCTCTGAGCCCCATAAGTCCAATGGAAATGGATACGACGTCTCCCGTGGTCGCGGACAGCGGCGTTCCCAACAGCGATATTCCCTCTAATGCAGGCATCCCTTGGAGCCTGACTAAACCGTTCTGATACGCAGGCTTCCAAATCATACACATGGTCTACGCAAGTCAGCTTCCAGGGGATTCCAAAATGAAAAAAGCCCCAAGGCATTTGCCTAGGGGCTTTTTCAGGATCTACTGCTGTCAGACTCCGAATTTATCGAAGTTAGCGCTGAGGATCGTGTAGTCGAAGATCGTCACCGATCCATCTCCATCAAGATCAGCATCGACAGGCCGCCATCCATTAGCGCCGTACGTGTACCAACCACCATCAACTTCAGATCGATCGAAGTAGTCCGAAAGAGTGGTGTAGTCGAAGATCGTCACAGCATTGTCCTCGTCGACGTCGCCATTGAGGAGCTGGAAGTTTCGCGTTACGCGAGTCTTCGTTCCAAGGGTGAAGGACGTAGTGATGTTGGACAGGAAGTGGAAGGTCTTTGATCGAAGGTAGAACGTGCCGACCTTGTCGGTGTAGTACTGGTACCCACCGGTTTCGGTCGTGTGCAGGGTCTGCGTCTCGACAACAGCTCCCGAAGAAGCGTTAACCAGCTCGAACGTGTGCCACATTCCCGGCTCTTCCGATCGATTCGTGAAGTCCTGAAGCGTGCAGTTTCCACTGATCATGCTGCTCGTGTTATTGATCACGATGGTGTTCGGAGTCTTCTGTGCCAAGCCGTTAGCCGACAGAGTCAAGCTATAGGTGCCGGTCGGAACCGAAGCTGGGATCAAGCACTTGGTGTACTGTCGCAAGTGATTCGGACCAATCGACATCGTGCTGTGGTCATGCGTTCGGCAATAGTAAACGGTGCCGGTCGTATTGTTCTTCAGGCTAATGACTGGGAAGTTCGAGTTGTAAAGTCCTTCATCGCCATAGGTGGATCCCTGCGTCAGACCGTTGATCTGCTCACCGAAGACCAGAATGTCATCACCAGGAGCCGCTGACGACGGTGTCACGATCGAGTACGGTCGCCAAGCATCGTTGATCCCAGTCGTCGTTGGGGTGTAGATTAGGATGTGGTTTGTGCTGTAGCTCACCGCGACTTGGCCGGTTGGAAGCAGACACGTGTGAACGGTGTAGCACGGATTGCTGATGGCTTCGGGGTCGGCAATCTGCACGAGTGAATTCGTTCGATAATCGTACTCGTACAGGTGGGTTGGTCCAGTGAAGCTCGATGCTCGGTTTGCCGTGCAAAGAACTTTGCCGTTCGGCATCGTGGTACACATGGCGTCTTCCGCACCCTGCTGCACACCGGAGATGAGCGGGAAGGATGGAGCCGCTGTCCAAGTACCGATGACATTGGGAACACCGCTTGGCGTGTAAACGGCATTGGTTCCAGGACCACCTGTGTGGAAGACAGCGCCGTTCGGCATCGTCACACCAGCACCTGGTTCAAGGCTTGCGGCCGTGTAGATTCGTACAGGCACGTTGCCGTCCCAGTTCCAAGTATTGGTGTTGGGGTTATATCTCTCGGATCGGAATGGACTGCTGGTTCGAGCGTCCGGTCCGATAAGGGTGTCGTCCCACAGCTGAGTCCAACCTTCTTCGTTCGTCGAGTTCAAAGCAGTCGGACCAGCGGTGAAGGTGTTGGTTGCTGGATTGAAGAACTGGGTTCGCGTATCGTAGGCGTTTGCAAAATAGAATCGGCCATCGGCTGTGACTGCACAGGTTCCGTCGCCGATATTCGCCCAGCCTGTTGGTGGGGTCAGCGTCTGCCACGTGTTGGTCGCAGGGTTATAGATGTCGCACTTATTTGTCCAGACAGCGCTGAAATTCAGGTATTCGCCTCCGAACATTGGGATTCGACCGTCCGGCAAGACTCCGCAGGAGAAGTAAAGTCGACTGTTTGGAGAATTGGCCAGCTGGGTCCAAGTTCCTCCGCTGGTGTAAGAGCCGGTGGCACTTGGGGTGTATTTCCACCAAGCGGCGCTGTTCGCATATTCAGAGCCAACGATGAGGCTGCCATCGGTCCCCATGAACATCGAGAAGGGCGTGCAACCAGCAGGAGCTGCAACAGAATTCCAGGTTTGAGCAAACGACTGCGCAGCAAATCCTGCCGCGACAATCACCAAAGCGCGATTGACAAGTTTAATGGGTCTCACCTCCGAGCGAGAATAGAGACTATTATACAAACAGATGCTTAACTTGTTGCCGAAAAATGTGCTGGTGCAAGGTTAAGAATTGCTGAAAATAGGTAATTTGCCCCAGTGATATATGGGGATATCCCATTTGCGGAAGCAAAAAACCTCCGATTACCCGCATTCCTACTGGGGCGAGTACTGCCTGCCCAGAGCAACGTAGACTAAGAAATAATGTCTGGCACGACTTTGGAGGATGACAAGCATGCTTTGGAACCAGCCGTTCCAGAGCACCTAGGGCTAACTCTATGGCGCTTCGCCGGACCGGTCGTAGCACTGAACAGCCTGCAGGTCATCAACAACCTCCTCGATCGGTTCTTTATCGGCCACCTCCAGTCTGCGGCTCTCACGGCTCAAAGCGCAGCCATGAACCTTATGTTCTTGCTGTTTTCGCTTGCCGTTGCCATCGCAACCGGAGCGACTGCGATCGTTAGCCGAGCTTACGGTGCGGGCGACAAAGTCGAATATCGGGAAGCAGCCAAGCAATCGTGCCATCTCGCGGGAATGTCAGGGGTCGTTCTGGCTGTGTTGGGCTTTTCTGCGACGCCATGGCTCGCGCTGCTTGTCTTGCCACCATCGGCCACAGAAGCGAACCGTCTCATGGGGAGTTTTCTAGCGGTTTACGCAATCGGATTGCCCGCCATCTACCTCATTCAGGTTCTCGCTGGCTGTCTGCGCGGTGTCGGAGACAGCAAGAGCCCGATGTGGATCTCGGGGCTGCAAATCCTCATCCACATCTCTCTGAACACCGTTCTGATTTCTGGCCCCCGGCCGATTGGGACTACCGGGCTCGTCTTGCCAGGTGCCGGATGGGGACTGGTTGGAGCTGCAGCCGCGCTCTCGATCAGTGCCTGGATCAGCGCGATCATTTACCTTGCTTACTCGTCCAAAACGGAACTCCAGCTCAAATGGATCCCTAAGTTGCCCCGTTGGGATTGGACCCAGCGCATTCTCCGGATCGCAACTCCGGCAGGCGCCATGGCGCTCCTGAGGGTGGGCTCTCTCACGGCTTTCACCAACATCCTCACCCATGTCCAAACAAGCGAGGCCTCTATTGCAGCAATGGGGACCGCTTTCGCGCTCGAGAGCATCATGTTTATGCCGGCATTCGGGTTGTCCATGGGTGCATCGGCTCTTGTTGGGCAAAGTCTTGGTATGCAGAAGCCAGAGCGGGCAGAACGAATCGGATGGATCGCCAGCCACTACGGTGCGCTCATGGTCCTCATCGTCGTCATGCCGATCTACTTTGGCGCCCGCCCGATCATTGGAACCATGATCGATTCGAAGGCTCCGGAAGTCAGCCAAAAAGGTGTCGTTCGAGCACCCCAAATCGATATCGACCGCGAAATCTCATTGAAGACCGAGACGATCAATGAGGCGGTAAATCTGCTTAAAATGTTGTGCCTCACCGAGATCATGTTCAGCTACGCCATGATCCTGATCGGGGCGATGCAAGGTGCCGGGGAAACCGTTACGCCGTTTTGGATCACCGTTTTCAGCCTCTGGGCCCTCCGAGTTCCTGTTGCTTGGCTCCTGGCGGTCAAACTCGACTACGGCTCTCGAGGAGCGTGGATTTCCATGTCCGGCACCCAAGCGGTACAGGGCATTCTCGCAATGATCGCCTTTAAGGCGGGCCGCTGGAAACAGCAGAAGGTCTAGTTCATGCTCGGTTCGTCGAGATGCGGCTGAGTTGACTTGGACATCGAATCTGAAAAGTACTCCGGGCCAGACGGAAAAATTGCAGCCATTGAAATTGTGTCGAGTTTGGTGGGATCTTCCATGACTCGCAGGGAGTCATCCACGACCGCATACCGGTACCACTCACGGCTGAGGTCAACGCGGGCAGGATTCACGTTCTCGATCACCTTTGCAATGGTTTTGCGGGATAGATGAGAAAGCGTGCACGCAAATCGCTCGGCCTCCACTCGCTCTCCGAATTCCGTAAACCACAAGAGCTTCTCGACGCCGAAAGGCGAGTTGGTGGGAATCACGGATCGCTCCTTGAATTGGCGCATCGTTACGATGAGGTTGCGAGAGAGACCAACATGATAATGCCCAAAGGCATCCGTGGCGATGTACACGTATGTAGGTTGAGACACCAGTGTCCTCCAGTGAAGTCTTGCCCTCGTCGACAGACCTGCCGACGGACTTCAGAACTTTTTCCTATTATATGCCAGGTTCCAGGAAAAATTGACAGTTTTGTCAACTAATGATGTTTTATTTATATTTTCTCAGTAACCATCAATATTCCAATGATAACCAGCAAACATCCGAACGCGAGCTTAAGGGTGTGGCTGTTTGTCGAAAGTGCAACCCGGCTACCGAGGTAGGCAGAAGCTAGGTAGCCACTCGCGATAGCCACAGCCAGGCGAAGGTCGGCGCTGTTGGCCCGATAGTAGTTGATGACCGCGAAGATCCCGACCGGTGCCAAGAGTGCGGCGAGGCTGGTGCCAGTCGCTTTTTGCGGACTAAATTTGAAGAATGCAATGAGCGCGGGCACGATGATCAACCCGCCACCGATGCCAAATATCCCGCTCGAGGCTCCCGCGACAGCACCAAGTACGAAACATAGAATGAGATCCGCCATTGGTTGCATGTTAGCCGCGTCATAATGTTGGAGTGTTCGACAATCGCCCCTCCTGGGACACGTACTTCATGGAGATCGCTCATTTGGTGGCAACAAGAGCTACCTGCCAGCGGCGACACGTGGGTGCAGTGGTCGTCAAGGAAAAGCGAATCCTGGCGACTGGATATAACGGGGCGCCTAGAGGTTTGGACCACTGTCCACCGGCAGGGCCGGAGCACGACTGGCCAGAGGGCTGCATGCGCGCCGGACATTGCATTCGGTCCCTCCACGCCGAGCAAAATGCCCTTCTGCAAGCCGCAATGATTGGCATTCCTTGCCAGGGCGCGACATTCTATGTAACGTGCCAACCGTGCAACACGTGCGCCAAGATGATCATCAACGCAGGGATTTCGAGAGTCGTTTATGAAGGCGAATATCCCGATGACTTTTCGCTCCAGCTTTTCCGAGACGCCAAACTTGAGGTGTTCCGCTACAGCGAGGAAGGTCTCGAAGCGGTGAATGTCTGATCTCATGGATTGGCCCACATGGATCGCATCTGCTGCTGCCGGAAGTCCGCTGGATGGATTTCGGTTCCCGCTCCTAGCCGCCGCCGTTGCGATGGCCATCTCTTGGGGTCTTACTCCTGTCATTCGCAAGTTCGCGATCAAACAGGGAGCCATCGATGATCCCGCGCGTGACGATCGAAGGGTGCACAAAGAACCCACTCCAAGATGGGGAGGCATGGCGATCTACTTGGGTCTACTCGGCTCATTGGCTATAGTGTTGCCCTTTGCCTATCCGCAAAGGCCCTTCCCCACCTATCTTCTCGCCGTTCTCATCTTAGGCGCGCTTATCACGGTCAACGGAGCGCTGGATGACCTATACCAATTCAGTGCCAAGATCCAAGCTCTGATCCTTCTGGCGGTGGGAATCGCGGTGCAGTTCTTCTTTGACCCGGTCGGGCGAGTTCAGATTCAAGGAATGGTATTCCCCGCCGGTTCGCAGTGGACCTCATTTGGCTGGATTGCCATCCCTCTCACAGCCTTTTACATCTTCATCGTGACCAAGACGATGGACACGATCGACGGACTAGACGGTCTCACGGCAGGCATAGCGTCGATCTCGGCAGCCACCCTTTCGGTGATCGGAACCATGTCCGGCCAGCCTAGGGTTGCCCTGGTGGCTGCTGCGGTTGCAGGCGCATCCATCGGATTTCTAAAGCACAACTACAACCCGGCTCGGATCTTTATGGGCACGGGTGGAGCCCAGTTCCTGGGCTTCATGCTTGCCTGTATGAGCATCGTAGGCGCCATGAAAACGGCGGCTGCTCTCGCGATCCTCGTGCCGATATTCGTCTTTGGAGTACCTATCTTTGACGCGGGATTTGTGATTCTCAGAAGGCTGCTCTCGGGGCAACCGATCACCCAGGCCGACAAGCGGCACGTGCACCATACGCTCATGAGTCAAGGCCTCAATCAAAGGCAAGCGGTCTGGATTCTGTACGCCGTGGCCATGGTTTTGTGCGGAACACTTCTGATGGTGGTGAAGTTGCGTGGCTAAACCCCAAATTGTCTGCGTCGTGGGCACACGCCCCGATGCCATCAAGTCCGCACCCGTGATCCTCGAGCTCCAACGATTTGCCGATCGATGCGATACTGTCGTCGTTGCGACGGGGCAGCACCGGGAAATGCTCCAGCAGGTGCTGGATAGTTTTAGTATTGAGTGTAATACCAATCTCGACGTTATGACGCAGGGCCAAAGCCTTGCACAGATCACGACCCGCACTCTGGAGGGGCTCGACAAAATCCTCTCTGAAACGACCGCGAACATGGTCGTTGCACAGGGGGACACAACGACTACCTTTACCGCAGGTCTGGCGTCCTTCTATCGGCACGTTCCGTTCGCTCATGTGGAAGCCGGATTGCGGACGGATACCATTTGGAACCCGTTCCCAGAAGAATTCAACAGACGTGCCGTTGGTCTCTTCGCGGCTCTCCACTTCGCGCCGACCCTGTTGAGTGCCCAGAACCTCATACTCAGCGGTGTGCCGGACGACACTATTTTTGTTACGGGAAACACGGCCATCGACGCTGTAGTGGACATGGCCGAGCGCTCGGACCACGAGTGGTATCCCAAAGACCCCCTTAGAATTGTCGTTCTCACAACTCATCGACGCGAGAATTGGGGGCATCCTCAGCAAGAGATCGCCCGAGCGTGCCGAAGACTGGTGGAAGCTGTTCCCAACATCCGTCTGGTCTGTCCGATGCATCGAAACCCGGCAGTCCGCGAAACTCTCTCGTCGGAGCTCTCTCATCACGATCGAATCGATCTCATCGAGCCTCCGGAGTACGAAAGTTTCATCAAACTCATCCAGCGAGCGGATCTCATTCTCACAGATTCGGGTGGCGTCCAAGAGGAGGCTCCTTCTTTCGGCAAGCCGATCCTTGTATTGCGAGAAACAACCGAACGTCCCGAAGGCGTCCACTCGGGCGTGGCCAAGTTGGTCGGGCACAACGCCGATCTCATTTTCGAGGAAGCCCACGGGTTGCTTACTGATCCGATTCGCTATCAGGCCATGGCTCGATCACATTCTCCCTACGGAGATGGGCGAGCCGCCCAGCGGATTCGGTATCTTATCCTCCGCCACCTTGGAGTGGAATCGCCGGCGGAGGCTATGTGGGAACATTAGAAGCGGTAGTTTATGGCGTCGTGCAGGGCTTGACCGAGTGGCTTCCCATCAGCAGCACTGCCCATTTGCGCATCGTTCCAGCCCTGATGGGATGGCAGGATCCAGGAGCTGGGTTCACGGCAGTGATCCAACTTGGAACGCTTCTCGCAGTACTTATATACTTCGCTAAAGATCTTGGCAAGGCGATAGCTGCGTGGGCAAAGAGCCTGACTGGAGGTCCGTCAACTGCGGATTCCCGCTTGGGATGGGCGGTATTTGTCGGAACCATACCCATCGTCGTTGTCGGTCTCCTCTTCCAAAAGGCGATCAAAGGGTCCCTTCGCTCCCTTTATGTCATCGCGGCGATGTTGATTGTGATTGGCGTGCTGATGTTGATCGCGGACAAATTTAGCCCCCAGCGGCGAAAGCTTGAGGACGTCACTTGGCGAGATGGCATCTGGGTCGGGTTGTTCCAGGCGATCGCCCTCATTCCAGGTTCAAGTCGCAGCGGCTCCACCCTCTCCGGAGGCCTGTTCGCGGGATTTGACCGTGCCACTGCGGCGCGATTCTCTTTCCTTCTTTCGGTGCCAAGCGTGTTTGCGGCTGGCGTGAAAGAGCTGGTGGATGAGCGCGATCATTTGATCGGACCTAATCTCACTCCCACACTCATTGCCACTGCCGTGAGCTTTGTCGTTGGTTATGCCTCCATCGCGTTCCTGATCGGGTATCTCCAAAAGAGATCTACTACCGTGTTTGTCGCGTACCGATTTGCCTTGGCCCTCGTTTTATTGGGCCTCCTTCAATCCGGGCGCATCGGTCCAATGTCCGGTGCGGAGCCGGCTGACACCAACCATGTTTCGGCGACGCGCTAAAGAACCTCAGGTTCTTCCAACTTGGCTTGTTGTCGGGTTGGGTAATCCGGGACCTCAGTACTCTCGAACACGGCACAATGTCGGATTTGACTGCATCGATATGCTTGCCGAAACTCACCGTTGCAAACTAGACCAAAGGCGATTTCAGGGTGTCTATGGTCTCGCTGAGATCGGGTCGACTGGTGTGATTCTGCTGAAGCCCATGACCTTCATGAATCTCAGCGGTCAAGCGGTCGCCTCGGTCGCCAAACACTACAACATCCCAATGGAGCAAATCGTTGTCATCGCCGACGATCTGGATTTAGAGGTGGGAAGAGTTCGCATGAAACCACGCGGTGGAGCTGGAGGTCATAACGGCCACCGATCGATCATTGCATCGCTGAATGGCGACCGCTACCCTCGGATCAAAATTGGAATCGATAAAGGCCCAGGAATCGATCATGTTCTGGGAAGATTTACACCCGATGAACGGGTCCAAATCGATGAAGCCATTTCAAAAGCCGCTAAAGGGACGGAAGTGCTCGTGTCTCAAGGCCTGGAGCGGGCACTTACTTTTGTGAATTCTTGACTTCCCTAACTTACGAGGACTGCCTCTTTGCGCTCACTCCAACTGTGGTGGATCGAAAGCACGTGGACGGTCCCTTCGAACTGGCTCCAAAAGGAATTATTCCGGTTGAGATAGACCTTATAGACCTGAGCTCCATCCCGGCTCATGGTCCATCCGTTTTCACCGTGACCGCTCGTGACCAAGACGTATTGGCTTGAGTTAATGGCTACTGCATCATTTAGGACGATCGCTTCACTGCTCTGTTCGCCAATCGCCGACTCCGGCAAGAGGACATGACCGCGAAGCATTTGCCGCATATTCCCCTGGTTCTGCAGCAACGCAAAATCAGCTTGGGGATCACTATTCCGTTGAATACCAACAATGCGAATCATGTCAAGGTTTGAATAAGGGACGGGAAGTAGTTCTAACGAGATTCAGAAGAAACAGCTTTTTCCAAATTCTTAGCCATTTTGTCGAGTGCTTTTAGTGCGGATGCACCCGTGTTTTCGCCAACGCCGCTTACCATTACCTTTTCGACATCTTCCAGCAGATTCATTACCTGGGAAAGAACTTTTGTTGCCTTTTTGGTAAGTACCAGCACTTTGAGCCTTTTATCTGACGAATTTTTCGTTTGTTCTAGCAGACCTTTTTCTACGTGTTGGGTTACAGACTCGCTGAGGGTCGCCGGTGTCACTCCCAAACGTCGAGCAACTTCGGCCTGGCTAGCCTCGGTGCCTGCTCCATGCACAGCTGATAGCAGTTGGAAAGTCGTCCAGCCAATTCCCAGCTTTTTGAGTTTGGGTTCGACGAGCGCAGCTTGCAGTTCGTAGAGGTTTGCAATGCGCGGGGTGAACGTTAAGTCCGCCATAAGCACTTAGGATACCTAACTTGTGCCCCAGCGAAGGGCCCCGATGGAGAGACAAAAGGAATGCCCCAGCGGTTAGGGGAACCTAATCGTTGGGGCAACTTTATGCGTACATGTCGAAGCTTAGGCTCAAGATGGCCGATTGGGCCAGTCGAATCCCTTGCTCATTCTCTAGTTGTTGTGCCGCCAACTCTCTTTGTCGTTGCGTGTTGTCCCGGCCTGCAGCCGTCATCGTTTCTGTCATTATCTGACGCGACGAGCGACTGATCGAAATCAGGTTTGACGCAACGGACTGGTTAATAGGTCCGATCATCGTCATTACCTCGCCAATTAGATTCTTCCGCTAGCTCAAGAAGGGCATCCTGACATTTGTGCGCGAATTTGTATTCTTCCCAAAATACATACGTGTTAGCGAACTCTCAATCCGACCGTGAATTTGTTCTTCTGAGTGGGCCGGAACCCACAGGTTTTGTCTCTTCGATTACTGAATCCATAAGCCGAATTCTCCAGCTCATTGAACCTGATTTCGATGAATTTTGAAATTCTGCGCTCGTTCCGATATCTCATATTTCGGAACACGTTGCATAGATCGTGCCAATCCGCAAAATCAGGATAGTTTCAGTGGCAACAATCCCAAAGCCAAGTATTCTTCCTGATCTACTTTATGGCACGATATTCTTACAGGTCTGTACACTTTTGCTGCACTTTGCATCAGGACCTCCATATTGCCACCCTCGTTTACTTCGATAAAATCTAACCGTCGGCATAAGCCTGCGACCAGGTGATCCCTTCGTTTGTTTGCTGATCGGTGAAAATCTGCCCATGGATGTACTGCCGAAACCACAAGGTCAGTTCTTGCATCGAACTGATATCTCCACAACCTTGCGGCTCTAAAAGGCTCATCAGAGAGTTCTTCACCTAGTACTTTGTAGAACCCTCGATCCAGTACGAGGATGCGGGGTGCACCCCAGCGCAACGGGACAACCGCGGCACGCTGATACTCCGGAGTGTCGTGCCCAGCAACAAGCACTTCCCCATTAAGCACTCCCGCTTCCACCAACTGCTCGATAATCTCCAGACCTCGAGACGACGTTTTACGCGAACTCAAAACTCCAAACGTTCGACTCGTTAAGAGCTTTGTATTGCCGTGAAAGAACAGCAAGCCTGGCGGGTCGCCAGGAAATTCCTCCAAAAGTGCTGGGTAATGGGCATCAACTGGAGTCGCGAATTGGATATTGTCTTGATCCAGTCGGCGTTCCAACTGTGCTGACCTTTCCAGAAGCGTTTCACGAAGAGCAATCCATTCCTGAGCCGAGGCCTGTTTGATTCCGTACTCTTCCACCAAGGCATGCGCAGCAAGCCCACCAAACTCCCTGGCCGAGAGACCCAACAGTTCGTTGCGGGTGGCAATGCGTGCCAGAGTTTTGGCACCGATGCCGGAAACTTGGGCCAAAGCCAGTAGCAACTGCCGGTTTGAACCTACGGATTTTCCACGGCGCATAAGAGCAGCTCCACCACCTTGGGCCCAACGCTTTCCATAACATCCACCACTTCGGTGTGGCTTAATTCGCCCTCGGACATCCCTGAGGCCAAGTTGGTGACGATGGCGAGACAAGCATAGGGGATCTTGGCTTCCCCAAAGCACTCTGCCTCGGTGGATGCAGTCATGCCCACCAAGTTCCCACCTGTGCGCCTGACCCACTCGATCTCAGCGGGAGTTTCGTATCTGGGTCCATCGAGTCCAACATACACGCCACCCGACTCGAGTGGCACTCCCAATTTTTGACCACCGCGCTGCAACATTTCCCTTAGAGCCATCGGATGAGAGAAATCCGCATGCGCAACCGCTCGATCGAACATCGTAACAGAACGGAATGTGAGGTCGATGAAGTCAGAACAAATCACCAAAGTTCCTGGACGCCATGCTGGATTCAAGCACCCTACCGCAGCGGTGGATAGACAGCCCTTTGCCTTGACGAGAGCCGCCGCTGAAGCCATTGCTCGATAGTTGACCTTGTGGGGTGGCACCTTGTGGCCTGAAGAGTGCCTCTGCAGACAGAGTACGGATTGACTACCACTTTTGAGTGAGATACCCCGCACAGAGCCGAAAGGGGTTGGAATCCAAACTGATTCGGATCCCATTTTCGCCATCCGCGACCCAATACCCGTGCCGCCGATCAGCACCCAATCATAACTTCGCATTTTGTTACCATGCTACCCACCGCAAATGTTGAAAATAGTGATCCCGGCGACTCTCAAATTCAGGCAATTTTATGCCGAAAACAAGCATATGAACGGCATTCGCCCTGTCCGCGAGCATGACATCTATGAGCTAATGGATATTGCTCATCCAGATGGAACAGTCGATCTCGACGAATATCTGCAGAGAGTTGTGACGAAGAGCCTGGAGTGGTTTGACGCTTCAGGGATATCAATTTTTGTTCGCGATGGGGGCACCGACGTCTTCCGCTTGGCCAAAGCTGACGGTCTTTTGAGCAAGGTGCCGAAAGACGCCACGATACACGAAGGTGAAGGCATTGCCGGCTTGGCAATTGCCGAGCAAACTGCTCGGCTCCTCAAGGATCCGCGTACCGAGCAGGACCTCATTGAAAAGGGAATCAAGAAAAATGAGGCGATTGGAAGTTCGCTGATCGTGCCGCTTGCGACACGCAATGCAGGATGCATTGGAGTGCTCAATGTGGCGCGCAGTGTGGAGACTGGAGACTTTCAGGAAACAGATCTTGAGGCTGCCGAAGCATTAGGGCGCCAATTGGCTTTGGCTGTCAGTAATGCCAGGAGTTTCAGCCAAATGGCGACCAAGACCCAGCATGTGATGCGTGCAATCGATCAGGTCGGCTTTGGTTTAATGCTCATCGGGCAAGAAGGCGAGTTCATTGACTTCACGAGCGAGTGCAGCACCATTTTGCAAAGCCGCCCTCGCGAACACCTCACTGTCAACACCTACCTGCCGACCATCAGTCCTCCGTTCCAGCGGCCCCTTAAATTAGGTCTTGAACGTGCGCAAAAAGGACTCAACTACCGTTTTCGAGTTCAAGACGATACCCGTGGAACCAGCTATGCGGTCGTGACAAGCCCCTTGGCCAATGGTGGCCTCGTCGTCGCCATCCACGATATCACGGATCATGAAAAGGCCCGAGAGGCCTATGATCGGATCCGACGTCTCGCGGAAATCGGCCAGATGACGGCAAGCATTGCGCACGAACTCCGCAACCCGCTCGCAGGGATCCGATCTGCGGCAACCATGATCCTGGAAGACCCTCTGTTGGCGACGGAGTTTGCTGAGATTATTGATCGGGAAGCGATCAAACTAAACCAACTCTGCGGAACGTTTTTGGAATTTGCCAAGCCTATTAGTTTGGAATACGAACCGATTAAGATATCTGACATCGCTCGAAACCTCGGAGTAACCCATGCATCTGAGTTTGAGAAACAGCACGTCCGATTGGAGGTGAAGTCCTCTGGCGATGAGCCCGTTTTATTCGCCGACCCACTGCGGATCGAGCAAGTGATGCGCAATTTGATCCTCAACGCGTTGGAAGCGAGCACCAGCGGACAGACCGTTACAGTCGAGATAGATAGCTACGGCGTGGTAAAGATCCAGGACCAGGGGATTGGGATGGAGCCGCACGTAGTGGACCGCCTGTTCACCCCGTTCTTTACGACCAAACCCAGCGGTACAGGTCTGGGGCTCAGCATGTGTCAAAAGATTATGGAAGCTCACAAATCCAAGATTTCAGTCGCCTCGACTCCGGGCCAAGGAACCACTGTGGAGCTCAACTTCAATTCCAAGAACGCAGCATGAGTTCAAAGAAACGGATCCTTGTTGCGGAAGATGAGCCTGGCATGCGCCGGATTCTGGAAGTCGCCTTTGAGAAGGCCGGCTACACCGCGCACTGCGTGCCCAGTGCCGAAGCCGCCCTCAAGGAACTCGCCAACCACCATTTTTCCTGTGTTCTGACGGATGTGACGATGCCCGGCATGGACGGACATCAGCTACAGGTCATTATCGCCGAGCAATGCCCAGACCTTCCCATAATCGTGATGACCGCATATGGCACGATCCCCGACGCGGTCAAGGCGATCCGTGGTGGCGCTTACGAGTACATCACCAAGCCATTCGATCTAGATCAACTGAGAAAAATCGTCAAATCGGCGACTGAATCACCAACGATACGGCAATCCAGCCAAAAACAATCACCGAAATCAGCATTTATCGCCGAGTCTCCGGAAATGAAAGAAGTCCTGGAGACGATTAGGCAAGTCGCCGACTCTAAAGCGACCGTGCTGATCACCGGTGAGAGTGGCACAGGAAAGGAAGTCGTTGCCAACCTGTTGCACGAGCAATCCAGTCGTGCCAATGGTCCGTTTATTGCCTGCTCCTGCGCGGCATTGCCGGAAACCCTTCTTGAAAGTGAGCTCTTTGGGTACGAAAAGGGCGCATTCACTGGAGCCCAGGGGAGCAAGGTTGGCCGCTTCGAAGCGGCTCATGGCGGCACCCTCTTTCTGGACGAAATAGGCGAAGTTCCGCTCGGTATTCAGGCAAAACTGCTCCGAGTAATTCAGGAGCGTGAATTTGAGAGGCTGGGAGCGACGAAGACCACCAAAGTCGATGTCCGATTGGTGACCGCAACCAACCGAAATCTGGAAGAAGAAGTCAAACTCGGCACGTTTCGACTGGACCTTCTCTATCGCCTTCAGGTCATTGAGATTGCTTTGCCGGCTCTCCGCGAACGTCCAAGTGACATCCTGCCTCTCGCCAAGCATTTTCTTGCGCGAGTTGCTGCGGACAATGAAAGGAAAGGACTGGAGTTGGGCGCACCCGTTGAAAAGTTGCTACTGGAGTATTCATGGCCCGGCAACGTACGCGAACTTGGCAATGCGATCGAGCGAGCAGTCGTGTTGGCCCCGGCTTCTGCAACAGAGCTTGCAATCGAGAACTTGCCTCGAGCTCTGAAAGCAGCTTGAGTTGAAACAAGGGACTCCATCTGGTCGTATCAAATGATGTCAACTCGCGGATGAGCGTGTTTCCAGCATTGTTCTGATTGAGCATTGCGAACTAGACAACGATTTGGTCTAGGCCGTCGGTACAGGCAAAGTGCCACTCCAAATTGGAGGACCAATTGAATCTAAGACGGCTCATATCCAGGGTATTTCCTGGTCAGCTCGAAGAGCAGAAGTCCCAAAGCGTTTCCTGGGTGGATGAAGTAGATCGAACCTGGGGTGCCTACGCGGAACTTTTGTGGCGTGCATACGGGGTTAAGTAACCCCACGTCGATGCCCGGTGCGCAGTTTGCTTGTGCCCGGGCATACTCACATCAGTATGGTCACGTCGCTGGTGTTGGCTGCCGTCGGGCTCACGTCCGTGTCCCCCACAAAGTCGTTAGAGGTCGAGTTCGAGAAGCTTTGTAGTGGATTCCAAGGCAAGATTGGTTACCACCTCAAGCTACTGCCGGATGGCCCTGAAATCTCCAGGCTTGGAGCGACGAAGTTCCCCACTGCTTCCACCATCAAGACGGCCCTTCTCATTGAGGCCATTAATCAGGTCGATGAAGGCACGATCAAATGGACTGACCAGCGCGAAGTTCCGCCAACGGCCTCAAGAACGAGCAACATGGCTTCAATGTGGAGCTATTTTCTAAAAGATGGAACCAAGATCGACCTAGACGGATGGTGCAACCTGATGATCGGGGTCTCAGATAATACGGCTACCAAAGTACTAGCTCTATGGCTCGACGCAACAAAAGTGCGAACGAGGATGCAGTCCTTTGGATTGGAGCAAACAGCTTTCCTTTCTTACACCCCGCAAGATCCCTTCCTCAAGCGATGGAATATGCACTACGGAATGGGCATGACCACTCCTGACGAGATGGCAAAACTTTGGGAGCTGATCTATCTCCGCAAGGTCGCCAGCCCTGGTGGATGTGATCGAATCATACGTATTTTGGGAAGGCAATATTGGGATGATTATCTGGCCAGCGGAGTGCCGCCAACGGTTAAGGTCCTTTCCAAAACCGGGGCCATTAGCCGAAGCCGTAGCGATAACGCCATCGTATATGGCGACCAGCACTATCTGTTCATCGTGTACACCGACCAACAGAAGGATCAATCGTGGGGAGACCACAACGAAGGCGAAGAACTCATACGGAAGATGGGTTCCCTAGCCTGGAACACTTTGAATCCGAAGCACCCGTACACTCCCCCGGCGGATGCAAAGAAGTTTGCGCCTACTGGGGGAGGCATCGAGTAGTCTTTTATAGTTCTAGAGTGTAGGGAATGTACACACGGTTAGCTTTGAACCCGTGCTTGCCGTAGAACTCTTCCAGCGTCGTCCAATCGATGATGCACTTTCGCACTCCGTGGCACTTAAGCCCAAGTAGCCCAGAAGCTAGCATCGCTCCGCCGAGCCCACGCCCACGGATCTGCTCGCTCACACCGATCGGCCCTAGTGCACCCCAGTTTTCTCCGAGATCGAGATTCCAAACCGCACCGCAAATCGGGCGTTTGTGGCCCTGGCGCTGCGTGGATGCGAATCCTTCGCATTTGCCATCGATGAAACACCCGTAAACATCCGATGGTGTTCCCTCTTGCTCGATTTTCCAGTTCACCTCGTAGCGCCATCGGCGTGGAAACTCCCTCTCCAGAAACTCATCGAGCAGGGGAATATCTTCGGGTGTGCACGGGCGGAAACTGGCATCTCCCACCTTGTCAAACGCGTTCGACGGCGGAGTATATGTTGCCAGGTCATTCTCCAAGTCGATATTTCGGGTACCTATTGAAAATCCATTAGCCTCCAGAAGGGTCGCGATACCTTCACCCCCGTCGCAGACACCTGGCCAAAAGTGGCGCAAGTCCTGCCCATAAAAGACTTTCGTCGCACCCAGTTCTCGCATGGCTTTCAAGGCCGCATTCAAAAGCTGCTGCCCTTCTTCCGGGTCTGAAAAAACCAGGCTGTTAATGTGAAACCAGGTTGGCTCCGGACCTGGATAGAGCCCGCAACCGGAATTCTTAACCACCACCCATCCGCTCACTTGGCCCTTGTCGTCTGCACAAAAGGATGCCTGATCGACCATAAAGCCGGAGTCCACGGTGTTTTGCCGCAGTAACTCAGCCGAAACCCGATACTTGTTGGGAAGGGTCTGCGCCCATAAATGAGCAAGGCCCTCAAAGTTCTCGTTGCCAAATTGTCGTAACGTCATGCTGCTACAGACAGTTTACGCAGATGTTCACCGTAGAGGGTCAGCGCCTGGCGCGTGGACATAATGCGCCCCACCATAAACCCATCATCACTCCGTAAGAACTCCTCCAAGGTTGGAGCTAAAAACAACTGCTCGAAGGCATCAATATCGCCGGTTCCCTTTCGAGGACCAGATAATTCGGTCACCTCATCACCCAAAAATGCCAGAAGGTAGCTTCGCAGCCGTCCGTAGTGCTTCAACATCCATGTGCGCGATTCTTGGTACCGCAACTCGAGCTTGCCTTCCGGACCATATTGAGCTCCATCGCATAGCAGTTCCACGAGTTCTTCATACTTTTGGTAAAAGGCGATGAGCTCCTCTTGGCGCTCAGCAACTGTAGGCTGCTCCTGCTGTCCATCGCACTTTGAGGCGTCACTTCCCCGAAGGCGGCTAGCCACAAAGGTGGTCGCCGACCGAATCTGCACCGCGATTCTCTGGGCATGATTGCCAGCCGTTTTCGAAACCAATGCAATCATACTCATTAGTTAGCCTTCCTTACTATGCTCGACGTAATTAACTCGCAGGTCGCGGAGGAGGTTCTGTACACGGCGCTTGTCTTCGTCTTCGAGTTGTGGCGAGAGAATCTCTGTCAACGCCGCATAGGCATCGACGGCGGCCTTAGCTTGGACAGGGTCTTTGTGAATCTGACCGGACAGCAAGTCTGGTTGAAGTCCCATCTTTGACCAGGCAACGGATGCAAGCTGCTCACACATGATCGCCAGGAATTCGAACGTATTAAGCGGTCCCTTGGGCGTGTTTTCGTCAGTTGAAGCCATTCTCTTCTTTCTTGACGAAGCGTCCCCTGCATTGGTCGCCACAGGATTGGCATTTTCCCATTACGTCCGCTCCAACGTTGACACTCGCACCACGAGAGTGCCAAAATGTTCTTAATCTTAGGTTCAAAATCCAACTGCGGTTGAGCCTAATGAGCCTCAAACGGAGATACGGACACATCAAGATGAAGATTAAGCCACTAGGTGACAAGGTCGTAGTAAAGCTCGTGGACGCCGACGAAATGACGGCTGGCGGCATTTTTCTCCCCGACAGCGCAAAGAAAAAGCCTCAGGAAGGCGAAGTGATTGCAACCGGGAATGGACGGGTGCTCGACAACGGCGACCGCAACTCTCTCACAGTCAAGGTCGGCGACAGAGTGCTTTTCAGCAAGTACGGCGGGAACGAGGTCAACGTCGATGGAACCGACTACACCGTTCTCGACGAGGATCAGATCTACGCCGTGATTGGTTGAGATCCGCCCGAACTAAGCACGACAAAATCCTCCGTTGCCAACTGCGCATCGGGGGATTTCTTATACTTGGGCAACGGCCAATTGCTGGAGTTGCTTCTTCGGCCTAAGTTCGTCCTCGCTTCGTACGATCTCATTGTAGAGACTGTCTCGCTCGATCGGAGTACGCCCAGCCTCCGTAATCATCCTCACCATGTTTTCATAGGTTAGGGATTGGCTCTTGTTGCCAAAATCGCCTTCCAGGTACGTGATTTCATATTCCTGAACCAAACCGTCAGCATCATCCGCTCCATACCAGAGTGCGGCCTGGGTCACCGGCACCGTGTTCATGATCCAAAAACTCTTGATGTGATCGAAGTTATCAAGCATTAGGCGCGACAGGGCAATCATTCTAAGGTCCAGATCTGCAGTGGGTCCCTTGATATCGGCCATCTCAGTATTCTCAGGGTGGAAGGAGAGAGGAGTCATGGTCAGGAAGTTGCCCGTCTCGTCCTGTAGCTCTCTGAGTTGGATGAGGTGATCCAGACGCTCTTCGACCGTTTCGATATGACCGTACAGCATCGTGGCGTATTGCTTTAGTCCCAACTTTGCTGCCGCTCGAGCCACTTCTTTCCATTGCTCGCCGTCGAGCTTTTTTCCAAAAAGCTCTTTGTGAACTCGTGGCGACAAGATTTCGATGCCCCCGCCAGGAAGCGAATCCAAACCAGCCGCCATTAGATCCGAAAGCGCCTGCTCGACGCTTACCTTCCCGATCTGAGCGATTTGGACGATCTCAACCGCAGTAAATGCCTTTACGTGGACGTTGGGGCGCGATTCCTTAACGGCGCGGACAAGGTCGATGTAGTAGTCGTATTTTAAGCGCGGGTTGATCCCCGCAACCATGTGAATTTCCGTGATCGGAATATCCAAGTGCCAAGAGATGCGTCGTCTGACTTCATCGATGGACATCTCGTAGGGCGCAGGGCCGCCTTTTTTGGCGTAAAACGAGCAGAACTTGCAGAACTTATTGCAGATATTCGTGTAGTTGATGTGTTGGTTCCGCACGTAATAGGTCTTCGCTCCGTGCAGTCGCTCTCGGACAAGGTTCGCCATATATCCCACACCCGTGAGATTTTGGGTTGTGGACAGCCGCATTCCGTCCTCAAAGGTCAGCCTTTGGCCGCCTTGGACCTTGGCGTAAATGTCCATCAACTCTGGACCAACAATCTGCTCTGGCTTCATGCTCCTACCTAATATACCTCCGCGAATTTTCGATGATTTCAGAAATCATTGAAACTACACCAAACAAAAGCAAGGGACCCGGCTTGGGCCCGGGTCCCGGTTTGTCTCTTGGAGGTGTTTAGTGAATAAAAACTTCAAGCTTGCGCGCGGTTTGGTATTCCAGCGTCGTCTCATCGACTGTCTTGAGTCGGGAGACCGCTTTTTCCATGGGCACGCGGAGGATGGCTCCATCTCGCAGGCTCACCATAACCTTGTCCTCGCCGGCCAAAAGAGCGTCGATTGCTCCGACGCCATACGCCTTCGCCAAGTTTCGGTCGCGGGCATTGGGAGTGCCGCCTCGTTGCATATGCCCCAGAATCGTCGACCGCATTTCGAATTCGCCCGGTGCACGGACTTCGATTTCACGACGGATTCGCTCGGCGATCCCACCGAAGTGCACTTCCATCCCAGCTGTAATATCGTCGAGCACATGCTCTCCAGCGATGGTTGCTCCTTCGGCAACGACGACGATGGCAGAACGCGTCGTCGATCGCTTTCGCTCGCGGAGGAATCGCACGAGTTCTTCGATATCGAATGCGAACTCAGGACACAGGATCGCGTCGGCACCGCCAGCCAAGCCCGCTTTAAGCGCAATCCAGCCAGTGTGCCGCCCCATGACTTCAACAAAAATCACTCGGTCGTGACTCGTAGCGGTTGTGTGGACTCGATCTATCGCCTCGACGGCCACGGCCTGCGCGGTTGAAAATCCAAAAGTCTGATCCGTTGCAGCAAGATCATTGTCAATGGTCTTGGGAACTCCGATGATCTTGATTCCGCGCCCCGCAAGTTGGAGGGCGCCGCTGAGAGAGCCGTCTCCGCCGATCACGATGAGCGCATCGATGCCCAGGGATTTGAGGTTATGCTCCGCCTCGTCCAAGACTTCGGACGGGATAGATGCGGATTCACCTTCACCTTTTTTGGCACCGAATCTCCCACGGTTGGTGGAGTGGAGAATGGTTCCGCCGAGGTGACTGATCCCTCGGACAACGTCCAAGGTTAGTGGGCGCATCAGGATCGGGCTGAGGACACCCTCAAAGCCTTTCTCGAACCCGAAGCACTCGTATCCGACCGAGATGCCGTATTTGACGATTCCAGCGATAACCGCGTTGAGACCGGCGCAGTCTCCCCCCGCGGTAAGGATGCCTATCCGTCCGCGGGGTTGATGAGAGGATTCCATGAGAACTGAGTCTTCTATTCGGCCCGCGGGGGGCGGTTCCTGCGAGAATTCCTGTGACCTTAACATCAAGATTCTCCCAGTTCGTTTGGCAGCACCACTCGCGCTGTCCAGTTTTGGAACTGCAACCACCCTGTTCCCGAATCGGTATATTGACTCTTGGAGAATCTTAGGAGCATCTATGGCAAAACTTAAACCGGTAGGCGGTGTGGTTGTCGTTCTCCTCGTTGCAGGACTGGCTCTGGGGGCTTATAAGCTGTACCAGCAGACCCAAAAGGGCGGAAGCACGACTGCCTCGGGTTCAGCCAATACAGCAGGCTTTGGAGGAGTATCCATCGAGGGCGAGCAAGGAATTTTAGGGCGACCTTTGCGCGTCGGAATCGTCACCTGGCCCGGATATATGGGCGGAGTCACGGCAAACAACGGATTTGCGCCTAACAAGACCTGTATCTACTGGAACAACCACAAACTTCTGGTCGAGTTCAAACTCGTTGAAGATGTGGACGTCCGCGCCAAAGCCTTCGCGAAAGGCGATATCGATATCGTCTGGTCAACGGTCGACTTCTTTGCCAATGAAGCTCCGGGATTCCGGAAGGGCGGAACCCCTGCACGGGCCATCATGCAAGTCGACTGGTCTCGCGGAGGGGACGCTATCGTTGTCGACAGGTCCATTAATCGCATTGAGGATCTTCGCGGGAAGAAAATCAGCCTTGCTCTGTTTACTCCCTCACACTGGCTGTTAGTCTCAAGCCTAAAGAACTCAAGTTTGGATCCGACCGAACAATCTCGTATTGTCAAGGCGCTGGTCGGCAAGAATGCCTCACCGGACGCCAGGATGGACTTCGTGGCGGGCAAAGTTGATGCGGCCGTAGTTTGGGAGCCCGACGTAGCCGAGTCGCTGAGCAAGCGGCCCGGGAGCAAAATCCTCGTAAGCACCAAAACCGCCGCCAACCTGATTGCCGACTTGATGATTGCCCGAGAGGAATTCATTCAGCAACATCCGGATGTGGTCAAAGCCTTTGTGGCTGGCTGGTTCGAAGGCACAGAAGAAGCAAACCGAAATACTGAAAAGGTTGTGAACCTTCTCATGGACAACGAGCCGCTTTACAAAGATCTCGGCCCAGACGTTACCAGGGACAACATTGGCACCGTTAAGTGGGCCGACCTAGCGGATAACTCCAAGATGTTCGGTTTGGACGGGAGCGAGCCGCTCTTCAATCGAATCTTTTCCGATGCAAGCGATGCGTGGGTGACATATGGCTATGTGAGCCAAAAGATCACCCCGGATCAAGCTACTTCGCTTACCACGCTGCGAGAGCTCTTTGCCGCAATTCCGCGGGAGGAGCGAACGACAACGAAAAAGGAGGAGTTCGACTATCCAAAGACTCCGCCGAAAGAGGTCGAAAGCGAAAAACCCGTCATGACCAAACCTCTGAGCCTTTACTTCCCCACCGGATCTTCGGAATTGGATGATAACGGCAGACAGTTGCTCGATAGCGTGGCCACCCTTGCTCAAACTTATTCAAACGCCTACATTCGAGTCGAAGGTAACACCGACAACGTGGGCTCGGCGGCAACCAACACGACCCTCAGCCAAAAAAGGGCTCAGGCAGTAGTGAACTACTTGGTTAATCACTACGGGCTTAAGGCGGAGCGATTTGTGCCAAAAGGTAACGGACCTAACAAGCCAGTTTCCTCAAACGCTACGACTGAAGGACGAGCCAAGAACCGTCGAACCGATGTCATGGTCGTTCCTCGATAAACGATCATGGAGGTTAGGCAAAAGGTTAGTCCAAGAGTTGATCTAGCTCTTGGTTTGGCTGGAATAGGAGTATTCCTTGCGGCGTGGGCAGGAGCAACCTATGGAGGGCTCGTCAAGCCCCTCTTCCTGCCCACTCCAACTTACATCTTGGAAGGTCTGGCTGCATTCAACAAGTCAGGCTGGCTTGTGCCAGCCATCCTTAACAGCACCAAGAGGGTGCTCCTGAGCCTGTTATTGGTGGTTGCCGTAGGGGTGCCCTTCGGTGCTTTGATGGGGTCTTTCTCACATTTTGATGCGGTTTTTCGAAAACTGATCAATGGTGGCAAGAGCATTCCAACTACGGGACTTGCGGGTCTTATTGTTTTGTGGTTCTCGATCGAAGAACGGGCCAAGATCATTTTCCTGTTCTTGGGTGCGATTTTCTACATGATCCTCCTGGTTCGAGCTGCGTTTCAGTCCGTGCGGGAAGATTACGTCCGCGTTGCAGAGGATATAGGAGCCACTCCTATGCAGGTCGTCTCGAAAATCCTCTTCCCTGCCGCGTTGCCCCAAATTTGGGAAGCGATTGCCGTTTGCAGCGGGATTATGTGGACTTACATTGTTCTCGCTGAGTTCATCAACAGCAATGAAGAACAAATAGGGCTTGGTTATCTGCTGTCGGTTGGCAGCCGAACTCAGGATTCGGGCAAAGTGTTTGGCACGTTAATACTCATCGCCCTCATTTCGGCAGCCACGGATTGGCTGCTAAAGTCGATTCAGAAGAGGTTCTTCCCATGGTAACAGACCAACCGAAGCCACTTGCTATCCAATTCGAAAATGTCTGCAAGTCGTTTCCTTCAGACAAAAGGGATGGGAGCGAGCCCATTGTGGTCCTGGACCATTTGACATTTTCCGTCGAGGATCATCCTAATGGCGAATTCGTTGCTATTCTTGGGCCGTCAGGGTCAGGAAAGAGCACCGTTTTGAACATGCTATCCGGCCTTCTGGAACCAGATTCAGGAATTGTCCAATGTTATGGTAAACCCATCACTGATCACAATCCGGATGCCGTCACTGTGCCGCAATCGTACACTTGTTTCCCGTGGCTTTCGGTATTGGAAAACGTGCGGTTTGGCCTAGACCTCCAGGGCAAATCACGGTCTGAGGCAAACCAGATAGCCGAGGAATACCTCGCCAAAGTAGGCTTGGCAGACCGTGCGGAAGCAAGAGTCAACGAACTATCTGGGGGGATGCAGCAACGTGTTGCGATCGCCCGAGCATTGGCCGTCAAGCCTCGCCTGCTTCTGATGGATGAACCTTTTGGGGCACTCGATGCGAGCATCCGTACCGATATGCAACAGATGCTCCTGAAAATTTGGGAAGAAGAAAGGAGCACGATTTTCTTCATCACCCACGATATTACAGAAGCTCTTCTTTTGGCCGACCGAATCCTGGTTCTTTCAACCAAACCAGCAAAGATCATTCAGGACCTGATCGTCCCATTCCCAAGGCCTCGATCTGCCGAAATACAATTTGATGACCTATTCCAAAAGTTGAGCCAGTCGCTGATCGCTCTCCTCAAGACGCAAGGCGGCACTGGAGGACAGGTGCGCGTATCCCTGTAGAGGGTCCTGCGCGGGTAAATTCAGAAATCCGATGCCGACCGGCAATCCCTATAAAGAGGCTTTCTCAGAACCTGCCAACATGATTGGCCTGGCTGGTTTGGCGGCAGCATCATTCGCAACCCTTAATCCCTTGCCGTTTCTCATCGGGCTCGTCGCAGAGTCAGCCTATCTGGCGTTCGTACCAGGAAGCAACTGGTATGCAGCTCGGCTGGAATCCAAATACGATCAGGAGGTGCTCCAACGCCGCCAGAATTTGCGAAATGAAGTCTGGCAATCGCTGACGCCGGGTACCCAACGACGGTTCGAAAAGCTCGAGGTTATTCGAAACCAAGTTGGAGATCGAATGTATGAGGGCAAGAAGTGGTTTCGAAATCTGCTTCGAAAATTGGACTACATGATGGAGAAGTTCCTTGTCTTCGGCGCAAAGCAGGGCCAATTCGAGCAGTATCTTCTTTCCATCTTGGCGGAAGCCGATCCCCATGCCGTTGCACCGCCAGTCATCCAAAAGCGGAAACCTGGGCCAAATTATGAGTTGCCCTCGACAGGGGGACTTCTGGGAACGGACGAAAGCGTGAGAAAAGCGATCGCGAAGATCCAAGCGCATTACCAAGAACAAATAGAGTCCATCGCAAGTGAGGTCGATCCCCAAACGAATCTACATACTCAAGCCGTTTTGGAAAAAAGACAGGAAGTTCTCACGCGTAGGAAAGAATTCGCGGAGAAAATAGGCGAGACTTTGCTCAATGTTCGGCACCAACTAGACCTGATGGAGGACACCTTTGGGATGATCAACGACCAGATTCGAACGCTTTCCCCAGAACAGGTGATTGCCGATATCGAGATGGTGGTCAGCCAGACAGACTCCCTGACTGAACGACTGCAGGAAGTATCCCCGTTTGACCAAGCCGAGCTGGAACGCGGTGCAGAAGAGCTCTACGGGAGCTAAAGACTTACAATAGGAGCAGAAGACTATGAGCAGCATCCGAGACAAACTTCGCAAAGCCGCAGGGCTATTCGTCGAATTTGATGAGAGTGAATCTGAGGCTGGAATCTCGCCAACGTCAGCCAGTTCGGAGCCCCCTCCAGTCCCCAAGACCGTAGAGCAGATCGTTCAGAACACACCAGGACCCGCCTTGAACGAAGTTGCAGCCAAGCCCGAGGAGCAAAAGCCTGTCATCAGACCCGACGGCACCGTGGATTTTGCGGCGATCTATTCCCTAGCGAAACTGACAACAGTGGCGTTCGGCGCCAACGAAGCATTGTCGATCATCTCCGAATTTCCCGCCGAACTGCCGATAGAGGCACGACGGGCAACCATGGGAATCACACTCAAGGCAATGGCAACCACGGGCCAAGCCAGCAAGGAGAGCGTCATTGCCGACGCAAGCAGAAAACTTGCCGCATTGGCTTCTTACTCCGACGGATTCGAGAAGCAAGTCGAAGAATTTGTTACCAAGGCGCAGTTGGAAATAATGAGACTCGAAGCTGAGGTCGAAAATTGGAAAAAGAGGATTGAAAACGCGCAAACTCAGTCAAAAATTATCTCGGACTCCTGCGCGGGAGAGTCAGACAGGCTCGATGACATTCTTGAGTTCTTCAGTCTCGATATCCCACCCAGCAAAAATGCTGCACCTCAGTAAGCTTAAGGTCGAATAGAAACACTGGTAGCGAGCATTTTCGAATCCAACACGGGCTTTGCAGGTAGTTTTGAGATTCTCCCGAACAGAAGTTGGTTGACGAAGATCTCCGTCTCCCCGAGCCGGTCGCTTTTTTGCGGAGTAGTGGCTGCGAAAACGTCTCGACCCTGCCAATAGTCAAAGGTGTTCACATCCGTAAAGACCTTGATCGGCTTCCCTCTGCCTTTCCACTCCCACAGAGACTGCATGGCCCCACCGACTGGGTCTTCCACGTAGTCCACAAAGGTCAACACCGTATCGGCCGGTCGAACTCTCAGTTCGTGCCCATCGATCTGCCAATCGGGTCCTTGAATCATCGTCTCTTGGACGGTGTACTCCTGCATCCGGAAGGTATGCACACCATTTTCCAAGAACAGATCTTGCGCTTCGTTCTTCCCAGTGTTCCAAGGAGAAGATTTGCCTGTCTCAGGATGGATAACAATCTCCTGGCCATGGTCCCCGAACAGGTAGACCGCTACTCCTGGACCGGCTTTCCGTTCCGAAGAATCTTCTGCTCGGATCGCGCTGGACGATCCGACCTTCACGGGCTTCCAAGGCTTCAATTTGCTGGTCCAAAGCGTCTTGGACGCTTCGTCTCCAGATAGCCACACGAGGCGATTTTCCCCGGCCCAACGCACGTCGATTGGAGCAGAAGAGGTCGCAAATTTCTTGAGGCCGGTGCCATTGGACTTAACAAGATACAATTCCGACCGAGCTTTATCGGCTCCGCCAGTATAGAAACGAGCCGTAAAGGCAATATCCTTGATCGGGCTTTGACCCAGAACAGCGGCAGCTAAAACAGAAGTGAGCATGAATCCTGACCTAGATCGCGCGTGAACGAACTCCTAGATTTTACGACGCTTGGGCCGCCTTTCCTTGACCACTTGGCGACCACATCTGAGGCAAACCAAAAGGGGCAACACAGTCAGTGTTGCCCCCCTCCTGCTAAAAAGGTTGATTAATCACCAACTTGATCGAAGTTTGCACTGAGGATCAGGTAGTCGAAAACAGTGACCGTACCATCCCCGTCTAAATCAGCATTCGGCACCCAACTGCCCTGTCCCTCGCTCGTGTCAAATGCAGAAGAAAGGAGCAGGTAGTCAAAGATGGTTATGGCGTTGTCTTCATCGACATCGCCGTTAAGAGGTTCCACTGTTGGCAATACCTTTGCCACCCCGTCGATGCTTGCTGTCCCGGCAATCGCTCGAAGCCAGTGACTGGGTTTGACCAATACCGTGACATCACCGGGAGTGGTGATTGTAACGGAGTAGTCGCCATTGGCATCGAGCACCGCAGGAATGACGGCCAGAGGGAACCCGTTTCGGTAGGTGTAGATCTCGATCGGAACACCATCGTAGCTTCCGAAATAGTCCGCTCCCAGGTCCACGTGGCCCGTAACCTGAGTCGGTTGTGGCGGACTAAAGAGCACGTTGTCGAAGTAGTTGTTTTCGTCTCCGTTCCAATATTCAGCCCTGAGCCGAATGTATTCAACGAAGCCCGCAATCTCATCAAACTCTGCGGCACTGGCTACGGGTCCTGTTGGCGATCCCACCCGCCATCCCGGGCCGGGGAGGAACGGAATTGCCACTTTCTCCCACTGGCTGTGGCTGTTGTAACCATTGAGTTCTTCAGGAGCGTAAACCAGGGTTTTTCCGCCTGAAGTGATGGTCAGAAGCGGATAGTTACCTATCGGAGTTCCACTTCCCGGAATATTCTTCAAGTCATAGGTCAGAACGCCACCGGTATAAGCCGTTCGATCGCCACCGAAAGTTCCGGGAAGCAGGAACCAGCTGAGTTCTGCGTCTGGATCTCCGATCGTGAGACCGCCCCCTGTTTTCCCAATCGACGCCCCCCATGTAGCCAGAGTCTGGGTGAGGACCGAACTCGTATAAGACCCCGCCAACGAAGTATGTCGAATCACGCCTTCGGAGTCCGAATCGAAACTAAGGAGTGTCTTACTCGAACCCTCAGCGGGCCCAAGATAGACATTGTCAATTTGACAGGTGTCCGTCCCGCTCTGATAGTCGGCCATAATCGCCACTCGGTTCACGGAACTCAGGACGGAAAGCACTTGGGCTGGCGTCGCCGCTGCTCCATTGTAGGAATTCCAGCGCCAATCCCGGCCACCGGCCAACTTAACCCTCACTCGCTGCCATGGGGCAAAAGCACGAACCGGATGCAAACAGTAAATGGAACCCGCGGAACCTGTAATGGCAACGGAAAACGGCAAATCGGGATTTAAGCCCAGAGTAGTGGTCATGGACACGTCAAAACCAACTTCACCTCCCGCGGCCGAACTAAGATCACCGAAATAACCAGATGGAGCGTCAAAACACATCCAAGTTCCAGTAGCATCCGTTTGCCTTATCGCCCCGCCTGGATTTCCACCCGAAGCGATGTAGGTGACTGCTCCGGGGGCTGAAAAGACGTTTCCAGCGGGTGTGAACTCAATCTTGCCCCACCCCTCACCATTCGAATCAAATCTGGATCTCACTTCACCGTGTGACAGGACCGCCAACCCCAGCGCCAGAATACTGAATACAGTTTTGGTCACGAAAAACTCCTCCTTTCTCTTTGTAGGAGTATATGCCAGGCACCCACAATTGTGGCCCGTAAAAATTGTCGATACCGGAATATTGAGCAATACTGCGAACACTCTCAGGTAGATTCAGTCCATCATGGTGTCTTTAATCGTCGCAGCAGCACTGGCTGCAGATAGCGTTACGTGCAGTTTCGTTCCTTCTGGAGCCGTCGCTAAGGCAGGTGGGTATCGCCCGGTTCGGTCCGAAATGTCCACGACCAAACCGGCGTCTGTAAAACGGGTTCCAACTGGACTTTCCGAACCTCGGTTTGGCGAGATGACCTTCGAAGGGACCAAGGTTGGCTATATCTTGTCGGGCGATAAAGTGTACGTGGATGCCAATCGAAACGGCGACTATACGGACGATCCTGCTGTAAAGTGGGAGTCCCAAAGAAACGGCGCGATTTGGATGGGAACCGCAACTGTAGAGATAAACAGACCCGAAAAAGTAGGCATTAATTTCTACCACTTTAGCGAAACCGATCCCAATCGAGCGGAATTGAAGAATACAATGCTCTACTATGGTGACTATGGATTGGAAGTCACCATAACCCTCGACGGCAAAACTTCGAAGTCCTTCGTTGCCGGTTCAGTGGATTCGAACACTTCGTTGTGGGTTGACCGAAATGGTGATGGCCAACGCAGTTACTACTACGAAATGATTAAGGTCGATAAGCCTTTCAACTTCACCGGCAAAACCTACGAATTAAAGGTCGCCAAAAATGGACTGGCACTCATTAAATCGGACCAGACTGTGGCGCAAGCTCCAATGCCTCCAGATCTTACCGTAGGCAAGCAAGTGATAAAGTTCAAGGCAAAGACGATGTCGGGAGCCGATGTCGATTTTCCCACGACTTACAAGGGAAAAGTTGTGCTCCTAGATTTCTGGGCAACGTGGTGTGGCCCATGCCTTCAGGAAATGCCCAACGTCTCCAAAGCTTATGAGAAGTTCCACTCGCGAGGATTTGAGATCCTAGGAATTAGTTTCGATGATAAGGACGCCGTGTCCAAGATCAAAGAAACTGCACAAAAGATGAAAATGCCTTGGGACCACGTTTACGAAGGCAAGGGATGGAACACGGAACTCGGGCATACGTTTGATGTTTCGGCAATCCCGTTCGCACTATTGGTGGATGGCACAACAGGAAAGATCCTTGCCACGGGCGATACTCTCCGCGGACAAGGTTTGGAGAAAGCGTTGGAATCCAAACTGAAAGCCAACTAACGTCCCTGTTAATCACAAAAAGCTCTCGCCTCTTAATACAAGGGGCGAGAGCTTTTTTGTTATTCGCCCGAGAACTTTTGCCCAAGAAACTCAATGAAGACGGGCCAGTTTGGAGCGTTGGTGTGTCCATATTCGTGGAGGTAGAACACCAGGTTCGAATCTACTTTCGGCTGTCCCACTGAAGGAATTTGGTCGTCCCAAATGGTGCCCGCTCCCTGGATTGCCCAAGCGGGGCTCGCCTCCGAAACGGCCATAAAGGTCCCCCGCACATCCGCCCATTGCTCAGCTACCGTTTGAGAGCCGATCCCGACCATCATTGGCTTCGGAGCCGCCAAGGCCAAAAGCTGGTGCCCATCCACGGGCATATCACCAGGTGAGAGTGGCCCAGCGTACCGCAAGTATCTTCCGGCTACCCAGTGGTACTCGGTGGGGTCCGCGATATTCTCCACGGGCTCACCAAAGTTTCTCCGCCAAATCTTGACTCCAGCTTGGCCCGAGGAACCGATAAGGACCGCCGCAAATCCGGGTTCATAGGCCATGGCCACTGCCGTAGCCTTTCCGAAACGTGATAAGCCCGCCAAAGCGATCTTGTTTCCATCGACTTCCGGAACGGAAGATAGGTAATCGCGGAGTCTTCCCGCACCCCAAGCCCAGGCTTTGAGCACGCCCCACTGTTCCGGCTGCCGCGGGTTACCTCCGTTCGCGAGCCCGATAATGCCCTCACGTAGACCGGCACCGCTGTCCGGTTGAATGCTCAGCGGATCCAAAATGCAGATACCCCACCCTCGATCGAGCGCCAGCAAGTGCCAAGACTTGTCCTCAAAGGCTGGAAATGCGAATTCCATCAGGACCGGCATGGGCTGATCGGCATCAATCGGGAGAATGAGGGTCGCTGCAATCTCGACTTGAACCTCAGGACAACGGTGATTGTCTGCCACGCCTCGGAGTTCTTGGACGCTCACGGGTCGATCAACAACCCGATACTCTCCGCTGGATCGAACTCGCCACTCCAATCGGGGAATTCCTTCTGGCGTCTCACCATAAATCTCTTGATCCAACAAGGCCAAGATCTCCTTCCGGCGACGTTGCCAATCCTCTGGCGTGCTGACAGATTCCCCGTTCTCAAACTTCAAGAGTTTCGGGATGTGAGGATACGGATTGGCCGCCGACTCATCGGTATTGAAGTAGCCAGGATCCGCCGAGTCGCCGCAGTGTCTGCCTGGCCTCAGACTTGATATTCCCAGCGCATTGAGCAACCGACGATGATCTGCTTTGGATTCGGCTTTCGCCCGCCCGTCATCCACCGACCTCACCACATCCGGCTCATCCATGCTCTTGCTAACATGGTACTCAGGAATTTACCCACCGCAGCCCAGACGGCGGCTCCTCTGTATCCATTGAGTTACACTTAAGGTATGGAATCTAGTTCAAACGCGCGGGTTCTGGCCGTCGGTAAGGCGATTCTTGAAAAGAACGATGGGTTGGCGAGTCGCCTTCGAGAGGAATTCAAGAGACAAGGGATCTTCGTGCTGAACGTGGTTTCCTCCCCAGGTTCTGGGAAGACAGAACTTCTCGCCAAAACGCTCCGTCTGCTGACCAGCCAAATCAAAGTTGGGGTCATTGTTGGAGACCTCGCGACGAACCACGATGCCGAGCGACTTTCGGGCCACGGCGCCGAGGTCCTCCAAATCGAGACCGACGGATATTGCCACCTGGAGGCCAACATGATCCAGAGCGCAGCCGATCAACTTGGTGTCGTCGGACTCGACCTCCTGATCATCGAAAATGTCGGCAACCTCGTCTGTCCTGCCTCGCACGATCTCGGAGAAGACATTCGGGTTACGCTGCTTTCTGTAACCGAGGGCGAAGACAAGCCGCTCAAATATCCAACGATATTCAAAAGCTCCCAAGCGGTTGTGATCACCAAGACAGATCTAGCTACCGCAGTGGAGTTCGACCGCGAACTGGCGATCACCAACATTTCCAGCGTGACACCGCAAGCAAAAATCCTGGAAACTTCCGCGCGAACCGGAGCTGGGATCGAGGCGTGGGCGGAGTTCCTCCTTACGGCTCAAAAGGCGAAAATCGGCTAGCAGATTCGAGGAAGCTGCTCCCCGGATAGAAGGTCCAATACTCGATCAACTCCGATCAAGCTCTTCATCACCACTTGGCCAGCTCGTCCTTCGACCACTCCAATATCGGTAGCTCCCTTACTGCAGTCGTAATCTCGGAGTATTTCGATCGCTCTGGAGGCGTGCTTTTCGGCAACAAAGGCGACAAATCTTCCCTCACAGGCAACGTAAAGCGGATTGAGGCCGAGCAGTTCGCAGACCGAGGCAACGTCTTCTCTCACGGGAGTTCTCGCTTCTTCGATTCGGATACCCACTGATCCAGCACTTGCGATCTCGTTCAGAACGGTTGCGAGTCCACCCCTGGTGATATCGCGGAAGCAGTGAACCTCAATGCCCTCTTTGAGAAGGGCCAGTGCAGGTTCGTGGACGAGCGTCGAATCACTTTCGACCACTGGATCGAGGTCCAGCCCGTCGCGAGCGCACATGACCGCGACTCCGTGTCGAGCCAAGCACCCACTCACGATCACTCGATCTCCCTCTCGCACGGAAGTCGGCAAAATGGGCCTTTCAGCGACCATCTCCCCGATCCCCGAGGACACCAGAAATATTCCGTCGCCCTTTCCGCGCTCAACCACTTTGGTATCTGCTGCGACGACGGCAACACGAGCTCGGTCGGCGGCATTCCGCATGCTCTCAATCACCGTCATCAGATCGGCAATCTTGAAACCTTCCTCAATGATGAAGGCCATCGACAGGGCCAACGGGCGAGCACCAGCCATGGCCAAGTCGTTCACGGTTCCATGCACAGCGAGCGAACCAATGTCCCCTCCAGGAAATCTCCACGGATGCACCACAAATGCGTCGGTAGAAAATGCCAATTTGCCGCTCTCAGAGGTCACACGAGCCGAGTCGTGCAGTTCGTCGAGAGCCGGGTTGTGGAGAATGGGTCGAAAAACCTGGTCCAACAGCTTTTGGGCGATGCGCCCGGCTCCTCCGTGGGCTAGCTGCACAATCGATTGATCCACAGAAGGAATCGGGCAGCGAACGTTGGTGAAATTGGCATCGGTCATGGCGACTCCACAGGTCGGTAGCGATAGTAAGCGGCACACGCGCCTTCGGACGAAACCATGGGCGCACCGAGAGGTGCCTCTGGAGTGCATCGGCAGCCGAACGCTGGACATTGATCGGGTTTGAGCCTTCCTCGCAGGACCTCCGCTGCTTGGCACTCGGACGGAGAAGCAGCCGGCGGCGCGATAAGGCCGAACTTACCGGTGGCGTCAAAAGACCGATACGCAGGACTGAGGTGCAATCCGCTGTTGCCAACAATCCCCAACCCTCTCCACTCGCGATCGCCGACCACAAAAACCTCGTCGACTAAACTTCGAGCACTGGAATTGCCGCACTCGCGCACGACTCGGCTGTAGGGGTTTTCAACTTCGTGTCGTCCCTGCTCCAGCTGGTTGATGCAGCAAAGCACTCCGAGCAGCAGGTCAACAGGCTCAAATCCGGTTACGACGATCGGAACTCCATAAGTCTCCGCGATGGTAACGTATTCCTGAGTTCCCATAATGGCACACACGTGCCCAGCAGCTAAAAAGCCCTGCACCCGATTCCCGGGAGACGTCAGAATCGCCTCCAAAGCAGGGGGAACCCGAACATGAGCCACAAGAACGCTAAAGTTGGTCAGCCCCCAAAGAGCAGCCGTACGGATGGCCAAAGCGTTCGCCGGTGCCGTGGTCTCGAATCCGACTGCAAAGAAAACGTACTCACGCGACGGATCGTTCTGCGCCATCTTCACGGCGTCGAGGGGCGAATATACGGGGCGAACGTCCGCGCCTGCCGCCTTTGAGGAGAGAAGGTCTCCGCAAGAACCCGGCACCCGGAGCATGTCTCCGAACGAACAAAGCGCACAGCCTGGAATTTTGGCGATCTCCACCGCCAGATCGATATGCGAAATAGGAGTTACACAGACTGGGCAGCCTGGCCCGTGAACCAGTTCAACTTGTGAAGGAAGCAGGTCCTTAAGGCCATATCGGACTATCGAGTGGGTTTGGCCTCCGCACACCTCCATAATCGTCCACGGTTGCGTCGTGATCGTTCGGATTTCCCTCGCATATTTTTGGGCGAGTTCCGGAGAGCGATACTCGTCGAGGTATTTCACGGTGAACTCTGATCTTGCAACTCTGCAAGCTCCTCCATCCGCTCCAAATATTCAAAGACTTGCTGGGCCTCGGCTTCGTCGATCACCGAGATGGCCACCCCTACGTGCACCATTACGTAGTCACCGACGTTCGCCTCTGGCACAAAGGCCAAGTTGACTTCTTTGGAAATTGAGCCAAACGCCACTTGTCCCGTGCGTTCCAGGAGAGATTTCTCCTGAATCGAGGAAACTTTTCCTGGGATCGCTAAACACATCGTACTATCGAACCTCCCTCCCCATGGTCCATCCGAACTTGGACGCCGCGAGTTGCCCGTAGGCAAGGCCGCCATCACCGGGCGGGATTCCATGGTGGCTGAATACCTGGATTTTGTGGGACCGAAGCGCCTGACAAGTCGATTCGAACAATAGGCTGTTTTGGAAGCAGCCACCACTCAATCCGACTCGTTCGAAGTGAAGATCCACCGCGAGTTGGCCGATGGCGTTGGCAAGTCCGCAGTGAAACATGCCGGAAATCTCGGATGGAGAAGTCACTGTTGTGAGCGCGGTTCGCAATTGCTGCAAAGCCGGTTCCCAGTCAAGAATGTGGAGGCCGTTTTCCTGGCGAATCGGGAATGGGTATCCCATAGTTTGAACCTCTCCCTTAGCCAAGGATTCGAACCTCATCGGCGCATCTCCTTCAAATCTCGAAACATGGAATTTCGCTCCGAGTGAGGCGAACGCATCGAACAGCCTTCCCGCGCTTGAAGTCATCACAGAGCTTGTGCCGGATCTGAGCAGAGAAAGCAAAGCCTTCGAGCCCTTCAATTCAAACGCGCTTCCCAGCCAATCAGCAAATTCGATCGGCACCTCACCGAACGCTTCAAAAAGGACTCCGAGAGCTGACCGACGCGGCTCCCGGACTGCTACATCTCCACCTACGAGCGGAAATGGCCGCAGATGAGCGATCCGCTGGATCTGGCCATCCTCAAATGCGAAGAACTCTCCACCCCAAATGGTTCCATCGGTTCCCAAGCCTGTGCCATCCCACACCACGATCATCGAACGGCTATCGACCTCGTTTTCAGCCAAGCACGATGCTGCATGGGCGATGTGATGCTGGACGGATTTTGTTGGCCACTGTTTGGCCTTAGCGAAGAGGGTAGATGCGTAATCAGGATGCAAGTCGTGGATTACGGTTTTCGGCTCGAGGTGGTAGAGCGCTGCAAGGTCGTGAGATTCTTCTACCATCCTCATTCGAGCAGGTTGGGTGTCCAAATCGCCGACATGCTGGCCCACTACAGCCATTCCATCGAGCGAAAGTGCAACTGAGTTCTTGAGATGCCCGCCAACAGCTAACACACCCGCCTCGATTCCAGCTAACGGCACCGGCATCGGCGCATAACCACGTGCACGGCGCCAAATAACCGGTTCGCCATCCATCACCCGAGCGACCGAATCATCGATGGGTCTCACGATCGGCCGGTTGTGGACCAAGAGAAGGTCCGCAATTCCATCAAAGCGTTGGACTGCTTCTCGCTCGTCGGTGCAGATAGGTTCGTCGCTCAGATTTCCGCTGGTTGCCACCACGGGGAAGCCCAGAATGTCCATCAGGAGCCAGTGGAGCGGAGAGTAAGGAGCCAGCAGGCCAACCATGGAAGAGTCTGGCGCAACCGATTCCGCAAGCGATCCCGAACCGTTGACGATCACGATTGGAGCTTCCGGAGACGCCAGGAGCTTCCACTCAGCATCCGAGAGTTCGTAGTGGTGACTCACCCACTCTAGAGAGGGCACCATGACCGCGAGTGGTTTGGATTCCCTTTTCTTACGTTCCCGCAGGCGGCGCACGGCCACATCGTTCCGGGCATCAACCATCAGGTGGAAGCCGCCGATTCCCTTAACGGCAACAATCTCGCCTGATTGGAGTGCCATGGCCGCCCGTTCAAGAGCCTGGTAGCGCTCGGCGATCACCCGACCATCAGGTTCCCACAACTCCAAATGCGGTCCACAACGCGGGCAAGCGATCGGCTGAGCATGGAATCGCCGGTCTGTGGGGTCCTGGTATTCCCGAAGGCAATCCGGGCAAAGCGGGAATCCTGCCATGGAGGTCCCGGGGCGATCGTACGGCAGTTGTTTGATGATGCTGTAGCGCGGACCGCAGTGGGTGCAGTTGATAAATGGATAGAGGTAGCGCCGGTCGGTAGGGTCTCGGAGTTCAGTCAGGCAGGCGGAGCACGTCGCGATGTCGGGCAGGACCGTGGCTCTAATTGAGCCCGAGGTTCTGCTCTCTCGAATCGAAAAGCCCGATGAGTCTTCGGTGGGCATTTCCGTGAACTCCATCGCAGTAATCCGTGCGGGAAACGGTATCTCGGACTTGATTTTCTCGAAGAATGAGGTCACCCATTCACGCTCGCCTTGCGCCTGGACTTCGGCTCCAAGCGGCGTATTGGAGACCCAACCGGAAATCCCAAGTTGAAGGGCTAGACCATAGACAAAAGGTCGGAAACCAACGCCTTGGACAGAGCCTGAGACTTGAGCGCGATAGCGAATCAATGGAGGCTCCATTCGTTCACTTCCTCGATGATGGAGCGGGCAACCGACTCGGCGGCATCTTGAACCTGCTCCGTAACCTCTTCGCCTAAGCCAAATGCCTTACCGGCGATTCCGTAGAGAACCAACTTGCATGGCAGCAGTCCCAAGGACTTACCCAAATCGAGAACCTGCTCAAGACTAATGAGATGGACGCTGCTCGTTATGGTTGGAAAAGGGTCGCGAAGAACATCCCAGCGCACGACGGTTCCCGGTTCAAGATCACATTGCAACGCATCGGCGATTATCGCGCCGTCGGCGTCCGCAACAGCGTCGAGTAGATCGCATGGATCAGAGAGGATCTTAACTTCGAAGTGATCGGAGTTCGGCAATGTTGCCTGAGCGGCCAGCACTCCAGCTTGGTCATCGCCGCGAAATGGGACACCCAACCCAACCACAACGATTTTCATACTTCATTGCCTTCTCGAATCCTGAGAAAGTGGGTTGCACATGAGATGCACGGGTCGAAGTTCCGGACCATCCGCTCGCACTCAAACTGGAGTTCGTCAGAATCCAAGAACTCGCTAGCCCATGATTTCAGATCATCTTCAATGCAGGCAAGATTCTGTGACGTCGGTGGAACGATATTTGCACGGACGACCGACCCATCTGCTGCCAGTTCATAGCTGTGGAAGCAGATCCCTCGGGGCGCTTCGGAACACCCTCGGCCCACTGCAGCACGGGGATTCGCCACGATCAACGAAAGTTCAGGGGGCACGTAATTGGCAATGAGCTTCAGCGATTCTTCGAGCGCAAATACCGTTTCGATGGCTCGAACCAGCACGCTCTTGAACGGATTCCGGATTGGGCCGTGCTCAAACACCTTCGATGCGAGTTGATGAGCGATTGGAGTCAGTCGCTCACGGTTGAGATTGAATCTTGCCAGCGGTCCGACTTGATAACTCTTTCCATCGAGTCGGTAATGGAGTGAATTGGAGTGAGGAACCTGAATTTCCGCGATGCTGGATTCAAACTCCTCGTCCGTCCAAACTGTGCCCTCGCTTGAAGCCAACTTCCCCTGGTGGATGGGATATTCAGATTCATGGACCATCGCCACATACGGCGTCTCGGGCTCAAAGTGGGGGAATTCAATGCGGGCGACCCAATGGACCGCTGCAATGGCATCCTCCAACGCGGCATCGAGTGTCGGCACCAATTCCTGCAAAACTCTCGGTTCGGGAGCCGAGGCAAAACCGCCCACGCGTAAGTTGATTGGGTGAACCGCACGTCCACCCACGGCCTCCATCAACCTATTGCCCGCCTTTTTGATGCGCAGGCCCCGAAGGATCTCCTCTGGATACACCCGCGACATTTCGATCCCATCTGCAAAGCCAAAGAAATCCGGGAGATGGAGCAGATGGATGTGCAGAGCGTGGCTCTTGATCCACTCCCCGCAGTAGATCAGTCGGCGCAGCGATTCGATTTCCGGACTGACCTCCATTCCGAACGCGCGCTCGATGGCCAGACTGCAAGAGACTTGATATGCGATGGGGCAAATCCCACAGATTCGCGCCGTGATGTCGGGGACTTCGCTGAAATCCCGGCCCTGTAGAAAGGCCTCGAAGAACCTGGGCGGCTCGAATATTCGGAGTTCCACCGACTCCAGTTGATCGCCGTTTTTGTGGAGAGTCACGCTGCCCTCACCCTCCACGCGACTGATCTCGCCAAACTTCAGGGTCTTCATTGAGTTGCTCCTTTGGGCGTCTCGAAGTTCGTCACGATCATCTTCAATCGACGCACTGCGTCGTGAGCCCCAGCAAGCTTCTTGTACGCCTCCACGTTTGCTTCCTCGCACGGACCGAAGCACCCGTAACATCCGCGGTTAAAGCCAGGACAAAGTGCTCCGCATCCAGCTTGAGTAATGGGCCCCATGCACGACTCGCCTCTTGAAACTGCCAAACATGTGACCCCCCTCAACTTGCACTCAGTGCAAACGCTGTATGTTGGAAAGCGTGGCTTTTCTCCCGAAAGCACCGCTCTCAAAAACTCGAGCAACTGCTTCGCGCTTATTGGACATCCTCTCAATTCGTAGTCGACCTTGACGAAAGAGGAAACGGGCAAGCAGTCAGGCGTGGCTTCAATCCACTCTGGGTATGGGTAAACACTGCTCTTATACGCTTCGACATCAGCAAAATTGCGGAGGGCCTGCACGCCACCCGAAGTGGCACAGGCACCAATCGCGACGACGACCTTGCTCTCCGACCGAATCTGCTGCACTAGGGCTGCAGTGGCTGGATTTGCGACCGATCCTTCAACAAGCGAAATGTCGTACGGCCCCGGCTGTTTGTTTGAGGTGGCCTCGGGAAAGTGGGCGATCGTGACTGCTCCCGCGATTTCCAGGAGATCGTCCTCGCAATCCAGGAGTGTCAGCTGACAGCCATCGCATGAGGCAAGTTTCCACACAGCCAACGTCGGTCGATAAGGCTGGGCGTTCATAGTTCTGGAATCTCCATCAATCTGGCGATGCGGTCATAGGGATACACGGGCCCGCTCAAGCACACGAATTCGCCGCGAAGCTGGCAATGGCCGCATAATCCCATGCCGCATTTCATGTTTCGCTCCATAGAAACGTAGATCGACCGAGGCGAAATACCCTCCCGAAGCAACTCTCTCGCCGTAAACCGCATCATCACCTCCGGACCGCATATCAGCGCAATCGTCGTGAACGGATTGATCGGACTGGTCGGAATGAGGCGGGTGACGAGCCCCACGTTGTGGTGCCAGTCGGTGTCCGGGTGATCAACGGTCAAGCGGACGGTCATATTGGGGTAACTGGACCATTCAGCGAGTCGGTGGCTAAAGAGAACGTCGCAAGGTGACCGCGAGCCATAGATCAGAGTTGTCTTGAGAGCCGGACGGCGGGAAGCAAGATACAACGTGGGCATCAACGGAACCAAACCAACGCCACCGGACACCACCAGCAGGTCGGAGTGTTCCGCTTCCACCTCGGGCCAGCCCACTCCAAATGGTCCACGCATCAGCACCGAATCCCCCGCGCGGAGGTGGGCCAATGCGCGCGAGCAGTTCCCCACCTCCCGGATCGTGTGAGTCCAGATGTCGGTGCGCGCTGGATCGCCCGAAATGGAGATGGGAATCTCACGCGAGCCAATAGCGCCCACCATGTTGAACTGCCCTGGTTGCCAGTCGATCCCACCCGATTCGATTTCGAGCGTAAACACGTCGACGGTCTCGCGACGGAACGAGCGCACCTCGCAGATTCGAGGAGTCATGGGATCGTGCGTAGAGAGCTTAAGAGCGGTCGCCATAGAGATCCAAGAGCTGGAGAATCGTCGATTGAAGGCGATTTTGCAGAACGTCGACCACCATGACCAGCATCGCGTATCCAAACTTGGGATCGGATTCGCACTTGCGGGCGAGGCACTCTGCATCGAGCGAAATTGCTCGAACATCTTCCAGTGAGACAAGGTCCATTCGCGCCATACCCGGGCGTCCGAATGCTGACCAGCCAATCAGTTCGCCAGGTCCCACCGAGTCGAGGATCTTCGGTCCTTTTCCGGGAACGTGGACCTGGATTCCGACTCTCCCGTGCCGCAGCAGATACACTTTTTCGACCCGTTGCCCCTCGCGCAAAAGTGCTGTACCTTGTGGGAAGAACGTGTTCGCGGCGCAACCAGCCATGAATTCAATCGAGGCGGGGTCGAGTTCTTTGAGACAAGGTTGCTGTGACAACAGCTCAGCCATCGAGATCATTTCGTATCACCCTGCGCGACGCCAACCAGCGCACGCGCTTCTTCCGTAAGGTCGATTCCTGCGGGGCACCAAGCGATGCATCGACCACATCCGACACAGCCTAAAGTCTGGAACTGCTCCTGCCAGGAAGCCAGTTTATGCGTGATCCAGTGCCGATACTTGCTTGCGCGAGAACCCCGAACAGCACCGCCGTGCAATCCGGAGAACTCGGAATGGAAGCACGTGTCCCACACGCGCTGATGAATTTCGCCCAGGTCCTGATAATCGCAGCAGAAGCAGGTGGGGCAGCTAAACGTGCAGTTACCGCAAGCGAAACAACGCCCGGCAACTCGCTCCCAGTGGTCGTCCTCCACTCCCGAGTAAAGAGCCTGCGTCAGACCGCGCGTTTCCAGCCTCTTGCGCAGGGAGCCTTTGGCTCGTGCAATGACCTTTTTGGACTCGTGAAGCTCGTTGGTGGTAGCAGGTCGGGTATTCAGGCGAGAAAGAATTTCATGGCCCTTGGGAGAACCGACCTCCACCAAAAACCTATCTCCTCCGGGCGGAAGTTCTGTTAGACACAAATCGAAACCACCCGTGGCCTGTGGACCCGCACCCATGGATTCACAGAAACAGAGGCTTGACGGCCATTCGCAATTCACCGCGATGAGCAGGGTTTGCTCGCGGCACTCTGCGTAATCGGTATCGGCCCTTGATTCACGCAACATAACGCGATCGAGGATCTCAATCGCTTTCAGGTCACATGCCCTGAGCCCAAGGAGCGCAACCTTCGGGACGGGATCGCGCGATTCCTCAATGGTGGGCTGACCATCGCGTCGCGAGATACGCCACAGCGTTGTGCGAGGTCTTAGGAGCCATCGCTTCGCACCATCGGCAACGTGGGAATAGCCAAAGAGGTATCCGTCATCACGGCTCGAAGTCCGGTAGTTCCCGGGGGTTTGTAAATCACGTATGCCACGGGGAAGATCATCTGCCGATTCGAGCGGAACCAGCCTGATCGCTCCGTCGCGTAAGGCGGGACCCACGACTTGGTAACCGAAATCGTTCAAAACGCGCCATAGAGTTCCAAACGCCTCAGCCTCCAATATCGGTGGATCCTGCGTATGGAAGTCGAGTTTCGACATCTTCACAGATCCTCCGAACAAGGTCTATCTCAACTTTATCACGTGATGCAATTTTGCGGACTTGTGCTTTTTTTTCGACAAGATCTAAAAATTGGAAATTCGTGTAGTATGGGGCTGAAAGCGGAAGTCGCAGCGGCTTCCCGTTGCGGCTAGAGCTAGCTCGGAAGGAGTGAGCTGAATGGCCACGTTAGAACGAGAGATTCGTTTCGAGAGCGATCGCGATCCTGAATTCGCGGCTCAAATCCGGCGCATGCCCGGATGTGAAAACCTCAATCGCTGCATTCAATGCGCAACTTGCTCGGGCATTTGCCCTTTGAGCACCTACATGGACATGACTCCGCGTCGAGTCATCCAACTTGCCAGAGACGGCTTCAAGGCCGACGTCTTAAACTGCAACACGATTTGGCTCTGTGCCAGTTGCTATCAGTGCCAAGTCGAATGCCCCAAGGAAATTGGCATCACGGACGTGATGTATGCCCTCAAATGCAAAGCCATTGAGGCCGGAATCAAACCCAAACAAGCGGCTCCCCAAACGCTCTATCGGGAGTTCTACAACCTGGGCACCAAAAACGGCCGCATCTCGGAGGGCGCACTGATGGTCAACACCGTGATCAAAACCCAGCCCGCTCGATTCTGGAGTTTGAAGATGCTTGGATTGCGCCTTCTTAGAACTGGCCGGTTTGGATGGAAGATCGAACGCATGCCGCAGCAGTCCGTTCTCAAGGCGGCGATCCAAGCGACCCCACCGATCAACGGCAAGGAGTCCTCATGAAATATGCCTACTATCCCGGATGTTCGCTAAAAAGTTCTGGGAGAGCTTATGAAGAGTCATTTCTGGCCGTATGCAAGATCCTTGGCCTCGAGATGGAGGAACTCGATAACTGGAATTGCTGCGGTGCCACGTCCTTCATGTCAATCGAGCAAGGCCCGGCATACACGTGCTCGGTACGGAACCTCGCATTGGCAGAAAAGAAGAACATGGATCTCGTGGCTCCCTGCGGTGGATGCTATGGCGTGCTCTTGAAAGCCGACCACTACTATGCCGATTATCCGGCGGTCCGGAATTCGGTGGACAAGGGCCTCGCCGCGGAAGGGCTCCAGTACCGACGCCAAATCCAGATCCGGCATCCAATGGAGCTTCTGACCCATGACCCTGGCCTAAAAGCCATTAGGTCCCTGGTGAAGCGACCCCTCAAAGGGCTGCGAGTTGCGAGCTACTATGGGTGCCGCTTCCTCCGTCCGGTGGCTCCGTTCGACGACATGCGCCACCCGCAAACGATGGACTCGCTGATGAAAACAGTCGGAGCGAGAATCGCGGATTACGCATCCAGAGGCCGATGCTGTGGAGGAGCTTTGGCCGGGTCCATCCCCAAGATGGCCCAAGAATTGACCTACCGACTCATCAAGGATGCCCAAAAGGCGGAAGCGGATGTCATCGTCACCGGATGTCCCCTCTGTCAGTTTAATTTGGACGCCTTTCAGGATGAGATCATCGCCAGTCATCCCGATGTCAAGCCGATTCCAGTGTTCTTCTTCACCCAGTTGCTGGGGTTGGCGTTGGGAGCAGAGCCGGAGGAACTCGGCATTCAACGACTGATCGTTCCCGGAATCAAGATCCTTCAGGAAAAAGGCATCTTGGGAGACAAGAAGGCCGACGAGAAGAAGGTACCGGTCGCAGCAGGAGCCCAAAATGGTTAGCGACAATTCGCACAACCCTGCCGAAGAAGTCCGAATCGGATTCTTCATCTGCCATTGCGGTGTCAACATCGCCAGCAAGATCGACGTCGCCGAAGTAGCCAAGTTCGCCGAGACGCTCCCTGGTGTGGTTGTCTCACGGGACTACAAGTACATGTGTTCCGATGCTGGACAGGATTTGATCGTCGAAGACATCAAGAACTTTCGGTTGAATCGCATTGTGGTGGCGGCGTGTTCGCCTTTCCTGCACGAAAAGACCTTCCGAACCGCAACGCAGAGGGGCGGGATCAACCCGTTCTTGTGCCATATGGTGAATATCCGTGAGCATGGTTCATGGGTAGCCGAAGATCGCGTTACAGCCACCGAAAAAGCCAAAGCCATGGCCCAAGGCGGAGTCGGGCGCGTTCGAAGGCATGTCGCTTTGGAGAAGCGCCGCGAGCCGGTTCTCCAGTCGGTTCTGGTTGTTGGTGGAGGCATCGCAGGAATTCAGGCTGCCTTGACGCTCGCCAACGCCGGAAAGCACGTGTACCTTGTGGAACGCGAACCGACAATCGGCGGCCACATGGCCCAATTCGACAAGACATTTCCCACGCTAGACTGCGCTGCCTGCATCCTCACTCCGAAGATGTCCGAGGTCGGCAGCCACCCGAATATCACTCTTTGGGCCTATTCCGAGGTCATCCACTCGGAAGGGTATGTCGGCAATTACAAGGTTAAGGTACGCCGCAAGGCTCGGTACATCAACGAGGACGAGTGCACGGGCTGCATGGAATGCGTCGAGCATTGCTCCTTCAAAACGGGTGTGGTGGACGACGAATTCAACGTCGGTTTGGTCAAGCGCAAACCGGTTTACATGTCATTCCCGCAAGCTGTTCCCAAGATTGTGGTCATTGACCCCTTGACCTGCGCCAAGTTGAGCGGTGGCAAGTGCGAAGAAAGCTGTATCCCAGCATGCGACCGCCAAGCGCTCGACTTCACTCAGACTGAGCGGGTCGAAGAGATCGAGGTCGGCGCGATCATTGTGGCCACCGGGTTCAAAACCTTCGATGCGAAGCGGAAGCCGTACTACGGCTACGGGGACTTTCCCAACGTCTACACATCGCTCGAAATCGAGCGCATGGTCACGAGTTCTGGACCAACGGAGGGCGAAGTGGTCTGTCGCGATGGAAGGGTGCCGAAATCAGTCGGGATCGTTCACTGCGTCGGTTCTCGAGACCACCAGACCAATCGCTGGTGCTCGCGCGTGTGCTGCATGGCTTCGCTCAAGTTGGCCTATCTCCTCAAGGAGCACACCGGTGCAGAAATCTACAACTTCTACATCGACATGCGCACCCCTGGGAAGGGATATGAGGAGTTCTATGAGCGCCTGCTCGAAGAAGGCAACCACTTCATCCGAGGGCGAGTTGCGGAAGTAACAGACTTCGCGATGCGCCCCGAAGAAGAGAACCACCTCATCATCCAGGTCGAAGATACGCTCTCCGGTTACGTCCGGCGCGTTCCCGTGGATATGGTGGTTCTGGCCGTGGGGATTGAGCCACAAGCCGATGCCTCGGTGGTCCGGCGACTCTTCAACATCTCCTGCTCTGACGAGGGCTTCTTCCTGGAGCGCCACCCCAAGCTCGCCCCGGTTTCCACCGCGACAGAAGGTGTGTATCTCGCTGGTTGCTGCCAGGGCCCCCGCGACATCCCCGATACGGTAGCGCAAGCTGGTGCGGCTGCAGCAGAGGCGCTTGCTCTTCTCGACCCAGGCTTTGTTGAAATGGAGCCGATGACCGCCTACGTTGAGAATGAACTCTGTTCTGGTTGCAAGACGTGCCAGACGATGTGCCCCTACGGAGCCATTTCGAATGATGCTGAGCGAAAGATCGCTGTCATCAATCCTATGCTCTGCAAAGGTTGCGGCACTTGCGTCGCGTCCTGCCCATCGGGAGCCATCCACCAGAACCTGTTCGACGACCAGGAACTTTTCGACGAGATCCAGGAGGTTCTCGCTCATGCCTGACACCTATCAGCCCAGAATCCTCGCGTTTTTCTGCAACTGGTGCACCTACACCGCAGCTGATCTCGCGGGAGTTTCGCGCATGAAGTACGCACCGACCACCCGCGTTGTTCGAGTGATGTGCAGCGGTCGCATCGACCCGCAATTCATCCTTTCGGCTTTTGCCAAAGGTGCGGACGGTGTTCTGATCGGTGGATGCCACCCAGGCGATTGCCACTATCTGGAAGGCAACGTCAAGTGCCTTCGCCGCTTCAGGATTCTCCAGCGGATGCTGGTCGATCTTGGTATCGAGCCGGAGCGCATTCGGCTGGAGTGGATTTCGGCATCTGAGGGAGGCAAGCTGAAGGAAGTGATCAACGCCATGTCGGCTGATTTGGTCAGGCTTGGGCCCTTGAATCTGCCGGATGCCTTGCGAAGCTTCGACGCTGAAGTGCTCAAAGAGGAAACCGAAGCGGAAGTTCAGGAATTGGTGACGATCCCATGAGTACAAAACCAAAAGTCGGATTCTATTGGTGTGCTTCTTGCGGAGGCTGCGAGGAGTCGTTCGTTGATGTGGCGGAAGCCATATTGGACCTCGCGCAACTGGTCGAATTTGCCATCTTCCCGGTGGCCATGGACTTCAAGCGCCAGGATGTGGAGGCGTTGGATGACGGCGAGATCTTCGCCACCATGATCAATGGGGCCATTCGGACCTCCGAGCAAGAGGAAATGTGCCATCTCCTCCGTCGCAAAAGCCAGGTGATCATCGCCTACGGATCGTGCGCATACTCTGGCGGCATTCCCGCACTTGCCAATCTAGTCTCGAAAGAGGCGTTGATGAAGTACGTGTACGAGGACGCTCCAACGGTAGTCAATCCTGATCACGCGCGCCCCCAGACGGAGACCTTGGACCAAGGGAGAATGGCCACGTTGCCCGAGATTCGGGAGATGGTCCGGTCGCTCGATCAAGTCATCGAGGTGGACTATTCGATTCCCGGCTGTGCTCCAAATCCCAAATTGGTTTTGGCTGCACTCCAGACGTTGCTTTCGGGCGAGCGACCACCGAAGGGCGCCGTGCTTGCACCGAACGTCGCTCTCTGCGCCAACTGTCCTCGAATCGACACGAAACCTCGGGAGTTGTCTGTCAAGGCCTTCAAGAGACCCCATTTACACGAAGTTGATCCCGATACGTGCCTATTGGCTCAGGGCTTTCTCTGCATGGGACCCGCGACCCGAAGTGGTTGTGGCGAGGCGTGCATCCGAGGCAACATGCCCTGTACCGGCTGCTACGGTCCGGTGGATGGCATTCTGGACCAAGGCGCGAAAATACTCACTTCCCTTGCCTCTCTGGTAGAAGCGCACGATGAGGCAGGGATCGACCACGCAATGGAGGCCATTGTGGATCCCGTTGGATCATTCTACCGATACGGGATGGCGAAATCCCTGCTTCGACGAAAAATCGATCTGCCAACTCCGGTGGCGAGGTAACCATGGACCAAAACGACCCAAAACGAATCACCATCGACCCAATAACCCGGCTGGAGGGACACGGAAAAATTGACATCTTTTTGGACGATGCCGGAGATGTCGAGCGCGCATATCTGCAAATTCCGGAACTGCGTGGGTTCGAAGTCTTTTCGATCGGACGGCCGGCGGAAGACATGCCCCAGATCACAAGCAGGATCTGCGGCGTGTGTCCAACCGCTCACCACATGGCTTCGACCAAAGCGCTCGACCACCTCTATGACGTGGAACCTCCGCGTCCTGCCAAACTGATCCGCGAGCTGGTTTACAACGCCTTCATGTTGGAAGACCATGCCCTCCACGTGTATATCTTGGGCGGCCCCGACTTTATCGTCGGCCCCGAGGCACCGCCAGAAACCCGTAACGTCTTGGGTGTCGTCGGCAAAGTTGGAATCGAGGTCGGACAGCGTGTGATCTCCACGCGCCGCCGCATCCGAGAAATGATCTCTCACATTGCTGGAAAGGTCATTCATCCCGTTCTAGGGTTGCCAGGAGGAGTTGCAAAAGGACTCAAACCCGATGAACTCGCTGGGTTTGCCGAACTGATCGACGAGTCGGTCGAGTTCGCCAAGTTCACCCTTCAGGTCTTTCGCGATGTCGTGCTCAAAGAGCCATCCTACGTGGACCTCATCCAATCACCCGCCTATACGCACCAGACCTACTACATGGGTTTGGTGGACGACAAGAACCAACCAAATTTCTACGACGGCAAGATCCGCGTGGTGGACCCGACCGGCAAGGAATTCGCCAAGTTCGATGTTGCCCAATACAGGGAGTACATTGCGGAACACATCGAGCCATGGAGTTACGTGAAGTTCTGCTACCTCAAGCAACTCGGATGGCATAACTTCAAAGGCGGAGTCGATGATGGCGTCTATTCCGTGGCACCGCTGGCGCGGTTGAATGTCGCGGAGCGAATGGCCACACCTTTGGCACAGGAAGCCTTCGAGGAGTACTTCGCGACTCTCGGCAAGGGTCCCATCCACCACACCCTCGCCAACCACTGGGCCCGAGTGATCGAGATTCTTTACGCAGCCGAGCGACTCAAGGAACTCATCCAGGATCCTGAAATTGCCTCGGACAACCTCCGGTCGATACCCACAAACAAACCTGTGCAGGGAATCGGTGTGGTCGAGGCTCCCCGAGGAACATTGATTCACGACTTTGAGACCGACGATCGTGGAGTCCTGACCCGTGTCAACCTCATCGTGGCGACTCAGAATAACGCGGCACGCATGGCGATGAGTGTTGAGGCCGCTGCTAAAGCGCTCATCCATCGAGGATCGGTCACGGAAGGACTGCTTAACAAGGTCGAAATGGCCTTTCGCGCTTATGACCCGTGCCACGCCTGTGCGACGCATTCGGCTCCGGGCCAGATGCCGTTGATCGTGAGCGTGCGCAACCAAGCCGGCGAACTATTGGAGGAATTTCGCCGGTGAAAAACCCGCCGAGGTTCCTGATCTTGGGGCTCGGCAATGATCTGGCGGGCGATGACGGAGTGGGGCTGTGCATCGCCCGCCACGCCGGGGAGTTTGTTGACCCTGCGCTCGTCGAGGTGATCGAAAGCGCGGAGGCTGGTTTCACCTTGATGGAGCACCTCAGCGGACGCGACGCGGCGGTAATCGTAGATTCCATTCAATCGGGCCAAGTGCCGGTGGGAACCGTGAGTGTGTTGGACCGTTCCCAATTTCGCCGTGTAAGCGCACCTTCAGCCCATTACTCGGGATTACCGGAGATATTCGATCTCGCCGAGAGGCTCATGTTGCCCATGCCTCAGCACCTCGCAGTGATTGTGGTGGAGACCGAAATTCCGACCCGCTTTCGCATGGGCCTATCACCGGAAATCGAGGCTGCCATCAAACCTGCGACTGACAAGGTCCTAGCTCTCATCAAAGCAGTCTCAACTTCGCTAATAAAAGCTTAATTGACATCGATTTCTACAAGATCAAGCTCCTTACCTTGCAAAACAATGCTCGAAATGGCACCACAGGCAGGGCACGAGTAGACTGGGCTATCTGGCTCAAACTCGCCACACCCGTTAGCACAACGGCACCTGGCAGGAACCTGCACGATTTCGAGTTTCGCGTGGTCGGCCATCGTGCCTTTAGAAGCTAGGTCGAACCCGAACTCAAGCGCATCGGGCACGACGCCCGACAGAGCTCCGACCCGGAGGCAAAGCCGAGAAATGCTGGTGGCACCAGCAGCCTCGGCTTTCTCCACCGCCAATTCAATGGCGTTCAGGATGATTCCGACTTCGTGCATCCTAGGTAAAGGAAGGCCGGATTTGGTTGCACCACCGGTCTATCCGCTCCTCGCTCATTTCTTTTTGATTGTCTTCGTCCAGCACCAGCCCCAAGAACTTGCCATTGCGCAGTCCCTTGCTGCTCTCAAATGGCAAATAGCCCTCGTTGGGCCACTCACCAACGACTTTCGCGCCGCAAGAAGTGAGTTTGTCGGCCACAATTCCAATCCCATCTACGAACCACTTTCCGTATTTGACGGGATCACCCAGGCCGAATATGGCAACCGTCTTTCCATCCCAGTCGACATCTTCGACCTCATCCCAGAACCTTCGCCAGTCTTCTTGCAGCAGGCCCTCATCTACGGTGGGCAGACCCAAGATGAACCCGTCGCAGAAGTCGAAATCCTCGACGCTTGCCTTGCGCATGTCGATGATCTCAGCGATGAGATCCTTAAGCTTGGCGTGGACGATCTTTGCGCATCGTTCCGTATTTCCCGTTGAACTTCCGAAGAACAGCTTAACTTCCATTCTTTACTCCTTCAATCCTTGTTCTGAGCCCTTAAGGCTCCTTCGTTGCTGCCAGCCTCGATAGCGCTAGCCACTTTCGATCCACGTCCTTTTGTGCCTCTGATAAGAGCACATCTGCCAGCTCAGGGTCGCGACGCATCAACACGCGATAGCGACCTTCCTTCTCCACGTAATCGCGAAGGGGGATGGTCGGATCGGCGCTGTCGAGCATCAGCGGATTTCTGCCGCGCTCCGCCCGAGCCGGGTTGAATCGATACAACGGCCAGTACCCGCTTTCCACCGCACGCTTCTGCTGGGCGTAGCCTTCCTTCATGTCGTAGTCGTGTGCGATGCAATGGCAGTAGGCTACGATGATGGCGGGACCGTTGTGAGCCTCGGCTTCCCGGAACGCGCGGATCGTTTGATTGTCGTCCGCTCCGATAGCGACTTCGGCGACATACACATGGCCGTAGGTCATGGCGATGCGACCGAGGTCTTTCTTTCCCGTTGGCTTGCCAGCTGTCGCGAACTTGGCAACCGCCGCACGCGGTGTCGATTTGGAAGCTTGGCCACCGGTGTTGGAATAGACCTCAGTGTCCAAAACCAGAATCCGGACTCTGTTCTGGCTTGCGAGCACATGGTCCAAACCGCCGAACCCGATATCGTAAGCCCAGCCGTCCCCACCGACAATCCACACGGATCGATCAACGAGCGAATCCGCCAAGCTGGCAAGCGCGGCAAGTTCTTCACTTGATTGGCCCTGCAGCTTGGCTCGAAGCTGGTCGACCACCTCGCGGCGTGCTTTCAGAGCATCTGGATCACCATATTTCTCTGGAGCCAAAAGTTGATCCACTAGGTCGTCGCCGATCGCTGATCGCTCTTTCTTGATTATGGAAAACGCTCGGTCACGCTGGCTGTCGATGCTGAGCCGCATTCCAAGTCCAAACTCAGCGTTATCCTCAAACAGCGAGTTGTTCCACGACGGCCCTCGTCCATGAGAATCCTTGGACCATGGCGTCGTGGGCAAGTTGCCTCCGAAGATGCTGGAGCAGCCGGTTGCGTTTGCGATCAGCAAACGATCTCCGACAAGTTGCGAAAGGAGTTTGAGATAGGGAGTTTCGCCACATCCTGCGCACGCTCCGGAGAATTCGAAGAGCGGCCGGATCAATTGCAGCGCCTTGGCGTTGTCAAAGATCGGTGTCTCAGGCAGAGCGGGCTCGTCGGTCAAGTTGACGAAGTATTCCCAGTTCTCCTTGTTCGATTCGGGGATGACGTCCACATGCTCTAGACTGGCACCGGCGTGCTCTGGCGTCGTTCCTCTTTCGGGGCAAACCTCCAGACACAGTCCGCAGCCCGTGCAATCTTCCGCCGAGGCTTCGATCACGTAGGCGAGCCCTTCCCCGCCTCGGAACTTGGCGGCATCTGCATAGTGGAACGAATGTGGAGCGTTCTTCAGGTCCTCGACCCGGATCACCTTGGCTCGCATCGCGCCATGAGGACAGAGGAGAACGCACTTACCACACTGAGAGCAAATGGCAGGATCCCAGACGGGAATATCGAGAGAGATACTCCTCTTCTCATACTGAGTTGTGCCAGTGGGATAGGTCCCGACATCACGAAAAGCGCTTACGGGTAGGTCATCACCGCGCAGGGCGATGATTTCTCCTAAGACGTCGCGTACAAACGCTGGCGCGCTTGCACTGACCGGTTCGACTGCATCGATATCGCTGGAAGCCTTCCCCAGTTTTGCCTCGTGCATATGGGCCAGCGCCTGGTCCACTGCGGCGAAGTTCTGGGCGACCACTTGCGGGCCACGCTTGCCATACGTCTTCTCGATCGCGTGGCGAATCTTATCCACAGCCTCCTCGGGTGGCAAGATTCCGCACAGCGCGAAGAACGCAGTCTGCATGATGCTATTGATCCGAACGCCCATCCCGGTTTCCTGAGCGACTTGATAGGCGTCCAGCACGTAAAGTTTGATCTCCTTGGCCAGAGCCTCCTGTTGGAAGGTCCGTGGGAGCCTCTCCCAGGTTTCCTCGGGACCAAATGGGCTGTTGAGCAGCACCGTCGCACCGGGAGCTGCGCGATCCAGCACCGGATATCGGAAAATAAGGCCAAATTGGTGGATTCCGACGAAATTCGCTTGGCGAATTAGATAGGTCGATCGGATGGGGTTCGGCCCAAAACGCAGGTGGGAAACCGTGACCGATCCCGACTTTTTGGAATCGTAGACAAAGTACCCCTGCGCATAGTTTGGAGTTTCCTCGCCGATGATTTTGATCGTGTTTTTGTTGGCACCAACCGTTCCATCGGCGCCTAGGCCCCAAAAGACAGCTCGGTAACCCAGGGGATCTTCCGTGTCGAAAATCTCTGGCAGGTCCAGGCTGAGGTGGGTGATGTCGTCGTGGATTCCCACCGTGAAGTGCCTCTTCGGTTCAGGCTTGTTGAGTTCATCGAAGACAGCCTTGACCATGGTAGGCGTGAATTCCTTAGACGATAGTCCGTACCGTCCGCCGATCGTCTTGGGAGCCGCAGGATGGCCATGGACGGCGAGAACAGTCACCACCTCTTGGAACAGAGGTTCGCCAACTGCGCCGGGTTCCTTGGTGCGATCCAGAACGGCGATGGACTGGACCGTTGGCGGCAACGCTTGCATGAACTTCTCACCATCAAATGGGCGGAATAGGCGTACTTTCACAAGTCCGACTTTTTCTCCCGCTGCGTTGAGCGCTCGCACGGCTTCTTCCGCGCATTCGCTGCCTGAACCCATCATCACGATGACCCTTTCAGCTTGTGGCGAACCGATGTAGTCAAATAGGTTGTATTGTCTCCCCGTGAGCTTGTGGAACTGGTCCATCGTGTCGGCGACGATGCCAGCCGTCGCATCATAGAACGGATTTACGGCCTCGCGAGTCTGGAAGAAGACGTCCGGGTTTTGAGCCGTTCCCCGTATGGTCGGATGATCCGGATTCATGGATCGGGAGCGATGCTGAGCGACCAACTTCTCATCGATCATCGATTTGATCTCAGCATCATCCAGAGGCACGATTTTCTGGATTTCGTGAGACGTCCTAAACCCATCGAAGATGTTGAGGAACGGCACTTGAGCTTTGAGCGTGGCCGAGTGGGCTATCAGCGCCAAGTCCTGAACTTCTTGAGGGGAACCTCCGAAGAGCATTGCCCATCCCGTCGGCCGGCAGGCCATCACATCGCTATGGTCCCCAAAAATGGAAAGTGCGTGCGTGGCGACCGTTCTGGCTGAAATGTGAAAGACCGCAGGACTGAGTTCTCCCGCAATCTTGAACATGTTTGGGATCATGAGCAGCAGGCCCTGGCTTGCCGTGAACGTGGTGCAAAGCGATCCGGCTTGAATTGCGCCGTGGACAGCCCCTGCAGCACCGCCCTCCGACTGCATCTCCCGGACAGTTGGGATAGTCCCCCAGATGTTCTGGAGTCCCTCAGCACTCCACTGGTCGCACAACTCTCCCATGTCACTCGACGGGGTGATGGGATAAATTGCGATGACTTCGCTTACCTTGTAGGCGATACGGGCTGCCGCTTCGTTGCCGGCAATAGTTATCCAGCGATCCACAACTTAACCTCCAGTCGCGAGTCGAGCGCCGATAACTTCGTCGCTCCCTTGCGACGCCTGTAATCAGTATAGCGAAGGCCTCGTTGAGTCGGACGGAGCGATTGGAATGTCTTCTTCCTGGTGCTCGGTTGCTTCTCGAACGTTGAGGAACGGCCCACGAGGTTCTTGCCGGATAGCCCTTCATCAGTACAAACAAACCCGCCATGGGAAGGGATTTTGAACCTAAACCTTAAGGGGCTGCGGCGGAGCGGCTTCGCACTGGCTATTGCCGCTCGGCTCACTTGTTAGGGTCCAGGCCTAAGGACGGAGCCGCTGGGTGCCAAAGACGTCCGCCAGGCATGTTGACGAACAACTCCACCGGGGGCGCGGCACTGTTCGCTATTGCACCCAAACACGGGATATTCAGCGACTTACGATCAGTACGTGGTGTTTCAAGCAGATCTACATCCAGATGGTGGCTCTGGTGGCGACGTCGTACGGCAACTGGACACCGAGAGAGGAACCACCTTAGCAACCTTCCCCAATTGCCAATCGCCATCCTGCGCGACATCGTCGCTGGCCTTTTTGAGATGGTCAGAAATCTCACCGGAGCAGAATATGAGCTACTTGAACGTTCTGAAGTTGGATTGGCGGGTGGCATCAACAAGGAAGTATCTTAGGCGGTGCTGGATCGGTGATGAGCTACCCTAGGACTTCCAGATCTACTCTGCCGTCAAAAACAAGAAAGCCCTTCGGTTTCCGAAGGGCTTTCAGTTCAAATCTTGGTGGACCGTGAAGGGCTCGAACCTTCGACCCGCTGATTAAGAGAATCAGAATGTCAAATCCATCGGCGTTCAGAATCGTCCGCTCAGGTTCAACACTTGAACCTAGAAAGTCCACTGAAGACCGCTTTTGACCACTGATTTCCGCTCGGTAAACTGCGGATAAACTGCAGACGAGAGTAGAATAAACTGCAGAAATGGCCCGATCAGGAAGACGAGAGAAAGGCTCCGGAAGCATCTTCAAGCGTGGCAAGAAGTATGTCGCTCAGGTGCAAGATGGTTTCACCCCTGAGGGCCGTCCGAAGTATCGCCAGGTGAGCTGTCGGACGCAGGGTGACGCGGTCAAGGCCCTCAATGAGCTGAATGCGATGCTCGTCGCCGGTCGCTCGATTCCGGACCGGCGTGGACACACTGTGTCCTCGTGGCTCAATGTTTGGCTTGAAGAGCACGTCAAGCCCAATCGTGAGTTCAAGACGTACGAGTTCTATCGCCTCATGTGCGAACGGAGGATCAAGCCCTACCTCGGGCGGATGGAACTTCAGCAAGTGACGCCCATGGATGTCACAAGGCTCTTTAAGACCATCGAAGACGACGGAGCGACTGCAAACACCATCGCCGCCGCTCGACGCACGTTACGGGCGGCGTACGGCGTCGCGATGAAGTTTGGTGAGGCACATGACAACCCCGTGTCCAAGACGTTCGCTCCCAAGGTGAAGCGCAACGCCAAGGTGTATTTCGATGCGGAGCAAGTTCAGAAGTTGCTGACTGCACTGGAGGGCTCACCCATAGAGAACCTGGTCAAGTTCACTCTTGCCACGGGCATGAGGATCGGAGAGGTAACTGGCCTCACCTGGGACGGCGTGGACCTCAAGCAGAAAACCATCCTTGTTTCCTCTCAACTTCAGCGCATGGGTAAGAAGCTCGTGCTCAAGCCACTCAAGACCGAGAAAAGTATGCGGACGATGCCCCTCGTTGGCCACTCCCTGGACGTGGTCCGGAGGGAGCGCAACCGTCAAGAAGATGAGGGATATGACAACGAACTCGACCTCGTTTTCCTAAACCCGTGGGGGCGTCCCTTCGACCCAAAATACGTCAACGACTACCTGCACGTCGCCTTGGAGAAGGCAGGACTTCCCCGCACTGGAATGCATTCCCTCCGGCACTCAGCCGCTACCTTTATGCTGATGGCGGGTCTGAACCTCCACCAGGTCAGCCGCTATCTCGGGCATTCTCAGATAGCGTTGACTTCAAACCTGTACGGGCACGTGCTGGATGGGGCGATGCGTGATGCCGCTGAGAGACTACAGGATGCGTATTGCCCCAATCCATCCCTTTCCAACGACTAAGTTCTCAGGCGCTAGAGCGGACATGCTCCGAGTCAACCTCGGCTATTCTCTGAGCTACCCGAAGCGCCTATTCGTCAGCTATCTCGAAGCAAATGTGACTATAGCCGCTCTCGGACCAGAAGCCGATCCAGTCAGTTTCCTGACCAATGATCACCAACATCAGACATCCTGCGACGGTGGTTGAATCCTTTCTAAGCCTTCCCATTGTGATCTTATCGGTTATCGACGGACGCGGAACGGGCTCGGGATGTGAGTGCCACTCACCCAAATAATGCAGCTGACCATCGCTCAGGCTCCAAAATCGCCGTGCAATGCGCGTCGCATTCTTCGCGTCCCTATGGAAAAAGTATCGACCCCGGCGATCAAATCTACTTGGTCTCGTCGCTACACAAACGTGATACTCGTTCTTTGTCGGAAAGAATGCTCCGATTAGAATGCCGCCAGCCTCACTCTCATTTGCCCTTTGGCGAAAAGCGCACATGTTCGCATAAGCCCTTCGAGAAATCACGACTCGCGGCGCACTAATGCTCTTTGCCTTCAGCAAACTGCGCATCTCACCTCCTGGCCGACGTAACTCACTTCAACCCTGTCAGACGATTCAGACTCGTTGTCTTCTCTGCCGTGCCACTTGAGGACGCATGGACCTGACGGGGCCGATAGCATCAAATCGCTGGCCACTGCGATGAACCTCTGAAGCCGCGAACCTCCGTACCTTGCGAAGCCTGCACTACAGCCCGGTTCATACCTAATGTCTTCGGAGTGCTCTGCTTCGGGCAATTCTGTGCACCGGTGGCAGCCAGCGGATCCAACTTGATATCGGACAACATATCCTGCATCTGCTCCCGATGTAATCCATGCCCGGTGAACTAGTTGACCCTCTCTTCTGCGTGCAAACAACTTGTCCAGTAGCAAAGTCTCAATTGCATCGTTTCCAGTAGTAAGAATAACCAGGTCAGCCGTAGAACTGATCTCATCGAATTTATCAAGGCAGTCGAGCACGTTCAAGCTAATCTCGTCGAAAATAACCCACGGACAGTCAGTACCGATCAAACTCGCTACGGCTCTCGCCTTAGACATCCCAACTTTGTCAAATCCACAACTATGCCGAAGCACATTTTCTATCTTCAGCGTGTCTGGATCAATTATTGAAATGCGTTCGAGTTGGGTAGATGCACAGAGTGAAGTCATCAAGTTACTGCCTAGGGAACCAGCGCCGATCAGCAAGGCATGCCTAAATCGTGGTTCACTTGCGCCTTCTGTTCTCTTCACCAGACGATCTAAGGTGATCGAAACTCCGTCGAAGCGCCGAAGGGGTGTCTTTCTTCCCCAGTTGTGCGCGAGCTCCATTGAAAACGGAGCCCTACCCGGACGGAACCCTTTGACAGCTCCATGAAGTTTGCTGCTCGAACCGGCCGCGGCTCTAGTATGTTCCCATCCGATGAGGGTATCTCCCCGACTTGAACCAACAGTCGAAAGTATGTGGGTTCTGCCCGACTCCTGCCGCATAAATTGCTCCCACAGTTTCTGTGCCTCGCCGCCGTTAGCTTTGATCAGGGCATAGACATCCTCGTTAGTCTCGGGATATGGAGGAACAGGACCAATCAAGTTAGGCAAGAATAGCGCTCGTGAATACACGGTCGGTCTACCAATTGTTGACTGCTTTAGCCATCGAAGCGCCTCGTCTCGATCCTCGTGTGCGAGGAACTGATTGGGTTGGCTTACTTTCTGGTCTAGATGTAGAACTTCGACAATCCTTGGGGTCACGACATCACGAAGAAGTGAAAGATAGGGCAGAGAACCTGTCCAATAATAGGTGAACTCGGTAGCAAAGTCATCGGGTCGCACTTCACCTACTTCTAACACGGCCATCGTCTGCTCAATAACCCACTGGACGACGTCGCCGGGCCGAGTGGGGTCAACTGAGGAAGTGTCCTCATCGCAGTAACACAGCTTTAGGTTGTGATCAATGTGAGGCACTTGACCGTAAATGCCTGAGTCCTCGACGAAGACGTCTGGCAACTCAAGGGGAAATCGGGCGGAGACCTCGAGTCGAATGAACTCGGCATGTGGCGAATCCACTTTGATCCGCCAAGCTTCAACATTGCTAGAGCGACAGCACTTTACAGTTTGGAAGTCGTAGCGGGTTGCCAAAGCCACCCTAGCTTGATTCCGAGACTCAGTGGCCCATGCGCTAAATTGGTCGCTAAGCGAATTTGCCACTTGTAACGACTGGTGGGACGGCTGTGCGCAAAGCTTCTCCCGCTGACTTTGAAGCATCGACATCAGGTACGGGAAAACGACTACCGAATTGCCTCTCCCAAATAAGTGCTCCTTCTCTCTCCGTCTCGGCGGACGCCGCATCGTCTCCGCGATCAGCAAGAGCCTTGAACAAGTCGGCTATGGCCGCTCGATCCTCGTTTGTCCAGCTCGATGTCAGCTCGTCAAAAGGTGCTACTGGCTTGCACACTTTGTTGCCATAGCGAATGTATGTATCGCAAGCTCTTGCTGTTGAGATCACACTCTGGGCGTAAGATTCGCTCGAAACAATCTGCTCCGAGATAAGGATTGTCATGGTTACTGATTTGATCTTCAGTAGCGCTCCCTTCTTGTGATCTCTCCATGCCTTGAAGAAGCGGACTAGGTCCCTGACATTGGTATGAGATTTCTTTCGCTCCTTGAACCAATCAACTAGCGCCACTGGATTACTCTCGTCAAACTCAATAGGATCCTGGTCCTTCTTAAAAACCCTGACCGTCCCGAATGAGTCCGTGCCGTAGGCAGGGATGTCAATGTGATAGCCACCCATGTACGGAATGCGCACACACCTCTTCATCTTCTTGGGGTCTGTACTCGTCGCACCTTTTACCGCATCAACAATCCAACCCTGAACGGTACTCGTCGCTGGCCATTCATCCGGATCATCACCGATGCACTGCAAATACATTCCGTCATCCAGATCGTAATCGCCAGAGATTGGACGCACAACCGTTCCCATCTCGAAGGAGCCTTGTTCTTCAAAACTCGGGACGGTTCTCTTTAGCACATCCTTCCAGTGCTTTTTGATCCTGTCGCGATTTGCGTCGCGTGACGTGCGAAGATCGGCCAAGTCGTCGCCGACCAGCTCGATGTTTGCCAAGAACCCTTTGAATTGTTTTTGATTGTCGGCCATAGGGGAATTATACCTGCACTTGCGTCTACGTAAAGATTGTTTTGATTTCGCTGGCGTTCTTGTCATTTTCAGCGCGAGCGCTACCCAGCATCATCAACTCCTCGACTTCGCCTCGACCAGCACCGTCAAGTTTCAGTCGCTTTGACTGAGCTTCTGTCAGGTTGGCTGGCTGAACCCGAAAGTAGCAGTGCGGAAGGCCGTGCAGGAGGAACTTGGTTGTCTGGTGCGCTCCTAGCTTGGATGACTCCATTGCATAGCATAGAAGCTGGTCAATGTACTTCATGCCACGCTGGTAGCGTGCATCGTTCTTGAAACTTGAGGAACTGGGCAACCCGATTGACAGCATCTCTATCGAGTCAAACTCGCGGTCTTCTCCAACGTAATATGTGAGCGCCTCAGTTGCTGCAATGGTTGAAGGGTTATTGGCCCAAAGGCCGCCGTCGATATAGGTATACGGAATATCCTTTTCCGAAATTCTGGCAATCGGCAGATACCAAGGCGCGGCGGCAGTGGCCAATGCAACTGAGGCCATAGGTAAGTCAAGATCACGGGTTAAGTGAGCCACCTGATGCTCTCCCATGTGGGCTTTGAACACCCTTGGTTCGGAAGTCGCTGCATTGACGGCTGGCACAAGGACTCTGGTTGCGGCTTCCGCCATCGTGAGGGGGCCAGAACCATCAGGCTTCTGGAAGACACTTGCCAATGCCCTTTGAAGTGAACCGTTACCGTATCCGTGGCCGTGGTATAGCCTCCTTAAAGCCATCGTTCCAGGAACCTTCGACTTTGGGAAGATCTCAGAACCGTGTTTACGATAGAACTCCAGAATGTCTGCCGCTGACAACTTGGCCGCTATGCCAAGCGCAATGATTCCTCCAGTTGATGTTCCAGCGACCATGTCGAAATGCTCGTAAAGGGTCTTTCCGAAATGAGACTCCAATGTGCTGAGATAGGCACAAGCGTAGACGCCTTTCATACCTCCACCGTCAATGCAAAGGATGCGCATTGGGGCACTCATCGCGAGGTTTCTCCTCCCGAAACGAGTCCCAAGAACCTCTCAAAGAACGCGATGAGCTTCGCGAGCACCCTCTGCTTCTTCTGTCCATGCCCGCCGTCGGCGGAGAACCGTGTCGTCGGAGGCATCACCTTGGTGATTGCCGTTCCGGTCGTTCGAATTACGCCGTCTCGGAATGCGGCCTCAACAAACGCCACGGTCTCCTCTGGCTTCAACTTCTCGTCCTCGATGATCTGATCAAGCTCGGCCTTGCGGCGTGTCTCGACGTAGGCGCGCCATTCGGCATCAATTTCGCCCGAAGCTGAAACGGAATCAACGAAGTTCTCGATGAGGTCCCTCTTGTTGCGCAAGGTTGGCGATGAGTCCACTGCACGGCTGATCTGAGCACGAATTTCAACGTCTCCGCCGTCGCCCTTCGCCTCGCGGAACTTGGCCACGAGCATCAGGATGTAGTCAACGTTGATCTCAACCTGCTTGATCAGCTCGATTTCAAAGACGATGTCATCGAGGATTCGCTCTTTGTCCGTGTCCTTCGCGCTAAAGAAGTCGGCGAAGATGTCGAGGTAGACGCTTCGGCAGTCCTGGCCCTGACGTTCGGTCGTCACCTCGTTGCCTTCGAGCTCGTTAAGCGAAGTGAGGATGTTTTGGAGCCGAAGAATCGGGCCAAAGAGCGCGATGAAATCCTTCTTGGCCTGCTCGAAAAGCTTGCCGTAGCTGAAAATGTTAGGTCGGCATGAGATGGTGAAGCCGTTCCCGAGAAAGAGATGCTTCCTGCCGAACGATTGGGCCGTCTGCAGGGCTTGTTGGAAGGTAAGGATGTTGGGCATACGTCGCGGGAGGAAAAGAGTGGTGCGGCAGAGAGCGATTCGCTCTCTGCCAGTCGTTGGCGTATTAGTCTCGCCGGTCGTCGACTTCTTTGGCCACGCCCTTGAAGGGCTTGCCGTCTTGCTTTTGGTCCATGATGCGACCAGTCTCGGTGTCGCGCTTCGCCCAGTTTCCCTGTGGGGTCTGGAACTGTGTGCGATTGTCCACCGATCCGCGTCGGAACCCGTTGCCAGTGTTCTTTGCCATCTTGCCTCCTTTATGAGAAGTCGGCAAGGCTTTGCGCTCGTTGGGTTGGCGTCCCTGGAGAATTTTGAACCGAATGGTCAGTTCGGTCCGTCCGTACGTTTGGTTATGTGACGGAGCTCGCAAAGGGAACGACAACTCGTCTGAGCTTCGGCCAATGCCGCCAATTTTCATGACGAGGCAGGTTCGTGCTTCGATGCGGGCTTCTCACTATTTTTAGCAGTCTCTCCGCCCTTCTGCTACTGTCCCCGGCTAGGTACACGCTCAAAAACGTCCGTCACGCCCGGTGTCACATGAATCAACCTTGCCCTCAAGCGGATACATAGTGTCCTGGCGGTCATGTTCTGGCTGTTCACGGACGGTTCCATCGCGTACATTGACCACAATGGCCCCCATGGTAGTTGCTTCCTCAATTGTCTTAATGAACTTGACCTGCGACCCAAGTTTCAGTCGAAAGTTCACCGTCCCAAGTGGCGTTGAAGGTGCCACGGCGCTGATAATCCCAGATCAAACCGCACCCAAAATGAGTTCGCCTCGGAAGGCTTTAGCGACGGTGGCTTGAGGGGTGCGCTGAACTTTAGCGGTGGCATCGTCTAGGCGGCTCGATTTCTCACTCATGGTGGCTCCTCGCAGAATCTAGTCGACGAGTTACCTCAGCGAATGTGAGGGCTCGATTCGATTTGAGCACGTCCCGGCAAATTGACTTCAGCTGATCTGATACCGTTCCAGCTGAACCAAGGTAGCCCATTCTTGCAAGGTTGCAGAATGTTTCATGCGAAATGTGTTGCCTGTTCAGCTCCTGTTCGCGAATGTACTTACCTCCCCTTGGGCCGTTGTACTGAAGACCGCCCAGCTGGGTTAGCGGAACGACAAAGCCATGATTGTTAGTAGAGGTATTGCGGCGAACGAACTTAAAGTACGATGCCTCCGAGTTCAGGCGATAGCCGACGTCGGTCGATTCCTTTGGAATCTGACAAAGCCGTTCGTGCTCGCCCCAGAATTGATCATCTAGATGAAACTCCCAGCTCTCGCCGTCGGGGTTGAGCATCTTGTACTGAACTAGCAGGACACTATTAAAGGTCTGGTTAAAGATAACGAGATCGGCTCCTAGGCACTTTTCCAAAGGGCGACGATTTGCAGTAATCACTTGAACAACTTGCTTACCATTTCGGAATGTGGCAACGCCAGAAATCTCGCTTTTGGATATGCCCATTTCTGGAAATACTCTTGCATCATGCTCGATGACCGAGTCTTCGTGTAGCCGGAAATCCTCTAGAGGAGATTCTTCGCCAAATAGGTGGACCACCTCAGCACCGTAATCTCGGGGCAAACCAATCAGCGCAAGTGAAGTTTCAATGCTCGCTTTTTGGAGGTCGCGCATCTCATTGTAAACAGTAGTCCGCAATGCCTCTAATAGCGACTCAAACGCCTTTCGATTTGCCTCTAGGCTCCAAAGGCTCTCCAAAATGGCAAGTGAATCAACCTTATCAGGGACGATGACATCTGAGTCGCCTTTCAGAAATCCTTTCCACATCGACCCCTCAGATGACTTGAACTTTAAGCGATGCAGCGTCGGTCCCACAATTCTGTGGCAAGATATGAGTCTGAAACTAGAACTAGTTGTCGCGACAGCACTACTCATTCGATAGACGGCTGCGTAAAGTTCTTTTCCTGACTCCAGGCTCAGCTCGAAAATGCATATTGTGTTCTTGATAGCACCATGGAGCCGACGGTGGTCGCATGCGGCTGTAAATGCCTTTGGCCATCGCGAATACTTCTTGATCTGAACTGAATTATGTCGATCTGGCCGATAGATTAGGATTCGCTTTCCTTTATGGCGTTTCCTTAACTCAGCTTCAATCGGCTCCCAAGGTGTCATATTTCACCTCGAAACGCCTTGGCGAGCATGGCCTGGGTTGTGCGCTCGACTTCGACGGTGGCTTCGGCTAGGCGGGATTCGACGCGGCAATGTGGCAACAAGTGTGTCATGTTCACTTATCTATTGAGGGATCATTTGGGACAGCTTCTATAGATAGGATCTCGCCCCGCGCAAATGCAACATTCCGATCCGAAAGGGATAGTACAATGACCGTCGAATCGCTTGCCCGCAGGTCACCCGTATTGACGACACCGTTCTTCATTACGACTTTAATCCTGCCCCCATTGTGGCCCCCAAACTCCATGGGAAGCACCTCCCGAAGTGATGACGCAAAAAACGACAAGAAGAATAACGAAAAAATGGGCCAGAAATTAAGCACTCGTCTAGCATTGCTTGGACTCTGAAGCAATTGTATAGCAAATAGGATTAGTGGTAAAAAGAAGACAGCGAAGAGTGTTGCTGATTGCCTAACGCCAAGCAATGCAGCAACGAGAACGCTCAGCATAGCTGCTACTAAAGCAGGAAACAGTAGATTGCTGAGCACAGCCTTGAACCTGGTCCCAAAGTTTTTTGACGATACTGCGTTCAAGTTTTCGCGAATATTGAACCAGAACAAAATGGTCGGAAGCATAAGAACGAGCAGAATGATGCCGAGACAAACCGCACGCTCGCGGTGCACTTCAATGGTTCCCACGCCGAGTGCCGAATCCATACGATAAGCGGTGTAAAGTCCCAATACGTACAAAGTCGCGCCGATAAGCGCAGCAGCGGGAGCAAACTTGGTCAGAGTTTGCATCCAAGCGGTTCTGTCAGTGGTCTCAGTTTCTGGGCTGGTGGAATCTACTTCGTTCAATGCAGTAATTCACCTCGGAAGGCCTTGGCAAGGATGGCTTGGGTGGTGCGCTCGACTTGGGCGGTGGCCTCGGCGAGGCGGGATTCGATAGAGTCAGCTAGGGCGAAGAGGGATTCGACGCGGTCGGCGATTCTTTGCTGATCCTCAAACTCCGGCAAAAGAATTGGTGTGCGCAACAGCTTTGATTGAGAAATGTTACGCATAGAGTTTGATGTTCCAGTAGCAATTTCAGCGAAGTGATCCCTCACCTGAGGAGAGCTGAGCGCGGCATTCAACCATCGCTTACATATCCGCTCGACTGGCACAAGGCGAAGGCTTTTGTCGCTCAAGAATAGATTCGGCGGTGTCTCCTCCACGAGGACCGTTGCTCCAACGAGCTCCTCCGTGTTTGCACGTGAAAACAGTAGGTCGCCGCTATGGATCTCTGCCGTAGGGTTTGGCTTGGTTCCGGGTATTAGCTGCTTACTCTCAAGTGGATTGAACCTGCCCCAGGTCATCGCACTTACCTTGATGACCCCAGGGGCGCCGTTACTTGGTGGATGTCCCTCAGCTTTGAAAGACTTGCCTGCCTCAATCTTCCGGATGATGTCCCCAAGTGAGCACTCGTTAAAAGTCGCTTCTCCGAGGCGGAAGAGAATGGAGCAGTCGTAAGCGGCGGCGAGGACGGATTGGCGGAACTTCTTGAGGAGCGCAGGAATCGTGGCGAGTCGGTCGCTAGTGGACTCCATCTGCTGCTGCAGTTGAGAAACCAATGAGACGATCTGTTTCTGCACCTCGATTGGAGGCAGGTCGAACTGAAAGTTTCTCAGCCACTCCGCTGGAACTCGTGCCTGCCCCACCGATCCAGTCATGTTGTCACGGGCCTCGGTTCGAAATGACTTCTGTCGAACGAGTTGGTAAATGAATTCAGGTAATACTCTGTCGCTCGGCCTGAGAACATGAAACTCGGACGACCCAAAGCCCAGTCCATTCACAAGATCACGAGCGATAGCTGCCTTCCCATTCTCCATGCATGGAGTGATCTTTGCAAAAAGAACGTCGCCGTCCTGAAATGCAGTGTAAGAGCTCCGGACTTTTGCGAACTCACGGATTTCCGGAGCGGCGATCGTCCCGTTTATCTCATCGACTGCAGCCATCGGCACGAATGAGACCGACGCGTCAGCAGGCAACGCGTCTGCTTTTGGCTTACCGGGATTGATTTGGCAGACCTCAGCAAGCGTAATGTTCAACCACTCAGTTGCTGGTTCAACTCTTTGGACGCGAATCATAGCTCCTCGAATGGGTCGTAATCGGCTTCGGCGTCCGCCTCAAGAACGACCGGACTTAACTTGTTTTCAGCAGAGTAACATTCGAACAAAAAGTGGGCAACCTGAACCGAAATCCCGACTGAAAATCGTGCCTGATGCTGTAGCAGTGAAGTTTCCAAATCAGTCGGCTTTCCGTGTCCCGTGCCGTGCCAGTTTCGAACCTCAGCGAGCTTATCGACGATAGAGCCAATGTTGTTCACAATCACCGTAAGCGCGGCTTGGGTGTCCGACGACCGATCCAGTCCCTCTGGAACAATTGGGAGAGCCTTTATGAGTTTTTTGACCAATTGCGGGAAGGATTCGGAAGATGTCCATGTCAACCCTTTCGCCTTCAGGAGCGTCTTCGTTACAGACTCAAGAAACTCCTTTGCCGTGCCAATGGCGAGTTCGGGATCGGAGACGATTGAGGATTGGAGACGAGTAACCTGCTGCCCGAGATACGCCGAGTTCAAGCGATGAGAAATGTCTCGGGCAGGACCAAAGATTAAGGCTCCCTCTGATGAGAACGGAAGGTAGCCATAGATGGCCCGCCCGGACATTTCACTCGTGGGGCAGATCTGCCATCCATCCATCCGCAGGTGCTTATTGAATTGCTCAACCAGTGCGTCGGCCTCTTCAAACGGCCTGACCAGAGGATGAACCGTCTCAGCAAGAAATCCGAGAAGGACTTCGTCTGGGCCACCGCTTAATTGGAAGCGCGCGTCCGTGAATACCCAGTTCTGCTCCCAGTCGTGATTGTTGACGGTGTGCTGGTAGATGTCGCCCGAAGCTGACCTGTAGCGACGGTCTGTCGAGGGCATCTCTTCAAGGTCGTATAGTCGGCCTAGAAAGTCGATTTCTGAGAGCTCACCGTGGTAGCTGATCCCAGCTCGGAACAAGTCAAGAAGGCTTTTGCGGGTCAAAGCTGTAATCGCCCGCTGCTCAGATCGGAAACTAGGAAGGTTCATTCCGACTCTCCTTCGAGCCGCCTAGCCTCACGCTCGAAATCGCTCTCGAAGGCCTCATCCTGCTTGACACGGAACTTCTCGTATTGCTCCTCGGCTAGCTGCTTCGCGACTTCAGCCGAGACCTTGGCTGGGTTGTCGAGCAGTTCGAAGCCGTTGAACTGCAGAAACGCGTTCAGCCGCTCCACCCAGTCGGCCATCTTCATAGGAACCTGGCGCGAAGCTTGGAGTTCGGCATAGTCGAGGTACATGGTGACAATGCGCTCCAAGTCCTTGATCTCTTTCTCGATCAAATAGTTCTTAGCGATCGCGATGTCGCCTTTGAGCACCTTGCCGTGCGGAGCGTTCTTCCACGTCGTCAGGCCCATGCTCGGCTTGTTCGCGTCGGCCCGCTCCGCGATGATTTCAGCGGCAGTCTTGCCGCTCACCGCCCAGTGCAGCTTGTTTTGGACGGTGGCAAAGAAGGTCTTGGTGATCTCGGCTTTGGGATCGTAGTCGATGCTCGCCTGCTCGTAGAGGTCGGTGATCTTCAGGTAGAAGCGTCGTTCGCTCGCCCGAATCTCGCGGATGCGCTCAATGAGCTCATCAAAGTAGTCCTTGCCGAATCTCTTGTTGAGCTTGAGGCGTTCGTCATCGAGGACAAAGCCCTTGATCACGAATTCCTTCAGGGTGCTGGTCGCCCAGATACGGAACTGGGTCGCCTGCTTGGAGTTAACCCGGTAGCCGACGGCGATGATCGCATCGAGACTGTAGTGATCCAGATCGCGTTCGACCTCGCGTCCG
>JAFDWX010000005.1 GCA_018268255.1 Armatimonadota bacterium | reverse complement strand
TCTCATCACAGCTTGCGACCGTCCGCGCCACTCGGCTCGATCCGAACAGCCTTGCTTCTAGCTTCCGGACTTATCGAAATTGGTGCTCAAGATCAGATAATCGAACACCGTGATGGTGCCGTCGCCGTCCAAGTCGGCATCCACCGGTCGCATGCCATTGGCGCCCACCGTATTCCAATCCGCATCCGAATCGCTCTTGTCGAAATAGTCGCTCAGGACCAGATAGTCGAAAATCGTGACGCTATCGTCGCCATCCACATCGCCGTTGATCAGCGAAAGGTTCACGTTTTCCAGCACGCTGGTTCCCACGGTCACGGGGCCGATGGTTTTGCTGAGCCAATGGGAGGCCTTGAACCGCACCATGAAGGTGCCGTTGGTCGGCGGAGTGATAATGAACGATCCATCGGCTTCCAAGGTCGCCGTGCTGGTGGCAACCACGTTGCCGTTATCGATAAAGTCCACCACAATCTCCACACCCTCGGGAGTCGGGAGGTAGTTCTGGAGCTCGACGTATGCCGATGCGGGCGCGCGATCGTACTCGATCACAAATCCGCGAGGAGGGCCGAATCCGTTGATTGCCGTGCCCGGGTGATCTCCCCAGTTTTCGCCGAATCCGGCGCCATTGTAATACATGATGACTTGCGTCGCGCCGCCGTATCCATCCGGCTGACCCGGCCACCACTTAGCATAAGTAAAAGGCGCGTTGTTCATCCAGTGCCACACGCCATCCGGTCCGTGATATCCACCCAGCCACGGTCCGATCCGGTCACCGTGAATGCTCACGTCGCTATAGAACGAGATATCGGAGATGAGATTGGCGCAAAAGGTGTTCTCGCCGGCTGTCGCGGGGCAAGCCAAATATCCGCCCTTGCGAACCGCAAGCGCCTTGGCTGCATCCCAGTAGATCCCCTGGGGAACCTTGATCCCTTCGAACCACTTATCGGTGGGGAGATAGTGGGTCGGCGTCGCCATGGAAGCCGCTGCCAGTGCCATGGCTCCCGCTGCCACGGCAAGTTTCGCGATGTTAAATTGCATAAGTATCGAGATTGTACATAACAATCCCCGGTGATCCGGGTTGGCTTGCAGCAAGTCGGGATTGGGATTCGGGCAAATCAGGCAATTTTGTGGTGAAGCCAGGTTGAGCTCTCGCTGGGGCAGTCTGGGTGGGCTATAATTCCTGAGGTCGCTCACTTGCGGGTGTTTACAAGGAATTTACACCCGATCCGAAAGAACAAGTCGAGCGGCCTTTTCTTTTTGGCCCTCCCTTGTCATCATGTGCAGTCCTTGCGCATTGGGAAGCATCTAAGTTTTTTGACATTGGTTTGTCATTATCTTTTGAACTTTCCTGGCCTATCCTATGAGAAGTCCACTGAATTTGCTTGGTGGGATTTTTTGATTGGGAGATGGAAATATGAAGAAAACTCTTGGAGTTTTGGCTCTGGCCTGCGTTGCCGGGATGAGCCAGGCGATTGTCTATGGCTTCGCGGCCCCTTTAATCAATGGCGCGCAACAAGTGCCCGCAACAAACTCTCAGGCGTATGGCTCCGGCTCGTACAACTTGGATTCAACCTCGATGATGGTGACGGGATCGGTGGCGATCACGGGCCTGAGCAGCACTCAGGTGACGGCGATGCACATTCACCTGGCTCCGGTTGGCGTCAACGGGCCTGTGATTTTCGACATCATGGGCAACTCTGCAGGTGTCGTGAACCTCTCCAACGGATTCGTGATGGCGTTTTCCGCGATGTTGACGAGCGATTCGAACTTCACAGCTGCACAGAAGCTCAACGCGATGGTGATGGGCGACACCTATATTAACGTGCACACTGCCTCATTCCCCGGGGGCGAAATCCGAGGGCAAGTGGATTGTGCGATGGTTCCCGAGCCCGCGAGCTTGGCTGCCATCGGTTTCGGCGTGATCGCATTGGTCAGCCGCCGCCGTCGCGCAGCATAACCACCGGTTTTAGGTTGGAGGAAATCCGCGGCCCCGAACTGCTTAGGGGCCGCGTTCTTGTTTCTGGTTGAGGCGGATACAATTGCCGTCATGAAAGACTGGCTGATCTTCCTTTCGCCGCCTCGTCCGGACTTTATGACCACCGCCACATCGGACGAACAGCGGATCGTCGGCGAGCATTTCCTTTATCTCAAGGGTTTGCTCCAACAAGGAGTTCTGGTCATGGCCGGTCCCAAGCTCGATGGGAGTCTTGGCATAGCGGTGATGCAGGCTGAATCAGAGGAGAAAGTCCGGTCCCTGTGCGAAAGCGACCCGGCGGTGGTGGGAGGCGTGTTTCGGTACGAGGTGTTTCCCTACGGGTTGGCTCTGCTGCGCGGAAGAGACGACCTCTCGATGGAGTAAAGCGCGAGTTCCAAGTTGTGAAACTCGTTGGTGAATCCTTGGAAGGTCATGCCGAGACGTTCCATGACCGCCCGGCTCCGCAGGTTGTGGGGAAGGGTGATCGCCTCGATGCAGTCCAAATTCCAATTGGTGAATCCGTAGGCTAGACCGGCTTGGGCGGCCTCCGTCGCGAAGCCATTGCCCCAGCAATCTTGGGCCAAATGCCATCCGATCTCAAATCGCTCGACGTTCGGGAGTCTCTTGAGGATGAGAGACCCGATCGCCCGCCTCGTTTCCCCAAGCTCCATCGCCCAATACCCGTATCGGTCCATCGTTTCTCCTCTCTCGATGAGGATCTTGATGGTGTCCCGGCACTCCACAGGGCTACTCTTGGGTTCCGCGTTGAGCCAGACGGTTACGTCAGGGTCACCGTAGATCCTGAAGAAGTCGTCGGCGTCTTCGGTGGTCCACGGGCGGATGATGAGTCGTTCGGTGGAGAATATGGTCATTTCTTTGCGCGGCGTCGCTTTGGGCAGAGTTCCGACGGAGTCGGGACGAGCGCGCGGCCTTGGGCAAAGCGACGCCGAAAAACTTTCGGATTCTTTGACAGTGGGAGCTTTATTCCGGTCGGGTCTCCCCCTCAATCCCCCTCAATGCGCTTCGCTTATGAGGGGGACTTTTTTATGGCAATCTTGCTTTGCGTTCGGTGGAGTATTTGCTCACCTTGAAGATCCGGTCCTCGAAATCCGGAACCCAGTGACTGGAAACCGACGTTCCGAGGCTCATTTGTGTATCGCGTGCCCTGCAGCGTCTTCGTAAGCCTCCAAAATGGCTTCGCTCATGGTTGGGTGGGCATGGATGGTGTCGCACATTACATCCAGCGTGGCTTCCAGCTTGAGCGCGGTGACTCCAGCGGCGATCATGTCGGTGACGTGCGCGCCAATCATATGCACACCTAAGACTTCGCCATATTTCTTCTCGGCGATGATCTTGACAAAGCCATCTTGCTCGGCGATAGCCATGGCCTTGCCGAGAGGTCTGAACATGAATTTGCCAACCGTGACATCGTAACCTTTTGTTCGCGCCTCGCTTTCCGTCATGCCCACCGACGAAACCTCGGGATTGGTGTACACGCAGTTCGGAACCGCCTTGTAATCGAAAAGCTTGCTTTCGCCACGGACGATATTGGTCACCGCGAGGATCGCTTCAGCGCTGGCAACGTGGGCAAGCTGGATTCGGCCGGTTACATCTCCGATTGCGTAGATGTTCGGGACGTGCGTCTTGAGGCTGTCGTCGGCCAGTTCGACACCACGCTTGTGGAGCTTCACGCCGATCTGCTCAAGGTTCATCCCTTCGATATTGGCTTTGCGGCCAACGCCCAGAAGAACAACTTCGACGATCTGCTCGACGTTCTCAGTACCCTTCTTGATGAAGCATTTCCAACCTTCCTTGACCTTTTCGACCTTCTCCAAGGTCGCTCCGGTGTAGATCTTGATGCCTTGTCGACCGAGACATTTGCCCAACTCGGTTCCCAAATCAGCATCCATCAGGGGAATCAAGCTTGGCATCATCTCGCAGAGGTGAACTTCCGTCCCCGCTCCATTAAACACGTAGCTGAATTCCACACCGACGGCCCCGCCACCCAATACCAACATCGACTTGGGAATCCGTGGAGCAGTGACGGCGTCATCAGAGGTCCAGACTCCTTCGTCACGCCCGCCCTCCAGTCCTGGAATGTTCAGCTTGATGACGCTCGATCCCATCGCGAGGAGGAAATTCATGGCGCGGAGAGTCTCCTTCTTGCCGTCCTTTTCCACCTCGATCGTGTGCTTATCTACGAACTTGGCAAACCCTTCAACATGGCGAATTCCATTCTTCTTGAAGAGAGCGCCGACCCCACCGCGGAGGGTCGTGACGATCTTGTCGCGCCTGGCGGAGAACTTCTCAAAGTCCAGGGAAACCTCTCCGGTCACCTTGACGGCAAGCGCATCGGCGTGTTTGACTTGGTGGAGCCGTTCTACGCTGGCGATCATCGCCTTGCTGGGAATACAGCCCCAGTTGAGACACGTTCCGCCCAGATATTCCTTTTCAACACAGATCACCTTTGCTCCGAGTTGAGCCGCCCGAATGGCGCCCACGTATCCTCCGGGCCCAGCGCCGATTACGATGATGTCTGCGTCGAAATTCTCATTTGCCATAGGGTATTCGAGTTCCTTGGATTCAGCCAGGTGCGAAATCTCCTCAATAATTGCCGCGAATCCACGTGGCAGAGTTGCGGGTTTGCCCCCTGCGGGACCTGAGGCAACAGACTGCGTTTGGTTCATAGGCGAGGAGATCAAAAAATCGCCCTCCGGGGCTTTCCCATTGTACCTACGATGGGGGACACATCTTCGGTTCGAACCGAAACCAGGATGCCGGATTTGAATCCGACTACAATGATTTGCATGCGTGCGGAAATTGTCAGTGTCGGGACTGAGTTGCTGTTGGGCCAGATCGTGGATACCAACGCCCCCATGATGGGGCAGATGCTCGCAGAGCTTGGGGTCCAGCATACGCATCGGCAAACAGTCGGCGACAACTTGGAGCGGTTGGTGGATGCGTTGCGGCTCGCTTTGAGTAGGTCGGACATGGTCATCACTATTGGGGGGCTCGGACCGACGATGGATGACATCACGCGCGACGGCGTGGCAGGCGCACTGGGAGTCGAACTGGTGACAAACGACAGGTTACAAATCCACCTCCAGGAGATCTTTGCAAGCCGTCGACTTTCCTGGGTCGAGAGCCAGAATCGCCAGGCTATGGTTCCGACTTGTGGAGAGCCGATCGACAATCCCCATGGCACCGCGCCGGGGCTGGTCTGCAGAAAAGATGGCAAGCTGGTGTTCTGTCTTCCGGGCCCGAAAAACGAGTTTGTCCCTATGGCTCGCGGCCCCGTGCGAGAGGAAATCCTTCGGTTAGCAGGTACTCGGGTCTTTCATTCCCGAGTGGTAAGGGTTTGCGGGATCGGGGAAGCCAAGGTCGAGGACCTGCTGAAAGATATGATGAGCTCGGAGAACCCAACCGTGGCTCCCTACGCCAAGCTGGCGGAAGTCCACCTGCGCGTCACCTCGAGTGCGGAGAGTATTCATGCGGCTGAGGCGAAGATCGCGCCCGTGGTCAGCGAAATCCAGAATCGACTGGGATGGCACGCGTACGGCTTCGATGAGGATTCTTTGGAAAAAGTGGTCTTGGACCGGATGCGCGGCAAATACAGCCTTGCGGTAGCGGAGAGTTGTTCAGGCGGAGGACTTGGCGCAAGAATCACCGGAGTACCAGGATCTTCAGACGTTTTCGCCGGAGGTTGGATCACCTATTCAAATGAATTCAAGACGCAGGAACTCGGGGTGGATCGGGCGGTTTTGGAGACTCATGGTGCGGTCAGCGAGGAATGCGCCCGAGCCATGGCGGAAAGAGCCCGATCCCAGTCCGGGGCAGACTTTGCTCTCAGCATTACCGGAATCGCTGGGCCCGGGGGCGGTTCTGAGGACAAACCCGTTGGGCTGGTCTATATCGGACTAGCGGGACCGACTGGAACAACAGTGGAAGAACACCGGTTTCGTGGAGGTCGAGACGCGGTGCAAGGTCGTTCGGTGCAGAATGCCTTAGTTCTTCTATTGAGAACTCTGGTCAAAGGCGACCAATAAAAAGAGAACCGCGCCGCGGTGCGAACACACCCTGCGACGCGGTTTGCCCTCCTTGGTGAAAGCTCGTTAGGCTTTCTTGCGGCGTCGTGCTGCGAATGCTGCACCAGCGCCAAGGACCAGCATGGTCATCGGTTCCGGAACCGGAGTAACGAGGTCCTGAACTCCCTTGCCAGAAAGGAGGAGGAGACCCGTTCGCTTGGTTGCCGCGCCGCTCTTGATCGAGCTCAACCAAGTCTGAGAAATGGTCGATACTGCATCGAGCTGGATGCCGGACTGAGAGGTGTTTCGATCGACGCCGTACATCTTGCCGTTCTTGTTGGTCAGGCTGAGGTCGGTGTCAAATGCGATCTCCCAAGCTGCGAGCTGGAAAGCTGCAGTGGTGTCTGCGCTGTTGACGCTTCCGAGGTAAGAACCAAAAAGAGTTTCCAGGTTCTTCGTTCGGGTTGCATCGAAGTTAACTCCACCCGCATTGGTGGTGGAATTGAGAAGGTCGGTCACGCTTGCGTGGGTGTTGACCTTGCTCGTGTCGATGTATTCGGTGATTTCCACACAGAAAGCAATGAACTTGCTCGACACGCGATTATCGGTGCCGCCGGTGCGGTGGCCCGACCACTCGTTGGCTGTGAGGTTCTTTTGCGCTCCGTTGAGCACAAACTGAACACTCTTGGGGTTGACAGATGTATAGTTTGCTGACAGTGTGCCAGCCTGTGCTCCCGCAACAAGTGCAAGAGCGCCTAGAACGATTCCCTTTCGAAACATTGTTCTTATCCCTTCAATCGCCTCTGGCGAATACATATCATTGTACAGGCTCCCGATTGGGAAACCTCGGAAAATACATCAGGTTTTACTAATCCGAAACGTTAAACCTAGTAGTTGTAAGAGGAATGTTCCCGGTGAACTTACCGAGAATGTCCAGATTCCTGGACGGCTCGCCATTGCTCAAGGAATAACGTTCGCGCGGCCTTCGCCCTTTCGAGGCATCCAGCACCTACCGCATTGATGTGCCCGAGCTTCCTTCCTGGCCGAATGTCTTCCTTTCCATACCAGTGAAGCCGGACATCCGGATATTCGGCAAGCATTTCCATCATCGCTTTACGCCATGGCCCAACATTCTCGATGCCAAGGAGGTTGGCCATACACACCGGGACGCCATCCAGAGGAATGGTCGGCAGGCCCAGAACCAGACGAACGTGTTGATCGAACTGGCTGGCTCCGCCCCAATCTAGCGTATAGTGGCCCGCATTGTGCGGTCGGGGCGCGATCTCGTTCACCAGGATTTTCCCATCGGACGTTTGGAACAGCTCCACACCAAAAAGCCCGATCCCCTCAACCGACTCCACCGCATTTACGGCAATCTCCGTGGCATCGGACTCGGCTGGAAACACCAAGTCGCAAACGTGGTTGGTTTGGATGGTCTCCATTGTTGGGAATGCTCCCACGCCATGGGCACTGCGGAAAACCATCACTGCGAGCTCGCGTTTGAAGGGAACGTATTCCTCGGCAAGCCAACCGCCATCATCCCACAAAGAGCGCAGGTCCTCAAAGTCCTCGCTCGACTGGACGTAGCGGGTGCCTCTGCCGTCGTATCCACCAAACCGAGCTTTGAGCACCATCGGGAATTTGATGCGCGCTATTGCCATAGCACCGTCATCTTCGATCGCCACAGCTTTGGGGCTCGGAATGCCAGCTTTTGCGTATCGCTCCCGTTGTTTGAGTTTGTCTTGGATGATTTCCAGCGTGTCGAGCCCAGGGATGATCATGGATTCGTCCCGTTCAGCCTGGGATAGTGCTTGGCGAAGCGATGCGGCAGGAACAAATTCGTTTTCTAGAGTTACCCGGTAGCAGTTTCTGAGCAATTCGGCGAGGGCGTCCACATCGTTCAGCGGTGCTTGAATGCAAGCTGCAATTTGGGACGCGGGACAGCCTTCCTGAGGATCGATGGACATGCACCTCAGACCCATCCTCTGAGCCGCCTGAATAGACATGCGGGCAAGCTGTCCGCCACCAAGAAATCCGAGATCAAAAAGCATGGGTTACGGCAACAATTTGCTGGGGCTGGTAGGGCAAAAACGAGGCTGCGAGCGCATCGATAGGCCGGATGACCCCAATGAGTTCATTTTCACACGCTACCGTACCCAGTTCTGAGGCTCGTCGTCGGACCCACTCGATCAACGGGTCGATGGGGGTCATATCTGGCAGAGTGAGGTTCATACTGACTTGAACGAGATCTCGAGAGGGAAGAGGAAATCCCAGCGATCGTACACCCAAAAAGCACGGATCGCCTTTGGCGCGCAACTCGCGGATTTCCATGGCAATTTGCTTGGCGACAGCGAGGTCTGAAGTCTTAAGATTGATGTTGAACGCGATGAGGAAATCCCGCAGACCCACGATGGATGCGCCGAACTGAGGATGGGGGATGGCGGGACCAAAGTCAGGATCGATTTCGCGAAGGAAGAGACCACCAAATCCGCCCTTACGCAAAAGCGGAAGACTCGCTTCGTGGCGTCCTTTTTCCGACTTCTCGTACAAGAAAACCGGGAGATTCCAACGTGATGCCAGCCGGTCCGCAAAACTCTCGATCAGCGGCTTGGCCTCCGCCTCATCCGCCGGATTGGTGACGACGAACGGGCACACATCCAGAGCGCCGATGCGAGGATGGACCCCGATGTGGCGGTTGAGGTCGATTCCGGGAAGGATTCGCTCCGCCAGTTCGTGGAGACATTCTGCGACCACATCGAACTGCCCACTGATAGCGGACACGGTCCGGTTGTGATCGAGATCACTCTTTAGGTAGTGGAGTTCGACCGGCTGAGATTCCAAAAAATCGCGGCACGCGCGAAGAAGCGCGTTGCTCCGGCCGAAACTCCAGTTGGGGATTGCGAGAATCCGCATCAGAATCCGACGATGTTATATCCGCCGTCAATGTAAATCACTTGTCCGGAAACACCTCGGCTCAGGTCGCTCATCAAATACACCGCATTGGCGCCAACGTCTTCCTGTCCGTATTCGCGCGCGACGGGCTTGCGGTCATTCACGTACTTGATCATGTCTAGCAAACCGCGAACGCCTCGGGCAGCCACGGTATTGATGGGACCAGGGCTCAGCGTGTTGACACGGATACTCCGCTTGCCCAAATCGACGGCCAGATATCGTACGGAAGCTTCCAGTGCTGCCTTTGCGACTCCCATCACGTTGTAGTTGCCTACCGCTCGAACGCTGCCGAGATAGCTCATCGCCATCACACTCGCATCGTCGTTCATCAGGGGTTCCAACACTCGACAAAGAGAGACCAAAGAATAGCAGCTGATATTGAGCGCCGTGAGAAAGCCTTCTTCACTCGTTTCGATGAATCGACCATCGAGATCCTCGCGTTTGGCAAACGCAGCCGAATGCACAAGAAAATCAATTTTCCCGTAAGTTGCTGCAACATCACGAGCCAATTGATCGAGCTGCTCCGGTTGCGTAAAGTCGATCATGAACGGGGTGAAGCGCGGATTTTCGCCGATCAACTTGGTGACGGCATCCATCATGCGCTCGTTTTGGGCGCCCACACCAACCTCGGCACCATGGGCCGCGGCAGCTTCTGCGACCGCCCAACCGATGGAATTGTGGTTGGTAACGTTGAGAACGAGTCCCTTCTTGCCTTCTAACAGCATAGCTCGCATTATGGCGAGGTTTGACCCAAAACTAGGACCCTGGCAGCAGTTAACAGCTTTTTTGAACGTGATGTACGAAGTCTTTTGGTGAAGACATCGTAGTTATTTCTCTCGATTCTGTCCAAGATTGCGGCATAAAGTTCACGGGCTGCCCGTACAGCTGGTCGCATTTGAGCTGGAATTTCGCCAATTCCCGGATCAGCCTTTCGATAAAGGTCTCGTGCTCGAGCAATCTGAAATTTCATCAGATTTTGGAACTCGACCGTGATTTGCCCTCGGGCGATTGAGGTTTCGCACACGCCAAATTGCGCCATCTCATCTTGGGGCAGATATATTCTCCCCCTTCGGAAATCCTCGCCTACGTCGCGGAGAAAGTTGGTGAGTTGCATCGCGTTGGCCAAATCCATGGCCGCTTGCTCAGTGGATGGGTTTGCGTTGCAGCCAAGGACTCGACACATCATCAATCCCACGGCAGCCGCGCTGCCCCGCATGTATTTCTCTAGGTCAACATACGTGGCGTATCGAGCGACATTCAAGTCAGATTCCATGGCTTCCAGGAAGGTCAGGGGCTCTTCCGGCGACATGTCTAGTTCGCACATGACATCGACGAATGCCCGAAGGACAGGATGGTGGGGGCGGATGCCTTGCAGTCCAGACATGAGCTGTCTGCGATAGTCTTCCAGGAGCCACCGTCGTTGCTGCTCGGTCGTATCGACCGGATTGTCAACCCACTCGTCTGGAACGCGCACAAAACCGTACAGAGCATCGACACGTCGCCGAGTTTCCGCAGGGAACAGGCGCGACGAAAAATAGTAGGTGGTGCCGTACTTGCGGTGAAGCCGTGCGCATTCGATGAAGTCAGAGTCAGAGGCAAAACTCACCCTCGACCTCTCTTGCGGCGCATATCCCAGCGTTCGTTAACGTCTCGAGCTCCTTGCACCAGAGTGTCGAACCCGGCCGGACCACTCTGGACCTGGTGACGAAGGCACTCGAGCTGGTCCTGGAGAATCGCCTGAGCGTTGCTCAGCTCCTGCGACGAAATTGTGCGGCCCACCCATAGGTATGCCTCCGGGCGTTCGTGGAGGGACATGTCGTAATAGATGGCGACCGGAACCACAGACGCGCTCGGAACTGCCTTCAGAATTGATTGGATCACCGTAGGGAACGGTTCGACAACTGGCGGCCGGTGGAGTCTTCCTTCCGCAAAGAGCACTAGGGAAACTTCGTTGTCGCGCATGAGTCGGATCGTCTTTCGGAGCGTCGCCATGCGAGTTCCTGGATCATCTTTTGGGAACGGCAGTCCTCCAACTTTGCCAAAGAGAGGGAACGCGCCGTACTCCTCGATCCAGTCGACGCAAATGACTCCAAGGGAGTTGACGAGCGCGTACATGAGGTAGCCATCGTGCCACCCGTGGTGATTGACCACAAAAATGATGGGCCTGCTGGGCAATGGGGCCTCAAGTCGGTTGACGTAGACGGTTCGAAACCTAGCGCGCAATGTTCGGCGAATCATGGCGCCCACCACTTGACCCAAAATTCCGTCGTCCTGCTTCATAGGCTGATCACCCCATCGTCGATTAGGCGCCTCTCAAGCAGTTCCGCGGAGATGAGGACCATCGGAAGACCGTTGCCGGGAGCAGTGCTCGCACCGACGAAGTAAGTTCCGTCCTTCCCCTTGTTACTGGGCCGAAAGCAGACACTTTGCCAGAAGTCGTGGCTCAGGCCAAAAGCTGCTCCTTTGTCCAGATTCAGATCCGTGTTCCAATCTTGTGGTGAGTAAGTCTTGATGGCTCGGATCCGGTCTGGGTCAAATCCAGCTTCTTCTCGAAGGCGATCCAACGCACGGTGAAGAAGAGCCTCGCCATCGGCAGTCGTCCAGGGTCGCCCCAGGTTCGCACAGGGGACCAGGATCATGACGTTGGAGTGCCCGGGGGCTGTTCGGCCAGGGTCGGTTTTGGAACTCACGCAGACGTAGAACGCGGGATCGTCCGGCAACTGGCGCTGGTGGAAGATTTGGTCGAGGTTTCGCTTGAAATCGGAGCCGAAAAACACGTTGTGGTGAAGGATTGTCGGCAGATCGCCTGCGTAGTCGATGTAGGCCATGAACGCCGAACAGGAGAAGCGTCTGGCTTTCTTTGGCTCTGGCTGACGAAGAATCGCTCGCTCGGCGTAGGGCAGATCCGCGTTGAGGATGACCCCGTCCGCATGGATCTGTTCGCCAGATTCCAAAAGAACCAAGTTGCGATCCGCCCGGCAGACGGGCTCTCCCTGCCGGATTTTAGTGCCCCTGGCGGTCGCTAGGTCGGCGATTTTTTCGGCGATCTTTGCTACGCCGCCTTTGGGATACCAAATGCCTTCGCCATACTCCATATAGGTCAGAACGCCATACACCCAGGGAGCATCGTAGGGGCTGAGGCCCAGGTACATGGTCTGGAATGAGAACAGCATCCTCAATCGCTCGTCGCGAACGTACCGATCGACCTTTTTCTTGAGGTTCGCAAGCATCTGGTGCTGGGTTACCAATTTGAGTGCTCGTGGAGACGCTAGGTCGACCGCAGAGTTGTAGTTGCGACGAACAAAATTGGGAACGCTTGCGTGGTACAGCTGACCCAAATCTCCGATGAGCCGAGAGTATTGAGCCGCATCATTTTCAAGCCCAAGATCGTTCATCTGCTTGAGCATCTTGGCAATGTTGGGAGTGCCGTCAATCCGGGTGCCGTCTCGGAAGAATGCTCGGTAACTGGGGTCGCAGAGGCTCAGCTCGAGATGGTCCTCCAATCGTTCTCCGACGTCCGCAAACAGCTTGCGGAATGGATCCAGCATCATGACCAGAGTCGGGCCGGAGTCAAATTCGGATTGACCGACCTTGAGTGCCCGATTTCTGCCGCCGACCTCGTGGTTCTTTTCGACAACGGTCACTTGATAGCCGCGATGGGCAAGACGAAGTGCGGTCGCCAGGCCACCCATGCCTGCGCCTACCACCACAAAATGCTTGCCTTTCGACATGCAGGTTTCTACTGCACCAGTGCCAGATTTATCGGCTGAGAAAACCTGTCACTTGCGTGAACGCAAGAAAAATGAGGAGCACAGCGATAGCCTCGTTTTGGGCGTTTAGGCGACTATTGATCGTAGCATCCGGCTTCCTATAGAAAAAAGGAATTGGGACCAGGGCAAGGACCGACACCCCAAACCAGCCAAGGGGGTTTCTCCAATCGGCGTGGAGAATCGGGTTTGGGCTCTGCCAAATCCAGTAGCCCAAGGGCCCAGCCATCACCCATTCCATGGAAGCATCGGAAAAGGTCGCGATGAGTGCCGATCCCAGGACTAGACCAACGCGCGAATTTTGAGCGAGGTTCTTGGATGCCAAAGCGAGGGAGCCTGTGAGGATCATCAGCCAAGCTAGGGGTAGGACCAGCGGATAGTAGTGTTGGCCGGGAAGCGCGATGGCTGGCCACCAGGCCGGCGTATAGGCATAGTGACCAAAGGGGAATCCGGTGAAAATGCCGACGACCTCGGCAATGGCTCCGACTGCTTTGATCCACAGAGCCCCGGGCCACGTATCGAGGAAACGGAAGGTGGTCCAAGCTCCGAAGAAAGTCATCAGCAACGATGCGATGCGAGCTACCCACAGGGCCTCGGTTCCAGTTATTTTTTGGGCCATCAGCCCAAAAACCGAGAACGCCACAACGGAGAGGAAAAGTCGAAATGGAACCGAGAGTGGCATACGGCTAAACTACGAGACGATGTCAGAGACCATTTATCGCGCGATTGATGAGGCATTTTCGCGTCTGGCATCCCGGAGCGGGTTTTCAGAGCGCCCGAGCCAGAAACAACTCGCACTCCTGTTGGCAGACTCGATCATCGAAGGCAAATCGGCACTTTACGAAGCACCGACCGGCCTTGGCAAATCGTTGGCCACCCTCATCCCAGCGCTCGTCATTGCCAAGGATCTCGGCAAACGCGTGGTGATCGCCACGTACACGAATGTGCTTGCTGAGCAGTACTGGAGCAAGGACCTCCCCTTTGCGTTGGATCTGCTGGACGACAAGCCTCGCACAGCATTTTTGCTTGGGCAACAGCGATATGCATGCATGATTCGAATGGACCAGGTCGGCTTCGATCCCCTGGAATCCAAGAAGAGCATGGGGCAGGGAATTGAAAGCGACGGATTCAAGTTTCTCAAGAAGCAGCGAGGGTCGAAAGCGACGTGGACTGACATCCAATTCCCACCACGGTGCGAGGGGCGATTTTGTCCGCTCTACCGGGATTGCTTCTATTTCTCGGCTCGGCGAAAGGCTCAGAACGCTGGAGTTGTGATAACCAACCACAGCGTGGTGATTCAGGATGCATTGCTCAAGCAGGGCCGAGAGGGGGAAGGATCGCTACTTGGCAGCTATGACTATTTGATCCTCGATGAAGCGCATGACTTTCCGCAGGCTGTGATCAATGGGGTGGAGATCATTCTGAATGCGGGGACCGTAAGGTCGGGAATGGAAGCTGTCCGAGCGATCGGCGAGGAGTTTGGTTACATCGCCAACCGCATCAACCGAGGCGAAACTTGGCGCAAAACAGTTCGATCGACCGTGATGGGACTGGAGCAAGTTGTCCCCGCACTGGAGACACTGGAAATTCCGCAAAAGCCAACGTTGTATTCTTGCTCGCCAGCGGAACTTGCTCCTGGCACCGTGCTAGAGCAGATCAAGGATTCCGCAACGGCGGAGGTGCTGCAGTCCGTCTGCGGACAAATTCGCGCCGAGGTTGGAAACTTTCATGCTGAAGTAAGTGAACTCATGGCAGGTTGTGCCGAGAGAGGTGAGGAGACTGCCGATGAAGCCATGCGCGTTTTGGAGCGCAGTTCAGGGTGGTCCTTGCGCCTCGAACAGCTTGGCCATGCTGGGTCAGGTCTGTTCGACACTAGTGGTGTCAGCTCGACCTATTTGGTCGCGGAAAAATCCGGTGCCTCGGTTCGCCGCGATGTGATCGATCTCGGCCCACTGCTGACTGAGTTGTTCTGGGAGAAACTGCCTGTGGCTGGACTCTCTGCAACCTTGTGTCTGGATGGCAATTTTGACTTTTACAAGAAGGTGACCGGTTGGAATCCTGACTTCGAAGAAGTTCTGGATTCCACGTTTGATTACCAATCTCAAGCCGCCTTGTATACGCCTAAGGTCGGGGCGATTCCTGATCCCACGCTTGCCCGCAAAGAAGGTCGGGAAAGCGATTACTATGCCTCAGTTGCGAACGAACTGTGGCAGATTATCAGGCTGTTGGGAGGGAGGACTCTGGCACTCTTTCCCAGTCGGAAGGAGATGGAGGCGGTTTATCGGCTGATGCCCCAGGAAGCTCAACTGCCGATTTTGATTCAGCGCTATGGCGGCACGCACCTTGTGGCCAAGCAGTTCAAGTCCTCACCCGAGACCAGCTTGTTTGCGTTGAGAAGTTTCTGGACGGGTTTCGACGCTCCGGGCGATACCTGTTCCTGCGTGGCAGTGGTGCGGATTCCATTCGAAGTTCCGTATGATCCACCCAACCTAACCCGTCAGGCTTGGATGGCTCGCGAGGGAAGAGATCCATTTCGTGAATGGGCGCTCCCGAACGCCAAGATCATGATTCGTCAGGGCGTCGGACGTCTGATCCGAAGGGACGAGGATCGAGGTTTGATCGCGTTGCTGGACCCCCGCCTGTGTACCAAGAACTACGGCCAGGAGATTCTCGACAATCTCCCGTCGGGCATGCGGAGATTTGATTCTGCAGAGGATGCCATCGGTTGGCTGGGATTGGGTTGCGAACAGGTTGCGGACTAGCCTTGACCCACTCCAGCAATTTGTGAAAAATGAACTGTGAATACGAATTCACAAATCTAGGAAGTAGAATGCATTCGATGGCGAGACGATGTTGTCGGTGGCTCCTCCTGTTGCCTCTCCTTTTAGGTTCAATGAGTGTGGGATGGACCGCACCAGAGCGTCAGAACATTGTAGTTTGGGGCGTGGGGCTCGGTCCTGACACGAAGGGCGATGAAGCGCGCATTCGAGCGTTCGAGAAGAAATTCCCGCAGTACCGCGTGAAGGTTCTGAGCATGGGCGCGGGCGCGATGGACCCGCAGAAGTTGATGACGGCCATCGTTGGCAGAGTTCCACCAGACGTCATCTATCAAGATCGCTTTACGGTTTCGGACTGGGCAAGCCGAGGGGCATTTCGCGCGCTCGACGACCTCATCGCGCGAGATGCACCGACCGATCCCTCGACGCCGACACCGGACAAGTACTATCCCGCGCCTTGGAACGAAGCATCGTACGGGGGCAAGGTCTACGCCATTCCCGACGGATCGGATGACCGCGTGCTGTATTACAACACGAAAGTCTTCGCTGAAAATGCGGACAAACTGCGAGCCGCGGGACTCGATCCCGACCGTCCTCCGAGAACTTGGAGTGAAGTACTGGCCTATAGCAAGGTCCTGACCAAATTTCGCAAGGATGGGACACTGGAGAGAGCGGGCTTCATACCCAATTACGGTAACTCGTGGCTCTACCTGTACGCCTTCCAGAACAACTCCAGCTTTCTAACCCCAGATGGGCGAACGTGCACGCTGTATTCCGAACCCGCCGAAGAAGCCCTCAAGTTCATGATCGCGGGATACGACATCTTGGGAGGCTATGCCGAGGCACAGAAGTTTCAGTCGGCACAGCGTGGAAATGCTGACGATCCTTTCATCATCGGCAACGTCGCCATGAAGATCGATGGAGACTGGATTATCTCGAGCTTGGCTCGGTACGGTCCCAATCTTGAGTTCAAAACTGTGCCGGCACCTGTACCCGATGATCGGTACTACAAACGAGGCCGCTTCAAGGATGAAAAGGACCAGTTCATCACGTGGATCGGCGGTTTTAGCTATGCGATTCCGGCGGGTGCTCGCAACGTCGAGGGTGCCTGGGAGTTCATGAAGTACGTGGCCTCCGAAGATGGTTACCGAATCGCAATGGCGGCGCAGCGGAGTTGGGAGGCCCGTCGAGGACGCATTCTGGTTCCAAAGATCATGGCGCGCAAGTCATTTAACGAGATGAACCTCAATGACTTTGCGCCGAAGGATCCCCGGTTTGCCGATGCACTCCGCACCCATGTCAGCATGATGCCCTTCGCCAGGATTCGGCCCGCGACCCCAGTGGCACAGATGCTGTGGGATCAACACGTCCGCGCGATCGAATTCGCCTGCCTTAAAAACCTGAGCCCGAAGGATGCGCTCAAGCAAGGTCAGGACGTCGTCAATCGAGAACTCGACGAGATTTACAGTGCAGACAAGTACCCGGTTGTTGATTTGAAGGTTCCGGCAATCATCGGAACAATGGGTGCAGTCATTGGGATCGTCTTGTTTGTAGCGGGGTACAAGCGCCAAAGGATCGGCCTTCTGGGTCGCACGGAGGCCAGGTGGGCGTACTTGTTCCTGACGCCTTGGCTGGTGGGCTTCTTCGTGTTCACCTTGGGCCCGATGCTTGCATCTCTGTTTTTCAGCTTTACGCAATACAACGTGCTGAGCGACGCCCGATGGGTGGGCGTCAAGAATTATCAAGAGCTCTTCCACGACGAACAAGGTCTCCTGAAGAAGGCCTTTTTGAACGTGCTGTATCTGGGGGGCATTGGGATTCCGCTCGGACTGATCACGGGGTTGGCGATAGCCTTGCTTCTGAACCAAGCAGTACGAGGAATGCGGTATTACCGCACGGCGTTCTATCTGCCCTCGATCGTGCCGACGGTGGCCACTGCGGTTCTTTGGATTTTCATCCTCAATGCTGACCCGAACCGGGGACTCATCAACGGCATTTGGCATTCGACGATCCAGGCCTGGTTTGGGACGCCTCCACCAGGATGGCTCAGCGTGGAGCAATGGGCAAAGCCGTCCATCCTGCTCATGGGCTTGTGGGGCGCAGGGGGAGGAATGATCTTGTGGCTCGCTGGCCTGAAGTCGATCCCCACGACGCTCTACGAGGCAGCAAATATCGATGGAGCCAATCCGCGACAAGCGTTTTGGAACATCACGCTGCCTCAGCTAACCCCGCTCATATTTTTTAACACGGTGATGGGCCTTATCGGATCGCTTCAGACATTTGAGGTGGCTTATGTGATTACGGGAGGTAATGGAGCTGGTCCATCGGATTCGCTTCTCACTCCGGTCTACCACCTCTTTCGAAACGGATTTGCCTATTTCAAGATGGGCTATGCTTCGGCGCTCGCTTGGGTGATTTTCTTCATCGCTTTGGCGCTGACGGCAACCCAATTGCTTCTGGCTAAGAAATGGGTGCATACGGAGGGCAAGCTTTGACACCGGAACTTTTGTACATCCTTGGCACACTGGCGACATGGGTCGGATGGGTGCTTACGTTCAAGGCAGCGTCGGCCACGTTTCGGTACCTCTTCAAGTCTCCGGGCGTCAATCTGTCCGATTTGCAGCGCGGCATGGTGTTGAACGGGCTCGGAGCCGGTGCCCTGCTGCTTTTGGGTGCGCTCATCCCCAAGGAATTGGGGCGAACCGTCGATGCTGCTGGCGCGAGGTTTCCTCTTGTGTGGGTCTTGATGCCTTGGTCCGGCTGGGCTGCGGTCGCTTGTGCCGGATTTGCCATTCTGCGGGCATTTCAAACGTTTACGGCCATCACCTCCGAGGAGCAACGTAAGAAGCTAATCGGCGTCCCGATTTGGCTCGTGCTTTGTGCATACTTTTGGTGGCTGACCGCGCAGCAGCCAGGCACCGTGAGCGTGTTTCGGGGTGGAATCCCCATGAGCCTGAACGTGGCGTTGGGCATCGTGGCTCTTGCCATTGCTACCCTTGCGGCAATGGCCTGGATTAGCCGAAAAACCACCAGCCGGGGCTACGGAAAGACCGTGGCGAGCCATGCAGCGCTTCTCATCGGATCGCTGATTTTTGGCGTTCCGTTCGCTTGGCTCGTGGTGACCAGTTTCAAGGAAGACAAGGATATCGCTAACGCGACTGCCCTGCACTGGACTCCCTACATCACGGTGATGGACAAGTACGAGGACCCGGACGAGCCGAACTTCCAGGGCAAATTCCAGAACAGCGTGGTCGAGGGATCGATCATCGCGAAACTTCCGGACGGACGTGTTCGAATCGATATCAACAAGCCGATGGCGATGCGGGGGACCACGTTTGAGGCGTTTCCGATCGAGCTCAAACAGGTGCCCAAGGAAGTTCCGGAAGTAACGGGAACCTACAACAGCAAACCTGTCAAAGGCATCGCGATCAAGGAGATGGAGGATGGCAGCCGCAAGGTGCTAATCCAGTCACCGCCCGACCTCAAAGGGACGGTCTACACGGCCCTTGCCAAGGATGTTGAGAACGTCCGCAAGGTGGGATTGCGGTGGCAAAACTTCACCGATGCCCTAGACTATCTTCCACCGGATACTCAGAAGGGCCTGGTCTATCTCAAGAACACGATGATTCTTGTCGTGATGTCTGTGATCGGCACGGTGGTGAGTTGTACGCTAGTTGCCTACGCATTCTCCCGGATGCAGTTTTATGGTCAAAACTTCTTGTTCTTGGTGCTTCTTTCGACCATGATGCTGCCGGGTGCGGTGACGATGCTGCCGGGATTCCTAGTTTTTAGGACATTGGGCTGGATCGATACGCTGTATCCGTTATGGGTGCCCAGCTTTTTTGCGGGTGCTTTCAATGTGTTCCTGCTTCGCCAGTTCTTCGGAAGCATTCCAATGGAACTTGAGGATGCAGCCAAGATCGACGGCTGCACCTATTTGGGCACGCTGTGGAGCGTGATGGTTCCGCAGATCAAGCCTGCGTTGGCGGCCATCTCGATCTTTACGGCCATGGGTGCCTGGAACAACTTCTTTGGTCCGCTGATTTTCATCTCGTCGCCGGACAAGATGCCGGTGGCGTACGCCGTTCAGCTCTATAACTCGTCGCGGGGCGGCGAGCCTGGGCTTTTGATGGCGTTCACGACGATGTCGATCATTCCGGTCGTGTTGCTGTTCTTCTTGGCCCAACGGTACTTTATCGAAGGCGTTACGTTGAGTGGACTCGGCGGGCGGTAACTGTTTGCCGTTCGCCGGTTTGCCCAAGGCCGCGCCCTGGCTTCGGACCGCTGGCCCTCAGCCCTGCCCAAACCGGCGACCGGGCACGAGCTGGGTGGTGATGGGGCGGGTCAAACAGACCCGTTGTATCATGTTCAATGACTCTAAATGGTTAAGCGTCAATGGCGTGAAACTGGTCTTGCGGTTGTCTTATTCCTAGTTGGATATGTATGTTGGGATGCACAGAGATATTTTCTGGTCGCGTTGTACGCCTTGCTTTTGGGAGGATCATGGACCTGGTGCCAATCCTCACAATGGACGGGGATTGGCGGAGAACCGTATCAGACGTTCCGGTTGACTTGGTCGAAGTGGGTGTTGTTTCTCGCTATTGTAGCGATCCCACTCTCGGGCGCATTCGCGCGGAGTCTCGGCACATTCAGAGTTGTGCCCTACATGGTCTCCTCGCTGTGTGTTGTGCTTCCTACCACCGCTATGTCACGGGGTCGCAACTTTGCGGGTCCCTTCCTTCTGCGTCGGCAACTTGATTTTTTCGCAGCATTCGTGTTTGGCCCTCATTACCTATTCCTTTCTATGTTGTTCACGGCTGTGGCTCTGGTACAGGTCACGCGGTGGATCCGCTACCTTGAAACCGGGCGGAAGCTCGACCTTACTTTCCTCTTGTAGGCGTTCTTTGGAGGGAGCTTGAGGAAGCGTGAATTTGGCGTGTGCCACAAAAGAAATGTCGAATGGCCAGTGCCTTGGAGCTTGGCATTGGCCATTCGATCAGGTCGCTGCAGTTTAGCGGTTCAAGGTGCCCATCATGGCTTCGGGGTAGCGCGTGCCCACCGGTGGTTGGATGGAGTTCAACATGGCAATGTCGTCGGACGAGAGCTCGACCGAAGCCGCTCCGGCGTTGTCCTCAAGGTATTTCACACGCTTGGTGCCAGGAATCGGAACAATATATTCCCCCTCCGCCAAAAGCCAAGCGAGGGCCACCTGAGCTGGGCTCGCACCGTGCCTCGCGGCAACCTCCTTGACTTTGTCCGCAATGCGAAGATTTTCGGCAAGGGCTTCCTCCTGGAAACGCGGGTTGGACCGCCGCCAATCCTCTTGGGGCAAATCGTCCACAGACTGAATCGTGCCGGTCAGAAAGCCACGCCCCAATGGCGAATAGGCGACGAACTTGATGCCGAGTTCACGACAGGTCGGTAGGATTTCCGCCTCGGGATCGCGCGTCCACAGGCTGTACTCGCTCTGGATGGCCGCGACGGGATGGACGGCGTGAGCCTTTCGCAGGGATTCGGCGGATGCCTCACTGATCCCGAGGTTGCGCACTTTGCCTTCTTCAACGAGCCTCTTCATCTCGCCCCACGTTTCTTCGATGGGAACGCGTGGATCCACCCTGTGCTGATAGTACAAGTCGATAGCGTCCACGCCAAGTCGCCTGAGGCTGTCTTCGCAACGGGCTCGCAGGTAGCGAGGGGTTCCGTCCACGATCCACCCGGCGTTTTGCTCTACCAGGTCTTGGTGGCTAGTCAGGGATCGGTCGTAGACATTGCCGAATTTTGTGGCCAGAAACACCTTGTCGCGATGCTTGGCGAGGATGGGGGCAAGGAGTACTTCATTGGCTCCAGCACCGTAAAGGTCGGCGGTATCCCAGTGATTAACACCGAGTTCCAGAGCGCGCTCCAAAACACGATGGCTTTCCTCGTTGTTGGGTGCTCCGTAAGCCCAGGACATGCCCATGCAGCCAAGTCCAATGGCACCAATTGATGTGTTTCCGATGGTTCTACTTTTCATGATCTCTTACCCGAGGATGGGCGCGAACGGTGGCATATGCAACACAAGTTTATATTTCTAGGTCAAGACTGCTCCGCGTGGTTCCGCACTTCTAATCGATTTTAGGGAGATCGTGGAATTATCGGGGTCATTTGGCATGAATTGCGGAATAGGCGAGTATATGTTCGACCCCATGATCGAGTTTGCGAGCTTTATGTTCTCGCTGATCGTTTTCGCCGTGTTCCGTTGGGCGAAATCCAATCGGCAGTGAAAAACAACAGACTCCGGGTCGATATCGAACCGGAGTCTGATGGATCGAACTCGCTTTGAGAATTAGCGAGCGTAGAATTCGACGACTTTCTGCTCTTCGAAGAACTTGGGGAAGTCCTCTCGCTCGGGCAGAGCGATGATTTTGCCGGTCATGCCGGGGACATCGACTTCGATGTAAGCAGGGACCGGGGCCCCCTCGTAGTGGTTCATTCGAGCGATGCCTTTGCTGCTGTCTCGGTCGCGGACGCTGATAACGTCGCCCACCTTCAAGGTGTAGCTCGGGACGTTCACGATCTGGCCATTGACCAAGATGTGGCAGTGGACCACCATCTGGCGAGCTTGGAACACCGTCTTAGCGTAGCCGAGTCGCCATACTGCTGTGGCGAGTCGGAGTTCGAGCAATCGCAAAAAGTTCAGCGACGTGTCGCCGTGCATGCGTCGGGCGCGGCCGAACGTGCGGTAGAACTGCTTTTCCAGCATGTGATAGTAGCGGCGGATGACCTGTTTGGCCAAAAGCTGCTCACCGTACTCTGAGGTGCGGCGGTCGCGCTGGTTGGGGCCGTGTTGGCCGGTAGGATAAGGTCGCTTGGAGCTCGGGCAATTCGCCTGACCCCAGATGTTAAAGCCGACTTTGCGGCAGATATCGTTTTTTCTTCCTCGGTAAGTTGCCATGTTTTCTTACGAACTTCCAGAATGTTCTATTTTTTGGCGCGACGGGGAAGTTCTAGGACTAGGAGCGACCAGCAGCCAACTTCGCGCTCAGAGGTCCGACGAGCCAACGAAAGTTTATACCTTGTGGAGCCCGGTGAAGTCTAGTCTCGTGGGGATGGGGAAGTAATGGTCTGGATTCTGCTGTGATCCAAGGCCGAGCCGCTTTGGGGGCGAGATGATGGGCGTCGCGAAGCGGCGGGGTCCCATCATCGGGCTTGGCTTCGGGCCAAAGCGGCGGCAAAATAGCTTCCCGCCTGTCAAAATAAGTTTACTTTTGTCTACTATATTTCCTTAATAGTTGATCCTAAACCAAGGAGGTTCAACTACATGAAGGAATCCGATCTGCCAGCTCCCATCGAGGTCGGCGGCTCGGAAACGATCCTGCGAAGAGCCAAGCTTTTCGAATCCGGAGATTATGCCGACAAGGGCGTCTCCGTCACGGCCGACGATCTCAAAAGGCTGGAAATCAACTTCAAAAAGCCCGTGCCGGTACTTATCGAGCACGCCGATTCGCCTTTGGAACTCGGATACCTCACTCAGGTGAGTGCGGAAGGCGAGGAGCTTTTTGGACTCATTCAGCTCAGTCGAGAGGCGAATGAACTCATTGAGCGTTCGGGTGCTCGTGCGCTGTCTCTCGGGTTGAGCAGAGACTTGACCCGAATCCGCGAGGTCAGTATCGTCAAGAAGCCGAGAGTGCCTTCAGCGCAGCTCTTCTCGGAGGACGCAATCCAGTTCGAAGGCGAACTGGGTGAGATCGACTATAAGGCGCTGTTCGAGTTCAGTGAGCGGGTGCATCGCACCGCCGAGACAGAAGACAGGCTGACGGCCTATCTTCAGAATGGCCAGCTCACCCCGGCGCAAATTCCCTTTGCCCGCGCGCTCCTGAATCAAGCTGGATCCATCCAGTTCGATGGAAACTCGGTGCCTCTGAGCCAACTGCTCACGGCGATGATCGAACGGCAGCCGCCGCATGTTCTGTTCAAAGAAACAGCACCGACTCCGTCCGCGACCAACTCAGCGTTGCTCATGCCCGAAGAACAGGCCTTTTATCAACGCTACTTCCCAGAAATCAGCCTGGACGAAATCGCCCAGCGCAAACAGTCATAAGGAGAGGAATTTGGCAGCATTGACCAAACCATTTGAAACATATGAGCGGCCCGGGCTTGTGATGGCCTATAGGGTGGCCGCCACAAAGGTCCTCAAAGGTGCGCTCGTCGGAGTCAACAGCTCCGGCTTTGCCACACCCATGGTCCACGGAACGTCGGGCCTCAAATTCGTCGGCGTCGCCAACGAAAGCGTCGACAATTCTGCAGGCGCAGCAGGAGACAAATCCGTTGCGATCACGAAATCCGGTTCGTTTGTCTACAAACCTATCTCTGGCCTCACCCCAACCATCGCCGACCTCGGCAAGGAGGTGGACGCAAACAGCGATTGGGAAATCCAGATAGCGACCTCGGGGCTGACCAACCAATACAAGGTGGGCACCATCGTAGGCCTGGAATCGACCTCAACCGGCGTCGCGGGCATTCGCGTCCGCATCGACAACCACAGCGTTTAATCAGGAGGTTTGCATTGGCAATTACAAAATCCGATATTCCCGATCTGCTCTTGCCGGGGCTGCGAGCTGAATTCGAGCTTGCCTATCGATCGGAACTCAACAACAGCGTGGCGGAGAAAATCGCCACGGTCATCAACACGACTCAGCCCTCGCAGAAATATGCATGGCTCGGTGCTCCGCCAGCTATGCGGGAGTTTGTGGACGAACGGAGCCCAGCAGGCATGTCCACGTACGCTCTCACGATCGAAGACCGGACCTTCGAGTCGACCATCGCCGTGGATCGCAAGGCAATCGAAGATGATCAACTCGATTTCATCCGCCTTCGCATCCGAGATTTGGCGTTGCGCGTGGCAGCCCATCGCCATCAGCTCGTTGTGAGTGCTCTCACTGGGGGCTTTACGACTGCAGGCATCGATGGGGTCAGCTTCTTCGCAAGCAACCACCCGGGTTCGCCAGGCGCCAGCTACGGGAACGTCACTTCCCAAGCATTGGGCTCGGACAGTCTCGGCGCGGCTATCAGCGCCATGATGGCGGTGCCAGACGACCAGGGGATCCCACTGGGGATCATGCCGGATACGCTGGTTGTGGGTCCTTCCAACCTTTGGCTGGCGACGGAACTTGTGGAAAGCCCCGTGGTGGTGTACCGAGGCAACGCGACGGATACGGCGGCCTCCACGCCATATCTCAACGCCTTCCGAGGGAAGCTCAACGTGGTGGTTTCACCCTTCATCTCGGGAACGAGCAAGGATATGTGGTTTGTGCTGGACACCAAGCGACCCATCCGCCCGGTGGTTTTGCAGCAGCGCTCTGATGTTCCTGTGGAGTTTGCCGCACTCGAAGCTGGCAGCGGATCGGAGAGCGCATTCATGCGCGACCGGTTCTATTACGGCGTCCGCGGTCGCTATAACGTTGGTTTGGGCTTGTGGCAAGCAGCCTATGGAGGCAACCCGTAATGGCTTGGCTTGTAAGGTGGATTTCGCCCAAACTGTTTGTCGCCGTGAGCAGCCTGATCGCCTCGGGCGAGCGACTGGGAGCAATTGTGGCTCGGCTACGAGCCGAGATTTCCCAACGCTCATCGGGCGCGGAACTGGAGCTTGAGTGGAAGAGGTTTACGGCCACGTTGTCGGAACTCAAGGCTCTGCTCAAATGGAGCTAGGCGGAATGGATTTTTGGGGAGTCCTGGGCGGCTGCGTTGCGGCCGCCTTCGGGCTCGCGCGCCTCAGCCTTAACCAACAACGCTCGTCTTTTGATCGGTTGATGAACTTTCTGGAGAGAAACTTGGGTGCTCAGGAAAGCCATCAGCAACGGATTTTTGACGCGCTGGAGGAGCTCCGTCGCCACCAACAGGAAGCCAACCTTCTTCTGAATCGAATGGTGGAGTATGGGACGCGCGAGTTTCACCAAATCGAACACGAGGAGGCGTCATGAGCTTATTTGTTACGACTCAGGACATCCGTGAACGGTGCGGACTCACAGTCACTGACTACGACACGGAAATCAACCGAATGGTGGGCCAGATGCTCAGTGCGATCCAATACGAAATTGCGGATGTGCACCTGGGCCTTGATGCACCCGCGGGCTTGGCATCGGTCCTGAATCTCGCCGCGCTGGAGATCATCGCCGGGGAATTTTACGCGCAGCTTCTGCGCAAGCCGGGTTATGCGGACAAGGTGGACCTGGCGGGGCTATCGGTGCAACCGTTTGTCGGGTCCGATTCCAAAGACCCATCGGGAATGATCGTGCGCGGCTGGGAGAGGCTCCGGCCGTATCGCCGCAACGATCCGCTGGTCACTCCGCCCGCATCCGTTTCCGCCGCGAATGGGAAGTCGGAGGTACAGGAATGAGTCCGATGCAACGTCGATTCAAGTCTGTAATCGAGCGGCTCGGGTCTCTGGTACCGCTGAATTCAGTGGGGCAGAAGATGCTGCTGACGACTATTTCTCCCTCTGCCGCCAGGATGTATATGACCGATGGCGACCTCCAAATGGTTTGGAATCGTCCCTTGGCCGCCGCATACGTTCCTTTCGATTGTTCGGCAGTCGCCACAGATACGGTTTCCTGGCAGGGGAACAGCTATTCGATCGCCCGAGCGATCAACATGGACGCAGGAGGCGAAACGGTCGCGCGGCTGCTGGTCTTGGTGTGAGACTCTACGGATTGCTCGCCGCCGGGAGTGGCCTCAGGCCATGCGGCGAGATTTCTTTTCCCGTCTGTTAGCGTCCCAAGTGCTCCATGTTTTGCGGTCAGTCTCCCCCTAAATCCCCCTCAACGCGCTTCGCTTGTGAGGGGGACTTGTTTCCCGGGAGGTCGCTTTTCTTGGAAGGGGGACTTCGTTCTCTCCAATTTATCGGCTTCCCAAAATCTCCACGGTCCACCATCTCTACTCCTCCCTGTCGCCTAATGGCTTGCTCACTATTTGGACAAGAATCTTGAGGCTTTTGCCCTAGGTGCATGCGAATTCTTTAGTACATAGGCTATAGTGATTAAAAATATTGAGGTGTGGACCACCATGATGAGAAAATCTTATCCCATCCCTTCGCACGACCCTGTATCGGGCAAGCCGCTCTTGGTGACGGAGTTGCAGACCGAAGACGGGGAGGTGACGATACGATCCCGGTTTTCCATCCCGCGCATCGCGCAACTGGATGAAGAAAATTTCCGCTTTATGGAGACTTTTCTCCGGTGCCGCGGCATGATGAACGCGGTCGAACGCGAACTCGGGATCAGTTATCCCACGGTGCGTTCCAAGCTGGACAACCTGCTCGCTGCTTTGGAGCTCCAGCCGATTCGCCAGAACGATAAGGTGAGCCCAGAAGCAAAAGCACGAATTATTGAGGAGTTGGAACGCGGGGAAATTACCGCAGAAGAAGCCAAAGCCCGCATGAAGGAGGTGAAGGCATGAACAAGGAACAAATGGAGCGAATTTTGAAGATGGTGCAGGAAGGCAAGTTGAGCGCAGCCGACGCGGCTGAACTCATCGAGGCCATGGGCGACGGCGACACCGCCGATTCCAGCACGCAGCCACCCCAAACAGACCAAGCTGCGCACGCCACCTCCGACCAGTCGTCCGACGAGAAGACTCAAAACCCGCCTCGCGATCCGTTTTCTTCGATCATCGACACGATCGAGAAAATCGGCAAGGATGTGGCAAGTTCCGTCAACTGGCAAGATGTCAGCGCCCAAATCCGCCAAGGTGTCAATCGAGGTGGAGAAGCGTTGAAATCCGTTGTCGAGGAGGCAAAGCGCGGTGGCTTCGTGTTCAAAATCGGGCACGTTGAGCACAAGAAGGTTGAGCTGCCGTTCTTCTTGCCAGAAGGCAAGGCTCTCAAGATTGAGAACTGGAGCGGCGATATCTCCGTAACGGGTGGCGCTGAATCCAGCGTCGTCATCGCCAATGCGGAGATCCGCGGTTCGGATCAGGCGGATGCTGTGAGCAAAGCTGCCACGTACATCCCGGTACTTGAGGAGAGCGATGGCTTCCTGCTCATCCGTCAGCCGGATTTGAGCGGTTTTCACGTCGATCTTGAAATCAAGCTGGCCCAGACTGGTTTTGTCGAGGTCCGCTCGAGATCCGGCGACGTGACACTCCACTCGACTGGCGGTGGATGCCGAGTTCAAGTGGATAGCGGCGACGTAACTCTGAACAACCTCAATGGTCCGGTCGAAGCTTCGACATCGAGTGGCGACATCAAGGTGTTCAAGGTAGAGGGGCCGAGCATCACTCTGGAATCCAAGAGCGGAGACGTCAAGGAGACGGAAGTTCGTTCGGTCAGCAATCTGGTGAAAACCGCTTCCGGCGACATCACATTTGAAGCGTGCTCGGGCAAGACCGTAAGCGTCGAAGCTGTGGCAGGGGACGTGAAAATCGACCTTGACCGAGCGCTGGATGGAAATGTCACGATCCGCTCGGTGCAGGGCGACACGATGCTCTCAGTTCCGGGAGGCGGCGATTGCCGCGTGACGCTCTCGACCTTGCGTGGGGAAGTGGATTGCATGCTGGAGCTTGAGGAAATGAATCGCCAAGATAAGCGAATCACCGGGCGCCTCGGAGATGGAACAGGGAGCCTGGATGTGAGCGGTATCAGCGGCAACATCAAGGTTCGACAACGGCTTCACGTTTAGGCGAGAGCAACAGGCTGGGAGGATGAAATCCCGGGAACCGGAGACACCCCGGGACTCATCCCCCTAGCCTATTTTTCGCCATCTTGAGCACTTCTTTCCATTCGGCGGCCGTTACCGGCATCACGCTCAACCGTTGTCCCCGCTGGACCACCGCCATGGCTTGCAATTTTGGGTTGGCCTTCAGTTCTGTCAAGCTGACTGTTCTCTCGAATTTCTCTTCAAACTTTACATCGACTGCGAGCCAACGCGGATTGTCTTTTGGTGACTTCGGGTCGAAATACTCACTGTCTGGATTGAATTGGGTGGGGTCTGCGTACGCCTTGCTGGCGATGCTCATGATGCCGACAATTCCCGCCGGATCGCACACGGAATGATAGAAGAAAGCTAGATCTCCGACCTTCATTTTGTCGCGCATAAAATTGCGAACAGTGTAGTTTCGGCAACCTTCCCACATATTGGTTCCGTCCCGTTCCAAGTCGTCGATGGAGTAGGTCTCTGGTTCTGATTTCATGAGCCAGTAGTTCATGGGCCAATTGTGGCCGATAAGGAAGTCCCGGTCGTCGGCGCGGTGGCCCAAAGCCACTCCCTCGGCACGGCAGACGCCGTGCCTCTGCCCCCACCGCGCCGAAAAACAGGCGCATGATTTGGAATGAGGTTCAGGCGTATCTGGCATGGCTGATTCTTGCGAGTGAACTTGGATATGCCGCCTCCGTTCTCGCCTATACTCATGCAGTGGATCCTCTGCTCGATGATCGCTTAAAAGAAGAATGCGGGGTGCTGGCAATCTCGGTACCGGGTGGAGAAGCGGCTCGATTGGCTTTTTTCGCCCTGTTTGCGTTGCAGCATCGCGGCCAAGAAAGCGCGGGCATCGCCGTGAGCGATGGCGAGCAAGTCCACATGGAAAAGGGCATGGGTCTAGTCAGCCAAGTCTTTAATGAGGAAAACCTGAGCCGACTTCCGGGCACGTTGGCGGTGGGTCACACCCGGTACAGCACGAGCGGCGCCAGCGTTTTGCGCAACGCCCAGCCGATCTACTGCCAAAGCCTTGTCGGAGAGATTGCAGTGGCGCACAACGGCAATCTCATCAACGCTGCGGAACTCCGCGAGGATCTCGAGCGCGACGGCGAGAAGTTTGAGACAACCGCTGATTCGGAAGTCATTGCACGGCTGCTCGTCCACCACATGGATAAGGGACCCGAGCATGCTGTCGGCGCGGTCATGCGCAAGATCAAAGGCGCATATTGCGTCGCGGTCCTCACGCCAAACATGATTCTCGCCTTCCGCGATCCTCACGGAATCCGACCGCTTACCGTGGGCCGGATCGGTGATGGCTACATGGTGGCGAGCGAAAGCTGCGCGTTTAACCCGATCGGAGCCGTGCCGGAACGGGAGTTGGAACCGGGAGAGCTCGCGATCATCGACAAGGACGGTCTCCGGACCGCACAAGCGGCTCCTCCTGTTCGGCCTGCAATGTGCCTATTCGAATTCATCTACTTCGCTCGGCCGGATAGCAAGATGTATGGCACTCTGCTGTACTCGGCCCGGGAGCAGATGGGAGCGAATTTGGCCCAAGAGCACCCGGTCGAGGCCGATGTGGTGGTGCCAGTTCCCGATAGCGGGATCCCAGCCGCGTTGGGCTATTCAGCAGAAAGCGGCATTCCGTTTCGTGAGGGGATGACCAAGAGCCGATATATTCACCGCACGTTTATTCAGCCCGACCAGCGAATGCGGGAAATCGGCGTTCGGATGAAGTTGACGCCGCTGATCGAGCACATCGCAGGGAAGCGCGTTGTACTTGTGGACGATTCGATTGTTCGGGCGACGACAACCAAGCAAATCGTGCGGATGCTCTTTGAAGCGGGAGCGTCCGAGGTTCACGTTCGTATTACTGCGCCGCCCATCGTCCACCCCTGTTTTTATGGCATCGACATGGCGAGCAAGGGGGAACTTGCCGCTGCGCGAATGACGATCCCTGAGATTTGTGAGCATATCGGGGCGAGTTCACTGGGATACCTCTCCATCGCCGGTGCCGTGAGCGCCGTGGGAAAAGACGAGCGGCATTTCTGTTTGGCCTGCTTCAACGGGGATTATCCGATCGAGATTCCCAAGCCCGTTGAGAAAAACGCGTTCGAGCATCCGCCGGAGGTGGGCGAGATTGCGACCATTCACGTGGCTGGGACTGTCTGACTTTCGCTCCGCCGCGTTGCCCAAGGCCTCGCCCTGGCTTCGGGCCTCCGGCCCTCAGCCCTGCCCACCGCGGCGTTTCGAGACAAGCTTGGCCAGTTATCCGAATCGACCCTGCTGCTTTCGGAAGCACGCACTATACTGAAATATCGTCATTGAGATGCGAGTAGCTTGCGCCCGTTTTGGAAATCTCGCTCCGATTCTTGACGCGAAAGAGACTGATCGCCGAGTTAAAACACTATCGATGAGCAGATGGAGTGTGAGGTCGCGACGGCCTGGGAGGTGCTTTCAATGAAAACGTATAGAACTTTGCTACCATTGGTTCTTCTTCCATTCCTGGCGTTCGGCTGTAAATCCCACAGCGACGATATTCTGGCTGCGGTGAAAAGCAATGATTCTGAGTCGGTAAAGCTCTTGGCGAAGGACCCGAAACAGCTGACAAAAGTTGACCCATTCGGGAAATCCGCTTTGCACTTGGCCGCCTATAAGGGTGACGAGCGGATAGTTGCTATTCTTCTCGACTCTGGCGCCGACTTGGAAGCAGTGGATGCGCAGGGCAATACGCCCTTAGCGCTTGCTGTCATCCACGACAGAGTCGAAAATGTCAAGTTCCTTGTTCGGAGAGGAGCGAATGCTTACAGCGTGAATCGAAGCGGAGTTACTCCGTTGGATCTGGCCAAACTGTCTAGCGAGCCAGAGATTGCGGCCGAGTTGAACAAGGCTTCCAGGAAGTAACGCTTCACTCTAGCCCCTTTTTGGATGCCATGGGAACGAATCTAGGGCAGCTCCAAATTGAGGTTGACCTGAAAAGCTGTAGAAACTCCGAGGAGAATTCAGAGCGTGTGACGGCGATCACCCGAAACTTGGGCGTAATCGCCTAACTGGCCGATAATCTCCTTATGATCCTCTGTGCAGCGTGGATGGCGGCGGCGGTCTCGGCCCGATATGGCGCCTGGGCGAAGCCGATCCGAACCGAGTGGGAGTTTGGCACGAGTCTCGCGGCCAAGCGCCAGCCGGAATCCACCGTGTTCCGAGAAGACAGAGTCGTGATCGGTCGGTGGTTCAATGGTAAGAGCAAACTCGCCGTCGAGCACGCGCTGTGGCTCAACCCGCGATTTGTCAGTCGGTGGCTGGGCTACTGGGAACGGCGAGAACACTGGCCTGCGGAGGAATCTGCAAGACGTTTCGACACGTTTCGGAGCGGGATGCCAGGGAACCAATGGTTCCTGATCTCGCTTTCGGCCTACCCCAAATATCCGATGCTGGAACTCGTAGACAGCGTTGATGCGCGTCCGGGAGATTTGGAACTGCAATCGGCGGAAATCGGATCCCAAGTAGGTGCCCTGAGGGAACTCAATCGGATTCAAACTCGCAATCGCGAAGATATCGAGAAGCACGAATGGTGGCTGGGAGCACCTGAACTCGGACCCCTGGTGCCGAAGCATCATCAAGGCCCGCAACCCAGTCCTTACCAACTGGGCGATTATTTCGGCCGATGGTATTTGGTAAAGGTCAGCAGCTGCCCTCTGACTTCATTCGAAGTGGTTTTGCGTGGCCCAGCAAAAGATCGTGTTGCGCGGTTTGCGAACGGCAGATAGGATAGTCACCAGCCGATCCTTGCTTTTGTCAAAGGTATAGTGAGGTACCAAATCGCTTGCCGTATTGACTTATGGATTCTATTTTAAAGGCGCTGGGCTCCAACCAGCCGGTCGTGACCCTTGTGCTGGCTTCCCTGGTTCTCATTCTCGCTGCCACGATGGTGGTGATGGGTTTGCGGTTCAGGAGCATGAGCCAGCGATGGAACGACCTGATGAAAACCGAAGGCGGAGCCAATCTGGAGCGTCTTCTCTATGATCACCTACGCGAGAGGGTTCGCCAGGATGAGGAGCTGACGGAAATCCGCAAGCGACTCGACACCCAAGAATCCAAAATGTCCACAGCCAAGCGGTATGCCGGGTTGGTGCGATTTGATGCATTTCCAGAGGTTGGGGGGAAACTTAGTTTCGCCTTGGCTTTGTATGATGAAAAGGGTGACGGAATCGTCATTTCGAGCTTGATAGGGCGTGCCGACTGTCGTGTTTTCTGTAAGGAAATTCAGCGGGGCAAAGCCGAACGCGAGCTCACTCGGGAGGAAATGGAAGCGGTAGAACAAGCTGCAGGCTTGCGAAACCGCGCGCTGACAACTGCATGAGTGATAACTCACAAGACGACCAACTACTGATAGCTCGAGCGCAAAAAGGCGACCGAGTAGCATTCGACGAGCTCATCAAAAAGCACGAGCGGAGAGCGTATCAGTATGCCTTTCGACTGACATCCAGCCAGGAAGAGGCCATGGATATCGTGGCCGAGGCGTTCATTCGAGTCTATAACGCGCTCCAGAATTTTCGTGGCCAAAGCGCATTCACCACCTGGCTTTACCGAATCGTGACCAACTGCTATCTGGACCTCAAGAAGAAGGACAAGAGCAAGTCGCAGGTAAGCCTCGATGCACCGACCGATTTTGAGGGGGAAATGGAACGCCAAATCGAAGATCCGAACCTGACCCCCGATGAAGAAGTCGAAAAGAATGAACGCGAGCGATTGGTCCAGCGCGCTGTCGCGAAGTTGCCGGATTACCAGCGAGCCATGCTCATGATGTACCACGTGGAGATGCTTTCTTACGAAGAGATCGCCCAGTCGTTAGATCTGCCGCTGGGGACCGTAAAAAGTCGTCTCAATCGGGCTCGTTTGAGCCTGAGAGAATTATTGACAAAAGATTCGGAACTTTTCCAATTGGGTTGAAGTCAGATGGTCCAGAGATCACTATGAATGTCAATAAAGCGCGCGATTTTTATTCTGATTATTTTGAAGGGACCCTAGAATCTGGGCTGAAGCAGGCTTTTGAACGAGCACTTCGAGAGGACGCAACAATTCAGGCGGAGTACCAGGCTTTCACACGCGCGATGGAAGCTTTGGGAACCATGAAGGACGAGGAAATTGAGGTTCCATACGACCTCCACGACCGGATCTCTGCGAGGCTGGACAAGCACATTTGGGACCAGAAGCAAAAAGCTAAACCCAATTTCTTCTCAGCCTGGTGGAGAACCCTTGCGGTCGGTGGACTGGCTACGGTTGCGATCATCGCCACCGTGACCACACTGTTCAACACGAACTCGGGCCGGAATTCGACGGCAAATGCGATCCCCATCAGCGGGGGACAGCGCGAGTCGGTCCAATTTGCGGGCGATCATCAATCGCTCATTATCACAGCAGGCAAAGCGGGCGGCGGCGAGATTTCGATGGTCCCCGAGCGTGGCGACACGGTGATGATGAAGCTGGATTCGCCGATGAACCGGCCGATTCAGAACATCGAACCACAATCGATGGCGCTCATCGTTCGCACCAAACTCGGGAAGGAGAAATTCACGTTCGTCCTTCCGGGCAAGGATGCCAAGCCGGTCCTCACTGGCGAAGGGGACGCCCTGGACATTGCTGGCGCACTGGCGGATACGTTCCAAAGACCGGTTCAGGTTCTCGGAGGCACCGACAAATCGCCTTGGAACCTCAATGGTATTGCCGTAGAGCGCGTCAATGAAGCCAAGATCGACAAGTATGCAGCCTCGCTCAGCGGGGGCATCATCATCTTAAAGCCTCTGGGCCGATAATTCCAGAACGCTTATTTCAGGGCGACCAGTTCAGAATTTGGACTGGTCGTCGCTTTTTTGGCATTGGCCTCGATGCGCTCGATCTGCTTGAAATGGCTGAAGGCTCGATCCAACGCGATCCGTGCACCAAAGACCTGCTCGGGTGCTTTGGAATTGAGTGCCAACAGCTCCTTGCGCAGCGCGACGTACGCGGGCATTTCAAAAGGTACCGACCGGATAGCGCCGATGGCAGCCACGATCTTCTGCCGGTAGTATTCCGTCGCGGGGTTGTAGTCAAAAGTGGCTTCGACCACGCAAAGCTGGCTGATTCTTCGCAGCGCCGAGTCCCAAGACTCGGAGAGTGGAGTGAGTTTGACAAAGTCCCGCTGATCTTCCGGAGCGAGTTTTTCGACCGAATCCATAATCACGGCTTGGTAACCCATGGCTGCCGTTACAGACGTGAGATCGGCATATTTGAAAACTTCAAAGACTCGGTACGCGGTGGAATAGTCTTGAACCGCCCCTTTGGTGTTCCCCTGGACGGCTTCTTGATGGGCGACGTACGAGAGTTGGATTCCAAGACGCGCGCGTGCGGATGCGATCTGAAGCCGAACTCCATCTCGGGACGTGTCATCGGGCAGACAAGGCTTGGGAGACTGGAGCAGCCCTTTGGACTGGAGACTCAGCCATCTGTCGGCAATCGAGCGTACCAACTGAGGATTCACAGCCTCCGAAGGCGGTCCCAACTGATCCACCAGCCGAACCGGTTCGATGTACGCCTTGATCTGGTCGTACGACTCTCTTGGCATCTCTGGCGCTCGGAAAGAGTCCTGCGGCTGATTCGCGCTCAACTTGGTTAGAACGAGCAACGTGACCGATGCTCCGATTAAGGCCCCTATCCCTAGGCCGTTTCCCGTCATGGTATCCAAATGATCGGTGATTCCTGGTTGAATCTAAAGGCAGTCGAGCTTGGACGCTGAAACGTGCTCGCTGTTCCATTGGGAACGGTCGGATAGGACTATGGTCCTAATCCTCTTGGAGAGCACCATGGACTCCACTATAATATAGATGTCTCCACTTTGGGGAAAAAGATGAAAAAAGAATATGGTACAGCGGAGGGGGACCTAACCCTCATCGTTCGTGCACAACGCGGAGATCATTCCGCATTTGAGGAGATCACAGTCCGGTACAGGACTCGACTCTTTCAACAGGCTTATAGAAAGTTAAAGAACGTAGAAGACGCCGCCGATGTCGTTCAAAACACTCTTCTAAAGGCTTTCCAAGCTCTCACGACGTTTTGTCCGGAAAGGCCAATTTTGCCTTGGCTGCAGAGGATCTGCTCGAATTGCTGCATCGATTTGATTCGAGAACGCAAACATCGGACCCTGAATATTGAGGATCACGCTTATTGCATAGCGGATGAATCAACCTGCACACTTTCGAGAACGATTGAAGTTGTAGAAAGTGATGAGATCAAGGTCGCGATGGAGCGACTGCCTCTCCGGTATCGCCGAATTTTGAGTATGCGACATATGGAAGATCTCGATGTCAACGAAATCGCCGACAGGCTCAACAAGCCTGAGGGTACGGTGAAGAGTTGGCTGTTTCGAGCTCGTTCCATGCTAAAGAAGGAGCTTGGACTATCGCTTAAGCCAGCCGTATAGGCGAATACCAAAGCAGACTTGAGGAAATCGGGACGCCATTCCGGAGACATGGCGTCCCTCGTCATTTTTTGGCAGATCATCCTTGAACAAACGGAACAAGTGAGTTGGAATGACTCTTTCCAACGTACAATCAAGGGCAAATGTCCGTTACTGAATCGGCTGTTCTCGACGCTCTCCGTTCGGTCCAAGACCCCGACCTCCACCGCGATATCGTCACTCTTGGCTTCGTCAAGGAGGTCAAGATAGACGGAAGCGCAGTCTCGTTTTCGGTGGAACTCACCACGCCCGCGTGTCCGGTCAAGGAAGTCCTCCAGCAGCAATGCGAAGATGCTGTCGCTGCTCTGGAAGGTGTGGAAAAGGTCGATGTGACCATGACCGCACGGGTCCGAGATCGCGTCGCAGAGGCCCAGGATCTGATCCCCGGCGTGAAGCAAGCGATCGCCATCGCGAGCGGAAAAGGCGGCGTGGGGAAGAGCACGGTTGCGATCAACATGGCCATTGCCTTGGCGCAGACCGGTGCGAAGGTCGGGCTCTTGGACGCCGACATCTATGGTCCTAGCATTCCTTTGATGATGGGCTGCTCTGACGCACGCCCGTTCACGCAGGACGGCAAGATCGTCCCTATCGAAAAGCATGGCATCCACATGATGTCCTTGGGATTCTTGCTGGAAGAAGGGCAAGCCGTCCTTTGGCGCGGGCCGATGGTGGCAGGAACGGTGAAGCAGCTTTTGGCCGACGTGGCTTGGGGTGAGCTTGACTATTTGCTCGTGGATCTCCCGCCGGGCACCGGCGATGCTCCCATGTCGCTGGCCCAACTGGTGCCGCTCTCGGGTGTGGTGATTGTGACAACGCCCCACAACGTCGCCGCAAACATCGCGGGGAAGTCGGCTGCGCTGTTTCGAAGGCTGAACTCTCCGATCATCGGAGTCGTGGAGAATATGGCGAAGTTCATCTGCCCGGGCTGTGGTTCTGAAAGCCGGATCTTTAAAGGAATGTCGGGCGAGCAGCTTGCGAGCACGCTGGGAGTTCCGTATCTTGGTTCCGTGCCGATGGACCCTTACATCAGCGAATCGTCCGATGAAGGCGAGCCGAGCTTGGTGAAGTTTCCCGACCGACCCCAGGGTGAAGCTTTTCGCTCGATTGCGAAAATTCTGGCTTCGCAGGCAAGTATTTTGGCGATTGGCAAGTCGGATTTGGCTACAAAATCGGCTGAAACTGGCCTGTTTCAGCCCGTGCAGTAGCCAGAAGGGGACTTTTCGGGGAAAAACCATCAAATTTACCAAGCCAATTCAGGCAAAATAAGCGTCAATCTTGCGGGGCTCTCTATGAAGTGCCGCTCGATGATTTTCGAGTTATACTGAGAGCTTGAGGTGTCTTTGTGATCGGATTTTCTAAGTCGATTTGGGTAATTGGAGTAGGTTTGCTCGCCTCCATGGCGACTGCGCAGCCTTCAGCTTCCCCTTTCCAGGGAGATAGTATTCAGCCAGCCAATCCCGTTAGCGCAACCAAAGCGCTGGGCAAAGTTCGCTCGATGTTCCAAGAGAACAAAGGGCAGTGGGATAGTCGGGCGAAGTACTTCACGCGAAGCAGAGGGCTAGATTATTGGGTAACTGATTCAGGCGCTGTCTTGAACTACTACACCTTTAAGAATGGGCTCAATGGGCCTATTAAGGAAGGCAGCGTAGTTCGGATGGAGGTTGTTGGCGCAACTGGCGCGGCGACTTCAGCTGGATTCAAGCCGCTCGATACTCACATCGACTATGTCGGGATCGGCACGGGTCGAAAGGCCAAAGGCGTGGGAGCCTATGCTGAAGCCTATCAGTACAATCTCCGCCCGGGTGTCGATATGCGGCACTATCGCGACAACGGTACTCCTCGATGGGATATCAACATCGCCGGTGGAGTTGATCCGAACACGGTTAAGTTGGAGTTCACAGGAGCCGACGGCCTTGAAATCGACAGCAATGGCGACCTCCTGATCCGCACTGCCGCTGGAATCGCTCGACAGGCGGGTCTAAAAGCGTATCAGCCCGTGGGCAACTCGCGGGTTCCTGTTGCAGCGTCTTTCGTCAAGCTCAGCGACACTCAAGTCGGCTTTCGATTTGGAGCATATGACCGATCTCAGAAGCTAGTCGTCGACCCGATGGTTTATGGCACCTACGTCGGTGGCGATTTCGATTACGACGAGACGAATGCTTCGGTCAGCAACAACAACGGACAGCTCTACATTACGGGTTCGACCTACTCAGCGGACTTCCCGATCACCGCTGGCCCCTACAGTATCAATATCAAGAGCAGCCCAGATATCGGAGTGACGGACACGTACATCGTCGCTCTGACGGGCGATGCCTACGAAGCCGTTTACATCGCGTTTATCGGAGGCGTTGGCAACGATAACGGTAAGGGAATCCAAGTAGACCAATACGGGAACGTCTGGCTCGCGGGCGAAACAGATTCTGGCTCGTTCGCTAAGGACCTCCACAACAGGATCCGCTCGGTCTCCACGGACCCGACCGCTGGTACGTTTGAACTCCGTTGGAACGGGAACGGCGATGGGCTCAGCTTTAACACGACTGCCGCACAAGTTGCCACGACGCTCAATGATTGGGCAGGTCCCGGCACCTTCACCACCACCGGTGGGCCGCTTCCCGGAACCCCCATCGACATTTTTGCTACCGGAAATGACTTCTCACCCACCGTTGTTGTAAACAGCAAAGTTTGGCCCTACACGCTGACTGTGGGAGCACTGGGAACCTCAATTGCCTGGACGGCTCCTTCGTACAATCCCAATGGGGACTACGGATTCCGACCCACGGCTGGAACGTTTAGAATTCGAAACACGACGGCCAATACGGTAACGGCAAACTTGCCCTGGAATGCGACCACGCAAAACGTGATCGATGCGCTTGTTGCAACTGGCCTGAACCCCGCCGAGTTTTCGACACTCGTTCCCAACAACCGACTCCCTTTGCAGTCCCTTGATTTCAACCGAAGTGGCACAGCAGCCACGCAGAACTTGGTGATCGATGCGGCTGGACTCCGAGACGGATCTTACAGCGGCGTTTTCCCACAGCGAATCTTCTTGATGCGATTCGAAGCAAGCGCTGTTAGTGTTCTGGACCCGTTCTCTCCGGAAGTGATCTACACCGTTGGCGGTGACCCCAACCCAGTTGAGACATTTGGTGGATTCCAACTCAAGCCGGTTGCAACCGCTGCTGGGGATGTGGACATCATCATTGCTGGAACGACCCAGGGCGCACTCTCCGATGTCGGTGCGGCAGTCCCAGACACCTTCCCAGCCGGTTTTGTTGCCCGCTATCGCTACACCAACAACGCTGCTTCGGTAACTCCTCGAGTCGCCCAAAGCATCTATGTGGGAGGCGAACGGCGCACCTTTGCCAGCGGCCTTGCGGTCGATGGCTCGGGATCGGCCTATGTCACAGGTTACGTGGTCAGTCCCAATAACGTGGTTACGGGACCCACCAGCACCGTTTTCGTTACGACAAGCGGTGTGTTCACAAATGGAAACCTGCTTCGATTCACTGACTCATTCATTCGCAAATACGATGCCGATGGAACGTTAAGGCTTTCGGCGCTTTTGGGAGGCAATGGCGATGACTTCGGTACCGGCGTTGCCCTGGATCCGCTCGGCAATATCTATGTGACCGGTATCGCCCAATCGTTCAACTTCCCGCGAACAGTTGGTAGCTTCGGTCAGACCTTCACGTCGGGCGCAAACGTATTCGTTACGAAGATCAACCCGGCGGGCAGCCAGATCCTGTACTCCACCAATCTACGCACTTCAGGCCAAGTCAATCCGGCGAGTATCGCCGTTGACAGCCGAGGTAATGCGTATGTGGTTGGTACGGTTGGCTTTGATATCCCATTCATCCTGCCTGCGAACACCATTCCGGGCGCGATTACTCCGACTCCTGTCGGTCCAAATGTGCCCGGACAGGAGAACGCGTACGACTCGACCTATGAGAACGGAAACCTGAGCTATCCGGCACCGGGTACCAGAGGAGCGACTCAAGTCATCTCGACTGATGAAGGATTCGTCACGGTTCTCAATTCCACAGCCACTGGATTACTTCTGAGTTCTTACATCGGTGGACCCGCGAACGACGAAGTTCACCAGATCTATCTAGACTCCAACAACAGCGCTTATATCTCCGGAGTAAGCCATGTTCTGGATTCGGTCTATACGCCTTATAGCAACTACGGTCTCCAATCCCCCGGCCTGCCCAGCCCGTTCATTACGAATCTGGCTTTCCGAGGGGTTTCTGACATCGTGGGCGACGGATTCTTGCTCAAGCTTCGTGTTGGGCTTCCAACGTTGCAGGCGTTGACTTTAGATCCGGATCAAGTGGCTGGCGGAAATGGTTCGACCTCAACCGGAACCGTTGTGCTCCGCAGCGCTGCTCCAGCCGGAGGCGTCCAAGTCACGGTTCGCGCGTTGAGTCCGCAGGTGGCAAGACTTTCGCCATCGGGTGCAACCAGTCTGCGGGTAACTGTTCCTTCGGGGGCGACGACCGCAACCTTCACCATTTACACCCGATCGGTGAGCGCACCTTCTTACTGCGACATTCGTGCGGAATACGACGGAGACTTCATTGTTTCACGATTGAACGTTCGGCCATGGCTCGAATCGTTCACGGTGAACACGGATACTCTGCCTGGTGGAAATACTCTCCAGGGACAGGTGACGCTCTTCCAGCCAGCTCCGGTTGGTGGTCTCTCTGTCGTCCTGTCCACGAACCTGACCGACTTGGTCAGCTTCCCGGTAAACCCGATTGTTATTCCAGAAGGACAGCAGTCGGTTGGATTCGACATCGACACCCATGGCGTCTCAACGCCGACCGACGTTTCGATTCAGGTTGCGGTGGATGGCGTTGGCCAAGCACAAACCGTGAAACTGATGCCGGCGACGGTGGTGAACATCTCGTTCAATCCTCAAACTATCAACGGTGGTGAGGAGACGACAGGAACCATCTTGTTGGATGGCGAGGCGGCTGCTGGAGCCCAGATCACGCTGAGTAATACCGGCCACGCCCTGACCTATCCCGCAACCCTCAACTTGAATCCCGGTGATCGCCAAACGACCTTCACGGCAAAAGCTGCGCCGCTGACAACTTCGACAGCATCCAGCGTGGTGACCGCGACGCTCAATGGCTCAAGCACCTCTGGAACTTTGCTCATCGAGGGAACGGACATCCTTGCTATCAACCTGTCCTCAACGAGTGTTCTCGGTGGTGCGGTGGTCCAAGGCTCGGTAACGATCTCTCGTGCGGCATCGCCAAGCGGCTTCGTGATTCCACTCAACAATTCCAATGTTGGTGCAGGAATCGTGACTCCGATGATCATCACGATCGCTCCTGGCCAAACCACGGGCAACTTCACCATACAAACGGTCGGCGTTGCCTCGACCCAGCAGTTGATCGTTTCGACCAACAAAACGGGTTATAGCAACAAAACGGCCACTCTCACTGTTCGTGCATTGCAATTCGACCTTACGCTCAGCCCGAGCACTGTTCCGGGCGGGACGAAGTCCATTGCAACGATCACGCTGCGAAATGGCGAAGTGTCGCCGACAGGCGGTATCTCGTTCTCGGCTAGCACCTCCGACGGGACTGCAGCAACGGTTCCTGCGACGGTGACTCTGCCTGCTGGTGCGGCCTCCGTGAACTTCGATGTGAATACCAATCGAGTTCAAATCGACCGATTGATCCACATCTATGTCAACAGTCCGCTGGGTGTCAGCGACAGCAAGGATCTCATCATCCAGGCGCCGCGAATGACAGCGTTCCAGGTGAGCCCAGGGACACTGACGGGCGGAGATACGGCCACGGGGACGGTCACCATCTCGACCCCGGCACCGACTGGTGGTCTCACGATTGAGCTGAAATCGAGCCATCCCAGTGCCCTTCAAGTGCCGGCGACAGTCGTCATTCCGGCCAACCAGACGTCCGTGACCTTCACCGTCACAACAAGTCCGGTTGCAGGAAGAACGACCGTAACGGTCACGGCAAAGCGAGATGACGACGTCAAGACTGCCACGGTTATCGTGAATGTCCCGTCGATCGCGAGCGTGACCTTTGACCCGGCAACGGTTCGTGGTGGTAGCCCATCGACTGGCACGGTCACGCTCAACAGAGCAGCGCCGACCGGTGGATTGCTGATCAACCTCTACGCGGACAAGACAGCCTACGTCACGTTCCCGCGGACCGTATTGGTGCCAGCGGGAGCTACCAGCGTCAACTTTACGGTGAACACGACCACGGTTACCCGAGAAGTCGCCGTGATCTTCACTGGCGAGGTGAACGCGAGCGCCCAGACTCGCACGGGAACCCTATACATCACGCCCGCTACTTCCAATAGGAAGTAATCGAGCCATGTGCCGAAGCCTCTGGTTCTTTATGGAACCAGAGGCTTTTTTTGTTGTCCTAGGACGTAGAAGTTACTGGAGTCATAATTTGAAGGGCGTGGCAAAGACACTGACATTTTTAGGAGTAGGAATCCTTCTCGGACTGGTTGGCGCGAGCGTGGTCGTTCGCGTCCGGGAAGAGATGAGGGACCGATACGATCCCGAGTCGCTCTCGGACCGGATTCAAGATCAGCTGCGGGAACTTGAATCGAAAAATGGGGCGACTTCGGTTGCCCGCAAATAGTCCCCGCGTAGTTGTCATTGGAGCGGGCCAAGGAGGTCTCTCGGCGGCAATTTATGCCCGGCTCAGAGGCTACGAGGTCCTTGTTCTGGAGCAGCAAAGTGGCGCAGGCGGCAAGGCGCGTGGAATTCAGTGCGACGGGTTCAACCTAGACCCTGGTCCGAGCATCATTATCCTGCCCGAGATTTACCAGGACGTATTTCGAGCAGCTGGGAAGTCGCCGGAGGAGTACCTGACGTTTAAGCGGCTCGACCCAATTACGCGGGTCCATTTTGGCGGTGAGATCGTTGACCTTCCGGCGGAGGAGCACGCAATTCTGGGCGTGCTAACTCAACGCTCTCCCGAGGACGGTGCCTCGCTTAGAAGCCTTCTTGAAAAACTGGATCGGGTTGAACCGCTTATTCGCCAGAGTATTTTTCAGCACCCGATCGACCGAGTCTGGCAGCTCGCCGACCCAAAGCTGATGCGGTTCGCGGCTCAGTTTCCTGTCAACAAGACTTATAAACAGGTGATCGACGAGTGGTTCCGCGACCCGCTCCTGCGCGCGTTCTTCTACGGATTCCCCAGCTACAGCGGGCAGACATACCACGCCAAATCACCTTCTGGCTTGTTGATTCCTTACTACATGATCCGGAGCGGAGTCTGGTACCCCCGTGGTGGCGTGCGAGCGATTCCCGAGGCGATGGAAAAGCTGGCGAAAGAGCTTGGCGTCGAATTTCACTTCAACGCGAAAGTCGACCGCATCGAGTGCGACGGTCGTGCCATAAGGGCCGTTATGTGTGGGGACAATCGATTCGAGGCCGACTATGTGATCTCAAATGTGGATCGGCTCACGGCAGAATCGTGGTTCGGGAAATCCCCGTCGGTGGATCCTTCCCTCAGCTACTTCACCGTGCATTGGGGTATCCGCCGAGAGTTGCCTGGCTTGGCCCATCATATGTTGCTTGTGCCCGATAAGTTCGAACAATCCTTTTCCGATCTGTACGACCGCACACAATTTCCAAACCCGCCGATCGTGTATCTCAACGCAACCCACGTCCTGGATTCAAATGCTGCTCCCGCGGGATGCAGCAACTTGTTTGGCGTGGTGACAGTTCCGGCGGTCCATTCTCATCTCGATTGGGATGCCTTGGCGAAGGAACAGGTACCGACACTTCGTAGGGTCTTGGCCCAGCACGGGCTGGGTTTTGCGGATAACGAAATCGTGTTCGAGCGGGTCCAAACGCCGCCCACGTTCGAGAGTCGGGATGGAAGCTACCGCGGATCACTGTATGGACCGAGCGACTCGGGCCGATTATGGGGAATGATGCCCCTCAGCAACCGGTCCGAAAGAGCCAGAAACCTGTTTTTCGCCGGTGGATCGGTGCAGCCCGGTGCTGGGCTGCCGATGGTCACGCTCAGTGGTAAATTCGCGGCGGGGATGCTGCCTCGGCTAGCTGGGAGTTAAGACTTTCTTTTCGATCACGGTGCCGTCCGGATTCAGGTCGTACACAAGTGGCACTCCCGTTTCGAGATTCAGTTCCAGCACTTCCGATTCTGAGAGCTTGTCCAGCATCATGACGATGGATCGGTTGCTGTTTCCGTGCGCCACGACCAGAACGTTCTTGCCTTGGCGGATATCGCCCAGAATGCATCGCTCGAAGAAGGGAAGGGTGCGCTCAGCGGTGTTCTTGAGAGCCTCTCCATTTGGTGGCGGAACGTCGTAGCTTCGTCGCCAGATCTTTACCTGCTCCTCGCCAAACTGCTGACGCATATCGTCTTTGTTCAGACCCTGCAAATCGCCATAGTGGCGTTCGTTGAGTGCCTGGTCCCGGATTACGGGGAGCTTTGTGCCCATGGAATCCATGATGAGGTCGAGGGTTCGCTGCGCCCGGCTCAGGGCACTCGTATAGGCCACTTGAAACTCGTAACCCTTAAGGAGCTCTCCTGCCTTTCTAGCTTCCTGTTCTCCTTGTGCGGTGAGTGGCACGTCCACCCAGCCTGTAAAGCGATTTTCAAGGTTCCAAAGAGATTGGCCGTGGCGAACGAGTACGAGCTTTGACATCGAATCAAGTTTACTTACTATTCCAACTTGCCAGACCCGTTCCAGCTCGGCTGTACGTTATCTAGATTGAACAAACCTCTACTGCCATGGCGAAAAACTCCTCCACTACGGAACTTGACAAGATCATTGAAAGGAATATTGAGACGATTCATCGGATCGAAGATGCTGCGAAGAGCCGACGGACAGCGGTGGACGTCGTCGTCGACGCTATCGCTTCGTATTGCGGAAGTCTCTCCTTTGTGTATCTCCATCTCGTGATTTTTGGGGTTTGGTTGGCTCTCAACACCGTGCCAGGAGTTCCCAAGCATCTGCGATTTGACCCACCGCCGTTTGGAATGCTCACGCTGGTTGTTTCTTTGGAAGCGATCTTTCTCTCGACTTTCATCCTCATCAGCCAAAACCGTCAACAGCAGCTGGCCGATCACCGCAACAAACTCGATCTCCAAATCAACTTACTGGCGGAACAGGAAACCAGCCTGATCATGAGCATGCTAGTGAAGATCAGTGATCAACTCGGCGTAGTGATCGAGTCGCAGGAAGAACAGCAGATTGCCGAAATCACGGACGTGGAAAGGGTTGCCGAATTCATTGAATTGGAAGGCAACTAGTTATCGGCGGCCGTTTTCGATGCTGCGGTCGAGTTTGTCGATGACCGGTCCAAGAGCATCTAGGCTTTTGAACGGCTTCAAAACAGCCAGCAAGAGACTGACCACAACTGTGGCTCCAAGGACGCCGCCAAGTCCGGCGAGCAGTCCGTTCCGAAGGGCGAGTTTCCAACTCTGCTGGTGCTCAATTTGTATCTGGAGCAGGCGGTTCAACTCCCGCAACTCTTGAGCAAGGTTTTCCAATACCGAATCGTCATACTGTGCCATTTCTGGGTCTCCAGTATGACGAACGGTTTTTGGAAGACCAGGTGTCCGACCTGGCCTAACTATTTTGTGGAAATGCGGCCTTCTGCCTTTGCCTCGATCGGATTGTGCGCTTTCAGATATTCGAGCAGCGCGTCGATATCCAACAGTCCCGTGTCGTACCGATAGCCTTTGGCGTTGGCCAACGCGTTATATTCATCGCCCCCTTTGGCCATAAAGTTATTGGTTACGATGCGGTAAGTGGCAAGATCGTCGATGGGTTTTCCGCCTAACGAAACGGAAACGAGTCGGCTGTTTGCAGGCTTCGACATATCGGCCTGATACTGCACTCCGGCACTCACCTGCGTGAGATAGCCCTTCGTAAATCCGTCTTCCAACGCCTGCTTAAGTTCGGAGCCTTTGAGATCCAAGATAACGAGAGTGTTGTTGAATGGCTGGACGCTGATCGCTGCACCGTAGGTGATCTTTCCTGGCTCCAGGGAAGCTCTTATGCCGCCGCGATTCATCAGAGCGAGAACTACGCCCTGCTTGGCTGTTGCCGCAACCATCGAGTCGCAAATGACATTGCCAAGAGGCATTTCCGCTCCCTCTCGGCTGAGCCCACTCTCGGTCAAGCCGACCACTTGGGTCTGCAACGCCTCGATCGGCTTCCGAAAAGCTGCGATCGCACTTTCCACCATCGGATCGGGTGCAATGGATTCGTCAACGGGAATCGTTTCTGCTGTTCGGACCTTCTTGAGATTCCCGCTATTGTCGAAATCTAGAACCAGATGACCCACAATCTTGGCCCATTCCCAAGCTTGAACCACGACGACCTTACCCACCATGGTTGGGTATGGACCCATTGAACGTGGGAACCCTTCGAGTTTGAGATCGCCCAGGAACGAGTGGGAGTGGCCTCCGACGATGAGGTCGAGCTTTGGATGCTTGGCTGCAATTTCCTTGTCTTCGCCATAGCCGCAGTGGCTTAACAAAATGATCTTATTGATCTTCTGGGCTTCCAGGCTCTCAATCGCTGACTCAATACTCTTGTCGAGATCGAGCATCTTGATTTTGTCCCCGGGTCCGCTGATGGAGAACAGCTCCGGAGTGATGACTCCGATGACGCCGATGCTCTCCTTGCCAGCTTTAAGTACCGTGTAAGGCTGAACCAACCCTCGCAAATCCGGATCCTGCGAGAAGTCCAGGTTGGCGCAAACAACAGGAAATTGGACCGACTTGACGAAGGGAGCCAGGCCCGCTGGACCGTCGTCGAACTCGTGGTTGCCGATCTCCATCGCGCTGTACCCCAGGAGGTTCATGAGGTGCGCATTCACCGTGCCCTTGTAGACGTTGTAGTAGAGCGTGCCCTGGAAGGTGTCGCCTGCGTTAAGGAATAACGTGTTTGGGTCCTTTTTCCGCAATTGATTGAAAAGTGTTGCGACGCGAGCGTAGCCCCCGTAAGGCTTCCCTTTGATGGTTGCGGGTTCAACTCGCGCGTGAACATCGTTTGTGTGGACGATGGACAAAGTGAAGGGGTGGGCTAGGCTCACCAGAGCGAGAGCGACTGCTCCAACAATCAACCGTGCGCGCATACTCAGGTTGTACCCGCGTGTCGGGCATGTCGAAAACATGACCGGGGTATGCTCACCGAATCTCAAACGGTGCGGTCGCCGAGGTCGCGCGCTGGCATGTTGATAGAGGGACGCGCCATCCCGTAGAACACACCGTTATGGGCGGATGTTTCTTATGAGCGCGACAACGACGTATCCTAACTATAGCCCCGGTCTCGAAGGTGTGATCGGCGGCATTTCCACGATCAGCGAGATCGTGAGTGAAACAAGCACTTTGGTCTTTCGTGGCTATGATGTCCACGAGCTTGCATCCAAGGGCACTTTTGAGCAGACCGCATATCTGCTGATTTTTGGCAAGTTGCCCAACCAGTCTGAGCTGAGTCAATTCAAGGAAACCTTGAGCAGTGAACGGGAGGTTCCGAACGCTGTATACGACGCAATTCGTGCCCTTCCCAAATCGGTGCACCCCATGGATATGGCTCGGGCCGGATTTGCGGTCGTGGCTCCGTTTGATCCGGACTACGCTGCGCCTGCCACGGACATGGATGCCAATCGCCGTAAGGCGGTGCGCATCATCGCTAAGGCGAGCACCATCGTGGGGAACGGCCAACGGATTCTTGAGGGCAAGGAGCCCCTGAAGCCCAATCCGAGCCACTCCATTGCACAGAACTTTTTGCACTTGGTGAACGGCGACGAACCGGACACCGAGACTGCGCACGTTTTCGATTCCTCGCTCAGCGTTTACGCCGAGCACGGATTCAACGCCTCGACTTTTGCTTGCCGTGTCACCGTCTCAACGTTGAGCGACCTCTATAGCGGCATCGTATCGGGCATTGGAACGCTGAAGGGGCCTCTCCACGGCGGAGCCAACGAGGAAGCCATGAGGATGCTCCTAGAAATCGGTGAGCCGGAGAACGCGGAAGCCTGGATTCATGATGCGCTGGCGAACAAAAAGAAGATCATGGGCTTTGGCCACCGCGAATACAAGAAGCGGGATCCTCGAGCAATCTACATGACCAAGGTTGCCAAAGAGCTCTGCGAGAGAAAGGGGATGCCGAAGTGGGCCAAGATCGCCGACATCCTGGAAAACGTGATGGAAACCGAGAAGGGAATCTATCCAAACGTTGACTTCCCAGCGGCGTACGCCTACTATTCCCTCGGAATTCCCATCGACCTTTACACGCCGATCTTTGTGGTTGCACGTGTCGCCGGGTGGTCGGCACACGCGGTGGAGCAGCTATCCAACAACCGTCTGATTCGGCCGAGCTGCATCTATGAAGGTCCCGGCCAACTTCCTTGGGTGGATATCGAACAGAGATAGTCCAGCCGGTTAAGTGAAGTCAGTCGTCCTAGCGCATGCTGGGGCGACTTCCTTGCTTTGGGTCTCTTGCCAGTCCAATCCCCGTGGTAGGAACGGTCGACCTTTGGTTACCCTTGCATTTAGCAGATCAACGTCTACTATAATGGGATTGGAGGAACAAATTGATCAAACTGGACATGATAGGATTGGTGGTGAAGGACCTTGCGGCGTCTCGTGCGTTCTACGGTGAACTGGGATGCACGTTTTCCGAAGACGATGGTCCATACATCGAAGCGGTGCTCCCCGGGGGTATGCGACTGAGCCTGAACGCGGAATCTATGGCTCGTGAGCTCGATCCTGATTGGGTTAAACCCGTTGGCCAAGGCATCGGACTGGCATTTTTGTGCGATTCGCCCGAACACGTCGATGCGGTTTTTGGTCGGCTCGTGGCGCTGGGCCACTCTGCCAAAAAAGAGCCGTGGGATGCGTTTTGGGGTCAGCGTTATGCCCAGATTTGCGATCCAGACGGCTATGTGGTCGATGTCTTTGCTCCGCTAGAATAATCCTGGAATCAAAATAGGTATCATTTCGTCTACTATATTAAGCAGTAGGCGAACATGGCTCTCCAGCAATCTCTCTTTGACGAAGCGGAACTAGAAACGACTGATCGCGGTCTCGGCGGACGTGAGATTCGGCTTGTCCAATCTAAGTCCATCGTTCGTCCGGGCACGGGGCGGCTGGCGTGTTACGACTGGGTTCTCAATCCGTATCGAGGATGTGCTTTTGGCTGTTCGTATTGTTATGCCGCAGCGTTTGTGGCTGACGCCCAAGATCGCGCAGACTGGGGACAGTGGGTCGAAGTAAAACAGAACGCACTTCGGTTGCTCAAGCGCACGCCGGGATTGGCCGGGAAGACCATTTTCTTGGGTTCTGCCACCGATCCTTATCAGCCGATCGAGCAATCCATGGAGATCACGCGATCTATCTTGGACTTCCTTTCGACCCTGCCGCAACAACCTTCTGTCTTGGTTCAGACGAGGAGCCCACTTGCGCTGAGGGATCTTGAGGTTTTCAAGCGGTTCCAGCGTCTGCGGGTGAATATCTCCATCACCACGGATGACGAGGAGATTCGTCGGCTGTTCGAGCCTTCGTGCGCCAGTATCCACCGCAGGATGGACGCCGTCCGTGAACTGTCTGCTGCCGGAATCCAGACAGGAGTATGCGTGAGCCCAATGTTGCCCGTCCGGGATCCCGCCTCCTTCGCGCTTCGACTCAAGAGCCTCGGCGCGTGCCGATCAGCGATCAGTTGGTTCCATTTAGGCACCCGTCCGTTCAGTTCCGGCACCCGAGAACTGGGGCGCAATTTGCTCTGGGCGAAAGACTGGACCGAAGAGCAGTCTAAGAAGGCAGCCAAGGCGATGCGGCATGAAGTGCCCAGTTTCGCGAAATCAGATGCTTTCGATCCTACTTGGTGAACGGATTTCAGCCTGAATGAGTTAAAATCCCATAGATTCCATGGCGAACTATATCCCGAGTGTGGGTATGGAGGTTCACGCCGAACTTCTGACTCACTCAAAAATGTTCTGCCGGTGCCCCGTTGCGTTTGGTGGAGAGCCAAATACGCGGGTCTGTCCGGTTTGTATGGGCTTGCCCGGGACTTTGCCCGTACCCAACCGATCAGCGATTGAAATGGCCCTGCGGACGTCGCTTGCGCTGAACTGCAAGATCGCCTACGAGTCGGTTTTTCATAGAAAGAATTACTTCTATCCCGATCTTCCCAAGGGCTACCAGGTGAGCCAGTATGGCGAAACCAACCCACTGGGCTACCACGGTTGGGTCGAGATTCCCTCGGGGGATGGTTATCAGCGCGTCTCTATTCGGCGGGTCCACCTGGAAGAAGACACCGGCAAGCTGATGCACCTTCCGAGCGGTGGCTCTGGGGTGGACTACAACCGCGCGGGTGTGCCTCTTATGGAGATTGTCACCGGGTTTCCGCCAGACATCTCCACCCCTGACGAATCGAAGGAGTATCTCTACCAACTCAGGCTCATCCTGCTGTATCTAGAGGTTTGCGATGGCAAACTCGAACATGGGAGCATGCGGTGCGAACCCAATATCTCTGTTCGCCCCGATGACCAAAGCGAACTCGGCACCAAGACTGAGCTGAAGAACCTCAACAGCTTTCGAAGCGTGCAACTGGGTGTTCAATTCGAGGTGCGACGACAAGTTGCAGTATTGGAAGGCGGTGGCCGAGTCGCTCAGGAGACTCGAGGCTGGAACGATACGAGCGAAACCAGCTTTTTGATGCGGACCAAGGAAACAGAACAGGACTATCGATACTTTGCTTGTCCCGATCTCATCCCGATGCACTTCACTGAGGAGTACATAGAAGGTTTGCGCGCAGAACTGCCAGAGCTTCCGCTAGCGAAGCTCCGTCGATATCGTGACGACTACCTACTGGGAGAAAAAGATGCTCGGAGGCTGGTTGAGGATCGACATTGGGCCGAGTTCTTTGAGGAAGGCATCAAGCTTGGCGGCGATCCGAAGCTCGTCTGCAACTGGATGATCTCCGATTTTGCACGGCTACTGAATGAAACTGGCCAGGTGATCAGCGAGCGAGCGAAAGACGACGACGCCCACGATGTATCAAAGGTGACTCCAGCGCACATCGTCGATCTGGTCAATCTTGTCTCCAAAGGCACGATCTCCGGCAAAACTGCGAAGGATATCTTTGATGAGATGTTCAAATCGGGCGACTTTGCCAGTTCCCTGGTCGAAAAGAAGGGTGCGACGCAAATCAGCGACTCGGATCAGATTTTGGCTTGGGTTAGGGAAGCCCTCGCCAAAAACCCCGACGTCGTTGGGAAATATAAGTCTGGGCAGACGAATGTCATTGGATTTTTGGTAGGCCAGGTGATGAAATCCAGCCAGGGACGAGCCAATGCGCCAATGGTTCAGGATTTGGTCAAAAAGGAACTGGAATGAAATTGCTCGCCGTGGCTCTCGCAACTGTGGTGGGTGCCGTAGGAGCTTTCGGCCAACCCACATTCAAACCTCTGGATGCAGGGAGTGATGTGCCTGGACAGATTCTGAGCATCGCTGATGGCTTTGCGGTGCGCCAAATCGACTGGTGGTTTTCCAACGGTCAGTTTCCCAGGCTCATCAATTACTATCGTTTTCGAGCGGAGCTTTATCCCACGAACTATGATGTAGCCACCGACCTGGGATGGATGCTGGAAAGTGTAGAAGAGAACGACTCGGCCGAAGCGGTCTACCTCGCATACCGAGATCGCGCGATATTGGATCCGGATCGATTTTTGCCGCTAGGACAGTTTTACTTCCTACGAAAAAAGGATTACGCCAAGACTGTTGCAACTTTAGAACCAGCCATCAAAGTTAAGTGCCATCCGAACAACTACCGCTTGTTAGGACAGGTTTATACAAAGCTTGAGAAACTCGAAGATGCCCTCCGGGTGTATCGGCAGTTCCTGAAAGAATATCCCGATGACGAAACGGCCAAAGCAAACGTCGCAAAAGCAGAAGAGCGTTTGAAGAAAAAGGTCTGATGGCGCAAATTTCCATACGGGTAACTCCCAAAGCCTCTCAAAATAAGATTGAATTTGGCGAGAACGGGTGCAAAGTGTGGGTAACTGCATCCCCAACCGACGGTGAGGCGAATGAGGCTGTCATCGAGCTTATTGCCAAGACTCTCCGGGTTGCCAAATCCACTTTGGCGGTGGTCAGTGGTGGACATTCCAGAGAAAAGGTGATCGATTTGGGCTCCTTTTCAGTCGAAGATTTGAAACTCGCATCAGAACAAGTACGAAAGAGACGGTGAGTTTCGTCCAAGATTAAAGATATGACCACGGTTGATCCAAACAAGACACAGATGGGAGTTGCGCCTACTCTTGATCCGAACAAAACCATCATGGGAACCGCGCCGACCATTGAGGCCACGGTTACGATCAAACCGGTCCAGTGTCCGGTGTGCAAAACCTTCAACCCTGTGGGTGTGATGTTCTGTGTTGACTGCGGGCTCATCTTTGATCGAGCTCTGGAAGGCGATGCCTTTGGAGCACCGGCAGTGCAACTTCCAACCTTGGTTGATGGCTCGGGGCGTGAGTTTTATATTAGGCCCGGGAGCAACAGCGTGGGTCGATTAGGTGACCTAATGATTGACGACACGAGAGTGAGTCGTCGCCATGCGGAGATCACAAATTCTGATGGAGCCCTAATAATCTCTGACGTGGGCAGCACAAACGGAACGAAGGTGAACGGACAGGCCTTGGGGCAAGGAGAATCCAAGCCGATTGTTGCAGGAGATAAGGTTTCGTTCGGAGGTCTGGAAATGACGGTCAGCTTGCCTGGGGAGTCTACCAAGACCCTGATCGGCTCTTCTACACGTACGCAGGCCATCACTGCGGCTCCAACGGTTCGCAAATTGTCAGGAAGTTTGGTTGCTCCCGAGCAGACGATCGAGGTGTTTCAAGGTGAGCACTCCTTCGGCCGCAAGGCGGACAACGACATCGTGATCGAGGATCCCTACGCATCGAGTCGCCACGGAAAGTTCAAAGGTGGAGAGGGTTCGATCGTGGTTATCGATACGGGAAGCACGAACGGCACCTACGTAAATACAGTTCGGTTACCAAAAGATACGGAAACCGTACTAAAGACGGGCGACACTCTGAAGATCGGTAATCTCGAATTTCGCGTTGAACTCGCCTAATCGCGGCGCTCGACCAATCCGGGCCAGCGAAAGGCGTGGCGAAAGGCGTTTTCGCGGCAAACTTCCATTTCGTGGAAGTTGATTACCTTGTGGGTTAGAAGCCGTTCGAACTCCAGGGGGAGGCGCACTCCGTGAAGACCGGAGTTATCGGTGCAGACGGCGATCGCCACGCCAAGATCGAAGCAAGTCTGGAACACGGGGCGAAGTTCGGCATAGCTTTGTATCGAGCCAGTGCGAAAGTAGGTGGTCGGACAGATTTCCAGGCAGATGCGGTTCTTGGCGAGAAGCGGTAGCAAGTGCGGATAGTGGAGCGGGATTTGGATTCCGTGTCCAATTCGATCGCAATAGGGCACCAATTCCTCAAGGGAGCCGCTTGTTGTTTCAAACAAGTGAGTGGTGACGTTGAGTCCCAATTTCTCACGCGCATATTTGATGCTGCTCAAAAGTTCTTCCCGACGCTCTTGATACACCGTATCAGGTCCAGCCAAATCCACAGCACACACCTCGGCCTTCATTTCCGAAGCGATCCCCGCGATGGCAGCGTTGATTTCATTGGGAAGGCGACTGTCCATACACAGGATTTGTGAGAAAACGATGGGAAACTCTCTGAAATTGGCCGCCGCGGTGGCGTGTATTGTTGCGACAAGTTCTTTCATCTTGTCGACCGCTTGAGATGTAGGTAGGGTTCGATCGATGCGAAAGTAGGGGTTATATCTCAGCTCGAGGTATGCCAAATTCTCAAACACGTAACAGCCACGGAGTAGGCGATTGACCATATACGCAACGCTGCTAACTGTTTGCAGCGGCTCAACAATTTTGTGCGCCTCCAGATACTCCGTGAGAGTCTTACTAGGTTTCGTCAGTTTCTTTTCCCATCGCTCATACGTGGGATAGGTTTTGAGATATTGGTGAGCAATAGCTAGCTTGTCTGGGTGAAGCCGATCGAACTTCACTTTGTGAAGATAACTGTACAAAATTCGAGGCAACACAGCTCCGCCAAGATGCAGGTGGAGTTCGGCGTATTGACGTGGTGCGGTGCGCATTCTTAATCTACAGTGTCGGTCGCAGGGTGTGGTAAGTCGAGAGCATTTGAACCTGGTTAGCCACAGATGCCAAGAGGTCTTCACGATAAAGGTGGCCAATAAAGGAGCACGATCGCTGGATCCCTTTGTCCCCCACGCCATCCGGAATAATGGCCTGCGGATGGCCGGTTAGGTTGGTTAAAAAGAGAGTCGAAAGGCCAATGTTCGGAGTCACAAGAACATCGAAGTCCTTCATCAGCTCTGCCATCTGAGCCATCAGCAAACTGCGCGCTCGTTGAGTCTGGATATATTCGACCGCAGGCACGAACCGGGCAGACCTAAAGTAATCGGGCCAGGCGGAATTTTCCAATTTGTTGATGTTATCTGATCGCAGAAACTCATCAAACGCGGAAGCGGACTCTGCCATGAGGATCGCCTCCATTCCTTCCGGTATTTGTGGAACCGCAACCTCCACGAATGAACCCACTTTGTTTTTCAGCGTGTGGATGATGGAGCCCTCGGGTATTTTCTCGCCTTTGGATAGAGCAAGGCCAAATCGCATCTTCCGCAGGTCTGCGTTGGCTGGGTAGCTAAATGGGCGCGTTACCGAAGACGGATCTTTCGGATCGTGTCCGGCGATAGCGGCAAGCACCAAGGCGCAGTCCTCCATGGTCCGGCAAATTGGGCCAACCTTGTCCATCGTGTAGCTCAGGGCCATGCCGCCCCATCGGGATACTCGTCCGTAGGTTGGCCGCAACCCTGAAACGCGGCACTGCCAACTCGGTGAGCAGATGCTTCCCAGCGTCTCGGTCCCGATGGAGAAGGCGACCAATCCTGCTGCGGTGGAGGATGCAGATCCGGCGCTTGAACCGCTGGAACCTTCATCGGGATCCCACGGGTTTCTGGTTTTCCCTCCGTACCAAACGTCCCCCATCGCAAGGGCACCGAGAGTGGTTTTCGCAACCATGATGGCCCCAGCAGCATTGAGCCGCTGAATAACTTCAGCGTCGTAGTCAAAAGTCTGCCCACGGTAGGGCTCGGCACCCCAACCGGTTGGTGCGTCTTTGGATGCAAAGAGGTCTTTGACCCCGTATGGAATTCCGTGCAAGGTTCCACGATAACGTCCTTGCGCAATCTCATCATCCGCAGCTCGAGCCTGGGCCAACGCTGAAGATTCGCACAGCGAGGCGACGCACAAGAGCTTGGGACCAAAGCGTTTCAGCCGCTCCAGATAGATTTCAGTGAGATGGACCGATGAAATTTTTCGTGTTTTGATCCAGAGAGCAAGCTGACCCACACTCGAAAACGCGATGTCTTCGGTTGAAAGTCCCGCGATGTCCTTGCGAAGCTTTGCGGTGACCCTTGCAGTGATTTTCCCAGGTCCCTTCGCGGGTTCGGACTCAAGCGGAGTGAAAACCGTGCGCGGCTCGGTTTGGTAGTTGATGGGGAGAGCCCTCATCTCCGCGAATTGCTTGGCAAAGTTCTGGACGTCCGGAAGAATGCGTTTGAGGTCTTCCTCTGGGATGTCGAGATCCGCGATGCGGCACGCAGCTTTTAGATCGTCGACCGACAACTTCGCTTCCGGTTGCCGCGCCACAGCGGCGGCGGGAAAGGCAAGGGTTACGGCCAAAACCGACGCAAGTCCGATAACCTCGCGTCTGGAAAGCGAAGAGCCAGCGTGCATGCCAGAGTTTGGCATCAATCGAGGCTATCGCACGTAGTGGATTTTCGGATCGTTGAGATTGTCCAAGAGCATTAAGCTGATGATGGGCATGGGACGGGCTTTGGCAACCTCTCGTGCTTCATCGAAGTCGACTTCCAGGGTCATCATCCCGCTCAGGTCAATCCACTCAGCAAATCGGAACGCGGATTGCTCGTTGGAAAAGCACGCTAAGCCGTGGATCCCATCGTGGCAGAAGCAACCGTACTTCTGCGAGGACGGATGAAACAACAAAAACAGAGTTTCCGGAAAATCGGTCTCAAGCCCTAATAGTGGAAGTTCAAGTGCTTGTGTCATTGCGGTCTCAAATTATTTATTGGAATCTACGCAGCTTTCGTTCAGTTTATTTTTGCCGTTTGTAAAATCGTTTGTTGACAACCACTGCCGGCTCTTTTTTGCCGCGCATGTCGATTTCGACAGCGTCTCCCTCTTTGCAGCTTGGATGGAGAAATGCAAATGCCACTCCGCACTCGAGCAAGGGCGAATAGATTCCGCTCGAAACTCCGCCTACAGCGTGGTCACCAGAGAAAATCTGGGCACCTTGCATCGGGAGTCGCTTTCCGTTCAGCCGGACACCCATCAGTTTTGATTCCACACCTTGCGCCCTCACCTGAGCCATCGGCTCAGAACCGATAAAAGTCTTGGTTTTGCTGATGACCCATCCTAATCCTGCCTCCAGTGGACTGCGTTCGTCGTCCAACTCATGGCCATAGAGCGGCAGTCCAGCCTCGACACGCAAAACATCGCGCGATCCCAGTCCACATTCCACCACGCCATGGTCCTTCAAAGCAGTCCATAGCTTGTCCGCATCCCGCGCCGCGCAGATAAGCTCGTAGCCATCCTCGCCGGTGTAGCCAGAGCGAGCCGCAAAAACTGGAATCTCAGCCACCGTCGAGTTGACGATACCGAAGGCAGGTGCAGACTCGAAAGCGCCACCGTCAGGCGACATACTGGCAAGGATCGCCACAGCCTTGGGACCCTGAACGGCGATCATTGCGGTCTCGTCGGTCAGATCTTCAATGGTGACTCCAAACGAATTCTGAAGCTTCATCCAAGCTAGATCCTTGATGTGGTTCGACGCATTGACCACCATCCGGAAGTTCGTCGCGTGGATCCGGTAGACGATGATGTCATCTACGGCTCCTCCCTGATCGTTGGGAAGAAGGGAATATTGACCCGTGCCGTCCGTCAATTTTGAGACGTCGTTGGTTGTGATCCACTCCAGGTATTCCAGTACTCGATCACCGGTTAGAGAGAGTCGCGCCATATGGCTGACATCAAACATCCCGGCACCTTCTCGCACCGCCTTTGCTTCTGCAATGATGCCGGTGTACTGAATGGGCATATCATAGCCAGCGAATCCTGCCATTTTGGCTCCAGCGCGGATATGGGCATCAAAGAGCGGGGTTCGGCAGAGAGTGGATTCCATGTCTCCAGTATATCGGGTTCCGGTCCGGTCCCAAAGTGGAAAGGGGCCAGCACCCTCTCAAGTGCCGACCCCAGTGAGTTGTTCTTATTGGAGGAGATTAATTGTCCGACTGATCAAAGAACGTGGACAAGAACAGGTAGTCGAAGATGGTGATGGATCCGTCGCCATCGAGGTCACTCTCGTAAGGAGCGGTGATTCCGCCATCCGGAACGTTGTTCCAGTCGCCAGCATTGCCCGAATCGTAGGACTTGTCGAAATAACCGCTCAGCTCGACGTAGTCGAAGATCGTGACCGATCCATCGCCGTCGATGTCGCCAGGTCGGAGATTCAACGAAATCGTTGCTCCTGTGCCGGTTGCCGTAAAGGTCTTGCTGTCGCCCAGATACTTCGGAGCTTTCGCGCCCGAGAGTGTGTAGCTACCTGCAGCGGGTACTTGGAACGCGAAGTTTCCATTGTCATCGGGAGCGATGACGATCGTTCCGAGTTCATTTGCGTTGGCGTCAAGCAAAGTGGCCTTGAACATGGAGACTTTCTCGCCGCCATTGAAGTCCACGGTGCCATGCACTGTCGGGAACGCCGTACCTGCTGGGACTGTAAAGTACTGATTTCCAGGGAAGAGGTCGAAATTGACGTATCGGGGGTCGCCGAGGTTGTCGTTTCCGCCAAGTCCGCCAAGAACCTGGTTGCTCACATAGCCGTGGTCGCCTGCGTTGATCAGAGCGCACATTCTGACCGGGCCGCTGCCGGAAATCGCGCCGGTTGGAATCTTGAATTCCACGCCCGTGCCAAGACCGGTGGATGCCAGCGAAGACATACCCGCGCCAGACTCGACACCAGCGATGTTGGCGTTATTGTAAGCGAGTTTGATCCCGAGGTCAACCTGGCCGGCTCCTGTGCTGGTGCCACCCGCGTTTCGGGTGAAGTTGCCCATGTACACGCCGCCGCGGTTCCATGGGTTCTTGCCGATGACCGCCGATGCGTTGCCAACAATGCCGAGGTCCATGTAAAACGTTACCTGGCCGGTTCCGCTTTCGCCGCCATTGATGATGATGCAGTAATCAGCATCGAAGCCGGTGTCGAAGGTGAGACCGTTGCCGGAGCCATCATCGCCCATTCGGCGGAGCCCGCCAAAGTTAATGTCCGACTGGGAATTACCGAGTCGATTCTCGCCACCCGAGCGGGAGTCGATGAACAGGTCAAGTCGGTTGTAGTTGGTCTCGACGTTGCCCGGGATGAAGACATAGATTGCGTCCCAGGTGCGATAGGCATAAGCGCCGTTCAACTCGGATCCGTTGGCATAGATGCCATCGGCCACGTTGTTGTCGCCAAAATTAGTCTGATTGTTCTGAAGAACAAGTGGGGAACCGTAGGCCGCATCGAATGAGCCATCCACGGTTACTTGAGCGATTGCGCTCGTGCCGAGTGCTGCGACGCCGAGCAGAGCAAGATTCTTAAGAGTGCACTTCATCGTTCCATCTCCTGTATGTGAGTGCGGTTTCAGGGCCGATCGGGGCGAGATCCCATCCATCTCCAAACACCACCACCGGACCACCTTTTCCGCGTGTATTGATAAGCCAAACTAGCTCATGAATACGTATTCACAGAAACTATATCACAGGTTGGGGAGTCTGGCAACGGCAATTGCCGGTGATTTGGAATAATCACTAGGTTTTTCGCAAAGAACCCGCATTTTTGCTGAATTTTGCAGCCTGTCCTGTCGTCCCTGGGGACCAGCAACTGTGCCGGATTGATTGCCGGAATCGGGAAGATGCCGGTTGACTTTTGCGGACGGACCCTCTAATAGTAGTATACAAATATCTACTAATGAGGGGATGAGATGATACGTCTTTCGAATTTGGCCTACGTTGCAGATGCACTGCTCGCACTCGCTCCACGCGACCCGGAGCGACCTCACTATTCGGAGGATGCATTTAACAAAAAGCTGATCTTGGCATCTCGGCGGGAGCCCCACGTATCTTTTCGGACCTCACAGCCCCAATTCGACTACATGATGCGCCAAGAATGGCGAGAGATTCTTGAAATGGCAAGGCTGACGGCGCGTCAAAGAGAAGTCTTCTGCCTGAGAGCCATGGGACACACCTATGAGGAGATCGGTCGGAAGAATGGCCACACCAAGCAAGGCGCGCAGAACATTTTTTTACAGGCAGTTAAGAAGATTCGGGCCGCTTACTACGTCTATCCGTACGCAGGATTAGCTCAGGTGTACCGCGAGCAGACAATTTGTCGGAGTTTCGAACGCCGATAGGTACAATGTTTCACGGGTGGGCACCCGGTCGAGGACCGATCAATCATGGTTACGTGCAGCGCATGCCAGAAGCAAAGTACATTGGACAGCCGTTTTTGTGGCGGTTGTGGCCAGCCATTGGATCCCACGCTGCTCAAAGAGGCGTTGGAGTCCAACGAGCAACTCTTGGACCAAGCCACCCGGGATATGACCGACCATCGGTACGACGAGACCATTCTCATCTGCCAGGATGTTCTGCTCGATAACCCGAGCGATACCCGAGCCTACGCGTTGCTGGGAGATGCGCACGAGCGAAAAGGCGACTACGCCAGAGCGCTGGAAGCCTACGAGAAGGTTGTGGAGCTAGATCCGGACTCACGGCTCGACAAGATCAAGCTTGCTCATCTCCGCGAGGTGTTCGTAACCGAAGCGTCGCACATGAGCGCACCGCCTTCTGGACGAGCGAGTTGGTTAGCCGCGGCGGCCGCGATCGTCCTGGTGTGCAGTTTCGGCGGAGCCTATATGGTCTTCAAGCCCCGCCCTACCGTTAACCCAGATTCTGCTCAACAAAACACGATGGGCAATGTCGCAACCAACATGCCAGATGCGGGTAGGAACGATCCTTATATTCAGCAGCCCGCGACAAATCCAGCCACCGCAACAAGCTCGAACGGTACTATTCCCCAGAACTTGGCGACAAATGAAGGTGCACGGGCGGTTGTGCGTGAACCACTGCCCGATGCTCGGCCAACGGGTGCGATCCGAACCAACGAGACTGACAGTGAGGAATCGTCGGTTCGTCCGATGGCGCCTCCTGTGGGGTCGTTGGAGATCCGCCCTACCAATCCTGCGCCGTCGGTCCAGCCTAGCGTCGATCCTGATCCCCGCCCTGTAGGAGGTAGTTCTCCTAAGAAAAACACGTCGCCGGGCATCATCGAGATCAGCCCAAGCCGCGGTAGCGGAAATCCCGCCAGTTCCGGCTCGAACAACACTTCTCGTGGCGGCGCATCGGATTATCTTAGGCAGGGCCGCGAGGCGATGCAGAACGGAGATTTGAAGGCAGCGATTTCTGCTTACGAAAATGCTCTGTCCGCTGGCGCGGATTCGGCACTGACCAATCAGAGACTGGCCCAAGCGTATGAAGCTGCCGGTCGCAGATCTGAAGCCATCGCCGCCTATCGAAGAGCGATCAGTGCGCTGGAATCTCGAACCGCTTCTGGCGGATCAGAGTCCGACAAAAACCGCCTCGAAACCTGCAGACGAGCGCTGGCTGTGTTGGGAGGGTAGGTTGAGGACGCTTCTCCTGCTCGTGTTGGGGACGTTATCCATTGCCGTCCATGCGCGTCCCGTCGTCCTCATCGTTCAGCAATACGCTCCCGAATCCGACGGCATGGATCCTAATGTCCAGATCGCAAAACCGCTTGCGCAACTGCTCGTGGAAGATAGCCGAGTGCAACCTGTCATCTGGTCCGAGTCCGATCCGATCTTCCTTAAGTGGGTTGAATCTGGTTTCGCCCCAAAAGGCATCCAAACCCCCAATGAATCTGAGATGCGAAAGGCGGTCAACGCTGCGAACGCCGACTATCTGATGGTCATCTCGGGCCTCAAAATCGCGGGAGAAGCGGTCGGCGCATGCAATCTGTTTCGAAAAGACTCGACCAAGGCGACGTGGGTAAACACGCAGCGTTTGAAATGTACGGTAAACGGCCTTCCAGACTGGGTGAGCGGAGGGATGAGCGTGGCCAACACATGGGTCAACTTGCTCATCCAAGGGCCATTCAAAAATATCGCCAAGAGCGAACCTCCCATGGCGGATCAGCCGAATCTGCCGACAGTTCCGCGACCAGAAGTTCCAGACCCACCAGCGGAAACTAGAACGGTCGATCCCGCAAGGGTCATTCAGGAAGCCGATGCATTTCTGCGGCAGGGGATGCCACTGGAAGCTGCCCTTCGTCTCCGGCAAGGTGTGGACGAACTTCCGGAAGACACAGGCCTTCGAATTCGATTGGTGACGGCGTTGCTCCAGATCAATGAGCCCGGTTTGGCTGAGCAGGAGGCACAACGATTCGCCGATTTGGGCGCGCAGGACCCTGCGATGCTGGGAACATCGGCTCGGCTGTGGCTCATGGTGGGAAAAGCTACTCCAGCTCAGGGCGCCCTGAACGAGCTTAAGGCACGCGTAGGGGATAACGAGGAGACTCAGTTACTTCAGGGAATGGTTGACGCGGTCGCAGATCGGTTGAGTGCCGCCACCGACAGCTTCAGGGCCTCGCTCGAAAAGAAACCGACTTACGAAGGCTGGGGTGGCCTTGCCTACTGCGAGGCATGGCAGGGTCATAGCGATCAGGTACTTGCAGCGCTGGAAGGCATGCGCCTCTCCAAGTCTATCGATCCATTGGTCTATGGCTGGTTAATGCGGCTTTGCTCTAGCCGTTGGGATCTTTTCGCCGCTCAGTTTCGAGATGCCTCGCGCTTGGTGCAATCCGATCCGAATTCGCCCGACTCCATTTCTCGAGCTGCGAAGATCAAATCCATTGCCGAGTCGGTTTCGGCCTTTATAGACGGCATGCTCCCGCCGACAATCCACAATGGGTCGCATCAACAACGACGCTTGATGGGAGCGCTGCTCCTCCAAGCGGCAGGTGAGTGCTTTGAGGCAGCCCAGAAGGGAGATGCCGATTTGGCCGCCGAATCTGAACTTACTCTCTCTGAAGCCCTCAAGCAGAACCAGTTGATTGTTGCTGAATACCAACGCGAATTAACTGGGAAGTGAGGCATCTAGCTTGACGAGTGCGCTGCAGGCGATACAGATCGTGGCCCTATCATTCATGGGTGCGCTCGCGGCCGGTTACGCCGTCACGGTGCTCAAACTTAGCAAGAAACGGCACGCCTTGGATCAAGTGGAGCACGATGCTCCTGTTCGCATGAAGTCTGAATGCGGTATGTATCGGGCCCGATTTCTTGGCGCCCAGGGGAAGAACCTCCTTTTTAGCTCTCCGATCCTTCGCGACGCCTATGTGCCCCTTCGTGTCGGCCTATCCTTGACAATCGAGATACCCAGACCCAAGGGGGTCATCATTTTCCGAACCCAGGTCATCCACCGAGATCCGGTCACGCACACGTTTGTTGTTGCGCGCCCCAGCGATCCCATGGTTCTGGACCGGCGGGAGGAACCCCGGTCCGAGCGATTTGCGGGCACCCAAGTTTCCTTGAACGAGGAGTGGGGCGAGCTGATGGATCTCTCCGTAAACGGAGCCCGGTTCCAAACTTTCTTTCCGTTTTCCGCCGGAGATGTGATCAAGGTCCATATCCCGCTCTTTCACGCTTGCGTGTTGGGATGGGTACTGGACGCGTCTCCAATTGACATCGGAGCCAGAACTGGAACGATGATCCGAGTACGATTCGTGGATCCGCTCCCACCCATTCCCATCGACGTTGTGCTCAGCAACTTCAACTAGGCAAAAAAAGTCCCCCGGCTGAGGGGGGCCGGGGGGTTCTGCTTGGTTGGAGGAGAGATTTTGCTCGTTGGCTTTCGCTACTTGGCTTGATCTTGAGCGTTAAGCTCAATTATTAGAACGTCCCTCCTTTAAGAAAAGTTCGCGAATGTGCCATTCGCCCTTCAGAAACCTGATAGCAGTGCAGGTAATTCTTTCAAAATGTTGAACTGTGCCCTTGTTTTAGGTTCAAATGGCGAAGGAAAGCTGTCTTCGTTCGCCTCTGCGGCAAAGGACCAAAGTCCTAAAGCCGCGCTTGAAAGGGGTAGGCATTCTGCGGGATCATAGCCCTCTGGGCGATTGACCGCAGCTTCGATGGTGTCCAGTGCGTGCCCCGCCACGATAGGCCTATCTGAACTTAGACTCAGCCGAATTCCGGCCTCACTGACCGATCGGAAGCGGAACAAAGACGCGGCGCGTTCCGGACCGAGATTTTTCAAATAGGTGTGCTTAAACCGCGTCAGGAATTCCGGTTGCATGGTCACATGGCAGCCGATATTCGCCAGCCGTTCGATCTGGGCATCGCTGAGCATCATGGCGTGCTCCAGACGATGCCGAGAAGGCATGTCGGTGGACTCAAAGGCATCCATCACGAGGTCGGATGCACGGTCGCCAATGGCGTGAACGCTGACTTGATATCCCGCATCGCTTGCCACTTTGACCATTTGTCTCAAACGATCCGGAGGGTAGATAAGCGTTCCTTCATCAATGGATTGCTGGTCGGAGCCTTGAAATTGACCGTAGATGGCTGCGGTTCGCGAACCGAGGGCGCCATCTGCAAAGATCTTGATCCCGGCGACTCTGCATAGCTCTGGATTCATCGCGTTGGTCAGCTCTCGCAATTTTCCGGGATCCATGGCTCGAGGCCCGAACATGGTGCTCCATTGGAGATAGAGCCGCATGGGAAACCCGGAGATCTCACTCGCGATCCGATAGGCGTGCAGTTCGTCCTCAAGGTTATAGCGACCGGTCTGCATGTCACTCGCGCCTACCAGGAGCTGGGTTTTCATCTGGTCGCAAGCGGCGACAATGGCGTCAACCATTTCCGATTGCGTGGGTTTGGGGATCGACGCATCGACTGCTTCATGGGCCGTTTCAAGCAACACTCCTGTGAGTTCCCCGGAAGAGTCTCGGACGAAGGCTCCGCCTCTGGGATCGGGAGTAGAGCTGTTAACCCCGGCCACCTGAAGGGCAAGGGAATTGGCTACTCCGGCGTGTCCGTTGACGTGACGCAACTGAATCGGATGCTTCAGACTCGCTTGGTCGAGTTGCGACCGGTGCATGTGTCCGCCGTCATACTTGTTTTGGTCGTAGTTTGTCGCCAGGATCCATCGCCCCGGCTCCGTAGAGGCCGCCCGATGCCTAAGTTTTTCGATCACTTCCTCATGGCTTTGGCACTCGCCCAAATCGACGCGCTGCATGAAGAGGCCGGCCGGAAGAATATGGCAGTGGTTGTCGATAAAGCCCGGCACCAGCCAAGGCAGGTCCTCAACCACCGCGATTTGTCTTTTGGCCTGGATAATCCCGTTATCAAGAATGATCTCAATGGGTTGCTGGTCTGGGTAGGCTCGCCCTCTTACAACCTCACGCATTCAGAACCTCTTGAACCGCTCGCTCGGCGCTCTCCAGAGCTCCCTCGACAAATCCCATTCGCAAGGTTGTAGCATCTCCAGCAAAATGAATGCGCCGATCAGGGCCGAAAAGGGCGCTCATAGGACCTAGTGCGTAGTTTGGAGGCAGATACGGAAACCCTCCACAGGAATATGGTTCTGAGATCCAATCGGAAACTCTGCCGCTCTTAAAGCTCGCCTTGGCTCCGGGCAACATGGTATCGAGTTGACCTAGGGTTTGCTCCACTGCGTAAGGATCTTTTCTCAAGATCTCGGCTTCGTTCCCGCAAATATAGGCTGAGATCACGGCGGCATCTCCTCGGGAAGAGTCCCAAAACTGCTGGATAGGTTTATCGGAGAAACCCCTTCCTTTCCATCCGGTTCCCACCCAGAATTTGGATTCAAACTCGAGAGCGATTTTGATCACGCGACTCATTCCGATTTCACCGATCGCAGCCTCTTTGATATCGTAGAGGGGGGGATCGAAAACGACTCGTCGCAAAGCTGGCGGGGGAAGAGTGAGGATGACACGGTCAAACGAGTCGTGGTGGGTCTCAAAGTAGAGAATCGCAAGATCTCCTTCCATCTCCACTCTCTTCAATACGCTGCCAAAGTGGGGAGTGAGACCCGTCGATTCGATCATTCGCTCGCAAAATCTCTGCGCACCTTCGGGGAAGCGATACGCGCTCATGGCGTCCTTGTCTCGGTCCAAATCGTTGAGCCTGCCGCAAAGCCAACCCAGCAAACCGGTTTTGTCCGTATCTTCGCCTTCATCCGACCGGTAGATGGCCTCCATCCACCATCGTCCTCGGGCGCTCAGGCATTGGCTGTCGAGAAACTTGCCCAGAGTCTGCTGATCGAGGTTGGGATATAGGAAATTTTCCCAGGGATCGGGTTCCAGATCGGCGCAGAGATAGTCCGCAGCCTCCTCGACGCGAGCCACATCCTTCTGTACATCTGGCCAGAGGCTTTCTTCATCCGAACGACTGCCTCGATACCAAACGTTGCCCGGCCACATCCCATGGTCGGAAGGCTGTTGGTTAAGCTCCGCGAGAAGGTCGATGACCCGATGGTGGTCGCGATCAATCCACTCAGCTCCGGCCTCGTAGAAGCCGTCATCGAGCTGGATGGTATGCATGCGGCCGCCGACGCGGTCGCGAGCCTCGAACAGCGTGGTGTCAACCCCTGCTCGTGCCAGAAGCATCGCCGCACGACACCCGGCTGGCCCCAATCCGACCACAGCTACTCGCATAACTGCAGTGTATCGGCTATCTCAAGAACAGCGTCACGACTGAGCTTCTTCGCCTCGCACAGCCTTGTCGTAGACCAACGCGGCAAGTGCAGCCCCGAGAATGGGCGCGATGATGTACAGCGCGATATTGGCAAAGTTTCCAGATACGACCGATGGTCCCAAGTACCGGGCGGGATTCATGGATGCACCGCAGATCGGACCGCCCATGAAAATATCCAAAGTGACCGTGAGGCCGATGAACAAAGCCCCCATTTTTGGCGCCTTTGAGTCGGTTGCCGTGCCCATGATCACAAACATCAAGAAGAACGTAAGGACAACTTCGGCTACAAACCCTTGGCCCATGGTGATGCCAGAACCTAGCGCAGGAATTCCATGCTGGATCGAGCTGATGGAGGATGTTCCGACGCAGTAACCCACCAAAGCTGTACCCGCAATCGCGCCAGCGATTTGAGCGATGATGTAGCCGACCGAATCGGCAGCCTTGAAACGTCCGGTGGCGACAAGGGCGAGCGTGACCGCAGGGTTGAAGTGGCCCCCGCTGACATGTCCGACCGCGCTGGCCATACATGCAATGGCAAGCCCATGAGCAAGAGCTGGCACCACCAAACCACCACCTGGAACCATGGCCCCACCAGCGATGGAACCCACTCCGATAAACAGGAGTGCAAAAGTGCCCAGAAACTCAGCCACCAGAGCGCGAGAATTCATACCAATCGGGACGGGCAGAACGGCTCTAACGACGCACCACAAGGCGGAAACGAAATCGTCTTTTTCGTTGACTGGGCCTAAATGGTCGCCAGAGCTTGCTCCAAATCCTCGATCAGGTCGGTGGGGTCCTCCAGACCGATGCTGAGTCGGAGCATCGTGGGCGGAATCCCTCGTTCGACCCGCTGGTCCTCGGTCATTCCGGCGTGCGACATCAACGGGGGATACCCTACAAGGGATTCCACTCCGCCGAGGCTTTCCGCCAGAAGAAACACTTTGAGGCTCTCGGCGACGGCTCGCGCGTTAGTGGCGGGACCTGCGACCTCGCAGGAGACCATTCCACCAAAGCCGGTCATCTGCGCAGTAGCAAGCGCATGCTCCGGGTTGGACTTGAGCCCAGGATAGTGAACCTTGCTGATTTTGGGATGGGCTTCCAAAAATTCTGCAACGGCTTGGGCGTTTGCGCAGTGGGTGCGCATGCGACATTCCAGCGTTTTGACTCCTCGGAGGGTCAACCAGCAATCGAATGGGCTCGGAATGGCACCCGTGTTCTTGATCCACTCGAACATGGCGTTGCCCAACTCCTGATCTTTGGTGACGACCGCACCTCCGACGACATCGCTATGGCCCCCAAGGTACTTGGTTGTGGAGTGAATAACCAAGTCTGCACCGAGGTCCAACGGATTTTGGAGCGCAGGGGAAGCGAAGGTGTTATCGAACGCCACCCACAGGCCGTGGGCTTTCGCTCGCTCCACAATCTTGCGGATATCCATGATGCGCAGATTCGGGTTGGTCGGCGACTCGAAAATCACCATCTTGGTGTTCGAATTGACGGCTTGGTCCAGGGTCTCGGGTTTAGAGGCATCGAACTCCGTCATGGTGATGCCCTGGCGCGGCAAAACCGTCGTGCAAAGCCGGTGAGTGCCGCCGTAGATGTCGCTCGCCATCGCGATATGGTCGCCCGCTTGCAGCAGGCTAAACACCGCGGTGACGGCCGCCATCCCCGAGCCGAACACGGTGCAATGGTTGCCGTTCTCCAGAGCCGCGATAACCTGCTCCAGAGTCTGCCTATTGGGGTTTTGACACCGCGTGTAATCGATTTTGGGAATGGTGTCGAGGTTGTCCCACGCAAAGGTCGAGCTTTGATAAATCGGGTTGATGACAGCCTGATACTGCTTGTCGGGTTCTTGGGCGACTCGGAGAGCACGGGTGGCAAAGCGCATAGGGTTGATTTTAGTCGTCTTTGCCTTTCGATAGCGCCTGCGACCTTCGAAGCCGAGGCTCTATGGGTCGAAAACGAAACTCTGGAAGGGAGTACGGCGTGCTGTTCGCCTACTGCTGTGTGGGATCGTTCAAGACGCCCACAAACAGGGGGTCGCCATCAGGAGCAAGAATCATGTACAGGAACGGATGGTCAGCGATGAACTGGAACGGCTTTTCCGGTGACTCGTCCACGGCCTTCCACTCTTCAGCGACGACGGCGGTCGCGGCAGCTGCTTCTGTTTTGCGTTCGTCAACCGCTATCTTCGCACAATGCAAAACCTTTGTTACTTTGAAAGCATCTCTACCGAATTTGGGCCAATCTCTGGAAAACGCGAATAGCTTCTTGCCTCCCCGAGCCGTCAAGTACGACCTAATGTCTGTGGTGTACTCATGTCGCCACTTCGGGAGCTGCACGTTTCCTGTACGATAGGAAAATGTCTTCGTTGGAAAGTTGAGAATCTCACCTTTATTCACCAATTCATCAATGGTTTTTCCCCTTTTGGGTAACAGCACAGCCATCTCAATACCAGAGCGGTAGGGTAATCGTATCGATTGATAAAGGGTGTTCTCGAAATAACTCACGTTCGCTTCGGACTTCCTCATCATCTGAACCATCACCTTCTTCCGTTTGCCAGTCAAGAATTCTCTCCTAGATGTGGCATTCAGAGCAAATTCCTGTGCCCACTCATCTAAGAAGTGAAGAGTGTTAACCAGAACCATGTCGGTGTCTTCTGTGAGGTCTTCTTCCGTGACGATAGTGGGGATCACTCCTTGAGTGTTCTCCTTTACGAAGGTGTTGATCTCCCGCAAGGCAGGTTTGGGAAAATGCGTCGAGGTCGCCCGCGCTGAATACAGGCTCTGGATCGACCGTACGTAACTGGGCTCAATCGCCTGAGTCGTCCAGATCCCATTGGCCCGTTGCAGTACTGGCTCAAAGGACACGAAGTTGTGACCTCGGACTTGGTAGCTTTTCGAGCAGATTTCTGCATCGGAAACCTGACTGAGGATCTTCTCGAGCACCTGGTTGCATTCGCCAGAGGAACCAAGTCTCAACATCGTCAGACATTCAACGATGGAGGAAGGGGAGAAGACCAGATTATCCTTTGGATGGTGTGCTAGGGTTGCACGAAGAAAATTCTGGGCAAAGGCACGGTGAGACCTGAGAATTGCCTTATCGGATGCCTTCCACTTAGGGAGCTTCTCATAAAAGCTTGCTAGAGTTTCACTCTTTTGTTGAGCGTGTCTGCTGGAGTGCCCAGCACATCCCGATAACACGACGATCAACATTGCACCCAGATAGCAAGCAGATCTCATATTGTCAATATAGCCAATGCCATATCACGGTAGTACGGCATTAGTGCGGTTGCCGCCTCCAGCCTCTGCCACAATGAACTCATGCGCAAAACTCCTATTGAACGTGTGCTGAGGCCGTTCCAAGAGTTTGCGGAGCGGGAGGCCAGCGGCGGAATTGTCCTGCTTGCGAGTGCAGTCTTGGCGCTGGTGTGGGCGAACACATCCTTTGCGCCGAGTTACTTCTCGCTTTGGGAGACAGAGCTTCGGCTCACCGTAGGGTCGTGGAAGCTCCAGAAGTCGCTGCTGCACTTCATCAACGATGGCTTGATGGCGATGTTCTTCTTCATCATCGGCCTGGAAATCAAGCGCGAAATCCTCGTGGGGGAGCTCAGTTCCCTCAAGCAGGCGGCGCTCCCTTTGGTGGCGGCAGTTGGGGGAATGGTGGTTCCAGCATTGTTGTATTTTGCCTTTGCGCGAAACACACCTGGAGTCTCTGGGTGGGGCATCCCGATGGCAACCGACATTGCCTTCGCCTTGGGAATCTTGGCTCTGGCCGGTAAGCGAGTTCCCAGTTCGCTCAAGGTGTTTCTTGCGGCTCTCGCCATTGTCGACGATATCGGTGCAGTGCTCGTCATCGCACTTTTCTACACCTCATCGCTCGATATGGGCTATCTGCTTTGGGCATCTGGTGCTCTCGCGCTCATGGTTGCCGCAAACGCTTTGGGTGTTCGATCGATCCTGATTTACACTGTCCTGGGGCTCTTTCTCTGGTATTTCGTGCTAAAGAGCGGCATCCATGCGACAATCGCTGGAGTCCTCGCTGCGTTTACTCTCCCAGCCAAATCCGTCATCGGTGAATCCCGTTTCAGTCTCCGCCTGGGAGAGCTTATGGACGATTTTTCGGAAGCAGGCAGAGTCTTTCAACAGCGGATGTTGGACGAACGGCAGGAATCGATCATTTCCGCCATCGAGCGACAATGCGAGCGCATCAGCAATCCGGTGCAAAAACTCATCCGCGTGCTTCACCCGTGGTCGGCGTTCCTGATCATGCCAGTGTTTGCGTTTGCCAACTCTGGGCTCGAAGTGCCGTTGGGTCAATTGAGCGAAGCACTTCGATACGAGGTAACGCTGGGAGTGTTGGTGGGCTTGGTTGTGGGTAAGCCCCTCGGCATCTTGGCATTCTCCTGGCTCAGCGTCAAATCCGGCCTTGCTGCAGCGCCTCGGGGAGTGACTTGGCCCCAGATTTCTGCGGTTGGGTTGATCGCAGGAATCGGGTTCACCATGAGCCTTTTCATCACATCGCTGGCATTCGAGGGAAGCCTACTTGCGTCCGAGGCGAAGCTGGGAGTTCTTATGGCGTCGGTCATAGCCGGTAGTTCGGGCTTGATCGCATTGCGACTTGCCACCCGACGGCACCCCGCGGAGTTGATGGAAGCAGCCAATTAGTTGCGGTTCGTTCCACAATAGGCAACAAAAACATTGCATAAACCAACTAATGCGGGATATTATGCAACCAAGGAGTTGCCTATTATGCAAGATGTCATCGAACGAGAAATAATCATCAGTGCCGAAATGGACAGGGTGTACCGCGCGATCTCAAGCCCGGACCAATTCGCTTCCTGGTTCAGCGAGGCTGTTGAGGGGACCTTCGAAGTCGGCCAACAACCCGTTATCGATGAGGGGAAGTGGGGCAAGTTTCGCCTCGCCATCGTCGGAGCTGAGCCTCCGAAATACTTTGCATGGCGATGGGTGTCCGGGTCCGCATTTGTGCCCCAGGGCTTTGTTGAAAACCCCTTGGAACATCCCAATACTCTGGTGGAGTTCTTTCTAGAGTCGCACCCGCAGGGAACCAAGCTCAAGGTGGTCGAAACCGGATTCGCGAGCTTGCCAGAATCCTATCGCCAGCAGAACTTCGAGGATAACACGGGTGGTTGGGAATACCAGTTGGCTCGGCTGGGCCGATTCGTGGAAACCGGATCTCCCGAATGAACGCTGCGCCCCTTTTCAAAGCTCTGGGAGATCCCTATCGACTGGAATTGATCGAGCGGCTCAGCGATAGCTCGCCGCTCACCATCACTCAGTTGATCCAAGGGTTTCCCGCCACCCGACAGGGGATGCGCCGGCATCTTCAAGTTCTGGAAGAAGCCGAAATCATCGTGCTGGAACCCCATGGCCGCGATGTTCGTGTGCGGCTGAATCCAGAATCCATCGAGGTCGGGCAGTCCTACCTCGCTGCCATTTCTCAACGGTGGGATGCCAAGCTTCAGGCCCTCAAAGCGTTTGTGGAAAGTACCGAAGGATAGCTGCGTATTCTTCTGGAGTATCGAAATCGAAGCAGGTCTCCGGGCCTGCTTCCGGCCATATCAGGGCGCGTGACTCGAAGATTCTCGCCAAGTGGTATTCCGCAAATCCCAGGCTTGCCTGGCGCAATGCGAACACGCCCAATGCGATAAAGCCGAGCTTTCGAACCATTGCAATGGGGTTCTTTCTCAAGGCTCGGAATTCGGCGAGGATGGCTTCCAATCGCCGAAGCGTGGCTGGTGCGCCCGCGTAAAGCCCTCCCGAAATGAACTCGCCCTCTTTCAGGTGAATCCCACTGGCTGGACATTCAGGATATCTCGATCTAAATGCGCTAGCTGGACAGATTCCAGCAGAAATCCAATCGCCCGCCAGAGCTCTTGACTGAAGGTACTGGATGTAGTTCTCCAAGCTTTCCGGACGAATCAAGGGACTATCGCCAGGGAGAACGACGATCGCATTGCAGTCCTTGAGCGAGTCCAGGCCAGCCATGAGATTCTGAACGGCTGATCCGACTTCGGGCACGTACGCCTTTGCCGGAACGACGGCGCCGACTTCGAGTGGACCCACCACCGCAAGTTCGATTTGCGGCAAGGCTTGGACAGCTTCAACCATCCAGCAGATAGCCGGTTTGCCACCAACCGGTGCCATGGGCTTAAACGGAGTACCCATTGCCGTGGCGAGGTCGCCTTCCTCTCGCCCGCCAGCCGCTACAACTACGCCCCACTTCATCGCGCCATAACTCTCGACCCAAAAACCACGGACATGACCATACCAAACACCACGATTCCCCACCGCAATTTGTTTGCGTCGACTCTGAGCGACATGCGCGCCGCTCCATATCCGCCCATTACCGAGCCGACGAGCATGGCCGCTCCTGGCACCAGAAGCACCTTGCCTTTCCACAAAAAGATCGCCGTTGCGACGAAGTTGATGGCTACTCCCAGCCATGCCTTGAGCGCGTTCTGTTCATGGATGTCGCCGTCCAACAAGAGCCCCAGGTACGCGAGCATCAGAATCCCCATTCCCGCTCCGAAATAGCCGCCATAGACCGCTACGAAAAATTGAATGATTGCTCCATACGTGCGTCCGAGACGGAACGTATTCTGGCTCGCCCAAGCCTTGATCTTTGGCTGAACAGCCAGCAGGATGGTGGCGAACAGGATCAAGATCGGCACGGCGATTTTGAAGACTTTCTCCGGCGTGAGCAGCAGCCCAAAGGATCCCACGATGGCTCCCACGATCGTTGGTGGAAGCAGGAGAGTGAGATCCCGTTTGGCCTCGCGCAGACGCTCGGCGAAACCGAATGCGCTTGAAAGGGATCCGGGCCATAACGCCGCCGAGTTCGTGGCGTTGGCGGCGATATCCGGAACTCCCAATGCGATGATGGTGGGGAAGGAAATCAGCGATCCTCCTCCCGCCACCGCATTGATGCCGCTCGCGATCGCTCCAACCACCGCGAGGATGACCCATCCGATGGGATCGTTGGCGGTGATGACGCTCGGCATAGAGGTTATGTTACTTGCTCATCAAGTCGCTGATCTTTTGGAAATAGAGTGCGGCGATGATGAAAGCTTCGGGCACCACTGGCTCGCAGAGTTCCGAGAGAATGCTGCCCGGGGCGGCTGTTGCGAGAATGGTGAGGGCCTCGCCATCGCGCCCAGCCGAAAAGGCAGTCATACCCTTGTGAAGGGTGTCGTTGGAGCGGGCTTTGCCACTGAACATTTTGAGGAGCTCAGCATCCCGAGCCATACCTTCCATCAGGAAGACTCGGTAGGCATCGCTCTCGACCTCCAGCATCCTGGCGATACCCAGCAAGCACCTCCGGCGCGTAATCATCGAAACGCACTCGTTGGCAACCTGGAGAATGATCGGGATATCGGTCCGGCTGCCGACCGCTCCCAGCACATAGGCCGCTTCCGAGGCCGCTTCGTCGCGGTAGGTTGCGAGCGAGGTTCGTATGGCTTCGGCCAATCCGACCAAGCGAAGTTCGTCCACCGCCTCGCAAGCGGCGATACGGACGCTCGGGTGTCGATCCATGAGCGCGGCTTCAATGACGTGTGCGGCGCGGCTCGATCCCAGCATTCGCAGTGCTTGCAGACTGGATCTTCGCAAATCAGGGTCATTTTCGGACATTGCGCTCAGGATAAGGGCATCCTCCGCGCTGGGAGCACCGATCCTTCCGAGCGCTTTCGCGGCTGACCTACGGAGTTGCGGCGAGGGCGAATCAAGATAGCGCAAAAGGTACGGCACGGCGCGCTCGGTTCCGATTCGGCCAAGTGATTCAAGTGCCTCCTCTTCGACCAGGTCCGGGTGGTCATCGAGCTGATGGATCAGAGCGTCTTCGCTTGCGGTTCCTCCGATTTCAGCGAGCGCTGCAGCAGCTTCACGTCGCAGGCGCGGCGTCGGATCGTGCAGGGTCTTGATGACCTCGTCGGCGGCCATTCCCAGGTTACGTTCTGCGACTTGGGCCATCGCAGTGGATCGAGCTTGGACATCCGAACTGGTGGTGAGCTTTCGCAGTGCGGCAAAGCCGGTTGGCGTTACCCTTTTGAATTGGCGCAGCGTATCGCGAATCGCGATGGAACCTTCCTCGCGGACCGGCAGCAGGAAGAATAGAGAAAAAAACCTCAGCGCTGTGGTGACACCCAAGACGCTCAAATAGGCCTGAGCAACGGGCATCGAACCACGGAGGTGAGCCATCACCAGTGAACCCAAAAACGGGGATAAAGCGGCTGTAATGCTGATCAGCGACTGGCCGCTCGCAATGTAGTTGGCACGCTTCTCGGGATTCGCCGTATTGAGGAGCAGATTGAACTGGCACAATCCAACGCCGGCCCAAACCACGCCGCTCAAAAGGTGCCCAGGCGTCAGCACAATCATGTTGTGGAGGTTCTCACTGGGTTTGGTAAAGAACCACATCACAGGCGTGATGGTAATCCCGATGGTGAGAATGGCTAGAACCGGTTTGTTGCCGTATTTGTCGCTGAAAAACCCCCACCATCGTGCAGCCACCAACTGGGCAGATGCTTGGATCAAACCGGTTCCCTGGATGAGCGTCATGGGCAGCTTGAGCGACTCCAAGGCGTACGCTGTCAGCAGTCCACCCATAAAGACCTGCCCAAAAACGAAGGCAAACAGGAACAGCAGAACCCGCCGGAACTGGGGATCGCCATAAGGCTCCGTGATGCTGGGCAAAACGGAACGTAGGCTAACCTTTTGGGGAGCGAGCCGTGGCCGGTCGGTCATGCGCAAGAAGAAGCTCATCGACACCACGCTGCAGATCCAACCCACACCAAAGACGGTCGTATAGCCTGCAGCCTCGTGGCCCTGGCTCTTCATGATGTCGAGGATCAAACCACCCGCAAGACCCACAACTGCACCGGTGATTCCGGCGATAGCGTTGCGGCGGCTATAGAACCAGCCACGGGAGTTACTGGGGACCATCTCCGCCAGCCAGTCGTTATAGATCGGGTCAACCAACTGGACGCACGTAAATGCAAAGGCCAGGCACAGAACGATAATGGGCAGCCTTCCGGCACCCAGCACACCCATCAAGGGCAGGACGACGATAGGGAGGTGGAACAGCCGCCACATCAGTCCACCAGGGAAGATGAATTTTTTGTACGACTTAAATCCGCGACCCCAAAGAGCACCGGGTATCTGAAGGAGACCCAGTAACGGCGGGATCGCGCTGATAAGGCCGATCCAAAGGTCGCTGCCGTTGAGCGACTTGACAAAGCCGATCAAAAAACCGCCGCCAACCAAGGTCATAAAGGCCGTGGAAAACGCCGCATCGGCCCGCGCGTTGGCGAGTGTGCGGAGATCTTCCAGACGTGACGGCGAATCAGACATGAACCGACATCAATTTTGCCCGGTATGAGCGGGTTATGACCGGCCTAAACACCAAGACTTTCTCGCTGGTGCTCAATTTCTTGCAAACATGACAGGATCGTGGCGAGCATCTCAAAGGAGGCTTCCAGCGAGTCTCCGTGCCAGGGCCAGATGAACTGCTGGCGGGTGTAGTAGCATTCACGGTTCTTCTTGGTAAGCATGGACCAGAGCCTGGGCGAGTAGTCCGCAGAATCCTTGAACGTAACCACGAGCCGTCCCCCGTGGCCTTCGATCTTGTCGACATGGAGTTCTCGCGCTCGAATCCGGCATGACATCACGCCCAGCGCAGTCGAAACCTCAGTCGGAATGATGCCATAGCGGTCTGTGATTTCCTCGCGCACCGCGTTGAGTTCGTCCAAGTTGCGCGACGACATCATGATCTTGTAGTAGTAGAGCCGTTGGGCTTGGTCCTCGATATAGGATTCAGGAATCAAGGCGATCACGGGCAGATCAACCGTTGGCAAGGCTTCCAGTCCCTCCAGGGGATCGTTGTACTCCCGCTTGCCGTCACCGTCGGCGTGTGCCTTCAGGAACTGGATCTCTTCGTTGATGATCTGCACGAACAGCTCATAGCCCACGGTTGCCATAGTTCCGGATTGTTTGGACCCGAGCAAGTCTCCCGCACCTCGAATTTGGAGATCGCGGACAGCCAACGAGTAGCCAGCACCCAGCGAAGAAAACTCCTGCAGCGATTGGAGACGGGCGAGCGCGTTCTCAGTCAATCCGGTCTCGTTTTGATAGAGCAGATAGGCGTATGCCTGCCGGTCCGATCTTCCAACGCGACCGCGCAACTGGTACAGCTGCGAAAGGCCGAAACGGTCCGCGTTTTCAACGATCATCGTATTGGCATTGGGAATGTCGAGACCATTTTCGATAATGGTGGTCGAGAGCAGGATGTCGAGTTCGCCGTGGATAAAAGCGAGCATGACCGGTTCCAACTCCTTCTCGTTCATCTGTCCGTGGCCGACCCCGATGCGCGCCATGGGTACGAGTTTCTTGAGCTTTTCCGCTACGTGCCAGATTCCCTGAACACGGTTGTAGACATAGTAGACCTGCCCACCGCGAGCAAGTTCACGCAGGATGGCTTCACGAACCACTTCATTGGAGAAGGTGCGGACATAGGTGCGGATAGGCAATCGACCTGGCGGCGGGTCATTGATGAGGGACATTTGACGGATGTCCATCATGGCCATGCTCAGGGTTCGTGGAATCGGCGTGGCCGACATGCTAAGCACATCCACACTTACCCTGAGCGATTTCAACGCTTCCTTTTGCTTAACTCCGAACTTGTGTTCCTCGTCGATGACGACCAAACCGAGGTCCTGAAACTTGAGCTCTTGGTTCAGTAGGGCGTGCGTGCCGATGATGATGTCAATCTCGCCCTTGGCAAGCCTGTGTCCGATGTCCTTCCGTTCAGCGGTCGATCGAAATCGATTGAGGAACTCTAGCCGAGTGGGAAAGGCCCCAAGCCGCTCGGAGAAGTTGCGGTAGTGCTGCTCGCTGAGAATTGTGGTTGGGCATAGAACGGCAACCTGCTTTCCGGACTGCGCAACCTTGAACGCGGCGCGAATGGCGACTTCGGTTTTTCCGAAACCTACATCACCGCAGATCAGGCGGTCCATCGGGTAGTCCGTCTGGAGGTCCGTCTTCACTTCTCGAATCGCCGAGATCTGACTGGGTGTCTCCATCCACGGGAAGGTCGCTTCCATCTCCCCTTGCCACGGGCTGTCCGGGCCAAACGATACGCGCTGAACTTGTTTCCGTTGGGCGTACAGTCGGATCAGTTCTCGGGCGAAGGCGCGCGCTTCCTCCCGGGCTTTTCCCACCGCCCGCTGCCACTCCCCCGAGTGCAAGCGGTTGATTTTGGGCTCCGTATCACCAGGATTGAGATACTTCTGGACTCGATCGAGTTGGTCGGCCGGGACAAAGAGCTTGTCAGGGCCGCCGTATTGGATGTAGAGGCATTCCTTCTCTTGCCCCCCGACAGTTCGTTTGACCAACCCCTGGAAGATCCCAATTCCGAAGTTGATGTGAACCACATAGTCACCCGGCTTCAGATCGAGCACGGTGGCGATCGGAGCACCCTCGTTGAATTTTCTCTGCGGCAGTTTGAGTCTGCCGACTCCAAACAACTCTTGGTCGGTAACCAGAACCAGCTTGGAATCTGGCCACACAAAACCACCTGCCAAGTTTCCGTGGACAAGATGCAGCCCGGGCTGGGCGGCGCTGGCATCATCTTCAGTTGGAAAGAGCTCGACCTGGCTAAGCACGCTTTTTGCGCGGGTGGGCTGGTCCGTGCCGATCGTCACGCTGAAGCCGGAGCTGATCCAATTCTTGAGTGTTTGGGCCAAGGAGTCGGGGCGGCCACGATAGGGCTCCAGTGAGGCGACGTTCCAATCGACGGAGTTGAGAGGGTCGAACCAATCGGGTGCCTCACCAATTCCCACTAAAGCCAGTGCAGATTCCGCGTTTCCGAAATGTTCGGGTGGGAGCGCATAGTCTCCAATCGTGGCTTTCAGAATCTCGCCGCGAATCTGACGGGAAGCGAGAGAATCTGCGAGTTCCTCCGAAGCCTTGTTGGCCACCATGGCGAGTTCGGCAGGTTCATCCAGCACCAGCATTCCGCTTTTAGCCAACAGGTCCAGCGCGCAGCCTGAGTCGGGGTGAAGAATGGGGCGGTACAGGTCCAAACGGTCAAAAAAGACACCTTGCTCAATAGCGTTGATATCACCATTGACCATTTCCTCCAACTTTGCAGCGGCTTCAGGAGTCAAAGCCGCTGCTTCGCTCTCCAATGTGCCGGCGAGAAGTTCTTTGAGGTTCGTCCGCGCAATGGCTATCTCCTGAGGAGACTCAGCATCGGGGAAGAAGTACATCGTCTCACGGCTGGGTGAGAGCCGCAGCATCGAAGTCGGACTGATCGATCTCTGGGAATTGGTGTCAAATTGACGAAGGGTGTCGACCATGTCGCCGAAGAACTCGATTCGGACCGGAAGTTGGGTTCCCATCGGAAAGACATCGAGCAATCCACCTCGGCGCGAATACTGTCCTGGAGCCATGACAGGCTCAGAGGGTTCGTAGCCCATGGCGCTCAAAGTCCGTACGAGTTCGGCGATGTCGAGCGTGTCACCCTGGCGGATCTCTTGGAATGAGGATTGGAGGCAGTCGAGAGGCAGAGTTCGTTCCAGAATCGCCTGCGGGGAACCGATGATGATGGCGGGCTTTCCGTCTGCCAAAGCTCTGAGCGAACCCAGTCGGTCACTCAGAGCCACGGTTTCCGGAGACGCGTCATCAAATAATCCGCTTGTACCGCTGGGAAGCTGGTAAATCTCAGATTCAGGAACTCCGCATAAAACGAGTTTGGCTTGCCACTGCAATGCTCGGTCATAGGATGCCGTAGCAATCAGAACCGGCTTTGGTTCAGACAGGTAAAGGCCCGCGATGAGGACGGGTCGCGCCTCCATCGCGACGCTGCGCCAAACCGATCGACGGTGAGACTGTTGGAGCGCGGCTGAAAACCCGGCCTGATTCCGGAGGAGTTCGGCCCAACGGGCGATGCGCATAAGACTCTAGGGTACCAGCCGGGAACCGGCGTACGAACTAATAGGTTGATCAAATGAAATCAGTGCTCGGCATTCAATTGGAATACAAACTTCTCGAAGAAGACGCGATATCTGAGCTTCTTTCAAGAGTTCCCGGATGGGAATATTGCGATGGTATGCTCAAGAAATCCTTTAGGAATTTAGATTATTGTCACGGAATTTTGTTTGTCAACTCTATAGCGTTTCTGGCGGAAAAGTTAAACCATCATCCTGACTTGGAGGTTCGATATGACGAGGTCGTCGTTGCAATGACAACGCACGACGTCGGTGGATTGACATCCTATGATTTCGAGCTTGCTGCTCGAATCAACGAAATTGTTTAGAAATCCTTTAGGCGCACCCCGGTTCAAATACGTGTTTTCGAATCTAGCGAGCCAAGAGAATTTGCTGAAGGGCGAACAAATCCAAGTGAAGCTAAATCCAACACGCGACGGTGATAGTTTGGTCATGGAAATAGTACAGCGTCTGTCTTGGAAGGGTAATGCGAGCAACATGGGTCCCAATATCCCAATCCATAATAAGATATTGAAATACGGTGTGGGAAATGTGGCAGATAGTCGCCGTGCAGGAGGCAAGAGTTGACCGATCAGGACAATAAGCGTCAGCTTTCATCACGCGAATTGGAAGTACTTCAACTTAGCTCGCAGGGTTTGACCGATAAAGAGATTGCGGAGCAGATCAATGTTTCTCTTGGCACGATCCACACCTATTGGACCCGCATTCGCTCCAAAAGTCATGGTAAGACTCGTGCGGAGATTGTGGGCCGTCACGTTCGGCGAATGGTCTTATCGAATGTAGAGGACCACGCCCGAGAAGCTTTTGATCCCTATGGATTCCTCATCGCCGCGCCCGCCGCGGTAGTCATTTTCGACTCTGCGCTCAGGCTCGTTTTTGTCAATCGCCAAGCTAGACGATTATTCGGTGGCGAGTTGGAAGGTGCGTTAAACCGCCAAGTCAGCGAGCTCAACCTCCCCCAAGAACTCAGGGGAACGCTGATCCGAATGTTGGGTTCGGCCATTGAAGAAAGCAAGAGTCAATCTTTCGTTTTGCCTTCCGGATGGCAGGGTATAGCGACGCCGTACCACACGCGTTCTCGCGAACTTTACATTGGCATCTGGGCGGTTCAATCAACAACGGACCTGGGGAAATCTGGCGGAGCCAGTCAGGCTTACGTCCGGCTATAACGAGCCCGCAGTTCCGGCCACGTACCACGCTCGATCGCGCGACGGATTTCTTCCATCATGCGAGCATAGAACCATAGGTTATGGAGCGAAGCCAGCCGAGCCCCGAGTGGCTCTTTCGCTTGGAACAAGTGTCGGATGTAAGCGGGTGAGTATCGCTCCAAAGGCGGGAAAACCGACAACTCATCGTAGGGCTTGCTTTGATCCCGCCATTTCATATTGCAAACGTTTACACGCCCATTAAGTGTATACAAACTATGGTGTCGTGCCATTCGCGTTGGGAGTACGCAATCAAACATGTCAATGCCACTTTCCACGCCGTGAATAATGTCCTGCGGATGGCCCACTCCCATGAGATAACGGGGTTTCTCTGCGGGGAGCCATGGCGCTGTGAATTTGACGACGGGATACTGAAGCTCGGTCGGCTCCCCGACGCTGACGCCGCCCACGGCAAAGCCATCAAAATCCATCGACGTCAGGGTTTCCGCTGAGATCCGTCTTAAATCTTCGTGGACTCCTCCCTGAACAATCCCAAAAACTGCCTGACCCTGCTTGCGAGCAGAGAGGTTGCGGGGTGCCCAACGATGGGTGGTTTCCATGGCTCGCGCCGCCTCGTCCCGAGAGCACGGGTACGGTGGGCAGATGTCCAGCGCCATGCTAATATCCACCCCAAACTGCCCTTGAAGTTGGATCGCACGTTCTGGCGTCAGTCGGAATGCGCTTCCATCCAAGTGGCTTCGGAAAGTTATTCCATCTTGGTCCAGTTCCCGCCGCTGACTCAGGGACATCGCCTGGAACCCACCGGAATCGGTGAGAATCGCACCGTTCCATCCCATGAACTTGTGGAGCCCTCCAAAGGACTCGATGATGTCCGCAGTGGGCCTGAGGGCGAGATGGTAGGTATTGGACAGCACCAACTGGAACCCGATTTGCTCCAAATCCTCCGACGAAACGGTTTTGACCGTTGCCTGGGTGCCGACTGGCATGAAGCACGGGGTTTCTATCGTGCCGTGCGGTGTGTGAAGCCGACCTCGCCTGGCTCCAGTGTGCGGGCATGTTGCCAGAAGCTCGTACCGGACGGAACTCACAGCTTTGATCCGAGCATGAGCATCAGTTGGTTCTGTCCCTTGTTTCGGCCGCTTAAGCCCGCGTTTGAGATGTGCATGAGCCGGAAGGTCACATAAAAGCTCTGGTGGAATACCGCACCGATCCCGATCGTTGGGGTCGAGTTGAGAATGCTGTCCAGGTCGTGAGTTTTGCGGTTCGCCAGTTGGGCTCCCCATCCCGCTTCCCAAAACCAATCGGTACTTGCATTCATCCGGTGCTGATAACGGGCGCTGAAAAGGATTCCAACCTGGTATCGGTTTCCCGGTGGAGCCCAGAACCAATCGGACTTGGTCCAGCTTGCATAGCCTTCGATGTTGAGCTTTGCGGGGTTCCCCTTGAACGACCAGCGGCGGTTTGGCTGGATGTGCTGGTAGCCGATTCCCGCCCCATAGCGTTTGTCCATCGAACCGAGGGTCAGAAGTGACTTGACCGCAAACAGGTTCACCACGCGTTCGGTCTGCGAATAGGCGAGAGAGGGAAGGAGCAACAGACCCCAGGGGGCAAATATGGCGAGCTTGGACACGATTCCAATAGTTGTACCGCTTAGAGAGACCCGTTGCTGGTACCCTCTGGACCTTCCCGTATGAGTCTAAAACTTCCCGTAGTGGTGATTGTTGGCCGGCCAAATGTTGGCAAAAGCACATTATTCAACCGAATGGTGGGGCGCCGGATCGCCGTGGTGGAGGACACGCCGGGAATAACCAGGGACCGTCTTTACGCCGAAGTCAAGGTCTTCAAGAAGCATTTTCACCTCGTGGATACAGGCGGAATCCTCTTCGGCGACGAAGATCCGCTGGTGGAGCAGATTCGGATTCAAGCCGAGATTGCATTGGCAGAGGCGGATGTGATCCTTTTTATGACCGATTCCGTGGATGGAGTCAGCCCAGGCGATATCGAGCTTGCCAACCGACTCCGTGGAGTCAAGAAGCCCGTTTACGTGGTGGTGAACAAAGCCGACAACCCTGCTCGACGCGACCTAGCCACGGAATTCTATGAACTTGGAGTTGGCGAAGTCATCCCGATTTCCGCACTTAACGGAAACGGAGTGGGAGATGTGATCGAGGCGATCGAAGAGCATATTCCGGATGCGGACAAGCTGGAGGAAGTGCCGGAAGAACTGAAATTAGCCATTGTCGGTCGGCCAAACGTAGGGAAGTCGTCGATTCTCAACGCTTTTACGGGCGAACAGCGCTCTATCGTCAGCTCCATCCCCGGAACGACGCGTGATGCGATCGATACGGTAGTCCAGTATCGAGACCAGACCATGCGATTGATCGATACGGCTGGCCTTCGACGCCGAGGGAAAATTCAAGGGACGGTCGAGTACTACATGGCGCTGAGATCCGCCCAGGCGTTGGAGCGAGCCCAGTGCGCATTGGTTCTGGTGGACGGATCGGAAGGTCTGACGGACGGCGACAAGCGAACCATGAAGCTAAGCCACGACGAGGGACGAGCACTGGTGATCGCGGTCAATAAGTGGGACATGGTGGAGCCACCCGATGGAAATTGCCGTCAAATGACCGACGCCAAAAAAGAGCTGCTGCGAACGATACGAAACGAGATTCCTGAAGTGCGGTACGCGCCCATCAGCTTTACCAGTGCACAGGAAGCCAACGGTTTGGAACGGGTCATGGATAACGTAATCCAAGCGACTCATTCATGGAATTTCCGGATACCCACGGGGCCGCTCAATCGACTGATCCAGGATGCAACTTACGAAAGGCCCTATTCCTCCAAGGGCAAGCTGCTTAAGATCTACTACTGCGCACAGGTGGCCACCCGACCTCCGACCTTTGTCCTGTTCTGCAACGACCCCGACTTGGTCCACTTTTCCTACTTGCGCTACTTGGAAAATCGGTTGCGGCAGGACTTTCCCCTCGTCGGAACGCCGATTCGAATGGAACCGCGTGCCCGTAAGTCAGAAGATCGTTGAGGTGTTTCTTGGATCACTGGAACGTCTGAGATTTAGCCTCGGGAATTGCGTTTTGCAAGCCCTCGTAAAAACCTAAGGACACTATGAAGAAGATTTTGATGATGGCCGTTTGGTTGGGCCTGGCTCTGGCGAGCCATGGTGCCGATATCGACCCCGCGAAAACCGTTCTCGTGATTAATGGCGAGGAAGTCAAAGCTCAGGAGTACTACTCGCGAATGGAGACTCTGGCGGACGTCGGGCGTGTGGTCAATAATACGATCCAGCCGATGGCTCCCGGACTGTTGACGTTGCAGCGTTTGATCGAAGAGCGCCTTTTGCTCCAGCTTGCGAAAGAGAAAAACGTCGCGCCAACGGCTCAGCAGGTCAAAGACCTCATCGAACTCAAGAAAGAGCGCGATCCGGCGTTTGTGGACGACTGGCTGAAGCTGGGACTTCCCATGGCCGACTTGGAGTATCAAGCATCGGTCGAGGTTGCCCAATTCAACCTAATGACGATGGGCATTACGATCACGAACCAGGAAGTCGAAACTTACTACAAGGGGAACACGCGCGAATTCACGAGCCCAAAGAAGCTCAAACTCAGCATGATCGCCGTCAAAACGGCGGATAAGGACAAGGCTGACGCTGCCTTGAAATCGGGCAAATCGTTTGCTGATGTGGCGCGAGAGATGAGCGTCGATACTTCCAAGTCCGCCGGTGGAGCGATCGGTGAAGTCGATGTAGAGATGTTCGCGGAGCCGGTGAAGAAGCAATTGGAAGCGGTGAAAATTGGCCAAACCACCGAATGGATTCCTGGAAAAGAAATCGTGGTCAAGTTTCTTAAGGAGAACGTCATTCCAGCTAAGGTTCAACCTTTGGATGACCACACGAAGTACAAAATTCGTCGCAACTTGATGCTCGACCGAGGTCTGGCAAAGAACAATCTTGAGCAGATGCTCAAGGAATTGCGAAAACGGTCCAAGATCGAAATGCTGCTGCCGGTCTTCAAAACGGACTTCCAAAAATTCCTTGATCAAGCTGGATTTGGCGCCAATCCATCGCAAGACTGATGCAACTCTCCTGGGACGCGCTTTTTGTGGCTCTCCAGGAAGCCGGATTTTCCCCGCCTTTTGATATCGGTCCGGCGGGGACTTCGCGCGTCGTGGACCAACGACTCCTCCGGGTGATCACTCCACCGCATCCAGTTGGGTGGTGGTCGCAGCTTGATGCCAACCGCATCGGTGCCTTCGATGGACGAATCCGGTGGGGTGAAGTACCAGGACCTGATGAACTTGGGCTCATCAGAGGCGTGGATTCACTCCACGCGGGCGGGTTGCACGGGCTGGCTGAAATCGTGGATAGATTGCTGGGTCCTGGCGGATGTCCTTGGGATCAGGAGCAGACCCACGAATCGCTCAAGCGACATCTGCTGGAAGAGGCGTACGAGGTTCTGGATGCGATCGATAGTGGTGCGTTGGAAGCACTCCATGAGGAACTCGGAGACTTGCTTCTGCAGCCCATCATGCATGCCCAAATGGAGAAACTGGCAGGCAATTGGGACATCGAGTCAGTCGCTCAGGCGGAAGCGGACAAGCTTGTGCGGCGGCATCCGCACGTCTTTGGCGACATAGATGTTGCGGATTCAGACGAGGTTTTGCGCAATTGGGACCAGCTCAAGAAACAAGAAAAAGGCAAACAGGACTCGATTCTTGCGGGAGTTCCCAGCGGAATGGCTTCGCTGTTGCGAGCGTTCGAGATCAGCAAGCGAGCTGCTCGTGCCGGATTTGAGTGGCCGAACTTGGACGAGGTTTTCGTCAAGCTCGATGAAGAACTCGCTGAGGTCAAGGAAGCCATCGAGAGTGGGGATCAGAGCCATATTCAAGCCGAGGTCGGGGATTTGCTCTTCACTGTTGTCAACATAGCCCGCTGGCTCAAAGTGGAACCCGAAGAGGCACTCCGCCAGATGCTGAATCGATTCTCAGCCCGCTTTATGGCGATGGAGCGAACTGCGCCGAAGCCACTTAGAGAACTCTCTCCGAGCGAATGGGATGAGTTGTGGGAAATCAGCAAAAAATCCGAGTCCCCCGCCACAAACTTGCCGTACTAGGGAACCTTTTTGCGCGTTTCCGTATTTTTTCCAGTAGGGTAGTCGGGTCTTTAGAAAGGCAGAAAATACGCTGCCAGTAGAACACCCGGTCAAGGGCTGTTGAAAAAATCGTAACTCCAGGAACAAAAACACGCCTGCAATAGTTACAAAAAAGTAGAGATAACAATGAGTGCAGCATTTGAAACAACCAAAGCAGTGAGCCAAGACCAATTTGCGGACCTTATGAAGGGATCCTACAAAAAGGTTTATAACCTGGCGTATCGGCTTTCGGGTAACCGGGCTGACGCTGAAGATTTGACCCAAGAGGCCTATTTCCGTGCATATCGTCGATTCGACACTTTTGAAGGTGATCGACCTTTTGAAAACTGGATTCTGCGAATCGTCACGCGACTTTTCTTGGACTTGGCTCGGAGCCGAAGGCGCCGCGTCTCGACGGTGAGTCTGGACGCCCCGATCCGACCGGATTCGGCCGAGGACGAGATGCATGTCCAAACAGCAGACGACCGGCCGAACCCCGAGGAAGCCATCCTCAACGGAGCTGTGGGCGAAGATCTTGCCGACGCGCTGCGGTCGCTCAAGGCGGAGCAGCGTGCCCTGGTGATCCTTGCCGACGTGGAGCAGTTGCCGTATCAGGAGATTGCGAACCTCGCCGGAATTCCCGTGGGAACGGTGCGTTCACGTCTTCACCGTGTCCATAAGAAGCTCAGGGCGCTGTTGGAAGCCAAGCAAAACGAAAGAAAACGCTGCAAAGGATCTCAGTGCCTTTGCATGGCTTGCGGATAATAGATTTTCCCCCCATCCCTCTCCCTCACCATTCCCCGCCAGAGTCCCTCCTGGCGGGGATTTTTGCTTGGTTCACCCAGCATTTTGCGCCGGAGAGCAAAATTTTGGGAATTATCTTGCTCGGGCGTGATATAAAGTAATTGAAAACGCTTTCAATGATCGTCATTGAGAGCGAGAGGCATCATATGAAACAAGTGTTTCGACGTGGATTCACCCTCATCGAGTTGCTGGTGGTGATCGCGATCATCGCGATCCTGGCGGCGATCCTATTCCCCGTGTTTGCCAAAGCCAAAGAAGCGGCTAAGGTTACAGCTTGTCTATCTCAACAAAAGCAGAACGGCATCGCCCTCATGATGTACGCGAGCGACAACGACGACAGGCTCATGCCGCGTCCGGACAACAATTACCCTTGGGACCCCGAGCACGACACTGCATGGCGATCCTGGTACGACTGGCTACTGCCTTACACCAAAAACGATAAGATCAACAACTGCCCGGCCTATAGCGGCCAAATGCCCATCCCCGACGCATTTGGAGTCGCCGCGCGCAAGAAAATGACCACCAACGCGATTGCCTACGATCTTGTGGGCGACTATGAAGATGGTATCGCAGGTGTTCTTTCCCGAGTAGCCTATCCCGCGAACGTTTTCGCTATCGCCGAGACGGCATCCGGTTTCACCTGGTTCTCTGGAAACGAAGGCTGGAACGGCTGGACCTGTGCAGACATGATCATGCACAAATGGCGCATGCACTCGGTGGAGACCCTGAGCCGAAAGCGCAATATCGATCCTCCCAACAACTCGGGATGGCTCACCCAACTTCCGGCAATTCGAACTCATGTTACGGTCGTCGCGGTTGATGGCCACGCTAAGTCGGTTCTCATGTCGAACAACTTCGCTCAGCGCAGAAAGGACGGCGTGATCATGGAGCCGAACTGGGGTGGGATGGTCTGCTCTCCGACGCAAGAAGATTTGAACCCATTCTAACACCGCAGGAGATGGTGTTTGACCGGTGGTGCTGAGTCAGGGACGACAAAAGTTCTCACCAAATAAACTGGATATTGGAGTCTGCTCAATGAAAAAGAAGCTCATCTGGAGTTCGCTAGCAATGGCGCTCGCGGGCAATGCCTTTAGCGCAACCCTGCTGTATCTGCCCCTTAACGCGGGAATCAACATCGGAAATGGCGAAGCCATTCACGCTCAACTCAACGCGACGTTAACCTTCATGCCGGACGAAGACGGTTTTGGCGGTTTCGCGCGATCGCGCCAATTGGGTGCCAACTGGTGGTACGCCCCGCGCATCGACCTGAACATGGCCGGAATCCCGGCGCTGAACATCACCGACCCGACGACCGTGATCGATTGGGACATGAGAGTTTGGCAAGACCCCACCAACACCAACCGCTGGAAAGATGCGAACGTATTTATTCGCGTTTACTCTCGCGACGCAATCAACGTAATCAAAGGCTACCGGGACTACAGCCTCAACGTGGGACCGGACTTCTCGAATGCGTTGAAGTACCAGAACGCCTGGTTCCACAACAATATGTATCTCAATGACCTGCTGAAGGGTTATTATGTGGATACAAATCTGTCCGGCGACGGCTTCGACCCCACCGACATCGACATGATCCGATTCTATGGAACCGACTGGTCCAATCCAGCCGATCCTCCATACGAAGATTACAACGACTTCCGCAACCTGCGAATCTCCACGAACACGTGGCAGACAATCTACGATACCAACGGTTTTGATGGGTTCAGCGCTGGCAGCCTTAACGGCCAAGGCCCTTGGACGACGTCTACTGCCGGGGCAGGTAGCGTGTCATTGGAAGATGCATCGGGCAACAAGTCGATCCGATTTGATGTTGGCGAGACGCAGGGCGACCAAGCCTACGCGACTTGGAACAACGTCAGTGACTTGATCAAGGCTGGCTATCGCACGATTCGCGTTTCGTACGACATCTATCGCAATCCACATCCCGAGACTGGCAACCTTCAGAATTTCTGGTGGTACTGGTACGACAGTGGATTCCCAACATATGGCCTTAGCTGGGACAACGGGCAGGATATCCGACCATTCGGATTCTCCGACGGACTCGGCGGAAAGGCGATCAAGGACTCCACCTACGATGGCTTCGACAAATTCAGCCATTACTACCAAGAGTGGGATCTGTACACCCTGAGCAGCACTGCGACCTTCCAGGGCCGCGCTGCTAATCCGCTCCGCACTGCTCCGATCCGTGGAATCACGGGTCTGACCAAGTGGGAGTTCGAAGCAGCACACGACTCGGCCAGCGATACTGGCAGCGACGTGGTCCGCATCGACAACTTCAAGGTCGAAGGCATCAAGAGCGGCAACAACGTAGTGGCACAAGTGAACCTTGGCGACTACCAGGGAACCATCGACGGCACTCCTGCAGATGTGGAAGTCCGCAACGGTTCGGGCACGGTGCTCGAGCACAAGCTGGCTTACATGGACAACAACGGCAAGTTCGCGTTCAATATGCAGCAGCCCAATGGCCCGATTACGATCGCTGTCAAGACAGCTCACCACCTGCGCAAAGCAGTGACCGTGACCCTGCCCGTGACAACCGACGTGGTCTTCAACCTGGTCAACGGCGACGTGGATGGCGATAACGCAGTCACCATTTTTGACTACGTGATCCTTTCCGACGCTTTCGACTCCTCGACAGGCGATCCTGCTTTCGTTGCTAATGCAGATCTTGATGGAGACGGCACCGTCACCATCTTCGACTATCTGATCCTCTCAACGAACTTCGACATGTTCGGAGACTAGTTCTCGACCTGTACAGTGAGCCTGTGGGCCCCATTCCTCCTCGGGATGGGGCTCCTTTTTTCTGACATAATGAGAGGATGAAACGCCCCTTGTCACTCCTAGTTTTCTCGTTGGTTTCGATCGCCGTTGCCAAAGACGTGGTTCTGGATGTGGACACTTTCGAGAGTAAGGCAGCTACCTACGACAAGAAGACGGTCACGATCAAAGGCAGCGTCTCTGAATACAAAAAGAATACAAGCAAGAAAGGCAACGCCTACACCACTCTCGTCCTAAAGGGCAAAAAAACCTCGGTGAATGTGTATTGGCAGAGCCATTCGAAGTTAGATATTAAGGACGGCAAGACATTGACTGTTACGGGAATCTACCGAAAAGAGAAGACCGTTGGGAACCGCACATTCAAGAATGAAATTGAAGTTTCCGCAGAGAAAGGCAAAGAACTGCCGATTAAATTGGGTTAAACTAAGTGCCCTAACTGCAAAGTAATTTCAAAAATGGTTGCGCTGACAATTGCCGCTTTTTTGTGGACTACACCCAATCCTACGGGGCCTGGAATTTCACTTCAGGTTCCCAAACGGTTCTTGGGCAAAATCGTGCTCAACAAGCCTCACGGCATCAAAGATAAAGTGATCGCGATCACGTACGATGATGGTCCGGACCCCAAAAACACACCACGTGTCTTGGAGCTATACAAAAAGTACAAGGGCAAGACCACATTCTTTACCATAGGTTCCTATGTCAAGCGACATCCGGATGTGGTGACCAAATGTGTGGAGGCTGGACATGCGGTGGGGAGCCACACCTGGACACACCCTGCCAAGCCGACTAAGGAGCGTGCGCCTCAAGAACTGAACTGGACTGCCGAACACTTGGAGCCGGAAATCGGCGGCAAGCCCGTGCTCTTCCGGCCGCCGTACGGTATCCAAAAGAACTGGACAACCAAGCTGGCGCTGCAGCAGAAGTATGCCGTGATCCTATGGAATAAGAGCGGTGCCGATACTGCTCGAGGCTGCAACGCCAATTCCATTACTTACAATGTGCTTCGCAGTGCTGCTCCAGGGGATATTGTGCTCCTCCACGATGGTCCTGGGAAAAAGGCAACCATAGACGCCACTGCGCGCTTTCTCCCGGCTTTGGCAAAGAAGGGCTACAAGTTCATCACTGTGCCAGAAATGCTCGAGGTTTGGGACAAGCAGATCCAAGCCAATGCCGAAGCCGCACAAAAGGCAAAAGCAGCCAAGGCCTCCAAAAAAGGCGTTGCAGGAACCATTAAGCAACCGGTTTCGGCAAAGAAAGTAGGAACGAAGAAACCCTAACTCCACGTTGACTCGCAGTACATAGGCTCGCTGAAACCTTTGTGGCCCCGCAATCGTACCGAAGGTTGTGAAATCTATCATCGCGGCCCTTCTGGTTGTCGCCGGAGTTGGAATCGGTTACTTTCTCTTCGCGGGAAAGGAAAGCACACAGGCCATCACGCCTCCGACAGTAGTGGGCGCGAAAGAGCATGCTCCTCCCGAGAAAGCCAAAGAGCGCACGGTCGTTGATCAAGCCAAGGATGCCGTCGCAGACCAGGTGGACCCCGATGGAAAAATGAGGCAGCAGGGGGCCGAGACCCTAGACCGCGCTCAGCTCATGATGAAGAAGGTCGAGCAAGACGTCGGCTTCTCACCTCAGGTCAAGGAGTGGATTTCCAGCACCATCGCGGATGCTGGAGCCGCCGCTCAGACCAAGGTTTTTCCAGTACTCGAACAGGCTTGGAACAAGTATCCCAAGCATCGGGATTGGCTGATGCAGCAAGCCAAAATAGCCCAAACAAAGGCGACTGGAGAAGCCAAGGCTCAGTGGGACAACTTGATCTCTACTTGGGAAAAACAGAAACAGCCTCAGCCATAAGAAACTTCACCAACCTCAAGCAAAACTGAGATTTCCAGCCGCCCGGGCGGGATCCTGGGCGGACGCGGAGCGTCGGGGTCCCAGGATCGGGCGTGGCTTCGGGCGGGCGGCGACGCCGCAGAGCTCTAGACTCGAATTTGGGTCTCGATTCGTCCCGCGCGGTCTGCCCATGCGACAACTTGGTACAAGCCTGGCTGCGAAACGACCCACTCGAAAACGGCCATATCGTCCGTACCGTTCATCTGCCAGCCAAATCCGCCGGCCGACACGTGCGACCAGCCCACCAAATGCGGACCTGTCTCCCGCAGGCGCCCCGCCACGAGCCATCTTGGTGCGGTTGTACCAATCCCAGGCCACTCCTCGCCATCTCTGCGAATTTCTGCCATGACGCCTCTTGCCAGGCTGCGCTTCTTGGCGATCTCAGAAACATTCGTGGGTAGATAGCCGCTGTTGTAAACCGCCACGCGAATGCGCCATGCTCCGTCCCCGCACGGCTCCACGATGGTCTCTCTGTGCTCAAGTTTGGGTGAAACAAGAGCCTGCCAAACTACCCAGTCGCTGTGTTTCGCGACTTCGCTTTCGAGGAATTTCGGCGGAGGATTTCGGAACGCTTCCAAGCTGTTCCATCCTCCGAGCTCGATTTTGCCCAACTGAGGATGGTCGAATTCGTACCAGTCGACGTGGGCGACTCCGTCCAGTTTCTCGTCGCTCCACTTGAGCATCTGGATATCGTGCTCAAACGGATGCTCCCTAAACCACTCGATGTATTTGTAGTCCGTAATGCCGGCCTCGCGCTGCGGCGACCACAGTTCAGTGGTCCACGCAAACACCCCACGGTGCTCGTACATCCAGTCATCGAAGACTCCCGTGATCACTTCCTTCGGGTGGTATCGAAACTCATGGTAATTGCTGATCGCGGGATAGCCGGTCATCTCTTGACCCTTGGCTCCAATGGTTTGATAAGCCCAAAGGTCCTCTGCTGGGATGTCATCATCCGCCATGCGGCTGGGTGGGCGCAGGTGCACACCGCTGAACGTATGGAACGTCACCGCACCGCAAATATTTGGACGGGCCACAATCGCTGCGACCGCGGCTCGAATCTCTGGTTCGCTGGTCGGAAAGTCGCCCGCTCCGTACTGCTCATGTTCCTGACGCCACGCCGAAGGGAAGTTTCGATTGAAATCCAGTCCCTGCGGGATCTTTCGACCGCGCATCGTCAGGCCATCGAAGTTGTGGAACAGACCCTCGGGCATCAGCCGATAGTAGGTGCCTCCGACCTCTCCCGCCTCGCGTCGCTTCAGCAGCCTTGGTTCTTCCTCGCTGATCTTCCACGCCCCATGCGGATCCGGGATGCGCATATTCAGAATGCGGCCATCACCGTCCACGTCCTGGCGCTCCAACCCGTACGGATCTTCCTCTTCGAATGGATAAGCCCGCGTGCCGGACCGAACAATGCGAGGGATGTCCTCCAGAGCCCATTCCGCACCATCCGGATTCAACCGCGGAACAAGATAAAAGGCTCGGGTATCCAGGGCTCGGGTGATCGTCTCATCCTTCCCATATTGCGTGCAGAGCTTGTTCAAAAGGTACAGCACGGCGGTCGAGGCGCTGGTTTCGCTTGCGTGAATGTTGCCATCACACCAAAAAGCAGGCTTGTGGGCTGCTTTTCCCGTTCCTGAGTTGGTCACCGTGACAAGCCAGATTTCCTTCCCCTCGTGAGATTGGCCGATGCTCTCCAGTTGGACCAAGTTGGGAAACTCAGCCGCAAATGCCCGAAGAAGCTCGGTCAGCTCGACGTAGCGATAATATCGGTGGAATTCGATATGAGGCATGGTTATTTGTTCCTAAATGGGCTCGCTGGCAACCCGGCGCCATTGTACAGGCAGACGGCCGGGTTCTCATCCCAGGCGTAGCGGACGTAGACCGGAACCTTGACTTGGCTTGAGAAGAGCACGACAGTATCGTCTTCGATACGCGCGTCTGCCCAATAGAATTTCCCATCTTTGCCAGCTATGGCGAAACAGTTTTTCGTATCGCCACGCAGTTCCAGCCCGAGCGAATGGTCGAACGAGACCACGAGCTCGCCCCCTTGCTCCTCAGCTTTTTTGAACACTGGCCCGGAATACTCAATTTTTTGCCCGTAGGTCTTAGCGAGAGCGACGAGAGCCAGCCTACGACCCACTTCCTGCTTGTTCACCGGGTGAATGTCGTTGGGCATCCCGATATCGTTCGCGACGGCCAAACCTGCGTTCTTGACCTTGAGTGCGGTGAGGTTCTGTGCTTCTTGAAGTTCCGCCCAACCGTTATCCGTGGGTTCCGGATGTCGCTGGCCGTAGTTCGCAAGCTGAACGATGTAGAACGGAAAATCGCCTACGCCAAAGCCCTTTCGCCAATCCGCAATGAGAGCGGGTAGCAGGCGTTGATACTGCTCGCCACGTCCAACGTTGCTTTCGCCCTGGTACCACAATGCGCCTTTGATCGCCATCGGCTCCAACGGCGCGATCATTGAATTGTGGATGGTGCTGGGATAGTCGGGGTTGTCTTCCATCATGAATGGCATCCCGGTGTGGCCATCCAGCGATGCCGAAACCTTCATCTTCCAGGTGCCGGCAAGCTCCACTCGTTTGCCGTCCGCAGTTTGGATATTGATGGGGTAATCGCCCCAAGTCAAACCTCCATCCCACTTGTGTCCGATCATCCGAATGGCAATGGAGTTGGTCCCTGACTTAAGAATTCCATCCGGCAGTTTGCGCTGGAAGTTATAAAGCGGGCTCGCGAGACCGGCGACAAACTTGCCGTTGATGTAGACCGTGGAAACACCATCCGAACCTCCCAGATCGAGGAAAGGCATTCCTGTTTCCCCACCGCCTGGAACCTCGAATTGGCGCGCGAACCAGACCACGTTTTGGTGGTCATGGATGCCCAGCTGGTGGAAATTCTGCGGCATTTTGACTTCCTTCCAAGTTGCATCGGTTTCGCCGCGATACGCAGATGAGTTGGGCTTGGAGAGCGTGTCAAACTTGCTCACCCAGTTGTCCATAGCTCCATAGCCGGAGTGCGCTTTCGGATCGACCTTGCTCAAGGCTTCGAGTTGAGCCGAAAAGTCCTTCACAGAGACGAGCCCTGGCGAACTCACCCACGCTTCGGCCACGCTGCCTCCCCATGAACTCTCTACCAACCCAATAGGCACCTTGAGTTCGTCGTTCAGCATCCGCCCGAAGAAGTAGCCAGCTGCGGAGAAGCCGCCCCAGCCGTTCTGAACGATGGTTTCCGGCGTGCAGGTTCGCCACGGAACGATCCGCGTGATCGGCTCGGGTGCCAACGAGATCGCCTTCTCGACCATCATGAGTCGGATCGTCGGTCGATTGGCGGCTTTGACCTCTTCTTCGTGGTTCTGCACCATCGTAATGCCCATCTCCATGTTGGATTGACCGGAACAGATCCACACATCGCCCACTAGGACATCCTTGAGCTCTACGGTTTGGTCCCCCTTAACCGTAACTTCGTACGGGCCGCCGACCGCGGGAGGAGTCACTTTGACACTCCACTTGCCGGTGGGATCAGTCTTGCCCCTAAATGACTTTCCGGCGACGCTCACCACGACTTCGGTGCCGGGTTTGGTCCACCCCCAGAAGGTGTTGGGAATGTCTCTCTGCAAGACCATATGGTCTGCAAAAACCGGCGAAAGGAAGGGAAGGGACGGGTTTTCAAGCATATTGAGTGCTAGCAGTGTGATCAACATCGCAATAATCCGATACGCGCCAATGCGTAGCTCCTGACAAGTAGAGAATACATGTTTTGGTGTGTCTTGGAATTCCCGGAGAGACTGGTCTAGACTGGGCGCATGGACCAAGTCATTATCGACAAGATGAAGGCGATTTCCGCCCTCAAGAAAGAACTGCTGGAACTCCGGAAGCAGCGGACACCCGATGTTGTGGGCGAATTCACCTTGGAAACTCCAGAAGGGCCTAAGTCGATCAGCGATCTCTTCGGAGACAAGAACGACCTGATCGTGATCCACAACATGGGCGAATCTTGCCCTTACTGCACGCTGTGGGCGGATGGCCTGAACGCTTTTGTGCCTCGATTTGCGGAACGGACCGCGTTCGTGCTCGTGTCTCCCGATCCGCTGGAACAGCAGAAAGCGTTGAAGGCTCAAAGAGGCTGGAATTTTGAGATGGCCTCCGACACGTCGCGGGAGTTTACGACTGCGATGGGCTACTACACCGAAGACAACGGCTACTGGCCAGGGTATTCGACCTTTTATCGCGCAGAAGACGGGACGATTACGCGCGTGGGAGCAGACTTCTTCGGCCCGAACGACGACTACTGCGCTGTTTGGCCAATGATGGACCTTCTGAAAGACGGCGTCAACGACTGGGAGCCTCACAACTAGAGCTAGCGGCTGGGAGCGCCCCGGCCCGAGGCCACGCCCGATCCTGGGACCCCGACGCTCCGCGTCCGCCCAGGATCCCGCCCCGGGGCGTGGCATAGCGAGAGTGCAAACGCCTGCCGCTCTGCGGTGTCCGAGCCAGCGTTTTTGCTGGAGTCCCTGGTTCCCTATAACTTGCGGGGTGCTTCGCCTCCAAGTGGTGTTAATCTGTATGTAACGAGGATGGAAATGGCGTATGGTTCCTGGTGATCGGCTATGGGTGAGCAAAGTATGAAGCCGTGGGTGATGAATACGCGGACTTGGATGGTGCAATTACGATCTATGACTATTCCATTTGGAATAGTAACTTCGGAAAAGTTGGAGATGAATAGGCGATGACGAACAAACCTGCAATGCTCGCAGGTTGCCTGGCCCTTATGGGCCAGGCAACCCTAGCTGCACCGCCCAAGCTTAAATGGCGTGAATTGGAAAGGAATCATAACCTGCCACCGCATCCACAAGTAATTAATAACAACGGTCAAGCTATAGGAGACGGTCAGAAGGGCTATAACTACAATACGTATGAAACGAAGTTTTGGGACTCGAATGGTAAGGTCAGCTATTATCCCGCTCCGTCAGATCAGTATGAAGGGCTCGGCTACTATGATATGAATTACAACGGAAAGGCCGTTGGGCTTACAGGTTACGCGACAGATCTGTCCGGAATCCCATTCATTTTTGACAACGGCGTCAGCACAATTGTCGGCGAGAAAGGGCAATACATGCTCTGCATCAACGATTCAGGACTCATTGGTGGTGTAGATATTCGTGGATGGGGATACCAACCTTTCCTGTATTACGGTGGACAATATCACTACTTGAATGGAAATGCAGATGTCAATGGTATCGATAGCGCAGGCAACCTGTGTGGAATTAGAACCGATGCCGAGGGTAATCGACATGCAATTTACTGGCGTGCCGGGGAACTTGACGCCACTGATCTGAATGCACCCGGAATCTCATCCATGGCGCGCTACATGTCTCAAAACGGCACCATTGTTGGCCAGTCATTCATGACCAACCAAGCTAACCCGGGCTGGCGTCCTTGGACCTATCGAAACGGAGTGTTTACCATGTTGGAATGGCCGGATGAGCCAGGTGCAGAGTTCTCTCTCAAAGGGGTTACCGATTCGGGCCAAGTTTTGGCAGATTGCCAAAACTACAAAGGCTTAGTACTGGCTACTGTTTTGTGGGACCAAGGGAAAGCCTACAACATGACCGACATGGTCGAAGGCAATCACGGTTATGTTGTTTACGGCTCAGCAAAAATGTCCAGCAACGGCAAATTTGCCTGCGGAACTTATTACAATGGTCGCGACACTGCGTTCGTTTTCGAAATTGTCCCTGAGCCAGCCAGTCTTGGCGTCCTGGGTGCCGGACTTGCGGCCCTCCTCAAGCGCAGACGAAAATAGGCAATTCACCAACAAAATCTAGTTGGGGTTCATCCACTCCTTGAGAGTGTCCGTCGTCACGCGGAACGCCATGTCGGTTTGGTCCCGCATCTGCTGCTCCAAAATGGGAATGAGCGAGGCCAACCGCTCCGCGGTGTCCGTAGTCTCCAGCATAATTTGCTTCTGGGAATTTTCCAGTGGCATGTAATCCGCAATTAGGAACGATACTTGCAGCGGATCCTGGGGAAAAACAACCTGCACGGCCAAGTCCTCGCGGGATAGCTGGCCTTCGATCCACAGCCGAAAGCACTCCTCCGACTTGATCGTGAGAGCATCCAATCGCTCAGGTTCCTCGGGCTCGACCTCCACCACGGGCTCGACCATCCCCACTAAATAAGGCTTGGATTCATCGAATTTGCGGACCCTAAAGCGGCGCTCGCCATAAATTTGGATGTCCATTCGACCATCATCAAAGGTCTGGACTTGCTGGATTCGAGCTGCGGTTCCGACCATGTAAGGCTCGGCAGTCTCGCCGACTTCCTCGCCGTGCCGAATCAGCACCACCCCAAATGGCCTATCGAATTCCGTGCAAAAGCGAACCATTTCCCGATAACGCTCTTCAAACACATGAAGTCGCATTTGAGCGTATGGGAATAGAACAGTGTGGAGCGGAAAAAGAGGCATCTCCTCCAGGTGAGCCATTCGTATGGGCGAGGATACCGAACCTTCTTTCTCTCCCGCCCAGTTTTTCTCCCAGGTTCAGTCTGCCGGAGATCAAACGGGTATCATTTTCGTTCGTTCTCATCGTGAACACTCTCGAGAGGAGACCCCCTTGCAATTGGATGTAAATCAGGAAGTTGAAAAGCTGCGCGCCCGGATACAGGAGATGGAGACTGAGAACAGTGGTCTCCGGGAGCAAAACGAACGTCTCAACGTCGAACTGAACGAATTCAAGGGAGCGAAGAACCAACCGCCCAGAGGCGGTGGTGACGCTGGAATCGATGCGACTCCGCTCAACGAGGCCGATGCCACCCTTCGCCGGCTTGTTCAGCGCATCGCCATGATTCTCCAGGCAGAAAAGATCGTGATCATGTTCCACGATCGAGAACTCGGCGAGCTCATCGGCATTCCACCAGCCTATGGTGTCGAAGAATCCACCGTATCCCGTTTTAGGGTCCGAGCGACGCAAGGGATCTCGGGCGAAGTTTTCCGCACCGGTGAGCCCGTCATCTTCCACGATGCGGTTCAAGATGAGCGCACGGAAAAAGACCACGTGGTGATGCTCGGCGTACACAACGGCGTCACGGTGCCTCTAGTCATCGAAAAGCGCGATGAGGAGCAGCGTGTCGTCGAGCGCAACGTCATCGGCGTTCTGCACGCATTCAACAAGCGCCACGGCGAAGACTTTATCGACGAGGACGTGCACCTGCTGGAGCGCATGGCCAAGAACGTCGGATCGATCATCGCCAACCTTCAGCTCTATCGAGAGGTCGTCGAAGAGCGCGAAGAACTTCTCCAGACTTTTGAATCTTTGACCGCTGGTCTCATCTTGGTTTCTCCCGAGGGGCGCATCAGCCAGATGAACGGGTCCGCTCGCGCGATATTTGCGCTAGGGAACGATGTTATCGGCAAGCAGTACCGCGAAGTTCTGCCGTATGACAAACTCCAGAACTTAGTCACGGCAGTTCAGGCTGGCCAGGACATGCCGACGATCGAACTGGATATCGAAGTTCAGAAGAACGATCGCGTCTATCAAGTCCAGGCAGCCAAGGTCCAGGGAGAAGATGGGAAGGAAGTCGGCGTCGTCGCAATCTTCGGCGATGTCACCGAGATCAAGAACATCGAGCGCATGAAGAGCTCTTTCGTCGCGATGGCCTCCCACGAACTCAGAACCCCGCTCACGGCGATCAAGGGCTTCTCCAGCACCTTGCTGGAAGGCATCGACGATGAAATCTATGGTCCCGACGAGCAGAAAGAATTCTTGGGAATCGTCGTCCACGAATGCGATCGCCTCCGCCGCCTGATCGACGATTTGCTCAACACGAGCCGCATCGAAGCCGGTGAATCGCTTAAGCCGAATTACACCGAAGTTTCCCTGCCGGACCTTCTCAAAAAGGTTCAGATGGTGCAGCAACAGGCAACCAACAAGCACGTTCTCAAACTGGACGTTCAGGGCGAGTTGCCAAACCTGATCACTGCCGACCAGGACAAGCTTGACCAGATCCTAACGAATCTTCTCAACAACGCGATCAAGTACTCCCCGGGTGGCGGCGACATCACCATCCACGCGCGGATGGACACTCCAGAGTTTGTCCTGATGGGCGTGGAAGACCAGGGACTGGGCATTCCGGCCGATCACGTCAACAAAGTTTTCGAGCGGTTCCACCGAGTCAACAACGAAGACAACCGCAAGATCTACGGAACGGGCTTGGGCTTGTTCCTGGTCAAACACCTCGTCGAGCAAGTCCACATGGGCAAAGTGTGGTGCGAATCGACTGTAGGTGTCGGATCAACGTTCTGGGTTCGAATTCCCGTTGCTCTGGATGTCGAGGAAGCCAAGGCGATCAACAACTAGCCTCACAACAGAATCCAATCAGAATCGAAGAGCCTCTCGCACTTGGTAATAGTGCCGGAGGCTCTAAATTTTGCGCATATGGCAGCATGGGTTAGCTTGGATTTGAGCGGATTCTGTTGTAAAGTGAAGCTATGGCTGAGTGACTTTTGACTCGGCAATTTTTTTGGAGGTACTTCCCCGTGGGTGCAACCGATGGGGTTGAGATATTCATGAACTTTAGTACTAAAAATGCGTTGCTAGGCCTGGCGCTAGGAGCCGTGGCAACGGGAACTATTCCAAATCTCCTAAATCATATACAAGCGGCTACAAAGGCGCGGACCGAAGAAGCTCCGTGCGTGCTCAAGCCGCAGCTGCCCAACTACACCGGCGAGGACAAGGTTGTCTTCGACAAGTACTACTCGATGTTCAAGCGTGCGGCGAAGCCAACGATGTTCGTGCCGCTTAACCCGAACGACCCATTTTCGAAGCGAGTGGCCGTGCCGACCGCGAAGGTGATGGCCTGTTTTGACGAAGGGACGCCAGAAGCCATCCAAGCAGCATTTTTGCAGGCTATGATGGGTGCGGACCAGGGTGCGTGGACTAATCCAGATTTCATCCGCGACTACTATGTCAGCAACCGGTGGAACGGCAGCGGCGGCTCCGGTGGAACCAATGGGACACCTTCATCGGTGACTTGGTCGTTTGTGCCAGATGGCCTCTCGATCTCAGGTGGTGCCGGTGAACCTACCGCGAACAGCATCCTTTTCTCCACATTGGACTCGGCATTTTCCAGTCAAGGTGGCCGCACAACTTGGGTTCAGCGATTTATCGACATTTTTGCTCGCTGGCACCAGTTGACCGGGCTGACCTACACGAGAATCACGGTTGGTGGAAACGACTGGGACGACGGAACAGCTTGGTCGAACAGCGGGGCCGCCGGACTCCGAGGCGATATCCGCATCGGCTCGCACTATATCGACGGTGCCTCCAATATTCTCGCCTATAACTACTTCCCATCCAGTGGAACTGGTGGAAATATGGTGATCGACTCCGCCGATGCTGCCAACTGGGCGAATTCGTCGAATTTCAACCGGTTCCTGCGCAATACGCTGGGCCACGAGCACGGTCACGGAATCGGAATCCAGCACGTCTGCCCCGCAAACGGAACGAAGCTGATGGAGCCGTTCCTCAACACGAGTTTTGACGGACCTCAGCAAGACGATATTCGCGCAGCCGAAGCTCTGTATGGCGATCCTTACGAGAGCAACGCGACAAGCGGCACGGCCACCAATTTGGGAGCGCTCTCGAGCAATAGCTCGACGACGTTCGGAGATTGTCCGGCGAACAGCGCTTATCCGACGATGCCGATTCCTGCAAACTCGGCCATTCTGAGTATCCACCCGACGGGACCGGACACAGACTGGTTCAAGTTCACCACAGACGGACCTGCAACGTTCACTCTGACGGCAACTCCGATCGGTTCGAGCTACGACGACAGTACGCAAAACTCTACTACGGGTGCGTGCAACTCCGGCAACACGCTGAACTCGAAGAATGAAGTCAAGCTCCAGGTTTCCGGGTATTCCACGGATGGCTCGTCTCTGCTGGGCACTGGCACCGCCGCATCGCTCGGTACCAATGCTGTGGCAACCGGATCGTTCCCGGCCGCAGGCACGTACTTTGTCAAAGTGAACTCCAGCGGAACGTTCACTTCTTCAAGGGTTCAACTCTACAAGCTCATCGTCGCGATGACACCGGGTGCGGGCGGCAACCAGCCACCGGTCCTCGGCGCGATCGGCAGCAAAACGGTCAACGAACTCTCACCCCTTTCATTCACCGCGACAGCGACAGATCCCGAAAACAACGGTCTGACTTTCTCGCTGAGCGGAGCTCCAAGCGGAGCTTCGATTACAGCAGGCGGCGTGTTCACTTGGACTCCAACAGAGGCCCAAGGACCCGGAAGCTATTCCTTTGATGTTGTCGTTACCGATAACGGTTCACCGAACCTCTCGGATAGTGAGACCATCACGGTCACCGTCAACGAAGTTAACGTTGCGCCGGTGGTCTCCAACGGCAGCGATGTCACCATCAACGAAGGAACCCTGTACAGCTTCAACTACGACGCGACCGATTCCGATCTTCCGGCCCAGACCGTTACATTCAGCTTGGTCAACGCTCCTTCGGGAATGTCGATCCAGCCATCGAGCGGAGTTCTGGCTTGGACTCCAACGGAAGCCCAAGGTCCTGGTGTCTACGACGTAACAGTCCGCGCAACCGATAACGGATCCCCCGCGCTTTCTGGGGACAAGGTGATTCGGTTCACGGTGAACGAGGTCAACGTTGCTCCAACGCTGGCAACCATCGGCAACAAGACGGTCAACGAAGGCACGAACCTGACATTCACGGCGGTCGGATCGGATACAGACCTTCCTGCTCAAACGCTCACGTACTCCTTGGTTGGCGCGCCGACTGGTGCTTCGATCAACCCGACAACCGGTGTCTTCAACTGGACCCCAGCCGAAGACCAAGGTCCGAACAGCTATCCGTTCATCGTTCGCGTGACGGACAACGGCCCTGGGAATCTGACCGCAGATCAGAACATTACTGTGACGGTGAACGAAGTCAATCAGAACCCAGTTCTGGATGCGATCGCCAATCAGACGTTGCACGACGGAGACAGCTTGGCTGTCACAGCCCACGCAACAGATCCGGATCTGCCGGCACAGACCTTGAGCTACTCGCTGGTTTCGCCACCAACGGGAATGACCATCGACTCGGGAACCGGTGCAATTAACTGGACCCCGACAAACGCCCAAATCGGCACCAACTACACCGTTACCTACAAGGTTTCGGATGGAGCAGGCGGCACCGACCAGAAGACCTTCCAGATCAACACGTCGGTCTCCGACAAGACCTTTGTCTTGAGTGTCGATCTAAGAGACTTCCTGGGCGACAAGCACGACATCTCCGTTGCGTTCGAAGTCCGGAATACCGGAACGACCACGGCAGTGTTCACCAAGACTCTGACGGGTGCCGATCTCGACACGAACGGGAACTACGTGTTCACGGCTCCGGTGCTCTTCGGAACGTATGACTTGGCGGTGAAGCCTTCGCACTGGTTGCGAAAGGTGAATGCAAATGTCAACGTCCTGAGCACGGGTAGCACGACTGCATCGTTCAGCACGGTTAATGCCGATGTGGATGGCGATAACTTCGTCACGATCTTCGACTACTCCGCGCTATCGGAGGCCTTCGACTCATCAATCGGAGATCCCAACTTCAATCCTGAAGCCGACTTGGACGGCGACGGAGCGGTGACGATCTTCGACTATGTGATCTTGTCCCAGAACTTCGACATGGCTGGCGACGACTAGTCACACAACCCTGAAGGCCCCTTCGGTATAGCCGAAGGGGCCTTTTCTATTGAGTGCCCGCGAGGCTGGCCAGAAGACTTTGGGCACACTGCTTGTAGTGGTTCCACAACGGAGTTTCCTCGACCGCTCTTGCTATGGAAGGAGGCAAACTTGGTTGAAGATAGTCTCCATGAGTCACCCACCTGAGGAATTCCTTGCGACCCATGGAGACGGGCCGCAATGTCAGAAGGCGATAAAGCTGGTAGGCCCAGACGTTCCGCATGATCGGCTGGCTCTTGTGGCATGCCACGACTGCCCGGACAATTTTTCTTTCATCCGGGTCTAGCCGTAGAGCTTCCTCCCGACCTGGGTCGGCGAACCTGCCGATGTCCTGCAAACTGCGTACTCCTCGGATGTACGCGTGGTACATCGGCCACTCTAGCACTGGGGTTTTTGGAAATGCCTTGCGGACCAAAAGGTGGGTGGCGTCGTGGTCGGGATGCCCCTGTTCAAACGCGACCGTCGCCACTCGGGTTGGCTGGATTCGACTTTCCATCGCGAGAAAGTTCGGAAACAGTGTCTGCAATTCATCGCACTGGGTTCCGTCTCCCGCGCGGTGAAATACAAGCCGATCCGGTGGAACACCTAACACCCGTGCAGCATGGAGGGCCTCCTCTTCTCGCTCCGGCGTGGAGTGCGTCCAACTCAGCCAGACTTCGATTCGCCGCGAGGTCAGCCGATGGATCCAGCCGCTGATCGCCATCTCGTCATCTGGATGGGCCATGCAGAAAAGCCATCTGTGACTTGGGTCAGGATCAAAGCACAATTCAGAGGAATTCATAAAATTCTACGGGAGTAGTGATATAACCTTAACATGGACGAGTCACCCCGTATTTTGGTCGTCAAACTCAGTGCAATCGGTGACTGTCTGCATGCCACACCCGTCGCCCAAGCGCTTCGGGAAGGACATCCGAACAGCTTCCTCGGATGGGCTGTCCACTTACACTGCGCGCCTGTGATCACCGGCAATCCACACCTTAACAAGATCCACCGCTGGGATCGAAGACGATCTTGGACCGCTCTAATTCAGTTTGCCCGACTCCTTCGCCGCGAGCACTACGATATCGCCCTCGACTTACAAGGGTTGTTCAAGTCGGGCCTGGTCACTCGTCTTTCGGGTGCCAAGCGCAGGTATGGCCCAACCGACGCGCGTGAAAAGGCGACGCTGTTTTACACCAATCGGATACCGCCTCCCGTCGATCCGCATATCATCGATATCTATCTGCGGCGTGCTGAATCCGTTGGGGCTAGATGGGACACTCCTCCTCCGATGCATATTCCATTCTCGAATCGCGAACGGGAGTATGCGGCCATGCTCCTGAGCGAGGCAGGGCACCATCCGGATCAGCCAGTGGTCTTTCTGAATCCAAGCGCAGGGAAGACTTTCAAGCAATGGCCGCCGGAACGATTCGCACGGGTCGGTGAGGCATTGGTCGCCGAAACCGGAGCTCTCTGTATCGTCACTGGGTCTCCCGGAGATCGGCATCTGGAGTCTCTGCTCATGGGTGCCCTTCATACTCCCAAAGGTATCGTGTCGATGGTCGGACGGACGACGCTTCTCCAGTTAGCGGCGCTGTTCGAACAAGGAAACCTCTTTATCGGGGGAGACACGGGTCCGATGCACATTTCTACTGCCGTCGAGACACCGGTGCTTGCGCTGTTCGGGCCAACAAATCCGGTCCGCTTGGGGCCACGGGGACAGCGCGACCAGGTGATTTACTATCCGAGCGAACGCGATGAACGGGGTATGCACTCGATAACAGTCGACGAAGTCATCGATAAGGCAAAGGGCATGCTAGCTGAACCGCGAGTTGCGTATTCTAAGTAGGTGCCCAAACCGAGCCGACCCGAGTTTTTCTATCGCTACCTTCAAAACAGGGAGCGGCGCTATCGGCTACCTGTTGGTCTGGGCTTTAAAGCTGGCGCATGGATCGTCCGAGCTCTCGTTGGATTAGGCTTGTTCTTGGAACTCGAGGCCCTTGGCCCAATGGGAGCCGCTCTGGTTGCGGGGCTGGTGGCAATTCCAGTCCTGGGCGTTGTCACAAACCTGATTGGCAAGTACTTCTCCAGATCGAAAACTCCAGAAGAAGAGTTTCACGAACGTGCCGACGCAGCGGTGAAGAGCTTTGCCGAACTGCGAGATAAAGGGCAGATGAAGCGGTCTGTGGACCCAGTCGCTCTCAGCTTGCTGGAAGCCGCCGCCTACTATTGGGATCGCGTCAGCGCCGTGTTGCAGGGACCGGCCTGGAACGAGGATTCCATGACTGAAGGCCAGAATGCGCTGCGGGAAGAGATGCAATCGGCAGCCAACGCGGCGATGGACGAGGTCGTGCTGTACTGCGTGTCCTGCATCGGCCAACCCTCGGGTTCCCAAAAGCAAGATTTCAAGGACTTGATGAACGATCTCATCAGTCTGGATGTCAACTCCGTCCTGGATCGTTTGCCTAGCATTGTCTCGGGTGAAGACCCAAGATACGGCTACCATTCCCCCAATATTCAGTCCGTCTATACGCCATGCCGAGAACTAGCTGAAAAGCTGAAACTTCTCGCCGAGCAAGTGGAGCAACACTCGGCCCAGCAGATGCGGCGGATGCAAGAAATGTCCCAATCGCAAGGCTCTGTCAAAATCGATTCGATCTTGAACTCGCTCTCTTCGCAGCAAATCGCTGAGCGTGAGCTGGATCAAGAATTACGCGAGTAGCTCCGATAGCGTCCGGCCATGGGGCTGACCTGGTGGGGCTTCTGACGTGACGCCAGTGAGCACCATCCAAGTGTCGCATCCCGCGTTCCGTCCAGCCTCGATATCCGTCTCGTATCGATCTCCCACCGCGAGAACTTCTTGGATTGGTGCCTCAAACTGCTTGGCAATCTGCAATACCATTTCTGGCTGAGGCTTCCCAATGACCTGGGGTTCGCGTCCGGCAACTGTGCGGAACGAAGAGACCAATGAGCCTGCGCCAGGCATCAACCGATTGCCCTCAAGCGGGTATGTCGCGTCCGTGTTGGTGGCGATGAACGGGACACCGGTCAACAGCACTTGGAGACCCTTGTCCAACAAATCAAACGTGAAACTTCGGCATATTCCGCAAACAAGAGCGTCGCAGGGGACCTCCGATTCGGTGGTTGTGGCTATCCCGGCATTCCGCAGCTCCTGGTGCAGCCCCTCTTCGCCCACAACAAATGCTTTCTCTAGACCCTGGGATCGCATCACCTGCGCGGTTCCGCTCGCCGTACCGAAGCACTGGTCCAGCTCCGCCCGAAATCCCATCCCGTTCAGTCTTGATTGGATCGCTTGCCGGGTGGGCGCAGAGTTGTTTGTCAAGAAGGCCACTCGGGAGCCCTCGTCTTGAAGTTGGTTAACGGTATGCACAGCGCCGTCCAACGCCTGGGAGCCACGATAGAGAGTCCCGTCGAGATCGAAGATGTACAGAGCGTACCGGCGCATGAAATTCAGTATTGCCGGTTCATCACGAACTCAACCAAAGATTCGAGGAGATTGCGGGCTTCCGATTGGGGCAGGTTTGCCAGAGCCTCCAGTGCCTTGGTGGCATGGGATTCAGCAAACCCGCGTGCTTCCAAAAGGACTCCGCGAGATTCCATCCAGCCCACAACCATCCGAATCTCGTCGTCCGTGAGCGTAGCGCCGAACCTGGCCTGAAGAAAATCACTTTCTTGCTCCGTTAGGTGGTCTCGCAACAAAATGATGGGGAGCGTTGCACAGCCTTCCAAAAGGTCTGTGCCGGGAGTTTTGCCTGTCTGCTCTTCATCACCCTTGAAATCAAGGATGTCATCCACGAGTTGAAAGGCCATTCCGAGTTCATGGCCAAATTGGGCGAGAGTCTCGACCACGGTGGAGTCCGCACCCGCCGATTGCGCGCCGATTCGGCACGCACATTCGACGAAGGTGGAAGTCTTCATCCTAAGAATTTCGAAGTGGTCCTGCTGTTTGAGATCGAAGTCGCCTCGGGTCTCAACTTCCCGAGCTTCCCCTTCCGCCATCTCCACAACTGATTCGCTGACGGCCCGGATGATCGATAGGTCGCCGTCATCTGCGAGAACTGCCATCGCTTTGGCCAGCAAAGCATCTCCAGAAAGGATCGCTCCCGTGTTTCCAAAGATCGCAGCTGCCGTCGGCAGACCTCGACGAAGTTGGGCGTGATCGATGACATCGTCGTGGATCAGCGTCGCCATGTGGACCATTTCGAGGCAGGCTCCTAGGCGAATTGCACGAGCGGTATTCACGACTCCCATCGAAGCCCGGGCAGCCAAGAGCACAAGGGCAGGTCGGATGCGCTTTCCGCCTGCGAGCAGTGTGTGATGGCAAACATTCTGAACCAGGCGCACGCGGGATTGGGTCAGGGTCTCCAGCTCACGCTCCACCAACTCAATTTCGGATTGAATCTGTTTGAGTGAGTCGGTCCAGGTGTGAGCTTTCAAGGTTTCACTCCAAGATGCATGCAGATGGTGCCCATAAAGAAGTCTTTAGTTGAGATTTCGACGAAACCCGCTTTACCCATGGATTCCGAAAGCTGTTCCCGAGTCATGAATCTCTCGGTGCTTTCTGGAAGGTACTTATACGCTCGTTCCACTCTGAAAAGCTTGCCGAGGAGAGGGACCAGATTGCCAAAAATGAAATGACTTGAGGCCCGAATCACAGGGTTTTTGGGTCGAGCCATGTCAATGGACACAAATCGACCTCCTGATTTGAGAGTGCGAAAAGCCTCCCGATGGGCAGCATCGATATCCGGTACGTTTCGAATTCCCCAGCCCACCGTGACGGCATCAAATGACCCGTCTTGGTACGGAGAACGACACGCGTCTCCCAAACCCCGGAAAGAACTTTGGTCTTTCAAGGCAGAACGGGTAAGCATGGGCAAGCAGAAATCGAACCCAAAGAGCTTTCCCGTCGGCCCGATCGCCTCACGCAGGGGAGGGAAGAAATCGCCGGTACCGCAACAGGCGTCCAGAACGCGGGCGCCCTTTTTGAGATTTAAGGCCCGAACAGCGGCTCTACGCCATCTCGCATGGAGGCGGAGAGACATGATGCTGTTGCAGACGTCATAGGTTGGCGCTATCTCGGCGAACATCTGTCGAACCAGTAGCCGCTTCTCCTCGCCCTCGGCCAGCCACGGCCGATCTGTGCTCGCGCTCGGCACCATCCACTCTTTTATACCCACGCGAGCTTCCACTATGTTATGAACTTTCAGAATTTTCTGAAAATTCACCGTACAATCGCCGTTCTTTGTCTTAGCAACAACTGCAAGCCTAAATATATCGGGAATAAGACCGACCAGAAGAAAGAGGATTCTGTTTGAACAAAAAACGCGCCTTTACGCTTGTCGAGATCATGATTGTAGTCTTGATCATCGGCATCATCCTAGCGATCGCTGTACCACAGTGGATCGGGGCGCGGACTCGTGCTTGGAAGATCACGTGTTTGCAGAACTTGCGGAAGTTCGACAACGCGAAGGACATTTACGCGGTGACGAGTCGCAGGTCCAACGGCGACCCAGTAACCGAGGAGGACATCTTCAACGAGTTCATAAAGGACACTGCGCTGCCAACCTGCCCAGCAGGAGGAACCTATACGTTGAATGTCATCGGTACCCCTGCCGAATGCAGCATCCACGGAATCGCAGACGGTACCGACCAGGAATAGACCCTCACTCGTGTCGCAACGCCACGACGGGATCTTGGCGAGCTGCTCGCATCGCCGGTATCAGACCGAAGATCGATCCTATTAGAAGGCAAACTCCGAAGCACATCAGGGCAACACCTGGAGTCACTGACGGCTTGACGTCGGTGTATCGGTACAAGATCACGCACACGACGTAGCTGAAGCAAAAGCCGACTGTCCCACCGATCAAGGCGAGGGTGATCGCTTCAGCCAGAAACTGCCAGAACACATCTTTCTGCCGAGCGCCGACCGTTTTTCGAATTCCGATTTCGCGGCTCCGTTCGTTGACCGACATCAACATCACGGTCATAATCCCGACTCCGCCGACGAACAAGGCGATGGAGGTAAGCCCGACCAGCAGCCAAGTGAGGATTCCCATCAGCTTGTAGACCAGCTTGAGTAGGTCCTCGTTAGTGAGCACCGAATATTGCTGGCGGTCAAGGTGCTTGGCCAGACTCTCTTCCAGTTTCTTGACAAGCTGTTTGGGTTCAGCTTCTGGGGCTGACTGGACCATCAGACGGTCCGTTTGCATATCGGTCTGCTTGGCTTTGGCGGCATGGTAGGGGATATAGACCACGTTTTGCAGACTAAACATGCTGAAAAGGCCAGAACCCCCCTCTTTGTCTCGGGTGACTCCAACAATTCGATACTGATCACCGTTAAATTCGATGTTAAGGCCCACAGGATCCACCGAAGCTCCAAAAAGCCGGTCGGCTGCAACACTGCCGATCAATGCGATTTTCTCCTTTGTCCGCGGATCATTCCATGGTCTGCCGTGCTTCATCTCGATGGCTTGCATCTTAAACCAGTCGCTCGTTGTGGCAACCATGGTCGGATAGGCTTCCTTGTCCTTGTAACGGATGCCGCCACCGGCAAAAGTCAGAGGGGCGACTCGAATCACTCCGGGTACCTCTTTGAGGCTGCTCCCGTACTCCTCTTTGAGGTAGCTCTGGCCTCCGAGGTTTGGGTTGAACGTGCCCTCCTCGATCCGTCCTGGCAGCACGATGAGCGTGTTCACTCCCAGTTCCTCCACCTGAGACGTGATATCCGCCCGGACCCCGAGGGCAATAGAGACCAGAGTGACAATCGCGATGGACGCGACGGCGATGCCTAGGGCGCTCAGCACTGCCCGTTGGCGCTGATCTCGGATGTTTGAAAGAGCGTGGAGGAAATTCTGAAGTGGAGTCACTTTCGACAGTACAACGATACTTGGAACGCGGATGTCTCGTTTGGAGCGTCTCTGTTTAGAGATACAATCAGCCCATGCAGAACGCCTCAAGAGTCGGAATCCTGGTCGTTTTGTTCGCAGCACTGTTGCTGGGAGCTTACGCAGTACTGCAGCGCAGCGTCTTTAGCCCAAAGACCGTGCGGTACTTTGCCGACTTTGCGGACGCAGGTGGAGTCACGGTGGGCTCCAAAGTTTTGCTGGCAGGCGTTCAAGTCGGGCAGGTCGCGGAGGTCAAACTGGTTTCCGGCACTACAGCCCGCATGACCTTGCAGGTGCAAGATGGAGTTCAGATTCCGCAAGGCAGCGTCGCGGTTCTTCCGACCGCCCTTATCGGCATTGGAGATCGGCAGGTTGAGTTGACCCCTCCTACCAAGGCACAAGCAGGCTTTATCGCGCCCGAATCGATCCTCAAAGGCGAGCAGCGGAGTCCGCTCCAGGCATTTGCGCCCGACTCTGGCAAGACCGTGGACGCTCTGAATAACACGCTCAACGCGAGCACAAAACTTCTTCAAAGCATGGAGAAGGTGGTCAGCGACGAATCGCTCAAGAGAGACCTCCAGACGTTGCTTCAATCTAGCAATCAGACCGCCCAGAACTTTGGCCAACTTGCCCAGCGCTTCGATCAAACACTGGCCCAGAACCAAGCTGCGCTGCACGGCATCGTAAAAAATACGCAGAGCGTGACGCGCGACCTCACGGAGATGAGCTCCACCTTCGCCAAATACGTCAAATCTGGCAAGCTCGAGGGGCAAATGGACACGCTCGTCTCGGATCTATCCGGCGCGCTGGACCAGGGAACGGGCTTGGTATCCGACCTTCGAGCACTCGTCAACAATCCCCAGATGCAGGGCGACCTCAAAGGGATTTTGGCGAATACCCGGACCATGACTGAAACGGGAACCGAGATCGCTGTAAACACCAATAAGCTCATCGAAAAGGGTCTTGAAGTCGGTGAGAACGTGAACCAACTCATGATTAAGGCTAACAATTTGGCCGACCAAGCGGGAGAACTGTTCGACGAAGTCAAAAAGAAACTTTTGGGTGTCGGTGCATCTACGGGCGGCGTGATGGGTGGACTCAAGGAAACTCAGCTTTCGGCCGATCTCTTTCGTGAAACTGACCCGAACCGATGGCGGACGGAAGTTAATCTTACGATCCCAGCTGGCAAAGATAAAAAGATCCACTTCGGGTTGTGGGACGCTTTCGAAAGCAACAAGCTCAACGCTCAACTTGGACATACAGTGGGTCGAAGCCAGCTGCGTTACGGAGTCTATGCGAGCAAGCCAGGCGTTGGTGCCGATTACGAACTCAGTAAGAACTGGTCAGTGCGAGGGGATATTTTCGGGGTGAACAATCCCCGTTTCGACTTCCACACCAAGCTCCAAATGAACAAGAATCTGTATGGGTGGTTGGGTATCGAGCGCATCTTCGATCGCAATGCTCCCAGCATCGGGATTGGATTCAGACCTTAGTGCGAGGTATCCTTTTCGCTTGGCCACTTAATCGGGGACACTTTTGTCCCATAGTGCTGACCGCATCCATCTCGATTAGTGGAGGAAAACTGAATGAAAGTTATTTTGAACCAGACTGTGCCTAAGTTGGGCAAGGAAGGGCAAGTCGTTACCGTGCGCGACGGATACGCCCGCAATTTTCTTTTTCCCCGTGGACTCGCGACCCTTGCTGACAAACATCAGCTGAAAGCTCTTGAGGTTCGCCACCAGCGAATCGCGACAAAGTTGGCGGAAACCAAATCCGCTGCCGAAGCTTTGAAGGAAAAGCTGGATGGCTCGCACATCCGCATCGAGGCAAAGGTAGGAAAGGAAGCGGGCAAACTCTTCGGTGCCGTTACCAATCAGGATATCGTCGAAGCCATCAAATCCCAGCTGAAGCAGGATTTGGAGCGAAAGCAGGTCCCTCTTCTCGAACCCATCAAGCGACTTGGCAGCTACCGGATCCAAGTCGACCTTCATCGCGAAGTAGATGCGTTCATCACCCTCGACGTGGTTGATCCGAATGCTCCCGTGGAGGCTCCAGCCCAGGCTGAGCCAACTGAGGAAGCTCCTGCTGAGCCGGTCGAGGCTTAAGCGAGTCCGGAACCCAAAAGTAGCCGCTTGGATGGGTGTTCAAGCGGCTTTTTCATTTATCGAACTGCGTCACGTGACAAAAGTCCCACCAATTCGCGGCGTCGAACATCGATAAGAACGATCGCATGTGAACCGGGCGTCCATTCCATCACGTAGACTACAAGAGTTTTGCGGCTGAGGGCAACATGGCCAGCACCGCGTGGAGTCATGAGCTTGAAAGCTGTAGATATTCAGGTCTTAGCGCAGAATCTGTCCTCAGAAATCGGGAAAGCCATCGTCGGCAAGCGAGAACAGATCGACCTCGCCGTTTTGGCTATGCTCTGCAACGGTCACCTGCTTTTGGAAGATATTCCTGGAGTAGGAAAGACCACGCTCGCTAAGGCACTTTCTAGGGCGCTCGGAGGCGAATTCCGGCGTATGCAGTTCACTCCCGACCTGCTGCCAGCCGACGTCACTGGCTCCATCGTCTACTCTCCGCGCGACGGGTCGTTCGAATTTCGTCCCGGACCAGTTTTTGGAAACGTCGTATTGGTGGACGAAATCAATCGAGCCACCCCCAAGACCCAAAGCGCCCTGTTGGAGGCGATGGAGGAGCGTCAGGTCACCAGCGACGGCGTCACCCACATGCTTCCAAAGCCTTTCTTTGTCATCGCGACACAGAACAACGTCGAGATGACGGGGACATACCCCTTGCCGGAAGCACAGCTCGATCGATTTTTCGGGAGGCTGAGTTTGGGATACCCGGACAGAGACGCCGAAGCTGAAATCCTAGCCGGCCAGCAAATTATTCATCCGCTTGAACTGGTCAGCCAACGCGTGGAAATCGAGGAGTTTCTAAATGCTCAGGCTGGCGTCCGCGACATTTTCATCCACGACTCCGTTCGGCATTATATCGTCGATGTGGTTCGGCAGACTCGAGACCACAGCTTGCTGACCATGGGTGCTTCACCTCGTGGCTCGCTCCATCTGGCGCATGCTGCCCAGGGGTTTGCGGCAATTCAGGGTGCGGATTTTGTCACGCCCGACCACGTGAAGGCAGTCTCCAAGTTCGTATTGGCTCATCGCATCATTCCGCGAGGCGAAGTGAAGGCGCGCGGAATGTCCAATGAGGAAATCGTGGATCAGGTGCTCAATGCAGTTCCCGTACCTCTCCCAATCGCTCGCTAGGTCTTCGGCTCCGCTGTTCCGCAGGGTGGCTGCCATTGTGCCGCCATGGGCATCGGTGTTTCTGATCGTGATGGCGATACTCATTAACTCGCCTGCACTGTTTTACATGGCGACTGCGATGGTGGCGACCATCTTAGCCTGTCGAGTCCAGTCGTTTCTGGCCGTTCGGGGCCTGCGGATCGAGCGAGTCTCCCCTCCTGCGGTCCACGTTGGCGAACAAGTCACGGTCCACTTAACCGTTTGGTCCGAAAAGCGGATCAAACGTCCCTTGATCACGGTTCAGGATGCGATTCCGGAGCGGTTGAGAGTCGCCAATCTGACCCCAAGCCTTCCTATTGCCCCGAGCTTTGATCAGCCGATCCAAACCCGATATAGTTTTCGACCGCTGCGGCGAGGAATCTACCGGTGGAGTGTGGTCCACGTCATCGGCACGGATGCCTTAGGCTTGGTTACGACCACAAGGCAGTACCGAACAACACAAACCGAGCTCATCGTATATCCCGCGAAAATCCCCGTCAGCGTAGCCCTCAGGCCGTCCGGAGGAGCAGGAGGAGTGTCTGAATCGGAGACAGGAAAGTTCCGAGGGAGCGGGTTGGAGCCTCGCAGCGTCAGGGAATATGTTGAAGGCGACCCGCTTCGTTACGTGCACTGGGCGTCCAGCGCCAGGCGATCGCAGCTGATGGTGAAGGAGTTTGAAATTGGATCTCAGCTTGCTGCCCAGTTCTGGATCCAGCGAAACAAGGGTTCCGACTATGGTGCCGGCTTCTCGACCCTCGAAGCGATGTGCGGGCATGCGGTCTATCTCTGTGAGAAATTCCTCAAGATGGGTGCATCCATTAGTTTTCCCACGCTGGAAAACCACTCCGAAAGTTATCACACCTACGAAGAACGGGCCCAGCAGATCGCTCATCTGATGGCGATGGTGGAAGCGGACCGTCCTGACGCGCTGAGCACGGAGATCCTTTCTCTCGGTGCCTCCGTTCATGGCGGAACGATGTACCTGATGCTGGCCCAGGCCGACCCATCGCTGCCCGGCGTTTTGTCGCGAATCCCTGGGGTCCAAAAAGTCTGCCTCGTTTACAATCCGCAGGAGTACTCAGCGCGAACCCGCTTGGATGTCTCAGCGGCAAAACCGGAATATCTCGAAGAGCTTCGGCGGGCCGGATGCGAGATTATCGTAATGCCCAAGGTGGAGGGAGCGTATTGAGAGCCTATTCCAGCAAGGTCGGCTGGTTCGATTTCTTTCTCGCCTACCTGGGTGGGGCGCTCGCGCTCTGGTCCAGTGGTAACGCGATTGGACGCGTCGATTACGCGAACATCTTTTTGATTCTGTACACCGTGGGAATGGCTGTAGGCTTCGTACTGTCCCAAATCCTGCCCGACAATTTCAGCCGGAACTGGAATGCGATCATCTATACGGTCGCTTGCGTGGCCTGCATCTTCTTTGTCCGAGATCTTAATGACTTGCTGCCCGACCGAGGATTTCCTGTCCAACTGCTGATGGCGGGAGCGTTCTCTTGGATGGTGACGCTCGGCGGATTTCTGGCCTGGCGAGATTCCGTCCTGTGCTTTCAAGCCGTTCCCTGTATTGCGATCTTTGGCCTCGTGGGTGCATACGACACCTATCAGCCGGCGCCATTCCTTTTCTTTGGGCTGATCATTACTGTTGCGAGTCTCTTCTTTCGAACCCATGCTCGGGCGATGCTTCGCCAGACGTCGCAATCTTTGGAAACCAGTTCTGAAGGTGACCTGACCGATGAAGCAATGGTCGAGCGTGTCGTCGCTTCTGGTGCATGGCGATGGATGGCGGGACCAGAGTGGGCACTCGCTTCAGCTCTCATCATCATCGTAGCCAGCATTTTCGGCGCCCCGGCAATTCAGCAGTCGGTGCAAGGCGTCACCAATGCTGTTCGAGTCAATCTGCCGAATCCTGCAGCGTCCAATCAGTCCGGAAACGCTACTCAGAACGATATTCGTGTGGGTACGGGGCCGTCATTTACCCGAGACACGCTTGTGTTAGAAGCCAAGGGCGACAATCTGGAATATCTCAGGTCCAGATCATTCGGCCTTTTTACCGGTAGCGGATGGATCAACGAATTTCCGCGCAGATTGACTGTGGGACGAGACCCCGAGCGGGTCATTCCGATGGGTGTGGAAAAGCCGGTCGCTCTGCGATATCGAAGCGGCTGGCACTCGGTTGTGTACTCGCCCGGCGAGTTTGAGAGGTGGGGCGCAACAACGGATATCGTGGAGACCACCATGGCTGCAGATGGGGCGGTCACGTTGATGAGGCAGAGCTATCCCGGATTGCACCTGGAATTTGTGGCGCGCGTTGCCGATCCATCGATAACCCCGGTTGAAGTCGCAACCGTGCCTTACTCCCCAACGCCGGGAATCTATGTCAGCCAGGCGAGACTTTCCGAAGAAGTGCGAACCTGGGCGCTCTCCAACACTCGAAACGTGGTGGGTGATTACAACAAACTCCTAACCCTAGAACGGCTCATCGGTCAATCGTGCAATTACAACCTTCGAGCCAAGGCTATCCCTACCAGCAAGAATGCTGTCGACACTTTCCTGTTCGAAAATCGCGAGGGATATTGCGACTTATTCGCCACGGCTATGGCGATGACTGCTCGCGCTTTGCAGTTACCTTCTCGCGTGAGTATCGGATACGCGATTGATTCAGAGAGGAAGAAAGACGGCTGGTATCAGATCAAGGAAAAGGACTATCACATGTGGGCTGAGGTGTACTTCGCGGACGTAGGTTGGGTCGCCTTTGATCCCACTCGGTATTCAAAGGACGTCACGCCGAAAGGAGATCCAGACGACCCCAATGAGATTCGGCGGATATTTATGCTGGCTGGCGCGATTGGCCTTTCCGCCTTGGTACTGGCTCTCGTTTCCATCAAAAAGATATTGGCGTGGCTGCGAGTTGCGCTTGCTCCTCGAACACCAAGGAGCGAACTCGACAAGGTCTTTTTGGGATTCCAGTCATTCTTGGAGTCTCGATATCGCAAGCCACGGCGTTTCCATGAGACGGGAATCGAGTACCTTGATCGAGTGCTCCCACCCGGACTGGCTGGTGGGCATGAGATTCGGAAGCTGTTCTCTGATTTTGAGCTGGCGATGTATTCTCCCGAAGAAATCGCGAAGGTTCAAGTCGCTGAGTTTAAGTCTCGGGTAAATCAAATCCGCAGTCTCGTTAACTCAAAATGAAGGTCAATCTCAAAAAGCTCTCGGAGACGAACATCGTCCTGATTTGCGGTGCAGAGTCGTTTGTCCGGAGGCGATACCTCTCGGAGGTGCAGCACTCTGTGGAGGCTGATGAGTTCGACACAGAGTCTTTCCTGGCCAATGAGCGGTCGGTCGATGAATGGGTCTCTGCGGCAGCCACGGTCCCGTTCATGTCCGAAAAGCGGGTCGTCTTGGTACGCCATTTGCTGCGCAAGGAGGAACTGAAGGATTCGGAAGCAAGAGAACTCGGCTCTCTCCCTTCCTCGGCTATGTTGATCCTTGTGGCTGACGACGAGGCGAATCTCGAGGACACCAAAGCCTCGCAGCTCAACAAGAAATGGAGCGGCTGGGTTTCTAAAGCCGGTGGATTGGTATTGGATGCGGCTTCGCCGGGACAAGACGACGTGGTGAAAGCGCTCCGTGCACGTGCCACGGAAGCCGGTTTTGGCCTGTCCAACTCAGCAGCAAAACTCCTCGCCGAAATTTGTGGGGGCAATCTATCCCGCGCCATGGATGAAATGGAGAAGTTGGAGGCTTATTGCAATGGGAAGTCGGACATAGTGGAAGCCGATATTCAGCTTGTAGCCACTCCAAGTCCAGAGTGGAATATCTTTCGGCTGGTGGATTCGGTTGCGGCGGGGAACACCGCACGGGCCCTCCAGCAGCTCAAGAGCCTGGTCACACCCACTTCCAAGGCCGAACAGTCTGCCTATCGAAACATCGTCTCCCGGCTGGCGCGGCAATTTCGGTTGCTCTACCAAGCCAGAACTGCAATCGACCGGGGCTTTGCGCCCAGCAGAGCACCAGCGGACTTAGTGGCCCTGTGGCCTGATTCTCCTTCGCTCGCCAAGGAACAAGGATGGCTGCAGGATAAAATCGGCACCGCCGCCGGAAAGATCTCGACCGAGGCCTGCCTCAAATGCTTGGAAGAACTCAGCGATGCCAATGCTTGCTTAAACGGACTGCTTCCATCGGCCAATGCGATGGAAGCAGTTGAATTGCTTCTGATTCGATGCAGTGCTCACGTTCGATCGCCCAAAGCGAGCGTTCGATAGGCAACTAGCGTCGGATGGAGAGAACTTTGTAACGAAGAACTCCTGCCGGAGCTTCGAAAACCGCAACTTCGTCCGCTTTCTTGCCGATCAGTGCCAGTCCCATGGGAGACTCGTCACTGATCATGTCGTCGTCTGGGTTGGCCTCATAGGCGCTCACGATTCGCACCTCAAATTCCGCATTGTGATCGGCGTCGCTCACTTTGACCCAAGACCCCACCCCAACCTTGTCCGTCGGGATCATGTCCGGCTCGAGCTGTTGGGCGGTCGAAAGAATGCCTTTCAGGTCCGTGATTCGGTTCTCGATCATGGCCTGCTCAAACTTGACTTCATCCAACTCGCTGTTGTCTTCGCTGAATTCGCCATGGTCCATGCTCTCACGAAGACGCGTAGCGATCTCGGGGCGTTTCACCATGGTGAGATGCTCCAGCTCGACTTGCAACGCCTTAAATCCCTCGGGAGTTAGGAGTGTCGGGGCTAGAATATTGGATTGTTCAAGGTCTTCCATCGTGTCAGAATCCGTGGGCACTATACCCAAGCGGGAGATTGTATCCTAGTCGGTCGCTATACATACGCGTCGTCAACTCGAAAGGTTCGAACAATTTCCTGCTTTCACATTTGCCTTGCGTATCGGCTTAGCAGACCGTTATCATTAGGCGTTAGTTGATAATTCACCGCATGATAACACATGGAACGATAGTAATTGTCTCCGGTCCCCCTGGTGCAGGCAAAACAACCCTGGGATATTCGTTAGCAAAACGATTTGAACGTGGACTTTTCATTGAAGCCGACAAAATTCGTGAATTTGTTGTGTCCGGGGTCGCTCACCCGATTCCGGAGTGGACCGCGGAAACAGAAAGGCAGTTCCTTCTCGCAGAGGAGACGGTTGCCAATTGGGCCGTGCGATACGCTCGCGCAGGGTTTGGTGTCGTCCTGGACCACTGCCGAAATGCAGCCAATCTTAACAAATGGGTCGAGCGGGATTTTGGGGGTTACCCGGTGCGCACCGTTGCGCTTCTCCCGCCTCTGGATGTCGTCTTGGATCGAAATCGAAATCGAACCAACAAGGACTTTGACCCCTTGGAGCTCGAAGAGACGATCCGAGGGGTCTATGCTTTATATGAGGACAAGGATCTTGACGGTTGGCTGGTCGATCGCAGCGTCGATTCGGCCGAGACTGTGCTGGACCGGATCTGGAACACCGTTGGAGACACTAAAGCCGTCTGATCGGGTGAACGATTCCACCTTCGCCGGCTTTGACCGGTATTTTCAGGACTCCCAGGGCAGCGTTGGCTACCAATTGGTGGCCCTTCCGCGTCGGATGGACGTCGTCCCAGAATAGCCACGTGTCGACATCGGTTCCGGAAGGAGCATCGATGGCCTGACCAGTCACGTTGACAAATCCGTACTGGGATGGGTGGGTGCGAATGTCCTCCATCTTCGTCGCGATGTCCAATGTGGTGATCGTGACGCCCGGCAGAGACAGCTTGAGTTGGGTCAGTTTGATCTTGAGTGCCAGATTGTGGCTGGTGCTCAGAGCGTTCATCGTCGGATCGGGAGTGCTGCCATTCAGGTATCTGGGAACCGACCCGAGTAGAGGCAGGTTCGGAACCAAGAACCATCGCGCGCCCTTGTTGTAGAGTGCCGTAATGTTGGCGCCAATGTTATTCACCGGGACCTGTGCATTCGTTTGCCCGTCGAAGTAATCGTTGGCTCCGCACCAAAGCACGACGAGCGCAGTTGCGGGAACGGTATTGGATGCCAGGTACCGGCTTACCTGCGTCGAGACATTGGGGAAGTTGAAAGGGAAGCTGTATGTGCCCGACGCAGAGCTGGCACCACCGTAGGCGAAATTCGTGCCACCCGATTGCGTGCTCCGCTTGAGCGGAATACTGAGGGCAGTGGCAATATCGCCAATCCAAACCTCGCCATTGCTAAATCGCCCTTGCCAGTAGTCGCTGCCGGGTACCAATCCGAACGTGCCTGAGGAAATGTTGCCCATGTCCGAAAGGCTGTCGCCGAACACCATGATCGAACTCGGAACACCCTTTGCCGTACAGACCACAGCCGCAGCCGCCACCAGAGCCGTGAAGCCCACCTTTCTCCAAACCATGGTGATAGTATGTCGCAAAAAACTTACGGTTTTCGGAGAAATTCTGCCCTTGTTTCCCGCAACGCGAAGCGCCCTTCGGCTGATGCAGAAGGGCGCTCCTGATTGAGGATCTGAAAGGATCTACTGAAGATACTTTGGATCGACGTCCGTGAAGCCCCAACCCTTGAGCTTGTTTGCCCAATCCTTGAGGCCAGCTTTGTCGACAGGAATCAGGCTCATCTCGGTAACGACCGGCACATCCTTCTTGTCGACAATCTTCTCGACAACCTTCTCAACGCTGATCTTTCCCCAGTCGAAAACAGGTTGCGCCAGCAGCACAGGGCAGATTCCCTTGTCAATGTAAGCCATTTGGGCGGGAAGACAGTCCACTGCGACAATTTTGACCTTCGCAGGGTCGATGTCGTTCAAAAGAGTCTTGGTAAACAGCGGCCATCCGCCGACCATTGCCCACGCGTTGATATCGGGGTTGGCCTTCATGGCTGACTGGACCTCGGCCGCAGCATCCTGGGGACTCTCGTTGTGATAGAACACATCAACCAGCTTCATGTTGGGATATGAAGCCAATCCATCCTTAACGCCCTGAACGCGCTTCTGAAGGTTGGGAGCATTCTGGTTGCCGGCCAAGATAGCAACGTTGCCCGTGGAACCGGTCACTTTCGCGAGCTGATCGATCACTTCTTTGCCCGCCTTGATGTCATCCGCGCCATAGAATCCAAATCGCTTTGAATCGGGCACGTCGCTGTCAAAGCAGAAAACAGGGACCCCTTTGTCAACCGCGTCGTTGATTGCGCCGGTGACCTTGGCTGCGTCCGAACTGGACAGGATGATGGCGTTCGTACCCTCGGCCACTGCTTGTCCGATGCGCTGTGCTTGGACCTCGCCATCCTCTTTGTCTGGCGTGCGCCAGTCGATCGTGATGGTCATCTTGTGTTTCTCGCCTTGCTCTTTGGCTGCGGCTTCTGCACCCATTCGAGCGGCCTGGAACACGGGATTGTCGTTGCTCTTGGCGATCAGAGTGATTTTGAGCGCTTTGGGGGCTTCGCCCTGGGCTGTCGATCCTTCCGCTGGCTTGGCTGTGCCATCCGTCGGCTCAGTACTTCCGCCACCGCTGCCGCAGCCGGCCATCACGCCTGCCACTGCGAGGCCGATGGCCCATGATTTCCAATCGAGTTTCATTTGCGTCTATGCACCTCTAACAATTTCTAGGTTAGCACGTGAACCCAGGAATGGGTCAGGCTGTAACCGACCGTTTCGCAGCCGCCTGGGCGCTGAGACGGTCTAGGACGACTGCGGCGATAATGGCGCTGCCGATGATGATTCTCTCGTAGTTCTGATCAAATTTCAGGGTGTTGACGGCCTGCCGCATCAAGGCGATGACCAGAGCTCCAAGCATTGCGCTGATGGCATTGCCTCTTCCCCCAGAGAGACTGGCTCCACCCACAACGGCCGCTGCCACCGCATAGAGTTCGTACCCATCTCCGTCGCCGCTGGAGGCCGAACCGTAGTAGCTGACGCCCAGAAATGCGGCGAGTCCAGCGCAAAGGCCACAAAGCAGGTAGGTCCGGATCAGGATGGATCGAATCGGCAGTCCGGAGTACTTGCTTGCGACGACGTTTCCGCCGATCGCGAAGATGTGGCGGCCAAATACTGTTCTGGTCAAAATGATGCTCACGGTGATGGCCAGAATCAGCATCAGGATCGCCGGGACGGGGTGAAGCCCCTTCTCCAGCCCGAGACTTGCCTTGGCGAATGTCGAGAACATGTCGGGCACGAGAATGCTGTTGCCCTTGGTGCTGACAAACGCTAGGCCCCGGAAGATCAGCATCGTTCCCAATGTGACGATGAATGGATGGACTCCCAAGCCCGTTATCAGGACTCCGTTGACGGTCCCAGAAATCGCCCCCACAGCAAGGCAGAGAAGTAGCCCGATCAGGACGGCCGAGCCGGTCACCTCGTGCTGGCCACGAAAGGTGATGGCAAGCAGCACTCCGGCCAGAGCGTAAACGGAGCCAACAGACAGATCGATTCCAGCAGTGATGATGACTGTGGTCATGCCTACCGCAAGCATGGCGATGACGCTCGTGTCTTTAAGAACGGTGATCAGGGTGTCGGCGTTAAGGAAGTTGTTGACAGAAACGCCGTTTCGCTCGTGATTCCCGGCAAAAATCGTCAGGATGACCCCAATGACCAAGACAACAAGCACCAAACCAAGCTGTTGCGAGCGAAAAATCGCCCCCATTGCGCGTCGCATGATGCCAGTTTAGACCGAACTTCAGCTATCGCGCGGAACTTTGACCGGTTGTCCGGTTTCGAGCGACTGCACGATGGCACCCATGGTCAGGAGAGTATCCAAGCCTTCATCCAGATCGGGGCTGTTCGGTTTGTTGTTCAAGATGCAGTTGGCGAAATAATCGTAGTAGTTGCAGAACTCCCCGTAGTGCATCCCTTTGAGTTCGTGGCGGAAGTAATAGCCCGATAGCGCGTGGTGAAAATCCTCTTCGATTTCTGTGCCCTGCTTGTCGTGGTAGGTGACCCGCAGGTCGGGGTAGCGCGCCAAACTCGTCCCCTCGGAACCCATCAGAAAGCCCTCGATGAGAGCCCGAGCCTTCGGTAACTCGTGGAAGCCGTAGTTTCCCAAAACGCGACCGACTTTGGCGTTTTCGGCGATGAGATTCACCGTGATCGCATCGGGAGTTTTCAGGCCGAATCTCTGGCCCAAAGAGGTGGTCATGCCATAGGCATGGACTTCTCGAATGGGTCCCAGATACCACCGGATGAGGTCAACAGGGTGGGAAAGACCGAGATAAGCCCAGTGCGTGCCATCCACTACCCAAGGACTTTTTTCGTAATACCAGTCCATTCGATGGTTGTAGTGGGCATCAAAAACTTCAACGTCTCCGAACGCACCGGCCTCGAAGAGCTCTCGCTGGCGTTGGAAGGGCTCATAGAACCTCGTTGATTGCCCGACCTGAAGCCTGCGGTTAGCTTTGCGACCAGCGTCTCGGACTGCGGCCGCTTGGCTGGGATCGTTGAGGACGGGCTTGGTGCAGACCACGTGTTTGCCTGCCTCAAAGGCACGGATGATGTGCTCCGCATGAAACGTGTCCGGGGTGTAAATCCCTATGATATGGACGTCGTTGCGCGCGAGCATGGCATCGTAGTCATCCGTCACGAAGATTCCCGGAGCGGCGGAAACAGCAGCATCGCGTTTCTCTTGAGAAAGATCGCACCCAGCCACCGCTCGGCAAAGTCCGCTGGTGCGCATGGCAACGAGAGCGGTGTGGCCCTCGTGCAGGCCGATCACCCCGAGCCCCAACCTCTCTTCGGGCTTTCGGAATCCAAACCGGTAGCGAGACACGGCGGTGGGGTGTCCGGTTGGAAGGAAGTCGGGATGGGTGGGATTTGCCATACTCACATCCATCTTATCCGTTCGCAGAAAACGTTTTCAGACTGAATTTAGGACAAAGGTCGCATTGTCCGAACAAATCCATGCGATAGCGCGGTCATATACGCGGAACAAATGAAGACCCTCCCTGTTGTCTCCGCCAAACAAAGTGTCACCCGAGCCCTCGTACTCATGGTTGTGGGCATGCTTTACGGAGTCTCACCGATCGATGCGATTCCCGATCTCATTCCAGCATTGGGATTGGCTGACGACACCGTCGTTCTAATCTTGTGCGGACTGGGTGCCTACAAGATCATCTTGCGCCAGATGCGACACTCTCGTTCGGGTTACTAAAGCTCCGTCGTGCCGGGTACGGATGACTGGGGAGTCTCTACGGGAGGCGATGTAGAGGCGACCGTGTCTTTCGGAGCGAGAGGCGAATAGAAGAACCCGACCAAAGCCAACCAACCTAGAAGTGTGAGGAAGAAAAACGCGGCCTTAGAGAAGCGGGCCATGCGTTGCTGACTTTCTTCACTGATGGTAATGCCCCATCGAATGCAGAACATCCAAATTCCATACGCCAGGTGGTAGGCGCAAGCAAGGATTCCCAGCACGTAGACGATCAGGAAAACGTAGCCTGTGCCTGATAGGTAGGATGCCCAGTTTTCGTAGTACACCGTGGTGTCGGGCCCAAACCGTGCATTGGCAATCGATGTGCTCGCCATGTGGTAGCACAGGAAGACGAATGCGAAGATTCCTGACCATCGCTGCCAAAGGTAGTAGCCGTTCTCACGATATTTCTTGGCGGCAGGTGAGACGTACGCCTCCATCCGTGATGCGATAAACAGCCCGTAGATCGCATGGAAAAGCAGTGGAAGCCAAACCACGCCGTACTTCAGCACGATGAGGAAGTGCTTCGGCATTCCTTCGAAAAAGTTGATGACTCCGTTGTAGGCTTTGGGCCCTGCAAGGGCAAAGCTGTTCAACGTGAGGTGCTGCACCATATAGAAGCCGACCGGGACGATGCCCGAGAGCGAGTGCAGCTTGTGCCAAAAGTAACTTTCTCGGCCTGCCATAGCTTTGTTCACGGGGAGCATACCGCAGGTTCCCCGCGATGGGCCGGTCAAATTCGGGCGCTGGTAGACTTGTGATGTCATGCCAGTCATAGTCGATGTCGTCGCGAGAGAGATTTTGGACAGCCGGGGCAACCCCACCGTTGAAGTAGATGTGATCCTTGACGACGGAGCTTTTGGAAGAGCCGCTGTGCCGAGCGGAGCCAGCACAGGACAGTTTGAGGCGGTTGAACTCCGGGATGGCGACAAGTCGCGTTATTTGGGGAAAGGCGTTCTCAAGGCTGTTGAGAATGTTAACGAGGTCATCGCGCCGAATCTGCTGGATCGAGATCCGACGGATCAGGCTGCAATCGACGCCATGCTCATCGAACTCGATGGCACGCCCAATAAGGCAAAGCTAGGGGCCAACGCTGTCCTGGGAGTATCGCTGGCAATTGCAAAAGCGTCGGCAAGTTCGTTAGGATTGCCATTATTCCGATATGTCGGAGGCGTGAACGCCACCGTACTGCCGGTCCCGATGATGAACATCTTGAATGGTGGCCAGCACGCGGACTCCAACGTGGATTTTCAGGAGTTCATGATCCTGCCAGTGGCCGCAAACTCGTTCCAAGAGGCCATGCAATGGGGATGCGAGGTGTATCACACGTTAAAAGGCGTGTTGAAATCACGAAGCTTGGCAACCGGCGTGGGAGACGAAGGCGGATTCGCCCCGAATCTTGAGAACCAAGAAGTCGCCCTTGATCTGATTATCGAGGCGATCGAAAAGGCCGGATTCAGAGCAGGGAAGGACATCTACCTTGGTCTGGACTGTGCGGCAACCGAGTTCTATGAGGGCGGTCTGTATCACTACAAGGCTGGGGCCGTTTCCAAGCGGTCAACCGAGCAGCAGGTGCAGTACTTGGTTGATCTATGTCGGAAATATCCGATCATCAGCGTTGAAGACGGCGTCAGCGAAGAGGACTGGACAGGTTGGGTAGCGCTGACTCGAGAGCTGAAGGAGGAAGTGCAGCTCGTGGGCGATGACCTTTTTGTCACCAACGTTCAGCGTCTTTCCCGGGGCATCGCAGAAGGTGCAGCCAACTCGATTCTGATCAAGGTCAACCAGATTGGCTCGCTCACGGAGACTCTCAACTGCGTCGAACTGGCGAAGCGTGCAGGATATACATCGGTCATGAGCCACCGATCCGGAGAAACCGAGGACACCACGATTTCGCATTTGGCTGTGGCAACGAACTGCGGTCAGATCAAAACGGGTGCACCGAACCGAACCGACCGGGTTGCCAAGTACAACGAACTCCTGAGGATCGAGGAATCGCTCGGATCCAGCGCGAAGTATGCAGGGTCGGAAGGTTTTGGGCGCTTGGCGGGCCGAATCAGCTAATTTCGGACGAAGGCACCATACAAAAGGCCTCCTCATTCAAGTTTGGGGAGGCCGTTTTGTTTACCAAGTTGCGGCCGTTTTTGGCGCGATGTAAAGCACCAATTGCTGAACGTGGTACGAATCATGGGCCGCCAGCAGCCAAACGAGATCAGCCACAGTCACTTCGCCATATTGTGGATGGCGGACTGGATTTCGAAGCACCTCCTCCGGCATCTTCTCGATGAGTGCGATTGTTTCTAGTCTCTCATGTTTGAATTTGGCCAGGGACCCCGCCACGGGGAGCCCGGCGTAGTTCATTTCTCTTGCCCGCAAGTCCTCGTCGACCGGCGTGATCACGTATCCCGGCTGGTCGATTGCATGCTGGATCCTGCTCCGGAATATGGGCTCAAAATCCGCCAGATGCGCGATAATCTCACGCACAGTGAATCGATCCGCATTCAAACGCTCGTCGTGGCGCCCTGTCGGGATCAGGCCGATAAGGTGCTCGATGGAATCCAGCGTGAGGGCAGGGGCCGAGTAAAAGTACGTAAACATGCTTATGCAGTTTACGACGAACCACAACGTTTTCAAGGAGCGTAGAATAGCCTGATGAGTTGGGAGAAGAGTCACTTGAGTCGCCGGACGTTTTTGGCGGGGGCCAGTTCGATCGGACTTGGAATCGCTGTTCCAACGGTGGCGTTTCCCAAAGCCAACAAGGAGATGGAGATAAAGAAAATGGACGTTAAGCTAGTGGAAGTGCCGCAAGCAATTCCTGAAAAAGTATATACCTCTGAAAAGCATGGGATCTCGAGAAAGACGCATGATGAGCATTTGAAATTGTGGCAAGGCTACGCGAATAAGACCAATGAAATTAGGAAGGCCCTTGCTGAAATGGGCACCCCTGATCCCGCCAAGGCAAACCAGATTTATAGTCAGATGAGGGCACTCAAAGTGGACTACACATTTGCCTATGAGGGCTACATTAACCACCAGGTGTATTTCAATACTCTTGGCGGAAATGGCGGTCCGGCGACAGGGAAAATTGCTGAGCTTATTAATGAAGCCTATGGGTCGTTTGAGAACTGGTTGGCTGACTTTAAATCAACCGGAATCGCTGGACGTGGATGGGTTTATCTTGCTTACGATCATGCTGAGAAGCGAGTCTTCAACTACATCGGAGATGCGCAAAACAGCTTCCCAATCTGGAACCACACCGTGGTCCTCGCAATGGACGTGTACGAGCACGCTTACTTCCTCGATTTTGGGACAGCTCGAGCAAAGTACATCGACGCCTATGTGAACTGCATCGACTGGGACGCAGTGAACGCGCTTGGCGAGAAGGTCATCGTCAACTGAATCTAAATTGGCCCGACCCAGCGTGCGCTGGGCCGGGCTTTTTCCTGCCTGAGTAGACTGAGCATATGCCCAGTTGGCCCATTACCATCTTTGCGGACGAGTGTTCGGCGGTGTACGCAGAGCAGGTCGATTTTGTTAGGAAGAACCACCTGGATGGAATTGATCTTCGGACAGTTAACGGCCGAAACGTCGTCGATGTGACGGCAGAAGATATCGATGAAATTCGCCGAAGTGGAGTGCACATCCAGTGTATCGGGAGTCCTGTCAACAAGGTCAATGTTGTTGATCGGGGCCATGCTTCAGAAATTGACAAACTGGTTCGGTCCATCGACCTGGCATGCGCTGTCGACTGTTCAAGAATCAGAATATTTACTCCCGAAGTTCCCCCTGAGATGGACCGCGAGGAAGCCTGGGCTATCGTCATGGAATGGATGCAGCCTATGGTCGATCTAGCGAAGGAGAGAAGCCTCATCCTCTTAATAGAGAACGACTCTCACTTTTATGGAGCTCATCCAGTCCAAGCAGCGCGGTTCTTTGACCATTTCGGTTGCGATAACGTAAAGGCAGCGTTTGACTTTGCTAACACAGTAATGATTGGATATCGACCGTTTCCTGATTGGTTTCCGTGGATTCTTCCTCACACTGATACCATCCACATCAAAGACGCGGTCGAAGCAGAGCACCGGGTGGTACCGGCGGGCGAGGGCGACGGGCAAGTTCGCCAAACGTTGGCTTTCCTGCGTGACCAGGGATGGAGCGGGACGCTCACGATCGAACCTCATTTGCAGGTTGCTGGCCCATTTTCGGGTTTCAGCGGCGTGGATTTGAGCGAACTTGCCGTCAACAAGCTTCGGGCAATTTTGGATACCCTGTGAGCGAACCCATGAAGTACGGATGCCAACTCTACACTCTTCGAGACTATACAAAAACCCTCGACGAATTCGCTCGGACACTGGATCGAGTCGCGGAAATGGGCTACGACGGCGTGCAGCTTTCGGCTGTAGGGTGTATGGATGGTGAAAACGGTCTGAGTCTGCCTGCGGCCGCCAAGATGGTAGTCGACCGAGGGATGGAAGTTGGATCCACCCACCGAAGCTGGGATTCGCTCCGAAAGCGCACCGATGAGGAGGTCGCGTGGCATCACGAAGCCGGCTGCAAGTACGTCGCGATCGGCATGGCTCCGAGCGGCACTCACGATGCTGGGATCAAGGGCTACCAAGCGTGGTTGGATGAAGCCAAGCCTGTGGTTGAAAAGCTGGCCGAAAGTGGCATCACGTTTGGATACCATATGCACGCGATTGAGTTTGAGCGGTTCGCACCAGAGAACCGTCGCGGTGCTGACCTGATTCTTGACGAGTCTCCCTGGTTGGCCATTGAGCTAGACACCTATTGGTTCCAGGTGGCCGGTGTAGGGTTGGAAGCTATGATCCACAGGTTGAAAGGCCGCCTACCCTTCGTCCATCTCAAGGACTTGGGTGTATTCGGTTGGACCCAGACGTTTGCACCAATCGGGGAAGGAAACATCGAATGGGATCGAATATTGCCTGCTTTTGAAAGCTCTGGCACGCAGTGGGCGCTCGTGGAGCAAGATACGTGCGCAAGAGATCCATTCGACTGCCTCAAGAGCAGTATCGAGTTTCTGCGCGGGCGAAAATAATCGCCGCCTTGCCCGCGGCCACGCCCTCGTCCCTCACTTCGTTCGGAACTCCGCCCTACGGCGGCGATCCAGAAAAACCAAACGGTCGAGCCGCGTTACTCGCAGCTCGACCGTTTGTTCGACAAGACCAACCTATGGCCCAACTCGATAGAGAAGCGCGCCGTGTCCAGGAACTGTGAATTTGAACTTAGCAGGAAGGCGTCCGGCCTCCTTGCGCGTCCAGCAGTTCCGCAGGGGCGTTCCAGACTTTAGGTGAAGTTTGCTTGCGGAACCGGAAATCGTGTCGCTAGACATCCCTCGATTGAACACAGCCATCGCTGTGGATCCATCCGCAAGAGGTCGCGTCCAAATCTCCATCGTTCCTTGCTTGTACACCGGAACCGCGGCTTTGCCGAGCGGGTCTTGGTCGATCGCGATGACTTCCCGGTTGCACAGGAGCGCCTTGGTGAACGGGTCGAGCTGGGTCAGATCGCACCCGATCAGCAACGGTGCTGCGAGCATCGACCAAAGAGTCATGTGAGTGATTTGCTCGTTGGGTTTGAGCCTGGTCGAGCGCAGATTCCTGCTCCATCCCACTTTGCCCAAGACCAACATATCGGGATCGTTCCATCCGCCGGGTTGGACGTATGGGCTTCGGATATCGTGGCTAAAGCCGATCTGGCTCATGCTCGCCCAGGAGTCACTGATGTCTCCAGTAGTCCGCCAGAGTTGCCCTCCCACGGTGGTTCCCCATTTGTACACGTCGCCCATGCCGTATTGGCACATGGAATAGACAATGTCCCGATTAACTTGACTCAGGGCGTTCTGCATCACTTGATAGGGCCGCTTGTAGTCCGCCAACGTCCATCCCGTGGTGATTTCAGTGTAAGAACACCAGTCGTACTTCAGGTAATCGATGCCCCAGTCAGCCCAGGTTTTCGCATCGTTCAGCTCAAATCCGTAGGAGCCTGTGTAGCCACCGCACGTTCGGGGGCCCGGGCTTGAGTAGATTCCAAATCGCAAGCCGTAGCCGTGGATAGTGTTGCCCAGCGCATGCATGTCAGGGAATTTCGCGTTGGCGTACAGGAACCCATCGGGCGTTCGGGTGGATTCCCAGGCATCGTCGATGTTGACGTACTGGTATCCGGAATCGGCCAATCCCGATTCGACCAAGACTCTGGCTGCGTCGGCCATCTTCTTTTGGTCGACATCCAGCCCCCAAACATTCCAACTGTTCCAGCCCATCGGCGGGGTGAGAGCCAACTTGCCAGTAGAGTCGATGGTTAATGTCTGCCGTGCAGTTCCATACTTGTTTTTGGCTGTTACCTGGACTTTATATCGTCCCTTTTGCGCCACAGCACCGGAAATTACGCCATTACTATTGAGAGTAATACCTTTGGGAAGCCCCGTTGCGGTAATCACCATCGGCCTTGCTCCTGTCACCGGTACCCGGAAGACGAATGGCTTGCCCGCCGTGGTTCCGGCGATTGCTGCTCCGTTAATTTCCGGATATTCCGGAATCTTCATGGCCACCGGCAAGGTTGGCTCCGGGGCGAGCGAATACATCGTGGGGGCCTTCCACTTGCCGCCTTCAGCGACACTAATAACAGGATTGGCCCAGGTTGCGTGGTCGTAGTTAATATCGTCGCCGCCATCCTCAACTTTAAGCGTCAGAATCTTGATCCCACGATTGGAAAGCGAGACATCTATAGGTTGGTCTCCGCCACGAATCACCGCGGAGCGGAATAGAACCTTGTTGTCTCCTAGAATGACGAAGACCACCGAACCCTGCTTGCCGACCTCATCCTCGACCCCGACTGTGGACTTGAACGAAAACGGTTGGCCATCAAGCCGAACCATAAAGACGGACTCAGCATGGGTGCCGATGCCCTTTTCAAAGGTCCTGCCACCGAGCGAAATAGGCTTTCCATCAACGCTCTTGTTGCGCTGAGCCGAACCCCAACCCTGGGCGATTTGGGAAACGTCGAAACTCGCAAGATCGATATCGTGCATACCAACTGCGAGAGGGAGAGCAAGAAACCAGCCAACCATACCGTGGTTTTACCTGGAGATGGCTTAGGCTGGACGGCAGTGTGACTAGACGTTGGCGATGCCCGTCATCATAGCCACGACAGACTCCTCGGTGGCATGCTCCCGAGCGATTTCGCCTGCAAGTTTCCCGTTCCGCAAGACTAGGATTCGGTGGCTGACCGCAAGGAGTTCGGGAAGTTCGCTCGAGATGAGTAGGATCGCTTTTCCCTGCGACGCGAGCTCCCGTATCAGAGCATGGATCTCAGATTTTGACCCTACATCAACCCCGCGGGTTGGCTCGTCGAGAATAAGGAGTTTGGAATCGGAAACCAGCCATTTGGAGAGGACGACCTTTTGTTGATTGCCTCCCGAGAGACTATCCACAGGCACTTCGACTGTCGGGCATTTGATTCGCAAGGAAGCACGGGCGGATTCAGCTGCTTCACGCTCGGACTTCTTATTGACGAATCCGAACGATGCGAACTCCCCTAGGCTGGCCAATGTGCTGTTCTCCCGCACATTCAGGTTGAAGGCGAGTCCTTGCGATTTACGATCCTCGGGAACGTGGCCAACACCTGCGCGAATGGACCCGGGAGCGCTTCCCAGTCTCAGCAAGCGGTCGCCGATGCGCACTTGGCCGCGAGCATGAGTATCCAGCCCAGCGAGCGCGCGGGCGATTTCTGACCGTCCTGCTCCGACCAATCCTGCGAATCCGAGGATCTCTCCCGCGCGAATGGAGAAGCTGATCGGTTCGAACAGGTTGTCAGAATGCAGGTCGCGGACTTCGACCATGGGGTTTGCGGTCGAGTCAAAGGCGGGCGGCTCAGCAGATTGATCCACATCACGACCGATCATGAGTCGGACAAGAGAAGCGTCGTCCAGTTCGTTAAGAGGGCCAGTATGGACGTGCTCACCATCTCTCAAAACCGAGACGTGTGAACAGATGCTGAACACCTCTTTCATGCGGTGGGAGACATAAATGCACGTGACCCCTTGAGACAGGAGGTCCCTGATCACCAAGAACAGCTTCTCTGTTTCGGCCTGAGTCAAACTGCTCGTGGGCTCATCGAAGATGATGGTCTTTGCTCCGCGCCCGACTGCTCCGGCGATTTGGACCAATTGCTGCTGTCCGATGCTGAGTGATCCGACCAAGCTGTCGGGGTTGATCTGAGCAAATGGCGCGAGCCATTCCGCAGCTCGATCTCTCATTGCCTGTCGATCGACCCAGAGGCCTTTTCTCGGAATCTGTTCAAGGGACATGTTCTCGGCAACACTGAGGTTTTCGCAGAACAAGAGCTCTTGGTGGACCATGGCAATGCCCAGTGCTGCTGCGTGCATGGGCGATTTAATGGAAACCGCGCGCCCGTCCACCAAAATTTCGCCTTCGTCCGCGTGATGGATCCCTGCGATGATCTTTCCGAGCGTGGATTTGCCCGCACCATTCTCACCCATCAGAGCGTGGCAGGTTCCCGGTGCAACATCAAAACTCACGTTCCGGAGCGCCTGGACGCCTCCAAACCGTTTGCAAATGCCTCTCACGCCGACCATTTCTTGAACTAGCTTAGCCTAATCAAAAGAAAAAGTCCCCTGATCATCTGACCAAGGGACTTGAGGAGCAATAAATGCCTTACTTGCCCGGGTTGTGGACCGGATAGTTCGGTCGCTTTCGGATCGGCTTGCGCTTGGCGAGCTGGTCGAGAAGATACTTCACGCCGGCTTCAAGCTGAGGATCCTGTCCCTTGGCAATCAAGTCAGGTCGAGCGTCGACTTCGATATCCGGGTCGATACCCTTGTTCTCGGCGATCCACTCGCCCGTCTCTTGGTCGTAGATTCCGAACTCAGGTGCACTGAGGAATCCACCGTCGATAAGCGGAGCGGAGCCCGTCAGACCCACCAAGCCACCCCAGGTTCGTTTGCCGATGAGTGGACCAACTTTATGCTTTCGGAACAGCCACGGGAACATGTCACCGCCAGAACCGGCGTACTCGTTGATGAGCATGGCCCACGGGCCGTCCATCGTTTCGACCGGGAAACCGATGTCCATTCCGTTGCGCTGTCGGAAGAAGGCCACATACTTGCGCATGATCTTGTCATAGAAGTACGTGGGGATCATTCCACCACCGTTGAAGCGCTCGTCGACCAGCATGGCTTCCTTATCGAATTGGGTGTAGAACCCTTTAGCAAAGCCGATCATGCCTTCTTCGCTCGTGTTCGGCACGTGCATATAGCCGATTCGACCATTGCTGAGCTGCTCGACTTTCTTTCGATTGGTCTCTACCCAATCGGCATATCGGAGGCCAGCATCGCTTGCGATCGGCCGAACGAGAATCTCTCGCGAACCCTCCATGGAAGGTTTGGAGTTGACTCGAACGGAAATGGTCTTTCCGACCTTGCCAACGAGAAACTCGTTCGGGTGGCGAGATCCATCCAACTTGTGGCCGTCGATCTCCAGCAAGTAGTCGCCTTGCTTAAGGTTCATTCCCGGCTCGCAAAGGGGGCCGCGGCTGCCCGCTTCGTAACCTTCGCCTCGATAGATCCGCTTCAACTGAACGGCACCACTCGTGATGGCGTAATCCGCGCCGAGCATCCCAACGGGAACTGGCGGGCGTGTGCTCATCACCTCGCCACCACCGACATAGGCGTGGCCGGTTCCAAGTTCGCCGATCATCAGACCAAGGATGTAATTCAGGTCATTTCGATGCTGGACATAGGGAAGATAAGCCTCGTACTGCTTCTTCTTGGCTTCCCAGTCGATGCCAACAAAGTTCGGGTCGTAGAAATGGTCGCGCATGTATCGCCAGGACTCGTAGAAGATTTGGCGCCATTCCTTTTTGGCGTCCCACATCGCTTCCACGCCGTCCAAGTTCACTCGGCCTTGGCCAAGTTGAATGCCTGCACTGACGGGCAGAATCCCGACAAATCCCGGACCTGCCATGTACGCAAACTTGTCACGTGCCTTGTTGAACGTGAGTGCGGAAAATCCCGCGAGGATGTCGAACGACTGCTTGGAGCCGAAGTCAAACTTCTTCAGCATCCCACCATCTACCACGAGGACACCGTTGTTGATACCGATGATGCCTTGGAATCCACTGGCTTCCCATGGCAGGGCGATCATCCGATCCTCCATGCCATCGAAGTCAATTTTGAGTTCCTTGGGCTCTTCTTTCTTCTCTTCCTTCTTGTCGGCAGGCTTTGGCTCGTCCTTCTTTTCGGCACCCGCTGGAGCTGCTCCCGGTTGGGAAACGGTCAATTCAGCGTCGGCGAGATTCACACTGGTTCGTGCGGTGAATTCTTCCTCCTCATCGTCATTGCTTGTGCTGGGTCCCGCAGGGGAGCCCTTCGCGTCAGCCTCGTCGTCTGACTTGGCACCAAATGGATTGGTGATGTCCTTGGTGAGCGGGATCGCATACACACGCTGGGTCGGGCCAAACTCAAGACCAAACTCAAACCCAGTGGGCATCGGAGTGAGCGTGCGGCTGCTCACGATGTACAGGTATTTGCCACCCATGTCAAACGTGACATTGCTGTCGTTGAACAGACCACGTGTGACATCGTGCGTTTGGCCATCTCGAACTCGGTAAAGAACGACGCTTCCTGCAAGGTTCGGGTTGAGCCGAACGTACGCGATGTAGCTGCTGTCGGGAGCCCAGTCATAGGTCACTCCACCTTCCTGAGCTTGATAGACTTTGGTGACCTTCTTGGTCGCGAGATCAAGCAGGTACAGGGATCGATCGCTTGTTGTGAACGAAATCTTCTTACCGTCGGGCGAATAATCGAATGAGTCGATTCGATATTGGCCACCTTTGGTAAGTTGCTCAGCCTTGCCGCCTTTCTGGGGCTCGCTGTAGATCTCAAACTCCCCACTCGCGTCGCTTAGGTACGCGATGGTCTGGCCATCGGGCGACCAGCGAGCTTCCTTTTCGCGGGAGTCGGTGGATTGGGTGAGGTTTCGGGTGTCGCCGTCCTTTGCGGGAACGGTAAACACCTCACCCCGTGCGGCCAGAACGACTCGCTTGGCGTTAGGTGAGAGAGAAATGCTCTCAGTGAACGCGCCAAGTTTTCGAACCATGGGTCGGTAGGACGAACCATCGTTGACGATATGCGGGGTCACGCGGCTTGTTTTTTTGCTGGCGATGTCGTACGCATACAGGACACCGTCGCGCTCGTATACGATGGTCTTCCCGTCTGTGTTGGGGAACCGCATGTCAGCATCATTGAACGAGGTCAACTGGGTGCTCTTCTTCGACTTCGTGTCGAACTTGTAGAGGTTGACCGTGCCAAGGTTCTTGTCGCTCAAATAGTACACATCGGTTCCCACATAGATGGGCATCCAATTGTTTTCGCGAGCGTGCGGAATCTCAGAATATTCGTTCGAGGTCAGGTTGTAGAAGCTGACAACGCCTTGCGTGCCGCCTCGATACCTTCTCCAGTTGAAACCGTAGGACGAATTTCGGTTATAGGCGACGGTCGATCCATCGGGTGACATCGAGCCAGTGGCAATTTCGGTAATCGAGGTCTCTTTGGGGATCCCGCCGGTCGGGCCGTATATCCAAAGCCGGTCTGTAAAGCTGGAATTATCCTCGCCATTGGCAACCATCAGCTTTCCATCTGGGGTCCATCCGACCAAGGTGTCCGTATCTGGAGTGTAGGTTACGCGAACGGGTTCTCCACCACCAATCGGCATGGTGTAAACCTCTGAAGCTCCGTCATACGCTCCCATAAATGCGATGGTCTTTCCATCGGGCGAAATTCGAGGAAGGACTTCGGCGGCTGCATAAGTCGTAAGGCGAGTTGCGTCACCTCCGTTCAGGGCGCATTTCCAGAGGTCCCCTGCATATGAGAAAACGACTGTATCTCCGTGAACGGTTGGATATCGCAAAAGACGAACATCATCCGGGGATGCCGGAGCCGCAAACACCATAGTTGCCGCGGCGAGAAGAGCTGTGGTCATGATTGAATTTAATTTTTACCCTTAATCTAAAATTCCCGCCCTCTTCATTAATTTAAGGAGCAGGATGTCCGCAATCGCTACGCACAGAGTGAATCAAGAGGTTCCCAAGCATATTTGCGGCTGGGGCTTTTTACCTATCCCAGTGATTAAGTACGAACGGGTGCGCTCTTGCGTCCGGAAAGTTATAGAATGGTTCTAGGTTTTCTCGGGAGCATATAGATGCCGATTTCAGAAGTTGCTCAGTCGTCCTCCCTTTTCACCGAAGCGATCGGACAAGTGCGGTCCTCACTTCCAACCCCTCCGATTGAGAGCATTGCGCTTCACCGGTTGGGTTTTGGCCCTCGTCCGGGGGATGTAGAACGGGTTAAAAAACAAGGGTTCGAAAATTACGTTCGTGAACAACTGAACCCCACCAACGTTGATCCCGAGGCCGACAAGCATGTCGGCGCGGCGATGCTTCATATCGAATACGAATGGGACGATCCAAAAACCAAAGAGAAGAAAAAGGTTAATGAAGATCGGCCCCTCAAATACATCAACGCCACGCGACAAGAACTGTGGAAACTTCGCGCACAGGAAATGCCTTATCAGGAACGCGCTCGGCCCGCGGATGAAGTGCTGGCCGCTACACTTGTCAGGGGCGTGTATTCGCAGTGGCAGTTCCGCGAGGTAATGGCCGACTTTTGGCATAACCACTTCAACGTCAACATGTGGGTCGACGATGATGCTGCGCGGGTGCTCTTTCCGCTATTCGATCGCGACGTGATTCGGAAGAACGTCTTTGGGAATTTCCGCGAGATGCTGGAAGGGGTAGCGACCAGCGCACCGATGCTCGTCTACCTGAACAACTATCGTAGTGTGGCGAGCCCAGCCAACGAGAACTACGCCCGAGAACTGTTTGAACTGCATACGCTAGGGGCGGACCATTACTATAACGACCTCTACCATCGATGGAGGGAGGTTCCCGGTGCAGTGGAAGGCAAGCCCGATGGCTATATCGACCAGGATGTCTACGAAGCTGCGCGGGCATTTACGGGGTGGACCCTAGCAGATGGCTCCTGGAGTCGCGGGGAAGATGGCAACCTCCCGAACACCGGCGAGTTTCTCTATGTGGACCGGTGGCATGACAACTACCAAAAGCGGGTCCTCGGAGTGGAGTTTGAACCGAACCAACCACCCATGGCCGATGGTCGGCGAGTACTGGATTTGGTTGCGAACCACCCTGGTACCGCAAAGTACGTGTGTAAGAAACTCGTTCGGCGGTTTGTTTCGGATGATCCGCCAGAGGCTCTGGTGGCCAAGGCCGCAAAGGTGTGGATGGATAACGTGAAGGCTCCAGACCAGATCAAAAAGGTGATGGAGACCATCGTCTTGTCGCAGGAGTTCAAATCCACGTGGGGACAAAAGATCAAACGCCCACTAGAAGCTGCTTTGGGATTCATCCGGGCGACTGGACAGGATTTCACTCTTGCGCCCGGGCTTAACTGGATGATCGCAAGCATGGGGCAACGGCTCTTCGCCTACCCGCTTCCGACTGGCCACCCGGACACGAAAGACTATTGGCTTGGAACCTTCAGCTGGGTACAGCGCTGGAACTTACCGGGCGGACTCATGTGGGAGGGTAGCAAGCTCATCAAACCGGCTGCGCCAGAGATTCCAGAAGCACTTTCCGATTGGGAATCTTTGTGTCGATATCACGTGCGCCGCACGTTGGGTTACGACCTCGACGATCCAACATTCAAACTTTGTCTGGCCGCGTTCAGTAAGGACCGCGCAACAGACCCGATCCGAAAGGACGACCAAGATCTCCACAATCGCATCCGCATCCTGCAAATGCTGGTTGCCATGACTCCGGCATTCCATGCGAGGTAATCCATGTCCATCACGCGTAGATCTTTCTTAGTCGGCTGCAGTTCTGCGATCGCGGCCATGTCGGGAGCCAAATTCGGCAATTTGTCGTTCTACGATGACCCCGGCTCGAACCCGATCCTCGTCACGATCTTCCTGCGCGGGGGAATGGATGGTCTCAATTTGCTTGCTCCCATCAATGATCCGGACTATATTGCGGCTCGGCCCGCGAATTTGCGGATCGGTGAGTCGGGTGATCGTAAGGGTCTTGAGATCGCGGGTGGTCCGAAGGGATTGGACTTCCGGCTGTTCGGCAAGGCCAATGAGATCAAGGAACTCTACGATTCCAAGCACCTTGCCTTCGTTCACGCGTGTGGGTTAACTCACGGAACGCGGAGCCACTTCGAGGCGATGGACCTCATGGAGCGAGGTGTGGCGCGGACTGAAGATATGGGTCTGGGATCTGGATGGATGGCTCGCCATCTGAAGGAACGAGGCGCCACAGGTCCGATGCCTGCCGTCAGCGTCGCTGGAAATTTGGCGAACATGTTCCTTGGGGCCAAAGGTGCGGCAGCGATCCCGAACCTCGATGGATTCCAGCTCTGGGGAGGTGACGACCAGATCAACGCTTTGCGTTTGCTCTACTCCATGGGCGAATCGTGGATTCACCGCGACGGTCTGGACGCGCTTACGGCATTTGACCAAATCCGAAAGAAGATGGGCCGAAACCCAGATGGTTCGATCCCCAAGTACCAGCCTTCTGGCGGAGCCCAATACCCGGACGGGGAACTTGGGAACGCCCTGCGAGACTTGGCGCGGATTATCAAGATGGAAGTGGGCTTGCAGGCGGCAACCGTCGATTACGGCGGTTGGGACACGCACCAGGACCAGGAGTATCACTTTATGGAACACACGGTGCAGCTCAGCAAGTCACTCGGAGCATTCTATGCCGACCTTGCCGACTTCCGCCCGAGGCTGACGGTCATTGTGATGAGCGAATTCGGGCGCCGACTCAAGGCCAATCAAAGCCAAGGTACCGATCATGGCCACGGAAACGTGATGATGGTGATGTCCCCCAAAGTCAAAGGCGGCCAGATTCACGGAAAATGGCCCGGTTTGGCCACCGATCAGCTAGATGCACGAGCCGACCTCGCCATAACCACTGATTACCGCCACGTATTGTGCGAAATCCTTGGTGCTGAATTCGGTGAGAAGGACGGCAGCAAGCTGTTCCCGTTGATGGGGGCGCCGAAGCCAGTTGGGCTCTACTAAGTTAATTCACAAACTTGAGCTCGACCGGTTCTAGTTCGGTGAGGGGTTGGTTGCCGTATCGCACTGAGGCAACCACGCGCTCAGCTTCTTTCTTGGCGTCCTCATCGGCATCGTCGTAGGTCATTTCGATCATGTAGAGATGGCGTGCTGATCCGACGAATATACGGGTCGAGATCTGCCGGACGCCGTCGCACTCTTCGACCCACTTGATCTTGTAGGCCTCAGCTTTACCCATCTTGCCTCGCTCCTGGGCTAGGAACTTAAAGCCGACGTGTTCACGGACATCGTAGAATTCGTGGGCCACGTATTCGCCCAAGTACCCGTCGATGCGGTTGATTGTTCCGAAGGCCATGATCTGCCCGATGTATCCGTCGGACTCGCCAAAAAGGACATAGAGTTCTTGGGTCTTGTACCACTCATCGTCTGCTGGGACGACCTCGGCCTCATCAAACTCGTCCAAGTTGAGCATGCTTACCGCCGAGTTGGGCAGCTTTACCGTGCGCAGTTCACTTGCGGTGGCGCTCACGGCAAGCAGACATGCAAGGACGAATGCAAAAAGACCCCTACCCATACTTATCTTATTGGAGATAAACGCACGAACGGGCAGATCGGGTTTCCGATGTAATTCAAGAAACTGGCGAATATACCAAAAAAAAGGGCACTCGCTGAAGAGTGCCCAAGGCTTGTTCTGTGATCGAAAAGGGGACTGAGAAAAACTCTATTATCGGATCAATTCGTGAGCCACTTCTTCCAGTTCGCTGTAGTTGCGATCACCGATCAGAAGCAGGGCTGTGTTGCCGTGACGCCATCCGACGGCATTAATCTGAGCAATCTGGCATCGGTTAAAAGTTCCGTCCTCGCTTGGAGTGGTGCCATCAATGTTCGATGCCCCTTGGACTGCGACGAGCCGCATGCTTCCCCGGACGTCTTGCAGATCGATTCGGGAAATCGGAAGACCGTTGATCCGGCCGGATGCCACACCCGAAACTGTGAGCGCTGGCTTGCCAAAATTCAGCCCATAGCGGTCGCCGATGGCGCTGGAATTAGTGGTTGACGGCAGACCAGGGGTCAGCGAAGCAGCGTAGCGATTCACTTCACTGGCGTGCAGAATTCTCGAAGGGTTGAGGCGATTTGCGACCCCAGTACCCACCACCAAAATGAACAGCGATGCAGCCATCGCCCACGCATACTTGGACACAAAACGCTCAGCTTGACTCGACTTGTCGATTTCGTCAAGCCGATTTTTGCATTGCTTCCAGTCGTTTTCAATGTCGACTGGTGCAGTGCACCGATCGCTGAGGAGCTGCTTAACGCTCTTCATCGAGCCGTACTGGGCACGAAGTTGGGGCTCGTTCTCTAGTCGAGCCAACACCTCGGTGCGTTCCTTTTCATCTAATGTGCCATCCAGATAACTGGAAATCAATTCAATATCATTCATCGGAGATGCTCTGTTTGATGTAACCCTGTTCGAGGGCATATCGTTCCAATTCACGTCTTAAAATCGCACGACCCCGTGCAATTCTGGAGCGAACGGTACCAATGGGGACCTGTGTCACCTCGGCGATTTCCTCATAGCTCAGCTCTTCCACATCGCTGAGCAAAACTGCCAGCCGAAAATCGTCGGGAACCCGCGCTAGGGCTGTCTCAACTTCCGCACCGACCATGTTGTCGAAAACCTGGCGATCAGGAGTCTGTGAAAGCTCGGCGACCGGCTCGATCGCGGATTCCTCTTCCAGTGACTGGCTGAGTCCTTCACGTTGGCGCTGACGGTAGCGATTGATGTAGAGATTGGTGAGGATCCGAAGGATCCAGGCTTTGAAGTTTCGACCATCGAAGCGATCAAACGCTTCGTAGGCTCGAATAATGGCTTCTTGGGCAAGATCATGGGCGTCTTCCCGGTCTCGGGTAAGCCGTAATGCTGTGCCGAAGACTGAGGGGAAAACTGCTTCCGCCAAGCGTTCAAACTTGTCACGATTTGGGTTCGATTTGCGGAAGAGCATCTGCGCCAAGGAGTCTACCACTCGCGGTTTTGCGGGTCCCACTGCATGGGTCATTCCTTGAGCACCGGTAGCCATTGAAGAACCATAACAACCACCTCTCCCGATTTGCTCCGAATCGGGAGAGAACCTGGTATTTGTTTGGTGATCCGATGGGTACTCCAACGGAATCCCCGCGACCAAGGGGGTCAACTGGTCAGGATGTTCGCGAGCAGATTGGCGATGGCGAGCTGCGCCTTGTCCGTGTAGTGCACCAAGTCGGCGTGATTCCAACCTGATGAACCGAGCCCCGCAACGAATGAATTGTCGCTGGCCGAGCTATAGAATCCCTGGATACCGACGTAACGCTGCAAATCGACCACGCAGCAGTCGGGATACCGACTCGCGACCCGGTATGCAGCAGCGATGTATTCGTTCGGGTGGTTTGTGGTTCGAGCGAACTGGCCTCCTCCTCCGTCGCAACGGAGTGGATGGATGAGGAGCATCACCGACGGTTTGGAAGGTTGTGCCACGGCAGTGGACACCATCAATTCCAGATTTGCTTCGTACTGCGTGGCCGATACCGACGCGGAGGCTCCGGTCCCCATATCATTGGCCCCAAGGGCGATGATGAAGAGTTTGGCTTTGGTGGCTCCCGCCCCGTTGCTGCTCCACCGAACAATATTGGAATTCACCTTGATGCTGTTCGCGCCCACCCAGTTGGTTGAGGCTGACGGAAAGGCAACGTTATGGCATCGAACGCCGCAGTCGTAGTCGCCATCGTAGGCGATCACGCCCTCCAGACCGAATCCCGCCGAGCCCGAAGTCGGTCCGCTGGCGATCTGCAAGAAGTGGTTCCTAGTCGGCACCAGACCATTGAGCAGCGCCCGAAATCCGAACGACGCCGAACCAGCGCTCCCATCCATGACTTGATTGGCCAGAAGGTTCCCCGATCCACCAGCTGGATCGATCGTTCCGAGATCGAAGACGGCGTCCGGATTCCCATTCGGCCATTTGGCGTAGAGGATTTCGGCATCCGTGATTCTGGTTCTGTTGGCTGCCACTGGCGTTCCACTCCCATCGAACTGGAAGATCACGCGGTTGGCTTTCGCCGCGCCCGAAGGAAGCACTGCCACTCCACCGCCACCGCCATCGGCCGCGCTTTGATCGGTCACGGTGCCAGCATAGGTCATCGTCGGAGATTTTCGGTCGGCGGTCACCGATGCGCGCATAAATCCGTAACCGCCCACCCCGACTGGATTGAAACGCTCCTGAAGCCGGAGTTTGAGCCGATGGAACCAGCCATCGTAATACGGTTGGTTGGATTTGAAACCAAATGCGATGCTGTCTCCCAGAAGGACGACGTCGACTCCACCTTGCCCCACACCGGCATCTGTCTTTGCAGCCGCGCCGAGTCCCATCCTCCACCGGTCAAGCCCTCTGACGAGGTTTACACCCCTCGAATCCTGGATGCCCGATGTGGTGGTGATCAAATTTGCCCAGGTCATGCCAACACCTCTACGGCCGTATAGGCGGATGTGGCGGACGATCCTGTGGAGTTGATGAGATACACGTCGATTGAGGCATCCACACGGAGAGACAAAGTCGACTTGGGCGGGATAACGTAGTCCCGATCCGTTGCCGAGATCGTAGGAGACGTCGCGCCCTCTGGCACCATCCTCAACCAAAGTTCATTGACAGCATCCGAATTGTGAACCTGGATGCCCGATCTGCGACTGGATGTTCCGGAGAAGAGCAGTTTGGGTGCGGACCCAGAGACAGTTGACGCCTCTCGGCTACCGAGCCCCACAACCGCGCCGGTCGAATCATACATATAAGCACCTCCTAAGCACTGCTTAGAAGGCCATTGGAGGATGTGCCGGTCAACTAGTGGGAAAGCGCCCCCGACAGGACTCGAACCTGTGGCCAACCGCTTAGAAGGCGGTTGCTCTATCCACTGAGCTACGGGGGCAACCGGGTCAAAAGGTACCCAATTAATTCGATCTTCAAAACCCCGTAGAAATAGGGGGCAAAATGGGAACTTGAGTCCTATACACTAACGTTATAGACGATGTATGGCATCAAATGGGGCCATCAGATAGGAGGTAATGATCAATGAAGACACTTGTTCGCTGGAATCCCATGACCGAGCTCGAGCAGATGAACGCATTGTTCGAAAAACTGTTCAACGAATCACCGACCCCTGGATTTATCGGGGGCAGATCGGCAGCCTCGGCTGCTGCGATGGACGTATTCGAGCGGGATAACTCGCTCGTGGTTCGCGTTGCTGTACCAGGCATCCATCCCGATAACCTGGACATCAGTCTGGAAGAGAACGTTCTCACCCTTAGAGGCACCACTCAACATGAAGAAGATCTCAGCAGCGCCAAGATCTATCGGCGCGAGCTTTCCGTGGGCACGATTACGCGATCGGTCCGACTTCCGGAAGGTCTCGACTTGGACAAGATTGAGGCGAGTACGGAACACGGGATCGTTACTATTTCGATTCCGAAGTTGATTGAGGTGAAGCAGGAGCCGCGGAAAATTCCCGTGAGCTCAGGAACCTCAGTCGCTATTCCGGCAGAGACGGAGTCCAACTAAGTCTCAGCGCAAATACAAAACCCCCGATCTGAGAGCAGATCGGGGGTTCTTGTTTGTGTGAGGATCGAGATTATTCGTCGACCTTGTCGAAGCTGTCCGACAGGATGACGTAGTCGAAGATCGTTACGGAATCATCCTTGTCGAGGTCCGCGCCTGCAAGATATCGGCTGTCTCCAACGGACGAGTCGAACGAGTCGCTGATCAGGATGTAGTCGAAAATGGTTACCGCTCCGTCGCCGTCGCAGTCGCCGTTAACGAGATCGAAGTTCAGCGTGCCGCCATTCGCGCCAAGATTCACGCTCTTGAGGCGTCGGAGATGCGTTTCCGCATCAGCCGAAACGCTGTAGCTGTTTCCGGTGATATTCGCATCCAGTGTGAAGGAGTACGTCGGGTTGGCGGGGTTAACGTTCACAGTCTTGGTTTGGCTGCCGATGGTGAACGTAACTGCCACGGGTCCGTTACCGATGTATCCCGGACCGAAGTCCACCGAACCGCTCAGGGTTCGTGCCGAAGAGCTTGCCGGAACCGCTCGGACTCCACGGAAATCGGTGAAAGCGTTAGATGCCACTACCAAGGAGAACGTGCTCGATGCGCCCGTATCAACCAAAGTGTGGATTCCATTGGCTCGACCCGAGCCTTCGCCGCTCACGACATACAGGCGATTGTTGCCGCCTTCCTTCACCAACGAGACGCTTCGGACGCCGACCGGGATGCCGGAGCCAGAGGACGTTTCTGGCAGTCCTGCCGAAAGCCTGTAGGCTACGTTCCAGGTCGAGCCATCAAAGACGAACTTGACAATTCCACCGCCGTTGGCGCCGTTTCGATCATCGCAAGCATAGATCGTGTTTCCGTCAACAACAAAGTCGTACATGGATGCAGCTGGCGAGGTGATGGGGTCCACGGCCAGAAGTTGGGTCGTCTGTCCTCCCGTTGTCGGAAGTCCTGTACCAATGGTGCCCATGCCAGCAAACGCTGTAGATCCGGTTGAACCATACAGCTGCCCGTTGTAGATGTTTACGACACGGCAGTTGGTTGGAGTGTCCACCAGCTGGATGGATGTTGTGGGCACAGTAGATACTGCTGCGTATCGAAAGCCGGCGGTCGCTGTAAGTCCTGTTCCCGCAGTTCCTGCCATCCAGATTCCCGTTCCGTCGCTGACCGCCGACCGGATGTTGTTTCCATCGTAGGCATCGGTAATCGGGGTGAGAGTGTAGTTTCCGTTCGAATCAACGGTGGCCACTACTCGCGAAACGGAGGCGACTGCCGAAGTTCCAATTGAAGCTGTGCCGAGGTCTGCGTTATAGCCAGAGACAGCAAAGAAGCCGTTGTAGTAGCTCAACTGACCGGCGGAGGTGGCCGTACCACCGTTCACCAGCTTGGTGCCGGTTCCGGAGCTGGGGAATTCAATGGTTTGAACAAGCACACCGGCTGGGGTGTACTCCTTCAAGTAAACCTTGGTTGCCGCACTGGAAAAGGCGGTGCCAGAATCGTCACCAAGTTGCGAAACGACGAGGTTTCCGGGGGTGAATGGTGCAGCGAAAACTGCAGATGCGGCGAGCAGAGCGAGAGCGCCGAAGAGTCCCTTTTTCATAGCCTGATCAATCTCCTTGCAGAAGCGTAAGCTGATGGACCTCAAAATGAAAAGACCTCACCAGCAATTCAATCTAATTTTGAAGCAGGCGTGTTAACGAAATGTTAACTTTGACCAGGCAAAAGTGCCGGTATCACGCCTAAACCCTAGCATATTCCCGGGATAATTTAGCGGCCCTTTTTGGACTAAAGGCAAATTTTGCTGTTCAAAATTGTCCCTCAGCCGTCCTATGCCAAAATAGGGGAAGTTTTAAGGAGATTTTTTTCGTGGCGATCGATACGAGCGATTTTAAGAATGGCATGGCGTTTTACATCGACGGAGAGGTTTACCAACTCCTAGAGTTTCAACACGTAAAACCGGGCAAGGGAGGAGCCTTCGTCCGCACCCGCCTCAAAAAAATGAAGAGTGGGAACGTGATCGAAAAGACTTTCAGGTCTGGCGAAAAATTTGAAGATGCGTATGTCGAGAAGAAGCGGATGCAGTTCCTATACCGCTCTGGCAGCGAGCTCACCCTCATGGACCTCGATTCCTACGAGCAGGTTGGCGTGGAAGAAGCAGACTTTGGCAGTGGTGCGCAGTACCTCAAGGAAGAAATGGAAGTCAGCTCGATGGTCGTCGATGGTGAGACCCTCGGCTACGAACTCCCCAACACCGTCGAACTCATGGTAAGCGTGACCGATCCCGGCGTCAAAGGCGACACGGTGAGCGGTGGCGCTACCAAACCGGCCAAGTTGGAAACCGGAGCATCCATCCAGGTCCCCTTCCACATAAACGAAGGTGATATGATCAAGGTGGACACTCGTACAAATGCTTACATAGAACGAGTGAGCAAGAAATAGCGTCCTTTTTTTGAACCTATGTACCGAAACAAAGGCTACAGCCCCCAACGCGATGCCAACGACACCGTAACCGGCATTCTGGAAAGCTTAGCCAGGTTGCTTTTCTGGGGTGGCTTACTAGGGGTCTTGGTCGCCTTGGGCTTTCTGGGTTACTACTTCTCGGTCTTCTCCAGCAGTAGCATTCCTCCGGCCCAGCAGCAGCAGAGCATAGCCCTGATGTACAAGCTGTTGCTCCCCTGCATTTTTGCGGTGGGTGTTGGCAGTTCGTTTCTGTTCTGGTCCGAAGAGGTCTTGGGTCCTTTGCAGCTGATCGGGGCGGCACTGCTGTACTTCGCTCCCGTATATTTGCCGACGGTTCTTTCCGTGTCGAACATCACCTCCGGTTCGTCTGCGGCTGCCCAGACAATTCAGATGTCGGGGCTTATTCTTGGAGCTTTCGCTGCTCTCTGCATTACTGCAGACCTGAGTTCACGGATCAAATTGCGAGTCCGAGAGGGTGCCAAGGCCGACCAGATCAAGATCGGAAAGGGCATTAAAGAAGAGCGCGATATTCAGAACGTGTTTCTGGGCAAATGCTGGCAACTTCCTTACTGCCGAAAGTTCGTCCGGGAAAAATGCCCGATCTATCACGCGAAGCGAACCTGCTGGAAGGAGCGGGTTGGCTGCATGTGCGAAGAAACCGTGATCAACAATGCGATGCTGGGCAAAGTGGTCCCCAAGGATTCACTCACAGCGGTCAGCCTCATCCCCAGGAATGACAAGATCGGGCCCATCGCGAAAGCGGAACGATGTCGCCAGTGCGTAATTTACAACGAGCACCAGAAGCACAAATACAAAGCCGCGCTTCCAGCGGTGATGATCTTGATCGCCTCGATGTACATCTTTGGTAAGGGAATGCTCCTCACCATGCTCGCGGGAGTCCTACACTCAGCCGAAAAGGTTCTCAGCGTTGCGACATTCCAACAAGACGGCAAGCCGCTTGCTCCCAACGATTCGCAAATGATGTGGTTCCAGGAAATCCTACTGGTCGCGATTTTGTTCGTGCTAATGGCGTACCTCCTGAAGCTTGTCGAGTATCTTGTGTTCAAGCTTAAGATTTAATGCGCAGCGCACCCAACACCATCACCCTTAACGGAGCTTACGGCGAAGGAGGGGCGGCTCTCTTTCGTACCGCGATCTCGATGTCGGCACTCACCCAAATTCCCGTGCGGGTCCATGGAGTCCGCGGTGCGACCAGAAAACCCGGTCTCACCGCGGAGGATCTGACTTTCCTGACGGCCCTGGAGACGTCGTGCGCGGCTTCGGTCGAAGGTGGCGAACTAGGTTCAAATGCCGTAACTTTCCAGCCCTCGAGGTTTCCACGTGCGCTCAACGTGCGACTGGACGTTCAGGCGTTTGAGAAAGGTCATCAGCCGGGAAATGCTCTGGTCTTGGGGCAGAGCCTCATGCCGGTTTTGGCACGAACTGGAGCTTACTCAAGGCTGCTGATCCAGGGCGAAACCTATAACCCCAATACGCTGACATTTGACGTCTTTAACACGGTTACTTTGGGAACCTATCGTCGGCAGGGCATCTACGGATACGTCCGTCAAGAACTGGCTGGCTTTGGGTACGCGAGCCAAGGCGACATAAACCTGGAAATCGAGCCGAGCCTTCCCAATCCGATCAAGTGGGAAAAGCGCGGGAAGCTCATTTCGGCCAGATTGGATCTGGTCTACAGTGATATTCAACCGAGTGTCGCACAGAGAGGCGTGAGCATCGCACGAGGACTGGCCGAAGAGGATCGATTAAGCCTGGAAATTGAGGAGCGAGAGGTCAATTCCAAGACTCCGGGCATCTTTGCGAGTCTTTGCGCGGAATTTGAGAACGGATTTGGAGCCGCAACGTCAATGGGAGCCAAAAATATCCGCGTGGAGCAGATGATCCGACAGCTTTTCGACTCCTTCCGGGAGTGGAACGTCTCCAACGCCACCACGGACCCATTTTTGGCCGACCAGATACTGATTCCGTCCGTGATTGCGGGGGGAGAAACATACTATTCGACCTCCAAGGTGACGTCTCGGCTCACCACGATGGCCTGGGTGATCAAGCAGTTCGTCCCGATCCACATCACCATCCTTGGGCTTGAAGGGGAGCCGGGAACGATCAAGATTTCCGTTTAGGAGTGTGGGCTCCCAATTTCGGCAACAAGATACACTTCTGGTGAAATGTCCACCACACCACGACTCGCCTGGATCGGCATCAAGCACATTCATACCCCTGGTTTCTCCGCAGAAGTTGTCAAACGCGGCTTTGGATGTGCGGGCGTCTATGATGAGGACGCCGATGCGGCAGCCAAGGCAGCCGAAAAACTGGGCGGACAAGTTGCATCGCTCAGCAGTCTGGCGGAAGATACCTCTGTTGATGCCTATGTGATCACCAGTGAGACGTTTCGCCACCTTGGTTTGGTCAGAGCCGTTGCCGACGCTGGGAAGCCGATCTTTGTCGAAAAGCCGATCGGTGTGAGCGGAGAAGCATCTACCGCGATTGCCGATATCCTCGTTAGCAAAGGCATCGTGTTCCAAACGGGCTACTTCATGCGTGGAGGTGATGCGGTGCAGACCTTGCGCAAAATGCTCCAACAAGGCTTGTTCGGCACCGTCACCCGAGTTCGCGGGAGCATCTGCCATAACGGCGCGTTGGGTGGGTGGTTCGACACAGATTGGCGGTGGATGGCCGACCGAAAGCGGGCTGGCGTAGGCGCATTCGGTGACCTTGGGACGCACGGGCTGGACCTATTAATGTGGCTTTTTGGCGACGTTGTTGCCGCAACCGGAGCTCTGTCGATGGGTACTGCGCGCTACGAAGGTTGCGATGAGTACGGGGAAGGGTTACTCAAATTCTCGAGTGGCGCGATCGGCACACTAACCGCCTCTTGGGACGATATCGCGAATCCCATTCGATTGCAGATTGCCGGGACGGAGGGGCACGCACTGCTGAACGGCGAACTGAAGGTTGCCGGAAAGGACGGCAAGTTCGAGGTTGTGACGGACTTGGAACCTGCGGTCGCCGGCGGCTTCAATGCGTTCCTAGATGCGGTCGAAGGGAAGGATGCCGAACTCGTAACCCCGCAAGAAGCAGTCGCTCGGGATCGAGTCATGGACGCGATCTACCGTGGCGCTGAGACTGAATCCTGGATTCGATTGTAAGAAGCGGCGCCGCTTGGCCCAAGGCCACGCCCTCGCCTCTCGCTGCCGCTTGAGGCTCTGCCCCAAGCGGCGGCGAACTAGAGTTCCAGCGAGAACTGCTCCGGTCTCAGCTGTGATTGGATCTCCCTGTGGTCGACGGAGGTACCGTCCGCAAGGATATGCGTGACGGGTACCCCGCGATCATCGAGTTCTTCGGCAAGTAGCGTGCTCCGATGACAGACTTCGGGCCGAGAGCACCCGCACATGAGACAGAGGGTCATCCGCTCTGAGGAGGCGATGATGCGATCGATTGCCTCTCGGAACAAGGGCAACGCTCGATGCTCCTCGCGGCTGAGATTTGCGCTGGCCTCGGTTGGGGGAAACGCACCTAAACGATCACCCAAATAGACGTATTTGAGTCCATGGCTCTTGCAGAGTTCGCCGAGCGTTTCGCCACGAAACTCCGCCTGGTAGTTCGAGTAGGGAATGGACCGAACATCTCCCAAGTGGGTGACGCCATACGACCGCAGTCGAGCAACGAATTCCTCGAACGTGTTTTGCCCGTAACCGATGGTGTAGATCACTGGTTTTGGCGAATCTGTTCGAAAATCTGGTCGGAAGCTTGCACCGGGGGTGGCACGGACAAAGCGGGCCGGTCGTTCGCCAACATCTGCGTGTGCAGCATCTCTTTGAGTTGCTGAACTTCGTGCCGAAGTGCTTGCACCTCACCAATGAGATGATTGTTGTTGGCTGGATTGCCATGCATCAGTTCCGCCATCTTGCGCTGATGGGCGGTGAGAATCGCGATGATCGGAATTCCGAAAATGAGCGCAACGGTTAAAATCGGAATCAGCAGGGCAGGTTCGAAGTCGGCGAGGAGATTCACGGATGCATTTTACGGTAATTCTTCGCCAAAAGGTTTTGGATTTCTAAAGTTCAACCTCAGGAATATTAAGTATTCGGGACTTTGGTCACCGCTTCGATGGCTTCCTTCAGCGTGAACTCTCGTTCGTAGAGAGCCTTTCCAACGACAACCCCTTCGACCCCAAGTCCGGCCAGTTGTCTCAGGTCATCCAAGGTTCCCACTCCGCCGCTGGCAATGATGGGGATGTCGAGAGCCTCTTGGAGCGCCTTCAAAGCATGGACGTTCGGGCCAGCCATGGTGCCATCGGTCGTCACATCGGTGAAGATGATTCGGCGACAACCCATGCTTTGCATCATCCGTGCAAATTGCACTCCCGGACAACCGGAATCTTCGGTCCACCCGTGGATGGCGACGTTGCCTTGGCGCGTATCGATTCCCGCAACAACTTTCGTTCCAAGCGAACCAAACAGGGTGGAGGCCAGAGACTGATCCTGAACCAGTTTGGTCCCGATCACAACCCGTTTTGCGCCTAATTCAAGGGCCCATTTGGCCGTTTCGAGGCTTCGGACTCCGCCGCCAAACTCGACATTCAGCTCGGTTTGCATCACGATATCGTGAAGGACGTTCAAGTGTTGGGGCTGACCCGATTTGGCACCGTCAAGATCAACGACGTGAAGCCAGGTCGCACCTTCATCTTGGAACCGCTTCGCCATCTCGACTGGAGAATGATCGTAACGGGTTTCCTGTTCATAGTCGCCTTGGTACAGGCGCACGCACTGGTTGTCGATCAAGTCGATCGCCGGGATAATTAGCATTCCAAGAAATTCCTCAAAATTCTAAGGCCGATTTCGCCGCTTTTTTCGGGGTGAAACTGTGTTCCCCAAATGTTGTCCTTAAGAATGGACGCCACAAACCGTTCGCCGTGGACAGCAGTCGCGGTCGTAATACTCATCTCGCTCGGTACGCAGTGCAAGGAGTGCACGAAGTAAACCTGTGAACCTGAATCCACCCCATGCATCATCGCGCTTGGCGACTGTAGGTCAAGGGAATTCCAGCCCATGTGAGGAATCTTGACTCCGCTCACTTTGCTCATATAGCGTACTTCCCCGGAGAGGATTCCGAGACCGGCAAAACCGCCTAATTCATCACTGCGGTCGAAAAAGAGCTGCATGCCGAGACAGATGCCCAGAATCGGTGTGCCCGAGCGAACGTGCTGGTGAATCTCATCGCGATATTGCTCCAAATGTTCCATCGCCGCGCCGAAAGCACCGACCCCGGGAATGATGAGCTTGGTCGCTCCCTCAGTGGAGTTTTGGATGCTTAACGGATGACCCAAGTAGTTGCAGGCGTTGGCCACGGACCGCAAATTGCCCATTCCGTAATCCAACAGGACTGTCAATCAATGCGTCCTTTGGTGGAAGTGGAGCCGCGTCCCGCTTCGATACGCTTGACAGCGTTGCGCAGGGCTCTTCCGAATGCTTTGAACGTTGCTTCAGCGATGTGATGATCATTCTCTCCAGCAAGTTGGCGAATATGGACATTCAGCCCACCGTGGAGACAGAGAGATCGGAAGAATTCCTGGATATTTTGGGTTGAAAGCCCGCCGACGCGATCGGCGCGGTACGTACAGTCATAGAAAAGATGACCTCGGCCGCTGATGTCCAGTGCGACGAGCACGAGAGCTTCATCCATGGGAAGAGCCGAATCGCCGTATCGCTCGATAGGATCGCTTTCGGCTAGCGCTTGGCGCATTGCCTTGCCCAAGACAATTCCGACATCTTCGACCGTATGGTGATCATCTACCATGAGGTCGCCGTCCGCTTGCACTCCGATATCGAACTGGCCATGAAACGCCATCAGACCCAACATGTGATCTAGAAACCCAATACCGGTCGAAATATCGCGGCGCGTGCCGCCATCAAAGTCCAACACAACCCGGACTCGAGTCTCGCGCGTCTCACGCTCGACCTCGGCATAGCGGACTTGGGGGGTGCCTTTGCTCATGGGTGAATGTTCAGGATACCAGTCGCCTTGTGCGAAAATACGGTTATGACCCCATTGCGAGTTGCATCCATTCAGGCAGACGTGGTCCTCCGAGATCCGATGGCCAATGCGAGATTTGTGACCGACACCCTCGTCAGCCTCAGTGCACAGGGCGTGCAACTAGCGGTGTTTCCCGAGGCGTTCCTCACGGGCTACTGCTTTGATTCGGAATCGGAGGCCGTTTCCGCCGCTCTGCCGACCCAACCGCTTGATGAGGCCTTGCAGGCCATCGATGACAATGTGAACAACACCGGAACCATGGCTGTTGTGGGGTTTGCCGAGGTGGTGGGGAATGAACTGCACAATACCGCGGCCATCTTCGAGCCTGGCCAAGGAGTTCGATACTATCGAAAAACCCATTTGCCCGAGCTCGGCCTGGACCGTTTTGTTACGCCAGGTTCGATGTTGCCCGTGTTCAATACCAGTTGGGGCAAACTCGGTGTCCTCATCTGCTTCGATGTTCGCCAACCGGAGGCTGCACGGTCGCTTGCTCTCCAAGGTGCGGACATCATAGCGTTGCCCACAAATTGGCCGACCGGAGCGGAGATATCAGCCGATGTGCTCTGCGTCGCTCGCGCGGCGGAAAACAAAGTTTATGTCGTCACTGCTAATCGGGTGGGAACCGAAAATGGATTCACCTTCATCGGCAAGAGCAAGATCATCGGACCCATGGGGAATGTCATGCAAGCCGCGCAGGCTGAGGCAACCATCCTCATAGCCGATTTGGACTTGGATATTGCTAGAAACAAGCGCAACATTACTATCGCCGGAAAGCACGAAACGACGGTTTTTGAATCGCGCCGTCCGGATTTGTATGATATGTTAATAGACGGGGAGACCCGCGTTTAGCGTAGTACCACTATGGATATGACATTTGGAATCAAAGGTTTGTGGGATCGTTGGATGCTGGACAGGGATCCCGAAATACGTTCCTTCACAGCGGCGCAATTGCACGAAATGGTATTGCACGATCAGCTCAACACCCACGCATTTGTTCGCCATGCCTGGACGGGCCGATTCGCTTTGGTCGCAGAGGTTTTGCTGGCAAATCGACTGATCTCGCAGAAGGAATTTGATCTCTGGGTTCCCAAACCCTACGAAAAGATTGGGAAGAGCCAAGTCAATTCCGCTCAACCTTAGATTAGTTCGTACCGAGTGTTGCGTCGCCTGGCCTCGTACCCCGCCTCGGCAATCAAGCGCTCGAATTCGTCCGCGCTCAGGATGAACTTGCTTCCTGCAGCGCTGACAACATTTTCCTCGATCATAATCGACCCAAAATCGTTTGCTCCGTATCCCAGAGCGAGCTGTGCAATTTTTGGCCCTTGGGTGAGAATTGAGACCTGGAAATTGTCGATGTTATCCAAAAAGATCCTGGAAACAGCCACATTACGCAGATAGTCAAATCCAGATGCCTTAACCGGAATCGGCAGTTGGGTGTCTTCAGGCTGGAAATTCCAGCTGATGAACGCCCGGAATGGATTGCACTCATCTTGGAGGTCGCGAATCCTCGTCATGTGCTCCACCCGATCTTCGAAAGTTTCCACGTGGCCGAACATCATGCTTGCGGTGCTTCTCAAGCCGAGGTCTGCAGCCGTGCGCATGCATTCCAGCCATTCATCGGTCGTGTCTTTGTAAGGTGCAATGATTTTTCGCACTCTGTCGACCAAGATTTCCCCACCAGCGCCAGGAATCGAGTGGAGACCAGCAGCCTTGAGTCGGGTTAGGGTCTCTCGCAGCGTGATCTTGCTGATGTGGGCGATATAGATGATCTCGGCGGGGCTGAGCGCATGCAGGATGACGTGCGGAAAATGCTCTGTAACTTTGCGAAAGATCCCTTCGTAATAGTCGACTTTTAGGTTCGGATTGAGACCGCCTTGGAATAAGATTTCGACGCCCTGCTTATCAACCGTATCCTGGATTTTTTGCAAAACTTCTTCATCGCTTAATCGATAGCCTTCTTCATGGCCTGGCACACGATAGAAAGCGCAGAATTTGCACCGGACCCAGCAAACATTGGTGTAGTTTAGAATTCTGCCGATGATGTAGGTCACCGTGTTTCCGGGCACACGGTTTTGGCGTCGATGGTTGGCCATCGTCGCGAGGTCGATCAAATTGGGATGATGGAAAAGCTGAAGCGCCTCTTCAGGAGTGATTCGCTCGTTGGCGAAGACCTTGTCAGCAATCTGGTCGATCGTCCGGGAGTCTGGAGCAGTGATGGCCATGCTCCTCCATTCTACTCCAACCAACTTTCATAAATTTCTGAAAGTTCAAACCGAGAGCCATTCTGCCACACTTATAGCGCAATGCAGCCAGAGGAACTACGCGAAGTACTGATTCGGGCAGAACAGATTCAATCTCAACAGGTCGTCAACGTGGACCAAGAAGTTGAGACCGAGACGATCGTCCAAGCTGCAGAAGAGGCTGGGCTCAGCCGGGATGCAGTTCTGCAAGCGTTGCAGGAACGCCTCGCTCTAACTCAAGCTTCCACCCAGCCGGGTGCGATTGTCATGGCCGAATCTGCCGATGGTCACTTCTATGCAGCACGCGTGATTTCCTCCGACACAGTGGCCGCCAAGGTCAAATTTTTATCGGGAGGTGAGCAGAGCCTGCCTCTGAACAAAATTAAGCCGTTCTCACCAGTGCCAGGTACTCAGTTTTCCTGTCCATGGCAAAACTGGGGTTGGTGGAACTGCAAGGTCGTGTCGTACGATTCTGATAACATGCGCCTCTTGGTCACAGATGGATGGGGAAATCAGCAAGGGTTCCATATCTCTGAGGTGCGCCAGAATAAAGAGCGATCCCCCCAATCCAATCAGAGCTTGTACTACTTGTACTTAGGCCTTACTGGATTTGGAGGGATGGTTCTGGGTTTTGTGATTCGCTGGCTGATGTTCCGGTAGCCTATTGCATTTCGGGAATCCAATCTCCGTGAGCTTCGAACAGCTCATCCACCATCGCCCAAATCTCATCCAGCGTCAATTCCGCAGCACAATGGGGATCCAACATCGCTGCATGATAGACATGCTCCTTGGAATTCGTCAGAGCTGCCTCCACAGTAAGAGATTGGACATTCACGTTGGTGGAGATGATGCCTGCGAGCTGGGGTGGCAACGAGCCGATCTTGGTGGGCTGGAGTCCGTTCTTATCTACCAAAACCGGCACCTCGACACAACATCCTTGGAGCAGATTGTCAATCAATCCGTTGTTTTGTACGTTGCCGTAAACTACCCGAGGAGTGTTAGTGACTTCGGAATGAATGATTAACGATCCGTACTCGCTGGAACGATGCAGTTCAAGCGGTTCGTTGCCTTCCATCTTCGTTCGTAAAGCTTTCCAGCCCTTGATCTGCTCTTCACAACGGCGAATGTACTCATCGAGTGGGATGTTGAATCTTTCAATCAATTCGGGCTTGTCGCGCCGGATGAAGTGCGGACAGTATTCGCTAAAGTGCTCGCTGGACTCTGTCACGAAGTATCCGAGCCTCTGGAGCATTTCATAGCGAACACGGTTGTAGTCTGGGACACGGCCTTCTTGCACTACTTTGTAGATATCCGGATACAGATCGACGCCGTCTCGTTCAAAGCGAAGATAAAAGGCCATGTGGTTGATGCCAGCACACAGGTAGTTGATTTCCTCTACGGGTACGCCAATGTCGCGAGAGATTTCCCATGCTGTGCCTTGAACGCTGTGGCATAACCCAACGTTTCGAATGGTGCTCGATTCGGACACAGCCCAGCAGAGCATCGCCATAGGGTTGGTGTAGTTGATCAGGAGAGCATCGGGGCACAGTTCTTCCATATCCCAGCACATCTCTTGCATGATTGGGATCGTGCGCAATGCTCGGAATATGCCTCCAATGCCCATCGTGTCGGCGATGGTTTGTCGTAGCCCATACTTCTTCGGAATTTCGAAGTCGATTACCGTGCCCGGCTTGTACCCGGCGACCTGAATCATGTTGATGACATAGTCCGCCTCATCAACCGCTGCCCTTCGGTCCATGCTAGTGGTGATGGTTGCTTGCCCACCAAACTGCTCATTGACGCGGTGCGCAACCCGCTCGGAGGTCTTAAGGCGCTCTTCGTCGATGTCCATCAAGGCGAGATGGGCATTTTTCAGTTCGTCGAAGGAGAGAATGTCTCCCATCAGGTTCTTGGCAAATACGGTGCTGCCGGCACCAATCATGGCGATCTTCACGGGCATGATTCGAGCTTATCATAATGCCTGCATCGCCGGATTAGGTAGAAACGGAGAGTGAGCGAACCTGTAGTTGTGGTGGGGGCTGGTCTTGCCGGGCTGGCATGCGCCCGATGTTTGGGCGACCACGGAATTGATGCTCTGGTTTTGGAGGCAGGTGCCCAGTTAGGTGGTAAAGTGCAGACCGATCTCACCGATGGATTCCGGTTAGATCGCGGATTTCAGGTCTACTTCACTGCTTATCCGACAGCCTCGCGGTACCTGCACGAACCGGACCTCGACCTCCGGTTCTTCGAGAAAGGTGCCTTGATTTTTGACGGCAGAGGGTTCCAAACGATCAGCGACGACCACAAGTTGGAATCGGCTCTCGCGGGAGTCGTTCCAGCCAGAGACGTCGCCAAACTGCTCGCTTGGAATAAGCGAGTCGGCGAGATGACGGATCAAGCGATATGGAACTCTGCGGATGAGCCAGCTCTAGACCTGCTTCTCGGCCTCGGGTTCTCTTCTCAGTTGATCAATCAATTTGCACGCCCCTTTTTTGGTGGGATATTTCTAGATCGCTCACTTTCTGTTTCAAGCCAAGTTTTCACTCACGTTTGGAAGATGTTGATGGAAGGGAAGACCGGCATCACCGCAGGAGGGATGGGTCGACTCTCTGAGAATCTTTCCAAAGGTGTTCATGTTCGCCTAAACGCGAGAGTCGTGGAGGTGAGTGGTCGCAGCGTTCTACTGGATTCTGGCGACCGAATTCCAGCCTCCGGTGTCGTAGTCGCAACGGAACCGGACGTCGCTTCCATGCTAACGGGTGAAGCGATCGATTTTTCCTATCGATCCAGCACGTGTGTGTACTTTGCAACACCTGAGCCACCCACTGATCGACCCATCTTGCTGCTGAACGGAACCGGAAAGGGCCTGGTGAACGAGGTTGTGCCTGTTTCAGTGATCGATCCTGAAACGGCACCGAAAAACTCTTCGCTCGTAAGTGCAACGATCTTGGGTATTCCTCAAGTTGCTGATCTCCAGCTAAGTCAGCTTGTACTCAAAGAATTGGAAGAGTGGTTTCCCACACTATCGCTTCACCGATGGCGGCTCCTACGGGTCGATCGAATTTCTCGAGCTCAGATGGAGCAACCGTCGGGGTTCCGAAAGCTCATCCCGCCCATTCGATGTAAACAACCGGGCGTGTACCGAGCCGGAGAGTACATGGAGTTCTCCAGTATCGAAGGTGCGATCCGAAGCGGTGAGAAGGCTGCACTGGCGGTGGTTCAGGACCAATGAACATCGCGATCATTGGCTCGGGACTGGCAGGCTTGGGTGCAGCTCGGACGCTTCGAGAAGCCGGGCATCACGTCGTGATTTTCGAAAAATCCCGAGGGGTGGGTGGTCGCTTGGCCACCCGCCGGATCGGTGACTTTACGTTCGATACCGGAGCTACAACGCTCACGCCCCGAACAAGCGAACTCGCCCGCCTGATGACTGCAGATTTGGACACGAGCGACCTTGTGAAGGTCGAAAGGCCGATCTATGCGATGGAATATGGCCGGATCGCGCCCGGAGATCCCTCTCGGTTGCGCGAGACGAGGTACGCCTATCGGTCTGGAGTCACAAAGTTGCCCAAGTTGCTCTCGGACGGAATCGAGTTGCGATTGGATACGCAGATCGGTGCGCTATCCGCCACGGACAATGCGGTGCAGATTGGCGGCGAACTTTTCGATTACGCGGTCCTCACGGCCCCCGCGGCGCAAACCGGATTTTTGCTGACAACCGCCGGAGAAGCGAGACCGTTAGGATCGGTGGTCTATCGAAAATGCCTGTCCGTTCTCTTGGGATTTGGAACTCCCAATCCGGAGGTGCCTTTCTTCGCTGTCATCGATCCAGCTCAACGGAACCCTATCGTCTGGATCTCCATTGAAAGCATCAAGACCGATTGCCGAGCGCCAAAAGGGAAGTCTGCAATGGTGGTCCAGATGAATCGGGACTACTCCAACGATCATTTCGAAGTCTCGGATGACCGTCTGATCCAGGATGCGCTTTCGGGCGTCTCTCGACTGTTTGGTTCACAGTTTTCCGCTGCGGAAGTAGCCGACGTAAAGCGGTGGCGCTATTCGCAACCCGAAATGACTGTGAGCTTTGAGGCGGTCAATCCAAAGGGAGCGAGGATTTTAGTCGCGGGAGACAGCATTGCTGGGGGTCGCGCAGAACTCGCTTACGATTCAGGAATCACCGCAGCAAAGAGGATTTTGGGATGACTCATCGATTTTTCGAGTTGCCGCTTGGCCCAAGGCCGCGCCCCCGGATGGACCGCTGGCCCATCCTCCCGCCCCAGGCGGCAACTCGGCTGGGTCTGTTGCTGATTTTCCTCCTCGCCGTGGTTGCCGGCGCGATCGCCCGCCAAACCGATGAGGACTTCCAGACCTTTCGCGTGCTGAAGCTGGGGCAGCCGGTCGGGAAGGCCTATTACAAGTGGCTGCTATCCGATAACGGGTCGCTGAGAACGATCCTGACCTTGGTCTTGGCGGAGCCGCAGAAACCTGCAATTCGAGTGCGGACCGAATCCACTTTCAAGCAAGATGGAGCACCCATACTCAAGACAACGGAAATCGAAGTGAACAAGAAGGTCACCCAGCGGCTGCTTGAGAGCTATGAGCCGGGAAAAGTGACCACAAAATCTGTCGGTGTGGAAGGGTCGGAGAAGTCTATTGCCATCGAAAAATCTCTTCCAACGGACCAGAAGTTCCAGTTTTGGTTTCACCAGAAGATGCCGTCCATGGGCGAGGTCAACCAATTCTACTTTTACGACCACAACAGCAACCGATGGAGTTTGATGGAAGTAAAGTACTCACAGAAGAAGTCGGTCACGATAGGTGCTAAGACGTTCGAGGCTCACGTGCTGTCAGCGTCCCAATCTGGAGTTTCCACCGAGACCTGGATGGCTTCGGACGGCACCATGCTCAAGATGGCTATGGGTGATTACGTGATTGAGCGAGTGTTCGAGGAGAAATAGAGCTATGGCAAAACCCGATGGCGATATCAAAGTGGTTGTGGCAGGTGCGTCGGGCCGAATGGGCCAAGCGATTTGCGCGCACCTGAATCAGCAGAACGGCATCAAAGTCGTTGCGGCTTACGATAAATCAAATGTGGGTGTGAACCTGCGTGACCTATCTGGACCTAGTGCACCAGACCTGACCGTGGTTGACAAATTGGGCCAGACGCTCGATGAGTTGCAACCTAATGTGATGGTCGAAGTAACCCATCCTCGTTCGGCATGTGCACATGTGATGTCGGCGATGAGCCGTGGTGTGGCATGCGTTATCGGCACCAGCGGAATCACTCCTCAGGATCAACGGGAAATCGAACATTGCGCTACGGGCCATAAGATTCCGGCGTTGATTGTTCCGAACTTTGCCATTGGGGCGGTGTTGATGATGAAGTTCGCCGAAATCGCTGCCCACTGGATGCCGGATGTGGAGATTTTGGAAATGCACCACGACTTGAAGGCAGACGCTCCCAGCGGAACGGCCAAAGCCACGGCCGAACGAATCTCGGCGGCTCGTCGATCGTCACCGGCTCGGCGTGAAGAGATCATCAGCGTTGAAGGTGTGCGCGGTGGAACGCACAAGGATGTGCGAATTCACTCCATGCGCTTGAAAGGTCTTGTCGCTCACCAACAACTCACGTTTGGTGGTCCCGGCGAAATTCTCACCATCCGTCACGATTCGATGGATCGCTCATCGTTCATGGGTGGAGTGGAGTTGTGTGTGCGCAAAGTTTGGACACTGGAAGGACTGACGATCGGCCTGGATAAGCTGTTGGTCTAGGAAGAACCGTTTCGACCGCCTTATGAAGGCTTGCCCATGAAGCCATACAGAAAAGCTGCGATCATTGTGGCGGTATTGGCTTTGATGATATTGGTGCGTGCACTGTTTAATTCGATCGTCCTCAGAATTCTTTGGGGGAGTCGAAACCCCTATGGGAAAATCGCATGAGTCGGCGGCAAAGGGCGGCGATCGGGCTCGCTATATTAACATGCTATCTGTTAACCGCCTATGGTTTTATGATCTACCTGGCAGAGTGGTTGGAGTGAAATTCTTCATTGTGCTCATGCTATGGATTGTTGCACTGCTCGTGGCTATTCTGTTTGGGCTAGGCTACGAAGGTCTGGGAATGCTCGCTATATGTTGGGGCAGTGCATCGATTCCCATGGCCACTATTCAACTGGCAAAACGCGTACCGAATATCTCGGCTCTCCGGCTCTATTTCTTGCTGGTATATAGCGTGTCAATTCCATTTATTGTCGTGCCACCCTTTTACATCTATACCACGCACGACAACCTCAGTAGTAATGCTCTCACCGTCATGGCGTTGCTGCTCATCCATGTGGCTTCTCTGACATTTGTTCTTCCATCTCGTCGAACCCACGAGGAAACTCATCCTTGAGCAATCGGCTCAGTGCCCGATCAGCGAGAATTGCTCCGTTGTTTTGACAAACGGCGCAGTAGTTACACTCATTTTCCGCGTACACAATATGCTGGATCGGCTTACCGCAACAAGGACATGGTTTGCCAAACTTGCCATGTGCCGCGAAATCGGGACGAAACGCCGTAATATCGCTGGGTCCCGGAAATCGACCCTGAAACTCCTGCAGAAGCTTGTCGCGCCATTGAATCAGAGTAGCCGGAATCGCCGGTAGCAGGCGATCCCACTCCTCATCGGTCATCTTTTGAGTCTGCTTGAGGGGCGAAAGGCGCGCGGCGTGCAGGATTTCGTCTGAGTAAGCGTTCCCGATGCCCGAAATCCACTGAGGCGTGGTCAGCGCGCGTTTGATGGTGCGGTTTTCGCGCGTCAGCGAAATCCGAACGTCGTCAAAGCTGGCTTCCAGAGGCTCCACACCCCCCGGGTCATGGCTACTCAGTGCATATCGATGTCGGATCGCGTGAAGTGAGGCACGCTTTTTCATGCTGAACTCATGGAGCGTCAGTGTTCCGGTTGAGAACTCGAGAAAAAGGTGGTCGAACTTCCGTACTGGTTTGGGTGTCTTTCCTGGCTCGTGCCATCTGAAGCGGCCCGACACCATGAGGTGGATCACGAGATACAGCTCATCCGGGAAGTGGAGAACTATCCTTTTGCCCAGACGGCTGATATCCACCACGCGTTGCCCCAAGAACAAACCCATCGGAGGGTCAACCGTTTTCAGTATCGAAAATGAGATGACTTTGGATGTGTCCAGAGATGAGCCGATAATCCTGTCCTTAAGGCTCGATATGTAGAGTTCGATGTCCGGCAATTCGGGCATGATGCCACCTAAACTATAGAACCAATTTGTCCTTGCCATAATGAAAAGTATTGCTATTGCAAAAAGAATGCTATAATGTATTCTTTGCAGTAGAGCGGTGAGCTATGAAGAGATCAGCATTCACACTTATTGAACTTCTGGTGGCCATTGCCATCATTGCGATCCTGGCCGCAATCCTCTTTCCTGTGTTCGCTCAAGCCAAAGTGAGCGCAAAGAAGGCCGCATGCGCCAGCAACATGCGACAGATCGGCCTTGCATTGGTGATGTACGCCGATGACAACGACGACACCGTGCCGCAGAGCACCCATACCACAGGTGGGGCGATCGAAGGAACCTGGATTCTGGGGCTTAAGCCGTATGTAAAGAACACGGATGATATCCGGATTTGTCCAGCAGACCCCTTTGGCAGACAACGTCTTCAGAGTAATGGCACGAGCTACGTGCTGAACGAGTGGATCTGCGTACCCGAGACCGATTCGGAAGGGAACTATAGCTCGTGGCCGACTTTAAGCAGCTTTCCCCTCCCCTCTCAAACGATCTCAACTTTCATCGTGGCGGACCCCCGACAAGGAACCAGTAATTTCAGTTACACCCAAGACCACACGCACTCTCGAAACTGGTTTAAACAGAACGACGGCAAGGTCTTTGCTCGCATCGTCGCTGATATTGCGACATACCGCCATGGGGGATCGATATCCAAGCCTGAAGAGGGAAGCTCCAACTACCTCTATGTCGACACTCACGTGAAGTCGCTTGAATCGAGGAAGATCAAAGGCTTCGCCACTGCCTTTACGGATTTTGCCAAACCACCTGTGGAGTAGATCATGTACAAATTACCGCTTCTTATCGCCGCATTTGTGGCTGCGAAGGCAGCTACCGCGTCAGTTTATGCGCTCACAAATGAGCATGTCGATATCGATTTGGGCTATGCAGGAAACACAAATTTTGGACTGAAGGTCGTCGATGAGGATGCCCAGGTTGCCTATGATCCACAATCTGCCGTGATGCTCGTGAGCTCGCTGGCAAAGGTGCAGCGAAGTGGGAGTAGCTCGGACGGATACTCATTTGTTGGTGTCGCTCCCGGCGAGTATTACTGGCGCCTCCCCCAGAGCCAAAATCCCAATCTTTTGTACCTTGGGTCTTCCGCTTACAGCATTTCCTCTGCGATTGACGTGTACGATCCGACAACAGAATCGGGAGGACGAGTCACTGGAGTTGGAAGTTGGGCGAAGATCGCGCTCCACCACGTCTCCGGGCCAGGCGCTTTCAGCATCTATCAAGGCGGCTTTGGGGGTCCCAAACTCTTTGCTGCCTCCTTTGACTCGATTGACTCGAACGATGCTTGCTGGATCGTCTCCGGAGGGCACGTCCACTTCAATTGGGCATTTTCATCGGTTGGCTGTTACGATGTGCAGTTCAAACTCGCGGTTCATAAGCCGGATGGGAACAACTCGACCGCTGGCGAGGAGCTGAAAAGCAGGGCCTTTACGGTTCACTTTGGGGTGGAGCGCCGGCCCGCTCCGACATTTGGAAAGGTCACGTTCCAAGATTTTGTAGGTGACTTGGAATCTGTCCCGGTTAAAGTCACCTGGCTCTCGGGAAATACAACGCCCGACAGCAAGACTGTCATGACCATGGATCCGAAGGATACGGCGAACCCATCGACAGGAGAAATCGCAGCTTCAACCGCATCGCGTGGAACCTTGGATATTGTGGTCAAACCATCACACTGGCTCTCAAGGCGGATAGCAAACACGACCTATGGTGACAGTGGATGGGAAGGTTGGAATCTCAGCTTCATCAATGGCGACGTCGACGACGACGATGCCATCACGATTTTCGACTACGTTCTGCTTTCCAATTCGTTTGATCGATCCACTGGAGAATCCGGATTCGATCCCAATGCAGACTTAGATGGCGACGGCTCAGTGACGATCTTCGACTACCACATCCTATCAGAGAATTTCGACCGAGTAGGCGAGGCCTAATATCCAGCTTTTCAACTCAAAAAAAGGAGAATATCTATGCAAAATCATAAATGCAAACTTTTGGCACTTGCACTGTTACTGAGTCTAGGAAAAGCGCAAGCCTTTTCCACTGTTCTGACGGAAGGTCACACGGATGTCGGGGTCGGCTACGGGTCCGGGGCTCTCGGCATGGAAGTGCACTACGAGGAAACTGACACCGAATACGAACCGGACGATGTGCTGCTGTACGCTGGGAGCAACGTCAGGATGTCGATGCCGTCCGATCCAGATTACGGGTTCATTGGTGCTGCCCTAGGCACCGACATCTGGGTATTGCCCGAAGTCCAACAACCTGACGCTCTGTTCCTTGGCTTTGGTGCCGAGGAGATCGACCCGAACGATCCAACGATTCTGGCATATAGCTCGTCAGATTCCAGGGTCACCTCTGGGCCGGTCAAGTGGATTCAGATTTCCTTGCTTGCTGTGAATGGTCCAGGCAAGTTCTCAGTGTTCGACTCCGGGATTTTTGGAGGGCCCCGAAATTGGATGGCAACTTCTGACGGGATTGGTTCTCAAGACCTTTTCTTAATTCCAGTTGGCTCACATGGACACGTGAACTGGGCTTTTACTGAAAAGGGCATCTACGACGTGGAGTTACAGGCATCCCTATTGTTTGATTCGAACAACAACGGCATGGTGGATCAAAACGATTCCAGAATTTACTCCTCGGCAACGACCTATCACTTCGGGGTTGAGACTGTTCCGGAGCCCGCGAGTTTTCTCGCACTTCTCGGACTTTCGACGTTGGCTGTGCGAAGACGTCGCAATCTCTAACTGCCTCCTAAGGGGCAGGAGGAAAAATTCGGTTGGAAAGAGGGTTCGCGGGGAACCGCGCGCCCTCATTCGTGCGTTGTTTTGAAAAGAAAATTCTTTGCAACAGCATATTCCATGCTATAGTAGATCATTACAGCCCATGCATCCTCTTAACCGACAACGCGCATTTACCCTCATCGAGCTCTTGGTGGTCATCGCGATCATCGCAATTCTGGCGGCGATCCTATTCCCAGTTTTTGCCCAGGCAAAAGCCGCGGCGAAGAAGACAGCGTGCCTTTCAAACGAGAAGCAGTTGGTCATGGCGATCATCATGTATGCCAACGACAACGACGATGCGACCTGCAAAACCCACCATGACCTCGAGTCTGGCGAAACGATCGCGAACCTGTACACGTGGTATCAGCCGATTTTCCCTTATCTGAAAAGCCACGACGTCCTGAGAGATTCAGCCCTGAGCGACACACCGACTCTGTTGCCATACCCCGTTACGCTTAAGGATTGGGAAACCTACCGTACCGACTATTTGATCAACGGGTTTTTCTCCCATGGTGGAAGTTTATCGATCCAATCCAAGCCAGCAGAGCAGATTATCTTGGCTGAGCGGCATTCTGGGATAGCCTTTTTCGATTATCACCCCTGGGCTTCGGCACCGGATAACAACTGGGAGCGAGGATTCCTGGATGGATCGGGTTACCAGATCGGCAATATCAACACCGATTCGCAAATCTTGGATCCCAAGAACACAGGTCGCCATTCCGGTGGGAGCAACTACGCGTTTGTGGATGGGCACTCCAAGTGGTACAAGTTCGTCCAGACACTGGACAGCACGAAACCCCAAAACGATGTAACGAACTTCGGGATGCACAACATCGACAGCCTGCCGGCTAACGACTAAGCTCTATAATTAACGGTGGTGGAGGCGGGGAGAATTGAACTCCCTTCCAAAACCGTCGGCCCCAAAATTCCCACGAGCGTCTCCTCAGTATAAATCTCGGTGTAGGCGGAGCCCGAGGTCGGCTAACCTACACCCAGTTCGGTTTTATTTAGCGGAGTCTGCTACGAACAGAAGCTCGCTCTCGCGATCCGGATTTTGCGACACCGACATGCTCCCTACCGGATCGGAAGCAATAGGCGCACTGCGCTAATTAGGCAGCGTATGCGTAACTGTTATTGGCAGTTATTTTTTTGCCGCTTTTTACGAGGCCAGCGGCGCCTCGGCTCGCAACTTTGAGTCGAACCGGCTCTGTCGAACCCTTACGCCCCCAAGTTAGTTTCAATAGTATAGAACGTCGAATGACGTCCCCATGTTCCAATTTGAGCGCATCGCCGCCTTGCCCGCGGCCACGCCCTCGTTCCTCGCTCTGCTCAGAACTCCGCCCTGCGGCGGCGATGCCTAGGCTCCTCCATGCTGATCTTGGGTTCAATGACGTTCATATACCCCTGTTATTGAATGGATAAACTTGGTGCAAGATGAAGATTCACCGATTCGTTCTTTTTGGGCTGTTTCTGGTGGGTCTGGTTGCGGCGATCTACTTTCTGGTTTTGCCCCGAGCTACGGCTGATACAGCTCCTGATCGTGCCAAGCCTGAGGCATACCGTGCTGTAAATCTGGATCCCAAGGCCAAGGAGCCTGCGCTCCTCTGGAACGGGATTCTCGGGGTACGCATCAACCGGCTGGGCTTGGGTCGAGATGCAGAAGGCGATGACCTTCCGGCATTTCACTGCGACCTGTATGAATCGACCGGTGAAGAGAAAATTGTTCCCGCACTCAACGTGCTCAACTTCGATTGGGAGATCGGAGGCAAAAAGCTTGAAGAGCACGCGATCGAAAACTACACGGAATCGCTTGACTTCAAAACGGGTGTGCTCAGTCAGAGCTATAGACTGGTGGGCGGTGGGCCTTCCGTTACCGCTCGTGTGCTGACCTACTTGCCGCCCGGCAAAGCAGTGATTCGACAGGAATGGCGATTCGAATCCCAGGGCAAGGCCATTATCAAAATGATTTATGGCCCTAAAGAAATAGAGGATGCCAGTTGGTCTCTGATCAACGAGGGCGGCGGTTATGAGGCCTTCACCCTCACCGACGTCGATGGGCAAGGATTTGATGGTGTGTTCGAACTGGAGCCACGGCGCGTCGCTACCGTGCGGCGCCAAATTCAGGTGCCCTATCCTCTCCCAGCCGCTCATCGAGAGGCTCTGGAAACCTACAACAGCGGCCCCATAACCGCCGGTTTCGATAGGTGGGATGAACCCGATGCGCCACGATTTGAACTCGATGGTCCGGTTGAGGATCAGCAGGCGCTCAGCGCACTGTTGTTCTACCTGCGAACGAGCATCGATCCGGCTCGAACCCAACGCGTGTCTCCCATGGTCTTGAGCAACTCTCAGTATTTTGGCCACGTGTTTTGGGATGCCGATTTATGGGTTTTTCCGGCCCTAGCATTGCTCGATCCCGCACGAGCCAGTGTCATCCCCCAATACCGGCTCGATCACATGCCGGCGTATTCGGCTGAAGGCAAAGCCTACACTTCGGCGCTCCGTCCAGCCCGAAGCCTCGTAACGGATGCTCTGAAAGTCCCTTGGGAAAGCAGCATGACTGGAAAAGAGACCGTGCCAGGACCCAGCCGCAAAGAACTCCACATTACGGGAACGGTGGCCTACTCCCTGGATTTGGCCGCTTCGTTAGGCTTGGCAGATCTCAGCCGTACGGAGGAGTTCGGCAAGAAAGCTGCGACATTTTGGTCCGACATCGCCCCGATTGAGAACGGAAAGCGGGTGATTAAGGACGTCATGAGCCCGGACGAGAACCACATCGGGGACAACGATCTCTACACCAATATGATCGCCGAGTGGTGCATGCGGCGATATCTCCCGAACCAGCCCGTGGAGTTCTACTTCCCCCAGGATGACAAGGGATTCTTGACGTACGACGGTGACCGAGTGCGTGGCTATAAGCAAACGGCTGCGTTGCTCACGGTGTTCCCGCTTCAGGATGCTCGGGCGGTGGCACAAGCAAAGACCATGTTTGACCGCTTTGCCGACAAAACCAGTCGGACAGGACCCGCCATGTCCGATTCCATCCATGCGACCATTGCTGCACGATTGGGAAAGAGCAGCGTAGCCTACAATCTCTGGCGTGCCAGCTGGTACGACTTCTGCCAACACCCGCTGATGCTCTTTTCCGAAAAGCGCGGTCAAACCAAAACGTACTTTGCCACGGGTGCTGCAGGATCGCTCCAGACCGTCCTCTATGGGTTTGCGGGAATTCAAATAGACACCAAACCCGCTGAGGGAGCCAAGGTGAAGTTGCCGTTGCTCAACGGACGAATTCTCAGCATCAAACCGAATCTGCCTAAAGATTGGAGGCGATTGACGATCAGAAATCTCTCTGTGCTAGGCAAGAAATACGACCTGACGATGTCTGGCACATCCGCCAAGCTTGTTGCAGTCGCTCTGAAGCCCTAGAGATTCTGTAGTGTCGGTCGGAAAGTACAATTCCGGGTATGCCGATCAGCGAATTTTGGAGCGCGATTTAGGTGGCGACATTCGATAGAGTCCTTCGAGGAGGAGTGCTTTGGTTGACTGATGGCCCAGCCGTGGCCGACGTTGGCATAAAAGATGGCACGATCGTCGAAATTGGCGACTTGAAGCAGGCTTCGGCAAGCGAAATCGTTAAGGTTGAAGGTCTTGCCGTGCTACCTGGGATGATCGATACGCAGGTGCACTTTCGTGAACCAGGCATGGAGCACAAGGAGGACCTGGAATCAGGGAGCCGGGCAGCACTTTACGGGGGTGTCACGACCTTTTTCGAGATGCCGAATACGAGTCCGACCACAACTAGCCGCGAAGCCCTTGACGACAAGCTTTCGCGAGCAAAGGGGCGATGTTGGGCTAACTATGGGTTTTTTGTCGGCGCATCCAACGACAACATTGACCAATTGAGAGAACTGGAGCTCCTTCCCGGAACGCCCGGGATCAAGATTTTTATGGGCAGTTCCACGGGGCCGCTTCTCGTCGAGGGCGATGAGAATTTGCGAAGGGTGCTCGAAAATGGATCGCGTCCGTGCCCCATCCATGCTGAAGATGAACCTCGACTTCGGGAACTCAAGAATTTGCTTTCCGAGCATCCACATCCGCGCGAGCATCCGCATGTGAGGGATGCTGAAGCGGCACGCCTTGCGACCTCCCGAATCCTTGCGCTCTCACGGGAGACCGGCAGACCGGTGCACATCCTCCATGTCTCAACTGCAGACGAGCTCACGCTGATCGATGAGGCAAAGCGGCATGGTCTGCGTACCACGGCTGAAGCAACACCTCAGCACCTGTACTTCAACGAAGAGCTTTACGAGAGGCGTGGCACAAGAGCGCAGATGAATCCGCCTATCCGGTCTGAAGAGCATCGGCGGGCAATATTTGAGGCATTGGTCGAGGGGCTTTTTGACGTTCTGGGATCGGATCACGCGCCCCATACATTGGACGAGAAAGCCAAACCGTATCCGCAATCGCCCAGCGGCATGCCGGGCGTGCAAACAATCTATCCATTTGCCATGCGATTGGTCGCCGAAGGGCACATCAGTGCCGAGCGAATGCTCCAACTCTGCTGCGAAAATCCTTGTGCCATCTACGGAATCAAAGGGAAGGGAAGAATTGCTGTAGGTTATGATGCCGATCTCGTGGTGTGCGAGCCGAGTACGCCGTTCACCGTGGAGAACGCGTGGTTTCAAAGCAAATGTGGATGGAGCGCGTGGGAAGGTGAAATGCTCTACGGTAAGCCGATTCACGTGTTGGTGAACGGCACCTTCAGCCTTCGCGAGGGCTCCCATGTGGGTTCGCCGTCTGGCTGCGCTGTCGAATACGATTGGAAGCCGGTACCCTCAAAAGTGTGACGGAAACCAAAGACGCGCTCATCGCCGGATTTGCCTACGATCGGTGGGCTACCGAACTATGGACTCCGATTGTTGCCCAGATTCCAGGGGGGGACGCTATTTTTCAGCATGTGCTGGACGCTCAGCAAATTTGGTACGACCGATGCATCGGAAGGGAGGAACTTCCGGAACTTCCAAACGATACTGGTGCCGCAATTGCCGCCATGTCCCGCGCCTTTGTCGACGTGATCCATCTCGCAGATCTTTCCGCGTATGTTTCGTACACCATGCGCTCCGGGGAATCCGCGTTCTCTTATTTGGGAGTCATTCTGCGCCATGTAATTAACCACGGGACGCATCATCGCGGGCAGCTCCGCCAGATGGCCGAAAATGCTGGCGTGGATTGGCCGGACACCGACCTCATCATTTGGCATCGAAATGACGAGCCTTATCTGAAGGAGTTTGAATCTGCTCCGCACTAAGGCATAGATTTCGCCTCGGCGTTGCAATTTATCTCGTACACTATCCTAATGCGAATGCGCTTTGTTGGAGTTTCAGCTGTACTCCTGACTTCCTCAGCTTGGTCGACTCCCGTGGACGACATGAGAAATGGCGTGGACTGCACGTTCGCTCTCAATGAATCTCCTTATGTGATTTCAGGAAGCACGACGGGTTCCGGAACGGTGCCGGCGAGCCCGTGGACATCTCTGGCGAAGCCTGCTGGGAGCCTGAATGCCTCGGTCGATATCTACGCGCTGGTTCCCGACCTAAACCTTCATGCGACGGCTTTTTTCACAGCCTCTGCCAGTACCAGCACGACCGTCAAGTGGACCATCACTGCTCCGGGAGCTATCGGTCAGACCGTCACCTTCAACTATCAAGGGACAGATATTTCAGTGAAAATTTCCGCCATTACGGGCGAACTGAATCTTATCGCCGGGTCAGTGTCTCCAGAGGTGGATCCGACCAATTCCACTGTCTATCGTAATGTGAGTTTGGCGCCAGACACAGGAGCCAACTTCCTTCAGGTGAAGGGCTATCTCGGTGGCATCGTCATTTTCCCGGTGACCTTCCGCATCGATCCTGCACGGTATGTGGGACTGGCGGGAAACGCCCCAACTACAACGATCAGCGGAAAGATCAATCTCTCCGACTTTGTGGGAGACTCGACGGGCCGAATCGCGACACTTACGCTCACTCCGTCCGGAGGCGGATCGCCCGAAACCCACTATTCGATCTTGGATGCTGCTGGAAATTACACTCTGACTACTCCATTGACGGGAAGTGTCTCATTGAGTGCAAAAGTCGGGCACTGGTTATCCGGAATTTACACCGTTGTCCAGCTCGGATCAAGCACGACCCGTGATTTCACGCTTGAGAATGGCGATGTGGATGCGGATGATGGGGTTACGGTTTTTGATTATCTTGAACTCTCGAACGCCTTCGATACGAATACAGGAGACGGTGGGTATTCCGATTCGGCGGATCTGGACGGTGATGGTTCTGTGACCGTGTTCGATTACCTGATTTTGAACTCAAAGTTCGATACCTTTGGCCCGATCGAGCAATAGCCTGTACAATCAGACCTGTGAAAAGTGAGCTGCGTCCCGGACTGACCGTTGCCGTAATGGTTCGGGACGATGCTGATCGCTTGCGACGGTGTCTCGCTTCCGTCGAAGCTGTCGCCGATGAGGTCGTCGTCCTGGATACGGGATCTCAGGATGAGTCGGTCGCCGTCGCGGAACAAACTGGGGCACGAGTCAGGCAAATCGAATGGCCAGGGGCCTTCGATATCGCATTGAACCAGTTGTTGGAAATGGTTGAAACTGCCGTGACATTTCGACTCGATTCGGATGAATGGCTGGATTCCAACTCAGTCGAAGCTGTGAAGGCGTTTGTCGGGGAATCTACGGCGAAAATGGGATTCATTTTCCGAAAAGACATCTATCCGGAAGATCGAGTGGCGGAGCTGAGGATGCTGCGCCTTTGGCGGACTGATCCGCGGCTCCGATACGTCGGGGCGATCCACGAGCACTTCACCGATGATGCCGAACGAGCGGTTTTGGCCGATGGGCGTGCGCTGTATACGGACGTTGTGGTGCACCATGACGGCTATGCGCAGGGCATGACTCGAGAACGGTATGTGCGTAACTTGGAGTTGATTCGTACCGAACTGGAGATAAGGCCTGGTCAGCCTTACTATGAAGCTTGTCAAGCCGATACCTTGATTGAGATTGAGGGTCCCGAAAGTGCTGCCGTATCTGATTACTTGAAGATGATGATGCGCACCCACGAACCGCATAAGCTGGCAGCTGTGACTTTCGCAAAATGGTTTATGGCTCTGAAACCCGAACAACTGAGACAGCCCTTGGTCGGCAAGGCACTGCGCTATGCGTCTCAGCACTTTAGCGATTTACCCATGATGGTATGGGCGATTGCAGAAACAGAATCACGGCGGGAAAATCATCGGGAAGCACTGGAAGCCTATCTCACCGTGGATCGGTTGGGTGAATCGGGTCGCTATGATGCAACTTATGGTGTCAATCGCCAAATCTTCGGACCAATTTGCTGGCAACGTATTGTTGAGTTGAGTGAATTGATTGGACGCAAGGATATAGTGTTGACATTTGCAGACAGACTTTCAAGAATTCAATAAGACATGAACTCATATCAACCAGGAGTTACGGCCGCGATCATGGTCAAGAACGATGCTAAACGCATCGAGCGTTGCATCCGCTCCTTGCAGAACTCTGTGGATCATATTGTGGTTCTCGACACTGGTTCCAGCGATGGCACCGATGAGATCGCTGAGATGATGAAAGTTGAGGTGCATCGAATCGAGTGGCCGGGCGCATTCGATAAAGCACTCAATATCCTTCTGGAAAAAGTCCATACAGAATGGACTTTTCGGGTGGATTCCGATGAGTGGCTGATGCCGGATATGAGGCCAAGATTTGCCGAAATTATGGCCTTGAATGACTGCTTTCTGGCGGGAGTGCACCGAAGAAACTTGACGGGACCCAAGGCATATTCCGACGACGTCAGTTATCGGTTGTGGCGAACTGATCCTGAGATGCGCTATGTGGGATTTGTTCACGAGTACTTTTCTGAACCGGTGATGAAGCGCAAACGCAAAGAATGGAAAATCGCGCTTTCCGGTGTGCGGCTGATGCACGACGGATACCTCAACATCGATTGGGCAGAAAAGCACAGACGTAACCTGGAGCTCGTTCGCCGTGAACTTGCCGAGCGACCGGGCCAACTCAATTACGAGGTTTGCGAAATCGACGGAATGATGTTCCTGCAAGAGCCCGGATGGGAACCTCGTCTGATCGAGGTGGTGGATAGAATCCTCACGATTGAGGGAAGACCGGAGCCCATGAACATAACGGTGGCTCTCAAGTACTTTCTCGATAAGGTCGCAGACGCAGATGCCTCAGTTCGAACCCAGCGTGTCTGCGATTTTATCAGAAGCAAGCTGGGTGATTGTCCAAGTGTAGTAAGGGCGCTCGCCGATTACGATGGGCGTCAAGGAAACATTTCCGAGCAGATACGGGGATATCAGGCTCTCGTGGAAATGGGTCGAACTCAGAAGTACAGCAGTGCCGTTGCGGTAAATCCTTACGAAATCACGGTGTATCCTCTCAGGAAGCTCATTGAAATTGCCGAGCAAACTGGAGACAGCAATCTCGAACAGTCGGCCTCGCAAGAATTGCAGAAGTATCGAGTTTAGCCCTTCAGAGCAGCTTCGATTGCTTCGACCACTTTCTTATCATCTGGCGCGAGTTTGGGCTCAAATCGAGCAATGACTTTGCCATCCTTGCCAACTAAGAACTTCGCGAAATTCCACTCGATTTCGTCATTGCGACCAGATTGGGCGATCAGCCAGCGATACAACGGCTCGATATCGTCTCCCTTAACAGAGATCTTGCTGAACATGGGGAAGGTGATATCGTATTTTGTGGAGCAGAAATTCTTGATTTCCTCATTTGTTCCAGGTTCCTGTCCCATGAAATTGTTGGCTGGGAATCCAAGCACAACCAATCCCTTATCTTTGTACTTATCGTACAAAGCTTCCAAGCTCTTATATTGAGGGGTCAAGCCACAATTGCTGGCTGTGTTCACTACCAGAAGGACCTTGTTCTTATACTTCGCCAGATCGACTTCTTTACCGTCGATGTCCTTCATTTTGAATTCGTAAATTGTATCCACTTTGGGTGCCTTCGCAGGGTCGATTTGACCCACACATCCAATACCGAACATTGAAAGTAGAGCAGTTAGCATAGCAGTCCTCATCATGGAGTAATGCCCCATACTACGCACTCTTGCTGGTCCGTTTCGTCGTTTTCTTCCGGAAGCCGCCTCTTTTCTTGACTTTAGGGGCTCCTGCGCGCGCTTTGATGAGTTCCAATGCTTGGTCAACCGTGATCTCGGTCGGTTCAATGCCCTTCGGAATCGTCGCATTGGTCTTTCCGTCGGTGACATAGGGTCCGTAGCGACCGCTCAGAACGCGCATGGGGCCTTCCGCTCCATCCACTTGTCCGAATTCCTTGAGTGCAGCTTGCGGCGTTGCAGCCCGAGCCGTTCGGGCACCGCGTCCCACTTTGGGTTGAGCCAACGTTTCGACAGCTTCGTCGAGCGTGAGGTGGGCAGCGCTTCGCCAATCCGGCAAGTTGCGCGAATCTTCTCCGGCTTTGATGTATGCCCCGTAGCGGCCGATTGCCACAGTAATCTCACTCGAGGTCTCTGGGTGCTTGCCCAAAACATAGGGATATCGGAACAGGATGGCAATTTCCTCCTCCCCGATCTCCCCTCCTTTTAGACCTTCCGGCAGACTCACTCGGCGCGGCTTCTCGCCAGATTCCTGCTCTCCTGGAGTTTGTTCCAACTCCAGGTAGCTGCCGAATCGGCCCGAACGATAAAAGACCTGACGACCCGAACTCGGTTCAGTTCCGATGGACTGCGGCCCTGAGGATTTCTTGTCTATGAGCTGCAACGCGGATTCGAGAGTCAAATCGGCTGGCGCAATGTCATCGGGGACATTCGAGGTGTTCCCCGGTCCGCCTTCGCCCCGCTGAACAAAGGTTCCGTAGCGACCCACGCGGACAACTACAGGCTGCCCCTCCTCCGTAGAGCCCAATTTGAGTGCGGGGTAGGTAATTTCGCCTTCGCGCTCACTGATCTGCTGGATGAGGCCCGGATGCACGCCTTCTCCGTGATAGAACTTACGGAGGTGCTTCACCCAGTCCAGCTTGCCTTCAGCGATCTGGTCGAGTTCATTCTCCATTTTTGCGGTGAACTTCAAATCGACCAGCTCGGCGAAGTGTTCTTCCAAGAGCTCGGTAACCGCAAACGCCGTAAACGTGGGAATCAGCTCGTTGACCTTTTTGCGAACATATCCGCGGTCTTGGATGGTGCTGATGATGCTGGCATAAGTGCTGGGCCGGCCAATGCCCTCGTCCTCCAATTTCTTGACCAAACTGGCCTCGGTGTACCGCGCCGGCGGGCGAGTAAAGTGGCTTTCGGCAGAAAGATCTTTCAGGTCGAGGGTGTCCCCAACTTTCGTGTCAGGCAAAATTCGTTCTTGCGAATCAAGCTCAGTGTCGGGATCATCGGACCCCTCGACGTACGCTCTAAGGAAGCCGGGAAAAACGATGGTCTTACCAGTTGCGGTGAAGGCAAGGTTCCTTCCGGATGCTTCAACAGAGACTGTGACGGCCGTGCGTCTCACTTTGGCGGGAAGCATCTGGCACGCGACCGTTCTCTTCCAAATGAGCGTGTAGAGCGCGAGCTGATCGGCGTCGAGATACTTTTGGACATCTTGTGGCCGCCGAGAGAGGTCCGTAGGTCGAATCGCTTCATGGGCTTCCTGCGCACCTTTGGCTTTCGTCTTGTAGTGCACAGCCTTCGCCGGGAGATATTCCTTTCCGTAGAGGTCTTCAATGACGTCTCGGGCTTCCTGAAGAGCTCGTTCTGCCAAGTGGAGCGAGTCGGTGCGCATGTACGTGATCAAGCCAACCCGTTCTGCTTTGCCTAGGTCCACACCTTCGTAAAGCGACTGGGCGATTTGCATCGTTCGCTTGGAGGTGAACCGAAGCTTTCTGTTGGCCTCCTGTTGCAGCGTGGAAGTCATAAAGGGAACAGGGGGCTTCTCTTCGCCGGGAGTTTGATCCACGGCTGCCACCTTCCACGGCTTTGCAACTTTTCCCGCTTTGACAAGGTCGTTGGCATCTGGACCAAGGAGTCGAAGAACCTTTTTGTCCTTCATCTCCCCTGTGACCGGGTCAAAGTGCTTGCCGGTAGCCAGCTTCTGCCCATCGACCTCCGCCAGGCGCGCCTCGAACGGACCGCCTTTCGCAGCAAGGTCCGCTTTCAGATCCCAATATTCGCTCACGACGAATTTGGATCGGTCGCGTTCTCGTTCGACCAATAACCGGACGGCCACGCTTTGAACACGCCCTGCACTTAACTTGGGAGCAACTTTTTTCCAAAGGACGGGAGAGAGGGAATACCCGTACAAGCGGTCGAGGATCCGGCGAGTTTCCTGAGCTCTAACCACATCTTCATCCACATCTCGCGCGTTCTTAAGGGCGTTCTGAATGGCCTCCGGCGTGATCTCGTGGAAAACGATTCTACGCACCGGAACGCCTTTCTTAGGTTTGAGGAGTTGGAGGATATGCCAACTGATGCTTTCGCCCTCGCGGTCTTCATCAGTCGCGAGCAAGAGTTCAGTGGCTCCGCGACTCGCTTTCTTCAAACTGTCGACTTGGCGCTTCTTATCGTCGGGGACGATGTACAGCGGCTCGAAGTCATTGTCGGTGTTCACTCCGAGCTTGGCCCACTTCAGTTTTTTGTACTCTTCAGGAATATCATCCGCGCGCTCGGGCAAATCGCGGACGTGACCGTAACTGGCCAGAACTTCGTAGCCCGTTCCGAGAAACTGGCTGATGGTTTTGGCCTTTGCTGGAGATTCGACGATAACAAGTTTCGACATGATGAGTTGCTTATGAGAGAGCAGCGCAAAGATCAACCCGGCAACTCCTCAAGAAATTCCCGGGACGAGCCCGCTCAATACTACACCGCTAGACGCCGAGCCGTTTGGGCCTTTCGCACCGAATTTGGTGTTCCACCCACTTTTCTTCAGCTTCAGTGATTTTTGGGCATATCTTGAGGGGTCTGCTGCGTTATGTACTTAGGCATGAGATTGCGAATTCCTTTGACGTTCTTGGTTGTCCTGTGTTTATCAGTGGCCGGATGGGCTGACGAAGCTTGGATGGGTCTCTACATGAAGGGGGAGAAGATCGGCTACACCGGCGCGGTCACATCTCCGGACAAACTCGACGGGAAGGCGGTGACCAAATCCTATTCCGTTATGGTCCTATCGGGCACCATGCTCGGCGGTGACTTGGATATGAAGCAGGAAATCACCTCGTGGATTTCTGCCGCAGGTAGACCCATCAAGTCGGTGATTACCTCCACATCTTCGGGACGCCTCACAAAGGCCACTGCCAGTTTCTCAGCCAAGGAAATCAAACTCAAGATAACGAATGGCGACACGACCACCGACAAGATACTGGCTATCGAGCCGACGATGACTCTGGTGGATGACCCCGTTACTTACGTCTTGGAACACCGCCCCAACGCGAAATCGACCACCGTACATGTATTGGACCCGACCACATTTACCTTGGTGCCTACCCAAGTCAAAGTGATGGGCAAGAAAAAGGTCGCGGTCGGCGCAAACGAGTTCACGGCAGATTTGATCCAGATTGTTGATCCGCGAGCAACGATGGACGCGTATTTCACCTCCAAGGGTGACCTGGTCAAGCTGACTGGGCCGTTTGGAATGGAATTCCTTCCGGAGCCCAAGACCATTGCCATGGACCTCTCCAAGCGGGGGAATGTAGATTTGGCGGAAGCTGCCGCAGTTAAGGTCGAGAAGCCCATAGAGAATATCGCGGACCTCAGCATTCTCAGCTTGGAGGTTACCGGACTTGATCTGGCGAAACTTCCAAGCGATAAGCATCAGACCATCGCGAAGTCGGGATCTGGATGGACGATCACGATTCATCCCACCACCGATCCCCACCCGACTTCCATCGCCAAAGCCTCCGCTGCGCAACCAGCGTGGACAAAGCCCTCGATGTTGATTCCCAGCGGGAATCCAGAAATGAAAGCCCTGGCTAAGAAAGTCGTGGGTGGGGCGACTTCGGTTCCGGTCGCCAGTGAGAAGCTTCGCCAGCACGTTTACTCCTTGATGCGACCTAACACCGGCATCGGAGTTCTTCGAGATGCAACCGAAGTTCTCAAGTCGAAAGAAGGCCTCTGTCGAGACCACGCAGTACTTCTCACCACGCTCCTGCGATCCGCCGGAATCCCCGCACGTCTCGCAAGCGGCCTCATCTACGAGTCGGGAGCGTTTTACTACCATGCCTGGTCCGAAGCGTGGATGGGTTCCCAGTGGGTGGGTTTGGATTCGACTCGTCCCTCACCCCATCTCTCGGTGGGCCACCTCAAGCTTGCTCAAGGCAACGTGGATGAAGCATTCATGTTTATTGTCCTTGACGGTGCCAAAATAGTAGTCAAGGGAAACTAACCTGATATGAGACCCGCCCAGTCGGAAGACATTTTTTGGAAAACAACGCGCGTTCTGATCATTGCGGTGGTCGCAATCGCGTTCGGGCTCATTTTTCGTGTGATCGCCCCTGCGATTTTGCAGGCGCTTTTTGACTTTGCAAGCTGGATTCGAGGGGCCGATACCTATCCCTATCCGCAAAAAAACAACCCTCTCTATCTCAACTTGACTGCCCTGCTGGGACTGGTGCCGGGAGCTGCGTTTGGAAGCCTTTTCGTACGGCTCATGGACCGGCGGCTCTCACGGCTCAAAAATACGACTACGGGCGATAAGGTCTCACTCGGGCTGAGCTTGCTAATCGGCATTGTATGCAGCTTCCCGGTATTCGTAGTTCTCAATACCGTTTCCCCGAGGGACGCGGGCATCATCACACCGATCGTCACGATCGCCCTTGCCGTGCTGGTGATGTACATTTTCAAGACGATTGAGGAAGCTTTGCCCTGGTACAAATTGACAGGGAAGCCGATTAAAACCGGGTTTAAGATCCTCGATACCAGCGTCATCATCGACGGCCGAATTTATGACGTTGCCCGTATCGGGTTTCTGGAAGGCCGGATATATGTCCCCAAGTTCGTTCTCGAGGAGCTCCAACATATCGCTGATTCAAGCGACGCCTTGCGGAGACAGAGAGGCAGGCGCGGATTGGATGTCCTCAAGCTTATGCAAAGCCAATTTGAACTTGAGGTCGGCAGTTTTGACAAGTTTGCTCCCAACGAAGATGAGGAAGTCGATAGCCGACTCGTGCGGCTGGCCAAAGCTCTCGGAGCGGAGTTGGTCACCAACGACGTCAACCTCAATCGCGTTGCGACTTTGCAGGATGTTCGAGTTCTTAACCTAAACGATCTCGCTATGGCTCTCAAACCCAACGTACTGCCACGCGAATCGCTCTCGCTGGTGGTTGTCCGAGAGGGAAGCCAATATGGCCAGGGCGTGGGCTATCTGGATGACGGAACAATGGTTGTGGTGGAGAATGGCCGCAGGTTCATCGGCGAGAATGTAACTGTGCAGGTCACCCAAGTCATACAGACTGAACGCGGCAAGATGATCTTTGCCGAGGCTCCGACTGAAGACGAATCACCGACAGAGCCTGGAAACGGCCGTAAGAGGCCTTATACGCGCAAGAACGAGTCATGAGCGGGGTCACCGCGATCATCCTGGCTGCGGGATCGTCCACCCGTTTTGGGCGGGACAAACTCTCAGAACTGCTCGACGGGAAGCCCGTCTGGCACCATTCCGTGCGCACTTTTTTGGATCATCCCGGTGTGGATGAGGTCGTTGTGGTGGTCGCCGAAGATATGGTTGCACCTCGCTCTGCAGATTTTCCAGATGCCAAGTTCGTTGCCGGAGGCAATTCGCGTCAACAGAGCGCTCTCAACGGATTAAGGGCCGCCATGAGCAATCGCGTTTTGTTTCACGATGCCGCACGCCCGTTCGTTAAAAGCGCGACAGTGGGGATGGTCATCGACGCGCTCGGTACCCATCGAGCAGCCGCGCCGGCATTGCCGGTAACCGATACGATCAAACAAAAAACTCTGGACGGGGTGGTTACGCTCGACCGGAACACGCTTTGCGCACTTCAAACTCCGCAGGGCGGCTTTCGGACCGACTTCTTGAACGCTTACGCGGATCTGTCGACCGATGTGACCGATGATTTGGCAGTGCTGGAAAGCATCGGGATCACCCCGGTGTTTGTGGCAGGCGATCCTGAGAACATCAAGATCACGCATCGAAGAGATTTGGACACTATGGAAATTCGCACTGGGTTCGGCTACGACATTCACGCTTTCAGCCAGGATCCCGACCGAAAAATGGTTTTGGGTGGTGTGGAGTTCGACAGTCGACCCGGATTGGAGGGTCACTCCGACGCAGACGCTCTCATCCACGCCATTGTGGACGCCCTTTTGGGAGCCGTCGGACTGGGGGATATCGGCGCTTTCTATCCTCCAAGCGATCCCCAATGGAAAGACCGCAATTCTATCGAGTTTTTAAAAGAAACAAAGATTCGCCTAAAGGAATTGGGCTGGGATGTCGTCAATATAGATAGTAGCGTCATCGCCGAGAGACCCAAGGTGATCCCCATGCGGGACGCTATCGAAACTCGGATTGCTGATGCGCTCCAGATCCAAAAAGATCGGGTGTGCGTAAAGGCAACCACAAACGAAAAACTGGGTGCTATCGGACGCAGCGAAGGTATCGCTGCGATGGCGATCGCAACGGTACGGCGACGATAGAAGCCCTCAACAAGGAGGCTGAAATATGGAAGTCCTCGTGCGAAATGCCGAAGGAAACCTAACTGAACGAGATCGGGAATATGCATCCCAGAAACTGGGAAGGCTCAACCGGTTCTTCAACCAAGCCCAGCGCGTGGAAATAGTCCATCGCGAGTCCAAGCAGGGCCACAGAATTGAGGTGACCGTCTTTGCGGACGGCTACACGATCCGTGGCGAAGAGACGGACGAGAGTATTCGCGCTGCGATCGATTTGGTGAGCGATAAGCTGGATCAACGGCTCCGCCGATTGAAAAAGCGAATCCACGACAGCTACTATAAACGGGGTCATAAGGCGCCGTTTGCGGTAGTAGAACCGGAGGAAGAGGTACCCCAGCAGGTGTTCGAAATTGCCGAACGCAAGCAGTTCCTCATCAAACCGATGTCCGTGGAGGAAGCGGCTCTCCAACTCGAGATGGTCGACCACTCCTTCTTCATTTTCCGCAACGAGGAAAACGGCAGTATTGAGGTCCTCTACCGTCGTAAGGACGGCCGGTATGGGTTACTCCAACCGGAAGGATAACAACAACAAAACCTGAGACACAGGGCTCTCGTCATCTTCGGCGAGGGCCCTTTTAGTTTATGGAAGAAGCGCGCCACCGGAAGTCAGCGCATAGACGCCAACAGACGCTGCTCCACCCGCGATGAGGGCTTTTGCACATTCCGTGGCCGTTGCGCCGCTGGTGTAGATGTCATCGACAAGCAAGATGTTCTTACCCCCCACCAATTCACCGCTTGCAAACGCTCCGGTCAAGTTGATTTCCCGCTCGCTCGGGCTCAGCTGGTATTGAGGCTTGGTGTGGCGGATTCGCTTCAGAACTTCAATCTGGACGCGATCTCTCGGCAGCAGTTCGCAGAGCAACTCCGACTGGTTGAATCCTCGGTAACACCACCTGCGCCAGTGGATCGGCACGGGGACGATCCAGTCTGCAAAATCGAGCATCCCCCGACCGTCGATCTCCTCTCGGACAATTTGGGCCAGCGGGCGACCCAGAGCGGTTCTGCGCTGGAACTTCAAATCGCAAACCGCCTGCTCCGCTCTGCCTGAGTAATGGTAGGTGCATTCCGCAAACGACAAGGGCGAATCTTGGGGCAGTTGGATGTGGCCTGAACCATTGACCACCATTTCGTCATGACACGATGGGCACAGTGCCTCCTCGCCGATGCGGTAACACAGGGTGCACTGAGATGGATATACCAGCCCGATGATGCCATCCCACAGTCGCCGTACGGAGTCGTGCATTGCCCCCAGGATAACAAAAAAGCGGTAGGACTTGTGTCCCACCGCAATTCTGGAGTTTTCCCCCTACGACTTCTAAGCTTCGCCCTGGCCGTACCCAAAGATCGGCTCGAACGGAATCAGGCCGAGTCGAGTCGCCATCCGAAGAGCTTGAACTCGATTGTTAACCTGAAGCTTGTCATAGATGTTCGCAAGGTGAAAATCGACCGTGCGCTTCGAAACCACGAGCTTCTCCGCAGCCTCTTTGCTACTGTGGCCCTGAGCTATAAGGCTTAGAACCTTAACTTCGGTTGGAGTCAGTCGGACTCCTCTTGGTGCAAAATCACTTTTCGTTGTACTTGGCATTGCCATGAACCCACCCCTATTGTTCTTTGCTTGCCGCCAAAGATTTCATTCCACACACTTGCCGGAAAATGAGATAGCTGGAAAAAATTCCATTCTCAGCGTCCGCGGTTCATCGGTAAGTCCCTTCACCTGGCCTCTCCATTGGGGCCTTAATTAGACATTTGTCGGTCCAACACGTACGGTTTGTTCCCAGAATAGTTGGGAATTGTTAAGAATTATGGCACAGCAAACATGCTGGGGTGGCCCAATAGACCCGGTTCCAGCGGATTTGACACTTCTTTGTCATGTGTTTTGTATACGGATGGCCGATTCTCTGTCGAGAAACCTTGCATTTTCGAGAATTTCCTGTGTTCCCGTGTGGGTGATCTGAGCAAACCCGGTAATTACCCCTTAGATTCTTAACCCGAAACCGGGCAAGGTTCTACCGGGCATCTCCCGTGGGCTGCTATGCCGCCGCCGCACCCACGGAGTGCCCTTTTTCGTGCCTTCGGTATGCTTGATGCATGGCCGATCCCATCGTCGCGAAGCTTCACGAGTGGCTCAAAGCCCACGAAGCTGAACTTCTTGAGGACTATCGCACCGTCCTTCGCTTTCCTTCCATCGAGTCGGAGGCTCTCCCCAATGCTCCCTTTGGTCAAGCCAATCGAGATGCTCTGGACTTTTGCCTGAGCAAGGCCTATGGCTGGGGTATGAAAACCAAGGACTTGGAAGGATTCTGCGGCTTTGGTGAATTCGGTTCCGGCGAAAAGCTGGTCTGCGTCTTTGGCCATCTGGATGTTGTTCCGGTCGGGCCAGGATGGAAATACGATCCCTTCGGCGCTGAAATCGACGGAGGATACGTGTATTCCCGCGGTGCTGTGGACGACAAAGGTCCAACCATGGCGGCCTTCTATGCGGCGCGAGCCATCAAGGAGTGCGTGCCCGACCTGGCGGCTCGGCTCCGGGTGGTTTTTGGCTGCGATGAGGAATCCGGGTTTGAGTGCATTCATCGCTACACTCGGACTGAAGAATCACCAACTTTTGGTGTTGCGCCCGACGCCGGTTGGCCCCTGATCCACGCAGAAAAGGGCATTGCCAATCTCGTTATCCTCCACAAGCCCCATTCCGGTGGGATGACCCTTCTGGAGATCAATGGTGGTTCTCGTCCCAACATCGTGATCGACAGCGCCAAAGCTGTGGTGCGGATCAGTCCGGAGGTCCGCGACGAAATCCAAGAGAAAATCGATGAGCGCTGGGACCGAAACATCGACTTGGAGTGGGAAGGCCAGAACTTAATCATCCACTCAACCGGGAAGGCTGCCCATGGTGCTTGGCCCATCGGTGGCGATAGCGCCGCCATGCGAATCTTCCGGTTCCTTATGGAGATTGCGCCCCTACACGATGCCGAAGTCTTCACAGAGCTCCTGGAGATGTGCCACATCGGAGGCGCTGGCCTCGGAATCGATGGGCGAGACGATGTCAGCAAGGATCTCACCTGCAACCTGGGAATCGTGGAGACTACCGATGCTGGAATCCGCATGACCTTCAACGTGCGCTACCCAGTCACCTGGAAGGGCGAGGATGTACGGAATCGCTGCGTTGGGTGCCTGGCCGAAAAGAAGGGCACTTTCACGCTCTCGGACTTCACGGATTCCAAGCCGCTGTACTTCCCGTTGGAGCATCCATTGGTCGCCACCATTTGCGAAGTGGCCAAGGAAGAACTGGGGAACACCGAAAAGCCCGGCGTGATGGGCGGCGGCACCTATGCTCGCGCTGTGCCCAACACGGTGGCCATCGGCACGGGCTGGGCCGGTGACGGAGATGCCCATCAAACCAATGAACGATGCGCCATCGAATCCCTGTACAAGATGAGCCGGGTCTACGCGCACCTGCTGTACCGGCTCTGCTTGGCATAGTCCCATTGCCAAATCTCCCTCACAAGCGCAGTGCTTTGTGGGGGATTTAGGGAGATATTTGGCGGAAGCTCTTGGGAAACTGCTTCGCGGTCATTAGGTGGCGTGACGCCACCCCGCCCTGGCGGGCACCCCTCCAAGGGAGGGGAATCTTGTTTCGCTCGGAGTTTCCAACTGGACTTGATGGCTCCGAAGAGGTAAGTCCCCCTCACAGGCGCAGCACGTTGAGGGGGATTTAGGGGGAGATTGATGGCGGGAGCAAGCAATTTGCTCCGAGGCTGCAGAACAAAAGCCAGGCACCACCACCCCGCCCTAGCGGGCACCCCTCCACGGGAGGGGAATCTTGTTTCGCTCGGAGTTTCCAACTGGACTTGATGGCTCCGAAGAGGTAAGTCCCCCTCACAAGCGTAGCGCGTTGAGGGGGATTTAGGGGGAGACTGGTCCTAATCCCAACGAGTCACGTCTGACCTCCGTCTGCTCATCATAGGCCTCAAAGGCTAATTGAGCACTTTTGGTCAAACCGGAAGTCCCGGTGCAAGGCAATACTGAGACTGTGAGAACGCAAACCCGAGACGAGTACATCACGAGCATCCAACGGGCTGTCGAGCGCATCTGCGAGAATCTGGATTCTCCTTTGGACATCCAACGGGTCGCCAGCGAAGTTGGGTTCTCAAGGTTTCATTTCGGGCGAATATTCCATGCTTTTGTGGGCGAAACGCCTGCCCAGCTCGCGATTCGACTGAAGATGGAGCGGGCGGCGGATATGCTCTTGGGACGCAAGGCCAGCGTCACTGAAGTAGCTTTCGAAGCAGGATACGAGTCGTTGGAGGGCTTTTCTAGGGCATTCCGGAGTGCCTACGGCATGCCTCCCAGCGAGTTCGCCGATCAACGCGCGGATCCCCGAATCGACAGCCCCAACGGGTTGCATTGGCACGGAGATCGCGCTACACTCATCGGTTTGCTATCACGACGCGAGGCATATATCATGGAACATAGAGTTGAACACTATCCCGCACGTTACTATGTCGGTATCCGACATTCCGGAGCCTACAATACCATTGGCGGAACATTCGGAAAACTCTTCCCACTTTTGGGCAAGAATCAGCTGCCCTTCGGCATGGGAGTGGCTCGGTTCCTGGATGATCCGGGTGCGGTTGCGGAGGATCAGCTGCGATCAGAAGCTTGTGTCATGACTGCCGAACCGGTTCGACTATCCGCCGAGGCAGAGGCCGACGGGTTTGTCGCGGGCGTTTTCCCTGAGGGTGATTACCTCGTCGCCCTCCATAAGGGAGCCTATTCAGAATTGGGCAAAGCTTGGGACCGCTTCTGCCGCGACGTCCTTCCGGAGAGCGGCAGAGAGGTCTCTGACCAGCCATCATTCGAGGTTTATCTCAACGACTGCAGTCAAGTCAAAGAAGAAGAACTTCGAACTGAAATGTGCTTCCTTTTGAAGTAATTCAACCTCGATCACCGGCTCTGTTGGCTAGACCAACGGAGCCGGTTCTTTGTCCACCCGATATTTAGCGATCAGCTCGATTGCCAGCTCCCGCTCGTGCCAGCCCACCACGTCAACGGACTTGTCTTCTAACTCTTTGTAGACTTCGAAGAAGTGCTGGACTTCCTTTAAAGTGTGGGGTCCGATGTCGGTGATGTTGCGGCGATACCCGAACCGCGGGTCCTTGAGTGCCACGCACAAAATTTTCTCATCCGGCCCTTTTTCGTCCCGCATCTCCAACACTCCGATGGGCACGGCTTCAACCAAGCATCCCGGCACAGTCGGATGTGAAAGCATGACCAGGACGTCCAACGGGTCGCCATCCAGATAGTGAGTTTGAGGGATATATCCGTAATCAAACGGATAGAAAAGCGGCGAGAAGAGAACTCGATCCAAGCGAATGATGCCCGTCTCGGCATCCACTTCGTACTTATTCGTGCTGTACCGAGGGATCTCGATAATCGTGTTGATGATCTCAGGAGCTTTAGAGCCAATGGTGGCGTGGCGAATGGACATTGATTGGCTCTAAGGGTACCGGATTGGGAGCTTCGAGGCCCGAGCCAAAGGCGTGCCAATTCGCAATCCTCGCACGATTTCCAGACTTGTTTCAGACAGGTATTCCTCCCGTTGGCTGCGGTCCTCGTGCCGTCTTACGATGATCCCGGCGGCGGCAAATCGAACTTGATTCTTTTTGAAAGGTGAGGAAAACAATGATCGGTACCCGCGATTTTCGAGTGGAATGCCAAAGGAACGCAGCCATCGCGTTCGGAATCTGGCTGGTTCTAGCAGCGTTCGGCGCATTTGCAGCAGAACGTGGTGGCGCACAAGCTTTGTTCCCCACGGGGTTGGCACCCGAAACATGTATCCAAATCGTTTGGACCTTGCCTTACTTGGCAACGATCGCCCTAGGAGCCATGTTCGGCTACATGGCAACAGGAAAGGGATATTCGTGGGCTTATGGCTTGCTCGCGGCGGCGTTTCCCTTCATTGGCTGGTGGGCGCTGGGGTTTGCGCTCCTGATCGTTGGCCTTCCCGACAGATTTGAGGTGTATGAGGACGCACCCATTTTTGTCGGAGGCAACCCATTCGGGTATCGCGACCACGGACCTGTTTTCGTGCAACCGAGTACCGTGACCAAGAATGCCTCTCCTACGCATCACTTGGAGTGGTGATCACCCGAAAACCCAAGCAAATGGGCCGGCCGCAAACTCTCAGCGGACCGGCCCTATTTTGTTTCTGACAGAGTCTTACTTGACCAATTCGGAAATGGCCGAGGTGAGGACTCCCAGGCCCTTTTCATCGGCGGTGAAATTCACCATCTTCTGCTCGACAACCCAGTTCTTGTAGAGGAACACGGTGTTCTTGACATCGTTGCTCAAGTTGAATTTGTAGCTCTTAACAGCCTCGTTGTCGGAAGCCAGAACTGCAACATCGATGTGCTTCAACGGAGCGTTCTTAAGGGCGGTCTTCAACTCAGTCTTTCGAGTCTCCACGTTCTTGGGGGAAGTCACAAAGACGACCATCGCCTTAAACTCCTTCTTCTCGTGGGTCGCCATCAGGGAGTCCAGAGTGTGCGCGATTTTCATCACGTTCTCCTTGGAGTCGCCATTGACCCAAACCTGAGCCTGCGGTCGGGCTTGGAAGGTGCAAGGGAAGCAGTTGGTCGTGTTGGCCAAAGGTCCTGCTACGTGGGAAGGATGGAAGGGGCTGACGCGCTCGCCTTTGTTCAATCCGGAGCTAACTCCAGCAAATGCGGCAACCGAAAGGGCGCCGACGATGGCGATACCGGTGAGTGCTTTCTTCATAGTCTCTATCCTGTTGTCTCGTAATCGGGAGCGCCCCTGCAACATATGCGTGCCTGGGCATCCGTTCGTTGTTCTAATGGTGAATCGGGTCATGAAGTTCCATGTTTGCGAAAAAACCACCATGAAACCTTATTCCGTACTTATCTATAGGAGTTCTTTGCTTGGCCAAAGAATCAGAAACTATGCAATCGCGAATCACGGTACTTTGTGCAGCCCTTGGCATGTGCTCTCTCTTTGCGGCTGGGTGCCGATTCCAGTCCGGATCGTCCAGCGCCTCCTTTTCGCAAACTGCATCGAATGACAAAGTTAGGTTTACCTTCGGCACAGCTGACCTCACGGCTAAACAGTCTGAGGAATCTGACGAGACATCCAAGGAGATCGAAACCATCTTGTCCAAGCGTGTTAAGAGCCTAAAAGGAGGAGGTTTGCCGACAATAAGGGTGGAACCCGATTTGAGTAAGGTGGTCGTGGAAATCGAAAATTGCAAGGATCCTGCGGCACTGGCGGTTCTCACCAGCAATCACGTTTTTGCCGTTTACCATGCGAAAAATGTCCAGACGGTGGCGAATCGGTATGCCAAGTACGTTGACCTAATACGCAAAGGAACTGAAACAGAAGTCTGGTTCACCACGCGGAACGCCAAGCCAAGTGACTCACCCATTAAACCAACCGATCCAGCTTATGCGGAGATGATCAAGGGTTGGGACATCGTGCTCGCCGGTAACGATGTTGCCACTGCAGCACCATCGGCATTAGCAAACGGAAAAGTCCAGCCGCAATTCACCTTTACAAAAGAAGGCGCAAGAAAGATGGAGTTGTGGAGTCGAAGCGTTCTTAACCAGGGAGCAAAACTCGCTTTTGTCCTCGATGGAAAGGTCATCAGCATCGCGCCACTCAAAGACGATGTGATCCTGACGGACAATGCTTTCATTGACGGCGACTTCGAGGAATCCTTTGTGACCCAGATGTGTGCAGATCTGAATGCTGGCGTCCTTCCCGTCAGATTGATTCCGCGCGAGACTGAACTGATCAAGGGCACCCGCCCCTAGCACGCTCCTGTTGGGCCGATCGACAAAGCCGTAGAGCCGCCTTCGGTATACTGATGAGTCCGGCTGGCGTATGCCAGGGAGGCCGTTTCTTTGCAGTCAAACAATAAGGGATACATCTTTCTCGGACTCGTGGTAGCGCTGACCGCACTCTCGGTGTGGGCCTACCAACGACGAGACTTTCAGTATGGACTCGACATCCGCGGCGGTATTCGCATGACTTACAAGGTCAAGAACTTGACCGAAGATCAGAAGAAGAACCTGCCGACGATCATGTCGAACCTTACCGGCATCATGACCAATCGCGCCGCCCAAACCCTTGGCGTCGTGGAGGGTTCGGTGCAGGTCAAAAACGAAGATCAGCTGATTGTTGAGTTGCCAGGTTTTACCGACCCTGCGAAGGCACGCGAAACGATTTCCTCGACCGCAAGCATCAAGGCCTATTACGCGAAGAACGTCACCACTGAGTTCAATAAGTACGCAAAATACGTTGAACTGAGCCGAGATGCCAATTCGACCGAGCCGATCGTCGAGTTCAGTACGCGCAACGCCAAGGCGGGCGATCCCGCCCTCAAACCTGGCGACCCCGCTTACAAGGAGATGATCGAAGGCTGGGATCTGATTCTCGAAGGATCTGATCTCAAAAAGGCCTATCCGATGGTTGGCAACAGCGGCGCAACCCAACCCCACTTTGAATTTAGCGGCGAAGGCGCGCGCAAGATGGAGACTTGGAGCCGAAGCGTCATGGGACGCGGCGCCAAGCTCGCGTTTGTTCTCGATGGCAAGGTTCTGAGCATCGCGCCTTTGAAAGATGATGTTATTTTGAGTGACAACGCCTTCATCGACGGAACATTTGATGCGGCGTACGTCAATCAGCTTTGTGCGCTGCTGAACGCTGGTGCGCTGCCGGTGGAACTCGAGGAAATAGGCAATGAAGTTGTCGACCCCACCATTGGCCAGTACGCCAAGGACCAAATGGTCCGATCGGGGATTATCGCTTTTGCTTTGACAGCAGTCTTCCTGTTGGCATACTATCTCTTCCCGGGTCTCGTTGCCTTGGTGGCCCTGAGCCTCTACGTCTTGTTCACGCTCACCGTGATGAAGCAGATCGGGGCGACATTCTCGCTCGCCGCTATCGCCGGATTTATCCTCTCTGTGGGTATGGCAGTGGATGCCAACATCCTCGTCTTTGAGCGCGTGAAGGAGGAGATGCGGGAAGGAAGAACGCTTCTTACCGCGGTCGAACTCGGCTTCAAACGTGCGTTTTCCGCAATCTTCGACTCCAACGCTTGTACGATCATCACTTCGATCGTGTTGATGGTCCTGGGCACGGGTGCTGTCAAAGGATTTGCGAGCACCCTGATCCTTGGTGTTGCGATTTCATTCTTCACCGCCGTGACCGTCACTCGATCGCTGCTGGTATTTCTAGTCGCGTCCGGCATCGGCAACAATCCCAAGCTGTTTGGCCTAAACCGGCAGATGATGGGTGCAGACGAGCATGCGGACTTGGCACACGACACGCGCCACGTGATGGACAAATCCAAGCTGTGGTTCGCGATCTCCGTTGCAACCATCATCCCCGGCGTGATCTTCATCCTCTTGGGTGGGCTTAAGCCAAACGTGGAATTCCAAGGCGGATTTGAGGCGACCTACAAGATGGTCGGCAGCGCAACCGCCACCGAGGTGGTCTCAGCGTTGGAGACGCACGGATTCAAGGGATCTAACGCCAAAATCACCGCCGATGAAAAAGGCAATAAGTATGTTTCGGTGACAGTCCCACCAATCCAAGGGATGGCAACAGGGGATCCCAAAGCGTACGACGAGATTGCTAGGGCCGCGGGCACATCAGTCGGCAAGATGGATGTCCCGCAGATCACTGGCGTTGGGCCAACTGTTCAAAAGGAAATGGTGGAGAACGCGGTCAAAGCTGTCGTGATCTCGTCGATCCTCATCGTCGCTTATTTGGCGATTCGGTTTGGTGTTGCGATCGGAAGCCTTAAGAATGGTCTGAAGTTTGGTCTTTCGGCGATTGGTGCGCTGCTCCACGACATCTTGGTGGTTATCGGCGTTGCCGCAATCTTTGGCAAGTTGCTCGGCTGGGAAATCTCCGCGCTCTTCTTGACCTCCATCCTCACGGTCATCGGTTTTTCCGTACACGACACGATTGTTATTTTCGACCGGATTCGCGAGAACCTCCGAAAGGTCAAACCGGGTGAAGACTTTAAGCATTTGTGTGACCGATCGGTCACACAATCCTTCGCCCGCTCAATCATGACGTCGGCTACGGTTATCGCCACGCTTGCGGTAATGATCGCCTTTGGGACCCCAACCATCGACCTCAAATTCTTCTGCGTTGTGATGCTCACCGGTATCGTTTCCGGTACCTACAGTTCGATCTTCAACGCGACTCCGATCCTGTACCTTTGGGATCGACTCACGGCTCGCACCAAGGGCGAGGAACACACGCTCATTGCCGAAGCGAATGCTGAAATGAATCGTTTGCGCAGCATGGCGATGCAGACTCAGGTAGCAGCAGCGACAGCTCCGGTGGTCCCCACGGCTACCCCACAATCCGGTGCGGCTGGTCAGCGAGGCTATGGGCAAGTCCGCCGTCGCCGAAGCGCAGTGGATCAATCCAAGCAAGAGATCGACTAAGAGGCGGTCACGCCTCGTTGAGCTCCGCAGCAAGTTTGATGGCTTGCAGTGGAGCTCTTGCTTTATTACACGTCTCCTCGAACTCTTTCGTCGGATCGCTGTCGAACACGATTCCAGCTCCCGCTTGAACGTATGCCTTGCCGTCTTTTAGCAAGATGCTCCTCAAGGTGATGGATGTGTCCAGATCGCCGGTGGCGCTGAAGTACCCAACTGAGCCAGCGTATGCGCCGCGTCGCGTGGGCTCGAGCTCATCGATAATCTGCATCGCGCGAATTTTGGGGGCTCCGCTGACCGTGCCCGCAGGAAATGTCGCTCTGAAGAGGTCAAATCCAGAAAGGTCCTTGCGAAGTTTGCCGACCACGTCGCTAACGATGTGCATGACGTGGCTGTACCGTTCGATCACCATAAGTTGGTTCACGCGAACGGTCCCATACTCGCACACGCGTCCGAGGTCATTGCGCCCCAAGTCCACCAACATGATGTGTTCGGCCCGTTCCTTTTCGTCTGCCAGTAGCTCGCTTTCCAAAGCCACGTCCTCAGCCTCCGATTTTCCACGCCATCGGGTGCCAGCGATGGGCCTTACTCGGGCCTCATCTCCGGCGAGACCCACCAATAATTCGGGCGAGGCACCGACCAGATCAAAGTCGCCAAAGCGAAGAAGAAACATGTACGGTGAGGGGTTGAGTGACCGTAGGCTCCGGTAGATCGAGAGCGGGTGCGACTGCGTCTCAACCGTAAATCGTTGAGATGGCACCATCTGAATTCCGTCGCCAGCCGCTATGTACTCCTTCATTCGGCTGACCATGCCTTCATACTCACTTTGAGAAACGTTGGACGTCGGATCTCCGGTTGGCCCGGTACCACCCGGCAGACCGGGAATCGGTTGTCGCAGTCGAGCAATAGTGGCGTCGATCGTGGCTCGGGCTTGGTGGTAGCCCTCATCGGTGGGGTCTGCCAGAACCAGGAGTCGAATCAGGTTCTTGGCGTGGTCAAATACGATGACATGGCGGCAAATCATCATCGCCATGTCATCTAGGCTCAAATCGTCGTTTGTGGAATCGGGGAGCTTCTCGAAGAACCGCACGATATCGTAAGAGAACATCCCAACCGCGCCGCCGACAAATTTAGGAAGCCCTTCCCGAAAGTAGGGTTTCGGGGGCATATCGCGCTCCAGCACATGAAGTGGATCTTCGCCAGGTTCGAGTTCGGTAGTTGTGGTTTTCCCGCCGGAGATTCGCGTGACGCGCCGATTTTTGGAACGCAGAACCACTGAGGGATGGACTCCAAGAAGGGAATACCGAGCCAGCTGCTCTCCACCGGTTACGCTTTCCAGCAGAAAGCTGTACTCGGCATCGTGGGCCACGCGCCAATAGGCCGAAAGAGGGGTCAGCATGTCGGCGAGCAGATCCGAGTACACCGGGACTAGCTGGCCGTCTCGGGCCATAGCCCTAAATTCCTCGATCGACGGGAAGTTCATTGGCTGGAATTATGGTCCGAAGCTGACCCAGCGTGCCTATTCCAAACCTGGCAGCTTAACGTCTTCGACGGCAGGAACTCCCAAGGCAAGGGCAGCCTGCTTGATGTCGATTGTAAGCACGGGGAGTTCATCAATCGCCTTGAGATTGAATTGGTGGAGAAACTGCTGCGTGGTGCCATAGAGCACTGGTCGGCCCGGTGTCGGGCGCCGACCCACTTCCTTTACCAATCGGCGCTCGAGGAGTTGTCTGATTCCATAGTCGCTCTGAACTCCTCGGATTTGGTCAACTTCGGCCATGGTGATCGGCTGGCGATAGGCGACGATCGCAAGAACTTCCATGATGCTGCGGCTCAGTCGCTGCTTCTGCGGCTTAAGGTATCGGCTCACCAGGTCCGCGAGTTGGGGCCGGGTGCAAAGCTGATATCCGCCCGCAATTTCCACGAGCTGAAGCGAACTCCACTGGTCTAGCCGACTACCCAGCGTGGCCAGAGCCCCCATGACCTCGTCGGCGTCTGCGTCCAAGACGTCGCGCAGAGCCTCGATGGTAATAGGTTTGTCCGAGACAAAGAGGATCGCTTCGACTTGACTGGCTAAGCTGAGCAGGCCACTCCTCCTGCAAACAGTACTTGGTCGCCCTCAACTCTGAACTGAGCCTGGCCAAGGCGGATGAGCTCGAGAAGCGCCAGGAACCACCAGATGACTTCTTGTCGAGTGAACGGATCGACGATGATCTGCTCAAGGGGTGTGAAGTCCGATGGCAGAGATCGGGCCACGATGTCCATCTGCTCCGCCAGTGATCGGCGCGGTCGGCGCAGAGCATCCGGCTGCTCGGGCAAAGCTCGCTTGAGCAACCGCTCCAGAACGAGCGCCAAATCCTGAATACCGGTTTCTCCGAACTCGAATGGAAGCTCGTAGTTGGGGTCTGTTCGCGAGGTTCGGAAAAAGGTCCGTTCTCGTTCGTCTTGCCAGATGCGAAGTGTCTCCACAGCGGCGGCAAACTCGTGGGCGTAGGGTTCTAGCGCGAGCGGCTCGTCGCCATCAAATTCATCCACAATTTCAGGCTCGATCGGCAACAGAAGAAACGCTTTGCGCTCCAATAGATAGGCTAGCGGAACCACCGCTGAAGCGGCCATGTCCAGATCTGTATGGTGAATCTGCAGCAGATACTCAAAATACGCTTGGCAGATGGGCGTGAGAGGCACATCCATAAGGTCCACCTTGTGGTTGCGGACGCACTGAATGAGCATCCCGAGCGAGCCCGAAAAGGCCTCACACTGGATGTCCAGGGGTACTGGTGCCGTGATTCCGCAAGGACCGCCCGGCGACTTATCAAATTCAACGAGGGGAAGAGTCAATTCTAAACTCAAGAGACGCTGAGCTTAGGCAGAATGGAGCGGGAAAAGGTGGAGGCGTCGAGCGGATTCGAACCGCTGAATGAGGGTTTTGCAGACCCTTCCCTTAACCACTTGGGTACGACGCCGTGCGTAGGGAAGTTATACCCGCCAGGACCGGTATTTCAGGAGGGTCCAAAAAGCCTCTGGAGCATCCGTCCACCGGATCTTCTTGCCAGCCAACTTGCTTCGGGGTGAATATGAAATGGGTACTTCCAAGATCTCATGCCCCATTCGGATCGACTTCGCAGTAACTTCCGGACAGAACTCAAATCGATTGCATTCCAACCGCATTTTTGCCAGAACATCGGTTCGAAACGCTTTGTAGCATGTGGCTTCGTCCGTAATTTTCTTTCCAAAGAGTATCCTTACGGCCCACGCCAAGAGTCGATTTACGATTTTGTTGGGCAAGGCCATTTCCGCCGGCATTCCATTGAGAAATCGGGTCCCATAAACGACATCGGCTTTACCGGAGAGAATGGGCTGAACCAAGCGGGGAAGTTCTTCTGGAACGTACTCCAGATCGGCATCCTGGATCACCACAGTTTTGCCAATCACTTTGGGCAATGCTGCCCGAATTGATGCACCCTTTCCCGTCTTGTCCTGAAAGGTTATTGTTTCAATCGCATCGCCAAATCCAGCGAGGATTTCCCCAGTTCGGTCAGTGCTCCCGTTGTTCATCACGATGATTTGCTTGGAAATTGGGAGGGCAAGAAGTCGATCGACTAGTTCCCGAATGGTCTGCTCCTCGTCGAGTGCAGGCACCAAAATGGTTACGTCGGGGCTAGGATCGCTCATTCGCGTAAGTGCGTGAATGATACTTGAGATACCTGCAACCGAACTGATGTTCCGCTCAAGCGGCTTTTGCTCGGGGATTCAGAACTCTCACCATAATAGGTTCTCGAATGGTTCTGGGCTCAAACTGCTCAAGCCGTAAGAGCAGGGGTTGGGTGATCTCGGAACCAGCCGTTACCAACAACGTGCCGTCGAGCAAGATAATAGCCTCCGAGAGGATCATGCCCAATGCTAAGTCTCGCACGTGCACAGAGCGCAGGTCGTAAGCACGCTCCTGGTCTTCGACTGCTGATTCCAATGCACTCATCAGTTCCTCTGACCCATCGGAATTTTCGTAGTGCATCAGTTCAAGCGCTGCTGGGGGCGAGCCCAACCGGGCATGATGGCTCACATATTCCAAAGCGGCCCTAAGTACGTTAGCCTGCTCCGCGAGTTTTGGGTCGATTTTCGATAGCCCTTGATGGAACCCAAGCGACGCCCCTTTGACGATCGTGCGGACATCTTCCAGCCGCGGAATCTTGCTGAGCATCCGATCAAGCATTTCGCGACCTTCTACGAGCGATTCTTGTTCGTGCTGAGTGAGAGTCTGCGCAGCGAAGATCTTCTGAACCACCTGCTCGCGAAGAGGTAAATGACTAACAAAGTAAAGCAGCGAAGCTAACTCAAGCCGCCATAGCGGCTTAATGTTCATCTTCTTGCCGATTTCGACGGCCAATCTCCTTACGGCGAGCGCCTTACCAAATGAGATGGGGCTGGCAACCGCTAGTGCCTCGACAAATGCTTGGACACTCCCTTGCAAGGTCTGCTCAAGCAAGACACGCTGTGAGGTGATCAGATCATGCTGCTCGATTGCATCGCTGACAGCATTCCTTAGCACATCGGGCGGAACCGGTTTGCTTAGGAACCGGAAGATTCGACCATCATTGATGGCTTCGATTGCGCTTGAGAGGTCCGCTTGCCCCGTGAGCAAAATGCGAGTCGCATCGGGACAAACTTCGCGGCAGCGGCGAAGAAACTCGCTACCCGACATTTGCGGCATGCGCATATCCGAGATGATTGCGCTAGGCGCGAGACCCATTCCAAGTTGCTCCAGAGCTTCGATGGGGTTTGTTGAGGTGATAACCGTTCCTGAATTCCGTAGTGTGAGTTTGATTCCGTCTAGTACAGACAGTTCATCGTCGACACCGAGTACCACTGGATTTTCCGACATTCATGCAACTCCTTCTGCGAGAAAACTTGCTGGGATATTGGTCAAGCACTCCTCCACTTCTGGAAGGAACTCCGGGGGAACATCTACGAGAGATTCTTCATTTACGCTCACCTCAATCGCGAAAAGCAAGCTACTGATTCTACGTGCTTCGCCAACTGCCAGCCACGGTGTGTGATGCAATGCGGTGGCTTCTACAATTGGCATAGATATTCCCCAAGATCCTAGGAGATACGCGCCAATTCTCGCATGAAGTCCCTTGTGGTTACGAAGAATATCTTCGGCTGCATGATCGTTGCTGGATATTCGAGTACGCAGAACATTCTCGCCGATATCGTGCAATAAACCGGCAGCAAACCAGACTTCCTTATCGTCCTGACGTGCCAACTCCATCATGGTTCTAGCTACTGTGAGAGAGTGTTCTTGGAAGGAATCGAGCCATAGCTTATGTTCTGTACTGGTCGATGACTGGAAAACATGGCATGCCAGTGTAAGTGTTCGGATAAAATCCAAGCCGAGGAGTTGTGTAGCCACTGCAATGGAGGACACCCTTTTGCCACTACCATAGTAAGATGAATTGATAAGTTGCAATACCCGAGCACTCAAGGTGGGGTCGCTTTCCACAATGCGAGCAATCTGCACGATACTCGCGTTCTCGTTCCTGAGTGCGGACATGATCGCGTTGTAGACTTTTGGGGCAGAAGGTAGAGTGGGTAAGGCTCCCGCAATTTGTAAGAGGTCATCCGACATAGTTTGGGCACGCAGTATCGCAACACGCTGAATGAACTCTGTTAGCGTGACATGGTCACATGGCTTTGAAAGGAATTGATGAGCTTCTGGAATTGCACGCATCATCGCCGCTTGATCAGCCTGACCCGTAAGTACAATTCGAGTAACACCTGGCCATCGCTCCCTAACAATGGCCAGGAGTTCAGCTCCATCAATTCCTGGCATCCGCATATCGGAGATCACCAGGTCTATCGCTTCCCGGCTTAAAATATCTATTGCGTCATTCGCGGAGCATGCATAAAAACTCGTCCACTGTCGACGAAACTGATGCATGAGAAACCGGTATCCATCAAGAATAGCCTGCTCATCGTCAACAAATAATACATTCATGCGGCAATCTCCGAATGTTCCCCTGAGGCACCCTCAATAGGAATTGAAATTCGAAACGTGGTGCCCTGGCCGACTACGCTCGCAACTTGTACCGAACCACCAAGCTTCCTGACGAAGATCGAATGCACCTGGGTTAGGCCCTGTCCCGTTCCCCTGCCGACCTCCTTGGTTGTGAAGAAGGGATCAAAGATCTTTCCTATGATTTCCTGAGGGATTCCACAGCCACTATCGCTAATTTCGATAATTGCATTATCCTTTGAACGATAAGTGCGAACTGTTATGATGCCTAAAGGTGAATGGGAATCTCTCACTTCCTGAATCGCATGCGCTGCGTTGACGACGATATTGAGAATGCCCTGATTGACCTCCCCAACAAAGCACGTCACTGGGGGTAGTTCTCCATATTCAACAATTAGTTCAGCATCATATTTGTATTCGTTTCGAGCTATGGTCAGTGTTGAAGCGATTGCATGGTTTAGGTCGATGGTTGACATCTCTTTGGTATCAGGATGTGCGTATGTTTTGAGTGACCTAACTAGTTCTGCAACTCGATCGAGCCCCTCCAGTGCACGGTCCAGTGCAACAGGAAGCATTTCAGTTACGTAGTCAAGGTCAAAGTCCTCGAAAATGGTGTCAGCCAACGGTTCCCTAGACTGACAGGCTAGATTCGCGTCGCGTAGCTCGTGAACGATCTTCAGCAGGCCTCTTGTAGAATCCGAAACAAAGTGAACACTATCGCTTACGAACTGGATGGGAGTGTTGATTTCATGAGCGATGCCCGTGGCTAAGAGTCCGATGGACTCCAGCTTTTGCATTTGGAGAATGTCCGCCTGGGACCGACGGAGTTGTTCAATTGCTTCACTAAGCTTTTGCTTCTGAATTTCAAGTTCACGTGTTTTGCTGTCTACGACCTCTTGCAGTGATGTGTACCTGTCCAAAAAGTTGGTTCCGGACTTAGGAGATTCCTGATAGGTCTTCACTCTAGCCTTCAGAATTTCTATGGTCTTTTCGAGCTGCACTATCCGGTCTCTGTTTTGACCGTGTGTAAAGCTGTTTGGCTCAGGTTCTTTTTGACGCTTTGGCATTTCACTCTCCGATAGCAATACCCGTAAACGTTTGATTCACGTGAAGAGCGTTGTACTGCTCTCCATAACTGCTAAAGCCAGTTGCGTTGTAATGGGTCAGGATTCGGTTCATGTCTTCCAGCTCGTTGTTTGCTAGATACTCTAGCTTCCTGAGTGCGCAATCGAATGTTATCAGAGATTGGATATTTCCGACTTCTGAAGCCGCAGCTGCAAGGTTCTCTTCAACGGTGTGTAAAGTGGGTAGCTTCTTACCAATGGATAGAAGGTACCCTTCTTCAATACTGCAAAATAGAGAGAGGCTAAGATCGGAGTTTACTTTGTAAATGGATCGGACATAGTTACTTCCGGACACGTTAAGAACTAGAGGGCTTTGAGACCATATGTCGCTTCTGAGCTCTTCAATTTGTATTCCGAGGCATCGCGCATATTCGCGCCCGGCTGGTGCTCCATTTAACTCGTATAGGATGCGTTCAGCTGGATCGGCGCCAGTCACAACCATAAGATCACCCGATGGATAGAAGTGGTCAAATTTGATGACCGAGATTTGTGAATCCGTCCATACGGTGAGAAGTACTGCAGTCGAGGATCGAAATTGTCCGTCTATGAGCACTTGTGTGCACTGATATCGGAAATTATCGCCAGCCGAACCTCCAACGACCGGTAAGTTGACAATGTGTTCGTAAAGAAAGGACGCGAGGTGCTCCTCCTTTTTTGCAAGACCATCAGTCAAGAGTATTCCAAAAGCATTCTTGTAAGCGGAGTGTTTCCTTGTTAAGGTTTCTACTTCATCACACTGCTCTTGCCATGAGCTAGTATCGTTAAGATCGAAGCTTCGGATATCAAACTCGAATTGTCCCGCCAAGGACACGGCTGATATTGAGTTTTGGGTAAGCCCTAAAGGAGATATTTCTCCGGAGGTGGTGCATCCGACAACCGGAACTTTGAACCGGGCAGTTAGTTCTCGGGCCAAATCGGGTAGGTCAAAGTCTGGCGACGCAAAAACCAGCAGACACCTCTCGTCAACCTGATGGATTTGTGAAAAGAGGTCCTCAACCGCTTCGCTAACGCTTTGTTTTTTCGTGCCGCCGTTCTTGCAAATCATTGCCCACGCCTCGAGAGGTGCGGAATCTGCCATTCGGCCCTGGCCCACCCCAGTAGCCGATCCGTGCCTCTAAGCGTTGTATTGGAAGCAATGACAAGGAAAAATAGATTACGAGACGAGAGAGTGCATTACAAGTACGGCATTCTCAGGTTCAAAACGCGGATGATGCCTGGTTGAGATCAGCGATGAGGTCACCCGCAGATTCCAGTCCGCAGAAGAGGCGCACTACCCACTTCGACCCGCCCCATGCCATGACTTCCATCGGGAGCGTCACAGCGAGGCTCTCGAACCCGCCCCAGCTTACGCCGCGTTGAAAGACGTTCAAGGCATCGACGAACCGGCAAATGACGTCGGGGTCTTGGGTTTTCGGAATGAAGCTGAAGAGTCCGCCGCTTCCCGACATTTGGGCCTTGAACAGGTCGCGCTGTGGAAAATCGGGGAGGCTGATATGGAGAACTTGGTCCACCCAAGGTTGTGCGGCAAGCCACGGTGCTACTGCATTGGCAGTTTCCTCATGTGCGCGCATCCGCACTTTGAGCGTCCGGAGCCCTCTTAGCAAGAGCCAAGCGGGAAATGGTGCCATTGCGCCGCCCACAAGTTCATACTCTTGGCGCTCCAACTTCTTGATCCGGTCGCGAGATCCGCAAAGAACGCCTGCGATGATGTCGCTGTGTCCCCCGAAATACTTGCTTCCGCTGTGCGCGATGAGATCGATCCCATAGTCGGCCGGCTGCTGGAGCAGGCCAGCGGCATAGGTGTTGTCGATCAGCGTTGTGATTCCACGCTCACGACAAAACGCGCCGATGCGTCGAAGATCGTGGAATTGGAAGACGATGCTGCTGGGGCTCTCCACCACAATCAGCGTTGTTTCTGGCTTGCATGCATCCAGAATGGAATCCGTACACGAAGAATCCACGATGGTGTGGGTCACGCCAAAACGGGCCAGATACTCTATCACGAAGCGTTTGGTTGGGCCATAAACGGTGTCCACGCAAACCACGTGGGAACCCGACTCGACCGCGGAGAGAATGCCCGCGGAGATAGCCCCCATACCGCTCCCGAAGAGTTTGCACTCGTCGCAATGCTCCAGTGCCGCCAGCTTCTTTTCGGCGAGCCGCAGGGTTGGGTTGGCGACGCGGCTATAACCGTAGCCGGTGATGTCGGGATCATCGCACGTGAGCGGTCCTACGCTTCGACACGACTCGCGAACAAAAAGGCTGGTTTGGAAAATCGGAGGGACCACCGCGCCCTTGAGGTGCTCCTCTTCGCCGAGGTGAGACAAGATCATCTCGACGGACATATCCGATGGGTGCATTGCCTTATTGTATCGAAGTTTCAGGCTTCGTTTTTATGGTTCCAGCCGGCATTTCCACCCGAGTTTTGAGCTTCGGCGAAGTAATCAACAAAAAAAGGGAGGCAAGTTCAACTTGCCTCCCTTCGCGAGTGAATTGATCAGACTTTGGGTTCTTCCTCAAACTCTTCGCTGCCGAAGGCGCGAAGCAGTTCTTCGTCGATCGGCATGGGTTCGTCTCCCATATCTTCGGTTCCGTCGGTGCCTTCGCTGATGATGCCTTCGGTAATGGCTTCGCTGAGCGGGCGAGCTTCCAGGATCACATCGCTGAACTTTTGAGTCACTAGGCGGATGGCGCGAATGGCGTCATCATTACCAGGAATGACCACGTCAGCCATATCCGGGTCGCAATTGGTGTCAACAATGGCCACCACGGGGATGCCCAGAAGACGAGCTTCCTTGACCGCGATATCTTCATTGTTGAGGTCGACCACAAACATACACTTGGGCAAGCTCGGCATGGACCGGACGCCTTCCAGGTAGCGATTAAGCTTCTCGCGCTCTTCCATGCGCTTCAGCTGCTCTTTCTTGGGCAGTCGCTCCATATAGCCGTCGGCGATCATTCGGTCGAGATCCTTCAATCGGTTGATACGACCCTGGATGGTTTTCCAGTTGGTGAGCATGCCGCCGAGCCAGCGCTCGCTAACCCAGTACATTCCGCATCGCTGTGCAGATTCTCGGATAGCGGATTGAGCCTGCTTTTTGGTGCCAACGAAGAGAACGTTGCCGCCATTTTCGACGATCTTTTTGACGTACTCGAGTGCGTCTTCAAAAAGCTTGATGGTCTGGTGCAGGTCGAGGATGTAAATCCCGTTGCGCGCGCCGTAGATGTAGCGCTTCATTTTGGGGTTCCAGCGCCGTGTTTGGTGCCCGAAGTGTACGCCAGCTTCGAGCAACTCTTTCATACTGAGTTGTGCCATATGTTTTCTAGGTTGTGCCTCCGGCTCCGTTGATGGTGCCCGCGTCACTCTTGCTTTTGGGCAAGAGACCTAGCGCGGCAACGTGCCGTGTGGAATCCAAAAGAGTGTACCAGAGATGAGAGTATTGGTCGAGAATCTTCAAGTTCAGAGCAAGATCGGAATCGAGTCTTTTGAACGTGTGGATGGATATCTGCTTTCGGTGGATCTGGAGTTTGAGGTTGCAGACGAAGCTGGTTTGGACGAGACTCTGGATGGGACAGTGGATTATGCCCTGGCTGCCCTAAGCGCAAACCAGTTCCTGTCAACTGCCGAATACGCCACGCTCGAACGAGCTACCTGGGATTTGGGGATTCGCCTGTTGGAGCAGTTTCCGGCCGCATTTTGGGTGCGGATCAAAGCGTTGAAAGTCGTACCTCAGTTGATGGCGCAAGTAAGGGGGGTTGGAGTGGAGAGGTTGGTGAGGCGTGGTGACGAACAACGAGTCGCCGCCCGCCCGATGCCGCGCCCTCGCTCCGACCCTAAGTCGGAGCTCCGCCCGGATCGGCGACTCGTTGATGAGGGCTTTGTGGCCGGTTCCCACGAGACACTTGGGGAGACAAACCTACCGATTCGGAGGGACCCACCGGGTACAATAGAGCCTATTATGGCCGTAAGTGCACAGGACGTAAAACGACTTCGAGATGATACCGACGCCCCGATGGGCGAGTGTAAAGCCGCTTTGGAAGAAGCTGGCGGCGACTTTGAGCGCGCAAAAGCGATTCTGCGCGAAAAAGGAAAGGCGGCTGCTGGAAAGCGAGCCGGAAGAGCCACGGGCGAAGGAATTGCCAAGTTTGCTCTGAGCCCCGATAAAAAGACGGCCGCTGGAATCGTGCTGGAGTGCGAGACCGACTTCGTCGCCAACAACGAGAAATTCAAGGAACTGGCCGATACGCTGGTCAACGCGTTTGTGACCACCGATCCGGGTTCCGACCCCAATGCCGTTGTCGTTAACGGAAAGCCTGTGGCCACACTGCTCGAAGAGGCGGTGGCGGTCATCCGCGAGAACATCAAGCTGGTGAAAGCCATCCAGATCAAATCGGATGGAGTTGTTGGCATCTACAACCACCACAACGGCAAAAAAGCCGCTGCAGTCCTGATGTCTGGTGAAGGCGATAACGTGAGCGAAGCGGGGAACAACCTGGCCATGCAGACCGTGGCTCTGGGAGCCCAATACGTGGATGTGGAAGCCGTGCCCAAGGAGATTTTGGACAAGGAATACGAGATCGCCATGCAGCGAACTCAGGCCGAACAATCCGGCAAACCCCAGAACGTCTTGGAGAACATCGCCAAAGGCCGCGTGAACAAAGAATTCATGCAGACTCAGGTTCTGATGGAGCAGCCGTTCGCAAAAGATCCGAGCAAAACGGTTAAGCAGTATGTCGAGGAGACCGCCAAAGGCTCCAAACCGACCAAGGTCATCTCGCTCGCCGTCGGCGCTGACGTTTCTGCAGAGTAAGCGGAACCCAAAACGCTAAACAAATGGCGTCCGGACGATCTGTCGTCCGGACGCCATTTTGTTGTGAGGCAGAGTTTTTCAAAGTCATACTCTGGAACTGGCGTATAGGACGAGGAGCTTCATCGTGCATAACAGGATTCATGACGGCCGCCCGAATTCGATTTGCAGTGGTGCTAAAACTTTGGATCGTCCCTGCGATGCTCATGGAGCGCTTATAGCGTAAACTGGCACTAGATCGATCCATCCTCTGGGTGCAGCATGATCAATGACTACTGGTTCGCCAATCGGTATTTGCTCGACGGTCGAGTTGCCTTTTGCTTGGGCGTTCTGGTTGTCTTGATCCTCTCGACAATTTGGGCGATCGTCTCCCATATCCGGAAGGGCGAGGCCATCGGGTGGAGAATTCTCCACGTCTTGTCTCTGGCGGCGCTGATTCAGCTTTTTCTTTATGCTTGTTTGGAATTCGGCCAACTCGAGACTAGGAAATCACTTCTATACATCATTATTGGTGGACTGATCGCATACGCCCCGGCTTGGATTCGCAAGACAACTTTTGCATATAGGAACTGGGTGGCAGTCTATGGGTCGCTCCGATACGCAATTCACGGGACCGTTCGAATTGCAGTGGCAAAACACGCGCCGCGGATAGTTTGCGAGGGAATGCCTTTGCTTTGGCTCCTGGGCATTGCTTCGATCTGCCGGGCACCCTGGCATCTCGCCGTTGCCGGTGCCAGCACGGGCCTTATTCAGCTCTCGGACCTGCGATATTTGGGCCTTATCCCCAGTCGATTCGCATCTGTTTTCGGAACGAGTGCTGAGGCAAGAGCAAAAGACTGGCGAGATGGATTTTCGTTAGACCTGATCGTGTGTGGCGCTTCCTTGCTTGTTATCGCCGCATCGTGGGTGACCCGAAAAGGAACCATTGCGATTGCCGCTTACCTTGCCACAAGAATCTTATTTGATTTCTACCAATATTGGATCTCTGAACGAGGATATGGAACGTTCCTGCGGGCCAAAGATCCGTTCTTTCGAACATCGCCGGATATATTCCACTACTTGGGTCCTTTTTAGAAGCGGTGTAGTCGCCTGTTGCTCCACCTTAATTCCCCTCAACGCGTGCTACGCACTTGTGAGGGGGATTTCATGGGACCTTTCGAGAGGAGGCACGTCATTGCGTACTCAGCAGTCTCTACGCCACGGGGCGGGATCGTGGGCGAGGCGGAGCCTCAGAGTCCCACGATCGGGACTGGCCTCGGGCCGTGGCGCATCAAAAACTACACGCCAGCGGTTGCCGTAACGGAATCCAGCGCGCGCTTGACCCGCGCCACAATCTCCATCACCACCGATTCATCCACCGTCAGCGGTGGCGCGAACCGGAAGGTGCGGTGGCGAGTCTCTTTTGTAATCACGCCGTTCTCCAAAAAGGCGGCGGTCAGTCGCTTGGTGTCGATCCCCTCGTGGACTTCCAACCCCACCAAGAGCCCCCGTCCTCGGACTTCTTCGATCACCCGGTCATCAAACTTTAGGAACTCTGATTTCAGACGATCTCCCATCGCTCGGCTGTTATCCACCAAGCCTTCTCGCTCCATCTCCTCGATGGCAGCGATCCCCACGATAGCTCCGATGGGATTGCCGCCAAAAGTGCTTCCATGATCGCCGGGCTTAAAGACCTCCATGACCTCGCGACGTCCGACTACGGCAGATACAGGATAGAGTCCTGCTCCGAGAGCCTTCGCGAGCGTCATCATGTCCGGTTTGGCGTCCTCGTGTTGCCAGGCAAATCGCTTTCCGGTCCGGCCAAACCCAGTCTGGATTTCATCCCAGATGAGCAAAACGTTATTCTCGTCGCAAACCGCGCGCAAGTCGGCCATGAACCCAGCAGGAGGGAAGAGAATCCCCGCTTCAGCTTGGATCGGCTCCATCAAAATGGCTGCGGTGTTCGGCGTGATGGCTGCGCGTACAGCCTCGATGTCGCCAAATGGGACGACCTTGAAACCGGGAGTGAACGGCCCAAAGCCCTCTTGATACTGCTTCTCCGTGCTGAAGCCCACGATCGTGATCGTTCGCCCGTGAAAATTCTCGGTGGCAACAATAATCTCTGCCTTGTCGGCGGGTATGCCCTTAACTGTGTAACCCCACTTTCGGGCGAGTTTGAGAGCAGTTTCGATGGCTTCGGCACCCGTGTTCATCGGACAGCACATGTCCAAATCGGTGTATTCGCAGATGGTCTTGAGGAAGTACCCAAGCTCCGGAGTGTGAACGGCGCGGCTGACCAAACCCATGATCTTGAGTTGCTCGATCATCGCATCCGATACCACCTCATTCAAATGCCCTTGCGCGACGGCCGAGTATGCGCCCACGCAATCGATGTACTGATTCCCAACCTTGTCGTAGGCATAAGGACCATCAACGCGAACCAAATTGAGCGGCAAAGGGTGGTAGTTGTGGGTTCCATACCGCTCGGCCATCTGAACCGCGTCATCGGGGGACAGAGCATTGATTCGGTCGCGAAGATCACTCATACCTCCATTGTGGGGAATCCGACCTTAGTTTTTGAACCCCGCGACCCGGAAATCAGCAGAGTCAAGGTGCCGATTCTTAAATGACACATCAAACCTTGACTGGAGGTGGTCAGAAAGCTCGATTTCTTGCTGAATTTATCGGTTTGATGACAAGGGTAACGTTCAAGACGCCCGAAAATGAGCCACGGAAAAATATCTGTTGCAAAAAAGAACGATTTAGTACTAAAGTCTCATCGTACAATACAAGTACCGGAGGTGCGAAATGGCTCCTTATAACGCAGAAGCAGCATTTGATGATATTCGGTGGCTAGACCGAGTACGACGGGGCGATGAGGTCGCGCTGAGCCAACTGGTGGCTCGCCATAGAAACCGCCTCATTCGGGTCGCTGCGAATATCCTCCGCGATAGTTTCGAAGCAGAAGACGTCGCGCAGGAAGCATTTATCCGAGCATTCCGGGAGATTAAGAACCTCCGAGATGACCGCGCGTTCGCGGGGTACCTCTACAGAATCTGCGTGCGGCTTTGTATGGACCGACTTCGATCCAAACGAGCCGAGCCAGCTGAGTTCGATGGAGTGGTCGGCCACCAGGGAAATTCGGTCGAAAATCGGGTTGTTATCGAAAAATTACTCGCAAAATTGAGCGATGAACTAAGAACCACCTTGGTACTTAGAGAAATCGAGCAATTCAGCTACGAAGAGGTTGCCGCAGCCATGGGAGTACCGGTTGGCACAGTTCGGTCCCGATTGCACGCTGCTCGCGAACGTTTTCGCGAGTTGTGGCTTCTAGAGAATCGGGAGGCATGAATTTTTATGTTTGACCGATTGAAATTTTGGCGCCTAGTGCACCGTGGAGAGGAAAGAGGACTATCCCCCAAGGAAGTTGCCCAGCTAGACGTTTTACGTGAGAAACGGCCTGAATTGGCCGCTCTGGAAGAACTGGACCAGACCTGGCTTGCGGTGCTCCGTGCTCAGAGACTGGAGCCAGTCGCGAGTGCTCGGTTCGAGCAAAACCTGATGCGACGTTTGGAGGTTTCATCCCAAAAGGAAAAGGTGCGCTATTGGTTCCCGGCAGTGCTGGGAGCAGCTATTACTGCTGGTGTAATGTTCGTAATTTTCCAAATCATTTCGAGTCCCGTCGCTCCGATCGATCTCAAGAACCATGAAGCTCGGAACGCGGGTACTCCGGTCGAATTTCCGAACTACACACCTTAAGTCGGAATGAACCGGCTCGGCATCGGATTTCTAGGAGCGTGCTTCGGCTCGCTCCTTGTTGTTTTGCTTCATCCGCTCACTCGGGGCCTTGCCAATCCTCTGGTGGACCAGCAGATCAAAGCGGACCTAAACAGTCATCCGATGGTTCTGCGCAACACGCGTGTGGTGCCGGAACCCAAAGACGCAACCGGTGCGGCGTTTTGGCTGTTGGTTGCTTCCCGAGAGGCAGTACTCGGGAGATCCGGCAACCACCGGGATCTGGCCGAGACTCTGGAGGTAGCGCGCGGATGGTCCGAGCACGACAAGGACAACGCGTTTTGGCTTCAAATGGAGTCGGCGGTGTTGTGGGATCGGGGGCTCCACGATCAGTCCATCCAAGCCTGGATTTCAGCCGCCAAGGCAGCTCGCTGGGAGGACTACCAGATGGACCGTCTCCAGGTGATCCGAAAAGCGATCTCCCGCACATTTACCAATGTCCCCAGTTGGGTCGATCTGTATCTCACCACCGAGAGATCTTCATTTGCAGGACAGTATCTCATGCGCCATGCCACTCGGCTGCTCACGCGCGCTCCGCTGACCACGGCATCCGGACTCAAGTTGCGATACGCGATTGCTAGGGCCGGGCACCTCATTCGTGGTGGTTCATCATCTATCGAGTTGGCGCAGATTGGATCTTCGATTGCCGAGCTAGCTGGTCGCGATCGAACAATGGCAGCTGAATCGACCCCACGCCGCTTGCTATTCGCAAGGATTCAGTTAGCCGACCACCTCCGCAAAGCGAAGATGGAGAATGAGGCGGACGATGTTGTCTCTATCTACCGCGCAACGACCGGATGGAGCTACTTTCTGGATCAGGACGCCCTCCGTGAAGAACGAGAGCAACTGGGAATTGGGGCCCTCGCCGCCACCGGCATCGTTCCATTATCGACTTATGGGATCTTGTGGGGCACGGTGCTCATCGTTCTGGGCTGGTTCGCCCAGAAAATTCCGGTCCAGTGGTGGCAATCATGGTGGATCGGAATCGGCACCGCGTCGATAGGGCTCGCTCTCTTGGTGGCAACGGGGCTCTGGATTCACAGCATGGTGATGTTCCTTTGTGGAGTGATGATGTGCTTTCGATCGCGCGCCGTCCGAAGAGCCGACCCCGCAAATGTCGGTATCGGCTTCCAGAGCATTTGCACCATCATCGCGCTCTACTCGCTTGTGATTTTGGGACTGATGTGGATCTATGGTTCGTCGATCCGTCAGTATCTGATTCCGGGTGTCTTTCCGGAGTGGAACCCGTCGTTCACTTTGGCCACCCTCTGGGGGTCTCTTTTGATGATCCTCGTTGTGACGCTTACGCTCGGCCCGACCTTTGCCTTGCTGACCCGGTACAGGGTAGACAGACTCGCATCCCAAGCGCTGATGTCGAGTGGTCGAGTTCTGTGTATGCTGGGGATCGTGATCGGTGGAATCGCGGGCCCCTTGGCCATGGCGACTGATCAGTTTCAAGAACGAGATGCGGGAGCCCTTCTCAGAAGCGAGCCACTCTACTTTTTCAATCGATAATATGGTAGAAGATTTGGTTTCCAAACGAAAGTGTCTGATAGAAGGCTTGTGGAACCACCCTTCGGGAGCTAAGTGGTGCCTGGAGCACACCACTGTTGTCGATGAAGCTGTGACCCAAGTCTTGGATCGGGTCGAACTATCCATGGGCTATCTGCCACCCCTTGCGGTGGTGGCGACCGGCGGCTACGGACGGCGAGTGCTGGCACCCTACTCGGACGTAGATTTGACCCTGGTTCCACTCGACGAATCCGTGCCACATCTTGATGACGCAGTTCGGTCAATCTTCAAAGGACTCCATCAGGCCATCCACGGGGAGCTCGGACTGCCCGTTTCCTATGCATATCGTCTCCCGGCCGATGCGCCCGGCCTCGACGTCGTGACGCGAACGGGTCTCGCTGATGCAAGGTGGGTTGCGGGAGACCGAAATGCGTTGGAAAGACTCCAGCAGGAACTGCGGGAGACGCTCCAGATCGGTCCGTTCATCCTGGAAAAGATCGAAGAGCGCGAGCGGCAGATGAACCAGAGAGGTGCAGTACCGGACCTCATCGTTTCGAACCTCAAGGAAGGCGCGGGCGGGCTCCGGTGCTTTGATGTGGTGAATTGGATCCGCTTTGCCCTGGATGAGGAACCGCTGGAGGTTACTTCCGAAATTGAAACGATCTTAACGGCGCGGAATCTCCTCCACGCTGCGTCGGGCCGCCGGTCAGACACATTGAGCCGCACCATGCAGGGGCAGATATGTGATCGTCTGGGAGTAGACCTGTTTGAGTGGCTTTCTGAATTGCTTCGGTCTTTATCTCAAAACCACGCCGGATACCTGACGGAATTAAGTCAGTTAGGCAAACGAACATTCGAATTGTTGCCAGATGTGCTTGCAGATAATGGGGTAGTTATTATCGGAGAGTGCGCTGCTCTAAGCGATGCGATTCAAGCAGTCAATCAAGCATCCAAGCTCGGACTGGAAGTGGCTCCCGTTTTGGTCTCATCGACAAAGGTTGGATCGGGAAGCCAGATGGCGCAGGCCCTTTTGGCGGGTGCGTCGTGCATCGAGTCATTGGATCGAATTGGGCTCCTAGATGAAGTTCTGCCAGAGCTCAGCGCGTGCAGGTACCTAATCCCAACCGATTCTCACCATGATTTTTCCGTGTATCGACACACACTGGAGAGCCTCAACCACCTTCATTCGCTTGCGAATAGGGGCGGTGTCTTGGGCGAGCTCTACCATGGAGTACGCAATCTCAGCACCCTCAACCTCGCGCTTATCCTCCACGATGTGGGCAAGTCAGACGTTTCCAAGCCGCATGCAGAAGCGGGAGCCGAGGTGGCAGAAGCACTCTGTCGCCGATGGAGGCTAGATACGGCAGCGCACCAAGACGTCGTGTGGCTTGTTCGGCACCACTTGGAGATGGCGTTTATACTTCGGATGAGAGACCCCTCACATCCAGAAACCGCCAAGGAGTTCGCTACATTTTGCGGATCACTAGAACGCCTGCAGATGCTAACACTTCTGACTTGGGCCGATATCAGTGCTGTCTCCTCTCATTCGATGACCCCAGCTGTAGAGTCTTTCCTCTTGGATCTTTACGCCTCGACCGAAGCACTCCTTGTGTCGTCGTTGGAAGATAATAAGGTATCCGAAACAGTATTGCGGAAGCCGAGACGGCGCAGCTCAACTGATAATGCGGAACTCGAACAATTTCTGGAGAATCTCCCAGCGCACTACTTGCTCACCGTTTCCCCGGATATTGTCCCGTTCCATCTCGATCTCTATAAAAAATCTCACGACGAGCCACAAGTGATATTCGAACGGCTCGGCGAGGGGCACGCCAGTGAGATTACGTTGGTCGTTCCCGATCGCCCCGGCCTGTTAAGTGACGCCCTCGGCGTCATCTACGCCTATGACTTGAGCATCCATGGAATCCGGGCCCATACCACCGCAAGCCAACCGAAAATTGCCATCGACTCGTTTGTGGTGACGTTTAGGGGCAATGAGGTTCCCACGGGAACAGCGAATGAAATCAGCCGAGTCCTCAAAGTCATCGGACAGAGGCCCGGGCACGTTGACGATATTCTGCGTCGACAGCGAAAGGATCCATCTCGAAAGCAACAGATTCTAAACGTTCGGTTCCTTGAAGGTTCGCCTGGTATTCTAGAAGTTAGGGCGCCGTATGGTCGTGGGCTAGCATTTCGCTTATCACGCCTAATCGCCGAAAATGGATGGAATGTGGTTTCGGCTCGGGTCGGGCAATGGGCGGGCCAAGGAGCCGCTGCATTTTATCTAGAGGACTCCGGCGGGGGGCAGCTATTGGCGAGTCAGGTCGAGGCCGCCATGCTGGCAAAGGTATAACTCCATTTGCGATGAATGTCGTTGTATTTGGTTGTGGTCGGACGGGGGCAACACTTGCTCTTACCTTAGCCGCCGATCACCAGGTCACTGTTATCGAACAAAATCCCGAAGCTCTAAAAAGGCTGGGATACAAACATAACTGCAAGGTGATCATCGGGAGCGGGCTCGATGAAGAAATCATGGCGAAGGCCAACATCACCAACTGCGACGTATTCTTCGCCGTAACCCGTGGAGACAACACAAATTTGTTCGCTGGCCAGATTGCGCGGATCAAATACAACGTGCCGAAAGTTTGTCTGCGCGTGGCCGATCCTCATCGAGCGGAGGCATATCGGGTGATGGGCTACTTCTGCATCACTCCCAGCGCGTTGCTGGCAGGGATGATGCGCGACTGGTTTTTGGACAACGAGTACAAAGGTATTGACACGTATAACGTCCTTCCCAAGGAGTTGAAACTCTAATGTACGTCATTCTGGTTGGAGGTGGCAACGTCGGCATTCACCTTGCCAAAAAGCTCCTGGCTCACGATCATGAAGTGCTTTTGCTCGAAAAGGATGCTCGGCAGGCCCAAAAGCTCGCCACCATTTTGGGGGACGAAGTTGTCTTTCTCGGCGACGGGTGCGAAATCAGCGTTCAGAAAGCGTGCGGATTCGGCCGAGCTGACGCTGTCATCGCTGTTACGGGCGAGGATGAGGACAACTTGGTCGTATGCCAGATGGCGAAAGTGATGTGGAAAGTAAAGCGAGCGTTGGCACGCGTGAACGACCCCTCTCACGAAAAGCTCTTCATTCAGCTTGGCGTCGACGATGTGATTTCGGCCACGGGAATCATTTTCAATATGCTCGAACAGCAGATTTCGTCCGATTCCCTCGTGCCTCTTGCCGCAATCGCCAAAGGGAACATAGAAGTCGTCGAAGCGCATCTCTCGCACCGCTCGCCGGCAGTCGGCAAACGGGTTAGGGAACTAACTCTGCCGGTCCAAACCAACATCGTTTGGATCAACCGCAATGGCGAGGGAATCTTGGTTGATGGAGATACGGAAATCACAGCGGGTGATGAAATCGTCGCAGTAGTGCCGACGGACCATGCTGAAGAACTCCGACGTAAGCTCGTGCCCGATTCCAACTAACCTGATAGGTATTCAGCGAACGCTCTCAGTACCTTTCCCCGGTGGCTGAGAGCATGTTTTTGATCGGCCGTGAGATCGGCCATCGTACACTGCATCTCAGGCAGATAGAAAATTGGATCGTAGCCGAAGCCACCTGCTCCGCTCGGGAGCGCAGCGATGACCCCTTCGCAAGTGTTTTCGAACAACCTGGTCGGTCCGCCGGGCACTGCATAAGCGATGCAGCATCGGAACCGTGCTCCCCGTTTCTCAGTTGGTGTATCTGCCAAACGCTCAAGAATGATGGCCATTTTTTCAGGGAAGGGAGTTTCTTCACCGGCAAATCGCTTGCTGTGCAATCCGGGTTCGCCGCCCATGGCGTCAATCTCCAATCCGGCGTCGTCGGCTAAAGCCGGAAGTCCCGTGAACTCTGCAGCACTTTCTGCCTTTATCGTGGCGTTTTCGGCATAGGTCGTACCGGTTTCTTCGGGCTCGGGCGCACCGTCAAAGTCGGCAAGGGTCAGGATTTCAAGCGAAGGAAACCGGCCAGAGAGAATGGTAACCATCTCTCCGGCCTTCTTTCGGTTGTGTGTTGCGATGACTAATCGCTCGATCATGGCAAGCCGAGCGCTTCGCGCTGGAGCTTGTTGAGCTGCTGGATACCCTTTTTGGACAGAGCCAGCATCCTGCCTAAAGCTTCGGCCGAGAAGGGGTCGGCTTCCGCAGTGCCTTGGATTTCGATGAACTTACCGCTTTCGGTCATCACCACGTTCATATCTGTTTCCGCAGTACTGTCTTCATCGTAGTTCAAATCGAGCAGTTCTTTGCCGCGAACGATACCAACCGAGATGGCCGCGACCGGCTCCTTGATCAGTATCCGGTTGATCATTTTCTGCTTCATCATCCATTGCATGGCCTGATAGAGCGCAACATAGGCCGCAGTGATCGATGCGGTTCGTGTGCCACCATCCGCCCGAATCGCGTCGCAATCCAAGGTGATCGTACGCTCACCCATGGAATCCATATCCACCACGGCGCGCAGGCTCCTTCCGATCAAACGTTGGATCTCCATCGAGCGGCCGTTGGGGCCCCGGTTTGCATCGCGCTGGTTGCGTTGCCTACCCGAACGGGGAAGCATCGAATATTCTGCCGTCACCCAGCCCTTGCCGGTGTTCTTCATAAATGGCGGAACTCGATCCTCGACCGTGGCGGTGACCAAAACGTGGGTATCACCCATCTGAATAAGACAAGACCCTTCCGCAAATTTTGCGTATCCAGGCTCAAGAATAACAGGGCGGAGCGCATCGCTTTCCCTTCCATCAATTCGCATTACAACGAATTTACCTGCAACGCAGCAGTGCAAGTGAGGCTGCGGAGACTGCCGCCGTGTCCACCCGAAATACTCTCTTTCCAAGTGTCGCCGCCCGATCTCCAATCCAGTCGACTTCTCGGGGCGACCATCCTCCCTCGGGGCCAATGGCGATGGTGAGTTCCTTGTCTACGGTCGCAAGTTTTGCATCGAAATGAGTGTGCAACCCTTCGGTTTCACTCAGAACGATACAGTCTGGATGTACTTGCAGAAGCTCCTGCAAGCCGGTGATCGCCACAATGTCAGGCAATTTGGCTCTGAAAGCTACTTCGGCGGCCTCCTGGATGATTGTTCGAAGCCTTTTGAGGCGTGATTCCAGCTTAGCCTGGTCCCATCGCACGACACTCCGATCCGTGGGGAACACAATGAACCGTGCGACCCCCAGTTCTGTTCCCATCCTTACCACCTCCTCCAGTTTCTCGGGCCGAGGGAAGGCTTGTGCGAGGGTAAGTTTTAATTCAGGCTCAGTGTCGATGGTTTCCCGTTGGTCTACGCGAGCTGATCTCCCATCAAGAGTGCATCGCCAGATCGATTTTCCGTCGTTGGGCAGGATGGCGAGAGGGTCACCAGTACTCATGCGCAAGACTTTTCGAATCTTGGTGAGTTCGTCTTCTGGCAGCTCCAGTACTTCCGCCTCAGCATCCGCTCCCGGCAAAAAGAAGCGGGGAAGGGACCTTATCGGCGGAACCGAGCGGCTACCCATTGATCCTCTTCCAGACGTTCATCTAGTGCAAAGCCCACCGACTGGGCGGTGGCCAAAACATCGGGCCAATTGTCCTGGATGATTCCACTGACGATCCACCATCCACCCGGCTTGACACGCTGGTGCGCCTCAGGTGCGAGTGCGATCAGAGCTGCGCTGATGATATTGCTCACGACACCATCGAAAACAGCACTGGGCTCGTAAACTTGGAATCCTTTTCCCTCAAGGGCTGTGTACTTAACGTTATTTCGGGTCGCATTCTCTTCTGCCGATTCCACGCTTGCTTTGTCGATGTCGCTGGCGATTACGCTGCCCGCGCCGAGCAGGCAAGCCCCGACAGACAGAATGCCCGAACCACACCCCACATCTGCAATGGCATCGCCGGGTGAGACGGCGTTCTCCAGGAGTTCCAAACACATGCGGGTGGTTGGGTGATCGCCAGTTCCAAACGCCTGGCCAGGGTCAAGAACAATCTCGAGGTCGCCCGGTTGCGCTTCGGATTCTTCCCACGTCGGGCGAACCCAAAATCGCTTTCCGATTCGGCGGGGTTTGAAGAACTGCTTCCAGCTTTCGGACCACTCCTCTTCCTCAACCTGGGAGATCGAAACGCTGCTTGCGCCCCGTTCGAAAAGAGTGGATTTTAGAAGACTGATCGTTTCGTCATCTGGCTCGTAGGCATAGCCACCGATCGCGACCGGTTGCTCGGTGATGACTGTTCCGGGGATGCCGACCATCTCAAATGCATCGTGGAATGGCGACCAGTCGTGGGGGGCCACCTTCAGGTTGGCTTGAATCAAGGTCCAGTATCTTTGGCTCACTTCTTTTTCTTCTTCTTAAACAGCCCCGTAATGCCTGACATGTCTCCCCCGGATGGACTTGCTCCTTGGAGTTCGGCCAGTTCTCGGATGAGCTTCTCTTCGGCGGGGCTGATCTTGGTGGGGACTTTGACCACTACTTGGACGAACAAATCACCTCTTGAGCCGCCATGAAGCGGTGGCATCCCTTCGCCCTTGATTCGGATCACGGAGCCGGGTTGGGACCCTTGCGGAATGGAAAACTTCACATCACCGGAAACCCCATCCAGCGTGACTTCATCACCAAGAACAGCCTGTGGAAATCCAATTTCCAGCGCAGTTTGGAGGTGAATGCCCTCTCGCGCGAATGCGGAGCTCATTTTCACATGAACGTCGACGTACAAATCGCCGCTCACGCCTGCGCCAACCGGGTCGCCCCCTTTGCCGCCGATGCGCAACGTCGTGCCATCTTCGATTCCCGCCGGAATTTTGACTTCGAGCTCCGCATCCTGGGCAACGAGTCCGCGGCCCTTACACGTTGAGCACGGATTTTTGATGATGGTTCCTTGGCCACGGCAGGTTCCACAAGGAGTGCTTGTGCGCATTTGGCCAATGAACGTTTGCTGAACCCTGGTGACCTGGCCCGTGCCATGACAGGTGGGGCATTGTTCCGGCTTGCCGCCCCCTTCAACCCCTGTTCCATCGCACGATCGGCAGTGGCTTGGCTTTCGGTAGTGGATATTCTTGGAGACAGTGGTGAGGGTCTCAGCCAAGTCTACGGTGACTGCAGTCCGCAGGTCTTCGCCATCACGACCGGAAACCCGCTGGCGACCACCGCCTCCTCCCACCCCGCCGAAAAATGATTCGAAGAGGTCGCCGAGATCGATCCCGCCTCCTCCTGAGAAAAAGTCACCAGGGTTCGGGCCATCTGCCGATCCGTACTGATCGAATCGCGCCCGCTTTTCGGGGTCAGAGAGAATGTCGTAAGCGTGGCTGATCTCTTTGAACTTCTCTTCAGCATCCTTATCACCCGGATTGACGTCCGGGTGATATTTTCGAGCTAGCTTACGATAAGCTGTTTTGATCTCATCCTGCGAAGAGCCCCGCGGAACGCCCAGGACCTCGTAAAGATCGGTTGCCATCGCCAAAAACTAGTCTGTTTCCTCTTCGGCCTCGTCTTGAGCTTCCTGATCTTCCAGATCGTTGAGCGAAACAGTGTCGTCGTTCTCAGGTGTGGCTACTTCAGCTTCGGCATCGTCACCCAAAATGGAGGACAGAGACGGCGCGTCTTCTTCTTCCTCATCTGGCTCGACATCCTCGTGGAATTCTGCTTCGTGGTCTTCCTCGAGTTCTTCCAATCCGGGAAGGAGCATTCCGAGTTCTGCCGGCACCGTATCATCGGTAAGGATGCTGACTTCGGAGTCCATGGAAACGACCGCAAGATCCTCTGCGGGCAAATTCGGGCGAATTTTTCCAGCGGCAATTTCAGCAAGCGCGATGGTCAGAGGGTGATTCGAATCGGTGCGTACAAGCGGAGGGGCACCCTCTCGGAGTTGGCGCGCCCGCTTTGCCGCAAGATTGGAGAGAACGTAGCGGCCTTCAGGGAAGTTGCCGAGTACATCGGCTTCGGGCAATCGGATACCGTCGGACATAGACATGGAAGGGCACTAGTCTACTTTGTTGGTGATACTGAAAGCAACAAAAGCGGCTACATTCCCAACAAAGGAAGCAACGATTTGAGGTCGTGGATAATGACATCTGGGTCTGGAGCCTCGGCTGGTTTGACCTCAGGTTCACCTTTTTCCGAAGCGCTTGGAGGAACGTCGGAATCTCTCTTGATCCAAGCGGTCCGCCATCCAGCTTCAATTGCTGGTTCGATATCGTGGCGGTAGCTGTTGCCAACTATCAGGAGCTCCTCAGGCGCGCATCCCGCGTGATTTTGGGCTCGAGTGAATACCGTTTGGAGAGGCTTTCCTTCGCCCATTTCACCTTCGATGAGAATTGGGTCGAAGAAGTGGCCAATCCCCAGGGTGTTCACTTCTTGTCTTTGAATATCGGCAGGGCCATTGGTGATCATCCCCATCCGATAGGAACCGTGAAGAGCCTGAAGAACTTCCTCCGCATCATGGAAAAGCCTAAGATTCCGATCCCGAAGCACCATATAACTTTCACTGAGGCGGCGGGCGAGATCCTCATCCACGATATCCAGACGCTTAAGGGTTAAGCGCATCTGTTCCGTTCGAGTTGGCTCCCCTGTAATAAGATAGGTGGGATACCAATGTGTTTCTTTTAAGCTTCCGCCAAACTCCCGAAAAGCCGCCGCCCAGTGGCGAATCATCTCTGATGAGGACTTGCCTTGAATGGGGATTGAGCTAAATGTCTCGCTCAGCGCAGCTTTGCAGGCATCCCAGTATCCGCACAGGGTGTCATCAAGGTCGAAAAAGATGGCCTTGACATTCGCGAATGGTGCCTCAATCGAACTCAAGGCAAAAGCCCCATTGCGCTGCGCACCTTCTCCATCGTGGCACTGGCTACGACGCGAGCTCTTTCGGCACCATGATGGAGAATATCCCGGATATCGTCGTCCGAGATGGACGCTCGCTTTTCGCGGATCGGACGGAGGTATTCGTTCAAGATCTCAATGAGTTCTCTTTTGTTTTGCATGCATCCCCGAACTCCATCTCGATCTTCCTGCCACTGGGATTCCCAGTTCGGACTGTAGAGCTTAAGATATTGGCAAACGGCACATCCTTCCGGGATTCCAGGGTCTGACAGCTTGATTTTTGTTGGAGTCGTGAATGCGCTTTTGACCTTCGCGGCTGTTTCATCCGCCGAATCGCTGAGGTAGATGCAGTTATCATATGACTTACTCATCTTTCTCATGTCCAGGCCCGGAACCTTAGCTCGGTTTTCGTCCTCGGGAATCATGTACTTGTAGGGCTGGAACAAATCCGTCGAAAAGAGCCTGTTAAACCGTGTCCCAATATCGTTGCCGATCTCGAGGTGCGGCGCTTGATCTCGGCCAACGGGAACCCCATAAGGTCGGTAGAGAAGGATATCAGCAGTTTGCAGAACTGGGTAGCCCAACAGCCCGTAGGGTTCGCGCTCTGTTCCGCCGATGTCAGCTTGCTTCTCCTTATAAGTTGGTACTCTCTCCAGCCATCCCAACGGCGTCGTCATGCTGAAAAGCAAATGCAATTCCGCATGCTCCTTAACATTGGATTGCACAAATACTGCAGATTTTCCCGGATCAATTCCGGCACTTACGTAGTCCTTGGCTACCTCCAAGCAGTTGCGACCGATCACACTGGAATCTTCGAACATAGTGGTAAGCGCATGCCAATCTGCAATCATGCAGTACATCTCATAACCTTGCTCCTGAAGATCCACCCAGTTTCTGAGGGCCCCTTCGTAATTGCCGATGTGGAGCTTTGGATTAGTGGAACGCATTCCACTGAGAATTCGCTTATTGTGTTCCATAGTTATCGATTGAGAAGTAGGCGCAAGATAATCTCGTACAAGGGGCCGATGATTTTCCAAAGGATGCTGCCTTGTCCGACTGCACCCATCAAAATGATCGCGAGCAAAATGAACTGTCCAATCGTGAGGTTCCAGCGGGTCCATTGAACACGAAGTTGCGGCGGCAGAAACGTCCCAAGGACCCACATACCATCGAGAGGTCCGAGAGGGATTAAATTAAAGAGGAAAAGACCAACATTGACGAAGACCCCGATTAGGAAAAACTCAAGAAACTCACGCGGCATTCCAGCGGCAATAAAGAGCTTGATGAGAATAGAAAATACGATGGCTTGAAACAAATTGCTGAGCGGACCACCCAACACTGCAATAAAATGGTCCCACTTTGGATTGCGCATCTGTGATGGATTCATGGGAACCGGCTTCCCCCACGCGAATCCTATATGCGAAAACGCCATGACGACCATCATGATAAATCCCACTGGATCGAAATGCGCGCCGGGATTCAGCGTAACACGGCCGTAAATGCGTGGAGTCGGATCGCCAGCCGCATCCGCTAACTTCGCGTGCATAAATTCATGCACGGTAAGCGCTAGGATCATCACGACGAGATAATAAAAGCCGTCCATTTATTTAGTGGATTAAATCTTCTGGAACGGATTCTCGTTGGAACATCGAATCCCAATCATCGCGTGCCTGGACTAGTTGAAAATCGCCATTTGAGCGTATTAAGACGCTCGCGGGCCTTGGAAATCGATTGTAATTGCTTGCCATCGTGCTGTTATAGGCTCCTGTGCAAAGCACTTGAATGAGATCTCCTTCAACGAGTTGGCTGGAAAGTGCCACAGCATCGAAAAGGGTGTCGGTCTCACAGTGCTTTCCAGATATCCGTACGTCTCTGCGATCATCAGAGTTGTGAAAATCGAGGACAGTATATTTGCTGCCATACATGACCGGTCGGGGATTGTCACTCAATCCGCCGTCAACGCAGACGTAGGTTCGCTTTCCAACTTGTGCCGAGGGGACAGTTTTGATCACACCGACTTCGTATAACGTGGCCCCAGATTCCGCAACAAGGGATCTGCCAGGCTCTTGAACAAGCTCAGGCGCTAACCCAACCGGGGAAAGTTCGTTCATCACTGCTTCGACGACCAATCGACAATATTCCTCTACTTCCATCGGACTATCCGAGTCCAAATAACGAACTCCCAAGCCACCTCCAATGTTCAGAACTCGCACGTCAAAGCCATGCCGGTGCTTCATATCTCGTGCAAATCCACCCAAAATTGCCCCGCCGGATCGTTGCGCTTCTGGATCGAGCAGCTGGGAACCCACGTGACAATGGATACCGACAACGGGTAGCTCCACAGCCAAACACTTAGCCAACGCTGCTTCTGCAGATCCATCTGCGATGTTGAATCCAAATTTGGTGTCTGCTTGTCCCGTCGAAATCTTCGCATGAGTGACAGGATCGACTCCGGGAGCCAAGCGCAACACCAAATCCGGACAGGATTTCGATTCTTTGGTGAGTTGTGAAATCTTTTCGATCTCGCCGAAGTTGTCAACAACAATTTGACCAATGTTTTGTGAAATGGCAAATTGAAGTTCTTGCACAGATTTGTTGTTCCCGTGTAAGTGGCACTGCCTCGGTGAACATCCCGCTCGCAAAGCCGCGCGGAACTCACCTTCGCTGGCAACATCGATCAAGCATCCTTCCGCTGCCGCGATTGCCAGGACAGCGAGGGTGGAATTTGCCTTGCTGGCAAAGGTCAGCTGAGACTTGGTGTACGCGGCAGAAAACGCACTGCGATATCGTTGAATTCGTGCTCGAAAGTGGCTCTCGTCGATCACGTATAGCGGCGTCCCAAACTCCTTTTTTAGGGCGAGGGCTTGTTCGTGGGAAAGGCGGAATCGCGTGTCGGCCAAAGCGGCAGGCATGGTCGATTTTAGCACCCAGGCCCGTTTTGTTACCCAGCAATGCCGGTTCTGATAAACTCCGGACCGTGAAGCGGCTCGCAGTATTGGGTTCAACGGGCAGCATCGGGCTGCAAACGCTCGATGTGGTGCGCCAGCATCCTGACCGACTGCAGATAGTGGGTTTGGCCGCTGGATCGAACGGCGAACTCCTGCGATCCCAGATGGCAGAGTTCGGAGTCCGGCGGGGAGCGCTGTTCGCTCAAACTCAAGCCGATCAGTTTGACCTGCCGCATGGAATCAACGCGATCCGCGATCTTGCCTGTGCGGACGATGTGGATTGCGTTGTGGTGTCGGTCGCTGGAGTGATTGGGCTGATTCCCACCGTGGCCGCAATTCAGGCGGGGAAGAACATCGCACTGGCGAGCAAGGAAGTTTTGGTCGCAGCAGGTGAAGTGGTGATGCCGCTTGTAGCGGATGCTGGAATCACTATGACCCCCATTGATTCCGAGCACAGCGCGATCTTTCAGTGCCTCGAAGGAACCAAGTTGGATCAGGTCAAGAAGATTATTCTGACTGCTTCAGGCGGCCCCTTTCGCGGAAAGACCACCGCAGATTTGCGGGCGATCACAGTTGAGCAAGCTCTCAACCACCCAACTTGGCGCATGGGCGGAAAGATAACCATCGACTCGGCAACTCTGATGAACAAAGGGTTGGAGATGATCGAAGCCCGCTGGCTTTTCGGCTTGGAAATGGACCAAGTAGATGCAGTGATCCACCCCCAAAGTATCATCCACTCCATGGTCGAGTTCAACGATGGAAGCGTGCTGGGCCAATTGGGCTGGCCGAATATGCGGTTGCCCATCCAGTACGCACTGCTCTATCCGGACCGGGTGCCGAATCAGTTGCCACCTTGGAACCCAATCGAGACGCCGAACTTGACTTTCGAACCTATCGATGTGCAGACCTTCCGTTCGATGGGGCTCGCGCGAGAGGCTGCCCGCATCGGAGGCACGATGCCAGCCGTATTTAATGCGGCGAACGAGTGGGCCGCAAACGCCTTCCTTGCTGGAAGATGCGGATTTTTGGAGATTTTCGACGTCGTAGAAGGGGTAATGGCAAGTCACGAGGTCACCGGGTGTGATCTTGAGTCGATTTTGGAAGTAGACCAGTGGGCCCGGACCCGTGCGGAGTCGGTTTCCAGCAAGCAAGTTACGGACTTATAATGGACCTCATTTTCGAATATCTCAAGACCGGCATTATCTTTATGGTGATGCTCACGATTCTAGTTGCCGTACACGAGTTCGGCCACTTTTGGGTGGCGCGTCTTTTTGGCATGGAGGTCGAAGCATTCGCGGTTATGATGGGTGGCGTCCGAAAGACGGATCTTGCGTCCCATCTGAAGAATCCCATTGTCTCCGCCAGCAGAGTATGGCTACTGACGGCTATTGCTCTATCTATATTTCTGATCGGCCAAATTCAAAAAATCGAGGTCCTGGCACTTCTCGGTTTGGTATCGCTCGGGATAGTAATACCGGTATGGGTAGCGACTCGACTGACGGCTTTGTATCACCTTCCAGGACTTGGTGCGCTGCAAACTTTGGGCACCACGTGGATTGTCGGGTTGGCACTCCTCGGGTTTGCGACCAAGTTCCAGGGAATCGGTTTCGCTCAGGTCCTCGGGATCCTCTTCTTTGCCAGCGTCGTCGGTCTCTTGTTCGGATACTACAATCCGGTACTCGGTAAGCACGAGGACGCGCCCATGGGCAAAGGAACCATCGACGTCGAAGGCAAATCAATTCCGGTTGAATTTCGCCCCGTCCTGTCGCGGAAGGATCGCCACGGAACTGAATTTTCCTTGCTGCTTCTTCCTTTGGGTGGTTTCGCCAGAATCAAAGGCATGGAACCCAAGGAAGATGGGAGCGAAACGAAAATTGTCAATGGGTTCTATCAAAAGAGCGCGTTTGCGCGGTTCATGACGCTTTTCGCCGGTCCACTTTTCAGTGTCCTGCTCGGAGTCCTCATTTTCACGGTGGCCTTTATGGCCATCGGAGTTCCCACAAAAAAGCCTATCATCGGATTCATCGAATCTGGAGCACCAGCAGACAAGGCTGGTCTCAAACAGGGGGACTTGATCACCGCGATCGATGGAAAGCCGATTGCCAAGTGGGTAGATATGGTCTTTGCGGTTCGCGACTCGGCTGGCGTTCCATTGCACTTTACGGTCCTCCGTAAGGACAAGAGTCTTGAATTGACGATCGTGCCGACGCAGAGGTCCGAGGCGACACCCGTAATGGGGCCGGATGGGGAGTTTACTGATCAACTAAGAAAGCAAGCGAAAATCGGCGCAGCACCGGGAACCGAACCATTGGGTCCAATCGCGGCTTTTGGGCGCGCATGGATTGCTCCAATTGAGACTGTCAAGGGACTTGTCGGGATCCTCAAGGCCCCTTCCACAGCAAAGGACCAGGTGGGAGGTCCTGCATCGATCGCGAAGGCAACCCACGATGCAAGCAATGAAGGTCCAGCACCCGTCATCATGTTGGCGGGCTTGCTCAGCGTATCGTTGGGCATCATGAACCTGCTCCCCATCGTTCCTTTGGATGGTGGCCAGATGATCGTTGCGCTCGCAGAGATGCTCCGGGGTGGCTCGCGACTGAGTATTCAAGTTCAACGTGCAATACAAGCGGTAGGATTTGTACTGATCATGGGCCTAATGTTCTTTATTCTCATTGTTGATATTGGCCGGAATGTTGGGGTGAAGTAACCTGCCATGGGTGCCGCGATCCGTCGATATCTCGCGGTGGGCCGTATCTATGCGCGCGAAAGTGTGATCTATCCCGCGACGTGGATTATCTGGATTCTCACCGATACTGTCGGGGTATTTCTCATGCCGTTGGTGCTTTCCGCGGCGGCACAGGGTGGAGCCATAGCGGGCTTTTCACGGACCGATTTCTTCAGTTATTACCTGGCGATGCTCTTTGTGATCAGCTTTGTCACCAGCCACATGATCTGGGAGTTGAACTGGGAAATAAAAGAAGGCGATTTTACGCTGACCCTTTTGCGCCCGATGTCCGTTTTCTCCTTTACCTTCGCCAGAAACTTTACCTACCGGCTCGTCCGAGTTTTGATGTGCCTGCCGGTGGCCGGGCTGATGGTTCTGGCTTATTGGGGAGATTTACGAAACGCACATTTCTATCCATCACTGGAGTTTTTCGTTGCGCTCATCCTAGGCAACTTCGTCAGCTTTACCTTTGTCATGGTGCTATCGGGCGTTGCATTGATCACTGAGACGGCTGAGAGCATTTTCGAACTTCATTACGTTCCAATGTTGTTCCTATCGGGCCAGATATTCCCGATCCAGTTGCTTCCCGACTGGGTAGCGCAGGTCGCCCGATTCACGCCCTTCTATTACACGACCGGGGTGCCGGCAGAGATTCTGGTGGGGAAGTTGACACCGGACCAAGCTTGGCCGCAGATCGGGTTGCAACTGGTATGGATCGCAATCTGTTATCTGGGGTGCCTTATAACGTGGCGCGCAGGATTGCGACGCTATACGGGCGTTGGGATTTGACTCATTTGCTTGTTTGCCGATCTTGACGATTCGTTTGATGCCCAATCATCATTTATGTATTGATCTCGTCAGTTTTGGCAAAGGATCAGCTTTTTGAGAGGCCAATACTGGGTCTATTCTGATGAAACGACGCGCATTTACCCTCATCGAATTGCTTGTTGTGATCGCAATCATCGCTATCTTGGCGGCGATCCTCTTCCCAGTCTTTGCTCAGGCGAAAACAGCTTCCAAGAAAGCTGGCAGCACCAGCAACGTGCGGCAACTCAGCCTCGGCATGATGCTCTATCTGCAGGATTACGACGATACGACCCCTCCCGTGTTCGCCTACGATCCTAACGACAAGACCTGGGCGACGGGCCAGGGATTCCAATATTGGGGTCTGCTGCTTTATCCCTACACGAAAAATCGTCAGATCTTGATTTGCCCCAACGACAAAGCCGATGACGCTGCTCTCGTTGATAGCAAGGGCCGCGGCCGGTTCGACCCGAAGAACGAGTTTTACGACTACATCACCGGCGCAAACAGCAGCTACGGAATGAACTTCCGCTACTTGAACGGAACCGACGTTACCCGAGGCGCAAATCCCTATTACGGAATCTCGGCCACGACTCTGGCGAGTACTTCGCGAACGATCCTGATGGGCGAAGCCACGATGAAGAACAAAACGGCTCCATCGATGGGTGAAAATGGCGCGACGTTGACCGTGAAAAATCCGGTTGGCTATGCGCGAATCGAGCCTCCGTTCGGTGCTCCTCCCAGCCGACCAGGATGGGACACCTATTACGACCCGACGCGCGTGTATCCCAACATCGACGCCCGCAGCCAGGGGCAACTTTGGCCACGATTCAGCGCAGATAAAGTCATCATCGGATGGCTCGATGGACACGTGACCTATTCTGCTATCAAGTCTCTCAAACAGCCCGGAACCACAGCCGCAGAAGTTGACAAACTGTGGAACGGCACCGCCGAGTAATCCTCCCTCGGCATTTTCCTTGGAACCTTCCTGACCCGCTGCGGTCTTCCGCAGCGGCTCTTTCTTTGGAGTCGGCGGTTTGCCCGAGGCCGCTCCCCATGCTGGGACCCCGACGCCTGCGAGGCGTCGCCCAGCACTCCGCCCAAACCCGCCGACATAAATTCCACAGGACGACCCAGCGAAAAACGCGAACCTCCGCGAGTCTGCAGATCCACCGCAAAAATGCCGATGAAACCAATGGGCCCCCCATCCGCCCGACATTCGACCACCCATGGAGACGCTGCAGAAGGTTCTTCGCCATACAGATTTGATGCTGGGCATCGGTTTGATGATCGTTGTGGCGATGCTGATTCTCCCATTGCCCCACTGGATGCTGGATGCTGGACTCGTCTTGGCAATCGCCTCTTCGGTCATCGTCCTGCTCAGTTCGGTCAATGTCGATGATCCGCTTAAGTTCAGCGTTTTCCCGTCGCTTCTCCTCATCACCACGCTGTATCGCCTTGCTCTCAGCATCGCTGCGACCAAGCTGATTCTCGGCACCGGTGATGGTGGCCGGGTCATCGCCACATTTGGAAACTTCGTCCTCGGCGGCGACTTTGTCGTCGGTTTTGTCGCATTCCTCATCTTGATGGTGGTGCAGTTCATCGTTATCACGAACGGTGCTGGACGCGTGAGTGAAGTCACCGCGCGTTTCACCTTGGACGCTATGCCCGGAAAGCAGATGGCGATCGATGCTGATTTGGCCGCAGGGCTCATCAACGAAGGGCAAGCCAGGGAAAGACGCAAAGCAGTCAAGCGTGAGGCGGATTTCTACGGCGCAATGGACGGCGCGAGCAAATTCGTCAAAGGCGATGCGATTGCGAGTCTTTTGATTATCGTCATCAACATCATTGGTGGCTTCGGCGTCGGGTTCTTCCGCGGTGAAGGCGATGCGATGACCATCCTGCACAGCTATGCGCTGCTGTCGGTAGGTGAAGGGCTGGTTTCTCAGATACCAGCTCTTCTCATCTCCACTGCGTCGGGTTTGCTTGTTACTCGTGCGGGCCAAGAGCGCAGCATGGGTGGGGAAGTTCTCAGCCAAGTCATGGGGCAGCCCCGTGCAATGGGTGCGGCCGGCGGTGCGCTTATGGCCTTCGGCTTGGTGCCCGGCTTTCCACTCACCATCTTTTTTGGAATGGGCCTCGGCCTTATCGCCATGTCCCGACTGGCCGCCAAGCACGGCGACAAAATTGCCACGGCGCTTGCACCGGTGGTTCCGGTCGATCCACAAGCGACCCCACCTGCGCCTGAGATCAACCCGAACTCCACGGAAGCATTACTTCCGCTCATCCAGGTGGATGCACTTGAAATCGAAATAGGATTCTCCTTGACTCGGATTGCCGATCCGCGCGTGGGGGGCGATCTGCCCGATCGCGTTGCTGCAACTCGGCGCCAAATTGCCTTGGAGCTCGGGTTCGTCATGCCAAGCGTTCGCATACGAGATAGCGTTGCGCTCCAACCGAACGAATATGCGATCAAGGTTCGGGGCGAAGAAGTAGCCCGCTCGACGGTCCACCCCGACAAGCTGCTGGCGATGGGAGATCGCGATCTACCGAACCCAGTTATCGGAGAGCCCACCACGGAGCCTGTCTTTGGATTGGATGCGGTCTGGATCGATCCGATTTTGCGCGATCAAGCCGACTCATCCGGATACACGATCATTGAGCCCAGTGCCGTTATTGCGACGCACCTGAGCGAAACAGTGCGCACTTACGCAGCGGAAATTCTGAGTCGGCAAGATGTACAGAATCTCGTCGACAGCGTCAAGAGCGTCAACTCAACGGTCGTAGACGAACTCATTCCGGGACGACTTACCGTGGGCCAGGTTCAAAAGGTTCTTCAGCACCTTCTCCGAGAGCGAATCCCCATCCGCGACATGGTGACCATTTTGGAAACGCTGGCCGATTTTGTGAACCGGACAGAGGATCCAGATCAGTTGGGTGAACTGGTGCGCGCTGCTATTTCTCGCACGATCACAAGGCAGCACCTAGATCACGAAAACAAGATCTATTGCCTTGCGCTCGACCCGGCCACGGAACGCGCGCTGTCGGATTGTCTGCAGAACACAACCTTGGGGCAGGTTTTGGTGATGGAACCCAACGCCCAAAACAATCTGGTGACGCAGATTCAACAAGAGTTCGATATGGCTGTCGCAATCGGACACCAACCGGTTCTGCTCTGCGGCAACTCGCTCCGATTGCCTCTCCAGAGGCTTCTCTCACGTTATGCCAAGGGCATCAACGTACTCGCGTACAACGAGGTTTCGGCCCGCGCCGAAGTTGAGATCATCGGCGCGGTGAAACATGCGGCCTAGAGCGGATCGTCGCTGAGGTCGAAGTTATTGGATAGCAGCAGATAGTCGAAGATGGTTACGGCTCCATCGCCATCCAGGTCTGCATAAAAGTCAAAATTCTCCTCCGCGCTATTGGTATCGAAAGCATTGGATAGTTCCAGATAGTCAAAGATCGTGACCATGCCGTCGCCATCCACATCGCCGGGTAGCAACTCCACTTCCAAGCCTTGGACATCGCCCAAAGTCGTATCCACATCGATGACTTTCCGCAAGAACGGTCGGGCTGAGACTCCAATCCGAACACTTCCATCGGCGGGGACTCTCACGCTCCCATCCGGAAGTCGCCTCTGATACCAAGTTTTTACGGAACCATCCGCAGTCTTTTCCTCGATCTTGATGGCTTCGGGTACCAGCGATTCGGCATTGTTCCCTTGGAAGAAAACTCTGATCATTGCAGAGTGATTTGGACCGGTCAGCTGGTAGACGGTGCCAGAAAGGGCCACGGCATAGAGTTCTCCGGCGTTATCCTGCCCTACGGAGACAACGTTCGAGTTAATGTGGCCGTGGTTTTGAAAATCAGAAGCAGAATAGGTTCTCGTTTTGGGGTTATAGGTCATGAACACCGACCAAAGATCGCTCGTGCAGTAGTCGGAGAAGAAATATCGGCTTGCGAATTTCGGTCCGAGAGCTACTCCTCGATAGAGCACACCGCCCGAAATGCTGCAGCCCGAAGCGTGGGTGTATTCATACAGCGGATCGACAAAAGGCCCCGTTCCACCACCCAAGCCGGTTGTTGCAGTGCCTTCTTTGACCCTCCAGCCGTAGTTGGTCCCGCCCACACCCGGAAGCATGTAATCAATTTCCTCGCGTGCGCCTTGGCCGACGTCTGCGACAAACATTCCCCCAAAACCGCCCATGCTTTGCTCGTCAAACGACCATTGCCATGGATTTCTCCACCCAATTGTCCAGAGCTCGGGCCGACCTCCGCTTTGGACGTACGGGTTCCCCGGAGGAATCGCGTAATTAGCGCTCGCATCGTTCGGAAAATCGTCCTGGGTCACATCGATTCTGAGGAATTTTCCGAGTAGTTCATTGGTGTTCTGCGCCCGATTTTGCGGGTCGTTGGCGTCGCCACCATCTCCCATTCCAACATAAAGGTAACGATCAGGACCGAATTTAATCGTGCCCCCGTTGTGGTTGGAATAAGGCTGTGCGATCGTGAGAATCGGAAATGCTGTATTAGCGACAACCTGGGATCCGTCCGAGGTCACGGTGTACCGGACGATTTTTGTGTCGCCATTTGAGGCTGTGTAATTGAGATATACATAGGGGGAGCCGGGATAGTCGGGATCGAACGCCATACCCAGCAGACCTTGTTCGTTACCAGTTGAAATCCCCGCCAGACTTAAAAATACCGTCGCGCTCAGTGATCCGTTGGTGAATCGTCGGACGCGGCCCGCTCCACTCACCCGCTGTTCCACGATATAGAGATCGGAACTGCCTGGTCGGGTAACCACCGACACGGGTCGTGTCAATCCAGTGATCAGTGGCGTGGCTGTCAGTTGCGAATAACCTGTTGCCGCAAACGCTGCGAGCACCAAGCACGAAATCCATCTCACCTGTTTCATACAGGTTATTCTACGAGCAGAGTAGCAAATTGCCAACCCACCTGGTGAGTTAACTGGCGATCGCGTCGGAGGCATCCTCGCCGGTAAGGATATCGGGCCGATACACCACTGCCGCCTTCTGGAGATCAGCCTGGCATCCAGGGATCGCCTCTGTGATCTTTCGAATCAAACTATCCTCGACATTGATTCGGGTCCGGAGTTCCAACGGCATGTTTGTGGCAGGGTCGCCGAACTGGAGATAGACTCGAAATGATCCTGGATTTTGGACCAACAGCTCACGAAGATTCTCGAGCTCGTCGCGTGTGGCACGGCGTATCCTGATGGTCAGCGTGCCCTCTATTTGGGTGTCTTCTTCTGGAGACGAACCCTCGGCGGCGGCTTCTATTTCGCCAACTTCCTCGACTCGAACCTCTATTGATTTCTCTCCGCCGCTGCCGGGTCGATCGCGATGCATGATTTGCCCTTGGATCCACACCACCCTATCCTTTTGGATAAGGTCTTGAAGCTTTGCGTAAGTGGCGGGGAAGACGATGCAAGATGCTTGGCCGCTGAAATCTTCCAGCACGAGACTTGCCATTTTTTCGCCTTTGGATTTGGTGACGATCGTTCTCAGCCCGGCAATGACTCCCGCAAGTTTTACGGATGTAGCGTCTTCCAATTCGGGCACGATAGCGCAGGTTTGGTTAGACGCGCGGGAGAGTGCTCGTTCCATTCCTCTAAGGGGGTGGTCCGAAAGGTAGATGCCCATCACCTCCTTTTCCATGACCAATAATTCGCGCCTGGCGCACTTGTCTTCCTCAGGCAGGTCTGGATAGGGGTTGCCGTCGGATCCACCACCCCCGTCCTCAAAAAGTGAATCCTGTCCCGCAAGTCTCGACTTGATCAACTGATCCGCATAGATGAGGGCTGCATCGACATAACGCAATAACGTTGCTCGGTTCTTGTTGATGCAATCGAGAGCCCCAGCCTTAATAAGAGCCTCGAGACTTGTCTTATTCAGTCCGTGACTGCGCGTACGTTCTGCAAACTCATACAGATGGCGGAAGGGAGATTGGGATCGCTCCTCGATAATCGCCTCAACAAGCCCTTGACCGACCCCCTTGATCGCTGCCATGCCAAACCGAATTGCTTGCATCGGTTCGCTCTTGGGCGTAAGTCTGATTGTTTCGATGGTGAAATCAACTCTTGACCGGTTAATATCTGGAGGAAGAACGACAATATCTTGGCGCCGACATTCTTCAATAAAGGCGGTGACACGATCTTCTTTGTCTCGATAGACCGCGAGCAAAGCCGCCATATATTCGACCGGGTAGTTGGCCTTAAGAAATGCAGTTTGATAAGCTATCAGCGCGTAGCACACAGCATGCGCTTTGTTAAACGCGTAACCTGCAAAGGGAAGAAGCATCTCCCAAACTTTGTCGGCTTTTTCCTTGTCGATTTGTTTCGCCGCACAGCCGTCGATGAATTCGACATACATCGACTCCATCGCCTGGACATCTTTTTTACCCATCGCTCGGCGTAGCACGTCAGCCTTTCCGAGTGTGAATCCAGCCAGCGCCTGAACCAGCTTAAGGACTTGATCTTGGTAGACGATGACCCCGTAGGTTTCCTGCAGGATGGGGCGCATCTCCTCAACGAGATATTCGATCTTCTTCCTGCCGAATTTGCAGTCAACAAACCTGGGAATATGCTCCATGGGCCCAGGGCGGTACAGTGCGACCATAGCGGCAAGTTCGCGCACATCTTGTGGCTTAAGCTCCACGATGTTCCTTCGCATTCCGCCGGATTCAAGTTGGAACACTCCGACCGTGTCACCTCTCCCCAGCATCTCATACGTTTTGTGGTCATCGAGCGGAAAATCGCGCCAATCCAGCTTGGGAGTTCCGGGCTGGTTCAGAGCAATATGCTCCACAGCCTTCGCCAACACTGTCAAGTTGCTCAGACCCAAAAAGTCCATCTTGAGAAGCCCGATCTTCTCAAGAATTCCCATCTCGAAGGCCGTAACAGGTTGCCCTTCGTTCCCTCGATACAACGGAATGTAATCGGTGAGGGCTCCTCGGCTGATGACCACTCCAGCAGCATGGACACCAGCATGCCTTGCGGTTCCCTCGATATCCTTTGCTACTTCAAAGAGCTTTGTGTACCGAGCATCGCTCTTGACCATCTGGCGAAACTCAACTGACTCGTGCAGGGCTTTGTCCAATGTCATATTGGGCACAGCAGGAATGGTCTTACAGATTTGGTCAGTTTCTTGCGGCGTATATCCGAGAACACGGCCTGAATCCTTAATGGCCGCTTTCGCACCTAGTGTTCCAAAGGTGATGATTTGGGCTACCTGCCCATTCCCAAACCTCTCTGTGACGTAGCGGATCACCTCGTCTCTTCGGGCATCCTCAAAATCCATGTCGATATCGGGCATCGACACTCGCTCCGGATTCAAGAATCTTTCGAAAGTTAAGTCGTACTCTAGTGGGTCAACGTCGGTGATCCCTAAGCAATAGCTAACTAGTGCTCCAGCTGCAGAACCTCGCACACCGAATGCGATTCCTTGCTCCCGTGTAAACTGAGCAAACTCCCGGACAAGCAGGAAATAGTCTTCGAATCCTGTGGTTTCAATAACGCCTAACTCGTATTCCAACCTTTCGGCGGTGCGTTCATCCATCTGGCGGACTCGAGCTTCGCAACCCTTTTGGGCTAAGAGCCGAAGATACTCACGACTGTTCATCCCTTCCGGAATGACAGGTTCGGGCATTGGTGCTCGACTTTTGCCAAGCTCTACATTGCATCGTGAGGCGAGCTCAAGGGTGTTTTCCAACGCTTCCTGGGTATCCGAAAACAGGTTGTACATTTCTTCCGTAGATTTGATGTAAAACTCGTCCGTCTGGAACTTAAGGCGTTTGGTATCTTGGACCAGCGCACCGGTACCGATGCAGAGCAGCACGTCGTGAGCTTGACTTGTTTCTTTACAAAGGTAATGGGCGTCGTTGGTTGCCAAAAGGGGCAGCTTGAGTTCTTTCGAAATCCTAATCAGATCATCTTTGATCTGTGCCTGTTCTGGCAATCGGTGATCCTGCAGTTCGATGTAAAAATTCCCGTCTCCAAACAGCTCTTTGTAAAAGCCCGCCCGTTTTTGAGCCTCCTCGTAATTGCCCTTCAGCAGGAACTGGCAGATTTCACTCCCTAAACAAGCGCTGGTCCCGATCAATCCGGCACTGTGTTCTTTCAACAGTTCATGGTCGATTCGGGGCTTGTAGTAGAAGCCCTCGAGCGCGGCAATCGTGTGCAACTTGCAGAGGTTTCGATAGCCTTCCAGATCGCGCGCTAGAAGCACCAAGTGGTACGTGCTGTTTTCCTCTCTCCCGGTTTTCACCTTGTGGCCGTTCGGGGCTACGTAGGCCTCCATGCCGATCAAGGGCTTGATGCCCTTTTTCTGACACTCCATGTAGAACTCCATGACGCCAAACATGACGCCGTGGTCGGTGATTGCGAGCGCTTCCTGCCCGAGATCCTTGGCACGCGCAACCATCTCAGGGATCCGATTTGCGCCGTCGAGCAGGCTGTATTCGGTGTGGTTATGGACGTGGACGAAGTCGCGAGCCATGGGGGAGAGTGCTTAGATGATGACGTATCCGGCCCCGGTTTTGGAGCACGAATTCTCTGGCCAGGGGCCTTGTAACAGGTTCCTTTCTACGGCGAAAATTTCTTCTTCAGCGCGAATGGCCTTGGAGGGAATTTTTGATCCTGAACTTGACTTTTTTTACGAAATTTACGAAAAGTAACAATTCCTGTGTTATCATGAGAATATTCAGGAATACGTATTCTTGATTCAACGAGACGACCAATGAGGGTAACTCAACAAGACATCGCGCGGTTAGCAAGCGTCAGCCAGGCAACGGTTAGCCGGGTGGTAGCGGGCGACGCACGAGTCGAGGATGAAATCCGCGAGCGAGTGCTCGGTGTGATGAAAAGTCACAACTACAGGCCCGATGTCCGAGCGCGGTCTCTCCGTCAGCAACGGACCCATCTGGTCGGCCTAGTTATGAAGCGCGATGCTCGCGACTTGCAGGGCGATCCTTTCTTCTCGATGTTCGTTTCCGAGATTCTGGATTACCTCTCGAATACGCCGTACCACCTTTGCGTGGACATCGCCAGCAGCGCCGTCAGCCAAACCAACGTCTACGATGAACTTCTGCGGACCCGACGCGTCGATGGTCTGATTCTGGTGGAATCTGAACCGCGCGACAATCGCGCAACGCGTCTCCAGGCAGATCATTTTCCATTCGTCCTGGTGGGGAACCCGGGCGAGGCAAAGCACCTGCATTCCGTCGATAACGATAATGTTCTCGCAGGCGCAATCGCGACTCAGCACCTCATCGAGCAGGGATATCGCAAAGTCGGATTCATCGCGGGCCCGAGCGAGCTTACGGTCAGTAAGGATCGCGTCGAGGGGTACTGCCAGACCGTGAGTTCAGCCGGTCTTAGACCCAGGATTTGGTACAGCGATTTCGGATTCGATGCTGCTCGAAGTGTTGGGCTCCAAGCACTCTCGTCGGAAGATCGTCCGGATTCCTTGGTGGTGTTGGACGACTTTATGGCAATGGGTGTGGTGGATGCGGCAAGGGAACTTCGGTTGGCCGTTCCACAGTCGCTGGGCATCGTGAGTTTTAACGACACCCACCTATGCAACCTGGTCCCAGGTGGGCTCACCTCCGTCAGCCTCAACATTCGCGAGGTCGTCCGTCGCGCTTGCGGCACGCTCCTTCGCATCGTGGAAGACCGGAACGAGGAGCCGCCCAGCAGAGTCGTAGTACCGTGTGCTCTCAAAGTGCGGGGAAGCTCGCTGCGCACACCGGAGGTCGCGCTCGCCTGATGTTCAAGTTCAATAAAATTCTTTGTACGAACGGGTTTGTGAATTCGTATTCACAAAATCAAAGGACTTGGATTACAATTGTCGAAAGAAGGCAATTACAGCAAGATTTTAGGAACGAAAGAGTTTAGTACAGATGTGTCATAGCACTTATTCAATGGAGGCTCATTCAATGAAATGTCAACGAAGACAGGGATTCACCCTGATTGAACTGCTCGTCGTAATCGCGATCATCGCAATCCTAGCGGCGATCCTCTTCCCCGTGTTTGCCCAAGCCAAAACCGCTGCAAAAAAGACGGTTTCGATCAGCAACGGAAAGCAGCTCGGTTTGTCTGCGATCATGTACGCCGACGATAACGATGACCTGTTGCCGCCGCGCGTTCGGGCAGGTTTCAAATCCCAGGGAGAACTGTCAGACGCACTGACTTGGGAGTACTTCATGAAGCCGTACTTCAAGTCGATTGAAATCTTGGTGAGCAATAGCGACGGTCGTCCCGTTTACGATACGCCGATCGGTAAGTATCGACGAAGCTGGGGCGTTGCTGGAAACATGTTCACGGGAATCCAGTCTCGCACCGGCGCGATCATGGTCGACTGCGGTTCCGGTATTGGTCAGTTGAGATTTGACAATCGCACCGCACGGTCCATGGGCTCTGCTCCGCAACCTGCCGATACGGTCATGTTCGATGAAGGTCGCCAACGACACCGAAACATCAACAACCTTTGGACAACACTCTATTGGGCCTGCGAGTCTTGGAGCCGGAATACACGACGTGACCAACAGCCAGCCGGAAACAAAATCCTGAGCGAGTGGGGAGACGTAGCCTACAAATTCAACGAACAGGGCGTCTTTGTCATGGCAGACGGACACGCAAAAGCGATTTCCGGAACAAGCAAAACCAAGGATGGCGCACTTTCCGGTGCAGAACTCAAGGGATACGAGCACAAAGCAGGTGCTTGGGACTTGCAGGGAGAGAGCTATCTTGAGTGGACCGGCGGCCAAAGCTGCTTGGATGGACACCCAAGACCGCCAGCATCCACCGAGAGCGACTGCAAAATTCCGGGTGAATAAAGATGAAAAAAGATATCCCGATTCCAGTCGTTATTGGTGCAGTAGCGGTAGCCTTGCTTATCGGGGTGTTCTTCATCTGGAGATCGTTTAGTAGCTCGGACGGTTACACAAACCACGATCAAGAGATGGATGCAAAGATCACCAAGCCGGCCGGGATCGACTACTACGGTTCCGGTGGAGCCACGGGCCAACCGGCACAGGGAGCTGCTCCAGCGCAAAATCCTGAAGCAGCAGCCAGAGGCGGGCACTAGGCAAAACGACCTCCAACACGTTGCGGCCCGAAGGGTGAGTCCTTCGGGCCGCATCTATTCGTCACCTCGGGCGGGTACATTCTCCTCCACATCCTCCGATAATTTGGAAGCAGAAATGAACAATTGGGCTCAAATTCCGCTCGCGCAGATTTTTGGCGAAGCAGGCAAATCTAAAGGCAGCGAAGTCTTCATCGTCGTCGCCTTCATCGCATTCCTTGCCATCGCGCTGTTTGGCTTCGGATTCACCAAAGAGCGCGAAGGTGGCAGCCCGGTCATCAAGTATTTGGCTTTTATCCCGTTGCTGTTCGGCATGTACAATGGCTGGCCCTTCTTCAGCTTCGCTACCGACAAAGTAGCCAACTCAATCGGACTCATCGGCGGTACGTCCAAAATCGCTTACTACGGTGCCTTTTTGGTGCCGCTCCTCCTCATCGTCGTGTTTGCGGTTGTGGCGGTTGTCGGCAAGCGCATCCGAGAGAACGAAACTCGCTTCTAGAGGCAGTCAGCTAGAATAGGTCCATGGATTCCTCCACGGCCTATTCCGAAATTGCCAAGATGATCGACCACTCGATTCTGCATCCCACCTATGGCGACGCAGAGTTGGTGCACGGATGCCGAATCGCCGCTGCCTATGGTGCGGCAACCTGCTGTGTTAAGCCCTACATGGTTGCTCGAGCGGCCGAGTTGCTGTCGGGATCGGGTGTCGGCGTCTGCGTCACCATAGGCTTTCCCCACGGTGGTCACACAACCGAAACCAAAGTCCAAGAAGCGAACTCAACAATGGACGACGGCGCAGTGGAATTGGACATGGTCGCCAATCTGGGCTGGGTGACCGACCAAGCATGGGACCTGGTCCGAGCGGACATTAAAGCAGTCAACGACGTTGCCGTTTCTCGCGGCGGTTTGCTTAAAGTGATCTTCGAAGTCGATTTCTTAGCCGACGACCAAGTTGTTCAACTCTGCAAGATTTGCACGGAAATCGACGTTGCATTTGTTAAAACTTCGACAGGCTACGGCTATGCCAAACAATCCGATGGCCGAATGGCTACTCTCGGAGCAACCGACCACTTTGTCGAATTGATGCGCGCAAATTCTGGTCCACAAGTCCAGGTGAAGGCCGCCGGCGGCGTGCGCACTCTGGCGGAACTCAGGCGCAAAAAGGCTCTCGGAGCCACCCGCATCGGAGCCAGCGCAACCCAGGCGATCCTCGACGAGTTGCGAACCGAACTCGGCATGAGCCCAATACAACTTGAAGCCCTCGCCGACCGATCCGGCTATTGACCAGGGGTCATTGAGCAAAGCCCCGGGGGCGGCGAGATGGGCGACGCAAAGCGTCGGGGTCCCATCTCGGGGAGTGGCCTCCGGGCCGGGGCGTTCCTCTTACTTCGCGGCTGATGAAACGGAGCCGTCGGTGTTCAGGATGACTGGCAACCCACCTTTTCCAGATCCAATGATGACGACCTTGGCATTGTTGGATTCCGCCAGCACCTGGGTGGCTTCGATCCCCTTCCACTGCAAGAGCTTATCGTTCAATCCAGCCGAAACGATGTTCTGAAAGTCGGAAATTCCTTTCGCCTCGATCCGTTTGCGTTCGGCCTCCTGTTTCTCCTTCTGAAGGACAAACTCCATCCGCAGAGCCTCCTGTTCCGCTGTGAGCTTGGCTTCGATGCTGGCCTTAAGCTTGTCGGGCAACTCGATGTTCCGGAGCAGAACCTGCTGGACGATGATCGGTGAGACTTGAGGAGCCTCGGATTTTTTGATGGTCGTCTCAATCAGAGTCTCCAATTCTTCTTGGATCTTCGCTGGCACCTCGGCACGGCGACTGGCGTAAGCCTCCTGTGCACTAAAGTTCGCCATCGCATCGCGAACTGCCGCCCGCGCCGAGGGACGAACAATTTTTGAAATCACCTCTTGCTCCGTACCAAAGTTCTGATACAGCCAAGGAACGCTCGCTGGATTGGGTCGATACGTGATCGTCACATCGATGGGCATCGGCAATCCGTCGCGGCTGAGTGTTCGAATGGCGTCATCACCCTTTTGTTGCCCCTCACCTTGCGTCGCACTCATCGTGTATTCCTGAGTACGGATTTCATACATCTCCACATTTGCCACCGGGTTGATCACATGCAGGCCCGGCGAGAGCGGTTTGGGATTCACGCTGCCAAACATCGCCACGACTCCCACATTGCCCGCAGGCACAACAACGACCGAACTCTTGAACATCGAAAGCACCCCCAGCACCAGCAGGACTAATCCAGTGATTCGCATGCCGACCGCCCCCTGCTGAGCTGCCTTGGCCGTCGAGAACACCACCAAACCCAAAACCACGAGAATTACACTAAAGAACATCTATTGCCTCCATAAGGGGTACGGATCGGCGCGATGAAAGGCTTCAGACTCAGGCTCCAACTGGCAAAAGCGCGGTCTCTGCTTCACAATAGAAACTATGCGATTTCAGGCTCCCCGTGGAACTCAGGACATTCTGCCCGACCAGATCCACCGGTGGCACCATGTCGAATCGACGTTCCTCGACCTCGTGGCACGCTACGGCTATCGGGAAATCCGAACTCCAGTGTTTGAAGATACAGAACTCTTCACCCGAACGAGTGGAGACACGAGCGAGGTTGTCAACAAGCAGATGTACACCTTTGAGGACAAAGGTGGGCGCAGCATCACACTCAAGCCGGAGGGCACCGCCCCAGCCATGCGCGCCTATATCGAGCACAATTTGGCGGCTCAGAGTGCGACTACAAGGCTCTGCTATATCTCCACGCCTGTGTTTCGCTACGAGCGACCCCAAAAGGGTCGACTTCGCGAGCACCATCAGTTGGGATGCGAACTGATCGGAAGCGCATCTCCCTTGGCAGATGCCGAGATCATTGAGATCACTTACAAGCTGTACGAGGTTCTCGGGATCAGCGAACTTTTAGTAAAGGTGAACTCGATCGGAAAAGACGCCACCCGCAGAGCGTATCGAGAGGCTCTGCTGGATCACACAAAAGCGCTCCTGGCAGACCTGGAAGAGGCCGACCGTGAGCATGCACTCCGCAATCCGCTCCGTATGCTGGACAGCAAAGATCCGAAGTTCATCGAAGCCCTTGCAGATGCGCCCAAGGTAACGGATTACCTTGAACCCGAATCTCAAGCGCATTTTGCCTCGGTGCAAGAGGCACTCGCCGAATCAGGGATACCCTTTGAAGTGTCTCCCACCATTGTCCGCGGCCTGGATTACTATAACGACACCGTTTTTGAACTCCACTCGACTTCACTCGGTGCCCAATCGGCGCTGTGCGGAGGGGGGCGCTATGATGGGGTGATTAAGGAACTCGGAGGAGCGGAAACGCCGAGCGTGGGCGTCGGAATGGGAATCGAGCGACTGCTGATCGCGATGGAGTCCCAGGCACCCGTGCCGACACCTCCGATGCTAGAAGCTTTTGTTGTCGCAGCGACCGATTCGGCTCGCCCCAAGGTTAGGGAAATCGCACGGTCGCTCAGAGAAAGGGGTGTGGCTACCGGGTTCGATCTAGACGGTAGGAACGTGAAAGGCCAGTTCAAAGCAGCAGATCGCTCGGGCGCTCGCTATGCCTTGGTATTAGGTGACGACGAGCTGGCGGGGGAGTATTTGACCATCAAAGACTTGGCAACCCAAGATCAGTGGCATCGGGCGGAATCCGAGGTTATTGCCGCGGCGGACCGAGGCTTGAGGGGAGTGGAACTGTTTGCCGGATCACACCCAGCGAGGAGCGACTGATGCGGGTGCTCGTTCTGACTCTCGCGGTCGTGGCAGCGAGCCACGCGGTTGCCCAGACACCCGATTTTGCTCTCCGGATCGATATGCGTCTCCACCAGACTTCGACAACCGGAGGCAACACGAGGCTCAGGTGGTATGACCCGATGGGCCGTCACTCCACGGTCGGCTTTGGCCTGAACTTGGAGCCAGGCTACTACGTCCTGGTGACTGAGCGACTCCAGCGAGTTCGGGGGGACATCGATCAAGAGTCGATTGATGAAGCCTATGTCGAGAATCCCGGGCAATGGCGGCTTGGCCGGCAATATCTCCCATTTGGCGGCCGCGGAATTGTGAGAGAAGCAGCGCTTGCGGCCCGGCTCGACGCGGGCTTCAGAAAGGCAGGCCTTCCAATCGTTCTGACGGGCTTCGACAATGGAGCCGACAAACTCCGGGGAGTTCTGGTTCGGATCGGTGGGCGAACAGGTATCAGCGCGGCGGTGGGCTCGCACATGGCAGCCGCCAGCACCAGCATGGGTGCGTTTCGATCTCCAGAGGATTCGCCTGGACCGAAGCGAGGCTATCGGCTCGTGGGTGCTATCGACACAACCGTTCCTTGGGGGCCCGTATTTATACGGGGTGAGTATGTGGCTCTCCGGAGGCCCAATCAGGAGACCTTCGACAAGGCTCTCGACCTCACAGACATCAGTCTGACTTACCAAACCGACGAAGGATCCGTAACAACCTCGTTTGCTTGGGCCAGGAACTGGACCGAAAAATCCGATTTCTATCGAATCGAAAACGAGCTGAAGCTCACCAAAAACCTGAGCCTAAGGTCATTTGTTCGATTCAATCGGGGCCAGTGGCGGGACTTTTCGGCAGGCATACGCGTTAGAATCTAGGTTGGAGAAATGACCCATTGAGCACTGCCCAGCGAGCCTACAATCTACTCCGCGGTTATGTGAACCGTGAAATCGACCGAATTCGTGACTTGGATTTGGCTCGGAAGGAATTGGAAGATTCCGGCACCACCCAGACTTCCATTGAGGAAACGACTCAGGTGATCGTGAGCACGCGGCCAGCAACTCCCGAAGAAGAAATCGAGATTGCGCGGAAGATCCTTGGCGTAGAGGCCTCGACTCCATTTGAGGAAATTCGAAAAGCTTACGATCGTTTGAATGTGCGGAGCGACCCGACTCGGTTCCCCGAAGGCTCCGAGGCTCGATATGCGGCTGCCGAACTCAACGGTAAGGTCAACCTTGCCTACCGCAAGCTCACCGAAGATCTTCCCAGCGCGGAAAAGAGGTTTCGGAGCCTTGAAATCGACTAGATGCTGGGTCGAACGTTGGGTCCAAAGTTGGCCGAATAGTAGTCGATCAAATGGTCTCCGGGTTCGACCACGCGGTCGATCTGCTCGTAGGCCTTTTCCGGAAGTTGCAGCTGACACGCGGCGACTGAGTCCTCAAGCTGCTGTTCCGACCTTGCACCGATAATCGGTGCGGTGATTCCTGGCTGGTTGGCGACCCAGGCGAGAGCCAGCTGAGTCATGGAAAGCTCATATCGGTCGGCGATGATCTTGTAGCGGCGGATCGCTTCGGTGGTGGCCCTGTTGACTCTTTTTTGAGGATCCGTAGTAGAGTAACGCGCGTTCTTGGGCTTGACATCCAAGTACTTTCCGCTCAACTGCCCACCAGCCAAGGGCGACCAAGGGATTACGGCATAGTCGTACGTTCTCAGGAAGGGAAGCAGTTCGCGCTCAATTCTTCGGTCGAGCAGATTGTAAGGCGGCTGCTCGCTGACAAATCCCGAAAGTCCCAAGTGCTTCGCCACGTAGTGCGCTTCACAAACTTGCCACGCTGCAAAAGTTGAACATCCCGCGTAGCGGATTTTGCCTGCTCGGACGAGATCCTCCAGTGCACGAATGGTCTCATCAATTGCGACCGAAGGTTGTGGGCGATGGATTTGGTACAGATCGATCCAGTCAGTTTTGAGTCGTTTGAGAGAATCTTCGCAAGCTTGAGTGATGTGCCGCCTGGTGTTTCCCCACATATTGGGGTCCGTATCGCTCATTTTGCCGTGGCATTTTGTGGCCAGAACAACGCCGTCGCGTTTGCCCTTGAGGGCCTTTCCAAGAATGCTTTCACTCGTGCCGCGAGCATAGACATCCGCGGTGTCGAAGAAGTTGACACCGAGATCAAGCGCCTTGTCCACAAGCTTGTAGCAGTCCTTTTCGTGGGTTCCCCAATCGTCGGGCTCCCATCCAAAAGTCATGGTGCCAAAGCAGGCCACAGACACCTGCACTCCCGTCCGGCCAAGCGATCGGTACTGCATGGCTGTGGGTTTACCCGACCCGTCGCGACAATTGCCCCTATGTCAGCGGGTCAAAATCCGACTCGGACCGACGGGGAGTCCTCGTTTTGGCGCGGAACCAGAAGGCTCCCAGATAACCCAAGAAGCCGCTTAGGATATTCGTCCAAACAACGAACAGAATGGCTACCCAGAACGAGGGTTCGATGTGCTCGCGGATGGTGTATCCGGCCAACAGAGCCGCGCCAATTGCACTTAGAAGGAGGATTGTAAAGAGGTGAAAACCGCTGGGTCGAAGGCTTCCTCTCGACATCACCCATTCCGCATAGCTGTAGGTCATAAAGGCAACGAGGGCCACGTAGCCAAAAATGCCGCAAAAGGCCAGAATGGCCAACGCACCTAAGAGAATCCCACCCAGGATGTACTCCGATTGGTTCACCACTGGCTCGGCAAAGCCGAGAACTAGAGCAATTGCTCCCAAGGCATAGAGGACATATTTCCGTATCCGATTTCGACGGACGCGTTCACTTTCGTAGGCAATCAGGAGGTCAGGCGTGGGCTCGCTCTTTTGCATGGGACCGATACAACTATTTTACGAGCAATTCAGGTGATCTCTCGTTAATTGTTTGTAACCTCTCATCTTAAGTACGCGAGGTTTCAGGAATCAGGCCGGATTCCGCAATTCTTCTCACTGCTTCACCGAATCTCTCGCCATCTTCGTCGCCGACTAGGGTCAAAGACATCCGCACATAGCCTTCTCCTTCGGGCCCGTATCCTGTCCCTGGGATCGCCACGATCGCGGTCCGCTTGATGAGTTCTCCGACAAACTCTGCGCTAGTCATATCCGTACGGGGAATTCGCGCCCACACATAAAAGCTCGCCTTGGGTTTGTTGACCTTCCAGCCGATTGAGTTGAGACCATCACAAAGAGCATCTCGTCGCGCTTGATACACTCGCTGGGTTTCGTGATTGTCCAGGTGGTTGAGAGCGTACGCACCAGCCTCGGCCACCGCCGGAAACTGCTTGGAGTCCAAGTTGCTCTTGAGCTTTTGAAGAGTGGCAACGGCGTCGGGGTTTCCAAGGGCAAAGCCGAGTCGCCACCCCGTCATGTTGAACATCTTGCTGAGCGAATGGAATTCGATGCTAACATCCATGGCTCCATCCACCTGAAGCACGGTTGGGTTGACATAGCCGTCATAGGTCACCGTGGCATAGGCCATGTCGTTCACCAGCAAGATGTCGTACTCACGGCAAAATCTGACGAGATCTTCATAAAACTCACGGGTCGCTACGGCTCCGGTAGGGTTGTGAGGGTAGCAGACGTAGAACAACTTGGCTCGCTTGGCAATGTCGGACGGGATGTCGGCGAGAACCGGGAGGAACCCGTTGGATTCTTTGAGAGGAGTTTCGTAAACGTCGCCGCCAGCCATGAGCGAGTTCACCTTATACACGGGGTAGCCCGGGCTGGGCAATATTGAGACGTCTCCTGCATCCAGATAGGCCCAGGCCAAGTGCGCCAGACCCTCTTTGCTCCCGATGAGTTGGCAAACGTGCTTTTCCGGGTCGGTTACGACGCCGAAGGTTCGCTCGTACCATCCGCAAGCAGCTTGCAGGAACGACCTCCATCCTCTGGGAGTCTCGTCGTATCGGTGGGTTGCGGGATCTTGCGCCGATCGAATCAGCGCGTCGATCACTCGATCTGGTGTGGGTTGATCCGGGTCACCGATCCCCAGGTCGATCAAGTCGGCGCCGCTTGCGACCACTTCGGCCTTGATACGGCTGATTTCTGCAAAAAGGTACGGAGGGATGTTATCGAGGCGCTTGCTGGGGGCGATCATGAAGGCTCTATTTTACTTCGCCTCGGGAGCCAGCAAAGGGCACAAAAAAGCCGTGGGACGATGCGTCTCACGGCTTTTGAAGGGTCAGAATCACTTAATTCGCGTAAAGGTGACGACTTTGTTGTTCGCACCTTTCGAGGTGAACTTGTCTCCCGATTCCCACGCAATCGTGCCTTTGTTGCTGGCCTCGTTCATGTTCTTCAAAGCAGTCTCCTTTTGTGCGCCCATCATCGTCTGGAGCATGGAGTCCGTCTTCTTATCTTCCGCGTGCAGTTGGAGATCGTTCCATGTCATGTCGATGGTGTCGCCTTCTTGCTTGTAGTTGCCGACCATCGTCATTTTGAGTTTGGTGTTCATCTGCGTAAACTCCGCGTGGGCTTCCACAGACTTATCGCCTTTGAATTCCATGTCTACTGTGGTGCCTGCAGGTAACCCAGAGTCTGCAATTCCATCAACTTTCCATTTGCCGACGACCGAATGACCGCCGCCACAACCAACCAAGGCAACCGCACTGAGTAACAGAACCGCAGGAACAAACGAGCGAATTTTCATAGACTTTTCTCCAGACTAACTTACGGGGATAGACGAAAAGGGTGGCAGTTGTGGATCAAAATCCACAAAAGTTATCGAATTTCGAGCCGAACTTCGCCTTCCTTAATGTAACCCTTGCTTCGAGCAAGTTCTTCACGACCGGAGGGGTTCTCTCTGCGAGCACGCTCCATGAGAAGATCCGCCTTTTCGGTTTGAGCTGCCTGCATCTTTTGATGTGTCAAAACGGCATCTTCTTGCTGGACCCGAGCCAGTTTCCAAGCGGAAATGGAGCCATAGACGCCGATTCCTATGGCGAGCAAAATCCAAAAAGTACGAGTAATAAATCGAGCAGCCATCCTTAGCCTCTTCGAGCATCTTATTCTACTTTACAGTTTCAACAAAAATCAGGTTTGTGTTTCCTGGCTTTCCGGCCGGAACTCCAGCTGTGACCACAACAAGATCGCCAAGTTTGAGCTTTTTCTCACGCATAAAAGCGTCAATCGCGCAATGAATCACATCATCCGTGGACTTCGGAAGGTCAATGGCGACAGCATCGACTCCCCACTGACATGCTAGAAACGCTTGTGTTCGAGGATTCCAACTGGCGCACAGAATGGGGCATGTCGGTCGGTAACGACTGACCATGCGCGGGGTGAGTCCGCTCGTAGAGGTGGTGACGATGGCCTTAGCTTTCAAACTCGTGGCCAACTGCACGGCTGCCTTGGCGACCGCTTGTGTTTCAATATCTCCGGCCGCCGCGGTGGGAGGCAAGGATTCCAACCGGCCGACGTAGTCGAAACTTCGCTCGGCTGTTTCTGCGATCCTGGCCATGGTCCGAACTGCTTCGATGGGGAACTTGCCTGCAGCGGTCTCACCACTCAACATGAGAGCATCGGTGCCATCCAAAACCGCGTTAGCAATATCGGTTGCCTCCGCACGTGTTGGTCGCGGTGCATTGAGCATGCTTTCCAGCATCTGGGTCGCCGTGATAACAGGTTTTCCAGCCAGGGCACACCTGCGGATGATGTGTTTCTGCGCAAATGGCACCTCTTCCATGTTGATTTGAAGGCCCAGATCTCCGCGGGCCACCATGATGAGGTCAACCGCTCGAATGATCTCGTCGATATCTTTGAGAGCTTCCGGAGTTTCGATCTTCGCACAGAGCCTAATCGTGGGGTCGTATTGGTCGACCAGCCTTCGAAGCTCTCGAATGTCGCTGGCTTGCTTGACATAACTCAAGGCGATGAAGTCGACTCCAGTCTTTGCTGCCTGGTATACGTCCTCGCGATCTTTTTCGCTCAATGCTGGCGCATCGAAGCTCTTTCCCACCAGCGTGATGCCCTTGCGAGAGGTGATCAGACCGCCGCTCATCACCTTGGCCTCGAAATGAGCTCCGTGCAATGACATCAAACGAAGCTCAACTTCTCCATCGCCCAAAAGGACTTTGGTTCCCACGGACATGGCGTTATAGATCACGTCACTCGGAATCGGGATCTCAGTTTCGGGGGACGGGCCGACCGTTAGGATCTCGCCATTGACAAGAATCCGGGAACTGCCGACAATATCGCCTATCCGGAATTTTGGGCCTTGGAGATCGGCAAGAAGGGCGACATGGCGCCCGCACTTTTGCGCCTCGTTGCGGATGAGTTCGACCCACTCGTTCTTGCTTTCCCAATCTCCGTGAGAGCAGTTCAGCCGCGCAACATCCATGCCAGCGTGAATGAGTTGACTGATCTTCTCGGGAGTGGCCACGGCGGGCCCAATGGTGCATACGATTTTCGTGCGGCGCTTCACATTGACTAGGGACGTGGCAACTCGTCAACTGAGCGCAAAAAGAAAGTTGCTCTTCATGTGCTCCGAAGTGGTTTGTGAACCGTTTATACTCTCACTATGATCTCCGCCGTGTTGTGGCTCGGGCTGATGCAGACTCATCCGCCTGAATTTGCCTTCGGGTTCGACCCTTACCTAGGCGAGTTAGTCACCTACCGCCAGACCGCAAAGTATAAGAGTCAAGGCGAAACGTTCGAAACGGAATCGGAAATCATTATTAAAGCGACCGAGCGGGACTCGCGCGGCTACGTTACGGTCAAATCCAGTGATCGGCTGATCTCCATGACGATGGATGGTGAGAAGCTTGCGATCGGAACAACCAAGCCAACCGAGTTGAAGTTGACCATGAACAAATCCGGTTCGATTTGGCTCATGACCCAGCACCCAATCGATCTCCGTTTGGCTCTGAGATTGGGCAGACTCACTTGGCCGAATTTCGGCACGGAAAAGCGAGCGGCGGGATCGACTTGGAGCGCTCAGTTCAAGGCAGACGAGGAATACGATTTAGGGAGTGCGAAAGCCTCTTACAACTTGGTTCGGATCCAGACAAATATTGGGTCGCCCGCCACCTTGGTTAAGTTTGATTTTGAGGAATCGGATGGAGACAACCCGATCAAAGCGACGGGCGAGTACGAGTTGTTTGCCCGCAGCGGATTTCTTAAGTCGGCAAAGATCCATGCGGTGAATGTTCCGATCTTTGGCGGAGAAGAAGGCGAATTTTACGAACTTAACCTGACCCTTACTGCTCTGAAGTCGAACGTGATTATGCAGACAAGCGATGGCATGACACGGGAACAGATTGAAAAGGAGTTGAACAAACCGGGGTAGATGGTCGCTCAAGTCCACTGCGCAACGCTGTCCGGTATCGACGCTATTCCCATCGTCGCTGAAATTGATTTTATCGGGGCGAGCCAGCCTCGCTTCACGATTGTCGGCTTGCCCGACAAAGCCGTTCAAGAAAGCAGTGAGCGTGTTCGAGCTTCTTTGCGCAACGGCGGATTTCGATTACCCAATCAAACCATCATTTGCAATCTCGCTCCAGGCGACATCAAGAAAGAAGGGCCTTCTCTGGACCTTCCGATCGCCGCTGCGATTCTTGCCGGGACGGAGCAGGTTCCAGCCAGCGAGATTGCGGACTGCATGATCGTTGGCGAACTGGGGTTGGAAGGCATCGTGCGACCGATCGATGGTGCCGTCAATATCGCGTTGATGGCATCAGAAAAGGGGTTCAAAAGACTCATTGTCCCGCGTGCCAATGCCACTGAAGCGGCTGTGGCACCGGGAATCGATGTCTATGGTGTCGATTCGCTCACTGAATTGGCTGAATTACTCAACGGGTCGATGCTCGCCACGCCCGTAAAGTTTGAGCGGACGGAAGGAGCAGGCGAGACTCGCTACGAGGTCGATTTTAGCGACGTCAAAGGCCAAAAGCAGGCGATTCGAGCGCTAGAGATTGCTGCAGCTGGCGGCCACAACGTGCTCATGGTTGGCCCTCCCGGATCTGGCAAAACGATGCTGGCTCGAAGGTTGCCGACCATCCTGCCTCCCTTGTCTCTGGAAGAGAGCATCGAAGTTACTCGAATTTACAGCGCAGCCAAACAGAAAGGTGGCCATGAGGGCCTGATTTGGGAGAGACCGTATCGATCCCCGCACCACACGGCGAGTTACGCAGCGATTGTCGGTGGCGGCAAGAATCCACAGCCAGGCGAGATTTCGTTGGCGCACTTGGGTGTGTTGTTCCTCGACGAGATGGCCGAATTTGACCGCGACGTCCTAGAATCCTTGCGGCAGCCACTGGAAGATGGCGTTGCCACGGTGGCACGGGTGCAAAACACGATGACTTTTCCGGCTTCGTGCACCTTGATCGGTGCCATGAACCCTTGTCCTTGTGGATTTAAGGGATATCCCGAAGCGAATTGCGTGGGCTCCCCGGCTTCGTGCGGCAGGTACGCGAACCGGATCAGCGGACCCCTTATGGACCGAATCGACATCCACATGGCCGTACCCCGGCTCAAACCCGACGAACTTCTGAACCTGGACCGTGGCGATACGAGTGAGACCATTCGCGCTCGAGTGGTCGCAGCACGCCATATTCAGCACACGCGGCTTGGACCAGGCAAGGTGAATGCCAAGATGAGCGCTCGGGAAGTTCAAGACCTTGTGGAACTCTCCCAAGAGTCCCGCGAATTTATGAAAATGGTCGCCGCTCGAATGAACGTTTCGGGCCGGGTCTACGACCGGATCCTGAAGGTCGCACGCACGATCGCCGACCTCCAGAACGTGGATTTGGTTCAAAAGCCCCACCTCGCCGAAGCGGTCCAGTACCGCGAAGTATCGTTTTAGCTTTGGAGTGTAGTAAAATACGGGTGTTCGGACAACCTATGTAGCGAAGTAGAGAACGGAGCTCCATCGGAAAGTGAACGGAAAATATTAGGAGCTCAAATGGCAGTACAAACTTTGTTCGTCGGCAATCTTCCGTATTCAGTACGCGAAGATCAGGTCCTGATGGCCTTCGGCGATTATCAGCCGCATTCTTGCCGCGTTCTCGGCGATAAGGGCATTGCATTCATCGACGTCGCAGCAGATCGCGCAGATGAGGCGATTGAAAAAATGAACGGCGCCGATATCGGTGGCCGAGCGATTAAGGTCGACAAGGCTCGACCTCGAGAAGATCGACCCCGAACTGGCGGCGGCGGCGGTGGCGGCGGACGCTTCGGCGGTGGTGGCGGCGGCTACGGCGGCGGCGGTGGTGACCGTGACTTTGGCGGCGGCGGTGGTGGCGGCTACGGCGGCGGCGGTGGACGCGATCGTGGTGGCCGCGGCGGCAACGATCGACGCGGTGGTGGCGGCTACGGTCGACGCTAAGCCCGATTAGCATCAACGAAAACTCTGAAAGTGGAGCTGGAGACCAGCTCCACTTTTTGTTTGTGCCGCCTGGCAAGTGTTCCAGCAATTGCACGCAATAATGCCGGGAAGTGTGGTCAGGATGTCACAATTCTAGGTTCAGAATACGAATTCTTATTGATAAAGCCGGAGTGTGCGCGCATTCGACGACCATTCTAGTAAGTCCCGCCTGGGGCTTCGTGGTCACCGCTCGCTTTGGGAGACGATCAATGAAGATGACAAAATTTGCTTTTCTCGCACTTGCGGCCGCGGCGATGGGCGCGGCAAACGCTGGACTTGTGCAGACCCAGGTCGACTCAAACGGTTTGGCCTCGGGTGTTGCTGTTGACGGTACCGTTGCTTCTGGCGAATATGCCACGAACTACGGCAACGGCGGTGGATCCGGATTCGGCGGAACCCTTGGAGCTGGCATGATCAGCATGGACGCCGATGCACTCAATGTGAACTTTGGCTTCACTGGTGGAAATGCGCTCAACGACGTCGTTGTGGTTTACATCGACAGCAAGGCAGGCGGCTTCGATGACGCAAGCATGAGCGACACCAGCGATGGCGGTCGTTCGGTCATCAGCAACCTCGCTAAGGATTCCACTGAGCTGTTCCCGACTGGATTTTTGGCCGACTATGCGGTGATCTTTGGCAGCTTCGGCTCAGTGTCATTCGAACTCACCGGTGGCACCCACAACTTCCTCGCCTACCAGCCCGGTCGCGAAGTCAACATCGCCCGCAACCTACTGGATAACGGTAGCAGCAGCTTTGGCTTCAACTGGTTCGCGGCCTATTGCTCGGAATCAGGCTGGCTCTCCAACGAGTCCATGCCTGCGGACAGCGTCAACTCCATGAGCAATCCTGGTTTCAACACGGGCAATCCCGGAATCCAGTACAGCAATTACAATCGCTTCGAAGCGGTTCCGGAGCCTGCCACTTTGGCTGCTCTCGGATTTGGAATTGCTGCCGCACTCCGACGACGACGCAAGTAATCAAAAAACGAAAGTCTCTCCTTTCAGAGCAAGCCCTGCAGATGTGTTCTGTGGGGCTTCTGCTTTGTCGGCGTCCGGCACGATGTACAATGGCGCCATACCAAACCAGGAGGGAGCAACGTGGCTCAACCCATCTCTGAAAACCCACGAATTGGGATGACAACGACCGAGGCGCCGTTTATCGAGGAAGCTCGCGAGCGAGGCGAACTCTACATAGACCAGCCATACGAACTGTATTCCGAGGCCAACCATGACGCATGGCGAAAGCTCTATGCACGAATGACCGGTCGCTGGGAGCAGTATGCCAACGACAAATTCATGGAGGGCATCGCCAGCCTCTGCCTATCGCCCGACCAGGTTCCCAAACTGGAAGATGTGAACCAATTTCTGTGCCCCTTGACGGGTTTTCGCGCCAAAGCGGTGAGCGGGTATGTCCCCGCATTCCTTTTTTTTGATTGCCTGAGACAGCGAGAATTTCCGACAACAATCACGATTCGGCGTGGAGACAAACTCGATTACCTCCCCGAACCCGACATCTTCCATGACATCGCTGGCCACGTTCCAATGCATACAGACATGGCGTTTGCGGATACCCTGGTCCGTTTTGGAGACGCCGCACATCTTGCCGCGGACATCGCCCAGTCGATTCCTGATCACGAGGAGCGCGTTCGGCGAGTTACCAGTATCGTTCGAGCGATGGCACGCTTCTTCTGGTTCACCATCGAATTCGGCCTGATGCGATCTCAGAAATCTGCGGGACTCAAGGCATACGGAAGCGGGCTTCTCAGCAGCTACGGCGAATTGGCCTATTCGATCGATGCGCCGGAGGTCCAACGGTTCCCGATTCAGCTCGAATGGGTCATCAATCAAGGGTTTGAGATCGACCACTATCAACCGCTCTTATTCATTGTCGACTCATTTGATCACCTCTTTGCAGAAGTCGATCGGCTGATCCAGTGGATGGGAGAAGGGAAGTTGAACAACGTTGCCCCCGGGGAGCCTGACGTGAACGAGGATGACATTCGCTCCTTCTTGAATGCCAGCGTGGGGTAATTTCGCCAACGTGATTCCGAATCAGTGGTGTGAGCCGGTGGAACTGACTGGTCAGTGGGTTCGGTTGGTGCCCTTGGAGCTCTCCCACGCTGACGGGTTGTTCGAAGTCTGCCCAGAGGACACCTTTGATCATTTTCTTCGGATACGGCCAGTAACCCACACGGTCGAAGCGTTCCGTGACTATGTTTCGTCCAGGCTTGCGGCACCTGCGGTCACCAGTTTCACGGTATTGGACGCAAAAACGGGAGGCTATATCGGCGAAACGGCCTACTTGGATATCCGCCACGATGCGCGCCACGTGGAAATCGGGATGACGTGGTATTCGGCAGATTGTCGTGGTACGAACGTCAATCCAGAGTGCAAATTGCTGCTTTTACAACATGCGTTCGAAGTTCTAGGCGCGATCCGGGTGACTCTTAAGACAGCCAAAACAAACCTCCACAGCCAAGCCGCTATCCGGAAACTTGGAGGGGTGTACGAAGGCACATTGCGAAAGCATGGCATCAAGATCGACGGGCAAACCCGAGATACCGTGTACTTCAGCATCCTCGATGAGGAGTGGCCCCAAGTGAAAAGGAACCTGTTCGAACGGCTAGGAATAGGTCCAAAACCCGCATAAAGTCCCTATCAACGGTATCCTAGAGAACCGACAATCGTCAGTAACGTCCAGAACCACAGTCATGACACGCGAATTGGTCCTCCTCATCTTAACCCTCGGTCCGGTCCGTTGGTCGATTCCGCCCGATGACAATGTCAACAACACGGGCACCTTCAAGGAAGCCCACAAGGTGGGGATGACTGCCCCAGAAATTTCCGACGCAGACAAGCAGTTGGAGTCATTGGCGACGGTGCTCGCACCGCTTTCTGAAACGGAGGAATCCGAGACTGCAGCCCAGTTGAAGGCGAAAAGCCCACGGTTTACGGCTGTGGAACCGGAACTGGATTCGGTGACCTGGGAGACCGTGCCGCAGGCCGAGTCCTACGACTTGGTGATTGTGGACCAGGATGGCTCGGCCGTGGTTCGGGCAAATGGAATTCAGCTGGGCGAGGATGGCACGTATACACCGCCTCAACCGATTAAGCTCAAGCCAGGGAAGAACTATCGTTGGAAGGTCACGGCTCGCGTGGATGGTGGGACCCAAGTACTTACTTCTGCTTATGCACCTTTCCATGTCCTGACCGAGGCTCAGGCAGAGTCGGTCAAGAAGGCGATGGTCGATGCCGTAACAGTTCGGCGGAAGGTCGCTATTGCGCTTCGGTATGGGCTCTATCAGCGAGCGCAGAGGCTGGTCCAAACCTTGTCGAACTCCGAGGCGGATCGAATCCCTCTGATGGACATAATTGGCCGAGCGCGAGAACGCGTCGAGCAACGTGCCAAGATTTTGCGACGCGACTCGTAGAACCACATAAGCCCGATGGTTGACCAGGGAGCGGCCCATCCGCCACCGGGCTACAATCTACCGATATGCCAGTTGAGATTTTGATGCCAGAACTTGGGGAGTCGGTTCACGAAGGTACCGTGAGCCGATGGCTGAAGAAAGTCGGCGAGTTCGTTAAGGAAGACGAACCCGTTGTCGAGATCATGACCGACAAGGTGAACACGGAGTTGCAGGCTCCGGCTTCGGGGGTCCTCATCAAGATCCTGATCCCTGAAGGCGAGCAGGTCGAAGTGTTCAAGCCAATGGGATTGATCGACGACGGCACCGAGGTTGAAACTGCGCCAGCAGAAACCGCACCGACACCTCAGGCTGAAAAAGTCGAATCTGTCCCACATGCTACACCTTCTGTATCAGGCGACCAAGGAGGACGGAAATGGTACACGCCTGTGGTTCGATCGATCGCGAAGTCGAATAACATTTCCGAAGCTCAGCTTGCGTCGATTTCGGGAACGGGCGCAGGCGGACGAGTCACCAAAAAGGACCTTGAAGAATTTCTGGCTGGAGGTGTCCAACCCGTACCTCAAATATCGGTAGCTCCTGCCGCGCCGATTGAGGTCAAACCGTCCGCCCCTGTGGTTGCTGGACCAGACCAAGAGATCGTCCAACTCGTCGGCATGAGAAAGATGATTGCCGACGCAATGGTGCGAAGTTCTCAGGTTCCCGTGGTGAGCACGCTGACCGAGGTGGACGTCACCCAAATGGTGCAGTTCCGCGAGAGGAACAAAGAGAACTTCCAATCTCAGTTTGGCGTTAAGCTGACCTACACGCCGTTCTTCATCAAAGCCATCACAGAGACCTTGATGGAATTTCCGCTGGTCAACGCATCTCTCCAGGGTGACCAAATCGTGATGAACAAGAATGTTCACATGGGGATCGCCGTTTCCCTCGGGCCGAAGGGAGATCAGGGACTGATTGTCCCCGTCATCCGCGACGCCAACACCAAATCCCTGATCGATTTGGCCAAAGATTTGGAGCAAATCGCCGCCAAAGCCAGGAGCAATGCGCTCTCCGTCAGCGACGTTCAGGGTGGAACATTCACGTTGACCAATCCCGGCAGCTATGGAGCGGTTTTGGGCACCCCGATGATCAATGCTCCGCAGGCCGCTATACTGGGTACGTACACGATCAAGCAATCGCCTGTTATTATTGACGGTATGATCGCAATCCGGTCGATCATGAACTTGGTGCTCACCTACGACCATCGGTTGATCGATGGAATGGCGGCGGGCCGGTTCCTTCAGGCGGTTAAGGGTCGGCTAGAGACCTTTGACTTCTTTAAATAAGGTCAAAGGAGCCTAATTTGTGCGTATGGAGTGGATATGGAGCTGGTACTCGGAATTGCAGGGTTGATCTTTGGGCTGGTAGCTCTTGCGATCGCGATATCTGCGGTGTCGGCTTTATCAAGAGTCCGGGCCCAGTGCAACGCACTCGAAAAGCAACTCGAGAAAGTAAGTAAGACAATTTCAGCACACGAGAAGCAGATTCATGCTCTCTCACGGCAACGTTCGAATCCTGCTGGTGGGGCGATAGTCCCGATGGTCTCGGCCCTGGCAGGTACTAGAAAGAACGGTTGGGGTCCAACCCTGGCAGTTCTTGGCTGGAATCTATTCCGAATGGCCATGGAGTCACGGAAGAAATCGAACAAAGTTCAGTAATAATGGAATCAAGGAGGCTTTTAACTATGAATAGCTCAGACGACAAGAATTCTTTGGTGTATCTCCTCGCCGGCTTTGGCCTTGGCGCATTGGTCGGCGCGGCCGCGGGCGTTTTGTTCGCACCCAAGCCGGGGAACGAGACCCGAGAGATGATCGGCGATAAGGCGAAAGAACTCAAGGGCCGAACAGAAGAGTGGCTTACCGAGCAGCGGGCGAAGAGAGCCAGCAAGCTCGAGCCAGAAGAACTCGGCGCATAATCGATGCAATCCACCATCAACTGGTGGAAAATTCTGCTCTGGGTGGTGGTTCTTATCGCCATCCTGGGCTTTCTTTATGCTGTCCGAGGCATTCTTCTACCGTTCTTCCTCGCGTTCGTCATAGCAATTCTCCTCGAGCCCACCATCGGTCGGCTTCGGAGAAGAGGCGTGCCACGAGCCGTAGCCATTCTTCTGGTCTTCACGCTCTTTTTTGCGGGAGCGACGATTGTCATTGTCAAGGTGGCTCCGATGGCGGCTGGTCAGCTCGGCGCGATTACGGGTCGGCTCCAGTCTTTCACCAAAACCATCGCGACTAATGTCGAGGCCAGCACTTTTGACCGCTGGAATCCTGTTTATCGGGCCTCCGATAACGGGTCGGCAAACCCGGTCGATCAACTTCTCGTGCAATTCAGCGGCCCCTTGGAACAGGTCGGAATTCCTGCTGATAGGCGCCTGCTAGTCCAGCAATACGTAGAACCGCACCGTAAGGAAATTGCCAACAAGATCCAGTCATTTTTCAGCGGGTTCATCAACATAGCGCTGAATGCCAGCTCTCAATTGCTAATGTTGCTCTTCACACCGTTGCTGGTGCTCCTGATTCTGCTCGACATCGACAACATGAAGGTCAGAAGCGCAAGTTGGATTCCGACCTCCATCCGAGCGGAAACCATAGGTCTAGTCCGCGAGGTGGGAAGCGTATTCATGGGCTATCTGCGCGGCGTGATGCTCAATTTCACGGTGTATTCGTGCGTGATGTCGGTAGTTCTTTCGGTTCTAGGGGTTCCGTACGCGATTCCCTTTGCGCTTCTCGCAGCCGCCGTGTACCTCATCCCTTACTTCGGTACTTGGATCGCACTTATCTCCATTCTGCTGGGGACTGGTCTTTCCGGCGTGACGTCGAACATGTTCCTTCACTTTGGCAGTCCATGGACGTTTGCCGTTGTTGTGTCCCTGCTCTTTGCCGCTGTGTCCTTGGTTTATGATGCGTTGCTCACGCCACGCTTCCTCGGTAAGAGCGTTGGTCTCAGCCCTTTGGTCAGCATGTTTGTGGTGTTCTCATTCGCCGCGCTCTTCGGCTTGATCGGCATGCTGATCGCCTATCCGGTGGCCGGCTCGATTAAGGTGATCCTGACCAAGCTGATGAACTATGCGACGCAGTCCACGCCTTCCGACGTGCTTGGGTTGCCCGCGACACCTTTGCGTCACCGCGTCAACGTCGAATCCTGAGCAGATCTATCCAGAGCGTAATTTAGCCTTGCTGCCAGCGACTCTGCTCCGATAAGGAGATCTATTCGACCGCTCGCGAGAGCGACGGGTATCAGTACGTTCGGAAGAACAAACGTCTCACCGCCATTTCCCATCAACAATTCGAGTGTGTCGCCGCTCGCCGTGATGGAATCCACCTGACTTAAGTCAAACCGGACTCTCTTGAATATTCCTCCGAACGTGAGTTGGCGATTGGAGATCGCCAGCGTGCCTTCTTGAACCGATCCGTCTTCCACCAATCGCTCCGCCTTTGAGCTCCAGTCAGTTCCTTCGTTCCGGAAATCGAATCCAATTTCACCTTGTACGTATGCGTTCGCCGCAGCCTGCAGAATCTGCTCGTCGAGTTCACTTTCGGTACCCACAACCGGTAAATGCCGAATGATGCGGTGCCAATCCAGAAGGGGCCGGACCTTTCCCGCCTGACGCTTGAGCCTCCGGTCCGGTGAGTGCACCAAACTAAATCCTCCGGATTCCGAGTCAAATTCCATCGCGCACTCGCTACAAACAAGTCCTCGATGTCCGCTTGATTTTCCCACAGCCATCCACCGAGCCTGCTCGACAGAAACAAGGCAACCCTGAAAGGCCTTGGCAAAACCAAAAGGATCGGACCGAGCGTCCAGCAAAGTCAGGTGCTGGTCATCCAGATAGTAATCGGCACTGCAGGTCGGGCAAAAGCTGTTGCCTTGCCCCGGCTCGAGTCCCGCGGCCACTTTCGCCCATTCTTCACGATAGAGCAGGTTGTATTCGCCTGGCTTGCCCCTGGGGACCACGCGCTTCAACCGATCATCCTCAAGAATGTCGAATTGAGCGTGGCACGAGTCGCAGATTTCGCCCTCTAGGGATCGCCCGGAAGCAGAAATCCACTCTTCCCATGGGGCGACCTGGTCGGAGTCTTCCATGCTCCAGCCCTGTTTTTCGCGGTGAAAGACAGCTTTGCACTGGTCGCAATGGACCTTTTTTACGCTGATTCCCATGAGTCCACCTTCCGGCACAAGCGTGCCGATCCGGCAAGCCGGGCAGAACGGGGGAATTCCCTTAATGTAGGAGCGGGGGCGCCAAAATCCGACGCGGCAGACGGGGCACCGGTTCGGCGCGATATCTCGATGGCGAATCACGCCATCTCGGCACACCGGGCATTGCATGACTTTGAGCGGCTTGGGGTCCACCAAAATTCCGCCGCAAGATGGGCACTCGTTCTTCCCGGGACGCAATCGTTGGAGTAGCAACTTGCGGGAATCCAGTTCAGCCAGGGCGTATCCGCTGTCCTCCCCGTCGGCTGCATCCAAGAGATTGAGAAACTCGTCGATGGACTGCGGCCGATCCTCAAATCTCAACTCCAAGCCCGCTAGGATCGTGCGTGCGAAGGCGGGACGTATATCTTGTCGCACTTTTTCAATGGGTTGAAGCTTGTCCAGGGAGATCCGCTCCGTCACAGGAGGAGGGGCGTAACCCGTAAGTAGTGTGTAAGCCGTAGCGCAAAGGCCGTATATATCGGTGGCCGGACCGCGCCGAGCCGCGTCGTTCATCTGCTCGATCGGCGCGTAACCTGGCGTGAATTCAACGGTTTGGTGGTGGGTTACGTCGGGGTGCCACTCACGGGAGGAACCAAAGTCAACCAGATACACTTCGCCTGCTTCGTTGAGGAGAATGTTGGACGGCTTGATATCTCGGTGGAGGATGCCACGCTGGTGGATCGGCTCCAATATCCCGCAGAGATCGCGGACGATGGCTTCCACAAATGTCTCTGTACTTCTCCCATCTCGGGCAAGGATGGCTTGAAGGGACTGGGCACCCCCCAAATATTCGGTGACGCAGTAGGCCGTGTGGTTTTGTTGAAAGAAACCTCGCACGCTGGGTACGCCCGAGGAACGCACGCTTCGGAGATTTTTCGCTTCGCGCAAAAACTGGTGGCGGGTCCTCTCGGCTGCCGATGGACCCACCTGGGACCAGTCGATCCAGCCGTTCTCTGCGCGTTGTGTTGAGCTTGGGGCCAATTCCTTAATTACAACGGAATCTTGTCGATCATTATCAAAAGCGAGATAGGTGATTCCGAATCCTCCCTGCCCCAGAACCGATCTCACGCAGTAGCGTTGATCTAGTTCTGCACCTTCGGGTAGCGGGTTTGGTCCATAGCTCATGAGCTAATTTTCAGACGCGCAGTATTGCCTGGAGGGCGTATAAATACAGCATGACTCCAGTTCTGATTGCGGCTTTCCTAGTTTACGGGGGTTCGGGGCCGGCTCATTCCACATACCAACTCCAAGGCACTTTCAACGGCTTCCTTCCGATATTGGGCGGGAATGAAGGAAAGGCTGCGATTGACGTGACCGTGAAAGTCGATTCGGAGCAACCCGAAAAGGATGGCACTCTTAGGTTCACGCATGAGCTTAAGGAAGCAAAAATACTTTTTAACGATGAGCCCTTGCCTTTGGGGTTGGACGCGTTTCAATCGTACTTTCCCAAAACCACCGTTGTGGTCAATAAGCTGGGCGTGACCCTCAGCACCACTGCGCCCGATATTGAGGTGCCCGTGAAATTGCCTGGACTCGATATCAAAAGGTTTGCAGATATTGTGTATTTGCCCGTATCTTTCCCTGAAAAGCGAGTCTCGGCTGGCGATAGTTGGACTTTTTCTCGCAAGTTTGGGGCAGGGGATGTCACTTATACTTGTGTTCTCAACCGATTATCCGATGGAGACGCAGAAATCGGACTGAAGGTTCGTCAGATTTACAAAAATTTGGAAGACGAAACCTTGGAAATTGTTGCGGACAAGGATAGAGAAAGCGCTTGGGCCGAAACTTCAACAGTAGTAGAAGGCGCGGGGACGGCAAATTTGGACCGGAGAATGGGATTGTTTACACAGTTTGAGCTCAAGATGAAGAGCGTCACCGATGTTGTTGTGATCAAGACCAAAGAGCGGTCTCAGCGAAAATTGGATATCGAGCTGAAGTCCAAACGGTCGGGCTAAAAAGAATCGCCCCCAGGCTTTTGGCCCGGAGGCGGAACTCACTTCAGTGCATTTTGGGGAGTTATTTAGGTAGCAAAGTCGGTGCGGTTTTTGGTTCTGGATCTCCCCATCGGCCAGACAAGAACACGCTTAACGCCCGATGCGCCAATCAATATCGGGCTCTTGCTCCATACGATGTGACGGATGAGCGGGCAAGAATGGCGTTTTGATATCGCAATCAAGTAAGTTCCCTAGGCTTGGTAAGATTTTCGTCATGAATCCTCAGGACAGAGTCGAATTTCTGCGAAATGAAGTCACGCGACATATTGACTTGTATTTCGCACAGAATGCCCCTGAGATAAGTGACTCCGAATATGATCGATTGTTCCAAGAATTATTAGATTTGGAAAAGCAGTTTCCAGATTTGGTAACCCCGGATAGTCCGACCCATCGAATCGGTGCACCTCCCACCAAGGGATTTGAGTCGCACAAGCATCAGATTCCGATGCTTTCCCTAGACAATGCTTTCTCTCTCGATGAACTGAATTCCTTTGACGAAAGACTCCATCGCGCATTGGAGTTGGATGGTGATCTTGAGTACTTCTTAGAACTTAAGTACGACGGATTGTCCTTATCACTCACCTATGAGGATTCTGTCCTGAAGACAGCGGCCACCCGGGGAGACGGTCGCGAAGGCGAGGTCGTAACGGCCAATGCCAAGACCGTCAGGGGAATCCCGCTGAGGCTGAAGCACCCAATACCTGGCACCTTTGAGGTCCGAGGGGAGGTGCTTATGTACAAAGATGTGTTCGAGAAGCTCAACGCAGAAAGAGCTGAGCGCGGAGAGCAGGTGTTCGCAAATCCGCGAAATGCCGCTGCTGGCGGCATGCGCCAATTGGACTCCCGATTGACCGCCGCTAGGAAACTCACCTTCATGGCCTATAGCCAAGGCGTGGGCGAATCGATCGCATCGAGCCAATCCGACCTGCTCCAAAAACTCCGTGAACTCGGATTCCAGAGCAGCGAGATATCCAGCCGATGCGGAGGTATTCAGGAAGTACTTCGCCAAATCGAGCGAATCCAAAGCCTCCGAGATACGCTGCCATTTGGCATCGACGGGGTCGTTGTGAAACTCAACGAGTTTGCGCTCCAGCGCCAAGCGGGAATGACAACACGTGGTCCTCGCTGGGCGATCGCTTACAAGTTTGCAGCGGAGCAGGCCTTTACCAGACTCAATTCGATCTTCAGCCAAGTGGGCCGGACCGGGGTCGTGACGCCCGTCGCCGATCTGGAGCCCGTGGTGGTGGGAGGCGTGACGGTCACCCGAGCAACCCTTCACAACTACGAAGATCTCGAACGGCGTAACGTCCGGGAAGGCGACACAGTGATCGTCCAGCGTGCAGGCGATGTGATTCCAGAAGTCGTCGGCGCGGTTCTGGAGAAAAGGCCCTCCGGATCTGTGGAACCCAATCCGCCGAAAAATTGCCCTGAATGCGACTCACCACTGGTCAAAGATGCCGGTGGAGTATTTCTGCGTTGCCCCAACAAGGCATGTCCTGCACAAATCAGCGCAAAGATCATCCACTTCGCGAGCCGATTGGCGATGGATATTGAAGGGTTGGGCGAGAAGCAGGTGCAAAGGTTCTTGGAACTTGAGCTCATTCGGGATGTGGCAAGCATCTATTCGCTCCACCTTCGTTCAAAGGATCTGATCGAACTCGACCGCATGGGCGAGCAGAGCGTGGCAAATTTGCTCCAAGCGATTGAAGGCTCAAAATCCAGACCCCTGGACCGGTTTCTGTTTGCGCTAGGAATACGGTTCGTCGGCGATCGAACGGCGCGAGACTTGGCTCGGACTTTCCGCAACATCGGGGAATTCAGAAAGGCTAACTACGAAGCTTTGATTGCCGTTCCGGATATCGGGCCACGCACCGCGAGCGAAATCGAGCAGTGGCTTGAGGATCCGGCTAACCAATCGCTCATCGATGGGCTCTTGGGCGCCGGAGTTGCCCCTGCTGAACCCGATTCGCCCCGAGGCGACTATTTTGCAGGGCAAATCATCGTTTTCACAGGAAAACTGGAGCGCTTTTCGCGCGACGCTGCCGAAGAGATGGTAATTAGCCTGGGAGGAAAAGCCGCTGGCTCTGTGAGCAAGAACACGACCTTGGTTGTCGCTGGGCCTGGAGCTGGCAGCAAGCTTGCCAAGGCGCAGGAACTCAATATTCCCGTTATGGATGAGGAACAATTTTTGGGGTCGCTGCCGGAAGGGTTGCAACTTGGATGACGACCTACTCTCTCGATATCCCTGAGAGCGAACTGAGACTTAACCTCTGCCTCGGAATCGGCCAGGTCTTTCGCTGGCGAAAACTGGATTCAGGCGTTTGGCTTGGTGCAGATGGACCGAACTGGTTTGCGATTGAGAAGCAGAGCAGTGGCGACGATCAGGTCCTTCAAATATCGACCAACGCTGACCGGGAAGCATTCATCCGGCACTTTGGGCTTGAGGAGCCGCTGGACTCGGTTCGAAAGCGAGTGCTGGAGAAGGCTCCCGCTTTAAGGGATCATTCGGCCGTGATGTCTGGCCTCAGGCTCATGTCGAGCTGCGATCCCGTTGAGTGCCTTTTTTGTTTTCTATGCAGTTCCAACAATCACCTCAAACGGATCACTCTCATGACGGAGTGGCTGGCAGGCTTAGGACCACCGTTCGAAACGGGTTTCGGCCCTTTAAACCGGTTTCCGGGACTGGACGTACTGGCCCGCCTTGAGGAACAGGACCTGCGAAAGCACGGATTCGGCTATCGTGGCGGCACGATTCCCCTCGCGGCAAGGCAGATAGTCAGCCTGGGTGGTGAAACGTGGCTGCACTCGTTGAGCCAACTCCCTTATGAGCACGCGATCGCGCAGTTGCAGACTTTGGCAGGAGTTGGACCCAAAATAGCCGACTGTGTGGCTCTGTACGGATTGGGATTCTCCGAAGCAGCTCCATTCGATACTCACTTGTGGCAATCTGTTCGAAGACATCTCTTTCAGAATGCTCCGGAACGGGTTTCCCCAGCGCAGTATCGAGTCTATGGGGCTAAGTTCAGACAGATTTTCGGGAAAGATGCTGGTCATGCCCACCAATTGCTGTATGCCGAGAACCTCCTGAACTGGAGGTTAAGGCGCAAGCAAGTACAATCGGCCACATGAAGCCCGTGGTCCTTTCGCTCCTGACAGTTTTTGTCGTTTCCGCTCCCGTGGCTCAGCAGTCCCATTCTAAGTGGAACAAGACTCAAAAGGTCTGTGAACTGGACAATAAACAGATCAACGAAAGCTCCGGCATAGCACGCTCATACCTAGCCCCTGGGCAGTACTACACCCATAACGACAGTGGCGACACGGCAAGGTTCTTCCGGTTCGACCTGAAGGGTCATGTTTCGGGCGAGTGGAACCTTTCAGGAGTGAAAGCTACCGACTGGGAGGACATCGCTTCAGCTAAGATCAAGGGCAAGAGTTATCTGTATATAGGCGACATTGGCGACAACAAGGAGATCCGGCCCGAGATCCAAATCTACAAGGTGCCTGAGCCGACCCAACCCAGCGGGAAGATCGTCAATTTTGAGACATATCAGGTCGCGTACCCGGACGGCGCGCACAATGCGGAAACCTTATTGGTCGACCAAAAAACCGGGGATGTGTGGATCGTCACCAAAACGGACAAAGGACCCAGTTCCGTGTACAAGCTCACGGCACCCGCCAAGAGTGGCAAATACACACTCAAGAAGATGGGCACCGTGGAAGTCGGTTCGATCGTCCCTGGCTCAAAGCTCCTCACCGGGGGCGATGTGTCCCCGAACAACGGATTCGTGGTGCTGAGAACCTACCTTGCTGCGTTCGAGTTCACTGTCACAAAGAACTTCGATACTTGGTTCACGGCAAAGCCCACGAGACTTGAACTCGGTGTGGAGGGCCAGGGAGAGGCGATCTGCTACTCCACAGACGGCAATTCGATCCTCACAACGAGCGAAGGGACGCCTTGCCCGGTCTCGCGCGGGAGTTTCTCCACAGGGTCCGCAAAGAAATAAACATTACCTAGTCAAAATACTAGGTTTTTCTGCCGACAATAAAAATGAAAATCGCGGTTTGGCGGTGAACCTGGCGTAGGTTCGCCGCCAAACCGTTATGTCTTGAGGGCGGCGGGCCACCATGGGTTGACATCTCAAAGGGCTGGCTGGTACCTCTTTAGGAAGCTTAAAACGCAAGAGGAGGTGCCAAATGCGTGGCATGAAAGTGCTTGGAGCAATTATAGCGGTGACGTTTGCTTGGTCAGCGTGGGCCAAACAGCAAGATAGCGTCGTAAAGATCGAGGCGGAAACAAAAGCCTTGGTAGTCACCAAAGAATTGCCCTACAAAACCGAATACGTGGTGAGCCGAGACGTGGGCCGTGGGCGTGTACTGAAAGCTCAGGAAGGCAAAAAAGGCTCAGAGACCGTGACGTACGAAGTACTTTACGTCAACGGTAAAGAGAGTTCCAGAAAAGCGATCAGTAAGGATCGCGTGGAGCCTCAGAACGAGATTTTCAAGATTGGAAAAGAGGGCTACGGCACAAGCCGCGGTGCTTTTACCGGTCGCAAGATCATCACCGTTGTGGCGACAGCCTATCACCCGATGGCAGGCGTCGGCGCAAAGTACGGTGGCAAGACCGCAAGTGGCATCATGGCCAAATATGGCGTGATTGCAGTCGATCCTAAGGTCATCAAATTGGGAACGTGGGTGTACGTGGAAGGCTATGGATTGGCCATCGCCGCCGACACCGGTGGTGCCATTAAGGGCAACCGCATCGACGTCTGCTTGACCAACGAGCGAGACATCGATAACTGGGGCCGCAAAAAGGTGAAGGTCCACATCCTTTCCGATCGGTGAACCTGACCCATCCGGCAGAACTCAAAGCCCTGCTTCTTCGCCATGGATTGAATCCGAGCAAGAAGTGGGGCCAACATTTTTTGGTTTCTCCAAACGTGGTCAGCGCGATCGTGGAGCGTGCCACCGCAGAGGATTCGGTCATCGAGGTTGGCCCTGGCCCTGGTGTGCTGACTTCATCGCTCTCGAACAAATGTCGATCGGTGCTCGCGTTTGAGATCGACCCCGTTGCCGTTTCCGCTCTCACCGAAACCGCGCCACTCGCCCGAGTGGTCCCTGGCGACGTGCTCAACGCGGATCTGGTCGCTGCCTTCCAAGAGTTCCCTCAACCGAGGCTTCTGGTCAGCAACATGCCCTACAACATCACAGGGCCTTTGCTCGAAAAATTTGCTGCAGCGCGTCAGCATTTCCGCGAAGCGGTTCTCATGATGCAGCTTGAGGTTGGGCGCAAAATCCTGGCGCAGGAGGGCAATTCGGCCGCTGGGGCTCTTTCGATTGCCATGCAGGCGCAGTTCGACATCAAAAAACTTGTCCTTGCTCCGGCTGGAGCCTTCTTTCCTCCGCCCAAGGTGGAAAGCATCGTTCTGACGTTCACTCCCAGGCAGGAACCTGTCCCGGTGGGCTTTCTGGAATTTGTGAGAGCAGGCTTCAGGCAGCCTCGCAAAACGCTGGCCAACAACTTACGAGGCAACACAGATGTGGAGAAATTGGAAGGGGCGTTGCGGCACATGGGCCTTTCAGCGACAACTCGTCCCCACCAGTTGGGCCTCGCAAAGTGGCAGATCCTGTTCCAGAGCCTACAATAGGGCTGGCCATGGACATTCGCCAAGAACTGGCACGATTCGCCAACGAACTCGGATTTGAGCTCGTGGGAGTGTGCCGTCCGGAGCCCATGGCAGGACTATCGCACGTGCGGCTTTGGGTTCAGGAGGGTTGGCATGGCGATATGGCCTTTATGGAAAGCTCTCTTGAGCTTCGCGAAGACCTGGAGAACGTGCTCCCCGGGGTCCGAAGTGTCATTGCTGTCGGGCTCAACTATTATCAGGAGTTGGAACCCGAACCCGGCACTCCGAAACTGGCGCGATACGCTCTCGGAAGGGACTATCACAAACTCATGCGATCCAAGCTTCGAAAGCTGGGCAGGGACTTATCCGAGAACTTCCCGTCGGTACGCTTTAGACCCTGTGTCGATTCCGCGCCCACTCTGGATAGGGAACTGGCCCAGCGGGCTGGACTCGGCTGGTTCGGCAAAAATACGTGCCTCATCAACTCCCAACGCGGAAGTTGGTTCCTAATCGGGCTGCTGCTCACCACGGCCGATATCGACCCCGACCCCCCTGCAATAGGATCCTGCGGCACCTGCCGTGCGTGCATCGATGCCTGTCCGACGGGAGCGATCAAAATGCTCAACGGCCGGTGGAGCGTGGATTCACGGGTGTGCATCTCGGCGCTGACCATCGAGAACAAAACAGCCACCGTGGACGCCCTCGTTGCCACAACGGATGGGTGGACGTTCGGGTGCGACATCTGCCAAGAGGTTTGTCCGTTCAACCAGCCACGCGAATCTCAGCCGCTCCGCGCCCAGGTTACGCGTGAGCAGGATTTTCTCGATCGTAGAGTTTGGCCCACCTTGGTTAGGATCGCACAATGGACCGAATCCGATTGGGACACAGCAACCGAGGGATCTGCTGCACGCAGGGCGAAGGTCGAGCAGTGGAGGAGAAACGCCCGCGCCAACTTGCGCCAAGCCGGTATAACCGAGCCATGCGAGCCGTTGTTACCGGAGGAGCGGGATTCTTAGGATCCCACCTTACGGATCGCCTCATCCACGACGGCTGGAGCGTGGTGGTTCTCGACAATCTGATCACGGGCGATCTGGCGAACATCGAGCACCTTTTTGGCCACGAGCGGTTTCAATTCATCAAGCAAGATGTCACTGAGTTTCTATACGTGAAAGGCGACATCGACTTCGTTTTTCACTTTGCCTCCCCGGCAAGCCCCGTCGACTTTGAGCGGTTCCCAATTCAAGTTCTCAAAGTTGGCGCGTTGGGAACCCACAAAGCGCTTGGACTTGCCAAGGACAAATGCGCCAAGTTCATGCTCGCTTCAACATCCGAGGTGTATGGGGATCCGCTCGTTTCCCCTCAGCCAGAAACCTATTGGGGCAACGTAAATCCCATCGGCCCGAGGGGCGTCTATGATGAAGCCAAACGGTATGCCGAGGCGATGACGATGGCTTACCACCATTTCCACAAGGTCGACACCAGGATCGTTAGGTTTTTTAACACCTATGGTCCGCGAATGCGGTTGGACGATGGGCGTGTCGTGCCCAACCTGGTTTCCCAAGCTCTCAGCGGAAAACCCCTCACAGTTTATGGCGATGGGGAGCAGACGCGAAGTTTCGGCTACGTTGCGGATATCATCGACGGCGTTGTGCGATTGGCGGGATCTGATTTTCACGAGCCGATCAATATCGGGAGCGAGGACGAGCGCACGGTGATGGAGTTTGCGCAGACGGTTCTCAAGTTAACCGGCAGCGGAAGCCGAATCGAGCATCTGCCTGCATTGCCTGATGATCCTCGGAAGCGCCGACCCGATCTCACTCGAGCCAAGGAGATTCTCGGATGGCATCCTTCAACCGGGTTGGAGGGCGGTCTGGAATTGACCCTGGCATATTTCCGGGAGAAACTCAAACTGGTGAATTTGAACCCGTGACTGAGCCACTGAACATGGAATCGTTGGTGTAGTAGGTGTGTAGCGTCTATCCTGGAACTCTTACAGGGTAGTGGTGTCAAAGGGAGGGAATATGGGTTTAAAGGTTCTTATTGTTTCGGTTGAGGTTGCTCCGTTTGCCAAAGTGGGTGGTCTTGCAGACGTTGCAGCGTCACTTCCCAAGGCACTTCGCGCCATGGGCCACGACGCCCGAATCGTGATGCCGGCGTACGGCAAGGTCCTTCACGAAACTACCGAGCCGGTCCGAGAAGTTGTGAAGCCCTTCGACACGCAGGTCAATCCGTACTGGCGTGCCAGGACCACACTTCACGAAACATCCAGCGACGGTGTGCCCGTATGGCTTCTCAATGGTGTTGGACTCTTCGAGCATATCCACACCAGCGAACAGATCTATTCGCCGAATCGCGACGCCTATCTGTTCTTCTCCCGAGCAATTTTGGCTGCGTGCGAAAAGGCAGGATGGATTCCTGACATCATCCACTGCAACGATTGGCACACCGGGTTTGTACCGGTCATGTTGCGCGAATTGGCTGGACCCGAGTGGGACGAGACCGCGAGCGTCTTCACCATCCACAATTTGGCTTATCAGGGTGAATTCGGCCAAGACACCTTGGATGCAGCCGGCCTCCCGCAAAGCTTGTTTACCATGGACAAGTTGGAGACCTTCGGCGGTGTGAATTTCATCAAGAGCGGTTGCGTCTATGCCGATCAGGTGAACACGGTTTCTCCGAACTATGCCAAAGAAATCACGACCGAGGAGTACGGCTTCAGACAATGGGGCTTGATGCGTGATTTGGACAAACTCGGTCGTCTCCGAGGGATTCTAAACGGGATCGACACGGACTTCTTCAATCCAAGCACGGACAAAGCTCTCACGTTCAACTACTCCGCGGATGACCTTACTGGGAAAGCTCGGTGCAAGGAGACCGTCCAGCGGGAACTGGGGCTAAGTACTGATCCCAACGTTCCGTTGATGTCGGTGATCTCAAGACTGAGCGACCAAAAGGGCTTCGACCAGTTAATTCGGACTGCCTATGGAATTTTGGGATTGCCGGCGCAGTGGGTGGTCCTCGCAGTGGGAGATCCTTGGGCTGCGGGTGAACTCCACAAACTCCAAGCAGAATGGCCGGATCGATTCCGCTTTATCGAGCGGTTCGACGCTCCGTTGGCCCAGCGCCTTTATGCAGGGAGCGACATATTCCTGATGCCCAGCAACTTCGAACCGTGCGGCTTGGGTCAGTTGATAGCGATGCGGTACGGCACCGTCCCGATGGTTCGTCGAACAGGCGGGTTGGCCGATACGGTGTTCGATGGCGAAAATGGTTTCGTCTACGAGCACAAAGATCCTCGCGACATGTTCGATACGATCACGAGGGCAGCCAAGACCTTTGTGACCGATAAGCCTAAGTGGAATGAGTTGGTCCGCACAGGGATGACAACCGATTTCGGTTGGGAAGAGCGTGCCCAAGAGTACGTGAAGATGTATCAGGACGCGCTATTGGCCCGCAAGACCGCCGCGAAGATCTAGCCGATCTGTTCCCCCTCACCAGCGGAGTGCGTTGAGGGGGACAAGGCTACGGATGCCTTAGGAGGGGTCTGGTTCCACGACTTTGGTCATGACCCAATGATGCATCGCGACTTGGCGTTGCGGCGCAAATCCTCTGCGCTCGAACATCGGCACCGTGCCGAGATAGATGAAAGTTCCTTTGACTTTTCGGCCCTCGATGGACTCTGGGTAGGCTTCCACCAGACCGCCGCCTTCACGGGCGATTGCGGCCAACGCTCCGTCGAGTGCAAGATTGGCGATTCCCCTGCCACGGTTATGCCGATCCACAAAAAAGCAGGTGATACGCCAATCAGGCTCGGTCACCAGGTCTTTCTCGTAATGCCTCTTAAATTTGCGCTTCGCGGTGAGATCGTGACCCCGACCAAACTGGCACCACCCGACTGCAGTCTCCCCATCGAATACTAAGGCGGCCCTCGCCTCTCCTGCTGCAACGAGTTCTCGCTTGTCCTGGATTTTTGCGTCGACGGTGGCGTATTTCTCCGCACGCTTCCGCTGGAACTCCATGCACCAGCACCCACCCCAAATGCCGTTGTGTTTGACAAGAAGTGCCTCATAAGCGGGCCATGTTGCGGCATTCAACTCGCAGACGACAAGTTCACCCATCTGCTGAGATTGGCATACTCGGTCGCAAATTCTCCCCCCTTACTCCCCCTCAACGCGCGGCTTCGCGCTTGTGAGGGGGAACTTACTCTCGACGGTGGATTGAAGGTTTGATGCGAGCCAGAACCTCAAGGCATCCCTTTGAGCGTTGGATGTGACAGGTGAAAGGGAACTCTAGTATCGCTCCGACCGAGCGCGCTCTTTTTCTTTCCGCGTCTCCTTCTCTTGGAGTTGCTGCCGCTTATCGTATTGCTGCTTTCCTCGGCCGAGTCCCACCTCAACTTTGGCCTTACCGCGCTTGAAGTACATCTTGAGTGGGATCAAGGCGAAGCCCTTCTCCTGGGCCTTGCGCTCGAGGTTCAAAATCTCCTTTTTATGGGCAAGCAGTTTGCGGTCGCGCCGCCGTTCGGGGGTGAATACGCTGGAGTGTGTGTACGGCTCGATGTCAGCGTTCATCAGCCACAGTTCGCCATGGATAACCCGGCAGTAGGCGTCGGTGAGATTCACCCGACCCAAGAACACGCTTTTCACCTCGGAGCCAGCCAGCACAATGCCAGCCTCCATCGAATCCTCGATGTGGTAGTCGTACCTGGCCCGGCGATTCTGGATCGTTGCAGGGCCTTGGGGCTCTTTTTGGCCTTTGTCCTTTTTAGCCACGGCGCGGCGGAGTGTACCGAATCACGTCGCCGGGTAAATTATCTGGCATGAAGCGAATGCACTTGCTTGGACTTGGGGTAGCCCTGCTGCTGGTCGGCTGCAACAGCGAATCCTCAAGCGATGAGCCCAAAGCCATCAAGACCACCGAGGCAACCAAAGATCCCACGCCTGCTGACTTTGAGAAAGCCGAAAAGGCACTCGTCAAAGAGGATGTCAAGGTGGGTACAGGCAATGAAACCGTCGAAAATGGAGACATGGTGTGGGTTCTCTACACCGGAACTCTGAAAGAAGGTGGCAAAGAATTCGACTCCAATACGGCACCCGAGAAGGATCCATTCTCGTTCGTCGTGGGCCAAGCCGCCGTCATAAAGGGCTGGGATTTGGGAATTGTCGGCATGAAAAAGGGCGGTGAGCGAAAACTGACGATCCCCGCGCTGTTGGCCTATGGTTCAAAAGGCCAAGATCCGATTCCACCGAATGCTGACCTGAACTTCGATGTCAAGCTCCTCGAAATCGTCAAGAAAGGCCGGGAGGCGGAGTATTGGAAGGACATGATGAAGAACGGTTCAGGCGAGCCCGCCAAGGTTGGCGACACTGTGACGGTCCACTACACGGGAACGCAGTTGAACGGGAAAAAATTTGATTCCTCTCGCGATCGGAACGAGCCGTTCTCGTTCAAATTGGGCGAAGGTGGAGTCATCAAGGCTTGGGACGCTGGTCTGGTGGGTGCAAAGAAGGGTGATCGATTCATGCTCCACGCACCACCTGAGGTGGCCTACGGACCCGGTGGCCGCAATCCCATTCCACCCAATGCGTTTCTGCTGTTCGATATCGAAGTCCTCGACATCAAGCGCAAGTAAATTATTGAGGCTCAAGGAGAGGCGCCGCAGATCGACGGACCTGCGGCGCTTCCTTATGGGTTCTTCTTATCGAGATCCAATACTTTGGGCTTATTTGCGGTTTCTGGTGGCGCGGCTCCTGAGTCCGGAGCAGTGGCTAGCGTATTGGCGCCCTCTCCGGCGATCTTTTCCCACACCCCTTTCTCGGATTTCCGAAAGGTGGTGAATCCCTTTCCTGCAGCCTTGTCAAAATCCACGCTCGAACGGGTGGAAATCTGAACCGTACTCACGACGCGTTTCACCTTCATCCCGCAGTGAGGGCAGTGCTCCAAGGCCTCTTCGTTTACTCCTTGGAGCACTCCGACTCTGCCGTCGCAGATCAGACAATCGAATTCGGTAGGCTCGTATTCGTAGATCGGCATTGCAGGCTATTCACGGAACGATACGCTGAACTTTCGATTGTTGGCCATACCGCTCAAGTCAATCTTCCATACGTCGTTGCCCTGACGGTTGATGTAAACGGTCCCAGATCCCATCGCTCGGCCGTCGCCGAGAGCATCTTTGATCTCAAGGCGAATGTCATTGCCGCTCCACTGCCATTTGCCCTTTACTCGAAACCGACTATCGCCCGAGAACCCCAAATCAAACGATCCGCTCCTGTACAGCGCGATCTCAACTCGGTTTAGCGACTTATCGTTTTGAGTCTGGACTTTGACCGTGCCTTTGCCGGACTTGGATTTGGAGAATTGGTTGAACTTGCCCGAGTTGGAATTGTCAGATCCAGATCCAGATCCCGAGCCGGACCCCGACGAGGAATTCGCAGAGTCGAATTCGATGGTGAATTTCTGGCCTTTGGTTTTGCCGTTGAGATCAACTCGCTCGACCGTCGTGCGATTGAGAACCACGACGCCGTTTCCCTGCGCGCCGTCTTTGTCAAACCCCGACTCGATATAGAGGTTGAACGTATTGTTTCGGTCTCGGCCTTCCTCCCAGCGACCCTCCAGAAGCAGTGTTTTGTCGGCCGTCACTCGGAGCTGAAACCGGTAATCCCGATTGAGGTTCACCTGAATTCGCCGGACGGATTGCTTAGTTTGAAATCCGAGTTGGAAGCTTCCCGTGCCGCGGGTGGTGATTCCAGCTCGTGTAGTCTGGGCGGTCGCTCCAAGGGCAACAGCCAAAACCATGATGATAGCAGCCAGTTTTCTCATGGTTTCATTTTATCTGGCATGGTCTGCCTTCAAGTACAATTCTGCTATGAAGTCTTGGTACTTCACAGCGGTGGTCGTGGCAGTGCTTGCTCTTGGCACTGCTGTTTTGTGGACTAAATCGAACAACATCAACATTCAGTCCGAGGACATTCGGCACCCGCTGACGGACTCGCTGCGTGAAGGTGCCGAAAGACAGAAACTCAAGTCCGCGCACGATGCCAATTTGCCCGGAGTCGATGCTGCTGATGTCCAACTCTCCTCGCTATGGAAGTACAAACCAGCCCTCCTGATTTTCACGCTGACCGAGTGCCCTTGCAGCATGCAAGCACAACCATTCTTCAATTCTATGGCTAATGCTTACGGGGAGAAGATCAACTTCCTGGCGGTGACCAAGGGCAGCAAAGTCGATTGCAGCAATTACCGCGTCAACCTCACCGTGAGCTTTCCCATGGCGCGCGATGAGCACGGCGAGGTGGCCAAGGCCTACGATGTTCCCAATTCCGCATACTCTGCTCTGATCGGCACCGATGGCAAAATCACCAAGTTGTGGCCGGGCTACAGCAAAAAGCTCCTCACAGAAATCAACGAAACACTGGCGAAAACAGCCGGAGTGGAGCCGATCAAGCTTGACCTTCGCGGCGCGCCGGACGAAGATGCGACAGGGTGCTCGCTGCAAGAGTAGTGTCCTGACATTGCGTAGCCCGGGCGAGTCGTCTGCGGCCCGTACGCCAGGCTCAACCTCAGAAACTGCCGTCACCCGGTAACGTAGAAGGTATAACAGCAGGGAATGTCTGAAGATCGCTCCGACGCTGCAGCGTGCTTACATTCCCCCTAATTGCAACGACCAGGAGAATAACGCGTGGCCAAACCAGCTCAAGTCGAATTGAAAGAGAGCGCCGCTGATTTAGAACTTTATTACCGCCAAATGCTTGAAATACGCGCCTTCGAGACGCGATGCAACCAGATCTACCGCCAAGGTAAAGCAGGAGGCTATCTCCACGTTTACATCGGAATGGAAGCAACCGGTGTGGGCTGGCTTCACGCGATCAAGCAGGGCTACGACAACGTCATGACTGCCTATCGAGACCACGCGCAGCCGTTGGTGCTCGGATCCGACCCGGTTCGGCTCATGGCCGAGATTATGGGTCGAAAAGATGGCTACAGCAAGGGCAAGGGCGGCTCCATGCACTTGTACGATTTCGAAAAGCGCTTTTACGGGGGCTGGGGCATCGTTGGCGGACACACGCCGTTGGGTGCAGGTCTGGCTTTTGGAAGCAAATATCTCGGCGAAGACCGGGTCACCTTGTGCTTCCTCGGAGATGGTGCCTCCAACGCTGGTGTGTTCTTCGAGAGCCTGAATATGGCTGCCCTATGGGATCTTCCGGTCATCTACCTCATCGAGAACAACGAGTTTGCGATGGGCACTCGGCTGGAATACCACGCTTCCGACACCGAACTCCATAAGCGCGGCTTTCCGTTCGGCATCAAGCACGAGCGAGTGGATGGCATGGACCTGCTCCAGGTTCTGAGCGACGCGCGGCGGATCGTGGACTACGTTCGCAAAGAGCAGAAGCCGTATCTCGTCGAGATCATGAACTACCGATTCTCCGGCCACGGAGCCGCCGACAATGACCGGCAGCTCTATCGGACCAAGGAAGAAGAGCAGGAGAACATGCTTCGCGACCCGATCAAGAGGTTGGAAGACTACTTGCGAAAGAGCAACTTGATGACCGACGAGAAAATGGAAGCGATGCAGTTGGCCGCAGAAGAATGGGCAGACGGCGTGTTGGAAGAAGCGGACAAGTCGCCATTCCCCGACGATGAAGAGGTTTATCGAGACGTGTATACCGACATGGAACCGGAGGTGGGCCACTAATGCCGCTCCAAGAGCTAACCTACCGCGAGGCGCTGCGAACATGCATTATCGAAGAAATGGATTCCGATCCCAATGTGCTCGTTATGGGAGAGGATATCGGACGGTACCAGGGCACGTTTCGCGTTACCCAAGGGCTTTTCGATAAGTACGGTCCGAAACGAATTGTGGACACCCCGATTGTCGAGCCGGGAATCGTGGGAATCGCCACCGGCGCCGCGCTCGTAGGTCTGAGACCCATCGTCGAGATGATGACCATGTCGTTCTCGATTTTGGCGCTGGATCAAACCATCAACCACGCTGCCAAGATGCGGTACATGACCGGCGGTCAGGCGAAGGTTCCGCTCGTCATTCGTGGTCCCGGCGGCGCCGCCAATCAGCTTTCTGCCCAGCACTCCCACTCGATGGAAGGCTGGTACGCGCACGTTCCAGGACTGAAAGTTGTGGCTCCCGCGACGGTGGAGGATGCTTACGGCATGCTTCGAACCGCGATTCGCGACGACAATCCGGTCATCTTCACCGAGAATCCAGGCTTGTACGGTCTCAAAGCTTCGATCACCGTGGGAGAAGGGAAGTCGGTGCCATTCGGCAAGGCGAATGTCGTTCGCCAAGGGTCGGATATGACCCTGATTGGCTACTCCCGCATGACCCACGTGTGTCTTGCCGCGGCTGAGAAACTCGCCGAGCAAGGCATCTCTGCAGAGGTCGTCGATGTACGCTCGCTCCTTCCGTTGGATACCGAGACCATTTACAATTCGGTTCGCAAAACGCACAGGGCTGTGGTGGTTTACGAAGACTGGAAGAGCGGTGGCTTTGGTGCCGAAATCGCAGCGCGGATTGTTGAGGATTGCTTTGATGATTTGGACGCGCCAGTGGTTCGAGTCGGCGGACTGAACGTTCCGATGCCCTATGTTCGTAAACTCGAACTGCTTTGCATCCCGAACGAGAACGACGTTCTGAAAGCTATCGAAAAGATCAAGTAAAGGAAGGCATGTCCCTTCGCGACGAGTTGGACGACATCGATCTGAACATCCTGCGATTGTTGCAGGAAGATGGCCGGACAACGCATGCTGATTTGGCGCGTCAGGTTGGATTAAGCGCCCCGAGTGTCCTCCAGCGAGTTCGCAAGCTGGAGGAGATGCACATTATCAAGGGGTACGCGGCTCTGCTGGATTCAGAGCGGCTCGGGTTCAGTCTCACCGCGTTTGTCCACATTAATCTCGTTTTGCCGGAACCCCAGCCAGTCGAGAAGTTCCGTGCCATGCTCGTCAAGCTTCCCGAGGTGGTCTCCTGCTATCACGTCAGCGGCGAGTTCGACTACATGCTCGAAGTGGTGGTGGAAGATATGCAGGCGTACCAGGAATTCATCACCCAAAAGCTCACCAAAGTGGCAGGGGTCAGCCGCGTTGTAACATCCTTTGTGTTGGCCAAGAACAAAGACTCCGTCCGACTGCCCCTTTAGTTACCTGCGGTTATTACAAAGGTTCGTCACCGACTAGATCGAAGTAAGTGGAGAATAGAAGGTAATCAAAGACGGTGATAGTCTGATCTCCGTCTAGGTCGGCTGCAGGCCTGTACTTCGCATCGCCAACAGTTGTATCGAACGCTTCCGACAGAAGGAGATAGTCGAACACCGAAGTGACATTGTCGCCGTCAATATCTCCTGGGGTGAGGCTCGGGGCAACCACGGAGCCGGCTGAATCGAGATTTACAGTGCCAGCAAATTGCATCAAATGTCCTTCCGACTTTACGAAAACCCGCTGTGTGCCACCTAAGTTTGTTTGGATCGCAAATGTTCCGCTTCCCAACAGAGTCACCGCCGCGAACGTTGTGGCTTTGTTCGAGGGGTCAACTAGGATCACGTCAACCTGGCGTGCTGAATAGCTGGCGCCCCAGCCATTGAATGTCACGTCGCCTCGAAGGACTCCCGGAGCAGGCATATAGACTCCATTGACCGCCAATACCTGCCCACCATGAATGGTCACGTCTTGGCCCCCGAATGAACTTGATCGTGAACTGAACGTTCCAGACTCCCAAGGACCGTTCATCGTCATCGAGCTTGCATCCGAAGAGATTGCACTTCCCGAAGAATCGACCAGCACGCAGCTCGTATTATCTGTATAGAAGCCCTGCGCAAATGACGTCGAGTTGGAAAAGGTCCACTTGTCTACTGCTTCGTCCAAGACGTCGAGAGTTTCGTACTCACTGAACTCGGTTTCGAATGAGAAACTGTATGCATAGTGGCCGATCTGCGGATTTGAATCGGTATCCGCCTCGTACTGATTCTGCATAATTGTTTCCGAACGAACTTCCCCTGACCCAGCAGTATCCGCATATGTGATGGTAAATTGGCTTGCCGACGTGCCCAAACTGCACCCAAGCGCCAAAGTGCAAATTAATAGTCTTTTGACCATCTTGAAACCATAGCACGATTTCGAGACACCGTACCAGCAATTTTGTGGGTTAGTCGAGACTTATGCGATATTTTTGACAGATTTAGTTACTTATAATGGTTTCACCTGATCAAGGAGGAATTTCGCTATGATCTATGTATTCGGCTTTTAAGTCCTATTCAAAATCACTTCAAAGCTCACTCGCCGTTTTTGTCGAAGTTCTCGCTCAGGATGAGGTAGTCGAATACCGTGATCGAGCCGTCGCCATCCAAGTCGGCGGATTCGGGCGCGGACCCGTTGGAACCGACCATGAACCAATTGGAAGCAGACGAGTTCAGATCGAAGTAGTCGGACAAGACGAGGTAATCGAAAACGGTCACCGAGTTGTCTCCATCGACGTCGCCATTCAGCAGCGTGGTTGTTCTGCCCCACTGGCCCTGGTCCAGATTGACATTCGGAACCACCTTGGAAAGCCAGTGGCGACCCTTGAACCGGAGCGTCTTAGTTCCGCGCACGCCGGTCGTAAAGAGATAGTCTCCCAGGGGACCCAGCACCAGATTCTGAGATTCCAGCACATTGCCCTGATCATCCACAACCTCGAGCGCCACGATTTCTCCTTCGGGGTGGGCGAAATGCTGGAGCACGATTTGTCCCGTAACATCACCCTCGTAAGGAAGGGAAGCCAGAGACAGGATCTCCGAGGCGGGGAGAGCCTCGTTATAGATATGGACCTCATCGATCGCACCTCGGAAAGCCGTATGGTTGCTTTGGAAGGTGTACTCGGCGTTGGACCCGATGAAGACCCGTGCATCGGATGAGTGGATCGTTCCGGTCCATGTTGCCTGGTTGGTTTGCGATCCGTTGACGAAGTACTTTACGGTCGTACCATCCCACGTTACGGCGAGGTGAGTCCAGACTCCACCCGGCACCGAGCCTTGGTCTCGACCATTGAAGTCCCATGTTTGGTTGCCATCTTGGTCCATCAGGCATCCCCAGTGGCCCCCGCCCGATGGTCCATACGTGCCAAACCAATAGGAAAGGGTCCCGTTGGGACCTTCTTTCGCTAAGATGGGTGCGTCGCGGCCCGTATCGTCGCTTCGAACCCAGGCGGCAAACGTCAGCGACTTGGAGAGTCGAAGAGAAACGCTGTCGGGAATTTCCACGCGGGCACAGTTCGGCCCAGTTGTCCCATTGAAGTAGAGGGCAGTACGGAACCGCCCCATGGTCCAAGTGTCTGTCAGAGCGTTTACGAGCGCGCCGAAGTTTCCGGTGCCGGAAGAATCGGCAATGTTGATTCCTTTGCCCTCATCAAAGGAGTAATGTGCGACTTCTGAAGCAAGCAAGTTCGATGCGGAAAGAACCGCGAGCGCGCCAAGAACCAAACGACCAAATTTCATGAGTACCACCAATCACGGACTGACTTTGTCTCTCCGCGCGGTATGGCAGCCGGTTATTATTAGAGAATCGGGCCCGCAACACCAACGCGGGGATATGTCCATACTCTATCACAGTAGGGTGTATATGTTGTGGCGCATATGACAAAAAAAGCCGTTGATCCCGCGTTATTACCGGTCTGATCGGTGAGCAACTCGAATTTGGCTAAGGGGTTCCTCGGTTTGGACCGCTGGAGATAGGAATCCCGCACGCGTGGACTTGACACACGCGCTTGTGGTGCGTAATAATCACGATGCTTTGAGGGTGTATTCCCTTAAAGACGCAAATTAGGAGGTCACCGGCGCTCGGAATTCGTACGTCAAAACCGCAAAACGAACCCGATGTCTGTGTACCCCTGCGAATTCTGCAGGGCTTTTTTATGTCAGCTCTGAGGAGAAAGCAACCAAAGTAGAACCTGAGGAATGAATGCCGACAGTTAACCAGCTTGTTCGAAAAGGGCGGAGAACGCCCGCCGAAAAATCGAAAGCTCCCGCGCTTAAGGGCAACCCCTTCAAGCGAGGAGTTTGCACGATCGTCCGAACCCAAACGCCCAAGAAGCCGAACTCAGCTCTGCGCAAAGTGGCTCGTGTGCGTTTGACCAACGGAGTCGAAGTTACGGCCTATATCCCAGGCATCGGACATAACCTTCAGGAGCACTCGGTTGTGCTTGTTCGCGGGGGCCGCGTTAAGGACCTCCCGGGCGTGCGCTACCACATCGTCCGTGGCACCCAGCAGACTTCGGGTACATCCAACCGAAAGCAGGGCCGATCCAAGTACGGCGCCAAGCGACCCAAGCAGGATGCTGGCAAGAAGTAAGGAGATTTAGAAAGAGATGCCACGAAAAGGACGAATCGAACCGCGCGCCATCAACCCGGATCCTGTTTACGGCAGTGAGCTGGTGCAGCGTTTTATCAACCGTTTGATGTTGGATGGCAAGAAAGCCATCGCCGAACACATTGTCTATACGTCGCTGAAAAATGCCTCTGAGAAGCTCGAAGGAGTTTCTGAGATCGAGATTTTTGAGAAAGCGATCCAAAACGTGATGCCGGTCTTTGAGGTCCGCCCCCGCCGCGTGGGCGGTCAAACCTACCAGGTGCCGATGGAAGTACGGCCCGGTCGCAAGCGCACCCTCGCTTTCCGATGGCTGGTCGAATACTCTCGACGCCGCAGCGGAAAAAGTATGGTGGACAAGCTCACAGCGGAGTTTGTCGATGCGTATAACAATACCGGTGCTTCTGTAAAAAAGAAAGAAGACACTCACCGAATGGCAGACGCCAACAAAGCGTTCTCCCACTATCGGTTCTAATCTGATTCTGGAGACACGAACAACTTTATGCCCCGTAGCCACCCTCTTGAACTAGTCCGCAATATCGGTATCGCTGCTCACATCGACGCCGGTAAAACCACTACCACCGAGCGAATTCTGTATTACACCGGAAAGTCGCACAAGATCGGCGAAGTCCATGACGGTGCCGCCACGATGGACTGGATGGAGCAGGAGCAGGAGCGAGGCATCACGATCACCTCTGCTGCAACTTCGTGTTTCTGGCGCGGTTCGAATGGTGACAAGCCCGAGCACAAGATCAACATCATCGACACTCCGGGCCACGTCGACTTTACCGTTGAAGTGGAACGGTCGCTGCGCGTGTTGGATGGCTTGGTCGCCGTCTATTGCGCCGTCGGTGGAGTTCAGCCGCAGTCCGAAACGGTTTGGCGTCAGGCGAACAAGTACATGGTTCCCCGAATCGCGTACGTCAACAAGATGGACCGGTTGGGCGCTGATTTTTATAGTGTCGTGAGCCGACTCCGAGATCGGTTGGGCGCGAATGCTGCTCCCATCCAGATTCCTATCGGAGCTGAATCCAACTACCAGGGATATGTGGACCTGATCACCATGAAGGCCACGATCTACAAGTCGGATGACGGAAAGGTCTTTGAAGAAGGCGAAATTCCTGCGAACATGGTGGATGAAGCCAATAAATGGCGCGAAACCATGATCGAATCCATTGCGGACTTCGATGACTCCATCATGGAGCGATTCCTGGAAGGCGAAGAGCTCAGTGCAGATCAGATCCGCACGGCTATCCGCACCGGCGTGCTCGCCAACAAGTTTGTGCCCTGCATTTCGGGCTCATCCTTCAAGAACAAGGGCGTGCAGGCGATGGTTGATGCCGTTGTGGAATACCTACCGTCTCCGCTTGATGCAGGCGCGGTGAAGGGCGTTAACCCGCGGACCGAAGACGAACTGCTTCGGCAGCCGGACGACAAAGATCCGTTTACGGCCCTTGCGTTCAAGATCATGTCGGACAAGTATGTTGGCCGCCTGACCTTCATCCGTGTTTACAGCGGTGTGCTCAAAAAGGGCACGGCCGTCAGCGTCAGCTATCGCGACCCGCAGACGAACGAATTCCGTACTCGTACCGAGCGTATCGGCCGAATTATGGAAATGCACGCGAATAACCGGCAGGACATCGAAGAGGTCTATGCGGGCGAAATCGTGGGCGTGATCGGTTTGAGCGACGTCCGCACAGGATATACGATTGCAGCTGATGACCATCCTGTCTCACTGGAATCGATCAAGTTCCCTGAGCCGGTTATCCAAATTGCGATCGAGCCAAAGAGCCGCGCGGACCAGGAGAAGCTGGGTACGTCGCTTCAGCGACTGGCCGAGGAAGATCCGACATTCCGAGTCTTTACCGACCCCGAAAGCGGCCAAACCATCATCAGCGGAATGGGCGAGCTCCACTTGGAAATTATCGTGGACCGCCTGAACAGAGAGTTTGGTGTCCAGGCAAACCAGGGCAAGCCTCAGGTTGCCTATCGCGAGACCGTGACCTCCAAGAGCAAAGCCGAAGGCCGATTCGTCCGCCAGACGGGTGGTTCGGGTCAGTACGGCGTTTGTATTTTGGAAATGGAGCCGCTCGAAGTCGGGCAAGGGTTCATTTTTGAAAACAAAGTCGTCGGCGGTTCGATCCCCAAGGAATACATTCCGGCAATCGAGAAAGGTGTGCGCGAAGCACTGGGTCAAGGCGTCTTGGCGGGATATCCGGTGGTCGACGTGAAGGTAACCGTTGTGGATGGAAGCTACCACGACGTGGACTCGAACGAAAACGCGTTCAAGCAGGCTGGAATTCTTGGATTCAAGGAGTGCATGAAGAAGGCGAGCCCGATTATCAAGGAGCCGATCATGCACGTGGAGGTCACGACTCCGGAACAGAATGTTGGCGACGTCGTGGGCGACATCAACTCGCGACGAGGCCGCATGGAAGGAATGGAGCAGGCACTCGGTGGCGTTACCGTCATCAATGCTCACGTTCCACTTTCCGAAATGTTTGGCTACGTGACGACTCTGCGCTCGCTCACTCAGGGCCGTGCGACACCCAACGTCACGCCTTCGCACTATGAAGCTGTTCCGCCGAGCATTGCTCAGGAAATCATGGGCAAGCAAGGGAAGTAGGAACTACCCTACGTAAAAACGAAGAGTTCTCTGGTCAAATGTGGCCAGAGAACTCTCTTTTTGCTTTCTTACTTCTTGACGACTCCGTTAGACAAAACCGTCCACGTAACTGTGCATTCCACCTTCTTGACTTCTCGGTTAGGACGTAAGAAGATCGGGCCCGAATGGTCCTTGGGCAACTCGATGACGATGGTCTGATCTTCCTGGCCCATATACGTTGAGTGATTGAGCCGCTGACCCTTTGAGTTGTAGATTGGGGGATCGTAAAACGGAGAGTCGCCTGAAATCTTGATCGCGACCAAGTCTGAAGCCTTGGGCTCTAGCTGGATGATCGCCTTCTGGTCGGTGATTTTGAGCGGAGTGTTGATGGTTGCGCTAATTTTCTGCTGCTGAGTGTAGCGGAGAGTGTAGTTGCCACCACCACCGAAGCCCCTCGACATTGTGGAGAAGACCAAAATTTCATCTTGGGTTCCGATAAAATCAAAGGCGCAAGAAGAGAGGGAACTGTGTTCGTTCTGCGCCTCTTGGACTCGATCTTCGCTCGTCTTGAGATCCATATCTGGCACAAACGCGGCTGTGGTGAGCGTGAGTTGGAATGCATCCAGCGGCGACACGTGGATTCGGAAGAAATGCTCTCCTCCCATGGGCAGTTTGAGGTCATGGTTTCCTGGAGTGAGGTCCAGTGCCAGATCTTGAAGCGGGCCAGGGCCATCGCTCGAAGTATTCATGAAAATCCAAACGGGGATTGCCTCCCTGACAATGTAAGCAGCGCTGTTGAAAAGGCATGTACTTATGCCTTCGATTCTTGTGCCTACTGGCTTATCATCTCGGGACGAAAAGCCGTACAGAGACGAATTAGAGGAATTCGCAAACAGCGATTGCAGAACTTGGCCCGGCTTGGCATCAAACTCCAAACAAACGATATCGCCAGGCACTTTCGAGACCCGCGTCCCAATTTGAGCCTTGATCTGGGGAACGACATCGGCTCGGAAAGAGCGGGATTCGTTGCCTTCGGGCACCATGAGTACGGTCGTATCTGAAGCCGCACGATAAAAATACTTGTCGGAGTTCCACGTGGTCGATATGGGGACTACGGGGAGGCTGTCCATGCCAAAAGCTGGATGCCCTCCGTCAACAGATACGATCTCGTCCTTCTTGATTTTGGCCCGATAGACCCATGGATCGGGTTCCGATTGCGGCTGGTTTACTTGTTGGCCCATCGTCGCGTCGCGAAAGTAGAACGTGCGAAAGGAGACCGCGATCTGCCCTCCGTCTGCTCCTTTAAAGCTCTTGATGACGACCTTGTATTCACCTTCGTGATCTGGGCAGATAAGAGTCTGGGCGGTCTGGTTGCCATCGCGGATGTCATCGTTCTTTGCAATCGATTTTCCGTTCGGATCGAAAATTTCCAACGCAGGATCGACGTTTCCGCTTGAGGCTCTGGCCCACAGCCCCATATTCTTCTCAAGTTTGATCTTCCATTCCAAGCGGTCTCCCGTAGAAAGAACCATCGTCTGGTTTTGGGTCTTTGCCCAATCCATAAAGGCTCCATCGCCCGGTAGATTGACCTGCTCTGATCCGATTCGACCACCTCCGAATCCTCCGCCAGAACCACCTTGAGCCCAGCCGCAAGCGGTGATCGCCAATGTCAAAAGAACTGCCCCAAAAACGCGAAGAGTACGAGTCATGTTTTGCCCCCTGCATCCAGGCCGGATGCTGTTCAATGAAGGGACGCAGTGCGCCGGCGGTTGGTTACTTTAACCCACGATAACTTGGCTCAGGGACTAACTTCAAGGTTGCTGGGTGAGTGTATTGCGCACTGAAATGGTCGCGCGGTAAACTACAGATTGTCGCAGACCCCTCCTTGTGGTTGGGTTGAGACCGAAATTGGGCGACGGGTCGCCCTACAACCACCAAGAGGAATTCTAGGAACTCAATGGCAAGAGCTAAATTTGAACGCAAAAAGCCGCACGTCAACATTGGCACCATTGGTCACGTTGACCACGGAAAAACTACCCTGACCGCCGCTATCACCGGCATCCTGCAGACCAAGGGCTTGGCCCAGGCGAGACGCTATGATGAGATCGACTCCGCGCCCGAAGAGAAGGCACGCGGTATCACCATCAACATTTCGCACCAGGAATACGAGACGGAGAAGCGACACTATGCCCACGTCGACTGTCCGGGACACGCTGACTTCATCAAGAACATGATCACCGGCGCCGCCCAGATGGACGGTGCGATTCTGGTTGTTGCTGGTACCGATGGTCCGATGCAGCAGACTCGAGAGCACATCCTTCTGGCTCGCCAGGTCGGTGTTCCTCACATCGTCGTTTACATCAACAAGTGCGACGACGTGGAAGACGAAGAGCTGCTCGACCTCGTCGAACTCGAAATCCGAGAACTGCTCAGCAAGTACGGGTTCCCCGGCGACGATGCAGCTGTCATTCGCGGTTCGGCTCGCAAGGCACTTGACCTTGTTGAAGCTGGCACTGTGGATTTTGACGACAAGTGGGTCAAGGGCGTCCTCGAGCTGATGGACGCAGTCGACGAGAAGATCCCGACGCCGCCGCGCGAAACCGAAAAGCCGTTCCTGATGGCCGTCGAAGACGTGTTCACCATCACTGGCCGCGGTACAGTTGCTACCGGTCGTGTCGAGCGAGGCACGCTGAACGTCAATACCGAAGTCGAGATCGTTGGACTCGGCGCAACCCGCAAAACGGTTTGCACGGGTGTTGAAATGTTCCGCAAGTTGCTGGACAGCGCAGAAGCGGGCGACAACGTCGGACTGCTCCTTCGAGGCATCGGCCGAGACGACATCGAGCGAGGCATGGTTATCTGCAAGCCGGGTTCGATCACTCCGCACACCAAGTTCGAAGGCCAGGTCTACGTTCTTTCGAAAGATGAGGGTGGACGACACACCCCGTTCTTTTCGGGTTACCGACCTCAGTTCTACTTCCGAACGACGGACGTTACCGGAACGCTGAACCTGCCAACCGGCGTCGAGATGGTTATGCCTGGTGACAACATCACCATGACGATCGAGCTCATTGCTCCCATCGCTATGGAAGAAGGCTCAAAGTTCGCTATCCGAGAGGGTGGCCGAACGGTTGGCGCTGGCACCGTGACCAAAGTTCTCGAATAAGGGCATTTAGTCTCTGTAGCACAAAGCCTCTCGTTTCCTTAGGGAAGCGGGAGGCTTTTTAGTGTTTTCGAGTTGGTCTCATTGGTGCCGACTCTGGGGCAACTCACGTCTGGTGTTTCTTTAGAGATGCCCTACTTGGCTAGACCTTGGGCAGATGCGTCTGACTGCAAACTTTGTGTCACCATTTACCAGGATCGGTTGTAAGATGAACATGGGAGTATCCCATGTTTATACCAAGATCATTCTTAACATTCATCATTCTATCATTAGCGGGTGTGGCCCTTGGCCAACTTCCGTTTGTCACCCCAGTGCCAGACTCAATTGATCGTCCAGCACACCAACCTTTGGGCTTTTCGTGCGATATGACAGGTGATGGGAGATTTGTTAGCGGCGTTGCGAAAGGCAAGGTGCGGCTCTACGACCGAAAGACGGGTCAGGTAAGGACCATTACCCTCAATGACCCAAGAATTTCGAACTGCATGGCGTTACTATCGTATGGTGGTGATTATCTTGTCTATTCGGACGCCAACATTTTCTTCGGTTCACTTTTCCGCCGAAATCTCCACACTGATGAAACCGAGGAAATTACGCTGCCGATTTCCCTGGACATCTCAATGTACACGGATTTCAGTTTGTCGCCCAATGGGTCTTTTGCCTCCCTGGTCACAAGGCAATCGCTTGACCCGGTCGATATCAATATATCGGATGATGTGTATTGCATTAACTTAGACGAAAAGACAGTTAGCCTTGTTTCGCTTGGAAACAACGGGAGAGCTGCTGGAGCCAGCGCTCGGGCGTGGATAGGCGATACAGGAAACGTGATTTTTGGAAGCCTCGCTGGAAACTTGGTCGTACCCGATCACTGGAGTGGTGACATGTTCTTGTGGAATCGTTCCGACAGGAAGATCACCCGCTTGAGTAATTATCAGGGGAACCAAATCGCCAACGTTGAACTCACTGCCGTTTCTCCCTCACTCCATTGGTTACTCTTCGAAACAAGCGATCCTGCGCTTCCACATAGGCTGGGCGAAATCGAGGCTTATGCAATGGAAGTACCATCCGGCAGGCTAATTGAGTTTGGGCCTGCGGTGAACGTTAGTACTGGCTATTTCACTACCCCTAGGCGTAGTGCATTCCTTTCCGATGACGGCCCCTTACTGGCTGCAGTTCGAGTTGAAAGCTCAAGCACTTCACAACTTGGATCTGCTCCGCAGTTAACGATCGCCAATCTGGAATCATCAGACGAGTATCGAATACCCCAGCCGGTCACAACATTTTCCTATGATGCGATCCAACATCCGAAACTGAGCAAGGATGGAGATTTGGTCTTGTTCGAATCGAACTTGGCATATACCTCCGATGTAGGAGAGGGGGAGGTACCGTACGTTTACCGGCGAAGCACAAATACAATGGAGCCTATTTCGGAGGGGCCTTCATTCACTGTTGGTGGAAGTCAATCTGCGATGGCTTGTAGTGGAGATTTGACGAAAATTGCATTTGTAGCGAGTGCCAACAACCTTACCCTGGATGGATTCGGGCGAGTGTCACAACTCTTTATTTCGGACCAAGTACTGGGGGAGGTACGACACTTTTCCGTCGGTCTGCACGGGGAATCGGCAAACGGTAAGTGTTTGTATCCTCTTATGTCGGCAAATGGAGAATATGTCGCCTACGAAACTTATTCGTCAAACTTAGTCACAAACGAACAGCATCATGGTGTTTGCGTCGTTCAGAAAACGGATCAGACAGCGCTGTTTTCCATCAGCAACGCCGATACGGAATATCGAGCAATTCCAATTTCTATTTCCGATAATGGCCGCTATATTGTGTTGGAGACTTACATCGGGCCCGAATGGGTCGACAATACAATGAGATTACGAGTGGTGGACTTGCAAACGAACAAGTCCTTTCCAATTCCAACGTCAGATTATTTCCGCCAGTATCCTTCCAACGCAGCTTTGCCCGTCGTAAGTCCCGACGGGAGGCAGATTGCCTACATCAAATACCGAGACGGTAAGAGCTACTCCAAGTACAACTACTTCCTAGAAATTCTCGACACGGACACCATGCGCTCAAAATCGATCACTGTTCTGGACTCTAAGAATAGGAATATTAGTGGAACTGCCGGCAAAATGCTCTACTCCGGAAATTCCAAGTTCCTTTACCTCACAGGAATTAATGTAAGGCTGGACGTAACTTCAGGCAAGGTTGTCTATGGATTGCCAAATGTGTTGGACGCGAATATGGACGGCACAAAGCTCCTGATCACTGAACCGTCGTGGTCAAACATTCGGTTGCTGAACACAGTTACGGGATCTGAACGTCCTCTTTCTTTTTCTCAATCCTATAGAGAAATGCCGGAAGATGATCCACCAGTGAGGATTTCACGATATGGGGATGCAGTTGCGATATGTGATGTATTCGAAACTCACCCTGAACTTACAAGTAACATTGTAGTTAACACGTGGCCCAACATCAATAGCGGATCGATTAGCTTTACGCCTCGAGCCGCTGACTACTACGGTCCAGAGCCAATGGAGGGGTCGGTCTACACATCGGTCTATTCCACTCCAGATACAGAGTTCTATACGCCCACCCGCGCCTATCCGGGTCAGCCTGTCAAGTTAGCGTTGGAGGGTTATAAGAACTACACAGTGGTCATCGCTTTTGATGGTTTCCTAAAGCGGAAAGTTGACGGCAGGTTTGACGATGACTTGGACCTTGGTGAGCTTGATTTCATTGCTGGTGATGTCGACGGAAATGGAAAGATCAACTGGTGGGATATGTACTATATGCAGGATCGTATCGGGGATGGCTCATTCGACACCCGTTACGATCTTGATTGCGATGGAGCGGTTACCGTTTTCGATCTCCTAATCTGCAGCCAGAACCAGGGGCGGACGTACGACTAAGTGAATCTGCCGATCTAGGAATCAGCCGCCCTGAGCGGCAGTTCGAACCCGGTGTAGCCTCTTGCGGAGCACCGGGTTCGCAAGACTTCGCACGAAAGGAGACGTTGGACCAAATAGGGCGACAAATACGCCAACAATTGATGTTCGGAAGGGAGCCATTCGGTGCAGGCTAGTGCCAAAATACGTACTTAGATTCAATGGCAACGATTCTTACCCCGCCAGAGACACCGGAAAAGGCTATTCCGAACTACAGACAGCAAATTCGTCGTGAGTTGCCTGACCACGTGTTCAGACCAGACCACCAGAATCTCCTGTGGTTCGCCGTGCACGCCGCCATCATCGGTGGCTCTTGGTACGTCCTCAGGAACCACTTCAGCTTCTGGGTTGCTCCATTCCTGAGCATCGCCATCGGGCACAGTTTTGGATGCATGGGATTCATCGGCCACGATATCGCTCACGGAGGGACGTTCAAGAGCATGCGAATGCGCGATATCCTCGCGGGCATCGCATTTTCGCCTTTCTGGATTTCGCCGTTGCTTTGGAGAAAATGGCATAACGGGGAGCACCATGGCCACACTCAAGTCGATGGGGAAGATCCCGATGCTCTGTTCACAATGGAGCACTACAAGAATAACCCTGTTCTGCGATTCTTGTACAGATTATCTCCAGTTCTGCGGAATATTATCATTTTTGGTAGCTTTTCTTTCCGGATGACACAGCAGAACCTTAGGATGCTGGTTCTGTACCTCTTCAAGAGGCCGACCAAGCCTCGCGAGAAAGTCCAGATGGTCTTGGAACTGGTGTTGCAGGCATCAGCGTGGATCGGGGTCTCGTGGTATCTGGGGAGTCAGGTCCTGATTTGGGGCTATCTGCTGCCACTCTTGGTTGCCAATGCGCTGGTCATCAGCTATATTGCCACCAACCACTTCCTTAATCCACTCGCCGACGAAAGCGACGTGCTGGGCTCCTCGCTTACTGTTACGCTTCCGCCTGCTCTCCGCTGGTTGGATCCATGGCATCAGTACTTCGGTGCGCATGTCGCCCACCATCTTTTCCCTCAGGTTTCCGCGAGGAACACTCGCTACATCGAGGATAAAGCAAAGGAGCTTTTTCCGGATCGATATCACTCGATGCCCCTGACTACGGCGTTGGTGCTGCTTTGGAAAACTCCCTGGATCTATGAAACGCATACGACGTTCATCGATCCGCAAGCTGATCAACGAATTGGAACTTTGGGTCACGGATTAGAGGAAGAGTTTGGATTGAAGCCAAAGGACAACCCGCACCTCCGATAGGCACTTTTGTATGTTCGATAACCATCACTGCCAAGCGGGGCAGGAAAGTCGTGATTCCTTTAGAGATCATCTCAATATTGAGGCTCGTTTCATCTATCGAGAGGTGAATGGTGACGCAAAGATAAAGTTCTTCGACTACCTCATCCTCAGGACTCCTTTGACCAATCCGGGGACGAATAAGCCAGTGTGGGCATGCGCGGTGTAGACTCTGCGCATGTCCAAACTCGCGCAACTAAAGTCCCGAATGGAGCAGCTGAATGCTCTCCATGCGGCAACCGCCATCATGGATTGGGACCAGCAAACGTACATGCCCAAGGGTGGAGCATCTGCCCGCGCCCAACATCTCGGAATCCTCTCCCAATTGGCGCACGAGACTTTTACCGATGACTCGACGGGTGAACTCCTGGAGGGAGCCAAAGCAGAGATCGAGCCCGGTTCCAATGATGCGGCCATCGTGCGCAATGTGAAGCGGGATTTTGACCTGAGTCGCAAGATTCCCAGCGATCTGGTGGGGGAAAAATCTCGCCTGAGCAGCGAGGCTCACGAATCGTGGGTTCATGCTCGAGCCACGAACGATTTTGCTTCGTTCGCGCCGACCTTGGAGCGCATGTTCGAAATCGCGCGGCAGGAAGCCGAGTATCTGGGCTACACCGACCACATTTACGATGCCTTGCTCGATATGTATGAGGAAGGTGCCACGGCGGCCGATTGCACCCGGATGTTCGATGTGCTCAAGGCGAACACAGTGAGTCTGGTCAAGGACATTGCTGAGAACGGCAAGCCCGTGGACGATCGGGTGCTGTATGGCGATTGGGAAGTCGAAAAACAGCGTCGATTTACAGAAAAGCTGATTCGGGAGATCGGGTTCGATATGGATCGAGGGCGCCAGGACACAGCACCGCACCCGTTCTGCACGGGCTGGTCGGTTGGCGATATCCGGCTCACCACGCGGTTCAAGGATTACTTGGGCTCCGCCATTTTTGGCTCTCTGCACGAGGCTGGACACGGCATGTACGAGCAGGGTAGCCCCATGGAATGGGATCGAACTCCGCTTGCAGGGGGTGTGTCGCTCGGAGTCCACGAAAGCCAAAGCCGCACCTGGGAAAATATCGTGGGTCGCAGCAAAGCCTTTTGGAAAAGGTATCTGCCAAGTCTGCGCAGCGAATTCTTGGCCCTTCAGGCCTATGATGTGGACCAGTTCTATCGCATGATCAACAAGGTCGAACCCTCGTTGATCCGTGTTGAAGCCGACGAGGTGACCTATAACCTCCACGTGCTGGTTCGGTTCGAAATCGAGTGTGACGTGCTGACCAAAAAGCTGGATGTGCGCGATCTGCCCGCCGCCTGGAACGCCAAGTACAAAGAGTATTTGGGTGTGGATGTTCCAAACGACAGCCAGGGATGCCTGCAAGACGTCCACTGGTCGATGGGATCGATCGGATACTTCCCGACCTACTCGATGGGCAACCTGCTGAGCTACCAATTCTGGGCTTGCCTGCGTCGAGATCTGGGCGACACGGATGCTCTCATTGAGAAGGGTGAGTTCGCCCCGATCCTGGGTTGGCTCCGGGAAAACATCTATTCCAAGGGCAAAAAGTATCCGCCTAAGGAGCTGGTGATGCAGGTCACGGGCAAGCCGATGGGAGCAGAGGATTACGTGACTGCGCTCAACGCCAAGTATCGCGAGATTTACCACCTGAGCTAAGCCAAAGAAACGCGCCGCGTCCAAAAATCGGACGCGGCGCGTTTTTGTGCCATATGCGGCGAGAATGGCGGTGGAACGGGTACGAGGGGATGGCGCCTAGCCTTCCAAAATCTCCGATTTGTACTCGATGTACAAGTCCCTCCAACGGTCTCGGGGCGTTGAATGCAGCTTTTGGATGAGTTCATCCAAGCGAGGGGTGAGCATGATGAGATACCGGTCTGTGGGCGTGGAGCATCGGTAGTCGTGCGGAGTTCCAGCGGGGACAAACACAGTGGTCCCGGCGGGAGCCTGGATCTCGCCGCCCGGGAGCCGAAAGGTCAGCGTGCCCTCCAGAACGTGCCAGCACTCGTCGTCTTCGTGGTGGACATGGAGGAAACCGCCTCCGTCGCCCTGCCATTCGTAAACCGAAAAACTCGACCCCGTGGCCGAGATGGGTGAGCCAGAACCGCTGACGATCGCCTGCATTTCTGAATCTACGAGGATGGACTGCGCCGTGTTCGGTCGCTCGGCTGGCACCCTGGTTTGTCTGAAAATTCGACCTTAGAACGCCCCCCCCTGGCCCCCGAGAAAACTGCTCCTGCCTGAGGTATTCTCTTGGTTCGCGCGTGCTCCCGTCGTCTAGCGGTTTAGGACATCGCCCTCTCACGGCGAAGATCGAGGGTTCGAATCCCTTCGGGAGTACCACAGCCCCTTAGGTTCAAAGGACAGTTTTGCTCAGGTTTAAGTTGTGAACCAACTGGGCGAGATAACTATGCTTTGGAGATCGCCGATGGATGCTGCGGTGAACCATCAACAGGCGCAAAGAAATTAAGGCTGCTTCGCTTCCACCAACTCGACGCCACCAAAAGGATAGCCGGTCGGAACGCGCGATGCTGCAACTATTGCCGCGAGTCGCCCTTTCCGCCGAAACTGAAGCTGGGCCTCATATTTGACGGTGCCCTTATCGAATGTGAACTGCCCTTTCCGGGTCTTCGGGTCTAGTTTCAGACCCTTCGGAACCTCGACGTTGAGAGCAGCGCGAGTTAGGAGCGCGAGAATTTCCTCGTCGGTGCGACTATCGGATTCTTTGAGCGTCGCGAGAACGTAGCGGTAGTTGGCCCCCTTTGGCACGTACACCGCACCGGTGTACTGGCCCTCCAGGGACTCGTCGACCTTTTCCCCGAGTACAGGAAACAGCGCTTTTGGTGACTTGATAGAAAATGGCGATCCCGCGATCGAAAAGGTGCCTGCAGCGGCGGAGGGCCATTCGGTGATCTTTTTCCCAGTTAACGTCATGCCGTCCAGCTTTCCTAGCATCCGCTCATACTTATCTTGATCGCGTGTAATTGCCTGGAACTGGTACAGTTGCGTGCCATCGACAAAGGCAAACGAGATCAGGAACATTGGAGAGACTCGCTGAGGTGTCTTGAATATCGTCGAGCCGTCGAACACGACCACGTTTTTCTCACCGAACTTGCAAATTGTCTTTCTAAGGTGTGAACCAGCGAGGGTCTTGTTACCGAGAACTGCCACCTCATAATTCACCAGTACTCGCTCTGGAATTGGCGTTGGCTTGGTATCGGTAAAGTCGGTGACGGTCAACTGCACTTCGCCAACCTGCTTAAACGTCAGAGCTTGGCCTGACTCCAAAATTTCCAGTTTTCCGTTCCAGATTTTGGTTGTCCCATTCGTAGACGGTGCCATTGCGGGTAGCGCTGGAATACTCAGGTTCTCGAAGCGGTCTAGCGGCTCCGTAGGGGACGATTGAGCGACTGCACAGAGGAAAGCTGCCGACAATGTGGAAAGCATCGCGAAAGAGTACACCATATCCTTTGGCGTAATTCTTGGCTACTGCACGCCTCTACGGCAGACTGCAACACCACGGAGGTCCAGCATCTTCGATGTTTCCACGGGCCTCGGTCTTGCTCATGACCGCACGATGGCTAGAAGCTTTCCCTCAGGTATTGTCGGAGCCATGGCTAAGGTGCTATTCCTGTCTCCCATCGTCCCTTCAGGCGACACGAACGCTAGTACAAGGTTTCTGGAGTCCTTCGGGTTTGCGACAAAGGACTATGGCGGGGGATACGCGATCTGTGAAAAGGATGGTCTCACCATCCATATTCAGCCGATGGGCGAGGGCGCTGGCGAAATGGCCGTGTATTTGGAAGTGGATGATGTCGAGAGTCTCCTTGCCTCGGCCGGTTCGGCGCTTGACGGAACGAAGTTCAAACCTCCATTTGACCAGCCCTACGGGATGCGTGAGTTTCACGTTGTGATCCCAGAGACGAAATGTCTGCTTTTGGTCGGACAAGTCCTGCCTAGCTAATTCACGTAGGGTCCTGCCGGGGCCCGCACCGGACAAAGCCGTTTACCAGCCCTGCACCGGGGACCCCGTTGGACTCAGATACAGGCGCTGGAACTTCGATGAGCAAAAGTCCACGCCAACGGAGCTTGTTGAGCCACTGGCTACTGGGTGGTCCCACCCGCCGCGATTCCTCAAGATCAAATCAGAACAAGCACCCCTCTCAGGCTCAGCACAAGGACTAGATCTCTGGAAGTAGCTTGTACGGAGTTGTGATGGCTATCGCTCGAAAGCCAAGCCTTTCCACGATTGGCTTGCTGGTCGGGAGGGCGTCGATCAGGAGGTTTTTGCACCCAGCCTGGTAGGCGTACCGAGCGCGAGCGGCGAGAAGGCTGTGGTACACGCCTCGACCACGATGAGAGGGGAGGGTGCCGCCTCCGTAGAGCCCAGCGAAATGACAGCCCGGGTTGGGATAGAGCCGCCCACACCCCACGGGCGTAGAATCCTGGTAGCACACGAACCCCACATTGCTATTGCGCCCTTTGCGGATTTCGCAAAGCAGCTCGTCGCAAGTTGGTTGGTAATTCTTGGCGAATACGGTTTCTGCAACTTGTTTGTAGGCTTCGACATCATCTTCTGAAGCGCAAACACGGACCTCAAAGTCGGCAGCTACCGTCCATTTGAGAGCTTCTGAAACGGAGATGACGAGGACCGTCTCAGACGGCTCCTCCCGAAACCCAGCAGCCCTGAGTCGGGTACCCAAATCGGCCGGAGAGTCGTAATCGTAGAGCTTCCACTCAAAACTCCGACGGCACGATCGCACGAACTCCACTTGGGCTTGAATCGCCGAATCAGCCGTTTCTTCGGTCAACTCCGACCAAATCACCGAAGATTCATCCAGATAGTCCACCCGAATCCAGCCGTCTCCAGTAGTGGCGGAATCAGGGGTCCTTTTCCTATCTTCGTTTAGGAGATGCAACCAGTGCTTCTTATTCATGGTCTTGTTATTGCCGAGCCATGCCAGTGTTTCACGAAACATCCCACCTCGATCTCAAGATACGGTATATCCAATGTCAAGTCGCGTAAACGACTCGGCTCAAAAAGGAACGACATCGTGACCTGCATATTGAAACTCTCTGCTCTTTTGCTTGTGCTCACCGCCATGACCTCCGCTCTTGCTCAGAATGACAAAATGACCCCGATCCCCATCCCGGCGCAGCCGACGGCGATCACTCTTAATACGGGCAAGCTGCCCGGTGCAATCGCCGACGAAGCATGGCATTCCCAGTACGGCAGCGCATTCGCTCGCAATGTCGTCGTCGCAACCCTCACGCCGTTCTTGCCCGATAAGTCGATTGCAACGGGCGCAGCCTGCATCGTCGCTCCCGGAGGTGGATTCAGAACACTTTCGATGCAAAACGAAGGCTGGGACGTCGCGAAAGCTCTCGCCAAACGAGGTGTTGCCGCGTTCGTGTTGAAATACCGACTCAACCAAACTCCGGCTGATATGGCCGAGTTTGAAAAGTCGATGCAGAAAATGTTTTCGGGAGCCGCTCGCCGTGCACCTGCGTCGAGCGACCCGGCCGTGCAACTCGCTCCGCAAATTGCCGATGCAAACGCAGCCTTTGCCCTTATCCGAAGTCGCTCGGCAGAATGGCAAATCGACCCGAAAAAGGTCGGCATGGTCGGCTTCTCAGCGGGGGCAATGCTCACGCTTTCGACTGCGCTCTACAGCAAGGAAGCCAAGCCTGCTTTCCTCGGCAACATCTACGGACCACTCGCCGCAGTCAAAGCTCCCGAGGACGCTCCGCCGCTTTTCATCGCACTCGCAGCCGACGATCCATTCTTTGCCAACGCTGGCTTCGGTCTGATCGAAAGTTGGAAAGCTGTTAAGCGACCGGTTGAGTTTCACCTCTTTGAGCAAGGCGGACACGGCTTCGGGATGTATCCAAAGGAGACAACCAGCACCGGCTGGTTCGACGCCTTCGCCGCGTGGCTCAAGATGCATGGTTTCGCGAAGTAACACCGCCCACGGAGGTTGATGTTGAGCAACAACGCGCTGATGGAAAGAGCTGGCAGTTCCACTCGCCGGATGCGGCTGGGCGATAGCGTTAGCCGCGGTTAACGTCGCGTTCGATCGTTTGCTGTATGGCCGACATCGCCTCGTCTCCCGCCTCGATTCGGATCGACCCAAGGCGGGGATGATCGAGATCGACCAGGATTGTAAGAGTCAATGCAAACGTGCACGCTAGCGTCCACTGATGCAGGTCCGGGAATTTTGATTTCGAACCAAATGACCTTCCGGCAAGGAGTGCCGCCAACGCGCTCATAAGGACCAAAGCCCCCAAAATGATCGATGGCACGTGAACTTCCGCATTCCGCGATCGCCGATTCGCGGCGTCCAGCATCTCGTTGGTAGCCTGCAAAATAAGAGTTCTTTCCGGCCGACCAGCGGGCGAGCTAGCGATGCTCAATTTCCATATTTCAGTACCCACGGTTTCAGCCTGCCCCCAGATCGTCTTGGCGGCTTTGATATCAGGCAGGAGGCGCGTGCCATCCCTGCGCAATCGAAGGTACTCAGCGTACAGCTTTCGAAGGTTTGCCTGGGAACTGGGTTCGCACAGATCGACGCGCGCATAGGCAGTGCTCACCGCATTGGATTCTTCGATCAATAACTGAGTTCGATGTTCCAACCGGCTTTGGGCTGAACTGAAGCTGAACGCGATGAAGAACGCCACCAGGGCGAAGACGGCACCCTCGACAGTCTTGGATCCATGATCATCAAGTTGCGCTTCGGCAGTCCGGCTCCATTTTGCCCCGATGCGGAGAACGATCAAGAAACCGAGGAGGAGACTGGCAAAGAGGATCAGTGTGTCCATGTGCGGAGTCGCTCAGAAGAGCCCTTGACCACCATTATGCCAGTTCAAAGTTCCGCAAATGAGTGATTGTCCGAAGGGGTCAGCGACGTATATTCCACCTTGACCGATCGCATTGGGAAAGGCCGGGTGCTGTCACCGCCGTCGCTTGCGCACACAGGCCATTCCGAGCGAGAGGGCGAGGATCGACATCGGCTCGGGCACTGGGGAATTCATCACGAGGCGATTAGTGTAAATTTCCTGGCCGGGCACGGGGTTGTTGCCTCCAATCGAGAGTTCGTGCGAGCCAGCAACGCCCGTATACGATACGGCATACGTCGAAGTGACACTCGTTGCCAGGGACGTGATGCTGACATTGATATTCGTGCCGGAAGTATAGGCAAATCCGAGGCGAAAGCCGCCGTCGCTATAGGGCACCGAGGTCGTGATGAAGTTGTACGTCGACTGAATCGTCATCAAGCCAGTGCCGCCGGAGCTGCGCACCTGGAGGAAGTCCGTCAGCGCACTATCGAACAGCGAAATTGCTTGCACCCCCGTCGGCAAATCCCCAAAATCCACATCGATTTCAAAGAGATTGCCCACCGCAAAATTGCCGATGTTGCGCGAGACCATCGCGCCGTTCCAGCCAATCCCCTGCTGACTCTTCCAGGATTTTCCAGCGACATTGATACCGGGTCCGCCCGAGGAGCCGTTCGTGTTCGAATCGCCGAGCCCGTTGGTCGAAACGCTGGAGAAGTACCATGGGCCAAACCCGAATCCGCCATTTGATAAAGCAGTCCATCCCGAGCTGTAGGCGGGATCGGAGGTGTCATCGTAACCCACCACTACCGCGTGGGCGAAAGTCGAAAGAATTGCGGAGCAGAAAATCAGTGCGGCCTTTGGGTTGAGCATTATGTTGATCCATCGGGGTGCAGGTTAATCGAGGTTTTCTGGGCGAACCCTCCGCAGCATTGCGTGATTGCCCAGACCTCATGCCTACAGTCGAGTACTTCATATTGTCAGTTGAATCACTATTTGTGACGACATCGGCAAGAGGTTGAAATTTGGTTCGATTGCTTCTCTTCCGACGTGATGCTTTTCAAAGGGAGTTTGAACGCAGAATTTGCCTGTATGAAGGCGTGTCCATGGAGCAGTTGCGCCATCCGCGAGTCAAAAGGCACAATCTGGCATGGCCATCGCTGTCCCGAACCTGCCCTGTTCAGATCTCTCGGTTTCGAAGCGGTTTTACGTTGAGCTACTCGGTTTTTCGGCGATTTTTGAGGCAACAGAGGATGGTAAGACCGGCCTTATCGGGCTTGAACGGGATGGAATGAGGATCAATCTCGATGCTCCAATGGACGGGCACGGCAGAAAGGCGTGCGTCAGTCTAGAAGTCGAGAATCTGGATGAGCTCTTTGAGGAGTGGTCCGCCCGGATGGCTGAGTTAAAGCCGATTCAGGACCAAGCATGGGGTGCTCGCACATTTGGGTTTCAAGATCCCGACGATAACACAGTCTTCGTCATCGGACCTCAAGCGTCCTAACGTAAACGGCAGATCCAACCCCAAAACTGGCATGAAGTTGCGCTCATCGGGATAAAATATCGTCTGGCCTGCGGTGGGCCGCCGGATCCGCGGAAAAGGTCCAACCTCGCCGAACTAAATTGTCAAACGTCTGCACGTCCTTTGTGCACCCGGCTGCGGATCTCGGGAGAAGCATGGAGGAACGATGGATAACAAATTACCCAGCAGGCCCAACCTGCAACACCTCAAAGGTCAAGCCAAACAACTCCTTGTCGAGTTGCGCGGTGGCTCATTAGAAGCTGCCAATTTGATGATTGACTATCTCCCCGCTGCGGGAGGAATGTCTCCAGAGGAGGTCCGGGAAGCGGGCTTCCGGTTGGCCGACGCGCAGTCGGCTATTGCCCGAAAGAACGGCTTCGCAAGTTGGCCAGGCTTATCGCGGTATGTCGAACTTCTGCGTGCTCTTGAAGGCACGTGGGAGTTCCAGTCCCTAGAGGTCGAGGGGAACGCAGTTCCTACGGCAGGTTTCGCTGGTTCGCGTATCTTGGTGGATGGCGACCGGTTCCGTACCGAATCCCCGATGGCTAACTACGACGGTGAGTTTACGATCGACGCGGATGTTAAGCCCCACACGCTCGACATCGAGTTCGTCCAAGGTCCTGAGGCAGGCAACTGGTCGTACGGGATCTTCGAACTTCAAGGAGATACCTGGACGATTTGCCTGGGACTGACGGGAGCACCGAGGCCAACGGAGTTCGTCACTACACCGGGTTCTGGTCACGCTTTGGAAGTTCTCAAGCGCTCGGACCCCTCTCGGCCAGTTGGCGTAACAGGTGGCGAGCGTCTCTCCTCTGATGTAGAGTTCGAGTGGGTTCCAGGACCGATCACTTCGCATCATGACCGCCTCCAAGGAACGTGGAAAGCCGTGCAGATCGTAAGCGGGGGCCAACCGTTGCCACCTGATTTTCTGAAGGGCGCGACCAGAACTAGCGTTGGGAGAAACGTTGAGGTCAAGGTCATGGGCCAGAAGATGCTGGAAGCTGAGACCAACATCGACGACGCCCACAACCCGATCCACGTGGACTATCTCTGCCGTGCCCCGGGAGACCGGCTTTCGCACCAGCTAGGGATTATGGAGTGGATTGGCGACGGCGAGGTCCGCTTCTGCTTCGCACTGCCGGGCGAGCCGAGGCCGATTGAATTCTCCTCTCCGCCCGGTTCGGGAACCACGCTGAGCGTTTGGCGTCGCTAAGTTCAAGGTCGAGGGAGCGGGTTCCAAAGGAAAGACACCCGCTCCATAACCCGATGCGGTCGGAGTCCCATCATTGGTGCGATCAAGTCCGGACTCGCTCCAGTTCGACCAGCCAGCAGTCATTGGTCCTCATCGGCAACGAAACTGTTGCCCGGCCATCGGCGGGAACTTGGATGTCGTGCAAGCGCTCCGGACGACAGTCGGTAGCTTCTCGGAGCTTCTTGAGCACGGGATCTGGCAGGCTGGCTCCGTCGCCTTTGGGCTTGCCCAAGGAAAGGTAAGTGCCGTAAACGTCATTCCTCATGTAGCCCGTGCAGGTCCGCTGGAGGTGATAGATGCCAGGTTGAAGGCCGCGCAATTCGATCGTCTTGAACCCTAGCGACTCCGGCTTGATATCCCCATGAAAGAACGGATTGTTTGGCTGAGTGATCTTGGGCTCGGTATAGTCCCACGCTAAAAGCGCGATCCGATCGTCGTTTCGAGTGGCGATGAGCCTTGGGTCGCTGGTTGCATACGTCTGCTTTTCAAGTTTTGCCAGAAACAGATAGGCGAAAAAACCTGGCTTCTTCAATCCGTCGTAATTGAGCAAGCCAAATCCGCCGGGGAAGGGATCTTGTTGAGGACCGCCCTCCTCAAATTGGTCAGAGAAAGCCCAATAGGACATCCCGTCGACATCAGGAGCGCTCTTGGTGAGCTTGTCGAGTATCCATGCGGCGCAAATGTAATTGTCGTGGATCGGATCGACTTGGCTATAGCTGGGCCCCCACTCTGTGATATAGAAAGGCAGTTTCGGATATGGGCTCGATCGAATTTCCTGCCTCGCTATTGCAAGGTCAGCAAAAAGGGCAGTGGGTCTCGTGTCCAAAACGGTGTGTCCCTTGCCATCTGGATCAACAAATCCTTCCGTTGCGCCGTAGTGGTGGCTGCTGACAAAGTCGATAGGGACTTGGTTTTTGGAGCAGTAAGCGAGGAATGGCTCAATCCAACCCAAACCGGCTGTCGAAGGTCCGCCGACTCTGAGCTTCGGATCGACCGCCTTGACGGCTCGAGCGGAAGTCTCATAGAGCTTGAAGTACTCTTCCAGGGTCCCTCTCCAAAAGTAGCTCAAATTGGGCTCATTCCAGATTTCGAAATACCATTGGCGCACCTCTTTTAGGCCGAAACTCGAGATTTCGTGGCGAATGAATTCGGTAACCAAGTCCGACCACTCCTTGTACGAGTTGGGAGGCGTGCTGTTTCCGCGATACCAGAAAACAGTTTCTTTGCCGCTGGCGAGCGCTTCGGGCATAAAGCCGAACTCGACAAAGGGCCGCAGACCGACGGCCTTCAACCGGTGGAGGAACTTATCGACTTTCTCCCAGTTGTAAGCTAAGGAACCATCGGGCTTGCGGTGGACGACTTCCATCTCTTCGTTGAAGATCCCGTGGCAGCGCAAGTATCGAAAGTGCAACGACTTTTGAAGCGCGGTCAGGTCCCGCTGATGCGAATCTCGCAAGAAGATTGCGGCCCGATCCGACCCGACGCTGAAGAATGGCATTTGGTTTGTAGGTCGTGGTTTTGAAGCAAAGTCTACGGTGCTCACAGTATCTCCAAGCGAACGTGTACTGAGCAATGCAAGGCCCAAAGTAAGCAGTGATGTCAGCGCGCCGATGCTCATAACTTTTTAACCTCCACTAGCTCGGCACCCTTTGCAGGAATGGAAACTTCGTTTGTGAAGTGTTTCCCGGAGAGCAACCCGACGCAGGGCTTGCTCACAGGTACTGAGACCTCGTTCCAGTTTGAATTTACATAAAAGGTGCGGCCGTCCACAACACGAGCATAGACGCCTTCTGGCGTGGTTGGCCCGTCGGAAACTCCGGCGGTCTTTCGTACTAGGTCCAGAATGGGACCCATCGATGATGCGGTTGATTCGGTGGCGAGGTAATAGGCGTGACCCTTGCCGAATTTGTTTACAGTTACTGAAGGGAAGTGGCTAGGTAAATAGGAGTTTGTGATGGTGCCCAATTCCGTTGCTGTGCGCGGCTCCAAAAGCTCATAGTACGTGGCTTTCGAGTCGAAACTCTTGCCTTCGAGAGTGAAACTGACTCCTTGGTCGTTACGATAGAAGCCAGCTGTTCTCAATCCGAAAACGTCGGAGAGTCGTCCCGGCAGCGTGGATTCAAACCACTGAGCATTTTCATTGATCTTTGCTGAATAGCCTGTCATCAGCACAGTGCCCCCATTTGAAACGTAGTCGCGGATTGCCTTTGCGGCAGCCTCGTCCATAAGGTAAAGGGCAGGAACCACGACCAACTTATATTCCTTCAAGTTTTCGTGTCCAATATTGATAATTGCCGCATCGATATTCTTCTTGTAAAGAGGCTCGAAAGCTGCCATTACTTGATCGTAGTATCCCGTTTTGAAATATTGTCTCGTCGTATTGGAGGGACCGTTTGGAGCCGACGACACAGCCGCTTCAAAAGAGTACGCGATGGCAATCTCGGGCTTGAAATACCGCGGAAAGCCGAATTTCGAAAGGACCCGAAAATCCTTTGCGATCTGAGCCCATTCATCTACCTTCCAAGAAGGCTGGCCGTCATGATCCACCAAACCGAATAGTGCTTGCTCCTCTCCGCCAGAATGGCTGTTGAAAGTCCATGCCAAGACTCCTTGGGCCCCCACAAGCAAGGTCGAGAGTGCAAGCATACGGCTCCGACCTGGGTCTCCGTACCAACCACCGCCACCAGCCGTGAATTCGTTCAACCAGGTGGGGGTTTGTACGGCGCCTTTGGTCATCATGATCTGAAAAGAACCGTCGACGGGGCCGCCAGCATAGAAACCCATCGCGCCAAAGGACACATACCGCTTGTAGGTTGACAAGTAATCGAAACCCCTGCGTCCGGAATAGTCCCAGAGATTAGAAAGTGTTGGGATCTCTGGCATATGCTTAAGACGCACGGCTTCAAGATCCAGCAAGTGGTCTATCGTGACGTCCGACCAATACCGGTGGAGATCAAGATACCGTTCAGCTGGACCGGGGCCGCTCTTAAGTGGCAGATCCACATCGTCGAAACTGCTTAGGCGCCGCGACCATCGCTGGGTCGCCCAGGCTTTGTTCAAACTTTCGATCGTCCCGTACCGTCTCCGCAACCATTCGATAAATCGCAGCCGCGTCGCTTCGGAATATGACATGTACCCGTGTCCAATCTCGTTGTCGTAGCCCACGGCTATGATCGCGGGATGCTTAGCGTATCGCTGCAGCATCGCTTCCGCGAGCTGCTTGGAGCACCGCCTGTAGTCCGGATCGCTGATGTCATCGATGTAACGCTCGGCAGGCGGCACTCGATTACCCTGTTCGTTAACGATATCGACGCCCGGGTACTTGCGATGCAGCCAGATCGGAGCGGGGGAGCCCGGGATGTCCAGCACAACCCGGATTCCAGCTTCGTGCATTTGGTCGAGAATCCGATCGGACCACCCAAACTCAAATTTTTCTTCGGCTGGCTCAAAGGAATCCCACGAGAGGTCGCCCATTCGAACCACGTTGAATCCAGCTTTCCGCATGATCGCGATATCGGCCTTAATCTGCTCTGGTGTTCGATCTATGGGTTGGTAGCAAGTCCCGACGAAGAGGTCGCCAGGCCCTGGAAATGCTTTCGGTTTGCCGGAAATATTGGGTGGATAGATCATGGTGGCACTAGATTGGCCCGGCGAGCCTTCGGCATGTGTTCCGCCAGGGAGCAACGGAAATGAGGTGAGGGCGCCCATCGCCAAGAACGCAGCAACGGGACTCATCATTTGGCGGGCACCAATCGCAAGCCTCGCAAATTGATCGGGCTCCACTTGCCTGGCACGGGCCGAACCATAACTTCATAGCTGTCGGTTGGAAGGTCGAGAGTTCCGAATTCTAAAGGTGAGAAACTCCCCCAATCATGCGTCGGGGTGAGTTCTTTAACGAGCTCGAAATGTTGCGTTTTTCCCTTGAAAACGACCTCAAGATGGGAAGGATCCAAACATGACCATTCACTTGTTATCTTGACTCTTGATGGCTGCTTGACGTCCAGTCGCCAGACGACCATCGATCGTTCGTCAAACCAGTATCCGAAATTGCTTTGTCCCTCTCGCGTTTCGCATGAGACAGAGCCGTCCAATCGGGCCTCCAGCGGATCCAAGACCACGGTGTCTCCTGTGAAGTGAAAAACCTTGAGCGGTGGAGCAACGTATGGCGGTGGGTCGAAGTTGTTGACGTCCGTGCAACTGAATTTAAGAACTGTCACGAATCGGCTAGAGCTTTTCGGGATATGAACTTTGACCTCATTGTTATCCTGCTTAAACGTCAACGGTGTCTCGACTCCAAGCAAGTGGACAGTTTTGATGATCGCGGTGGCCTTCGCTGACTTTCGCAGACTCGTTATCGTGACATCTTCATCAGAGACTTCTCCCAACAGGGTCGCGTAGAGGGTTTCTTTGCCTTTTGTAACAAATCTTACATCGCGGGTCGTATACGGAAAGTCTTCTTTGAAGCTTCCGCTCGAAATCCGAGTCGGACCTTCGCCAAAAGTGATCCAAGGTCTCGTTCCGAATATCGATTCGCCGTTGACCTTCATCCACTCAGCGAGATCGACAAGGAGCGTCTCAACCTCGTCATCCAAACTGCCATCGGGTTTCTGCACGATATTGAGCAGAAGATTTCCGTTCTTGCTGCAGGTATCGACGAGGTTCTTGATGACCCAATCGGCCTTACGGTAAGCCCAATTCTTGTTGTAAAACCAATCCCCGATCGAGGTGTCTGTTTGCCATGGATTCGGGACAATGTCCTTTGCAGAACCACGCTCCCGGTCCTCGACGTAGGCACTCGTTTCCTTACCCTTTGCCAGATAGACCGCTTCATGATTTTGGTTGTACAAATTGGCAACCGTTTGCAATCCATATCTATCGAACGGTAGTCCTCCATCTGAGTAAAGTAGGTCGGGTTGGTAATTGGAGACGAGATCATTCACTCTCAAGTACCACTCGGAATGCCAAGCCTCATTTTTGGTGTACCAGTCCGTGTCGTTCGCTGCGGGCAGAGGGTGGTAAAGGTCTTGGAGGTTTGGATCGTTGCCATCGTAAGGAACTCCGGTCTTCGGCCCGGTTTTATCCGCACTTTTGCTCCCTCGCCACCAGGTGTAGCTTGCTCCAAGGTGCTCCGATACTCCGAATTTCAAACCGTATTTACGCGCTGCCTTTTCCCATAACCCAACTACGTCTTTGTGGGGGCCGTGTTCTACAGCGTTCCATCGATGGAACTTGGAGTTCCAAAGGTCGAAGTTGTCATGATGAACGCCCATACTGACGAAGTACTTTGCGCCTGCAGCCTTGTAGAGGCGCATGAGCCGGTCCGGGTCCCACTTTTCCGCTTTCCACTTCTCAAGAATCTCGACAAAGCCGTGCTCAGATGGGTGACCGTATTCGGCCAGATGAGCTTTATAGACTGGGCTACCCTCCTCGTACATGTGTCGCGCGTACCAATCGCCTTGCATTGGAACGGCCTGTGGACCCCAATGCGACCAGATCCCGAACTTTGCATCTCTAAACCAATCAGGAGCCTGGTACGCGCCTAAGCTTTCCCAAGTGGCTTCATATCTGTGGATTAGATTAGGGGACTGAGTTTGGATAGTTAGCATGAGTAATAGAGCCTGAAAGGAAATCATAGTGGTCGTTGTTTTTCGTTTTCGTTCTGAACTCAGTTCTTGCGTTGTTTTAGCGTATAAGCTCGCCTGACGATCCATCACCACGAGACAGAATCGACATAGCAAGTTCCTGTCCACGCCGACGTTGTCGAGAACTGGATTCCAATTTGTTGCAGCGGAACATGGGCATTTGCAGGAATCGTCACCGAGATGGTGTTCCAAGCCCCTTTGGTGAGCGATGCGCCGGAGCGCCAGGCTCCGAGCCACGCCCAGTTACGATCCATAGCGTAGGCTTGCACCCATCCGAACGGGTGATTGCTGGGTACATAGAGATTGAAGGAGACTGTCCTTCCTGGCGGCACAGCGGGAGAACTGACGTACGCGCTCGCGACCCCAGCGAGAGTGCCATTGAAATTGACCGCCAGTGAAGAGGTTCCTTTAAACTTCTGGTTCTGACTTATGGAAGTACTGCCGATGGGGGACCCGGTGCCGCCCCAACCTTGGGTGCTGAGTTCAAAACAACATTGGGCCCCATCGCCACCAGCGGGTGCCACAGCCGCCGAAACGGACGATACGGAATTTAGAGTGTCCTGGTTGGTCACCGCGCCAGTGGCCCAATTAAAAATGCTTCCGGGTGTGCTCCAGAAGAATGGTGAAATTCCGCGACTTCTCGCCGCATCCTGGATGTACTTGTTCCAATAGGTGGTTGCCGCGAAGTTCAGGTCCGAGTTTGGTCCGGTAAGGTTTGGAGTTCGAAATGCACCGTATTCGCCAAGTATCACGGGGATACCTTTGCTCACGAATCTCTCGTACAGCGTCTGAAATTCGGCGTTGATTTCGTTTTCCTCTCCCCAGGTCGCGTTTCGAGTGGGATCGGTTGCCGAGTGGTAGCCCTGGCCCCAATAGTAGATCGATCGGCCCCAGCTGGGGTCGTCATGGATGATCGTAAAGAGGGAAGGTGTATACCAGTGGGCTTCGTACACAAATCGGGAACTTGATTGTGGCGAAGAACCGCGCGGAGTTCCGTTCAACCTTTCTCCGGGAGAGACCGATCGATATTCATTTGGAAAACCAGTCCAGAATTCAACGGGGCCCTGGAAAACAAGCCAACGATCAGAGTTCTTTCCCCTAGCGAGCCGCACCGCATTGACGAAGGACTGGTAGTAGGTCTTGAGCTCAGCCATTTTGGCCGCGGAGTCCACATTCGGTTCGTTTGCGGCGGCGAACAGCAACCGAGAATCGTAAGCTGAGAAAGCGGTGGCGATCTGGGACCAGTACGCCTTCATCTTGGCGTCGATGATGGGATTGACGGTTCCCGTAAGGTGATTTTCCAACCACCCTCCATCCCAGTGGCAGTTGATGACGACGTGCATGTTTTTGGCAAGACACCAGTCAACAACCTGCTTGACTTGCGCCATGTAAGCCGGATCTATTTTGTAGGTGGTTTGGTTGGCGTGGCTATCCCAGGCGCAGGGAATTCGCACGGCGTTGAACCCGGCATTTGCAGCTGCGTTGATTAAGGGCTGCGATGGTGATCCACCCCAGGTGCCAACGCCGCTGGGCGGCTCCAAGGTGTTGCCCAAATTCCACCCATACGTAGGATTTGGCAACTGGGCGAATGCACCTTGGGTAATGAATTCGAATAACGCGACTGTAACAGCCGCGTTTCTTATGCCGCTCGATCTTTTCATTTTATGCCCGCTTCCCTGAAGTTCCTAGCTCAATCTCTGGATCTAACTTGAGTGTAACCGCAGCGCGGCGACAAGGCGAGGCAATATCTTATCTGTCCATATGGAGGAAAGTTTTTGATGGGCGAAGATAAACTCACACGATGGTTGCCGAAGTCTCGCTTGATTCACCGCCTGAGATCAGCGCGATGGGAATTCCTCGCCACGGCGAGGCAACCCACATGGATCAGTACTTACTTCCGAACCATTGGTGCTTCCACATCTACGGCTATCAAGGAGTGCTCGAGTTAAACGATGAGAGTCATGAAATCCAACCCGGTTACTCTAGTTTGATCCCGCCAGGAGTACGCATGGTCTATCGCTACTGCGGTCCCAGCGAGCACGTCTACTGCCACTTCAAACTTAAGAACGGAAACTCGCAGCTAAGGGTCCCCATGGTCATGTCGCTTGGCAGCCACTATGAGTCGATGGATCGGAGAGCACGCCTCGCCGTGATTCGTGGGACAACGGACATGGCCTATTCAATATCGGCATTTTGGACTTTGCTGTGGGAATATGCGGACCTATCCAGTGGAAAAGCCGAATCTCATCCAAGCGTCGGACATCCCCTGGTATCGGCAGCAATTCTGCACTTGGAGCAAAGACTTTCCATCCCGATTTCGGTCAGGGGCCTTTGTGAAGAAATAGGCGTTTCGTACGGATACTTGACACGATTATTCAGCCGCCATTTGGGACTCTCAGTGTCCGAATACATTAGAAAACGTCGGGCGGCTCAAGCCTATCACCTCCTTACCTCAACGAACATGCCGATTAAATCGATCGCGCAAGCCGTAGGGATTCCGCGGCTCACCCAATTCTACAAACTGATGCACTACTCTTATGGCCACGGTCCTAGAGACCTTCGTTCTCATTACGAGTTTATCGAGCCCAAAAGCATGAGCACTATTGATGGACCGTAACCAGGTCAGATCGGCCAAGGCATTTTGAAAACTATGGACAAATCGATTTCAAAGCAAGGAACTCTGATCTTGGTTTGTGGATTACCGGGCTCTGGCAAAACCACGCTTGCAAAGCAGATTGAAATTCAGCGCACCGCAATCCGGATGTGCCCGGATGATTGGATTGAGTCGATACTATTAAATTCCGATGACACCCGCGAAAAGGATCGACTCAGAGATGCAGTTGAGAACCTGCAGTGGGACCTTGCAAAAAGTTACTTGGTTAAGGGATTGACTGTGATATTGGAGAACGGATTCTGGGCTGAGGAGGAGCGGACGCAATATGCCATGGAAGCCATCGATCTTGGCGCGAGAATAGAGTTATACGCAATGGACTCTTCCGATTTGGACGAATTGTGGCGCAGGATCGAACTCCGCAACCAGACTCTCGATAGTCCCATTTGGGTGATGCGCCGGGAGGATCACGAGCCAAAGTGGTCGGGTTTTGAACCACCAACCCTCGAAGAAGTCTCATTCTATGATGATGGAGAAATCGTCATTCTATCCCAGCTTACAAATGGAGCTAATATCTGATCATGATTACCGCGCTCGCTCTTTTCGCAGCCGCTTACGCGAGTGAAATCAATATCGAAGGTTGGAAGATCCGCCTTGGAGATGGAGTGACCCAGGACAGCTCTTGGAACTCGGCAAAACTGGAACTCACACGTCAACTTCAGCAAATCAGTCGAGTCGTTGCCGATGGCCCTCAAACCCGTCTCAAAGAGGTTGTGATATGGATCAATATTAACAGCGAAATTACCCCTTGCATGGCTTATCATCCAAGCGTCGAGTGGCTGAAAGAACATAAAGCAAACACGGAAATGGCGGGGTGCGTCGAACTGGGAAGCTGTAAGAACTTCGTATCCTGGACATACGAACAGCCGTGGATGGTGATGCATGAGCTGGCCCATGCTTATCATCATCAGAACCTGAAAAGTGGGTTTGAGAACAAAGATGTGATCGATACCTACAATACTTCACTGAAGAGCAAGAGCTATGAGTCTGTACTCCATTGGGACGGCCAGCGTTCTAAGCACTACGCAATGAACAACCCGATGGAGTTTTTCGCAGAAACTACTGAATCGTACTTCGGAACCAACGATTTCTATCCATTTGTGCGCGCAGAGCTTCTTACCTTCGACAAAGGAGCTTATGAGCTCATGAGGAAGACCTGGGGCGAACCTGTCAAGCGAACAAACTAACTACTCGTATGGGTCGAGTCAGTTTTATTGGACCTCAGTCGCAGGTCATATGCCACGTGGTACCAAATCGATCGGTAACTTGAGCGTAATATCCACCCCACGGCGCTTCACCTAGATCGCAGTGGACTATTCCACCCTCAGATGCGAGTTCGAAGAGACGCCGAATTTCGTCTTTGCTGCTGGTCTGGGCAACTAGTGAGGTTGGAGAACCATCCAGATCCGAGTCAGATCCCATTAGGGTGAATTCCTGCGTCGCAAGGGTGGAATGATAGACGGCGGTTTCACTGCCTGTCCACTGACCGGCCGCGGGCGAATCTACGACCAGAGTAATGGACAGATCACCTCCAAGCCAGGCGTGGTAGGCGGTCATCGCTTCTTGGCAATGTCCGCCAAAGTTCATGTAAGGATGCAGGCGTTTCACATTCCAATTATAGAGGGAGTAAGGGTATAAGGGCCGACGAAAGCTGAACCGGCTCGTGTTTACCCAACATACACTTGCTGATCGTCCCAACAAGTTTGAAGAAAATCGATTTGCCCAGTGTGTAAGACTGCGTGAAAGCCTGGGAGATTAATGACGTCTTTCATAGACATCGACCAGCCTTGGCCCGAATCGAGCGAGCCTTCAAGGTCTGCCTCGGTCAAAGTATCGATTGCTGCAAGTACCTCGGCTGTTCCTTCACGGAAGATTCGATCGATGTCCTCTCGCTGTGTGATAGCAAGTTCCTCTTGATCACGTTGATTCAGCCACTCCTCGAGACTGTCATACACGGGTAGAGATCGATGTCGGATCATAGCCGCAAATCGTGCCGAATAGAGCGCCGTATGGGCTGCAATCCTCAGTGCCGATTTTGAAGTGGGCGAAGCGGTCCAATTGAGTTTGTCGTCGGGTACATGAGAGAAATTGCGAAGAAACATCTCCATGCTAGTTGTGGCTCTTTGTTTCGCAAGTTCTCTCATATCCATCTGATTGATTGTACTCTAACCTGGGACTATGCTTAACGTAGAACCACTGCTATGCTTTGACTCGGTCCAGTACAAAGTCCATTACTTTGGCCCATTTGTTGTCTTGCTTGAGCTCCAAGCTATAGCCGCACTTTGTGGTATCCAGCTTAGTAACGGTTTCTCTCATTACAGCAGTCATTCCCTCTGCTTCCCACGGGTCGGAAATCATGGACAAGCTCTTGTCTGCGAACGTACCATGGGCAACGCGCGCGGTTGATCCAATATTGGTGAACGTATAGCTGATGTACTGCTTCTTGGCCGCATTCCATTCCGTCATTGTCATTTTGGTCATCTTAAAACCAGAAGATTCATCTGTCGCTGTCGCCTTAAGGAACTGACCATCCATTGAAACAACCATAGTGGTCTTGATGGTAACTTTGTTGCCTCCAAAGCTAATCTCCCCCGAACCACTCCATGTACCCACCATCCAACTCAAGTTCTCAATCTCTTTGAGCGGTTTCAGTTCTTGTCCAATTGCTGGAACCGTTGCCGCAACCGATGCGACCACTGCCGCAAACATTCGAAAAGTCATTTTGCTACTCTACTGCACTTGCGGACCTTTGACAACGCGAACCTCAATTCGTGCGGGTCCTAGCGCAACAGTTAGTTCTCGAAGATTGGAGATAACATGGCACAGAGGAGATGGAGAGTCAATCAGAGGCTATCGTTAAGGGCATCATTCGGAGGTTAGTTGGGGATGAGGCAGCGCGGTTTGAGTTCAAGATTGAACCCAGTTCAGAAAGGGCTGACTGGTTTCACGTCCAGTCCCGCAGGGGCGAGATCCAAATCGCGGCCAGCTCGTCCGTCGCGGCCGCCCGAGCTGCCTATACCTACCTCAAGGTTGGCTGCCAAGCGCAGGTCAACTGGTCTGGACAGCATTTGCCACGTCCCCTTTGCCACCCGCAGGTATTCGAAGTAGAGGTCCGGGCGCGAACTCGATATCGCCACTACTACAATATGTGCACGTGCAGCTATTCCACCGCATTTTGGGACTGGCCCCGGTGGGAAAGGGAACTGGACTGGATGGCCCTGCACGGGATCAACATGCCCTTGAGCCTGGCGGGGCAAGACGTGGTTTGGAGGCGATTGTGGCGATCTTATCGACTGCCCGAGCAATCCATTTCGAACTTTCTTTGCGGGCCCGCATTTCAGTCTTTCCGGATTGGTGGCAATCTCAATGGACATGGTGGTCCACCCCCGGAATCCTGGATCGAGGGACAAGCCGAGCTCCAGAAGAAGATCCTGAAACGGCAGTTGGAACTCGGAATGACGCCGGTGGTTTCGGGTTTCAGCGGGTTTGTTCCCGTGGATTTTGATGAGTATGTCCGTGGGGCCAAGGTAACCACGGGTCCTGGTTGGAACGGGTTTGAACCCACCCGCTTTGTCGATGTTCAGGAACCCCTATTCGCCGAGATAGGCAGTCGATATATACACGAATATCGGCGTGAGTATGGCGAAGGTATCCATCATTACCTTTGCGACACCTTCAATGAGTTGGATCCCCAATATCCGGACTCAACAAAATACGGAGACCTCCGCAACGCGGGCAAAGCTGTAATCGAGGGCATCACGCAGGGCGATCCGGATGGGATTTGGGTCATGCAGGGATGGATGTTCTATTACGCCCGCAACTACTGGGGCAAGCCCGAAGTGGAAGCTCTTTTGGATGCCCTCCCGGCGGGCCGCGTGATCGTTTTGGATCTGGCGACCTACGAGTGCCCAGTATGGAAGGAACACCCATCCATGACCGCCAAAGGTTGGATTACCAACACGCTCCATAACTACGGGCAGAACACTGCGCTGTACGGAAACCTACGCGGCTATGCCGAGGCGATCGAAGACGCGGTGACCTCTCCTGATCGGGGAAATCTTGTGGGTACGGGGCTCACCATGGAGGGGATCGACCAGAATCCCGTTCTGTATGAGCTGATGGCGGATCGCATGTGGTCCCCCGTTGAGCCGTCGGTCGAGTCGTGGCTGATGGACTATGCGAATCAGCGAGTGACCTGGAACTCAGACGCAACCAATGCGCACCGCGATGCCTACCGCCGGGCCTGGGAGGGGATTCACGAAACCATCTATGGCGAATTTGAATATAAAAGTCCGCGCTGGAGGATGCGGCCCTCTGCGGATGCCTCGGCGCCGAGTCCAAGTTTGGTCCGCTCCGCACGACAGATCGTTGCCGATCTACTCATCGCCCTAGAGGGAGTCGATCTATCCCAAGGTGACCTGTGGGAACGCGATCTTGTGGATTTCACCAAGCACTGGCTCAGCTTAGTAGCGGATTCAGTGCTTCCCGCTGCAATCAAGGGGATCCATGATGCGCGAGAGGCATTCTTTGACGCCCTAGAGCGAATGGACCAGATTCTAAGTTGCCGGAGCGAGCACCGGTTGAGCACCTGGTTGGATGCGGCTCGAACATGGGGAGCAACCGAGGCCGAAAAGAACCTCATGGAGTACGGAGCTCGGATGCAGGTAACCACCTGGGACCGAAAAGGCATCTTGAACGACTACGCCGGAAAGGACTGGTCAGGGCTCATTGCGGAGTTCTACATCCCTCGCTGGCGCTTTTACTTTGCGGCATGCGACCGTGGCGAAACTCCTGATATGCAGAAATGGGAGCTTGACTGGACTTCAAACGCCGTCTTAAGTCGGATCGACTGACTGAAAAACAAACGGCTAGGACAATCGAGTGGCATCCACTGAGCCGGAAACGAGTTGGCCGCAAATCGACATTCCTGCCTTCAAAAGGCACCGGCGGGAGGCCTCATTATCTGCGTTGCAACGAGCCGCAGGGATTAGCCCTGCCTCCAGGCAAGTTTCCCGCAACTTCCCAACAAGAAAACTGCCAAAACCAAGCTGCCGGAACTCGGGAGCTACCTCCATGTAGAGGTCCGCGTAGGGTGGGTTATAGTGCGTAAGGTAGCCACCGGTCGCAACAACTTGGCCATCCGCTTCGATGACCCAGTCGCCCTCCGGCTCGGATTCATGCGGAAAGATTCTGTCGGTAGAGGACTTGCGCCGATACGTCGCTCCTGGCAGGTTCAGATTAACCGGCCCACCATTCTTAAACAAGGTTGGCCCGAGAATCTCGGTTGTGGAAACCGCCTTGAACAGCGAGTGGAGCAAAGGAAGATTCGTTTGCGCTTCGACCCATGGCGCACCGGTTTCCTGGAGGATCAGGCGCCCGATTTCATCAGCAGAACCTTCATACGGCTTTTCCACAAAGAACTCGACTAAGGCTTCCTCGTCATCATAAGTTCGAATCGCCGCGTACGCGATCAGGTCTCCGTCGCATTCGACTCCAACCGGATAGGCGAGACCCCGGGGTAGGTTGGTAAATCGCACGATTTGGCATCCAGCCGACTCACACATCCTGGCTCTCATCTCGGAGAGATCCTGAAGACCCACGGAGCGGCGAAAACGGAACGGCATAGCAAATTAAACCTCTTGTCCAAAGCATGGCAAAGGGAGTTGACTCCTAAAGGCGATCACACGGTTCTGATTGTCGAGCCGATGGGTAACCTGGATTTATGCTAGGCGCGACCCTTGCCGTGAGCTTGGCTGTTCTTGGATTACCCATGAGTCAGTCGCAATACTCTGATCTTGTTATCACCAAAGACACCGTCTTGACAGCATCGGAGGTGCTCCACCGCCGAATCATCATCAAGGCGGATAACGTGACTCTCGACGGTGGGGGCCTTACACTCAGCGGCCCTGGAAAGCCTGGAGATTCCAAGGTTCTGGAAGGCGCGGGCAATGGGATCACCGTGGAACACTGCTCGAACGTCACGATCAAGAACATCAGTGCAAAAGGCTTCGCCAATGGCCTCCGGATGGCTAAGTGTAAGGCAGTTCTCGTGGAAAACTGTGATTTTTCCGATAACTACCACAATATGGACCACGGTTGGGGAGACCTGCCTCCGCGCGGTGGCATCATCCTCGACGACGTCGATCTCGGAGTGTTTCGAAACAACAAAGCAAACCGAGTTTGGGATGCTGTCAGCCTCACCAATTCTCACGATAATCTTTTCATCAGCAACGATTTTTCTCGGACTTCCAACACCTGCGCCAAGTTGTGGACTTCGTCCCGTAATAAATTTCTTGAAAACAACCTGAGTTACGGAATTCGAATCGATCGCGACAAGGGCGAGGTCCATGCTCGCGATTCCACGTCCGTTCTGATCGAGTCTGGATCCGACGACAACTATTTCTACAAGAACGACATCACCCATGGAGGCGATGGGATCTTCATTCGGGTCCTCAACGGTTGGATTTCGCAAGGCAACATCTTTGTCGAAAACGACACCAGCTTCGCAAACAACAACTGCGTTGAATCGTGGAGCCCGCGCACTATCTACGTTCGAAATCGAGCTGACCGAGGATCGTACGGCTTTTGGCTGGGTGGAAGCGATCATACGGTGCTCATCGGTAACACCGCCAACTTCAACGGGCTGCAATCGGGCTATCACAACGCTCCAGAAGGGGAAATCGGGAATGGAGGGTTGGTGATCGCGAACTTCAACAGCTCACACACGCTCATCTCCGGCAACACATTCATCGGCAACTCAGGCTCGGGCGTTGCGTTTCGTGGTGATGTGGCAGGCAAAGGTGCCGCATTTAAGCCGTTCAACTGGGTGATTCGCCAGAACCGGATTGAGGGCAATAAGGTTGGCATCTTCGGCCGATTCGCGGACTCCATCCACCTCAACTCGAATTACTTTGCGAACAATGAGAAGGATGTGCAGGTAACGGAGACAACCGACCTCCAGCAAGCGGACGTGGATGAGCAAAACCTTCGGGCTCCTCGTGCGGAGATCGTTGGCCCAAGCATGGTCATGGTTGGGGAAGAGGCCAAGTTCGATGGCTCACTTTCGACAGAAGCCGATGGGAAAGCACTGACCTTCTCGTGGAGATTTGGTAGCGACGCCTCGACTGGGAGCGTGGTCACCCGAGTTTTTGATCGCCCAGGCTTCTATCGGATTGCACTGAATGTTTCCAATGGAGCGCTGAGCGATTCTGCGAGTCTCGACCTGATCGTCACCGAGCGGGTCGCCACTGAACTCGGATCTGAGCATCAGGCAAAGGATTGGACCGGCTTCCAGCCGGATTCGAAGGATGGAGATGGGGGGCTGGTGCTTGTCGACGACGATGACGCCGTGGTGGGACGCCATTCCTTGCGATTCACCCAAAAGCCGTACTTGGGCAACCTGGCGATGGGCATTTTCCCGAGGGCAAAAAATGCCGGCTGGAACCTCAGCGGCAAAAAGCACTTGGTCTTCTGGATGAAGGCGCGTGCGGTCTCGAACCCAGGGTTCCAAGGAACCGGGCCTATAATCAAGCTGTTTTCCAAAGGCGGATCGCTCCAGCTGAACCCTGCCAAGGATGAGAACCTCTTTACTTGGCTGAACTCCAACAGTGAGGCTCGATACCAGTGGCTTCGCATCGAAGTTCCTCTGGGCGGAGATGCTATGTGGGACCGCAAGGCAGAAGGGAAGTTCGACCTGACAAAAGTCGACGCCCTGGGGATTGGAATGGACAGCATGGGCTACGAACCCTTCACCGTCTGGCTAGACGGCATCCGATTTGAGTGATAGCACTGAAACTGGGCGGATAAGGACGAGGAAACTCTCGTGATACCTATCACCAAGTCCGGTGCCGTCTGGAAAGCAGAACACACGTTCGTAATTAAGTAGTTCCTTTGTGCCGAAGATGGTGCGCTATTTGATAGATAGCGAGAAACCCTCGGGCGTCTCTGGAAATAAGGGCTCGCTACAGTTCTTGGTGGTCAAGAAAGTAAAAGTCGCGTTTCCTTTCGCATCTTCAGAAAATCCGAGAATGGGTACGGTGGAGTTTTCAACGTAGAAGCTGGTGAAAGTTACGCCTTGAATCGCGTTGCCATTGAAGCAAGTAAATTTCACGGCCTCGGAGAATGGCTCGGAGATTCGAATATTGCGGAAATCGACATCACGAATGGAGCGTTGATTGCCTACAATGGCAATGCATCCATCATCAGCGCCAGATCGAGCAATGGAACAATTGCTAATCTGCGTTATCCCCACGAAACCAAATTCCGTAGGGAACGTAGAGCTCACCATCACTCCCGCGCCATATGGAATGTCGATTGCCTTGCAGTTAACAATACGGTTATTCTCACCGCCATAGATCGAAAATCCCTGAGCCAGGTAGGGAAGTTCGGCGCGGCAATTGACGAAGGAATTCCCTGAATGCCTGAATTGAGATGCAGCGTAAGTTGCAGGCCACATGGCAAATCCATCATCACCGGTGCCACGAGCGCTGCATCGAGTCACGATGGTATCTTTCATACCCAGACACAGGTTGATACCGTCCGCTAGCGTGTTTCGGAATCGACACCCGTCAATCGTTAACCCTTCGCTATTGACCAGCCACATCCCGGCTTTGGAGTGCTTAATCCATAAATTTGCAAGGCTCGAACCTTTACCAAAGCTCCCTCCAACAGCATCATTTGGTTCAGAATCATTGCGATAGGTCAGGTTTCCATTGATTGCAAAGTCTTTCAGATGGATGTTCGAGCCATTACCATACAAATTGACACGGTTCTCAGGAGTATATTGCTCCACACCTTGCAATGTGGAGTACCACATTCCTGCACCCAAGATTGTAATATTGTCCAAGAGTACTGTGCCTTTCAGGACGAATGATCCGCGAGGAATCCAAAGCGGACGCTTTGTGGTTCGAGCCTCCGCTAGGGCAGCGGTGATTCCCTCAGTATCGTCAATGCTATCGTTTGGTACAGCGCCAAAATCTGTAATCGACACTGACTGAGCTGGCTGTGATAGGGGACCCTTCACGAACTCCATATCAACCAGATCAATCAAGCACTCCTGCGATTTGCTGGTGTTGTAAATCGTTAGCGTCTCGTTGAGACCGATGTTTGGAATAATGGTCCGGACTTCGTCCCAATAATTCCTGTGGTTGCCGTCAGCTTTCCTTTTTGTAAAAGGATATGCGCCGAATTGGTGCATAAACTTATTGCTTACGTTGAGTGTAAGACGTTTTTTCCCAACCTCGACTGCAAGGAAACCTGTGTAGAGGGATCCATCTTCTGAGGCAGGCAGACTGTAGCGGATAACGATAGCATTTGCCGAGGATTTGCTTTGCAGTGCGATGGATTGTCCTTCTTTAAGGACAACATAACTTTGTCCGCTTGCTTCTCGGCCTGCCGACCAATATTCCAAGGATCGAGGAACGACAGTTCCCGTGGTTTTGGCGTCCTCCGCCTGATAGGTCGTCCATGGAAAGCCGTCAGGGGCAATGGGGCCCTCGACGTTTGTAGGAATTCCGAGAATACTGGCGTAGACGATCAGCCCGAGCATGGCCTCTCGATAGTACTGGATCGTGGTTTTGCCGTGCCTTGCTATCGGCACGGCTTACATAACTCGGCACGACACGCGCTATGGCCGAGCCAATGACAATGGCCAAGATCCACAAGGACCTTGGCCACTCTCCGAATAGTTACGGCAAGGCTCAGGCTACTCGGTCACCAGCGGTGCCGTTGATGTAGCTCATGCCGACATTCCATACCATCTCGCCGACGAGTCGGCCACATCTCTGGCCCTCGATGTTTGCCGCTCTAAAGTGGATTCCACCGTAAACGCGGGAGATTCCAGCATCATCCGCGGCTGCGGAGAATGTCGAATAGGAAAGGTTGACAGGTTCAGCTGGAACGCCAGTTTCGAATCCTGACCATCCCGAGGCGATGTCAATGGTGAAACCAAAGCTGTCGGAGCCTGTGAATCGCTTCAATATTTCGGCCCCCGCTGAGCTAAAAGTGCTGTGGCCCGAGGTGAACTCTGGGAATGGTGGAGTCACAAAGTTGACGCTCTGGTAGGGCATCCATTGCGAACCGTCCACCATCTGAACGCCTAGGTTTGGACCAGCGAAGCTCGCTACCTGCTGGCCGGCAAACAGATTTCGAATTGCGGTGATCGGGCGAGAGGAGTTGTAAGCTCGTTTGCAGTCCCAACACGCGATGCCAGCATCAAATACTGCATTACCCAGGAGGAAGAACATCTTAACATCGTCATCCAGCGTGTGGTCATCACGTTCGGAAACGAATCGACCGAACAGCTGCCAGTGACCCGGCGGCAGAACAGAACCAGGACCATCCGCCCAGTATTCAGCGATGACCTTGGTGCGATCGTTGAGTCTGCTTAGAACGTCGATGACTTCTTGTGCCTGATCCAGGTACGTGGGAGAACCAAAGGCCGGTGGAGCTGTTGGCCGAATCACGGACGGTGAGGATAGCGCGAATGGGACGACATTTCCCCAGTGAGGCGCGATGTATCCAGGTGACGCGCCATTAGCAAATCGAAGAGGCTGCCACTGGCTTGGGTCGTTGACGGTGTCAACCGTGTTCACGGGCACATATCCGGTGGTGTCCGCATAGTTGTTCAATTGGTTGGAGCCGTCTTGATGTCGGAACTGGAGAAGAGCTGCCGCAACCGTATTGCCGATGCCTTCTGGAGTAGATGTGTCCGTCGATGTATCCGAAGGGTTGTAACCAAGATCGGTCATCGTCTGGGTCAACTGGGTGGTTCTCGCAGGATACAAATCGACCAAAACACGGTAGGCAGCAAAGCTGATCGCCTTGTTCTTGTTCTCAAGGGTGTGCTCCACTGTCGGTCGGCGAAGTCTGGAACCGAGTCTCGTGCCGACGGCAATTGAGTCGTAGTTAGCCCATGCGTCAAAAATCGCAGTGGCTACCATACCAATCGCTCGCGCGGTCATGGGTGGCCCTGGTCGAACAGCGGAAATGGTCTCCAATAGCGTGCCAGTCCACTGATAGGAAAGACTGCGGGTTCCCGAAGAACCTCCCGATCCGGTAACACCAGATCCACCGCATCCGGCAAGACTGGCCATAAATGGAAGCATTCCGAGAGCTAAGGTGCCCTTTGCGCCCGTCTCCAAGACTTGTCGGCGGGAGTACCGATCATTGCTTCCCCAACTGTTTCGAACTGATTTCATTGCGGTTCTACCTCGACTATATGGAGAGTCTCGGTCCGAACATTACCCTTTTACATAGCGAAAACAGAATGAGGACAAGAAATTACCGGACGCCCCCGCTGGTGCAGGGACTCCGGCTCGCGATCCCGGAAGCGGGACCATTATTGCAGAGGGAGGTGGCTTAACGTCACCTTTTGCTTAGTTTTCGATAGTCTTTCGACCATCACCAGTAAAGAGGGAGAATCCAGCATGATCGTTCGCACAATATAACAAAAATTAGCCACTCTTTTGCGAGTGATCCTGTGAACGGACACTCGCAAATTTTCCTGAGGGCGAATTAAGCTGGTTTTAGGTAAAAATGCGCCATGAAACCCCTCATTCAGTTCCGAACTCAGCTACGGCAACTCGGGACCAGAGCCTTCTTTTTAGTGCCGTTCGATCCCAATGAAGTTTGGGGAGAGCGTGACAGGCACTCGGTCTGCGGTCGAATAGGGGGCAGTGGGATTCGTGGCGTTGTCGCGCGCTTTGGCGACGAGTGGGGAATTGCCGCAGGCCCCGCGTGGCGTCGAGACAATCCCTTTAAGTTGGGCGTGGAGATAGACGGAGAACTCGAACCAGAAGGCCCTCAACTCACCAACATGGCTTCGGACGTAGTGGCAGCCCTTGAACAAAATCCCGAGGAACTGAGGATTTACCAAAATTTGAACAGCTTTTGCAGAAAAAAATACATGCGGTGGGTTGATTCTGCAAAGAAGCCGGAAACTCGCGCCAAACGAATCGATGAAATGATTTGTATGCTTCGGGAAAAAAGAGAGAGCCCATAGAACCTGAATCCTGGTGACTCGCCTAACGTCAGTCGCGTAAATGACTGATAATAATACGAGTCATCATGAAGTTTCTTAAGTACGCACATTCTTTTGAAGTGGTCTCTGAGCTTCCGGAGGCGTTGCAACCTCTCCGCAAACTCGCCATGAACTTTCGGTGGACCTGGCACCACGAGACCCAACAGCTTTTTTCTGAGGTAGACCCGCAACTTTGGACAGCTGTCGAACACAACCCCCTTGAACTCATCAATCGGCTCAGTGCGGAGCGGAAAGAGAAACTTGCTCAAGACGAGGTCTTTTTGGTCAAACTTCAACTCTGCGAGCGGGATCTGGACGAATATCTTACAGGCGAAAACTGGTTCGACGAGACCTACAAAGGTGAGCGCGAAAAGACCAAGATCGCATACTTCTGTGCTGAATTTGGAGTCTCTGAATCGCTCCCGATTTACTCGGGTGGTCTCGGTGTTCTGGCTGGAGACCATCTCAAAGCAGCCAGTGACCTTGGTTTGCCATTGGTCGGAGTTGGCTTGCTCTATTCGAGAGGATATTTCCGGCAGCGGCTCTCGCCCGAAGGTTGGCAGCAGGAATACTATCCCGATTACGACTTCTATCGGATGCCGCTGGAACTTCTCCGGGGAGACAACCATCAGCCGCTTCGGGTGACCGTAGAATTTCCGGATCGAACCGTAACGTGCCAAATTTGGCGCGCGGATATCGGCCGGATCAAGCTGTACCTTTTGGATAGCAACGTCCTGGAAAATGCACCCGACGATCAAACGATTACCGACACTCTGTATGGCGGCGATGAACAAATGCGCATCCGTCAGGAGATGATCCTCGGCATCGGCGGAATGAAAGCGCTCAAAACTCTGGGAATCAAGCCTACGGTTTGCCACATGAACGAAGGCCATGCAGCGTTCCTCACGATCGAGCGCCTACAGCAGATCATGGAAGAGCACAGCTGCGACAACCGATTGGCACGCCAGATTGTGGTGGCAGGGAACGTCTTTACAACTCACACGCCGGTACCGGCTGGTTTCGATATCTTTCACCGCGACGTCCTTGAGAAATTCATGCGCAAGGAGGTCGAGCAGAGCGGCTGGAAGTTCGACGAATTTGTCCGCCTTGGAAAGTTCAATGGCGATGACGCGTCTGAAGGTTTCAACATGGCGATCCTCGCCATGGCCAACGCCAATTACGTCAATGGCGTGAGCCTGCTCCACGCAGAAGTTTCGCGAGGGATGTTCAGCGCTCGCTGGCCCGATTATCCGGTGGATGAAGTTCCCGTCGAGGGGATCACCAACGGCATCCACACGCCGACCTGGATCAGTTGGCGAATGACTTCGCTCATGGACCAGTACGTTGGTGGGAATTGGCGAAGAAACCCGTCCGATCCGGACGTTTGGGCTGCTGCGGCAGAGAGCATTCCCGACCACGACCTGTGGGAGCTCCGTGAAAATCAACGCGGCGATTTCATCCGATTCTGTCGGAGGCGACTGGTGAATACGTTGATGAAGCGGAATGCGTCGCGCCAAGAGATCAGCAACGCCAGCAGCATGCTTGATCCTCGGGCGCTCACGATTGGATTTGCTCGCCGATTCGCCACGTACAAGCGGGCCACGCTAATGTTCACCGACAAGGAGCGACTCAAGTCGATCCTGTTTAACGCCGAACGACCTGTCCAAATCGTTTTGGCTGGAAAGTCCCACCCGCGGGACGACGGCGGAAAGAACCTGATTCAGGAGATCCACAACTTCATCAACCACGAAGGCGGCTCGGCAAGAATGCTGTTCCTGGAGGACTACGATATGGAAGTGGCACGCTGGCTGGTTCAGGGTGTGGATGTGTGGCTCAACAATCCTCGAAGACCGATGGAAGCAAGCGGCACCAGCGGAATGAAAGTAGTTCCCAACGGTGGCCTAAACTGCTCGGTTTTGGATGGCTGGTGGGCCGAGGGATACGCCCCTGGCCGTGGTTGGGCCATCGGTGATGAGAGCGATGAAACCGATCAGGGACATCGAGATTGGCTGGATTCACGATCGCTCTACCAACTGCTGGAGCAGGAGATCGCACCAACATTCTACGCTCGAGGCGAAAATGGTTTGCCCAATGGCTGGTTGGAAATGATGCGCAAATCAATGAAAGAACTCGCGCCGTATTTCAGCACCTCGCGTATGGTGGAGGACTACGCCACGAAGTTCTACATGCCGAGTTCGACATGCTTCAACAAGCTCCAGGAGAACTCACTGGCGGCCGGACGAGAAGCATTCGAGTGGCGGCGCCGCGTGCTTGAGGCTTGGAAGACCGTCTCGATCGCAAAGGTAAGCGACGACTCTTCGCGGTCAAACGCTTTGGGTGGAAAATTCGAAGTGAGCATCGACGTCGCCTTGGGCGCTTTAAAGCCAGACGATGTTCGAGTTCAGCTATTGGTGGGCACAGTGGGCACCAGCCGGGAACTCCACAACCTCCAACACTTGGATGCAGTTCACGACAGTGAGCAGGGAACAGGAGTCCATCGATTCAAGGTCGCGGTGAAGCTGGACCGCCCCGGCCACCTGGGCTATATCGCGCGGGTAATGCCCAAACATGCCAATGTTCGGGTCGAAACAGAGCTGGCTCTGGTTTCCTGGCAAAAAGCGTAAGCCCATTATATAAATTGGGGCCGGGAGCAAAGCTCCGGCCCCTTTCTTTTTTGAAGGACTCACAAGAGGGAAGGTCTACAAACCAATCATCTGCTCGAACTTCAGGATCTCTGCGGTTTTGCCACCCTGCGTTAACCGGGGTCGCACGACTTTGTCCATGGCTGGCATAGCGATTTTCACCGCCGCCTCGGCAGCTTTCCGAACGCCTACCTTGATTGCTCGATCTTCGGAAAAGCCTTGTCCTTCCACTGGCACTCCCTCACCGCTATCCGTGTTGAGCGAAACCAGCACGCTGCCGTCGCTGTCCACCACCTGTCCGTTGATGGTCACGGCGGCAACGAAAACCGTTCGCTTGCCTACGGTGGTGCTTCGAGTCTTCACGGTCACCTTGCCACGAAGGAGGAACCGGCAGAACATCCGCTGCGCCTGTTGCGCGGCTTGGGCGCTATCTCGATTGCGGAGAACCGTGAGCATGTCTGTCGCCTGCTCTGAACTGACAACCGGGTAGTTGCCTTCCAGAAGCTGTTGGCGAAACACCGTTTCGACATCTTCGGTGGACTCGGCCGTGGTGGACCCAGCTGCCTCAAACGTCACAATCACGCCGGGCGGAAGTGGCTCAGTGGGGCGTGCCACCTGTTGATCGGGGGTCGGTTCCGGCACTTGCGTCAGGGCGTCATCGTTTGTTTGACCCACCGGCGTCGATCCGCTGCCCTCGGTAAACGTAATCACAGGATTCTGGGGATGCTGGGCAAACTTCTTCGCCCAATCGGCTGTGGTTTTGGTCACGTAGTTCTTCAGGTCGCTCAGGGTAACCGTTGTATCCTTGCCAGCAGCCGCGCCTGCGATGCCTCTGGCAAAGACATAGGTGAAAAGCCCATGCTTGAGTTCCGGAAGCTCCAGCGATGTCTCGCCGATTTCACAGGATGCCCAAGTTGAAATGCCTTTGATAGGCGCAAAAACTTGAGACAGTGGCAAGCCTGGCAATGCCTTTAAGGAACCAGAATGGCATGCATCCAAGACCATTACAAAACCCTTGCAGTGCGACTTCGAATCGATTTCCTTTCGCAAAGCATTCGCCGAAATGTACTCAGTTCTCGGATTCTCCAGATAGCCGTATGTGCAAAGGATGCTCTCGTTACCATCAGTTGAACCATGTCCGGAATAGTAGAACCAAACCGTATCCTCTGATCCGGCTTTTCCGATCATATCCCGCAGAGTCTTGTAGATGTTATCCTTGGTCGGCATTCCTTGCCCCTTACCATCACTGGTAAGAACCACAACTTCGCTATCATCTTGCGAAAGCATTTCTTTTACAAGAATTGCGTCGTTGAGTGTGTATCTCAGCGTGTCGCGGGATTGGACCACGCCGACTGATAAGACATAGCGTTTTGCCTGAGCCAATGTCGGCAGCATTGTGACTGTTGCCAATAATGCCAGAATAGTGACTTTATTAAAGTGTTTCATAGTGCCCTCGATTTAACTACCACTTGGGTTGAGCCATGCGAAACTTGGAGCCTCTGTATTGCTCCCAAACTTTTCGCTGTGTTGGAGTGAGAACTTGCAAAATTTTCTGGTCAAATGTCTCAAACGTCTGCCAGTCTTTGGCATAGGCGGCCTTGACTTGCTGTTCATCCATCGGGTCATAGATGTCCGGTCTTCTGTAATCAGCAAGAGCTTCTCGGAATTGATTCACCAGATCGACCAGGCGTTTCTTCTGCTGGGCGTCGAGACTGATCTTCTTGAGAATCGCCGACGTTCCTGCGGACTGGATGCGCTGATCTTCCACCAGGCACCCTGGACCTGCGATCCAAGTGGCAATCTGTTCGAATCTCTTCTGCTTTTTACTGGAAAGCGGTTTGAGAAAGTCAGATTCCATGCCCGCTATGACTTTGCAAATCGAGTCCACAAGTTCATTGGCCTTCTTCTGCAAATCCTCGTCGTTCTTTGCGTCAATCTTTTTGAAGTTCTCCAAAAACACCTTTTGGGACTTGTCGATCACCGCTCCGACGATTTCGTTGATAGCCGTGTACTCTTGTTGTGTCAGACCAAACTCAGAGTCTTGCGCAAACTCGTTTGGATCGTCGTATCCAATAAGAGTCATGACTTTCGCCGGAATCGACCGGATAAAGATCGGCTTGACTTGCGATAAGAGATCCTCTTCTGGCCCTTTTTGGATGGGTATTGCCGATAACGCAGTACTCAATCCTGCGAGTGCCGTTAGGAAAGCAAAAGCTCGTGCCATGGCGATCAATCCTTGTCCAATGCGATGGGAATAGCCTTGAGACCGTTCTTGAACTTGGTGGGGTGCATGGTCGGTTCAGATTTGAACTTGCAGCGGCACGCTTGTGCCTGCACTTCCACCACCTCGACGGTACCAAGGAATTCACGATCCTCAAAACCAGTCGCCTTGTCCCTACTCTTAATGCCGTAGATTCTGAAGAGTTCGCCTTTCTTTAGCCCGTGAGCTTTTCCTTTCTGCAAAATGATATCCGTCGTATCTTTGCTGATCGCTTTGGCTTCGACTAATGGGTTGAAGAACGGCCGGAATGTCTTTTCAATTTCTGTAGCAGCATAGTTAGCTGCTTTGATCACAGTATCGGAAAAGCTCTTGATGTTTCGCGCATCGCTGGATATGACGCCGAGTCGCTCTCGTCCCGAAACGTTCTGAGTAACGATGATCTCAGCGGTTTCCACATTCACCAATCTCGCGGAAATGGTAACGACGGTTTCCTTTACATCCTTCCCGTATTCCATCACCGAGCGTCTGTTTTCCGGAACATCGCCGATGCTGATGCTCGAGACCGTGCCGATGACGATGAAGTTTGCCTTCTTCATCTTTCCCAATCGAACTGCGCCGTCCGTCTCCATGAGTCCAGACTCGTCCAAGCCAAGCTCATTGAGTGCTTGATCGAGTTCGCGCCGTTCCAAGAGGACTACATCGGGGCTTTCCTCTTTGATGCGCTCCGTGAGGAGGTCTGCCATTTGCTCCCGCATATAGGCCTGCGTCAGGTCGCTGGAATATCGACCGACCGATTCCACAATCGAAGTCGGCACGATGAAGGCGGGAATCGCCAATCGATATGTGGCTTCTTCCTTTTCTTCTGGTTCGGCGTAATAGTTGCAGAGTGCAGGTGTGGCTCCCAGGAGAGCCAAGCCCAAGAGAATGGTGGTTCTTAACGTGCCCTTCATTTTTTATCCCTCTATGGTTCGAAATATATCCTTAATGGACGGAACCGTGTTTGTTATAGGATTCAGGACCGAGCCAAGTGTGTTACAGAGAACACAACGGGGATGTGATTTTTATCACATCCCCGTGAAAACAACGCCGATGGTGGATCAATCCCAGGTGTATTTGCCGTTGTGGGCGTCTTCAAGATACTTGGCCAAAATCTGGACCGAGGCATCCACATCATCACTGTGAACTGTTTCATTCACAGTGTGAACATATCGGCAGGGAATGGAGAGCGTAAACGCCGGGATGCCACCGTGCAGGCGTTGGATGCCGCCCGCATCCGTTCCACCAGCTGGCAGTACTTCCATCTGATGCGAAATTTTGTTCTTTTCCGCGACGGTTCGGAAGTGGTCCACCAACAGCGGGTGGCAGATCAATGACGAGTCCAGAATTTTGATTGCCGTTCCTTCACCCAAACGGGTGATTTGATCTTGCTCCTTAATCCCTGGGATGTCGTTCGCGAGTGTGATGTCGATTGCCACCACGACATCGGGCTTGACGGCCCAGCCGGACGCCGATGCGCCGCGGAGTCCGATCTCCTCCTGTACCGTTGCCACTCCCACGATATCCACTGAGTGGTCCTTGACCGCTCGCATGGCCTCGATCATGGTGTACACCGCAACACGGTCGTCCATCGCCTTGCAAGTCATCAGCTTGCCCATGGTTTGGAATGCACGATTCATGGTCACCATGTCGCCGAGTCGTACCTGGGCTTTGGCTTCATCTCCCGAAAGACCGCAATCCACAAAATACTGATCCACTGCCGGCGCCTTGTTAGCTTCCTCGGCGGAGAGCATGTGCTTCGGTTTGCTCTCCAAACCCAGTAGCCCGTTGATGGGTCCCTTTTGGGTGTGAACGATAACCCGCTGGGACGCCATCTGACGAGGATCCCATCCGCCGAGGGGCTGCAAGCGCAGAAAACCGGATCCGTCGATGAAGCGGACGACAAAGCCGATTTCGTCCATGTGCGCAGCCAGCATCACACGCTTGGCCGCACCGGATTTGGGAGGCTTCGTGGCTTTTTTGGTGCAAATCAGGTTGCCCATCAGGTCGGTTTCAAATTCGCACAATCCCTTCAGTTCTTCTTTGACGATCGCGCGGATGGCTGTTTCCTGACCTGGGATGCCATGGGCTTCGGTCAGTCGTTTGAGTAGCGGTTGATTCATGTTATTTAGCCTAAGATTTTTTGCCTAGCTTGAGAAGCCCAACCTCGGTTGGGGAATTCGGGTTTGCCAAACGAACCTTCAGAGCAATAAGGGTTACCTGCTCATTCGTTTTTGGCTCTGTACGGTGGATATACCCAATCACCGAACGGTCTGCCGGACGCCCTACGGTATCCAACAGCCGCATCACCGGACCTGCGATATCCGTTCGGACCAAAACCAGATCCGGCGCTTCGCCTGCGGCTCCCTTCGGTCGTATCCAGGCGATGCTCTCTATCGGCGCAGAGCCGTATCCGCCGCGCGGATCATCCAGCTCTGGCTCTTTGGACAGCCGTTTCATGGCGAGGACATTGTCCAAGCGCACGGGCAGGCTCTCCAGGCCCTGTGTGGAGTACGTGGATGCCACAACGGATGATGTAGTCAATCGCAAGCAGACCGCCTGATCGCTGAACTGCTCAAGCTTCAGTTCGAGATCCGTGATCCCGGTCATCTGGGCAAGGCCCTTGTCGGTCAGTTTCGGAAGCTTGGACATCCATTCGCCCGAAACTTGCTGCCAGCTGTAGAACTTCCCCGGGGCGATTTCTTCACCCTTTGCGGGACTGGAAGGAGCACGTTCCGGTGACCGAGTATCGAAGCGGTACCAAACCTCGCTCGGAATCAACTTCCCAACAAGGTCGCGGTTCCACGCCTGCCATTGCGGATAGCCACCATCTCGGCTCCAATAGCCGTGCTCTTCGGCAGCGTGGCAGTCCGGGACAGCGGTGAAACCCATCACCTGATGGGTGTAGTAGCTGACGTTATGGAGCCATTCGTGCAGTGACACGATGGCATTTGGATTGAGCGGCCCGACCGGAGCTTTCCAATCGTGGACCCACTGCGTCCAAAATGCGCTGCCGCGGACTCCATAATCGCGGCCGATCGCCCCGCCGAGCAGTCCAGCTTTGACATTATCTGGCTTTTTGTAGTACACGCATATGCTGTCGAAGAAGTTCTCTCGAATGGCCTTTTCGACCCCGGCTAGTGCGGTCGGGGCACTTAACCAATAGGCTCCGTTGCCCATCGGGTCCAAGTTCTTAACCGGCTTTTTGAGAACCATTTCAAATGGCTGGATCCGCGCTGCGCCGTTTGTATTGGCAAACACCAATGATTGATAACCTTGGAAGTATCTGCGACACAACTCCTGCTCTCCGCGGCTCATTGAGGACTGTGCTTTTTCTTTCTTGCCATCAGCCTGAACAACCTCAGCTTCGATGTCTGGCACAATCACCTGAAGCACTTTGATTATTCTGGGCGGACGCTTTCCAGCTTGGGACTGTGCTCTAGCGAACAACTCCTGGAAATCGGCTTGAGGGTCGTACGAGTATTGGAATCGGGCGAGCGACCCAGCTTCGGTGGTTTGGAGAAAACCGCCGTCGACGGGGATGCCGATTGGGTTCAACGCAGTGGACGAGAATAAAATCAATGGGACCAGCATCAGATTCACTTTAGCCACAAATGGGCGGTCCGCGCTGAGAGAATTCAGGTCCAATTTTGTCGAACCGCATCGTACGGAAGCAAAGGGCCGGTATAATGTGTTATGTCCAGCAACCCCCCGGTCCCTAGTGGAGGTTGCCCAGCATTTAGGAAAAACGACTATGAGTGAACGCAAGGGTCCCGAAATCACGGCCCCATCCCACATCCCCATACCAAAAAGCAAAAGAGGATTGAAGGGTTTTTGGCAGGATACGGTCACTGAGATGAAAAAAGTGCACTGGCCCGCTCGCCACGATACCAATCGTCTGACAGGAGTTGTGGTTATTCTCTGTTTTGGCTCAGTGCTGCTTCTTTACGGACTTTCCACCGCGTTTCACGCGATATTGGTAATGCTTACGGGGAAATAACCATGGCAAAAGCTTGGTATGCAGTCCACACTATTGCTGGACACGAAAATAAAGTCAAAGACGTTTTAACTCGCCGCGCAATGGTGGAAGGATATTGGGATATCGATCTTTACGAAATCCTGATCCCTATCGAACAAGAACTGGCCACTAGGTCGGGCAAGCGCGTACTCGTAGATCGAAAGGTTTTTCCTGGATACATTTTGATCCAAATGAACCTGACGGATGACACCTACAAGCTGGTGAAGTCGACGAGCGGTGTTACGGGATTCGTTCAAAGTGGCAACAAGCCGGTGCCTCTCGAAGACTATGAAGTTAAGCGAATTCTAACGAACCTGGAATCGAGCAAGGAAGCACCTCGGGTTGCCTACAGCAAAAACGACATTATCCGAGTTGTGGAAGGGCCGTTTAGCGACTACACCGGAAAGATCGAAGAGGTTACGAGCGATAAGGAAAAATTGAAAGTACTTATCAACATCTTTGGTCGAGAAACTCCGGTGGAACTCGACTTTGCACAGGTTGAAAAAATGTAAAAGGATGATGAGTTAGCTCATGCTGACTCGTCCTTTGTGAGTATGGTGCAGATCCCTTCCGCCGCGACAAAACACTGGTCCATTTCCGAAAGAAATGTCGCGGCTGAGGGGATTCTCATGAAGGAGCTGGGCATCTCTCCCCTGACTGCCCTCGTCCTAGCCTCGCGTGGCCTCGCCGATCCCGCCGAAGCGCACAAGTTTCTCTTTTCTGGTCTCGACGATCTCCATGATCCCCGTCTGTTGCCGGATTACGAGAAAGCCAAAGACGAGATCCTTGGTGCGAAGGAGCGAGGGGAGACGATCTTTGTCCATGGCGATTACGATGCCGACGGCGTCACGAGCGCTGCCCTCTTCACCCGCTTTCTCCGGTCCATCGGAGCAAAGGTCATCAGTCACACCCCGCACAGGTTCCGTGAGGGCTATGGCATCCATGAAATCGCAGTCCGGATGGCGCACGATGCTGGTGCAAAGCTCTTCCTGACCTGTGACTGCGGAGTGACAGCCCACAACAACATTCGGTATGCCCAAGAACTAGGGATGCGTGTCGTCGTAACCGACCATCACCTACCCAAAGAGACCCTTCCGGAAGCCCAAGCAGTCGTCAATCCGCACCGTAAGGACTCCCAGTATCCGTTCAAAGACCTATGCGGCGTGGGAGTCGTCTTCAAGTTGCTGTTGGGGCTGACCGAAGAACTCGACATTCGCCGGGACCGATTTACCAGCAAATTTTTAGATCTGGTGGCTATTGGCACCGTCGCCGATCTGATGCCTCTGGTCGATGAAAATCGAATTATGGTGCGCCAAGGTCTCATTGCTTTGCCGGCATCTGGCAAGCCGGGACTCAAGGCACTGATCAGCAAGGCGTGCGACAGTTCTAAGGGGGTTTCCTCGTTCGACATCGGGTACAAAATCGCTCCCAGGCTGAATGCTGCAGGGCGCATCGACGATTCGAAGCTTGCGCTCGAACTCCTCCTCACGAGTGACCATGCCGAGGCCCAAGTCCTTGCCGACAAGCTTGAGGAACTCAACGTCGAGCGCCAGAGTCAGCAGGCACTCATGGTCGAGGAAGCTCTGGCCGAGATCGAGGCCAATCGAGATTCGATCGGAAGAATTCTCGTGCTCGCGCGGCAGAACTGGCCGCATGGCATCCTGGGCCTCGTCTCCGGTCGAATCACCGAGCACTTTGCGTTGCCCAGCTTTGTGATCGGTTACGATGAGGGTGGGGAAGACGCTCGAGGATCGGCTCGATCCGTTTCCGGATTCCATTTGGGCAAAGCGATTGATGCACTGGCGCCTTTGATCACGGGTGGTGGGCATGAAGCCGCAGCAGGCATCGGCCTGAAAGTTAAGGATATCGACCAGTTCCGAGACGCTGTGAATGCCTACGCAACCGAAATCTGCTTTGAGCCCGGCCCACCTGTAATTTCCGTTCAAGCCGAAATTGGCGCCGAGCTTCTCACTCCTGAGGCAGTGGATGATCTCAACCGGCTCCAACCGTTCGGTACGGGCAACTCCACACCTCGATTCGCGGTGAAGGGTTTCTCCGTGGATAAACGCGTGACCATCAGCAACGATCGTCACTTGAAGATCTGTTGCCGAAGTGCCGAAGGAGCGATCTTCGAGTCGCTGATTTGGGGTCAAGGGGATAGCGCGTATCCCGAGGCTCAGGAAGGAACCAAAGTCAACCTAGTGTTTGAGCCCCAGCTTAACACTTTTCAAGGGCGTCGAACGGTTCAGTTGAAGATCTGCGACCTCCAGCTTTTTGACGCTTGATTTCAGTTGGCTTCCGATCACAACCGAAATCTTCCTCAACTGCGATTGACGGCTCGGCCGAATGGTCAACACGACTTTGTTTCCCACCTTTTCCTGGAAGAGCGCTTTGACCAAATCAAAGCGATTTTCAATAGGGGTTTCGTCCAGCTTCAGAATCGTATCATCGGCTTGGAGTCCAGCTTGGGCCGCGGGTGAGGCGGGCGTGACTGAAATGACCCTTGCTCCCCCTCCGTCCGAATCGCTAAAAAAAGCGCCTATCGTAGGGTGTTTGGGAGTATGGTCCGGAGCTTCGAACCCCTCCACCACGCGTCCGAGGAGTGAAGGCGAGGCACTGTAGGCGACGGTTAGCCCGACAGGACCAAAGGTTTCCAGTTTGGCGGCTGGAGGTAACGTCGCACCTCCATTCACCCTATCGGTGTTGGCAGTTTCCTGCACAGGCTCAAGCGTTGCGCCCACGATGGCGACTAGTTCGCCACGGGCGTTGAATACCGGCGCACCACCGAAGCGATCGGTGGGCTTTTCAAACTTCAGTTCCGAAAGGGGAATAAATCGCTGGCTGGGCTTTGTGATCCCAAGTCGTTCCCCCGACACCCACTGTCCTCGAGCTGGGCCGCTGGGCAATCCGGCTACAACCAAGTCGTTGGGCTTCATCGCAGTCGCCAAACGAATCGGAGTCAGATGCACTTTCCCATCGGCATCCTGCGAGTACAGCAGAGTCAGCTGGGAAAAGTCGTCTTGGTTCACAACCTCCAAGATGATTCGTCGACCATCGCCCAAAACGCCCGTGAACTTGTCGCTGTCGACGAGAGAAGACGCGATGATGAAGTGACCTTTCGAGTCGATGAGCACCGCGAATCCAGACCCGCCTCGCAACGTCGTGACGCTGACCAAGCCCGAACTGACCAGCTTCCAGACCTTCTGCAGGTCCTCATCCGGTGCCGCAAAAACGGTCACCAGAGCCAAAGTGCTAGCCGCCGACAACACCATCCGAACTTACCTCAACTTCAGAAGCGGCTTGGGCGCCGGAAGCAGCCGGGTGCCCAGAAATCACGACTGTTACGGCGGGCTGAGGAGTCTCCTTGGGGCGGTTCATGGCAGCAACCGGTGCGCCACCGTTTGAATCCGCACCAGGAGGCAGGATCTCTGTAGTGCCAATCGGCTGAGAAGTCTCGCTCGTCTCGTGCGGCGTGGATCCAGCCTTCATCGCGTAGGTCGGAGCTGTCGGCTCGACGGCAAAGCGATGCAATCGAGCACGTCGGTGGCTTTTGCGAGATACAGGATTGGCTTTGGGAGCCGGAGGTTCGGCCGCAACAGCCTTGGGTGCGACGGCGGTATCGGGAGTTTGAATCACACTCGGTGAATCTTCGTTGTGCGCAACGCTATCGCCTCCGACCTTTGGAGCACTCTGCTGTGCCACCCGTGCAGAAGTCAATTCCGCCACCGGCGACGAGTTTCGCACCCAAACCATCGTCATAAGCGCGCATGCTGCCAAGGCAGCGGGTCCCCACATCCAAGCGGGAAGAAAAATCTTGCGCTGTGGCGTGGCGTTTTCGATCGCGTGGCGAACACGATCAAAGGAAATCTGGGGTGTCGGAATATCGTCTCGCAAACCTCGGAGATCTTTTCGCAAGTTCGCGAACATCTCCGCTTCTGGCGCGGAGGATTGTTCTCCGTCCATGACCCGCATCATCAATTCGTCGAGCTGTTTTTCGTTCATGCTGAGTCTCCCAATAAGGGAACCATGCGTTCTTTGAGGGCCCGCCTCGCCCGCAAAACGCGTAACTTTGCTCCGCCGACCGTACACTTACATATTTCGGCGATATCGCTGTATTCCTTCTCCTCAATGTCCCGCATGATGATCATCGATCGATGATGCTCGGGCAACGCTTGAAGCGCTTTACGGAGGATTCCGACTCGCCTTTCTTCTTCCAAGTTTCGAACCGGGTCGTCGGTGTCGCCGATCGTCATCCAAGCCAGAGCACCGCCAGCCTCTTTCTGCTCCAGATTGGTGCGGCGCGTATGCATCCTAGCTCGGTCCGTGCCGAGATTGGTCGCAATGCGAAGAAGCCAGGTGGTGAACTTAGCCTCATCCCGGTATCGGGGAAGGTTTTGGAACGCCCGGACGAATATTTCTTGGACCATATCCTCGGCATCGTCGCGGTTGGAGGTCATCTGGTAGGCGAAGCGGTAGACCATGAGTCGATGACGCTCGAACAATTGTTCGAACGCTGACCAATCGCCCTGCTTCGACCTTTCGACCAGAGCTTCGTCGCTATCGTGATCGACCTTTCCGGTCATCCATTCAGCCCGAAGCGGCATGCTCCATTCCATCCTAACCCGTTTCCTCTTTCTTTTGCTTCCTGCAATTTCCGACGAACCGGGCACAGCCTCGTTACATCCTGACGGCCCAATGGTCCTATACGTTCGATTCTCTGCGTTCCGACCAATGCCATTGAATCAGTTTCCAAGGCGTGATGTGGCGAAAGTGGACCTGCCGAATCAAATGAAAAGAGGCCCCAACTTTCGGGGCCCCCTTCAAATTAATCTTTTGCTAATTACGAGTTGAAGCTTTCCAGCTTCCACGTTTCCGGTGAGCGCCACACCGCCGATAACGTGAGCTCCTTCATAAAGAGGAACTCCTTCGGCAGCTTGTCGTAGAGTTTTTCAAACAGCTCCGAGTGGCCCAGAATCTCTCGCTTCCACATCTGGCTATCCACCGCCATCAGATCGTGGAAATCGTCTCGGCAGAAGCCTTCCATCCCGTCCCAGTTCAGCGAACTGTACCGGGGCATCCAGCCCAACGGCGACTCGATGGCCTCAGCTCGACCGCGCGAACGATCGATGACCCATTGCAGCACGCGCATGTTCTGGCTGTAGCCGGGCCAAAGGTACTTGCCGTTGTCATCTTGGCGGAACCAGTTGACGCAGAAAATGCGTGGAGGATCGGGAAGCTTGCGTCCCATTTCAAGCCAATGGTTGAAGTAATCGGCCATGTGGTAGCCGCAGAAGGGAAGCATCGCGAACGGATCCCGTCGAACTTGACCGACTGCACCAGCTGCTGCCGCGGTGGTTTCTGAGCCGATGGTTGCGGCAAGATAGACGCCGAACGACCAGTTGAACGATTGGTAAACCAATGGAACTGTGGTCTTGCGCCGTCCACCGAAGATAAATGCGCTGATGGGAACGCCCTCGGGATTCTCCCAATTCGGGTCGATCGAGGGGCATTGAGACGCGGGCGCCGTGAACCGCGAGTTCGGGTGAGAGGATGGCCGGCCGCAATCCGGTGTCCAATCTTCTCCTCGCCAGTCGATCAGGTGGCCGGGCGCCTCTTTGGTCATGCCCTCCCACCACACGTCGCCATCGTCCGTCAACGCGACATTGGTGAAGATCGTGTTTTCCCGAATCGAGTCCATCGCGTTCGGGTTGGAGTCGTAGCTGGTTCCCGGAGCGACCCCAAAGAAACCAGCCTCGGGATTGATGGCATAGAGTTTGCCATCTGCTCCAGGCTTGATCCAAGCGATGTCGTCGCCAACTGTTGTGACTTTCCAGCCCTCAAAGCCTGCTGGCGGGATAATCATGGCGAAGTTGGTCTTTCCACATGCGCTTGGGAACGCGGCGGCCACGTAGGTCTTCTCGCCGTCGGGCTTTTCAACGCCCAAGATCAACATGTGCTCTGCGAGCCACCCTTGGTCACGTGCCATGGTGCTCGCGATTCTGAGGGCAAAGCACTTCTTGCCTAAAAGCGCGTTTCCGCCGTATCCGCTGCCATAGCTCCAGATCAGCCGCTCTTCCGGGAAGTGGGTAATGAATTTGACATCGCTGCAGGGCCAAGGAATATCCTGCTGTCCTGGCTCAAGAGGTGCACCGACGGAATGGAGACATCGCACGAACTTGCCGTTGCCCAGCACATCGAGGACCTTCTTGCCCATGCGGGTCATGATCCGCATGTTGACCACTACGTACGGCGAATCCGTAAGTTCGACTCCAATGTGGGCGATGGTGGATCCGAGCGGACCCATGCTGAAAGGCACCACGTACATTGTTCGACCGCGCATGCAGCCCTTGTAGTGCTTCAGCATCACCTTCTTCATCTCGATCGGGTCCATCCAGTTGTTGGTGGGGCCGGCGTCTTTTTTGCTGACGCTGCAGATGAAGGTTCGGTCCTCGACTCGGGCGACATCATTGGGGTCGCTGCGAGCGAGGTAGCTGTTGGGTCGTTTGGCAGGGTTGAGCTTGATAAACGTGCCCGCATCTACCATTTGCTGACAGAGCCGATCGTATTCCTCCTGGCTTCCATCGCACCAGCAGATGTCTTCTGGCTCACAGTGGTCGGCGACCGACATAACCCAGTCAATCAAGCGTTTGGAAGTAACCCAATCAGGAACAGAATAATTGCGTGAAGAAGTTGCTGTAGCAGCCATGATTTCTTAGCCTCGTCGTTGAGGGTCTGAACTCATCTTACCTAGATTGATTTAGCATCGAACGTGGCGGGAGGATCCAAGGACGGTCGATATCGCCGCTGAAATCGCGCTGCAATTTCGCTCCGACAGGTCGCAACAGGCCCGCCCGCCCGCTGACATAGACCACGTGGATTCCCTTGCCATGCCGCGAGGTAGATTTCGTACCAAACTTGCCGTTCTCGGTCTGAAAGAATGCGAGCCGAGTTACAGAATTTGCTTGCCCGACGGTGTCCCTCGAAAGGTCATTTCCCGTGTCATATCCAAGGACATATCCATCGTTTCCACCCTCCATCGGCTTCGGGTTGAAGCTGCCATCAACGGTGCCATTCACGGTTTCGGCCAATAGGATTGTGGAATCCGGATCCTTAAGGTCGGCCGTTGCTCGAAATTCCATCGGCAGATAGAAGCCAAAGGATAAAGGAATTCGAGCCAAGCCCTTGGTCCCGGCGCTGTAGCTGATCTCGGCTTCCGTGGCGGTGGGGCAAAACAGTGCTTTTCGGCTGTTCATTCCCGAATACACAATGGTTGCCCAAGTTACGGGTAAGCCCTGGTGAAGTCGGGGTTTGTCGCCCTGGTGCTCGAACGCTGGGGGCATATGCTCATCATTGTCCGCCGCGTAGGTTGCAATAGCCTGTCCGGCAGCTTTGATATTCTCCATGCAGTCGTAGGACCGAGCATCCTCGCGCAATTTGAGATAGACCGGGATCATCGCGATGAAGATCAGAGCCAATCCCAAGAGGATGACTCGAAAATCGCGTCGAGAAAGGTAGCTTGAACCCGGAGACCCACCCTCTGGGCGATCTGGATCATATTCGTTAATCGTATCGCTCATGGCTCGTAACGATAAGTGGACGAACCGTACGATTCAATGAAGCCGAATCTCGCGAGGGTTTCTCGAGCCTTGTCGCGATCAAGTGCGAGGTAATAGGGCGAACCGCGTGTCGGGCGAGGCAACTCATAGGTCGGGAGCTGACCCATTTTAATGTTGTCGTTTCCGATCTCTTTGGCGAAAATGGCAACCGCCGCGACTTCCTCGGCGGAAAGTTCGTTGCCCAGCACCTCGCGCACTTTATCAGCGACTTTGCCGAGCAGCTGTGGCTGGCCCTCAAGTTTGTTTTTGAAGGCAGTCATAAGGTTCTTTTGCCGATCTTGGCGAAGAAAATCGCTGTCACCGTGCCGATATCGGACATAGCACATGGCGTTATATCCGTCCAAGGTCTGCTTGCCAGGCTTGAGGTCGATGAACAATCCTCCGCGCTTGTCGGTGTATTCCATCTTCTTGTCTACGAAGATGTTCACGCCTCCAACAAGATTGATCATGTCTTGGAAGGCTTTATAATTGATCTCCATCACCCGGTCGATCCTGACTTGGTTGTCCAAGAGGAATTCCACCGCTCGCTTTGCGTATTCACCGCCTTCACCCGAGTTTTTCCCCAGTGCGTGAAAAGCGTTGATTCTGCGGCGAGAATAGCCAGGCATGTCCACCACCGTGTCCCGGGGGATGCTGACGGCCGTAATTTTGTTGGTAAGGAAATCCAACCTGGCGATCAACATCATGTCGCTTCGGGCCGCGTTGCTGAGAATTTGCTTGCCGCCGTAGTAGCGATCTTCGTCGCAACCCAAAACCAGAAACGTGAGCGAATCCTGGTTATGAAAGACTTCTTTCGGTGGCGTCTTTCGGATCTGCTGAATCACGAGTGCCTTTGCTACCGCACTCGAATTGATCCAGTTCCAAACCGTGCCTCCGGCAAGCGCCAACAGACACACTCCGAGCCAAGCAAGGCCCGCAAGTAATCGCATATAAAGTGGTCGCCGTCGCGATGCGCCTGCCATCGAATGTCCTAATGTACCTGACGATCAATGACGCTTCTGCGACCACCCGTGGTTCCTGAAATGGAGGAAGTTCGACCCAATTCTCGAAAATTGCCGCACCAATGGAGACAGGATTCCGTTATAGTCATTTGAGGTTTGTGAGATGGCTGACAGGAAACGTGGATTTACACTGATTGAGTTGCTTGTGGTAATCGCCATCATCGCCATTCTGGCTGCCCTCATCTTCCCCGCATTTGCACGGGCTAAGGCTTCCGCAAAACAAACACAATGCATCAGCAATCTTAAACAAATCGGCGCAGCCATCTCACTCTACATGTCGGACAATGACGACTTTTTCCCCAACGCCGTGGATGTCAGCGATAAATATGCTCCAGAGATTTGGTCGCAATATCCTAAATTCCAAGCTCGAATTCCGTACATGCCGCTAATGAACGAAGTCCTAGAACCCTACATCCGTGACAAAGGCGTATGGAGGTGTCCTGCAGATAAGGGCACGGGCCAACTCGATTTTACGATTGAAACGACTTTTAAGAGCTCTCCCACTCTGCATCAGGTCGTCGGGAAAGGTTCAAGCTACTTTTTCCGAACCGAAATTGCGTTCCTCTCGATGTCGAGTACCCGATTTGAGTTGCCAGCGAACGTCAACGTTCTGTTCGATGGAGGTGGCCATTGGCACGGGAGCGGGCGTCAACTGGAAAAGGAAGACATTTTTGACGACTGGACCCAAGTGGTCAAAGATTTTCGATACAACGTGCTCTACGGAGATATGCACGTTAAGAATCTCGGCTATTGGCAGCTTCAGGAAGCTTGGGACGTGCCGCTGTACACCGGCTCGGACCAAGATAAGGATAGCCAAGGCGGATGATTCTCAGACCGCAGGCGATTTTCCTGGACGGCGAACTCCGCCACGGTCTAGAAGTCGAAATCGAATCGGGAATCGTGACCCGAATTGGCCCGCACTCCGGAATGCCGGATCTATTTGTGCTTTCCCCCGCCTTTGTCAACGCGCATTCACATCTGGAGTACCGCGGGATGCAGGGCAAATTGAACGGTATTCCGTACCCGGAGTGGCTCTTCGAAGTTGCCAAGCTCAAATCCGAGGAATCTCCTCTTGAAGTCGAACAAGCATGCCTCACGGCTGCATTGGAGAACTTATCTACCGGTGTCGCCCTCATTGCAGAGCACAGTGATCGACCGGGAAGCGGAGCAGCGATGCGGGCTACCGGGCTGCAGGGCCACCTATTCCAGGAAGTGATCACGGTTCGCGAATCCCACGATCCGGCCGCAAAGTTAGCCAGTATCAACGAGAAACGCGCGCGACAAGCGAATCACTTTCCTGGGATCACGCTAACCCCCCACGCGTTGTTCACGGTTGATGCAAAAACCTTGACGAACTTTGCCCATTCGCCGTTCTTCAGCATCCACTTCTCCGAACATATCACTGAGCGCCAACTTTACTCAAATCATGCTGGACCACTTGCAGAATTCTACAAGAATAATGGTCTAATCCTGAATTCAAAATGCATGTCGCCTCTGGAATATATGCAGTCTTTGGGAATTCTGAACGGAAACTGCCAGTTGGTCCACTGCTGTGACGTTCGCTCCGACGAAGTTCTGGAAATCGGGAAATCCGGAGCCGTTGTCGCCCATTGCCCTCGCTCTAACGAAACTCTGGGATGCAGCCAGGCTCCCGTTCGTCAATTTCTGTCTACTGGGGTAAAGGTCGGACTCGGAATGGACTCCGCCGCCAGCAGCGGTCCGATCGATATGTTTGCAGAGATGCGAGCAGCCTTGGACGTTTCCAGGAAGAAAGGAGAATATATCACCGCCGAGGAAGTGTGGACGATGGCAACGACGATGGGCGCGGAGAGTCTGGGATACTCTGATTGGACCATCCGGGTAGGTTCGACAGTTCCATTGATCAAGATTGAAGCACCAAGCTTAGCCACGATTGATCATCTTATCGAGTCCAGCAAGCCGTCGGATGTTTCGTTTGTGGAAGGATTGACACCAGCATGCTTAGCAACGCGCTAGCTCACCTCATCGAGCAGGTCAACAAAATCCCACGGGGCCGAGTTGCGAGCTACGGGATGGTTGGCAGGTCGCTCAGGAACCCTGTGAGCGGACTTGTGGTTGGCCGGTGGATGGCTTCGCTTGAGGATGGCGACGCACTGCCTTGGTGGCGCGTCATCGGTGCGGATGGCAGGTTGCCCATCGAAAAGAGAGGTCCCCACGCGGCCCAAATCCAACGAGATCGTCTCGAAGAAGAAGGCGTCGGCTTTGTCGAGGGAAAAGTGGAAAAGATTTACTTCGTCGAGCGAGAATTTTTGCTGGACTAGCGTCATCTCTATGTACTATGAAGAAGACACCATGGTCACGCCGGGTGCCTATGAAAGGTGAACATGCAGTCTCCCGTTGTGTACCTGGGGTGGAACGAGAAGTATGAACTTATTCCAGGCTATGAGCCCGACGGCAGCGAACTCGTTCGCTGTTTTGAATCGGACCTTTATATTGAAAACGGAGAAGGTCGGGCACTCAATATTGCTGCCGTAATCCCCCTACCCAATCCAGCCGCGGCACCAAAACTTCTTGAAAAGCTCGCGCGCCTAACCCAAATTCAGCTTTCCAACTTGGTTGCAGACCTTATCCTCGCGCACGTTCAGGACACAACAGCGGACAATCCGTATGGAAAGCGGTTTTTGGGAGGGGACGACCCTCCGGGAGGTCTTGGTGCCCGTGTGCCCCGTAATCCTGACCTTCCCCATCCGCCTCGAGAAGGTCAAAACCGCGAACCGTTTCCGCAGTAGAGCCAATCGGTAAACTGCCTGGCAATGTCCAGCACGCATGGCACCCTGTTTCGAGTCTCAACCTTTGGCGAATCGCATGGGGTGGCCGTTGGATGTGTTGTGGACGGATGTCCGCCAAGAATCCCTATTACACCAGAGGAAATCCAATTCGAACTGGACCGCCGGCGACCCGGCCAGAGCAGCATCACGACGCAGCGAAAAGAGGCTGACCAAATCCAGATTGTCAGCGGTGTGGAAGATGGGCTCACGCTCGGCACGCCGATTGCGATGGTGGTTTTCAATTCCGATGGACGATCCCGTGACTACGACGAGATGCGCGAGAAGTATAGGCCGAGCCATGCCGACTACGCTTACGATCAGAAGTACGGCATCCGGGCCCCTTCGGGCGGAGGACGGGCGAGCGCGCGAGAGACCATCGGACGGGTCGCCGCGGGAGCATTGGCCAAAAAAGTCCTTCGAGAGCGATTTGGCGCAGAAGTCTTGGCATGGGTGGAATCGGTTCACCGCCTCCGTGCTGATATCGATCCGCTGGCCGTGACCTTGGATCAGGTCGAAGCGAATCCGGTCCGTTGCCCAGACGTTCAGATGGCGGCACAAATGCTGGATTTCATCGAACAAATCCGTAAGAACGGCAACTCGGTCGGAGGCACGATTCAGTGCCTTGCAAAAGGTGTCCCTGCGGGGTGGGGTGAGCCCGTTTTCGACAAATTGGAAGCCGACCTAGCCAAGGCCCTTTTGTCGCTTCCGGCGTGCAAGGGGTTCGAATCCGGCAGCGGATTCGCGGGCGCGCTGATGACCGGAATGGAGCACAACGACGAGTTCGAATCAGACGAAAATCGCCAGGTCTTCACAAGAAAGAATAACTCGGGAGGTATTCAGGGCGGGATTTCAAACGGTATGCCGATCCTAGTTCGTGCGGCTTTCAAGCCGACGGCTACGATCATGCACGAGCAGCACACCGTCACAACAGATCTGGAAAACACCACCCTCAAAGGGCGAGGTCGGCACGACCCTTGCGTACTTCCCAGAGCAGTTCCCATGGTGGAGGCCATGGTTGCCCTAGTCCTCGTCGATCACGCTCTACGGCAACAATCCTTAACATTCTCTTAACCATCCTTTCGCACAATTGAGTTGGGCCAAGGAACATGATTTCGGAGCGCACCAAAAATTTCGCAGCAGCTATGGCAATAGTGGAAGAAATTGAGCACGCGCAGCCCAAAATTCGCGCGCAAAACGTCGATTTCTACTACGGGGCATTTCACGCTCTGAAGAACATTTCGCTGGACATTGCCCGCCATCGCATCACCGCGCTCATCGGACCTTCGGGTTGTGGCAAGTCCACGTTCCTGAGAAGCCTCAACCGGATGAACGACCTCATCGATGGGTCGAGGCTGGAAGGGAAGATCACCCTGGACGGGACAGATATCTACAGCAAGAACGTCGATCCCGTCGCCCTCCGAAAGCAGGTCGGAATGGTTTTCCAAAAGCCTAATCCATTTCCGATGTCTATTTTCGATAACATCGCGTACGGACCACGCATCCACGGAATTCGGAGTAAGTCGGATCTCGACGATATTGTTGAGGATTGCCTTCAGCGCTCATTTTTGTGGGAGGAAGTCAAGGACAAACTTCGACAGAGTGCAATGGCGCTTTCCGGCGGCCAGCAGCAACGCCTATGCATCGCTCGAACCCTCGCGGTCGAACCTGAAGTGATCCTGATGGACGAGCCTTGTTCAGCTCTGGACCCGATCGCGACAGGGCGTATCGAAGACCTCATGTTAGAGCTGCGCGAGCAGTACACCATCGTTATTGTCACGCACAACATGCAACAGGCGCAGCGTGCGAGCGACTACACAGCGTTTTTCTATCTTGGTCAACTCATTGAGGTCAACACGACTGAAGTGATCTTCCAAGCTCCAGCGAAGAAAGAAACCGAGGACTATATCACCGGGCGCTTTGGCTAAACCGGTAAACTTGCCTTTTGGCGTCATGAACGATCAGGCTCCCCTTCTGGCTGCGGTGCATCTTGCTGCTCGCAAGCTCACCGGTACTGGCAAGTTCGACGATTTGCTGAGCGACGTGCTGCAAATCTGCGTCGAAGCTGCCCACGCCAACGGTGGAACTATCTATCTGCACGACAAAGAGCGGCACTGCCTCCAGTTTCGCCACGTTTTGCCCCGAGAAGTCGCGGAACGCCTCACCTTCCAAGACATTCCCGACGATTACGGAGTCGCTGGGCAGGTTTTTCAAACCCGCAAGTCGCTCATCAGCAACTTCGCTCCCGATGATGAGGAGCGCAAAAAGGTCGAAAGTCGAATCGGCGCGGATACCAAGATCGCGACGATGATCACAGTTCCGCTCATGCTTGAGGATGAAGAGCCGATCGGTGTGGTTCAGCTTGTGAACAAACAAGGCGGCCAATTTGATGCGAGCGATGCGATTGTTCTGGATACTGTCAGTGCGATCAGCACCATGGCCTATCTCAACTCCAAGCTGCTGGATGAATCCACCCGAGCGTCGCAACTCTTGGGAATGGGCAAGGTTGGTCACGACATCAAGAATCTGGCCTTTGCGCTTGAGGCCAACGTGAGCTATAGCGACTACACGGTAGACAGCCTGAGAGATGATCTCGTGGAGATCGAAGTGCCCGAAAAGATCATTGAGCAGGTCAACGAAATCGACACGACTTTTCAAGAACTGGCGCGATCCATCGACCGGATCAAACGGTACTCGATTCTCATGAGCGACCTGTCAGCAGGCAAAACTCTCGAACCGAGTTGTGCGGTCGGGCCCATGGCAGAAGCGATTCGGATGGGTGCCGCTTTCCTTGAAAGCGAGGCTCGGGCGCAGCAAGTGCGCATGGTGTACGACATCCAAGAGGATGCTCCGATGACCAAACACGATGAAATGTACGTTTTCCGAATAGCGCAGAACTTGGTCAGCAACGCGGTCAAAGCAGTTGCCGAAACAGTTGAACCCAATCACTTGGATTCGGAAGATGATTCGGGTTGGAAGACTGTAACGGTGAGATATAAGTACTCCGAGCCGACGCATATCTTTGAGGTCGTCGATCAAGGCCCGGGTATGAAGGCTGAGGTCGCCGAGCGAATCTTGGCCGGGACAGCGCGATCGTTCTGGGGTAGAAGCGGTGGCTCAGGATGGGGCACCAAGATCGTATTGGAACTGGCCGCAACACACCAAGGAAAAGTCTCCATCGACTCGGAAGTTGGGAAGGGCTCGACATTCAGAATCGAGTTCCCGCACGTGCCCGAGTGAGCAGCCACAAGCCTCAAGCCGTGATTCTCGCGGGTCCTAACGGATCAGGAAAGAGCACGACCGCTCTTGCGCTTCTTGCCGAATCCGTCCAATTTGTCAATGCGGATCTCATCGCGCAGGAAATTTCTGGTGTGAGATCGACGACGGCAGACCTACAGGCGGGAAGGCTCCTTGTACAAGAGCTGGATCGCATTGAGGACGGTCGGCAAAGCTTTGCTTTGGAAACAACGCTTGCCACGGCCAAGCTGGTGCCCAGATTGGAGCGTCTCCATGAAGATGGGTATGAGATCCACCTGATTTTCATGTGGCTGAGGTCGTCCGATTTGGCGGTGAGCCGAGTGGCCACTCGAGTTAGACTGGGTGGACACGACGTTCCCGAAGAAACTGTTCGGAGACGGTACGAGCGAGGTCTCAGGCACTTCTTTCGCTCATACATGAAGGAAGTCGACACGTGGGCCATGTATGATAACTCGAGGCTGAACAATCCGAAACGTATTGCCAGCGGTGGCAACGGGCTTCCCACCGATATCCATCAGCCCGAACTCTGGAACGAGATTTGTCGCCAATGGAACCACTAACTGATCAGATGGACTTGCACGAGCTTCTCAAAAATGTGGACGCGCTGGATGAAACCGTTCGGCGGGCGGTGGAAGATGCCATGGAAGAGCATCTCCGCCACAACAACAAAGTGGCAGCATGGGATGGACACAAGGTCGTCCTGGTAGATCCAGAGGAATTGGCGGAAATGCTCCGAGACCGATATCCGGACTAGACGGTATCCTCCACGGCTGTAAATGCCCCGTTCCCTTGTATTTGGCAACCAACGAATGCTGGTTAACCTCGACCATCGGGGCGTTATCCGCGACTTGTATTGGCCTGGTGTTGGGCTCTACAACCACCTTCAGAATCATCCGCTGCGGATGGGCTTTTGGGTCGACGGTGAGTTTTCGTGGACGGATGATGACGCCTGGCAGGTCTCGATGCAACTAGGCCAGTGTGGCGATGTTGCCAGGACGGAGTACATTCACCCTGGACTAGGAATTGAGTTTGCGCTGATCGAGTGGATGGACCCTGAGCGTCCTGTTTTTTACCGCCGTTTCGAAGGACTGAAGGGTAGGGCCGAACTTCGGATTTTCTGGTGGCTGGATCTGCGGCTGTGCGAATCGGACATCGGTGATACCGCGCTTTTTGTTCCAGAACTCAACTCGATGGTGCATTACAAACGGGATGTGTACCTGGCCGTCGGCTCTTCCGCACTCGATCAATACTCGACGGGCGTGCGGGGGGAGAGCGGCGAGAGTCGCCTTTTTGAGGATGCTTTCGATGGGGAACTCTCGATGAGAGCTGTTGATCAAGGTTCCGTGGATTCACTGGTCCGATTCACCTGGAACCAAGAAGATTCCTCGGTTGATGTTTGGATTGCTGCGGGCGACTCGATTGAGGCTCTCAGGTCACTCATGCCACCCCAATCTTGCGTCTGCCCAACCGATGTCGCGTCTCCACCCCCAACTCTGGTGGAAAGCAGCCTGAGGATCATCAAGACCCAAACCAACGAGAACGGAGCCATTCTGGCGGCAAACGATGGCGACATCCTCAAAACCAACCGCTCCACCTACAGCTACATGTGGCCCCGAGATGGAGCCCTCGTTTCCATGGCCATGGACCTTTCTGGCGAAATCGACTTCACTCGCCGGTATTTCGAATTTTGTCGCCCACTCACCAGCGAGTCCCAGCCCTACTATCTCCACAAATATGGCCCCGATGGCACATTTGGCGCGACGTGGCACCCGTGGATCGTCGATGGAATGCCTGTCTTACCCATTCAAGAGGACGAGACTTCGCTCATGGTCCAGGCGTTTGTGCATCACTGGCAGTGTACGGGCGACCGGGAGTACGCCGCCTCGAACTTCGATCACTTCGTCGCATTGCCCTGCCGGTTTCTGATGGCCTACAGAGACGAAACGACTGGCCTACCGAAGCCAAGTTGGGATTTGTGGGAGGAAAGGCGCGGAACTCATGCGTTTACGGTAGCCTCCGTTGTTGGTGCTCTGAGCGATGCTGCCGAACTGGCTGCTGCGCTCGGCCGCCCCGAGGCAGGTGCCTACCTCGAGTCTGCGGATAGGTTCCGGGAGGCGATGCTGGAGCACATGGTTGATCCCGATTCAGGCCGGATTTTCCGTTGCCTCAATCCAACGGCGGACAGCACTGTGGATAGCGCAACGCTCCAAATTGCGTTGCTCGGAGCCCTGCCGGCTGATCATCCTGCCTTTCAATCGACCTTGACAGCGGTTCGAGACAAATGCGTTGTTCAATCTCCCATCGGAGGCGTTGCGCGCTACGAACGTGACTATTACTTCCGGAGGTCAGACCACCACCCGGGCAACCCATGGATTATCTGCACCATGTGGTTGGCCCAGGTCGAAATCATGCTTGGGAATCTGGACGAAGCTCAGCGCTGGCTTGACTGGGCAAAGGACCGCGCATCGTCCACAGGCATGCTGAGCGAGCAATACCACCCGGAAACAGGCGAACCGCTCAGCGTGGCACCGCTGACTTGGTCCCACGCTGAAGTTGTCCGCACCTCGAAACTGCTCGAACGAAAACGCCGAGGCTAGTTCACCTTGAAGTACGAGTCATCAATCGGAGTGTTGAGCTTCAGGTTCTTGTAGCGGATTGCGCCAGCCAACTTATTGTCTGCGTTCTTCACTTCATAGGCAGTGGGGAAGTTCACTCCGTTCTGCTGGACAAAGTCGCTGTAGGTGAAAATCGCCATCAATCGTCCATCGATCTGGCTGTACCACTCCCTTTTGAGCATGACATCGCGCTTCGGATCCATCCACACACGATTTTTTGTCTCGTCATCGAGCGATTTTTTGTACGTCAGGTCGAAGACATAGGCTCCGGTTGCGCGATCCTCTCGGATGAACTTGGCGTCGAACAGGTCGCTCATCAGAGCAGGCGTCAAGAGCCCGAAATCAAAGGCGGTCTGGCGTTTTCCGGGTTTCTTACCCACGTTTTCTTTGATGCTGAGCTTCGATCGCGGAGCCTTAGCCACCTTGATGGGCCCATTCATTATGAAGGTGAAGGATGTATCCTCAACCGCGCTCTCTAGCCGGAGCTTGAAGGGTTCTTCCAGCCATACGCTGGTTTTGGCGAATCGATACGCCGTTCCAAAGTCTTTGTTGATTTTTGCGAGTTCGGATTGAATCCCCTTCACTTTTTCCGCCACAAAAGTGGCAGATTTAAAGTTATTCGGGATACATTCTTGAATCGTGGGTTGGGCACCCAGTAGCATCGAAAGCGTTGCGGCGATTAACATTAGTCTCAGACTTAAACGTACCAGAATGTAAAGTGATTCCTAGGCTTTAGCCCCGCATTAGATGAGACTCAGCACACTCAATTCGATCCAAGCCCGCTTACGTATGCGTGAGCGACGGCTGGCTTTGCGTCCCATGATGGCTTCAGAGATCACGGATATGGGCTTCTTGGTAATGCGAGAGCTTGGTCTGCGGCTTCTTCGGTTGGTTGCGGTTCCCACGCTTCTGGCGTATGCGGTGTTTGTGTATTTCGGCGCTTTTGTGCTGCCAGGATTTACGGCCACGAGCGATCCGGGCAATAAGGCTCGTGAGATTGGCGAGATTCTCCTGACGGGTGCCCTGACGGTCTTCGTCGGCGTCCCGCTCATCATCATCGCCGTGGCTTACTCATCAGGGATTGTCACGCACATTACACTCCGCCACCTCTTGGGCGAACCCAGTACCGATCGCGACGCGACTCGGATGGCGAGCCGAAACTTAGGGAAGATGCTCGGTGCACTGGCGATCACGTCTTCCGGCGCGCTCATTCCCGCCGTATTGGCGGTATTGCTTCTGCTGGCGAGCGCGTTTAGTCCGGAGGGAACCAGGCTTTGGGACGCACTCGCAGGGTATTTGGGTGTGGCAGCATTCCTGATGACCTTCCTCGTGTTTCCCTACGTCGCCACCCGAACGGCGCTCGCTCCCTCGGTCATCGTCGAGGAAGGTCTGGGTGCGCGTGCGGCTTCCAAGCGATCATCCTTTCTGCTCGCAAAGAACTGGGATCGGGTGTCGGGTTATGACGTTTTCGGATCGGTCTGGGTGCTTTGCTTTATCCTGTTCCTCTTTCTTGGAGCCGGATTAAGAGCGTTTCTGGCACTGTTCGAGGTTCCCGTCTACGCGCAAGAGCTGTTTCATAGCCCCAAGGTAGCCCGCATCATCAGTTCACTGGTAGAGATGGTTCCCGGATACCTGGTCCTCCTGGTTTTAATCCCCATATGGTGCGTCATCTGTGCCATCGTCTATGTTGACCGGCGAATCCGCTTGGAAGGGCTGGATATCGAGGTGCTCTCAAGAGATGCGAAATTGGTTAGCGCTCAGCTTCATACTGATCCTTAGCCTAGCCACCGGATGGGCTGGTGCGGCGCCGCTTGAGTACAAAGACTGGCTCTCCAGGCTTGAGCAGGCGAAGACTACGCACGACAAGATTTCTATCCTCGGTGAACTTGAGAAGACGGTAGGTGACTCAGATCCAGAGTTGACCACCCTCATTCAGAATCTCGACGCCAAAACGCCCGCGAAAGAGGAGATTGATTTCATCGTAGACTCCATAGCCCTCCGAGCCGAGGTCGCGAAGGTGAAATCGGTTGACCAAAAGGGCAACAAGCTCGCCAAAGAGATCAAGGCCAAGGGCAATTATCCAGACGCGGATGGGAAGCGCAAGAGCAACTGGATCGCGCGAGCTTTTGAGAGGATGGCGACGAACTTTCAGTGCGAACGCAAGCGAGACCCAAATGAGAATATGTCCATTCCGACCTTGGATACGTCGTGGATCAGCTATGTCGCCTGGATCTTGCTTGGTGCAGCCGTTCTCGTTGCGCTCTTCTTTGCCATCAAGTATTTCAGCCCCCAATTCAAACGAAGATCACGCCGAGTCGGCGGCCTGATGGAAGAAGACGAGCCGGAAAGGACCGCGCCCGAGTGGATCGAGAATGCCATGGGGCTCGCTGCCCAGCAAAAATACAGGGAGGCTGTGCGGGCTCTATACCTTGCAAGTTTGGTCGAGTTTGATTCGGCGAGAGTCGCTCGCTTCCTCCGCGGGGAGACCAACTGGGAGCACTACCGCCGAATATCGGCAAGCTCGCGATATCCGGCGGGATTTGATTTTCTTACACCGACCAGTCGCTTCGACACGATTTGGTATGGCCACATCACGCAGGGCCAATCGGATGTGGACTACTTTATGGAGGTTTACCGCACGCTATGTCAGCATCTGGCGATGGTCAAAAGCGCGTAAGCGCCGGGTTGCCCCGAATCGTGTGGGGACTCCTCGCGGCGATCGTGATGTCTGCTGTTTTCGTGTATTTCAGCAAGGAGGAATCGGAGCTGCTTCCTTCCGCTACGAACAACCTGCCGAGCGGAACCATGGCCTTCGCCGAACTCTTGCGTGAATCGGGATACGAAGTTTCCATCATCGATTCCCACTCGCAGAAGGTGGGCACGGATGCTCTGGCAATCGTGTTTGTCCCCATGAGTTCGTCCACGCCATTCGGTCCATCGACGGTGGAGAATCAACCCGCAATGGACTCGGTGGACAGAATGCTGAAAACACGAGCTGATTCCGGCGGGAACGTGCTGCTTTTGGGATTTCCCGTGGAGTTCGACGAGGAGTCAAAGGCATCGAGCGCACCGATTCTCCTGAAATCGAATTCCATCGAACCTGACAACAATTTGAGCCTGCTTGGCCCAACCTCTGGATTTCCCACACTCCTCAGAGAAATAAGCTCAGAAGATGAACTCGACGAGTTTGTGGAGGAAGAGACGAATCAGGGATATCTTCTGTGGGTGCCGGTCCTCGACAATCAATTCTATGATTGGCGTATCACCTCGGAGCCATACAAGAAGAGCTCGGTTTTCCGGTTTTCGGGCGGAGCCCTGTTCTCAAACCGTTTCATCGATCAGGCTGATAACGGTCGTCTCGCGCGGACCTTGGTTCAACAAGCCGCGATGGGGCGCAAGAAGGTTTTGTTCGTGGAAACAGGGCTTGGGAATGCATCGGGAGCCTCGCTCTGGCAAACGCTGGGACCTTATGCGTCGGCAGCATATCTGCAGTTCTTGCTCCTGTTGGGAGTGGTTTTGTGGACATCGTCGCGACGGTTCGGCCCGCCGGTCGAGGAGACGATTACAATCCGAGGATCCCGTGAACTCGTGGATGGATTTGGAGATTTGCTTGCCCGCGGCAAGCACACGGGTATGGCGCTGCAACTCTTGTACGAGAATCTAGATTTGCGGGTGAGGCGCGCGATCAATTTGCCGGCCACCGGGGAGGAACGCGATCGAGACGATCGAATCAGTTCGGAGCTGGCTCAGTCCCTGCGGTCGCTCAAGGTGGATCAGACAAACATCGATAGGGCGGAGGCCCTCAAACGAGCTCGAGCGGCGATATTTTTGGTGGAAGAACTCGAGAGAAATCGCCGAGGGCGCCTGATCGGAATTCCAAGGGGCTAAAATAGCAGGATGTTCAGACCCGCAGCATCCCTCATAGTTGTCGCCATGCTCGCTTCGGTGGCAACGGCGCAACACTCCTCCGGCGACGCTTCGCTAGCCAGAAAGAAAGCGGAATTGGCTCAGGCCGAAAAGACTTACAAGGCGACCAAGGCAGCCTATCTCAAGAAGCCCAAGGATGCCAAGCTCAAATCAGCGTACGTCAAGGCTACAGTCACCTTTGGCACCACCACGATGAACTCGCCCACGCTTACCCCCAAGGATAAGTATCCCAAAGCGCTGAAACTCTACCGTGAGGCACTTAAGGTCGACCCGAACAACAAGGAAGCCAAAAACAACGCCGAGCTCATTGAATCCATTTACAAACAGATGGGTCGTCCGATTCCCAAAGCTTAATCCGTGCCAGAGCCACTTTCGCAACATCTCCCACAATTTCGAAGGTTCACCCTTTGGGCGGCGGTGGCTTTGGCTCTTTTTTCCCTCATTCCATCCTTGGTGGCGCTGCTGTCAACGCCGACGGGTGGCCGCTGGATCGGATACCAGTACAACACCGACGACCACATGGTTTACGCGGCGTGGATGCGCCAAGCCATAGACGGGCGGTGGCTGTTCGACAACCGGTTCACCACGGACTCGCAGCCTGGCCTCACATTCAACATCTGGTTCCTGGTTTTGGGATGGCTCGCCAAAGGGATCGGCATCGTCGGTGCGACCCTGCTGGCCAAAACGGCGATGTCATTTCTGTTTGTCATTGCACTGGGCCGGTTGATCGAACGAGTCGCCAGTCAGGTTTATGTGGCAAAACTTGCCCTTGGGTTCTCGATCCTCGGCGGCGGGATCGGATTTACCGTGTGGCACTATTTTGGTCAGAACCTCACCAGGCCGCTCCCCGAATTCGTCGCCAAGTTGATGCTAGGCCGTCAACCCATCGATATCTGGCAACCGGAAGTCTTCGTCGTGCCCAGCGCCCTGACCAACGGCCTCTTTATGGTCAGTCTTTGCCTGATCGTCGGCTTCTTCATCTGTCTGTTGGACGCTCGGAACTCGTGGAAGCCAGTGCCCTTTGGGGCTCTGTGCTTGGCAATTCTGATGAATATGCACAGCTACGATGTGTTGCTTCTGGCGCTTATCGGAGTGGCGTTCTTAATCCTCAACGGCTGGGAGAAGGGCTCCACGGGACCTTGGCTCACTCGCACTGTTGTCATGGCTCTAGGTGTGGTGCCGCCAGCATTGTGGTTCTACCATGTGATTCAGAACGACCCAGTGTTTCAGGCACGGGCGGCGACTCCAACGTTCTCTCCTAACTTCCGAGCAGTGGTATTTGGGATTCTCCCCGGTCTGGCTCTAGCTGCATTGGCTTGGCTCAAGCCAGAGGACCACGGGGAAAAGCGGTATCGCGGAATCGCTGCGTACGCCGTTTTCGTGCTGGTGCTCTTTGCTGCTGCCCAGGACCATGTGAAATTCGAGTATTGGATGGCTTTACCAGCTTGGATCGCAACGTTTTCGGTTGCGGCAGGGGTTGGGCACTTGGCCAGAAAGCGGGGTGATGTCGGCTGGAATTTGGTGGTCGCATGGGCCCTTGCCGGGCTCGCCGCGTGCTATTTCCCAGCATTGTTTCAACGTAAGCTCGCGATTGGGTTGGCGATTCCGTTCGGAATTTTGGCCGCCCACGGTGTGAGCCTCTTTGTGGATGGCCGAGATCAGGCCAAACGAAACCTGGCCTCCGCACTGATGATTCTGGTGTTTGGAGGGTCCTCGTTGCTTTGGCTCACCCGAGAGCTCAGCTACATCCGAAACAACGTTAGCAACACCACCGTCCACCCGGTCTACATGACTCCCGACATGGTGTCCATTGTCGACTACCTCAACACCCATCGCTCCGGGAGGACCGTGGTGCTGGCACCCCCTGGCGTTCCAAGCCCCACGGAAGACAAGGACCAGTTCGCCACACCGCTTATCCCGGATCTCAACCCGATCCTAAGCGGCTTCTCGGGCGTCTACACGTTCGCAGGACACTGGAGCGAGACGCCGGACTACAATAACCGTCGAAACGAATTACTCAGGGATCTGTACCTATCTTCGAGCTCGACGCGAGACTCTCAGCAGGAAATTCTAAGGGAGACTCACGCAGACTACGTGGTCATTCCGATCACCGAGGCATTTCCTAACCTTCCACTCGCCGATTTACGTCTGCTCGGCGAGAAGGTCGCAGGTTCTACTCAGTTCGCTCTGATCAAAGTCCGGGATCGGGAGCAACTGGCGGAGTAACGGCCGGAGGAGCCGCTGTTCCCCCTGCGGCTGGTGCCTTGGGCGTGCTCTTCTTTGCAACTGCTCCCCGTCCGATCCGTACGATTCTCATCCCACCCGTGTAATAGCTGGTGCCTAGAGATTCCCGTCGAACCACTTTGCCGTTGCGTTTGACCACACGCCAAGTTGAAACCGTGCGTGCGGGCGAACCACCGTGTTCGACTACCGTGCGCCCCGCGGGAAGGGAACTGTCATAGTGGGTCTCAGAACGAGTTCCGCCGTAGCGAACCGAACTTCGCTCAATGGTGACCTCGAGCCCGTCCTGCTTTTGGGCTCCCAAGATGGTCATCGTGATTTGACCCGGTTTCTGAGTGGCCACCACCGCGATGGGGAAGTCGTACGAGTTTTTGAACTTCAAATCGGTCGTGCCCCAGTTCACAGTTGCGTCTCGACCGACGGGAACATAGGCAACCGGCATAGAGTGATTTGTTCGTTCAACTATCTTGAGGTCGCCCAGGAGAGCCGCGTTGTAGAGCGTTGTGCTGACTTGGCAGATACCCCCGCCAACTCCGGGCTCCTTCTTGCCGTTTACGATGACAGGAGCCTCTTTGAATCCTGCTTCGACAGTACGTTGCCCGACGGTTTCGTTATAGCTAAAGACATCGCCTGGCATCAGGATCTTTCCGTTGATCTTTTGGCTGGCCACAGTGATGTTTTGAACCCGATTTCGGTTGTTCGGGAAAGACGTCGTGTAACTACCGATGGGATATTTGATCGAACGGAGGACCTCATCGGAGATCGACTTTGGAGCTTCGATCATGGGTAATTCGATCGGGGCTTCCGTCTCGGCAGCGGTTTTGGCGAGTTCCTTGTACCGCTCGACGTCCAACGTCATCGACGTGGCTTCGGGGATATAGGTGACTTTCTTACCATCCCACTTTAGTTCTGCGGGCCTCGGCTTCGGTTTCGTTCGATCGACAAACTCTTTGATCTTTGCGAGTTTTGTGTCGTCAAAGGTCCAAACGAGGGGATACGTTTTGGACGCCACTCCGCTCAAACCGACGGAGCGGCTGATCGATTCAACAAAAGTGTCGGAAGGAATCTGTGCGATGCTTGCATCCACATCCAAATGGGCCCCAGTTTCGAAAGGCTTCATGGGACTCGGAGGCTGTGGCAAGTGTTTAGTGGTGAACGTGACGAGGTCCATTTGACGGGCTTGCCACCACTCCTTCACTCGTTTTTTTGCGGTTTCTGCGTTCATTCCGCTAACATCAACCGGCCCAACCTTAACGCCAGGAGCAATGGTGGGTTCGAATCGAGCGGCCATGATCGAAACATAGATTCCAGCCGCACCGACGATGCCAAGAGCAATTAACAGAAACTTCTTCATACAATGCTTAATTGAGCTTTTCCTACTTGCTTTCCATTATGGTAGAGATTTGAGTGCTCATCTGTTAATAAACGATCAAAAGGCCTATTTCGCCGCATAACGGTATTATCTTGCTATGCCCAAGCTTGTATGGTTGAACGGCAATGTCATGCCATTGGAGACAGCAGTCACCTCAGTTGGCGATCACGCCCACCTGTATGGCGATGGCTTATTTGAAGGCATTCGCATCTACAACCGGCGGATATTCAAGTTGGACGAGCACCTAGAGCGGTTGTTCCACGGCATGGCTCATCTTCGGTACGAGAACACCATGTCTCTCGAAACTATGCGCGAGACAATTTTGGATGTGTGCCGACAGGCTGACATCAGCGAAGGCTACATTCGGCTGAACGTATCTCGCGGCACGGGTCTGGGTCTCGATCCCAAGAACATCGATCGACGCCCGAACATCATGATCATGGTTTCGTCTCTGAACCTTTATCCACCCGAGGCGTACGATCGAGGTTTGGATGTGGTCACGTGTTCGATTCGCACCATCCCTTCTGATTCGCTTGATCCGCGCCTCAAGTGCATCGGGAAGTACGCAGGCAACATCCTCGCAAAGGCAGAGGCCAACAGCAAAGGTGCTGGCGAAGGTCTGATGCTCAATCATCAAGGCCAACTTGCCGAGTGCACAGGCGATAACATCTTTTTGGTGATCAAGGGAGTACTCTGCACCCCGCACCGATCCAGCGGCCTGCTCCAAGGAATTACGCGCGACACGGTGATCGAATTGGCAAGAGCCGAGGGAATGGAAGTGCGCGAAGAAATTCTCACGCCGTTCGATGTCTACACAGCAAGCGAGGCGTTCCTCACGGGTACAGCTGCAGAAGTGATCGCAATGATTAGCTTGGACGGAACTCCAATCGGAGATGGACGACCGGGCCCGGTCACTCGGCAACTGATGGAACTTTATCGGGAACTTACCAAGACTGGTATGCGGTTTGATTCGCTTGAGACATGCGGGAATCCGAGCGGCTCGTAAGACGACTTGTTCGCTCCTGTGAGCCGAATCCCAATACGCAAGACGTCTGTCCATTTTGTGGGTGGACCGGAAAGCAGGTGCATGAAACCGGCTTGCTGGGGTGTCCGCTTTGTTACGAAGTTTTTTCGGCGAAGCTGACACGGGCTCCTGAAACGTCATATGACTGATCGGACATTGATCTGATTCGGTATCTTAGGTATCTAGCTCATGAAGATGCGAACGAAATTGGCTTTTGGCGCAAGCACGCTGGCCCTTCTGATCATTGCAGGATGCGGTGGTTCGGGCACTTCCAACCCGGCAGACCAACTGGCCGACCCAACGGTTCGATTCTTCAACGCGAGTCCGGATACTACGGGCCTCAAGTTCTTCTACAACAACGAGCAACTTGCGAGCAACCTCAACTACTTCGAGTCAACGCCAGACTTTCAGTCGGTCGATTTTGTTTTGGAAGAGGATGGCGCCATCGATTTTTCGGTGAGCGATGCTGGCACGGGCGAGGAATTGCAGCGGGATAACCAAGTCTTCAATCGAGACACTCACACGCTCATCGTTGCCATTGGAAAGCAAAATCCTGGGTTGGAGTTCGCCAAGGGGCTGCAGCAACTCCTTATTCCGGTCGATCGAAGACCGGTTCAAGGCAAGTCTCGACTCTATATCCTGAATGCTCTGGTCCAAGGCCAGGATATCGAAAATCGACCGATCACCTTCCGCACAGTCGATCCCGCTGATCCATTGACCAATAACACGGCCCTGTTCAGCAAATCGAACTTGGAATATGGCGCGTTTAACGCGAATGCCAGTGTGTTGGATATCGACTCTGGGACCAGAACCTTCCAGGCGCGTGCTTCAGATGTGGATGCGGTCGTTGTATTTGCCCAAAAGACATTCGTGTTCGAATCAGGAAAGATCTATTTTGCTTTGGTAGGCGGCCAGATGGACGCAACCGCCACTGACCGCCAACCGAAAATAGAGTTCTTCCCCCTGAGCTCCATCAACTGATCGCTCCGGTTGAAAAAGCGTCCAGAACGATCTCTTCGAATCGAAACCGAGGGATTTTTCCTGGGCCGTAATTCAGTTCGATCAGAGGTCGGATGATTTGCTCGGTCATGACCTCGTCCTCCAACTCTCTCCGAATCGCGTTGATTTGGAGCAGCATGACTTGGAGATGAACCTTTCCCAAGGCGAGAGAACCGACTCTCCGACCTTCGTCTGTGGTGAGCGTCTGGCCCAGAACACACCGCGCAATCTCGCGATTGTGGAACTCGATCGCATCCATGAATCCCTGACTAGCCTGAGACTGGCCGTCGAGCGTGCTGACATCGATGTCGTTCGGGAAGATGATCGCTGTGTTGTCGCGCAGTTGCCTGAGCGCGGAAAGCATGCCTTCTTGCTCTGAGGAGCTCACCCCGCGTTGAAATCGGGCCATGACCGTGGGCGAGGCATAGCGCTCCATGTGAGCCTTCCAGGCGCTAAGGAGAGTCTGCTTGGATTTCCAATGCGGGTAGGCGGGATCAAGATCGCTTCGCCCTTTGGGAGCATCGTAGCCAGCCTTGTTTCGGTACACCACGAACTTTGCGATCGGCACCTTCTGGCAAGATTCGCCTGGAACTTGTAGGGTCAATCCAGCCGGTCTTCCAGAAGGACTCAGCTCAAGTCCGAACAGAGACGGGTTCTTTGGCACGACGGACTCGATCCACAAGCGACCTTGCTCCAGGCGATAGACCACCTCCTGAATGGACCAGCCCCGAGCGAACGCATCCATCGCATTCCTGAGGATGGAAGATGCCGAGCCCTGCATTCTCTCCAGGTTGTGCCTCACGAATTGGGCTCTCTCTTCGGCGTCAGGTGTTTCGTCGTCGGCTTCGATACTCCAGCGGCTGCTTAGGACAGCCAATTTTTTCGTTACCAGAGCGGTGTGAACCATCGAGTCCTGCTCCATCGCGGTGTACGCGGAGTAGGGAAGCGAATTCGGCGGAACCCCGGGCATTTCCTGAGCCATCCGTTCGGTTGCCGTCAACTGCGGAATTTCTCGTTGCGTCCGCAAGTTTTTCAGTTTAGAAAACAACTTCATCACCCTTGCGGGCCACTGCGCACAAAATTGTCCATCAGAGTTCCTATCGGCCATAGACTAATAGGTGAGCAATCGCCGCTCGGTCCCATGTGAGAACTTGCGCGGACAACCAACGGCGATGCCAACATGCTCATGCCTCGGAAGTGCCGAAACAGCCAGTGCCAGAGCCGTAACTAGATCGTCATGAACGCCACCTGCGCCACCGAATTCAGTTCGAGAACCCTTGGACTCCGCTCTGTAGTAGCTCAGTTCTTTCTGCAACTCGGGATGCGGCAGAATGGCCAATGCTCGGTTCTCGAACATCCAAGCGAGGCCATCCACCAGATCCGACTTCGTTCTCGTCGTAAAGACGACGCCCTCCACGACGTTCTCGTCGAGCCGTTTGCGGAGCATTTCCAGTGCCACATCGCCCATCCCCGTTGCGTCACAGGTGACCTTTGCTTCGGGAAAATGGGCCACGATATCTGCCACCCGGTCAATTTGCTCGGTCCAGCCGACTCCCGTCCAGTGATGTAGGGCCACCAAGTTGGCTTGCGATCGAGTTCCTTGGACCACAGCCACAGCCGTGTAGTCGGTGTACCGAGCCCAGTCGATCCCAATGCGTGTGGGTGCTTCCGCGTGGACCACAATCGGCCGAATCGCTGCCGTAACGCTTTCATCGGGGAAGACCTGGGTTGAGTCCTCCAGGAAAGAGGCTTCATATTCCACCAGAAACACCCTCTCCGAAACCAGTTCCTTTTGATTATCGAGGAACGCCCGAGTCACATTCGGATTCTCGCTACTGGGTGCGGTTTTCGACCAGATTTTTCCTCCTTCGCTCTGGCCCATCATAAAGAATTTCCAGAAGTGGTTTCTGCCGTGGGGAGTGGAGATGAGAATCAGGTCGCCGTTGGTTGTGGCGAGCATCGGCAGCGCGACATCGGTAATTACAGACTCAGGAACGAACGCCGCCTCATCCACCACGATGAGTGTTGCCCCCAAACCACGCAGGTTCCTCTGGATCACACCGCTGCGGGATCGGAGTACGTTACCAAACAACTGGATCGATGGATAGGGGCCGCGCTTGACGATGGGCTTTTCTTCCGTGATGTCAGGCAGAAGTTCCAAGATCCGCTCAAAAATGATTTGGGATTGAATGAGAGTCGGGGCAATCAGCAGGATCTTCTCGATCCTCTCTTGACCCAAAAGTCGATGAAGAATAGCGATGGCGCACGCCTCGCTCTTGCCCCATCGGCGGCCGCATGCCAGCACTTTGACGTGCTCGGTTCTCAAGAGAAACTCCCGTTGGCCCTCGTGCGGATGCCATACGTCCGCAATCGAACTGAGAAATGTCTGCATGAAGCAGGCGGGCTTCGATGTGATTCCGGGTCAACTGGCCGCTACTTGCCCGGGCCGAAGATTTTTGTCAGCGTATCACTGACAGCCTGTGCAGCATAAGTCAGCAAAGGAATATTCGATTCGTAATCCAAGCGGGTTGGGCCAACAATGGTCAGATTGCCCATCTCCTGATCTCCCACAAAGAATGGATGGCGAATCACCGCAAACTGCTTCCAAACCTGCAAGTTGTTTTCCTTGCCGATTTTAACATCCAGACCGTGCTCATCCTTTTTGGATGTGGCCAAACTTGCCGTGCCCCTATCTTCGATGTGCTGGAGAAGTTGCTGGAGAGGCGCGGGATCACGCATGAACTCCGGCTGCCCAAAGAGATATTCCTCGCCTTCGACGATGATTTTCCCCTTCGTGAGGTCTCGGCAGATGCTCTGTATCACGTGCAGAACATTGTGCATGAGGCGATCATAGGCGGGGTCAGAAGAATGATGAGTCGCACTGCTCAAGCTCACCAACTCCGTCAAGGACTTCTCATTGATCAACCCCATCAGTTCGTTATTTGCTCGTCCGATGTGAGCAAGCGTCATTCCCTCGGGACACTCGACCAGCTTGTTTTCCACGTGCCCGTTGCTGAGGACCAGGACCACAAGGGCGCGGTCGGGTCCAAGCGCAGTCAGCATCGCAGATTTGGCTCGAAGGTGCTGATTGGTAATCGTCGTCGCCGCACTCATCAGCCGGGTGAGTCGGCTGAGAAGAGACGTGGTCTCAGTGAGGAGTGTTTGGAGAAGCTCGCCGTCTCGAGTGATGGTTTGAACCTGACGCTTGGCGTGTGGCCCCAGATCGCGATACACGATCATGTGGTCGACAAAATACCGGTACCCGAGGTCGCTGGGAATGCGACCGGCACTGGTATGGGGCTGGTCCAAATAGCCGAGATCGCTCATCTCCGCCAATTCGTTGCGTACTGTAGCTGACCGGACTCCAAGCTCGTACTTCTGGGTGAGCAATTCGCTCCCGACTGGTTCGGCACCCGTTACGTATTCAAACACGACCGCACGCAAGATCATCTGTTTGCGCGGATCGAGCTGATCACCTTGACCGGTCGGTTTGGATTTGCTCATCGCTATTGACTATAGTATAGGACGCTGGACCAGACTCAGATATCCAAGGAGAACTCTTCCATATGCTCGGGGATAGCCACTTCCCAGCCCAATTCGGTGCGCAATTTGGCGGCAAAAATGTCCTGGACTTCGGGCTCGCCGTGCACGATAAACGTCTTTTTGGGAGCTGATTTGAATCCTGAGAGCCACCTCATCAACTCGCCTTGGTCGGCGTGAGCGCTCAGCGAAGTGAGGCGCGAAATTTTGGCGCGCACCTCAACCTCATTGCCAAAAATCCAAACCCGATCGGCACCGTCCAACAGCCTCCGACCGAGAGTTTCCGTAGCCTGATATCCGGTGAACAGAACCTGGACGTCCGGATCGGAAAGGCGATGAAGCAAGTGGTGCTGAATGCGTCCGCCGTTAGCCATCCCACTGCCTGCGATTACTACCATCGGTCCCTGTTGCACGTTGAGTGCTTTCGACATATTTCGATCGCGCACGTACTGGAGTCCCTCGGGTTCGATGGGGTCAAAATCTTGCTGCACCATCAGGCTCATCTCGTCGTCCCACTCTTCGTTGCTTCGCCCATAGAGATCGCTTGTGCTCGTCGCCATTGGGCTGTCCACATAAATGGGAATGCGCGGGATTCGATTGGCCAGTTGCAGGCGACGAAGATGGTACAGGAGTTCCTGGGTTCGGCCAATCGCAAAGCTGGGAACCAGCAAGGCACTGTGGCGATCCACGGCCTCGTGGATGACTTCGGCCAGCATGTCCTCGGGGTTCACTGTGGGGTGAAGCTTATCGCCGTAGGTGCTCTCGATCACCAGAAACTCGGCGAAATCCATGACCTCCGGATCCTTGATAATCGGTGTGTCGTATCGCCCCAGATCTCCTGAGAAGACCAACTTCTGCCCGTTTTCAAAGTACAACTCGATGAAGGCGGAGCCCAAAATGTGGCCCGAGCTGAAATAGCGGAACTTCACGCCACCTGGAAGATCGATGAACTGGTGGTATGGAACCGTTTTGAGCTGCTTCATCACAGCGTAGGCATCTTGCTCCGTGTACAGCGGCAACGCTGGCTGATGGCGCGATCCACGTTTGTTCGCATGATAGGCGTCTTCTTCTTGAATCCGTCCTGAATCCGGCAACGATATCGCACACAGACCCCTTGTGGCTTTGGTGCAGTAGATCGGTCCGCGATACCCATCCTTAACCAACTTGGGCAGCATCCCGATGTGGTCCTGGTGCGCGTGCGAGAGGACCACCGCGTCGATCTCACCCGGATCGAAGTTAAATGGTTCCCAGTTTCTGTCGCGCAACTCCCTCGCTCCTTGGAAGGAGCCGCAATCCAAGAGAATCTGCTTTGTGCCGACACGAAGAAGGTGCTTGGTTCCTGTAACGGTCCTTGCTGCACCCTGAAACTGGATCGAATGAGCCATACGCCCATTTTGGCCATGGTCTTTCAATTTGTGCCCGTCGAGTCGCTATTTCAACGCATCCAGGATTGCCTGTACCGCTGGTTTCGGCTGGTATCGATCATCCCAAGGCAAGGCCCAGCCTTGATCCTTGAACGTTCTCGGTACCCAGGAGTACTTATCGGTGCACCCCCACAGCTGTACCAGCGAGACTCCTTCAGCGACGGCAATTTTCATCACTTTATGATAGAGGTCGGCTTGTTTTTGGAGCATTTCTGAACTGTTGTTGGGAATACGAACATCCAGCTCTGTGATCTGAATATCCATGCCGATTTTCTTAAACCGTCGGAGGTTTTCTTGGAATGATCTGAGAGGGACCTCTTGGTTGAATTGCATGTCGAAGTGGCATTGGAATCCGATGCCGTGGAGAGGCACCTTACGCGCTATGAAATCTTGAGCCATTGCATACATCGCGTCGGATTTTGTGTTAACCATTTCGCACATGAAATCGTTGTAGTAGAGCCGTGCCTTGGGATCGGCTTCGTGTGCCCATCGATACATCTTTTCGATATAGGCATACTTGTTCCCGCTGGCCTCGATTCCTGGATTGTTGAACCAGATGGAATCCACAAGTTCACCTTTATTCCCGAACGCCTCATTGAGAACATCCCACTCTCTGACTTTCCCTTTGAAGTGGCCTAAAACGGTATCAACGTGGTGCTTCGCTATCTCAGTGAGTTGCGAAGAGTTATAGTTGCCTTGCACAAGCCATTGCGAAGGATAAAGGTGCCAGAACAGCGTGTGACCACGAACCTCTAGTTTGTTCTTCTGTGCAAATGCAACAATCTTATCGGCATTAGTGAAGTCGAACTCGCGATAACCTTTAGTAAGCCCGTAGATCTTCATCTCATTCTCTGGTTCGACCACATTAAAATGAGTGGCGACCAGTTTGGTGAATGGGGAATCATCGAGTGCTCCCACCGGGACTGCTGTGCCGATCCGCATCTTGTGCTTAGCGGCAGCGAGTCTGAGCGACACGGGAGCGGATTCAACCGCTCCGACACCCAGGGCGAGAAATGCGGTAGCGAGCAGCAATGTCATGGCTTTAGTTCAAAGGTACTCCAATGGGTTGGTGTGAGACAGGTTCGAATTCAAGAAAATCGAGAGCGGCGACATCGCCTTTGTCGGCGGTGCAGTGGATAGACACCACATCTCCCTGTGCAAGGGATAGCGGTCCAGTGGTGTGCCGTTGCCGAGTGTGCGCATCCAGCTTTTCGCTCGGCAACCCCATGTCGGCGGTCCACTGATCCACTGGGTTATCGTTGATTCTCAACTCAAAACGAGCATTGCCCGGCAGGTCGAAGAACCAAGTGTGGATTTTGAATCTGCCAGGGTCAAAATCCACGGCGGTCTGGCACGATCCAGCATCTCCCCGGAGCCGGATCGCACGAGCTCCCGACGCAGCCTCCCAAGGTTCGATGTTGACGATCTCGTACCCGTCGAGCGTCATCGATTCGCATTCCACCCGATGAGGTTCGTTGCCGACTCGGCCCAGACTGTCCGCGATGCCAGAGAGACGGTGAAAATACCAGCAGATGGAATCTCTCCACACCACCGCGTGGCCAGCCTGGTATTCGAGTTGGCCCAGAACATCGAGCCACCTTTTTCGATCGACGTGCTGCCGAACTCCCTTCCATCGATCCACAAACCTTGATGCTTCCTGAGCTCCACGATAATGTTCGTCGTAGATGTGCTGGATCACGGTCTTCCCAGACTTCAGTCGATGCGAATAAGGCACGTGGTGGAAAAACAGGAGGAGCTCCTCGGGACAAGTCTCCAGATTTTCAAACTGCGTGGCGACCTTCGCCGGATACTGAGCAGTGAAACCAGTACCAGACCGAATGGTGCGGTCCATGCCTGTGCCCGTGGCATCGCTGCGATGCCATTGTCCCCAGCCGTTGTGCTCGCTGCTCTCCGGCGCGGGGCCATAGTGAACATGGATGATGTCGGTTAGGCCACCGATGCCTAAGTTGCCGGTGTAGCGCTCGTAAGTGGGCCAAGTATCCATCAGCAAAGCTCGAACCTCAGCGACACATTTCTTGTCGCGCGAGAATGTCTGTGCGACCCATTCCTCTGCGATTTGCTCGGCCGATATGTTCGGATTCCAGGCTAGTCGTCCATAGCCGTAGAGATTGGCTTGGGCGAGGTCGTTTCCCATCCAGTTTATGCTCCGCCCAACACCGCAAACGGCAACAAAGCCACCCATTCGGTGACCGAACGTCTTGCCCGTCACAATATCTTGGGTAGCCGAATGATGGTTCAGTTCAAAGTCAAAATCGAGCGAATTCTTCCACCAAGGAACTTCGTAAACCGAATGATGTTGCTGTCCAAGATATTCCTGCGTGATCATGAGCTCGATCACCTTGGGCGTTTTCTCCAGCGATCCAATGGTCGGTGAAACGGGCTCGCGTACTTGAAAATCAATCGGTCCATTCTTGATCTGGATGGCCACGTTTTCATCAAAAAGACCGTCCAGCGGTTGGAGATTTTCTTGCTGTGCTTTGGCACGATCCAGCTTCCTGTCGTGCCAGTCCATGGTGTGGTTGTAGACAAAGCCGCGATAAAACACCATCCCGCCGTGAGGTCGAACCGCACGGGCCAGGAGATTTGCGGCATCGGCATGGGTGCGCCCATATGCGGAGGGTCCGAGCCGACCCTCGGAATCAGCCTTAATGAGCAATCCAGCCATATCGGGAATGGCTTGGTACATTTCAGCGGCCTTGGCTTTCCACCACGCATTCACGCCAGGATCTAGGGGATCGAAGGTATTCAAACCACCTTGTCGAACTGGCGAATCGAGGCTCACGGAAATCAAGATGCGGATTCCGAACTCACGGAAAACGCTGGCCAATCGAGCTGCCACAGATAAGCCTTCGGTCGAGTAGATTCGGTCGTCGGCGTTGACGTTGTTGATCGAACATCCGTTAATCCCGACGCTCGCCAGGAGCCGCGCGTAATCTCGAACCCGATCCAGCTCACCCGTGATCTGGCCATCATCGCCATAGAAAATGGACCGACCAGCGTAGCCTCGCTCAATGGACCCATCGAGATTGTCCCAGTGGTTCAAGTATCGGATCGGCGCCGAAGGATTCTCGATCCATGGCTGCTCCTTGGGGAACTGGCGAGTATCGGTTGCCCTGAGCAGAGAAAAGACCCCGTACAGCAGCCCTCGAGGATTGGTAGCTTCGATGATTCGGTTTTTGCCTTCCGTGCGAATACAGAATCCGTCTTCAACCAGCCTGGCATCTGCCGAAATCCGTAGGACGTAAGCCGAAAGTGACGGCCCAGTGCCGATTTCCAAACACTCGCCATAGAGACATTCCAAGCCGAATTGAAGCTCCTGGGCAGCGGTCCACGCGAGTCGGTCTTGGCATTCGACGACGATCTCTCTTGGCCCCGAGTACTCAGAATCCAGCGGCATGAACCGAAGCCAGGCAGCATAGCCATCGTCAGCGTATCGGGCTGCGCGGTAAATGTTCACAGCTCTAGCTCTGACCACCCAGAGTGCGTTGCATCTCCCCGATCGGATCATCGCCGGAGGCCAGCCAAAGAGCTGCTGTCACGCCTCGGGGATAGTATCGACTCCCATGAGCCTTGCCAGCCAGCATCTGGTCGCTCCAAGCAAAAATCACGTTGTCTTCGTCCATCAGCCAGTTCCAGTGCGCGGAGTCCGCGCTGCAATCTGGGTCATATCCCAACACTTGTTCGGCGACCGCCTGGCAAAGATAGATCTTGCTGAGCCACGAGTTCTTGCTTGTTGAGCTGAGCTTCCAGCCTCCATCTGCAAAGCGGCACACGCCAGAATCGAGGCACTTTTCAAAGTGGTGCCTCAGGACCGATATCAGGGCGCCATATTTCCCGTTCGCTTCCAGAAGATCCGTTCGCCCTGCGACATAAGGAAAGATGAGTCCCTCGATAGCAGGGATGATGCGGGCCTCCACGCCTTCTCCCAGCACCGCCGGAAGGAAGCCGTCCTCGCCTCTGGCCTCAACCAAAGTCTTTGCCGCCAAATCCGCCTGAGTCCCACAAAGTTGAGCATTTGCCGAATCTCCCAGGTGATCAAAGTGCCGCTGCAAAAGGCAATAGGCCGCCCAAGTTTTGACTGCGAGGTACAGGTTGTTTCGAGCTTGCCCCAAGGAGGTATCCAGACTGTCATACGTGGTGATTTCCGCCCCACCTTTGCATTGACTCGAGTCGCCCGAGATCAGCCCGTTTCGTTGGGATGGTTCGAAGTGGTCCCGATTGCTGATGCTCTCGGCCACGGCCGCAAATGTTGCCGCGTGTCTCAATAGCCAGGTTTGGTCGCCAGTGTGACTGACGTACACGCACGCGCAGAGAGTCCAGTTGACCAACTCCTCGGCGCTCATGTAGGAAAACACACCTTTCAACCCAGCTTGCTCGTAACAGGAGCGTCCCTCTGGGGAGAAGTGGTTCGCGACCCCCATATCATGCGTAAAGGTGAGCCCGCCGGGCCTAAGGGTCGCATCACCCGGAAACCGAACTTCGTCCTGGTAGGAATACCTGTCCACAAACTGGTCCAAAACGTTCTTCACGGTCCAGGGGTTCATGGCGAGTTCGAAGAAAAGCTGATCCACGGTCAGATCGAACGTGTTCATCATCCGGTATTCGCCCTCGTTGACAACCCAAAGTGGCTGACCGTCCTGGGTCACCAGAAGTTGAGTGCTGCCGTAGTAGCTCCTAATTGTCTGGGCCAGCATGGTTGCGCGAATGGGAGAAAGCCCCGTGCTCAGCCGGTCATCGAACTCACCGCAACCCTGGATGAGCATGTCGCTCTGCTCCAGCGCAAAGTCCAATACGTCCTCGATGGAGTCAAACAGTGTCTGGTAGTAATACTGGGTCTTGAGTCCGGTGGTCGCGTCGCCCTGATTGAACCAAGCTACTGCGAATCGCAAAGTCTTCTTTTCCCCCGGAGGCACGCTCACCACCACGAGCCCAGTGCTTCCCAGAGTGAAATCGACGTTCTCCGGATGGCGTGGGTTGAGGATCGCCTCGGGTTGAAACGCTGCTCCGCAGTAGGCAGCGGCCTCCTTCGTCGCGATGGCAGTGCGTTGGCCTTGTCCGATCCCAAACGTGCTGTCCTTCCAGAATGTCCGCATTGTGCGGGTCCGGTCGGAGCCGGAGTACCCGAAGAACGCATCACGGGGGGCGGTTCCATCCGTATTGTCGATTTCCATTTCGACGATCACAGCAGGAACCAGGGCCAGCCGCAGTTCATCCTTGGAAGCCGTTTCCGGATTGGGGATCGGGCGCACAGGAGAATAAATCCGAACCACAAGATCAGGAGCGGTCCAGGTATCGATACAAGCGCCCAGATCTCGAGAGATGGCGTCATCAGGGAATGCAAAGATCGCTTGGGGATGCTGAAAATCGCTCAGCCCCTCGACGTCGAAATCTTCTACTGCGGACTGCTCCTTGGCACCGCCGAAAAAGGGAAGTGCGCTGAACGTCCCTGGACGGTCCGGATTGGCCAGACCGATGTAGAGGTTTTCGCACGCTGGGCCGCCCAATTCAGCAGCGATTCCGCCCTGCGCCCCTTTGCATCCGAGAGTCAGTGTCGCAAAAGCACCCATTGGTGCATGGTGAGCGTTGAAAAACTTGTTCGGGTTCATTCTCCGAACTCAATATTGCACAAACTTACGGTTCTACGGCCTCAAGGCGATCCACCCGCACCACCATCGCGGTGGCGTTGTCGGTTCCTCCGCCCTGTAATGCTGCGGCCACCAGTGCCCACGCTGCCTCACTGGGAGTTTTCGCAGCCAGGATTTCGTGAATTTTGGCGTCATGGACGTGGCTCATGATGCCATCAGAGCAGAGCAGGTAAGTATCGCCTTCTTCCACCGTTTCTGTGGCGATATGTGGCGCAACATCGGGCTCGGTCCCCATCGCTCGGGTGAGTACATGCTTCATGGGGTGTGATTCAACCTCGTCTGCACGCAAAAGCCCCATCTCCACCAGGCCCCAGACGTGGGTGTGGTCTCGCGTCAGGAGTTGCATTTCGCTGCCTCGCAGTCGATAAATCCGAGAGTCGCCGACGTGTGCGATAACGGCTCGATCCTGGATGAGCATCATGGCTGAAAGAGTGGTGCCCATGCCCTGTCGCCCCGGAACGGTGCGAGAGACGTCATGGACGTATCGGTTCGCCGAGGTCACCGCGATTCGCGCCGCGTTCTCTGGTTCTGGCCCCATCGAATGCAGGTACACGTCGATAAAGGTTTTGCTGGCGATCTCGCTGGCGATTTGCCCTGCTGCGTGGCCACCCATCCCATCGCAAACGATGAAGATCAGGCCCCTCGAAGCCAATGCGGTGGGGTCCTCGGTCAAAAAGTATTCGAATTTGTCTTCGTTGTTCTCACGCACTCTCCCGAGGTCGGTCTTGCATGCAACGGTTACGCGTGGAATTGTCGTGAGGACTGGAACAGGGGTGAGCTGTTCGGCACCGTATTCGGCCGTAATCTCTTCCATAAGTAGCTTTTCATCGAGTATGACGGGTCTTGGAGAGCTTTTTGCTCGCGCATTTGGAACTTGCTTGAAGCCTAGTTGGTACGAGCAAAGGCCTGGTTCGTCGAGTTGCCCGTTGTTCTCCTCAGCGGCCCGTGCCAAACCTCATTGGCGATCCCTTGATCGTAGCTTAGAGCTGTTAGTCGTTTTCCGGTTTGGAATGGGAGCTTCGACGACGGAAAAGAGCCGAAATCCCCAGTGCCAGCGCACTGATACTAGCGGGTTCTGGCACCGATTGCAGGCGAACGATGTCCGTCGTCGCGCCCGCTGAGGTCTTCAGCTTCGCGTAGATGTCCCCGTTGACCCGATCTACGATGGCGTCGGACAAGTGCATACCGGACGGTAGATTTGCGACGATGTCGTCAAGGAAGAAGACTCCGTCCACAGGTGATGCCACGAAGGCGCGATTAAAAGCAACTCCGTAATTACTCCCAACGATAATTCCGTTGTTGTCGATTCCGTCGATATGGGCCAAATCAAACTTTGGCCAGTTAATACTTATCGGTGCATGCCCTTCCTGATACCAGGCGAAGTGAGTTCCGAAAAACGAAGCTATTTGTCCGGAATCATTGATAGCTCGTGGGCTGCCTTCGCCCAAATACTTCAAGCTGAAGTCGGGGTGCATCACGTAGGTGTAGGCTGATCCCAAGCCATCATCGCCCTCAACGCCGCTTGCCGAGAGGGCGACATTCCCAGAGTTGTTGATGCCGTAGGCGAACGTGTAGTTGCCCAAACGCAGGTCGGTTCGACCATTGGTCTGCGTGTTGTAGATGAAGCCGATTTGGCGAAAAGAGGAACCTCCAACCCAGTCATCACCTACCAGCATCCCTGCATCATTAACGCCACGGGTAAAGACGTATCCTGAAAATGGGTTATTGGAGGGGATGTTGACGACTGAGTCGCCCATAATGTAGCCGCTGAGACCTGGAGTGTTGTTACCTGGTCGCCTGAAGATCCCGGTGGTAACAGTGTCGGACATGCTTGATCCATAAAAGTACGAAAGACCGTATGTGCTTGACAGATCAGTGGTTACTCCCCCCTTCCGAATATAGTAGTTCGTCTGACCAACTACCTCAAAATTGAACTGAACAGCGCCATTGTAAGCGGCGTATGCCTGGCTCATGGAATGGCCATTGACCCTGATGTACTCCTTAATTTCGTACTTAGGTGTCGCCCAAACGGCCGATGCGAGCAGAAAACCGCAAATGACCGAAACTGTCCTCACGGAAGTCATTGTACGACGGAATTCTTCGGTATCAAGGTCAAGGCTCGATGGTCACACAAGTGGGAATGAGCATCGTGTTCCAACAAGGGGCCGGCACCATTCAGAGGATGTTGCATCGGCGATACATCGTAGGGTATAAATTGCGATTGCGCCATATGGCGTCATGAGTTGGCTTCTAGCCGCCGAGCGGGCGACCCTGGACCGGAACCGAGACTGGGCAACGCGAAAACGATCGGATGGCACGCGAACGCTAACCACCCAACAAGGAGGAATCGTCTATGCTCCCCGGGATCCTCGGGACCAAAATCGGCATGACGAACATCTTCGATGAGGAAGGCCGATGCATCCCTGTAACGGTAGTCCAAGTCGGACCTGTGTTCGTCACGCAAGTGAAGACAACTGAAACGGACGGCTACAGTGCAGTCCAGGTCGGCTATGGAGAGAAAAGCGACAAGCATCTCTCGTGGCCCAAATTTGGCCACCTGAAAAAGGCTGGCCTTACCCATAACGTTCGCCACCTCAAAGAGTTTCGAGTCGATAAGACCGAAGGATTCGAACTCGGACAGGAGTTCGGTGCGGAAGTTCTGGAAGAAGGAATTGACATCACCGTTACGGGAACCAGCAAAGGACGCGGTTTCCAGGGCGGCGTCAAGCGCTACCACTTTAAGGGTCAGCACATGACGCACGGTTACATGACCCACCGACGTCCGCTATCGAGCGGTGCGACGGGTCCGCAGCGCGTTTTTAAGGGCACGCGAAAGCCCGGCCGGATGGGCGGCGATACCGTCACCCAGAAGGGACTCAAAATTGTCAAGCTGGATACCGAGCGCAATCTCGTGCTGGTGGACGGCAGCGTGCCAGGACCTAACGGTGGCCTCGTGGTTATCAGCAAGGTGGTGAAGAACTAATGGCACAGCTCGAAATCAAATCCGCCGCTGGCAAGGTTGTGGGCAAGCACGAAGTTGCTGGACACATCGCCGACGCTCAGCCGCTTATGTCGGTTTTGCACCGCGCAGTCGTTACGGAAGAAGCCAACGCTCGCCAGGGAACGCAGTCTGCCAAAACGCGCAGCGAAGTCCGTGGTGGTGGCCGCAAGCCGTATCGCCAGAAGAAGACCGGTAACGCTCGACAGGGTTCCACCCGATCCCCGCACTACGCGCACGGTGGAATGGCGCTTGCCGTCAAGCCCCGCGACTACGACAAGGATCTCAACAAGAAGGAGCGACGCTCGGCCATCAAAGGCGCGCTGTCGGCCCAGCTTGCGGGAGACAATGTGATCGTCGTCGATAAGATCGAGTTCACAGCACCCAAAACCAAAGAAGCGGCGACGCTCCTCAAATCCGTAGGTGTGGAGAATGTCAAGCGGGTTCTGGTCATCGTGAAGGCTGTCGATGTGCCGACTTACAAGTCGTTTAGAAATCTGCCGAACGTGACCGTCCGAACGGCTCCCAGTCGAGAAGAGGGCGCTAAAACGAACACGTTCAGCACGCGCGACCTGCTGATCGCCCACAAAATCGTGGTCTCAGCCGATGCGCTCAAGCAAATCGAGGAGGTATGGGCCTGATGAAAGATCCCCATGTCATCATCCTTCGACCGCACATCACGGAAAGATCGGTAGCACTGAGCTACGGCGATCCCAATGCGACCACCGAAACCGCTGTGCGACGCTACACCTTTGTAGTCGCCAAGGATGCCAATAAGATCGAAATTAAGGCTGCCGTCGAGGCGATCTACAATGCCGGCAAGGGCAAAAAAGACGCCAAGATCGAGGTGACAAAAGTTGCCACCATTTCCATGAAGGGCAAGTCTCGCCGGGTCGGCCAACGATCCAGCGGGAAGAAGCCGGATTGGAAGAAGGCGATTATCACCTTGGCACCGGGCCAGCTACTGGAGGATTACGGAGTCTAACCGATGCCTACACGAAGGTTTAAACCCACATCGCCCGGCCGGCGACACATGATCAACTCGACTTACGCGGAGATCACCAAGAGCAAGCCGGAAAAGAGTCTCACCGAAGCCCTCAAGAAATCGGGTGGACGCAACCACTATGGTCGCATCACCTCGTTCAACCGGGGCGGCGGCAACAAGCGACGCTATCGCATCATCGATTTCAAGCGCCAGAAGGATGGAATTCAGGCAGAGGTCATCGCGATCGAATACGATCCGAACCGAACCTGCCGCATCGCTCTGGTGCAGTACGAAGATGGCGAGAAGCGCTATATTCTCGCGCCGAAAGGCGTGGGAGTCGGCACCAAGATCCAGAGTGGAGAAGGTTCGGACATCCTCCCGGGTAACTGCCTGGAACTCCGAAACATCCCGCTGGGTACCTTGGTCCACAACGTTGAGTTTCAGCCCGGACGTGGCGGCCAAATGGTCCGCAGTGCGGGCGCAGCCGCCCAGGTGATGGCGAAGGAAGGGCACTATGTCACCCTTCGACTTCCTAGCGGTGAAATGCGAATGGTCCACTTCACCTGCCGAGCAACGGTCGGCGAAGTAGGGAACTCGGAGCACGAAAACGAGCAGATCGGTAAGGCCGGTAAGAATCGAGGCCTCGGTCGCAAGCCGCACGTTCGCGGTGTCGTCAAGTCTCCGCGCGATCACCCCCATGGTGGTGGTGAAGCCAAGTCGCCTGTTGGCCGTAAGAAAGGTCCTGTGGACCGATGGGGCAACAAGTCTCTTGGTGAGCGAACTCGCAAGAACAAGCGTACGGATCGATTCATCGTGCGCAGGAGGAACAAGTAGTCGGAGCCCTTCGGGGCTCCCGTGCACTGCCCGCCCCAAAAGGTGGGGCGATGGTTAACACAAGTAGAAGCGTATGGCAAGAAGTATCAAAAAAGGATTCTTTGTGGATGAGCACCTGATGAAGAAAGTGCTCGCCATGAACGACGCTGGCGAAAAGCGAGTCATCAAGACTTGGTCGCGCCGCTCGACAATCACTCCCGAGATGATCGGGCACACACTGGGCGTCCACGACGGCCGTAAGCACCAGCCGATCTTTGTAACCGAGAACATGGTGGGCCACAAGCTTGGTGAGTTCGCTCCGACTCGAACATACCGTGGCCACGGTGGTGGGATCCCAGATAGAGGAGTGAAAATCCGCTAAAGAAGCAAGCAGAGGCACCAGTGCTCAATGTGGAAAAGTCAGGCTCGCCAGAGGTACAATCCAAGGCCCTGCCAAGTGCGAAAGCGATCTTGACAACACCGCAAAGAGCTCCCAGAAAAGTGCGCTTGCAGAGGAAGACGAATTAAACATCATGGAAGTACGAGCAGTAGCCAAATATGTGCGCGTGCAGCCGCGAAAGGTGCGGCTTGTCGCTGCGGAGGTCAAGGGATCTCCGGCGGTGATGAGCGCCCACAAGCTGGCATACCATCCGAGCAAGGGGGCGAAAATGCTGCGGAAGGTTCTTGTAAGCGCGATTGCCAACGCTGTTGAAAACAACCGGGTCTCACCAGAGAGTCTCCGAATTGCCCGCATCAGCATCGATGAAGGTCCACGGATGAAGCGCATCACCCAGCGCTCGATGGGCCGAGCCAACCGAATTATCAAAAAGACCTCCCATATCACCGTGGTTCTGGAAGATTACGAACCCATGGGAGAGGTGAAGCCGCACGGCACCAAGGCCAAGCCACGACCCAAGTTCGAGGCACCCAAGGCCAAGAAGGCATCCAAGAAGGCGGAAGAAGCAGTAGCTCCAGTTGAGGAAACTCCGGTAGAGGAGACCCCGGTTGACTCTGCAACTGAAGAGGCACCTGCCACCACCGAGGCTGCCGAGGAGAACAAGGACTAAGAACGATGGGTCAGAAAATTCATCCAATTGGATTTAGAATCGGAGTCATCCGGGGCCACGACAGTAACTGGTTCTTCGACAAGAAGGGTTATGGAGCTGCCGTCGCTTCCGATGCAAAAATCCGCGCTTTCATCAAGAAGCGATCCGGTCTCGGAAACGTGAGCCGCATCGAAATCGAACGAGCTGCCAACCGAGTCAAGGTGAACATTTTCACAAGCCGACCCGGTGCTATCATCGGCCGCGGCGGAAAGGGTATCGACGACCTTACGGACAAGCTCAACCGCATGGTTCGCAAGGAAGATCCTACGAACGTCGTGCAGGTGAACGTCACCGAAGTTCGCCAGCCCGAACTCGACGCTCAGCTGGTCGCCGAGAACATCGCAGCCCAGCTCGAGAAGCGCGTGAGCCACCGACGCTGTATGCGCCAAGCGATCACTCGCAGCGTGCGAATGAACGGTCGCGGAATCAAGGTCATGGTGAGCGGTCGTCTCAACGGTTCGGAAATTGCCCGAACTGAGATGGACAAGATGGGAAAAGTCCCGCTCCACACGCTTCGAGCCGACATCGACTACGGCGTTGCCACTGCAATCACGATCTACGGATCCATCGGCGTGAAAGTTTGGATTTACAAGGGCGAGGTTCTCCCAGATAAGCAGAGGCTCGCCATGAGAGCTGCCGAAGAGGAAGCCGCCGAAGAGCGCCGACAGCGCCGCCGCCGAGAGACACCAGCTCCTGGCCAGGTGGAATCGCTCGCAACTCCTGCCGCAACCGAACCTAAGGAGGAAACACCGAATGCTACTGCCTAAGCGAATGAAGTATCGCAAGCAGCACCGGGGTCGAATGGCCGGTATTGCCACGCGAGGAAACTATATCGATTTCGGCGACTACGGAATCATGGCCAACGAGTGCGGATGGATTACCAACCGACAGATCGAAGCCGCCCGTATCGCAATGACTCGATCCATCCGCCGCGGTGGTAAGGTTTGGATCCGAGTTTTCCCGGACAAGCCGATCACCAAGAAGCCGCTTGAGCAGCGAATGGGCAAAGGTAAGGCTCCGGTCGAAGGCTGGGTCGCAGTCGTCAAGCCGGGCCGAATCATGTTCGAAATGGACGGAGTTCCAGAGGACGTGGCACGAGAAGCTTTGCGACTCGCCATGATGAAGCTCCCCATCGACTGTAAGTTTGTGACCAAGAAGGACTTCGAGAACGGTCCTCCGATGGAGCAAGGTCGAGAGCACACCGTTGCCAAGGCCAAAGCCAAGTACGAAGAGGATTGGAAGAACCCGAAGAGCTATGCCCAAGCCAAAGGCAAGGCAGCCAAAGCTTCAACGGATGAGCCCGTGGCAGCGGGTGATGCAAGCGAAGAGACTGCCACTACGGAGAACGCTGAATGAAAGACTTGAAGGCATCCGATTTGCGCGAGAAGAGCGTGCCGGATTTAGAGGAAATGCTGCAGAAAGAACGAGCAGACCTGTATAAGGCTCGACGCGACCTGGTTTTGCGCCAGATGACCGACGTCGCCAGCCTGAAGATCCGACGGCACAACATTGCGCGTATCGAGACGGTCATCCGGGAGAAGAAGGGAGGTGCTCAATGAGCGAAGCCCGAACAACCCGGCGCAAGGTGCGACAAGGCGTGGTCTCCAGCAACAAGATGGAGAAGACGGTTGTCGTGCGAGTCGTGCGACGCACCCAGCACCCTCTGTATGGCAAAACGGTTCTCAAATCCGAGAAGTTTAAGGCTCACGATGAGCTTTCGTGCGATATCGGAGATACCGTGGAAATTATGGAAACCCGCCCGCTGAGCAAAGAGAAGCATTGGCGAGTGACCCGAATAATCGAAAAGGTTAAGTAAGTTTGTAGGAGGCGTGCGGACTTGAGAATCCGCACGAACTTCCAGGAAGGAACAGGAAAATGATTCAGCAATTCACGAGACTTAAGGTCGCCGACAATTCCGGGGCGCGCGAGATCATGTGCATCCGCGTGCTCAAGGGGTCGCAACCGCGCTATGGCGGGGTCGGTGACGTGATCGTGGGTTCGGTAAAATCCGCGACCCCGAATATGCCTGTTAAAAAAGGCGACGTCGTCAAGGCGGTCATCGTGCGCACCAGAAAGCAGATTCGACGCCCAGACGGTTCAATGCTCAGATTTGATGACAGCGCTTGCGTGGTCATCAACCCGGCCAATATGGAACCGAGAGGCACCCGCATTTTTGGGCCGGTCGCTCGCGAACTACGCGACTCCAACTTTATGAAGATCGTGTCGCTCGCGCCGGAGGTGCTCTAAGCTATGCCTACAAAAGCCGAACTCAAGCAGCAAGCCAAGCACATCAAGCTCAAAGTGCGAACAGGCGATAAAGTCGTCATTATCGCCGGCAAGGATAAGGGCCAGCAAGGCTTTATCGCAGCCGTGAGCCCGAAGGAAAGCAAAGTCATCGTTCTTCAGGACAATCCTGAAAACGCTGAACAGCCGAACCCGCTCAATGCTGTAATCAAGCACTTTAAGGCGAAGCACCAGGGACAGCGATCCGCTAGGATTCGGATTCCGGCGGCCATCCACGTAAGCAACGTGATGGTGCTGGATCCCAAATCCGGTGAAGCCACCCGAATCGGTCGTCGCAAAGAAGGCGATAAGATTGTCCGCTATGCGAAGAAGAGCGGCACGACCCTTGCCGATAAGGCGACCTACACGAAGGATTAACAATGGCAAGAAAGACAGCGACCATTGCAGAAGTCAGCGTGGGCAAGTTGCCCATGCCGCGCCTTAAAAAGCTTTACCGCGACGAAGTCGTGGCCAAGTTGATGGAGGAGTTCAAGTTCAAGTCGGTCATGGAAGTGCCTCGACTCGATAAGATCGTCCTGAACATGGGCATCGGCGACGCCGACAAGGACAATAAGGCTCTCGACAACTCCGTTCGAGACATGCAGTTGATCACGGGCCAAAAGCCGGTCATCACCACCGCTCGAAAGGCTATTTCGAACTTTAAGCTTCGAGAGGGCATGAAAATCGGCTGCAAAGTGACTTTGCGCGGCGACCGGGCCTATTACTTCTTGGACAAGCTCGCCACCGTGGTTCTTCCGCGAATTCGAGACTTTCAAGGTCTCTCGCCCAACAGCTTTGATGGCCGCGGCAACTACGCACTCGGTCTCAAAGAGCAGTTGGTTTTCCCCGAAATCCCTTACGATACGTTTGACAAGATCCGGGGAATGGATGTGGTGATCTGCACCACCGCCAAGAATGACGAGCACGCTCGACGCTTCTTGAAGCTGATGGGCATGCCCGTTCGCGAAAAGTAACCCTGGGACTTAATCTCAATCGCAAGCTCCGATCCACACAGGATCGGAGCTTGTTTTTGTTGAGGGAGGCAACGTATCAAGACGTGCAGTTGAAGGCTCCAGGGAATAAACTGGTCGAGTGATCCCAGTGGTGCTTGCCATGTCCGCTGTTGTGCCAATCTCCAACGATGTGTTCGTCAGCGGAACGCTGCGGCCACGCGAACCCTTCTCGATCTACCGGATCCCAGCGCTTGTCCAGATCTCTGACGGCGCGCTTCTGGCCTTCTGTGAGGGTCGAAAGGATATCGGCGATCAATCCGCCAACGTGATCGTTGTCAAGAAACGAGAGAAAGGCTACACCCGATGGTCCAATCTCAAGGTCGTGGCAGAGGATCCGCCCGCTTCGCTCAACAATCCATGTGTTCTGGTGGATGGGACGCAGATTTTCCTGATGTATCAGCGTTACCCAGCCGGAAAATCGGAATGGAATGTCTCGGCTGGAATGGGGCCCGAATCGTGCCAGTCGTTTCTGATAACGAGTAACGACAGCGGCGAGAATTGGAGTTCACCTCGGGACCTCACACCATGGGTGAAGCCCCAGCAGGCACGGTCGGTAGCAAGCGGGCCCGGAATCGGCATCAAAACGTCCGGAGGCCGACTAATCTTTCCGTTTAACACCCGCATCGGCGCAAGTTGGACCACGTTTTGCGTGTACAGTGACGATCACGGCAAGACCTGGCAGAAAGGCGAACTGGTGCAACACGAGTTGGAATTCAATCCAAACGAAGTTCAGATCGCCGAAATCTCGGCTGGGAAGCTGCTGATGAACGCCCGTAATCAGGCGAAGGGACACTTTCGTCTTCAATCCACCAGTTCAGATGGTGGAAGAACCTGGACAAGAATCGAACCCAAACCAGACCTCATCGATCCCGTTTGTATGGGCTCACTCCTGAGGCTGTCGGATGGAAGACTTGCGTTCAGCAACCCACGCTCTACGCCCGCCAGAGCCCAGGGCACCGTTCAACTTTCTGGCGACGATGGGGCTACCTGGCGAATCGCGGCCGAATTCGGCCCTGATTCCTTCGAGTATTCCTCGCTCTGCGAACTCGCCCCCGGGGTTTTGGGAGTGCTTTACGAAACCAAGGAGAAAATTGCCACCGGAGCACAGGGATACCGCATCAGATTCGCAGAGATCCGGTTGCTAGAAAACTAACGCGGGCCGAGCGTTCGCATCACGCCCCAAACAACGCTCAAGGCAAGGGCAATGCGGAGAACTCGCATGATGAGCATGGCCTTACTACCCCGATGGTAGCTGTAGGTCGCCACCATGAGAAAACCGCCGAGAAGGTACATCGAGCTGCCAACTCCTATCAAAAGGAGCATTACCAACGGGGATCCCGAAAAGACGTGTGCGATCCACGCCAAGGCAACTCCGGTCACTCCCAATCCCATCCCAAACTTCCCGTAAGGCTCAGGCAGACGGCGCATGGATTTCATCGTCACCCCTAAAGGTACCTGGGAGAGCGAGCCGACCGATTTCCGCGCCACACTGATAACCTCAATGAATCGTGAAAGATTGGATTTGGGTTGCCAACACATGAGTCTGGTTCTCGGAAAAGAGCAGCTTGACCTTTTCGAGCAGTTCGAATCCGAGTTGTATCGTGTAAACCAAGTCATGAATCTCACCCGGGTGCCGCATGAGGAGTGTGTGGATCGCCATTTCCTGGATTCATTGCTTCTGGCGGAGTTTCTGCCAACCGGCGCTACCGTGCTCGATATCGGCACAGGTCCAGGTTTTCCAGCTTGGCCCTTGGCGTGCGCTCGCCCGGACCTTAGAATGCTGGCCTTGGATAGTAGCGGGAAGATGCTCGGATTCTTGCGCTCTCAGCCGCTGAGTAACCTGGCCGTGGTGCAGGAGAGAATCGAGGATTGGGACGAGGCTGAGATCGCTGACGTGGTCACCGGCAGAGCTTTGGCGCCCCTTCCCATTCAGCTTGAAATCTCTGCAAGGGCTTGCAACGTCGGTGGACAGATCGTGCCCATGCGATCCGCTTCGGAGAACCCGGCCGATGCCCTGAACGCGATTTCCAAGCTTGGGTTGGAACTCAAGGAAACCCACCTCCGAACGCTCCCGGGTACAGACATCGAACGTCAATTTCCCATATTTACGAAGGCGAAACCCACACCGAAAGCCTATCCACGGCGCTGGGCGGAAATCAAGCGAAAGCCGCTGTAAGCATTGGACCATAATCCATACTGATGGCCACAAATCCGATTCTGACCTACGTCATGACGGATGTCGTGGGCAGTACGCAGCTCTGGGAGAAATATCCAGAAGCCATGGGCAAGTGCATCCTGCGCCACGAGGAGATTGCCGCCGAAATTATCGGAGACCACAAGGGCGAAATCGTCCGGTCGATGGGGGAGGGAGATTCTCTCTTTGCCGTATTCTCCCACGCTCAGAATGCGGTGGCCGCCGCCGCAAAATTTGTCCTTGCGCTACAAGAAGAACCCTGGCCGGTGGATCCGCCAATTTGTGTGCGAGTTGGAATCAATTCTGGACCCAGCGAGCTTCGCGATTCCGATTATTTCGGCACAACGATCAACCGCACCGCACGCATTCGGGCCGTTGCCCACGGTGGCCAAATTCTGGTTTCGCGAGTGGCCGCAGCCCTATGTGAACAAGATCTTCCTCTCGGTGTGAGCCTTACCGAGATCGGCAAAGTACGGCTGAAGGACCTCAAAGAACCAGAAATGCTCTTTCAGGTGCAAGCCGATGGGCTGATGACCAACTTTCCAGCGATAGCTGGTCTCGACCGATACCATCACAATCTACCGGTCGGATCGTCGGAATTCATCGGAAGACGCGAGGTTCTCGACCAACTCATCGCGCGCTTAGCCAGTGCTTCATCCCTCATTATCACTGGGCCAGCCGGAATCGGAAAAACTCGTTTGGCGCTTCAGGCCGCGGCTGAAATGCTCGAAAAATTGCCAGGAGGCGCATGGTATGTACCCCTGGGAGACGCTCAACTCGATGCTGCGGTCGCTGACGTTGTCGCCCAAAGGATTGGACTCGTGGCGACAACCGCAAACTCCCATGACCAAGTTGTCGCGTCCCTATCCAAAGCGCCGGCCCTTCTGATTCTCGATGGAGCCGACATGAAGCTGGCAGAGTCATCGGCATTCGCCACTGCCGCCACTGCCGGAGCTCCCGACCTGAGAGTCATCATCACTTCCAGAACGATCGCGAACCGATCTCAGGAGGCAGTCTTGCGACTAGGGTCCATGAAGGTTCCAGACCCGGATGAATCTGAAAGTGCGATTTTGGCAACGGAGTCGGTGGCTCTGTTCCGCGAGCGCGCTGCTTGGAGTGGAGCCGATCTTTCCGCTCTGGATGATGACCCAAGGCAGTTGGCCGACCTCTGTCGCGCCCTTGATGGAATTCCGTTGGGGATCGAACTTGCGGCAACTCGCACGTCGACGCTCTCGGTCCGCCAGATACTCACAAAAATTGTTTCGACGAAAGATCAACTCCAGATTCTGAACGTTCCAGGTTCGGTCGACAGCACGCACACGTTGGAAGCGGCACTTCGGTGGTCGATGAATCAATTGAACGAGGGCGATCGGATCCTCCTTGGCCTAATTTCGAACTTTCCGGGTGGCTGGACGCTCCAGACGTTCGAGAACTTGTGCTCCGAGGCCGCGAACCTGGTGGGGCAGGTCGATGCTCTGGACATCCTCACCCGACTTGTTAATGCATCGCTGGTTACTGTCGAGCACCCGCCCTCGCAAATCGTGAGGTATCGGTTATTGGGGCCGATACGAGCCTTTTCTCTCCATTCGCTCCGACGTGCCGAGCACCTGGAGTTCGGGGAGAGATTTGGAGAATCAACCTTACGGGGAATCATTGACGAAGCCTTAAAGCATTTATTCACCTCGGGCTACAACGAGGCTTTGAGTCGCCTCGTGGATGAAAGGGCAAATCTCGAGGACTGGCTGGACCGACTAGAGGCTCTCGACGAGTTTGATCGAGCTCTGAACATCGCATGCGATCTGACCCCGATGTGGGACGCCTCAAGCGACTTCTTTCGAGGTGCCGAGCGGTTATCGAATCTGTTGGAGCTGGCGTACGAACCCAGCGATCAAACCAGAGCTCGCGCGCTGACCGGGTTGGGGCAGTTGGAATGGCGCCTGGGCAATTTGGAATCGGCGCGGGATCACTTGATCGAAGGGGAATGCCTTTACTCCGAGCACTCGGCTGACCGACGGGCTGCATGCCTCAGTCTGCTATGCATGGTCTACACGGACTTGGGTCAGTTTGAGTTGGCCAAGGAAGCCATTGAAAAGTCTCTTGCCCTGTGGCGGTCAGTTCGTAACCGAATGGGCGAAGCCAGGAGTCTGAATAATCTCGCACGGCTTGCGTGGAACCAAGGCAACTTTGCAGATGCAGAATTGGCATGGACCCAGTGCGTTCGATTGCGCCGAGCGTTACACGATATCAAGGGGCTCACGGAGCCATTGACCAACCTTGCACTCATCGACATGAACATGGGCAGGTACCAAGATGCGCTCCCGAAGTTCACAGAAGCGGCGAGCAGCTTTGCGGAGGCGGGATCGGTGGTTTCCCAGGCCATCTCGCTCTACAACAAGGGCTTTTGCTACTATAAGTTAGGCTCTTATCCAGACGCTGAGGAAGCGTTTTCTACCTCGCGATCGCTGGCGCTTCGATGCCGAAATGCAATGTTGGAGATGGAAGCATCGATTATGCTCGCCGAAACCGCTCTCGCAGATTCACGAGCCAGTGAAGCACGAAGGTATCTCGACTCTCGTCACATGATCGCTGTCACGCCGACGGCCGCACAGGATTTTAAAACTGAAGTATTGCTGGCAGAGCTAGCACTCCTAGAGTCAAATACGGATGGTTTTGAGAAGCACCTTGGCAAAGCAAACACACTGAAGGAGGTTTGTGGATTGCCAGAATCAGATGACTTCTTTCAGAAGTTCCTCAAGCTTTGTGCCAGTAATAACGCTGGATAGAAGGACTTTCTCCCCAAATAACTAGCACCCGGCAAAGCAGGGTTGCGGGCGTCGGTATGTATAATTGACTTTGGCATCAGCCCAAGTCGAGGAAGGGCAATCCGATGAAACAGCTTGTCAACTTATCTTTAGCCACAGCGGCATTTCTTATTGGCACGACCTGTGCCCATGCCCAACTTGAGTACACGGCTCAACGACTCGCTACCTATTCCAACCTTAACCCAGGATCAGATTTTCCAGCAAAAGCCCACGATGTGAATGCCAATAACGTCGTCGTTGGCGAGGCTGACGCAGACGACGGACACACCAGGTGCTTTGTTTGGGACCAATCAGGAGCTTTGGGAAGTCCCGCACGTTCGTTTCGGCTTGGCGGGTTATTCAGTGGCGGAAACACCCAGTTTCAATGCGTCTCTGGAAACCTTGCGGCTGGATACTATAGGATAAGTTCCTCACAAATCGCACCTCTAGTGTGCACCAATGTGATGGTAACTGGATTTGAGTCCAATTACCAAAGTTTGGATCCCGGCGATTCAGGAGGCAGTGGCCGCATTTACGACTCTAACAGAGGGGAGGGGGGAAGTTACCACGTTGGCTATGCAACAGTGGGAGGTGTTCTGCTTCCGGCATTCTGGTACTGGAATTCTGGATCCACAGCCCCGAAAACGGTTGGCACTGGAACCGGCGCCTTTCGAGGCGTGAGCGCCTCGAACCGGGCGGTGGGCTACCGCACGGTGAGTGGTGTAGTCCGAGCATTCTGGGCTGACCTAAATACTTCCGGTGCAGCTGTGAGTGGGAACAATCTCAGTCTTTCTCGGGCGACGGGCGGCTCAGCATTTTCGGAAGCACGAGCGTTCGGAGTGAGCCCAGATGGTCAAATTATCGTCGGAGAAGCGAACAATGGTTCCTACTGGGAGATGGTCTTTTGGCTCCGCACGGGAGCGAGTACATATTCTGCAACCTACCCTACAGGGGTTGGCGGCCAACTGAACGGAATTTCAAATCCAGTCTCACCATTAGGTGGGCTGTATTACGCTGTTGGCAGTGGAAACTGGAATGGCAGTAATCGCGCTGTAGGAATTGTGCTCAATGGATCCACAGCTGCTGGCTCTGTTGTCGACCTAACTCAAGTGAACCTGAACGGCTATTCGTTAGGCGGAAGATACTTCTATGACGCTCAGGGAGTCCAGAATCAATCGGCCGCCAATAAGCTTCCTTCCATTGTTGGTTATAGCACGGGTGCAGCACAAACTGACGCTATTGTTTGCAGATCTGCCCTTGCCTTTGGCCCAAGTGGCGGAATTGCCATTGGTTCTGTACAGCGAATTGACTCTACAGACTTGATAACTTCAGGTGGAACTTGGTATGGATTCCATGCTGCGCTCCAGTACGAGGGGTCTTCCAATCCACTGCATGAAAACCGCGACCAAGGTATTTCGAATAGTTATGGTTTGCCGATGAGCGGGGGAACGGTTAGGTTCCAGGGCCAGAGTGATGTCGGCAACGGAAGTTGCGGTGGAACCCGTTATTCAAACGATTTCTCCATCTATATTCCAGCTTACTACTACGGCAACGATATCACGGTCTATTGTGATACCAACTCAATAGGCTTCTCTCAGATTCCCTACACAATATCGATTCCCAAAGAAACAACCTCGCTTCAACTATTGTCTCCGGTGAATCAGACAGTACCACTAGGTTCGAATGTGACTTTCCAAGCACGCTTGACCAGTACTGACAGTCACCGGTATGGTGCAGGACTTGGTGGAATTCCAGTTCACTTCCAACTGAAGAGCGGAACCACTGTGGTCTGGGATTCCGGTGCTATCAACACCGATGGAAACGGCTACGTCACCACAACTTGGAACGACATATTTCCCGGAGCACCTGGGACCTATCAAGTCGTTGCCTATAGCGACGATAACGGTCACCAGTGGGGAACAACTTCCGGGCCCTCTGCTCTGACGCTGACCAAGTTTCCTGCCTATTTCGCAAATCTCTCGGCAGTCTCAGGATGGGTGGACAATGTTGTAATTTTGCAGGCCAAGCTGGTGCGCCAAAACAATAACTCGATCGCGGGAAGGCCGGTTGGTTTTTACCAGGGAAGTACTTATCTCGGTACAACTTCCACAGATAGTTCTGGAGTCGCGACAGCCTATTTCAGAGTTCCCAATCTACCAGTGGGCAACCAAAGTTATGTCGCAAAGTTTGCTGGAGACACTTACTTCGAAGCTGCTCAAGATGGGGTTTACACATTAAGCATTAACAATACTCCACCTACTGCGGGACTCTTGCCTGCGGCAGTGAGTTTGCACGATGAAGACCAGGCGATTCAGCTTCCGGGAGATCAATACTTCCCAGCTGGAGGATTTACAATTGAAGGTTGGGTCAAACCCTATACCGCGCTAAATTGGAGCCGGCTCATGGATTTTGGAAATCGTCCTGGAAATGTTCCGACGGACTGCGTATATCTAGCAGTCTTCGAGGCCGTTTCAGGATTGCAGAGGTGTCATTTCGGTACCCAATCTGGCACGAATACCCAATTCTTTGCAGGTTCGCAATCAGTTACTCTGGGGCAGTGGAACCACTTAAGTGTTGCGGTCGATCCTACCGGGTACTCAGTACTGTATTTGAACGGCCAACCTGTTGGCTCGGGGACTTTGCCCTACCCTGCCGCTGTGTACAGGTCCTCATGTTATTTGGGAATGAGCAACTGGAGCGCGGACCCGGAGTTGCAGGGCCAACTTTCCGATTTTAGGCTCTATCAAGGGGCCCGATCCCAGTCGCAGATTCAAGCTGATATGGTGACGCTTGCAAACAACGCTTCGCCAAATCTTTTGGTAGGCATTCCACTGGATGAGGGAGCAGGGCAGACCACGTTGTTCTTAGATGGAGTCAGGGCTGGCACGGTAACTAAACCGGCGATCTGGGTTGGTGCGAGTCCCGGAGTCAACACAGTCAAGGTCCATTCCGGATCAAACCCGTTGCCGAAACTGGGATTCGATCCTAATGGCGGCGCCCTCACGTTTGAGTTGCTGGAACCACCAACCCAAGGGTCTCTCACCGGGACGTTCCCCAATCTCAGCTACACCCCTGGGTCGAACTTTGATGGCGCAGACTCTTTCATCTACCAAGTGAGAGATGCGCAGGGAGCTGCCTCGAACACATTCCAGCTGAACCTGAAAAGCGATGTTGCGGTTATTACCTTCACATGCAATTTCCAGGATTACTTTGGCGATGGATCGGAGGAGTTTGCCTACGAGGTAGTGAATTCCCAGGGTACGGTTGTGGACTCAGGTACTGGAGTTACCAATCAGAATTCGGCTTCCATCCAGACCGCTGCGACCGGTGTGGTTCGATTGCGAGTTAAGCCTGCCCACTGGCTTAGCAAGTTGTCCAATCCGGTGACCCTTTCTGGATCCACAAATGTGGGACTGCTGTCGTTCCTCAATGGAGATATTGATGGGGATAACTCGATCAGTATCTTCGACTACGTGGTTCTTTCGGATTTCTTCGATGAATCGAGTGCCGATCCAGATTGGAACACGGTGCACGGGAACGGTTACAAGCCCTCGGATGCTGATCTGGACGACGACGGTGCGGTAACGATCTTCGATTACCTGATCCTTACGAACAACTTCGACCTCACCGGAGAATGACAACGCCGTGGCTCTCTGGCCCAATTCAGCCAGAGAGCCACAGCCTCTTTCCCCATTTGTAGGTTCAAAAACGGGTCCAATATCCTTACTGGCTGGCATCCTGTCTAGCTAGCCATCCCACCGGAAAACGCGTTGCCTAGTACTCCAAACGGGTACCAGTTTGAACTGAACGGGAACAACCCATACAGATTTGGCCCGGATTTTGCGAGCCAAGAGGGGTGGAAACTATGTACTTCGTGGGATGGAATGAGCAGAAGAGTCAATTGACGGCCAGTTTAGGTGGCAATGTAACAGTTGCCGAAGCCAACGTCGTCATCGACGAGATCGTGCGCGAACTCAACGCGCACAACGGTGGACCGTTCATGTTCGAGCTGGATTACTCAGCCGCTCGAAGACTGGATGACGGTGTTACCGAAGCTTTGCAGGTCGCACAGACCTATGCCAAGTTGCGAGGTGCAGACAAATATGTCTGTGTGGCTCGCACGGAACATGAAATCGAGTACCTGACCAGTATGCGCCTGCAACAGGTGTTGGAAGGTCACGAGGAATATCGCCTGGCTGCTTAGTCGAGCTTGATATCCGAACAAAAGAGAGGAATTCCGCGACCGCTGGCAACGCGCCAGCGGCGCGGATACTTATTTTTGGCTTAGCTCACGATGAGTATGCTCGCGGAATGAGCATAGTTCTGGCACTGGTTATTGGGGTGATCGCGGGAGTCTCCGGCGGGCTCTTCGGAATCGGAGGCGGGATCATCATTGTTCCAGCATTGGTTGTGGCTTTTGGTTTCACCCAGCAAAAGGCACAAGGAACCTCGCTGGTAGCGCTTTTGGCACCAGTCGGCCTTTTGGCACTTCTGGAGTATCACAAGCGGGGAGATGCAGACCTAAAACTTGGCGCGCTCATCGCGCTGGGGTTTGTTGTCGGGTCGATCTTTGGCGCAAAAATCGCCGTTGGACTGAGTCCCGAAACCATGCGAAGAACTTTCGCAGTCTTTCTGATGTGCGTGTCAATCTGGATGTTTGTCCGAAAGTAATGACCTAAACGGAAGCGAATTCCCGTCGATCGAACACCAAATCGCTCGTGATTTTCCAGATTTCTGGATCAATCTTGTTCTCAGGTTGAATCTTGCTGAAATGGACGATCGCGCTCGTGAGACCAGCCTCTCGGGCGTAATGCAGAAAAGCCGAGTTGAGCATAATGCGGGCGGATGGCTTGAGGCCGAAAGACACGTTGGATACGCCCAGGATGCTGTTTACCAGCGGATGGAGCCTGTGCAACTCACGGATGGCGTCGATCGTCGCCTGAGCACTCTGTCTAAACTCCTCATCGCCCGAGCCCAGTGTGAACGTAAGGCAGTCGATAAAGACGTCGTAATCCGGCAAGCCGGCAGCCCGCGTGCGAGCCAGAATGCGTTCGGCCACTTCAAGCTTGTCGTGAACGGATTTCGCCATCCCTCGCTCATCGATGGTGAGACCGACCACAGCAGCGCCGTACTTTCTGGCCAATCCAAGAATCTTCTCGGTACGCGCTTCTCCGTCCTCAAAGTTGATCGAATTGATAAGAGGCTTGCCTGCCAGGGTCTGCAAACCCGCTTCGACCACGTTTGCCTCCGTGGAGTCGATCATGATAGGCACGGTGATGTGCTGGTTATATCTCCGCAGCAATTCGCGCATATCCCGCTCTTCGTTGCGTCCGACGAAAGCCGTGCACACATCCAGAATGTGCGAGCCTTCGCCTTCTAGCTCCCGGGCGAGTTCGGTGAGCCCCTCCCAATTTTCGGCTGAAAGCATCTCTCGGAAGGCCTTGCTGCCATTGGCGTTGGTCTTTTCCCCGACGATGAGAAAGCTGGTGTCCTGGTGATAGGGTTGAAATTGATACAGAGACGAACACCCGACTAACTTAATCGCCTCTGCTTGGAGTTCGCTCTCAATACAGAAATCAAACTCAGGAAACAGGTCGCGGACCTTCATCCAGTGTGCGTGCGAGGAGTGCTTTTTGCCTCCCACCGCCGCCACAACCGCGCGAATATGCTCAGGCGTGGTTCCGCAGCAGCCACCAACCAGAGCCGCCCCGTGTTCTTCAACAAATCTCGTATGGTGATGGGCAAGCTCTTCGGGAGAGAGTTTATACACCGCTTGGCCCTTTTCCATCACGGGTAATCCGGCGTTGGGCTGGATGCTGAGTGGGCGAGTGGAGTGTTGCCCCAAAAACCGAACATGCGGAGCCATCTCAACCGGCCCAGTTGCGCAGTTCATACCGACTGCCACAACTTCGGGGAAGCATTCCAGCATGTTCAGTGCAGCACCCATCTCGGTGCCGAGCAGCATGGTTCCGGTTTGCTCCATCGTAACTTGAACAATGATCGGGACTTGAATACCAGTCTCGGTCATGGCCTCGCGAACCGCGACCAAAGCAGCTTTGACCATCAACAGGTCTTGCAGCGTTTCCAGCAGAATAAAATCGACTCCACCTTCCAAAAGACCCTGGGCGCAACGGCGATAGGTCTGGGTGAGTTCATCCCAGCTGACCTGGCCCAAAGAGATCAGCTTCGTTCCGGGACCGAGCCCTCCCGCCACAAATCGCGGCTTGTCGGGCGTGGAGAATTGGTCTGCAACCTCGCGAGCCAACTTGGCTGCCTGGAGGCTGCAAGCGTAATCCATCTCTGGAATATCGTATTCGGCCAGGACGATGCTGGTGGCACCAAACGTGTTGGTCTCCACGATGTCAGACCCCACGGAATAGTAACGGCTGTGAACCTCTTTCACCAAGTCGGGCCGGGTGAAATTGAGGAGTTCGTTGCATCCTTCGAGCGAAATCCCTGCCAAGCGGTCGGCGACGGCGTTCACCTCAGTTGGAAATGAAGGATCGGACCGTAGGACGAAATCCGATGGCTGAAGACCTGCGCCATGGAATTGGGTGCCAGTGGCTCCATCGAAAACGAGTACGTGGTCCGCAAGCTCTTTCAGAAATCGCCCAGTCATGGCTTCCATTTTACTGGGTCTACGGAAGCTAATCGACTGAAACTGCGAATTGAGAAATCCGCGAATCTTTGCGGTTGATCCAATGTCCTTTGAATATGTTTGGGCAACTCGATATTGGCGTCGCCGGTCCGATGTTCTTCCTGACCTTGATCATGATTCCGATCTTCGGGTTACTTATCTGGAAGATTCTCGGGATGATGATCGAGAAAGATATCGATCTGATCACCGGAATCGTGGCGATTTTTGCGATTGTGATGCTGTTCGGCCTCAGTATTTGGGCACCCCATCCCGCCATTCCAATCGTCGTCATTCTGACTGTGGTCTCCTGTGCTGTGGCGTACCCATTTGCACTCGATATGCTCGACAAGTTCCTTTCTCGCCAAGTGGATGTCGAGCAGTTGGACAAGGCGCACTACGCGTTATCGCAGAATCCGAGCAACCCGGTTCCGAGGTTTGAAATTGCCCGCTTACTCTACGAAATGGGTCTCAAGGGTTCGGCAATCCTGCTGGCAGAGAACACCCTGGCTGGACTATCCACAACTATGGACCCTTCGCGCAATGCGTCGTTTCGGGATATGTTCAAAGTCGAAGAATCCAAAGCGAAGTACTGGCGAAAGACGTTGACCGATCCGCATGCTTACGACCCGATCCCATGCCCCCGATGCCAAGCCCTTAATCCTCCAGGCCAGATCGCTTGCCAAAAATGTGAAGGTCCCTTTCTACTGGACATCTTGCGGCATAACACCAGAACCAGCTCGATAGTTGGTCGGTTGGTCCTCTCACTGGCGTTGGTTGCCATTACGATCGGTGTCGGCGCAGTAATAGGCTTAACTTTGGGCGGAATCTATCAGGTGCTGGCGTTCCTCGTGATGATGGGTCTTGTCGGGTTTATCCTGTGGCGACTCTTTGCCGATTTGCACTAGAATATCTCTATGAAACGTGGTTTAGGGATCTGCATCCTTGCTCTCTTCGTGGCTACGATAAGCGGTGCCCAGTCGGATGGTACCTATGGGAAATCGGATGCCGAGATATTGGCTATGGGAGAGGATCATTGGTACCACTTCTTCACTGAGAGAGCGGGAGAAAGCACAGCGAGTATGTCGGAGGCCTACCAACTGTTTGGTGGGGCTCTGCAAAGGAGAAATGACAAGCTGCTTGCCAAACAAAAGAAAGAGCTGAGAAAGAAACTAGAGACTTTGAAGGTGCACTTGCGCAAATTCTCCAGTGCCGTTCTGGAAATGGGTTATGGTGTAACCGGTGGTGGAACCATCTGGATCCCCGTTTCTGCTAGGGCGATGGATGTAGTGCCGGAGGCGCACCTCTACGAGATACTAACTGGGAAATATGGAAAGAGAAAGGGATGGGTCGTTTCGCAGGTAACCAAACCGCTTAATGAACTTGATAGCCGAGTACAAAGTCTTAAGAACGAGGAAGCTTTCGGCAAAGAGTATTATCCGCGAGCAAACGACAGCAGCAAAGTGGCGAAAAGCGAACTCCAATGGTTGATCAGCTATGCTCGGACGACACCGCGCAAGACCTCGGACTGCATTCTGGAGTGCTGCTTTGAGTCGTTGAAAACGGCGTTGGAAATGAGTAGTGGAGAATGAGAATCATTCGCTCATTTGCCGGGTGAATTTGACTTCGCACACCGTCCAGCCAAGGCGCTCTTCGATCTTGAAGGTGCCGCCCAGCGCCCGGGCCAGGTTGGCAACAATCTGCAGGCCAAGATGACTGGCGATGGCTGTGTCAAAGCCCGGAGGTAGCGAATCTCCGTTATTACTGACCCAGATATAAACAAGGGTGTCGTCCGTTTCGACATTGATGTGAACGTCGCCGTCTGGAGAAACAGTAAATCCATGCTCGACTGCGTTCTGGATGAGTTCGTTCATCACCAACGCAACCTGGGTTGCTTGGGTCATATTTAAGCGAACATCATCTCCCCGAACTTCGAACTTGATTTTCTTATTGGTCGGGATAAAACTCTGTTGCTGATGTTGCACCAAAGCTTCCGCGATCGATCGCACTCCTACATGATCTAGATCCTCACGACTGAGGAGATCGTGAACGGCAGCTATCGCTAGGATACGGGTGAGTGAATCGTTGATGGCTTCTTCGATAGTTGCGTAGTGCTTATGCCGTAACTGCAATCGAAGAAGCGAAACCACTTGCTGCAAATTATTCTTAACACGGTGGTGCATCTCTTGCATAAGCGTATGTCGAACTTGAAGTTTCGCGTGCTCAATGGAAACCGCAGCCTGTTTTGCAATGGTTTCAAGGGCTTTAACCTCGTCTTCCTCAAAGGCTCGTACCCGGTCGGTGTAACAAGTCAACACGCCCACGGCACGATCCTGAATTGTGAGAGGCACGCAAATCATGCTCCTCAGACCTTGTTCCACCGCCAAATCATGTCCGATGTACTCCGGATCTGCCTGAACATCCTCAACAATGATCGACTTACGTTCGACAATGACCCTTCCTGCAATACTTTCGCCGAGTTTGATCGCTCTCTTGCGCTGATAGGCCTTAACTGTCGCCTGCGTTGCGCGCAGCACCAATTCGTTATTCTGCTCATCCAGAAGCCTCACCGTGCAGACGCGGTAGTTGAATTGCTGTGCGGTCATATTGACCAGCAATTGCAAAATTTCCTCCAAGTAAGGTGCACGGGCGAGGGTTTCGGCGACAGTGCTCACAATGCCGATCTGGCGAATTTTCGCTTGTCCTACGGCGAGTCCAGATCGGTAGGCAAATACAGCCATCGCGAGCCGCTCGGCACCATCCGATATTCGACTCAGTTCAGTTTTGCGAGGTTTCCAAACGGTCTTCCTTCGGAGAATGAGAACGCCGAGGAGCCCCGAGGGTCCCCAGAATGGTTCCAAAATTGCGCTCTCAAACCCGGTCTCATCGTAGCCTGGGTAATCCACGTGAACGGGGTGTTGATAGACACCCTTGCTCACGATTCGCCGCTGTCCTGTAGCTAAAACCGTGCCTGCCAAACCTACTCCGAATCCAATTCGAAGCCTGTTCAGCAGTTCTGGAGCGACCGTAGTGGCTTTCAACACGCCACGGTCTCTCTCTGCAAGAAGGATATCGACCCCGTCCACCTCCAGATGGTGCAAGAGCACGTGGGCAAGATCGTTGAGCAAGTGGTCCTCGTTGCGCGCAGTCGCAACGGCCTTCATGATCTGCCCGTACGTCGTCTTGGTTACTGATTCAAGAGTGCTGATTGTCGCGGCCATGGGCACTAAAACGGGCCGATTGCGGTGGTGGAAACCTGTTCAGGATCCAGAATCCGCTCCGCCAAGGTTCGCACGGATTCGGCAGTAACGGCCCGCACCTTTGCCAGAGTCTCCTCCATCGGGATATCCCGCCCAAAATTGATCTCGTTCTTTACCATTCGGGTCATCCGGGCGTTCATGCCCTCCATGGCCAACACCATGTTTCCGCTGATGAGTCGTTTGGTTCGTTCGAGCTCCGGGTCGGGTACGAGTTCGGTGGAGATTTTGCGAAACTCCGCGGCAACGACCTCTTGGACCTGTTCCCAAGTCTGGCGTCCGGTTCCGCCATAAACCGTGAACGCTCCCCCGGCGGTATAGCTCAGCGAGTAGCTGCCGATTGCGTAGGCAAGGCCTCGTCGTTCGCGGACTTCTTGGAACAATCGACTGCTCATTCCGCTTCCCAATATGCCATCCAGCACTGCGAGCGTGTAGTAATCATCGTCGTAGATGCTTGCGCCCTCAGTTCCGATGCAGAAGTGAACTTGCTCCACGTCCTTGCCGATTTCCCGCTTGCCTCCAGATCCGCCCGGGCGTGTTACATCCACTGCTTCCACGCCGCTTGCGATAGTGCCCAGCAGCTCGCTCGCCTTTTGAATGACTCGATCCGGGTCCACCTTGCCGGCGATGCCCAGAACCACATTTTCTCCTCGATACCGCCGCTTGATGTAGTTGCAGAAGTCCGGCCGATTGAAGCCGCTCACCGAATCTCGGGTTCCGATGATCGGTTTGCCAAGCGGATGATCCCCCCAGCGACCAGACAAATGGAGTTCGTGCACGAAATCACTCGGCTCATCCTCGCTCCGTTTGATTTCCTCAAGGATCACGCCTCGTTCGCGGTCGATTTCCTCTTGGTCCAAAAGTGAGTGGAGCATCATGTCCGATAGCACATCCACGCCATTGTCAACGTCCTCGGCGAGGACCCGGCAATAGTAGCAGGTCTGCTCCTTGTCGGTAAAGGCGTTCAGGATGCCTCCGCGACCCTCAATTTCCTCGGCAATTTGGAGAGCATTTCGGCTCGGGGTGCCTTTGAAAAGCATGTGCTCGATGAAATGCGTGATCCCAGCTTCGTGCTCGAGTTCATGACGACTCCCCGTGCGACACCACAAACCGATTGCGGCGGAGTGAACATGATCGTTCTGCTCCACGAGGATGCGAACGTTGTTGGGCAAAGTTGTTTTGAGGATCGACATGGTGTGTCAGCTTAAGCGGAGGGTGATGGCTCCAAATTGTTCGAATCGGATGAGGATCTGGTCTCCTGGCTGGAGATTGCGTCCGAGTGGGGAAGTCAATAGATTGATTTCTGACCGAAGTGGCAGCCCAAGCAGATCACCGGGGACCACCTTCTGAGTCCGCGTGCAGCGCTCAAGAGCAGCGGTTGGCAGAACCGGGAATTCCACGGCGATAGTTCCAAGGTGCAATTCGTTGACCAGCACTTCGCACTGGCCTGAAGGCAAACCTTCAAATTCATCCACCGTGTGCAGAAACGGCCCCGTGGCCAGAGGAAAATCCCAAGCGGACTCGGCCTTAAGCTCCAGCATCGGAAGAAACGCCAGGAGGAAGTCATTCGCTTCATCAAGGGAGATTTGGTCACCTTCATCTTTGATGGCGACGGCGACAAACGGGCGCAAAGTCAAATGTTGCGCAGAGGCCGGAACCTCATATTCTGATCCTGGGCCCATCAGTCCGGCTGTGCCCGCATATCGATAGCTTCCATCGGGATGGAAAAGCCGAATGTTTGGGGGCTGACCGATGGGAGGAAGAAACCCGACTTTGGTGAGATCGTGAATGCCAATGGCTCGCTCACCGTCCGTTTCATAAACCCGATTCTCGTGAAAAATGCCCGATCGAACTTGATCTGGCTCCTCCATAACCACGAATCGGCAAAGTCTCATGCTGCTCCTAAAGGTACCCGCCCTCACCGTAGGGTATCTTCGGCCTATCCCCATGCCCGATCAACTGGAATGTTTCCTCGACGAGTCTGTCATCCAAAACCGCGTGCGAGAAATGGCATTGCAGATTCGGGAGGACTATGGAAATGCCCACCTGGTGCTTATCGGAGTCTTGAAAGGGTCCCTTTTCTTTCTAGCAGACCTATCCCGACACTTAGGTTTGGAGGTGAGCATGGACTTTATTCAGGTCAGCAGCTACGGAATGGAAAAATCTTCCAGCGGAGTTGTACAAATTCGCAAGGATTTGGACCAGAATATAGAAGGGAAACATGTTTTGATCGTCGAGGATATCGTCGATACCGGTCTCACACTCGATCACCTCAAGTCTCTCTTGGCAACACGGTCGCCCAAGTCTCTCAAAGTGGTTTCGCTGCTCAGCAAGCCAGAGGCGCGTAAATTCGAGACACTGGTCGACTATCTCGGTTTTGAGATTCCGAACAAGTTTGTGGTAGGATACGGCTTGGATTACGCAGAGCGGTACAGGAACCTTCCGTACATAGCAATTCTTCACGAATCTGCGTAGCGATATCCACTGGTTGTTCGAACTCTCGACATAACCCACTGAATTCCCAATTTGGAACTCCTTACAGACACGCAATGACGCACACTTTCCGTCCCCGAAACCCGGGCGGCAATCGCAAGAGAAAGAACCGCGAAGGGCTCCCGAAGCTCGATCAACAGTCCGATCTCGAACTGCTCCCGGAAATTGACTATAACCACTTCGACCAGATGACGGCGACCGAGCTGGCCAAGGCCTGCAAGTCGGCAAAAATCAAGCTCGACACCGATCGCGCACTGGTTCTGGAAGAACTTCTCACAAAGGCCAACGATGAGCATGGTGCCATTTACGCCAAAGGCATCCTGGAACTCTTAAACGATGGCTGGGGATTCCTGCGCCGCGAAAACTATGTTCCAAGTCAAACCGACGTGTACGTTAGCCAATCTCAGGTGAAACGCTTCGGTCTCCGACAGGGTGATACCGTCTTCGGCCAGGTTCGTCCGCCGAAAGAGGGCGAAAAGTACAAGGGTCTGCTGCGTGTCGAGAGCGTTAATGGCATGGGCACCGGCTCGCCCGAGTTTGCCGTCCGCCGCGATTTCGAATCGTTGACTCCGCTATTTCCAGATGAGCGCATTCGGATGGAAACGATGCCGGAGAATATTCCCGCACGAATCATCGATCTCATCGCTCCCATCGGAAAAGGATCGCGTGGTCTGATCGTCGCGCCTCCAAAGGCAGGTAAGACCACGATCATCAAGACGATCGCGGGGTCCGTGGCCGCCAATCACCCCGAGGTCAAGCTGATGGTGCTCCTGGTCGACGAACGTCCGGAAGAGGTCACCGACATGCGTCGCTTTGTGAAAGGCCAGGTCATCAGTTCGACCTTCGATGAACCCGCCGAAAACCACATGCGAGTCACTGAGCTCTGTCTCGACCAAGCTAAGCGATGGGTTGAGATGGGCCATGACGTGGTCATCCTTTTGGACTCGATCACCCGACTGAGCCGAGCGAGCAACCTCACGATCAACCCCAGCGGGCGCACGCTCTCGGGCGGTTTGGATCCGGCTGCCCTCTATCGGCCTCGCCGCTTTTTCGGCGCCGCGAGAAATATCGAAGAAGGCGGATCGCTCACCATCATCGCCACGGCGTTGATCGATACCGGCTCAAAAATGGATGACGCCATTTTCGAAGAATTCAAGGGCACGGGGAATATGGAAATCGTGCTCGACCGCGACCTTGCCGAGCGGAGAATCTGGCCCGCGATCGACGTCAAGCGATCCTCCACGCGCCACGAGGAGAAACTCTTCGACGCTGGGCAGCTTGAAGGGGTTGTTCAGCTTCACCGCTTGCTGGCAAACCAGAAGGACAGTGTGGAGGCTACCGACCAGTTGATCAAACTGCTGAAAAAGACTCCTGCTAATTCTGTTTTCCTTGATAACGTGGTCCAGAGAATGCGGGCTACCGTATAACTAGAATAGGAGATTCGGGCAGCGTCGCCCTATGAGATTGTTCTTAGGAATCGATTGCGGAGGCTCATCCACGCGCGCTAGGTGCGAGGATGAGTCTGGAATCGTCGTGTTTGAGGGGTGCAGTGGACCCGGGAACTGGTCCACCATGGACCACACCATCGTGCTTGCCCACATTCAAGAGGCGGTCGAGGGGTGCCCCCAACCGAACTACGTCGCGGTCTGTATGGCCGGTTTGTTGTGTCCAGAAAGCCAGCAGGAACTTGAACAGAAGCTGGTTGGCAGATTCCCTCAAGCCGTGATCACGGCCGTCCCGGACTACTTTGCCGCACTAGGAGCAGCAGGCCAAGCAAAGGCCGTGGTGATCGCCGGAACTGGCACACTGATTTGCACGGAAGCTCCCGGCTTTGTGGCCAGATTCGTTTCCAACGGACCCATCTTGGGGGACAGAGGTTCGGTGATGGACCTGGGCCGAATCGCGCTCCAGATGCTCGACCACAGTTGGCAAGCGACGGTTCTTCTTTCCAATTCTCACCATCTTCAGGAGCTATTTGGAGAATATGGCTTCGGTGACTATATTGGAAAATCGTACGCTGCCGCCAGTCCGTCGCGCGAGTTCGCCAAAGCAGGTGTTGCGGCAGCCCGGGATGCAGACCAAGGCTGTGAATGGGCTCAAGAAGCCTGTTCTCGAGCCATCCAAAACTTGGCTGATGATCTCGTGAGTTTCCTAAAAATGCCAGAGTTGCAGGGCGTTTCAGGGGATGTCGTCCTCACAGGTGGTCTGTGGGACATTTCACACCGATTTAAACTTGAACTGGAACAATTGATTCCATCAGAAACGTTCCGGATTCTGGAAGTACCTCCCGTAGTTGGCGCCGTTGCTGTCGCCAAGAATTCGATATGAGTACAGAAGCAAGAAACCCTCGATCTTACGGACTCGATAAAATGTCCGCCCAGGAGATCATCCACCTGATGAACCTGGAAGAGCAAGCTGTGATGCGCGCCATGCAAAGCGCAGAAGATGGACTGGCCCAATGCGCCGAGAAAGTCGCTGAAGCCTTTCTGGGTGGGCACCGAACGATTTATGTTGGAGCTGGCACCAGCGGACGCATCGCGACCATGGACGCTGCTGAAATGCCGCCGACATTTGGTCTTGATCCCGAGCGGTTTATCGCACTTCAGGCAGGCGGAAATGCTGCTGCCGCAAGAGCCGTTGAGGACGCGGAGGATAGCGAATTTGCGGCGATTCAGGACCTGAACTCGATTGGGCTGAAGAGGGGAGATGTGCTCGTGGGGATCGCGGCTTCGGGCCGAACTCCCTACGTTCTCGCTTCGATTCGTCACGCCCAGCAGAAAGGGGTTTGGACCTGCGGCATATCCAACAATGCCAACGCCCCGCTTTTGAGTGAGGCGGATTTGGGCGTTCTTCTCGAGACGGGCCCAGAAGTTCTCACCGGATCTACTCGGCTCAAGGCCGGTACGGCTCAGAAACTTGCACTGAACCGAATCAGCACAACGGCTATGGTTCTGGCAGGGAAGGTGATCGAAAACCTGATGGTTGACGTCAAGGCCAAAAATGTGAAACTCAAGGAACGCTGCGTTCGCATTGTCCGAGACTTGAGCACGGCAACCGAGGATGAAGCCCATGCCGCTCTTGAGCAGGTGGACTGGAATGTGCGCGCTGCGCTCAACCATTTAAGTAGCATCGGCGTTTCGGTCTAATGCTCAATCGCGACCCAGAAGTCGACGGGTTAGTACGGCGCGCGTTCGACTCGTGCTCGATGGACGAGCGCTATGTCACCGTGGCGTTTGGAGTGCGGGAAAGCCAAGGTTGGGTATGGAGCGGGATCGGCGCGGATCGACTGATATATCCAGCTTCCGTTGTGAAAATGTATTTTCTGGTTTACGCATTAATGCGTTGCCACTGGTTACAGCTTTCGAGTGGTGGATTACACCACGCTCTACGCGAGATGATTCAAGTTTCGGACAACGATGCCACGAATCATGTGCTCGATTTGATGACCGGCACAACCGGTGGACCACCGGTCCCTGATGACGAATGGCCCGACTTTTTCGCTCGCCGGTGGCAGGTCACGGAGTTCTTCCGTCGCCGCGGCTACGACCAGATTGTCTGCATGCACAAAACCTTCGGTCACGCTGCATACGGCAGGGAAGCGCAGATTCGCGGAGTGTCCAAATGCAGGAGGAACGCCCTGTCTGGGTATCACTCGATAAGGCTTCTGGCGGAGTTGTGGGAGAGTGCCTCGGGCGTTTCGGAACTCTGGCCAAAGGTTGTCGCTGAACGGGCTCTGGAGATTCTGTGGCGCACTCCCGGCGGACCGATATTCGGGTCTGCATTTGCGGACGCATCCGGCTATTGGTCCAAGTCCGGCAATACCTCCGAGGTGCACCACGATTGCGCGCTCATCGAACTCCCAGAGTGCCCGATGATGGCACTTGCCGTGTTCACCCATGGGACCGACCCGGGGACAATCCACCGAGACCTTGCCATCGCGATCCGCCGCGAACTCTGTGCTTAACGCGAGGCTGATTCCACTGAAGTCGCGACCCAGTTCAGCACAACTTCGTAGGCGACCGTCACGGCTATGCTTCCGAGCAGACACACGGTCAAAATCCGCATGAGCGGCAGCCCGATTCTCCTCGCCAAGCGATCCTGCTTTAAGATGTTCTCCCGGGCTTGCGCCCGCATTCTTTGCGGGAGCATTTGGATCGACTTCTGCCGCATCCGGCGCATGACGGGTCGTCGCACCAACCAAAGGGTGCTGGCCCACATCCACCTGGAGATCGACTCGATCATAGCCTAGTCTACGTATCGGATGTCCGTGATCGCTTGCGTCGTATGGTGACGTGGCTTCAGCCGTGAAGATCCTGGAGCAGATTTTCTTCGGCTGACCACCCCGCCCTTCGGGCACCCCTCCGATGGAGGGGAATTGAGCCAGCTTCTAAAGAGAGAACTGATCCCTTGTATCGAGCGTGCCCGCAATCAGGACCCTACGTTCTCGGTTGGGAATTCCTTCAGTGATCTCTGAAAGACAGTTAGGGCTTTCTAGGGCAAGCTGGTTTGTCCGGACGCTGCGTGTGGAAATCGGACGATCCCTATCCGTGGAGGGCGGTGGGGCAGTCGAAACCAAAATTCCCCTCCGCCGGAGGGGTGCAGGAGCCGCGGGGTGGTGTACCCGAAATTTGGGTCTTGAAAGCGCCCTAGATCCACTTATGCAACGATCAAACTATTGAGATCGTGCTTTACGTCCACTCTAGGAACTCGGGAACGATCAGGTGCCCGTCGGCATCCCAGAAGCACAGAATCACCGGCTCAACAGGAGTCAGAGTCCGGATCAGTTTCACCAAAATGGTGTGCTCACCCTGTGCCCTGAACTCGCCTATGAACCGGTCCGCGCGAGAGAGATCAACTGGCGATGAATCCAAGTATCTGACCACGACCGCACCGTCAACCATCACCTTCCCGCCGGGAGACGCGGCAAAAAGCACCCTCGTGATCCCTTCTCGACGGAACCGAACCCGCGCGCCGAGGTAGCTCACCCCGGGCAGGCTCCTAAATCCGAGTTCCTCCACTGCGTGGATAAAGCCTAAGTCGGGGAAGGGCTCCCACTGCACGGTGTGGCCGCTGCGTCCGGAAAAGATCTCATCAGGGGACGTCCGAGTTTCGCACGGGAACGCCTTGTCGAAACCCAGACCGTCGTTGTTTTCGAACGGCCCGCACAGATTCCATCCCTCAGGCTTAAGAACCGGCACATTGAGCTTCAGGCCATTGGCCGATAGCTCCAAGTTCCCGGATTCCTCCGCTTGAACCACGCAACCGAATTCGCGGGTCTCGTCGGCGTCCAATCGGAACGACGTCATCCGGTGGGCCATGCGCCAGGTAGGTGGAACGATCACCTCCGGCTGGATGTCAACCGGCAACTCTCCCTTATTTTCAAGACTCAGCACCAAGTCATGGGCGATCGGTGCCGCCACGGGCCATTTCTCCGCGGCCACAGCGAGCCTTAAATCTGACGAGCCGATCTCCGATCGATGCGTAGCCAGTGGTTTGGAAGCCGCGACCATCGGCGGTCGCGACGGTAGAGCCGGCACGGGTTCGGGCACAGGAGCCTCGACAGGGGTTTCGGACTCCGGAACCGGCGCACTCGCTTCAACGGGAACCTCGGGAGCCGGAGCATCGGCCGCAAGCGGCTCCAAACGCTTGGATTTCGAGACGATGGTTCGCACCCAGCCGCTGAACGAGTCGGGCCGGGCGGCGTACCTCATGCCGTATCCCACAGGAAACTCATCGCTTAACGGCTCCAGCCACATCTCGGGAACCGACCCATTGGCCATTCCCACGACAGCCCCCGCAACTGTGGCAACTGCCTGGCTCACCTGGCCCATGCCGGCAGCCAAGGTCACTGCACGGTCAAAATCGGCTCCCTCGCTGGCCAAAACAAACAGCAGTGTCGCCCAAGCGCGCCGTGCGTCGTTCGCAGGGACCAAATTGCGTGCTTGTGCGAGCCGCTCGTAAAATCCTAGTGGAGTCAGATGGGAAGTCAGCGATAAGGTCACGACATCCAAAAAATCTTGTCCTATTGGTTCAGGAAATCCGAGTCCAAGCGCTTCTTTCGCGCGTTGCGATACGTCATCGCCCAGATCCACCGAAGCCACGAATTGCCCCACCAGGAAGCCCACTTCGGCTGCAACAGAGCCGTGATCCACGCTGGAGTCGTAGAGAGCCATCTTGCCTGCCTCTGCCGCTGATTCGCTGATCAAACCATAGATAGCTGCTCGGGCAAAAGCCTCGCAATCGTGGGCATACGGGTTCCTTAAGGAGCCCGTCGCAGGTGGAAGAAGGCCGACCTGCCGGTTGAACCGCGCGAATGGAGCACTGCCGGTGGTGTATTGCAGTTGGTTGAGCAGAAGATCGCCTAGGTCCAAATCCGGCTTGCCGAACTCTTGCGCGATGATCCACCAACTCTCCAGCAACGGAGAAGGATTGATTCGGGTGGGAATGGGCTCATAGAACTTAAGCTGCCGAAACGTCGCCGCGCCAAGCGGTGGACTTCCCAGCAGGTGGCCCACCACGGCCCCACGCAACGCATACTCAAGCGGATTTCCCATGTTCATGATTTAACCCGAGCAAGTAAACTTCGGGGCGTGCAGGTCTGGGACGTCAGCTTGTTTCGCAGCATCAACGGCTGGCCCGAGTGGATGGCTCCCGTTTTGGTGTTCTTTAGCAAGGGTGCAGACACGTGGCCTGTGCGGGTCCTGTTCTTGGGCATCTTTGTGTTCCTGGTATGGAAACGTCAAACACGCGCCCAAGGATTCATCATCGGGTTCGGATGGATCGTCGCCAACGGGATCACTGACCTGTTCAAGCACTATTTGCCCGTGGCTCGACCTGGAAACATCCTTGCCGATGTGGTGGTGCGCATTCCGATGTCGAATAGCATGGGGACCGCAAGCGCTCACAGCGCAAACATGGCTTTTATCGCCTTTGCCTTTGGTTACTTTTTTGGGTGGAAGGGAAGCCCTTGGGCTCTGGTAGCTCTTCTCACCGGTCTAAGTCGAATCTACGTCGGAGCGCATTTTCCAAGCCAAGTGTTGCTGGGCTGGGCGGTAGGTTGCTGCAGTGCCTTGGCAATGTGCAGTGCGGTGAACCGCTGGATCATCCGACCCCAGACGCAAGAATCCCCTACGGCTGCTGTCGAAGGGGATATGGAAGGCTAGGGGGCAACAGCAAGATCTTCAGTGAGATCGATATTGCCGAGAGTTTCGATACGGTGGCCGTCAACCATGATCCGCACGGCGCGTACGCCTTCGAACTGCTTCACGGACTCGATAATGCCATTGATGAGTGTGCGCTCATCGTCAGTTCCGTAGGTCGTCTCGAAGGAGGGCGAAAAGTTGAGCACGAGCACTGGCCCATCCATCTTCGCATCTTTCAGTCGCGCATCTTTGGGCGCGACGCTGTTCGAATCGAGAAAGCCGTTGACCGCTTTGAGATAAGGATTGTCCGTTTTGGCCACGGGATGCTTCTCGCGGCTGAACTTGAGATCCTCACCATCGTAGTGGGGACTTACCACTTCTACTTCCGTTTTGGTGTGGCGAGCCGTTTGCGACGTTTTGTCGGATTCGCCGCGCGGATCGACCTTGCGCTCCGCCATCGGGACCTCAAGGGCTCCCGGCGTGGATCGCATGTACGCGTAAACACCGCCCACAAGCGAAAGGCCGCACACTGCCAATAGAACAGCTGCTGTTTTCGGCCCTCCGTTACGGGTTTTCTTTGCTCGGTTTGACATCGCCGATAAACACCTTTATTCCTTGTACAATCGCCTTGGCCACGCTGACCTGAAAGTCTTCCGTGAGCATTCGGGCTCGATCCTTCGAGTTGCTGATGAAGCCGAGTTCGCAGAGCACGCCCGGCATCTTGGTATTTCTTAATACGGAAAATCCGCTCTGATAGATCTTCTTATCGCTCATTGCGCCCCAATCGGGCAGACCGCTCACCTTTGCGACTTGGGAAGCAATCGTTTGCGCTAGGAGCTTGCTGACGGATGAACCACCGTGATAGAAGATAATCACGCCCGACGAATTTCCGACATCGTTGGAGTTGATGTGGATGCTGACGAACAGATCGGCGTTACTCCGATTTGCGATATCGGCTCTCTCGGTGAGAGGCACTTTGATATCGTCTGTTCGGGTCATGATGACCGCGACTCCGAGGCCGCTCAATTCCTCGCCAACGTTTCGGGCGATTTTTAGCGTGAGGTTCTTTTCCTTGGCGCTGCTGGCGGTGGCACCGCTATCCGTGCCGCCATGCCCGGCATCGACAACGATCACCTTGCCGCGCATGGATCCGTCGGCGACCCTCGGTTTGACCAAAGCAAGGCTGAGCATCTTTCCATCCGCGCTGACCTTATAGCCGACCGGCTGGGTCGTGGTGAGCGTGATCTTGACGACGCCCGCAATATCGTTGGTCACCTTAAGCTCCGAAACCAACTCGGCCACGATGCGGATATCGTTGGCACTGGGAGCTTGGGCACTGGGGACCGTCACTTCGATGGTCATCGGCGAGAGGTAATTCGCCGAAGGTTGCTGCTTGAGCCGCGCAGAAATCGGGAAATCGATCTGGAGGTCGCCGGTTGCGCTTCGAGAGGTCTGCGGCCGACCCACCTGAATCAACCCCGTGGGCTGGACATAACTGGGCCCAGGTTGAGTTGCAGGGTCCGGCTCCTCTTGAGTCTGCTTGACGACTACCGGTGGGGGATCGACAGGTTTAGGTTGCTCGGGTTTAAGGAGCACAATCGATTCCAGTTCCACATCAAAAGACCGCGACGATTCCATCGGTGGAAGATCGACATTGTCTACACCGGGCTTTTCGACAACGACCCGCACAATCGTGCGGCTCAGTTGGCCAATCCGTACCCCATCTGGCAGGTCGAGTTTCGTTTGGTCACCCAGGCTCGCGCCCTCGAAGTCGAAGATCAGACGGTCGGGTTTGCTGGACCGCTTGATTTTCGGCTTGGTGGCCATGGTAGTCGTGAACCGGAAGCCGTTCTTCTTGATTTCCAGATTGCGGACGTTACCGGTGATGATGAAGTCATCGGAACCGGGGATCCATTGGCCCGAGGCACCGAGTTGGTAAAGGCAGTTGCCCAGTGGGATGGCTTTGTGCCCCGCGGAATCCGGGCTTACCGGAACTCGCAAGAGCCGACCTTCGGCTTCGATGGTCGCGTCATTGCGGCCCACCGTGACTTTCCACCCGAGTTTTTCCAAAGCATCTGGAGTTGCCAGACAATCCTGGCCCACTCGCTCAAATCCTTTTTCAAACCGGCCCTTGTGGGTGTAAACCACCGAGGCGGGGTGAATATCCTGCGCCGCTGCGGCCATCGCCATCCATGGAACCAGCGCCAGCAGCAATTTTTTCATAGCACTAGGTACGAGTTTAGCCGGGTTGAGGACTCCATAAACTACTGTTTCTAAATCTTTCACAATCTTGGGGGTATATTTCTTTGGCTTCCGGGCGGTTAGCTCAGTTGGTAGAGCGCCTCGCTTACACCGAGGATGTCGGGGGTTCGAGCCCCTCACCGCCCACCAGATCTTTTCTTTGGGAATACCTCTGGCGCGCCTGTGCGGTGCCCAATGAGGTGGGTCGAATCGTTTCGATGTGAGTATTCCGTCTGGAGTAGGAGCCGTAACCAGCGACCATGCTGGAACTTTGGGCATCCTTGGTGGCGTGGGCCCCTTTCAGAGGGAAGGCTTGGGTTACCGGGTACGGCCCATGCGGCTAATGGGGAACCAGATGAATTCCGCTCTGCCGATGACCGAATCCTTGGGCACGAGACCCCAGCCACGGCTGTCAAACGAGCCGTTTCGGTTGTCGCCCATCATCAAATAGTAGCCTTCGGGCACTTTGGCGGCTGGCAACGCCTTGACGGTTGCCATTTCGCGCACATCGTCGAGCCGATACCGTTCAGCCACAGGCATCCGCGCATCGTTGACAAAATCGCCCATCATGTTGGCCGGAAAGATCCCGCCCTTGTAATTGACCAACTTGAAATCGTACTTGGGAACCATCGTCTCGATTTCGTCGGTGGTCAATTTGGTGAAGTCTACGGCCGGTCGCCCCCCAGGAGTGGGCTTGTTGAACGAAACGTAGGGCTCCACAACCTTCTCGCCGTTGCGATAGAGAGTCAGATTCTTCCACTCGATCACATCGCCCGGAAGTCCAATGAGGCGCTTAATGTAATCGGTATCGCCTTCTTGCTCATGCGGGTCGAGCAGAGCATCTTTGGGCGGCTTGAATACGACGATATCGCCGAACTGAGGATCCGAAACTCGATAGACGAACTTGTTGGCGACGATGTAGTCGTGAACCAGCAGCGTCTGGACCATTGAGCCCGACGGAATAAAGAAGGTCTGCAGGATGAAAGGCCGAATGACCAGGAAGACAAAGACGCCAGCATAGATGATGGCGTCCATGAATTCGTCCACGAACTTGGCCACCGGTTGCACAGACATGCTCAGGTAGATCCGTTCGTTGTAAGGAACCGGCTTCAGTACGGTGAGATTTAGCAGAAGACGGACTGCGGTGCAAATCCCCACCACCAAAACGACAATGCTGAGTGGGGTGCGTGCAACCTTATCGACAATGCCCAACATTCCGTCCTGCGAGACGGACTGCGCGAGAAGAAATGTTAGGTCGCCCATCGAAGATTAGCGCAGTTCGCGGATTCGAGCGTCCTTACCGACCTTGTCTCGCAGGTAATAGAGCTTGGCGCGTCGAACACGGCCCTTTCGGATCACTTCAAACTTTGCGATGTTTGGCGAGTGAAGCGGGAACGTTCTCTCGACACCAACGCCGTTGCTGATCTTGCGAACAGTGATGTTTTCGGCAATGCCGCCATTTTTGCGAGCAATGACGAAGCCTTCAAAAATCTGAATTCGCTCCTTGCCACCTTCACGAACCTTCGTGTGGGCTCGTACCGTGTCGCCCGGTTTGATGTCGGGGAGATCCGTACGGATAAGTGCTTCCGTCACACTGCGCAAAATCGACTGCTTGGACATTTTGGTCTGCTTACCTTTGATAACTTTCGCGTCTTTCAGTTGGTTCCGACGCAGTTGGTTATTTTAGCAGATCGAGGTCACGTTTAGAAAGTGGGGCAGTGCAGAAAAGATCGGGCCGATGCTGACGCGTGAGTTTGAGCTGCTGGGTGCGCTGCCAATCGTCGACCGCCTGGTGGTTTCCGCTCAGTAAAACGTCCGGTACAGACAGCCCTTCAAACTCCTGAGGACGGGTGTATTGAGGATAGCCCAGCAACCCGTCGGAATGGGAGTCTTCTTGGAGACTTTCCGGATCTCCCAGAACCCCTGGGAGCAGCCGAATCACAGCATCGGCAACGATCATCGCCGGAAGTTCTGCTCCCGTAAGAACATAATCTCCCAGACTCAAAACCCGAGTGGCGTGCCGCTCGTGCATTCTCGCATCGATACCCTCATATCGACCGCAGACGAATACAACGTCCTTGGATCTCGCGAGGTCTGCGGCCGTTTGCTGTGAAAAGCTCTCACCCCAAGGCTCAAAAAAGACAATCTCCCGCCGGGGTTGGGGCGGCAATGATTGGATTGCGGCTTCGATCGGACCGCACTGCAGAAGCATCCCCGGTTTGCCTCCAAACGGCCGTTCGTCGACTGTCCCCCGGGCGTCTGGTGCGTATTGGCGAAGGTCGATCGCTTCATAGCTGGCCAGTCCCTCGGAGATGGCCCGTGCAACCACTCCAAACTGAAAATATTGGTCAATCCACTCAGGAAACACCGTAATGAAACGAAGCGATATGTTCATTATTCGGGCGGCATCACCTGGCAGATGAGTTGGACTTTGCCGTGCTCGACGCGAGCTTCAAGCATCCGGACGGGGAAGGGGATATCCTCCGATTTGAACACAGGATTCACTTTTTCCAGATTGGATTCCACGATCCCTTCAACCGGACCTCCCGGAGTTACGGATTCAAGCCGGACGTAGAGTTCGCGCTCATCCACGATTTCCAAGCGACATAGGGCGAGAGCCTTGATCTCCACGATTACTCGGGCGATCGCCGCGATCTGGATTCGGCCTCCGACACATTGAACTTCCACTTTGCGAATGGCCGAGGGAAGTTCGGCCATGAGGAACTCTGTCAGGCTTTGCTCGCTCACCGTGGCGACACAAGTTCCCGCGGTTGCCAAACTTGCTTGCTTGGATTGAGTGTCGAACTGGAGGTTGTCGGCATCCAACGAGAGAGAATCCACAAGCAGCCCGTTGGGCAACTTGAGGCGATCCAAGCGCAGATCCACGTGACCGCAGGAAACGACAGACTCCATCGTTCCGAAAGGGTACCAAAATGGAACCCTGATACGAGCGATATGGGTAATGTCTGGACATGTGGTCGATCTTAGCGATGGCTTCTATGCTTCAAAACTCCCAAATCGACGTTCCAAGAGAATTCCGAGCCGCGTGGGTGGCAACGGTAGACAACATCGACTGGCCAAGCAAACGCGGCCTGTCTGTGGCGCAACAAAGAGCTGAACTCAAGCGAATTGTTGAAGTTGCCGACCAAATGCACCTCAATGCGCTCGTATTTCAAGTGCGTCCCCACGCAGACGCCATGTACAAGTCGGCGTTGGAGCCCTGGAGCGTATATCTTTCCGGAACTCCTGGCAAGGCACCATCGCCAGCCTACGATCCGCTTGAGGACCTTGTGGCAATGGCCCACGCAAAGGGCATTGAAGTGCACGCTTGGTTCAACCCCTATCGGGCGTGGCACCCGGCTGCTAAGACCTCGCCGAACTCGTCTCACGTCGCAAACACCAACAAGAACAGTGTTCGTACTTACGGAACATATTTGTGGATGGATCCCAGCGAGAAGTTTGTACAAGACCGAACTGTGCAAGTTTTTATGGATGTTGCTAAACGATATGATGTGGATGGGTTGCATATTGACGACTATTTCTATCCATATCCGGTGAAGGATGACACTGGAAAGTACGTCGATTTTCCTGATGCGACGAATTTTCAAAAGTATCTTAATGGTGGTGGAAACCTATCCAAAGCCGCTTGGCGACGCAAACAGGTCGATGATGTGATCGAACGCGTTTACTCGGAGTTGAAAAAGACCAAGAAGTGGGTGCAATTCGGCATCAGCCCGTTCGGAATCTATCGACCTCAAGTTCCTGCTGGCATCACAGCCGGAATCGACCAATACGACCAACTCTACGCCGATTGCCGGAAGTGGCTGGAAGAAGGTTGGTGCGACTACATGGCTCCCCAGCTCTACTGGGCGATCGCACAAAAAGCTCAGAGCTACACGACCCTCTTGGATTGGTGGCTTTCTGTGAACCCGCAAAAGCGGCACGTCTATCCCGGAAGTTACACAGGTCGCGTTATGGAAAATTGGCAGGCGCAGGAAGTGCTGGACCAAGTTCAGGCGAGCCGCAACATGCATGCGGGTGGCCAGGTTCACTTCAGCATGAAATGTCTGCTCCAGAACACCCGAGGGATTCGGACTTCGCTCCAGAGCGGACTCTATTCCCAACGTGCGTTGCCCCCTGCGTCACCATGGCTTTCGACCAAGGCCGCCCCTCGCCCGACCCACGTAGTCGGAATGATGACGACCGGCAAATGTGTGGTCAAGTGGTCGAATCCAGGTGCGGCGGCGAGATTTACAGCTCTCGTGAGCAACCGGGAGAGTCCCGCAGAAATACTTGCTGTTGGGTCATCCTCCGCCGGTGAAATCACCTGGAATTTGCCATCTGGAGTGCGAGTTGACGTACACTCACTGAGACTGGTTCATTTTGATCGGTGTGGACAGGCGAGCCCAGCGGTGCCAGTAGAATTACGGTGATGATGAAAGCGAGAGGTTTGGGAATTGCCACGCTGGCCTTGCTCAGTCTAGGTGCAGCGTTCGCACAAAAAGAAGATGGCGGCGGGTTCTCCGTGCGCAACAATTCGGGGCTGTTCATCGATGGACCCACTGTTGTGCCAACCATCCGGCGCGAAATGCGAGCCGCGTGGGTCGCCACGGTGTACAACATCGACTGGCCCAGCACCGCATCGCTTAGCACCACCAGCCAAAAGAATGAGGTGATCGCTCTTCTCGATCTTTGCGCTGAGCTCAAAATGAACGCTGTTTTTGTGCAGGTTCGGTCGCAGGCGGATGCGCTTTTCCAAAGCTCCATAGAACCATGGGCGCCTTGCCTCAAATCACCAATGGGCACGGGACCGAACCCCGTGTACGATCCTCTCGCATACTGGGTTACCGAGGCGCACAAAAGGGGAATCGAGGTTCATGCCTGGTTCAACCCCTATCGGGCTCTGGCGAGCAGCACCTTGACCACTCCAAGCAACCATATCACCAAGACCAATCCCAGTGAGTGCGATACCTATGGAACTGCGGTGTGGATCGATCCTAGCTCCACGTTCGGCCAAAACCGATTGACGCAGGTCATCAATGACGTGGTGAATCGCTACGACGTGGATGGGGTCTGTTTTGACGACTACTTCTATCCCAGCCCGATATCGGGCACGCCGTATCCTGATTCCACTGCGTACGCGGCTTATCAGGCAGGCGGGGGAACCATGACGCTTGCCGACTGGCGACGCGACAACGTCAACACGATGGTGCAGAACGTCGGGATTCAGATCAAACTGATCAAGCCGTGGGTGAAATTTGGCATCGGCCCCAACGGAATCTGGAAGAACAACAATCCTCCAGGTGTTGTGGGCCAACAGGCATATAGCGAACTCTACGCTGATACTCGCCGATTCCTCCATGATGGGTGGGTCGATTATCTGGCACCGCAGCTCTATTGGCTGATCAGCGCGCCGCAGCAGTCGTACGCCGACCTAACGGCGTGGTGGGCCGATCCTGCTCAAAATCCTCTGGGTCGAAACGTATATGTCTCCAACTACACCAGTCAGTTGGGTGGGACTAACGCAAGCTGGACTTCGGACGAAATCCTCAACCAAATCGACATCACTCGAACCACTACTGGGGCGAGTGGCAATGTGCACTACAGCATTAAGGCGCTGAAGAATAACTACAAGGGTGTCAAGGATGCACTGAAAGCTGGGCCCTATGCCACGTGGGCACTGATTCCACCGAACACGTGGATCGATAGCGTTCCGCCCTCCAAGCCGAACCTGACCTACACCTTCTCACCATCGACCGGGCGACACCTTTTCACTTGGTCTCCCCCATCAGGCTCCGAATCGCCGACGTGGTACGTGGTGTCCTACCTCATCGGATCCAACTGGACCCAAACGGTGTACACGCCAACCACCACCTCGATGCAGATTGCGGTGAAAAATAGTGGCGCGGCGTTGCGTGCGTTCGGTGTGGCGTCTGTGGATCGCAGTGGGAATATGAGCCCCGTGGCTCAGCGAGTCTTCGATGCATCGGTGTATTCCGGCGGCGGCAACATCGGCCGCGATTAGGTATTCCCAAGATTAAGGGCTTCACCCGTTTGGGTGAAGCCCTTTTTCTTTGTCCCGTTGCTGGCAAAGTTACTCGTCGCCGAATTGGTCGAACGAGTTCACCAGGATCACGTAGTCAAACACGGTCACCGTTCCATCTCCGTCCAGATCGGTGTCGGAAGGAGCGAAGCCATTGGCTCCGACCGTATCCCAATCCTCATCCATCATGGATTTGTCGAAATAATCCGACAGGATCAGGTAGTCAAAGACGGTCACAGCGTTATCGCCATCGATATCTCCGTTCACTAGGACAGCGTTGGCATCTACCGCTCCGTAGGACTTAATCTCCACGTTCGGGATGACCTTCCGCAGCCAATGCGGACCCTTTACTGCAATGTCATACGTGCCAGGTTGGACGGTGGGCGTAAAGGAATAGTAGCCATCGGAATCCATGAAGACGACCTGGGTCTCCAAAGCTGTTGTGGATCCAGGGGTGCGGACTTCGAATTCGAGCGGTATCGCTTCCAGCAGGAACGTATAGTCCATGGGCACGATGAAACCTGCGACATCGTGGTAGCCGTCCGAGAGAGTCTTCATGAACGCCACCAGCGCAACTTCATCGTAGGGATGGATGATCATGTTGCCCATTTCCGCGCTGACACCCTCTCCCTCCATATCGCTGGGGAGACCCGCAGGATTGATCATTGTGTTGGGATCGGGGAATTCCGGCTCTGGCCAGAGGGGCGTGCCTTGCAAGCCCTGGTACGGATTCGGCTTGGTGAAGTCAATGATTTCACCTTCTACCGTGGTCCGATTGCGGGTGACATAGAAATTCACCACTTCTTCCAAGGATTTAAAGACACCATTGTGCATATAGGCCTTAACAAATCCGGGATAGGGTCGCTTGTCAACGTTTCGAAGCGTAGGTGCCTTGATCGTGCCGTTGATGGCGAGCGGATCTTGGCTGCCGAGCTCGATGCCCTGTTTGGGATAGAGATAGCCCGCGAGGCCGTAGTCTTTGAACGCAAAACCGAGCGAGTTGTAACCGTAAGGGTTCGCAACGGGGTCCGTGTTTGTGTACCACGGATTGTTGGGGTTCTTGGGCACGCCCAAGTTGGCGTAGCAGCTGTTGGTCCAACTATCCTTGGCCACAGACAGATCGTCACTGATCATATGGCAGTCGGAACAGAAGGCCTTTCGAGGGTATGGGGGACCATCTTTGCGGCCGGTGAACGTTCCAGTTGCCAAGCGCAAGCCAAGGAGCTCCATCAAAGAGAGATTCGCCTTTCCTTCAAGATAGAGATCGTACTTTGAGCTGTAAGGGGAGACTTCGTCGGAGGCTATGTAGGCCGTGATCGCCCGCGCAACCAGATCATAGACCTCGTCGGTGGGATGCTCGAAAATGTCCATTCCGTAAACCTCTCGGAAAACGATTCCCGACGGTCCGTTCTTGATTTTGTCGATCACCTTCGCGGGATCTCCGAGTCCATGTTCCGTGAGATTGTTCATCTCGTTGGGGTTCAGGAATGGACCTTTCGCCTGCTCGATGTTGTCCTTCGCTCGACCATCGTAAAAGAGGCCGCCAACAAATGCCTGAGCACCTTCGTCGTAATACGGATCACCCTTCGGAAGGAATGGCGTATAAGCAACGGTCGGCGGTTTCCGGAAGCCAAACCGATTCGGAACCGCTCCGGGCGCCATACCGTGCGCCAGATTCAGATTGGAGTCTGGCAGGCTGTAGCCTGTATCCTGCGAATGGCAGGAAACACAGCCTTGACCCGCGGGCTCCGAAAGTGATGTGTCATGGAACAAAACATCGCCCAATTCCACTTCGCTTGGGCCTCGTCTAGTTTGGGCTTCGGCGGATTGCGTCGGGGGCAATACCAGGGCCGAAACAAGTAGGGCAGTGAAGCCCGTGGCAAGGGTTGCCAGCCGGACAGAGCGACCTCTCATTCTCTCACCTCTCATCTACATTAAGGGTAACACAAGTTGGCAGTCGACGCAACGAATCGCGATATGGTTCTGGCATTCTATATGGCGATTTCCGTTAGAATTGCGCCTATTCTGTGGGAATCCGAACAATGAACGTGGAACCAATACCTACCTTGCTGTCGATCTTTACAGTCCCGCCATGGGATTCCACGATGTGTTTCACGATGCTCAGGCCGAGTCCCGTGCCACCTGTTGCTCGCGACCGGCCCTTATCGACTCGATAGAATCGCTCGAAAATTCGGGGCTGGTCCTCTTCAGGGATGCCGATGCCCGTGTCGGTACATTCCAAAACAGCACTTCCTACTTCTTCGAAAATGCGCACCTGGATGGAGCCCTGGTTCGTGTAGTTCACCGCGTTCGCAAGAAGATTGACGATGACTTGGGTGAACTGGTTGGGGTTTGCGGAGACCATCAGGAATTCCGGAGCTTCGAAACTGAGGTCTAGGCCCTTGGCTTTCGCCTGAGAAAGGAACTGGTCCACCACGGACCGTGCCATTTCGACAAGATTCACGCTCGATTTGATAACGGGGTTGGACTCGGCAGAGGTGAGGGTGAGAAGGTCGTCCGAAATGCTCGTCAGGCGATCCACTTCGCTGATGATGCGGTTGAGATATTTGTGTCCGAGAACGTCATATTCCTCGGGATCGGCGTCCAGAAGGGTCTCCGACATCGCCCTGATGGTTGTCATGGGGGTTCTCAGCTCATGTGAGACGTTGGCGACGAAGTCTCGGCGCACACGCTCCAGCCGACGCAGACTGGTGATTTCATAGATGCTGAGAAAAATGCGGTCGGCCGCGTTAGGATCTTGCCATGCGTTCGCCATGCCCACTCGTTCGTCGGGATACCTAAAGACGATTTCCGCCACTCGGTGTTGGCCATCGCGGGATGCGTCCGCGATGAGGCTTTCGAGTTCTGCGCTGAGTGTGGATGCGATGATCGACTTTCCGACAGGATTCTGAAGTCTGAACAGCTCCACTGCCTTTCGATTGGCATATTCCACGACGCCTCTGGTGTTGCAGAGGAAGATAGCCACATCCAGGCCATCCGCAAGCTCGTCGACCACCTCGCGTTGCCTGCGCATCTCTCTTTCAAAGAGCTCTGTTCGGCGATTGGCTACCTCGGCCAAGTGGCCCGCCGCCGAAATCTCGGTGTAGCTGACGTAAGACCCCAAAAGTACGAGAAGGAGGCTCAGGACCCACAGAGGCACAGCTACCTGCATGTTCGCCCGCAAATTGATTCCGGCGACGCCGCAAGCAAACGCTCCCATGCCTAATGCGATGACAATCCACCGGTTATCCCTCAAATCTGTTGATCCTCCTGCCCTCGGTAAGGTACCAAAGACTCCAGACGCAATGAAACGAGTGGAAGCCTATATCCGAATCCACAAACTGGAAGACGTGAAGCTAGCCCTGGAGGACGCGGGTATCCGAGGGATGACTGTGGAGCAGGTGAAAGGCTATGGACGTCAGCAGGGTCAAACCGACAAATATCGTGGGAGCACCTATGCTCTCAACCTGATCCCGAAACTGCGGGTGGACGTGGTGGTTGAAGACGAAGAGTTGGAGCGGGTCCTGGAAATCATTCTGGAAACCTCGCACACCGGCGAAATCGGCGACGGGAAGATTTTTGTCAGCGACGTCATCGATGCGATCCGGATTCGCACGAAAGAACGTGGCTCGGCTGCGCTCCGCTGACCCTGAATCGGATATCCTTCAGGACCTTCCATGTCCCACCAAACCGTTTTGGTTGTTGATTTCGGCGGTCAGTACACGCAACTGATTGTTCGGCGAATCCGCGAGCTTGGAGTGTTTAGCGAAATGGTCCCGTGGACCAATGCTCGCCAAGCCATTTTGGAGAAGAGGCCAGCGGCGGTTGTTTTGAGCGGCGGGCCAAAATCCGTTCTCGGCGAGGGCGCACCAGACCTTGATCTGGACGGAATTGCCGGCGAAATTCCTCTCCTGGGAATCTGCTATGGCCATCAACTGCTGGCCCACAAGTTGGGAGGTTCGGTGGAGCCTGCCAAAGACCGCGAATATGGCCGTCGGGAGTTTGTTCCAGCCGGAACCGGCCACTTGGCGAATCAACTTTCGGACAAGCAGGTCTGGATGTCCCATGGTGACCAGGTGAAGACGGCTCCTCCGGGGTTCACCATTACAGGGTCCACCGACTCCTGCCCGATTGCTGCCTTTGAGGATCGAGTCCGACGCGTATACGGGGTTCAGTTTCACCCGGAGGTCAGCCACACTCCGGACGGCCGCGCTCTACTTCGATCGTTCTTGTTTGACGTTGCTGGGCTTGTGGGCGACTGGTCGAGCGCTGCCTTTATCGAAGAAACAACGCAGGGGATTCGAGAAACCGTGGGAGAAGGAAGGGTGCTATGCGCCGTAAGCGGAGGAGTCGATTCGAGCGTGGCGGCGGCTTTGGTCACCGAAGCTTTAGGTGACCGTGTCACCTGTGTCTTCGTCGATCATGGACTTCTCCGAAAGAATGAGGCGGAAGACGTGGTGCGCGAGTTTACGGAGCACTTTCATCCTCATCTAGTGGCGATCAATGCTCGCGATCAATTCTTCTCAGCGCTCGCCGGTGTCACCGATCCAGAGGTCAAACGCAAGACCATTGGCAGCGAGTTTGTGAAGTGCTTCGAGCAGCATGCCGACGAACTTCAGGGATGTGATTTTTTGATGCAGGGGACCCTGTATCCCGACGTCATCGAATCGGGGTCGGCTACTGCAAGCAAGATCAAGACGCACCACAACGTGGGTGGATTGCCGGACTGGATGCGGCTTAAGGTGATCGAGCCCTTGAAGTGGCTGTTCAAAGATGAAGTGAGGGAAGTGGGCCGCCAGCTCGGGTTGCCGGAAGCGATGGTGGATCGTGAACCGTTCCCCGGGCCAGGTTTGGCAGTTCGCATTCTCGGAGAGGTCACGCGCGAACGAGTGGCGATTGTCCAGGAGGCAGACTTTATTTTTCGTTCGGAGTTACGAGCCGCAGGCTTGCACAAGGGCATCTGGCAAAGCTACGCGGCACTGCTGGACGTGCGAAGCGTGGGCGTGATGGGAGACGAACGGACCTATCAGCAGCCCATCGTCCTCCGCGCGGTTCAAAGTGAAGACGCCATGACTGCCACCGCAGTGCCCCTGCCGTTCGAAACCTTGGAACATGTGGCGAATCGGATCGTCAACGAGGTTGCAGGGGTCAACCGAGTGTTGTACGACTTAACCAGCAAGCCTCCTGCCACGATCGAGTGGGAGTAGCCTAATGATTAATTAGCCACTCTGCTTGGGTCGGCGATGCGGGCGGAGACCCGAGCGGAGCAAGGGGCGAGGGCGCGGCATCGGGCGCAGCGCCGACGAAAAAAAGGGCCCTCGGATTTACCATCCGAGGGCCCTTGTGAGTTGAGACTAGATTAGCCCTTGGCCTTCGCTTCCAGATCCGTCTTCATCCTGTCAAACATCTGCTTGACCTCGTCATTATCCTTGAACTGAGAGTTCGGGATCCCCGCAATAGCCTTGTTTACGAGTTCCAGAGCGCGCTTGTAATCCTTGGTCTGGGAGTAGAACTCAGTGCCGTAGTAGAAGCAAACCACGTCGGAATCCTTGCAGTTCCTCACAGCGAGCTCGATTGCCTTTGCGCCGGCCTTCACATCGCCATTCTGCGTTTGCTGCATCGCGAACGAACACAACGTGCTTCTGCCTTCATCCGTTTTGGAATATTCAGCAGCCTTGTTTTCCCAGGCCGCAGGGTCCTCCTTCGCGAGCCAGCCGAATCGAATCATGTCGATTTCGGATTTCGATTCATCGCTCATGCTTGCTGCCTGGTCCAGTAGATCGTTGGCTTTTTTCTTGTCGCCCTTCGCGTAGCACTCCTGGGCTTCCTTGATCTTGGCGGCAACCTCCTTCTCGGCCTTTCTGCCCTGGATGTACTTACCGTACTTGGTCTTTTCTGCAGAAACGTCGAAGTTGCCCGCGAGCACCTTTTTCAGCGGCTCGTCCAACTCCATCGGGTGTCCGATCCAGCAAATCTCATCGCCCTTGATCAAGAATGCTGATGGAATTCCGTTCCGATAGGCGGCTTGCATCCAAGTCTCCGCCATGCCTTCTTTGTTTCCACCGTAGGCGACGTTGTAATTCATCTTGTCGCCCATATCCTTCACAAACTTCGCGACGGCGTCATCTTTATTGTCTTCCCAGATGCTAACGCCGACAAACTTTACCGAAGGATTTTCTTTGGCCAGTTCGGTGAGGTGAGGGATGCTCTCGCGACACGGGCCGCACCAGGTCGCCCAAAACTCGACGACATAGACTTTGCCCTTTTCAAATTTGTTGACCGGGGTGCCTTTGATCCAGTTCTGAACCTTGACCTCCGGAGCCTTGGAACCAGGCATCAGGTCGGCGGCAAACGCTCCCACCGAAAGAGTGGCAGCTGCGACAGCCGCAATAAAACAGCGCATCGAAATTCGCATGACCTTAAGTATTGCCACAGGTTGAATGAAAGTTTCATCAAAATTGCGGGGAAAGCGAACCACTTTTGCAAGAAAGCAGTCGGAGAGTCGGGTGGCGAGCAAGGTTGGAACCCGGGTACCGTTGCCCTTCGGGTAGCATTAGCGAACACCGTAAAAGGAATTTTTTGGAATGCCGAGCAAGATTCTTGTCTGCGACGATGAACGCCATATTGTCCGGTTGATTCAGGTCAACCTGGAGAAGCAGGGATATCAGATTGTCACTGCCTACGATGGCAAAGAGGGATTGGAAAAGATCAAGGCCGAGAAGCCGGATTTGGTCGTTCTAGACGTAATGATGCCGTACATGGACGGCTTTGAAGTGCTCAAGAACCTGCGTCGAGAACCGTCCACGGAATCTCTGCCAGTGATCATGCTCACCGCAAAGGCCCAAGATAAGGACGTGTTCGAAGGCTATCACTACGGCGCGGATATGTACTTGACCAAGCCCTTCAACCCGATGGAACTGATTTCGTTCGTGAAACGGATCCTGGGTGGCGGCAGCAATGACGGCGGACCCAAAAAGTACGACATCTAGTCGACTGATCAAGCAAAAAAAGCCTGCTGAGCGTTTTGCGCAGCAGGCTTTTGAATTGGTCAGGAGCATTATCGCCGAATCGTAGGTTTGACTTCCATCATCTTGATGTTGGTGTTCGCCCATCTGCGCGCGTACACGTAGCCTCCACCGAAGACAGCAAAGACAAGGAACCAAAGCCAATAGGCTGGTCCTGTTCGCATCGGGTGCTTCAGGTTCGTGTCTGCCACCTTGAGGTTATTGGCCGCATTAGATGGAGTGTCCACCTTTGAAATATTGTCTTCTGCGGACTTTTCGCTTCCCTCAGTTGTTGCGATCGACTTTTCTTCCAACTGCATGGGAGTCGTGCCGACCTCGGGAATGGCTCCGTTCATCGATTGCTGAGACTCTAACTTGGCGTTGGAATCTTCGGCGATGGTCCCGGCTCCGGGAATCTGGTCTTCATGCCAGGCAAATGCGCTGGCAGCCACAACAAGGCAGGCAATGATGGCCCCAAATCTTCTCATTGATTCTCCTGTTGAACGTAGTTGTCGCTTCCACCGGTGCTGAATCCTCGATCTTGCCACGTGCTCCGAAGCATGACTGGGCTTCGTGGAAGGTCCAAATCAATGAGCGGCTTTCTGGTGAGTGCGCGCTCGCGAATACGGTTGTCGTAGTTCTGAACGATGGGCAGGGACCAAACAACCATGGCTTCATCGCGGCTAATGAGTGTGCCGTTGAACGTGACTCCGCCACCTCCACGTCCCAGGTTTCCTCCGCCGGCAAAGTTGGTGTAGATAATCGCGTCGATCTGGTTGACCGAACTTGCGATGTCGTTGATCGCACTATCCGAGAAGGTGCTCTGGTACTTCCTGCGGCCGGTTGAATCGACGTCGTTGGCATTGTAGGGCGGAATCCAGTTGCCGTTTTCGTCGTATCGCCCTTTCGTAAACGGCGGAGTCATGTATCGCAGCGGATATGGGTCGCCGAACTCGGCCGGATTCCCGAAGATGACGGACTGCCTTGCGGCGAGACCGAGAAAGTCTTTCTTCTCGTTGGCGGTATCGACCGAGGTCGGATTGCTGCCTCGAAAATCCGGGCCATTCTTGTACTTGACAGAACCGACGATGTGAACGTTGCGGCCTGCGTACAGAGTTCCTTGCCCCTGGATGGTTCCCTTGATCACAACGTCCTGCGTAATGGTCACCGGCCCGTTAATTTTGATGGGATGATCGTCAGATCCGATGAGCATTACGGAACCGGTGACCACGCCATCCGAGGAGATTCTCTGGTAATGGCCTCCGCCGCTCGTGGTCCATACCTCAACAAAAGCCTCCTGACCGTAATTCGGGTCTGGCGTGCCGTCTGCATAGGTTTGACGCGTGTTGGTGTAGGACTCACTCATGCCGATATACGTGTTGAGATCTGAAAGGTCCGGCATGATGATTTCATGCGTCGGGCTTGTGTCCAAGGTCACCTTGGTGCCAGCATCCTCCGTCCCAGTTCTATTCCAACTCTTCACGCCAGTTGAATCGTTGAGGTTGGATCCAGAGGGCCGGCCGTTCACCATCGATCCGCTGGAATCAAAAAGGAAGTCTCGCCACTTTTCGTACTCATTGGTACCTTTGGCTCCAAATCGACTTGAGCTGTATACTTGGCGTACACGCGGGTTTTCACCGTATTTTTCTCGGTAGTCCCCATTGGACATTTTCACGGGCGCGGCATTGATTAGGCCAACCGATTTCGGAACAAGCTTATCATTCACGGTCGCGTAAACGCTTCCATTTACCGTTGGTGAACCATTCAAAAAGTCGAAGTTGGCGTTTGCACGCATATCCCCGTTGACGATGAGGTCCCTCGGGCCGAATCCGTCCATCCAGCCGTAGTTGTTAACGAAGTACGTGTAGTCGAAAACCTGGCTTCTGGCGAGCTCATATTGGGCTGAAACATCGACAACTTTGCGAGCTTCGTTTTCGTCAACATTTCCGTTGTTGTTCGTGTCAATCCATCCAACGGATCGCACCGTTACCACGCGTTTATACGTGTCCCCTTCAGGAGTTTCAAAAGAGACAATTCCCGCCGAATATCTGCCTACTCCCGGTATGGTTCCGGAAAGCGAGGAACGAGGAGATCCGGTCGATGCGCCGGTGCACTCCTCATCCATTGAATTGAACTTCTGCTCAACCTTAAATGGTCGCCAAAGTTCGCGCAAAACTGCCTGTGTGCCCGCTTCGCAAAGATGCGAGGTAATAATGTCTTTGGATTGACGAGTTGCGACTCTGACTGTACCGGTTGCGCGATTGACATAGGACGTTGATGCGACCGCAAGCAGAGAAAGTACGATCATGGCGCTGACCAATGCTGCGCCTTTCTTGGTTAATTTCTTCTTTCGTTTTGGTTGCATGATCACCCTTATTGAGTAAGCGAGGGAACATTCCTCAGGTAGAGCGTCTCTTTGGCGCGACTATGTGTTTCCGCATTATGCTGGCCATTGGTTTGCGTCACGACAGAGATCGTGAGGCTGCGGATAACGGTCCCATCGCCCGGAGTGAATATCCTGTACCGAGCATTGCCACGGGCAGGATCCGTCAAGATCACTTCTCGTGCGATGGTGCGAAGATCGTCGCCAGTCTGTTCGTACAAAAATCCGTCGTCGTAGTAGACGCGATGGGTAACGCCGTCCCAGACTGCTGGAACAACGTAGTTACCATCTTCATCGACTTCGGGTAGCCGATAGGTGAGCCCTTGGCCGTTTTCGTCAACCGTAACGGTCATGGCTTCTCGTAGGGTTGATGAGAGTATTCGAATAGCTGTTTGGGCGGAACTGTCGGCGCTGATTTGGCCACTTCCACGTGCCCACGACGCATTGCCAGCGATGAGGATGGAGAGGCTGGTACCCAGTACGATCGTCGTCAGTCCTGCGCCCGTGACGACTTCCACCATGGTTGCACCGCGCCGCAGCCGTGAATGTCCAGAATGCTTGCGATGTTTCATAGATTCGCTACGAGGGTTCCTAAGCTGACGGAACGGGTGGTTCCGCGGTCGTCGTAAGAAATGGTCACCGTAATTCGCTTCAAGTCAAGGTCGACTTGTTCGACTTTGATGCGTCCGGTGCCTGTTGGCAGCACGGTTCCAACACTATCTCCGTTCCCAGAGTCAACGTCGGTAAAAGTGTAAGTATTTGCTGCAACGGTATTGGTGGAGTCAATAAGACGATAGGTGTAAAGCTGATTTGCAGTCAGATTTGCGTATCCGATGCCGCGTACGCTTTCAATTTCCTTTTGTGCTAAATTCGTGGCACGGGTCAGCAGATTGCTTTTTTCTCTGCTTTGGGTGGCGATCGGCATCGTTGCAGAAAGCATAATCGCGCATAACGCCGTTAGGAATACGGCGAATAGAGTCTCGATCAACGAGAAGCCTTTTCGTTTTCGCGATTTAGTATTTCGCAACATGGTCAAAAACTCAACGGCTACTCCATATTGTCGGCATCATTTTGCCGGGATAGGAGCTTTGCCGGATCGAAACATAGGTTACACGGCTATCAGTTGCTTGAAAATGACAAAAATGACTGAGTTTTGATACAAACAGGGACGAGCATTTGCCGCTCGCCCCCGCTTGTTAAGTTGTAAGAGTCGCTGTTAGTTAGCGCCGATTGCGTGTTCGCCACCGGTCGAGCAAGTCGGATCTTCACCGATTGTCGTGGTGTCGTAGGTTCCACCGCTCGGACATGCCGGCTCGGCCTTAACGTACGTCGGAACAAGATCGGTCATATCAACCGCAGCTCCGTCATCGGCTCGGTTCTCCATGGCCCATTGCTCCTTCGCGGAGTCCAACTGCTTCAGGTTGCCCACGCAAGTTTTGGCTCGTGCTCGTTCTCGAGCTCGAACAAAGTTGGGCACTGCGATCGCCAGCAAGATGCCGATGATCAGAACGACGATCATGATTTCAACGAGCGTAAAGCCCTTTTTGGTGTTTCGTGGTCGCTTCATGCTATTTTCCAAACCTTCCCATGGGTTATGTCGGGACCCAAGGTCTCCCTCTTTAGCGCTTCCGTGCTCAAAGCGGGATTTCTCACTGTAATTTTGCGGGCTTTAGTAGATTTGCCCACGGTGACGACGGTTGCACAGTCCGTGCCAAACGACTCATTCCATGGGAATCTCCGATAAAGATCACGTCGTCTTACCTGTATGCGTGCGAGTCTAAGTGTTTTAGTGGCGATGGCCCTCTTCGCGGGTCCAGTAAAGGCTGATCCATTCAAGCCTGGCTTCAAACAGCAGGTTGAACTGGGTCAAAAGGCTGCTGCTCAAATTCGAAATGAAGAGAAGATCGTAAAAGAATCCGATCCGCGAGTCCAGTTGATGCGAAAGGTCGCACAGAAGTTGACAGCCCACATTCCGGAGAATGAGATCAAGAAACATCCTTACAAATGGAGCTTCGATCTGGTCGACAGCAAAGAGGTGAATGCCTTCGCTTTACCGGGTGGTCCTATTTTCTTCTACACGGGTCTCTTCGAAAAGTTTTCGACCGTGGACGAACTAGCGGCAGTTCTGGGTCACGAGATGACGCACATTCGCGAAGAGCATTGGGCAAACGCTTACGCGGACCAGCAGAAGCGGAATCTGGGAATCACGGCGGTCTTGATGATCATTCGAGCCAATCAAGATATGGTCAACATCGCCTCGATCAGCAACGAGGTTCTGCTTTCACTCCCCTACAGTCGAGGCCAGGAGTCGAAAGCAGACCGGAGCGGTTTCAGGCTCATGGTTGATGCAGGATACAACCCAAAAGGCATGTTGGATCTGTTTGATACGCTCGCCAAGGCGGGAGGCGGAGGGGGAACGCCCGAGTTCCTTCGAACCCACCCGGCGGACAAGAGCCGAAAGAACGAGGCCCAGAAGCTGATTGATGCCGAGAGCAAGAAGGGCACGAAATTTCCCGCTACGACGCCGATGCCAAAATTCTAGCTTGGGAGAAGCTTCTTAACGGAGTCCCACAGGGATTTGTTAGTTTTCCGGGGAATGATTTTAAGGATCTCCTGCGTCTGAACAAAGTAACGGTCCAACTTCTTGCCCGTGCGGGTCCTCAGGGCTTCCTGCAGGTTGCTTAGGCGATCCGCGAGCTTGATGGTCTGTGCCTGTGGGTCCATCGTATCGCGGATCTCCCCTAACATCCACTCACTCCGAAGTTTCCAGATTTCATCTTTGTTCATTCCTGCAACCTCCTCGGCGCTGGGCTCGCGGCGTGTCAGCATCCGAACCAGTTCTTCCACACGGTCGCCGAACAGCGATTGAATCTCTGCAAACTTCACGCCGCACTCTTCCACAACGTCATGCAGCACAGCGGCACACAGAACGGGTTCCTCTGTGACCTGCCCGATGTAACGCACTTTCGCCAGCACGTCCATGGGATGGGTGATATAAGGCAAAGGGAATTCGCCATCTCGCACTTGCCCGTGATGACGCTGAGTAGCGAAGATAGCTGCTTCCGAAAGGAGATCCATGCCCTATTCTACGAGGCGGCGCGTCAATGGGGAAACCTCAAGTGATTCGTGAAATCTCAGGTTCAGACCCTCCAGAAAACTTGCTAGGCTCCGATACCAAAACTGACAGCCCCCCATAGGACTGAAAATCAGTGTCGGATATTCTCTCCCAATCAGAAATCGAAGCGCTATTAAACTCGCTCTCCACGGAAGGTGCAGCGGGAGCAGGCGCAAACGATGCGACGAGCAATCTTCGCAATGTCGGATCATTTGAGGAACTCGATTCCAAGCTTGGAGCCAAAGCGAACTCAAAGTCCGCCATCACTTACGAACTCTACGATTTCCGACGCCCGGATAAGTTCAGTCGTGAACAGCTTCGAACGTTGCAGATGCTCCATGAAACGTTTGCTCGATTGGCTGCAACGTCTCTCTCCGCTTATCTTCGCACTCCGGTGAGCATCGACCTCATCTCGCTGGAACAGGTCCCCTACGAGGAGTACCTGCGAAGCATCAACACATCGGTTTTCACCGTGATGTCTCTGCCTCCGCTCAGCGGCCAGGCCGTTATGGAGATGGAGTTTCAGCTCATCTTTTCCATGATTGATCGGCTCTTGGGTGGTCCAGGACGTGGCATCAACCGCAACAACCTCACCGATATCGAAAAGCCGCTGGTACGGCAGATGGTCGAGCGCATGTTTTCTGCGCTCAAAACTTCTTGGGAAGGCATCGTGATCGTCAACCCCGGGATTGAGGCGATGGAAACGAGCTCGCAGTTCGTCCAAATCGCTCCGCCGACCGATATCGTCGTGACGATTCTCTTTGAAGTAAAAGTGGGTCAGTCGCGCGGTGCCATGAGCATGTGTATCCCTTATTTGGTGCTCAAGCCCATCACCGCCAAGCTCAGTGCCCAAAAGTGGTTTGTCAACACTTCGCGAAAGACCAATCAGCATTCTCGCCGCAACATGGCTCTGCAACTCACCAATGCGGTAGTGGATTGTTCGATCGTTTTAGGCAAGTGCCGACTGCAAGTCGAAGACTTTATGAAAATCAGACCTGGAGACACCCTGCTCCTCGAGCAGAAGCGCGAGGAACCTCTCGTAATGCTCGTCGCCAACACACCCAAGTATGAGGTCAAACCCGGCCTCAAGAAAAAGAAACTCGTTTTTAGCGTCGTCAACTCAATCGATCCCAGTTAAGCACCCTGATCATGAACCAGGAAACCATTACCAAGATTTCGCAACTCCAGAACCAGATTTGGCAGACCGTATCCATTACGGCGAGCGAGGCTTCTGGCGATGCACTCACTTTTGGCACGCCGTTCACCGTCGAGACGTCACCGAACGACCTCTTTTCGGAAATGGCCGCGCCAAAGCTGGTCATCCAGTTTGCGTTGGCAAACATGCCGGAGAACTCTCACATCGTCCTGATCAGCCAAGAAACCTTTGGCGAAATGATCGCGATGATGAAGCAGATCGATCCCACCGAGATGGAAGACCCGGACGAATCAATGGTTTCCGATGTTCGTCCGCTGGTGGAATCCATTGTCCAGGGGCTCTGCCTGGCGATCGGCAATATTAAGAACGAACCTCTCATCTCCACGGGCTTGTCCGTTCGATTCCAGATTTTCGCATTTCCGCCCAACCTCCAAAAGGCAGAGAGCTTGGTCCGGACAAACGTGGCAATCACGTCGGACAAAGTCAACGGCACTCTTGTTTGGTTGATGGACGACCAGTCCTCCAACTGGATCGCCGGAGTGGATGGGGAAGGGAACGAAAGCGAGTTTGCTCGAAGCCTCGAAGAGATTGACAAGCGTGATGGCGGATTCTCGTTGCCGGAAGAGGCACAGAATCTCGAGATCCTCCTCGATATCCCCCTTGAAATCTCCGTTGAACTGGGTCGAGTCCGCATGATGATGAAGGAGGTTGTCGACCTCAGTTCAGGATCCATTGTCGAAATCGATAAAGCGGCTGGTGAACCGGTGGACGTACTCGTAAACGGGCGATTGGTCGCCCGGGGCGAAGTCGTCGTGATTGAGGACAACTTTGGCGTCCGAATTACAGAGATTCTGAGTCCGCAAGAAAGGTTGCAGCGCTTGAACGAGGTCGCCTAACCATGGAATTCGGGTCTCTCCTTGCCCAAGTCGCCGGAACCAAGCCGGATATCACGCTGCCGAACAGCAGTGGATTCCAGGCCCCCGGGATCGGATTCAGCCAGATTTTCCAAATGATCTTGGCTGTAGGCATTGTGATTGCCCTGATCAAATTTGCCGTTCCCAAGCTAGCACCAGCCCTGACGAAGAAATTCCAATCAGGCAGCACCGCCGAGATCAAGGTGGTTGAGTCCACGAATTTTGCGGGCGGGATGCTCCATTTGGTTACGGTCCGGGGAAAGAGCATTTTGCTCGGCTCGAATCAGCAAGGCATCCAGATGTTGGCGGACGTCACTGGGGATTCCAAGACCGAGCAGGTTGAGGAGAAGGCATTTTTCGAAATGGTGGACGAAGCAGGACGGGCGGCGATTCCAAAGTCAGCTGTCGTCCGAGACCCTGACTCTGACCCTGCACCGCAAATCGCGATCATCGAGGCGGAACCCGGCGATGAGTTTGAGCTCCAGCGGAAACAGGCGATGGAAGCGCTCACGCGATTGAACCGGCTCATGGGCTGATTTACATGAAGAAACTTCTCTTAAGCCCCGTTGCGCTTCGATTTTCAGCCATCGTATTTTTGCTTGCGTTGGCAGCGCTGGCGATTCCGCAGACAGCGCCCGTCGCGATACCGAGCGTCAAGATCGGCTTAGAAGGTGCGAAAAACCAAGGAGAACTTGGCTCGAGCCTCCAGATCCTGGCACTGCTGACCGTTCTCAGCATCGCGCCCGCGATCCTGATTCTCACAACCAGCTTTACGCGTATCGTCATCATCTTGAGCTTGACGAGAACCGCGCTTGGAACCCAGAGCATTCCGCCGAACCAAGTCATTATCGGCCTATCGCTCTTCTTATCGCTTTACGTGATGAGTCCGACGTATACCGAAATTAACGATACGGCACTGAAACCGTACACGGCAAAGCAGATTACATTTGATCAAGCCGTTGAAAAAGCTCAGATGCCGTTGCGGAAGTTCATGCTTAAGAATACTTACAGCAAAGACCTTAAGCTGTTTGTCGATTTGCGGAAAGAGAAGGCCACTCCCAAAGATGTAAGTCTGATTACTCTCATTCCGGCCTTTATCCTGAGTGAACTCAAGACCGCATTTATCGTGGGTTTCTACATTTTCATTCCGTTCGTTATTATCGACCTCGTCGTGGCGAGCGTTCTGATGAGTTTGGGCATGATGATGATGCCACCGTCCGTTGTCTCTTTGCCTGCCAAGCTGTTGGTATTTGTTCTGGCAGATGGTTGGTCATTGATCGTGAGCGCGATTATGGCGGGGTACATGTAGCATGAATGAAACAAGTGTCTTAGAAATTGCCCGCCAAGGTCTTATGACCGCTGGAATGGTTTCCTTGCCGATTCTGGCGATTGCTCTCTTCCTGGGATTGATGGTGAGCGTGTTCCAGGCGGTCACACAGATTCAGGAAATGACCTTAACCTATGTCCCCAAGCTCATCGGAGCCGGTATAGGCGTCCTGATTTTTGGCGGTTGGATGATGAGTACGCTCGTTTCATTCATGCGCTATTGCTTTGAACATGCCGCCATGGTGGGACGGTAATGTCGCTCGATGGACATTATCTCTTTGCGTTGTGGATGGTATTCACGCGAATTTCTGCGTGCCTGCTCGTTGCACCACTATTCGGTGCTCAAACGCCGTTACAAGTCCGACTCGGTTTATGCGGCGCTATTAGTTTTGCCCTAACGCCAGAATTGCTCTCGGCAGTTGGTCCGACCCCAAACAATGTTGGCGAATTGGTACTTTCGATCGGCAATGAAGCACTGGTGGGGCTTGTGCTGGGTCTCGCAGTTCAAATGGTGATGATTGCGGTTCAAATGGCGGGATCGGTTTTGGATATTCAGATTGGTTTGTCCAGCGTTCAAGTGTTTAATCCTGCAACCAACCATCCGGTGTCACTATTTGCAAACTTCAAATATTGGCTCGCTTTGGTGCTGATGCTCCTCATGAATGGGCATCACTTAATGATCAAAAGCTTTGTGGCAAGTTATTCCACCCACATTGCGGCCGCTACCTCGTGGTCCACAGCCGGCAACGCGTTACTGCAGTGGCTCGCGACTCTGGGCCTTCTCGCACTTCAGATTTGCGCGGCACCGGTGGCGGTGTGCGTTCTTGTTGACGGCGCAGCGTCGATGATAAACCGAAGCGTGCCCCAGATGCAGGTGTATATCGTGGGAATTCCCGCGAAAATGCTCATGGGATTCGTCGCCCTCTCTTTGGCTCTCCCGCTCACGGTTACGGCGGTCCAGGCAGGCTTGGAAGTGAGTTTTGACTACGCCGGCAAGATGCTGGCTCCGGTGAGGCGATAAATGGCTCAGGATCAAGGCGGAGAACGTACAGAACAAGCCACACCTCGGCGACGAGAAGAGGCACGCAAGAAGGGAACAGTTGCACGGAGCACCGATCTCACGGGTGCTGCGGGTCTTTTGGCAGCCGCGCTGGTGTTGCCAGCTGCGACCCACCAAATCGGCCAGGGAATATTTAACGGGCTCAACGTCATCTCTCAAAACGCGAGTCGGACTATCAGCGCTGGTGAGTTCGGTCGGATTTTTGTGGGAGCAATCGGTCCGTGCCTGCTGGGAGCGGCGATGCTGTTCGGAACTGTGGCTGCGGTCGGAATCGCGGTGAATCTTGCGCAGGTTGGATTTGTCCTGAGCGCCCAGTCGATGGTCCCCAGCTTCAAAAAGATCGACCCCTTTGCGGGATTCCAAAGGTTGTTTTCTGCGCGTGCTGGAGTCGAGGGGCTCAAAGCCATCTTCAAAATGTCCGTCTTCGGATTGATCACGTATAAAACCGTGACCTCTCATTGGCCCACGGTGATCGGGCTCAGTGCAACGGGTCCTGCCAACGCGGCTTCCGTGCTCGGCGATCTCATGCACTCAGTGATGCTTAGAATCTCCTTCGTCTGGTTTGTTCTGGCTGTCGGTGACTACCTCTTCCAGAGATTCCAGGTCGAAAAGCAACTCAAGATGACCAAAGATGAGCTGAAACAGGAGATGAAAGATCAGGAAGGAAATCCTGAGTTCAAGGGTGAGCGCATGAAGCGCCGGCGCAAACTGATGAGAGCTGGCGGGTTGCGCAACGTTAAGGACGCCGATGTTGTCCTGACCAACCCGACGCACTACGCCGTGGCCATTCGGTACAAGCGGAATGAAGACCACGCCCCGGTTGTCATTGCCAAGGGAGCTGACTATCTAGCCGCAAAGATTAGGGAAGAGGCGGACAAGCATAAGGTGATGATCGTCCCCAATCCACCTCTCACGCGACAAATCTATCGCGAGTGCGATGTGGGCGACTACATTCCCCGTGAACTGTTTGGTCCTGTTGCCGAAGTTCTGGCATTTGTGTACCAGGAGATCGAAGCCCGACGTGCTCCGCGCAAAAAGCCTCAGCCCCAGCCGATCTATCGCTGACGTCCGACCAGGATTACCCAATACTTGACGGATTTACTCTTCGGATTGAAGAAATAGCCTACGCCAAGTTCATTGGGCTCTGGAGCCAGCATGTTGCGCTTGTGTCCTGGACTTTTCATCCAAAGGGAAACGGCCTCAGCTGCATCTTTTGCTCCACCGGCAATATTCTCGGCGATAAATCCCCAGTTGTATTCGTAAGCGTCGGCGCGTTGCCCTGGGTTGCGTTTCAGGGAATCCGTGTGTGAGAGTTTGGGTGCCTTCGAAACATCCTCTGCCATCCACTGGGCTGCCTTGCAGAGTTCGGCGTTGAGCGTGAACTTGCCCAATGACCCAGCTTCTCTCACCTTGTTGCAAGCAACCAGCATTTCTTTTGCGAAATCCGGGAAATCCCCTTCGGCTTTCGCTGGATCCTGCTGCGCAAAACCACTACAGAGCAGCCCCAGAGCCGCGATGACTACAAGCCTATTCTTCAATTTAAACCCCACGCTATTATCGCTGCATTGGCCAGATGCTCTGCCAAGTGTTAGTGCCAGATCTACCAGTAGACCCTATCAAGGTGAACGGGACGATCAAGCCCGTGTGGCATCTTTGAGCCCACGGATAAGTGAAATTACCTCATCTCGGCCGCCGCCTGAATCCCATTTTTCCGCAAGAAGGTTAACCAAAACGCTTCCGACGACAGCTCCGTCGGCGAGCTGGCACACCATCCGAACATGATCTGGCTGGCTGATGCCGAAACCCACGCACACTGGCAGTTGAGTTCGTGACTTGATCCGTTGTACTAGGTCCCTGGATTCTGGAGGCACTTCGGACCCATGCCCTGTAACGCCGGTTCTGCTGATCGCATAAATAAATCCCTTGCCTCGTGCCACGACGGCATCCAGACGCGCATCGGTACTGGTGGGAGCAGTAAGAAATATCGGCTCTAAGCCTTCCGCAAGGGCGGCTTGGATCCATGCATCCGATTCCTCGGGCGTCAGATCAGAAATGATAACACCCGACACTTCTGCTTCACGGGCAGATTTCGCAAATCGCTCGTGGGTCATTTTGAGCACAGGGTTGTAGTAGCCCATAAGGATGAGCGGTATCCCAGGGTTCGACCAGGAACTTATCGTGGCCAGGACGTCTCTCGGAGTTACTCCGCGGTCGAGAGCTCTCTGGGAACTTGCCTGAATGGCAGGACCATCGGCGATCGGGTCGCTGAACGGCAGACCAATTTCTATGGCATCCGCGCCCCCTTCGCATAGTGCGGAAAGTATCGAGGGCAACTGATCGAGTGGAGGATCCCCTGCTGTGACGAACGGGATGAGTGCTTTCTCGCCAAGTGCAGATAACTGGCTAAAACGATCCTCAAGCGAAATCATATCCCTCGATTTTGGCCCAATCTCGGCAAAAAGCGAACGGCGAGGAGAGGTTCCGATGAACCTTCTTGGCACCGATTGCGAATCTCGTACGTTATACTGGCAAGAACATTGGCGACAAGAACGGCCTCGCAAGCAAAAAAACGCACGCGGAAATCCAAGAGGAAGCCGATGAATCGGGTTCTGAAGAACGTCCTTGCCGTTCTCATTCTTTTGGTTTCGCTCGTGGCGTTGGGCGCGGGTGTGATCGGGTTCTTTTGGATAAAGGAACTGAATCGCGCCAACGGCATGGTCGGCGATCTAGGCCGGTTCAAAGCCGCTCTCCAGATCCAGCCATCGCTGATCAAAAGTGCTGACGGCGTAGTGCTCTACAAGATGATCGACGAGGACCGAAAGTGGGTCCCCTTAAGCGAGATTCCCCAGATCATCCAACAGGCGACGATCGCTGCGGAAGACAAGCGCTTTTACGAACACGGGGGAATCGACCCGCAGTCGTTCGCACGCGTGCTGTTTACAAGCGGAAAGGAAGGTCGCGTCACGGGTGGTGCATCCACCCTTACAATGCAACTGGCCAAGCGGTTGTTCAGCGAAGGCGAGCGCACATTCCAGCGAAAGATCCAAGACATGGCCCTCGCCGTGACCATCGAGCAACAGTACACCAAGGACCAGATCCTCGAGCTCTATCTCAACCAAGTTTTTTATGGATCGCGAGCCTATGGCATCTCAAGGGCTGCCGAAATCTACTTTAACAAGCCGCTGAACAAGGTCTCTATCAGCGAAGCCGCCATGCTGGCGCGATTGGTCCGAAAGCCCAGCAGCGAAAATCCGTTTGCAAACTACGAGAAATCGCTTGCTAACCGGAACGATGTTCTTGACATCATGTTCTCGGAAGGGTTTATCACCAAGAGCGAGTACGCCCAAGCCAAGGCCGAAAGGCCCAAGATCGCCCATGAGAACAAGAACGTTCACTACGGCATTCGGCAGTGCAATTACTTCGTAAACTACGTGCTCGAAGTACTAGAAAAAGAACATCCTGAGATGGACATCGGGCAGGGCGGCTACGTGGTGGAAACGACCATCGATACCAAGGTCCAAGCCATGGCCGAGGAACAGGTCCAGAGGTTTGTTCATCGTTTTCGTCACGACAATGTGAGAACGGGTGCTTTTCTCATTACCGATCGTAACGGAAAGATCGTCGCGATGGTCGGTGGCCCGGATTACCAGCGCAACCAATTCAACGTCGTCGTCAAGGGTCGGCGCCAGCCGGGTTCAAGCTTCAAACCATACGTTTACGCGCTCGCAGATGCGAAGGGAATTTTGCGCGACTATGTGAGCAATGCACCCGTCAATATGCACCTCCCTGGCGGCGGGTGGTATCGACCCAAGAATTCAGGTCGGTTCACCGGAGGAACAGTTTCACTGGAGTCTGCGGTTCAATGGTCTATCAACCTCCCTGCCGTCCATACGTTGGACGAATACGCCATCGCTGCGGGAAACGGTGACAGATCAGCCGGCTGGAAAGTATTCGTACAAGAGGCTCGGCGCAGGTTCGGGATCACCGGCACGATGTTGCCCGTTCCATCGTTGGCTCTCGGCACCGCAGAAGTTTCTCTTCTGGATATGGCGCGAGGCTACAGTGTGTTCCAACGTCGAGGTACGAGAGTGGATCCGTATGCCGTGGTCCGAATTACGACCCAAGACGGACAGACCATTCAACCCACCCAGGAACTTGGAAGAACAAGCAACGTCCTGAGTTCATCCACGGCGGATCGAATAGATGGACTCATGCGGAGAGTCGTTCTCTATGGTACTGGCCGCGCAGCAAGTTACGTCGATGGCGCACGGGGAAAAACCGGAACCACCAACGACAATAAGGACGCTTGGTTCTGTGGTTACACCGATAAATTCATCGGTATCGGGTGGATCGCCAACGAGCAGAAAGTTGCTTTGCTTGGCGGCAAATACAAGTGGGCCTATCCGCCCATGGACCACAGCGTCATGGGTGGCAGTCACACCGCGGAAATGTGGGCTGCGATCATGAGTCGTGTGTCTGAGATGGCGGATGCAAAGCATCCCGGCGCTCCCGAAGATGAGCAGAGAGTGCGTACGGTCCGATCTGACACTTCGGATGACGAGAGGGTCGCACCTGAGCGGGATTCTCAAAGGACGCGAAGCAACGAGCCAGCGCCGGACCGAGCCGATGAGCCTCAGCAGGACCCAGACAAACCACAAAACGAAAACGGATTACCCAACGATTTCACCCCGAAGCCAAGCGAGGAGCCGCCGCCAACGCCCGATGCGACGCGGGGTCGACCGAATGAGAGCACCAATCCACCGGCAGAGCCTCCCAAACGTACCGAACCCAGCCGGACTGCACCTGACTCACGTCCTTCGAAGCCCAAGTCAAATGATCGCGAAGAAGGGGGAACGATCACAGTTATGGTGTGCGCAGATTCAGGAATGCTCGCCACGGATCGATGTCCCAATCAACAGGCGATGACCTATCGAAAGGGCAGTCAGCCGAAGCGCCGTTGTCGGATCCACTAAGGGCAATAAATGAAACGTCGACCCATTGGAACAATATCCAGGAGTTTCTTTGTGGCAATGGCAGCCGGATTTGCGGTTTGCGGGTTCAGGCTGTTTCAAATGCAGATTGCTCACCCGATCTATCCGAGCGGCTACGTTGCCAAGGCATCGTCATCCAGTAACCCCTCGTTCATACGTCGGGCAACACGCAAACTTCGGGTCTTGGCTAAGGGAATCCTTGAGGAGGTGCGCTAGGCGATGTCAGCCGTTCACGAAGAGCGCGCGCGTGCGATTGATTTTCGGTCCATCTTCTATTTCCTCATTTTGTTGGCGGGTCTCATCGCGATTTTCATGCGGCTATGGTTCCTCCAGGTGGTGGATTCGGACAACCTGGCCGCACTAGCCCAAACGAGCCGGTCGAGCACCGTACCGGAGATGGCACCGCGGGGTCTGATTGTGGATCGACACGGAAAGATCCTGGCGGGCACCAAGCCGAATCTTGTGGTGCTGGCCCAACCCAAGATTGTTCTTGCGAACAAAGCCGGCATTGCCAAGATCGCGAAAATTCTCCAGGTCGAGCCGACTGAGATCGAGAAGGAACTTAAAAACTACCGCCAATACAAGGTGATGCCCAAGCCGATCTACACCAATGCAACGATCGAGCAGGCATCGGTCATTGCAGAGCTGAGCGATGAAATCCCCGGTTTTACAGTTTCCGCCCTTCCGATCCGGTTCTACAGCGATCCTGTTGCCACTGCGCATATCATTGGGTACGTCGGGATTCCCAACGACCAAGACGTCGCAAGCCTCAAGAAGAAGGGAGTCGAGCCTGCGGAGTTTGTTGGGAAAATCGGTCTTGAGAAATCTCATGAGCTCGAGTTGATGGGCAAGCCGGGCCAGCGAGAAATTGTCATCGACGAAAAGAAACGTCCCTTGCGGCTCGTTAAGAAAGATTCTCCCGTGCCCGGCGATAAGCTCATCTTGGGGCTTGACCTCGGCCTTCAGCGGGCGGCTTTGGAAGCCCTGGGCAGTCGCCGCGGTGCAGCCGTCGCGATCGATCCCCGAAACGGCGAAATTCTGTGTTTGGCCAGTTCTCCTTCGTACGACGCCTCGATGTTCCTGGGCGGGATCAGCAAAGAGAACTACGCGATGCTGCGCGACGACCCGGCTCTGCCACTCTATAACCGAGCGATCAAGTACTCGTACGCTCCCGGTTCCACGTTCAAACTCAACACGACATTGGCAGCGGAGTTGGCAGGGAAGTTCAATCCATCGGCAACCATAACTAGTTGTCATGGCTACTACCAGTTGGGACGATCAAAATTTAAGTGCCTGGGAGTTCACGGTGCGATACCTTTCCTGCCAGCCTTTACAAAAAGTTGTAACGCCTATTTTATGCAGCTCGCTCGAAATGCTGGATTATCCAACCTTCAAAAGGCGGCCCACTTGTTTGGTATTGGTGAGAGAACCGGTATCGACCTACCAGGCGAAGGGAAGGGCATTGCGCCCTCTCAAGAGTGGATAGACAAGGTCAACAAAGGTATTTGGCAACCCGGGAATACCGTTCTGATGGGTATTGGCCAGGGCTATACAGAGACTACGGCGCTCCAAATGGCTAATCTCGTGGCCACCGTCGCAAATAGGGGCACTCGGTTCCAGCCCCATCTGGTCCGAGCCGTGCTGCACCCTGGAGACACCAAACCCACCAAAGTCATGCCGGAGATTGCCGCGCAAATCAAGGTGGATCCGCATTTTTGGGATGTCGTGCAGAATGCTTGCCTTAACGTCGTGGAGGTCGGTACGGCGCGAGCGTCGAGAATTCCGGGCTTGCACATCGGTGGAAAAACGGGGTCAGCGGAAAACAAGCGTTACCAGTTGACCCACAGCTGGTTTGTTGCGTTCGCACCGGTCGAAAATCCGACCATCGCCATCGCAGTCGTTGCCGAGAATGCGGGTCACGGTGGCGACGTCGCGGCGCCGATAGCCACCAGTTTGATCAAGCGTTACTTGACGCCGCCCAAGTCGACACCCGAGTCGAAAACGGCCGATTCCTCCAAGACTCGGTCAGCGGTTCGCTGATCACCACCCGCCGCCAGCAGCCCAGCCAATTTCTTGCATGCTTGCTGGGCGACGATCCGCTTACGTTGCACGTCCTGCCAATTTTCCCCAGCGTAGTTGGCGTTGATATCTTCTTTGGCGGCGCGCGCGACCAATGGTACCGACGTGGTCCAGTAGCGTTTGAACCCATCAACAGCTTCCTGCAAAAGTCGGATGGCAGTGGGTCGATCGGTGGTTAGTTCCGCCAGCTTTATCCGAGCTTCAAAGGTTTCGGTCGGAATCATCTCCGGAATCGCGCGAATTTGAAAGGCAGTCGTTTGCTCCACGGCGATAGCATCCTCGCACGCCTTCTTGACTAGGGCCGGATCCTGCAGATGCTCAGCGATCGAGATCTTTAGGAGATGGCCTGGAAGGTTGTTTGGATCAAGCTGTAGTGCTTTGTCCACAGCCTCAATCGCCTCTGCTGGCTTTCCCTGAAGATCGAAAGTGGTCGCCAGAGCTCGGAAGTATCGGAGCGACGGGTCGAGCCTCGTCGCTTCTTCCAACTTGGACAAGTACTCGGGTGATTTGGGATCCAGGCTAGTCCGCGCAATCAGGTAGCGAGTACTTCCATCGAGCGGTGCCCAAGATTCCGCGCTCTCCAGCAATTCCACTCCGCTAGGGTCTTGACGTGTGAGGAGCCCGAGTGCCTGGGCTTTGAGGAGTTCGGTTCGGGAGCCGTGGATGAGGACTATCGCAACCAGAGCCGGAATGACCCCGACAAACCACGTACGAAGCGGGGTGGGGACGAGCTCGGGACTGCTGCCATCTGCACTGACAAGCAGACCCACTGCCAGCAACGCGAAGAAACCCACACCGATGCCAAAGCTATAGAGGAGGCTGTCGATCTGGTTGTGAATCGCGCAGCACGTGATGGCTCCGACGACTACCGCTCTCAATTTTAACGAATCTGTGGGTATTTCTCCCTGAGCCCTGAACATACCTCTGGCCCAGGCAAACAGTAGCCACAAAAGCACGAGCGGCGCCAGAATCGAGCACTCTGCGGCGAGTTGAAGATATGTCGAGTGAGCGTATTGGGTTGGCGCCACAAGCCCGGGCTGAGCCCCGATGTTTCGAAATGTGTCGATGCCAGTTCCCGCGGGATTTGCCATGGCGAGTTTTCCCGCCGAAATCCAAAGGAGCTTCCTGAATCCTCCGGATTGCTCTTGCTGTTCGCCTGCTTTGGCGACCCTCCCCAATACTCCGCCACTGGCGGCGGCTGGCTGCGACAATTTGAGTCCGCCGATGAGCAATGCCGCGAGAGCGACCGGAACTAGTGCCATTCCAATCGATGGACGGGTGGATTTGGGAACCAACAGAATGACCATGACTCCAAACCCTGCCGCAAACGAAAGATAGCCGCCCTTGCTCTGGGTGAGCAGCATGGAAAATAGCATGATTCCCGTTGCGAGGATGGCAAGAAGCGTTGAGAGCCGTTTTGCGACGAGTGCCGTGCCTATCCCGGCAAAAATGCAGAGGTTGAGCATCCCGGCCAAGGCGTTCTGCTGAATCCAGTCCGCGAAAATCCTCCAGTTCGGGTCGATTCGCCGCATCTCGGCATACTCGCTCACCCCTTTGAGTGCCAAGATGGTGCCCCCGACGGCAAGTGCTGCAAGGATGATCTTGGGCCCTTCGGAGCGACCCGAAACGGCGACAACCACGAGGAGGAGGATTCCGTAACTCGCCCATTCCGCCGCTGCAAGAATGCTGGTGTACCGATAACTCGACAAAAGACACGAGGCCGAGATCAGGGCGAAAAGCAAAGTAAGCGGAAGCAAAATGGGATATCGGGGCAAGAGCCACACCCGGTGCTTGATCGACATGGCGACCGCCACGGCGATGATCGGCAGGGCCAATAGGGTGTGCATGGTGTAGGGCAGCTCTGGAGCCGCCAACATGCCCTTGAGAATGCCCGCGAGACCCGGATCAATGGGACTTGCTCCAATCACAACTTGGCCTCCCAAAACGGGAGCCAACCCGATGATGAGCGCAACAATCCAGAGCACGAATTGGCGTCGCGAACTCATCCCAGTGCCTTCCTTTTCAGAACGTCGAATTTGTTTTTGATGACAAAGAGCGAAGCCCGGCCAAAGAGCGCGATTGCTGCGAAAAATTTCAGAAACGGTCGGGCGATCGGAGCTGCGAGGGGCACCTGATGTTTTGTGTAAAACTTGTACATTGATCGATGGAACCGTCCAATCATGCGGTTCGGAGCCTTATCCGTTGCTCGCCCGATATGATGAGTTATGACCGCTTCGGGATAGTAATAGACCTTGAACCCGGCGTGCCAAGTTCTCCAACACAAGTCAACATCCTCACAATACATAAAGTATTCAGGGTCGAAAACTCCCACAGATTCCAGGGCTTCAGGGCTCATGAGGAATGCTGAACCCGAGACCCAATCCACCTCTCGACCCGAGAGGTGATCCCAATCCTGCATGAGATATGACCGAACCGCACTTGTGTTCGGAAAGAGCCTTCCCAGAAGCGTGTTTCGGAATAGGGCGGCGACAGGGTTTGGAAATCTCCGCGCGGAGTATTGGAGCGAGCCGTCGGTATTGAGCAACTTGGGCCCGACGATCCCGACGTCAGGATGCTCCTTGAGAAACTCCCACAGTCCTCTTATGGCACCCGGATGGACCACGGTATCGGAATTGAGGCAGAACCAATACTTACCCGTGATTTTGCCTACCGCGAAGTTATGCCCGCCACAGAACCCGAGGTTCACGTACTGGCGGAACAGTCGCACTTCGGGAAATTCTGCTGCAACCATATCGCCAGATCCATCGCCAGAGTTGTTGTCGATTACGATCGTTTCGAACTTGCATTCGTCCTTGCGTTCTCGGAGACTCTGCAAACACGCGCGGAGATCCTCCTTATCGTTCCAACTCAGGATCGTGATGCTAACGTCTAAACCCTGGGTAGTAGCCTCTGGCTCTGATGAGTGCTCCAACATAAACGAAGAGTGCGAAAAGGGGAATGAGTGGCTTTTGCCAAGTGGATGCGTGCTTCTGAAAATACCGCACAAGGCTCTTGTGCGACTCCCAGATCATGTTCTTTCGAACTTGCTTGGTTCCGGCTCCACCATGATGGAGGATGCGCACGGAGGGTTCGTACCAACACGAAAACCCTCGCTGATATAATCGATACAGCAAATCGACTTCGTTAAAGAATATAGGAAATTGCTCATCAAAAGGCTCCAACGATGAATCCAATAAATCCAATTTTTCCCGTGAAAACAGAATAAACGTCCCCATGGGCTGGGGAGCCTCCTGCGCCTCATCGTAATCGAAATCTGGGAGCGTGTATGCCCCCAGGGGACCGGACGGAAATAATCGATCGAGCCTGGTGAGTTGCCCCACGATTCCAAGGAAGGTGGGAAATCCCCGAACCGACTGCTGCGTGTCCCCCAAGGTGTCAATTTGCCTTGCCGACAAGGCTGCGTGATCGCTCAACACCCTCAACGTGCTCACAGCGCGATCGAGCGTGTCCTCAAATACTTCTGTATCAGGGTTAAGGGTCAATAGATAGCCATATTTAGCAGATCTAAAGCCAATATTGTTGCCCTTGGCGTATCCCCAGTTCGTGGTCTCAGCGATCAACTCCACGGAAGGATGACGGTCGCGCACCATCTGCGCCGAATTGTCGGACGAGTTGTTATCGACGACGATGATCTGCTGTGGCCCAGCATAGGGGAACTTGGCAATGGATCGAAGGCACGAATCCAAGAGATTCGCGGTGTTCCAATTTACGATGACAACACTCAAACCAGGCAGGGAATCCATCGCAGTCTAAACGCAGGAATAAATTATCAGACAAAAGCGACACTAAAACGTTCCATTCGTCCGTACTAAGTTCAACGGAACCTGGAGCGTACCCAGAAAATTCACCGGGAGCCGGTTGACGTTCTGAAGGAATGACAGGTACCGTCCAAGAATCTTGTCAGGGATTGGCTGCATTGGGCACCCGCTTCCCAGGCACCAGAAGGAGGAATTGCCTTTGACTTTGAGGACACTTGCTTTGTGGGCCTGCTTGCTATTGGTAAGCGCGTCTTTTGGCGAAGAATATAAGATTAAACAAGGCGACACCGTAGAACGGATCGCAAAGAAGCTGGGAGTACCAGCGAGTAAAATCCGGGGAGCTAACCCACGGATGAATGAGCGAAGGCTCAGACCGGGACAGACTCTATCCATCCCGTCAGAAAAGAAATCTTCCAAAACCAGTACAAAAAAGACTTCCAATTCTTCCAGCAAATCTACCAAGGGTAACTACACCATCAAACCCGGAGATAACGACTGGACCTTAGCCAAGCGCTATGGCATCACCGTCAGCGAGCTGAAAAAGCTCAATGGTGGTCGCAATATGGCCAATTTGCGCGACGGCGAAAAGATTGTCGTTCCATCGAATTCCAAGAGCACAAAGACGGTCGCGAAGACTAAGTCAGCCACCACCAGTAAGACCGTGGCAAAGGCTCCCACAAAGGCTCCGACACCACCAAAGGCGGTTGCGGTCAAGGCGAACAAAATCGATGGAACCTACGCACGAGTCATCAAAGATGACGTGATTTTGCGAAAGCTTCCCCGAACGGATTCAGACAAAGTGAACCTTGTCGATTCCGGAACCGTGGGCCGAATCATCGACCGACGACGTGAGTGGTACGAGTTGCGCCTTTCAAACGGCAAACGCGGTTGGGTCAGAGGCGATATGGTTGCCGAAGCCAAAGATGCGGAGGTGGTTGCGTTCGTCAAGCGCGCAAGCGGTTCCACAAACCAGCCGAGCGAAGTAAAGCCCGCCAAGAAAGAAGCCAAGGAAGAGCCCCAGGTCAAGCAGCCGATTGCGAGTGAGAACAACTCGTCCGCCAGCAAGGTGATCAGCACGGCAAAGTCCCTAATGGGCACCCGCTACGTGTGGGGTGGAACCTCGCGCGGCGGGTTTGATTGCTCTGGCTTCGTGGGTTATGTCATGCGCAAAGTGGGCATAAGCCTTCCGCGAACTTCCATCGAACAATCCCGCGTTGGAACTTACGTCTCAAGGGGATCGCTCCGAGCAGGAGATCTGGTGTTCTTCATCACGCGCGGCAGCCGTGTGAGCCACGTTGGGATCTACATTGGCGGAAACCAGTTCATTCACGCTTCTTCGGGCGGTGGACAGGTGAGGATCAATTCGCTCAGCGGATATTATTCGAGCCACTATGCAACCGCCAGACGCGTGGGTAAATTCCAAGACGTGAAATCAGCCGTGGAGGAGATCCAGCGGGAACTGGAGGACTCAGGAGAGCTTCCGACGCCGGATGTCGACCCGGGAGTGAAGGTCACTCAAGGCGCGGACGAAGTTTCCAAATAACTCTGCGTTGAGAGCCTAATCAATAGAGAACCCCAAGGCAATTCGCCTTGGGGTCTTTCTTTTCGAATAGCGCAGGCTTATCGGCCTCGCGACGAATATCGTCCCTGATCGTCTCGCGATCGTCCTCGGTCATCGTCGTCGTCTCGGCTTCGACCTCGGTTTCCACCTCGGTCATCATCGCTGGTGAACCGACCATTTTCATCACGCTCTCGCTGCGAAGCGGCTCGGGATCGATTGTCGTGCTCGTCATCACCGTTTCGACTGCGTGAACTCGACCGACCGCGGTCATTATCGTCATATCGGCTGCTACTGCCTCCGCGGGAAGATGACGAAGATCGTCCACCTCGATCATCATCGCTGGTGAATCGGCCATACTCGTCGCGCTCTCGCTGAGACGCGGCTCGCGACCGATTCTCGTGCTCGTCGTCATCATAGCGACCTTGAGAGCTTGAGCGACCTCTGTTGTCGTCATCGTATCGACCGCTACTGCTACCGCCCCGAGAAGATGAAGAATAGGAAGATCGACCGCCACGGTCGTCATCGCTGGTGAATCGACCGTACTCGTCGCGCTCTCGCTGGGATGCGGCCCGCGATCGGTTCTCGTGCTCGTCATCGTCATAGCGACTGCTGCTGCCTCCGCGCGATGATGAAGACGACGAAGAACGTCCGCCACGGTCGTCATCACTGGTGAAGCGACCATACTCGTCGCGCTCTCGCTGAGACGCGGCCCGCGATCGGTTCTCGTGCTCGTCATCGTCGTATCGACTTCGAGAGTGTGATCGCCCCCGGTCGTCATCGTCATAGCGGCTGCTGCTGCTTCCACGGGAAGATGAGGACGAAGAGGATCGACCGCCACGGTCGTCATCGCTGGTGAAGCGACCATACTCGTCTCGCTCCCGCTGTGATGCGGCCCGCGAACGGTTCTCGTGCTCGTCATCGTCGTATCGACTTCGTGAGTTCGACCTACCTCGGTCGTCATCGTCATACCGGCTGCTGCTGCTTCCTCGCGAAGAAGAAGTGCGGCTGCCGCGATCATCGTCGCTTACAAACCGCCCATTTTCGTCCCGCTCTCGCTGCGATGCGGCTCGAGATCGATTGTCGTTGTCATCATCATCGTACCGGCCACCACCGGACCGAGATGAAGATCTTCCTCGGTCGTCATCGTCATAATCTCGTCGACTTCGATAGTCTTGATCCATTGTTCTTGGCATAGTTGATTGCTCCTTGTTTGTTTGCTTCTTTGCGTTTGCCGTTCCTCGGCCCTTTCGCGCCGTACCGTTGCTCCCGGACTCCTGCCCGGATTCAAATTCGCCTTTACTGACCACATCAGCTTCGCTCTCGCCTGGTTGCTCGGGCAGACCAAGCATCTTTCTGGCGAGCGCCTCAAGCTTCTTGGCTGCCTCCACTTCCTCGGTGAGAGTGTCGCGGAGAGGCTGGAGTTGGTCCTCGTGGCCGAGAGATTCGGCTAGAGTAATGGCAGAGGTGTAGGCGGACATTTCGTAATGCTCGACCTTGGCTGCTGCCGTGGCGATTGCGAGATCCAGAACGGGTCCTTGCGGAACTTCTTCTGGCATCTCGGACCCTTCCTTCAGGAGCCCCTGCATCGCTTCGCAAGGCTCGCTTTCGGTATCGGATCCAACGGCTTGTAGAACGGTTTGGAGCCTTGTCTTCTGCTCCTGGGTCTGGCTGAGATGAGAGTTGAGGAGCTCCTTGAGTTCTTCAGACTGGATCTTTTCAGCCAATTTAGGCAAGGCCTCCAAGATCTGCTCTTCTGCACTCAGGAGATCCTTCAGTCCATGAACGAATAATTGAGAATTGTCCTCTAGTTTCAAGGTTCCTCCGGCCTCATCGGCTATTCAGCACCGACGCGGGGTATTGCAGGAACATCGCTAGAAAATCGAACCCAGGAATGAGAAAGAAATAAGAAGCCAAAACCCGACCAGAACCTAGCTCGAGAAACCACAAACCCCAGAAACTCTTTCGAGATCCGGGGTTTGTTTGTGGACGGACGACTAGGAGACTACAGCCGGAATCCGCCCACAAATCCAAAGAAAAGTCGCTTGTTTGCCACACCAGCCTGCATGGAAAACTCGGAAGTTCGACTGAAACGGACAGCGAAATTCGTTAGGTCGCCATCGTATTCTCCGATCAGGCTGAGGTCCTTGGTGAAGGAAAGTTCGGCACCTCCGATCAAGTGTTTGTTGTAAACGCCCGTGCCATAACCACCGTGAAGTTTCAAGCCAATCGATCGATATCCTTCCACGTTGACATCTGGGGGGATGACATCGATGGAGGCAATGGCGAAAACGGAGCGTGTAACCGCGTCAAACGCATCAGCCACCCCAATTCCGATATCCACATTGCGGAAGTTCGCTGGTTGGATTCGGACTTTTGCGTTTGCAATGGCCTTGCCATCGCGTCCGTTACGCTCGATCCAGCCTCCGCCCACTTCCACATCGCGGAAAATGCCGTAGTTGCCCACCAGCGACTGGCGGTCCCTTTCAAAATTCGCACCGAGTCTAAAGCGACCGGGAAGAACGGTGTAGGCGGTCGGTACGTGGATGAGACCGCTCGGACCCAAAAACGTGGTTTGGGATGTGGGCTCAGGTCCGGCTCCGGGAAGAATGCTTCCTGGATCTTGACCATGCGCTGACGAAACAAGCGAAATCACCCCTGCAGCCAAAGCAGCATGGGGCAAGTGTTTGCGGGCGCTCACGGATTTAAACTTGATCACTCAAAAACCTCCATATCGTAATCGATCAAGCCACCACCTCTGCAATTGTCAAGAGACAGGTCAGATCGAACACTGCACGGGTGCGGCTAGTTCATATGGGAAAAACGACATACATCAAAATTTATGACCCTTCGAGTGATTTGAGACGCTTTTTGAGGGCTAGAGAGGATTTCATGGTCGCTCTTCCGTTGCTAGAAATATGGGATCCATTGACTGGCACGGGATGTTTGTGCCCCACCAATCCATGGTGGAGGTTGTGATTCGTGGCACCATCCTCTACTTTTTCATCTTCACCATGCTCCGGGTGATCGTCAAACGGAATCTGGGTGCTCTCGGAACCACCGATTTACTCGTGATCACCCTCATCGCCGATGCTGCACAGAACGGTATGGCAGGCGACTACAAATCCGTCCCAGAGGGCCTGGTGCTCTGCGCGACGATCATCGGATGGAGTCAGCTCATCGAGTGGCTGTCAAGTCGTAGTTCGAGGTTTCAGCGGCTACTGGAACCGGCTCCGGTGGATCTGGTCCAGCATGGGGTGATGATGAGGCGCAATATGCGTCGGGAAATGATTACCGTAGAAGAATTGATGAGCCAGATCCGACTGGCCGGACTGGACGAAATCAGCAGCGTGAAACGTGCCGTGATGGAGTCGGATGGCCGTGTCAGCGTGATCGCCTATCCGTCCTCCACCCCACCCAATCCGTCGAGTCCATCCAATTTCGCCTAATTTAGACGTATCACAAGTGCGATGGCACGCAAAAAAGCAGAACCGCGTCCTAAGGAACGAGAACCGGAATCGGAGTCCACAAGTGGATCGCCTGGTCGGCCAATTTGGTCTGGCAGCATCTCGTTTGGGCTGGTCAATGTGCCTGTTTCCCTCTACTCGCTCGAGCAGCGTTCCGACCTCCACTTTCGGATGATCGACAGTCGGGATCATGCGGCGATTCGATATGAGCGCGTAAACGAACTCACGGGTGAGGAAGTGCCTTGGGACCAGATTGTCAAAGCCTATGAATACAGCGATGACAACTACATCGTTCTCACTAAGGAAGACTTTGAAAGCGTCCGGGTGGACTCTGTGCGAGCCATCGATGTTCAAGCGTTTGTGGACCGAGTCGAGATCGACGAGATGTTCTTCGACAAGCCCTACATCGTGTTGCCCAAGAAGCGTGCAGAGAAGGGCTATGTGCTTTTGCGAGACGTTCTCAAGCAATCTGGCCGAGTCGGTATCGCCAAAGTTGCGATACGTTCACGAGAGTATCTCGCAGCGTTGATGCCGCGCGGAGATGCTCTCGTCGTCATGCTTCTTCGATTTGCTCAAGAGCTGAAATCCCTGCGAAACTTCAAACTTCCTCACCAAGACACCTCTGAATACAACGTTTCAGAACGGGAACTTGATTTGGCCGCCCAACTGGTGGATGCGATGACGGTTCCGTGGGAGCCGGCTGCCTATCACGACGAATATCGAAAGGCGCTAATGGACTGGATTGAGACAAAGGCAGAGTCTGGAGGCCTTACCGCAAGAGTCTCGGCGGAGGAGGACGAGTTGCCAGAAACCTCGAACGTGTTGGATTTGGCTGCACTCCTTAAGGAGAGCATGGCGGGCAAAACCAAGAGAAACAAGGCCTAGAACTTGGGCCACGGTCGACGATGGTCTTCGTAATCCGACCAAGCGTCAAGATATCGCTCGATCGCGTCCCCAGAGGAGGAAAGGGGAAATGCGGCTGGTTCCAAAGATGGAAGGTCCTCCCACTTGACTGGCAGAGCAACAGGCAGATTCGGACGGGCGCGAAGGCTGTAGGGTGCCACTGCGGTAGCTCCGCGACCGTTGCGCAGATAGTCGATCAGGATCTTGCCTGTTCGTGCTGTCTTAGAAACCTTCGCAACATACCGCTTAGGATTGGTTGTGGCTAGAGTCTTGGCAAAATGCTCACAAAATCGTTTTGCTTCTGACCATTCGACCGTTGGCTCCACTGGTACGATGATATGAATACCTTTTCCGCCGGTAACCTTGGTCAAAGGATCGAATCCCACTGACCTGAGACCATCGCGAACATGGAACGCTGACTCCACGACGACTCTCCAGCCCAACTCTGGCGCGGGATCGAGGTCGAAAACCAGCACATCGGGCAATTCCAGACGATCAACCGTGCTACCCCAGGGGTGAAACTCAATAGTTCCCATCTGAACCAGGGCCAGTAGCCCGTCGACCGAATCGACAAACACGTAGGGAGCCGCTTTTTCGTCGTCTTCGTCGATCTCCACGCTTTTCACCGACTCTGGTAGTCCCTTCATTCGATGCTTTTGGAAGAAGCACTGATCCGTGATTCCATCCGGGCACCGGAGCATGGACAGCGGGCGGTTTTGGAGGTAGGGAAGCATCAATTCCGCCACAGAAGCATAGTAGTCGGCGATTTGACCTTTCGTCGCTCCGCTAGAAGGATCGAGGATTCGCTCCGGGTGGGTGATTTTAACCATGGATTTCTTGGGGAGACGCTTCTGTGAGGATCGGATGATCTCACGGAGCTTGGGCTGCCGCATGAGACCGTCCGAACTCCAATCCAGGAACTGGACTTTTGCCCTGATAAATGGTTCGACCCACGTGATGGCTTTGGAGTCTTTCTGGGGAGCCACCGAGGCAAACGGTGGAGAGGTCCGAACTGACTCGATAAGCTCCTTGAACAAAGATCTTCGCAGAGCATCACTGAAACCGGTGCCGACTCGCCCGATATAGTCCAAATGGCCTTCAGTGCTACGAATCCCGACCAGGAGGCTGCCAACGTGGTCGTGAGTGTCCGCCAACAAGGTAAATCCGCCGAGTTCTACCTCGAGCGATTTTTCACAGCGCACCTTCACCCAGTCGGACCCACGAATGGATCGGTACTTGCTGGACGCCTTCTTGCTCACCACGCCCTCAAGGCCCGTGCGACAGGCCAACTGGATCAACTCCCTCCCGTTGCCGGAGGAGTGCTGGGAAAATCGGAGTCGAGGCAATCCCCCCTCGGGCAAGTACTCACTCAGTCGCTTTTTCCTTTCCTCTAGAGTCTTTCCTCGGAGGTCGCTGCCATCCAAAAACGGTGCATCAAACGCTACGAATACCACGCGACCTGTGGCATGGTGTTTGATCGCGTGTTGGATGAGTGGGAAGCGGCTGATCCCCTTTTCGTCGAAGACCACGGCTTCACCATCAATGATCGAGTTGGGTGGGAACGCACTGGCAAGAACTCGATTGAGTCCTTCAAAGTCTATCGGATTGCCGTTTCGAGTCAGAAATCGTGCGCCGTCTCGCTCGATCCACGCCATTACGCGGTAGCCATCCCACTTGATTTCGTGGACCCAGTCATCACCTTCGGGGACAGAATGCACCCGCGTGCAGAGCATGGGAGATAGCGAATTAGGAAAAGGGTCCTGCGGTTCTTCACCTCCTTTAGGTTTTGGGGTGGGTGATCTTTGAGCCCGTCGGCTGGGGGACTTGGGCTTCATTTTCATCCAGAGCCACTCGTCTTTTTCATCATTTGTGCGAACGAGGACAAAGGCTCCGTTGAGCTTCTCCGCGTGAAGTTCGAACTCCAATTTGCCTTCTTTGAGCTGCTGGTCGACGTTCCCGTATGGCTCCCAAACTCCTAGATCCCAGCGAACTACAGAACCCGCTCCATATTGACCCTTCGGTATTTCTCCTTCGAACATTGCGTAATCGAGGGGATGATCCTCTACATGGACCGCCAGACGGCGGATCCCGTAGCGTTGGGGAGGTCCTTTCGGAACGGCCCAGCTCAGGAGCACCCCCGCATGTTGAAGTCTCAAATCCCAGTGGAGATGGCTCGCATTGTGCTCCTGGATGACGTAGAGCCTTCCATCCTCTTGGGCTAGTTCGCCCTCTGGTTCAGAGGTGACGTCAAATGAACGTTTCTGGTGGTATTTGGAGAGTTTGTCGGCAGCCATATTGGCTCAAAAAAGAGTGGGGGACAAAAAATAAGGAGGCCCTGGCCGTTCTCATAACCAGAGCCTCTCTCTTTCTCGCGATTAAGCCGTTTTGGAGCGCTGGTGAGCTTTGCGTCTCCGCGTCTCCCAGCCCTTCTTGGCTGCCTCGCTTCGTGATGTTGAAGTTTGCTGACTGCCGCCCTTCTGCTTAGCACTGTGTGAGGGTGAACTTTTTGTCTTGCCGTAACCAGATCCTCCTGGCTTACGACCTCCTCCTGAGAGCTTGTTAACAGTGGCCCAAGCGCGACGCTCGGCGTCCTTTTCACGAATTCCTTCTTCACGATAGCCGTCCTCAATGTGTTCGGCTTGTCGTTTTTGCTTTTCGGTGTATTTAGATTTATCGCCCTGCGGCATCTTCTTTCACCTCATCTATATTACCGGTATTTTTCCCTGTTTGGGTAAAAGATTTTCCCGAAAACCATATAAAAACTATAAGTCTACTGGGTCCCATCTACTCCAAGATGCTGGAGATCGGGTCGGAGTTCCTGATCGGAGATACGCTCGGAAGTTGGCGGCTCATCGGCCGAGTGGGACTGGCCTGGAATATCTGTGCGCAAAATGACTTCCTCGTCAAGGTATGCGTCAAGCCGCCCTTCGGTCATGAGCCAATCGAGAATCTCCTTGAGACTGGCTCGGGCCAAAGCGATCGATGTGTCTGCGCATCCGTAATAGATTTTCATCTCGTCGCCATCGACTACGACTCCTGAAGGGAAGACCACGTTGGGGACGTCCCCCTGACGTTCGTAATCAGCTTGGGGCGCAAAGATCCACTCTTGGCCGCGCCGGATGAGTTTGGTGGGGTCCTCCAAATCCACGAGCACAGCTCCCATTCGGTAAAGGCTGCCCGAGGCGTGTTTGCGGACGCCATGATAGAAGATGAGCCACCCTTCAGGGGTTTCAATCGGGGGTGGCGAAAGTCCGATCTTGTTCGCATCCCACCAGGCTCCGCGACGAGCTTTTAGAACAAGCTGCGGCCTCCCCCAGTTCTTAAGATCGGGTGAAAACGAGATCCAGATATCGGCTCGTTCCGCGGTCACGGGTCGATGGATGAGTGCGAATCCATCTTTGAAGCGCCTTGGGAAGAGCGCAGCGTCTTTATCATCGGGTTGCATGACCAGTCCCCGACGACGAAAGGTCTTGAAGTCCTTGGTGAGTGCCAAGGAGACGCCCGGTCCTCCCTCGCCAAAAGCAGTGTAGGCGATGACATATTGCCCGAAATCATCCACAAAGGTCACTCGTGGATCCTCGATCCCCCAAAGCTCCTCGGGATACTTGCCCGGTTTAGGCAGGAGTGCGGGAGCTTCTTTGATTTTCCAATCGGTTTCGCCGTCCATGGATGTTGCCAAACCGAAATGCGAAATACCACGAAAGTCCTCGCAACGGCAAAGCAGAGCGACCTCACCACTTTCTAATCGAATTGCCCCAGGATTGAATACCGAGTTAATCGGATAGGGCCACTGATCAGGGGTGATGATTGGATTGTGTGGGGATCTCGTGAATAACCTCATACGACTGTGTAACGCGATTGCTCCTTTGGATCCGGTTCCAGTAACTTACGGGGATCGGCGCACAGGTTGCGGAGTCGCTCCATGCAGAGTGACGAACCGGCAAGGCTAATAGCCGCTTCGGCGCCCTGGTTGGAATTTGGGCCTGTTGCCATAAGGCCGTCGTAGCATCCATTGCTTTCTTGATCGATCATGCTCTGGTTGCGATCATTGACACCAAAGAACCATCCATAGGCGGTTTCGGCATGCCGAACCCATCGGGCGTCTTTTGTGATCTCGTACGCCGTAACGCACGCCTCGATGGTGGCCCACGCCTCCAGCGGCTGCTGATCGTACTGCGCCTTTTTTCCTCCACGCGGGTAGAAACCGTGGCACCCGATGGGTTGATAGTGCGTTCGGGTTTGGTCCATTTGAATCTCCAGCAGCCATTCCAGCGAATGGAGTGCTGTCACGATCGCCTCAGCATCGCCATCAAGAGCTGCGGAGGCCAAAAGGGCATGCGGTATCTGAGCGTTGTCATACGCAAGGATATTTTCGATCCAAGGCCAATCATCGCCGGCACGCAATGCATATTCCTTCCACAGGTCTTTGGCTACGCTTCGCCGCATTTGGGTCCAGTGGAGAACGCCATGTTGCTCGGCGAGTGATAGCCCCAGGAGCGTGAATGCTTTGCCCCGAACGCTCTTGAATTCGCGCACGAGAGGGATCGCACGTTCGATCAATGCGGTGGAAATCTGGTCCCAGGTCCTAATATGGTCTGCCGCAAACATGCTGGCGAGCGCCCATATGGATCGCCCGATCGCGTCTTCTGAACACGGAACCTCGGTCCACCTTCGATCATAAGTCATGAAGTTTTTGAACTCGCCCAGGCAGTTGTCGAAGGCATGAAAAACGAACGACATGTTCGCGATCATCACCTTGGAGACTTGGGTTCGCAGCGTGTGATGCTGGGGAATTCGAGAGAGGACTAGGAGTGATCGCGCGTTGTCGTCGAGGCAGTAGCCCTCAGGTCGATAGGGTACGTTCGCTCGAGCATGCTGCACCGTACCAACGTCGTCCGCCAGCGCCAGCAAGTGCTGGATTCCGGGAAGGGGAACCGCAGTAGAGGTGATGGTTGGAATGTCGATGCGGCTAGACAGTGCCAATGTTTTCCGAGACTTGGAGATTGTCTCAAGATACTTAGCGCCAATCTCAGGCCATTGCATTTCGAGGCCAAGCTGAAACGCCTGCGCTTGGAGCCTTTCGAGTTCACCTGGATCTCCCAGAAGATCATTGATGGCACTGGCAATGCAAGCCGGCGAGTTGCGCGGAACCAAGATGCCCTTGCCGTTTGCGAGGAGCTCTTGGGCATGCCAATAGGGCGTGCTGATAACGGCGTTCCCGCTGCCAAATGCATACGCTAGCGTCCCCGAAGTAATCTGTTCTTTCTTGCGGTAAGGCGTGATATAGACGTCTGCAGCTTGGAGGCGCTCGGTCAGTTCTTCTCGGCTCACGAACTTGTTCTCAAAAACGACGTGGTCTTGGACGCCGAGCTTCTTTGCCAGATCTTTAAGCTGTTCCCGGTATGTCTCCCCATGGTGCTCGACAACATGGGGATGCGTCGCTCCCACAACCAAGTATTTGAGTTTGGGATGGTGCTTAAGAACCGTTGGAAGCGCCGTTATGACATCTTCAATCGCCTTATCTGGTGAAAGTAGGCCAAAAGTGAGAATGAGATGGTTGCCGTCGTACCCGATCTGACGCTTGGCTTGGGCTTTGTTGTTGCGTGGAACAACTGGAATACCGTGCGGGATAATGGTGATTTTGGAGGACTCGACCCCGTAGGTTTCCCGCAAAATCGACGCTCCTTTCTCGCTCATCACGACCACTTGGGTACTCCTTCGAAGGATCTCTAGGAATACCGATCGCTGCGATGGGTCGGTGTGCTCCAGAATGGTGTGGAGCGTGGTGACAATCGGGCACCCCACTGCCTTCATCAAGTTGAGCACATAGCTCCCGTAGGTTCCGCCAAAAATGCCGAATTCGTGCTGGATGCAAAGAGCGTCGATCTTGTTTCTGGTGATCCAGTGTGCGGCCGCGCGGTAATCCTCTTCTCGGTTTTGATCGATTTTGCATTGAACGTGCGGTGGATAGGCGTACGCGTTCGGCTTATCCTCCATTGCAATACCAAAAACTTCACATCCTGTCGTCGAAATCGCTTCAATTAAATCGGCCGTGAATGTGGCAATACCGCACTGACGCGGTGTATGGGTGCCGACTACGGCAATTTTACTGACAGAGTTTCCGATGGGCAGCATTCAATTCCTCCAAATGCAACTCAGGGCGACAACATGGGAACTAGGCGAACCGCTGTCGCTAGCGGCTCGCCAATAAGTTAAAATTTAGTAAGTGGGGAATTTACATCGGCCGCGGCGGGGCGACGTAGATGGGTCGGGTGTAATCTTCTGGGACAGGTTGAAGGACGTCTTGATCGACGTACTTGCCCAATATAGCACTTATCTCGTCGACCGAGTGGTCATTGCTGGGGACAGACACGCTGACGAGCGCCCCGCCTTTATCCAAATGATCGGAGAATGTACGGGAAGACTCTTCATCGATTCCTTGGTCTTTGAGGTAGCCGAATGCAGCTCCGGCCACTGCTCCTGCAGCTGTTGTTGCCGCTGCGCCCGTGATAGCTGTGGCCAATGCGCCACCGCCAACCACGAGGCCCACTCCAGGGAGTGCGACGGATGCAACCGCTGCAAGTACGCCTAGCCCCAGGCCGATTCCGGCGCCTTTGGCGGCACCCTCAGCCGCGTCCTTCGGTGTCGTAACCGTGATGCCGCCTGTAGCGTGATGTTCGATGTCAGCACCCGATGCAATTCGGTCATTCCAATCCGCTGGTGGATCTTTTACGAAAACGCTGATGTCCACCGGCTCGACGCCGTGGTCCAAGAGCGCACCAACAGCCCTTGTGGCAGTATCGACAGAGTTGAAAGCGACGTGGATGGTTTCTCGCATATGGGTCTCCTTAAGAACCTTGAACAACAAGGTTGTTTTCGATGGTTTGCTTTCCGTTCTTTTCCTTGACAGCGCGCGTGGCAATATCTTCTGCGATCTTCTTCATCTCCGCAGTTTTCACATGGCCTGAAAGAGTGACCTTTTCTTCCGTGGAATCCACATCAATTTGGTTTGCGCTATCGTTTAACGAAGGATCTGCAACGATCGCTGTCTTAATGGCCGGAGTGAGGTCTGTGGCTGCAGATATATCGCGTCCAGCTTCACTTGCGTTTTCACTCGCAGTTTTGGCACCTTCTTGCACAGCCTTCGCATCTTGCTGGGCATCTTCCTTCACGCCTTCAGCGGTATTGGAACAACCCATCAGCACTGCGCCGATTGCCAGAAGGGTGAACAGTTGTAGTTTTTGTCGCATGGATAAAGCCTCCAGCACCCCCGCTAGAAAAGAGATGCACAGATTGTCACGATTGGGGACATAAGGAACTTGCAAGCGACGTATGTGAATATGTAAGAATTAAGAAAACGTCAGGGTACTGCTCTAAATTCAATTGGGCCATTTTAAACACATGTTGAAGATCCTTCACAAAGACAGAGGTTTCTTACGGGCCTTTTATGAACATTTTGGTACAGAGGACGAAATGCCAGCACGCCCGGAAAGGATTTGGAGAAAAAGTTACCCCTATGCTGTAGCCATCTTCGGTCCACTGGTAATAACTTCATTTCGGTGGAGTCTTGACGCTTGGATCGGTGACAAGCTCAGTTATCTCTTTTATGTGTTGCCTGTGTGTATCGCTGCTTTATCAGGCGGTATCTGGCCGGGTCTGTTGGCTACCCTTGTGGGGGTCCTATTGGGGCGATATTTCTTCGTTGAGCCTCGCTACACATTTACTCTCACCGAATCCGCCCAAGCTGTAACCCTTTTTTCTTCTGCGCTGACATGGGCCGTCATTGCCCTCATCGCCGACGCAGCCCGTTCCAAAGCTCGATCCGAACGACTGGCATTGAAGGGCAGAAAGGAATCGGAGAGCTTCATTGCGGAGGTCCTCTACCGGATCACCGACGGCTTTTTCATGGTCAACAACCGGTGGGAAGTAACGGTCATCAACCGAGCCATGTCCGATCTTTTGGGGTTGCCAAGTGAAGTGGCAATTGGCCGCAATATCTGGGAGTTGCCCTCTTGGTCCGGGAAGTATGCATCTCGAGATTATCTGGAGGAAGCTATGAAGAACGGCACTCCTGGCAAAGCCGATATCGAAAATCCAGTTGTCGGCAAGTGGTTCCGATTGAGGATGTACCCCGATGTCGAGCGAGAAGCGATGGCGGTCTTTGTTGCCGATATCACCGCTGAGAAGCAGCTGGAGTTGGCCCAGTCGATGATGCTTGCCGATGAGCGGGCTGCCCGGAGCGATGCAGAGCACGAGAATCGGCTCAAGGACACGTTTGTGGCGACGCTCTCACACGAACTTCGAACGCCGCTAACAGCCATTATCGGGTGGACCGAGATTCTTCTTAATCGCGTGAAGGAAGATCCAGAACTGCAGGAGGGGCTGGCTTCTATCGATCGATCTGCACGTCTTCAGGCCCACCTGATCGAGGATCTGTTGGACATGAGCAGGATTGTGACGGGACGACTCGCCCTAGAGTGGGAAATTGTCGACTTACGAGAGGTCGTGGACGAGGTTCTGCGCCAGCAGCTTCCCATTGCGTCGGAAGGCCAGAAGTCGCTGGGATGCACGCACTGCGAAGAGGATCTACTGATGCGAGGCGACGGTTTGCGTCTCCATCAGATCATCACGAACTTGGTGGCGAATGCGATTAAGTTCACCGATAGGAGTGGCAGCATTGAACTCTTCTTAGAGAGGGATGGAGATGAGGCAATCCTCACTGTTCAAGATAATGGCCAAGGGATCGACGCGCAATCCTTGCCGCATATCTTCGATTGGTTCCGACAAGCAAACTCGACGACTTCCAGAAAGCATAGTGGATTAGGCTTGGGCTTGGCGATCGTCAATCAACTGGTCCGGAGCCATGGAGGAACGGTCTTCGCGGAGAGCGCGGGCCTGGGTAAGGGCGCAAAGTTCACCGTGCGGCTGCCGCTGGTTCAACAACGACTTCAGCGAAATCCAATGGACATGGAGCAAGCTTCTTCCAAGCTCGATGGTGTGAAAGTTTTGCTACTAGAAGATGATGACCTCACACGTCGAATGATGGAAAAAGTGCTTACGTTGGCAGGTGCCGAAGTTACTGGCTTTGCCAACGGGCAAGACGCTTGGAAATCCATCGGCATGGTGAAACCGCACGTTCTGGTGAGTGACATCGGAATGCCAGGGATGGACGGGTATGAATTCATCAAGCTTGTGAGGAAGTCGGAAGATCACACAATCGCCTCGACTCCGGCTATTGCTGTAAGCGCCTTTGCCCGAAAGGAAGACCACGAAAGGGCACTCGCAAGCGGATTTAATGCCCATATTCCCAAGCCCATTGCAGGCGTCCAATTCATAGAGGAAATCTCACGGTTGTGCCGCTTGGGCAGTTTCAAATACTAAGGGAAATAGAAGTACCCCATCCCCTCAAGAAGAAGGAATGGGGCGTGCTAGTTTTTGGAGTTAACTACGAACCCTTGAGTTCGCGAATCGCTTTGCGATACCCCTGAGACAGCTCGGCCATCGCAGCACCAAAGCCTTCTCGCATCTCACCCCATGCATCAGGAGCGTTATCCTTTGCCGAATCCAATTTCTCTCGCAGAGAACTCATTTCGGAATGGACCTTCTCTTTGGTTTCATCCCACCATGATTCGGGCTTATCCTGGTTTTCCTCTCTGTACAAGGTGAAGTCGTCCTCGTACTGCGCCAGGCGTCGAGATGCCTCGTCGTACGTTACTTCTGAGTCCCATGGATAAGGCCAGGGATAATTCATTGGATTGTTGGTCATGTTGTCATGTGTCGGATTCATTCATCCTCTCCTTGCTTACTGGACCTTCGGTCGTCTAAGGATAAGCGAGATCACAAAGAGGACCAAGAACACGACAAAGAGCGTTTGAGCAATTCCGGCTGATGCTCCTGCGATACCTCCGAATCCGAGAATCGCAGAAACAATAGCGATTACAAAGAAAACCGCTGCCCAATAAAGCATTTTAGTTAACCTCCGTTATTTGGATCCGACAGCATCGATGTTTACGCTGCTCTCGGCAATTTCTGTGAGTGTCGAGTCGGCGTTTTCCTCTTGCTCAAGGATCGCCGAAATCGTATCGATATCATCGTCGATGCGCAGTTGGTTGGCATAGACTCGCAAGGTGCCATAGGCTGAAATTTCGTAGTGTTCCACCTTTTGGCACGCGCTGATCAATGCGGCGTCGCGGACTGGACCAGCCTCGTGGTCCTTAATCAACTTGTCACCTTCCTTTAGGAGACCCTCCATGCCTGCGCAATGCTCTCCACTGGGATCCTCTCCTTGTGCCTGGATGAGTTCTGCAACGATTTTCACGTGTTGCTTCGTTTCATCCAAGTGCATGCTCAGAGCTTCCTTGAGTTCTGCGCTGGTGACCGCTTCGATTACCTTTGGGAGTGCCTTGGTGATCTGAGTTTCAGCACTATACGAATCCTTCAATGTGTCGATGTACAATTCTTTCAAATTTTCCACTGTCTGTTGTCCTCCACGAACTATGTATGAGTGACGGCTTCGGATGTTAGGAAATCCTAAGATGTCAGGGATCTTTCAACAGGCCGATGTAAGATCATGTCCGAGCCCTTTTTTGCTAGAAGATATGTTTGCAGTGCATTCTTAGCCCCGCGTCCCACGATGGGCCAAAAGCTGCGATTACGAAGATCTTTTCTAAGCATTAAGACTGTTGCAACACCGACCACTGCCGAAGCTCCCAATGCTATAAGAGTAGTGTTCACGCCTGAATCAATGTCTGCGTTCATATCGCTTGCTCCTTGAGAGAATTGGGGAGAACTCCAGTGACCTTAACCGATTGCAGCAAGTTGCGTCGGATCTTCAACATGCGCTTCTTAAAAGCCCGTACCGAGCAATCGAGCTCGCGCGCCCGTTCAGAATCGTCGATGTCGTCTCGCAGACTCAATCGGACTGCTTTTTGCTCTTCCGGGGTAAGTCGGCCAATCAGATGTTCCAAGCCAGGATCAGGGGTGTTTCCCAACACAACTTGCTCGGGACTTTGATCAGAATCGGGTACGTCAAATTCCGGATGATTCAACAAGTGATCTTGAAGTGAAACCGTCGCAATACGGCGGTTTTTCGCTCGAATACGGTCGATGTGGGTTCTTCGAATAATCTGGTAAAGCCAGGCCCATCCGTGCGGCAAGTCGTCAGACTTTTCGAACGCACGATAGGCTTTTACTAATGCGTCTTGGAGGATGTCATGTGCCTCTTCAGCATCTCGAGCTATCCACGTCGCGAAGCGAAGTGCACGATGATAGCTATTGTCGCAAAATGCATCGAATTGTCGTTTCTTGTCCGTAGTCATCTCAAACTCCTATCCTAAGCAGGCAACCATGTGCCTTACGGAGTCATTCTACGGAACAGAAAATAAAAGACCCGTCAGCCAAAAATTACATCACGTATGAATAATGTAATAATAATATTTCTAGCCACGGAGACGATAACCGACACGGGGTTCGGTTACTATTAAGGTGGGATTTGCGGGGTCGTCTTCCAGTTTCTTGCGTAAGTAGCCCACGTAGACGCGCAAATACTGCGCTTCTTCAGAGTACTCGTCGCCCCAAACCGCGGCCAGAATTTGCCTCTGGGTAACCACACGGCCGGCGTGCTTTGCTAAGAACACCAAGAGGTTGTATTCCAGTGGAGTGAGGTGGACCTCGTTGCCCGCCTTACGAACGATGCGGGTGTCCAGATCGATGGTCACATCGCCCATCTCCAAAGTCGGTTCGTTGGTCGCAAGTCCCTCGCGCTGCGTCCGACGCCACGCGGTTCGCATCCGTTGAATCAACTCATTCACACCAAAGGGCTTGGTCACATAGTCGTCGGCGCCTTCTTTAAGGGCTTCGACCTTTCGATCTTCGGTGCCCTCTGCGGAGACAACAATGATGGGAATCTGGGACCAACCTCGGATTTGCTGCACGAATTGCACGCCGTCCAGGTCAGGCAGGCCTAAGTCAAGCAGAATCAGCTCTGGGCGCGACTTGGTGGCCAAAGAAAGACCCTGCATCCCGTTCTCGGCTTCCAGCATCTTAAATTCTGTATCAAGAAATGCTGCTGTCAGGAGCCTTCGAATCGCGGCATCGTCTTCCACTACCAAAACGGGAATTCTATTCCCTGTACCAGAGACATCCTTGTTCGAAGCTATTTCGGCCATTCAATAGATACGATACCCGCAATAATACGCTTGTTCCATTTATCAATATGTTTTTGTATAAATTCAAGTTTGGGGCAGAAAGTGTAGTTCGCAGGAATCAAACTCTATGAACGTGGCGCACTCAGGTCAGAGCCGTGCGAACCCAGATGACCGGTTGCAGTGAGGGGGCGATTCGCGCCATAATTACGCTTCGCGTGGTCCGGTCGTCTAGCGGTTAGGATGCCGCCCTTTCACGGCGGAGGTCGCGGGTTCGAATCCCGTCCGGACTACCA
>JAFDWX010000004.1 GCA_018268255.1 Armatimonadota bacterium | reverse complement strand
GTTCGAATCCCGTCCGGACTACCATACCAATCTTCCCCAGGCCCAAACTGCTGTCTTGCATTACGTTTGAATCGACGGTTTCCCCGCGACCAACAGAGTGGGTCCTCGTGTTGCGATTCTGATAACCCATTGTTAAGGCAATTGGTGGCCCGATCTGGGTCCGGTAGACTTCGGGCATGGTCTCCGCACTGGCTTACCTGGCTCTTTCCCACGCTGCCCTACTTCCCAGCACCGCACCGAAACTGGTCGTCCTGATCTCCATCGACCAAGGCCGTGCGGACTACATCGACCGCTTTACAGAGATCTACTTGCCGCCCAAACAAGGCAAGACCATCGGTGGACTGCGGTGGCTGAGCGAAACGGGCGTACGTTACACCGATGCCCACCACCATCACGTCCCGACGTTTACGGCCGTGGGTCACGCGGTTCTGATGACGGGCTCGGTGCCCGCAATCAACGGAGTCATCGCCAATGAATGGTGGGACCGGGTCAATGGAAAAGCCCACTACTCGACCGAGGACGACGCGTACAAAACGATCGGCGGGGAATCGACCGCCCAGTCCGCCCGGCCGCTCAAGGTGACTACGGTAGGCGACGAACTCAAGATGGCCACCAATGGCCGAAGCAAGGTGGTTGGCATCTCATTTAAGGATCGAGCTTCCATTTTGATGGCGGGCCACGCGGCCGATGAAGTGGTCTGGTTCGACTACAAAGCTGGCAACTTTGTCACCAGCACCTATTTCTCGGACAAGCTCCCCAATTGGGCCGACGAATACAACAAATCGCGAGCTATGGATGCCTATTTGGGCACCGAGTGGAAGCCTTCCTTGCCAGAAAGTGCGTTCGTCAACTCTCGGAATGCCCCGCACGAGAAGGGCTCCAAAATGTTCGCGCACAAGTTCGCTACGGAGAAATCGAGTTCCTACTATTCATCCGTTGTCGCAAGCTCCAAGGGACAGGATGTCATCTTCGACTTGGCTGAAAAAGCGATCATCATGGACAAACTCGGGACGCACGAAACACCTGATGTCCTGGTTCTAAATTTGGCCTCCAATGACTATGTCGGGCACGGTTGGGGTCCCAACAGCCCAGAGGTCCTCGACGTGTGGGGTGTTACCGATAAGCGGCTTTCCCGAATGTTTAATCTCCTCGATACCAAGGTCCCCGGAGGCATCAATAATGTTGCGATTGTTGTCTCTGCCGACCACGGTGTAAGCGCGATTCCCAGCGAAATGGCGAATGTGTACAAGATTGGCGCCGCGCGAGTGAGTGGATCAGAAATCTTGAAGGCAGTTGACGCCGCTTTGGTCGCCAAATACGGTGGCTCCAAGTGGACTCTCGACTACGATGGCTTCAATATCACTTTGGATCGGGCGGCCATGGATGCCAAGAACCTGGATCACTCCGAAGTCGAACGAGTGGCAGCAGCCGCAGCTATGACCGTTCCGGGTGTTTACCAAGCCTTCACGCGCACCGCGATGCTCAATGGGAATCTGCCCCATGTTGCGTACAGAGACTTTATCAGCAATGGATACCACCCAACGCTGGGCGGAGACATCGTTATTGTGGACGGGCCAAACCAGATCGAGACTGGTGCTACCGGAACCACCCACGGATCGACATGGGCTTACGATACGCATGTACCCATTCTTACTCGGTGGGGTGGCCAGACTCCGCGAAAGGTTGCGCGACGGGTGTACACCTACGATATTGCAAGCACTCTCTCCACTTTGCTGGGGATCGAGTATCCCAGCGGCAACGTGGGAAAACCGCTTTGGGAATCTTTGCCGGACGGTTTCCAAAAGTAGCGAAATGGACGGGCGATTCGGTGCAAAACAGTGCCGCATCGCCCTGGCCCTCCTTTCTGGATGATTCTACGGAACTCTATGGTAGGTGTCCGTACAGAACAGGCTCCAACTGCCGTCCGGACCAGTCTGCTCGATGGTGCTTGTCCACGTTCCGGAATTCCGATCGAATGCGAAGGTGTTCCGAAGCTCACCATCCTCGTCTCTCCATGAAAAAACGATCGAATCATCTGCCTCAATCCCGGTCCCGAGGCTTTCCGGAAGGGTGCCCCCGAAAGTATCAAGCCAGTGGATAGAGTAAGTTCCATCCGAAACCATGCGTGTGATGTAGACGTGGGCCTCGTATCTGCTGGGCACAGCAACGTCCTTCATGGCGATCCTCAGCCAGTGGTGATCGAGGACCCAGTCAATCGTGGCGGTGTTTTCTGCAGTTCGATTTGGAAACTGGCGAAAAATCCGCCACTCTCCAACCAATTCGTTAAGCAGAGAAGAATTCATCTACCCAATTATTGCCCAAGACTTCGCAAGCGCAAAAATCGACCTGTCGGTGGTTGAGCGTTGCCAGTTTCCCCAATGAGATCCGGCGACATGTTTGCTACGAGTTTCCGCTGAGAACCCAAATGACCCATGGAGCAATGGTCGTTTCGGTCCTCCACTCCACGCCATCATCATTGTGGCCAAGGGGCTCGTGTTTTGCGACCACTCGGAATCCAGATTGGTTGTAGAGGTGTCGGTACGATGCCTCATCGAAGAGGATGTCCTCGCAAACTGGGCTATCAGCGAAAGTCGTGGTGATGATCCTTACCACGTCGCCCGACTGGGCCAGGCGGTTTTCAGGAAACGGCGCTGTGGTAAACGTAGCCCATTCGTGCCGATAAATTTCGGGCGATGATACGACGTTCACGAAGACCCCTGCGGGCAAAAGCAGCTTCCTAAGATCCTGCAGGATGGCGAGTTTGATCTCAGCGGTTGGGATATTGTCAAACGGGAAACAGCTTAGGATTAGGTCGAATTTATCGACGGGCAGAGTGCTGTAATTGCCGTTCTCTACCACAACATACTCGCCCTGCGGATCTAAGTCTCTGGCAATGGTAACCATAGCCTCGGAGATGTCCATTCCAACCGCGTGGTATCCCAGATCCTTTAGCAACCGTGTGGACCGGCCAGTCCCGCATCCAAAATCTAGCGCGTGCCCAGGCGGCACGTTTTCCCTAAGGATGGTGGGCAAATCCCGAGCAATAAGGTGGTATGTGCCGCCCCAATCCAGTTTTGAGTATTCCGTGGCATAGGAACGGGATCCATACACATTCTCAATTGTCTCGGGCACATCTCTGGCGTCCATTGGGAGTCAGTCTACTGAGTGCCCGCGGAAGACGTAGTGGTGAATTTCGGGTGATCCACAACACTAAAGTAGGTGCCCAAACCAATGCTGAACGGCGTTCTCGTTGACTCCGTCCGATCCGCGCCACCACATCACAGGATATTCCCAGTCGTTCCGTCCATCAGGACCCGGCCGATCAATAAACCGAACGAAGGCGGTTCGATAGCTTGGGTTCGACTCAGGCTCCAGGACACCCATATAACCCAAGGTTTCGATCAATGCCGTTCGCTGAAGGTCGTTCTTGCCGCCTTGGGCTCCGATTGCTTTTGCCAACTTCCCGGGTGTTGAAGTACTCGGCTGTTCTCGCAGCAAATCGAGCAAAGCCCGGAGCGCATCGATGTCGTGCCCAGTCGGACTGCCCAGCGATGGAAGGTGGGGCAGATCCTCCAGGTCGGAAAGAACAAATTGGAGACTGGCCGCTCCACCGTAGTTGACCCGGCATAACAGATTGTTGCGCCAAAACACGTGCGACGCGGGTTGCCCGTCGATTCCTCGATCCAAACCGCAAACAGCGCAAGGAAAATTCGGGTGGGGGTATTCCGGCTCGTGTGGCTTAAGGTGCATCGAAATCGCGTAGCTGGCAATTGGGCTTCGATGAAGCGGGCTTTTTCGGGCCAACCCCAGGACAAACAAATCTGCAACCTCTTCTTGGCGAACGGTCTTGCGGGCTTGGAGAATCCGATCAATGATCTCATCGTGAGCGATCGTCTCGTCTTCACGCCAAGTGCCCGTCGTACGCGCAAAATCGACCTCGGCCTCTGTCGGTGGATCTGCGGGCTTTCTCAGATACTGAGCGATAAATGCATCGGATTCCTTCTGAAGGACTTTGACCGATTGTGGATTGTAAAGGTCGGTAGGCATGCTGGCTTGCCCTGGAAGTCTACTTACTAAACGCTGCAGCGAGAAGATCCACAAGGTTGCGAATTCTGCCTCAAATTATCGGAGTTTGTTTTGGACCTGGGCCGAGATTGGGTTACAATTCCCATGCGCTTCGGGGCGCATCCTGGCCTACGGGAAGGGTTGAACCCACCTGACAATTAGAACCATTCACAAACGCCAAACTTGTGTCCGGAGAGTAGGCCGCGGACAAACACCACAAGTGAGGTTATAGTGAAACAGCTTCCAGAAAATCCCAATATCGAGCATCTGAAGGCTCAAGCCAAAGATCTGCTCAAAACTCTCCGCGCCTCGGATCCCAAGGCGCGCCTTCACCACGCTCAGCTTGCTCTGGCCCAGGACTACGGCTTTGCGAGTTGGCCCAAGCTCGTGGCCCAGATCGAGGAGCTCCAGCTAGCCAGAGCCGACTACCAACAAGTGCTTCTAATGGTCGAGCAGGGCTGTCGCGACGGGGTCCATGCGGCACGGGCTCGTCGAATTCTTGAGCTTCATCCGAGAATGGCGTTCGCGTCACCAGCGTGCGCGGCCGTGTCCTTGGATATCACCGCAATCCGTGAACTCATTTCTGCAGAGAACGTCTGTGACGCCACGGGGAGCCTGAACGCGGTGCCAACCGCCTACGCGGCGTTTTCGTGCTGGGCTAAAGCAAGGCCAGAAAGCTATGCCGAGGCTTTGAAATATCTCTTGGAGATCGGCGCCGACCCAAACTCCGCGTTTCACAGCCCCGACTGGACGGAGAATCCGTTGCCGGTGCTTTACGGAGCTGCAGGATTCATCAGGTCACCAGAAGCGACGAAACTGCTCCTTGACGCGGGCGCCAAGCCGAACGATGGGGAATCGATGTACCATGCCGCGGAATCGCTGGATACCCGGTGTCTTCAATTACTGGTGAACGCCGGTGGCAGGGTCATGCACATCAACGAGCTTCGAAGGGTTCTCGACTTCGAAAATCCGGAGGGGCTCGAGATCATGCTGAGTGCCTGCGATCGGCCAGTTGATTCCGAAGCTTTGGTCCAAGCGATTCGCCGTGGCCGAAGCCAAGAGATTATCGACATGTTGCTAGAGGCAGGTGCGGACCCGAAAAAACCAAGCCATTTGGGCTACACCGGTGAACAGCTAGCATTCGAGCGAGGGTTGAATATCGGAAGCCGTGACCTCTCGCCTACCCCCGAGCAGGAACTCGTGCGGGCATGTTGGCAGGGAGACGTACAGAGCGCAGCGAGGCTCAAAGACCACCACCGCAACCTGACCACGATCCAGCGACGTGGATTATCCGATGCTCTCTGGTCTTACCGGACGGAACTCATCGCAGCCTTTTTTGCTGGGGGATTCACCCACGAGGATCGCGACGCGAACCGAGGAACACCCTTGCACATTGCTTGCTTTACTGGCAATCCAGAAGCAGCCCGAGAAATTCTTCAGCACAATCCACCCTTGGACGACGAAACGGATAACTACCAGGCGATTCCAATGCAATGGGCGATCTACGCGTCCCAGAACTCGGCAGCCTATTTCCCAGACGCCAAGTGGCCCGAGACGGTGAAGCTGTTGGTGGAAGCCGGTTCACCTCCACCGAATCGGACATTTGGAAGTGAGGAGGTTCGCGTGATTCTGAGAGATGCCTGGCCCGACCTCGAAGAAGAACCCATGTGAGACTTCGCGGTAGCGTAAGGCATGCGTCCGAAATACTCGCTACCGGAAATAGAGCGGAGATGGTCGGTTGATTTTTGTCTGTTGCCAGAGTTGGCCGACCTCCCGTTCGACGAAATTACGGACCGCTATATCCACAACACCGGATTAAGATTGCGGAAGGTGGTTGCCGCCAGTGGGGAAGTTCGCTACAAGCTCGGCAAGAAGTATCGCGAAACGCGATCTCTGACGAACCTCTATTTGGATGAAGTCGAATATCTGCTTTTCGCCAGCCTTCCTGCGGAAATTATCCGAAAGCGACGCTATCGGCTTGAAGGTGGAGCTCTCGATGTCCCTCTGGAACCCAGCTCGCTGCCGATTCGGTTCGAGGCAGAATTCCCAGACGAGATTCACGCTGCGACCTACATTCCTCCCGAATTCGCAGTTGAGGAAATCTGAACCGGTGCGATAGAATGGCCGCCATGGAGTTCGATTTCGAAGGGGAGGTTTGGTATTGGCGTGGTCCAGCACCGTTTTACTTCGTGTCCATCCCGGCGAAAGAGTCGAACGATCTCAAGCAGATCATGAAGCGTGTCACGTACGGCTGGGGGATGATTCCGGTCGCAGCCAGAATCGGCTCGACTGAATTCACTACTGCGCTCTTCCACAAAGATGGGCTGTACGTGATGCCGCTCAAGGACAAAGTTCGGAAGGCTGAAGGCATCGCCGAAGGATCCCAGATCCGAGCGTGGCTGGCAGTCAAATCAGCTCAGTGAAAGACTGGATAAGATGAGTTAGAGATGGTTACCTCGATGTGGTTTCATTCTTTGTTGGTTCTCGGTCTAACATTCGGAATCTTGGGCGCGGCCCAGTCTAAGGAAGACCAGAAGCCGTGCGATGCCAAAGCCACACCAGAGGCAAAAGCGCTCCTGAGTTACCTGCAAAACCAGCAAGGGAAGGCATTTGTCAGCGGACAAACCGACCATCCCGACGCGCTTTGGGTGAAGGAGAAAACCGGGAGGCTTCCAGCCATTTTGGGGCTGGATTTTATGCGGGCCACCCGGAGAGACGGTGGAGAAACCGAAAACACGAAGGTAGCTATCGAGTGGACGAAGGCTGGAGGCATTGTCACGTTCCAGTGGCATTGGGTCTCTCCAACGGGTGCTCCCGATCGAGGGAAGGGATTCTATTCTAAGGACAACCCTTACGATTTCTCGGTGGCCTTAGCAAACACCAAGTCCGATGAGTACGCGGCTCTGTTGGAGGATATCGACGACGTTGCCGAGCAAATCGGCGTGATGGCGAAGTCCAATGTGCCCATCATTTTCCGCCCGCTGCACGAGGCTCAGGGTGCCTGGTTTTGGTGGGGAACCAAAGGGCCCGAAAACTGCAAGAAGCTGTATCGCCTTGTATTTGAGCGCTTAACCGAGCATCACAAGTTGCACAACATCCTTTGGGCATGGACGGCGTACCCTGCGTCGCAGCAGAAGGGCGATCCGGCAGCCTGGTATCCGGGTGATCAGTTCGTGGACTTTGTGGTGAGCGACTACTGCGAGAAGAAGCAGGACTACCTGGACCTCGTCGAACTTACAAATGGTAAGAAGCTGGTTGCCCTGGCCGAAACCATGAACGCGCCAGATCCTTCCAAGGTTCTGGCCGAAACCCCTTGGGCTTACTGGGTGACGTGGGCGAAAAGAGACTGGAACGACAGGAGCGAGGGTGACTTGATCAAGGCGATGGCGGAAAAAAGAACGGTTTCGAGAGATCAAGTGCGGTTGAGTGTTAAGGAGTAGATGCCCGTCTAGTATTTTCTCTCCTGGATTGGATATTATCCGGTCATGAATGGATTGGCTGAACTGCTCAAAGCCCTCGACGAGGCTCATTGGGAATTTACGCTTGCTTTTGAGGGGCTTTCGGATGACGATCTGTGGAGACGTCCGCATGAGAATCTTCTGAGTATTGGCGAACTCGCAGCCCATGTGGCATTCGGGGAGGGGCGACGTACGCTGGTAATTGACGCTGAGGATGAGGATCCGAACTCATTTCTTTACCATTCAGCCTATTACTACCCCTACCAGCTCAAATCTCCAACTCTAGCTCGACCTACCGTCGAGGAGGTCTTGAAGAAGGTTGCCGAGATTCACGAGGCAGCCAAAGAGGCACTGCAAAGAGATGTGAAGTCACTTGAGGATCCGTGGCCAAAGGATCCCCAGTGGACCTGGGGATCAAATCTTCGGTACATGGTGTTCCATGTGGCTTACCACACTGGTCAGGCCTACTCAGTCCGGCACCTGTTTGGCCACACTCCAACGGATAACTGAGCTCAAGAATAGCGGATTATTACTCCCCAAGTACGTTTGCGCCAATTCGCAGACTTTGGGGAGAATTGAGACATAACTTGCTTGCACATAATACGGGTAGAGATCCTCGACGCAGAATGTCTATTGGGTTGTCCGTTGCCACTTTGAAGGATGTCCATTGATTATTACTGGTTCACCCAAATCAATATGGTCTTTCTCGTTACGTTTTCGATTACCATAGAGTTTGCTGAATGCGACACGTTGCGAGTCGGTCATCTCAGCAGAGGAAAAATGCTGGTTTCCAGAGCGAATGTAGCCACCTTGAGTCAGAGTAGCACTAGCAGAGATGTCTATCTGATTCCCGGTGGAGGAATTGCCAGCTAACTCGACTGCATAGGTTCCTGGTAGATAATTGTAGTAACTGCCGAGCCAGAAGTAAGTTGACCGTACCCATTGGTATATTGGCTGCCACGGCGTGGAAAGATTACCATCTATGTACAATAGCCTCGCTGAAGTTACGTACATTGGCTCTGAAAGTTCAAAAGGCATCACAAGCAAATATGCCTGACCGGATATGCTGTAATACTGTAAAGCTTGAACTGAACTAAAGGAAACATTACCAGTAACTTCTGGTGGATTAGGAGTGGCTCCAGTTTCCGCGGTAACGCAGCCGTTACCGTCTCTGGCAACCGCCGAGTACTTAATCCAACAATAGCCTGAATCTCCCCAATTTGCGCCCCAACTATTTTGTACCTTATAGGCTTGTTTAGAGTCATCGTACCCAACTATTAACATCGCATGGCCACCTTCGAAGTCACTTGAAGGATTCGAATAGATTTGTCCACGCTGGTAATTCTGAAAATCATGTGTAAGCGAAATGCCGAAGGCCACTGGGTGATGATTATCGATAGAATTCTTTATCTTGTCTACCTCAGATGGCTTTATAAATCGGGAGCTGTTGAGGACGAATGTTCTCTTTGCCGAGACTCCAGTTGCATAGCAACCAGGACCGTAGGGAAACTCTGACTCACTGCCGACGCCGTTTTTTGTAAGAACATTCATGGCAAAATCTAGCCGAGTGCCACCATTTGGCCCGCACTGGACAATTTGGCCATTTCTGCGGTGTTCCTCAATTGTCTTAAGGTAAGTGTCGAGCGGACTCGCATATTGGTTGGGCTGCGCGGGTGTTGTGTTAAGAGCTCGCGCAGCTTCGTATGTTGTTAAGCCATAGCCCGTAGCCCAAGCAACGCAACTACCAATGGACTCCTGATTACCAATCGGCGGAAGGAATTTCTCGTTACTAAGGTCTTGCTGCCCACTCGACGCATTTCCCAACAACAATCCTTCAGGAGCCTAGGCTAGAGTTGCCGCGTCCGTAGGTTCAAGCCCGTAGGCATAATTTGTCTGCTGTTGGTCTACGGTTTCCTTCTTGCCTCCTCCTCCGCAGCCACCAAGACCAATTAGTGCGGTAGAAGACAGCAGCAGTGCGAAGTATGTGGTGTGTGCCCTCATGATCGATGAATTCTACCAAGATGGCAACTGCAAAATGATAGTCTAAGAATTGTGAAAATCAGCGCAAGTATGCGTGGGGTCTTGTTGTGCGCTTCCAAACTCAAGTTGTTATTAGTGGCGGAAGATGACGAGATCGTAGTTTATGGGCTCCGGAGTGACAAAAACTACCTTTTGGGGTAGGGTGGCATTTATCCTTGGGGTCCAATGCCCCGAACAATGGAGTTCAGAAACATGGTCTATGCTCAGCCTAACCAGAACGGTTCTCTCGTCAAGTGCGAATCCCGCTATGCCAACTTCATCGGTGGTGAATGGGTTGCCCCGGTCAAAGGTCAGTACTTCGCCAATATCACCCCTGTAACGGGCAAGGAATTCTGCGAAATTCCGAGATCCACAAGCGAGGACATCGAACTCGCCCTCGACGCCGCCCACAAAGCCAAGGCGGGTTGGGGAAATACGTCGGTCGCTGCTCGCGCGGCCATTCTCAACAAAATCGCCGACCGCATGGAGGCAAACCTCGAGATGCTGGCGGTCGTCGAGACGTGGGATAACGGCAAAGCTGTCCGCGAGACGTTGGTCGCGGACCTACCTTTGGCCATTGATCACTTCAGGTACTTCGCGAGCTGTATCCGCGCGCAAGAGGGAACACTCGGCGAGCTTGACCAAAACACGGTCGCCTATCATTTCCACGAGCCTTTGGGCGTCGTCGGGCAGATCATTCCTTGGAATTTCCCAATTCTGATGGCGGCATGGAAGCTGGCACCCGCGCTTGCTGCCGGGAACTGCGTCGTGCTGAAACCCGCCGAACAAACGCCCTGGAGCATTCTCAAGGTGATGGAACTTGTTGCCGATCTTCTTCCGGCCGGGGTTCTCAATATCGTCAATGGCTTCGGGTTGGAAGCAGGCAAGCCTCTGGCCAGCAATAAGCGAATCGCCAAAATTGCCTTTACAGGAGAAACCACCACCGGGCGATTGATCATGCAGTACGCGTCCGAGAACATCATCCCGGTCACGCTTGAACTGGGCGGCAAATCACCCAACATCTTTTTTGATGACTGCTTCGCCAAAGATGATGCCTTTGCCGACAAGTCTCTCGAAGGCTTCGGTCTGTTCGCGTTGAACCAAGGCGAAGTCTGTACCTGCCCTTCACGCGCACTTGTGCAGAAGTCGTTTTACGATGACTTTATGGCGAAGGCAATCGCACGGGTCGGGAGCTACACACAAGGGAACCCGCTCGATACGGATACGATGGTGGGCGCACAGGCTTCCAATGATCAACTCGAGAAGATCCTCTCCTACATGGATATCGGCAAGCAAGAAGGAGCTAAGGTGCTGCTTGGTGGAGAGCGCAATCGCTTGGGCGGAGACTTGGCCGAGGGCTACTACGTCAAACCGACCATTTTTGAGGGCCAAAACAAAATGCGGATCTTCCAAGAGGAGATCTTTGGTCCGGTCGTTTCCGTAACGAGCTTTGGAAACGAAGAAGATGCCATGGCGATTGCCAACGACACTTTGTACGGATTGGGAGCGGGAGTATGGACGCGGGATATGAACCGGGCGTTCCGTTTCGGCCGTGGAATCCAGGCAGGCCGTGTCTGGACCAACTGCTATCACCTGTATCCCGCCCACGCGGCTTTTGGTGGTTACAAGCAATCGGGCATCGGGCGAGAGACCCACAAGATGATGCTGAATCACTATCAGCAGACCAAGAACCTGCTCGTCAGTTACGATGAGAACAAACTCGGATTCTTCTGAGCAAGGCGGTGAGCCTCGCGTTGTAGCAACTGAGTCGGCCCTGGAGCTGATTCAGTTGCTCGTCGCGAAGCACGGCCCCGTTATGTTCCACCAATCCGGGGGATGCTGCGACGGCAGCGCGCCCATGTGCTACCCCCGAGACGAATTCAAAACTGGAGGCAGTGATGTCCTTCTCGGCGAAATTGGGGAGCAACCGTTCTACATTGGCGCGGCGCAGTTCGAGCATTGGCAACACACCCAACTGATCATCGACGTGGTGGATGGCAGAGGGTCCGGGTTCTCGCTCGACGCGCCAGAAGGAAAGCGCTTTTTGACCCGGAGCAGGCTTTTCGGCGAGGAAGGTGCCTGTCCGCTGCCCAGGACCAGCGCTCCGTAACGGCAACTTAACGCGAAAAGGAGCGGTTGAAACATGGTGAAATGCCGCTCTCCACGCTTCACCTATGGATGGACCGACTTGGGTTGATACTCCAGTATCTTGCCTTTTGGCTAGTGGCACCTGAGATCCTTGGAGAACACAACTTACGTCGGCTTGGGAAAGGGATGGCAACCTTTCTAGGTTCGTCGATCTTTCTGGTGCTCAGCCTTGGAGTGTTTTCGGTCGTGTGGTCCTTATTCCTCAGAGAGAGCCTCCATTGGTTGCACCGGCTGAGCTGGGCCGTAGTCGAGAGCGTGATTCTCCTGATTCCTCTGTATTTTCTTGCTCGCCGAATTCACCGGGTTTGGGTTCCCAAGTTCATTCAACATGTTTCCACCGACGAACTACTCCGGCGAACCTTGGGAATGGTGGGAGCCGGGTTCTTCACCCTCGGATTCTTCCTCCAGATTGCGGCGACCTTTATCTGAATGCCAAGGCTGATGTTCCTCCAGATTAGTCGTTGTACATCATATGTTCTTGTGGGCAACAGCATTTTCCAATGTCCTTTGGATGAGCCTTTCGGCGTTTTTGGCGACGACCGTCGCGCTCATACTTTTCGCCACTTTTGAGCGGAAAGCCGCACCTCAGCCCATCAACGCTATCAGCCATATCGTGTTTGGAGAGAGTGTCTTGGGATTGAAGAATCTCAGCTTCAAGCACACAGGCATAGGGTTGATCCTAAACTTCGCGGCTTTGTTTGGCTGGGCGATTTTGATGGAAATTATTCTGGCGACCACAAAGGTGAGTACGAGCGACCTAATGGGAAACTCGATCGTCGCCTTGGTCGTGACTGTTGTTGCTTTTATAGTTGATTTTCACGTGGTGCCAAAGCGATTGACGCCGGGCTTCGAAAACGTCATTTCTCGAGGCGCACTTCTTCTGGTTTATCTCGTGCTGATGCTGAGCCTAGCAGGAGCGGCGATGATGCGGTCCCCAGTCATTTCTTAATGCCTTGCAAATTTTGCCAAGACTATTTCCTTTAAAACGTCGCCTGGAATTGGTTTCGAGGGAGAGAACTGGATTGTTCCTTTGCTGATTTTGTAACCTTCAAGCTTCGGTAATAGATAGTCAAAATCCATCGCAGGAAAGAGCGATAGATGATTTTTGAAGGCGGCGTAGTAGAGGATGTTCTTACCAAGTTTGAACGCAGGCATGCTGTAGCTGATCACCTCAATTGCATCGGGTGCCAGTAGTTTGATCTGCTGACGAAGGATCGTAAGAGCTTCTTTGCCCTCGGTCCACTGGATCGAATCAAAATATGCATCAACAGATTCAGGTTTGGGCATTGCTCACAGCTCACTAACTCCTTGGATCGTACAGGCATGTTGCAATATTGTGGGCGACTTCCTCAACAGCGGGTTCAGTGCCAGGCTGTATGGTTCGCCTTCCCACCCGATTTTCGCGAACCCACCTTCCGTTGCATTCGCGGATGGTTCCTTCCATCTCGAATAGCTCATATCGAGCGTGGCACGGCTTGTCGCTACGCATTCGGCCCACCAGAAAACCATCCTCGATGGCCAGTGAGATCATGAGCTTCTGGTCCAGTAGGTTACGGAATCTCAAGTCGCGATGTGGAAAGAAGATCGTCGCTCCGCAGCCAAAAGGAACGGTGCGCTCCGAGTCTGGGAACAGATCGAATCCGTGCCGGTGTCGCTCCACGATCTCTCCGCCCGCCAAAAGCGAAAGGACGTAGAGCAGGTTCGAAACCTGACAGCATCCGCCGCCGATTCCGGGCTTGAGATCGCCATCGTGCAATTCCGCGCCATGCACAAACCCTCGTTCTTGGGTTGGTGCACCTACCGTGTGGTGGTAGGAAAAGACTTGTCTAGGTTCGATCACAGTTCCATCGATCGCCTTAGCGGCACGCGCAACGTTGGTTTCCTTACCGACTTGCAGCGTTTCGTCGTAAGTGGTTCCAGGACGTCTCAGGGGAGACCGGTGCTCGGCGATGACAATAGGGAAGTCCGAAGCGCCAGCCCTGGGTAGCACAAATCCAGAATGTTCAACCTCGTACGCGCGCGATTCCCGACGCCTTACCCAGGCGACTCTCACACCAAAAGGCACCAATTTTCGAATTACAGATTTGAGTGCCTTCATGACTCTATCTCACTCTCTATTGATCTAGCGCTGAGGCAATTTTTGCGATTCCCATCACCATCTCTTTGATCTTTGGCGCCGGGCCATGGGTATCGGTCACCAACCCTTCCAGTTGCAAATCGGCAAATCCATGGACCAAAGACCAGAGCGCCAATCCTGCGACGGCGCACTCCTCTTCGCTGATTCCAGTCGAATTGTGCCTGATTGCGGCAATAAGGTGAGAATACGAGTCGTCCGGCACTCGCTCAGCCAGCGGATCGAAGTGGTTGCCTGCAAACATCAGGCGATAAAGATGGGGGTTTTTGGACGCGAATTCCACATAGACTTCCCCCAGCCGAACAAGATCGAATCCGGCCGCTTTCGATTCCTCTGCCAGAATTTCGAATCCCCTGCGCGTTACGGCCCGAAGCAAGTCCGCCTTAGAGGGGAAGTGCACATAGGGCGCACGGGGACTTACGCCTGCTCTTTCAGCTAACTCCCGGAGACTCAGCTCTTCTGCAGGTCGCTCCTTGATCAGCTCCAGCGCATCCAAAACCAATGCGTTGGCGAGATCACCGTGCCGGTATTTTTCTGGGTCTTTGCGCATATATGTAATCACCGCATACTTATTGAAGGAAATGTATGCTATGCTTACATTATGCCATCAAGTGAAGTTAAGAGTAGCAAGATTCTCGTCATTATGGGACATCCAACAACTGGATCCTTGTGCGATGCATTGGCAACCGAATACGCCGAGGGTGCACGTTCGGCTGGAGCCCAAGTTGAATTTGTTCGTCTATCCGAGCTTGACGCAGCGTGGTTAGAAGATCCCAGAACCGTTTCTGAGGTCGAGCCTGCAATCACCGAAATCCAAGCATCCATCAAGAACGCCGATACGCTCGTCATTGCCTACCCGGTGTGGTGGGGATCCTCTCCGGCGATCCTCAAAGCTTTCTGTGATCGAGTGCTGTTGACCGGATATGCCTATCGGTACAAGTCGAACGGGTTCCCGGAGGGGCTGCTGAAAGGAAGGTCTGCGCGGATTATGGTGACGATGGATTCTCCAGCGTGGTGGCATCGGTGGGTGTATCGACGGTCGAGCACTACGTGGCTCCAATGGGCAACACTTTGGTTCTGCGGATTCAAAGTTAGAAAGCCTGTTCAGTTTTGCGAAGTTCGCAAGTCGTCGGATTCCCTGCGGAACCAGTGGTTGGGCCAAGCCCGGCAATTGGGGAGAATGGATGCAACAAGGTAGAGCGTCCGCCAGAAAGATGAGGGCTTCCTGGAATGGGAATTTCTGATAGGAGCTTCGCCCCAGGAGCTAATAACGTTGGAGCATTTTGAAAATGGAAGTTAGTCCCACTTGCGGTTGATCGCTTCATCGAGGGTGACATGGACTACAGCTTTTCGCTCCGTGTCGTTGATCCACTTTGGATCGTACGTGCTGAGGGTGTATTTGTTGTTGGCGATCCAATACTGGGTGGCAAACCGCTGGGGATGGCCCGAGTGGTCGAGCATGCGGTCGTAAGAAGCTCCCGCCAGCCAAGAGGCTGATTTGTCCCCGAGGAGCATAGCGCACACGCTGAGCTCGTGGGCAAGCGCGTAGTGTTCGAAAAGCTCGCCGTGTTGACAGACCAGCCCGGCACGGGCAAAATCATTCGCTGTCAGAAGCTGACCGTCACGGATTATCGCAAGGATCCTCCTAAGTCGTGCGGCATCGTCCTTGGCGATTCGCTCAAAGTCCGCAGCCTTCATCTTGCTCCAATCGCCTTGCCTTGCAGCCTGGTCTGCGTCGACGATCTTCTTGATCTCAGGGTTGTCCTTCGACTTCTCCGCAATTTTCTGAGCCTCAACCGGGTTACCGTAAACACCACGGATCGCTTTGGACGTGGCGACGACACGATATCTTTCTCCACCAAACGGAAGGTCCATCTTTTCGACTCCGAGCCGCCTGTATCGACCCATGGTCACTAGGAGCTTGTCCCAGATCTTGCCCAATTCTGTTTGGGCTTGGGCGTCCTCCAAAGAGGCTGCAGAAAGCAGTAACTCGTATTGCACTTGCATGTGCGGATATCGCTGCGCGCTGTAGTCCAGACACTCGGCGGCTTTGCGGAGTTCGGCACCCGACTTCAGAGCATCCTCGCTGATTAGCTTAAGGACATCAATTTGGATTGACTCGAACTCCGCGTATTGAGCTCGGGAATCCGTCAATTTTGTGGCCTCTGTTGCGCGCATGCGCAATGGTTCGATCGGGCCATCGGCGAATCCCAAGAGCAGGCTTGCAGCGAGAAGTGTAATCACACCGTAACCTTACCAGAGCCCTCCAACCGCATGAAAAGCATCCCGGCAAATTTGCGAAATGTGACATTTTGAGTGGGATTATCTCGCCAAACCATGAAAAATGCCTTGTTCGCGTTGCTAAGAGCGTGTACAATTTCCAAGTTATGAGAGGAGTAGGACTTTTCGTATTTGCTGCTTTGGCATCTGGAGCGTTCGCAACCCAGCTCACCTTGACAATGGTGGCGGATGACTTTTTCGAAGCATATGTTTCGACCGACGACAGCGTGCAGGGCACACTGTTCAACAAGCAGACTGGAACCTGGCAAGCTGGCGCGCAAACCGGCAGCATCACGCTGACCCCCGGAGTGACCAATTACCTTCATATCCAAGCGCGGGACGTTTTTGGCGCACCCTCGATGATCTTGGGTCAGGCGACCTTAAGCGACGGCGGATTCTTGTTCGGCAATGGTACGGATACGCTGCTCACGAACGGCGCAGACTGGAAGGTGAGCCTTACCGGCTTCGGATCCAACTACCAGCCCGTGGTGGACCTCGGCAAGCACGGCACGATGGTTTGGGGATCGTTCTCCGGCATCTCTTCGGATGCTCGGCACATTTGGTCTAACCAGACTGCCGGTGAGCAGTACTTCTCCATTCCCATTCGATCCGTGGTTCCAGAGCCAGCGACGATGGCAGTACTCGCCGCTGGTGTGGCCGGATTGGTTCGACGACGCAAAAAGGCTTAAATCGCCTTGGAGGGAGGAGTGGCTTGGCTTTCGCCAAGCCACTTTTTTGCTTTATGGGATAACGAAGAGCACTTTCTGGCCTTGCCCTGACGCTGTGGAAATTTCCATTGTGCGGCCGCTAAAGGTGTATTGCAGAGGAGTCCATCCTTCCGGCACCTCGTAACTGCTCGTATCGAACGTCTCTGGTCTCGGCGATTGAATCAGCGCATCCTGAGCACATTCATAGACAGCCATTCTGGCCGCGAATTGAACCGACTCGTCGGTGGGAGGGTCGTAGCGGACGAGATCTCGCGGGTGAAAGGTGGTCAGCCCCATTTGAGTGAATCCCAATTGGATTTTCTCGTTCGCTTCCTCCCAGAGCGTGCGCTGGTCCTCACCGGAGATCGCTAGCGCTTTCCAACGCATTCGAGCACCTTCTCGGACCAAGGCACCAGCAGACGCATTGGTGTGCGCCCCGAGTCTGGAGGCGGATAAGGTAAGGGCCAAGTAGTCGTACTCGCTCGAAAGCCGCGGATCGACCGGACGATAAGAGTCGACCATGCTGATCAGTTGGTTAGTGAATGCAGGTTGCGAAGGATAGAGAACAGCCCAACTCGCCACTGCTCGAATCGCAAGGTCCAGGATTTCCTGGCCAACCCGGGGAGGTTCCTCAAGTGGTTGGTCCATCAACTGGTTTGCAAGGTGAACCACCCGTCTAGCGTCTTTCACAGCTGAGACGACGTTGCCCCTTCTTGCTTGAAGGGTGCCCCGAAGGAGAAGCAGCGTTGAGCCGCCCTTGATCGTCGGGAGACCCGCATAAAGCTCAGTTGGCCGCTTCCAGTCTGTTGACCATCGTGCCTTGTGGAGTTCAGAGGCCTTGTCCAGGAGGGCTATTACGGAAGAGAACGCGGCGAGCTTCGATTCGATTTCGGCACTCGAAGGGGCCAGCCGCCCAAATTGTGAGTTCGTGGGAACACGGACGATCGGAAGTTGGCGAAGGAAGGAAAACCCGTTTTTGGTCGCCTTGACTTTTGGAAGACGCCGAGTGAATTCCTCGACGGTTACGGCAATCCCCTCGGATCGAGCCAGTCGATCCTGAAGAACGATCGGATTCGGACTGATGAGGCCCAGATACACGGATAGAACAAGCCCGATCATTCCGAGTTCAGTGTACATCACGAGAGATCGAGGGTCGGGCGGAGTAAGATGCTCGCAGGAAGACAAAGAGTATGGATGTTGTCGGGTCAATCAAAGGTCAATATCACGCTGGGCTCAAGATGCTTCGGCAATGTGTAGAGGTTTGTCCTGAATCCGTGTGGATAGGAGGCAAGCATCCTCGAAATCCGTGGAGGATCGCCTATCATGCACTTTTCTACACCCATCTCTACATGCTCCAGGCGGAAGCGGATTATGTGCCGTGGGAAAAGCATCGAGACCAGGTGACTGACCTTTGGGAAGATGCAAACCCACCGGTGGTTTCCCCATACACTCGGGAGGAGATGCTCTCGTACCTGGATGAGATCGATCGGATGGTGGAGCCAACCCTGGACGCCCTCGACTGGGAGGCTGAAAGCACCGGGTTTCATTGGTACGATGGCGAACGTGATTTTCGGCCCACGATGAACAAACTGGATCTGGAGATCATGAATTTGCGTCACCTTCAGGGTCATGTGGGACAACTTTCCGAGATCTTGATGGAGCACGGAATCGACATCGACTGGATGGGGAAGTCCGCGCCGTTTTCTGCCGAGTAGCGCTTTTGCGCCGCCTTGGCCCGAGGCCACGCCCGATGCTGGGACCCCGCCGCTGCGCGTCGCCCAGCATCCCGCCCCAAGGCGGCGATTCGCGACGTCCTAGCTCAGACTGAAACAAAAAAGGAGCCCCCGGTTTATGGGGAGCTCCTGTGAGTGTACGAGTCTGGATTCCGGGTTAGTCGTTCTTGACGACCTTCATCCCCTGCGCCTTGTCGCCCAGTGAGACGGTTTCCAGATACATCGCAAGGTCGCGAATCTCGTCTTCGGAACCGACGAGAGGCGGCATGTATTTCGGGTACGGCGAATCGGCCGTCGGCTTATGCAGCATCTGCAAGAACTGGTTGATTGCCTTGAGATCTCGCTTCTGCATGAGTTTGGTCATGCTCCGATAGCCGTTGGTCGTATGGCACGCCATACACTGGCCTTGGAACATGGCCTTGCCTCGCGCAATCGAATCAGCTGTTTGAGGTGCCCAGATCGAACTCGTCAAGAATCCGTTCTGGTTGAACTTTTCGACGTCCCGAACCCTCACACCATCCGAATACATGTGGTTCACGATAACGTATGGCTTGCGCACGGTTTCGCGGACGTACTCCGTGGATGCAGTTGCAACTGCGCCCAGAGCCAGCAGTGCGATGGCATGCCCAGTCGTGAGATCCTTCGGATACTTGTAAGCGAAGAAATACACGACACCAGCGATGGTCACAGTTGTGAGAATGGTCAGCAAGGCCATTCGCGTGACGACCGAGAAGTTGCCCGAACCAATCGTGGCAAAACCGATGTTGAGAATGTCGCGGCTGTTCTGACCCATAGCAAAGAAGAGCCACAACAGGACCAACGGCATGAGCAGAACCATCGGCATCAGCCACTTGGCGCTCCACTGCACCATGTAGCGTTTAGTTTTCTCCAACTCTGGCTTGTCGACCATCGAGTAGGTGATGATCGCGTAGATTCCAGCCAGCGACAAGCAAGCTAGGAATCGCATGATCAAGCCAGGGAAGTAAGTCGGGTTGAAGAATGCGGGCCAAAAGGCGCTCGCTTCGGTACCCGTGCCCGCGACGCTCAGCCAAGTGCTGCCCGGGGTCAACATGAACGCCAAAATGCCGTTGATGATGACCAAGGTCAGGAACGAAGACAAGGCGTAGAGGCCACCCACTTTGGCATGGAGCTCGCGAGGAATTCGATTCCACGTGTAGTAGTAAACGGCTGCTGCCGCCAACTCGATGACAAAGAACACCCACTCGATCGCCCAACCAAAGACGAACGCGTGGATCAGCGTCGAGGTGCCTTCCGGTTGTACCAAGCCAATGGTAAACCAGATGCCGACGCCAGAAATTGCGCCGAAAACGCTTGTGAGAATCAGGAAGAAACGGGAGTGCTGTTGAAGCACCGGAAGCCATTCGTCCAAGTTCTCTTTGTAGATTTTCTTTTCAGCGACCCAAAGGTACAAACCACCTCCGACCGCGAACCAGGCGATGAGCACGTGGAAGATCGACATGATGCCAATCACCCACGGGCCACCGATCCCTGGAATTTCCCACATTGGATAGTTCATATCATTCTCCTCGTTACAGTCCTATGTATCCCCAGATGGTGGTGAGAATCAGCACCGCCACAACGAAGATGCCGAAATAGGTCACCTGTCGACTTCGAACACCGTTGGCTTTGTCGTTGTCGAAGATTGGAATCAGGAACCACAGCACCAAGCCAAGGGTGAACAAGGTCATACCGAACGCTTCGCCCCACATGCCGGGAAGAATCCGTCCAACCAATTTGAGCGTGGCAAACTGGCTCATGAAGTACCACTCGGGGTGGATTCCTTCCGGAGCAGGTGCCAGTGTATCGGCTGGTGGACCTAGGTTCCAGGGGAACAAGGATGCCATTACCGCGATCACGTTGAGGGTGATCAGCCACATAGCCAAGTCCTTCGCCAAGAAGTTGGGGAAGAACGGCATGTTGCGACGTTCGGATTCCGGCTTTGCTTCCTCTGTTGGGGGCAACGCGTTTCCGTGCTTCTGGATCAGCCACAGGTGGATCGCCAGAAGCGGCAGGTAAAGGATTGGGAGGATGACGGCGTGGAGTGCGAAGAAGCGCTGAACTGTGAATTCAGAGACTTCCAATCCTCCGCGCAGTAGGTTGGCAATCGCCGGTCCGATCAGCGGAATCGTATTGGGTACTTCCAGACCGACCTTAGTTGCGAAGTAGGACAGGTCGTCCATCGGCAGCAGATATCCGCTGAAACCGAAAGTAAGACCGAGCAGAAGCAGCAGCATCCCGCTCCACCATCCAAGCTCTCGCGGTTTGCGATAGGCCTTCATAAAGAAGACCGAGAACATGTGGATGAAGACGGAGACCAGGAAGATGGTCGCGCTCCAGTTGTGCACGGACCGGATCAGCCATCCGAATTGAGTTTCGAAGGTGATCTGCCTAACGGATTCATACGCTTCGGGCCCTGGTCGATAGTAGACCATCAACAGGATGCCCGTTACGGCCTGAACGATGAAACAGAATAGCGAGATTCCGCCCCAGTAGTACCAAAACGACTGTTTGTGGATCGGGACGGTCTTTTTCTTGGCATAAACGATGGTATCGGCGATGCCAAGCCTTTCAATGAGATAATCCTGAACTTTGCTCATACGATTACACCCTCGAAACGGTGACCGACGTTGGATTTACGGCGACCTTGTACACAGTCAATGGCCTGGGCGGAGGTCCGCCGATGTTCTGGCCAGTTTTGGCGTCGTAGGTGCCTCCATGGCACGCACAGTGAATATTGCCCTTGGCAGCATCGAATTTGACAGTGCATCCCATGTGGGTGCAGACCGCATCCAACGCAACCCAGCTGTCATCCTCGTGGTGAATCAGCATGGCTGGGCGAATACCAAATTTGAACATGAGAGCCGTGCCCTTGGGAATGTCGTTGGCTTTATCCAGCGTTACATCCTTGACCGCTGCCATCGCAGCCGATTTCTCGACTGACGAATTGAGGTAGCGATAGATCGGATAGCCGATAGCCGCGACATATGCCAAAGTGACGCCCGTCACAGCAACGCGAACGAAGCCACGACGAGACATTTCCTCATCGACTTGGGGTTCGGTGGGGTCAGCGGTGAGATCGCTCACAGTGCAATTTCCTCCTTGGGTGGGGTGGCCTTGCGCATAACACCGTTAAGAAGCCAGAAAATGACTCCCAACATGATCACGAACAAGAGCAGAAATGCTGCCAAGACGCTCCAGTTAGGATACGGCTGGGCATCCCAAACATCAAATCCTTTGGGCTTGAGAGTGAAGTCACGGATACCATCGCGTGCGATGCCTGCCGTCGTCGCTGCCAAAAAGGCAACCAGCACTCCCAAAGTACCGAACAAGGTGTTGGTCTTAGCGAACTGGACCAATCCCAGAACGCCTGCCAGCAGGATGGTTACTGCCGAAGCCAGCATGCTGATGTTGTAAACGGGAGAACCGGACAGCGCTTGTCGGACGGCCTCGGGTTGCGACGAAATCGACTGGAAGCCGAAGAACAGCATTCCAACCGCACCGATGATCGCCGAAACTCCGCCTGCTTTGCGCATGGCCGTTCGGACTCCGTCCGGAAGATAGACCATGTTGCTCAGCAGAGCTGCCCAGAGACCACCAAAGAGTGGACCGCCGAACATTACGAAAAGCCATCGGGGCATCATGGTCGGATCGCCTGTGACACCCTGCAGTCCTTGCGGGTTGCGGGAGTACATGTCGTTCCAGACCTCGGGTCTAAGCATCAGGGTCATGTTCATCGAGTAGATGTGCCCGATGGAGATGACCACCAAAAATGCGAATAGCGCGATGGGCCAAGCTGCCTTCGATTTCTCAATCGCGTTGATCGTGCGATAGATCAGCCAATAGGCCAGCATCAGCAAGAGGATCACGGAAAGCCAAGAGACTCCGATCAGCACACTGCTGCTGTAAATTTGTCGGCCATAGAGAAGCTGTACGAAGAGCAAGGGAGGAACGCCCAGATTGACTGCGAAGGTCGTGATGACCGGCATCCGCTTGGCCAGCGTGTAAGACGCATGGACCTGATCCAGATTTTTTCCGGATCGACCTCGGGCGTTGAGATAGATGACGAGGACCAAACTTCCCACCAGCATCATGACTGCGGAGAAGTGCAACCCTAGGGTGACAAGACTTAGTAGTTTAATTAGCCATACCGGCGCCGGCAACGGAATCGGGTCGGCCGCGGGAAACAGACTCATACATCATTACCTGTTCGCCGTGCAATGACACAACTCCTTTTTGGTCAAATAACCGCAATATTTCTGGGCAGACGTTTAGGCGGGATAGGTGGCTTTCGTTCGGCTAGAATTGGTTTGAAGGCATCTGCGAAGGAACTGCTGTAACATGTGAAGTGACAGCGCATGCATGGAGGACTGAACAAAACGATTGCGGTCGAAGATTTTCAGGGAATGCTGTATTGTCGTTACCGCAGCTATCCCAAACGCGATGTCCCCGGAACATTGATCGGCATTTGTATCGCGGGCGCGCTGTTGGTTGCGAGCGCTCTGAACGGCCACCGGGCACTGGGGCTGTTTGTATTTTTTGCCTTTACCGTGAATTTGCCTTTTCTATGCTACTGGGGCCCGGTTGTTTATAGCAGTGCAACACATTGCAGGATTGAAAGTGAGGGAATCGGAAAATACGACGACGCTGGAGACGTATTTCGCACACGAACGCACCTTGTATTTCTAGGGAGCAGGTTCGATTTCTCGGTTCCCTGGTGCGACCTGTGTTGCGAGGCAGCAGGAGAGGGGCCAAGTCGCATTATGCTGCCGGGTGATGGAGCCGTACCACGCCAAGAAATTACGCTTTGGCTGGTGGAACCCTTGAACTCCCTTGGCGATACGGCGCCGAATGAATTGAAGCCTTCCGAGTCGATTCGCCCCCCGCTTATCGGCCCCACTGGATTCTTCACCAGAGCAGCAAAGTTCGATGATTTTGGTTGGATACCAGGAGTTATTGTCCCTATCGGACTCTTGTTCATGGACCCAGGAAATGGAGACCACCTCCTTTTGCTCATTGTAGGATTAGCGATGCTCTGGAACAGTGGCCGAATGATCTTCTCCATTAATAAGAAATGGTCGGCATTTACCAAGGAGTTTCCGTTACGAAATTACGGATTGCGTACTATAAGCGTGGTAGCGAAGCATCCACCAAAACCAGTGGCATTCCAGGATCATCCAATCTCTTAGTGCTATTCGCTTGACATTTCGAGTCACCTAGCTCAGTAGTCTTACAATGAACAATCCTACGAATGGGCTTGAAATAGAGGAACTTGACGGTAATTGTTACTGCGTCCCTACGCAAGATTCTTTGTGGCATCAAGTACTTTATATTACAATAGTCGCCTTCTGGATCTTAACATTTAGCGTTTTGGTTTTCCCGTTCTACCACAAGATCGGATTAGCAACAATTGTGTTATTACTATTTTCCCCGGTTGCGTTGGTGTTGTGGCATATCCCGCGTTGGACATTGCTTCCAATCAAGTCAGGTTCTACGAAAAGTACGGTTAATTCCTTGTACGGCGACGATCAGTCGGACTTCGGTTCGTTCCGTGTCGATGGAGGAACCATCCAGTTCCGTGGCAAGCGATGGGGTTTTCAATTGCCTTTACCAGCTCTTCAGCAGCAAGATTGGAGCGGTAACAAGCTCAGCATTCGACTGCCCAACCAGAGTGTCTCGATGACCTTCGCAAAGGCAGATGCGGACCGGATTCGATGCATCGATGGAGCCCGAAACTCGGGAGTGATCCCCACCATCTTTCCCCCGTTGCACGAGTCTAACAACCTATTGCTTGCTCGGGAACGTTATCCATGGACCAACTTGTTGATGGCCCAGTTGCTGATCGGAAATGTGCTGAGGGCCGCAGTTAAGGAAGGTAAGTTCAACGAGTCTATGGCTGTGGATGTCGGGTCCGTGATCCTTGTTGGCACCATCATAGTAGTAATTACGATAATCGATCCTGCTCCGAAGGCTCGAAAGAGGATTGCGAACTTTCGCAAAAGGCTCACGGGAAAACTCATAGCAGATAAGGATACGGGGCTTTGGCAAGTTGAGACTAGCACCCAAAGCCCCGATTCAACAACCCTTAGCCGAGAGTCTTCTTGAGCCAATCCTGAATCATCGTAATGACGATGGGATTAAACTCCACACCGCCTCGGCCCCAGTGCTCCATGCTATCGCGAAACGAAGTGGTCTTAGAGAATCCGTGGTCTGATTGCGGGATCATCTTGAACTCGGAAGATCCCGGTCTTAGCTTATTAAGTTCTTCGGCCACAAACTCATGATCTGCTCGTCCCGAAACAAAATCGCATTCTCCCCACATAGTTAAGACTTTGGTATTGGCCTTTGCCCAAGCTTCCATGAGGTTCTTCTTCGCGAGCTGTTGAAAGAACGGAACTCCAACTCCTGAATACGTTTCGCCATCAGGAGACATGGCTCGAATCGTCTCCGCGAGCTCAGGGTGCTTTTCGGCAATCTGGTTGACCGATAGTCCCTCGTAAAACATGTAAGTGTTGATCGCGGCCAGCTTCTTCATTTCTTGATCCACGGCCGCTGGAGACGCACCCGCCAAAAGGCTCTGGCGGCGCGAGTTTTCCAACATGTATTCGTCCCAAGTCTTGCTCAGGGTTGCGATCGCGATAACACCCGCGACCGGTTCTTCCGCGGCCACAAGCGGACCGAAACAGCCGCCCATGCTATGGCCCAAAATGATGACCTTCTTGCTATCCACCGCTGGCAACGTCTTCGCCAGACGCAGTGCCTGAAGATATGCGTCCTCCTCATCGTCAAACAGGAGATTCTTGTACAAAGGTCCTTCGCTATCTCCCTGACCTGGTTTGTCAATCCGCACGACGGCGTATCCAGCTTTCGTCAGCGGCTCCAAAATGTTGCCGTAGGGTGTCGCCGCGTATTCCCCGTCCATGGAATAGGCACCGATGCCACCAATCATGAAGATGGTGGGGAAGGGTCCCTTGCTTTTCGGATGGGTGACGATCATCCGGATGCGCTTGCCTTTCGATACAACTTGGTCGTAGTCGACGGTGTAGCCATCCCCCTTCTGGCGCGGGCGCTCCATCAGCTTGCCCTTGATGGTGAGAGGCTTGTCTTCTCGAAGCACCTGGATTTCTAGGTCGCTACCCGCAGGCGTTGCTCCGACCAAGGTGACAATCTCAGCGACGGCAGTGATCGGCTTGCCGTTCACCTGTTGGACGATGTCACCTACTTTCAGCCCGATTTTCTCCGCAGTCACACCGGGCACGAGTCGGTTTACGCGGATGCTCGCGGAGGGTGCGGCTCCTGCCACCACCTCGAACCCAGCTCCTAACACGCCCTTTCTCGGCAGAGGCTGTCCCCGTTCGGGAGCGGCCCCCGCGATCAACGAGGTGCCGAGTGCCAGCGCACAGCCGACCACTCTCGGCCATCGACAATGAGTTTTCCAAGTAACCATGTTCATTCAGCAACCAATACTGACGAGCTTCCCTGATAAATTCCCGCTGTCGATCTTGTGAATCTGCACGTAATAGTAGAAACTCATGAACTCGCTGACTCATACTACAGGCGTGAAATTCCGCTTCATTGTCCCTATAGTTACTTTTCCTGCTCTTGCCGTCTACGGTTTTGCCCCTGCTGCCAACCCGCTTACCTTTAACATGAAGGATCCAAAGGGTGTGAGCGGAATGTCTATTTCGATTGACTCCAAACTGGAACCGGTTCACGGGTATGCCAACGGAGTCACCGGGACGCTGATCTTTGATCCAGCTGCTCCGGAAAAGTCTCAAGGCACCATTGTCGTCGATATGCAAAGCGTGACTCTGGGCAGCGCAGCAATGTCCGATTCGATGAAAGGCGACTTCTGCTTGGACGTTGCCAAGTTTCCCAACTCAAAATTCGAACTCGTCAGTGTCAAAAAGGTCAAGAAAGTAAGTGAAGGAACGTTTGAATTTACCGCTGAAGGCAACTTCACGTTGAAGGACGTCACTCGAAAACTCACTGTGAGCGGCACCGCCACGCACCAGACGAACATGATCAAGAAGCGCGGCGGATTGGAAGGCGTCGAAGGCGACCTGCTCACCATTCGAACCAAGTTCTCGTTCAAGCGATCGGACTACAAGCTTGCGCCAGACCTCAGCACCGAGTACATCGGCGATCAGATCAATATCGATTTCAGTTCGGTGGGAATATGCCCGCGATAGGACTCGCGCTAGCCATCGCGCTGACGAGCGGGACGCCCATCGGCCTTCAGAAAGGTGCGGCAGTGGCTCCCTTTGAGCCCTATCATGTTTCCGGACCTTATAAGGGCACCAACCAATGTCCGGTTTGCGAGTGGGGGATGCTTCCGATGGTGATGGTCTGGACTGACCTTGGCCAAAAAGACTCTGACCTTCAGAAAGTTGTCCAGGCTGTTGATGCCGAGATCAAGGCGTCCAAATCTGTCGTCAAGGGGCTGCTCATCGATGCGAATCTGGCCAACAAGGACGAAGTATCCCAAAAGGGGCTGGAAGCACTTTCGGGTTCATGGCAGGTGCCCAACGTATTCATGTTGTCACGCTGCTCGAAGCTTAAGGATTGCGTCAAGAACTACAAACTCACGGACAAGGGCTGGAAGACGATTGTTTACACGATCAAGAATCGCCACGTGACAGAGGCGTTCGTTAACCCAACGGCCGAATCGCTTGAAGGAATTCAACAAGCGATTCGGTCGATCGAGTAGGGAGGAGTTAGCGGAATCGCCAGGTAACGGCGCCGTATGCGTTTAGTTGTACGGCGCTATACACCTTGGTGTGTCCGTCTGCGAAGATGACGGGCGTGCGTCCGCCGTTCTTATTGTCCGAACCGAACCTTGCATAGATCGGCTTGAGCGCTCCCGCCGAAAGACTTGGGGAGGTCGGGTAGTTAATGTCTCCAGTCGTTGTAATCAGGTCCCGGTCGGAGATCATCGGCAGTCCCTTGGCATAATCGTTATCTGGCGAGTTCTTGCCGTTATAGGGATTGAACACGTAACCACGGTGTTTGGTTGTCGTGACGCCTTTGGGTGCATTGGCGGTGACGGCGAACAAGCCGACCTTCGGAGTTTCCTCCAAGTTCGAAAACGTCGCAACAGAGGCAAATCCTTCGGTTCCCGCAGGAGCGGCTCCGGGTTGAGCCGTGGAGTTGGGGTCATAGCCGGTAGCATCGCTGTAGCCCACGCTTTGCTGATGCCGATTTGCCCAAGACGTGGCGGCCGCACCACCTGAATCAGGAGCGACAAAAAGCTCGTCATTCTTAACGTACGGCCCTAAACCTTCGGTCCAAATCCTTGGGGATACTGTCGTGTCAGTCGATCGCATGGACGCCGGAACAAAGCAGTCATCATTGTCCCCTGCGTACATCATCACAGCAGCAGCAAGCTGGCGCATTTGGGCTAGCGACTTTGTCTGCTTGGCAGCCAACTTTGCCTGAGCGAACACCGGGAACAAAATTGCAGCCAAGATCGCGATGATCGCGATGACCACTAGCAACTCAATGAGTGTAAATGCCTTCTTCATCTCTCAAACCTTCACCAGGAAAACGCACATTACCACGCTTTCGTTCAGTTTGATGACAAAACGGGCAATCTTTCCAGGGCTAGAGCCGCACGATGTTGTTTCCGACGAGGCCCTTGCAGGCATTTCGGGTGTCCAGGATCGCTGATGAAAGTTCGACGATCTTTCCGTAATCGACTGATTTGTGGTTCGTGGTGATCACGACAAGATCGGCGGATCGGATCAGCTCGTCAGACATCGGTACCGTATGGTACTCCTTGCCTTTATTCTCAAAATGCGAGACCCAAGAATCCACGACATCAACGCTGGCACCGCGCGCCTCCAGATGCTCCAGAACTTCCAACGCGGGTGATTCTCTCCAGTCGTCGAGATCAGCCTTGTAGGCGATGCCCAGCATCACGATACGTGATCTCGAAAGGGCTTTGCCAGAGTCGTTGAGAACTCGCGCCGCCTTATCGACTGTGAATTCCGGCATCGACCGGTTGATTCTTCCGGCCAAGGCAATGAACTCCGTGTTGAAATTGAGTTCTTTGGCCTTCCATTCCAGATAGTGCGGATCGATCGGGATGCAGTGACCGCCAACTCCTGGACCCGGATAAAACGGCATGATTCCGAAAGGTTTGGTGAAGGATGCATCCAGAACTTCCCAAACATCGAGATTCATTCGGTCGCACAGTTGGCAAAGCTCGTTGACCAGAGCGATGTTGACTGCCCGAAAGGTGTTTTCGAATACCTTTGTAAGTTCGGCGGCTTTGGCGGAATTCACAGGAACAACGTTTAGAATGGTCTGAGAATAGAATTCTCGGGCAGCTTCGAGCGAGTTTGGTCCAACGCCCCCCACCACCTTATGGGTGTTCTTGGTGGTGTACCGTTGGTTGCCCGGATCGACGCGCTCAGGAGAGTGCGCCAAGAAGAAGTCGACATCAGCCTTGAGTCCCGTCGATTCCAGAATCGGCTGCATGACCTCTTCGGTGGTCCCTGGATAGGTGGTTGATTCTAAGCTGATGAGTTGACCGGGCCGCAAATAGTGGCTGATGCGCCGAGTGACGTTCTCCACGTACTGAAGGTCTGGCGTCAGATTCTTGGTCAGAGGCGTCGGGACGCAGATCACAATGACATCGCAATCGGGAAGAGCATCGAACGTAGTGACTGCTTGGATCAGGCCTTTCTGAGTCAGCTCCAGGAGTTCGGCATCATCCACATCGCCGATGAAATTCTCTCCACGGTTCACCTTGTCTGCTCGGATTGGGTTTTGGTCGATCCCTAGGACCGAGTACCCTACTTTGGCCTTCTCCACCGCGAACGGAAGACCGACATAGCCGAGGCCGACAACTGCAACTTTGGCAGTCTTGTTCTGGACGCGGCTGATGAGGTCGGAAAGTACGGTTGGAGTTGGGTGAACTGCGCTCATTTTGACCGCCTGCTAGGGTACCCGATCCCCTATGGAGGGAACCCCGGCTGGGGTACAAACAAGTCAATGCCCGAACGTTACGAACCTGCTACATTTGAACCAAAATGGCGTCAAAAATGGAAAGAGGTCGATCTTTTCCGCACCAGAGAGGACGCATCACGCCCGAAGTTTTACGGGCTTGACTTCTTTCCATATCCGAGCGGCGCAGGGCTAAGCGTCGGGCACTGCAAGAACTACGTTCCCACGGATGTTATTTGCAGGATGAAGTACATGCAGGGTTATAACGTCCTGCATCCGATGGGATTTGACGCATTTGGATTGCCTGCGGAAAATGAGGCGATCAAGCGCAAGCGACATCCATGGCCGATGATCCAGGAGTACGGTGAAACCTACCATCGCCAGATGGATCTGATTGGGATCAGCTATGACTGGTCGCGCAGCTTCTTTAGCTCAGAACCTAGTTACTATCGATGGACCCAGTGGCTTTTCAAGAAGCTATACGAGAAGGATTTGGCGTTTCGTGCCAATGCCGAGGTGAATTGGTGTCCCAAAGACAAGACGGCCCTGGCGAACGAGGAAGTTGTCGGTGGGTTGTGCGAGCGTTGCGGAACCCCCGTCGAGAAGCGGGCGATTCCCCAATGGTTTTTCAGAATTACTTCATATGCCCAACGCCTGTTGGATGATTTGGACGACCTGAATTGGCCGGAAGGAATCAAGGCCATGCAGCGAAATTGGATTGGCCGGAGCGAGGGTGTCGAGTTCGAAATGCGGATCTCCGGTCCAGGCTTGGGGAACGGCGATCACCGTGTGGATTTGGACTCGGATTCGCATGCCCCTAACTTGACTTTCCGGGTCTTTACGACGCGCATCGACACTATTTTTGGGATGACCTTCTGCGTCCTTGCGCCAGAGCACCCCGTGGTGAAGACTCTGCTCAAGCATGCACCGAGCGATTCTGCGCAGGCGATGGAAGCCTATCGCGCCCAAGCTGCTGCTCTTTCGGACATCAGTCGCCAAGCGGAAGGTCGTGAGAAGACCGGCGTCTTCACCGGCTACCACGCGATCAATCCCGCAACCGGCAAACCGGTCCCAATCTATCTGGCCGACTACGTTTTGATGGGCTACGGAACGGGCGCCATCATGGCCGTGCCTGGAGGGGACCAGAGGGACTTTGATTTTGCAACTCGTTACGGCATCGAGATCATCCCAGTCGGAGCACCGGCGATCGACCGCGTGGAAGAAGTTGAGGCACTGAAGGCTCAAGGCAAGGCGTTCGAATCCAAAGATGGTGTTTTGATCAACTCGGGTGAGTACACGGGCAAATCCGTGTCAGAGGCGCAGCAGCAACTGGGCGAATGGATCGAGGCTCTGGGAATTGGGGAACGCAAGGTCAACTACAAGCTTCGTGACTGGCTGATCAGCCGTCAGCGGTATTGGGGATGTCCGATTCCCGTCACCTACGACAAAGATGGCCACCAGGATCCCGTTCCGGACGACTTGTTGCCTGTGATGCTGCCGGACGTTGAGAATTACGAGCCGACGGAAGACGGCCGGTCGCCCTTGGCGGCCATTCCGGACTTCGTGAACACCACGGGTCCCGATGGCACCTTGGCCCGGCGTGAGACCGACACGATGGGTGGATTTGCGTGCTCATCGTGGTACTTCCTAAGGTTCTGCGACCCACACAACGAGGAATCGGCATGGGACAAGGCCAGAGCAGACTACTGGATGCCCGTGGACTGTTATGTCGGCGGCGCCGAACATGCGGTCATGCACCTTCTGTACGCCCGATTCTGGACCAAGGTTTTCTATGATCTCGGTTTGGTGAGCGTAAAAGAGCCCTTTGCCCGATTGGAAAACCAGGGCCAGGTTCTGGCCATGACGCCGTACCGCAAACCCCGCGAAGGCGAGACCTTGGATGTCGGGGATGAAGGCATCCTGATCAGCTTTGCGGAGGCCAAGGAAATACCGGAGGAGGACCTGCTTTGGCGCTGGGCTCGAATGAGCAAATCCAAGGGAAATGTCGTGACTCCCGAAGAGGCCGTCGACCAATACGGCGCGGACGCGCTGAGAGTGTACGAGCTGTTTGTCGCCCCATTTGACGCGGAGGTCCAGTGGTCGAATGAGGGGATGCAAGGCGCAACCCGATTCTTGAGCAGAGTATTCAAACTGGTCAGCGATAACCAGGCTCGGTGGAAACCTGGTTGGAAGCACTCGATCGAATCGGTTTCCGATCCCGACGCGCTGAAGATTCGTCGATGCACCCATCAGCTCATCTTGAAGGTAACCCAGGATGTCGAGAAGTTCGCGTTCAATACAGCGATCTCGTCGATGATGATCTTCCTGAACAGCGTCACCGACTTGCTGAAATCCACCGATGGCAGCGGGGAACTCGACATCGCCCTGAGTGAGGCGCTCGAGACCGTGGTTCTCGTTCTCAGCCCGTTCGCGCCTTTCTCGGCAGATGAGATTTGGACGGAGATGCTTGGGCGAACTGGATTCACATACCAGTCCGAATGGCCACAAGGTGACCCCGAATTGGCCAAAGAGGACAGCGTGACGATAGCTGTTCAAGTGAACGGCAAATTGCGGGGAACCTTCGAGACTTCGGCGGGCAGCACCCAATCAGATCTGGAAGCGAGTGCCAAGGAACTAGGCGGAGTACAAGCGCAGCTGGATGGGAAAACGATCCGCAAGGTTATCGTGATTCCAGACAAATTGGTGAATATCGTTGCGAACTAGCACGGTCATTGGGTGTATAGCTTGTCTGGTTTTGGTCGGATGTGGAAAGGACGACCCGAACGAACTTCGGGTCATCATCACTTCGGATGAGTACAACCGTACCCTAGCGGATGCCAAGCTGCTTTCGAAAGCACCCTTGGAAGCGGCGGCAGCCGGCGAGCTCCTCTCGGAAGAGCAGAAGAATGCATTGATCCGTGCTCGAGCTTTGTTTAAGTCGATGCTGGCGTTTCGACCCCGAAATGGAGCTCTGGCCCTAGGCGCAGCCAAGATCGATAATGCTTTGAAAGACCATGATGCGGTCATCAAGCTGCTGACCGATACTCGCGATGGATGGGAACTGAACCTCAAAAACTCTGAAGATCGAGAAGTCGCATCTTACTTGTCTCTCGAACTCGCTCGAGCCCAGTTGGGCTTGAACAAGTTCGAAGAGGCGGCCCAGTCTGCCAACGAAGCCCTGAAGTTAAACAAGAACAGTGCGGAGATTTTTGAAGTACTAGCTTCTGCTCACATCCAAACCAAGGAAGTTGACCTCGCCAAAGCCGAGATTGCCGAGGGCCTGAAACTGGCTCCAGGAAATCCACGGTTGACTGAGCTCCAAGATCTCGTCAAGATGGCCGAGGGAAGTCGATAATGGAGCCCGGCTCAGGGGAGGCGACACCGCTCGACCGGCTCGTCCGCATGGGAATTCGCGGTGCTGTGCCCACCGACCTCTTGTCGATCGCGTTGGGTGACGGTCCCGATGATTGTCGAGAGAAAGAGGATCTTGCTCGGGCGATGTTGCGCCGGTATGGGATCAATAACTTGGGGAACCTGGGCACCGCAGACCTCAAGGAACTTGGCCACTTGGATGAATATGAAGCCCTTCGGCTGCTCTGCTGTATAGAACTCGGAAGACGCTCAGGCCTCAGCGCCAAAGGTGAGCTTCGCACGATTAGCGGCCCCGACGATGTCTTCAAGTTGTTTAGCTACCTTGCCGATGAACCGCAGGAGCACTTTTGCGCCTTGCTTCTCAACTCGAAAAATGGTGTCATCGGCATCCGCACCATCCACAAGGGCACGATCAACATGTCGATCGTCGGCCCGCGAGAGGTGTTTCGGGAGGCAATCCGTGAGGGTGCCGCGAGTATCATCGTCGTGCATAATCATCCCAGCGGAGATCCCACTCCGAGCCCAGAGGATATCGATCTGACCCTCAAACTCATGGCCATCGGCGAAACGCTCGATATTCCCGTACGGGACCATGTAGTAGTCGGCCACCACGAATTTGTTAGCTTGAAAAGGAAAAAACTTGTATGACTTGGGATGAAATTGTTGAATCGATCCGCCCTCGGATTGATCAAATCCATGCGGCGCGAGAAGGTGCCCTTTCCGCGTCTCGCCAAGTGATTCAGACGAGTTCCAAGTCCATTCGGCACGTCCATCGAAGGCAGTATCCGGAGGCGGAAGCCCTCTTAGCCCAAGCGCGAGAACTCGCCCGCGTCGCCCGCGAGAAGAGCGTCGACCATCCGGAAGTCCTGTATGCCGGCTACCTGCAGGATGCCGAAAAGGAAATGGTCGAGGCTGCTGCGGTAGTGGCGATGGCCCAGAATCGTCCGCTCCCAAGCATCGACGACCTTGGTGTTCAAGTGACCAGCTATCTCAACGGCATGGGCGAGGCCGCCAGCGAAATCAGGCGGTTTCTGCTTGATGAAATGCGTGCCGGAAACATAGTGGAGGCGGAACGGCTGCTCGTATCCATGGAGACCATCTACGACGACCTGATCACCTTTGACTATCCCGATGGCGTTACGGGTGGCCTGAGGCGGACGTGCGATGCCCTTCGAGCCGTTATTGAGCGCACCCGAAGTGACTTGACGATGTCGGTCATGCAACGGAAGCTGATTGATCGGCTCGAACAAAACGGGCAGTAGGCATCGACTCAGCGCCCCACATCGACCTCACCGCACGTCGGGCGGGAAAACGACTGCCAAACTGCTCGGATGAGCAGTTACTCGGTCAGGCCGCCGAACTTTCTTGTTCGGTGCTGGAATGCCGCGACTCCGGAAAGCAGTTGCTTCAGACCAAATTCCGGCCAGGAAACGTCTGTTACAAACAGTTCTGCGTAAGCAGCCTGCCAAATGAGGAAGTTGCTCCAGCGCATTTCTCCCGCTGTACGAATCATCAGATCCGGGTCTGGAATATCGGGATTGTAGAGGTGGGCGGCGACGAGTTCTTCCGTGACATCTTCGGGCTCCGTTCCGGTTGCTACAATGTCCCGGATCGCATCGACGATTTCCGCGCGGCCTCCGTAGTTCACGGCGAGCGTAAATACGATTCCCGTGTTGTGCTGGGTTGTTTGGATCCCGTCTTCCAACGCGTTGCGAAGAGAAGTAGGAACGTCGTCCATTCGTCCCGCGACTCGGACTTTGACGTTGTTTCGGTGCATGACCCGGAGCTCATCTCGAGCCGCGCGTTCGATGAGAGCCATCAGCCCATCGACTTCATCCTTGGGCCGCCGCCAATTCTCCGCGGAAAATGCATACACCGTGAGATATTTGATGCCCAACTCGCTGGCGTTCAGCAATACCGACCGCAGAGTTTTGTAACCTTCTCGATGGCCCAACAGGCGAGCCAATCCCCGGGACTTAGCCCACCGTCCATTGCCATCCATGATGATGGCGACGTGGGTCGGCAAAGCGTCCAAATCGATCCCCGCACTCAATGCCGCCGTTTGGACCGAATTGAGTTGTGTGCCTGGCATAGAACTCACCGCCACAGCTTCAGACTTCCATCAGTTCCGCGTCTTTCTTCTTGCTCACCGCGTGGGACTCTTCCACATACTTGTCGGTGAGTTTTTGAATCTTCGCTTCGAATGCTTTCAGATCGTCTTCGCTGATCTCTTTGTTCTTCTGCTTAGTCTTGGCATGCTCGATCGCGTCTCGGCGGACGTTTCGAACGGCGATGATCGCCTGCTCAGAACGATGATTGACCTGTTTCACCATCTCCTTTCTGCGATCTTCGGACATCGGCGGAAAGTTCAGGCGAATCGCGGTTCCATCGTTGGTCGGGGTGATGCCGAGATCGCTTTTGAGAATGGCCTTTTCGATTACGCCGAGCATGTTCTTTTCGTAGGGCTGAATAGTCAGCTGGCGCGGATCGGTGATGTTGATGTTGGCGATTTGGTTCAGCGGAGTCTCGGCGCCGTAGTATTCGACGTGAACTCGCTCGAGAACAATCGGGTTGGCACGTCCGGTTCGAATGGTCTGGAAGTCATGGACCATGACCTCAATCGCGTGCTTCATGCGTCGTTCGGCGTCTTGATAAAGCTCTTCCATGGTTATTCACCTGCGACAAGGGTGCCGACGGGCTCGCCATTGAGCGCAGCGACCATCGCACCGTTTTGGTTCAAGTCTAACACGATGATGGGTAGTTCGTTTTCTCTACACAACGTAAATGCGGTCATATCCATCACCGCGAGTCGGTTGGTGATGGCCTCGGTATAGCCCAGGGTGGTGTATCGAACCGCATCGGAGTGCTTTCGCGGGTCCTTGTTATACACACCATCCACGCTGGTTGCCTTGATGAGGACATCCGCCCCAATTTCCAACGCTCTCAGTGCTGCAGCAGTGTCGGTGGAGAAGTATGGGTTGCCGGTTCCCGCCGCGAACACCACCACTCGACCCTTTTCGAGGTGCCTCACGGCTCTTCGCTTGATGAAGCTCTCGGCGACTTGATTCACAGCGATGGCCGATTGAACTCGAACGGGTGTTCCGAGTCGTTCGATTGCGCTTTGAAGGGCCAGCGCATTGATGACTGTGCCCATCATGCCCATTTGGTCGGCCGTGGTGCGGTCGATCGATCCTGTAGCGGAGAAAATCCCTCCCCGAATGAAGTTGCCTCCCCCGACCACGACGGCAGTATCGACGCCGAAGTTGTGGACGGAGAGAATTTCTTGAGCAATGGTGTTGATGGCGGTCGGATCGAGGCCAAAACCGGCATCTCCGGCCAAGGCTTCGCCACTGATTTTTAAGAGGACTCGCTTGTAGTGGGGCTGGGATTCAGACAACGGATATTTCTCCTTGGGTCTGAAGGGTAATTATGTCCGAAAAGCGCTCGTCGCGTTGGCCCAAGGCCACGCCCTGGCTTCGGTCCGGGCGGACCTCAGCCCTGCCCCAACGCGGCGAGGGCAATTTTGCGCATCGATGTGGCGCATGCGTTGTATGATGGAAGCAGCAGTGGCATGCCGCAGCAAGGACAGTATTTTAATAAGCGACCTTTTCAACACCGATCTTTGGGTTGAAATCCCTTCGTAGGCGGAAGAGGGTTGGTATCGGAATAAGGAAGGATCATCATATAGAAGAGCGGCTCATTTTCAACCTTGATTCATCTGGCAGAAATTCTATGGAAAGGCTCTTGGTTGGATGCTCGGATGGCCTTTGTTAGGGTACTGAGGACAACAGGGATAGCGATAAATGATGAGATTCCATCCTTTGGCTTTTGTTAGCGAATTGAGGACAACAAGGATAGCGATAAAAGATGGAATTCCATCCTTCAGTGAAGTGCGCTATCGTCCGTGGCATATTCTAAGAGAGGCCGATGATTCGAATACTGTAGAAATTGCCTCACTGGCTAGGTGGTGTTTTGGATTGGCTCGCTCCGAGGAGGAGATATTTCTTTTCGGAAGTTCGGTCGAGGATACGGCAGTGCATCACCCTCAATTTGGTTCATTTCTAGCATGCAATCTGCATGAGGTCCCAGCTGACAAGAGGGGAAGTATGGTCACCTCCTGGGGAACTTCGCCTGGATTCTATATCGTCGGATGTGACAGGGGGAGTGGGTTGTGCGATAGCTTGGAATTGCTGTTGACCTCTTCCGAGGAACTTTTGGAACTTTTCACCACACTGGCTTTAAGAAAAACTGAAGGATTCGAGTGGGAAGGTAGTACTTTCTCGGTGCAGTGCGTGTATCTTCCGGGGGAAGTTCCATACTTTGGCGCAATTGCGATTGGAACAACTGGTTGACAACAGCTTGCCTAATCGCCAAGTTTGCTCGAACTCATTGGAAAAGTGAATGTACTTGAACGGGAAACATGGATTTGAAAGGGAAAAGCACGCGCCCCAAAGAACTTTGAAACGGCTGCTCATTCCATTGACGATTCTTGTGTTGCAGATCGGGTGTGCACATCGTCCTGATTCGGGCCGGTCGCAGAGCAACGAGATATCCAGCAGAACCTTCGACATCTCTCCGAACCAGTATTTGATCTGGGGTGAAACCGCTCAATCGTTTGGGCTGGCGACGGTTCGTAAGTATGAGGATGTATTCACGTCGGTACTAGCAGTCTACGATAGCCCAATAGCTGTTCCCAAAGTAATTCAGCTTCCCGCAGGCGCGATACCGATTGCCTTCAACTCGGGCGAGATATTTGTAAAATGCTATACGCAGGGCCAAGACAAAATCCAAGTCCTCCGTCGCACACAAGCTTTGGAGACTGTCTCGGAATGGAGATACGCCTTAGAACCCGTTCCATTTACGGGTTATCCTTCTCACTGGATCGCGGGCAAACTGGGTACGGTTATTCTCCAGTCCCAGCAGGATGTATTAAAACTTTGGGCTACCCCAGATGATGGTCGTCTGCCTGAGGGCTTTGTCTCTGAGGGCAGGATATTTGTTTACACTAGCGAAGGCCTTCGTGAACTTAAGAAACAAGGAAAAAGACGGATATATACTTGTTTCAGATTTGATGTTCGGCGATCTTAAGATCAGAGATAGCAACCAGCAGACGGTATCTTCCTGGCGAAATGTATCGGGTCCAACCCGCTATGTTTTGGGCTCTTGCCAGAACTTTACAGTACTTAGTGAACATCAATTTGTCTTTTTGAGAAATGGGCAAGTTGTCCTCGTACAGTACGATCCTTGGAAACAAACTATTCAGGAACAATACGTTTGGAGAGATCGCAAATATGAGAGATTATCCAGTATCGCTTGGGGCCAGGAATGCGGTATCGCTGCCAAGAGAGGCAACAAACTCGATGTCCTGATTCTCACCTTGAAATCTACTAACTGATTGAGCAATTCTCTCACAGTCCCCTGCAAAGATGGGCATTTTGTTGTTAACTCGTAGGGCAACAAAAGTGTCGTAAGCTATTGATCTCAACGATTTTCTCTCTAGCTAGTGATCTAGCCATGAAAGACGACGCACTGTCGCCGAGACTCAGGTGCTACTACTGCCTCCCGAGCATGAAAGCGGAACCAGCCCCGGGGGCGGAGGAGCGAGCAGGGCGAGCGACGAGGGTGTGGCCCGGGCCGGGGCGCGCCTTCGCCAAGCTAAAATAGCAGCATGGCAAAAAAGCTCAATGTTGGACTCATCGGCTACCAGTTCATGGGCAAGGCCCACAGCAACGCTTATCGGCAGGTCGCCCACTTTTTTGATCTCCCAGTTGAGCCCGTAATGAAAACCATTTGCGGCCGGTCCGAAGGGCCGCTCAAAGCCGCTGCCGATAAGTTCGGCTGGCAGCAAACAGAAACAGATTGGCGCAAAGTGGTCGAAGATCCCAACATCGACATCATCGACATCTCGACCCCAGGCGATTCTCACTGCGAGATAGCCATCGCTGCTGCCGATGCAGGCAAGATCGTGTTCTGCGAAAAGCCGCTTGGGAACACCCTTGATGAAGCCCGCCAAATGCTCCAAGCCATCCAAAAAAGCGGAAAGCCGAATGCCATTTTCCACAACTACCGAAAAGCACCCGCGGTGGCACTCGCCAAGCGGATGATTTCGTCAGGGGAACTCGGCACGATTTACCACATGCGCGCGACTTATCTTCAAGACTGGATCGCAGATCCCAATTTCCCACTGGTATGGCGACTGCAAAAAGAGAAGGCGGGAAGCGGCACCCATGGCGATATCAATGCCCACATCATCGATCTGGGCCGCCATCTGGTTGGAGAGTTTGATGAAGTGTGCGGCACCTTGCATACGTTCATCAAACAGCGGCCGAAAGTGGGAGCCATCGACGATCGCCTGGGTGCTTCCGCAAGCACAGAGATGGGCGAAGTCACGGTGGACGATGCCGCGATGTTCCTCGCTCGGTTTCAAAACGGAGCCCTGGGCACATTTGAGGCCAGCAGGTTCGCGGTTGGTCGAAAGAATTACAACCGTTGGGAGATCAACGGCTCGAAAGGGTCCATCGTTTTCAATCTTGAGCGGCTCAACGAGCTGGAATATTACAACGAAGGTGACCCTGCCGAGACGCACGGATTCCGGGTGATCCAAGCAACGGAAGGCTCGCATCCATATGCCGGGAATTACTGGCCCGTCGGACACATCATCGGCTACGAACACACTTTTATCAATCTCGTCGCCGACGCCATGGTTGCTATCGATAAGGGTGAGCCGATCAGTCCGAATTTTGAGGATGGCTATCACAACCAGCGGGTGCTAGATGCCGTTGAAAGGAGCCACTCCAGCCGTGGATGGATCAGAATGGACCAGGTCCAGTGAATTTTGCTGGGCACTTGCACTCAAGTTTGTATGTACAATCTTGGTGCAGGTGCCTCTATGAGATTTCTTTCCAGCGCATTGTTGACTCTTTCGCTTGCTGCGCCTTTTGGCGCGTGGGCTAGTTTGCCCGAGGGCGTTTTCCTCATTGATAGTATCAACCAGGGAACCAGCAACCCCCAAGGAACCCGTGTTGCCCGATTTGATCTCAATGCAAATTATCTTGGCGATGTCATCGGACCGGGAAGAGCAGAATTCCAAACTCCGCAAATCGCTTGCGAGGGACCTAATGACACCTATCTTGTGAGCGACCAGGGTTCGGATTCCGTGCACCAATATGCGCTCGACGGAACCTACCTCGGCGAGTTTATAACTGGAGTCGATAACCTGCGCGGGATCACGCGTCGTCGGAACGGAAACTACCTTCTTGCTCTCGGCGCGGCAGGGGTGGTGGCGGAGTATTCGCCCAACGGAACCTATATCAGAGATTTCGCATCTGTTCCATCGGCTTGGTTTGCGCTCGAATTGCGCAACGGAGACGTTCTGGTAAGTAGTTCACAAACATTTTCCGGCGGCAACACCCCTAAGGTTCGCCGGTACGATTCCAGTGGAACTTTCGTGAGCGACTTTTGTGTTGGCTATCCGTTTACTCAACAAATTCATGAGATGGGTAACGGACATATTCTGATTTCGGTTTTTAGCATTCCTCAATCAAACGGCAAGGGGAACGGAATCTATGAGTTCCTTCCAGACGGTACAGAGGTTTTCAAATACAACCTTGATGGATCACGCGGATGTATGGAACTCGGTGATGGGTCGATCATTGGGACTGGCGGCACGGTCGTCCGCAAGTTTGCTTACGGCGTTGCTGCAGGAACCGATCTTACAGGCTTTGGTGGAACTTTACAAAGTAACTGGAGATTGATTTACAGCTCCGGTTTCCCTGTACCAGTTTCTGGAAAGATTGAACTAAGCGAATTCCTGGGAGACCCTTCCTCGCAAACTTATGATGTGGAGGTGCGAAACTCACAGGGTGCAGTGGTACAAACACCAACTCTTTCGGTTGCCAACGATGGCAGCTTCAAGTTTACGACCACGCGACGCGGGCAATTTTCCCTCGCTGTTAAGACCTCCCACTTCCTGCGTAAAAACGTAGCTTTCATAATCGATAATTACGGCGCGACTCTTGGCAATGTCGTTCTCCTCAACGGCGACGTCGACGGAGATAATTTCGTAACAATCTTCGACTATCTCCAACTTTCCACAGCATTCGACTCTGATTCATCCTCAAGTAATTGGGACCCTGCTGCCGACCTAGATGGGGACGGCAGCGTTACCATCTTCGACTATCTTATTCTCTCGAATAACTTCGATCTGGGCGGAGACGACTAACGAGCATCCCAACTGACTAAGCGTTTGCCATGGAACTCTCGGGCGATCGGCAGCTGATCTCGGCTGTGGTCGCCCGCTTCCGAATTCCCGGGAGGCAGAACGCTATCCACCACCAGCCGATCGCCAAACTGGGCCACTTGGATGAATGACCCTCTATTTGAGTACATGAGAGGGTCCGCGCCAGCGTAGGTGGCCGATGAAGGGATGAAGATATCAGAATTCATCGTTGCGTATTGGTTCTTCGCGGCTTCATAGGCTTTAAGTAAGAATGACCTTTTACTATCCCCATTCAAGAAATCAAATCGAGTCTTGCCCTCCAGTGCTTTGAGCACGAAAGGGGCTTGTGCAACGGTATTAAACGTCGCCGGACTTAGGAAATTCCCAGTGTCATCGGCAACAAGCATATTCTTGAGTGTCGTTAAGAAAATGGAGAAGAGGCGCGCCGGTCGAGAGTTCAGAACCATCAACCCATCAAAATGCTGTAGCTCATCATCCGCAGGAATAACTGCCTTCAGCTCTCCTAGCATGACTCCTGCCGAATAGTCGTCTTCTTGTGCAATCAGTTTGCTTGTATTCCACAATTTGTCGGGCACAATCATGTCTCTCGTTCTGAATGCGTCAGCGATGAGGTTAACCCGATTCGGATAACCCCAATACGGTGTATCCAGGCATGGGAACCATGAAATCGGTTTGTTATTCCAGTTAACGAATAGCCCGCCTTTCGGGTCGACGACATGCAGGTGTTCGCTGAGCGATTGGAAACCTTTCCAGTCTGTCTCCGGCTCTCCCGGGATCGGCAAACGAGCGTCATAACCGTTTGCGCGGAGAGGCATCAAGCCACAATAGGTCCATCCGATAGTTTTCTTATCTGCAAGAAACAGGTTGAAGTTGAACGCTATCTTTGGCGCCTTCTTGATGGCATCGCTCACCGACTGCACCGAATAGAGATCGAACAATGCTTCCCAAGATTCAAGTTCCTTGCCATCCCCGCTTCTTCGAAGACTGAACACGGAATGCGTGCGAGCATTCTCCAAGAGAACATCACCGAACCGAGTACGAACTTGATCTACTTCCGCATTCGCACCATCTTTCACTTTGATCGTGTGCCGAATGTGCTTGAGACTCAACCAATCTGTGCCGTATCGATAGGTCTCGTCTTTAGTCTCATTCCAGAAGATATCCGAAGTGTCTGCCACCCCTGTCGTAAGTCCCCAGGCAATTTTGGGAGTGCTTCCCACCACGACCATGGGCACGCCTGGGACCGAGATGCCAGCAACGTTCATGCCTCGCGAGCGGATGACGACCTCATACACGATCGCCGGATCGCTCAAGCCCATCTGGGGGCCCGAGAGGAGGATGGGCTTACCGCTTGCGGAGCGGTTCCCGGCAACCACCATCGCGTAGCTTCCCAGTTTGTATGGAGTCCCGCTTTTGACAGCGACCGTCTGCTGCTCCTCGGCCATGGCCAGTTTGAGAGCCGGAGCAAGCTCGAGCAACCCCACTTTAGGCAGTCCGTCAAGCTGCTTTTCGGTATCGCCACGTGTCCATTGAGGAAACTCCAGCTGCTTGCACTGGGCTTCGTCTTCAGCTTGGACAGTTGTGTACGCCTTTGGATCATTTTGCCATGCAAAATCTTCCCAGGCATCAAGCCGTCGATCCTTCACTTTTTGTGTGCCCAGATACTGGAGGGCGGTCCATTGCGCGAGTTCGTAGCCACCGGTTTGGCCGAAACGTCGACCCATCATCACGGCGATCGACGCGGAATCGTTGACGGTCCAAGGTCGAGGCAAGAAGCCGTTTTTCTTGTAGCCCTCGGGAAGTTCCTTTTCCTTTTTGGCGTCGGCGATGTATGCGTTCACACCCTCGGCAAACGCTTTCCAAGCGGATTGGAAGTTCTTTCCTCGCTTGGCAAACTGGGCGTCGATCTCAGCATCGCTGACAAGGGTCTTTCGCGTCTCTTTATCAGATGCGACAAGAGTGGGACCGAACACCTCGGCCATTTCACCGCGCGCCACCCGACGGGAGTTTTCCATCTGCCATAACCGGTCTTGAGCAGTCGCGTACCCCAAGTTTCGGAAAACCTCGGTGATGTTGCGGCCAGAGATCTGGGGCACGCCGTAATCCGACCGAGTGATAGTGGGGCTAGCGATGCCAAGTAAAAGCGCGAGGGTGACCATACTAAGGATTCTGGCCCACCGCTCGCGCTATTTGATTGGGAAAGGGAAATTTTCCTAAAGCCGCTATGGAAGAGTTCTTCGTCCTCCTAGGAGGCTGCGACGACCTCCACTCAACGCGTAGATAGCGAAGAGAACGATGCCGACCAACGCGGCCAGAAACACCAGTTTGAACAACACGGCTGAAATCACCGCCAATGCCCAAAAACCGACTTTGATGGCTATGACCACCAGGATTGCCATCACCACGAATCGTAAGATTTTTTCCATTTCGTTCCTTGCCGCTATGCGGTACAACCTATTATTACAAACATTCTAGGGCCGCGGATCCGGATATTGGAATAAATAGGCCTAATGGCTTAAGAAAATTTAGGTATGAATTCAGAAATCTCAATTCCCATCATTCCGATGCCCTCGGAGCCCGCAGATCCGCTCCGACTCAACGCGGGGCTCGTGGCGGATTGGCTCGTGGGATTCTTGCGTTACGAATGCGTTGTCCGGAGAGGGATGACCCATGCCGTGATCGGATTGAGCGGAGGGGTGGACTCCGCCGTAGTGGCGTACCTTTGCGCTCGCACTTTTGGTGCCCAGAACACGCACGTCTTTCGGATGCCGTACAAAATTTCGTCCCAAGAGAGTTTGGACCATGCTCAACTTGTCATCGACGACCTTGGCCTTTCCGCAGAAACGATCCCCATCACCGAAATGGTGGACGGATACCTCGCTGCCGTGGGCGAGATCTCACCATCGCGGCTGGGGAATGTCTGCGCTCGATGCAGAATGATCGTTCTCTTCGATCAGTCAGCGAGGTTGGGTGGTCTACCGATTGGAACGGGCAACAAGAGCGAACGCCTCTTCGGGTACTTCACCTGGCATGCCGACGATTCTCCGCCGATCAATCCGCTGGGCGATCTGTTCAAATCTCAAGTTTGGGATCTGGCACGGGAATTGGGTGTTCCGTCGGTTATTGTCGATAAACCTGCGACGGCTGATCTTATCAAAGGGCAGACCGACGAAAGAGACTTCGGGATCACCTATCGAAAAGCTGACCTCATCCTCCACTACCTCACGCTCGGCTACCCTCGAGAGAAACTGATCGAGATTGGGTTTCCCCAGGCGGATGTGGAGCTCGTTTGGAAGCGTGTGGACACGACCCATTGGAAGCGCAGAATGCCAACGGTGGCGATGCTGAGTCCCAGTGCCATCGGCGAGTACTACTTGCGACCCGTGGACTACTGAAACATGAATCGAATTGGCCAGCGCCCGGTACTCAGGTAACGTTGCCGTTATCTGTCCGGATTTCCCCCTCACAAGCGGTGCGCCTTGGGGGGATTAAGGGGGAGACTCGGGGATTCCTCGGTATCTCAGGGCCATTCGCCGTGAAACACGGTTTCGGCGGGGCCAGTCATAAACACGCGACCTTCTTCGCAATACTCAATTTCGAGTCTGCCTCCGGGTAGCGCAATCTCCGCTTTCCTATCTGCCAACCCATTGAGAAAAGCCGCAACCAAACACGCGCATGCGCCAGTGCCGCATGCAAGCGTGATTCCCGCGCCTCGTTCCCAAGTGCGCTGAATCAAATGGGAACGATCCACAACCTGAACGAAGTGGACATTGACTCTTTTCGGAAAGAGCGGTGAGTGCTCGATCGTGGGCCCTATTCTTTCCAAATCGACGCAAGCGACGTCCGGCACAAAAAACACGAGATGGGGATTCCCCATGGATACAGCCGTGCCGCTGCCGGAAAAAGCATCGACAGTAATGGATTCAGAAATGCACTGGCTGTTGGGGTCACCCTCCATTCCGATTTCGCCGCGGGTGAGTCGTGCCAAACCCATGTCGACCCGGACTCGGCCGTCCGCAAGTGCTTCAAGGGTAAGGAGTCCCGCTCCTGTTTCCACGGGAATAGTCGCACAAGCAGTCAACCCTTGATCCAGAGCGAACCTTGCGTAACAGCGGATGCCGTTCCCGCACATTTCACTTTCGGATCCATCCGGGTTGTACATCCGCATACGAAACGGTGCGGTTTCCCCAGGCTCAACCAAAATCAAGCCGTCGGCACCGATTCCGAACCGTCGATCGCACATCTCCCGGGACAGCGAGGGCCAGTCGAGGTCACAATGACGCTCGGGAAAGCAGTTCAGCATCACGAAATCGTTACCGATTCCGTGCATTTTCACAAACGGGATCACTCTTGGTCGGAGCCACCCATATCCGACTCATGATGGTCGCCTCGCTCTCGGTCGCCAGACCCGATCGGGCGAGAAGGCACCACGCTTGTGATGGCATGCTTATAAACCAGTTGAGTGGGTTTTCCGGGCGAATCCAGCATGACAGTAAAGGCATCGAAGCCTCGTACTTGACCTCTCAACTGAACGCCACCCATGAGATAAATGGTTACACCGATCCCTTCCTTACGGACCTGGTTCAAGAACATGTCTTGCAGGTTAATAGTTTTTGCCATCTCAGTCTCTTATTTACTTATTTACTTGTTTTGTTGATGATCTAACAGGATTGAAAGTTGACAACGCAATTCCGGAGTGATTTGTGCCAGCGGAAGTGGAACCTCCAATCGGAGCACATTCTGCTCCGACCTAATCCAAGTTCGTTGCCTTTTTGCGTACCGGCGGGTTTCATCCACAATTTTGTCCCGCATTTGCCCCCAATCCAAAGTTCCCTCAAGATACTCGGAGAGAAAATCGTACCCAATTGCTCTCCATGCAGGTGCTTGTTTAGGCAATTTTGCCTGCAAAATCGTTTGAACCTCCTCGGGCCATCCGCTGGCAAGCATTGAATCTGTTCGCGAGGCGATTCGGTCGTTGAGAGCTGCTGTCTCAGGGACTAGGGCGATTTTTGTTTTTGTATAGGGGGGCAGGGAAAATTGCAGCGGAGTTTGTGGGGACAAAAGCCGCTCTAGAGCTCTGCGTACCCGCACTGGATTTTGCATATCGATCGAAGCTGCAACATCTGGATCGAGAGACCGGATTTGCTGGACAAGATGATCGCAGCCGTGCTCTGCCAACTGTCGCTCTAGCTCGGCCCGGAGTTCCGGATCGGGGTGGCCGTGCATTTCCTTCCACTCGTCCATCAGTGCCCGTATATAGAGGCCTGTGCCTCCGACTATGACCGCATTTCTGCCGCTTGAATAAAGCCCACTGAGAGTTTCGGCAACCTCCAAGACATATTCGCCGACACCGTAGTTTTCGTCTGGGTTTCGAATGTCGATCATCCGATATCGACTAGTGTCCTGCGGCTTGTTGGTGCCGATGTCGAATCCGCGATAGATCTGGAATGCATCCGCCGAAATGAGCTGGGCATCGAGTTGCTCAGCCAACCATTCGGCCAGCAGCGATTTGCCGCTGCCTGTCGGCCCCATGACCGCTATGAGTTTCGGCTGTCGCTCCACGGTCCCATTGTGACCACTATCACAACCGCCCGGTGAGAGCGGTCACCTTCCAGCACCAATCATGGCCTGATACTTTTCCTGTACCCGCCGGAAGAAGGACTCGCGGGACAAAGGGCAAGACGATGAAAACAAGAGAATGTACTACAGTGTGTGCTTTGGTGTTAGTTCTGGTTGGCTGCAAATGGAGCCCACAGACGGATAGCACAAGTTCTTCCCAGTTCGATTCAGCAAGTGGCCGAGCGAACTGGCCGAATCATGGTCCGAGCATTCCAGTCGTCCACGGAGAAGACGTGAAAGGTCCGGGGGGGATCGGCGGACGGCTTCCTAATAGTCTCACTGGCCCGGAATACGACCGAACGCTACCAATCCGAAGAAGTACTGAGGAGGAGATGGCAACCATCAAGAGCGCGGTTCTGGCAGCGGATGAAGCAGAAGCACTCGCGTACCGGTCGCTCGATTCCTCTCATCTTAATGAGTTCTACATGGACGAGTCTCTTCGTGTTCACGAGCAATTCGTTCGGAATCTCGCGAACCGAGGAGTAGCTCAAGTGGCTGAACTGGTCGAACAGCAATGGGGAACCATCACGATCAGTGAGGACGGTAGCAACGCCAAGGTCGAAACAACTGAAGTCTGGGCATCTTGCGATGTCGATATTGATGAGGAAACAACTGGAGCGGTCATCCGTAGCTGTGTTCCGCAGACCATCTTTCTGCACAAGGTCGAGGGAGTGTGGAAAGTCTCAGTGATCGATTTTCACGATACGAAAAGCGGGGAAATCGCGAGTCAGACACCTGTTCCAGAGGTTCTTGAGGACTACCTCACTTATGATCGGGTGTGCGAGTTGACGCGTGACCAAATCCAACTGGCGATCAATCTCATCTATGCGTACCACGGATACCAGGGACCGAGAGTCTACGAGCAGTTCTCGAGCTTTGACTGGTATCACCCCGATCCAACGAATCCGGATCAGGATTCAGTTCGGGCAAGGTTCAGCACCGTTCAGTTGGCGAATTGCCGACTCCTGACGTACCGCCGAGCGGAATTGGATGGAGTCGTCTACGATGGGTCAGACGACTAAGCGAAAATCACAGTCGGGCCGTATAAGCGATGGTACGGCTCGACTAGTACGAAATCAGTGCCTCGACCGGGTATCCGAGAAGTTTTTCTCGTCCATTCAGGAAACCCAACTCAACCAAAAAGCCAAAACCGGCGACGTGTCCGTTCAGGCGTTCCACCAGCCGAGCGGACGCAGCAGCAGTGCCACCCGTTGCAAGCAGATCGTCGATGATAAAGGCCCGTTGTCCCGGATCGACAGCATCGACGTGCATCTCAATCGTGTTGGTTCCATACTCCAGGGCGTACTCTTCGCTGATTCGATCGTAGGGAAGTTTGCCCAATTTGCGCGCCATCGCGAACGGAACTCCGAGCCGAAGGGCGATCGGAGTACCGAAGATAAATCCGCGGGATTCAATGCCGATGATCACATCGGGTTGGTGGATGCGAGCAACCGCTGCAAGCGCTTCGACCGATTCCTCGAATGCGGCCGGATGCATCAAGACCGGCGTAATATCCTTAAAAACTATCCCAGGCTTGGGGAAATCAGGCACATCACGAATGAGCGTCTGGGCAATGAGCTCAGGCATGGCTGAGAATATACCAGCCCAGGCTGACTGGTCCGAAGTTGTGGTGAAAGCTACAAAACATCTGGAGAAGTTGGCGAGACCGTTCTGAACAGGTTCGAAGACCATTGAACCTAAACGATTCCATCAACAGAACAGAAATCTGGACAGGTTCCGGTAAATGTCATGGGGTTATAATGGGTGGCGCGTCGAAATTCGGCGCTCTCACGTCTCAACATGTCGGGCGAACCGCAATACGATACTTTCGCGGAGAAGCGATGGCTCGCAGCTTTGGCCAAGGGTGATCCCGAGGCTTTAGGTGCGATCTATGAAATCTACGGCGAGCGAATTTTTCGCTACGCATTCCGGATGCTGGGCAACCGGTCTGATGCGGAAGACGTGACTGCGGAAACCTTCCTGAGGGTCATGCGAAGAATGAACGAACTGCGAGCTGATGGCGCGTTTAGGACGTGGCTCTTCCGCATAACCCGAAATTTGTGTATCGACAAGATGCGCCAGCATAAATTGATGGAACTTCCGGCCGATACACCATACAATAGTTCTGTCGATCGGACAACACTGAGAATTACGGTCCATCAGGCTCTCAAGGAATTGCCTGACGAGTATCGGGAGCCTTTGATTTTGTGCGATCTGGAGGATATCTCTGCCAAGGATGCGGCGGAGGTTTTGAAGATAAGTGTCCCGGCGCTGAAGTCGCGCCTGTATCGGGGCCGGAGAGCTCTGAGGGACAAACTCGGCGGATCGCTGGAGCGAGCACTATGAACAATAACTTGTATAACAAGCTTGTTGACCTGTATGCAGGCGATGAGTTGCCCGAAGAGCTTACGGAAGAGCTAGTCGGCGAATCTTTCAAAAATACGGATCTCCGTCACGACATGGTTTCTTTGAAAGAAACAGTGAATATTCTGCGCACCGATCCAGGTGCTGAATTCACAGACGAGACTTTTAATCGCATTCTCATGCGGATGTACACCAAAGGGCTTGAAGTTAAAACCCGGACCCCAGAACCAGACCATCTGCAACTCAAACTCCCGCTCAGCGGGTAAAAACTGATTCTCCCTGCTATGAAGATCGAGTGCACTCGTAAAGACTTTGCTGAAGCCCTAGCTCTCGCCGGATCGGCAACTAGTGTCCGAACCGCATTGCCCATTCTCCAAACCGTTCTACTGGAAGCCAAGGAGTCAGCTCTCCGAATCCTGGGAGCCGATGGAGACATGTGGGCCGAGCGACGGATTATCGCCCATGTCGAGGAAGATGGCTCGGCCTGCGTTCAGTACGGATTGCTGAACCAGATCGTGTCTGCGTTGCCAGACGGCCAGATCCAGTTCGATCACGAAGGCACTACACTCACTCTGCGGCAGGGCAAGAGCGAGTGGAAATTGCTGGCTTTGCCCAGCGACGATTTTCCCGAACCCGCGGTGGTGAGCGGCACGGCGCATCTCAGTCTGTCGATGGGAGAACTCCGCGAGTCTGTGGACGGCGTGTCGTACGCGGTTGCAGACGATAACTCCAGACCAGTACTAACCGGAGTCCTATTCACCTACGACGGGAATATCCTTACGCTCGTTGCCACGGACACCAAAAGGCTCGCCGTTGTGCGGTTAGACAAGGAAGGTTTGGGTTCGCAAGTCACGGCTATCGTGCCTGAAAAGGCTCTCAAGGCAATCCGAAGCATGCCGATTTCTGACGATGAAACGGTGACCGTAAAATTTGATGAGAACCAACTCGGGGTCGATTCTGGCACTGCAATGGTCGTGAGCCAGCTTCTTGCGGGTAGCTATCCAAATTGGCAAAGGGTTGTCCCAGAAGATTTCACCCGGTCCTGGACCGTGGATCGCTCGGAGTTGATCGACAACGTCAAGCGCGCAATGATTTTGGCTCGCGATAATGCCAACCGAGTCCGGTTCAGTGGCTCAGGAGATGCAGTGACCATTTCGTCTCGCAGCGAAGATAAGGGCGAGGCGAAGGAACTGGTCCCAGTCGTGAGCAAGAATGGTGATATCGAGATCGCCTTCAACGGCAAGTACGTTTTGGATGCTCTCCAGTCTCTCAAGGGTGATGGCATTCGTGCGGAACTCACGGAACCTGCTCGTCCGGCACTTTTCTACTCGGTAGAGAAGGAAAAGAGCCAATACTGCGTCATCATGCCGATGGCTCTGGGCTAGTAGTGGTCTCCGCCGCTAGTGATGGCGGCAGAAGTCGTTGTGACAGCCGTGTCTCGCGTGCATGCGGTGGTTGACAATGTGTCCCGTAGCGAGCAGTATTCCGCCGGCAGCTGAAATCAGCGCAGGAAGTGAAATCAGGTGCTCGTGCCGATGCTCCATAGCGAAATTGGCAAAAATCACCATCAGAAGCCCAATCGCCACGAGTAACGAGGGCGTCCATTCGTGATGGACCTGATAACCGCGGATGATGGCCCACGGTCCGAATACCACCGCGATTCCGATGAAGAACAGATCGACGCCGTGATCTGCGAATAGGGTCGTCCCGATTGCTGGCAAAAGCCCTAGCAGGAGACCGAGTACGACGCAATGAACCGCGCATGCTGCCCCAGCAAAGGCAGCCCAGTGATCCAGAGTCCACTTTTGGCGTTGCACATTATTATTATTGCATAACAATTGCAATAATAATGAGGCTATTGGCCAATTTTGTCAAAATTGTCCGAAACTATCGCGTAATCAAAGATCGTGACGGACATATCACCGTCAACATCCGCGCGTGGATCGTATCCAGCGTCGCCCGAGGACAGATCGAACGAATTTGATATGTTCAGGTAATCGAAGACAGAAATCATATTGTCTCCGTCCGTGTCGCCGCCCGTCAAGTTGAAATCTGCTGTGACGCCGGTTGCCGCTATGTTGACGTTAGCCTTGCGTGCGCTGATGGAGTTGATGCTCTTGACAACCAAATCGTATGTACCGCGACTCGTCGGGACAAAGCTGTATTCACCTGAAACAGAAATGCGGCAGTCAATGCTCTCCACCACTGTGTTTGTGCCCGGTTGCATGAGCTTAAAGTTAATGGTTCGGCCAGTCGGGTTGCCAGCATAAGCCATCTGGGAGACGTGTCCCGTTACGACATAGTCATCGTGAGCTTTTTGGGTGATCCACGAGTAAACAGGTTGTATTCGGGAGCAACCCAGTACCGAGCCGTAAATTGTCGAGTTCGTGTTCTGATCGAGGCGTCCACGGAATGAGATCACGCCGCAAACCTTCATCGTCCCATCAATCTGGATCAGGGCCGGCCCACCGGAGTCTCCGCTGCCGAAGTTGCATTCCAGTTCAGTGGGAGTTTTTGGCGACGTGCTGTTTGCTCCGAACAGAGCATTGTTGGCATCAGTTCCGTCGTCAAAGTCGCAAATGGAGATCCGGGTGTAGCCAGGCAGTTGCTCAAGTAGATTAGTTCCTGCTCGTCGCTGCAAATCGGATGTGGTTTGTCCGACCAAACCGTCGCCCGTAAACCCGAAGCCGACGATCGACGCCACAAAATTCCACTCGGGCCCCTGATAAAGCGGGCAACTCGCCACATCCAGCACCCTGCGGTCCAGCTTTACTAGTGAGATGTCGTATCCGTTGAGGAGATTCGACGCGTTGTAGCTCGGATGGCGAATCCAACTCACCGTCGTATAAGTTTGCCCATTGATGAGAACCGGCAACTGGTACGTTGCACCGGGATAGTTATGTCCCGCTGTCAGAAGCCACTGGTCGTTGATGAGGGTTGCTGACCGATAGTCCTTTGCGGCTGCGTTGAATTCCATCCGCACGACGTACGGGAACTGCGACCCATAGGCCAAATAGAGCGAATCGGGAACTGTGGCTAGGCGAATTATTGCCTTTCCTGGCGCAATTCCAAGCATCAACAATGCACTCGTGCACAGGGCATAGCGGGCGGTGGGCTTCATGGGTATAGGCACCATTGTACTAGCGATACTTCCAAATACCAAATAATAGGCACCAATTTTTGCAGCCTGAGTTTTTCCCAGCGCAATCACTGTGGAACTCTCACCCGCGAGATGTCCTTAGAAACCATATGCTCTGCTCCCTTCTGGCACTCTCTCTCGCAGCCTTCGCACCCGTACAAACTCAACAGCTTGTCGTGGCAGGCGGATGCTTTTGGTGTGTGGAGGCGGTGTACGACGAACTGGAGGGAGTCGTTTCGGCTGAGTCCGGATACACGGGTGGAACGGTGAAAGACCCTACCTATGGGGATGTCTGCTCGGGCCAAACTGGACATGCCGAAGCGGTGAGGATCACCTTTGAACCGAAGAAGATCAATGAAAGGGATCTGCTGAACCTGTTCTTTACCGTGCACAACCCCACGACTCTCAATCGGCAGGGGCCAGATAGTGGTACCCAGTATCGATCGGCCATCTTTTACCGGGACAATGCCGAGAAGAAACTCGCAGAATCGGTGATCCAGGACATCACAAAGCGGAAGCTATGGGAAGACCCTATCGTGACCAAGCTGGAGCCCTTGCAGAGCTTCTACCGAGCTGAGGAATACCACCAGGATTACTTCGCCAAGTACGAGCGAGCGTCCGATTCCGAGCGGGCAAGAATGAACGCGGGCTATTGTTCCGCGATTATCGAGCCAAAAGTCCGCCATTTCAGGGCTGAATATTCCAAAAAGCTCAAGAAGAAGGCGCAGTCCGAGTAGGCTCAAAAATGCCAAACTAAACTGCATCATGCAATTCAGAGAAGGCCTGAGTTTCGACGACATACTTCTCGTCCCCCGCCGGACTGAGGTCCTTCCGAGTGAAGTCGATACTTCCACAGACTTCCTGCCCGGAATCCGACTTCATGTCCCAATCGTCAGCGCTCCCATGGACACTGTCACTGAGGCCCGAATGGCGATTGCCATCGCTCGAGAAGGGGGTGTCGGCGTTATTCACCGCAATATGCCTATCGACAAGCAGGCTGAGCTAGTCGATCGAGTCAAGCGCTCGGAACATGGCGTCATTACCAATCCGATAAAACTGACGCCTGACAAAACCCTTCAAGACGCGCTGGATCTGATGGATAGATTTCATATCAGCGGCGTTCCGATCGTCAACGAAAACGGTCTCCTAGTCGGGATCCTGACAAACCGAGATATCCGGTTCGAAACGGATTTCACCAAGCCGGTCACGGACAGGATGACCAGCAAGAATCTGATCACCGCCCGAGTGGGCACCAGTCTGGATCAAGCCGAGGCCATCTTGGCGGATCATCGAATCGAGAAGTTGCCGATTGTTGATGAAAACAACCAGCTCAAAGGTTTGATCACGATCAAGGACATTCAGAAGGTCAAAAAGCACCCCAACGCAACTAAAGATGCTCAGGGTCGGCTTGTGGTTGGAGCCGCCATCGGAGCGTTGCGGGAACCCTACGAGAGAGCCAGGGCACTTATGGAAGCTGGCGTCGATTTCATCGTGATCGATGCGGCGCACGGCCATAGCCAGGGTGTGATGGGCTGCGTGAAGATGCTCAAGGAAAAGCTACCGAACCTCAAAGTTATCGCTGGCAACGTGGCGACGAGAGCGGGCGTGCGGGAACTCAAGGAGATCGGTGCGGATGGTCTCCGAATTGGAATCGGTGCGGGTTCGATTTGCACGACTCGAGTTGTGGCGGGTGTCGGCGTACCTCAGTTTACGGCCGTATACGAGTGTGCCATGGAAGCTCGTGAGGTCGGCATTCCAACGATTGCCGATGGTGGCATTCGGAGCTCGGGTGACATCGTCAAATGTCTTGCAGCCGGTGCAAGCTGCGTTATGATGGGCAACATGTTCGCTGGATGCGACGAGTCACCTGGCGAGACCGAAATTTATCGCAACCGCGCCTACAAGGTCTACCGCGGGATGGGAAGCATCGGCGCCATGAAGCAAGGAAGTTCCGACCGGTATTTCCAGATCAAGGAGAAGGGTCAGGCTCTGGTCCCAGAAGGTGTCGAAGGGCGGGTTCCCTACAAGGGTGTTTTGGCGGATACCGTCGACCAGATGGTTGGCGGGCTGAGGAGCGGCATGGGTTATGTCGGCGCCCAAACCCTAGAGGACTTGAGAACAAACTCCGAGTTTATGAAAATCACGAACGCCGGGTTGCGCGAAAGCCATCCGCACGACGTTTGGATTACCAAGGAACCCCCCAACTACAGCTCGCCTTATGGTGGCTCGGAATCTGAGTAAGGAGAATCCGCTCCAGACGGCGAATAAGTAAGAACCCTCTGGAAAAATGAACAAACTAATCCTTATTGCTGTGCTTGCCACAAGCGCAGGCAGCTCGTTTAGTGCCCCCCTCTGGTCCAACGGACCCTATCTCACTGGTTCTGGCGATGGCTATGCCGGTGCAAATACCAGCACTTGGACCGTCTTCGACACGTCGAGTGGTCCCGTCGCATCCAATATCGGCTGCAACAATTCCTATTACAGAGTCATTGAAGATTTTGAAATTGCTTCAGGACAGCAATGGAAGCTCGATCAGTTTGTGAGCTATGCGTTCCGAAGCACCAGTTCGTCTGCTGTTCCCCCACCTTCCACATTCAACTCGGCGTACGTGGCGATCTACACATCGGATCCTATTGCGGGATCAGCACCAGTTTTTGGCGATTTCGTTACGAACCGATACCAGTCCTCAGGCTGGACCGGCGCCTATCGAGTCAGCAGTTCCAACCTGACAGACTATTTCCGACCCATCATGGAAGTTCGGGCGGACCTCAGCTTCGTGCCTACGCTGGGGTCCGGCAAATACTGGATCGAATATGGTCTTAAGACGACGAGCGCGACCTCAGCGGTCTATGCAGTTGGCGTATCTCCCGTTTTGAACGGCAACGCATACCAGCGGCAGGTGAGCAATAACCAGCTGTTTGCGTGGGCTCCTGTGGAAACTGCGTTTGAGCTCCACGGGTCTGCCGTGCCAGAACCATCTTCCATCTTTGCTGTTGCAGGCGGCTTTTCTGTGCTGATCACCCGAAGAGCGCGTCAAATGCGTTCGAGAAAGCTAATCCGGTGAGTGTCTGGACTCCTCCGGTGCCACAATCGTAGAAGCAACCATGAGCATGCAGGAATCGTATCCGCGCCGAAAGACTCTGCCGTGCCGCGTCGGGCCCGTGACGATGGGGGACGGTCATCCCGTGGTCGTCCAATCGATGATTACGGAGGAAACTCGTAATATCGAAGCTTGCGTCGAGCAGATCATCGGCCTCCACCAAGAGGGATGCGAGATCGTGCGAGTGACAACGCCATCGCTACAAGAGGCCCAGTGCGTGGAGGAGATTCGGGCGAAAGTCATCGAGCGCTACCAATTGGTCCCACTCACCGCTGACGTACACCACCAAGGTTCGGATATTGCAGTCGAGGCAGCCAAGCATGTTGACGAGGTTCGCATCAACCCTGGACTCTTTGTCTTCAAGCGGCACGGGTCAAGGGCAGCGCAAGTTGACAACGAAGGCAGCGTAGACCTAAGGGGCCGAGAACAGAATGAGATCGATACTCTGCGGCAAGAATTGGCCTACACTCCGACCGAGTGGCAGGAAGAAGTCGATGCGGTAGAGGAAGCTCTTGTTCCAGTGCTCGAAGCCTGCAAGAAGCACGGTCGCGCGATGCGGATCGGCGTCAACCATGGCTCTCTGAGCGAACGGATGCTGGTTACTTTTGGTGACACTCCGCTGGGCATGGTGGAAAGCGCACTGGAATACCTCAGACTGTGTGAGAAGCACGGATACCGTAACCTCAACATCAGTGCCAAGGCAAGCCGTGTGCCCGTGATGGTCGCGGCAAATCGGCTCATGGCTGCGAGGTTGGACGCAGAGGGGATGCCCTATCCGCTGCACCTCGGCGTGACGGAAGCTGGCGATGGCGAGTATGCGCGAATCAAATCAACTGCGGGCATCGCGACTTTGCTGATGGAGGGGATCGGCGATACCATCCGCGTCAGCCTCTCAGAAGACCCCAAGAATGAGATTCCTGTGTGCTACGACATTCTTCAGTCGCTGGGTTTGCGCAAGACAAAAGTTGAGTACATCGCGTGCCCAAGTTGCGGGCGAACAAAGTTCAACCTCCCAACCGTGCTCCATCTGGTTCGCGAAGCTACCAAACACTTGGTTGGTCTCGACATCGCCGTGATGGGATGTATCGTCAACGGCCCTGGCGAAATGGCTGACGCCGACTATGGGTACGTCGGAGCGTCTGGCGGAAAGATCACGCTCTACCGGAAGAGGGAAGTTGTCAAAAACGGCATCCCGCAGGAAAACGGAGTGAGTGAACTCATCGCACTCCTCAAATCGGATGGAGTATGGGTTGAGCCCCCCATCGCAACTGGAGAAGCCAAGCGCGAACTGACTCCTCTTAGGTCACTTTAAAGAAAAATCTAGCAAAAACCTGGTAAGGATTGCCTAGACAATTTGCTCCGTTTGGGCTTGACTCACGATATACTGAAGAGAAGCCAATAGAGTGGCTTCTCGTTGTATTGGAGTGAAGTACCTATGAAGAATCGAACGCTTCTAGCACTGGCGCTGGTCGCGTCGGCATCGGCATCGCTTGCCGCATTGCCTCCGCTGACCCACGTAAAACGCATTGACCTGATTCCCTACCTTAACGGCACCAACGCCCTGCTATCGACAAGTCAGCCAAGCGATCTTGCCATCGATGGCTCTACCGGGACCGTCTACGTTGCTACCCAGCGAAATTTGGCTGGAGCAGGTGACGCTGGTGTACTTAAAGTCGCAGATTCTCTCGGAACGGCGACTGTCTCGCTTTTTACGAAGGTATCGGGGGCTGCCGGAAGCGATCGCGAGAGCCGAATCACGTTCTACAACGGTTCGGTGTACTGGGCTTATGGTTTGGGCGAAACAATCAACACTCTGGCTGACGGAAGCTACGATCCGACGGATATCGCTTCGGGGATGTTGACTTCGGGCGTCCGGAAGTACTCGTCGTCTGGAACCCAGGACACGAATTTTGGAAACGTCGACCCCAAAGACGTTCAGCAAGGCGTGCTGAACCCTGTCGAGATTAGGAACAACCAGACGGGCGGCGTCATCGACTCCAACCAGGCGCAACGCACAGAAGCGATGGATTTGGATCCACTGACCAACCAGCTTGGCTTCTTGAACCGAGGCTCCGGCTTCCTGTTCAGAATCAATCCGACGAACGGTCTCAACTCCGCATCGATCTCGTTCAGCGCAACGGCAAGTACCGGTTGGCGCGACCTGTCGTTTGATGAAGTGGGTAACGCATACTTCAAGAACGACAACCAACTGTGGTACGCAAGCCGCACTGACGCGACTCACATGTCCGCGTACACCAAGTTCCTGAACGTCGGTTACAAACCGTTCAGCAGCTACACCAAGGTGGAGTACGTTCCTGCGATCGACACGTACAGTTCCAGCCTTTACTTCAACACCCGCGACACGTTGGGCGGTGTGAATCAGCTATGGTTGGGCCAGACCGACGTTGCTGGCAATCCTTCCAGCGCAGCTGGATGGGATTCCAGTTCGGGTGACCCCACCAATCGACAGCCGGATAACAAGTTTTTCGGGAACGAGCTGATCGGCTCGACGACTCCCAATGCTTGGACGAATCCGCTGATTACGGCCCGATATGCACAGATCGGCGGACGGCACTATCTGTTCGTGCTCTTGGGCGGCGGCGGCCAACAGCTTGACATCTATGAACTGAACGCTCCGGCCGGCACCACAGTCTCAGGCGTTCTGGATCTGAATGGCTATGTTGGTACCGATCCTCTGACATTCCAGGTTTCGGTCCGAGATGGCGCCAGCGTCGTGGATCAGCAGAGCGTGACGGTTCAGCCCGATGGCTCGTACAGCTTCACCACGACAGCTTCTGGAACTAAAGACATCTATTTCGATGGCTCTCACTGGCTGAATAAGTTGGTGACAGGAGTGGCACTCAGCGGCACGGCGACGGTTAACGCAAGTCTCCTCAATGGCGATATCGATGGTGACAATTTCGTCACGATCTTCGACTATCTGGACTTGTCCAATGCCTTCGATTCGACACTCGGCGATGGAAACTTTAACGCCGAAGCAGACCTCGATGGCGACCTCACCGTGACCATCTTCGACTACGTCCTGCTCTCCGATAACTTCGACAGATCGGGCGACGACTAGGTTCTCTCCTCCGGAGGTCCCTTGTGGACCTCCGGAATTTAACTTGTTTTGAACCCACGGGTTCCACGTTTTCTGGTATTCCTACCGGGTCAATGCTGGTGGAATGCTAGTATCCTAAACTTTGTATGGGCAAACTGTGCCCATCAACCTTTGAAAGGAGCAAGCAATGAAGCAAAGCAGAACTCTGCGGGGCATGGTATCAGCCCTGTTAGTACTCGGGGCACTAGCCGGAGCATCGGCTCAAGTCACCTCAATGAGCGCAAAAACCTCATGGGGATTCAATGGTGACGGTTGGTGGGCACCAAGTGAGAACGGCATCACCTACCTGACGACGACCAACGAGCAACGGAGCATGTCCTACAATCCCGTCACTAAGCGGGTTTATGTAACCAACGGACTGAGCATTCGAGCCTTGAACGGTTCCACCGGTGCCAGCGAAGTTATCTTGGATACAACGGGTGTAACTGGCGGTGCGAGAGCACTGAATACAGTCGGCGTTGCCAGTGACGGAACAGTCTACGCGGCCAATCTCACCACGAACACGACCACATCGCCTTACAAGATTTACAAATGGGCGAGCGAGGGGTCATCACCGACCAACGTCTACTCGGGCAACGCAGGATTGGCTGGAGCTCGACTTGGCGACGATCTTAACACCATCGGCGGCGGAAGCAGTTTCTTGCTGGCGGCCGGATTTAGCAATTCTCCGGCTGTTGCAGGAAATAATGGTTACGTTGCCTTCGACGGAACCACGCTGAACGCCGTTGGTTTCACCTCGCCTGCTCCGTCGGCGGGTGATTTCCGATTGGGAATCGCGCCATTGGATACTTCTTCGGTGATTGGAACTCAGTCTGGAAGCGCCGCACTGCGAGTCACCACGTTCGCAGGGCCTGTGGGCACTTTGGTGTCCACCCTGAAACTGTCGAGTGCCTCGGAGCGAGGTCTCGAAGTAACCACGGTCAATGGTTATCGTCTCCTGGCGACCATCGACTCCGTTAGCAGTTTGGTTCGTGTGTACAACTTGACAACCATTCCTGCAGACGGTTCAACTCTGGCACCGATTGCATCAGGAAACTTGACGGTAGGCACACTTGCTGCGAACGGAAACGGCACCTGCGCACTGGCATGGGGTGAAACAACCGGAAACACGATTTCGCTGTACGCAATGTCGTCAAACCAAGGCATCCAAGCGTTTAACGTTGAGGTCGTTCCCGAACCGGCTACGATGGCTGCACTGGGTCTTGGACTGGCCGCTGTCATTCGACGCCGCAAGAAGGCCTAAGGACTGCGTTCCACTCCGATCAAAGGCAACCCCAGAGCGTAATGCTCTGGGGTGCTTGCCGCTTTTTCACGTAAATCACTACAAAATAGTAAATTCTCTGCGTTCTGACGTGCAATCATGCTTAAGATGAAACGATTTGCCTTGTTGACGATCGCCCTTGGAGCGATCTTTGCGGTCGGGTGTGCTGCCAAAACTGAGGATGCAGGTTCGACGGATTCAGGAACCAAGTCTGAAGCGCCGGATACCAAGTCATCCAGCAACGCGCCGGAAGGAAAGGGAACCCAAGCAGACGGCGCCGGGACTCCAGTGGCATACACCGGTGAAGACGGAAAGCTGCTCTGTCCAGTTATGAAGAAGCCAATCGACTCGCCGGAGAAGGCGGTCAGCTACCAGGATTACAAGGGCAAGCGCTACTACTTCTGTTGCGGCATGTGCCCAGGAAAGTTCAAGGAGAACCCAGAGCTCTACGCCAAGGCCAACTAGCCGACTAAGCGGGCATGAAAAATCCCCTGGACCCTTTTGGTCGCAGGGGATTTCGCTTTGTTGAATCGATGCTTACAGCTCGAAGACGAGCAGACCAAGCAGCTTTTCTTGCGGCCGAAGGGTCACAGAGGACTCTCCTTCTACGGTGTGGTACGAGGAGTAGATCACACGCCCGTTCCCTTGGGTAAAGCTCACCGTAAGCGGCACAACGCCTTGTCCGCGGTTCTTCAAGCCGTGGATCGCGTCGCCATGGTGGAAGTGATCGCTCGGGGCCCGACCACCGAAGTCAAATGGATCCGAATAGGTCACATCGCCGGTAACCCAGATCTTCGTGGTGTCTGGGACCGACTTGATCACAGCCCATCCACCCAAGAATCCTTCGATATGGAGCTTATCTTCGGAAGTCAAATTGTCCGAGTTCTTCAACTGCGTCTTCAAGTTGGCATCCAAAACATCCGCTTCTGTAGTGATTCCGGAGTCACCCAGGAACCAGGTTCCAACGGGCTCTTCCTGATCGGCAGGAGTGGAATCGCTGCCCTGCCAGTCGATGGCGGCTGGGAAGAGTGGTTCCAAATAGGCTGAAGCAAGGTCGGTTACATACAAGGACCCGCCGCCGGTCACCCATGCCCGCATTGCGGCCGTCGCTGTATCTTGAAGATCGAAATTCTCGAGCTCGGCTCCGCAGTTAAGGAAAATGATGTCGTACTGGTCGAGCTTGGTGCTGCTGCTCACCAGGTCATCCATGGTTCCCTTAACGTCTACGGACGGATCGACGAACTCACCCACTCCAGAGTACACATCAAACTTCTGAGTGCCATCCATCACGGCCTTGCCGGTGTCGTCAACGTGGCCATATCCCAGCTTGCAGAGAACATCTTCAATCGAATCGTACGAACCGAGCACAACTGCAATTCGAGCCGAGGTGGCGTTGAGGGTTGTGTCCGTCGTTGGAACGTTAACCGTCGAATCTTGGACGACGGTCGCATTGAATTGAGCACTGAACGAGCCTTTGGTGATTTTGACAATCTGAGCACCGGTGGGGCAGTTTGTCAGGGTGAAGGTGCCATCGGCGCCAGTGGTTGTTTCAGTCTGAGCGGATTCCTGCTTACTGGGGATGTAAACTCGCGCGCCCGAGATCGGAGTTGAGCCATCCGGGGCCACGACTCGTCCAGCCAAAATGCCGACGCCAGTTCCACCGCCCGTGGATGAGCCGCCACCGCCACCGCCGCAGCCTGCCAAAAATAACGTGATCCCGCTGATTAAGATCAAGAGAAGTATAGGTAATCGCTTCATTCGTAAATTCTCTCCGAGTGCCAGTCAAGTCCATTCTGCCGAAGCACGGCAGAATGAAAGAGGGTTGTCAACAATCTATGGACGTCGAATCCCAGTAGATTTTTCGTGATAATTCTATTGTCGGTGGGTCCCACCGTACGAAGAAGGGCTTCAGTTGCTGTTCTTTGGTTTGAGCCCGTAGTGGTACTCGAGCGGAAAGTCGCTCATGAGACTCTTAAACTTGTCCCAAGGAAAATTGATCGGGTCATTCTTCCTGCCTTGGGGTTCGGCAATGTACTCATGGGAGGTGATGTATTTGATCTGCTTGAATCGGTATCGGATTAACGTGCGGCAAAGGCGAGCCACCGCTTCGACCTGCGCATCGGGCCATGGATCCTTTCCATCACCCACGTTAACCATTTCGATGCCGATTGTAAAATTGTTGAGGTTCTCTCGACCTTCGCTATCAGTACTTTTGCCAGCATGCCACGCGCGTTTGAATGTGCTGACACTTTGGGCAATTGCGCCGTCCTTTCCAACGGTATAGTGCGCGCTGACTTGACTTTCCGTCATGTTGAACCACTTCACGACTCCTTCCAAATTGCTGCTCGCCGTGTGATGGAGAACAATGGTGTCGATGAGCGCGTTACTTGGGCGATCACCGAAGTTAGGGGACCCCACCCACTGGACCACACCCGGTCCTGCAGACTTGAAACTCGGATTCGTGAGGTTGTCGAGCGGATTTGTTTGCTGCATCAGCACGGGCAATAGGAAAAAGGAGCAGAACATGGTGCCATCTTATTCCAAAACGCCGAGACACAGATCTTCGATCTCCCCATAAGGGATGGTCGAAACATCTTGCCCCGGTTCTGGAATAGCCATTCGGAGCGATGGAATAGGGGGTGCCCACAGCCGGTGGATGCCGTTGCGAAAGAGGCCGACAACCGCGCGCCCGGTGGAAAGAGCCAAGTGCATGATTCCGTTATCGATGCTGACCACCAACTTGGCTGCACCGAGAGCGCCGACGACCCGGGGCAAAGTGAGCTTCCCACGTAGATCTTCGACACCTCCTTCCAATATCAGCCTCTCATCGTCCTCGGCTCCGTGCCAAAAGTGCTTGTTCAGGGACGGAGCTGCACCCACCAGACCGACCTGAAATCCCAGGTGGTTCAACTTTTGGGCGAGCCGAATCCAGTGGTCTGAAACCCAGAGTTTGTCGGTGAGAGAGGCCGACGTGGAGAAAACCACGGGCGGTGTAGGAAACGGGGGAGGTGATTGGGGGATGTGGTAACTGGGAACTTCGCCCTCAAGATACGCCAAACGACAGAAGATCTCCCCGATGTATCCCGAATTCAAAAACGAAAATTTTGACGTGATTTCGGGCGAAATCCACTCTTTGTCGCGCCATAGGTCGCCCCGGGCGTCGGATTGGAATGCAAAATCGCCTCTCAGATCGGGTGCGATGCACGGTCCCGTCACCATTCCGCCTTCAGAAGCCAATATTCCGGCCAGAACCTTCGCTCCCGCAGTCATTTCTAGGTTGATGGTGTGGTCCACGCGGATACCGGGATCGATGGTACTAGGATCGTTTCCCCACACTGAGACGAATTCCGCCAGGTCCTCCATCCCTCGTGCGAACTCAGCGGTGCGGCTTCCATTAATCAGAAATCGAGTGGATTGAGGGTACTTCTCCCGTACTTTTGCCAGGATTACAGTTGCAATCGCAAAATTACCGATCGCATCGTTGGCTATAACTGCGATTCGTGCATTTGAGCCTAGCTCCTGACCTGTGTAGCGAGAATAAAGCACGGTGAAGATTATTGAGTGTACGTCAACACCGCAACAATCCGCACTGAACCGAAACTTGAATTGAACCGATGATCCTGGTAATCGTGCGAGCTCGTAAAGTACGGATCGATGGAATCAATTAACGGGGAATAATGCTAACCGGGGAGCTCTTCTTGCAAGAAGGGTTGATCAATGAGGATCAACTTAACCTTGCGCTAGCCAAGCAGATTGAGCTTGGGGGAACGGAGCCGATTGCCAACATCCTTGTGAGTCTTGGACTCGTGGGGGAGAAGGATCGGGTCCGTTGTCTCGGCAAGGTCTGGGGCATCCCGTTTGTCGACATCGCCCAAAAACAGCCTCACCCGGATGCTGTTGGGCTGCTGTCTCCCCAACTCGCACGCCGCTTCAAGGCGATTCCCCTTTTCGCACAAAACAACAAGCTTCTTGTTGCGATGTCGAATCCGCTCGACATCTTCGCCATTGACGAGATGCGGATGGCGACACAGCTCGAAATCGAGCCACTGATCGCTGTCGAAGAAGATGTCGAAGCTATCCTGAACACGCTGTTCAAGGCAGATCCCCAAGTTAACGAACAGCTGGCGGGTGTGATGCGGGATTTCGACGATAACGTCGAGATCACCGAGTCAATCGCAGATGACGTTTCCGATGCTGAACTCGCAGCATTGAGCGAGGATGGTCCGATCATTCGATTGGCCAATCTCATCGTTGCCCAGGCGGTTCGAGATAAAGCCAGCGATATCCACCTGGAACCTCGCAAGGAGGAGATGGTCGTCCGCTACCGCATTGATGGCGTGATGATCGAGGTCATGCGCTTGCCTCGTAAGGTGATTGCTCCCATCACCAGCCGACTCAAGATCATGTCCAACATGGACATCGCCGAAAAGCGTGCTCCTCAGGACAACCGTGTGAGCGCGACCATTGATGGAAAGGACTATGACTTCCGTGTTTCGACGCTTCCGTTGGTAACGGGAGAGAAAATCGTCATGCGCGTTCTCGACAAGAGCGGCATCAATGTCGGCCTAAACAAATTGGGCTTTCTGCCCCATAACCTCAAAATCATCGAGGATTTTGCCGAGCGGAGCTATGGAATCGTGCTGGTCACGGGGCCAACAGGTTCGGGTAAATCCACGACCCTATACTCGCTGCTCAATCGGATGAGTGACGGGACGAACAACATTATCACCATCGAGGACCCGGTTGAGTACGAACTGGAGGCGGTGAATCAGTGCGCGGTCAACGTGAAGGCTGGCATGACTTTTGCTGCCGGCTTAAGATCCATGCTCCGCCAAGATCCGGACGTAATCATGGTCGGTGAAATGCGGGACAACGAGACCGCAACCATCGCCATGGAAGCCGCCCTTACGGGGCACTTCGTCTTGAGCACGCTCCACACCAACGATGCTCCCTCGGCTCCCACTCGATTGATTGATATGGAGGTCGAACCGTTCTTGATTTCCTCATCGCTGATCGGTGTATTGGCTCAGCGGCTCGTGCGCCAGATCTGCCCGAACTGCAAGGAAAGCTATTCTGCGACACGCGAGAGCCTGATTCGATACGGGTTCCCGGTGCCAGAAGAAATTGCGGGCGAAACCCATGGCGAACTGACGCTCTTTAGGGGCGCAGGTTGCGACAAGTGCAAAGGCACAGGTTACAAGGGCCGAACGGGCGTGCACGAAATTATGGAGCTGACCGACGATGTCAAAGATGAGATTCTGAAAAAGTCACCCTCCCACGTTTTGCGAAGGCTCGCCGAGCAGCACGGTATGCAGTCTCTGCAAGTCGATGCCGTCCAGAAAATCCTCATGGGAACCACGACGGTCGATGAAGTGCTTCGGGTGATTTATGCCTAGTTCCCACTCTAGTTACAGCGCAGGTTTGCCAAAGATTTACATGCAGATAGCCACGATCGCAGCCACGGAAAGCCCAAAGGAGAAGTTCGTTGTCAGCCGCTCAATTTGACTTATCGGAAGACCCAGTAGCCCATATTGTTTCGACGGCCAAAGATGTCGCCGTTTTGCCTCAGGTCGTTTTCAAAATTCTGGAAAACACGGGGTCAACAGAAATCTCGGCGGGCGAACTCGAAAAGTGCATTGTCGTGGATCCTGGGTTCTCTGCAAAAGTGTTGGCAATGGCCAACTCAGCATTCTTTGCTTTGCCCAAGCGGGTGACCTCCATCAAAGAAGCCATCGCCTTTTTGGGCTTCAAGCAGGTGCGAACGCTGGCGATGAATGCTGGTGTCTTCGACCTCTTTGTTGGGAAGACCGATCGCGAATCCCTACGACGCCGAGCGTGGTGGAGACACTCGCTGGACACGGCGAACTGCTCCAAGTGGATCGCGGGACACTTCCACAAGCTCAACCCTGACGAGGCTTATGCAGCCGGACTTTTGCATCTGATCGGCAGAACGATCATGGACCGAAGTGATCCGGAACTTTACACGACTGTAATGGCCGCTGTGGACAAAGGCGTGCCGGACCTCCTTTCGGAGCGACACTTCTTTTTCTGCGACCATGTCGACATTACGGAAGCGGTTTGCTGTAAATGGGGGCTGCCTTCGGAACTCGTGAGCGCCGTGTGTTACAGCCGACCTCCGAAAAGTGATGAGGACGGATTCTTACGTGCCTGCGTTGCCGTTTCCCATGTGATCGCGGGAATGGCGATCAACGGCGTGGGAGATGACCGACCACTCTCCGACCACTTCTTTGGCTGGTCGCTTGAGTTTTTGAACATCACATCGAATTTGAAGGAATGGGTGGATGCGGGAATTGCCGCCATCGCAAGTGCCCAGCACGCAGGATAGACATTTCCAGACAGGAGACAGGTGAAGCAAGGATATGCCAGGAAATTTTAGTTGGGACCAGGTGATCGGCCAGTCGGGCGAGGTGGACGCTCCACCTTCTTCACAGGAGGAGCTGAACTCGATTTTGAATCAGATCCCGGATCGTGACAGCGGATTACAGCATTCGATTCCTGCTCAGGACCCATTCCTGAATCAGGCGGCTGAGTTACAGGCTCAAATGCAGAATCCTTCTATGCCGAGCAACCCTGAAGCAGATCAGATGGCATTTGATGCGGCAACACCTGCACCCCCAGCAACATATCAGCCACTTCCTCCTGCCTACGCGGAACCAACCGATGTTCAGGCTGCCGAGGCGCAATTGTACGTGGAATCTCTTCATGCAATTCCGCAAGTTGCGGCCCCTGTAGCAGCTGAGGAAGTCCCGCCTGTTATCGATCCTCAGCCAGTTGTACAGGCTCCTGAAGCAGCTCCAGCGGCAATCAGGACGCCGTACGAAGAGGAACCTGCGGCCGCCCCGGTGTACCAGCAGATTGAATTGCCTCCGGCTCCAAAGCTGGAATCGGCGCGAAGCCACAGCAGGCTCGATTTGGAGACCCCTGCCAGTGCTGCGGAGTATCAGAACGCTCCGGGAATCGAAAATGTCCATATCGACGACATTCTCACGTTGGCAATCGAGAATCGTGCGAGCGATATCCACCTTACCGTGGGTCTACCGCCGATGGTTCGCATTGATGGCGAGGTCGCTCCATTGCACTTCCGAGCGCTCCGCCCGATGGACACCAGGCGATTGGTGGTGGACATCCTTACGGACGACCAGGTTCAGAAATTTGAGACCAACCACGAGCTGGACTTCAGCTATGGGGCGAAGGATCTGGGACGCTTCCGTTTCAACGTCTACGTGCAAAAAGGGGCGGTTGCAGTGGCGATTCGAGCCATTCCTAAGCGAATTCCGAGTTTTGAAGAGCTTGGTTTGCCAGAAATTCTGCGCGAAATGTGTAACCGGTCCTCAGGGTTGATCCTGGTTACGGGACCGACTGGATCAGGTAAATCCACGACCATTGCCACGATGTTAAACGACATCAACGAGAAGACCTCGGGGCACATTATCACGGTGGAAGATCCGATCGAGTACGTTCACGAGCACAAGAAGTGCATGGTGAACCAGCGCGAGATGCACAGCGACACCTACAGCTTCCACAACGCGTTGCGTGCACTGTTGCGAGAAGACCCGGACATCATTCTGGTCGGCGAGCTTCGTGACTTGGAAACCATTGAGGCCGCTCTAACGATGGCCGAAACCGGCCACTTAGTTTTTGGAACGCTCCACACTCGGAACGCGCCCTCGACGATCGATCGTGTCATCGACGTCTTTCCGGCGGATCAGCAAGATCAGATTCGTGTGCTGTTGGGCAATACCTTGGAAGGCGTTATATCGCAGCAGCTCTTGGCTAGGATCGGCGGAGGCCGATGCGCAGCTCTTGAGGTGATGATCGGCAGCCCAGCTATCAAGAACCTGATCCGTGAAGGAAAGACGCACCAGATGTACTCGATTATCGAGACAAGCAAGCAATTGGGCATGTTCACCATGGACAGTTCTCTGGCGCATTTGGTGAAGATGGGCATGGTCCATTACGAAGAGGCTCTGCCGTGCGCTGTCGATAAGGAGAATTTCGCTCGTGTTGCAAAATTTGCCGCTTGATTGCGGTTCTCCAAGGGATGGATAGGGGAGTCCTTCGGGGCTCCCTCTTTTTTTTGTCTACTAAAATTCGGATTGAGATTTTCCGATATCAGCGTATAATGGTAGACATAAATGCACTATATTCTCTACCTGACCCAGAACCAGTTTTACGTTCGCGAAATCCGGCGAACTGAACCTGACGCCGAAGGGATTCTGGTCTGCACCCACCAGAAAAGAGTGTTGGATGTTGACCTGGAAGGACACCTTAAAGGGGTGCATCCAGGGATGGAATTGACTCAGGCACGTGCTCTCCTGGACCGGGCTCGGTACTTAGAATACACGCAGGAGCGGTTCGCTGAGGCGCAAAAAAGCTGGCTCTGGAAGCTGGTGCCCTACAGCGATGTGATCGAACCCGGCATGCCTCATGAAGCCTGGATTGATCTTACGGCCCACCCCGAACCTAACTCGGTTGCCGATGCGATCGAGAATGCTTTGGGAAGAGAATTCACGTTCGCATACGGACGCTCAAAATGGATGGCATCTCTTTGTGCCGACTTGAGCGGGGATAGAACATGGATAGGAGATAGCTGCGAGGTTCTCGGTCGGGTTTTGGTGGATCACATACCTCTGCTCGACGGTACGACGCGGAGTCGCCTGAAGGATCTCGGGTGCTCGACTCTCAGTGATGTCCGCGCTATCCAAAAGAAAACCCTTCGCGGCTATTTTGGGAAAGAGGCGATGCGACTACGTTCCATTGCCTTTGGTGACTGGCCAGAGCCAGTTGCCCGTGAATTTCCAAAACAATCCATCGCCTATCGCATATCATTCGATGGTGAAATTCAATCCACAGAACATTTAGATTTGATTCTCAGGGATCTAGCGAGGGGTCTCTCAGAACAGCTCATCGAGAAAGAAAGTAAGAGTGATACTATGTTGCTTTTTGTGGAAGGAAGCGATGGATATCCGAAACTGTTTCGTCGAACCTTTGCGCGACCCATTTTGGACTATCGAACTGCTCTAGCTGCTCTACGAATGATCGCACTCGGAACCATCAAGACGGAGTTTCTTGCTTTAAAAGCTGTATTGATTGATTTATCTCCTTGGGGAGCTCATCAGCCGAGCTTTTTCCAACAAAAGGCGAAATCACAACGCATGCTCGCTTTGCAAACAACTCTCAAATCTCTGCAATCTGCATTTGGCGAAAAAAGTATACAGCCTGCCACTGAAATTCAACCATCAAGACAGCAACGTATGCACAAGCACTGGCTTTACCTTATGGGGTTGGATGGATGAGTGAAATTCTATCGATCCATCGTGAGGCTGGTGAGTGGTGGAATTATGAACCTTATCGCGAAGTGAAGGTGTATATCGATGAGAAGGGAACGCGTCGAACTACAGTCCGCGAAATGCCTAGCTTAGGGAAGCAGTTTTTGGATTCTAATATTCCAATAGGAGAGTTCATCGAAGATCATAAAGAAGATTGGGACCTGAAGATACAAAAAGTACGCGATGAAAAGGTAGCCAAAGCCTGTGGCCTTGTCGCTGCACCCGAATTAAAACAGTTTCAATCAACTCCAAAAAACTATTGCGCATTGCATGCAATAAGCGGCTACTCGTTCGGCCAAAGTGCGATGCTTGCTGAGGAAGTGGCCGCATTTTCTGCATATCTATCCATCCCATGCGTGCTGCTGGCCGACAGCTTCTCCTTGGCAGGAGCCTATGAGTTCGTTAAGACTGCACGGGAAGTAGGTATTCGACCCTTGGTGGGCGCTACATTCGAAATGGCTGGTGGAGGTGAAATTGTCCTGGTTGCAAGGAGTCAGCTTGGCTTTCGGTCACTTTCTCGTCTGATCACCGAATGTCACCTTGACGAGGAAAGACTGCAGCCGATATGCACTTTGGAGAGGCTCACTCGCCACACAGAGGATCTCCTTTGCCTGACTGGGGGAGCATTATCGAAACTCAACTACTTGATCGCTAAGCGAGAATATACAGCAGCAGAGGAGCATCTCACAACTCTGAAAGAGCTTTATGGTCCTGGACAGGTTTTCGTGGAAATCGAGCGCTCGTGCCTGCCCCGAAGCCATATCATTGAGCAAGATCTGATAGAGCTTTCGAATCACCTTCAGATAGTTCCCGTTGCAGGTGGGCCCATCACCCATGCTCGACCTGAGCATTACCCAGTGCAAGATGTATTAGTCTGTGCGGATAGCCTATGCAAGATTGATGATATTGAGGGGAGAAAGGACTACCGCACCAATCGTCGATTCCTCAATGCTGAACGACATCTATGCACGCCTGAGGAGATGTATCAACGATATGCGGATGTTCCGCAATTAGTCGACAGTACAATGGGCATATGCGATAAATGTGATGAGAATGTTCTTCCCAAGCGAACAAGACTCCCACAATTTTGTGAGAATGAAACACAGCAGCTGCAAAGTCTTGTGAAGGAAGACATCCGTTCAAGAAACATGAAAATCGATAAGGCGTACGGTCGTCGATTGGAAAAGGAACTGAATCGAATCGCGTCACTCGGATTCTCTGGACACTTTTTAGTTGCTTGGGATATGTGCGAATGGGCTAGAAGCCAGGGAATACACTTTAGCGCACGAGGTTCTGTCGTAGACTCGGTCGTGGCTTTTCACCTTCGTATGACCCGTATCAATGCTTGGGAGCATCATTTGCACTTCGAGAGGTTTCTGCCCGCTGATGGAAGCAAACGACCGGATATCGACATCGATTTCGAAGCGAAGCGAAGGGAAGATGTCCGCCAATATCTATCGGAAAAATACGGACGAGAACATGTCGCCACAGTCGCTGCGATAGGTGCCTACTCAACACGGGGGATCATAAGAGAAGTGGGAAAAGTGATGGGTGTTCCGGAAGAGTCGATTCGATTTCTCTCGAAAAGATTGCATGGCGGCATCTCGCCAGACAAGCTTGAACAAGCTTTGGAGAAACGGCCAGAACTCAAGAATATCAACATACCCAAGGAGCGATTTCGATGGATTTTCAGGTTGGCCGAGAGGATGACGGATATACCCAGAAATATGCGTGCGCATTCCTCAGGGGTGATCATCTCAGCAGAACCCATCCGAGACACTTTGCCCCTGCAACATTCTGGTGTGGTCGGTGTCCCGATTATTCAATGGGATAAGCGCAGCGCAAAGGTGCTATTTGATAAATTCGACATTCTATGTCTTCGTGGCCAAGATGTACTTTCGAAGACTGAGGAATCCATACGTCTCAAAGAGCTGGAATTCACATTAGACACCATAAGTTCTTCTGACGAGGAAGTGTTTGCAGCTTTTAGAAGTGGAAATTTGATTGGAATTCCACAGTCAGCATCGCCTGCTATGCGTCAGGCTCATGTTCGTGTGCAAACCAAAGACCTCACCGATGCGAGTTTGGTTCAAGCCGGAATTCGGCCAGGAGTTGGCGGCTCAGTGAAGATCAATGAGCTTATAGCCCGAAGAAGAGGGAAGCCATTTGAGTATGAGCATCCCAAGTTACGAGAGATATTGGGCAATACTTACGGAATAGTTGTATTCCAAGAGCAGATCGATCAACTGCTCCAAGAATTTTGCGGATACACCTCTGGGGAAGCTGAGGAAACACGCGAAGCCATCCACAAGCGAAGAAGGGAAGATTACGCTCATTCAATAAAAAATCAGATACTCAGGCGCGTTGTCGATCATGGGTATTCACAATGCGTGGCCGAAAAAGTGTTTGATTTGGTCGCCGGATTCAATGGATATGGTTTTGCGCAAGGCCACGCTTTGGCCTTTGCCGATATCTCTATCAGATGCGTATGGCTTCAACAAAACCATCCCGCAGAGTATTTCGCAGCACTCCTGAACGCTCAGCCGGCTGGTTATTATGGACCACACACCATTGTGAACGAAGCCAGAATTCGAGGGGTAAAGATCCTTGGACCATGCGTCAATCGAAGCTCAAGAGTGTGTACGGTTGAAGACATCGTAGCTGATTCCGATCCCAGAATCCGAATACCTCATGGTGCTATCCGTATTGGCTTGGACTATATAGCGGGCATCGATAACAAGATCTGTGAAAGGATCATCTGTGAGCAATTAAGGTCTACTTTCGTATCGATGTTTGATTTTGCCAAGAGGGTGATGCCTTGTCGGGACGAAATGGAACAACTGATACGTTGCGGTGCTCTCGATTGCTTTACGACAAATAGGCGCGCAATGTTGTGGGCTATCCCTCATGCTTTGGAACTATGTCATTCTGGTAACAGCCCTCTTCCGCTTGACTTTGATGAACCAACCATACCATCGGACGTGGCTGATTTCAATATTGCTCAAAAAGCCATTTATGAGCGGCAGATTCTGGGTCTAGACATCGAAAGTCACTTGGTTGCATTCGAAAGACAACATATCGCAAGTCGTGGAGGACAGACTTCCGCAAGCGTTGTGCAACTCCCAGCAGGTTCAAAAGCATTTGTTGTGGGAAATGGAATCAGATTGAGATTTCCGCCAACAAAGAGCGGTAAGAGAGTCGTGTTTTTCGATTTGGAAGATGAATGCGGTCTACTGAATGTTACTTGTTTTGACAAAGTATATTTGCGTGACGGCGCGGCAATAGTTTGCTCACCTTATGTAACTGTAGTTGGCGAGGTGCAAGACCGGGATGGGCACATGGCATTTCTAGCCCACCGTGTATTTCCTTATCATCCAGTGCTGTTGAATATGCTGAAGCAGTCGGATGTACTGCCTCTCAGGACAGCCGATTTCCTGATGAAATGACGGGACTTTCTCCCCGTCCCGGGGAACATACCTAGGAGAAACGCATTCTAAACATGGACCGAACCTCTTAGCAGTGCGCAAGGGGGGAAACTATGGAATACGCACGTCACCCAGATCGAGAAGCCTTGGATCATTACCTCATTGAGAAGGACAGGGCTGAACAGGAGGAGGAACTGGATCGCCACCTCATTGATGCATGGCGAAAAGAGAACTCTCCGCCCGTGAAAATCGAGGAAGAAGAGTAAAACTATTAACTCTTCACGTTAAGTTTATCACATACAAACTGGATGCCCTGAGTCAGGGCATCCAGTACTTCTTTTCTTTCGATCGGAAGTGCATGCCCCATATTAGGTATCAATACCGTTTTATGATCCACCTTCACTTTGGCAAGCGCTTCATCAAGTATTTTAGCTTGGATAACCGGCACGAGCGGATCACTTTCACCATGAATGGTAAACACGGGAGCCACGCTGCTGTTGACATAGTAAAGTGGAGAAGCTAGCTCGATTTCCCGTGCTGCTTCCGAGCGCTTTTTGCCCAGTAATGCGAAATACAATGGATCTAGGGAAGAAGGAAAATCTCTCCTCATATCCGTCGGCCCAAAGATATTGAGCACAACCTGCACCTTGCTGGACTCCTTCGGAAAGGCGGTCGGCTTCGGATCACGCGTGTCGGTAAATCCCAATAGCAAAGAGAGATGCCCACCAGCGCTGGCACCGGTTGCTGCAAAACGATTCTTATCTAATGAGTATTTGCCCGCATTGGCCCTCAAAAATCGCACCGCAGTCTGCACATCATCAATCATGGTGGGATACTTGAACATGGGGGCCAAGCGATACTGAACGCTTGCCGCGAAGAACCCTTTCTTTGCAAATTCTCGAGCCAGAGCGTGCATGTCCTTCCGATCTCCAGCCATCCATGCTCCACCATGGATAACGATAATGGCTGGTCTCATGGCAACAGGTTTTGCCTCCGGTTGGAAGATATCCATTTTGAGCTCTTTACCCGCCACTTTGTTGTAGGTAACGTCCAATTCTTCCTTAATGGTCGGAGCAAGGTGAACAGCACAAATAGCAAGAAGGGCAAATGTCATATCTTGTAGTCTCTCAGGTCAAAAATCGGTGTTCTTAAACTTCAGGTGCCTCTCCGGAAGCAAAGGCTCATCTTTTCGGACGGGCAAATTGCTATTACTGAGCAGGCGATGGATTCGTTCCTCTGCTTCTCGCCGAAAGTCATCGAATTCTTGCTCCATGTCAGAACGCATCGACTCCATATCATCGAGCAACTTCAGAATGATCTCCACACCCGCGAGATTCACCCCTAGTTCCTGTGTTAACCGCTGAATCTTCTTGACGCGAAAAATGTCCGCCTCGCTATACAAACGGTTTTTGGCTCCAACGCGGCTGGGCGCGATAAAGCCCATTCGCTCGTATTGGCGAAGTGTCTGTGGGTGGATGCCGCACAGTTTCGAAGCCACTCCAATCATGTAAACCGGCTGATGCTCGCTTCTCACTTCTGAACTCCTTGTCCGGCTTCAATCTTCTTCAGTAGGTCCTTTTCTTCCGAAGACAGTGCCTTGGGAATGCCGATTTTCACCCTCACGAGCAGGTTGCCCCGTTTACCTCCCAACAGAGAAAGGCCCTGGTCAGCAAGCCGAAAGGTCTGTCCGCTCTGGGTGCATTCGGGTATCCGCATCGAAAGCGATCCAGGACGGATGCTGTCCACTTTGATTTCCCCGCCCAACAGTGCTCGATAATACGGCACAGTAACTTCTGTTTCCAAGTCGTCGCCTTTTCGCTTGAAGTTGCTGTGCGGGAGTTCTTTGACCAGAACGTAGAGGTCGCCAGCGCGGCCGTTGGCTCCCATAGAGCCCTTTCCGGGGACGCGGAGCTTCTTGCCTTCCTGGATACCAGCCGGAATGGTTACCTCCACCCGTTTGGTCGTGGGGAGTACACCCGCGCCGCTGCAGGTTGGGCACGCCTCCAGGTCTGTTCTTCCTCGCCCGTGACAAGCCGTGCAGGGCTGAACTCCAAACACTGAGCGCATCTGGCCCGAACCGCCACATTGTCTGCACGGCTTCGGCTGCCGGAGTCGGACTTGCCCAGTTCCATCGCACGTCTTGCACGAGTCGTTGACTTGATATGTCAACGTGCGCTTGGTGCCAGAGTCGATTTCTTCCAGGGTGAGCTCAACAGTTTTTTCGACGTCAGACGGCTGGGCACCGCGATTTCGTGGTTGAGCAACATCTGCCTCCGAAAATCCGCCGCCACCAAAAAACTGAGAGAAGATGGAGCCTAAATCCCCCGGGTCGAAATTAACGCCGGAGCCGCCCCACTGGCTGGGGTCGTCAACTACCCGATCCCAATTCGCACCAAATCGATCATATTTCGCTCGCTTTTCGGGATCTGAAAGAACTTCATAAGCTTCCTGGACCTCTTTGAACCTGTTCTCGGCCTCCTTGTCATTGGGGTTGAGGTCCGGGTGGTACTTGCGGGCAAGCTTTCGGTAAGCAGCTTTAACGGCCCGGTCATCCGCGGTCCGGTCTAGTCCAAGAATCTTGTAGAAGTCCTTTGCCATAAGCTCAGTTCGCTCAAATATATGAGTATATAACGCTCAAGTCACCCAAAAAGGTTCGATTTCAGGTGAAGCACGGAAAATTTGCCAGTGCGAAAATCTGTACACAAAGTTGTCCCTATTTTTAGGTCCAATGAAAGTTGTTGAAACTTCCACAATTCAAGCTGTGGACATCGAATCGTTGGGAATAAGAGTCTCCAGGTGTGAAAACTTGCCCGTCCTATCAGAGGCGGCTCGGCTAGTTTTGAAGCGTGCGGATGACCCATCGGTAGGAGCAAGGGAGCTCGAAGTTGTGATCGAAAAGGACCCTGCGATGGCCGCAAAACTCCTCAAGGTGGCAAACAGCGCCCAATTTGGATGCGGCACGGTCGAAAACTGTGCGCGCGCAATTGCTGTGATCGGGATCGGCTCGCTCAAGAGTATCATGATGAACCTGGCTTTCCAGGCCATGACCGACGATCGACATTCCACGACGTACTTCAATCAACGCGAGTACTGGCGCCACTCTTACGCTGTTGCCATCGGCTCGAAGGTGCTGGCAAAGCTGCTCAAGCTTCCCAATTCAGAGGAACTTTACAGTGCCGGGATGCTCCACGATATCGGCATGCTCGTCAATCAGAGGTTTGCAGAGCGGATCTGGGAGTCCGTGCTGACCACCAGTCAGTCTGAAAGTCAGCCCGTATATACGATCGAAGGAGCCAACCTCGGTTGGACCCATTCTGATGCGGGCGGCATCTTGGCCGAAAAATGGAATCTAAGCCCCTTGGTTCGAGATGTGGTTCTTTTCCATCATTACCCAGAGCGCGCCGTGAATCACTATAAGGCGATTTGCGTCGTTTCCTTGGCGAATACCCTCGCACATCAAGCCGGATTTACCAATAATCAGGGTTGTTGCAGCTGGGATATTGATCCGTTTGTCGCCCAGGAGGTTGGGTTGCCGTCGGCACAGTATCCCAGCATTCAGGAGTTTATGGTGCGAGAAGTTGCGCGTGCTGAAGAACAGCTAAACCTGTTGGCAGTAGCTTAAAAGACGTCCAAAGGCACATTTTTTGCAAAAGTACTAGATAATGCAGGCCAGAAGCAGACTTGATACGGACGAAAAGGGCACTCCAGTCCAGCCAACAGCACTTGGCGTCGACTTGGAGTCGATGTGCGTTCGGCTGAAACGCCTAGACTTTTTGCCTACCGAGCCACAGGTTGCGCGCAAACTCATCTCCATCTCGGAGTCGAACAACCTGGCACCCGAAGAGCTTGCGAAAGTGGCCGAATTGGAACCTGCCTTTGCCATTCGCCTTTTCCGGGAAGGAGCACATAGCGAATCTGCTCCAGAAAGCCTAGAAAATCTCGTGACAGCGGTCCAAGTCACCAAGGTGCCGAACGTTCTTTCGCTGATGAAGGCGCATGCAACTCGAACCCTGCGCCGCGACGCTTACGTATTTCGCCACTTCAGCCTTACGGAATATTGGAGACACTCGGTGGCTGTCGCCATGGGTTCCAAAGTGCTCGCGCTTCTCACCAACAAGGTTGATCCAGAGATCGCCTATCTCGCAGGGCTCCTTCACGACGTGGGTTACCTTGTCCATGCGAGCCAGATTCCTGCTGCTCACGAGGAGATTTTCTTTGCCGCGCGATCCAATCGAGAGGAATACGGAGTGGAGGAGCATCGACGTTTGGGTTGGACTCATGCCGAATCTGGTGCTATGCTCTGTCGTGAGTGGTGCATGCCCGCACCTGTGGTATCTGCGGCGGCGAATCACCACATGCCCGAGTTCGACAACGAGCACTACGAGGTTTCAAGCATCGTGGCTCTCGCCGATCGCATGGCCCACGAGACGGGTTTTGCCAATGCCAGCACGGCTCCACCAGCTGCCACAGCTCTGCTGCTCAACCAGCTGAAGCTTGCACCAGCCCAAGTCGGAGCAATCTCGCAGGTAATGGTGAACCACGTGTTGCGGGCCCAGTCGATTCTCGACGTTCACCAATAAAAAGGCAGGAGCACGAATGCTCCTGCACTATGTCGTCGATCACAAGCGCTAGTGATCGTCTTCGTGTTCTTTTCGAGCCTTTTCGTAAGCTTCGACCAGACTCTGGGCCTCTGGGTGCGGCAATTCCTCATAGTGCGAAAACACTTGTCGGAATCGGCCACGACCCTTGGTGATCGACCGCAAGTCGAGCGCGTACCGCATCATGGTTGCTTGGGGAACTTGCGCATGAATCTCCGTCTTTCCGGCGGAAATAGGTTCCATGCCATTCAGTCGGCCCCTGCGGCCATTCAGGTCGCCCACCACGTCGCCCACGCATTCATCGGGCACGTCCACATGGACTTCCAGAATCGGCTCCAGGATGCTCGTACCCGCCGCCGCCGCCGCATTCTTGAAAGCGAGAGATCCCGCAATCTTAAAAGCAGCTTCGCTGGAGTCCACGTCGTGGTAGCTGCCATCGTAGACGGTGACCTTGACGTCCACCACGGGGTATCCAGCCATAACGCCCTTGTCGAGCGTCTCTCGGATGCCTTTTTCGATGGCGGGAATGAAGTTCTTGGGGATCGCGCCGCCGACAACCTTGTTGTCGAATGTGAACCCTTCGCCTCGACCGAGTGGTCCCATCTCGATCCAGCAGTCGCCGAACTGGCCCTTGCCGCCCGTCTGCCGTTTGTGTCGCCCTTGTGCCTTTGCAGAACCACGAATGGTCTCGCGATAGGGAACTTTGGCGTCTTCGACCGTGACCCCGACTCCGAACCGAGTCTTGAGCTTGTCGATGACGGTATCCAGGTGGATATCACCCATGCCCCGCAAGATTTCCTGGTGGAGTTGTGGGTCGCGCTCGTACCGCAAGGTGGGATCTTCTTCCAACAGGCGTTGGAGCGAAGGCCCTAGCTTGTCTTCATCGGTCTTGCTGACGGGTCGGATGGCCACTGCATAGATCGGCTCTGGGAACTTGATGGGTTCCAAAGCAACGTTGTCTTTCGCAGTCGTAAGGGTTTCGCCCGTGCCTGTATGCTGCAGTTTGGCAACCGCACAGATATCGCCCGGTGGAACGACAGTCGCCGATTCCTGACCCTTTCCGTGCGAGAAGTACAGGTTGTGCAACCTCTCGTCCGTGCCAGAGGTCGAGTTTTTGACGACTTGATCCACCTTGAGCTGGCCGCTAAAGACCCGAACAAAGTTGATTTTGCCGACATAGGGGTCTGCCGTGGACTTGAAGACAAAGGCTGCAAGCGGCCCGTCTGGATCTGGCTGAAGAGGCTTTCCATCGTGCTCCTTGGGCATGTCCTTTGGCGAGGGCAATTCACCGATGATTCGGTCCAGAAGCGTCGCGACACCGATGCCGGTATGAGCAGATCCCAACAGCACAGGGACGACTTTGCCGGTTTCAGTGCCGACCAACAGGCCGTGCTCAATCTCTTCCGAAGTTAAGGACTCGCCCTCCAGATACTTCATAGCGAGTTCGTCATCGCCCTCGGCAGCGGCGTCCATCATCTTGTCTCTGCGCTCGGCTGCTTGTTCAGCATAGCCAGCAGGGATGTCGTCGATTTCGAGACCGCGGTCGTGGCCCTTGTAGACCTTCATCGAAAGCAGATCCAGCACTCCGCTGAATGCTGCCTGGTGACCGATGGGTATTTGAACGTTGACGATTTTGCGCCCGTACCGCTCGTGAAGAGTCTCGATCAGGCCCTCGTAGTCGGCATTGTCACGTTCAAGCTTGTTGATGAAAATGCACCGCGCCAACCCGTACTGCTCGGCGACTTCCCAGGCGAGGTCGAATCCAACATCAAGATCTTTCTTTGCCTCGCAAACAAAAACCATCGATTCGACGACCCGTGCGACAGAGTGCAATTCGCCTATGAAATCGGGAAATCCGGGCACGTCGATAAGGTTGATTTTGTGGTCGTGCCACTCGATTGGTAAGATGGAAGCGCCCAGGCTGATTTTGCGTCGCACCTCGAGCGGATCGTAGTCGCTTTGGGTCGTGCCTCCTTCCACGGTCCCCAGTCGGTCGGTCGCTCCGGCGGTGTAGAGCATGTGTTCGACGAGCATCGTTTTGCCCGCCCCGCCGTGGCCTACAATGGCAACATTACGGATGTGGTCTGGTGAATAGGTCTTCAACATTGAACTCCCTTGCTAGGATAGATTCGACTCTATTGGACAGGGTTCCTTTGCCCAGAGATGGATATCTTGCGGGTGGCGCAGCAGTTTTTCCCAGTAAAATTGCCACACCTTCTTAACATTCCCTTAGCCTAAGGAGAATATACTTCAAGACCTGAATTGTTAAGGGAGGACCACTCCGTATGAAACGTAGAGCCTTTACGCTTATTGAACTGCTAGTCGTCATCGCCATCATCGCGATCCTCGCCGCCATCCTCTTCCCAGTCTTTGCTCAGGCCAAGATGGCTGCTCAAAAAACCAAGAGCATTTCCAACCAGAAACAGAACGTGCTCGCACTCATCATGTACGCGGGTGACCACGATGATATGTGGCCGCGCGACGATGGATGCATCTTGAACTCGTCGCTGAATCCAAAATTCAAGGCCGCCAGCTACAACGGCTCTGCAACAGCGGGTTGTAGTGGTCCCTTCTATAACAGGATGAACGCATTCTCTTGGCAAAAGTGGGTGATGATGTACACCAAGAATCTGGAAATTCTGGAGCATCCTCTGCGTAAGAAGTTGCAGGACCAGTGGGATTCAAATGGCCAAGTAGTCGGCGGGTTCGCCCTCAATACTTCAATCACCGGCCAACTTGATGTTTACGGAAATCAGGCGAATTCGCCGTATCAGTATCGCAATAGCTGGACGGGAGGCAGCGTTACTGGACTTCCGAACCCCTCTGCCGCAGCGCTGATGCTGGAATTTCCTGCTCAATGGAATCCGTCTAAGGCCAAGTGGGTGGGTACTGCCCAGGTCCCGGGCGGTACTGTGGATAGTGAAGGAAAGGGTCCTACAATGACCTCATATCCGCCAGCGATCCGAGAGTTCTGGCGATATAAGCTCATGGTTGGTGACATCACGGACTGCACTAAGGGTACGAAAGGGACCACGCCAGATCCTCAAAAAGCCCCTGGTGGCGGCCTGACAATCGGGCACGCTGATGGGAGCTCAAAATTCTATTCGGCTGAAGCTTTTCTGGCAAAAACCCCCACAAAGTTTGAGTATCTCGGAGTTTCAGGGGGACCCACCGCTGGGTGGACCTACCAACACGATTGCGTTCCGATTGAAGTTGGAAACTTGGGGTTTGTAAAACCAAACACATCAATCAACTATCCCTTGTGGGGACTTCAATCGCAATGAAAAAGGTCATCTCGGGATTCATTGTGATGACAGTGTGCGCATTCCTAGTCGGTTGTGGATCCAATACGCAGGCCGAAGGGAGCAAAGCGGATTTCTCCAATGAGTCTTTTGAAAAAGCGATGAAAGAATCCGGGCGCGAAAAGGAGTTGGAAGACTACAAAAAGCTCGAGGCTCAGCACAACCAGGACGCTGGCCAAGGAGGGAGTCAACCTGCACCCGCCGAACCTTCACCGGCACCAAAATCGCCTACTCCGTCAGGCAACTGACCTCCTTACGAGTACGAAAGTCCCTCGCTCCATGAGTGAGGGACTTTTTTTTAGCTCTCACCGAACGTATGTTCCGTTCCTGGGCACAATACAGATAAAGGTCATGAAACTGCTGATCCTGGTTGTCGGTATCTTGGTGGGCTCGCAAGTGTGGGCTCAGACCAATCTCCCCGAGGAAGACGACTTCTACTTGATCACATTAAAGCTCCCCAAGGTGAGCGAACTTCTTTTTCCAGTTGTGACAATCGAGGAACTGGAAGATGGGATCTATGAACCTCTCATGGAGAGCCTAGCACTCCCGTATACCCCCCAAGGTCAAGAATTGCCAATTCCAAAAAGGCGCAGCAACTATTACTTGCATTGCCGATACCGATCTGGAATTGGGTACCGAATCGAATTCGATCCCATTAAAACGACCGAGATCACCCTTCACCCTATTTTCGGCGACATCAATGAAGACAATGTGATCGATGACAAAGACCTCAGCATTCTCAAAAGTGTGTTGGGAGCGAAAGAAAACGGCGGCAATGACATGAGATATTGGGCTGGGGTTGTGGATCTGAATTCTCCGGCTCAGGCTCGCTATCCAGGTGGATTTGCCGACTTTGACGGCGATAAGCAGGTCACAGGGTTCGATCTGTTGGTCCTGCTCTACAACTTCGGCAAACACGGGGCACCCGACCCGCTCAAGTAGTCTCAGACCAAATAGGCTCATCACAGAGTTCGAGCCGAAATTCGTCTAACCAATTGGAACCCTTCGGGTATAACTAGCGTTACAAGTAACAAGTGAGTCTCATAGGCTCAAATCTTTTGCCTTGAGTAGACTTATACGAGGAAGATAAATGGGACGCGTTGTAGGAATTGACTTAGGAACCACAAATTCGGTTGTGGCTGTGATGGAAGGTGGAGAGCCGGTCGTCATTGCCACGGCAGAAGGCACTCGCACCATGCCCAGCGTGGTGGCTTTCAAGAATAACGGAGAGCGCATGGTCGGCGTAACCGCCAAGCGCCAGGCTGTGGTGAACCCCGAAAACACCATCGCTTCCATCAAGCGATTTATGGGCCACAAATTCAGTGAGGTTTCAGAAGAAGCCAAGCGTGTGGCTTACCGTGTGAAAGAGGATAGCAAGGGCATGGCCGTTGCCCACGTCACCGCAGTCGATAAAGATTTCACCCCCGAAGAGATCAGCGCGATGATCCTGCAGAAGCTGAAAGCCGACGCTGAGGCTTACTTGGGGACGACCGTCGACCAAGCCGTCATCACGGTGCCCGCCTACTTCAATGACTCGCAGCGCACTGCAACCAAAAACGCGGGTGAGATCGCGGGCATGAAGGTGCTCCGGATCATCAACGAGCCGACTGCAGCTTCGCTGGCCTACGGAATTGACAAAAAGGGTAGCGAGACAATTCTCGTGTTCGACTTGGGCGGTGGTACCTTCGACGTCTCGGTCCTGGATGTCAGCGAAGGCCTGATAGAAGTTCGATCGACCGCGGGCGACAGCCACTTGGGCGGTGACGATTTTGACCAAGTCATCGTGGAGTATCTTGCAAGCGAATTCAAAAAGGAGCAAGGCATCGACTTGCTTCAACAGAAAGACGCTCTTCAGCGCCTTCGCGAGGCCGCTGAGAAAGCAAAGATCGAGCTGAGCGCGCAGGTCACGACGAATATCAATTTGCCGTACATTACAGCGGTAGATAACCAGCCGAAGCACCTCGACGTAACCCTCACCCGAAGCAAGTTCGAGGAACTGAGCGAGGGACTGATGGGTCGGATCAAGAGACCATTCAATCAAGCCCTGGAAGATGCGCGTCTGAAAGCAGACGAGCTGAACGAGGTGATCTTGGTGGGTGGCTCGAGCCGAATGCCGATGGTGCAGGAGCTGGTCAAACAGCTCACCAACAAGGAGCCCAATCGATCGGTTAACCCCGATGAAGTTGTGGCCGTTGGTGCTGCGATTCAGGCGGGCGTCTTGGGTGGAGAAGTCAAGGACATTCTTCTCCTCGATGTCACTCCGCTTTCCCTGGGTGTGGAGACTCAGGGCGGAATTTTCGACAAGATCATCGAACGGAATACGACAATCCCAACGAAAAAGAGCCGAACGTACACGACTGCAGTCGACAATCAGCCAGAAGTGGAGATTCACATTCTGCAGGGTGAGCGCCCGCTCGCACGGGATAACAAGAGCCTAGGCCGATTCCACCTCGCTGGTATTCCGCCAGCACCTGCCCGAGTGCCACAAATCGAAGTCACATTCGACATCGACGCGAACGGAATTCTCCAGGTAAGTGCAAAGGACCTCGGCACCGGAAACCAGCAGAAGATCACGATCACCGGTTCGGGCAACCTCAACCGCGACGAGATCGACAGGATGATGAAGGAAGCAGAAACCAACGCTTCCACCGACCAGAAGGCACGGGATTTCGCGGAGCTCAAGAACAAGGCGGATCAGCTCGCCTATTCGGTTGAAAAGACTCTGCGAGATGCGGGAGACAAGGTCGACCCGAACGACAAAGGTCGGATCGAGGACAAAGTTGCGGCACTGCGAAAGGCAGTTGCAGGCGACAACGAAGACGAAATCCGTTCTGCGTTCAACGAGTTGGAATCCGAATCCCATTCGCTTGCTGAAAAGATGTACCAGGCAACTTCCAACGAAGCTGGTGCGGAGGAAGGCGAGAAGGTTGGCGCCGGTGTCGGAGCCAATCAGGGTGAGGACATTATCGACGCCGAGTACAAAGAAGAAAAGTGATTGGCTGGTAAGCCAAAAAGGCCCCGGAGTAGTTAGCTCCGGGGCAATGTTATTTTTGCTTGTCAGAGTGAGCAGAGCTGCTACTTTGCAGTTCGCTTCTTCAGTGTGAGCAGTGCTCCAAGACTCAAAATCGCCAAGGTCGCTGGCTCGGGCACTACGCTCAAGTGGAAGTTGTCCAGATGGACCCAGGAGCCTGGAACTCCAGGATCGTTACGCACGGTCAGGTAGTACCCGTCTGATGGCGCTTGGAAAGTTCCTGCGAGTGTGGTCCAAGTTCCCAGCGTCGGCACACCGGTGAATACCAATGTGCCAAAAGAGTGAGCGTTGTTTGATACCCCAACCTGTATCGGGCCACCATTGGGATCATAGGCAGTGATATAAGCAGCATCGAAGCTAACGTTGTAGTCTTTTCCGCCTACGATTGGAGTTTTTAAGTCGAACGAGATTGCATCGACATCCGGAGTGCTGACCTTTGCGTGCAGAGCAATTTTCCAGTTTCCGGACGATGGCTTCGGACCGTAGGTATCTGCCCAATCCATCAGATCGACTTCTGAGGATGTCCCGAACGCGTAAACCGCCGGGACGAGAGCTTCGAACTCGCTGTTTGAGTTGTTGTAGACAGTTCCCACGGCGTGGTTGTTTTCGAAACTGCCATTGGTGAGTAGCTCCACGGCGGAGCCTGTTGCTGCTCCTGCAAGAGACACTGCTGCGAGTGCACCTCTCCAGAACAAAGATTTCATTTTTCTCCCTCCTAAATAGGACCCACAAAAATTCGGGCCCATGCACACTCCCGATTATACGTGCGTGTTCATTAAATTGCGGACTGAAAGTCAATAATGGATACTTTCCATCAGTGAAGCAATACGTTTACTTAGATTCGACTGAGGTTTGTGAGTTTGGGTACGTTCCACCCTCAGGGACCGTAACACTGACATCTGGTAGATATGGCCGCCATCTAGATGAAGTGCAAGAGATCCTGGGTTTTAGATAAGGGAACCATCAGCGACAGGCGCTCATAACACTCTGGTAGATTCTAGCCTGGCGATGGCAGACAAACCGATCAAAGTGGCTTTGCTTGCGCCCATTCTCACGCCGTACCGAATCCCCGTGTACCAGGAACTGGGCAAGTGGTGCGATCTCCGAATCTTCATTGGCAAGCCAGAACCCAACCGGCCCACTTGGCATAATCTTGTTCCGGCAAATGCGCGGTTTTCGGTGAAAAGCTCGTCGGGTTTCCTCTATCGGCTGAAGCGAAGCAAAGGTGGCAAGGAGTTTGAAACTCGTTACATTCAAATCCAGCCAGGCTATCTCCTCGACCTCATTCGGGTTCGACCCCACGCGATAATTTCTGTTGAACTCGGATTTCGGACGCTCATAGCCCTCACCTTTGGAACTCTGACCGGTGCTCCGGTTTGGATCTGGTTCGGCGGCACAATCCGTTCCGAGGGTGACATCGGAAGAATCAAGACAGGAATCCGACGATTTATCGCTCGATGGGCCAAGCACTGGATTAGCATGGGGCTCAGCTCGACCGATTATCTCGTGACGCTCGGAGTCAAGCCTGAATCGGTTGCCCAGATCCAAAACTGTGTTGATTTCGATCTTTTTCCGAAGGGAACTGCCCCAGCAGTTCCTGGACTCAAGCGTCCGGTTCTGCTCTTCAATGGCCAGATGATTGCGAGAAAAGGCGGGCTGGAGTTTCTGCAGGCTGTCCACCGAGCCCAGGCTCGAGGCTTGGAGTTTTCGACACTCATGGTTGGCGGAGGCTCAGATGAGGCTCAATTGAGGGCATTCGCCGAAGAGAACAACCTCCAAGACGTGCATTGGTATCCATTCCAAAAACCGAACGCTATGGCCGGGTTTTATGCCAGCGCCGATGTGTTCGTATTTCCGACGCTAGAAGACGTTTGGGGACTGACGCCCAACGAGGCGATCTTGATCGGAACCCCCGTCCTTTGCAGCGTTCATGCCGGATGCTGTCCCGAGATCATCCCCGCTCCAGAGGCCCGATTCGATCCTGAAAATCCCGAAGACTTTGACCATGCTCTGGATCGTGCGGTGCGTGGCGAAATCCCGCCCATCGATCCCAGCATTTTGAAAACCCCCCTTCAAAACGCGGAAATTATCTGGTCCGATTTCCAGAAGCACGTTCGAGCACTTCGCAATAAATAGCCTCCGTGCGACTGGTAATGTCGTCCCAATCGTAGGTAGCGAGCGCCGTGTCCGCGGCGCGAGACAAAGCCTCCGGTCCAGGAAGATCAAGAAGGGTCTCTCTCAGAGCCTGTGCGAGAGCGGCGACGTTTCGGACCGCGAAGTAGCGCATCGTCGGGAAGTCTAGAATTCTCAACTCTGGAATATCCGAAACAACGCATGGCAATCTCTGCGAGATGGCTTCAATGATTGCAATGGGGTGACCTTCGAAGTGGGAAGGGTGCACAAACATGGTGGCTCCCTTGAGGAGCGCGCCCACTTGGTTTCTGGGGAGCGGACCGGTGAACGTTACCGCAGGGGTCTGCTGGCCATCCGCAACAATTTGCTCGGCGTCGGGTTCGTTATCCGCTGGCGCACCGACAATGATCAGTTGGTATTGCTCGTGGAGGTCGGTTAAGTGGTCTCGCCAAGCCTCCAGCAACTCCGGGATGCCCTTATCTCGGTTGATTCGGCCGACACAGACGAGGTACGGCTTCTGCCCGATAAGAGTCTGAATCGCGGGGTCCAACTCGCAGTTGGGAAACTGAGAGATTCCGTTCGGTATGACAGGGACGACAATCGACTGGTTGTGCGAAATCTCACTGGCCACCGTGGGCGATACTGCGATCAGCGCGTCGGAGTATTTGGCGGATAGTTTTTCACCGAGTCTCAGAGCCAGCTTCCCAAATCTGCTCCATTTGGAATGTTTGTAGTTAAGACTGTGCCCCGTGACAACCACGCGATGCCCCAACAGCCGAGCAAGAGGCGTCAGAAGCCCCGGCCCGATGTTGTGGATGTGGACAATCGCCGGTTTGACCTTGCGAGACTCTAGGACAGCCTTGAGTGTATGCCAAAAAGCTTCCAGTCCGACCCGAGTTGTTGTGGCTATCGGCCGGATCTCTACTCCCTCGAATTGCCTCACGGCGGGATCAGCAAACGGGAGCCGCGAGAATGCGATGACTTTCCAACCCCGAGCGGCTAGGCGGGTCGAAATCTCTTGAACATGCGTTTCGGCACCGCCAGGAATGTTAGGGAACCCGCGAATTCCGATCATGAGAATCGTGGGACGGTCCTTTCCCATTAATCGCTCATTTTCGGCAGGCGTTTCAGTTGCTAGAGCTGTCCCCATGACCCAACTCCTCGGAAGCAGCATCCTCATAGGGATGCTCTGGTGGCGTCCTTACTCCCATACCCCCGTCTCGATCATATCCTTCATCCAATTTGCTGTTGCCGAAAGCCCGTCCGCAAATCGAGTTTCCGCGCGGAAATCCAGAGATTCCTGAGCAGGGCAGGGGTCGCATTCGGAGAACCGAACCTCTCCAGGACGAGCTTCACCGTGGATGATATTTACATTTGCACCCAAAACCCGAATCGTTGTTTGGGCGATCTCCAGCACCGATAGGCTGCGACCGGAACCGATATCAATAGGGTTTGCCGGCATGGTTGAGAGCTGGCTCGCAGCCAAATTCGCACGCACGATATCTCCGACATAGACGATGTCTCTGGTTTGGAGACCGTCGCCATAGATCACCAAGTCCTTTCCGGTCAAGCCCCGGTAGAGAAAGGATGAGAGCACGCTCGCATAGGGACTTTTTGGGTTCTGGCGCGGTCCGTAGACGTTGTAGTAGCGGAGCACGGCGACATCGGTACCGTAGAACTGGGAGTACCACTGGGCATACCGCTCACCGAGGAGCTTTTGGAGTCCGTAAGGCGAACTGGGCAAGTTGTTGTGGGGTTGGCTTTTGGGATGGCTGCAACCGTAGACGGCAGCAGACGAACTTAAAATGAAGCGAGCTCCGGCTTTGCGAGCCCCTTCCAACACCTTGACCGTACCTCCCAGATTGATGTCGAAGGTGTGGTTAGGCGAATCGAAGGATATGGGAACTCCCACAATCGCAGCAAGGTGGAAGACGCAGTCTTTTCCTCGGCAGAGTGATTCCACGAGAGCTTCGTCGCGAATATCGCCTTCGATGATTTCCACGTCGTCGACCAGGTCGACGAGATTACTCTTGCTCCCCGACTCGAAGTTGTCGAGAATCGTTACTCGGTTGCCAAGCCTGACCAGTGCATCGGCGAGATGACTGCCAATGAACCCCGCTCCGCCAGTGACCAAGACCTGTCCCATAAGTGCTTATTATAAACTTTGCTTCAACCTCTGTCGGAAGCCATTGCAACTCCCCTCATTATGCGACGATTTACGGAATTCCTATCGACAGATGAGCAAAATCGAGAGAAACTGGCAATAATTTGTATTCCAGAAGTCAGGACATTTTTGAGGGAGGAAACGACTCTCACCGCTTGAGGAATCGCATGGCGCGTGACTCAAAAACTCCGGAAATTCGCGCGGCAAAGGTGACCAGGCTGCATTCTCGTATTCCGATTCGAGGAAGACGCACCGCATCACACTCTGCTGTAATGGGGCCATTAATTGTGGTAAATGCTAGCTCCACACCCGCGTTGCTTACCACCTCGGGAGCGATTTCGCCAACTTGCTCCGGTTTGCCGTAAGGGTAGGCGAAAAGGGTGCACCGACGGCCGACCACAGCTTCGACCTCTTGGACGGATTGCCTCACTTCCAACTCGCAGCCATCGCGATCTAGGTCCGCCAGCCTTGGGTGGCTAACTGTGTGGGCTCCAAACTCGATTCCATGCGATTGCATTTCGTCGATTTGACCCGCGTCGAGGAATCCCTCGTTTCCGATCTGACTTGAGATGAGGAAAATCGCCGCTGGCGCGGTAGCCTCTCTCAGCACAGGAAGCGCATTCGTGTAGTTGTCTTCATATCCGTCATCGAAGGTAATGACAAAGCGCATCCCCTTTCTCGCAGGCAGGTCCAGGCATCGACTGGGGGTCACAAAGGTCCCCAGTGCCCTTATGAACCGGATTTGTTTCCGAAAGGTGATAGGCGTAACTACAATTTCGGGGGTGGTTTCGAAATCATCTGTGATCTTGTGATAGGTGAGGACGATCGTTCGTGAACCAAACCACCTATGCCAAATGAGAAACGCCGGGACGACTCCGGTGAGCAACAATACCCAGGAAACCCAAGCTCCCTTTCGCCAAGCGTCGGCGTACCGATCCGGGGACTTACCACTTGGAGAAGGCACGCGATCCATCGACGATTGGAGTTTAGCCGCAGTCTCTAGTTCTTTGATTTGGAAAAGAACTCTTGGCGTGCGTAAAGCCAAATGAATCTCGGAACGGTCGTAAGGTACCGCTTCCAAAGTCGGCGAGGTTCAACAAGAAATCGGAAGAACCATTCTAGACCAAGTTGCTGCATAGCTTTCGGAGCCTTGCGCAAAGTTCCAGCATGGAATGGAAAAGCAGCACCCACAGCTGCCATGACGCAGGTTGACTTGGCCTTCTGTTCGTGGATGAAGCGCTCCTGCTTCGGGCAACCCAGCGACACAAAGAGCAATTGAATGTCGTTGTTCTTGAGCTCCGAATGAAAGGTTTCAAGTTCCTCGTCCGTCGCTGGTCGGAACGGCGGTGAGAATACATAGGGCAGACTGATGCCCGGATAGCGCTCTTCTAAATTGCGAACCAGATTGGCCAGCGTTTCGGGGCTGGAGCCGTAAAGACCGACACGCCAGCCTTGTCGAGCCGCCTCCTGAACCAGGAGCAGCATCAGATCCGGACCTGTAATTCGAGTCTGTTGTCGGAATCCGCGACGACGCAGGAACCAAACGAGCGGCATGCCGTCGGGGGTGACCAGTTCGGTCTCGTTGACCAACTTCTGGTAGTCCGGGTGATCGACGCCTTCCATCACCACGTGCACGTTGGCAGCGATGATGCCTGCAGGTACTTTGTTGTTGACCCAATACGAGACCCTTTGGATCACGTCTGGAAAGGTCACTGCATCGACCTGGGTGCCAAGAAGCTTGCCAGATGGCCCAAGTTTCTGAATCTCTTCTTCTCGCACTTGATTGGAATCCAATTCTGACCTCAGACAATCAGGCGTAGCGACTCAGCTCGGCCGCAGCCGTATGAACCATAAGGTACCTTAACTCTGCCCGGATGTGGACTTTGCCCTGCATTCGAGAAAGTCCAGAGCCGATGCCCATGACCGTCGCAGTGATAACTCTCTCGTCGATTGCGAACTCGCGACCCGGATATTACAACCTTCAGGATCTCGGTTTGGCGCTGGGATTGGCCGAATTGGGCCACAAAGTTATCCTGTTTCGAGCATTATTGCTGCCGGATGCGGACACCCAGCGTTTCCGTGAATTGGGTGGTGAGGTTCGACCTCTCGCTCAACTCACTATCGGCAGCCACGTCGTCTTTTCGCCCGGCGCAAAGCTCCCGAAAACTTTGGACGGGATCATCATGTACTCGGACCGCCAGCTCATGGTTTCCACCGTCAATCAGTGGGCAGCCAAACACGGGATTCCGCTGATCAACTACGTGGGCACCCTTGGGAACGTTGAAGAAGGCGGATTTCGGGGCTGGATCCTGAAGCGGACGCTGGAGACTTATCGCAAGGCAGTGGTTGCGGTTAAGACACCGGCGGTGGGGCAGCAGTTGCAACAGCTCGGTGTGAAGAGCGAGGTCGTGCCTGTTGGCCTGAACATCGATACTCTGACTCCATTTCAGGGGAGCGTTGAGGATGCTCGGACCGCATGTGGACTCCTCCCAAATTCCAAGGTTCTGGGATTTGTCGGTGCCCTGGTGCCGCGTAAAAACCCAGTGGGCTTCGTCGAAATGGTCAACGAGGTTAGGAAACAAGACTCGTCTTGGCAAGGGCTCATCGTTGGCGATGGTGAAGTGCGCGCATCGGTCGATGAGCGGATTGAGGCACTGGGACTCGGTGAGGATATTTCCATCCTGCCATCGCTAAAGAATCGCGAAATGTGGCGCGCATACCACGCGATGGACGTATTCGTGAACCTCAGCGTCGAAGAGATTTTCGGCATGGCGATCTTGGAGGCCATGCACTACGAGGTGCCTGTGGTAGCAGCCCATGCCCCCGGCCCTGACTTCATCATCCGGGACGGACTGGATGGATTGCTTGTGGAACCCAGGCAAGAGCGATATCTTGCCGCCATCACTGAGGCGTTCGTCCGAAAACAGGAGTTGGGCTCCCATGCCAAACAACGCATCGAAGAGAGTTTCACTGTTCGAGCATCCGCGGAGAGATTTGTTGCGATGCTAAACAGCCGACGAGGCTAGCTCCGGGCGCTGATGGCATCCGCGTAAACACGGTTCGCTTGCTCCAGTGCGTGCGCTTCGGTGAATCGACTTTCGTAAAGTCCTCGTGCTTGCTTCCGGAGCGTCTGCAGGTGTTCGGGATGGTCGAGCAGGTGCTGAGACTTCTGAGACAGGCTCTCGCTATTGGAGTCTGCATACACAAGGGACGGGTCATTGTTAAGCTCCGGCATTCCTCCCAGATTTGCACTCAGACATGGTGTGCCGCATGCCAGGGACTCGATGACCGTCATGGGTATGGCGCCTTCGTAGCACACACTTGGGAGTACGGAGAGGCTGGCGTTCTGGAGAAGCCGGATCACCTCGGATTTGGGTTGGGCACCCAGAAACTCAATGTGTGGGAAGTGGCCATAATTTGCCTTCATTTCCGACTCGAGCGGACCGTCGCCAATCAACTTGAGGGTGTGTCCCCGAACGCGACTCCACGCTTCCAGGAGGATGTGAATGCCCTTCTCAACGCTGAACCTCCCGATGAATAGGGCGTAGTTGCCTGACCCATTTCCAACACCGGGATCGGGAATAAAATTTGATTTCACCGCAATCTTCTCCGCAGTGAGGCCCCCTTCCACATGTTTCGCCTTGGAGAACTCAGTGATGCAGATGATCCGGTGGACCTTGTCCCGATAGATGGGCAGCGCATGGCGCAACATCATCGCCACTGCCAGAGACGCCGGCTTACTGGACCGATAGCACGCATGCAGCACGCCGGGCCATTTAAGACTCTTGCTCACACATTGCTCGCACACCGCGCCGTCTCGATACAGGACACCGTTGCAACATAGCAGGCGATAGTTGTGTAGGGTTTGGACGACTGGAAATCCCTGGTCGTGGGCAGCTTCCACAACGGCGGGGCTCATCCACTGAAACGTGTTATGAAAATGGACCACGTCCGGCTTTTCGCTCCGCAACAAGTCGCCCAGTTCTGCTACCGCCTGGGGATTAGAGATGGTTGTTTTGAACTGCTCAAGGGGGGACATTGAGCTCAACGGCTCATTGGACTTCTCCCAGAAGACCACATCGTGTCCTCCTTTTCGGAGCATCTCAATCTCAGCGTCAACCACGGAATCCTCTCCTCCGCGTTGGCGGTACCGGGTGTGGGCGAGAAGAATCTTCATAGCGGCTGGGCGAGAAGTTGGGCGGATCGAAGAATACCGCACCTGAACTCCAGAGCCTGGGCTGGACTAGGGCTTTGCCTTGTGGAAGAGCTCCGATACCGAAAGGCCATACAGGTTTTCCAACGCATCTTCGGTTGCGGATCGGGGCGTGACCGACATCTTGAGGGCGGTCAAAATTCCGCTCGGTCGATGGGCTTGGACCAATTTGCCCAGCTTACTTTCCGGTTGGAGTGAGCACATATAATCGACGATCGCCAAAGACTGCTGATAGGCATCCCGAATGATCCGCGCGCCGTCGTCCGACTCCCTGTCCACACTGTAATGCCGGTCAAGCTCCTCCGGACTGGGCCACGACGATTCCGAACTTGCCATCCGATGGCGATAGTTGGCTTCAACATGGCCCCCCATCCGCATGGCGATCCCCTCATCCAACCACCTCGGCAAGTTTCTTCCCGAGTGGTACTGGATAAGGGCATGAGTTGCCTCGTGGCTGACCGCAATATCCAATTCCGGCTCATCTCCCAAGAGGTAAGAGGGAATACAGATTTTGTAAAAATCCCTTTTCGCAACGCAGTAGCCGTGTCGTCCCGGCACCCAACTGGCATTGGCATCTGGGACGAGCACGGTCAGCAGAACAGGCGGCATCTCCTTCAACTGGAGTCGGGCCATCACCCGGCCGACGCATTCATCCCATCGTATTGCGAGATAGTCTGGGACGACTTCTGGAAATCCCCGGTCTGCCTCAATGGTCAGCAGGTCGCTTGCATCGAAGAGGTCTGCGTGGTTCCTGCTGATGAGTTCAGCATCGATCATCCGAAATAGCTGGAGAGCAGCCATGGACTCCTCCAAGCCGATACTCTCGATGAGTTTCATCGCCAGACCCAGATCGTCGGCTTCGTACGCAGCATGAACTTGCCGCCAAGTCAGATAGTTTCCAACTCGGCCGTAAGCTCCGATCTGGGTGGGATCAGCGGGCATGGTCTCTACTAGAGAATACGTCCAAGCATTTCCCGGCTCGAAGGATCCAGTGCCTCGACGTCTCGCAGTTCGAATTTGTTGCCGTCCACGTCGGTCAGCAGGATATGCCCGGGACCGAGCCACTGTGCGTTCTCACTCAACGACTGAGTTACGAACTCACGCCGGCCGCGATTGGTGGTTACGGTCCAGTAAGTCGCACCCCATTCGGTCCGCGCAAACTCGATCTTCTCGATTTGCGCCGTCAGGTATCTCCGGCGGAGTTCTTCCTCCAGAGCCTCTCGGGATTCCTTGCTGAGTTGGCTCAGTTCAGGAACCAAGGCGATTTCCTGGTTCTTGCCATCCAAAAGGCTTACATACTTGCCGGGATACGTGAGAGGACTGGCCCAAGTCGGAACGACCGTGTGCCAGGAGCGATCTCCAACGGTAAGCCGCAGTCGATCTTTAGGTTCATAGAATAGATTCAAATCTTCTGGTTTCAATGGTTACCTCCTTGTTTCTCAAGGATCATCCAGTCGTACTTACTCTGGAACCCGAGGGTCCGGTTGATTTTCAGCATCGCCGGGTTCATGCTGCTGTTACTGGTGTGCATGGACCTCACTCCATTCATGCGCGCAATCTCAAGGATCAAGAGCTTCATGGCAGCTGCAACGCCTTTGCCGCGCCATGCTCGACGTACGCCGGTGAATTCCGAGAGTGAGCTTCCGTCCGAAATGCAGGAATAGTAAGTCATTCCTACGACATTTCCGTTAGGTTCTCTAACGGAAATCGTTCTGCCAGCCTGAACCTCGGGAAGTGCCCATTTCTGGCAAAAGGTCTCGAAATTCGCCACCCCAACGGACGCCGTGAACGGTTCGTCAGCATCGGCCTCGGCGAACAAGTCGTAAAGATCCGCCAACTGCGAGTCCTTTTCGTCTGAAATCGTTAGCGTATGGTGCGCTAGTCCAAGTGCAAACAAATGTGCTCGGGCTGCCTCAACTTCGAATGCCTCCCGCTCTCCGAGTTGGCATTCCATCTCGTGATAGGTCTGGACCTGTTCAAAGCCTGCATTCTGGGCAAAACGCACCGAGCGCTCTCTGGAGGCGTCAGTTCCTCCAAAGGGACTGTGAATTCCATTGGCTAGCATCGATTCCATGGATGTTTTCAAAAGGTTGCTGCCAATCCCCTGTTGCTGAAACTCAGGGTCCACTGCGACGGAAACGCTTGCAACTCCCGGCTTTTCTTCGTGAAACCGAGCCCACCGGGCGTACCCGACTACGGCTCCAAATACTTCCGCGACGAAACCCCCATGGAGCAGCCTATCTTGATATGCAGCCCACCGAATTTTAAGCTCCTCCACCGTGAGCGGTGTGGGATCGTTCAGCGCTCGTAATCGAACGAACGCCTCCAGATCCCGTTCCATATCCATTGGCCGTACTACTGCCAATCCACCTCTCCTTGTGGAGTTTCGTCGCCTTCGAGATACGCAACGCCAAGGATTTCTTGGATCGCGCTCTGTGTCTGGACGAGACCGTGGAATACGCCCTTCTTTGCCATGAGTTCCTCATGGGTGCCGATCTCCGCGATTTGGCCTCGATCCAGAACAACCAGTCGATCTGCGTTGCGTAGGGTCGAGAGCCTATGGGCGATGGCAAAGGTCGTGCGGCCAGCCACCAGATGCTGAAGAGCCTCCTGAATCTGCTTTTCCGTTTCAACGTCCACACTGGATGTCGCCTCGTCGAGGATCAGAATCGCAGGGTTGTGCAAGATCGCGCGCGCGATGGAAATTCGCTGGCGTTCGCCACCGCTCAATTTCGCTCCACGTTCGCCCACCATGGTGTCGTAGCCATCCGGCTTGCCCAAAATGAAATTGTGGGCATTGGCAGCACGAGCCGCTTCCACAACCTCCTCGAAAGAGGCTCCGGGTTTGCCGTAGGCAATGTTCTCAGCGATGGTGCCGTTAAATAGAAACGGCTCTTGCAAAACGATTCCAATTTGGTGTCGCAGATCCTGAAGAGCGATCTCTCGATAGTCCTTATCATCGATCTTGATCACGCCGGAATCAGGCTCATAGAATCGCGCGATGAGGTTGATCGTCGTCGACTTTCCAGCACCGGATTTGCCCACCAGACCGATCATTTCTCCTGCGTTCGCCGTGAAAGTGATTCCCTTGAGAACTGGGTTGGACTTATCGTAACCAAATCGAACGTTCCTGAATTCGACCTGACCTTTGATCCGATCACCCGTACCGCGGTTCCCGTAGGTTTCCGGCGTCATATCCACGATCTCGAAGATTCGGTCCGCACCTGCCATGGCGCGCGTGAACCAGTTGTTCACAGCGGCGAACCACTGCAGGGGGCCATAGACGAGACCCAGGTAGGCCTGAATCCGCCAGAATTGGCTGAGTTGGAGTCTTCCCGTCGCCATGAGGTAGCCGCCCACTGCCCAGCAGATCAGAGTCCCGAGCGTGGTGAAGAACATCATCGCGCCAAAGATCGTGAACCAGCGCTGGTCGGCACTGACACCTGCGTTCCGAAGTTCGCGGTTTCGGCTCATGAACTTGCTGAATTCCGTGTCTTCCGTCGCGAAGGCCTTCACGACGCGGATGCCGTTGAGCGATTCGTTCAGATGCACATGGAATCGAGCCCATTTCTGGCCCACCCGGTGCCACATCTGCGACATCGGCCGCCAAAACGTGACGCCGACGATCACGACGAGAGGTACGGGGATCAGAACGAAGGCCGCCATGATCGGATTGATGCTGAACAACATCACAGTCACACAGACCAAAGTCAGGCCATTGAGCAGGAAGTAGGGAACACCTTCAACCAGGAATCCCCAGACACGGTCCGTATCGCTCGTTACGCGGCTGGCGATGGCTCCGACCTGCTTCTTATCGAAGAAGGTCAACTGAAGGAACTCAATCGCACGATACACGGTCGAGCGAAGATCGCCCGCGATACTTCCGGCGAGGGCCGCATTTAGCCTGTCACGTGTAATGTTGACAAGCGATGCAGAGGCCGCCACTGCGAGCCAAGAGCCCATCAACAACCACAGGATATTGAGATTGCTTTTCTTCTCAACGACTTCGTGGATAATTCTTCCTTGAATCTCCGGTGTAATCAGGTTGAGGATCGTTGTGGTGAGCGAAAGCAGGGCCAAGAATCCGGCCTGCTTCTTGTAGGGCATCAAAAACTGTCCGATCCGCAGCATGGTTTTGCCACGGTTGACGCAGCTCGGACATACGCCATCTTTCTCGGGCAGCAGCCGATTGCACTTTGGACACCGCGTTCGTTCTTGCTTGAGATTGATGGACAGCGGTTCGCCCGTTGCCAACTGCTCGATGCCGCGAGCCGCTTCACTAAAGAGGGCAGCTGTGGAATTCGAGTAGGTGACGATGGGGACCTTGTCCCCGTTCTTCATGTTCAGTTCAAGCCGTCCACCGCTGACCAACGGCTCGTTGCGTGCCGAGGCAATCTCCACGATGGGAGCTTGAAACGACATGACTCCGCTTGATTCGTACACGCGGACATGTTCCGCCGAGACCACCATCGTGCGGTGGCCGTAGTTGCCGTCAAGTCCAAAATCGGCGTCGAGCCGAATCAGTTCGTCTTCGGACTTAAGCGTTTCTAAATCAGGTTTCGCTTCAGGTGAAGCAGGATCCATAAACTCTCCGTAGTTTTTTCGACAGGGGCGATGCGGCAGCCCATCCCATGGCATAGCCGCAAAGGCCTAGAGCGAGAGTTGAAAACAACGCCCAATCCGCACGAAAGTCGTGCCGGAATGTGAACTGGGTCAGTTCGCGTTGTATTCAGAGAGCGGTAATAAGCATTGGAAGGCACCCGGGCAACGCTGCTTTGCCCTCATCGGTCGAACCGATTCACCAAGACTTAGGTTAGCCATATCGCCCCAAAAATTTCAAGGGGCCTGACATGATTCTGGCAAATTGCCTAGGCGATACCCATCCAGCGCTTCAATTTATACACCGTCGAGTCGCGGTTGATTCTGGCGATGGCGGTGGTGAGTGGAACCGCTTTGGGGCACACTTTGACGCAGTTCTGCGCATTGCCGCAGTTGGTGATTCCATCTTCGCTGGTCAGGACTTCCATGCGGTCAGCTTGGAGAGCCTCTCCGACTGGGTGAAGGTTAAAAAGTAGAGCTTGTCCAACGGCGGCAGGTCCGATAAAGGTCGTCTTCTCGCTCACCTGTGGGCATGCCTCCATGCAGCATCCGCACGTCATGCAGCGAGAAAGCGCGTATCTAAACTGACGAACGTGATCGTCCTGAGCCTGGGCCATCCCAAGGTCGTAGCTTCCGTCGATGGGAACCCAAGCCTTGAGCCTCTTAAGGTTCTCGAACATCTTCGAGCGGTCCACGCTGAGATCTCTGACAAGCGGAAACTTCTGCATGGGCTCAAGCGTGACCTCGTAAACATCGCCGTTGAGATGCCCAACTTCTTCGATCAGCGCAGAGCACGCCTGCCGAATGTTCCCGTTAATGTTCATCGTGCAGGAGCCGCAGACCTCTTCGAGGCAGGCTGCATCCCAAACTGGTGGTTCAACGGCGGATCCATCGACCGTTTTTGGGTTCTTTCTAACTTCCATCAAAGCGCTGATCACGTTCATGTTCTCCGTGTACGGAATCTCGAACGTGTCGAAGTGCGAGGGCTGGCCTTTGCTGACCTGGCGATGGACTTTTAGACGGATCTTGCTTGCCATAGTCGAATTAGGATTTAGTTTAACTGAAATCTACGGGATCACACACATGCAGAACGGCCCGACCTCCTAAGAGGCCGGACCGCTCATTGAATTTTCCCAGATGAAAAGGGAGTTAGTCCTTCGGCTCGCCTACGGTATCGGGGATACCGTTCAAGTCAAACGGAAGGTTGTAGCAGTTGACCACCGTGTTGGCTGTGGTGGTTGTGTCTGGACCTGTTCCAGGGAGGTTGGCGGTCGCATTCTTTGCTGCCGCATGGCCGTCCGCGAAATTGATCACGAGACTTCCGCTGTGTCGAGGTGAACCGGCAAAGTTGTACCGGTTGAAGCCGACTGGCGGAGTCAAATAGAACGCATTGCCACCGCGTGTGGTGAACTGCGCGCCGTATTGGTTCTTGTACTTGTTGGCAACGCCCTTTGCCGTGTAATCGGCAGAGTAGAACATGACCGTCCCGACAGGATCGGAGATGCTGCCAGAAGAGCGAACAGGGTCTGCATCGCCTACCGTTGGCGGGATGCCTGGATCCTCAAACAAGGCAAAGTTCAATCCCACGCCTGCTCGCGCAATTTTCTGCGGAGAGAGCCAAGGGCCGCCCGGCACGATCGACGTATTGGCAAGGATTTGGTCCCACTTGATCGCTTCGGGATCTGCCGGATCCTTGAAGATGTCAACGTTCTTGGTGTAAGGATAGATCGCGTCGTAAGCGGAGACCAGATTCTTGGTCGTGCCGTTGACTTCGAAATATGCCGACTGAGGGAACGTATCGTCGTTATTGTCGATATACATCAGCGTTGCGAGAGCATTCTGCTTTGAATTGCTGATGGCGGCGGTCTTTTTTGCGGCTGCCTTAGCCTGGGCAAAGACGGGGAAGAGAATGGCGGCGAGAATCGCAATAATAGCGATAACCACCAAAAGTTCAATTAGGGTAAATGCCTTGTTTCGGCGCATGCACATCTCCTGACTCTGAGTAATTGCGTGGAACTGATTCTGGATGCACCTTAGCATTCCCTTAACAATCCGAACACAATTGCCCGGAGAATGTAGCGCATTTGGTGCCCCAAAGTCCAGTTCTTAACAAAGACCAATCTATCCGACTAATCGTTCGTTAACAATGTTCCCCCGGTAAACTCTAGCAATACCATGGTGCAAGACCGCTCCGAGCCGCATGTAAATACCGCAAATTTGCTTGGCATCCCCATCTCCCTGATGGATATGAACGCTACGCTTGATTGGATTGCGGCTCGAGTGGAGAGCCGGGTGCCAAGTTTAGTGATCACCGCTGATGCGACGGCGCTGGTTATCGCCCAGGAGACTCCGAAGTTCATGGATGTCTTGAGGGAAGCTTCGTTGATCACCGCGGATAGCGTGGGAATTCTGTGGGCTTTGCGTAAGAAAGGCATCGCGAGCCCACACAAAGTCAGCGGTGTCGATCTGGTTGCCAAACTCACCGAGATCAGCTCTCAGACTGGCTTGCGGATCTACTATATGGGATCATCCCCTGGCGTGGCCGAGATGGCAGCAGAAAAAATGAGGCTCCGCTTCCCGGGGTGCAACATCGTCGGAACCCATCACGGCTATTTCCCCGCAGATTCGGACGATATCGTCGCCCAGGAGATCGCCGCAGCCAAACCCGACATCTTGTTTGTGGCGATGGGGATGCCGCGCCAGGAGGAGTTCATCCTTAAAACCATGACAACCATTCAGGCTCCTGTGGCCATGGGTGTTGGGGGATCCTTCGACGTTTTCAGCGGGAAAACCAAGCGCGCTCCGATCCTTTTTCAAAAACTTCATATGGAGTGGCTCTGGCGTCTGGCGCTCAATCCGACAAAAATCGCGAAAGTCAAAAAATTGCCCCAGTTCGCCTGGATGGTGATTCGGGGGAAGGTTTGAGGGTTTACACCGGCACGGGTGACTCGGGAACCACAGGTCTCTTCGGGAACGCGCGCGTGAGCAAGACTTCCGCAAGGATCGAAGCGATTGGCGAGATCGACGAACTCAACGCCGCGCTTGGGTTGGCACAGGTTTCTTCTGGCGATCCCACTGGCGATACGATCTTTAAGATACAGAATTGGCTCTTTGACCTTGGCGCAGAACTCAGCTGTCCAAATGGCGAGATGACCTCGGTCCGAGAGCCGCACGCCAAGTTCCTGGAAGCCGACATGGACCGCATGACCGAACAGCTTCCAGAACTCCGGACATTTGTGCTACCCGGAGGCTGCGAACTTGCGGCACGGCTTCACCTGGCCCGAACAATTTGCCGCCGGGCAGAGCGAACACTGCTGAAGTTGCACAAGGAATCGCCGATCGGTATCGAATTGTTGGTCTTTTTGAACCGTCTATCCGATTGGTGTTTTGTGGCCGCACGCTTTGCGAATCAAAATTCAGGCGGAGACGTCACCTGGAAAAAATTCACTTTGGACTCCTAAGATCATGATCACCCTCACCCTCGCTGGCCTGATGTTGGCCCAAGAACAACCTGCAGGCGAACCCAAAATATCGGCCGGGCAGGCGATCTCGAAGATGATCGCCCTGTACCACGAAAAAAAGTCTATGGCGGGCACAATTATCCTGCGGCAGACCTTTGGCAACGTTGCAGTTGAAGTTGAAACGCGATTCCAGTACGAGCGGCCCTCGAAGCTTTATATTCGTCAAGTCAAGCGTGCTTCGGATCCAGACCAAGCACTCGTAACATCCGACGGTGTCCGATTCACCTACGATGCGCCAAAAGCGACCGCAGCAGAGGGCCGACGTCTCACGGAGACCGTGAAGCAAGGTATCGACGTGCTGGACTACCAGAGGATTTACGCTGCCGCTTCCGCCTGTTTGATCGATCGAAGTGCGCCGCTGGATCTCGCCATCAGTCGGCTTGAAGATCTTAAGTACCTCCGGAATCAGTGGGCCTCGATCGACAATATGGTCGAGCGCGAGTCGGGTTACATCATCAACGGCAAATGGCGCGCCTATGGCAACGCCTCCGTATCGGGAAGCTACCAAATCGGCCTGAGCAAGGATTTCGAGCTGACGCAGTATCAGATTGTTGAGCCGATGACCTTTCCCAATCAGCCGACTCAAAACATGGTGAGCGAGTGGAAAGTGAACATCAAGCCTGATGCTGCCGTCGATGCCTCTTTGTTTCGGGTGGTTCCGTAGCAATTAGACAAATTTGCGGAAGTTCAAACGTCCCTCGAACATTGGCCGTGGGATACAATAGGTGAATTCAAAGGGATGAAGATCGGTGAACTGAAACAAGGAGCCAAGGCCCAGGTTGTGGGCTATTGTGACCGCACCGATTGCGTCATGCGCCTCCAAGAGATGGGATTGACCTTGGGTACCGAGTTCCAAGTCACCAAGATTGCTCCTCTTGGCGATCCTATCGAAATCTGTTTCCGCTGCCAACGACTCGTGGTCCGCGGCAAGGAGTGCGACGGTATCGAAATTGAACCCATGGTCGCGGAGCAGTGACCGCGACACCGATTGTTCGAACTGTGCTTCACACGGTTGCGTTGGTCGGCAATCCCAACGCAGGAAAAACATCGCTCTTCAACGCTCTTACGGGCAGCCAACAGAAGGTCGCCAACTATCCCGGCGTAACCGTAGAGCGAGCGGTCGGCCGCTTGCGGGGGAATACGCCAGGAGCGGCGATCGAGGTTGTGGACGTTCCGGGGCTCTACTCCACCAATGCCGTTAGCGTGGATGAACAGGTTGCGGCCGAGGAGATTCGCGGCGCAGCGGGACCTGCACTTGACCTTTTGGTGTTTGTCGCCGACGTTACGAACCTGGAACGCAGCCTTTACTTCTTTTCGCAGGTTGCCGATCTTGGCCAACCGATGATCGTCGCGCTCACAATGACTGATGCCTTGGCAAAACAAGGCGGGTCCGTTAACATTGAGGCTTTGTCTCAAGCACTGGGCACGGTGGTCGTTTCGGTCATCAGCCATAAGGGTGTCGGACTGGAGGACCTCAAGTCTGCGATCTTGACCGCGCTCGAACAGAAACCCGTCCCACCTCCGGTCGGAAAGGAACCTGGCTCCAAGGTGGAGATTTCAACCGACGAGCGCTACAAATGGGCTCAGGAAGTTCGGGAAACGAGCGTGTTGGAAGGGCCACCTCACCGGAGCACTACCGAAAAGATCGATGCCATCCTGACCCACCGAGTGTTCGGGCTGGCGATCTTCGTCGGCGTGATGTATGGGCTGTTCCAATCGATCTATACGCTCGCCGCGCCGATGATGGACGGTATCGAGTGGCTGATCGGACAGCTGGGTGATGCGGTATCGCCGTCCATCGAGGGCATTCCCTGGCTTCAATCTTTGGTGGTCGATGGGCTGATCGGCGGCGTGGGCTCAGCACTTGTTTTCCTGCCGCAGATTCTCATCCTTTTCTTTTTCATCGCCGCCCTGGAGGGTACGGGATATCTGGCTCGATCCGCGTTTTTGATGGATCGGCTTTTGGGCTGGTGCGGCCTCAGTGGCCGCGCGTTCATTCCGCTTTTGAGCTCGTTTGCGTGTGCCATCCCGGGCATCATGGCGGCTCGGGTGATGCCGGATGCACGGTCACGCTTGGCGACGATTATCATCGCGCCGTTGATGAGTTGCAGCGCTCGCCTTCCGGTTTATATCCTGCTCATCGGAGCCTTCATCGAGCCTCGATTCGGACCCGGGTGGGCCGGATTTACGCTGTTCGCGATGCACTTTGTCGGACTGATCATCGCCATTCCCATTGTCCTCATCCTGAACCGAAACGTCCTCAAAATGAAGCGGTTGCCGTTCATCATGGAGCTTCCACGGTATCAGTGGCCCAAGTGGCGAGACGTCTGGCTGAGCATGTTCCTTCGTGGCAAAGTGTTTCTCCAGACCGCGGGCACCATCATTGTGCTGATGTCGGTGGTGATGTGGGCGCTGCTCTACTTCCCCCGCGATATCGAAGGGGAGGCTCGGGCGAAACGCGAATATTCAGCCAAGAACGCGGACTTTCGGGAGAGGGTTTCGGAAGACAAGTATCTGCAACAGGTTCACGTCGAGCAAAGCTATCTGGGTCGGATTGGAAAGGGAATCGAGCCGGTGTTCGCTCCGGCTGGCTTCGATTGGCGATTGAGTACAGCGATCCTCTGCGCGTTTCCCGCACGCGAGGTGGTTGTGAGCTCGATCGGAATCCTGTTCAGCCTCGGGAGCGACGCCGAGGAGAAGGACCTCCAATCGGCGTTGAGCTCGTCCACTTGGCCCGATGGTCGCCCCCTTTTCACTCCCTGGACAGCGGTGGGATTCATGGTCTTCTTTGCGCTGTGCTGCCAGTGCATGTCCACCCTGGCCACCGTCCGCCGCGAGACCAACTCCTGGAAGTGGCCGCTGTTCATGTTTGTGTACATGACAGGCCTGGCATATGTCGCCGCTGTGGCGATCCACCGGGTTAGTCTGCTTTTCGGTTAGATTCGGTAAATAGCGATACTCCGCCTACTTTCTCTTGCTGCGGCGCGGAGAGATGCCCGAAACTCATAGAATCCGCCGAGTTCGGGCGAGAAGTTGGTCTCCCAAGTCGAGCACATCAGCCATGCCGAAACCTGATCGGGTACGGCAGGGAGGCGTGGGTCGCCCATCCTCAGTCGCTCACCAAATGCGATTGGTCCGAATTGCACGAGATGCGCGTCGCGCAACTCGACGGTCAGGGGAGAGCCTAGGCCCTCCCAAGAAATCCCCTGCTGCACTCCCATGTAGTCGGTGAGGGTTCCTGGGAGCAGATCTTTCCAAGGTCGCATTTTCCAACCCCGGTCCACAAAGAGCTCGGCGCCTTCGACCACCGGCAAAGTTTGGTAGACATTCTCGGGCATCCAAGTGCCGATTTTGTGCATGCGTGTTGCGACGTCCACGGTGCCGCACTCGGGAATCACCTTGTACTCCTGCTCGATGAACTCAAACCCTGGGCAACTGAGGCGCTGCCGCAAGATCGTGAACAGCGGGCCTTGCTCCACGACTTCCACTGGCCCTGCGGACGATCTTGAGATCTCCACGGAAGCGCTTACGCGATTTCTGCCAAGCTTCTGGCGGATTTCGCAAGCTGGATTTGCCGAGATCGGACCTGGTTCCACCGTGCGCACAAGCTCAAAGGGTGACTCCAAACTTTTTCCATCAAGGAACCAACCCAAAGCTCCATCCTGCCAAACGAGGGCGAGTTGTCCTGCCTTAAAGGTCTCGCCGAGCGAAGCGGCACGTGGCTGGCCCAAGTCGGTACCAGTATCTGGGAAACGCGTGATGTGGGGATGGACTCCAGCGGAGAGCGGGGCATTGCGAATGGAATATCGTCGCGATTCGCCAGGGGTCATCTCAGCGTAGACCGCCAAACTCGGACCTCTGAGCGAAGCGCACCGTTGAGAAACTTCTGCGCTCCCGGTCGCCTCATTCACGACTTCCAGGTTCGAACCCAGACCCCAACGGACTGATTCGCACCCATCCCATTCGAATTCAACCAAACCTTGGAACGGTTCGTCACCCAGGTTGCGTACCTCGAACACCAACGGTCGATCATCGGCTTGGACCGGCGCACCACCTTGATTTCGTACTGCTTCATCCGCAAGAACTTCGGCCAGATCGGCGGCCTGAGCCGCGAAACCGACTTTGCGTGTGTGCAGCTGCTGCGCCAAACGATTCCAAGGTCGGTGGACGCTGGCACTATGCCCAAAGGTGTGTTCAGCGTACAGTGCCAGGTTCAAATCCAACTCGGCTAAGTCGACGTTGGGATCGAGCTTGGCGATGGCGTGTCGCTCGCGTTGAGCGTGCCGAAACATCATGGTCCCTTCGGGGTCTCCGGCTGTGCCATCGTTCCACCAATCGAGCCAATCTCCGGCAAGTGTGGGTAGTTCCACACCGTCCAAAGCATCCGCGACAGCATCCAGGGTCGCCATTACCATCGGCATTTCTGGGTGGGCTGCGTTCCAGACCTGGATTCGATGGAGGACGGATGCGGACGGGCAGCTGTTATCCGTGATAAGTCCGCTGCATGTAAAGACCAGGAAGTCGAGAGGCCACTCGGGATCGATCTTGCTGATATAGGCTTCGACGCGCTCAACAAATCCGGCGTCCGTGATCGGCAGCGGGCCTTGGGAGAAGTTGACGTAATTGGTGCTTCCTCCGGGCGAAAGACCAAGCTCATTGCCCGTGTGGTAGTGGTCGTTATTAAAAACCTTGATCGATTGGCCATTGCCAAGGTCCCATTTGAACGCAGCCATCCGTTTGCCCAAGATCGAATCGCCGTGATGCGGGTGGATCTGAGTTACGATCACCTGGACTCCAGCGTCGGCCAGCCCTCTGCCGTATGCCAGAGGAACACCATTGATATCCGCCGTCATGGCAGCTTTGGGCTCAGTTCCGAGGGAGCGAATCACGTCGGCTGATCTTTGGGCGATGGTTTGGAGCATCTCACCGTCCAGCAACTCCGTGAACTGAAGAAAATTGGCAGAGACGGCGATTTGGCCGCCGGCAATGGCTGCCTTTAGTCTCGCGATATCGGCCCCCGATGCAGTCTTGAGGAAGTGTTCGACCGGATAGGTTGTTTCGCATTGCCATCGAAAGTCTTGGTGTTTTTCGCAAAGATCGAGCGCTTGGCGGATGTAATCGACGTGCCACGCGAGAATCCTGCCCTGCCCATGCGTGTAGCCAATATCGGTGTGGGAGTGCTGTACGACGAAAATTCGCCCAATGGAAGCCATATCAACAGTATCTTAATTCAAACCGCGACTGTCGGGCCGACGGTCCAGGTAATGTTGCGAACATGAAACGCGGTTGGATTGCAGGAATTGCTTTGGTCGTTTTGGTGGCTTCGGCGCAGGCACAGATTATGGGTGCTCGGGTTCGAACCGGATACTGGTTTGGCAACAAGTTCACAGGACAATCCGGCAAAGTTAAGTTGGAAGGTCCGTCGCTGGGTTTGGATATTCCAGTTGGTTTGCCGATTCCGTTGGTCAATATCTCGTTTTCGCCCACGATCATTTGGGGCGGAGGCTTGCGCCAGGGCAATGATAGTGACGGCACGATTTATAAATTGATGCTGACGGGCCGCGCGCACGTACCCGGCCAAGGATTCTACGGCGTGTTTGGTGTGGGATATGGCGGCAGCTCAGCCCGAGGGACGACCAAGTTCAATACGGGCGCAGGCTTTGTTACACAATTTGGGATCGGCTGGGATGTATTGAAAGCCACGCCGGTGGTGAGTCCGTTTGTGGAACTTGGGTATTCGGTGGGCCGCAATCCGTATTCTGGACTGTCGCTCGAAATCGGCGTACGATTCTAAGGCGCTCCGCCCGGCCCGAAGCCGCGCCCTCGAGGCTCACTTGCGCTCGCCTCTCCGCCCTCGGGCGGAGCGTTTGCCCGGAATCGTCGGAGCCTGTGGTGCACATCATGCTGGGACCTAGTCCTCGTCTTCAACTGGGTCTTTGAGCTTTTCATCCACCCGGATCGGCGCCGAGGGGATGGGTATATGCGTTCCGCGTTGAGGCCGCGAGTGGTAGGCACCCGTCTTGGCTTTCTCACTGACGTGAAGTCGTTCGGCGCGTTCAGTGGCTCCTGGGCTAACCGGCCAAAGCGTGTTGTCGGCCCAATAGCTGTGCAGGAATTCCGCCCATACACGCTCATAGACATCGACTGTTTGTCGAGCGATATGTCCCCAATCGAAATCGACTTCCAGCCGTTCGCGAGCCGCTTCCTTCATCTCTTCGGCCCGTACAGGGTCTCGCAATACGCGCAGGATCGACCACGCCAGGCTTTCTGCATTGCCAGCGTAGTGGAGCGTGCCCGTCTGGTCGTGGAGAACGACTTCGCGCAGACCACCTGCATCGCTGGCCACAACTGCTGCTCCGGCCGCCATGCCCTCTAGCGCGACGATGCCGAACGGTTCGTAGAGGGAAGGGAAGACTGCGACATCCGCCACTCGATACACCTGGTGGAGCGACCGATTGGCCATGAAACCAGTGAAAAGGACCTTTTCCTCGAGGCCATACCATCGAACGAATTTTTCGTAATTGTCCCGATTGCCGCCGCCAACGATGACAAATTTGGTGTCCGGTTCTTGGGCCAGAACAGCGCTGGCTGCGTTGAGGAGCACATGGATGCCTTTTTCTCGGACGAATCGGCCAACGTACATCACGATCTTCTCGTCTGGCAAGGCGAACTTTTTCCGCCACTCGGCGCGTTCTGCCTCGGTCCAATCGAACTCAAATTTCTTGTATTCGACGCCGTTGAAAATGATGTCGATCTTGTCGCGCGGCGTGCTGAAGTATCGGGCAACTTCATCCTTCATGAAGTTGCTGCACACGATGACTCGCCAAGCCTCATAGGTCAGCCAGTATTCCTGCTCATGGATGTATCGCTGGAGGTCGGTGTGCAGACCTTGGTTTCGCCCCTGCTCGGTGGCGTGGATGGTCGCGACGATCGGAAGTTGGTATTCGTACTTCAGTTCACGCGCCGAATCCAGCGATAGCCAGTCGTGTGCATGGAAGATGGTGGGTTGGCCCCCAGGTCGCCAGTCTTCCAAAAGCTTGCGAACTCGCAGATCGGTGGCTTTGTTCAGAAGCTGAATTTCGTGGACGAAGTTGTCGGGCTCTTTCTCCAAATGGACCCGATGGACGTGGACTCCGCTGGGTTCGACGATTTCGTCTGGAGCGTTGGGAGTGGCCTTGGTCACCACGTGAACTTCGACCCCAAGTTTGGCCAGTTCCTTGCTGAGATCGAATACGTGGGGACTGATCCCACCCACGATTCGGGGAGGGTACTCCCAAGAGAGCATCACAACGCGCATCTGATGGGAGTTTTACCTTTCGGAGCCTCGGGGCCGCCGTGAGCCAGCTCCCAATCGACCGCGATTCTGGACGTTCGAACCGAACCAAAAACAATGTGGACGACTCGAAATTTCGAGTCGTCCACATTGAAATAGCTTTGAATACGGGGTTAGATACCGTAACCTGTCGGTTTCAACCAAGCTCGGGGAATCGGCTTGATCCCAGCAACTACTGCAGCAAATTCTGCACTCTTCATCACAGAGGTCGCCACAGTCAGGCGGACCTTACCGTGGGGGGTCTTGATGGTAACCGTTTGCAGGTTGGGGTTCTGGACCCTCGGCTTGTGCGGAGCCTTGAACTTCCACGCCGAGTGTCGGTGCCGACAGTGCTGGGCCTGGTTGGCTTTTTTTCCGCTGACTTGACAAATCTTCGCCATAGCAATCTCCCGTCTCTCGACGCGAAGTCAAATTATAGCACGGTCACGCGAAGACGATCAAGTCCAGGGAAGCAGATTCATCAGTGGATGACGAAGCTCGCCAACTATCCTTCTCGGTTGGATCCATTTGCCGTTCACATTCATTGGATCGGGGAGGACGGTGAAGACCTTTGCCCAGTGTCTGCCGTGTTCATACCTGAGCGGTCCACCCCCAATGTCGTCCGTGTAAAACGCCCCACATTCTTCCAAAGAGGTTGGAAACGTACCATGAGCAGACCGGAAAACTCCAAGATGTGCCACCGCTCGCGTCACCTTTCGTCGGACGATATCAAACGTGATCGCCTGTTGAATACTTCTCACGTGGTCTCGGTCATCGAGGACTTCCATCAGTAGTTTGTCACCCCGAGCCTCCTCTGGCGGAGCGTAAGACTCCAAAAACGCCTTGTCCAGCACACTTATGCTCGAAAAATCCCTGATCCGCCTTGCGCATCGCATCAGTTCAATCAGCATCAGCTTTCGAGAGATCGGATCGGTGGGTAGGCCGTCAGAAAGATAAACCTGATTGCGCCCGACTTGCCAATGGGGGGTCTTTTGGAGTTTGAGAAGGCCCTCGACGCCACCATTTTCATCAAGCGATCTTAAGGCGATGGTCGTTACGAAAGCATCCTGAGGAGCAACTTGCCCGAAGAGAGGGGACGCGATATCCGCTTCGAGAATTTTGGATATTCCGCGGGCGAGGGTTCCAGTGCGGTCGAGAGATATCGCCCAAACCAAGTGTTTGCAGAGGATCGCATGAACTGTCACGGTGACAAGTTGTCCCATCCACCTCTCACGTGGGATGGCAGCTTCCACAAATTTCAAAGCGACATCAAATACCTCCACGGCTTCAGCAGTCCGCTTCCTTTTTGTCAAATAGATACCGCCTTTTGCCAAACACCGAACGATGCCTTTCGAATCCACAGCGGATTCGAAATTGATGTGCGTTCTGCCAAAGTTTGGATCGCTGAAACGGATTTCTGATTTGGTGAGGGAGCGGCGGACGGCCTCTAAGACCGCGTTGAATTTCAAAAAGTCCGAGGTGTTTTGGACGCGACAGGCAGGGTGGACGACCCAAGCGCGAAGGTCGGTGGATGTTATGGCCTTTAGGTCGGTCGCACCGTTGAGCTCGGGTGCAAGTTCCTGAGTCTCCCGGAGTTCGGTATTTATTCGAGGAACACCGAGACGATGCAGCTCTTCAAGCGCAGCGTTTAGTTGGTTGTCTGTTGGGTTCATTGTAGAGATCAGCCTTTTCGGCGAGAGTACCAACCATCCCCTGATTCGGCCCCTGAGGCCACGTTACCCAAGCACGGTTCCAGCAATCAACGAACCCAATTGCCTAGCACTCAGGGCAAAAGACTGCCAAAACATGTTGACCTCGGACCATCCCAGAAAGTACAATTAGCAGACAAAGGGAGCGAGTGCCAAAGGTGCCCATCCCGACCCACACGTACACAAGGAAAAGATATGGCAGCAAAGACACTTCTTTATGATGAAAATGCACGACGCGCGCTTGAGCGAGGCGTCAACAAAGTCGCCGACGCCGTGAAAGTCACCCTCGGACCCAAGGGTCGAAACGTCGTTTTGGACAAGAAGTGGGGAAGCCCCACCATCACAAAGGACGGCGTGAGCGTCGCCAAGGAGATCGAACTCGAAGATCCGTACGAGAACATGGGCGCACAGCTCTGCAAGGAAGTCGCCAGCAAGACCAACGATGTCGCCGGCGACGGCACCACCACCGCCACCGTTCTGGCTCAGTCCATCGTGAGCGAGGGTTTGCGATACGTGGCAGCGGGCGGAAACCCGATTGCCGTTAAGCGAGGCATCGATAAGGCTGTTGAAACCGTAGTCGCCGAGATCAAGAAGCACGCTCAGACTGTCAAAGACAAGGAGCAGATCGAGTTTGTTGCCACCATCGCGGGCAACGACAACGAGATCGGCAAGCAGGTCGCAGAGGCTATGGACAAGGTCGGCAAGGATGGCGTCATCACGGTCGAAGAATCCAAGGGCCGCGAGACCAACCTCGAAATCGTCGAAGGTATGCAGTTCGACCGAGGCTACATCTCTCCTTACTTCGTCACCGATCCCGAGCGCATGGAAGCCGTTTTGGAAAATCCGCTGATCCTCATCCACGAAAAGAAGATCAGCAGCGCACAAGACTTCCTTCCGTTCTTGGAGAAGGCCGCTCAGGCTCGCAAGCCGATTCTCATCATTGCTGAGGACATCGAAGGCGACGCTTTGGCGACCATCGTTCTCAACAAGATTCGCGGCGTGTTGCAGATCGCGGCTGTTAAGGCTCCAGGGTTCGGCGACCGACGCAAGGCCATGCTCGAAGACATCGCCGTGCTCACCAAGGGCCGATTTGTCAGCGAAGACCTCGGCACCAAGCTTGAGAACGTGACCATCGATATGCTCGGCACGGCTAAGAAGGTTGTGATCAGCAAGGAAGACACCACAATCATCGAGGGCGCAGGCACCAAGGAAGACGTGATGGGCCGGATCGGTCAGATCAAGTCGCAGATCGATAACACGGATAGCAACTACGATCGCGAGAAGCTCCAGGAGCGACTGGCGAAGCTCAGCGGCGGCGTTGCGGTCATCAAGGTCGGTGCAAGCACCGAAACCGAACTCAAGGAAAAGAAGCACCGATACGAAGACGCTCTTTCGGCAACCCGTGCGGCTGTTGAAGAAGGAATCGTTTCGGGCGGCGGCGTCACGTTGCTGGCTGCTGCCAAGACCCTTGAGAATGGACTTGGTTTGACGGGAGACGAGCTGACGGGCGTGAACATCGTTCGCCGAGCGCTTGAAGAGCCGCTTCGCACCATCGCCGAGAATGCTGGCCTCGAAGGTTCGGTAATCGTTGAGCGAGTCAAGTCGGCTGCGGCTGGAACCGGCCTGGATGCGGCGACCGGCGAGATGGTGGACATGGTCAAGGCGGGCATCGTCGATCCGGCCAAAGTCACCCGATCTACAGTGCAGAACGCAGCTTCCATCGCAGGTTTGGTCCTCACCACCGAAGCGCTGGTTGTCGAGAAGCCAGAACCGAAGAAGGCTATGCCCAACCCAGGAATGGGCGGCGGCATGGGCGACATGGACTTCTAAAGACAATAGTCCTAAGGCAGGGCCAGCTATTCATGCTGGCCCTGCGTTTTTTTTGAAGTTCATCTAGGACTAATAGGACTTATAGGGCTTATAGGACTTATAAGACCTGCAGCCCAATGCCGAAAGCAGGTTGTTGCACGCCATAAGCCACAGTCCCGCCTCCTCCCCACAAAAATCGGAGCATCGGAATACGTATTCTTGGCGTATCATAGAGGCATGCACAATGCCGTGTCAGCCAGAACCGCCCTCCTTGTGGCTGCATCCGCCCTCTCCCTCTCCGCATTGGCCCAAGCTCCCAAATCGGGGAACCCTCAGATCGGCCAACTCGGCAAGTGGACCTATCAGGTCATCAAGCCGTACGATTTTCAGGGGGAGCTCACAGCCACCCTCAATACAACCAGCGGCCAAGCCGACCTTTATATTCGCCGAGCGGGTGTGCCGACGCTCACCACCTACGACTATCGGGTGACCGGCAACGCCGCGACCAAGACGGTGCGGATCACGAATGCGAGCACTCCGGCTCTCACCAGCGACAACTGGTATGTCGCCGCATATCAAAAGGGACCTGCCACCTTCACTCTCAGCAAGAGCGTGAAGTCGATTCCAGCCCAGTTTTCGGGCAACGGAGCGACCCCGTTTGCCAAGGGAACGACCTTTAGAACCTGGGCACCGTTCGCCACATCGGCTTACATTTCAGGCCAATTTAACAACTGGAGCGGAACAGCAGCGCTGATGCAGAGCGAAGGGAACGGATGGTGGTCGCTCGACTATCGCAACGCCAATCCGGGGCAGCAATACAAATTCGTGCTGAAAAACGGAAGCACGACAAGTTGGAAAAATGATCCGTGGGCAAAGCAACTCACGAATTCAACCGGCAACTCCGTAATTTTCGATCAAAAGGCCTACACTTGGCAAACGAATAACTTTCAAACTCCCAGTTGGAACGACCTGGTCATCTACGAGATGCACGTGGGCGCTTTCAATGACTCTGTTGGTGGCGGACCCGGGACACTCACAACAGCATTAGCCAAGCTTGATTATCTGCAAAGCGTCGGTATTAACTGTGTCGAACTGCTGCCGGTTCAGGAGTTTCCAGGCGACTTTTCATGGGGATACAATAATTCGTATCCTTACACTGTTGAATCAGCCTATGGTGGACCTGCTGCACTCAAGAAATTCGTCGATGAAGCCAATAAGCGCGGCATCGCCGTGCTCCTCGACTTAGTCCATAACCACTATGGTCCCAACGACATGGATTTGTGGCGCTACGACGGCTGGTACCAGGGCACATGGGGTGGAGTGTTCTTCTATAACGATGATCGAGCTATCACGAGTTGGGGCTACACCCGTCCTGATTTCGGACGGAGTGAAGTTCGCCAATACATACACGATAATCAGATGATGTGGGCGCAAGATTTTCGTGTCAGTGGGTTCAGATGGGACTCATGCCTCACCATGCGGACCACGAATTGGGGCGACAACCCTGATGGGTGGAGCCTCCTACAATGGCTTAATAATGATCTCGATGCAACTCAACCGTGGAAGATCAATATCGCCGAGGACATGCAGAACAATGAATGGCTGACTAAGCCCACAGCAGTCGGCGGAGCAGGGTTCGACAGCCAGTGGTCCAACTACGTGCATACCATACGAGGAGTACTGACACAGGCTGATGATAACAATCGGAGCATGTGGGCGGTGCGCAGCGCACTCGTTGAGGCTTATAACGGCGATCCCATGCAACGAGTGATCTATACGGAAAGCCACGATGAAGATGCGAACGGTCATCAACGGCTTCCAGCCGAGATCGACAGCAGCAACCCTGCCAGCTACTGGGCTCAGAAGCGCTCAACCTTGGGAGCGGCAATCACCCTTACCGCTCCTGGCATTCCCATGCTGTTTATGGGCCAAGAGTTTCTAGAAGATGGCTACTTTGCCGACAGCGACCCGTTGGACTGGTCCAAGGTGACTACATTCTCCGGAATCAACGCTCTTTATAAGGATCTCATTGGATTACGGCGCAACCTCGGCGGCAAGACGCAAGGTCTCCGTGGCCGCAACATCAACGTATCCCACCTGAACGACACGAATAAGGTCATTGCTTACCACCGCTGGGATAACGGCGGAAGCGGGGATGATGTGGTTGTCGTCGCCAACTTTAAGAACGCCACGTGGAGCAACTACCGCGTCGGCTTGCCGAGAAGCGGAAGCTGGTCTGTGGTTTTCAACAGCGACTGGAACGGATACTCAAGTCTGTTTGGGAATCTCTATTCGCCCAACGTGACGGCCGGTGCGCCCGCTTACGATGGTCTTGGCTACAGCGCCACGGTAAATTTGGCACCATATTCGGTCGTGATCTTGGCAAAAGACTAACTTTCGGTGTAAAACGACAAAATGTCCGCCGATCCATTCGCAGAGTATCTGGCTGGGCTTCCCGATGACCGTCGGGAAGCCCTCAACCAAGTGATCGGGGTGATTCGCGCGAACATCCAGCCAGGATTCGAGGAGCGCATCATCTATAAGATGCCGGGGTGGGTGGTGCCGTTTGAGACCTACCCCTGGGGCTACCACTGCGATCCCAAGTTGCCCCTCGGCGCGATCAATGTTGCTTCCACAAAGGGCCACATGGCGCTCCATCTGTTCTGTATGTACGGGGACGGAGAACTGAAGAAGTGGTTTGAGCAGAAGTACGAGGAATCCGGAAAGAAGCGAGATATCGGGGCGGGGTGTGTTCGCTTCAAAAAGCTGGATGACCTGCCGCTCGATGTGGTCGGCGAACTCGTCCGAAAGGTAACAGTGGATGGATTTATCCGCTCATATGAATCGGCTCTGAAGCCGGAAGTTCTCCAAAAACACAAAAAACGCAAGCCAGCAAGCGCATAAGGCTAGATTCACGGACAGCGTCGGGGTATGATTGTACTCTTGGACGCCTTGCATCCCCCTTTTTGGTGCACCCTTTGATTGGGGTGATGTAGTCGTGTCCGAACATTGAGAATCCTTATGGCCGAAGCTAGCGTATTTGACAAGATTCGAATCGGCATTGCTAGCCCAGAAGATATCCGAAGCTGGGCTTATCGCAAAGACTCCAACGGGCAAATGATCCATTACGAGGTCAAAAAGCCTGAAACCATCAACTACCGCACGTTCAAGCCCGAACGCGACGGCTTGTTCTGTGAGCGAATTTTTGGTCCCGTGAAGGACTGGGAATGCTCTTGCGGACGCTACAAGAAAATTAAGTACAAAGGCATTATCTGCGAGCGTTGCGGCGTAGAAGTCACGCGCAGCAAGGTTCGCCGGGAGCGCATGGGCATTGTGGAGCTCGCTGCGCCGGTGTGCCACATTTGGTACCTCAAGGGCGTCCCCTCACCGCTTTCTCTGATCCTCGAAATTTCTCCGAGGATGTTGGAGAAGGTCATTTACTTCGCCAGTTTTATCGTGATCGATCTCGACACGGAGCGAATCAACGAGCTCATGCCGACCATCCGCAAGACGGTCGAAGACGAGAAGCTCTCGATTCAAGAAGAGATGCGCGTTTTGGAAATCGACTCCCTGGAGCGATTGACCACCGAGATGCGCAACAACCCGGACGAGTACATGGACGAGTCCTTTGTGCGTGACCGCATGAAGGCCAATTTCGACCGAATCCGAGCCGAGTACCGCGACGCCGACGACCGACTGAAGGACTTGGATGTCGCAGTCGAGATGCTCAGCAAGCTGGAGCCCAACCAGCTGATCGACGAAGACAAATGGCGGGCCATCAGCAAGATGCTCGACAGCGTCGGCAGAAGGCTCCGCAAGGACCTCAGCAACCTAGTCAAGGCCAATATCGGTGCCGAAGCCGTCAAGGAACTGCTCAAGAGAGTCGATCTTGAAGCGCTCAGCCGATCGTTGCGGCAGGAAATCGTCAAGACCACCAGCCAGCGGCGCATCCGCGCGATCAAGCGGCTTGAACTCTGCGATGCTCTTATTTCTTCGAAGAGCCGCCCAGAATGGATGATCCTCGACGTTGTGCCGGTCATTTCGCCTGAGCTTCGCCCGATGGTGCAGCTCGACGGTGGTCGATTTGCGACGTCGGACCTTAACGATCTGTATCGACGCATCATCAACCGCAACAATCGCCTGAAAAAGATCATGGAGATCCAGGCGCCGGAAAGCATCGTTAACCACGAAAAGCGACTGCTCCAGGAAGCGGTGGATGCTCTCATCGATAACGGCCGCCGAAGCCGACCGGTCGTTGGCTCGAACCAGCGCCCGCTTAAATCTTTGAGCGACATGCTCAAGGGTAAGGAAGGCCGGTTCCGCAAAAACCTTCTCGGTAAGCGTGTGGACTACTCCGGACGATCTGTTATCGTCGTGGGTCCTCACCTTAAGCTCAACCAGTGCGGATTGCCGAAGGAAATGGCGCTGGAGCTTTTCAAGCCGTTCGTCATGAAGTCGCTGGTCGAAAAGAAGATCACCCAGAACATCAAGACAGCCAAGCGGATGATCGACCGAATGCATCCTGCGGTTTGGGATGGCCTAGAAGAGGTGATTAAGGAGCATCCGGTTCTTCTCAACCGCGCTCCGACGCTGCACCGCTTGGGTATCCAGGCTTTCGAGCCGATCTTGGTCGAAGGAAAGGCAATCCAGGTTCACCCGTTGGTGTGCCATGCCTATAACGCCGACTTTGACGGCGACCAGATGGCCGTCCACGTGCCGCTTAGTACGCAAGCACAGGCCGAAGCGCGCGTCTTGATGATGTCGACGCAGAACCTGTTCTCGCCTGCGGACGGCAAGCCGGTTATGTCGCCGATTCAGGACATTGTTTTGGGAGCCTACGCTCTGACATTCATGTCCGAAGCGGGGCGGCAGAAGCTGGAAGAGCAGGACGCCCGGCACAAGGATAATCCTGAGTCGTTCCCGGCTCCCTATGTTTACTCCTCTCCGGATGATGTCATCTTCATCATGGAAGCTCCGGCTATCGAGCGAGATTTTGGTCTGAACGATCCGGTCAAGGTTCGTCTCCAGAGGCCTGTGCCAAAGCCAGATGCGGATGTCGACTATCGCGACGCTCGAACTGGACAAGAGTATCGGTACGAAACGCGAATCGACGAGGACGATAATGAGGTTCGAGAACTGGTGCCCATCGATACGGAATGGGAGACCATCATCGCAAAGGTGACTCCAGGACAGTTGATCTTCAACGCGATTTTGCCGTATCCCATGCGATACAGCGATCGATTCCTGAACATCGAGCTCACCAAAAAGGCCATCGCTGAGACGATTGTCACCTGCCACACGTTGGTAGGCATCGACGGCACCATTCGCCTGCTCGATGACATGAAGGATCTCGGATTCAAGTGGGCGACCAAATATGGCCTCACTATCGCGATCACGGACATGGACCCGCCAGGTCGACGTGACGAGATTCTCAAGGATGCAGATAACCGATCCGAGCGAATCAGCACCCAGTTCCGTCGGGGAATGCTCGGCTTTAACGAGATGCAACAAAGCCTCGTGAAGCTGTGGCAGGAAACCTATGACGAAATTGGTAAGGAGCTTGTGCACGGTATGCACCAGTTCAATCCGCTCTCGATCATCACGGTGTCCGGCGCTCGTGGTTCCGTTAAGCAGCTTGCTCAGCTATCTGGAATGCGCGGCCTCATGATGAACCAGTTCAACGAGGTTATTTACGAGCTTCCGGTTAAGAACTCGTTCCACCGCGGACTGAGCATGCTTGAGTACTTCGTGACCACCCACGGCGCCCGTAAGGGTCTCGCGGATACTGCTCTGCGTACTGCAGACGCTGGCTATCTGACCCGACGTCTCTGCGACGTGGCTCAGGACGTAATCACCCGAACCCATGATTGCGGTACGACCGAAGGAATTCTGGCTCACCGGATCGTGGATGAGGGCGACGCGATCGAGTCGCTTCAGGAGCGTGTGCTGGGCCGAATTTCGCTTACCACGATTACGGAGCCCGAAACTGGGGAACAAATCGCGGTGTACGATGAGCTGATCAACGCCGACTCTGCCAAGCGCATCAATGCACTTGAGTTGAGTTTCGTGCGAGAGTACGAAGCTGCCGAAGGTGAGCCCGCGAAGGCTGCCGTCGGGGCAAGGTATGAGGCGTGCGGATTCACCTTGAACGAGCATGGCCGACTCTGTGTCAAAGTTCGCTCCCCACTGGGTTGCGAGCTGGAGCAGGGAATTTGTACCAAGTGCTACGGTTGGGACCTTTCTTCCAAGAAGCAGGTTGAAATCGGGGTCGCCGTCGGAATCATCGCCGCTCAGTCAATCGGCGAGCCTGGTACGCAGCTTACGATGCGGACCTTCCACACGGGTGGTGTTGCCGGTTCGGCTACCATCGCCCGCACCAACCAGTATAAAACCGGAAAGTTCATCAAGCAGTTCTTGGAGGACTTCTCGGCGGCAACTCAGACCGATATGAAGGACTTCGACTCGACCAAATTGATCGAGTCTCAGGAATCTGTCGTGAAGAGCTTGTTCAAGGGTGGTCAGGCAAGCGGTGAGGAACCAGCCGAAAGCAAGATGACCGCTCGCCAGATCAAGGCCGAGCAGAAGAAAGCGGAGAAAGCCGACAAGGAAAGCCAGAAGCTCTGGGACCGATCCCGAAAGACCTTCTTTGCAACTTGGACGGGTGAATCCAGCGGTATCGTCCGCGTCGAAGAAATCTTTGAGGCACGACGACAACCTCGAGGTAAGGCAATCATCTGTCCGGTCAGCGGAACTGTTGCCGATATCCAGGAAAGCTCATTCGGCCGATGGATTATCATCGAGGCCGTAGTTCCTACCAACGCGGTCCTTCGCGAAGCCTACGTGAGCGACGACCAAGATTGGAACCCGAATGACGATGGCTACAGCTATCTTGAGCGGTTGATCGGTACCAAGATGGTGGCAGCATCGTTGGCGGTGCTCAAGAAGTACGGCAAGGAGACGGTAAAAATCCTTTACCCGAGCCTTGTTCCGCCTCTTGGAAAACTCCCGGTTCAGAAGGGCACCAAGGTCATCAAGGGCGACCCGCTCACAGATGGCCCGCTCGATCCGCACGAGGTTCTGGACCTTGCTGGCGCAGCTGCCGTCCACGAGTACTTTATCGAGAATCTGCAACGCGTTTATAAGGCTCAGGGCGTTGACATCAATGACAAACACATTGAAGTGATCATTCGCCAGATGATGCGCAAGCGACAGATCAAGGAGCCGGGCGACACGCCGTTCCTTCCGGGACAAATTGTCGACCGCTTCCGATTCCAGCGTGAGAATGACCGCGTCAAGCAACTCATCGCGCAGGAGAAGAAGATCAAGTACCAAGATCCGATTACCGGCGAGACCGTGGAGCGCGATCCGAAGGAGGCAAACGCCACTTGGATTCTGCTGGGTATCACCGAGGCATCCTTGGCTACCGACTCGTTCCTGTCTGCCGCATCGTTCCAAAAGACGACGCGCGTGTTGACCGAAGCGGCCGTTCGAGGCAAGAAGGACCACTTGGTCGGCTTGAAGGAGAACGTCATCATCGGACGGTTGATTCCAACCGGTACCGGTGTCAAGCAGTACCGCGACGTCAGTATCGAGGTCGATCGCTCCGCGCCGAGTTGGGCTCATCAGTCCCTCAACGCGCTGGTGGAGGCCGACGAACTGGACGAGACGGACGATCTCGGCATCTTGGACTTCCCGAGCCTTGCCGATATGGCCGGCTCACCGGAGTTCGACATCGACGAAGAAGATTGAGCCCTTTGGGTGAGTCTGAAGAATCAGGGCGACTTCCAGATTGGAAGTCGCCCTGTATTTTTGCTTTGGGTACTGGTGAGGTGGCCGGGAGTTCCCCGCAATTAGTCTGGAAATCTGCCTTGGTCGAAATTGAGGAACTCAAGTGTAGTGCATGGTCGCCTGCTGGTTGGTATGATGGGTTCATGAATCGTCGACTGGCAGCAGCAGGTATTTGTGTGTCTATTGGTTGCGCCGCTCTCGGATCTCCAAAGTTCGCCTTTGTTGATCTGGGACTAGGTGCTCAGGTAGGTGGCATTTTCCATGTAAATGATCTTGGCGACTTTGCCGGTGCAGTTAACGGCCTGAACAATGCCTTCTTTCGGGCCGATGTCGGAGGTTACTATTGGTTTGTCAATGACCCAGCCGCGACTACTTTCGGCCTGAACAATAACCGATTCGCGATACTGAACAACCTGAGTTCTGGAGTATCGAGAGTATTTGACCTCGGCCAGTTGCAATTACAAACATTTACATACGGCCGTCCGCGCCTTCTGAACAATTTGAACCAGGCAGTAGTTTTCACTTCCGATCCAAAGCTTCTGGACCTCGGGGGCAACAACTTTGGTACCTACGATATTGACCTATTTCTTTCGACAAAATTGAACCCAACCTATGCCGACCGAGTTGCTAGGAACAACCTCAACTCATTTGGGGAAGTCGTCGCCGTCAGTCAATCTGGCAGCGCTCCTGGATATATCTATTCACCCGGTGGGAGGAGCACCATTCCTTGGGACCAGATATCTTCGGCGAGTGGTTCCACGTTGTCGTCCGGATTTGTCAATGATTGGCACGTGGCTGCTGGCCTTTGCGTGAAAGGTTCAGGCGCATCCAAAACTCGAACTGCGTGGTACCTGAAAGATGGTCTGCTCACTCAGATCGCTGGAGGCGCCATTGATGTTTGCGGGATTGACAACACTGGAACGGTGTTTGGGGCAGACGGCTACGAGTTACTAAATACTTTTACACCTCAGAGCGCTTGGATGTTTGACACAGTTGGGGGAAAGAGAAACCTACAAGATGAAGTTGTGATGCCGAACGACGGATACAACCGAACCATAACGAACGTGGAAGCGGTTTCCTCAGGCGGGACAGTTGCTGTGCGATATTCGTTCAACTCTCAATATGCAACAAGTGGTCTCCTGTTCCCAATCGAGAAAACAGCTCACGTTGTCGGGCACCTCCAATCTGAAGACTTCGGGTCGAACTGGAGCCAGTTTCTGGTTAGCGTAATGGTTTACCGCGATGGGCAATTTGTAGCTTGGCGTGTACCAAGAGCATCGGCCGGTGGCGAGTTTTCATGGTACGAGCCATTGGAAGGGAATCTCCAATTTTTGGTGAGCACAAAGCACTCTCTTAAAAAAGCTGTACCACCTATTGCAGTTTCCAATATGGGACATTACGATTTTTCGGTGAACCTCATTGGTGGCGACATCGACAGAGACAATAGCGTGAGTGTCTTTGACTACCTCATTTTGAGCGATGCATTTGACTCGACTTCCACGGACACAAACTGGTTGATTAAGATGGGAAATGGATATTATCCGCGAGATGCAGATCTAGACTTTGACGGAGCGGTCACCATTTTCGATTACTTAATTATTAACAAGAACTTTGATATGTTCGGAGATTGAAGCGTTCTAGAATGTGCCGGGTTCCCTTGCGACTCTTACTTTCTGGGGGTAGAAAACAGTTGTATAGATGTAAAATATGTCGCATGGATATTAACATGCAATCAACTGTTCCCTATCACGGGAACCGGCAGAATTAGCGGGAAATTCTGACCCGTTTCAAGTAATTGTAATAGTTTTTGCGTCATTAGTGAACAATTGAGACCACGCTCAGTCTATTCAAAGGCAAAGGGTGTTCGATGGTCTGCATCGGACCCTTGTTCGTGAGAAGGAGACAAAAATGAAGAAACTGATGTTGGGCGCGGCCCTCGTGGCTGCGCTAAGTGCTCAATCGATCGCAGCCGTAATCGGTGTTGCGGGACCGGATGTTCGCATCTTTAACCCCGGGAATGTCAATCCCGGCGTAGTCCAATCGAATTTTGTGAATGTGTTCGCAGAGAAGTCTGCCGTGACGCTCGCCAGCAATTTGGCTTTGGATGCGGTCAATTCCGGTGCAGTTCAAAATCCGGGAGACGCCATTGCTGGTTCCGTGGCATCTGGTTCCGTTGTGGACAGTACTTTCATCCACTTCGACCCTGCAAGTACCCTTGTCCGGGAGGGCATCGTCAGGTTTGACAGCAAGATTCTTGGCGTGATCTACGAAAATCCAGCCATGAGCTCGTCCACGCCGATATTGGGAGATCCATCGACGATTTACGGAACGGCGACTGGTGCATATGGACTTGAATTGGCCGCAAATGCAGACAAGTTCAATATTGCGGCTGACCGCAAATCCATCACGTTTAGATTTTCGGCTAACAACCCTGGAGATCGCCTTCGGGTAGTCACCGAATCCGTCCCCGAGCCAGCAACCCTTGCAGGGATCGGAGTTGGGTTGGTTTCCGTCATTCGGCGGCGACGAAAAGCTTGAGGCAATTTCGCAAAGGGGTCGGGCTTGGCAACATGCCCGATCTCCCTATTTCGGCAGTTCCAAGAACGGATTTGGGCGGCCAACAAAGGCAGCCTCCCATTCGCGCTGGTTTTCGGCGTAGGTTTCCAACGGGAGTTCGATCAGACCGTACTGGCAGGTATCCAGGCCAAGCCGCACAGCCCAGCCCGCATCTCCAAAACTGTAGTGCCAGTGTTCATCTCGGCAGTTGCTGAATCCGGCGGCAAGCATCGCATCCACCATCAGGAATCGGTTCCTGTGAGCCTCGGGAGTAAGCCCGTAAATATAGGTGGGTGCGCCGGAGAACCGATCAAACGGTGAAACGATGTCAATATCGTTACCCTCGGAATCCACGAGGAGGATATCGAGAGCCGCGCCGGTGCAGTGGCCCGGGGGTGCCTTTTGGTCCACCGGAGCAACCCACCGATTGACTTTGCGGCGAAGCCCGGCGAAATCCAAGTGCGGAAATGCCTCCTGGGCGCATTTCCACATGAAATCGTAAATCATCTGCTGACGGCGGAAGGGTCTCCAGGCGTCGGTGATGGCAATGGTCACCCCAGGTGGCAGCATGTCGTTGGCTCGCGCCACCATTTCGGCGACAGACTTGCGGCAATAGGGAATTGTTTGAGGCCGGGGAATACGGACCCGCGGAGCAACATCGCGAATGTCCACGAGCGGCTCCCCCGACTCGATTTCAGACACAAGATTGAGCAAGCGAATAGGCTCTGGGCGGCCCTTAGTTCGGTCCCATTTCATCAACGGCCTAAGTATATGATAAGTGCGACTGCCGCGAGGAAGGCGACCATACCTTTGGGGTTACGCTGGTCGCCGCGCATGGCTTCAACCTTTGAACCGGGCTCTAGCTTCACATCGCCCACAAAGCCTCGCGTAATACGTTCCAAGCTGTAAACGGTGGGCTTCTTAAACTCCTTGTCTTCCGGCGAGTAAACCGCAACTCGGTCGATTGGAAGCCGTTCCATGACTCCGCCTGCTGCCGCAACGGCTTGGGTCAGCGTCATGCCTTCGCTATATTCAACCTGGCCGGGCTTGGCGACATAGCCCATCACCAAGACGAACTTGCGATTCGCTTGGAGTTCGACGACGACCTTGTCCCCTGGCTGCAGGGCATAATTGGCTCCGAGTTGAGCAATATCGTAAATCGTCGGCTGTGCACCGACGCGCTCAAGCCGGATTCGACTTGGATCTCCTAAGTCGTCCAATCCACCTGCCAACTCAAGAGCGGCCTGCAGGGTCAGACCATCCCGCCAAGTGATGAGCCCGGGACGCTTGACTCCCCCCAGGACAAATACGTCCTTCGGGAGCTGCTTCTCTGGCACAAACACGGTGTCTCCTGGTCCCAGAATCGGATTGACGTTTTCGCCAGCGTTCGGATCGTCCCTGAACTGCACGGTTTTGGCTTTTCCGTCCGCAGTCTTGATTTCCACCGCTGACACATCCGCGGTGCTTTTGAGCTGGGCAAACCGAAGCACGTCGGAAAGTCGCAGGCCATCCACAAAGGGAATCTCAACTTCTTTTTCGACCGCCCCAAGAACCTTCACGGCCTTTGTTTTAGGCGGCTCTGGCTGAATCGGAGTATCGGTACTCCCATCCACCTTAACAGAAACCGTCGCCTTTCGCAGAATCCTCTGATCGATGAGTGCGCCGGATATTGCCACCGCTGCTTCTCCCTCTGACAAGCCCCCGACCTTGATGGCGCCCACAAATGGCAAGATGATCAGACCATCTTGGGTGACCTCGTAGGTTCGGTCCAGGGCCGGTTCTTCTTGGCAGATGACCTGGATCTTGTCTCCGGGACGAATACTTCTGGTGCTTTGCGCGACTACTCCAGACACCAGGGTCAACAGGAGCATCAGCACCCACAGCACGCGCGACAGTTTCATAACTAGCGAAACAGACGGAGCTACGAGGCCAAAAGCCGCACCAAAAGGTGCGAAATGAAGGTGGTGCCGCAGGCCGGACTCGAACCGGCGACCCAAGCATTTTCAGTGCTTTGCTCTACCAACTGAGCTACCGCGGCGTATATGGCGAGGATGACGGGACTTGAACCCGCGACCTCCGGCGTGACAGGCCGGCGCTCTAACCACTGAGCTACACCCCCGCTTGGGTGCGAAAGAGAAGTATTCCATAATTCGGACTAAATCGCAAGGGCATGGGTTCGGTGGTGGCACTTTGCACCAGATCATTCGTCTGAGAGTTCAGAGTGAACCGAACCCGAGCGGTACACTGTAACCACTTACACCATGCCTGCACTGTTGGGGATACCCAAACTCCCTCCCGTCCATATTCAACGTGCAGAGCCCACGGTCCAGCAGGTTGATGAGACCTTTCGGGTGGAGTGGCAATCTAAGATCATCGACCCAAATACGGGGGTTCTCAAGTTTGTGGGCAATGTGCGAGCCTATTACGGGCCGACGGTAGTCTCTTGCGACGAACTTGAGATCCACGCCGAGGAGAAAATGGGATTCGCACGAGGCAATGTTCACGTGTTTGACCCCGAAGGGAAGCTCGACGCAAATTCCCTGGATTTCAACTGGCAAGCGCGCACCGGGCATGCCGAAAATGTTTACTTGGAGACGGCTGGGATGCGCGGAACGGTCGAATCCATCGAAATTTCACCGGATCGGTGGGTACTGAACGGGGTCTACGGCACTCCATCAAAGCGGCGAGTTCCCGACATCGCGATCTCCACTCCGAAGATTGTCCTCCGGCCGGGCCGCAGCGGACGAATGGCTGCTCCAACGGTCTCCCTATTCGGAAAGAAGATCGTTAAGCTATTTCCCACGTCCTTTAGCCTGGATAAGCGTGTGGAGGGGTTTAAGTGGCCCTCGTTGAATTTCAAGCGCAAATCGGGCCTGGGCGTTTCATGGACCAGCGGATTTTTGCTGAACGACCAGACTGCCCTAAGCGCGGCGACCAACTCGTTTCCCGATAATCTGCCTTCCACAACCGTTGCGTTGGCATGGAGCAAGATTCCGCCGCGACCTTCCAGTGGATTCATCGTTCCCAGATCCGAGTTGGATGAGCGGTTCGGCAATGGATATTTCAATCGGATCTATGTCGAGAATCCGGAGGATGAAGCGGATGACCTGCGACGGGACAAATTCACCCTGGGGGTTCTAAGCTCCTGGAATTCGGCAACGGTCGGGCGTCTGACCGATTCCTTGGCAGCTACCAAGCCACTGGAATTTGTGGGCGAGCTTGGTGGACAGGCTCATGGGATCGGCTTCCAGGCTCAAATGCGGCTCCAGAGGGTTCGTTTCGCCACCGACACGCCGTATACCGACCGAGCACTGGTTCTCGGTTCGGCCCAACTGCCACCGATACGTCTATCTAAGAACATTGCGCTCACCGCTCGGATGGACCAGTTATGGGCCGCTGGCATCAAGGGGCAGGGATTTGGCTGGGTCCGGGGGGAAATTGGGGCGATCTGGTCGCCAACGCCAGTGTTCAGACTTGGCGCCGCCTACGCTCGGGGTAAGGAACTGGGTTCAGCGGAGTATGAAGTGGATCGGCTCTTTTCCCGAAATGCGATCCACCTCCGTGCCGATGTGAGGTTAGGGAACTATTTGGCCGGGGGATTGTGGAAATACGACGTGCAACGTGCCCACTGGTACGACACGGAGTTTTCATTCTCCTTTGTGGCCGGGAGCTTCGAGCCATTTGTGCAAGCCCGGCTGTTCCCCAGGGAAGTTCGCATCGGAGCGCGCTTTAGAGTCGAGGAATTCTTCGGGAAACTCTCTCAGAGAACCTTCAACCGCAGCCAACCAGGGAAGAAGTAAAGCGGGAGGCAGCAGGATGTGTGGTCTGCCGTTAGTCCTGAGGTGAGAAAGTAGAAAACCGCTAGGGAACCTAGCGGTTTTCGGTGTATTTCGAACCTAATTTCTGGAGCCGGCAACAGGACTCGAACCCGCGACCCGCTGTTTACAAAACAGCTGCTCTACCACTGAGCTATGCCGGCAAGAACCGGTAATTTACCCCAAACCGACCTATTTCTTTCGAGTTCGGGTCTTGACTAGCCGAGGTTCGCCGGTAGCCGTGTACGAAAGTTTGTAACCGGATGGGATCTTGCGGAGTGCTTCCTGCAACTCTGGAGCCATCTCGACTTTAGAGGAGGTTCGTCGGCCAGTGCGCTTTCGGGTCGTGCGGAAGGATTGCTGCGCGGCTGCGGCCTCAGCATCATCGCTTACAACGACCAAACCGTTATCCGTGATCTTGAGGATATTGGCGGCTGGGGGAATGTGCACAAACAGGTAACCATCGGAGTTCAAAGCTCGAACTTCGAAAGGAAGTACGTACTTCTTGACTCCCTGTCGGAATGTAAGAGCGTTGGGACGTGGCGCTGCTTTGAGCTTCAGTGCGCGAGTAATTTCATCAGCTTTTTTTGCCATAGCGATCTCTATTCTCCTCGGCAAACATTACCTTATATTTTAGGGTGGGGTCTGCACAAGCCTAAGAATCAATTTGATTATGAATCACTAGACCCACGTTGTCAATAAGCCTCACGCCGTTGTACTTCGCGGCGATCACGATTCGACTATAGGCGTTAGGTTTATGGTCAATGGTCATGGTTCGCATGTCTACCATTTCAAGATATTCAACATCAAAACCAGCTGCCCTAAGGGTTGCGAGTGCATCCTCTTTCAGCTCGCTGAACTTGGTTGGTTCCACATGAACCTCGTTTGCAATATGGGTCAAGGATCGAAACAACAAGGATGCATTGGTCCGTGCAGAAGGCTCTAAGTAACGGTTTCGACTTGAGAGGGCAAGGCCATCAGATTCTCGAATAGTTTCCACAAATTCGAGCTCAACCGGCACAAATAAGTCTTCGACCATCTTGCGCACGACAGCGCATTGCTGAAGATCCTTTAAACCAAAATACGCGACGTCAGGTTTGATGATATTAAACAGCTTCAGCACAATTGTCGCCACTCCCTGAAAGTGAGTGGGTCGCGAAACGCCTTCAAAAGGGACAGCTGGACCCGCCAATTGAACTGTCGTAACATTGCCGCCCAAGACTTCATCGACACTCGGCAGGAAAACCAGATCCACGCCTACCGAATCCATGAGTTCCAAATCGGCAGATTCGTCCCTGGGGTATTTCGCAAGGTCTTCTTTAGGTCCGAATTGAATCGGATTGACAAAAATCGACGCGGCAGAAAACCCACATTTTGCCTTTGCCGTACGCATCAACTCCAAATGGCCCTTATGAAGGGCACCCATTGTAGGCACAAATCCAAGTCGTGAATATTCATGCCGTGCTTTGTTAATCTCAGCGACTGTTCTCGCGATTCTCAAAACGACTCAACCTCGGTCGGAAAAGCTCCGCTACGCACATCTTGTGCATATTGACTGATAGCAATGTGCATCGATTCACCCAATTCAGCGTATCGACGGACATGTTTGAAATGGAACTCGTTAATTCCCAACAAGTCATGGAATACCTGAACTTGGCCATCACAGTGATTACCCGCTCCGATTCCAATCGTGGGAATCTCGAGTGCTTCGGTAATCGTTTTGGAGAGTTCGCTCGGGATTAGTTCCAAAACCACGGAGAATGCCCCGGCCTGTTGAAGTGCTTCAGCTGCTTTTAGCACTGCCTCGCCTTTGACTCCTTTCCCTTGAACCCTAAATCCGCCAAATTGATGCACTGATTGGGGAGTCATGCCCACATGTCCCATGACAGGTATTCCAGCCGCGACTATGGCTTGAACTTGCTCAACATAGGCACCTTCGAGCTTGACTGCCTGTGCTCCTGCCTTCATCAAACGAATAGCGGATTCCACCGCCTGGGAAACGGAAACTTGATATGAGCCAAAGGGCATATCAGCCACCAGCAAGGCCCGTGCAACTCCTCTTGAGGCTATCTGAGTGTGATACACCATGGCATCCAACGAGACGGGCAAGGTGGTGGAAAGTCCCTGAATCACATTGCCAACAGAGTCACCCACAAGAATCAAATCAACATTCGATCGATCTGCTATGAGGGCTGAGGTGTAGTCATAGGCTGTTAGGCAGACGATTTTCTCGCCCTTTTTCTTCATCCCCAGGATTTTTGGAGCCGAGACCGCCTCGACCTTGGTGGACCCTGTGCTCAAGGCTCCACTTCCACGCCGGGATCCCAACCTTTTTCCGATGCTCGCATCAGAACTTCGATGTCCATAGGCTGATCCACACGAATCTGGCAGCTAAGTCGAAATTCGCCTAAAACTCCATCCTCTTCAAGTGATTGACGCTCGGCATCGCCCATGGGTGGCTCCGGCGAATGAAACTTAACCCTGCAGGTCGTGCATCGCGCGTTGCCGCCACATCTGTGGCTGACGTCGATGCCGTTGCACTCCAGCGCCAGTACGAGCTTTTGGCCCTGCTCGGCCTCAATTTCCCCTAAACCTCGCACCACCACTTTGTAACTCATTGTGTGAATTATGACCCCTTTATCACCCGCGTGGGGATGACGATATTCCCAGACGTTTGCCAGGTAAAACCTGAGCAATGATTCAAGAAGAAAGGCTTATTTCGCTGTTTAAAAATCTCTGCCTCATCAACGCGCCCGCGCTTGAAGAACGTGAGTCTGTCGCATGGACGAAGCAGTATTTGCTGAAGATGGGTCTTGAAGTTGTGGAGGATAACGCTTCCGAAATCATAGGAGGCAATGCAAATAACCTCATCGCAACTCTCAAAGGAACTGTCCCTTCGGCTCCGCGCATATTCCTTTCGGCGCACTTCGACACCGTCGAGCCAACGGAAGGTTTGGAAATCGAAGAGCGAGACGGCGTGTTCTACAGCAAATCGGATACGATCCTGGGTGCCGATGACAAAGGCGGAATGGCGCCGATCATCGAGGCCGTGCACGCTTTTATTGATAGCGGAGAGCCCCACGGCGACATTGTCCTCCTTCTATCCTGTGCCGAAGAGATAGGTCTCAAGGGAGCAGCCGCCCTTAAGATCGAGGACCTTGATCTGGACTTTGGTTATGTGCTTGATACTGGCCCCCCAGTAGGATCGTATGTCACTCGCACAGGGACCCACGACAAGATCGACATCGAGATTATCGGAAAACCCGCGCACGCTGGAAAGGACCCCGAGAAGGGAATCAACGCGATTCAGGTTGCAGCAAGGGCAATTTCACAAATGAAACTCGGCCGAATCGATGCGGAGACCACGGCCAATTTGGGTGTGATTCAGGGCGGTAGCGCCACAAACGTGGTTTGCGCCAGCGTCCTTATCCGAGCGGAGGCTCGGAGCACCAACGAGCAGGTTCTCGACGAGCAGGTGGATCACATGGTGAAGCTCTTCGCAGAAGCTGCATCGGAATACGGCGCACAGGTAAAAATCCGCCACGACCGGCACTATCGGGCATACAACGTGTCCGAAGACTCCATGGTGGTCCAAATTGCTCAACGGGCGAGTCGTGCACTCGGTCTTGAGCCCGCCCTCCGCACGACTCTGGGTGGGAGCGACGCGAATATATATAACGCGAAGGGAATTCCCTCGATTGTGGTCGCAACTGGAATGGACAAAATCCATACCCACGACGAGTACATAAGTCGCGCAGATATGATAAAGAACGCTGAGTTGTGCGTTGAAATAATACGGGAAACAGCAAAATTGTCGAGACCGCAAAAGTCCTAGACGGGAACTTTACAAGGCTCCCATGCTATAGTTTTCAAGATGGGGCACAAGCCTCGGCAAAATCTATCAAGGAACAAATACAAGGATGAAAAAGAGTGTTCTTATCGTGACGGCGGTGGCTTTCGGCAGCCTCCTTTCCGTGTCAGCTTTCGCTCAAGAGACAAAGCCCCTTGGCCTTTCGGTCCGTGCAGGCATCTTCCTACCGACACAAAAAACGACCAAGAATGCGGCCGGTAAGCAGTGGTTTTCGGGTGGCGTGGAGTACAAACTCGGCGATTTGTCGTTTGCAAACGAGAATAAGATGTACAGTGCTTCGTACAGCATCTCTGCCGACCTCTTCCAGAAGAAGGATTATCGAAACATTCCGGTTCTGCTGAACTATGTGGGTCGCACAGCTGATGGCTTCTACTACACGGCTGGCGCTGGCGTTGGTTTTGTCCGAGAACTCGATGCGACCAACAGAAAGAAGAGCAGCACCGCGCTTGCTTATCAAGCAGGCATCGGCTACGAATTCACAAAGTCTGCAATGCCTCTCTTCGTGGAAGCGAAGTACATCGGCAGCAGCAAGTCCAAGCTGAACGGATTTGGTGTTTTTGTCGGCGTCCGATTCTAAATTATTGGACCACGAGGATCATGAAGTCGGAGGGCCATTAGCGGCTCTCCGACTTTTTCTTGCGCGATAATGAAGCGGTGATCGGGATCGATGAGTACCTGCGTCAACGGGAACGACCAGCTGGTCCGGCGGCCATGTTCCAAGAGTGGCGGGACCTAGTCTTTTTGCATGCCACCGCCGATCCCCAAGCCGTACAAGCGCTGATGCCTCGTGGCTTGACAGTCGATACCTTTCCAGACGGCACCGGAAATGAACGGGCTTGGCTCGGCTTGGTCACGTTCAAAATGCAGAACATCCGGTGGCGAAACGCTCCTCCGATCCCTACGGCTACAAATTTTCTTGAATACAACGTTCGGACGTATGTTCATCGGGAGGGAAGAGATCCAGGAGTCTGGTTTTTTAGTTTGGACGCGTCCAGCCGCTTGGCCGTTGCCGGAGCACGCATCTCCTACTCCCTGCCTTACTTCCACGCGGAGATGTTGCACACCTCTGGACAAGAGGTTCGATACGAAAGCTCTCGGGGACGCCGCGGATTGCCCGGAGTGAAGCTTCGTGCCAAGCTCTCTGCAACTACCCCGACTCCCACCGAACCAGGGACCCTGGGGTTCTTCCTCGCCGAGCGCTACCGACTCTATGCCTCTCGCCGTGGAGCGCTCTTGACAGGACTTGTGGCCCACGCTCCGTACGAGGTGTCGGAACTCGCGGACTGGACCGTAGAAGATACGCTTGTGGAAGCCGGTACGGGGCTCTCCGTCCCGCTCAGTCATGGGCTGTATTCACCGGGAGTCCGTGTCGAGGTTTTCCCCGTTCAGAAAGTTCGCTAAAAAAGGAGAGCCCCCGATGGAGGTGCCATCGGAGGCTTTTCGTGAACGCTCACTCTTCGCTTATCTGAACTAACCGAAACAAGTTAGGAGAAGTTCCCGTTAGTTTTTGTCGCCGGGAGCATGCGTCCAGAGGTCGCACGGATACCACTCGATGATCCCATCGGGACGGCGGCCAAACCCTTGCTGAGCGGGTGCCTCAGCCGGAGCTTGGGGTGGAAACTTAAGCGCTTGATCTATCTGAAGAGCCAAATCAATCATGTGAGCTTGTGTCACTCGATCTTTTGTTCCTCGCCTTGCCTTGTCCAGGGCTTCCTTTTGCAGTTGGAGGTCGCGGACGACAAATGTCCGAACGTCCGAGTTCCCGACCACGAGCTTGCTGATCAGTGCTTGAACATAGGCTCGCTGCATGGCTCGCCGCGGTCCAGAAATCACCGGATTAGCTGATTTGAGTTCCGACCAAACGGAGCCTCTGAGGTCGTCCATCATCTCGGCGGCTGAATAGGCAGAGCTTCCATTTTTCCATTCGTTTTGGAGGATCCGCCCGATTCGCGCAGTCGAGAGCAGCCCATTGAAGACTTGGTTCTGGAGACCCAAAAGGCGATTTCCGTATCCGGAATTGCTGATGTTGCTGATAATGTCGCGGCGAAGAAGCCATTCGGGAGTGGCGAGAACGTTTGCTCCGAGCCATTGCACAGCAGCTTTCTGACGATCCTTGGGTACGTCCACATAGACCTCGCCGCCTCTGCCAGCGTGATAGTCCGATTCAACTACGCCACCGACCATCGTGATGACATGGCCCGAGTATTCGCCAAGTTGCCCCCAAACCGCGTTGTACGCTGAACGGAGTTCATCGTAGTCTTCTCCGAGTTTGGTGCTCGCCGGAACCAGATAGTCCACCACCCTCTTGAGGTTCTGGACTCCGTAGTCCGACGCTTTCACCGCGTCATCGCCCAATGCCTCGGACTGAGCGGAAGGATCGGAATCGGCAAAGTTGTCATAAAACCGCAGCATTGGGTTGTCCACCTGAACTGCAGCCCATTTATCCAATGTCGGTTTTTCCGATTCTGGGTTCCTAGCTTCAGGGATCGGCGTGTATCCCCAGCGAATCGAGAAGTCGTCGTAGGTGCCGATTCGCGGCATCAGGCGAGCATTGTCGCCCGGTTGCGCAACGTAATTGAACCGAGCGTAGTCCATGATGCTGGTGCAGGTGCCATTCTCATCGGTCCACTTCGGATCGCGAAGGAGTTCGACGGGGATCATGCCGCTGCTCTTGCCATTGTGAGGCAATCCCAGAGTGTGGCCCACCTCGTGCGAAACTACGAATCTCAAGCACTCTCCCAAAACATCGTCAGGGATCGGCAACTTCTGACTTCGCTTGTCATTTGGCGAAGCCTGGGTGAAGTACCACGTCTCGGCGAGCTTTAGGACGTCATGCCAAACGATCACGTGCGCCGAGAGGATTTCGCCGCTTCGCGGGTCACTGGTGTGGGGTCCCATTGCGTTGGCTACCGGCAATGGCGCCCATCGGATGACTGAGTAACGAACGTCCTCCGGACTCCATTTGGGGTCTTCCTGTTTTGTTGGAGCTACCTTAGCAACGATCGCTTTCTTGAAACCGGCTTTTTCAAAGGCGGATTGCCAGTCCTCGATACCTTGGGCGATGTAGCTTCGCCATTTTTCGGGTACCTCGCGGCTAATGTAATAAACGATCGGCTTGACCGGTTCGCTCACGGCAGCGCTGGGATCCTTTTTCTCGAGCCTGTATCGGTCGATAAATGCCTTTTCTTCTGTGTGGTGGCCGGTGTTGTACTCGGTAAACGGGGAACTAAAGTATCCCACGCGGGAATCGGCAAGACGCCCCATCATGGGCTTTTCGGGAAGCAGAACGATGCTGTGATGGACCAAGGCTGTATTCGAAGATCGGGAAGGTGCTCTTCGGAACCCACCTCCTCCTCCGCCAGGCGTCGTCGCCGGCTGTTGTGCGCCGGTGAACGTCATGAGCACTTCCACATTGATGTTTTCCGGAAAAGCGACAACTCGCTCGATGAACGTCCGGGTTGGATCGGGCGAACCACCACCCAGTTGATTGCGTACGCTCAGTTCGGTGATTTCTTGCTTGAACATGCGCGATACGTCCACCACAATTCCGTTGCCATCTGGGTTTTTGCTCTTGATATCAAACACCTGGATGATCGGGTCGATATTAGAATCGGCGACTGCCATCGAAAGGGCATCGCTACCGGTTGCTCGTGCGGCGTAGTCTATCGATCGGAGCAGTATTTTCTCGCCTCGAAGCTCCCAACGAATGACCGTGGATCGTGCTGCACTGCCATTGTATCCTCCAGCCGGAGATTGGGCGAGTTCGCTACTGATCAGAAAATCACGTCCGAACATGTTCTTAGGAATCTCAAAGTAGATGGACTCGTCTTTGGTGAAGACCGTAAACACGCCGTCCTGCTTTGCGAAATCTTTGATTGCGGTCCCATATTCCTCTGGTCTCGAGGTTTGACCAGGACCGAATTCACCGCCTCCTCCGGCTCCTGGGCCCGCTCGGCGATTTTGGGCGTGAACTGGACTGACCGCGAGAATGAGCGACAGTGCGAGGCAAAAGATGGAGGAAACACGATATGAATTCATAGCCTTCGTTGGTTAAGATCGGATCGATCGAGTTCGATAACGGTAATACTACCGATCTCGGCCTGTGTTGGTGCCATTTGTTTTTCGGCTCGCAAGGAAAATAAACTGGTAGTTGTTGGGTGAACTTCGGAAGTTGCTCGACGTTATGGCTCCTTAGTCATGAGCCAGTACCTGGGAGTCATGGGATTGCAAATACCAAAGAGGCTTGATTCTGAAACTGAACAGGCCTTGATCCACCAGTGCCGCAAACGAAACTTCGATGCGTTCGGCAAAGTCGTGGATGCATACCAGGCGAGGGTTCTCGGCTTTGTCAAGCGGATGGTGCGGAATCCGGAAGAAGCGCTCGACGTAACACAGGAAGTATTCATCAAAGCCTTTACGGCTTTTGAGCGGTTTGATGGACGCTGCTCCTTGAAGACGTGGCTTTTCCGGATCGCCTATAACTTGTGTGTCGATCGATCGCGCAAAGCGGAACGGAGTTTGACCGAAGTCAGTATCGAGGCCTCGGATCCTGAATCCGATCCGCTGGAGTTTGCAGATGAGCGGTGGAGTCCCATCGAAATGCTGATGACCGACGAACTTCAGCTGGTGGTGGAAGAAGCGCTTAGGACCATGAGCCCAAAGCTCAAGACGGTTCTTCTTCTGCACGACGCGGAGGAACTCGCCTACGAAGAGATTGCATCGACTGTTGGAGTGCCGGTGGGAACCGTCAAGAGTCGGCTGTTTCTCGCTCGGGCGCATATGAAAGCCCATATTGAGGAATATCGAAGGGGAGAGGTGCAATGAAAGAAGAACAGAATTTGATTACTAAATTGAAAGGAGAAATGGCCCTCTCTGCTGAGGAGTCCACCGAGCTCGATGCTCTTCTGGACTCATCTAGTTCAATCGGGAATGTCATCCGCGATCTTCCACACGAAGAACCGAATCTGGTGTGGAGAAGCCAACTTAATGAGAAGCTGAGTGTTTTGGCTGAAAAGCCCAAGCGCAGGATCGGGCTTTGGAAATGGGCGAGCGGTGTTGTGGTGGTCGGCGCAGCCAGCTTAGCGGTCTGGTCGGTCGTCAACACTCGGACCCCTGTGATCGCGACAACCAACACCACGATCGCCGATTCGACGAACTTTGAGGATCAGCTGATGCAAAGTCACGTCGAGTCTGCTGCTGCAATGGATGTCTCCAGCGCATATGCTCTGGACGTGGTCAGCAGTAAGGAAACGAGTTACACTGGGGAGGAGGAATGGAGTACCAGCGACCTCGAATCGCTTTAGGCCTGTTGATGGCCGTGGCTCTCGCCCCTATGGCGATGGGTCAGCATGGTCCCAGAGGACCCCAAGGCCCTGCTGGTGCAGGACCGAAAGGCCGCGCCTTTCAGGAAGTTCTGGACCGTCTTCCCGCGCCGGTAAAGCTCATGTTCGCCCGATTTGGCAAACAACGCTACAGCGGCCAGCGCGTTGTAGAGTTTCGCCTTGATGGCGAGCGCTATAAGAACATTGAGAACTTGATCGTCGATGGGCTCCGGTCCAGGATTGAATTTGCCGCTGGCTCAAGTTGGTACGGACAGGTAATCGTCGATAATCGCAACCGACGGACGCACTTCTTTCCCGATCGGAACGAGATTTTTGTCGGGGTGAGCCCCCGCGATGAGAGCATCATGCGGTTGCGGCAGTTTCTGCAAAGTTCGGCCAACGGGCGTCTGAAAGTGACGACCGACAATGGTCCCGACATTGTGGGGCGAAAAACCACTCTGCTTCAAGTTGCCGACCCAAACGGGAACCCGGTGCAACGGGTCTGGATTGAGAATACGACCGGTATTCAACTCAAGCGAGAGATTTTTGACCGAGCAGGTTCCAAGATCGGAGCCTTTGAATTCACCCGCCTGAATCTGGATCCCAAGATCAGCGATGAGGACTTCGTGATCAACCGCCGGGGAGCGAAAGTAGTCGATTCCCAGGATCGTTTGCGGGCAGCCGCGCGCGAGGCGGGGATCACCCCAATCGCATTGACTCAGGATTCGGGAGCTTTGCTCCAGAATTCCCGTGCCGTCAAGATAGGTGACCGCAATGTTTTGACGCAGACCTATATCTTGGAAGGGCGGCGACTGACCTTATTCCAATTCAAGGGAAATATCGATATGAAGCGCCTCGCAAGACAGGAAAAGGGTCTCATCAAGACCTATCGATGGGAGCAAGGCGGGTACAGCCTAGTCCTTGTGGGCGAGATGATGCCAGATCGGTTAGCGCAACTTGCGAAATTCGCGAAATAGCGACATTTCACGTCTGGTAACGTCTCCATATCGGAGACGAATATGAAGCGACTTTTCCAGATTTTCCTGGCCGCGCTCGTTTGCGCATTGAGCTCACCTGCGTTCGCGGACATCATTGAAAACTACACCATTACCGATTTTGTCAAAGGAGACAAGATTCCCAAGACTCTGGATTTGAAAGATCTTCCGGAAGGCTCAGTCCCGGTTTCTATCGTGACTGAGGGTGCCACCAGCAGCAATCCGATGGACAACATGTTCACTTCGTTCTTCGGGATGTTTGGCGGGCTGATGTCGGCCGGAACGAATGGCGAAAACTCGGAATCCAATGCTGTAATGTCCTTGATGAAGGTCGCTGGGTATTCGTTCACCAACGGCAATGAAGTCATGTTCGCGGGGCAACGGTGCCTCATCTGCTACAAGCTTGATTTCGACATTTTCGCAATGGCAGCCCAATCTGCTGCTGCTCAAAGTCAAGCCGAAAGCAACGCAGGGACTCAACCCGCCACAGAACGAAAGCCGGCCACCAGTGGACTGAGATGGAAACTACAGCTTTTACGCGAGGACAAGGTTGTGTCGATGACCCACGAGCCGTCTGTTGACTTGAACGGTCTCTTCAAAAGTGTGAGCGACCTGATGGAATCCGGCGGGCAGGCCAAGGAAGCAGCGAAAAAAACTGCGACTCTGTCGAATATGAAACAGGTGTGCCTCGCCACGATCATGTACGCAGGTGACAATGACGATCTCTATCCGGGAGTTCAATCAACCGCGAGTGCTAGAGCCGTGCTCCTACCCTACGTAAAAAATAAGGAAGTTTTCCAGTCGCAAAATCCTGCGAAATCGGAGTTTCGGTTTAATTGTGCTCTCGCGTCGGTCAACGCCGAAATAATCGAGTATCCCGCTGAGACTATCCTTTGGTACGAAACCACGCCCTGGGAAGATGGCTCCCGAATCATCGGATATACGGATGGCCATGCAAAGTCGGTCGGATCGAGCGAGTGGGAAGACTTAGAGCCCACCTTAAGAAACACATATCCGCGCTCGGCCGGACTCCTTCCGATGGACTATATGCTGGATTCAGATCCGCTCAAAAAATAGCGGTCTATTCCGTGGAGAATCTGTATTCCGTTTTGGAGTACAGGTTCTCACCCGGCCGCAAAATGCAGTTCGGGAACTCGGGGTGATTCGGGGAATCCGGATAATGTTGCGTTTCTAGGCAGATACCGGACCGATTCAAATAGGTTCTTCCCGACTTGCCAACCATAGTTCCGGGAAGGTGATTCCCCACGTAAAACTGAATCCCAGGCTCCGTGGTCCAAACCTCCATCACCCGGCCCGAAGCAGGTTCTCTAACAGACGCCGCCAGACCAAACTCCTCGACTTTGTCGAGCGCATAGTTATGGTCGTAACCGATTCCAAACTTCATCTGCTCATCGTCGGCCTCGATCCGATCTCCGATCACACGCCAATCCCTGAAATCAAACGGGGTTCCCGCAACGGGAGTAAGATTCCCGGTTGGGATCAGCCACTGGTCGCAGTGGGTGGTATGGGAGCTCTCGATCTTGGCTTCATGGTCTAAAATCGTGCCCTCTCCTTCGCCTTTAAGGTTGAAGTAGGAGTGGTTGGTCAGGTTAACGGGCGTTGGTTTAGTAGTAGTTGCGCGGTACTCGATGCGCAACATATCGGCAAGCAAGGTGTATCGAACCTTGACGACTAAGTCGCCTGGATAACCCTCGTCTCCATCAGGGCTTGTAAGCGAAAGGTCCACATAGGGGTTTCCGTCGTCGACACCCTCAGAGGCTTCCCACACCTTCTTATCGAAACCCACCAAACCGCCGTGCAAGTGACATTGCGGGGAACTGCTTGGATCGTTCTTGAGTAGGGAATAGGTCGTGCCGTCTAATGTGAATTGGCCGTTTCCAATTCGATTCCCGAACCGACCGATTAAGCAGCCGAAATAGGGCGACTGCGCGACGTATTCTTCCAGAGTTTCATAGCCCAATACGACGTCGACCACGACCCCATTGCGATCGGGAACCAGGAGTTTCTGCACGATGCCGCCATAGTTAGAGATCGTGGCGGTCAGTGCACCTCGCTTGAGCGTAAACAGCTTCACCGGCTGGCCCGATGGCAAGGTGCCCCAAGAATCGCTGTGTACGGAAGAGTGGTCACTTGAGAATTGGGTCGAGTTCATGGGTTTGTGTTCTGGTCGTTCTGGGAAGGACCAAGCCCAATATTACTTGCCTGGCGGGCCAACAGGTTTGGTGTGCGGTCCTTGCGCCAAATTCGCTCCGTAATTCTACTTGTCTGAGTTTCCAAAAGAAGAGTTTCCCTTGGTTTATGGTGTACGCTGTGTATACGTATTCTTAACCTGGTGACGATGATGTTAAAGGCGATTCGGATAGCGCTCTTCGTTCTGATTTCAAGCTTGTGCACATTGGCTGGTGCGCAAAGCTTTGTGGCCCATGATCCGGCGACGGGCGTGTATAACGCCTCGGGCACGCAGCGGGACCCGTATTCCCCCCGCGAAGATGAGATCGTCACGCTCTATTTCTCGGTGGGATATCAGTTCACGTACGACGCGGTTGCGGTGTACTACACAACCGATGGCTCCACTCCTTCTGGAACTCGGGGTGTCCCCAGCGGTACCAGCCAGGTTCTCAAAAGCAGCTCGGGCCAAATCCAGTTTCATGCGAACCAGAGCACTGGCAATGGAGTCGTCGACTGGTGGAAGACAACGCTCCCATCGAACACCAGATCCTTCGGACAGACGGTCCGATACGCGATGCAGGCTTGGACAAACTCCACTCTCGCGAACACGACGGTCTACAGCTTCACCAATAAGATCGCGTGGCCCGGCCAAGGAAGCGCGTTTTCCAATCCCAATGTTGGCTATCCCCCGTACCACATGTGGAAAGAGGAAGCGGTCACCGGAAACAACTATATCAACGTCATGCTCGACCAAAATGGGACGTTCTACGACGTGTACTATCCGTCCGCGGGAACGGTCCAGGGTGTCGCCGCCAAGAATGAAGGTTACGTCGATGGGTTGGACACGTTTCCTCCGGGGTTGCCCCAGGGTTCCCGTGGTCAGCTCAATCTCAACTGTGCGTTCGGCGGCATTCGAGTTGGCGGAATCACCTATTGGCTCACCAACTCCAACGGTGGCGACTACCAAAATCTGCAACAGCGATACGTCGACAACAGCCAGACCGTCTACACGAGCCAGAAGTTTTCGGTTGGTGGACGAAACATCGACATCCAGCAGTATGACTTCGCCCCAAAAGGGATCTCCTACCCGACGGACTTGGGTGGCACCGCTCGCCAGGGCTTTTCTGTTAAGCGGATTCTTTTGACGAATAACGGCGGTTCGACCCAAACCCTGGATTACTACTTCTACATGGATCCGGCCCTGAACGGCGGGGACAACTTCGATGCGATGTCGGTCGATTCCACGCGCGGCGCGATGATCGCCTACGACAACACGGGGCGCACCGCAAACTCAGCTGGAGAGTACAACCCCAGTTCATTCAGCAACTATGATAAGCAGGTTTCGATCTATCTCGCGGCGAGCGCGAAAGTGCTTGATTCCGTCGGCGGAACCTCAGGCACGTATGCGACCGATTTTTGGCGCGACACCAGTGCGGACAATGGGGAAGGTTGGCTGGGAACCCGCGTCACAATTCCGGCGGGCCAGACCAAAGAAATCGACTTGATCCTGGTGGGTGGGTTCGACGCCTTTCCCAATGCAACGGGCACGTACAACTACCAGATGGCACCCGTATTGGACTGGTTCAAGAACAACAATATGGCTTCCATGATGACCGCCACGGATTCCTATTGGTCCAACTGGCTTACGAGCGGAGTCACCATCGATACGCCAGACAACGATCTGGACAAACTGTTCAATCGGAGTGAACTTGGAACGGCGTTGCACCTGGACGGAAAGACCGGCGCGGTGGTCGCTGGAATGCACAATGGTGCCTATATGTACTGCTGGCCGCGGGACGCCGTCTGGGCTGCAGTGACTCTGACCCGAACGGGTCACTTCACCGAGGCTTCCGAGGTCTACCGATTCCTCAGAGAGGTGGCTTATCGCGCACCGGGTGAGGCTTGGGGCAAAGGATTCTTCTACCAAAAGTACACAACAGACGGCTATATCATCTGGGGGTCGCCTCAGGTTGATGAGACCGCAGTGATGCCTTGGGGTGTGAAGTACCTCTACGATGCTGTTGGGAACAACGCGATTCTCACTCAAAACTGGACCATGGTCCGCGATAGCGCGTTTTCGATGAGCAGCGACAGCGCTCTTGATTCGCGACTGTATTACGACGACGGCACCAACCTCATGTACAGCATGAGCCTGTGGGAAGATGCCTTCGACGAGTTCATTTTCTCGAACGCCAACGTGGTGCGAGGATTGTGGGATGCGGCTTCAATCGCCCACCTGCTCGGCAACTTCTCCGATCGGGACACGTTCAACGGTCGCGCGGGCAACATTCTCAACGGGGTTAAAGGAAGGCTCGACTGGAACGGTGAGAACACCGACATCAGCCAACTCGGCGTGAGCTATCCATTCAATGTCCTCGCTCCCAACGATGCTCGTATGGCGAAGGTGGTCGATAGAATGAACGGCGTGGCAACCGATCGCTACGGCAATACGCACCCGATTATGAATTTCTCGGGCGAATGGCAAAACTTGGTGAACCGCTATTGGGGCGACACTTACTGGAACGGCGGTCCGTGGACTCTTTCCACACTTTGGTACGGATGCTATTACGGCCAGAGAGCCAACTACACTCCTGGGGCGGCCGACATTGACAACCTCAAGTTGCGCATCGATCGAGTTCGAGACTTTATGGGTCCCTTGGGCCTCGGCTCCGAGCAGATCTCGCCGTCCAACAGCCTGCTTTACCCAGGTCAGAGCGATTTCAGGCTCCAAGCCGCCTGGCCTAACGCGTGGGAATCCATGAGCTTCCTTGCGGACGCGATCATGATGTATTTGGACTTCACTCCAGATGCACCGGCGAACACTCTGAGAGTAGCTCCGAAGCTGCCGACAGGGTGGCCCACCATGACTTTCAAGAATTTGAAATATGGTCCCAACAGCGTTGATGTGACTGCTACCCAGGGTACTGCCGGTCCTGGGCTTGTCATCAAGAACAACAGCGGTTTTGCCAGCAATTTCTCGGCGTGGCTGAAGTTGCCTGTGGGCTACGTTGCGGCGAAGGCATACGTGAACAACCGCATCGTGGCCACGACCTATGACAAAGTTGCCCATCGAATCAAGGTCGAAGGAGCTATGGCGTCGGGTGCTGGTGCAACCACGACCATCCGATTGGTGCTTGCTAGCCAAAATACCGAATCTGGAACGGTGCGGCCAAACTCCGGAGGGCGCCCGTAAACTCCGTGCTTTTGGGTCCGGGAGAACGTCCTTAACCGAGTGAAATCTTTTGGTTGGATGGCTCTGACCTTCGTGGCAGGCATCGGGCTTTCAGTCCAGGTGATCTGCAACGCAGGGTTGCGGAAATACGTTGGGAACCCAGTGTGGGCAGCGGCGCTCTCGTTCGTTGTAGGGCTGATTGTTGTAACGGGTTACCTAGTGGTCTCGCGGGCAGGAATGCCGAACCTGTCGAATACAGCTGCGATGCCGAAGTGGTTTTGGATCGGCGGAGCCTTAGGTGCGTTCTATGTCCTCACAGCCATCCTGGTGGGGCCAAAGCTGGGTTCAGCATTGATGCTATCAGTTGTGGTTTCGGCCCAGCTGATTACGACACTGTTCTTGGACCACTTCGGCGTTGGGGGGATGTACCAAACGCCTGCAACGCCTCTTCGAATAGTCGGCGTCGTCGTGGTCATACTTGGCGTCATACTCGTCGCGACCCAGACTTCTCCACCTAAGACGCCACAGCTGGAAAATCCACCGGTGACGACGACCTCCTAGCTTCATACAAAAAATCCCCCTCACAGCGAAGCGCGGTGAGGGGGATTTAGGGGGAGATTCAGGAATTACTTTTCGGTAACTCGAACGTCGATGCGCCGATTCTGGGCTCGACCTTCTTCGGTATCGTTGGGCGCTTTCGGATGCTGGCTTCCATAGCCTTCTGGGTCCAGCCGGTCTTCCGCGACACCCAATTTGACGAGAGCCTCTCGCGTGGCTGCTGCGCGATCTCCAGAGAGCTTGAGGTTGCTCTGCTCGTTACCGGTGTTGTCGGTATAACCTCCGATTTTCAGCTTCACTTTAGGATATGCCGCCAAGATCTTGGCAATGTTATCCAGCACCGCCTGAGAATCGGGCTTGATCGTGGCTTTTCCCGTATCAAAGTTCAATCGGTCAAAAGTAAACCATGTGGTCTTGTCCACTGGCCGATTCGCATCCTCAATGAACGCAATTAGATTGGCCTCGATGCTTTCGGCAGGGAAAGTGAGCTTCTCGCCGCTTGGAAGATCTTTCTCAGTCATGCCCGATCCTTGGGCCGTTGCGCTAGGTTCCATGGCTGCCGCAGGTTCCGTGGCGACTGAAGGCTTTTCAATAGGCGTTCCCGCAAGAGCCTTGGGTTCCGAAGCGGCATCTGCTTCTTTTGGCAGCGGGTTCATGATGAGATAGGCGATGACAGCTCCGATTGCAAAGAGAGGCAACAGAGCCCAGATCAGATTAGATCCCTTAGAGTCATTCGCAGCAGGAGATGGGGTTGAATCGGCAACCGACTTGAGATAAGTTGTGGCTCCCGAAGTCGCGCTACTGGCGCTGGTTGCCGCCGCTGCGGCTGCTGTCGCACCTGCCCCACTGAGCAGTCCCAGACCCGGAATCGAAAGGCCGCGTGGCATCGCATTGGCTATGTTGGGCAGTTGGTCTTTGAGAAGTGAACGAAGTCCATCAGCCGAGAACCCGCCAGGGATGATTTTGCCCAGAAGACCCAAAACCAACGGAGCGAGCATCGCAAGGATGCCTCCTGCCTTGGCAGGGTCGATTCCCGCGTGTTCGCCGAGTTTGGCTGCAACGGCTTCCGAATCTCCCCCGAAGGACTTCTCAACAAGGCTGTTGCCCTCTGCGAGCATCGAGTCCGCCGATCCTGGACTCGAGATCTGCGAGAATTTCTCAAGATCACCGGGCACAGATGGCGAGTTTGCTAAAGTTGCGAGTTGGGATGCGCCGTCTGCCGTCTGAGATAGTTGGCCGAATCCCCCTAAAATCGAAGGCAGGGCACCATCCAAAAATTTCTCGATCTGGCTAACATCAAGCCCAAAATACTGGGCAATTTGTTGAACAATGGGGCCACCCAATTGGCCCTTAAGCGTTTCGACTAAATTCATACTGGTACATCCTTGTGGTGTCTACAGCCGCTCAGATTGTTACTTTATTACCAGCCGACGCTCTGAGCGAACGTTATTCTGAACTGTGTTCCGTACTTTACCTTGCCCGCACATTGAGCCCGCAAAGTTCTACATAAGTAGATACAAGCCAAGAAAGAACTGGAATAGGTCAGTTAGGTCATAGTTTGCACTTGAGCAAACAGCATATTAGCCATATCATCCTTTTCCCTCAGCGACCGTGCCCAACGTCTACCCTTATCCGGGACACGATACAATAGAGGTCAATCCATGAACCCCGATTACCAGCAAATTGTCGAATTGTTCGGGCTTTTGCCTCCAGAGGTCGAAGCCGATCCGGAATCTGAGCTGCTTACCAACGAGGACGAGCAGTCAGAACCGGGGATCGTAATCGGAGACGCGAACTTGCGTCGAGGAGATTACGGCAAGGCAGTCGAGCACTATCAGCGGGCTTTGCGAAAGGCAGAGGGCGAAGAGCCTGAGACTCGCATTGGATTAGGGAGCGCTTACGAATTGCTGGAGAACGCTCCTGCGGCGATGGTGCAGTATCGGCGGGCGATCCGAGCGGAGGAGACTCTGTCGGAGCCGCACCTTGGCTTGGCCGACATCTATCAGCGTTATGGTAAATCCCGGGAAGCTATTGAGGAAATCGAGCGCGCCATTCGCCTGGAGCCCGACAACCCGCATTACCATCACAAACTTGCCGAAGCCCTTCGCAAATTGGGCGAACGCAAGAAAGCTCTTCGAGCGATTCAGCGCGCTGTGGCTGCCGCACCCGATCAGAGCTTCTACCACTACTGGATGGGAGACCTTCTGCTGCACATGGGCCGATTCGAGGATGCGCTCATTGCGCTGAGAGCGGCGATCGAGCTTTCTCCCGGCGATGACCATCTCTATGCGCTGGCATCGCTGGCGTTTTGGGGAGCCGAAAAGTACGTCGAGGCGATCAAGAGTGTGCGGCTCGCCAGCGACCTAGACCCGGAGAAAGGGGTCTACTATGGGTTGCTCCACCGCTTTTTGCTCGAGGCCGGGCAGGTCGAGGACGCCAAAGCGGAAGAGGCCAGAGCAAAGACTATGGACCGCTATGATCGGGATCTTTTGGGGCGGTTTTTGGATCTGGCGCATTATCAGCCGACTTAGATTTCTTCTTATAGAACTCGATCAACTTTTGGAGGTTCGGGCCAAAGTATTTCGAAGCTTCGTCCACGCTGAAGTCAATGGTGATCGGTGGCTTGTGACGTATATTGAATCGAATGATGTCGGGCGATTGGACAGGCGGAACTTTGGCCTTGTTCTTCTTCGAAGTCTCGTTCACTACCGAGTGCCAGATAGCCTTGATCTCGTGCGGTTCTGTAATCACCTGCGGATCGCCGAGTTTTCCGTCGGCAGTCTTTTTGGAAAGCACTCCCACTAGTTCGACTGAGGTTACGGCGTCCGGCGGTGTTTTGGCGAGGAGATCAAACTGCTCGACAAAATCCGGATTGGCCGCGGGCGGACGCGTGCTGCACCCAGCCAAAAGGATGATCACGCCAAAGCTGAAAAGGAGGGAAGTTTTTCGCATCAGGGAGTTGATGACTTTATCATGGCATCAAGTTCCGCATCCGACAAGGTCTGAAGCGTCTTGAATTCTTGTTCGAGCGCGGCTCGATAGACTTTTCTCCGTTCACGACGAATGTGTCCCTCGAGATATCGAATCCTCTCTTCGCGGGTTTCGCAATGCAGCCGCGGGACGGGACACGGTTTTCCATCTTTCAGCGCGACCATTGTAACACGCGCCGTGTTGGTGTGCCGTCGATTGCCGCTGAAGAGGTTGTGGGCATAAAGCTCGATGGTGACCTCCATCGAGGTGCGGCCCACGAAGGTGACGTGCCCGATCAAAGTCAGGAGTTCACCAACCTCGATGGGCTCGTGGAAATCCACACGATCGAAGCTAGCCGTGACGGCGATCGTGCCCGCAAATTTGCTGGAAACCGCGTAAGCGCAGAGGTCGATTTTTGCCAACACGGCGCCACCGAACATCTTGCCGAGAAAATTCGCATCTCCCGGCTCGACGATTTCGGCGATTTGAACCTCAGTTGAACTTACCGACCTTGACTCGATCCCTTCGCTCATACGGCAGCCTTGACGATTTCGGCGAAGTCGGTGGCAATCAGGCTAGCGCCGCCAACCAGTCCACCGTCGATGTTCTCCTGGCTAAAGAGGTCCTGCGCGTTGCTCGGTTTGACACTTCCTCCATAGAGAATACGGCAACCCATCGCCAAGTGCGGGGAAGTTGCATCCGCAAGTACCTGACGAATAAACCCGCAGACTCGCTCAGCTTCAGGTGTATCGCAGGTCTTGCCGGTGCCGATGGCCCACACCGGCTCGTATGCGATGATGAGCGATTTCAGCGCATCATCTCCCAGACCATCTAGGGCGGCGTTGAGCTGATTTTCGATCACGGAATCCGTATTGCCAGCCTCGCGTTCCGCCAGAGTCTCACCGACGCACAAGATCGCCGTAATTCCGGCCCTGGCCAGCGCCTTGAGTTTGAGGTTGACCGATTCGTCGGTCTCACCGAAGTAACCGACGGTAGTTTCCGGTATTTCCAGCTTGCCGAAGCGCCCGCGTCGCTCGCTGTGGCCCACGATGCAGTAGGGGATCTTTTCCGCGCTAAGCATTCCAGCCGAAATACAGGATGTAAACGCCCCCGAGTCCTCCCAGAAGGCATCCTGGGCACCCAACTTCACGTTCTCGTCGGCAAGGTCTTCATTCAACCGCGCAAGTGATGTGTAGGGTGGGCACAGCACGATGTCGACCGAAGTGATCTCGTTGACCAAGCCAACGAACTCAGTGACGTACTGGTGAGCTTCACTGGAGGTTTTGTTCATCTTCCAGTTTCCGGCGACGAAGGGTCTTCTCGGCATTCTGGATCAGCCCCGCGTAATGGTCGGCTCGACCACGATGTTCACTTTGTCTCGCACAGCATTGGTGATGATGCAGTACGCATCGGCGCGATGGGCCATATCTTCCGCTTTGGCGACCTGCTCATCGGTGGCGGAACGATCCAACTGGATTTCGGCCTTGATGGTGATCGACTTATAGGTGAACGTCGCTCCTGCTTGCTCGACGACTCCAACTGCCTTTGCGGAATAGGTGTTGACGGGCAGCTTTTGGTTTGCAGCCACGATGCCGAAGGTGATGCTGTAGCATGCGGCGATTGCGCTGGTGAGGAGCTCTTCAGGATTGGTTCCCTGGCCAGGACCTTGGAATTCGGGCGGAACGCTGAGCGGATTGGTGATTCCGGATCGTTCGGAGAGGACGTTGCCGTGGCCCTCTCGGCCGCCGGTCCATTCGACGAGAACTGGGTACTCGTGCAAGTGTGCCATCTGCTCCAGTGTATCCGAGGGAGGGAGGTCTCGTTGGGTTTTGCCGTTGGCCCAGCCCCGGCCCGGAGGCCACTCCCCGAGATGGGACCCCGACGCTCGCGCGTCGCCCATCTCGCCGCCCCCGGGGCTGGTAGCCGAGCCTCGCATTAACGTACTTGCCTCGTTCATCTGCTTTCTGACACCACCCCGGCCTTAGGGCCACCCCTCCGAAGGAGGGGAATCACGCGGGGACAATCGTTCGCTGATGGTCGCCGGTTGGTATCGCTCTTTCGGTTGCCAACTGATGACCCCGCAGCAACTGGCGGAAACTCACCTCAAACAGCGGGCTTATGCGATGCCAATCCCCAGGGAAACTCAATATGCGAATATTCCCCTCCGCCGGAGGGGTGCCCGCAGGGCGGGGTGGTCCGTGCACGAACCTTCGCAGAAGAGTCCGCCCCCGGGGCTGGCGATCGTTAGTGAAGTCCCCGGGGGAGGCTCGGTCAGCAGCGCGGCCTTGCGTCGATGGAAGTTGTTATCGACCCCCGTTGCCACGACGGCGACGCAATACGGCTAATGCACCGAGACCCAGGATAGCCATGGAGGCAGGCTCGGGTACGGGGGTGAAAACCACTGCTGTGTATTTGAAATCAGGTGTGAGGTAGCCACCGAATAAGGTGCCATCCTCGGACATACTGCGCAAAGTTGGAAAGTTATTCGCCACCTCAGAATCAAGGATCAAGTCGGTAAATTTGTATGGCACTCCATGGTCCCAGAGCGTGTCTTTTACGCCGTAAGTGCTGCTTTGAGTATGGATGATCGCTCGCCCCGAAGTGTCAACGCCGATAACGAAAGGATTATCACCATACCATTGAGGTTTAACCAGGTCGGTGGACAGTCCATCTTTATACAGAAACGGCGCATTGGAATAGTCCTCTAGGGTGCGGATTCCGAAGTAGTAGCCATTCGAAGTTCCACGTTCGATCCGTGAGCCAATCCCGGGTACGTTGAGCAGAGTCGGATTGAGCGAGCCGGGTTTCCAGATACAGGCTGCGCCAAACTGATTCGGCTGTTCTGCGTTTCCGAGTACTGTTCCATCCTCCAGTATCCCGTAAGCTCGGCTTCGGTATCCGATCCCGTTGAGTGGCGCAATCACGTCATTTTGCCAAAGTGCGGCTTGATCTTGAAACGTAGAACTGTTGAGCAACAAAGCAAATTGACGATTCTTATTGGCTTGCTGAACATAGATACCTTTGCCAAGGGTGTCTATCTTTGTAAAGGCTCCATCTTTGTACCAGTAGCACTTACCAGTGTAACCATCTCTGATGAGCACCGATTGATCAGAGTAGGCCGCGATACATAATGCGTGCTGATTGTCTGGTTCAGCCGGCGGCAAAATCTCGGGTACATCGTTCCGCCATACCACTGCTCTCGATACGTCGCCATTGTCAAGATAGAGTATCGAACCTGCAATAAACTGATGACTCGCTCTGCTGCTAGCCCATAATCCGATGACTTGCTGAGTAATGGCAGGAGGTTGCAGGGTTGTAGCCTTATACTGTGGTGCGGCCTGCGCCGCACCATACACTAAACTAGCTCCGATAAGCGTTAGGATTTTCATTAATTGTCACCGTGCTTATCGAAGTTGTTGCTCAAGATCTGGTAATCATAGATGGTGACGGCGTTGTCGTCATCCAGATCGGCTCGCACGTTATTAAGTCGATTTTTTGGTGCAGAACCTAATCCATCGAAAGTCCCAGAATTGCGTCTCATGTGGATTGCCTTACAGACGATGCTTACCACACCCATGTTAGCTATTTTCTTTCGTCACGGTCGTTAAGACTAGATCTGGCGACCACGAACGGTGTCCAGCCCCGGCCCGGAGGCCACTCCCCGAGATGGGACCCCGACGCTGGCGCGTCGCCCACCTCGCCGTCCGCGGGGCTGGAACAGGTCTCAATTCTGCCACCAACCCCTTTTTTCGCCAGACAGTTCAAATGGAATCCCGCCACCCAACAGAGTCGGTCGCCGGTTGGGGGCGAAATGCTGGGCGGGCGCGGAGCGACCGGGGTCCCAGCATCGGGCCTGGCTTCGGGCCCAAGCGGCGACCCGAGCAAGCCCTAAAGGACAAAAGCATCCAGGAGAAACCCTGAATGCTTTTGTTTTCCCAACAAGTAGGGAATTACTTGATGTCGACTTTGCCGCCGACTTCTTCGATAGCCTTCTTGATCTTCTCGGCTTCTTCCTTGTTGGTGCCCTGCTTGACCGGCTGTGGAGCGCCATCGACCAGGTCCTTGGCTTCCTTGAGGCCGAGACCGGTCAATTCGCGGACGACCTTGATGACCTGGAGCTTCTGGCCGCCAGCATCGCTCAAAATCGCGTCGAACTCGGTCTTCTCTTCGGCCGGAGCAGCGTCGCCGCCACCCATGCCCGGCATCATCATGGGCATGCCCATCATGGGAGCCGCGGCGGTCACGCCGAACTTGTCTTCAAGAGCCTTCTTGAGCTCGCTCAGCTCAAGCGCGGTCATGCTGCTAATCTGATCAACGATTGATTCAACGGTAGTTGCCATTGTTGTAAATTCCTCTTAGTTTTCCTCTGGGGTTTCGGACGGGGCAGCTTCTTCGGCTGCGGGGGATTCGGTTACGGCTTCTTCGGTTGCGGGAGCCTCTGCGGCGGGTGCTTCATCAGCAGGAGCTGGTTCAGCAGGTGCAGCAGCAGCGGGTTCCGGCACTGGTGAGCCTTCGGCGACCTTGTCGGCCACGGCTCCGATCACACGGATCGGGTCGGCGTACAAAGCCTCGATGACTCCAACCAGGTTGGTCAGCGGTGCCGCGATGGCTCCGATAACCTGAGCAATGAGCTGGTCGCGCGATGGCAGTTTGCTCAGCGCTTCCACGCCTTTCTGGTCGAATGGCTTGCCAAAATAGCCGCCCTTAACCTGAAAATGGTTCTTGTGAGAGTTTGCAAAGTCGGTGATGACTTTGGCGCACTCGCCTTCGTTTTCATAAATGAATGCGACGGCGGTGGGCCCGTTGTGGAGCTCATACGGGAGACTCGACACAACGCTCTCGCCAGCTGCGATACGGAACAGCGTATTTTTCAACACGTGAATCTCGCCGCCTTTGGCTTTGAGATCGCGGCGCAGCTTCTGCATTTCCTTCACTTTAACGCCGCGGTAATCCGTAAAGATCACGCCCAGCGATTTCTCGTAAAGGCCTTTGGCTTCGGCAATGGCTTCGGCTTTTGCTTCTGTAGGCATGTTTCCTCCTTGTTTAGAATGCGATTGGGCTCCCAATCCGGTAGATCGGGAGCCCAAACTCAGTCTCGGCAACGGCAAGGAGCCTGCCTCAAAATACGTATGATGGCTGTTTTGTCCGACTACCCCTCGGCTGGACTTCTATCGGGCGAACCCGATTGCCGGCTGTCTTTAGAGAGCGAATTTGTATGGTACCCAGAGACATCGGGCAATTTCCATCCCCACAATAGTACGGTTGTGGCGTATAGTAGCAGGTTAAGAAAGATACAGCGTTGTCTTTTGTGACCGCCAATTGACGGCGGACCACTGGTTTAGAGGAATCTATGAAGAGAAATCTTAGACAGAGCGCAGCAAAGATTCGGGCATTCACCCTGATTGAGCTGTTGGTTGTCATTGCAATTATTGCGATCTTGGCGGCGATCCTGTTCCCGGTCTTTGCCCAAGCTAAGATGGCAGCCAAGAAAACATCGGCTCTCAGCAATGGAAAACAAATGGGTATCGCCATCCAGATGTATCTCAACGACAATGACGATACATTTGCATTAGCATTCCATCCAAGTGATCCTGTTGGTGGGTGGAACTACAATCGGTTTGTGCCCGTCCCCGCTACTCAGTTGGCGGCCACGGAACCGGCATGGAAACTTGCTGCAGCAAACTCCTTCGTGCTGAACAGCATGCAACCTTACATGAAGAATGTCCAGATACTGAACGAACCAAATGGCAGTACCCTTGCAACATCTGGTTCTTATGGTCCGGCGACTCAGCCGACGGGGCTCCCCAGTATCTCTTACACGTACAACGGGTTACTTCACGGCTACAACCAGGGTGGAATCCAGTCACCCTCCAGTGTTCCCGTGTTCTGGCACGGACACGGAAAGCGTGCTCTGTATGGCTATGGATATGCCTCGCCTTGGCTGACATGCGATACCACCAATGCCCCATGCACTTATGTGCCTAGCGGCACAGCTTGTGCGACGGGAAATGGCGGGACGAGCGGCTACACCACAAACACCTCAACGCGAGGCGTCGATCTCTATGCAGGCGCAATTATCATGATCTACTCCGATTCCAGCGCACGATCTCGGAAGCTCGGAATCGGCGGCACAAGCAAGACCCAACGGACTGATCCGAGAGTCGACCCGTGGGCCCGTTACTACAAGGACAAGCCTTGCGGTCGCTACTGGGATAAGGCGTTTTGCCATCCTTACATGTTTCGTCCGGATTACGATGGAACAACGAACGAACAAGCTTATTTCCTAGACGGAGGTACAGATCCATCATGCAGTCTCTAGCGAAAGTTGGTCTTTTGGCCCTACTTCTTGGCACCCTTGGAGTCGTTGGTGGTTGTTCCAGTGCTCCAGCTGATGACAGCCCGAAAGTCGAAGGCAAGGTAGATATCAAGGAAGCTCCGCCTGGGACCACGGCACCCGGCGAGGGTACTAAGGGAGCAGACAAGTCCAAAGACGAAGGTGGCTAGTCGATCACCGGTCCATTGATAAACTAACCTCCCTCATCGAAACGGTGAGGGAGTTTTTTCTGCGTCAAGGTTTTTCCTTTCCAGGAATCTCCATGGGCGCGTTCGGCGGTGGACCTGTTTTTTCGGGTTTGGTCGTTGTTCCGGCTGCCTCGCACTGGGTTCCGTCGAGCTTGATCGTGAGCGGCCGAACGGCGATCTTGTATGCTCCCGTTCCTATCGCAGGATCGTTGTTAAGCTCCCGCTGGAGATCGTCCTCGCTTCGTCCCCACAGAATTACCATTTGCTCGCCGGTGTCTTCAAAAGTGCCACCGACCAAGGCGCGCTTCTGCTTTCGCATCAACTGCACCGTCTCCATGTGCTTTTCAAAAACTTCGCGGGTGATTTCCACCGAGTCGTTGCGGGTGTAGGTCACCATGAAGGGCTTGCCGCCCATGGTCTTGGCGTACGCGTTGAATCCGGCCATCCCGAACGGAGCTTGAGCTGTGGGAGTGGTTGCTGCACTGCCATCGGCTGGGGCGCTCGGTCCAAGGAACGCCGTGACCAATAGTCCACCGGCGATCACTCCTGCGCCAAAGGTTTTTCCAAAAAGTTGCATCGAAATTCCTCCAATAAAAGGCAGACGTCCTGCTGCTTAAGATAATTCAACCACAGGGGGAGGGGAAGTACCGCGAAATCGGGACTTTAGGGAAGAGGATTGGGGAAAAGAGTGAGTGGGGAATGGGGAAGGAGGCGCCTATCGGCACTTCGTTCCCCAATGGGTTCCCCGAGATTACATCTTAAACATCGATTGGCAGAGACCAGTGACAATACCGGGGCTATAGTTGTCGCCCTTGTTGCAAGCCACCGCGCCCATGATGCACACAACGAGGCTCCAGATTCCCACCGCGATGTAGGTGACGATCCCGATAAGAATCATCATCAAAATTGCGCTGGCGATGTAGCCGACGATAGCAACGATCGACAAGGTCAGCGCCAGGGCCGCCTGTCTCTTAAGGAAGGGCTTCGATTGATCCGAGATGAGATAGAAAATCAGTCCCGGGATGAACCCTGCAAAGATCGTCAAAATCCAGCACAGCATCGACTGCGAGCGCTCTTCTTGCGTGGGACCCATCATCCCTCCACCCATATCGGGCCTTGGATAAGGCGACGGTGCCTGTTGCGGCGGTTGTTGTTCCTGTTGTTCGTCCATTCAATTCTCCTCCAACAGGAGAGGACGATCTCTCCGTTGCAAAGGTATCTAGGAGTATGGCGACAGGGTCCTAAGTCTGCAACCTTTGATTTATTGAAGCCTATGATTTAGGGCAGTTTGGTCTCCCCCTAAATCCCCCTCAACGCGTGCTCCGCACTTGTGAGGGGGACTTACCGGGTGTCGAAGGTGATCTCCAGTGAAGTTCCGGATATCTAGTTATCGAGGCGACCGTGGCCGAATCGGTCCCAAAGCTGCTGCTGAATCTGATCCGGCAGCGGGATGGGGCCACCAAACTTATTGGCCTTGTGGATGAGATATGCCGTGCGTTCAAGTGTCTCCATGCGATACAGCGCGCTCAGGAGATCGAATCCATATGTTGCTGCGCCGTGGTGGCTCAGAATGAACGACTTGGCATGTTCACAAACCTCCGCCATCGCGTCTGAGACTTGTTGGGTGCCAGGCATGGCAAAAGGCACTTGGGCGACGGGACCGAGCACGCACGCCGACTCAGGCGTGGTCATCCACGGAAAGGGAAGTGCCGTGAGCGATATCGCGGTCGCATAGGGTGGATGGGCGTGCACCACAGCTTGGACATCAGGCCTCATTTGATAGGATATTGTGTGCAGAAGGATTTCCGAACTCGGTTGGGATTCTCCTTCTATCAGGTGCCCATCTAAGTCAGTGATCACGAGCTGCTCGGGAGCCATAAAGCCCTTGCACACGCCGCTGGGCGTCACTAAAATCCGGTCGCCGCTCAGCCTCGCCGAGATGTTGCCTTCCGATGCCACGACCAATCCTGCCGAGTACAGGCGGCGCCCGACCTCGCACATCAGCTTTCGCAACTGGAATTCTGGCTCCATCTAGGCGAATTATGGCAGTAGGTGGGTAACGTGATCCAATGTTTCGGCACGGAATATCTAGCTTGGCTGCATTGGCATTGTTGAGCGGAGCATTTGCCCAGGCACCGGACCTCAAACCCGATGTTCTTTTCGGCGTTCGCAATTTGGCGCTCTCTCCCGACGGATCCAAGATCGCCTTTGTCTATGGTGGCGATGTTTGGGTCGCCGCAACCCAAGGCGGAACGGCGATGCAAGTCACCAATCACGTCGAGATGGATGACAACCCTGTTTGGTCGCCCGACGGCAAGTGGCTCGCATTTTCCAGCAACCGATTTGGTGGCCGAGAGATCTTTGTGGTCGCACCAGGCCTCTCCTCTGTCAAGCGCGTCACATTCCACCCGTCGAACGATGTGCCCTCCGACTGGTCCCCTGATGGAAACTGGATCGCCTTCAGCGGATCGCGGGAAAAGGCGGATGGAGGTCTGTACATGATCAATCCGTGGACCGGCGACTTGAAGGAAATCGCTCAGGACTATCTGGGGTTGGGGAGCATGCAGATAACGCCCGATGGAAAGTCGGGCATCTTTACCCGGGCAGGGTTCCCATGGTTCCGCCCCCGCTATCAAGGGTCCGCTGCCGCACAGATTTGCAGCGTCGATTTGGCTTCGGGCAAGCGAACAACCATCAGTGCCAATGGATTCCAACACCTTTGGCCGCAGCTTGGCCCCAAGGGAGAAATCTATTGCGTTACGGTGAGCGAAAAAACACCGAGCAGCAGTTATCTGAACAAGCCGATTCCCAAAAACGTGGACAACGCTGACCGATGTCCGAACGTGTACCAAATCGCGACGAACGGCAAGGAGAAACGGCTGACGCAGTTCAAGGATGAGCCCGTAAGGTGGCTGGCTGTCGCTCGCAAGGCTGGAACGATCGCCTTTTCGCAAGCCGGACATGTGTTTGTGATGGAGCCAGGCAAGCAGCCTCGCAAGGTTGAATTCACAGCCACTCTCGATGAGAAGTTCACCACCCTCCAGCGTCAAATTCTCACGAGCGGTGCATCCGAGGCAGCCATCAGTCCTAAAAACGACCAAATGGCGTTCGTGGTGAATAGCGAGATTTGGACGGTGCCCACGCAAAAAGGGAAGGGCCCGAACAAAGATGACGCCCGCCAGATCACATCGTACGAGGGACTGGATTACGGCACCTTTTGGAATCCCAACAACGAGGAGCTTTTCTTCCTGTCGGACCGATCCAAGAGCATCCAGATTTTTGCGTACAACTTCAAATCCAACACGATTAAGCAGGTGACAAACACGAACAACGACGTCACCTCGACGCAGCGCAATCCGGATGGCAAGAGCTTCAGCTACTGGCAAACTGGATCAAAAGGCGGGCTTTTCAAGTACGCCTATGCTGGTGGCGCGCCGGAGAAGATTATCGACCTTCCCAACGACTATCGTTTCGGCCGCGAGCCGGATTACGATTGGTCCCCAGATATGCGCTATGTCGCGTACACCAAAACCGTTCGTGGTCTTCGCAATATTTGGATTTATGACACCCAGACCAAACAGGATGTGAACGTTACGAAGCTGAACGCGTTTCACTTCCGACCGAAATTCTCGCCTGACGGCAAGTATCTCTATTTCGGCTCTTCGCGGCCGGGAGGCGGCATCTCTGTGGTGCCACTTCAACCTGAGGCGGCGCTCACCACTGATACCGAAATTAAGTACGAGAAGCCGAAAGACCCTGTCAAAACGGAGATTGACTTCAAGTACATCGACGAACGGATTCGACGGTTCACGGACAAGGGTCTGGGCGGATCGATTTACACCGATCCCGCAAATGGAGACCTGTATTTCTCAAGTGAAGGCGGAATCTGGAAAGCCAACTACGATGGCACCGATGTGCGCCGACTCAACAACACCCGCGACGTCGGTGATTTCCAGTTCAGCGATGACACCAACAGCGCCGTTTGGGTTCTGGATGGCAAGCCTGCGAAACTCGACCTTCGGGCGAATGGCAACCCGCTTGCCCTCGTCGACTTCCGCGCGGATTGGACTCGAGACACCAAGAAGGAACATATCGCAGCCTTTGAGCAGCTATGGCGCGAATTCAACCGCGGATTTTACGATCCGAACTTCCATGGCCGAGATTTCGACGCGTTGCGCGAGCGATATCTGCCATGGGTGGACACCGTTGTCCATCGCAACGAGATGGCTTTGGTCGGGAACATGCTGTGCGGTGAACTTGAATCGTCCCACTCCGAGGTTGGCCCTGCTGGTGGCAATCCTGGTTCTGAGCCGGTTGCATCGCTGGGTGTTACGTTCGATTACAGCTACGCAGGTCCTGGGCTCCGAGTGAAGGATGTGCCGGAACGAACGGCTGGCAGCTATCCCAAGACAAAGATCAACCCGGGCGATTACATCCTGGAAATCAATGGCAAGTCAGTACCCAAACTGAACGAGCAGCTGTGGAGCTCGCTCACTTACCAAGCGGGTCGGGATGTCACTCTCACCGTCAATTCCAAGCCGACTGCCGAGGGAGCGCGCAAAGTGACGTTCAGAGCTTTGAGCGACGGGCAGTTCAATGGCATCGTGGATGCCAACCGATACGATCGCTATCGTAAGTTGGTGGATGAGTGGTCCAAGGGACAGATTGCCTATGTCCACATCGCTGGGATGGGCGGGGGTAACTTCGATGCGTTCAACCGCGAGATCTGGCAGGAGATCCAGGGCCGCAAAGCCGTCATCATCGACGTCCGGTGGAATGGCGGCGGGAACATCTCGGACCGGCTGATCGATATCCTGGAGCGCAAGCCGCACAGCTGGTATGTCGATCGCGACGGAATTCCCGAGCATGCTCCAGACCAAAGCTGGGCTATGCCGACAGTGGTCATGCACGGCGAAACCAGCTACTCGAATGCGGAGATGTTCCCGTATGCGATGAAATCCAGTCGGCTGGCGACCCTTGTGGGAATGCCCACGCCTGGGTACGTCATTTGGACTTACGAACTGGGTCTTGTGGATGGAACTTCAGCCCGGATGCCGACCGCTGGCGTGTACCGAATGGACGGTTCGCCCTTGGAGAATATGGGCCAGGTGCCAGACTACGAGGTGCCCCTGACCGGCGAGCAGTATCTTGCTGGTGACGACCCACAGCTCCGCAAGGCCGTGGAAGTCCTGATGAAGCAGCTGAAATAGGCGTCGACTATCGCTCGGCGGAAAGGCGATATGCTCGCCGTCCCGCCGGGCGATCCTTCAAAATCGATTTCTCCCCGAGTTTTCGCCCGGGTACGCGGTGAAACTTCGCACCCTCGCACTCTGCGCTGCATGCGCCCCCAAAAGTGCCAGAACACGACTCGCAGCAGACAAATTGAACGTTGCACTGGACGTTTGTGCAGTTCTGAGCGCGAGCTGTTTTCACTCCGCAGTGGAGACATTCGGTGATGATGTGGTCTCCGGGCGTGTGGTTGATCGGCACCGAAACGCGCTCGTCAAAGACGTAGCACTCACCTTCCCAGCCATCACCCAACACGGCATTATCTCGGCCATAGGTTACGATCCCGTCTTTGAGCTGGAAGACGTTAGAAAAGCCTTCCTTGATCATCCATGCCGTCAGTTTTTCGCAACGCACCCCACCAGTACAGTAGGTATAGATCTTTTTGTCTTTGGCATCCGCCAGGTTCTCGCGGAGCCACTCGGGGAACTCTCGAAAGTTCATGAGTGGCGGGCAGACTGCGTTTTTGAACCGGCCCAGATCGCTTTCGTACTTGTTCCGGCCATCCAGAATGATCGTATTCGGATCGTCGATCCCTTCTAAGAAGTCCTCTGGAGAGACGTACGGACCCGCTTCATGAACTGCATCGGCTGGTTCGGCTGGACCGAGCGTAATGATTTCTGGCCTAACCCGGACAAATAGCTTTTGGAAAACATGGGTTTCAACGGGATCTTCCTTGAACAGCATGTCCGCGAATCGCGGATCGGCATGGAGCCGGCTCTTGTATTCGTCCGTGGCTTGAACGGGTCCAGAAACCGTGCCGTTCAGCCCTTCGCTAGCAACGAGGATGCGTCCGTGCAGACCCAGTTCCCGGCACATCTCCAAGTGCTCTTCAGCAAAGGTCTTGGGATCGTCGATCTCGACGAACTTGTAATACAAAAGAACTCGGAAGCCAGCCATGTTAGCCCGCAAGCGTACCTTGCGGGCCTAGGCTAAGCCAATTCCACGTCAGGATCGGTGAGTTTGAAGCCAAATCCGCGCACCGTTTCCACCATGTTCTCCAGCCCGTAAGGCTTGAGCTTATTGCGGAGGCGATACACAACGACATCCAGCGAATTGGAGCTGAACTCCGAGCTGTAACCCCAGACTGATGTGAAGATTTCTTCTCGCGGGCAAGCCTTGCCGACATGCATCGCAAGATAGGTTAACAACTCAAACTCGGTGTTGGTGAGGGTAATCGGATGATCATCTACGCGCACTTCGCGCTTCTGACCGTCGATGCGCATGGGACCGATCTGAATCGGATCGTGTTCTCGAGCCGGACTTTGCATTTGACGCATCCTTCTTAGGAGTGCCTTGACCCGAGCGCTTAGCTCATGCGGATCGAAGGGCTTGGTCATGTAATCGTCTGCGCCTACTTCGAATCCGACAACTTTGTCAATAGAATCGCTCCTCGATGTCAACATCAAGATCGGAAACTGATCCTTTTGACGAATTTTCCGGCAAATGGAGATTCCATCGCCATCCGGCAAACACAAATCGAGAACCAGGAGGTCGGGGCGATCCAAAGCGAGGCAACGCTCCCCATCAACAGCGGAATGGGCGCAATTGACCTCGTAGCCCTGGTTTCTTAAAAGGCGCGCGATACCTTGCGCCAAAAAGCGGTCATCGTCAATTATTAAGATGGAATTTGTCATAGGTGTGGAATTTGGATTCGAAAAGTTGTTCCGTGGCCAATGTTCGTTTCAATGAGAATTTGGCCTCCTATCTCATGAACGATTTGTTTGCAGCTGTATAACCCCAGGCCGAATCCACCGCCTGTGGCTTTAAACGGCTGAAAGAGCTGGTCCAATTGATCGCGCTCTATTCCAAGCCCAGAATCTTGTACGGCAACTTCCACGCAGCCATTTTTTTGCGCAGAACTTACAGAGAGAACGCCTCCATGTGGCATCGCTTGTACGCTGTTCATCATCAGGTTCACGAAAAGGTGGTCCAAACGCGCTGCATCTGCGATCACCAGAGGCATTTGTTCTTGGAAGTCAAATTCAGTTTTGATATCCGCAACTTTGAAATGCCCTTCCAGCAGGTGCACCACTCGTTTCAAAGAGTCACCCACCGACGTTGGCTGTGTACTCACCTCAAGAGGCCTTGCGTAGCTCAGAAGCCGGTGAGCCAAAACGCTAAAGCGGTCGAGGTGGGTCTGGAGTTGATGCAAGGTTTCTTCTGGGCGGTCCAGACCCATCTCCAAATCCAGGCGAGCGGCGCTGACAATGTTTCGAATGTCGTGAGCAATGGTAGCGCTCAGCGTTCCAGCCACTGCCAATTTTTCGCTCTGGATCACCTGGCTCTGTGCCGTAGCGAGGTCGCGTTGAAGGAGCCGGAGATGGGTTTCTCGCTCCACTTCACTGCTGATTCGCATTGCAAGAACCTGCATCATGTTCAGATCGTCGCTCGAAAGCGGTTCATCTGAGTGTTGGTCCAGAAAGCAGAGTGTTCCGACCATGATGCCGTTTGAATCGCGAATCGGAGCACCGCAGTATCGGGTGAAACCATGGAGAGCGGGGAATATTGCGCCGTAGCGAGCATGGTGAAGCGCGTTCTGAATGAGAATGGGTTCATCCTGCTCGACGCAAAACTGGCAGTAGGTATCGACCAGTCGATTGGAAGCCATGGCGCGCACTTCTGGAATCGGGCTTGCCACGGCCGCAAACTCCATGATCTCGCCACTTTGAATGCTGAGGAATGCGCTTGTATTGTAGAGGGCGCTGATCCGCTCCACAATCGCTGTATACACTTGGGCTGGATCGGGATCGGAAAGGAGACTGATCTCATGGAGAACCCCCAAGACGCGGTCGCTCCGTTTCTGGGCTGTAACATCGTCGAACAGCCACAACCGGCCAATCGGCATGCCCTGCCCATCTCGAACTGGCATGGTCGCGCGAGCCAAGGTTTGTGGTGGATTGCGGAGTTCCAAAAGATCCGACTGCGTTCCATGTGGATCAGCGTAGACCTGCTCAAGATTCGTGTACCACGAATCCGGATCCAATAGTCGATCATGCACCATCGCGCGCACCTCATCGGGATTCTGCTGGACGGCATCTTCGATCTTGATGCCGAATATTCGCCCGAAAGCCTCATTGCAGGCGAGTGTGGTGTGGCTGAGGTCGGTCACCAGGATGCCAAGGTCGATGGATCGGAGCACAGCCATCAGCAGGTGCTCGGCTTCTTGACTAATCCACGGTCTTAACACGATCTTCGGGTGATCGACACAATCCATATAACTCTCTACTCCCGCATTCGGCAATATTTGGCCGCCGCAGTCCAGAAGAGGTTCGGACCGCGACGGCACGGGGCAGAGGGATGATTATGGGTTGGCAGGATTTGGGTAAAGCCCGTTGTTAACGGGAACATAGGTAGGGTCGAATGTCTTTTCCACGCGAGCTTCATCGGGAGTGATGAAAGGCGTAAGGGCCGTCACCACTTGGTCGATGGAGGTCAAGCCAAACCGACGTTCGTACACCACGTTGTTGGGTGGCTCGACGTTTTCCGGCGATCCGCTGAGTCCGGTAACCGTGGGTAGTCCAAGACCGCTGGCGATTACGCGCGCCAGGGTCCGGTGCTCGCTTTCAACACCCAAAATCTGTGCTGCGAGTACCTTGAGCGATGAGGAGCTTAGATCCTGCACGCCTATAAGGTACGCCGCGATAAAAGCGTCCTCCAAGGTCACCAGCACGTTCAAGGTTGTTTGGACATCCGCGAACATTCCTGCTGGGAAGTAGTACTTCAGCGGAGCATCCATGCCGTCTGTTGAAGATTTGAGAAGGTCATAGTGAAACTTCTCTTCTTCGCGAGCGGCAAAGATGTACTGCTTGTCGTCGTCATCGATGCTTCCGAAGAACGGTGCATCTTCAATGATGGCGGTGTACATCGTGGTTGCAAGGGCTTCGGCGATCTTGGCGGCACCCAGGATCGAAGCATCTTGGCTCGTATCGAGAGTGTTGTCGTCTCCGTTGCCACCGCAACCCGCCAGAAGTCCCCCTCCGAGGAGGGAGATTCCGGCGAATGCACCAATTTTGAGCAGACCGCGGCGACTGGGGTCCGCTGGTGAGTTGGGTTGGGTGAGGGATTTCATTGTTCTCCTTGTGTTGTTCAGGCTGAGCGCTTGCGTCGAAGCAGTGCACCGATACCGCACACGAGAGCTGCCATGGTCGCAGGCTCGGGAACGGTTTGAACCGCGATGTCCCGGACGGCGATGGAGTCGCTCGTTTGGGCCGAGCCGATCGAACCCATGACGCTCGCTGCGCCGGTGGAAAGATTGATCGATGCGAGCCATGAGCCGTTGGCCGCGCTGGACTGAAGGGCTGCATAGGCCATGTTGCTCGTTCCCATGGTTTCGATGTCCAACCCTGCCAAGGCTGTGACGTCGTAGCCCAAAGCTCCGACATTGACCTGCGTGCCGTTATTCGGAGGGGTCTGGATCGTGAGCATGTCCGACGCTGAATCGATGTTGTATAGGGTAGTCCCTGTGCTGGAGTCGTTATCGTTGTTGGAATACGCGGATGCGACGATATATGGCGTTCCGCCGCCCATATTGAGGTTTCCGTCAACGATTGTTGAGCCCGAGACTGGGTTCACTCGCAGGTTCATCCCGAGGTTGGAGGTGATTCGGAGGCGGTCGACCGTTGGGTTAAAGTCGACTCCAAACTCGCTGCCCATCAACGTGATCGGGTTATTAGAGGAATCCATGATCGTCGCGACTTTTGTGGCCATGCCGTTCATGGTGTTGATCGTGTAGAGGTTTCCGTAGGAACCCACACCATAGAGCTGGTTTGTAGCGGGCCGAAAGTCGATTCCGACAAACATCTCGTTGGCTGCTTGGCCCCAGAGCATCGTGTCTGCGGCAAGGGTGTTCGGAGTCATGGAATCGAAGCGAATCAGATGATCACGACTTGTCAGGCCGTAGATCGTGGAAGCTTGAGCGACACCAGAGCCGAGGACCATCGCCAGGGCCAGAATCCGATATTGGTTTTGAGTTCTCATAGTTTTCTCTCCTCTTCCCGCTACTTTTACGAGAAGCCTGAAGAAACTCTATGCCACTCAGCCCTCAGAAACCAATGAGTGACAGACTCTGTTCAAGCGCTGTCATCAAATTTTCAGGATTTGACGGAATTCAGCGGGTTTTGGGCTAAAAATAGTATAAGAAACCCCGGTCTGGAGGGTCCCAGACCGGGGTGGTGAGCGTTTGGATAGCTCTCTTCTTACTTGTCGAGGGCCACCTTGACGCGCGTGCGGATCGCTGCCTGTGCGGCTGCAAGTCGCGCGATGGGAACGCGGAACGGGGAACATGACACGTAGTCGAGTCCGATTTCATGGCAGAAGTAGATCGACTCAGGGTCGCCGCCGTGCTCTCCGCAGATTCCGCACTTGAGGTCATTGCGAGTAGCTCGGCCATCGTCCACAGCCATCTTCATGAGCTTGCCAACGCCAGCAAAGTCGATGGTCTCGAACACGTTGTAGGGCAGAATCTTCTGCTCGACGTATCGACCCAGGAACTTGCCTTCCGCATCGTCTCGCGAATAACCAAAGGTCATCTGCGTGAGGTCGTTCGTGCCGAAGCTGAAGAACTGAGCGTACTCAGCGATCTCGCTTGCCGTGAGAGCAGCTCGCGGAATTTCGATCATCGTGCCGAACAGGTACGGTATCTCGACGCCTTGCTCCTTGACCACTTCTTTCGCTGTAGCCTCGAGCTGGCTCTGGATGACGCGCAACTCGTTGACCGTGCCGACCAGCGGAATCATGATCTCGGGATGAGCTGGCTTCCCAGCCTTGATGAGCTTTGCAGCAGCCTGAAGAATCGCCCGAACCTGCATTACCACGATGCCGGGGAAGACGATCGAAAGGCGGACGCCACGGAGACCGAGCATCGGATTGCTTTCCTTCATGGTGCCGACTGCTGCGAGGAGTTTCTTTTTCTCTTCTAGTTCAGCTTCCAGGCCAGTCTTGCCGAGTTCGATCTTGGTTTCAAGCTTGGTGACTTCGACGAGAAGTTCCTCGTGTGACGGAAGGAACTCATGCATCGGTGGGTCAATGAGGCGAACGGTGACGGGTCTGCCGGCCATGGCTTCAAAGATGCCTTCGAAGTCGGTCTGCTGGAAGACCAGCAGTTGGTCGAGACACGTTTGCTGCTCCGCCTCGTCCTTGCTCAAGATCATCTTCTGGACGATGGGGAGTCGATCTTCGCCGAAGAACATGTGTTCCGTTCGGCAGAGGCCGATGCCTTCGCATCCGAACTTCACAGCCTGCTGAGCATCGTGCGGATTGTCCGCGTTGGTTCGAATCTTGAGCGAGCGGAACTCATCTGCCCAGTGCATCAAGGTATCGAAATCTCCGGTGATCTCCGGCTCGATCAGCTTAAGTCCTTCGTTGAAGACTTCGCCCGAGTTTCCATCAACGGAAATCACGTCGCCCTCCTTGATGACCAAGCTGTCGACGGTGATCGTTTTTGATTTGGCATCGACGTGGAGCGCCTCACAACCGGCAACACAGGGGATACCAAAACCACGAGCGACAACTGCTGCGTGGGATGTCTTGCCACCGCGAGCCGTGAGAATGGCTTGGGATGCGAGCATTCCGTGCACGTCATCCGGGTTGGTTTCTTCGCGAACCAAGATGACCTTTTCGCCCGCGTGACCGCGCTCTTCGGCAGTGTTTGCATCGAATACGACCTTACCAACGGCTGCGCCAGGAGAAGCGGCAAGTCCCTTAGCGACCGGCTTCACGCCACGCGCTCCAAGATCCTTGGAGTCGATTCGCTTGTGAAGCAGCTGGTCCAAGTGAGCAGCAGTAACTCGTTGAAGCGCTTCTTCCTTGGTGATCAGCTTCTCGCCGACCATGTCCACAGCAGCCTTAACCGCAGCAGGACCGGTTCGCTTGCCCGATCGGCACTGAAGCATGAACAGCTTTCCGTGCTCGATGGTGAACTCAAGGTCTTGAAGATCCTTGTAGTGTTCTTCGAGCGTGTCGCAGGTTCGAACGAATTCGTCGTAAATGGCGGCGTTCTGCTCTTGGAGCTTGCTGATGGGGACCGGTGTTCGGACGCCAGCAACGACGTCTTCGCCTTGGGCGTTCATCAGGTACTCGCCGTACAGGACCTTTTCGCCTGTGGACGGATCGCGCGTGAAAGCAACACCCGTGCCGCAATCGTCGCCCGCATTGCCGTAAACCATCGACTGAACGTTGACGGCTGTTCCGATGTCGTCGGAGATTTTTTCCTTCTTTCGGTAAACGATGGCTCGGTCGTTGTTCCAGCTCTTAAAGACAGCCTCGACTGAAAGTTCTAGCTGCTCCCAAACGTCTGTGGGGAATTCGCGGCCTGTGCCTTCTTTAACGTGTGCCAAGAACAGGTCGCAGATCTCCTTCAGATGATCGGCGGTGAGTTCGACGTCATACTTGGCGCCGACTTTCTTCTTGTACTCGGCCATGATGTGGTTGTCGAACCCGTGCTTGCTGAGGTCGAATGCCACATCGCTGAACATCATGATGAAGCGGCGATAGCTGTCATAGACAAACCGTGCGTCGCCGGTCAGCTTGATCATGCCCTCGACCGTCACGGGATTGAGACCCAGGTTGAGGACGGTGTCCATCATTCCCGGCATGGAGAACTTTGCGCCAGAGCGGACTGAGAACAGCAGTGGGTTCCCAGCGTCGCCGAACTTCTTTCCCAGGGCGTTCTCCACGTCGGCCACGCCGGCGCGGATTTCATCCATGAGGCCGGCTGGCATCTTGCGGCCGTTCTTGTAGTACTCGTTGCAGACCTCGGTCGTGATTGTGAACCCAGGCGGGACTGGAAGTCCGATGTTGGTCATTTCGGCAAGATTCGCTCCTTTGCCGCCTAGGAGATCGCGCATTTTGGCGTTGCCATCGCGAAAGAGGTAGACACGTTTGGTGCTCATAAATTCAGGAAATCTCCTAAAATCCGTGGAGGCCACGAAAGCTCGGCAGCTTCGGCGAAGGGGTCGCGGCTCCGACAGTTTAAGTATTCGCCAGTATACCTACCGACTCCTTTGAGCCCAAAAAGATTGCTGGTTGCTCTTTTTTGTTGCATGCCGTGGCGTGGAGCAGTAAGATAGTGTCCAAATGCGAACTCAGATCCTCCTCGCCGGCTTGGGATTGGCTGTCACATCGATAGTGATGGTCGGGTTTGGACCCAAAGCCAAGAAACCGACCAAATCCGAGACGCTGGATGCCCGAATTGGAAAGTTGCTGGCACAAACCGTCTCCATACTTCGGGAGCCGCCCGATGGGGATAAGTTCGGCTTGCAGCGCGTGCAGACCTTGCACTATCCATCGTTTAAGCTGAGTGGGGAAGACCATGTCCAGGAATTCGATCAGTTGTGGAACGACCTGGCAGAGACCCACGACCTCGAACTTGTGTCGTTCGGGTTGCTGAATGGAAAAGTGATCCGCACGGTCCATTCGCAAGATCCGAAAACCGTCTGGCAACGGGGGTCGAAGGATCAGAAGCTAACGGTGGAGGCTAGGAAGTTTGTGGATACCGAAGGCCAGAAGCTAGCGCTCAAGCTCAAGGATAAGACTTCGGGAATTGTGGTGGTTGGCAAGTCGATCGAAGGGAAAGTGATCTTTCTTACGGTGACTCCTGTAATGGCTTCTGAGAATTCCTGCATCGAATGCCACGAAGGAGCTTCCATGAAGAAGCCCCTTGGTATCGTCGGCATCGTTTCGATGAAGAAGTAAGTCACTTGTGTTTGCGTCCCCTACGGACATCTGACTCGGCAAGATGACAGATGCCGACTCATGCAACAGCCTCAAGTATCCTGGTTGCTATCTATGGTTGGACTTTTCCTGGTTCTTACGCTCCAAGCACCCGCTATACAACCGAGCATCATTACCCGCGAGGAGTGGGGTGCCAAGCCGGTTGGTGCGGGAGCAAAAGAGCACGTCATCAAACGCCTCACGATCCACCATGCAGGAGTGATGTCCAACGCAAAGCGATCGCTGGAAGACAAACTTCGCGGTCTCCAAGCGTTTGGCCAACGGGAAGATAAGCTGGCCGATGGCAGAACCAAGCCCGCCTGGCCGGATATCCCTTATCACTACTACATCGCCATCGATGGTCGGATTGGAGAAGGGCGCCCATGGCAGTACGTAGGCGACACCAACACCACCTATGACCCAACCGGGCACCTGCTCATCATGGTAGAAGGCGACTTCACCAAGGAAAAGCCGACCCGAGAAGAGCTGGAATCACTGAGAAAACTCACTCTGTGGGCCGTTCAAAAATGGAATCTCAACCCCGACGAGATCATGGGGCACGGAGATTTCGCCGAAACCGATTGCCCAGGCACTTATCTCAAGAACTACCTGTCCAGGTTGAGATATTGGGTCAAGGGCGAGCAACTGAAGCAGCCCAAGGGTTAGCCTCCTCCGGCGAGCGCCCGAATTCCCGGCAAAGCCTCGCCGGATTCCGGATCGAATAGCGTGAATCGATTCCATCCTCCCGCGTGACCAGGCCTGGCAATCCAGGTGGGCGCCCACCACAGAATCCCGATTCCGCGATTTCCGGGAACGTTCTCACCAATCTTACGAAGTTCACGCAGATAGCCTGCTTGGCCCTCCGGAGTCGCTTTGAACTGAGGAATGGGAACTGCATCTTCATCCACTTTATGGGTTTGGTCGTTCCACCCGGTATGAGGGTAGGCGGTTTCAGCGATGAGGATATCTTTGCGGTAGGTATTCGCCAAGAATGCCAAATTGGCACGCAGTTCATCGAGGGTGCCGTGCCAGAACGGATAGTAGCTCAATCCGAGGATGTCCGCCTCCCCGCCTCGTTTGAAATAGTTCTCGAACCAATACCTCGATACCGAGTTGTTGCCGCCTTGGTCGATGTGGATCATGATTTTTGGCTTGGCAGCACCGGCTCCCTCTCTTATCCCTGCGATTGCGGCTTTGGTCAGTTCCATGAACTTGGCCCAACCGTCTGTGTTGATATGGAGTTGGCCGTCGGGCCACAGCATGCCGTTGGTCACTTCATTGCCGGGTTGCACCACATCCGGCGGTGTTCCCTGTGCGACTAGTGCCTGGACGGTCGTCTTCGAGAAATCTCGAATTGCTGACTTGAGTTGCTCAAAATCGAGCTTAGCCCAGGCTGCTGGCTTGTTTTGCTTCGCTGGATCTGCCCAGGAGTCGCTGTAGTGAAAGTCGATCATCAGCTTGAGTCCAGCGGCTTTGATCCTTTTGGCCATTGCCAGGGTGTGGGCCATGTCGCAGTAACCATCTTTGGGTTCGTTCCAAACACGCAGCCGCACGGCATTCCAACCGGACTCTTTCAGGATTTTGAGTGGGTCCTTAGTTGTACCGGACGCCCTGAATTGCCCTCCGCTAGCTTCCACCTCGGGAATTTCAGATATGTCTCCGCCGATAAAGGGCATCGAAGCACCCTTGCCCAGCAGAATCGCCGCCATCACCGCGCCAACCATATTGCTAGGTTATCCGGTTAGCTGATTGCCGGTAGCATTGGGTTCAGCATCCGAAGTATAATCTTGAGTTCAAGAAGGAAACTGTATTCATGAAAGCCGAAACCCATCCCCCTGTTTATCCTGTCGTCTATGTGGATGGCGAGCACACCTGGACGGGAATCTCCACCATGAAGACGGCGGATACCCGCACCATCGATGGCGTGGAACACTACGTCGTGCCGGTGGAAATCAGCGCATTTACGCACCCGTTTTACACCGGACAGAAGAAAATTGTCGACAGCGCTGGCCGTGTCGAGAAGTTTATGCGACGATACGCGAACACCAACCAGGGCAAGAAGTAAGCTCAGCCGTACGTTTTAGAATGCGCTCGATCTTGATAGAGATCGGGCGTTTTCTTTTATCAATCTACACCCCTTTGGGAACAATCTTGGTTGATCTCTCCTTGATATAGATATGAAAACTTCTGGGACTTTTACAATTCACCGTGCAAAAGACCGTCTACATTCCAATCTGGGGTGGCTGGATAGCTGGCACAGCTTCAGTTTTGGAAGGCACTACGACCCGGACAGAATGGGCTACCGAGGCCTTCGCGTCGTGAACGATGACAGAGTTGAGGCTCAGAAAGGGTTTGGAACCCATCCCCACGACAACATGGAGATCTTCTCATATGTTCTGGACGGGGACCTCGTACACCGAGATTCCATGGGGAACGACCATCATCTGCGGCGAGGGGACATGCAACTCATGAGCGCTGGGAGTGGGATCACCCATTCCGAGTTCAATGGAGCCGATACGGTCACTCATTTCCTGCAGATCTGGATCGAACCCGCCCAGATGAATCTGGTGCCCAGCTATCAGGAAAAGCGGATAGAGGACAGCGCAAAGCTCAATGTTCTCAGGCTGATGCTAGATCCAGGGGGAAAAGACGGCGCCCTAACCATCCATGCTGATGCGCGGGTGTACGCTTCGATTCTGCATCACGGGAATTCCCTGGAGCTGCAAATTCCGGAGGGACGGTTTGGCTGGCTTCACCTAGCGACCGGCAGTATTGAGGTCGATGGGGAGCCATTGACGAGCGGCGACGCCATCGAATTCAACGGTGGCTCGAAGATCACTGTGACAACCAAAGATCAGGGCGAGTTCTTGCTTTTTGATCTTGCTTAAGTGCAACCGTGTCCGGGAATTCGGCATCGGATTTCCCGGACCATGCCGCGTTTATGCTAAACTGCACGTATAAAATTCAGCGTGGCCAAGAAAAGGCGGCTGTGCCGCTTTTTTTTGTATCTGCCTGAACTACATATTGGAGACATCGATGGACATCTTGCAGCAACTCAATCAGATCGCACAGGAGCGCGACATCCCAGTCGACGAGCTTTTGGTCGAATTAGAGGAAGCGTTGGCGGTGTCATACAAGAAATATGTAGGTGCCCACGGCGAAGTAACCGTTAAGCTCGATCGCAAGAAAGGCTGGACCGCAATTCTTCAAAAGGAAGTGGTCGGCCAAGTGATGGAACCGAGTCTGCAGATCAGCATTATCGAGGCGAAAAAGCGAAAGCCCGATGTGGAGATCGGGGATATGATCGATGTTGAGGTCGATCCGAACCGATTTGGCAGAATAGCCGCGCAGACCGCCAAGCAAGTTTTGACCCAAAAGCTCCGCGAAGCCGAGCACAGGCGAATCCACGACACGTTTGCAGCCAAGCTCAATGACGTTGTCAGCGGTGTAGTTAGCAAACGCGAGGAAGGCATGGTTTACGTCACGGTGAACAAGGTCGAGGCCGAGTTGCCAAAGTGGGAGCAGGTGCCGACTGAACCGTATCGAACGAATGACCAGCTTCGAGTCTATGTTTTGCGTGTGGATGATTCGCGCCGCGGGCTCAAAGTTGTCGTAAGCCGAACCCACCCGAACCTGCTCAGAAAGCTGTTCGAACTCGAGGTTCCTGAGATCCAAGATGGCATTGTCGTGATCAAGAGTGTCGCTCGTGAACCCGGACAGAGGAGCAAGGTCGCGGTCCAAAGCACGGATGAGCGAATCGATGCCGTCGGAGCTTGCGTCGGCCAGGGTGGCCGCCGTGTACAGACGATCGTTGACGAACTGTACGACGAAAAAGTTGACATTGTGCCTTATAGCGATGACCCGAAAACCTACATTGTCAACGCGTTGTCTCCGGCAAAGGTGAACTCGATCAAGATCAATGAGGACGAAAAGAGCGCATATGTGATCGTGCCGGATACTCAGCTCTCGTTGGCGATCGGCAAAGGCGGGCAAAATGTGCGGCTTGCCCACAGGTTGACGGATTGGAAGATCGATATTCGAAGTGAAAGCCAGGCTGCAGAAGAATCGGCCGGCAAGAAAAAGGCCAGCGAGGGCCAGGGGTGATGAGTGCCAGACAAGTCCTTCACTCCAATTCGAACGTGCATCGGTTGTCGCCAAAGATTTAGGCAGGCAGATTTGGTGCGTATCCGGCCGGATTCGGTTGGCCGGAGTGTTTATTCGTGTCGTACTCCCGAATGTATGGCTGCCGCATTGAATGCGAAGCGGCTTAGCCACGGATTGCGACGTCCGATTACGGTACAGGACGTGGAGCGGCTCCGCGAGCAGCTAGGATGGAATTGAGGTGATGACGAGCAGCATGCAGATTCAGATTGAAAAATTCGCCAAGGATCTAGGGGTACTCCCTGGCCAGGTTGAAAGTGTATTGACAGAACTTGGAGTCGCCTATGAGAGCGGCAAGTTTGAGGCCGATGAGGAGACTCTGGAATTCGTTCGGGAGTCGCTAGAAGAGGCTAAGGGTTCCAAGGAATTGGTGCTGCACAAAGGTGCGACTCCGCGCGATATCGCCTCCGCGCTGGGTGTGCCACAGCCCGAAATCCAGAAAACGCTGCTCACTAAACTCAAGGTTATGGCGACCCTGACCACGGCACTTAAGGAGGCCGATGCTGAAGCGCTCGTAAAGCTGTTTGGCTATTCGGTACGGTGGGGAAGTGCTGCCAAAGCTGAGGCGAAACCGGTACCCAAAGTTCCAAAGAGCGCTCCTTCTGGAGCACAAAGCCGCCCCCCTGTGGTTACCGTTCTTGGCCACGTCGACCATGGCAAGACTTCTTTGCTCGACTATATCCGAAGTGCAAACGTCGCCTCGAAGGAGGCAGGTGGAATCACTCAGCACATCGGTGCTTACCAAGTCCAATTGCCCGAAGGCGTCATCACCTTTTTGGATACTCCCGGCCACGCGGCCTTTACCGCCATGCGCGCCCGAGGAGCACAGGTCACGGACATCGCGATTCTGGTGGTTGCCGCGGACGACGGCCTCATGCCGCAGACGATCGAGGCAATCAGCCACGTTAAGAACGCGGGCGTTCCGATGATCGTAGCCGTGAACAAGATGGATAAGCCGGATGCAAACCCGGATAAGGTGATGCAGCAACTGACCGAGCACAACGTTATTCCGCAAGCCTATGGCGGTGACGTGGAAGTTGTGAAGGTCTCGGCCCTCACGGGTTCGGGTATCCCCGATCTTCTGGAGGTGATTCTCTTCCAGGCGGGTCTGATGGAGCTTAAAGCCGACCCTAAGGGTGACCTGGAAGGCGTTGTGATTGAAGCCAAGATCGACAAAGGACGGGGGCCCGTGGCAACTGTTCTCGTCCAAAACGGGACGATCAAGGTCGGAGATGCGATCATCGTCGGCAACACCTATGGTCGACTGCGTGCCATGAACGACTACAAGGGCGAGCGTGCTACCACAGCTGGCCCGAGTATGCCAATCGAAATTTTGGGACTGGAAGACGTGCCGATGGCTGGCGACAAGGTCGAACCCGCGGATGACGAACGATCTGCGCGAAACGTGGCCAACGAACGAGCCGATACAGCCCGAATCAAGTCACTCGCCGGTCCCATTAAGCGCTTGACCCTGAAGGACTTGCGCAATCAGCTCAATGCAGGCGAGATTAAGGACCTCAATTTGATTGTTAAGGCCGACGTTCAGGGGTCCGTGGAAGCCATTCGAGGAATGCTTGAGAAGATCCAGAACGAGGAAGTCAACGTTAAGGTGATCCACTCGGCCGTTGGTCCCATCACGGAATCGGATATCTTGCTTGCGAGTGCCTCCGACGCGATCGTTATCGGCTTCAACGTGAAACCCGAGGGCAAGACCAAGGCAGAAGCAGAGCGACACAAGATTGAAATTCGCACCTATTCGATCATCTACGAATTGATCGAAGATATCGAGGCGGCTATCAAGGGCATGCTCGCTCCGAAGTTCGAGGAGCAATACCTTGGAACAGTGGAGATCCGGGTGGTCTTCAATCTCACCCGCTCAGGGATGGTCGCAGGGTGCCACGTTACCGATGGCAAGGTCCTGCGCGGAGCGAACTGCCGCGTTCGAAGAGACAGAGAAATCGTCTTCGAAGGGAAGATCGACTCCCTCAAGAACGTCAAACAAGACGTTCGTGAGATGATCGCCGGTCAGGACTGCGGAATGCAGTTTGTGGATTGGGTGGCGTTTAAGGAAGGCGATGTGGTCGAGGCTTACGAACTAGTCCAGATTAACTAAGTCCTTATCTGCTAGGAAACGACCGGGAAGTGCTCTGCGCGAGGCTTCCCGGTTTGTAATTTGGGTTGTCAAACTGAGCCCAAGACGGTAGTAAAGGTGATGAAATCCAACGCAACTGCGATTCGCGATGTGCTTAACATCGCCGAAGGTGAAGTCGGTGTGGAAGAGTCGCCGGGGCATAAAAATACCGGTGCCCGCGTCGACGAGTACATCCGGTCATCCGGTTACAGCTTTCCCGTACCTTGGTGCCTTTGCTTCTGCTATTGGTGCCTTGAGAAAGCCATCGGAGAAGCTAATCCGGTGCCCCGGACGGGTGACTGCGACCTTCTCTTGGCTTGGGCCAAAAAGCGAAAGTTGTTATTCGATTCTCCGGTTCCCGGAGATATCGGGCTGCTAGTCCGCGGCACAAAAGATGCTCATCATGCGTTTTTAGTGACTCAGGTTGTCGGGCACAATGTGCGAACGATTGAGGGCAACACAAATCCCTTGGGTGGGTCGGAAGGGTACGCCGTTCTAAAGCGAACGCGGAAGCTTGGCGGATCGATGCTGTTCATTCGTTGGGCGGAGCTGGTGCCCAGCAGTACTCAAGCACTTTTGACAGTTTGCGGTACCGATATGGGTCCCGTGGAAGTGCAGCACGGAGTGACCCTGGCGCCGGTCCGGCGATTCCTAACTGCGGCTGGAATAGCGGATTCGGCGATTCGTTGGGATGCTGACAGCCAGTGTGTGTACGTGGGCAATCGCAGAATCCCCAGCGCGGTAACCCTGGTGGACAATGTCGCCCTTTTGCCGGTCCGAGCCCTCGCCGAGTTTGCCGGATTATCCTGTGATTGGAATCCCGACGGCGTCATCACCTGCACTCCCACGTAACTCCAAGAGGTTTCGGATAGACGCGGTCGGCACCCAAAGTGGGTAAAAGGCTCCCATGAGCGAGTGTGATGCCGAAGTCAGAGATATCTTGCTGAAAGCGCTCCAGTATGCGGCTTACGAAGACGACTGGTCCCATCCGCTTGCCCGATCCCTGGATGGCATTACTGGCGAGAAAGCTCGCTGGCAGCCGCCCGAAGGAGAAGGGATCTGGAGAATTGTGCTTCATGTGACGGTTTGGAATCGCAACATCTTGGATAGGATCCGCACCAGCCAGCCCGTAAGTCCGGCTGAGGGAGCGTGGCCCGAAATTCCCGTGGATTCATCGGAAACTCATTGGCTCCAGGCAAAAGAAGCATGTCTTGCAAGCCTCGAAGAACTCCGATTGCTTATTGAGACTGGCTCCCTGGATGCGATTCGCAGCAGCCCTGGGGTATTCCAGATTTAGTATGCCGGGTGCTACACCTTGCCTACCACATTGGGCAGATCGTGAAGATTCGAGAGGTGCGCGGCTGGACATCTGGACTTGAATGAAGTCCGGCTGAGCAGCCGGTAAAATCAAGCTTAACTTGTGAAGATTCCCGGATTCAACATTGGCTCGATAGTGGTCGATCCTCCCTTGGTCGTTGCGCCAATGGAGGACGTGACCAACATTGCCTTTCGCCGGATAGCCAAGCGAATCGCCCGCCCCGGGCTAATGTTTACCGAGTTTGTCAGTGCCATGGCGATCCACTACGGCGCCGTGAAGACACTCAGCAAAATGAAGATCCATCCGGATGAGCGGCCTCTGGGAATCCAGATTTTCGGCGGCGAACCGAGCGTCATGGCGGAAACAGCGCGAATCGCCGAAGAGATGGGAGCCGATCTCATCGATATCAACATGGGATGTTGGGTGCCAAAAGTCTGCAAAACCGGGTCCGGCGCGGCGCTTCTCAAAGATCCCGATCTCGCCGAGAACATCGTCCGAGCGGTCGTGAAGTCGGTCAAGGTGCCCGTGAGTGTCAAGGTTCGCGCCGGATGGGACTATTCGCTCTTTGCGGCTCCCGACTTGGCGAAGCGGTTTCAGGATGCGGGAGCGCAAATGATCACCCTCCATGCCCGTTTTGCCAAACAAGGGTTTGACGGGGTGGCAGATTGGAATCTCCTCGAGCAGCTCCGAAAATCTGTCCAAGTTCCGCTCATTGGAAACGGCGACGTGAAAACGCCAGCGGACGCTCTGGCCATGATTCGCCAGACGGGGGTCGACGGTGTCATGGTGGGCCGAGCGGCGATTTCAAACCCTTGGGCCCTGCAGAGGATCAGTGCTGCGTTGCAGGGCGAAGATATCCCAGCGGAACCTCGCATTGAAGATCGGATCGAGACCGCGCTTGAACACGCCAAGCTTCTGATCGCCCACGAATGCGGAACCTTTGAGTTTCAAGAAGCCCAGGCGCATCCAGAATACGACCAAGGCGAGTTGAGGGCGATTCGTGCGCTCAGGGGCCAGCTACCACTGTATATCAAAGGCGTTACTGGCGCAGGTGCACTCAGAGGCAGAATGACCTCGGTAAGCACACTCGCCGATCTCGAAGGAATCTTGGGTGAGGCCGCCCTGATTTACCGCGAATCTCAACTCTCCACCGTGTCCTGAACCTTAAGAAAGGTCTAACATTCTCTCATGGTTGGATGCGTGTTTAGTATCCTGGCTGCAGTGACTTCACCCGCAACGTTTTTGAGTCTTGATTGGGACCAAACACAAACTGAAACGGTCCAGACAGTGATCGCGCCGGGACCGTTCGATTCGTTGGTCCTGAGCTTTTCCGCGTACTCTGGATCGGGAGGCGCTCTCAAGTTTGAGGCCAAAGTGATCTACCCCGGACGCGAGACTCGGTGGTACCAACTGCCTCAGTGGAGCGTCGACTCCAACTTGCGTCGGTCGTTTCCATACCAAAAAGATGCCGACGGGGCCGTGGATACCGACATCCTCAACCTGGTTGCTCCGGCTAATAAGGTGGCGATCCGCGTTACCTCGATTCCAGGGGAAGATGGTTTCGCCCCAAAACTCGACCACGTCTATCTCAGTTTCGCAAACTCTGCGGCAAAGGCTGGGGACGACTTACCCAACAAGGCCGCATGGGGGAAACAAATCGAGGTTCCGAAAAAATGCCAGGGCGACTATGCCAATGGAGGCGTGCTCTGCAGCCCTACATCGGTCTCCATGCTTATCAGCTACTGGGCTGAACAGGAAGCAAAGCCATTTTGGGCTGTGGATGTGAGCCAGGTCGCAAGCGCAATCTACGATCCAGTTTGGGGTGGCACCGGGGTTTGGCCCTACAACACGGCATTTGCTGCTGGGTTGGGACTCAATGCGTACGTCACACGGATGAACGCCATATCCGACCTTGAGCACTGGATTGCCGAAGGTATCCCCGTCGCCACAAGCGTTTCCTACGATCTCCTCCGAGGGAAAGGGAAACGAGGTGAGAACGACGGCCATTTAGTTGTGTTGATCGGATTCACAAAAGACGGTGATCCGGTTTTCAATGACCCTGGGAGTCGCGCCGAGCTGCACCATATCTACAAGCGTCAGGATTTTGAAAGAGCATGGGCCTCAAGCCAGCGAGCCTGCTATCTCGTGTATCCTCGTGAGCGGCACGCTCCTCGCCTCAAAGGCGGTCCCTGGGAACAAAAGTGAATCTGCAGGGCGTAGCGTTCCGTATTGTTGTTTGCAATTAGGATTCTTCTCGGTTATGAAAAAAGCGGTTTGGTTCATCTTGGTCCTCCTCATCGTGCTGTGCGGAGGCGGGGCAATTGCGTATAGGACTTTTCAGGCAGCCCAGGCAAAGGTAGCCGAAGCCGGAAAAATCAAAGACTATAAAGTCGAAAAAGGCGATATCACTGTTCAGGTTGTGGAGACGGGCGCCTTGGATGCAATTCGCTCTGTTGAAGTCAAGAGCCGGGTTCAGGGTCGCGTTGCCAAGCTCTTGGTGAAAGAGGGCGATGTGGTGACCAGAGGGCAATTGATCGCCGTAATCGATCCTAAGGAGACCGAACTTCGAGTCGAGCAAGATCGGGCGCAACTTCGAGGCGCGAAATCGGCGGTCGTCCGAAACGCCATTGAGATTCGACAACGAAGAGTTACGGCCCAGGCAGCTTACGAGCGAGCAAAAATCCGCATAGCCCAACTGAAAAAGGAGTTGGAGGCACAACCGGCGCTGAGCAAGGCGTCTGTTGAAGTCGCAGAAGCGAATTACCGATCCGCGTTGCAGGCCAGGGAGAAGCTGGTCAAAGTGGACCAACCCAACGAGCGAGCAAGTGCCGTTGCGTTGCTTGAAGATGCTAAATCGAGCCTCTCCAATGCAATTCGAGAGGAAGCTCGCCGAAAGGCGCTGTTGGACAAGGGCTACATTTCCCTTCGCGAGTACCAAGATGCCGAATTGCAGCGAAGCTTGGCAAAAAGCAAATTGGATACGGCCCAAACTCGGATGGACAAGTTGCAGGATCAGGAGGCAACTCAACTGAAAACCGCCGATGAGACCATCCAGCAAGCTCGATCAGAAATGAATCGTGCCCGTACAACGCGCACGTTGGACGTTACGAAAACTCAAGATCTCCAAACAGCCCAGCAATCCCTGAGAGATGCTGAAGCAGCGCTCGAAGATCCTGCGGTGTTGGAGCAATCTCGCGAGCAGAGCCAGTCCACGGTGGACCAACTAGAAAGCAGTCTAAGGGATAGCGAGCGCCAACTTTCCGAGACCGAGATTCGTGCGCCAATCGATGGAGTCGTCACAAAGAAACTGATCCAAGAAGGTGAGTTGGTCGCGAGCCTCAGCAGTTTTAGTTCTGGCACGCCCATTGTGCGGATCGAAGATCGCAAGGCGATGCTCATCAAGCTCAATATCAATGAAATCGATGTGGCTCGCTTGGAGCTTGGTATGTCCGCTAAAGTCCGCGTTGACGCCATTCCTTCCAAGGACTACACTGGCAAGGTTTCCAAAATCGCGCCCACCAGTGCGGTAGAGGCTGCTGCTGCCGGGGGCCAAACTAACGTGGTCAAATACGAAGTCGAGATCACCCTTGACCAGAATGATACGGACTTAAAATCTGGGATGTCGGCACAGTGCACGGTTGTAACTCTGGAACACAAGAACGTGGTGCGTGTCGCGACCGAGTATCTCGGCAAAGACGAGAAGGGAAGCTTCGTCATGATCAGTGGAGGGAAAGGAAAACCTGCCACGCGCCGTGATGTCAGGCTCGGAGCCCAAACTGGAAGCTCAGCAGAGGTCCTTGAGGGCCTCAAGGGCGGAGAAGTGCTTGAGAAACCTGAATACAAAGGTCCTCCACGCACCGGAGCATTTTCTGCTCAAGCGGAGTAACGGATGCAGATCTGGCAAAGCTTCGTCATAGCGCTTACCATGCTCCGCCTGCACAAGCTGCGGGCATTTCTGACCATGTTGGGCGTGATCATCGGAGTCATGAGCGTCACGATTATCGTCATGATTTCCAACGGGTTCCAATACTATTTGGAGCGGGAGTTTGCCAAAGTTGGGTCCGACACGATCTTTTTGACTTTTGAACCGTGGCGCTTGGGCCAGGGCCAGTCACTGGGCGACATCGAGGGCCTGAAGACGAGCGACATTCAGTACATCCGGGACCGAGTGCCCGACATCATCTTGGCAGCCGGATTTCGTGATGCAGGTCGCCAGACGGTTAAGAATGGGGATAAGCAAGCAAAAAGCGTCGCCATACGAGGCGTCGATGCGAATTTTATCGATCTGAACCGTGTGAAAATCATCAAGGGCCGAAACCTGGACTATGAAGATTCTAACCAGCGCCTGAATGTGGCGGTGATCAGCAAGGACGTCGGCGAAGAGCTTTTCGGCACGAAGGATCCCCTGGGCAAGTTCATCGAGATGCCTGGCATCACGTTGGAAGTGGTTGGAGTAACCGATGTCCAGGAAGTTCTGGGGCAGCGCAACACCAAAGTGGTCTTTTTGCCCCTCATGACGGCGAACGAAAAGTGGCTCGGAGGGGAGAAGATCGACGCCATTCTGATGCGATCCAAGCCTGGGACCAAGATCGAGGATGTGATGGATCAGGTTTGGCGACTCCTGATGGCTCGCACCGGAAATCGAGCGGTCTATTCGCTGGACAGCAGCGCAAGCATCCTGAAAGTCTTCAATGGTGTGCTGGGTGCAGCCGGATTTCTGCTCGCCGGCGTTGCCGCACTTAGCTTGCTTGTGGGTGGCATCGGCATCATGAACATCATGCTGGTCTCGGTGACCGAACGAACCCGCGAGATCGGGCTTCGGAAAGCAGTTGGAGCCAAACGGCGCAGTGTGCTTTCTCAGTTTCTGATTGAGGCAGCCACGCTGAGTCTTGTGGGTGGCCTCATCGGGATGGGAATTGCGTATCTGATGGGTCTGGGAGTTACTGCGCTCACCGTTGCACGCTCTTGGCCGAACGAGAGTGGGCTTCCTCTTCCATTCCCGCCTCTCGCCGCATTGGGCGCTTTGGCTTTCTCGGCCACGGTTGGCATGGTGTTCGGGTTCTATCCAGCCTTTGCAGCCTCTCGGCTCGACCCCATCGTTGCGTTACGCCACGAGTAGGAAAGGAACAATAGGCTGAATCACTGAAGTAGCCGGGCGCTCGCCTCCCGGGCTGGCGTGAATGCAGGATTTTGCACTCGATAGGCACGAGTTGCGTCATACACTGCTATGCCAGCCGCGGTGGCGACATTAAGCGAAGTTACCAATCCGAACAGAGGGATGGCGATGCTTGTTTCACATTGATCGATCCACTCTTTCGGAACTCCGTCCAGCTCAGAACCAACAACAATCGTTACCGGAAAAGTCCATTCGAAACGTTCCATGGCCACAGCGGTTTGTTCCAGAGCGAGGGCAATCAGAGTATGGCCGTCGCTCCTCGAATCTTCAAATGCAATTTCTGGTGAAACAAAACGGTGGGGCACCCAATCAAATGTGCCCATGGCACCGGCAAAATCTTGCACACCATCCGGCTCGGTCAGGAAGTCCACGCGCTCGATCCGAAAGGCATCGGCGAGCCGCAGTATCCCGCCCTGGTTGATCGCCTTCCCCTGGGGAAAGACGATGAGCCTGATCGGTGCCCGCGGAAGTTTGTCGAAATCCGCGCGCAAACCGGAATCACTCCCAGCTCTTCCAGCCTCGGCCAAGGTCGCCTCCATGCGTGCGAACCGCTCTTTTTGGGTGAGTCTTCGCAATATTGCCTAATCCCCGCATTTTTGTGGGCCGGTGCATCGACTTGCCCACGGAACAGATTTACCAGAACGAGAGGGAGCAGAGACAGGAGATGGCAAAACGACAGCTGCGCGTGGTGAAACTACTTGAGCCAGAACTATGCCTAGACTGCAGATTTGGCCATCGCGCCGATGTCGAAATGCAGGATGGGACGACTCAGCAGATGATTTACTGCAAACGGCTCGATTGCGACAACTGGGATTACGCATCGGCCGAGCCTGCTAAAAATGTTCACGTCGATGATGCGGCCTAAGCAATAATTTTCCTCCAATAGGGTCGCAATACGGGGAGCTTCGCGCAAAATGGGGTGGGCGCGGGCTCCCTTTTTCCTGTCTTCCTCCATTTCGTGTCTTATTACCCACCTAAGCACAAAAAGGTTGTAGGTAGTGGGACAAAACTGCCGCATCAAGCGTCCATAGGAGTACGATGTTTGCCCTCTCCATCGCAACTATGATGATGTCCTCTGTTTCAATCGGTGGAACAGCGGTTGGAATCGCGCCCATACAAATTGACGCCAAATTCAAGCTGGCTTACGGTGCGCCCGAGACCCGTGATAGCACGTTGGATAGAGGGATTAAGTCGGTCCTCAATAAACGCCTGATTCAACTCGGATGTGAAGTCTCTGGTGCGGAGCAGGTGGAGGCGGCTCTGGAACGATCAAACGCGATGGTTCAGAAAAGCGGCTGTCCCTTCTTGGAACCGGACTTACGCAAAGCAAATGGCCTTCTTGCATTGGGCTTTATCATTGTCATCCGGGTCGAATCGATCGATCAGAAGGACGCTCCGGCCGGCGCGGCGATGACTAACCCAGCCGGTGCAGGAAGCTTTACCGAAGTCAGCGTTCGCACATGGCTCTATGACGCCGTGAGCTCCAAACTCGTCAACTGGAGCGACAATAGCTCACTCAAGGGGAGATCAACGGGAAGCCGGATCGGCACCATGGACGCCAAGCAACTTCAGGGCAGCCCGGACGATAAAGATTTGGTCTTGAAGAACTCGGCGAAAAAACAGGTCGAGTTTGTCGGGAAAGCCGTGCTTAACGCCGTGGAACCACTGCTCAAGACCATGCAGGTGACTACAGCTCAAATCCGCCTCGGAAAACCGAAGGAATAAAGAGCCGCCGATAATCCAATATGGCGAACCGATCGGTCATTCCGGCCACGTAGTCCACCGCGCCTTGGACACCTTGTACCTCGAGGCTCGGATGATCGCAATAGTAGTGAAAGAGTGCTCTTAACACGTGCTTCGACTTCTGGATATCCGGATAAACGACCGGGTAGCGCATGTAGACTTCCTCAAAAAGCCACTCTTTCATGAAATTCAGAAGTTCAAGCATTTCATCACTCAACGAGATGGAATCGGTTTCAAGACTTGTGAGGATGGCGTTTTCGACCATGACTCCGATCCGTTCTCCATGGGTGGATCCCAAGGATCGTAGTGCTGTCGGTATCTCGTCGATCATGCCACTTCGCAAAGCATCGTCCAGATCGTGATTCAGGTAGGCGATCCTGTCGCTGATTCGCACGACCGCCGCCTCGTGGCTGGGCATTTTGTCTGAATCCTCGCTGGTGAGATCGCTCCTGCCCTTGCTGTGCCCAGAGATTCCTTCCAAGGTCTCGTAGGTCAGGTTGAGTGGCTCGATGAACTCAAGAACCCTGAGTGATTGCTCGTAGTGCCGAAACTGCTGGGGTTTGTTCGATTCAGGCCGTTCACAAAGAGCGTCATCGAGAGCCTGTTCACCGGCATGGCCGAAAGGCGTATGCCCAACGTCATGACCGAGCGCAATCGCCTCGATTAGATCTTCATTGAGCCGGAGCGCTCGGCCGATGGTCCGTGCAACTTGGGCGACTTCCAGGGAGTGCGTCATTCGGGTCCTGTAGTGGTCTCCCTGAGGATCGATGAAGACCTGAGTCTTGTGCTTCAGTCTGCGAAACGCCTTGGAGTGAAGAATGCGGTCTCGATCTCTCTGGTAGCAGGTGCGAACAGAATCCGGCTCCTCAGCGATCTTTCTCCCACGGCTTTCGGCAGCCTTGGACGCCTTGGGCGAGAGCCATTCTTGCTCTCGCTGTTCAATCAACTGCCGAATTTCATAAGACTTCACAAAAAGAGAGACGGCCTCCCGATTCGGAAGGCCGCCTCAGTTGAACGACTTTGGCTTAGCTTCGGCGTCGTCGAGCGGCGGCAAGGAGACCACTGGCTACGACCAAAATGGTCGCGGGTTCGGGTACTGCTTCCACGGCAAAGTTGTCCACAATGAACGTATTGTCGTTGTAGTTCACTTCGGGCGCACACTTGACGCGCAGGCGTAGTGCGTTCCCAGTGCCAACAAAGTTGAACAGCTCGTTGTGCAAGCCAGCCGAGACGCCGTAATTGCCATGAGCCAACACAGCGCTGGTGACTGTATCCACGACAGAAACATCCAACTTGGGACTGTTGTCCGAATACCAGTTTTTCCAGTCGAAACTGAGAGCGTAATTCTGCCCCGCGCCACTGGCAAAATCTTGGTACATGTCCACGTTGTGACCGTTCCAACCTTCGCCATCTGTGTTGAGCGAGTAGTTGCCGGATATATACGGATAGAGAACGGTGTTGTGGATTGTGGCGCCGTGGTCAGCCTCAAGAGTCCATCCCGGGATCATCGATCCGGAAAAGAGCCGGTAGCCGCTGTCGCCTTGCAGAGCCGAGTCCCAATTCGGCTGATTCTCAAAACCTCCGTTTACGATGAGGTTGGCGTTTGCGGCCGACCCAGTTAACACGACAACAGACAGAACACCCGTTAGGGCGAAGTTTTTAAATCTCAAATTTCCCTCCAAGAATCACTAATAACCCTGCAGAAGCAAGGAAGTCCCCTAAATTCTACTACAAATTTCTGCATTATTTGGACTTTTGTCTCGGCAGTCTGGATTATGGTTCCGATGAGCCGAGCTTCCCAATGAGTTGCGTTGCGGTACCAAGTGCGAATCAACCAAACTAGGTTGAGATGAGACGATTTGAAGTGGGTTCGGTTGAGGTGGGCGGTCCGAAGTTGACGGTCATTGCCGGTCCGTGTTTGGCGGAAAGCCGGGAGCTTTGCCTTCAGGTGGCGGAGACCATGGTTGAGATCTGTCAGGACCTCGGATTTGGCTATATCTTTAAAGCTTCATTCGATAAAGCCAACCGAACATCTGCCCGATCGACTCGGGGAATGGGGCTGGAGGAAGGCCTAGGCCATCTCAATGCGGTTAAGGAGCGATTTGGACTCCCCACTACTACCGACATTCACGAGAGCGAGCAGGCATTTCCAGTCTCGGAATCCGTCGATTTGCTCCAAATTCCCGCGTTCTTATGCCGCCAAACCGACCTTTTGGCAGCTGCGGCAGCAACCGGAAAGCCGGTCAACGTCAAGAAGGGGCAGTTTTTGGCGCCCTGGGATGCGAAGAACATCGTTGACAAACTGGTTGCCGCGGAAGCTAACGGCATCATGCTCACAGAGCGTGGAACCAGCTTTGGCTACAATGCCCTGGTCGTCGATATGCCGGGTCTGGAGACCATGCGAAGTTTTGGCGTTCCTGTGTGCTTTGATGCGACACACAGCGCTCAACGTCCAGGCGGCCAGGGCGAATCCACGGGTGGTGTCCGGGATTCCATACCGGCGATGACCCGCGCCGCAGTGGCCGTGGGGATCGATGCCCTTTTCCTGGAAGTCCATCCCGATCCGGCGAACGCACTGAGTGACGCCGCAACCCAATGGCCCTTAAATCAGGCAAAGGTGTTGCTGAGTCAAGTTGCCGCTATTCGAAACGCTCTTGGAGAGCCGGTCGGCGTGTGAACCCGCTCAAAATTGCCTTGGTCGGCCATGGGCTTCTGCCGATTCCGCCTACCGGATGGGGAGCGGTCGAGAGCATCATCTGGGAATACGCTGTGCGCATGCGGGCGAGAGGGCACCACGTCGATATCATCAATGAGAAGAAGCGTAGAGCTTTTCGTACCCTTCTCCTTGGTCCCAAGTACGATTTTGTGCACAACCACAACGAACGAGGCATGTCCCGGATGCGGATCGCGTCGATGTTGCGCGGCAGCAAGCTGATTGCCACGTCTCACCACGCCTACGCGTTCCAGAATCTCTCAGAGGAATCCAAGGATCTTCTTCGCAAAACCTGCTACGCGCCTTACCAGTTGTGCCTCACGCAGGGATTGGCGAAGCTCATTAGGAAGCGCAAACCCGGTGTCACCCTGGAGGTGCTGCCCAACGGGTGCGAGGTTAGCCAGTTTCGTTTTGAGCCCTCACCAGGCAACGGACGTGCAATCTGCGTGGGCCGAATCGAGAGTCGTAAACAGCAGAACCTGATCGCTGATGCGGCCAAGAAGGCAGGCGTTCCTTGCGATTTCGTGGGGCCGATCAAAGACGACTTGCTGCCAAAGGGGGCAAACCACTTAGGAGAATGGAGCCGAGAAGAATTACGATCGAGGCTTACCGAATATAGCGCGCTCGTCTTATTCAGTAAGTCTGAAGGGCAGCCGCTGGTAGTGGTCGAAGCGCTTGCGGCAGGTTTGAGCGTTGTGGTCAACGATGCAGGAGCACCCAACCTGGACCTCAACCAGCCGTTTATCCATCTTGCCAATTCAGAGCAGGTGGTGGAACACGCGTTGCCCATAGCCATCAACCAAAACGCCCAGTTTCGGCGTGATATTCGGCAATACGCCGAACTCCACTTCGACTGGGACGTCCTGGTCGATCAGTATCTTGAGATTCTGCAGCGTTGGCGTTAGTTTGCCTTTCGCCTTGCCCTGCGAAACGCTGCCAGTCCTCCAACCAAAATAAGTAGGGTTCCAGGCTCAGGCACCACCTGATATTGGGTACCTGAGTCCGAAGTTACTGTTACACCAGAAACCAGGTTCCCCGACGAGTCGACGACCTCGATGTGGTCCAAAACCAACGTGGACGAATAGTCGCTGACGCCATCCAAGTTGCTGCCCATATCGTAGTTCCACAGGTCGAACACCACCTGGTTCGAAAACTGAACATGCACCTTTTGGGGCGTAATACCGTTGATATCGTAGCTCTGGGTAGCCCAGATATCGGAGTTATAGCCTTGTCCGAAGGAAAAGAACGACTCGTCCTGGTAGCCCTCAATGCCAAACGCCATATCCGCAAGGTAGCCCACGCCAGAGTTGGTACCAGAGCAGTGGAAGATGTACCGAGCCTTGTAGCCGCTCTGCAACGACCCGCCAAAGTGAAGCGTATCGTTGAATCCTGCAAAGCCAAGGCTCACCAAGGTTTCTGGAGAGCCGTTCTCATCAATCGAGCCATCTGGATGTTGATAAGAAGGATTGTTTGCATTGTAATAGACATTGGTCGCATGCAACTCTGAATAGCTGTGCAGGAATCCGAACGAAGAACTCGTGCGACAAATTCCATCAAAGGACATTGTCCGCGAGCCGCTGGATTGGTCTAGGCCGGTAAACGACTTTGATGCACTCGCTTGAGCAAACGCGCCATTAGACCACACCGAGTCTAAGCTATGAATTCCAGGGCCTCCTGTATTCGATACGCCCACGATTGAGGCATTCCAAGTATCGAACGCATGTGCGCCGACGCTTGCGCCTAAGGCTATCGAAACAAGCAGCCACTTGGGGTGGAAGTAGTTCTGTGCTCTCATTTCGCATGGAATGTACAAGAGCAACCGCAAAATTAACGCAAAATCGACCAAATCCAGTATAGGGCAGGTTCAAGGACGGTCGTATAATGCCTTCCAGATGTTGCCGCCACAGCCCATGAAGTTGAGGACTCTTGGAGCTATCGAGCTTCGAGATGGTTCTGGGCACCGCGTGGACCTGCCAACCCGCTTTGGCTTCGTGATCGTTGCGATGCTGTTGGAACGCAGTTGGAGCCGTTTGGATCTGGCAAAAGCGGTGTGGGAAGGGAAGCCAGAGACCTCTCAGCGAGCTAGCCTTAGGGCGGCGTTGTCCTCGGTGAGGAAGGCCTTGGGTGTGGCGTTGGTGGAACGCGATGGCCGCATCTGGGTCGAGCGCTGTCATGTCGAAGGCGATTTCCTCCACCCTCTCCACGAGTCTGAGTATCCAGGCGACTTTTTCCCTGGGGTTGAGATCGACTGGGTTATTGGAAGGCGTCTTGAGCTCCGCCAGCGAGCGTACGATCAGGCGATGGTCCGAGCCAATCAGTTTCTGGTGAGCCAGAACCGTAGGGCCGCAATTCAGGAGCTCGACCGCGCGATCTCAATCGATCAATTGGCAGACGAGGCTGTTCAGCTCAAGTTGAAGATTTTGGCTGAACTGGGCCGAACCGGGGAAATCGACACGCTCCGTCGTTCTCATTCCGCGCGAGTCCTTCGGGAACTCGGCACAGTGCCTGAGTTTGCCCAAGAGCCCGTTCGCCAGCAGGAGACTCAACCTTTGCTGGAAGCTGCGATCTGGATTGAGCGCACCGAGCCCATGAGACTCATCGACTTCTTGGCATCCACATCACTTCAGTGGCAGCACATGCCTGTCGGTCCGTCGCTAAGGTTGCACACCGCAGCACTCAGTGTCCAGCACAACACCGCCTCGACCTCTAGCAAGATTGCGGTACGCGCAACGCAAATCATTCTGAGGGTCCAACAAGACGGGATTGCTCGCGATATGACCGAAACCCTCACGGCTCTCCAGGAGGCAGAGGTTGCTGGTGAGCACGTAATGGCTGCTCGAATTGCAGGAGCTGTTGCCTATGGCTACTTGAGCAAGGGCGAGTTCGCGAAAGCGCTTGCCATGGCAACCCAAGCACAGGTGCTCTCAAAGAGGTCCACAGACCCAGAAATTCGTATCCTGTTCCGCCAACTCAAGGCTATCATCGCGAGCCACTCCGGAGATATCGAAGAGAGCTTTCGTGAACTAGCAGCCTTGCCCACAGAATCCGAGGATTCTTGCGGACTCTTGACCCAGGGAGGCATCCATCTCACCGCAATCGAGAGTTTCCTGTCCACCGGTCAAGTCGAGAAGGCGTATCACTCCTTGGATCGAGGCCGCAAGGTTTTCGAGTCTGTTGGTGCCAATCGTTCCATCGCCTGGGTCCGGATCGGAGAGGCAGTGATCTACCGGCATGTCGGTGACTATTTCCGTGCCCTTGAGCGCCTGGATCTGGTGAAGGAACTTGGCGCGGAACTAGTCGGCCATTCCGCGATTTCAGTAGCAGATGACTTGATCGCGAGCACCTACTGCACCCTCAACGAGCTAAGCCTCGCGAAAGACGCTTTTCGGCGATCCATTTCATATAGAAAGCAGATTGGTACAGTCCCATCCAAATTGGAGCTCCCTCTGATTCGACAAACCGCGACACGGCTCCGAGAGACGAAGTTCGGCAAATAAAGTTGCCCCCCGTCCGGCGACGAGGGGCTATAGTCTTGTCCTCTAGTCTCTAGTTAGAGATCCCCGCTCATATCGAAATTATTGGAGATCGTAAGGTAATCGAAAATGGTCACGACACCGTCTCGATCGACGTCTGCATCGACTGGAGCGAATCCGTTTGCACCCACGGTGTTCCAGTCAGTGTCTGCGCTCGACTTATCGAAGTAGTCGCTCAGCGTGACATAGTCGAAGATCGTCACCATGTCATCTCGGTCGATATCTCCGTTGATCAACGAGAAGTCAGCTGAAGATGAGGAAGTGATGGCAACGTTGGACAAGGTTTTTCGTAGCCAAGAGCCAACCTTAATCGACACATCATAAGTGCCAGCGGCCGGTGCGCCTGCCTCGTATGTTCCAGAGGGATCGATCTTCATGCCTCTCTTCAGCACCACGTTTGTCGTGCCAGGCTCTCGATACTCAATCGTTCCAGATTTTGGAGCGTCTCCCGCCAGATCGCCGAGGGAAATAGTCCCTGTTAGAACTCCGGGCAGATTTTCATAGGTGAAGCGGACATTATCCAGGAAGCTGACTTCCTTTCCACTAATCAAGTCGCTGAAGATATTGATCTCCGTGACATTTGCAAGGACTTCCTCAGGCGTGATCGAGGCGCGGTTGGTTGTCCAATTGGAATCGAAAAGAACTGCATCCGGGCTAAACGTTACGAATGTTGCGTTGTAGAAGTCGACTAGATCAGCCGGTTGCCACTTTCGTTCGGCATAGTCGCTGCCTGAGTACATGCGAATTCGGACTCCAGATTGACTTGCAACGGCGACCGTTGCTGGGTAGAACCGCGTGATCTCGTAGTAGAAGTCTCCCGAAGCGAGCCTGCCGAAGTTGCCGTCGTTGACGATGTAACGCGCGGGAGCAAGATAGAAATCGTTGAGGCCTTGGGCAGCTTCCATGCCTTTCAGAAATCCGTTCCCAAATCCGTCGTTATCCCAGTAGATTCTCGACTGGGCGTCGCCCATGGACGCGCCTGCGTAGCCGTCCTCAACTCCGTTGTGCTTCCACCCGTTTCGAGGATCTTCGGTTGGCCCCGTGTTGAAGTTGGTCGACACCGATTGATCGTCGCCAGCACCGGTATTGTAGGTCAGAACAACATTGTCGATCGCATTGAGCTCTGAACCGCTTCGGACTTCGCCTTCAATAAGAACTCGGTCCACAGCCGCAAGGATCTCGTCTCGAGTCTTGGGCGTGGAGCCGCTTTTGGTCGAAATGGTTAGCGCTGGGTCCAAGAAGTTGACGGTGAAGTGTCGCCACTGGTTCGTGGTGAAGAAGTCCGAGTAAATCGTCGCAGGAGCAATTGACAGCCGAAGAGCGCTGTCGCCGCTCACGATCTGTACAACCAAGGAATCCGGGCTCGTCGCGTTCCCAACTGGGATGATTCGCTTGAAATCAAAGTCCAGGGTCGCTTTTGAGAAGTTCGTCCAGACTCCGCCATTAACTGTGTATTCGGTTGGTGCCACAAAGAACTCGCCTTGTCCCGAGGCCGTATCCCAACTCTGAATGTATCGCTCAGTGCCGTCGGTTGCCCACTCCACATAGCTCACCTGGTCGCCCTGCGGCCAGACGAACCAGTTCTCCGTGCCATATCCATAGTTGTGCGACCAACCGTCTCGACCGTCGGAACGAGGGGCCGGTGCAGAATCCCAGTTGTCAGAGACGACATCGGCAATGGCGCCCGTCGCCAATAGTGCAAGCAATGTAATGCTCAGTTTTTTCATTTTGAGTACTCCTCTCTTTCGTTCGAAAAGCGTTTCAGAAGTCAGGCAGCCACTCCGGTTTGAAGCAGGCAAAGTTGCCCGTAATGGGTGGAGCGGGACAAACGTCGTTGGGACAATCTTGCCAGGCGATCATCCAAGGCGCGACGTTATTGCCAACGCGAGTCAGCATCTTGGACCACCCGACTTTGCCCATGTGGGTGTCTACATAAACCATGTTCGCCATCTTGTGGTGGCGCAGGGCTATGCGAGTCGTATAGCCTTTTTTCAAAGGGTCTTGGGGAAAGCACTTGAGGTTCAGATCAAGGTCTTCGAGCAGCCCGATATAGACGTTGTCGTAGCCTCCGCTGCTGGGCCTGGTAGATGCATCGCCCGAATCAAAAAATGCGAAGGTTCCTGAGACTTCCTCGACTTGCGAGGTGGATCGAGGGCCGGTACCTTGGTCCCGCGTTAATCCGCTGTAGTTGTATCCGTAGTTGTATCGGTAGTTCCAATCGTCTCGGCTGAGGTCGGCCACGTTTTCGCCAGTGGTCTCGTCGATATCCGAACTGGTCGGGCAGTTCAGAATCTTGGTGTTCTTAAGGTAAGCGCCATAGAAATAGGGCCACTGATCCCAGCCCGAAATCTCCCCACTCTTGTGCCGATTGCCAAATCCATATTGGCGTTCACCGACGACGGTCGCGCCTTTGTGGAACGTATCGTCGTTGTCCACGAGGTACATGTGCATGGCGATGGCCACTTGGCGTAGGTTCGACGCGCACTGGCTATTGAGAGCCGCCTTTTTGGCCTGCGCAAACACTGGGAAGAGAATTGCCGCGAGGACGGCGATGATAGCGATAACGACCAACAACTCAATGAGCGTAAATGCCTTGCGAACTCGTTTCATCCGAGAAGGATTTTCCGAGTCCTATATTAAGGATTTGCTAAGCGAGGGTCAACAAATTGTTAAGGAGAGAAAACCTCAATCATTCTCAGTTCAAAACAGGGATGGACCATAATCTCTAGTGGTGGCCACACGCTCATTTTCTCCGCCGGACGCGCCTACATCGCTCGTCTATGATCTCCTAGTCGCGGCCATTGCTCCTCGTCCCATCGCTCTGGTAAGCACGATCAGCTCAGCCGGAATTCCCAATCTGGCACCGTTCAGTTACTTCGTGATCGGAGGAGTGAATCCGGCGAGCCTCTGCTACTGCCCAGCCAATCTCAAATCCGGAGAACCCAAGGACAGTCTGAGAAATGCTGAGGAGACGGGGGAATTCGTGGTCCATATGGTCAACCGGGCAATGGTTCCCGGCATGAATCAGACGGGGGTCGACTATCCGACTGAAGTCGATGAATGGAAATTCAGCGGCTTTACCCCGATGAAATGCGATTTGGTAAGGGCAAGCCGCATTGCGGAAAGTCCCATCGCGTTTGAGTGTCGACTTTTCGAAATCGTGAAACACGGAGCGGGACCCTTCGGAACGAACTATGTGATCGGGGAAGTGGTGAGGATCCACGCCGAGGAGAGCCTTTTCACTGGCGATGCTCTCAAACCGGGCATGATTCGTCCCGTCGGCCGGATGGGTGGAAACGAATACATCGATCTCAACGAGCCTGAAATCTCTGAACTGGCGCGCCCAATTCTGCCTTCCTAACGTCCCAAAGATACTCGCCGCCTATTGATGCGGCGTTGAACTTTGGAGCACCAGCACTGAGACTCAAACGCGTACGCATCGTCGGCTTTAAAACCTTTGCCGAAAAGACCGAATTTGACCTGGATGGCGAACTAGTCGCTATCGTGGGGCCGAACGGGTGCGGCAAAAGCAATATCGTCGATGCGATTTTGTGGGGGCTGGGAGAGCCCAAGCCTCGAAATCTGCGTGCGGCCAATGCTACCGAAGTGATTTTCGCGGGCTCCCAAAATCGGAAAGCGCACAGCTATGCCGAGGTCATGCTGCTCTTCGATAACGAGGACGGCTCTCTCCCAGTTGACACGCCCGAAGTCTCTATCACCCGTAGGGTGCATCGAAACGGCGACAGCGAGTACTTCCTAAACAAACAGGCGTGCCGTCAAAAGGACATTTTTGATGTTCTGGCGGACTCAGGGTTGGGCAAGGCGGGTTACGCGATTGTGGGCCAGAAGGAAATCGACGCCGCTTTGGCCGCTTCTGCCGAGGATCGCCGAGCGTGGATCGATGAAGCCGCAGGGGTTCAGCGTTATCGAGCCAAACGCCACGAGGCACTGCGCCGTTTGGAGCAAACCCAAGACCATTTAGCGCGGGTTGAAGACATCCTCAACGAGATCGAAAGGCAACGGGGGCCGCTGGAAGCTGAAGCCGAAATTGCGCGCAAATACAAAGCGGCCCAGCACGAATTGAGAGGCGTCGAGTCGGCTTTGATGATGGTGGAGGTCGCTCAGGCCATCGGCGATTTGAGAGAGGTCGAAGCTCGCATCAATACCGGCACAGCCCGGTCCAAAAACGTCGGAAGAGAACTTGAGTCGCTCTCCGTGGAACTGGATGTTGCTCAGTCCCAACTTGCCGAGCTCGATCGCAAGCTGGATGCACTGGCTGATCTCCAGCGCTCGACTTTCGCCGCGAAGGAACGTGCGTTGGCGCGAATCACCTTGTGCGAACAGCGCCTCACCAGTCTCGATGAACTCGAACAAAGTCTCAACACCCAAGTGGAAGCCGAAAGCCAGCGTTTGGAACAGCTTGACGCAGACTTGGAGCAAGCGAAGGTTGAAGAAGCCGAGCTGGAGTCTCGTCTGGAGGCTTTGCAGATCGCCGCGGGCCAATCGACGGAGTCTGCCCATGCCGTCACTCTCGCGCTCAAGTCCCTAAGCGAGAGGATTGATCAAGCGAAGACTTTAGAGCATGCTCGGCTCCGCTGGCAAACCGAAAATGAGTTTGCCGCCAAACGGCAGAAGGAAATTCGACGCGAACTCGAGGGGATCGAGGAAGGCGCATCTCAGCTTGAACAAGGGGTCGCCGAAGCCCAACTTGAAGTCGACCGACTTCAAGCTGAACTTGCAAAATTCAAGTCCGATGAAGAGGCTCGGGAGGCTTTCGCCAAGGAAACTCGGGCAAAGCTCGCAGCTCTCGAAAGAGAAGTGTCGCAGATTTCAGCGGAAATCGGTGCCCTCACCGGCAGGAAGCGAGGTCTTGAATCGACGATTGAATCCCTCGACGGACTTTCCCTGGGGTCGCGCTCCGTGTTGGAGGGTGTCGAAAATCGCGAGTTGCCGGACCGCTACACACCAGTTGGATTGGCGATCTCTGTGCCCACAGATCTCGCGACAGCCATTGAAACCGCGCTGGGTGCATCAGTGAACGATCTCATCGTGCCACACGAAAGCGATGCGAAGGCGGCAATCGAGTTCCTGAAAAAGAGCCGAGGCGGGCGGGCCACATTTCAGCCCTTGAGCCTGATGCGGTCTCGGCGCGATGATCCCGAATTGGATCGGCTTCTCGGAACAAGCGGCATCATCGGAGTTGCGGCAGACCTGGTTGAGTGCGACCCAGAGTTCCGACCGGCCATCGCCAGCCTATTGGCCCGAACCGTCATCACCGAGTCCTTAGACGTCGCGCTGCGCCACGCCAAATCGAGAGGTTGGTCCAAATTGGTCACCCTCGATGGAGAAGTCGTCCACGCAAGCGGTGCGGTATCGGGTGGTGTCGCAGCGCGAACTGGGCACGGCGTTGTTCACAGAAAGTCCGAGTTGGAAGCCGTTGAGCTTGAGATCGCCAAGTTGGAGAAGGCGAGAGACGCACTCCATAAACAGAAAGAGGCGATCGAGATGCAAGCTTCGTCTGCGCAGTCCCAAATGGTCGATTTGGGCGAGCAGACGGCAGTGGTCGAAGCCCATGCCGAGGCTGTGCAGTGGCGGGACCAGCTTGTCGCGGAATCCAGAGAGAGTTCAAGGCAAAAGGATCGACTTACGGGCGAACTAGAGAGATTGGCCAAGCAAGGTGAGGAGCCCCAGTTGCCGGAAGACATCACCGCACTAGAGGCAGAGCGTGAGGAAACATTGACGCGAGCTGCGCGCGAGTCGGCGGACGCCGAAGCCGCTCGGCAGCAGTTGGTGGAGCTTCGTTCACGAGTTGACCAGGCTCGAACGCGTCGAAGAGATACTGAGCGCAGGCTCGATCTTGAATCAAGTTCAGGTGAACAGCGAACAAAGCGGCTGGGCGGCCTAAACACCGAGCGAGAGCAGATTCGCGAAGAGATCGTTCACCAGCGACAGGAGATCACCGAGACGGATGCGCGCATTCAAAAGCAGGCCAAGGAAATTGAGTCTGCGGGGCAAGACCGCTCGCGTCAACTCGAAAAGAGCTTCCAAGTCAGCGAGCAAATCAAGGAATTGGAGAACCAGAGTCGCGATCTCAGCACGCTGATGCACCAGGCTGAACTGGAACGCGCCAAGCTCGACAGCAAGCGCGCAGCAGCTCTCCAGCGATTGATGGAGGCGTACGAAATCACGGAGGAAGAAGCTCTTTTACAGGCGCCCAATTTGGAGATCCCAGACGATGCGACTACCACTGTGAATCGGCTGCGGCGGGAGATTCGGGCTATGGGGGACGTCAACCTTGGTGCGATCGAGAGCTTCGAACGCCTGACCGAGAGGTACGAGGAATTATCCACGCAACGCAACGATATCTTAGAGGGCAAAGAGCAAGTCGAGGCGAGCATACGAGAGTTGGACAAACTCACCCGTGACCGGTTCGCTACGACGTTTGAGGCAGTCAAAACGGAATTCCAGACGCTGTTCACTCGGCTGTTTGGTGGCGGTGAGGGCACGATTATGCTCACCAAGCCCGATAATCTTCTCGAAACGGGGGTCGAGGTCGAAGTGACCGTTCCCGGCAAAACCAAAAAACGATTGGAACTCCTGAGTGGAGGAGAAAGGGCCCTTGCTGCCTCAGCTCTGATCTTTTCGCTGCTCAAGGTCAAACCTAGTCCGCTCGTCATTTTCGATGAGGTCGACGCGCCACTGGATGGACGCAACGTCGAGCGATTTATTGAAGTAATGCGCGAGTTCGGGAAGCGAAGCCAGTTCCTGTGCATCACCCACAACAACCTGACCATCGAGGCCTCGCCGATTTGGTTCGGCGTGACCATGCAAGAGCCTGGAATCACCTCGGTGATCCCTTATCGTACCACTGGTGGACAGACCGCAGGACGGGTGTACGTTCAGGGGAACTGAGAGATTATCTTACCGGCAGATTAAAGATGCCTTCGGCCAGTTGGGCAGCGAGGGGAACTTTGAAATCCGCCCCATTCGCACAGACCGCGGCGCCAACTATCCCAAATAAGATGGTCGCTACTTGCAAATAAACGAGGTCTTCGATCAACACTCGATAGAACGGCGTAACGATGTAGCTCGGCGCCGATGCTGAACTTATTCCAGCCCAGAAAAGCCAAATAAGGATCAGCAAAATATGCGTGGTGATCACCACTGCGCTCTGCCTTCGGACAAATGGCTTGTTGAACCCAATGCCATAAAAAACGATTCCAGACAGAATCCCCATGAAAACGGTCAATCCCCAGACAAGAGCTCCCATTGACCTATCTTCTGGACTTATGGGCTCTTGAACTACCTTTTTGGAACTATTCTGCATCGCCAAATTTGCCTTACCATCTAGAGTATATACGGGTAGTCGGTGTTAGCGGCGTGACTTTTGGGGGCTATATAAGGTGCGACTAAACTAATTGCGACGGACGATGACTTTCGGCTCGGACATCTCAAGCCAGGTGTACGGCACCCCTTCTCGCCCGAAGCCGCTTCGTCGAACCCCTCCGTAGGGCATTGAGTCGAACCTCACTGTTGGTGGCGCGTTCACGATCAGGCCTGAAACCGGGAGCGTGTCAAATGCCTTTTCGATAAGTTCCTCGTCGTCTGTGTAAACCGATGTGTGGATTCCAAACTGGCTTGCCTGGATCCAATTCAGTGCCTCGTCGAAAACGTTGAAGGGCGAAACGGTGAGCACTGGGCCGAACACTTCATCGCAAGTGAGTGCGACACCTTTCGCTTGCATCGAGCCGAAATCGGAGACCTCGACGAGCGTGGGATCAATCAGAGTCCCATTGCGGGTTCCACCAGCTAGAACTCGTGCACCAGATTCAGTGGCGTGCAATAACCATGATTCCACGCGCCGGGCGGCGTCCTCGGAAATGAGTGGCCCACACAGCGAATTTTCGGAAAGGGGATCGGTTGCTTTCACGGTCGCCGCTGCCGATGCAAGGGCACCGCTTACTTCTGCAAAAAGCTCACGGCGCACCAAAACGTGCTGTGCCGAAATACAGACCTGGCCGGCATATCCATAGGCGGCAGCGTTCATTTCGGATGCGAACTTCTCCGCGTCCCCTACCGAATCCACGATTACAAAGGCATTTCCGCCCAGTTCCAGAGTTACCTTTTTGTGGGGAAGCAGCTGCTTGAGCCCCCATCCGACCGAGGGCGAGCCCGTGAAGCTGACTTTGGCCACGCGATCATCCAAGGCCATTTTTTCTGCGAGCTTGCCAGGGACGTTGACAGCATTGAACACTCCATGGGGGCACCCCGCTTCGTGGATGATACGCGCCAAGGTCAAAGTGCAAAGGGAAGCCTGGCTTGAGCCCTTGACAACCACTGTGTTGCCGGCCATCAGCGCCGGGCCGATCTTGTGCGCCGCCAGATTGAACGGCCAGTTGAATGGTGAGATTGCCAAGACGACCCCGATGGGAGCTCGACGGACCGTTGCTCTAAAACCCGGACCTCGTTTGTCGTAGCTCAGATCGAGATTCTCTTGTTCGTTCTTAAGGTTCGCCGCCAGCCGAAAAGTAATGGCAGTGCGTTCCAGTTCGCCGCGAGCTACCGAAATCGGCTTACCGATCTCCAGCGCCATCAGTTCGGCTAGCTCTGGTGTTCGCGCCTCGATCGCATCTGCGATCCGGTTGACAAGGTCAGACCGAGTTTGCTGTGGGGTTGCACTCCAGGCTGGGAACGCTTGCGCGGCGGAGTGCAAAGCGGCATCACACTCGGACCATCCGCCTTCCGCCGCCGTTCCCACAACAGAATGATCATATGGAGACCGAATGAGTTGTTTGCCCGTCCCCTGATCGCAGACTCCGCCAAGAAAGACTCCATTGACAAGCATCTCGCGGTGTAACATATGCCTAAAGATACGGCAATTGGCACTTGTGGTGCGTAAGGAGCAGTATAAGTTAGGGGAGCCGAATGGGGGAATCAATGGAGCGAAAAGTCATCTGTGCACTGGATACCAGCAGCAAATCCGAAGCCATCGACGCGGTTCATCGCCTGAAAGACCACGTCGGAGCGTTCAAAATTGGCCACGCGTTGACGCTAAGCCATGGGTTGGAAGTGATTCACGCTCTCAATGCGGCAGGGGCAAAACGCATTTTCCTTGATCTCAAGTTTCACGACATTCCCAACTCGGTCGGCTTGGCAGTAAAACAAGCCGCGAGCTACGGAGTGTGGATGATGACGCTCCACATAGCCGGTGGCCCAGCCATGATGACGGCTGCCGTTGAAGAAGCAAGCACCTACCCAGAAGATCAAAGGCCCCTTCTGATCGGAGTATCGGTGCTGACATCGCTCGATCAGCACGTGGTGACGGACCACCTGGGTATTCAACGCTCGATCCCAGAGCATATGAAGTATCTCTCTCAACTGGCTGTGGATTGCGGAATGGACGGGGTTGTGTGTTCGCCGCAGGAAGTGAAAACGTTGCGATCTGTGGTTCACCATCCGTGCGTGATTGTGTGCCCGGGAATCCGACTGGAGGGGGTGGATACGCAAGATCAACGTCGAGTCGGGTCGGCTACTCAGGCGCTTTGCGACGGAGCGGACTATCTGGTGATGGGTCGCTCGCTCATCAAATCCCAGAATCCGACAGAGACTCTGCTGCAGTACGGTCTGGGGAAGGCGGGCGTCGCCTAGATTGTCGGAAGCCAATTGGAAGCAGCTTCTGGTGCAGTGGTACCGGGAGAATGGTCGTGCGTTGCCGTGGCGTTCGCATCCTGATCCTTACGCTGTTTGGGTCAGCGAGATTATGTGCCAGCAAACCCAAATTGCCACGGTGTTGCCCTATTTTGAACGTTGGATAGATCGGTTCCCGAATGTTCAATTGCTTGCAGATGCTTCGGAGGACGAAGTACTTTCGTTGTGGCAAGGCTTGGGATACTATCGCCGCGCCAAGCTGTTGCTGGCCGGTGCCAAGCATGTCGCGCAGAATGGCTGGCCGCAGTCATCCAGAGAGTGGCTCAAGGTGCCCGGCGTGGGGAAATACACAGCTGCGGCCATCGCATCGATCACCATGCACGAGGCCGCACCGCTGGTGGATGGCAACGTCGAGCGGGTTTTTGCTCGGTTGCAGGGATCTCGATTGAGAGACGCAGCATTGCACAGCGCTGCCTGGGATTGGGCTGTGGCCGTGATGTTGATCGAATCGCCGGGTGAGTGGAATCAGGCCCTCATGGAACTCGGAGCACTCGTTTGCACTCCGGCGTTGCCAAAATGCGGCGTTTGCCCAATTTCACAGTCGTGCCGTGCGTTCGCGGAGGGCATTCAGACCGAAATTCCGGTTCCCGCCACGCGGCGAGAATCGGTCTTGCTCAGCGAAGTGGTGGTGGTGGTTCGCTGGGCGGCCAAATGGGGTTTGCGCCAGATTCAAGATGGACCTTGGTGGCGAGGAATGTGGGAGTTTCCCAGGTTCCAAAGCTTGCCCGATTGGGCAGACGGCGCGGTTCCGCTCGGTCGGGTCCGCCATACGGTCACGCATCACAAGATCAGCCTGGATGTCTTTGTTGTTGAGGCGAACCGCGCTGAACTCCGGTACTTTTTGGATGAGGAACTGGCCCAGTTGGCCCTGCCATCGCCTCAGCGAAAGGTGTTCGCTTTAGCCCAATCTTCGCTGTTCGGCGGCTGAGGCAATCAGTCCGTGTTTTCCAACCACCCTGCCCTCCGGGCACCCCTCCAAAGGAGGGGAATTGTTGCGATCCAGAGTGCCGACTACGCGAGGTCGCAGAAAGCAGGAAGGGCGGATTCTCCTCCATTGGAGGAGTGGGCCTTTGTGCTGAGGCGGTCTGATCTTGAGGAGTTGGCCGTGAAGGTTTTTGCCGACGGACGAGGCTAGGGGACCCCCCCCCGTTTAGCAAATGAAAAAAAACCGTGCCCACCAAACTTGTTAGGAAGAAGAACAAGAAACCGATGAACCGACCTTATCTCCGCGACACATTGCCCCCAACATGCAGCCTGCACTAACAGGCCCCAAAAAAGGTCCTAAGGAAATCCTTAGGACCTAGTCGTTGCTCACTTAATCTGAGTTCTTCTTAATGAATTCGAAAAGCTCTTCCACTTGAGTGAAGCAGAGGCCCGTTACCGTGTCGGCGCATCCGTAATAGATCGTAATTTTCCCCGAGGGTGCATCGCACAACGCGGCGCAAGGGAACGTAACATTGGGGACATCGCCGGCAAGCTCGTATGGCTCGCGCGGATTGATGAGGTACGGCTTGCATCGATAGCGGATTTTCCACGGTTGATCCAAGTCGAGAATCACTGCGCCAAAGGCGTAGACGTAGCCGTTGCACGAAGTCAACACGCCATGGTGGAAGAGCAGCCAGCCCTCGCTGGTCTCGATGGGAACCGGTCCAGCGCCGATCTTGGTGCTTTCCCAGGGCTCCTTCGGGCTCATCACGTGTCGATGGCGGCCCCAGTAGATCATGTCCTCGCTTTGGCTGATGAAGATGTCGCCGAAGGGAGTGTGGCCGTTATCGCTCGGTCGGCTGAACATCACATAGCGACCGTTGATTTTGCGGGGGAACATCACGCCGTTGCGATTAAATGGCAAGTAAGCATTTTCCAGCAGCGTGAATGATTCGAAATCGTGAGTGAAGCCGATGCCGATGGTTGGACCATGAAATCCGTTGCACCAGGTCACCCAGTATCGGTCTTCAATCCAGCATACTCGCGGGTCGTAGGCATAAGTGGGTGCCTCGATTTCGGGATCTTCAAGCTTCCACTGGATCGTCTTGGGATCAATATTCCAGTGGATTCCATCGTCGGAGTGTCCCCGATGCAAGACCATTTGTCTTCGGGTGTTGTCGCATCGAAACACGCCCGCGAACTTTCCTTGGAACGGCACTGCAGCGCTGTTGAACACACTGTTGATGTGGGGGTGCGGGTCGCGAGGAATGATGGGGTTCTTGGTGAATCGCCAAATGGGATGTGGGTGGTTGGCGGGTTTGTCTTCCCAGGGCAAATTTGGCAGTGGATCGCCAATGATCTTGATCGAACTCATGATGTCTCCTACACAAGGAGTCTACCGTTACAATCGGTCTCTTAGCCGGATACGATTTTGTATCGATTCTGCTCTGGCGCGCCCCGGCCCGGAGCCACGCCCGACTGTGGGACCCGGAGGCTCTGCCTCGACCCACAGTCCCGCCCCGGGGGCTGAACCCAGCTCGGTTCAACCGGGGACCGGAGGCTGCAATTTGGAGTAGAGTCGAAGGAATCCAATGTGGAAACGCTTTCATCTAACCCTCCTTTGGGCCGTGCTGTGCGGAACGGTTGCTCAGGCAGCTTCGCCCGTGCCCTTCACCCGCGTGAAAGTCCAAGATAGGTTCTGGACGCCACGTCAGGTCACCAACGCCCGAGTGACGATCAAGCATGCCTTCGCCAAGTTGGAAGAAGAGGGATACAACTCCAATTTCGAACTCGCCGCAAAGGGTGCGCGCACAGGTTTTCGAGGTCTGGTCTTCAATGACTCGGATCCTTACAAAGTGCTTGAGGCAGCAAGTTATGTCCTCGCGGTTAACCGAGATCCAGAAATCGAGAAGCTTTGCGATGAGTTGATCGAGCGTATCCGCAAAGCGCAGATGTCCGATGGATATCTGGACACCTATTTTCAGATCAACGCGCCGGAGAAGCGGTGGACCAACCTGCGCGATCTGCATGAACTCTACTGCGCGGGCCACCTCATCGAAGCGGCGGTTGCACATCATCAGGCGACGGGAAAAAGCACGCTGCTGAACGTGGCCACCAAACTTGCCGACCATATCGATGCGCACTTCGGACCAGGAAAAGCGATGGGCTACCCGGGCCATCCCGAACTCGAATTGGCTCTCTACAAGCTCGCCGATGAGACCAAGAACGACAAATACGCCAAGCTTTCTGAGTTCTTTTTAAAAAACCGAGGCTCGAAATTCTTCGCCACGGAGCACCAAACCCCGCTTGACCAATACGACGGCACCTATTGGCTCGATGACATGCCGCTCGTCGATCGGACTCAGATTGCAGGGCATGCAGTCCGAGCTGGATATCTTCTTGCTGGCGCGACGGATTACGCCATCCGCTCTCGCGATCCCAAGTGGATTTCCATGTTGGATCGTGTGTGGGAAAACACCACGGAAAAGCGGATGTTCATCACAGGCGGTCTGGGGCCATCTGGATCAAACGAGGGATTCACTAACGACTACGATCTCCCGACAGATTCGGCATATCAGGAAACCTGCGCCTCGATTGCCAACGTCCTGTGGAACTTCCGGTTGCTCCAGCTCCATGGCAACGCCAAGTATGCCGATGTGATGGAGCGCGCCATGTACAACGGCGTGCTCTCCGGTGGCGAACTCAATGGCGAGGGATTTTTCTATACCAACCCGCTGGCTGATGACGGCAATCACCGTCGAACCCCATGGTTCGGCTGTGCGTGCTGTCCGCCAAACTTCGCCCGGTTGGTGGCATCCGCAGGGGGATATGCCTATCTGGAAGACAAAACCGGAGTCTGGGTGAATCTATATATGGCTGGCGCTGCTCAACTTAAGGTCGGAGCAGTGAATGTTGACCTGAAAGTGACTACGGATTACCCGTGGTCGGGTGGAGTGCAGTTGGAGATCAACCCGGACAAACCGGGGAAGTGGACTCTGCACTTGAGGCAGCCGGATTGGTGCAAGACTTGGCAATGGGCAAACAAACCCACAGAGGCGCGTTTCAACATTGAAACGGGCTATTGGGAGATCACTCGCACCTGGAAGAAGGGAGATCGGATCAGTTTCGAGATGAAGATGCCGGTGGAGCGAGTGGTCTCTGCGCCCGAAGTTGAAGCCACCCGCGGAATGCAGGCTCTCGTTCGTGGACCTTTGGTGTATTGCCTCGAGGCGTGCGATCAGCAGGGTGACGTTGCTCAAATGTCCATCCCCGATTGGAGCAAGTTCACCATCCAATGGGAAGGCGATTTGATGACCGGAGCCGTGAGCGTCTCTGGTACAGCACTCATTGGGACCAAGTTGCAGTGGGGAAGCCAACTCTATCAGCCCGTGTCTGCCCCAACCGAAACAAGTTTCAAAGCGATCCCCTACTGCATGTGGGCTAATCGCAAGCCGGGTCCGATGCGCGTTTGGATGCCGACTTCGCCGCAACCATCCCCCAGGCAAGGACTGGAACTCAACGCCAAGGTCTCCATGAGCTTTGTTAGCGGAAACTGCGACCCGAAAGGAATCAACGATGGATTTGTTCCGGTCAAGTCCAACATCACGTCGCCTCACCAAACCCATTGGTGGCCGCACAAAGGCGGGTCGGAATGGGTGGCTTACGAGTTTCAGAAACCGACCAAGGTGAGTCGAGCGCGGGTCTACTGGTTCGATGACACTGGCTATGGAGAATGCCGATTCCCGAAATCCTGGTTGCTGGAGGCTCGAACCAGCGACGGCTGGAAACCGGTTCAGTTGTCACCTGGCCAGACGTTCGCCATCAGCCCGAACGAGTGGAACGAGGTCACGTTTGCTCCGATAGAATCGAATACTTTTCGAATACGTATCGTTATGCTAGACAACTTTGCTGCTGGAATTCACGAGTGGCAGCTTTTCGAGAAATAAACGCTCCCCGTACTATTGCGGAATCGCAAAAGCGTTTGTATAATGCGGCATCGGCATCAATTTTGTTGCTGATGCCGTTTGTCTCGGAGGTTGTTGTTGAAAAAACTCGTTTGTCTTGTGCTTGCCACTCTTGTCTCTAGTGCTTGTTTCGCCTTAGGCGAATTCAACGTTACGGATATCACTGCCTGGACACAGGCTCAGCGCGCTGCTTTGCCGAATTTTCATTGGTTCACATTTACCAATCCAGCCGGTGTTTTCAGTTTCTGGCCCACCACTCGCAGTCCCCTGGGTGTTTACACGGGCGAGATCTACGACACTTGGTCAGGCTATGAGCAGGCTCGGGTCTATGGGAACGGCACCGATGCGACGGTTCAGCCATTTGGCGTTTTTTACTGGTCCTACTGGAGCGGGGATGACTATCACTGGGGCTCCAGCTCGTGGATTTTGCCCGATGACGCAAACGATAGGGGGACGATGGTCGGACGGTCCATCATGCCCGGGTACACGAATAATCCCCAAGTCTTCGCGCAGGTGCACGGGTTTGTAAGGGATGGATATTCGGGTCAGATCAAGGATATGACCCCCAATGCTGACCAAGCTAGGGTAAGTGGGGTGAATAATCGGGGTGAATTTCTGGTCACTGAGCAGGGCTCTGTTCCCGAGTACTACTATCGGACGTATCGAGTCAACACCGACGGCACGCATACCGAGTTTGACGGCGTGAGCGCGTGGGATGAAGCGCTTCTCGGGCCCGACGGTACCGTCATCGGTCTCGCCTATGAAGGCGTGTATATTCAACCGGTAGCGACGGAACCAACCGGAGGAGGCTCAACCTACACTTTTCTCCATCCGATCAATACGCTCGATCGAGCCGTTGTCACGGGGATGAATGGCAGAGGATGGGTGGTTGGATATTCGTACAACTACGCCACCCTTGAATATTTTCCAACCATGTGGGAGCGTTCGGTTTCGGGCACTTGGAAGTCCTATGACCTGAACGACTATCACAGCACCAGTTGGATTTTGGATCAGGTGAAGGGCGTTGCGGACGATGGAACCATTGTGGCCACGGCCCATCCGGATGGCACGGATAACTGGCAGTCGAACTGGGTAATGCTCAAACCGAGTGCGGCCCATTCCAAAGTTCAGGGCCACCTGGACCTCCAAGATTTCTTGGGCGCAGAGGTAATGGCGTATGAGTTCGAAGTTACCGCGGAGGTGTGGAATACCTCGATGACAGTTTTGAAGGACAAAATCACCGTCCCGATCGACGCCCAAGGCAATTTCCAACTATGGACTCCAATTACCGGGGCGACAAAAGTTCGGTTAAAAGTTGGCCATTGGCTTTCGTCAGTGGTTTCCGCTACCCTCTCCAGTTCGACACCCGCCACGGTCGCGCCAACATTCCTTAACGGGGATGTGGACGAGGACAACGCTGTGACGATTTTCGACTATTCAGCACTGTCCGATGCCTTCGATTCGACCAGAGGCGCAGAATCCTATCGGCTTGGAGCAGACCTAGACGGAGATGGATACATCGGTATCTTCGACTACGTGATTCTAAGTCAGAACTTTGACAAAGCGGGCGCCTAACGAGACTTCTTCGAACGACCATCGAAGCCGGGATTTTTGAACTCGGCTTCGAGGTCGTGGTCTAGATATTCCTGCCAGATCTCCTCGTTCGATTTCTTTGCTGGTACCGGCTTTGGCCGAGTCGATTTCGGTTCCTCTGGCTTCTTCAGCTTCGCCAATTCCGAAAGACCTCGATGGGTCAATTGGTCATTCTCGGCTGTTCTGGCGCGGGACTCTCGTTGCCGGAGATCTCGGTCAATATGTTGTCGAAGTTTCGGAAACGCGGCCAATTGCTCGCCGGTGGAATTCAGCTCAGCAAGTTTCACGGCGAAGAGACCCTGGTCCAGCACTACCCAACTTCCTGGGCCTGCCTGCATCTGGGGACCCTTGCCAGTCGGCTTGCGGGCCGTAAGCGGATACACGTAAGCTGTATCCTCGACAATATAGGCCACCACCACTGGGCGCTTGGTCTTCACGGAGAATCGCTCGATTTCGGTCCCGGGAGCCGTCACCACACACAGGTCGCCGTGCTGAATCATGAGCATTCAGTGAGCCGGTTGGGGCAGAGCGATGGGCGAACCGCACGGCGGTTCGGGGTCCCATCGTGGGGCGTGGCCTTGGGCCAACCGGCGAACTGAGATCTGGTCATAGGGCGGGTGTCTTCTCAAGACTCTTCCAGAGGTAGAGACAGGCGTAACTGCGATAGGGTCGCCAAATTTCTGCTCGCTCTAGCATCTGTTTCGGTTTGAGCCGAGTCTCCAATCCATCCAGCTTTTGGATGGCCGCCTGGAGTCCCAAGTCATGCGGTGCAAACACATCAGGTCGGGCCATGTCGAACATCAGCACCATCTGCACGGTCCACGCGCCGATACCTTTCACCTGGGTCAGCTCAGCGATGATGGCTTCGTCGCTCATCGATTCGAATTTATGAAAGTGAATTTCGTTTTTCGTGGTTCGCTCCGCCAGGTCGAGAAGGTAGGTCGCCTTCTGCCGACTGAGCCCATAGGGCCTGAGCGAATCAATCGAGTGACCTAGGAACAATTCTGGCGTGAATGCTGCTTCGGCTTCGATCCCCAGGCCAGCCTTTGTCTTTCGCGCGATGCTCTGGGCTGCTTTTACGCTCAACTGCTGAAAGATGATGCTCGTCGCAAAGCAGTCGAAGTTGACTGTGCCCTTCGTAAACTCCAGATGGCCCAGATTTCGAATGAGCTCACCCAACTTGGGATCGGCGCTTTCCAGATGATCGTGGGCAATTCCCATAGAATCGTTCTTACCCCAGGTAGCATTTTCTCATGGAGTTCCGCCAAGGAAGTGAGGGCGAGGCGCAGCAGATCGCGGACTGCATCGCTTCAGGTTGGCGAGCGGGCTATCAGGGGATTTTGCCCGCAGAGGTCCTGGATAACTTGGATACTGCCAAGTGGGCAGAGAATATCGCCCGCCGGATTGGCGAGGGGCGCGAATATTGGGTTGCTTGCGAAGGAGATGCGATCGTCGGAATGGCATCGGTTCTTATGGAAGGCACCGAGCAAACGCTGGGTTCCCTTTACGTGAGGGGAGAGTTTCAGGCTCTCGGCGTGGGCAGAATGCTGGTGGGCGTCATTGCTCGCGCGTTGGCTGCGCGCTCGGATGAGCCTCTTTGGGTGAGCGTGATGACGGCGAACACTCGTGGGCGGGCCTTCTACGAAAAGCTGGGAGCGATATGGGTGCGATCCGGGAGTTATCCGATCTCCGGAGTGGATTACTCGACGGAGCGTTTTTGCTGGAGAGACCTTAATGCGTTGGGAGACCGAACGCCCCTCTGGAAACTCGAACAATGGGCACCCAATTCGGTCGACCTGTGCGAACTGACCAAACTTTTGCATCGGGCCTACAAGCGGTCAAAGGATGCGGGACTTCGATACAACGCCACTCACCAGAGTGTTGAGACCACCGAGCGACGACTGATGGGCGGCGATTCCTACATCGTTCGGTTGCAGGATGGCACGGTCATCGGATGCGCGACGCTGGATCGGGCGCCGGACAACCCCTACGGCGACTATCAGCTCACCCAACCGACCGCGGGCCTAACCCAGTTTTGCATCGAGCCAAAGCTGAAGGGTCGCGAGATCGGAAAATACGTCGTAAGGAACTTGGAGAGGATTGCTCGAGAGCAGGGGTACAAGGTTATGGCCCTCGATACGGCGGAAGAATCGACAGGTCTCATATCCTACTATCGAAAACTCGGGTTCGAAGTCGTCGGACATGTCGATTACCGTCCAGGTACCAACTATCTGAGCGTAGTGATGGCTAAGAGTATTTCCCAAGCATGACAATGACTCTCTCAGATCGCTATGATGAGATAAAAGCACGCGTTGCCAGATCAGCGCTGATCTCAGGGCGTTCACAACAGGACATAACTCTTATCGCCGTGAGCAAAACGGTAGGTGTCGAGAGTATTCAGGGCCTTTACGACTTGGGTCATCGCCACTTCGGTGAAAGCAGATATCAGGAATTTGTAAAAAAAGTCGTTTTACTCCCAAAAGACATTCACTGGCACTATATTGGCGCACTTCAATCCAACAAAGCCAAAAGAATTGCGCAAGATTTTGGAACAATTCATACGATTACGTCTTTGAATCAACTGGTTGAAATCTCCAAGCAAACGGCTCACCCCGACGTCTTTATTGAAGTCAATGTGGACAAAGACCCGCAAAAGGCGGGAATTTTGCCTGAGGCCCTTGACAACTTTATTACAACTGTCCTAAACTGCAATCACGTTCGACTTAGAGGGCTAATGACCATTGGTCAGCTCGTCGGATCGGCTGAGGAGGCAAGGGCGACTTTTCGCAAACTTGCCGAGCTTAGGAAGAGCTATCCTCAACTGGATTCGTTGAGCATGGGAATGAGTTCGGACTACGAAGTGGCGATCCAAGAGGGAGCGACCCACGTTCGAGTCGGCACAGCGCTTTTTGGCGAACGCAACTAAATAGAGAGTCCAAGGACGGAGGATTATTTCGAATCATGGAAGAGCTTGATCTCCAGGAACGGTCTGGGTTTTTTACGAAACTGCGCGAGAAGTTCATCAAGGATGAACCGGTCGAAGATATTTACGACGAGCGACCTGTCTCCGCAAAGCCGGTTTACACCGTGCACAATGCCAACCGATATTCCATTACGGTACGCCGACAAATTTTCACATTTCAAGATGCTGTGGCTGCAGCCGATGGCTTGAAGCGAGGCGAGCAGCAAATTCTGAATCTTTGCGCAGCAGAACCTACACTTCGCGAGAAGATCAAAGACTTTATGTCCGGCGTCAACTACGCAGAAGAAGGAACCTGGGAAGAATTGGGCGAAAATATTTACCTCCTTGCTCCACCGAGCGCGTCAGTGGAAGTTGCGCCAGCTTCTCCAAGAATGACCGCGCAGCGTAACTAACAGCACCCCAAAACCATCCCACTGAGAGTCAGGTCGATTTTGTTGAACCTCCTCTCTCTCGATGCCATACGGTCCCCATTACCGAAAGGGTGGGGATCGGTGGTTTGTAGTACAGTAAGCAGGGATACGTGCAGCGTTTTGCTTTACCGTAGTTAATTGCAGGCGGTATCAGCCTAGAATGGCCCTACCCGCATGGACTGCCGACCCATAGTTCATAACTATTCAGCAACCATTCGATCCCTTGCGCCAACTCACGATATCAACTATCGCTTTTCCTGACAACTGGAAGGGAAGGCCATGGGCAATGGCGAATTGGAACCCCGTGGAGGTTGCAACCCCGTCCTCGGCCGCTGTCGTCCGAGGCATCAAGATCTTATGAGAATAGCCGTAGCGAAAGAAGCGGGACTCGAGGAGCGCAGGACCGCATTGACGCCTGACGGTGTCAAGGAACTCAAAGCCAAAGGCGTTGAGATCGTCGTTCAAGCTGGAGCCGGAGAGGGGGCATATTTCTCCGACCAGTCTTTTTCCGAAGTCGGAGCTGAAATCAGCGCAGATCCCCAAGAGGTTTTCGCCAAGTCCGATCTGATCGTCAAAGTCGGTGTACCGACTCCCGATGAGATCAGCCAAATGCGAAAAGGGGTCTCTCTCATTTCGTTCCTTTACCCACTGACCAACCCGAGCACTGTCACCCAGCTCAAGGAGCAAGGCGTGACGTCGTTCGCCATGGACATGATTCCGCGAATCAGCCGCGCCCAAAGCATGGATGCTCTCAGTTCGATGAGTACGATTGCGGGATATAAAGCTGTTTTGCTCGCGGCGGAACACCTGCCCAAGTTCTTCCCGATGCTGATGACTGCGGCCGGCACCTTGCCACCAGCCAAAGTTTTTGTCATCGGCGCGGGCGTGGCCGGGCTCCAAAGCATCGCCACAAGCCGTCGTCTGGGCGCGCTCGTGGAAGCGTTCGACGTTCGCCCGGCTGTCAAGGAGCAGATTGAATCGCTCGGCGCGAAATTTGTTGGGCTTTCCATCGTTTCGGACGAGGCGGAAGACTCAGGTGGATATGCCAAAGAAGTCAGCCAGGACACGCACACCAAGGAGCTCGAACTCATTGGAAGCCGCTTGCCCAATATCGATGTCGTGATCACCACGGCTCTCATTCCTGGCAAACAGGCGCCAGTCCTCATCACCGATAAGATGCTGCAGAACATGAAGCCCGGTTCGGTGATCGTGGACCTTGCGGCACCTGCGGGCGGCAACTGCGAAGGCGTGGAGCCTGGAAAGATCGTCGTCAAGCACGGAGTTACGCTCATCGGCCGGACAGATCTGGTCGCAAGCATGTCCGAGGATGCGAGCCGCATGTACAGCAAGAACATCACGTCGTTCCTGGGGACATTCCTTAAAGATGCGGCACTCAACATCGACATGGAAGATGAAATTATCAAGGGCACGCTGGTGACCCACGAGGGCAAAATCGTCCACGAAACAACTCGGCTCGCAATCGAGCGAGGAGGGAAGGCATGAGCCTCATCGCTGTTGTCACCATCTTTATTCTCGCGGTGTTTGTGGGTCTGGAAGTTATCGCCAAGGTCCCCCAAACCCTTCACACTCCGCTGATGTCGGCCACTAACGCAATTCACGGCGTTATCCTGGTTGGCGGCGTCATCGTCCTGCTGCGTGCGGACTCCACGCTGATGCTGGTGCTTGGGTTCCTCGCTGCTCTGTTCGGCGTTCTCAACGTCGTCGGCGGATTTGTGGTTACTGATCGAATGCTCGAGATGTTTACACGCAAACCCAAGAAGGAGGCCAGCAAGTGACTTCCGACCTTATCAACATCGCCTATCTTGTAACCGCCGTCACGTTCATGTTGGCTCTCAAGCTCATGAACGGCCCCAAGACTGCTCGGAAAGGGAACATCCTGGCCGCAGTCGGGATGGGATTGGCTCTCATCGCAACTTTCTTCCTCCCCGAAGGCAATCACAGCATTCTCCAAAACGAAGCTGGTGAGTTCAAATCGATCAACGTCCTCTTGTTGGGCCTTGCATTTGTCCTCGGCTCTATCGGAGGCGCTTGGTCGGCCCGCAAGGTCCAAATGACGGCAATGCCGCAAATGGTCGCCTTGTTTAACGGCTTGGGTGGCGGTGCAGTTGCCTTGGTCGCGTTGGTCGAATATCCGCACCTCTTCGGCACGATGACCAATGAGACGATGCCTCTTGGCGTGCGTCTCACCACCACCGTATTGAGCCTTGTGATCGGCTGTATCAGCTTCGCAGGAAGCATGATCGCCTTTGCGAAGCTTCAAGAGCTCATGACGGGGCGGCCCATCACGTGGCCGGGCCAAAAGATCATCAACTTGGGCCTGTTTATTGGCACGATCGTCGTCATCGCCCTTCTGCTGGCAAATGCGACTGCGCAGCCGCCCATGTTCTATGCGCTGCTGGGACTCTCGTTGATTTTGGGTGTAACTCTGGTACTTCCAATTGGCGGAGCCGATATGCCCGTTGTCATCTCGCTGCTCAACTCCTTTACGGGATGCGCGGCAGGTCTGGCTGGCTTTGTTCTAGGCAACACAGCCTTGCTGATCGGTGGCGGCCTGGTGGGCGCAAGCGGACTTATCCTTACCCTGGAAATGTGTAAGGCGATGAACCGACCGCTCAGCAACGTGATTTTCGGTGCATTTGGCGCGGTCGATACCACGGCAAGCTCCTCGGGCGGGCCGCAAGGGACCGTTCGCAGCTACAGCGTGGAAGACGCGGCGATCATTTTCGCGAGCGCCAACAACGTCGTGATCGTCCCCGGCTACGGAATGGCTGTGGCCCAAGCTCAGCACGTCGTCAAAGAACTTGCAGCCAAGCTGATGGAGAAGGGAATCGACGTGAAGTATGCCATTCACCCGGTTGCAGGACGCATGCCGGGACACATGAACGTGCTTCTGGCCGAAGCCGACGTCGACTACGATCAGCTCTATGACCTCGAGGAAATCAACCCGATGTTCCCCGAGACCGATGTCGCGCTCGTAATCGGAGCCAACGACGTTGTGAACCCGGCTGCTCGATACGACAAGGCTAGTCCGATCTACGGAATGCCCATCTTGGACGTGGACAAGGCAAAAACCGTCATCGTCAGCAAGCGCTCCATGAACCCAGGATTTGCCGGTATCGAAAACGAGCTGTTCTTCGAACCGAACACCATCATGGTCTTCGGCAATGCTAAGCAGACGATCGCGAAGCTCTCCGCAGCAGTCGACTCAATCTAGACTCGGCTAATCACACACTTACGGGCCATGGATCCATCCGATCCATGGCCCGCTTGTCTTGTGGCTCGACTCTACTCAGCTGTTCGGTCGAAGTTATCGCTCAAGAGGGTGTAGTCGAAAACGGTGATACTGCCATCGCGGTCAAAATCGCAGCTGGACTGAAATCCAGCGTCCCCGACACTGGTGTCGAACGCTTGAGACAGCGCCAGATAGTCAAACACCGTCACCGAGTCATCGCCGTCCGCATCCCCTGGTACAGCGACGATCGAAGGCACCTCCACCAATTGGTTTGAGCCGACCAAGTTCGTTTTGGTAACCGTCAAGCATCCGCTGACTTTAACTTTGAGATCGAAAGCCTGATCCGTCATGAGCCGAAATCGGTACGCGTTTGTAGCGCGCATTTTTACGGTAGCCGTCTGAAGCACAGTCGTCGTATTCGCCTTGTACACAGTGAACATAACAGGTTCTTCTTCCAGTGAGGCCTGGGTACCGCCAATGCTCGCTGAACCGCTGGCCACGTGATCCACCACGACAGCTCTGAACGCTTCCTGAGTGCCCGCCAGGCTCTGGCCCCAGCCCACTACGACTCGGCCATCTGCGGAAACCCCGAGAGCATCCCGAAGCGACCAACCTGAAAGGTCTGCTCCCGACGATTTCAACACGTCCGCCAGTCGTTCCATTCCAAACTCACTCGTCCAATAGAAAGCCTCAGCTCCAGCATCTGTTCGCCCGCTGCCAACGATGACTGATCCATGGTTGGAAACGGCGTTAGCTGAGCTTTGAGTCAACCCACCCGGCAAATCACCCAGGGCGACCATCACGCCGTCGGTATATCTGAAGGCCTCCAGATGACCATCCTTTCGGCTGCTTCCCGCAAAGACCAAACCATCGCCCGAGACGGTGTTGACGTAGCACTCGCGATTGGCACTGTCCAAACTGCCGATGGACTCCAAACCTCCCGCCTGCGTCCACTTGAAACCCTCTGTCCCTTGTCCAGTACGGCTATAACCCCCGATGACCGTGCCATCATTACTGACACCTGTGGCGATGCTGTAGAACTGCCCGCCGGGCAGATCTCCCAAACCCATGATTGATGAGTTGACGTGCCGAAATGCCTGCGTCCCGCTGGCAGAGGATGACGACCCGACGACCGTCGAACCGTCACCGGAAATTGCAAACGCCTGGCTAAAGTAGGTGCCTCCGTCCAAATCGCCCAGCGAAACCATCGTAGTTCCGGAGTGTAGGAACGCACTAGTGCCTAGCGAAGCCTTGCTGTAGCCAACTACCTTTGAGCCATCCGCTGATACGGCGGTTGCGATGGAGTTGTAAGGTGTTCCGCCGAGAGAGCCAAGGTCCTTCAGCCCGGTTGTGGTGGTCCAGCGAAATCCGGATGACCCGTTCCCGGATGTACCAAAACCAACCACAACCGCGCCGTCGGCCGAGACTGCCAGAGCTTCGCTGAGAAACCCTCCACCCGGCAAATCTCCTAGGCCGACCAAACTGCCTTTCCAGCCTGCAGCGACTCCAAAACACGCGAGCGCACCACCCGCAATTGCAACGCAAGTTCGATAGATTGTCATTGAAAACTCCCCAAAATGCTTTCAGACTGAGAGCCGCGAAGAGTGCGTAGGAGCGCGCTCCTTCGCGGCTAGTGAACGTGAATTACCGCTTCATCGAGATCAAGTCTTGGAGCATCTCGTCCACGGTCGTCACCACTTTGGTGTTCGCCTGGAATCCGCGCTGCGTGATGATAAGATCGGTAAATTCGCTACCGATGTCAACGTTGGACTGCTCAAGGAATCCTGAGTTGATGACGCCTCGGCCACCGGTCCTGGGTTGACCCACAACGGGAATTCCCGAGTTGTCTGAGTTGCGCCACAGGTTGTTTCCGGTTCGTTCCATACCACCCGGATTCGGGAAGATTGCCATGGCGATCTGGCCCAAGTCGCGGGTCAATCCGTTCGTAAAGAGGCCGGTAATAATGCCGTCTTGGTTGATCGAAAAGCTTTGAAGCGATCCTGGAGGGAAGCCGTCTTGTGCTTCAACCGTCACCTGCGAGACCGCGTTACCATTCTGCGAGGTCTTGAGCTGAGTGATTTTGGAGAAGTCCATGCCGATGTTGAACTGCAGAGGTGAGCCTCCCGCGATTGTCACACTTGTGGTTCCACCGGTGTCGATCGGCTGTCCGTTGGCATCAAAATACAATTGCGGACCCTCGGGTGAGCCACCATCGCTTTGCGCGATTTCAACTCCAGCGTCATCCAAAACTCGCCAATCCCATCGAGAAACCGCGCCAGCGACCGGAGGAGTGAACGGAGGATCCTGTCGGTTAAAGAACTGGATCGTAACGTCATGCGGGCCGCCCTGGCTATCGTACACACGTGCAGAAGTGGTCCAATCCGGTGCGGCTCGGGTGGATCCAACGGTTGCGTCACCCGAGAGATTTCCGCTCATATCCACATTGGATGTGGCTTGAACAGCGTTCATCCGACCAAGTGGAATATTGAGGGAGCTCGTTTCTGCAATCGGAGTGGAAGTTGTCGCTGCGCCTTGCTTCACGAAGTCCCAACCCAACACGCGCTCTCCGGTCGCCCGGTGCACCAGGTCGCCGTTTGCGTCCAGATCGAACGATCCGTCTCGCGTGTAGGCCGTTCGAAGCCCATTTGAGGTGAGGAAAAAGCCGTTTCCTTGGATCGCCAAGTCGCTTGGTCGGTTGGTGGCGTTCAATGATCCTTGTTCACTGAACGTATCCGTGCTTCCAATCAAAACGCCGAGACCGTACTGCAGCGGATTCGTGCCGCCGATGCTATCGGTCGAACGCCCTGCTCCTCGGATCGTTTGGGAGAGCATGTCCTGAAAGGTCACGCGTGTTCCTTTGTATGCGGTTGTGTTGACGTTGGCGAGGTTGTTGCCGATAACGTTCATGCGCGTCTGCTGCGCTTTGATACTGGCCACACCTGCAAGCATTGCTTGTAACATGTCGTTGCTCCTAAATGTTGGGGTCGTGGAGCGACGAGACTTCTGTCAAGGCCCGCTTCTGGAGCCTTGTGAGACCTTCGAGAGAATTCTCTCGATCCAGCCTTACTTCTCGTTCGCTCGATATGACGATCTCTGGGTTGTTACACCACCACCGCGCTATCGATGTTGGTAAACACGTTCTCCTTCATTCCGGCCTTGTCCACCGCGGTGATCACGGTCCGGTTCTTGACGCTGACAACAAGGGCGACATCATCCATCAGAACCAAGCTTTCTTTGGCTCCTTTGCTGGCCGCACGCTCGACTCCCTGCACGACTCGATCCCAATCCTGGGAAGACAACTCGATGTTTCGGCTGCTGAGCCTCGTCGCGGCGTGTCCGCTCACCTTAAGTCGGTCTTCAAGGATTTTGGAAAAGTCATCCGGCGAGCTTGGCTTGTTCGCAGGTGTCGCGGGGCCGATCTGGCCCGGTTGAATCCTGCCGGTCACCAAGTTCTGGATTGCTGGGTTGGAGATGTTGTCGCTCATGGGTTAGTTAAAGCTCTCGACGGAGAATAGATTGACTTTGACGTCGTTTCCGAGCCTGTCAGTCACCGTCAAGTAGATCTGTCCCTTGTCGTAGGAAACCTTCTTGACCGTTCCAGATAATGCCTCTGCGGTCCCGTCGCTGTTCTTAAGGGACGGGTGAGGCGCCTGGATAGTCTTTCCGATCAGTCCGCTCGCTCCCGCGAGTTGAACCGCGGTGACAGTCGGGTCCGTCTTGTCGACATCCGAAACTGTCTGGACGTTGGCAAGCTCGACTTCGGCTATTCCGCCCTTGGAATCTTGGACTTTGAGATACCGCGTTCCATCCTTGACGATCGAGCCCACGACGACACCGGAAACAGTGAGATCGGTTCCCACGCCTCCATCCGAAGTGTTTCGGAGTGCCGTAATTTGCTTGCCCATCAACGAGTTCGATTCGGTGTTCTGCATCGAAGTCTTGAGTTCATCGATGCCCTGCACGGTTCCCATTTGCGCCAGCTGGGCATAGTATTCGGAGTCGCTGACCGGCTCCAGAGGATTCTGGTTTGTCAGCTGTGTGACGATGAGCTGCAGGAAATCCTGCATGTCCAACGATGAGCTCTTCTTCTTCACGGCTGTGTTTCCGAAGTACGCTCCCGTATCGAGGGTGTTCACGGCTTGTGTTGCCATAATTTCTCCTGCTTAGATGATCAAATCGATGCCGTCCTCCACAGATGCGGCTGGTCGGGTAACGGAGAGAGTTGCTTGAGTGGCAGAGTCGCTCCGAGTGAGGTTTTGGCGCGCAAAGTCCGTTTGAGTGAGGGTCTCCTGCGACTGGTGTTGACCCGGTTGCTGTTGTTGGAATCCGGAGGTTTGCTGGCTGATCTCGATCGAACCCACCGTGAATCCTTTGCTTTGAACATGCTGAATGAACTGGCCGCGGGAGGCTTCCAAATTGGATTTGACTTGGTCGTTCGCGACTGATATCTCCGCCTCAAATCGGGGTCCAACGGACTTAACGGTCACCGTAACCTGGCCCAGTTCCGCCGGCTGCAGGACGATTCTCACAGATCCTGTCCGATGCTGGGTTAGGAGAGCGTCCAGTTTCTCCGTAACTTGCTCAAGCGGTTTTGCGATGGCGATATCGGTCTTCAGGTTCTGTGGGGTCGTGCGCTCTGCCGGAACTTTGGATTCGAAACTGGTGGTCCCAGCAGAAATGGGTTGCTTTTTCACATCCACTGCCAAGTCTGGCTCGGTGTCCTCGGACTCACCTTCGCTTAAGTCAGCGCCCGCTTGTTCAGATGCAATTGCCACCGGAACCGGTTGGGCGTCCCCAGGTTGAGATGCGAGCTGTGTTTCATCACTCTCGGGAGTTTGAGCAGTGACCTTGTCGGCCGTGCGATTGCGGCTCAAGCGGGTGGAACCGGTCTCGGGGGTGGTATTCGGAACGCTGTTCGTACTGGCAGCCGTGGTAAGGACTTTCTCCGGGACACTTGCCTCTGCTTGGCTCTTCACCACCACGCTTTGAATCTTTACGGCTTCAACCACGGTTTGGTCGAGTTTCTGACCAGTTGAGCGTTCGACTCCACTCGAATCGATCTGAACAGGAGTTTCGGCCCGAACAGTGAGCTTATCTCCTGCGGGTGGCTGGGCAATCTGTTCAGCAGAGGTAGTCACCGGGCTGTCTTCTCTACCCGAATCCAGCAACAATGGCTGACCGGCTACGGGGAGAAGTTGGGATTGTTCAGCCGCGACCGGCTGCATCGTCAGGCTATCAGATGCCTGCACCGCGGCCACAGGATCGCTTGCCGGGGTCGTGGCAAGAATGGGAAGTTGAACAAAAGCGATCGCGATTTCTGGGTTTGGCTCTCGGTCCGGCTTGGTGTCGTCAGCATTCGGCTGATCAAAACTTGCTTCCTGAGCCTGTTCGGTCGAAGCCGCCTCAGCAGGCGGATCCGCCGGTGGATCCCCTGGCGGTGCGAGCTTCTGTTTAAGCTCCTTTTCAAAATCTTGGCCATTGCTCTTTAGCGTCGCAGCCTCTTTTGGTGCGACGCTTTTCAGATTTATGGCGAGTGTGTCCTCAATCTGCATTCGATGATTTCCAATAGCGGAGGTCCGCCAATGGAATCATCGGTATATCCACAGGAAAAAACACCAGGTTCATTTGAACCTAAAGTAAATTACCAAAAAACAGCCTGGCAATGACGCCAAACCTCATGTAGGTTGGCTAGTCTTTCGCCTTTACGGTATTGGGAATAGTGACTGCCATTCCCTTGGCAATGCCCAACTTTTTGAAAAGTCCGCCACGGAATTCGATCGCATATTGGGACTTGCCGTAGCTGGGAACCCCTGTTTCGTCCAATGCCTTCATGGTCACGGCTCGAACGATCTTCTTATCCGCACCTACGTAAGCGATATCGAGATCCACCAAGGTGTTGTGCATCCAGAAGCTTAGTTCTTGGGCCTGCTTGAATACGAAAATCATGCACTCCTCATCCTTGAAGTCTGCATTTTCAACGAACATCATGCCTTCTTCTCGTTTAGCGGCCGTATCCATCACCCAGGCTTTGAATTTGTTTGCTCCGATCTTGATCTCAACGACTTCGAGCTCATCTAGTTGGTAAACCCGCTCCTTAATATTGCGGTGGGTGTTGGTGTCTTGGTCCGTGCTACCGGTGCTCCCGCCAGTTGTCGTTCCTCCTGTTGATGAGGTTCCACCGGTATTGCCTCCGCTGCCCGTGCTTTGGGCGTTCACTGGATTCGAGGTGCCACCGCAGCCTAATAGGAGGAGGGTGGCAAAAAACATAGCGGTCGTGGTTTTCATGGATGATCTCAACTTAGGACGTTCTGGAAGGGACGTAGGCTTGGTGTTTGCGCTCGAATTCGGTGATCGCGTCCTCATATTGTAACGTGGTTCCCACCAAATCCAAACCTTTGATGATCTGATCCTTGGTGGCAGCCAAAATCTCGAATCGAAATTCGACTCCACCGCTCGAAATCGTTTGATTGGGCAGGTCAATGGTGATCTCGGCGCCGGAGCCTTTATTCGCAATCGACGTGTGGGGCTGGCTCTCGAGTTCGATTAAGAGTAAGCCGCAGTTTGCGGCATTCTGGCGGAAGATGTCGCTGTATCCGGGAGTTTCTTCTCCCTTTCGGGCAATGACCGCCACGAATCCTCCTTGTTGGATAGCCCAAACTGCGTGTTCTCGAGAAGAGCCGCACCCGAAGTTCGTCCCGACGACTAGGACCGTGGCTCCCTGAGCCTCAGGCTGATCGAGAGGGAAGTCCTCACCGCGCACATCGCAAAACAGAAGCTCGCCGTATCCCGATTTGGTCACCATGGACAAGAACCGGGCGGGAATGATGCGGTCGGTATCAACATTGTCAGCCGCATACACCGCAATTTTGCCCGTATGAACTCCAAATCCAGCCATTTCTAGGATTTTGGCACGATTGGTGCATTCAGGGAAGTCAAGGCCAGCCGAAGGTCTTCGATGATCCCCCTCCAAGCAGCAATGCCCCCGGTCCCTCCCGGGGGCTAAGTTCTTTTAGCGGATGACTCCGCCCGCAACCACGGATTGCCCCCGGTACGCCACCGCGATCTGACCTGGGGTCACGGCTCGCACAGGCTTTTTGAACACGAGTTTGGTTGTTCCGTTACGGACCAATGTTGCCGGCTGAGCGGGCATGTTGTACCGAATCTTGGCATCCACGGCCATCTCGGTGACTTCTTCTCGATGCCACACCACATCGTCGAGAACCACTTCTTGCTGCAGAAGTTCTTCTTCGTGCCCGATGACCACGCGGTTTGCGCCCGGTTCAAGCTTGAGGACGAACAAGGGTCGCCCCGAACTTGCCGTGAGGCCAATTCCCTTTCGTTGACCCACTGTGAATCCTGCAACTCCGGCATGCTCTCCGACGACGGCGCCCGAGGAATCCACGAGCACCCCACCGGAGAACATTTCGGGTCGTTCCTTCTTTAGGAACTCTCGATAGCCCCCTGCTTCACTCACGAAGCAGATCTCTTGCGAATCCGGTTTCTCCGCGACGGGCAGTCCCATCTCACGGGCCATAGCGCGAGTCTCTGCTTTGGATCCCAGTTCGCCAAGCGGAAACATGACCTTTGCCAGTTGCTCGCTTTGAAGCATGTACAGGACGTAGCTTTGATCCTTGGCTCCCCCCGCGCTGCGCATCAGGCGATGGTGGCCATCTTTGGAGGAGCGGATCCTCGCGTAATGGCCAGTTGCGAGGAGATCGCATTCCAGCTCCTCCATGGTCTCAAGAAGTGCTTCGAACTTCACCTTTCGGTTGCACTGGACACAGGGATTCGGAGTACGGCCCGCCGCATATTCCTCAATGAAATTCTCGATGACCGTTTCGCGGAATGTGTCCTTGTAGTTGATCACGTAGTGGGGAATGTCGAGAATCCGAGCAACCCTCCGTGCATCCTCGACTGCTCCCAGACTGCAGCAGCCGCTGTGGCGCGGATCGCGCTGGCTCTCCTGCCAAATTTGCATCGTCACACCCACGACATCGTAACCCCGTCGCTTCAATAATCCTGCGACGACGCTGCTGTCGACTCCTCCCGACATGGCAACCAGGACGGTCTGCTTCTTACGGGCCATCCATCCCCAATTCCTTGCGATAGTCGGTATTCAGGACTTTCTCGATATTCCCGAGGGTCATGCTCGCCTTTCGACCCTTGGCAAAAATGAAATAGGTCGGCGTTCCGTTCACTCCGTAGGTGATAGCGGTGGACTGCATCTTGGATAGCGGATCGACAAGAGAGTCGGACCCTGATTTGAGGAGTTTTTGCAACTCCACGGTGTTGAGACCGCAATCTGCAGCGACTCTTATCAGTCCCGCGGAGTCCTTGACCTTATCTTCCGGAGTGTTCATCACGTTGTCGATGAATTGCCAGTACTTTCCGTTCTGCAGAGCATAAATTGCGATGCTTGCGGCTTCTGCACTGAGTTCGTGGCCTTCATGGTTCATAAGCGGGAAGTGCCCGAAGCCCCATCGGATTTTCCCGGTGTACTGTCGCATCAATTCTCGAATCTTGGGATACTCGGCGCGGCAAGCCGGGCAGTAGAGGTCTGCAAACTCCACGATAGTCAACGGAGCCTCCGGAGGGCCTTGGAACATATCTGGATTGGTGAGCAGGAGCGATGGAGAGACGTCGCCCTTTACGGCAACGGTTCGCACGGATGTTCGCTCTGAGTTGTTTGCCATAACCCCAATGGCACCAAGCGAACAGAGCAGGCAGACTCCAGCCAGAATGGCGTCCATCGAAAAGCCTCCGCTCGGAGCTGAGGGTGCCGATGCTTCGTCACCCTGAGATATCTGCGCGGGTTCATCCACTTGAAGTGCCGCAGCCGAGACCAAAAGCAGGACCACCATGATGCTTGCACTCGCGATACACCATCGGCATTCGGCATTCAGGACAAACAAAGAGAAATGGATGAGATAGAAACTGATCAGGCTTCCCAGGCCGGTGATTCCCAAAACAACCTTCGAAACTCCTGCGAAACGCACCGGTTGAAGCAGTCTCGCCAAGATGAGTGCGGCAAGCGTGATGTACGCCGCCAGCCCATAGGCTGCGACCGGAATGCCCAACCATTTACTGCTCGGGTGATACTGAATCACCTCGCATCCTCGACTTGCGCCACATGGGATGGTCAAATTCTGTAGATGCGATACCGTTAAGAATCCAGCCACGAAAATTCCTCCAAAAGAGAGGATCAGGGCTATTCGATACAGCAGCTTTGAGTTCACTCCGCTGATTATACGATTTAAGGGGGAAGGTAGTCCCGTGTCTGGTATCCTACGGCCTGGTTTTTTGAACTTAACGAACCCATGTCGCAGACCCTTCTCCGCACCTCCGATCTTGTAAAAGCGCGTCCCGTTGGGATCGAGCGCGGCACCTACTTTATCCAGACTTGGGGGTGCCAGATGAACGAGGAGGATAGCGAGCAGATCGGCCTTTCCATGCAGGAGATCGGCTTCGGTCCCGCTTCGGATATCCGCAGTGCGCACGTCATTTTGCTTAACACCTGCAGCGTGCGCAAGAAGCCGGAAGACAAGGCGATGTCTCTTTTGGGGGAACTAGCTTTGCTCAAGCAGGCCCGCCCGGACATCGTCGTGGGGGTTTGCGGATGCATGGCTCAGCTTCGCGCCGATGAGATCAAGCGCCGGAATCCGTTTGTGGATTTTGTGATCGGTACGGGCCAGATCACGAGCGTCGCCGGATTGGTGGAGGAGGCGCTGCTAAGCCGCCGGTTCCAAAAACGAACAGAGCTTCCAGAAAGAAAGGGAGCCGTGGTGACGGACATCCCGCGTCGCAACGTCGGTCGGACGCCGAAGCTCAAGGCCTTCGTCCCTATCCAGTACGGATGCGACAAGTTCTGCACGTTCTGCATCGTCCCGACCACCCGGGGTCGTGAACGGAGTCGGCCCACCGAGGAGATCATTGAGGAAGTCAGCGCGCTGGCGGCGCAGGGCACACGCGAGGTCACTCTGCTTGGGCAGACCGTCAACAGCTACGGCAAGAATCTTTTGGAAGGGCGCGTACCGTTTTCCCAACTGCTCTGGAAGCTGGCGGAAATTCCGGAATTGAACCGGATCCGCTACACGTCACCCTATCCTCGCGACTTCAAAACCGATCTGATCGAGACCATCCGGGACTGCCCCAAGGTTATGGAGCATATCCATATGCCCCTGCAGAGCGGCGACGACGATATCCTCAAGGCTATGCGCCGACTTTACACCCGCGACAGCTACCTGGAGATCATCCATGAGATTCGTGCGGCGATTCCGCACATCGCGATCACGACCGATATCATCGTCGGCTTTCCGGGTGAGACCGAAGAGCAGTTTTCGGCCACGCTCGATATGGTCAGCCGAGTTCGATTTGACGGAGCCTACATGTTCATCTATTCGCCACGGCCCGATACTCCGGCTGCGGATATGGATCAGATTCCGGCTGCAGTGAAGAGCGAACGGTTGAAGCGACTGATCGGATTGCAGAATTCGATCACTTTGGAGCGAAATGCATCCTGCGTGGGTCAGGTATTCGAGGTGCTGGTGGAAGGAACGTCGCCTAAGGATGCGGGCCGGTTGCAAGGCTACTCGCGCGAATTCAGAATGATGCACTTTCCCGGCCCGGCGGAATTGACCGGCCAACGGGTGCAAGTTCGCGCCACGCAGTCCCACATGTGGGGCCTCTCAGGTGAACTAGTCTAGCCTTTCGCTTGGAGGTCGGAGTTGACTTGCTTTTCCCGAAGCGGCAACACAACATGCCAGGTCTTTGAATGAATTTAGAGCACAAGGAGGGAGATCGCTGACACCTGAGCCCCTTTTAGGCGTCCAATGGATAGAATGACACTTGGGTGGGTATTGGATGATAAGCGGTTCACCTGTTAAGGCTGTGCTTCTCGCGCTGACCCTGTTCTTAGCCAAAACAACTTTGGCTCAAGATGGTGGGCACATGGTATTTCCGGAATCGCCGGAGCAGACACAGTATCGGAACGCCTGGTCTCTCCTTCAAGAGAAAGCCCGGGATTTGTTCGTCGCCGGGAAATTCGAGGACGCAATTCCCGTCCTCTACGATGCCATTTCTGCTGAGCGAAAGATCAGTAGCTTCAATAGGGGTTCTGAGGGCCTACTCGCCCTTACGTACCTCAAACTCGATCGGCCGAAGGATGCGCTCGAGCACTTTAAACGTACCTATCGTTGGAATAAACACCAGCACTACGCCCCCGAAGGGCCAGACGTCGAGTGCGGAACAGGAGATTCCTGGCTTTGCACCGCTGAATATGCCAAATTGCTTGCAAAGCAAGGCATGGCTGCAGAAGCCAAAGCGATGTACTACTTTTTTCTTCGGAGATTCAATAATGAGACTCGATCGATGGAACCAGTCCCGTTCTTGGTTGTGTTCGACCAAGAACCACTTGGGGTGTACTGGGAATACACGCCGGAACGCCTAGAAGCGGCGACCCTTATGCTGCAGATCATGCTCGGCGACTCCTTACTTGTTAAAGAAGACGTAGCCTACAAGCGGATCGAGGAGCTTACACCGGATTGGTTCTACCCCTACATCTTTCAGGGTGCGACTCCTTTTCAGGATAGCTATCCAGATGGTTGGAAAGGAGGCGGACCATTCGTTGACAAAGCAGAACTCCTAGCGCGGCCCGGACTCGAAACCGAACTGATGAAAACGTATAGGGCCGAGAGAGCGGCGTTCAATAAACTCGTGATTCCGGATGGGGAGGACCCCGCTGATCGCAGCCCGATGCCCGAAGGACTCCGCCGTCGTCGGCTGATGACGTGCCTGAAACCAGATCCGACTGTCTTGAAACGCATCGTCGGCGACGAATAGATCTGGCGTTCGCCGCTCTGGCCCCGGGGCGACACAAAAAAATGATGGGTCGAAAGTTCTTCGACCCATCCATCAATGGACTTGGCTTGCTCTGGCTCTATGCGACTTTGCGCACTTCTTGCTGTTGAGAAATCAGGTGCACCCGATCGAGTCGGATATCGCCGACATCGGTGATCAGGCACGGTCCGTAGAGCGGGACGAAGTTCACATCGAAGATTTCTGCGACCTCGCAGACCTCTTGGCCCTTGCGGTCACTGAATGTAACTTCGACGACTTCACCCACGAATTTTTTTGCTTCGGAAATTAGCATGCACCCTCACCTTTTTTGACTTGGACTCTGCATCGATGCAGGTATCCATTCTGCTTCGCATATTCCGTGCCATCACAACCAGTGGCCCCCGCATTCCTGACGTACTTTCCTCCAACCTGGGATGTACACTAGGGAAGTCCAATGAAGTACACCCTTTCCGAAGCGCAGTGCCGCAATTTTGAGGTTTGTTCGAACCGCGAGTGGCTGCTTCCGAATGGGCTCGGCGGCTACGCCATGGGCACCGTCAGCGGCTCCAACACCCGCCGATACCATGGACTCTTGGTTGCCGCCATCGAACCTCCCACCGTTCGGCAGGTGCTCCTCGCCAACATGGAATTCGAGATAACCGGGGAAGGGAGCACCATCGGGTTAGGCTGCAACCAATATTTCGGCACGGTCCACCCCGAGGGCTATCAGTTTTTGGAACAGTTTTCGGTGGGCACGTTTGCCTATTGGCGTTACCGAGCTGCTGCCATGATTTTGGAGAAGCGCGTGGCCGTGCATCCAGGGGAAAACGCCACCACGATCGAGTTCTACAACGCTGGCCAAAAGCGATTTCGCCTGAACTTGCGGCCGCTAGTGTGCCACAAGTTTTATCACGAGAACTTTCGTTTCGATGCAGGCTATCCAGGTTGGATGACCCTCCCGAAGGACGAAACCGTGGTCGGGCACCAGGGCGTGGAACTGGTGCTCCGACACCCCGAGGCCACCCGCGCGCCGGCGGTAGGTTGGTACTACCGATTCGAATACATGCGCGAAGTGGAGCGCGGACTCGACCCTCGCGATGATCTCTTCTGTCCCTGCGAACTCACCTACGACCTTCCGCCAGGCAAGGCAGTCACCCTTGTCGCCTCGGTAAACGGGCCAGCAGCGCCGTTCAAAGAGTGGGCGGAACCCGATCCGAGCGGTGCTAATCTAGCGACCGACCTCGCGGCAGCTGCGGAAAAGTACATTATCCAAACTCCGACGCGTACCAGTATTATTGCGGGCTATCCATGGTTCACGGATTGGGGCCGAGATACGATGATCTCGTTGCCGGGAATCTTCTTGTGCACCCAACGGCCCGAAATGGCGCGCAAGGTCATTTCGGATTACCTTTCTCAACGGAAACAAGGTCTTATCCCGAACCGGTTCGTCGATCACGACGAAACACCGGAATACAACACGGTCGATGCGACTCTGTGGTGCCTCAACGCGATTTACAAGACCCTTGTGGCCGAATGGGACGAGAAGTTCGCCCGAGCGTGCCTTGCGGCAGGGAAGGAGATCGTCGATTGGCACCAAAAGGGGACCTTTTTTGGCATCAAGGTCGATCCTCAGGATGGATTGCTGACCCAGGGAGAAGAGGGCGTGCAGCTTACGTGGATGGACGCCAAACTCGGTGATTGGGTCGTTACTCCAAGGCGAGGGAAGCCAGTGGAAATCAACGGACTCTGGATCAATGGACTCCGTGCTCTGGAATGGATCGCAAACAAATTGGGCGAGGATGGCAGTTCGTTTGCTCACGCCGCGGGAAAGGCTGAGGCGAGTTTTGAGAAGAAGTTCTGGAAGCCTTCTTTGGGCTATTACTTCGATACGGTCGATCCAGAAGATGCCTCGCTTCGCCCCAACCAGGTGATCGCGATGGCGTTGCCGTTTTCGCCCGTCGATCCGGAACACGCCTCCATCGCACTTGGCGCCGTCTCACGCGAGTTGCTGACTCCAGTTGGACTTCGAACGCTCGGCCCCGAAGAACCCGAGTACCACGATCGATTTGAGGGAACGATGACAGACCGAGACGCGGCCTATCACCAGGGAACAGTGTGGCCTTGGTTGATGGGTTCGTATATCTCTGCCATGAAGCGATTTGGTGGTGCGAGCAGCGCCGAGTTAAAGCGAATGCTGCGCGCGGGGCGAGAGATGCTTGTGGAATGCGGAGTCGGAGGCATCTCGGAGGTCTACGACGGCGATGAACCGCGTCGCCCGGGTGGATGCCCCTTCCAGGCTTGGAGCGTCGCCGAGTGGCTCCGCGCCTGGTGCGAAGACGTCTAGGTTCTATCGGACTCTCGCCCCGTACCAATTTCGGGAGATGCTTGTTTTTCCCGCCTTAGCCGCTTTGGCCCGAGGCCAAGCCCAATGATGGGACCCCGCCGCTCCGCGTCGCCCATCATCCCGCCCCCAAAGCGGCGAAGCTCCCGGCTGAAACGAACAGTGAGGGTCCAAATCCTGCTTAAATAAAGGCATGAAGGTTGGTGTGGTCGGCCTCGGAGGAATGGGCCGCGTTCACTCTCGACATTGGGCGTCGATGCCAGACGTCGAACTCACATTTTTTGACCGCGAGCCGTCTCGCGTGGATGAGTTCTCCACCCAGTTCATCGGATCCAAGGCAGGGTCATTTGAGGAGATGCTTTCGACAGTCGATGCGGTTGATCTCTGCCTCCCAACCGACCTCCATGTGGAGTTCGCCATGAAGGCTTTGGATGCCAAGAAGCACCTTCTCCTCGAAAAGCCGATCACCCGGACCAACGAGGACGCAGCCAAGCTGATCGAAAAGGCGGAGGGCTCCGGGCAAGTCGTCATGGCGGGCCAAGTCGTGCGGTTCTTCCCGGAATATGCTGCTGCACACCGCCAAGTGAAGGCAGGCAAAATCGGCCGACCTGCCGCCCTCCGGATGCGGCGCGGTGGAAAAATGCCCTCTGGGACCGACAACTGGTTTCGCGACGCAAGCCGTAGCGGAGGCGTACTGCTCGACCTGGCGGTCCACGAATTCGACTATATTCTTTGGACCTTCGGCCCTGTGAAGGCTGTCACGTCCAGATCGCTGACTCAGACAGCCGGGTTTACCAACGGCGATTACGCCCTGACAACCTTGGAACTTGAATGCGGCGCGGTCGCTCACGTGGAATCCACCTGGATGGACCCATCCGGCTTCCGCTCTCACTTCGAGTTCTGCGGAAGCGATGGGATGCTCCAGCATGACTCACGGGTGGACTTTTCTCTGAGGACTTTCACCGATGGCAATACAGCCTATGAATCGCCGATGGCTTCCACGGATGATCCTTTCCGCAAAGAGCTTCAGGCGTTCAAATCGGCAGTCGAAAACAACCAAGAATCTCCCATATCCCTCCGCGAAGGTGCGGAGGCTGTTCGAGTGGCTCTCGCTGCGATCGAGAGTGCTCAATCCGGTAAGGTAGTGAACCTGTGAAAAAGAGCATTGCTGCTGTTTCTGTTGTCGCAGCTGCGTCAGCTGCAGTTGCCCAGTCTGCTTGGGCTCCCACCGACGCTGGCCCTTGGAAGGTCACCAACACTGGCTCTGAATGGCTGGCCAAAAATGGTGCTGCCGAACTGAAGTTGAGCCTGAAAACAGCTCACCCCCTAGACTTCAAGAATCTATGGAGCGGTGAGTCTTGGATCAATTTGGGCGACCCGTTCACTCTCGTCTTTGATTCGGATACAGTCCACGAAGAGGACGTTCAATGGACTGGGACCCCGACTCTCAAGCGGATGAAGGGCAACGGAAAGGCTCCGTGTATGGCTCATCGGAAAGGCGGATGGATGCTCGAACAGAAAGGCACCGTGGCGCAACATCCGGTTTCCATCACGCGGCGATGGATCTTCATCGACACCAGCCACAGCGTTCGGCAAGAAATCACCTTGTCGGCCACCAGCGAAGTGATGCTCAAGGAGTTTCGAGGTTGGTCTGTACGCTCGACTGAGGCTTTGGTTCGAGGCACCGTGCCAGGTTCACCTGCCACCCATGGCACGTTCTTCTTCGGCATGGATTCACCTATGGCAGAGTGGGATCGGACCGATGGCAAGTATGCCGTTTTGCAGTCGCGCAAAACTCCGATGGCCGCCAATGCGCCGGTGACATTCACCACAAGCCTCGGCGTGGCTCCGATCGGGCAGCTCCGAAGAGCGTTCGTCACCGACATCGAGCTCTTTCGAGCGCACCCCTACCGCCCCTTCCTCCACTACAACAGCTGGTACGACATCGGATACTTTACGCCCTACACCGAGACCGAAGCGGTTCAGCGAATCAGCGAATGGAAGAAGCTGCTTGTGGACGATCGCAAGGTCAAGATCGACAACTTTCTATTTGATGACGGATGGGACAACACGGGAACCTGTTGGGAGTTCAGCAAGGACTTTCCCGGTGGATTCAAGCCCGTTTCGGCAGCTGCTGAAAAGGCGGGTGGCCAAGCTGGAATCTGGCTCTCGCCTTGGGGTGGATATGGCCGTCCGCGAGAACAGCGCCTTGCCACAGGGAAGAAGCTCGGATACGAGATCGACAGCCAAGGGTATGCGTTGTCGGGTCCCAAATACTATGACCGATTCCGAGAAGTCTGCCTGGATATGGTTAAAAACCAGGGAATCGGGCACTTCAAGTTCGATGGGACCGGAAGCCCCGATAAGCAAGTCCCTGGCAGTCGCTTCGATTCTGATTTTGCGGCTGCCATCGAGCTCATCGGCGACTTGAGGAAGGCCAGACCCGGTCTGTTTGTCAATGTGACGACGGGGACATGGCCCTCTCCGTACTGGCTGGAAATTGCGGACTCCATTTGGCGTAACGGTTCCGACCACGGATTTGATGGTGTGGGGAGCGATCGCCAGAAGTGGATCACCTATCGCGACGGAGCGACTTACAGCGGGGTGGTAAAGAAGGCACCTTTCTATCCGCTGAACTCATTGATGCTGCACGGGTTGATCTTCGCGCAGCATGCTCATAACTTGGAAAAGGCAACGGATAAGGACTTCCGAGACGAGGTTCGCACCTACTTCGGCAATGGAACACAGTTGCAGGAGATGTATATCACTCCCAGCCTGCTTTCGCCAACGCAAGCCGATATCCTCGCGGAAGGAGCGAACTGGTCGCGCTCTCGGGCCGACGTCCTGGTCGATTCGCACTGGGTTGGCGGAGACCCGGCTCAGCTAGAAGTGTACGGGTGGGCAAGCTTCACCGGCAAGAACGGAATCTTGGTCCTGAGAAATCCAAGCGACAAACCTCAAGCCATGTACGTCGACCTGGGAGCCATTTTTGAACTCCCCCAAGGGTTTAACAAGAAGTTCACCCTTAAAAGCCCCTACCCAAGCGATGATTGGAGAGGGCCGACCGAGTGGGACCCCACGGAGGGGAAGGTGATGCTCCTTGAGCCGTTTGAAGTGAAAGTCATGGAGGCGACAGCGCGATGATTCCTGTTTTTATTGCGGCAATGGCACTCAGTCCTATTCGCGTGGCCTGTGTAGGCGACAGCATCACCGACGACATCGGCATCCGACCGACTTATCCTGCTCAACTCCAGCAGATGTTGGGTCCAAATTACGAGGTTGGAAACTTCGGTGTCTCGGGCATGAGGATGGTGCGAAACTTCGAAGCTTCGTATTGGGCAACGGACAAGTTCAAAAAGTCGATGGAGTTCCAGCCGAACATCGTGGTGATCATGCTCGGCACCAATGATTCAAACAACGCCTGTTGGAGCCAAATTCGAGACCGGTTCTACCCAGATGCGCGGGCACTGGTGAACACCTACCGAATGCTTCCAAGCAAACCGAAGGTGTTCCTCGGCATTCCGGTGCCGAGCTTTACCCAGGGCGATGACCGCGAAAAATACCTGGCTACAGAGATTCGCCCGCTACTCCGACAGCTGGCGAGAGAAGAAAATCTCCCAATTATCGACTTCGAAACTCCACTGAGAGGTCGCAAAGACCTTTATCCAGACCTCTTGCATCCAAATCCGACAGGCCTAGGCATCATGGCCCAAACCGTTTATCTGAGCATCATTGACTGGACCGCGATGAAGAAAGAATGGAAGGTTCTCAGCGCGGACAGCTCGCAAGGTGACGAGGGTTCCCCCCAAGCGGTGATCGACGGCGATCCCGAGACCATTTGGCACACTCAATACTCGCCGAAAGTCGACAAATATCCTCATCAAATCGTGATCGACTTCGGCAGCGAACTCAAACTATCCGCCTTCCAGTATCTGCCGCGTCAGGATGGAGGAACCAACGGTAGGGTCAAGGGATACGAGGTTTATCTCTCGAACAGCCAGACCGAGTGGGGGCAGCCGGTTGCCAAAGGCGAGCTTCCCAACGTTTCCACGCGCAGCGTGGTGCCTTTTGCGAACCCTGTGAGCGCTCGATACGCAAAGTTCGTTGCACTCTCGGAGGCTAACGGCGGACCGTGGGCCTCCTGTGCTGAGCTCGACTTTGCGCCGGCGCCACCCTCGCAATAACCGGTATTTGTCGATATCCGGTCCAACCCCAGTTAAGGAAATGGAAGACTGGGGTTGGATTTCTTGCGCCTTGCGTCTCCGCAACGGGATGTTTGGAGTCAAATCCATTGGAAGCAGGTGATGGGAAAATCCCGTCTAGCAATCCTGCCAGTTTTATGCCACTGCAAGCACCGTGGATGGATTTGGTGGCGGACAATGAGAACGATATCGCTAAACCCCCGGGGCAGATATCAGGATAAGCGATGAATAAAGTGGGGAAGTATTGGGTTCAGCGTGCGGTGGCAGCCATGATCTGGGTTGTCTTCGCCGTGTCTGGCGTTGCTCAAGGTGCAACCCCTGAAGAGCGAGCACTCTTTTTCCGTCCCAGCCACCAGAAGGTCATTGTTTGGTTTCGGACGCGAGGTGGCACGCGTCAAGTGGCGACCCTCGTCCCATCCAAGAGCGGAACTTGGCTGACCAAGGAAGACCCAGACGAGATCGGATGGACCAACTTCCGAGGACAAACCCTCAAGTTCATCTCAAACGACTCTTTTGTCAAGAGTCTCGGAACCGATAAGCGATTTCAGGAAGTGTCTCTCGCGGGCACGTTTTTGATTGGTCAGGAGCCTCCCAATCTCGGCGCGACACGAATGCTGAAATCCATCTCCTTTGTGACGCGGGAAAACGAGTCGTTCCAAACCACCATGGCGAAAGAGGCGTCGGGGTGGACTCTTTCTCAGCCAGGCAGCGATCCTGCGATGGATTCTGCGGCGAAGGCGGTTGGACTCACCTCGGATCGACTGCTCCAGGTACTTGATCCGCGTCCTGGGCCAGCGAAAGTGCATCGTGACCGAATTGCTGAGAAGTTCTTCAGCTATAACACGATCCAGTATCTGCTCTTTCCCGACGCTGGGAAGGTCATTATGGTTGATCCGAATCTGGGGCTGGACGAATCGGAAGAAGAAGATGCTTCCCAGGGACCTTACGCCGGCCCGGATGGATACGAAAAGAACCAAAAGGACTCTAACGATCGCCTAACTCTTGGGATCTACATTGCCGGAGGCCTTGCCTCACTGGTGATCCTCTTTTTGGGCGGACGAGCGTTACTTGCTGGAATCCGCGAACGCAAAGACCGAGCTATGGTTCAGCGTTACGTACAAGCTCGCCAAGAACCCACTGCGCAGAAGCCGCGCCAAGCCGAAGCAGTTCCGTACGATAACGATCCTGATGTGAACGCCTGGAATCAGTCTGGGTTCACGGCAGGACCGGTCAGCCGACCGGAAACGTTGCCGGTCGCCGCTGTGGTGGCGGCCTCTGAAATAGAACCGTTGGGCAAGCCTGACCGAGAGCCGGAAGTCGTTCGTGCTGAGGACGTTCCCGTGGGCCGGGAATCTAGCGATCAGACGACAGATACGGACTGGGATCCGTATCAGGACCCGACCTATCTGCACGCTTTGCACGTTTTGGCAACCATCCGGCAGTTCATGTGGCACGACGACATGATCACGGCTCGGACTGAAGTCGATTACCTGAAGGAGTACTGGGTTAAACTCCGCGAGCAACACAACCAGCTCGTAGATTTGCAGCAAGCGAGCGAAGGGCAAAGCGAGCTGCCTCCAAAAGAAAACGAGCCCTAGACGTTATCGTCCGGGGCTCGTCGGAATTTGTGGCGCTTACTTGTCGCCGTCTTTGCATTCGGACGGAGCCACTTCGCCCGGTTTCAACATCCACGCCGTGGGGGCTTTGATGTCCGCCGTCACGTTTCCTGTGAACTTGGCTGGCTCCTTATCAAACTTTGGCAGGCATCCGCCGCAACAGATGAAGTACCGCACTCCTTTGATATCTCGATAGGCATAGGCTCCGCTGGGTCCATGGAGCGTCTCGATTGCCACTGGACACTTGAGGGCTTCCTTAGTGGGCGCAACCGTGTACGTTTTCGGATTCTTCTTGAAAGTAGCGAAGTTTGCGGTTGACTGGAACGGATAGACCACTCCGTTGTAAACCATGCTGGCTTTGGCATCTTTCGGCTCGACTCGCAGCCTGGAAACCGGGTCGAAAAGATAAGTGCCTAGTGCCTTACCTTTGAACTTGGTCTCGGCCGTCTTAATCGACTTGGCTGGGTCCTTGGCAAATGCGCCAACGCATCCCTGGCAGCAGAAGCTGTAGCGAACGCTGTTATAGTCGATCGTTGCGATCTTGTCCGAGGCAGGCTCGCCCTGAAGTGGGCAAACAGTGGTTGGAATCTGGGCTCCGCCGACAATGGCGGTGACGATAAGAGCCGTAATCATGTGCAAAACTCCTTATCGTTATTGTAGACGGTTCAGCAAACAACTAACAGTGGTGCGAAACCGATAACCTGAAGAACTGAATGGTAGCGGAGGGCGGACTCGAACCGCCGACCTAACGGGTATGAACCGTTTGCTCTAACCAACTGAGCTACTCCGCCGGAGCACAAGGATTATGGCACGTTGGGACTGGTTTGCTCAACCGGCGCCGCGGCACCTGCGAAATCCCAACCCAAGCCTCAGTCCCAAGAGAAGTGTCAGGGGGCTTCGACCGGTTGAAAAGCACACCGGTTCCGATCATCCCAATTGCGGATATCGCCAGACTCGCGGCACCTTTTCAGAGCCTCGAAGTCCAGTTCTGCCATCACGATCTGATGCTGATTCCACTGAGATTCCGCAAGGACTGAGGGTGAGGGGAAGGGCACGTTGCTGGGCGCGATGATGGCTGAGGTTCCGACTGCGCAGGGCACTGGTTCGCGGCCGATGGATCCGACTAAAGAAGCGTGGATCACGAAAACCTGCTGTTCGACAGCACGAGCTTGTGCGCACCAGCGGACTCGGTTGAATCCGTGCTCTGTTTCCGTAAATGCCGGGATGCAGTGGACCAATCTTCCGCATTCGGTCAGATTTCGGGCGCTGGGGCTGAATTCTGAGTCATAGCATACAGCCACGCCCAGAGGAACATCCGGTTGAACCCAGTCCTCACCCGGCTGGAGGCCCCATGGATCGATCTCAAATTGGGTCAAGACCATCTTGGGAGTCCAAGTGAGTCGAGGATGGGCTGTGGGAGAAGCGTTGATGAATCCATTTTGACTGGACACAATCGTGGTACCGCCGATGATCACCGAGCCGTACTTCTCGCTGAGGGTCATCAATAACTCCCCGAACGGTTCCGCGAATTCCGCCATCTTGGGAACCACAGAGTGTTCGTCAAAATCGCCGATTGCTCCCAGCAGATCAAAGGTCACAAACTCGGGGAAAACGATCACGTCGGCTCCGTTCGCCTCGGCGCAAGCGGACTCAAGTCTCTCGGAAAATGCGCCAAATGAGGGAACGAGTTTGATTTCCCAGTTGACGGCAGCTGCGATCATTGCGGCCTCCATTCCAGAACCGCTGCGCAGTTTCCGGATTCTTCGTCATCCATATAATTTTCGATGCAATCCACCAGGTTCAGACCCATTTTGAGAAGGGGCGTCAACGTTCGATCTTGATAAATGCCTTGTGCTACCGCATTAACGTACTGGTGTGGATCGATCGAGTGTGTTTGTGCGGTTGCCTGATAATCCGGAATGCGGCAAGCTGTGCCGTACCTAGCGAGATGAAGTTGAGCTACGAGCTCGAATCTTTGGGAATAGAGCATCTTTCCAATCCCCTGCTTGCGACAATCGGGGTGGACGCTGATATCTGCTCCGTAGAGAGTCGTTCCGTTCGGGTCATGGCTTTCAAACGAGAACCCACCCAGCGTCTCTTCCCACGGCAGGTGTGCTTGCCAGACGCTTTCGGTGACGATGGCGTTGCTTGCTGAACCCACGATACGGGTCCCGATTGACGCCACAAATTGACCCTCTGCAAAGCGTGCGAGATGCATCTCAAGATGCTTAGGCTGCCATAGATATTCTTCGGAAAATGGTGCAGGGAAGCAGGCCCTTTGCAAAGCAACCACTCCGGGTATATCGGCTTGGGTCATAGGCCGAATGACAACCTTTTCCGACACGATCTACAGACGCACTCCCAAAAGGTCCAGAATCCGCTGCAGGTCGTCGTCGTTGAAGTAGCTCACGACCAATTTGCCGCCCTTTTTGCCGCGCTGAATGGCTGTTGGAGCGCTGAAGAACAATCGAAGCTGTTCTTCCAACGCGTTCAGGTTAGGGTCTTGGTGGGCGGTCTTGGGCTCGGGAGTTTCGGGTCGTTCCAAAAGACTCTTGACGAGCGATTCGACTTGGCGAGCCGACAGTTCGTGTCCAACTACTTTCTCAAAAATAGCTAACTGGTTTTCGGGTGAATCAATTGCCAAAAGCGGCCGCACTTGGCCCTCGGAAACCTGACCAGATTCGATTGCCGCTTGTATTTTGTCTGGTAGGCGAAGCAAGCGTAGCGTGTTGGCGACTCCTGCTCGGGATTTGCCCACTCGTCGAGCCATGGCTTCCTGGGTCAGGTCGAACTCATCCATGAGGCGCTTGTAGGCTCGTGCAGCTTCGATCGCCGAAATGTCCTCGCGCTGAACGTTTTCAATCAACGCCATCTCCAGCGAACTTTGGTCGGAAGCCGTACGAATGTAGGCTGGAATTTCGGTCAAACCCGCCAAGATGGAAGCTCGGTAGCGCCGCTCTCCAGCGATCAGTTCATAGGCGTTGTCCAGTAGCGGACGAACGACCACAGGCTGAATCACTCCGACTGCTCGGATCGAATCAGCAAGTTCCTGCAGACTCTCATTCTCAAAGCGAGTTCTGGGCTGGTTGCGATTTGCCCGAATCCGATCTAGTCCAATTTTAGTGGGTTCCCCAGTCGACTTGGCCCGGGTTTCCTTGGGGAACGTCGCGGACTTTGGATCTCTCGCGGCAACTTCGGATGTCGGTGCCGTGGCGGGCTCGGACATCAGTTGCGCGAGGCCCTTTCCAAAGGCGCGTCTCATCTCCACACCTCCGATGAACGTTTGGTCACCAAGCAAAATAGGGGGGCAATCACCCCCCTATTTTTGCATATCGATCCGCCGATTAGTTGCCTTGCAACAGCTTCAAAATCGACTGTGGCTGCTGATTAGCTTGCGATAGGACTGCGAGACCACTCTGCTGGAGAATTTGGAGTTGGGTATAGCGAGTTAGTTCGGATGCCATATCAACATCACGAATGGCGCTCTCCGAGGCGGAGACATTTTCCTTCGCTACTTCCAGGCTGCGGACGTTACTTTCCAGGAAATTGCTCTGGACCGAGCCCAAAGTTCCGCGGCTCCGTGCAATCTGCGTTATGGCTTCGTCGATCACCTTGAGAGCGTCACTCGCTCCGCTCGGGCTTGAGACATCGATGTCAGCCAGAGATAAACCGGAAACAGCGGTGGTGCCCAAGTTGTTGGTGAAAACGTTCGGGAGCGCGACGAAAATGGTCTGATTGGCTTCCGATCCGATCTGGAATTGGGCCGAACCTGCGTAAATCTGAACTGCTTGCGGCGGTGTTGCGAAAAGCGATCCCCAGTTGTCGTTCGCCGCTTGGGTCACGGTGATCGTGTTTCCTTTGTCATCGGTGAGTTTGAGTCCCGAATCGCCGGTTGCTCGGCCTCCGATGAACGTCACCGTCTGAGATCCGTTCGCCGTATTGGCGGTGACATCATACTGCGCGTCGGTGCCCGTATAGGTGACGGACGACGTTGTGTGAAGAATGTGGTTAGGGTCGGTCAGGTTGAGCGGGAACTGCGAGCCCGTCGTCTTGTTCGTCAGACGGACCGATACGTTCGGACCGACGCTGACGATAGCCGCAACTACTCCGGTTTGCTGACTCACCGCATTGATTTTCGTTGCCAGAGATTGGACCGTATCGGTCCCGTCGCTCGAAATCGAGTAGCCGTTGATGATGATGCTGCCGGTCGTTGGCACCACTGCCGAGCTGTTAGCGAAAGTTCTTCCGGTAGTGAGTGTCGCGGCGAGCGCAGCCACGGTCTGATTGATGGTGACCTGGCCAGAGATGAGCGTGGAGTCGCCGAAGTCGCTGCCGAAAAATGCACTGCTGAGGGCCGTGCTGTTGATCACTGCGGAGGTAACCCCTGCAGTGCCATCCAGAAGCCGTTTATTGCCCCATTGGGTCGAGGTTGCAATCCGATTGATGGATTCCAATGAGGATCGAATCTGACCTTGATCTGCGGAAAGCTGATTGGCATCGACCACTGCGGTATTCGCCGCATGCACAGCTAGGGCGCGCATGGAGGTGAGCAGCCCCTGGATTTCGCTGAGTCCTCCCTCTGCGGTCTTGGCCATGTTGATAGCGTCCTGCGAATTGCGGACAGCTTGGTCTATTCCGTGGATTTGAGCACGCATTCCTTCCGAAATCACCAAACCCGCGGGGTCATCCGATGCGGTGTTGATTCGAAGGCCGCTGCTCAGGCGGGACATCGTATCGCTCAGGTTCAGCGAAGTACCGGAGAGATTGCGCAGCGCATTCATTGCCTGCAGATTCGTATTGATTTTAAGGCTCATAGAGGGTCCTCAGCTAGGGCAAAACCTAACGTTCTCAGCAAAATCCTTTTCGCCATGTTAAATCTTCGGACAAATGTGGAAAAACACCACAATTTTTGCTTGGAATCGTGATATAGTAGACATATGGATGCTAAAACAGCCATTATCGCCCTAACGGAACGGGGGGCACGAGGATTTTTCAGTTCCGCCAAGCGGACGCCGGCCGACAAGCTCGATTGGAAGCCACTCGACGAGGGTCGCAGTACGTTGGATCAGTGTCAGGAGGTGGCGTTCTGCCCAACGTGGGGATCGGGAATCCTCAAGCACCGCGGCATGGACCCGAATGTCGATTGGGAAGCAGCTCAGGCTGCGGCCAAGCAGCTGACGACAGTTGAGGCGTGCGAAGCGAAGTTCTTCGAGCTATTTGAAGGACTCAAAGCAGAAATTGCGGCATTTCCCGAAGCGGAAATGGGCGAGTCAATTACCTTGCAGTGGGGAACCTTTACCTACATGGAGATCATGGAAGTGCCCCACTGGAATGTCCTTTATCACTGGGGTCAGGTCAACTACATCCAGACCCTGTACGGCGACAAAGAGATGTAACCAAAAGGGCCGAGAGCATTTTGCTCTCGGCCCTTTTCGGTCACTGTGTTTTACCGGGGAAAGCCTTCCCAGGTTCCGAACTCGACGATCTGGTAGCCGCGGCGACCCTGCTCCAGGATATAGCTGTGGTACTGCACCTCCCGTTGGTTCCACGCGTTGTAGAACTCGTGGCGGGCGATCACTCGGGCACCGCCGCGCCCACCGCTGACTCGCTCGATGTCGTACCGATTGGTTCGAGTATCCAGTGCGGCGTCTCGCATCATGTCGTAGAAGTCATCCGGGCGAACCGTATAGACTTCGGCATTCTGGGACCGAATAACCACTCGATCGTTCCCTGAGATCAGGCGGTCCAGGGCTCGTGTATCGCCGTTTTGCCAAACGCTCTCGATGTCGTACACAGCATCTCGTAGATCGTTATCGCAATACTGATCCCATCGATCGTCACGACCATAGTTTGAGTTGCTGTTCCAGGTGAAGATGCCGTCGAACGCGAATCGCCACTGAGGAATTGTGAAGCTCACTCGGGCATAGCTGACATATCCCGGAAGATTGTAGTAGCCATACCATGGCGAGATGACGCAGTTGTTGGACCAGCTGAAGTTGTAGTACGGGTAGCAGAACCGGTCGTCACGCCAGTTGCGGTCATAGTGATAGTAGCCTTCCCTATAGTTGTGCTTCGGCTCGGCTCTATGGTTACGAGTCGCTTCTTGTGCGCCACGCCCACTGTTGTTGCCGCTGTCGCGTCGAGGGATGTCGTATCGCTGCGGTGGAACCTGCTGTCGAGAGGGAGTCCGATTACTTTGGGAGCCGTACCGACTGGTCCCGCTTCGCCCCGCACCCGTGTCGCGGTTGGACCGGTTGGTGTCGATCCTGGATCCGCCGTTGCCTTGGTTTCCGCGATCTCGGTTAACCGGAGGATTTGGCCGAGAAGGTGCCACGCCACCGTTGTTGCGTCCACCGCCTGCTCTATCGGCCGGAGGGTTACCACCACCATTGTTGCGTCCGCCACCGCCTGCTCGATCGGCAGGAGGTGCACCGCCACCGTTGTTGCGTCCGCCACCGCCGCCTCGATCAACAGGAGGATTGCCTCCCTTGTTGTCTCCGCCCGATCCGCGTCCACCACCGCTTCGGTCAGCAGGAGGATTTCCGCCACGGCCATCGCCGCCGGAACCTTTCCCTCCGCCGCCCCCGCGATTTTTGCCCAACAAGTCGTCGGCAACTGCGGCGGTGCTCAACACCATCAGGGCCGCAAGGGTTAAAGCGCTCAGTCGTTTCATGGGTTTGTTCCTTTTCCTAATTTCTTTCATTTCACGGGCCAACCTCGTTGTTGGCCGACTTCACTTATTCAGACGTTTGAGGTCCATGGCCCTATCATAGTCGCAAGGATTAGCCGCAATAAGCCAACATCACTAGAAGAACTATGAGTAAGCGAAAGATTGCGGTATTGCCTGGGGATGGGATCGGACCGGAAATCATGGATGCGACGATCAGCATCCTTGAGGCCACTGGATTTGAAGCCGATTGGGTTTTTTTGGAGGGTGGTTTGGGTGCTCTCGAAAAAGGGTTGCCAGCACTTCCTCCTGAAACCATCGATACGATCCGGGAGATTGGCATAGCATTGAAAGGGCCCACGACGACCCCTAAAGGCGGAGGCCACGTTAGTGCCAACGTGCAGCTGAGGCAAGCTCTCGACCTTTACGCAAACGTTCGTCCAGCGAAGACGCTTCCGGGGGTCAAAGGACCCTTTATGGGTCACAAGCTCGATATGGTGATTGTGCGAGAGAACACTGAGGATCTCTACGCGGGAATCGAAATCTTGCCTCACCCAGATTTGGCCCAGGCGATCAAAGTTATTACTCGGCCCGGATGTCAGCGGGTCATTCGCTATGCATTCGAGATGGCTCGCCGAGAAGGGCGCACGCGCGTGACCGCGGTGCACAAAGCGAACATCATGAAGATCACCGACGGCATGTTTCTAGAAGAGTTCTTCAAGATTGCTCCCGAATATCCGGAAATTAAGGCCGATGATATCATCGTCGACAACTGCTGCATGCAGCTCGTCACCAATCCAGAGCAGTTCGATGTGCTGGTGACTGAAAATCTCTATGGCGATATCGTTAGCGACCTTTGCGCAGGTTTGGTCGGGGGATTGGGGCTCGCTCCCGGAGCGAACATCGGCGACAATTGCGCCGTATTCGAAGCGGTCCACGGCTCCGCACCGGATATCGCAGGGAAGGGCGTTGCGAACCCGACCGCCCTCCTTTTGAGCGCCATCATGATGTTGAGACATCTTGGGCTCAATGAGCAGGCCGACCAGATTGCAAATTCGGTGCTCAGGGTCTGTTCGGACGGCAAGTGTCTGACGATGGATCTGGGTGGCAAAGCCAGCACCAATGAGTACAAGGTGGAAGTCATCCGCCAATGTGCTCCAGCGGCAGTGTGACCTTGAAAGTTATCGTCCTTGGTGGAACGGGGCTTTTAGGAACCCATCTTGCGAGAATCGGCGCTGCTCGGGGTCATGACTTGATCAACCCGAGCCGCGCGGAACTCGACCTGCGAGACTACCGTTCCATCCAGATGATCGAGGCGATGGACGCTGCGGCCTGTATCAATGCGGTGGCCTACACCCAGGTGGATCTGGCCGAAACCGAGCAAGATGAAGCTCAATATCTCAATGCTCAGCTGCCAACGATGCTGGGTTCAGCTTGTCGTAGATCCGGAAAGAGGCTCGTCCACTACAGCACCGATTTTGTGTTCGGCGTGGGGTTCTCCTCTCCAATAGCGGAGGATGCAACTCCGTGTCCGATGAGCGTTTACGGTCGGACCAAGCTCGATGGAGAATGCGGAATCGCTGAATCCGGCTGCGACGCGGCGATTCTCCGCACGAGCTGGCTGTATGGCTGGCCCGGTGCGTCGTTCCCTCGCTCCATTCTCAACGCCGCGAGGGCAGGAAAGGCTCTGCGCGTCGTGGACGACCAAATCGGGTGCCCGACATACGCCCCAGAAGTTGCACGGCAGACATGGGATTTCGTCGAGGCGTGGCCCGATGACGGTGTCTACCATGTCACGGGGTTGGACCCTATGAGCTGGTGCGGCTTTGCTCGGCAGGTGGTAGGCGCCTTTTCTGCAGCGACGGGGACACACACACCCGAAATCACGCCGATTACAACATCGGAGTGGCCGACTCCCGCCGTTCGGCCCGGATACAGCGTTCTTGATTGCAAAAAATTCGGCGAACTGGGATTCGCTCCTCCGCCCCCTGTTCAAGAGTGCGTTGCGGAGTTTGTCAGCCACTATTTGGCTGATTTATAGCGGCGGCTATCCGCCGCAATCGTAGTACCAGGTGTTGTAGGGCGCGCCGTTCGACGAGTTCGGATTAACATCGCCAGATTTATTGCCCGCCGGATTCACTGCCTGCTCATCGAACCGGGCGGTGCTGGTAACGAACCGCGCGCTGCCGTCGCTGAAAACCACGCTGCCTCCCCGATCGCTCCAGGTTCGATAGTAGTTGTAGGGTGCGGCGCAGTCGTATCCGTATCGCTCGCACTGACCCTTGAAAAACGGCATCATCTCCAGGCGTATCAGGCGCGAGTTGGAGGGATTTTCCAGTGAACTTTCCGTAACGCTGGTTGAGATGGTAAACGCTTCGGTGCTGTTGTTGATGCTGGATTCGCCAGGGACCACTGAAAACAGGCACCGTGTAAAGAGGTAGCTGCTCCCGTAAGCTTGGTGGTAGGTATTGGCTCCCGGCACATCTTGTGAAGTGTAGGGTCCTCCTTGGTCGAGCGGGCTTTTGAACAAGTCTCGGCTCTTTGTGTAGGGGAACAATTCGACTTCGATCCCCTTGTGCCCAACCTTTCCCGCAGGGGGATTGCTGTTGTAGGCATAGTAAATCGGATAAGTGTCTTCGTTGTCGTTAAGATACAGCTTCAGCGCGATACCGATTTGACGCGCGTTGCTCAGGTCCGCTGTGTTCTTCGCTGCCGCCTTGGCTTGGGCAAAGACCGGGAAGAGGATAGCGGCCAAGATCGCGATGATCGCGATGACGACTAGCAGTTCGATCAAGGTAAACGCGTTAAATTTTGTTTTCATAAGTCCCAAAGCAAAACGAACCACTCCGCAGATTGCGAAGTGGCCCGATCGCTCGGAACACGTATCTGTTCGCAATCCCTACGTCGGTACTAACCGCATCAGGTTCTTGGGGTCTTCTGCATTTTGCAGAACTCTCAGCCGGTTAAGGCTCCCCCTGCGCGTGTGTCGTTGCTTACTAGAGTATACGCCGTGGACCAGAAAAACTCACCCATAAAATTGGGCCGGACAGTAGGGAATACACTGCCGACCCGTTTGTCTGGAGCGAGAGAGTTTAGGTTGGTTACTTCGACTTTTTCGTTTTGCTTGCGCTAGAGGCAGCAGTTTTGGCTGGAGCTGTTGTTTTCGACTTAGAGGAGACGAATCGTCCCGTTTTCGGATCCCGTGCTGGCAGCTTCTTACCGGCCTTTACTTCAGTTTTGGAAGTGGTCGTTGCGGTCGTGTTTTTTGATTTGCTCGAAACAAATCGGCCTGTTTTGGGGTCGCGAGCGGGCCCGGGCTTGGTGCCGTTAGACTTGGACTTCGTTACCACCCACTTGCCTGTCTTGGGGTCGCGAGCAGGCATCTTCTTCGCAGTGGTGCTCGTAGTTTTGGCGGGTGCTTTTGCGCTTGATTTCGCACTCGTCTTCGAACTAGTAGTAGGCGGAGCCTTCTTGGTCTTGGTTTCCTTCGATGTCTGGGCGAAGCTGACGGAGGTGAGCATAAGCGCAGCAACTGATGCAATGGCTGCAAGTTTGGAGATCTTCATGGTCGAGTCTTCCTGATGCCTACTGCCTTTCGGGCAGGTCCAATAGGTGTCAAAAGGAAACACGGTTCATCCGTTCCCAACTTGGTGAAAATATTTTGAAATTGTTGCGACGTTTTAGAGTGTCAGGGTGACTTTTGATAAGTTTCGAGGCTGATCTGGATCTAATCCTCTGGCCCTTGCCGTGAGGAGCGCGATCCATTGTCCAAAGAGAATTTCATGGATGGGTCCGACTGGGGTGCTGAGACCGGCGGGGGCTCGAACAATCTCACAGCCTTGCTCGGCAAGACCGTCAGGCACTTCTCCGTAAACAATGGCGGCGCTTTCGTGCCCAGCAAGAGCCTTGGGGCCGTGCTGAAAATCCGCTGTGGAGAACGCTTTGGCGGGAAGCAGCGCGCATTCCATCAGCTTGAGAGCCGTCTCCTGACATGTTGCAAAGCCGTATCCTCTGCCAAGAGCAAACAGAACCGATTGCCTTACGATCGTTCCTGCCGATTCTTCCGCGGCGTTTCGGCACGTCTCCAACCATTCTTCATTTGGCAACGAATCTTGAGGATCGGGGAGATTGGCTCCCAGTGCTCGGGCTGTCTGATAGAGTGCTAGCAGTGAAGTTGTATAGGTCTTCGTGGCAGCCACTGCCTTTTCCGGCCCGGCGTTGAGCAAAATCGTGTGCTCTGCCTCCTCCGTCAAGCGCGAACCTTCCGTATTGGTGATTGCCAGGGTTGTGTGGCCGTTGCGGCGCATCGCGGCGAGTACTTCCGCAACATCCGGAGCGGCTCCAGATTGGGATATTCCGATGGCTAAGCACTTTGGATATCGGATATCCGTGCGATGCTTGGTTATGACGCTTGGTGCCGACAGAGAGACGGGAATCCCAAGCTGAATCTCGAACAGGTACCGAGCGTACAGGGCGGCGTTGTCCGAGGTTCCCCGTGCCGCAAGCAGGACCATCTCAAAGTTTTGATCTTGAAGCGGCAGAGCTTGCTGAAAGTAGGAGTTGGCATTTGATGAAAGAATTTCGGGCTGCTGCCGAATTTCGGATTCCATGAGTGCGCCGCGCATGCTGAGTGTAGGTTACCTTTCGGTGATCCGCCGTTTGGTTTGCGTGTGGCGCGCTCCGGCCCGAGGCCACTCCAGATCCTGGGACCCCGACGCTCCGCGTCCGCCCAGAATCCCGCCCCGGGGCACATCTCAACGATGCTCGGCCAAGCATGGACCTTTCAAGCCGTATACTCGGCGGAAGACATGTTCGACTCCCAAGAGGCCTCCCAGCTTTGCGATCGGATCAACACCATCTGGGATACGGATGAAGCCCTGATGGAACTCTTGCGTGCGGCCTCCGCCAAACTGCGGAGCAGGAACGCGATGATCGCGCGGATCAACGATGAGCAGGGGCAGCTACGGCTGACCCATGGCGTCGGTGCGGATTGGGAGAGTGCGTTGAAGGGTGCGGTGGTCCCGATCGGAGTCCATCGAGGCCAAGGCGTAATTGCCTTTGTCGCAGCCGAAGGAAAGCCCTTCTTAAGCGGTGACGTCACCGAAGAGCCGGTGTACCGGAGCTACGTGGAGAACACGCAAAGCGAACTGGCTGTGCCCGTGCGAGATCGCACTGGGCGCATTCGCGCTGTCGTGAATGTCGAATCGGACCAGCCCAATCACTTCAAGGAAGCCGACATCGCCGACGTCGCGTTTATCGGGTCTCTCGTCGCCAACGTCATCGCGCGGGATGAGCTCTTGCGCCGGGAGCAGGCGCTGTTCAAAATCGGCCATGCGGTGGACCGAGCACAAAACGAATCGGAGCTGCTCGAGCAACTCCTTCAGATCGCGAGCCAGCAGCTTCACTTCCAGTCGTGCGCCGTGTTTCTCTTCGATCCCGAGCGACGGGCCTATGTGCTGAGAGCAGCAACGGGTCTCCGAAGCCAGGTCGATGTCGGAACCTATCAAGCGGGCGACGGAATGACAGGGTGGGTCTGCAAGCACGGAAAGATTGTCCGAATGGAAAATCCTCAGTCCGACCCTCGTTGGAAGGGCCGGCTGCTGGAAATTCCGAAGGAGGATGTCAGCGGCTATCTGGGGGTCCCCATTTTCTACCGCGGAGAAAGCTATGGCGCGATCCGCGTATTGCGCCGCCGGCCCGAAAATCCGCACCACGACAACCGATTCAGCGAGGACGACGAACGAATTCTGTGCGCGATTGCAGAACAGATCACGACCGGGTTGGAGCGAATCCGGACGATGCGCCGAGTGGTGCGAGTCGAGCGGATGGCGGCGTGGGGTGAACTCAGTGCGAAATCCTCGCACATGATCGGAAACCGCGCGTTCGCGCTTCGAGGCGATGTCAACGAACTTGGACACCTTCTGGACGACAAAGATCTCAATCGGAACGAGCTCAAGGACATCCACACGAGTTTGGTCACCAATCTAACTAGGCTCGAAGAGATCCTTCAGGAGTTCCGAGATTTTGTGACCGCTACCCAACTGACCACGGCCCGAGCCGGACTCAACTTCTTGGTGCGGGAAGCCGTGGACGAAGTTTTCCCTCGGCGCAGTCAAGTTGAACTGATCTACGATTTGTCCGAAGAAGAACTCGAAATCATGGTCGACGCGCGCAAGCTGCGCAGAGCGATTACGGAAATCGTCGAGAATTCGCTGAGCTTCTTTGAGAAAGGTCGGCTCCGAGTGACGACTCACCTTGCCAATAGCGCAACGGTCCGGAGAGCAAGGCTTCCCGTCGACCAAAAGTATGCGGAGATTATCATCGAAGACGAAGGACCCGGCATCGAGCCCGAACGCAAGCACCTTATTTTTCAGCCGTTCTACAGTTCACGAGTGAAGGGTATGGGCTTAGGACTCAGTATTGTGAAAGGTATCCTCGAAGCACATGGAGGTGAGGTGATGGAGGAAGGTCGCGTGGGAAAAGGTGCACGATTTGTGATGTTGATTCCCCTTCATCATCGTCAATAATGCTAGTTCAATGCCATTAACTACTGCGAGCCTGATCTTGTTGAGCGCGATGGCCGCGCCACCGCCCAGCAAGATGTATAAAGACGATTCCAGCGGGTTTGCCTTCAACTACCCGCGGGAATGGACGACACGCCAGAAGAGCGCAAGGACCATCTTCGAATGGAAAATCGAAGGGAAGAGCGTGTCGGTCGAGGTGGTGAATACGATTTATCAGGGCACTACGGAGGCATGGCAAACGCTTCAGAAACAGGCTTCCGAGGGCGCAAATCGGACCCTGGACCGGCAGTGGCAAGAGGATTTGCTCGGGGTCCCGCTCTTGCTGACGCAGACCACGCTTGGTGGAACCCAAAGTCTGACAGGCCTTCTCTATTCGGCAACGAACCGAAAGTTCACCTTCCGGCTCTCATCGCCGACCGAGACAATGGATGCAGCGGTTGAGCAGTGGCGCCTCGCCTTGACCTCGTTAAGGACGCTTGACGGCGATCTTCCGAAGCCTGAGAGTCCGGACCGAGTCATTCCCGCCGAACCTCCGAAGCCAGGAAAGAAACCTCCCAAGGCCGAGCTGGTGGACGCTCCCAAGCCTCCACGAGTGGTAACTCTCACTCCCGACCTTACACGAACTCCGCCACGTATGCCAAAAGGCATGCAAGCTTTCGATACATCTGCTGGCGGCCAAACGGTCACGCTTTTTGTGCCTAGCGGATGGTCGGTTTCCAAAGACAAAGATCTGTTTGTTCTCACTCATCCTAAGCTCAAAGGAAACCTGTCGATCGAGCCCTTGGCAGAACTCGACTCCGGGAAGCCGGAGGATAGTCTGCTCAGAGCCACGACCGAGACTCTTGACGAGTTCGATAAGGTCGACAAACGGTCCGATTCGGCGGCTCACCGTTCGAAAGTGGGTGCCGTTATGTGCCGTGTGGAGCGAGTGGGCCAGAGCAAAGGCAAAGCCAGGATCGACCTATACGTGACGGGCGACGCGGAGAGCTACTACTGGCTGGCGCGGTACTCCTGTGACGATCCCAAGGTCTACGAGCAGGACAAGACTGTCCTCCATAACCTGTTCGATCTGATGAGGCTGGATCTCAAGAAGTGATTCTGGCAGTCAGCACCTCGAGTCCGGTGGCGAGCGTTGCGCTGATTGCCAACGGAACTGTCCTCGTTTCTCGATGCATAGAAAGCAATCAGCGGGCAGGAGCAGTGGTGCTGGGGATGGTTGAAGCTTGCCTTAACGAGGTCAGCGCGGATCTTGACGCAGTTGAAGGCGTGGTCGCGGACCTTGGTCCAGGTTCATTTACTGGGGTTCGAGTCGGAGTGGCTCTTGCCAAGTCTCTCGCCTACAGTCGAGCTCTGCCGGTATCTGGTGTGGGTGCCAACAAGCTTATCGCTCAGACTGGTCTGGTCGTCTTTCCGAGTCGAAAAGGCGAGTGGTACATCTTTTCATGTGATGATGAGCCCGTGCGGTCCGCCGTCCCTCCCGAAGGCGACTTTGTTGGCTTTGGTCCAGGAATTGACCCTCAGGTCTTTCCGAGCGCGGCCAATGTGGCATGGTACGTGCGCGAACTGGTTTGGGGCAAACCCGAGTCGCTCTTGCCCAATTACGTGATGGAACCGAGCATCAGCACGCCCAAGAGACCTCTGAGCGGCGTGGGTGAACATCTATGACCTCGCTCCTCAGACTGGCTCAGCCACAGGTGAGCCTGGTGCCGTTTTCGACTCTCCGGGCCGGAGGCTCCGCGGAGTGGTTCGCCGAGGCCTTTGAGGTCGACACCCTTGCAGAACTTGCCATTTACGCCCAACGCGAGCGGATCCAGATGACCACTCTCGGTACCGGCAGTAATATCTTGCCCAGCGACGCGGGCGTGCTGGGGTTGGTCGTTCACAACGCCACAAGACGCCTCGAGATCAGCGATGATGGGGAAGTTGTGGCTGACTCAGGGGTGGCCTTCCAGGATCTTTTCTTAAAAACGGCGCAGATTGGGCTTTCCGGTTTGGAGTACGCCGTCGGGATTCCCGGCACAATCGGCGGCGCGCTGATCAGCAACGCTGGCGCGTATCGCAGCAATATCAGCGAGTTCTTGACGGAGGTTGAAGTCGTTGCCGACGCAAAACGGCAATGGGTATTTCCAGACTGGCTTGAATTGTCTTATCGAGATTCGAAATTGAGAAAGCCTGATGCGCCACCATGCTCGATTTTGAGACTCAAGTTTAAGTTGCCGACAGGGCGACAGAAAGCCATTTACGACGAAGCGCGAGACTATCAGCGCCAGCGCATTTCAAAGCAGCCAGCGCCGGCAAGTGCTGGGAGCTTCTTTAAGAATATCAATAACCGTGATTTGGCTGATCGGCTGGAGACTCTTCCCGAGAAGCTCAAGGCGGCGGGGGTTGTCCCGGCGGGGTATTTGCTTGAGGCGGCTGGTCTTGCGGGGATGAGGCACGGTGGGGCGATGTTCAGCAGACGGCACGCCAACTTCATGCTCAACGTCGGTGGTGCCTCCGCAACGGAGATCCGGACACTGGCGACGCTGGCAAAATCGGTAGTGCTCCACCGCTTTGGAGCGACACTGGAAGAAGAAGTCCTCTATCTGGGAGACTGGTCGGCGTTTGTGAGTTAGGCGCCTTTGATAAACCAGACCAGCCAGATTCCGCAGTAGACCCAGCACCCGATGGCACACGCTCGGGCTGCGAATCTGGGGCTTTGTTCGTAGAATCGCACGATGAGGAGCCACGCCAAGACGAGGGTCATTCCTTTCACCCCGACAAAGAGCCATTCACTGGTCTCAATAAGCGGCTTCATCACAGGGTTCAACTCGACGATCATCCCTTTGGAATGCAAGACCGCTGTCGAGATGAGGTCAATGATTCCGATCAACAGCAAAATTGCTAGGGATTTGGTCGGAAAGAGGTCGGAGAATCCAGGCATCTTAAACGGTATCTGCAATTTCTGTGCCACTACTCAGGAACCCTCAAGTGATTGGACCATTCTATCAAGCAAATTACGTTGTTTGGCACTTGGGGCGGTGCAATTATTGATCTGGCACGAGAAAACCAGTACCTTTCCGGTGCTCGTGGTGTAATAGCCCGAGAGAGAGTGGACTCGAGTGAGCGTTCCCGTCTTTCCTTTGAACGTCGCGCCGCCCATTCGATCTTCGAGAGTTCCTTTGCCTGGCTGTGCCAGTGCATTTTCGAACTGCCCGAACCATGGCTGTTTCTTTGCCCACACAAGAAGCTGGCATATCCCTCTGGGAGTTACGAGATTTTGTCGGCTAAGGCCGCTGCCATCGACAACTTTGGGCTCGGTCCCTGGCCACCCGACAACTTGATTCAGGAAAACCTCTTCATAGGAAGTCGCCGCAGGATATGGGTCAGCGGGATTGACGGAGCTGTTGTGCGTGGCCGCCATGAGCAGTAGGTTCTCCGCGTAAAAATTGTCGCTGTTGGTCAAGGTTCGAACGGCGAGGTCGGCAAGCGTCGGGCCCTCGATGACCGCATCTGGTGCACGATCGGGCAGGTGGGTGTCTGGGACGAGATATCCGCCGAGAAATCGGCTGGCTGCCCGATGAGGATGCGCAAGCGCAAAGGCTTCCAGGGTCTTCGTCTCCTTCGGAACGGTGCCAGCGACAAAGAGCCGATCTGCCCAGTAGTTGTAGTTCCAGGTAAGCGGCTTGTCGGTCGGCTTCACGACAACATCAAGGCCAAACTCGGCCGGTATCTCCACAAGCTTGCCTTGGTCGACCTTGACCTCGAACGAGGCTCGGTCAACACTGAACGCGTAAACCGGAGCCGCATAGCGATTCGGCAGGTCGTCGATTTCCCACGTTGGATGGACTCCCGGAGCGTACCGCTGATCGAGATGCACCCAGGTGGATTTGCCTCCCAGCTTCTTGGCGATCTCCACCAGTTGGCTGCTGGCGATGCTCGGGTCTCCAGGAGCATACACGTAGGTGATGTCGCCTTCGCGCCAGAACTTGGTCACCGGCTTATAGTCTGCGCCAAGGGTGTTGAACGCGTAACACACCGTCAGGAGCTTCATGTTGCTCGCTGGAACCATCCGGCGATCGGACTGGGATTCGAAGACCACTTGGCCCCGATCATCCGTCACGCAAACGGCCACGGTCGCCCCTTTCAAAGCAGGGTCGTTCAGGACATTCGCGATGGGATGGCCCTTTGCCAGGACTGGCATTAGGACCGCAGCCAAGATGCTCATTCGGGCAATCTTACTCGTTTAGGCAAGCCGAGGCTGGAATTTTGCGGCAAGCCAGCGGAAAACGACGTTCATGATGGAGATCCAGAGCACGAGCAGGAGCGCTCCGGTCACCGCCATTTTGATATTGACATCGTAGGGTTGCCCGGCGTCCGTGTAGACAGCGAGCGGCAATGCTGACATCGACTTCATGGGACTCCAGACTACTCCGTTGTTCCCCAGGGCTGTGAAAATGAGCGGCGCGGTCTCTCCTCCGACGCGGGCGATGGCCAGGATCACCCCGGTAACGATCGCACTGCGAGCAGCAGGCAAGACTACACTCCACGTCGTTCTGAACTTGCCTGCACCGAGTCCGTAGCTCGCTTCTCGAAGTTGCTGAGGCACGATTCGCACGGCCTCTTCCGTAACACGAGCAATGATGGGAATCATCAATGCGCTCAAAGCAAATGAGCCCGCCAGGGCACTGAATCCAAAACGCATCACGATGAGCGTATAGCCTAGAATGCCGGCAATAATACTTGGGAGTCCCGTGAGCACTTCGGAGAGAAAACGGATCGCATTGGCGAACCATCCCTTGCCCACTTCACTGAGATACAGCCCTGCCAGGACGCCAATTGGAACACCGATCACCGCAGCTAATCCGACAATGACCAAGGAGCCGACGATGGCGTTGAAGTATCCACCGCCGGCTTTACCGGCGGGCATTTGCGCGTGCGTCAGGAACTCCCAGTTGAGTCCGGGGAGTCCTTGGACGATCACGTGGTAGAGCAGGAACACCAGTGGAATCAGGGCTATTAACGCGCCGCAGATTCCAGCGAAATACGCAAATCCTTGCCGGAGCTTCCTCCTGGTTTCCCAGGGGGAAACGGCCAGAGCCAGAAAGTAGATTGCGAGTAGAACTGGGATGCCGTACAACGCGACGCGGATCATGCGCTCAGCCCACTCCTTTGGCGCACACGCCTCACCAGGTACCGGGCCAGCACGTTGATGGCCAGCGTAAAGCAGAAGAGCACCAGTCCTAAGCCTATCAGAGCGGTTCTGGTGTTATTAGTTGCGTCCGCAAAATTTGTGGCGATCAGGCTCGCCAGGGTCGCACCAGGGCCCAGAAGATCTTTGGAAAGCACCGGGTTGTTGCCGATCAGCATCGTGACCGCCATGGTTTCCCCCAAAGCTCGACCCAACCCCAGGATGAGCCCTCCCAAAATTCCACCGATGGCATAAGGAATCTGGACCTTGATCAGTGCTTCGGTTTTGTTGCTCCCCAGCGCCAGGGAACCATCGCGCATGGTTTTGGGAACCACCAAAAGCATCTCCCGAGTTACCGCCGCGACCGTTGGGATGATCATGACCCCAAGGACCAGTCCAGCAGTTAAGATTCCGTTTCCGACGATCGGAGAGTTCTCCGTCCCGAACCATCCGGTCCAGCCAAAAACGGATTTCAGCTCTGGATAGACGCCCTTGCGGAGGTAGGGAACAAGCTCCTCTCGACCCCAAAGACCGAAGATGATGCTTGGAATGGCGGCAAGAAGATCGACCAAGAAACTCACCGGCTTGAAGAGCCACTTCGGTGCGAGTTCAACCAAGTAGGCCGAAATCGCGACTCCCGTGAGACCGCCAAACAGGATCGCTATAAGCGACGTAAGGAGCGTCCCCCAGATCGTGGGGAGCGCTCCATACTTCTCCGCAGAGGCGTTCCAGTCTGAGCCGGTAAAGAAGGCGGTTCCATCCTTACCGACCTCCGCCCACGATCCGGTCACCAGTTGGTAGGCGATCACCAAAACGACGACCATGAGGAAGGCAGCCCCAAAAAATGTGGCTGCACCGAACAACTTGTCGGCAATCTTGATCCTGTTTCCCTGTGCGGGAAACGTCGTCCTCTGGGTGGGTTCAGTCACCAATTGATTTTTACTTCACTTTGATTTTTGCCAACTGAGCTGTTGCCTTGTCCTGCACGCTCTTGGGCAATGGCGCGTAGTAGAGCTCAGCCGCCTTGGATTGTCCTGTTGTCACGACATATTTGATCGCATCCACCACCTTGGCGCCGTTGGCATCTTTTGACATGTCTGCTGGCAAAAGCGCAAAGACGTAGCTGCTGATGGGGTAGGTGGTAGCACCGGGTCCGTTCACAATCGAACCCTTCATGCCTTCCGGAAGCGGAGTTTTGTCAGCCGCTGCAGTCGCACCTTCGGGCTCTGGAGCCACGAACTGGCCGTCGGCGTTCTTGATCAGCGCGTAGGGAATCTTGCCTTCCTTGGAATAACTCAACTCGATGTAGCCGATTCCTCCTGGAGTGTCTTTGATCCCTTTGGCCACGCCGTCATTCTTCTGCTCTCGTCGGACCGTGTTGGGCCAGGAGACTTCTTTGCCGACGCCAAGCGTTGACTTCCAACCTGCATCTGCTGCGCTCAGGTAGTCGGTAAATACGTAAGTGGTGCCAGAGGAGTCCGCTCGGACGACCGGCGCGATCGGGAGATCAGGAAGGGTGACTCCAGCATTGAGCGCCACGATCATCGGATCGTTCCACTTTGTGACTTTCCCCTGGAAGATGGCCGAAAGAGTCGCCGCATCGAACTTCAGTTGTGCGGTCACGTCTGGCAGATTGTAGACAACAGCCACCGTGCCCAACACTATGGGGACATGGAGCACCTCACCGGGCTTGCCGGATTTGGCCTTAGCCGTCTCATCATCGTTCATCGGCGCGTCGGAACAGGCAAAAGGCACCGTGCCATCGATCAGAGCCTGAATTCCAGCTCCCGATCCGCCGCCAGCGTAGTTGACCGTGAATTTTGAGGTCTGTGCGTAGTCGGCGAAGACGTTATCTAAGAAGGGCTTAACGAACGAGGAGCCCTTGACGTCGACACTCCCTCCATCATTGCTGGCGCTGGGTCCTCCAGGCCCGTTGTCACCTGGCGTGCTGCCGGACGAGCCGCATCCAGACAAAACGCTTGCAAGGGCAAGAAAAGCGACGAGTCCAAGAGTAGATTGCGATAGTTTCAAACAGCTTCTCCTTAGCTTCCTAGGCACAAAAAAAGTATACCGGTGACCTTAGCCGGGCTCTCGAAAGTTAACACTGTCTTAACAATCCCAGCGTTTTTTGCCGCCACAAACGACAACTTGGGTTTGCGCATCGTTTGGCTACGTTCAGGCGTCCTATTGTTTCACAGGATGCTTACCGCTGCAGTTTTGGCTTTGGTTTCGGCCCCGGTATTTTTCCCGAGGCACGCGATCTTGGGCCAACCTCTTGGCCAAATGGACATGGTCTCAAAATATGAGATCGCGGATCCCAACAGGCTGGCAATCACACCGCTGATCGACGGACGTTTTGATCCGGAAGAGTGGGACACCGTGCACGCAAGTGCCGATGCGCCCATTTACATGCAGTGGGAGCCTGGACACCTCTATTTTGGCGCGCAGATTCCGGCCGGAAAGGACCTGGTTTTCTCACTCGACCTAGCCGGAGATGGCTGGCTGGTAGGCAGCGACAACGTTGAAATTCGCGCGATGTGGGACAATGGAGCACCCAAGTTGATCGCTAGAATCTTGGATGCCGATAACCGCAACGCTCCTGTTTGGGTTTCAACTCCGTACACCGAAATGACGACGCGCTCCGCCGGTGTGATGGGAGAGGGATCCTGGACGCTCGAGTTCGATCTCAATTCACCGGACCTTCCCCAAGCTATTTTGGGACGGAGTATCGGTCTTCGCACGGATATTTTGAGCCCTGGAGGACAAACGAACGAGGCCTATATGCCACGCTCGACCAGTCTGGTTGCTCTCCGATACGAGCGAAGCAAAGGACTCCCCAGCGGCATGGAATGGGCTCCGGAATACAAAGTCCGGACCGTTACCCCGGGCGACGCCATCAAGATTCGTTTGAACTTCATCAATCACGACGGGGCGGAACCGAAGCGAGTCGAACTTCGAACAGAAGGCTACGGCAAGGACGTTACAAATGTCTTGGCGATGCCGTTCCCGCAGTTCGATAAAAAGAAGCGGGCCTTTGTGGATTACGAAACACCCGTTGCCGGGGAAGCGCGGAAAGGCTATCGAGTTCTGAATGCGAACATTACGGGTACGCCTGACATCAACACGATCATCGAGACCAGCTACTCCATCGCCGATCTGCTGGAGATTGAGTCGAAGCTCCCTGTGTTCTTGCCTTTCACGACCGATTCGCGTGCTGTGGGTGGCGACGTCTTCTTGCGAAGCAACACCCCTAAGAAGATCAGTGGCGAGTTCAAAGCGGAAGCTCCGATAGATTGGACTGTAAAGCGTAACAAAGAAAAGAAGGTCATCATTTACCACAGCCGTGGTGTCATGAAGATTCCGGTCGAGTTCATCGTTCCCCAGGCCGCAAAGGGTCTTATCCCGATCAAACTGTCAGTGAAGGTCGGTCAGGAGTCGGTCGAGAAAACGGTCTATATCGTCATTCGCTAACGATTTTTAGCGCAGTTCCCGATAATTTTCTCAGGATCTCGGACTTCTTCCGAGAGTAGGGAATGCAGACGCTAGCTGGCACTTTCGTACCGCTGCTCATGCCGTTCACCGACGATGCAGGGTCGCTGAGCGAAATTCGTCTTGCCAGACTGATGCGTTGGGCGGTTGAAGGCGGCGCATCGGGAATCGTGGTCAATTCAGAAGTTGCGGAGTTCACCACCACCACCTCTGAAGAACGCAAGAGTGCATTGGAGTTCGTAATACGCGAATCCAGGAGCGCTCTCCCTGTGATGGCACACGTCACGAGTCTGAACACTGGAAGCAGCTTGGACCTCGCTCAGCATGCAAGTCGCCATGGGGCTCGTGCGGCAATCATCCAGCCGCCGTACTACGGAACGTATACAGACCGGGAACTGGTCCAGCACTTCAAAATGGTCGCGCAGTACGCGCAATTGCCCATTTTGGTGGCGGACCCACAGAAGCTGATGTCGGAGCACGTTTGGACCGAAGTCCTGGCTATCCCGAGCGTCCGTCGTTTGGAGTCGCTCGCTTCCGTTTGGCCCCAAGAGTTCTGCACCCAGGAGTCTGCCTCAGCCTCCGAATTCGTTATTGACCATGCCGTTTGCTCCCCAGTGGCGGGCATCTATCCGAACATTGAAGAGCACGTGCATGACCCGCTCCTCAGACCCTGGGTCGAGGCGCTGAAATCATACGGCTCGCACCGCTCACTCAAACTGGTGTGGCAGCTAAGGGGCAAGGAGATGGGAGCGATTCGGGCACCGCTTCTTCCTGTCGAAGATCACGGCCAGGCCATCCTTCGGAAACTCTACAAACTCACGTTTGAAAAAGAAACCGCCGCGGGCGAAAATAGCACCGCGGCGTAATGCAATCTATCGGATTCTCCCTTTCTGATGAGCCTGAATGCGGCTCGAAAGAGAGCATGTGCATGAGACATGCCAATCCGCCTATTGGGTTCCAAATCGAACGGGAATTCCCGCATTTTTGAGTGTGGACTTCAATTCCGAGATGGCATAAGTGCCGTTGTGGACAATGGAGGCGAGAAGAACAGCGTCAGCCTTGCCCAGGTGCACCGCGTCCACCAAGTGCTTTGGCTCACCTGCACCGCCGCTGGCGATGACGGGTATCTCCACGGCCTCAGAAACCGTTCGGAGTAGATCGAGATCGTAGCCCGAGAGCGTGCCGTCTCCATCCATGCTCGTCAGGAGAATTTCACCGGCACCTGTGGACGCCGCATGCTGCGCCCAAGCAATCGCATCGAGACCCGTACGATTTCTTCCGCCGTGTGTGAGAACCTCCCAACCTGGTCCCACTTGCCTTCGTCGTGCATCGATCGCCACCACGACGCACTGCGAGCCAAACCGATCGCTGGCTGAGCGAATCAGGTCAGGATCGCGGATTGCTGCCGTGTTCAGGCTGACCTTGTCTGCGCCCGCCAGGAGAACGGCTCGGATGTCTTCCAGTGAACGGATACCGCCTCCCATGGTAAACGGGATGAAGATGCGTTCTGCCACCCTCGCCGCAAGATCGATCACGGCGGGACGGTTTTCGTGGCTTGCCGAGATGTCGAGGAAAACGAGCTCGTCGGCTCCCTGTGCGTTGTAAAACTCGGCCATCGCCACGGGATCGCCCTGATCGGAAAGGTTGACGAAGTTAACGCCCTTAACGACCCTGCCATCCTTAACGTCCAGACACGGAATGACCCGAATCGATCTCATGTCAGTCTCCTAAAGGTAACTTCCCACTCCGTTGGCTTGGTGGGTTTGCAGATGGCTTCGAAACGGTCAAGGTCTGTTATAAGTTCGACTCGCTCCGGGATGTTCGCTGGTTCGTCTTTGGGCCAAATTCTTCTGAGCAGGAGTTCTGCAAGCGATTCAATAAGCGTCGCGTGGTCACCGGGTGATTCCGGAGTTTGGAGGTCCGGCAAACCAAGCTTGAGTAATCCCTGGATCCGCAAGATTTGGCCTTCAGGAGTAAGGCTCCAACTTAGGCGGGTATGGGGCGGAGCCGTTTCAAGCTGCGGATGCTCACCGAGCCACGTCGCGTATTCTGGTCGGTCCCAGATCATGCCTGAAACTGGATCGTAGACAACCAATCCCTGGGAAAGGTCGAGATAGGCGCCCGCTAGGTGGGGCATGAAAGTGAGGTGACGGGTGTCTCTTAGGGGCACGTTGGAGACGTACCGCACCCTGATCAGAGCTTTCGATTGGCCCAAAAGCGCAAGCTGAGACGCATTCGGCGATTCAGACTCTGTGAACAGGTCAGGTCTGAACAATTGCGGATTTTTGTCGCGGAGAACAAGCCCGACGTTGAGTCGAATATCGGAAAAAAGTGCACCTTCGCGAGTGGTGATGATCGCCTTCCCAGGTTTGTTGTAGGGATTCCCCGAGATCATGCGAGTCATGACTTGGTTCATGTTCGGGAGCTTGGGCTCCGTAATATAGATCCAATATTCGGTCACGCTTGGCAGCTTTTTGGACTTCGTCAGGCGGCGAATTGCGAAAATCGCCACCGCAGCCAGCATTAAAACTAATGGGATGTAGCGTTGCCAGACCATGCCTTAAGGGCCAATCCCTCGAAGCCACTTTTCGGCCAAATCACGCATTTCAGGAGAGATGATCGCAAGGCATATGTCGCAAAGTCCTGCGGCATTCACGCCCGGACGCATACACAGCATGCATTTGTCCAGTTTGCGGTACTCGCGAACGATGTCGGGCCGAGAAAGGGCCCAGGATAATTGATCCAGCCGGAGTCCTTCCGAATTCCACCGCGACATGCGGGAATTGTACTCAGCGGTAAGCTCTGTCGGCATGAAAATCGCTACGTTCAATGCCAACTCCATCAGAATGCGTCAGCAGATTGTTTTGGATTGGCTCGAATTTCATCAGCCTGATGTGCTCGCACTCCAGGAGATCAAGTGCGAGGACGATGTGTTCCCGCGAGCGGAATTCGAGGCGATGGGCTACCGATGCTCCGTCCACGGGCAAAAGAGCTATAACGGTGTGGCACTGCTCACCAAAAGGCCGCTTGTTCGGGTCACCACAGGATTTCGAGATGCAGCCTGGCCAGAGGACCGACGCATTATTGCTGCTGAGATGGAGGGACTTTGGGTGATCAACACCTACGTTCCCAACGGCAGCAAAGTAGGCTCGGACAAGTGGACTTACAAACTCAGTTGGCTCGAAAAGTTTGCCGACTATTTGCGACCGGCAGTCGAACGCGGTATACAGTTCGTGTGGCTGGGGGATATTAACATTGCCCCCACTCCGGATGACGTCTTCGATTCGGCGCGACACCTCGGAGGGGTTGGGCATCATCCCGATGAGTTTGAGCGCTTAGACAAGATCAAGGCCCTCGGGTTGACGGACCTGTTTCGCCAATTCAACGAAGGACCAGGACACTACACCTACTGGGACTTCTTCATCAAGAACGCCCTAGACCGAAAACTCGGTTGGAGAATCGATCATATCTATGCCACCGCAGAATTGGCATCACGATGCACAGCCTGCGAGATCGACTACGAACCACGGCGGCTAGAAAAACCCAGCGACCATACGTTTGTGATGGCGACCTTTGAAGACTAAGGAGATTTCTTCTCGTCGTCGTCCGCTACGGCAGCTTTGGTGATCCCTTTCTTGCCTTCTTCCAATCCTTTCTGAAGCTCGCCCACGCCTTGGCCGACTCCACGCATCAGCTGAGGAATTTTGGATCCGCCGAAAAGAATGAGGACCAGAACCAAAATGAGCAGCCACTCTTGACCCCCGCCGAAAAGGGCGAGTTGATGGGTGATGTTATTCATGCTTTACCTATTAGTATACGCCGAGACGGAATCCAATCCAATATGATCAATGGTTTAGTTGCCGCTGGGTGCAGAGGAATCTTTGGAACCCTTGGTGTCTGGGTCCTTCGCTTTGGTGTCCTTTTCAGGCTCATCGTCCCCGGTCGAAAACGAGATATTGGTGCCCTTCTTGGTCTTGATATCCAAGGTTCCTTTGCCTTCCACCGGAATCACCAACCAGTCACGGTGCTCACCCATGATCAGCGGCCCTGAGGATTTGGTCTTTGGGGTGTAGGGAAGAGTCTGACTTTCTTTGACGGTTTCCGTTTCGAAGAACAAGATCACCGTTTTGTCTTTGAGGCCTGCAATGGGTTTGCCAGCAAGATCCGCGTTTAAGGCAACTCCGTGCCGCAATTCTGTGCCTTTTTCATCGGTACCCACCCTGCAATCCCACGCGCCTTTTTCAGGCCAAGGCGACATTTCTATCTTCGTCCCGAGAACTTCCTTCGGTCCGTTTTCGCCAGCCAATTTCGATTTGATCAGCTTGCGGAAATAGGGTTCGATTTCGGCCTGCCACTTTTCAGCTGAAGGCAGTTTGCCATCGTGCTCTTTGGCGTAATCCAAAGCCGCATCTCTTGCTGCTTCGAAGTTCATTGCGCAAGCTGCCGCTGGTAGCACGGTATCCGCAACCATTTTCATGCCTTGCTTCGCCATATTCACAATAAAGAAGATTCCGACCACACATGGCAGGATAATAAGCAAAGCAATCGCCAAGATAATGACAAGCGGATTTGTCGATTTCTTGGGGGACATCGATGGTTGACCGTACATATTCACATTATTGACGGATTTGTCCTGTGCAGGGATGCAGCATAGTGAGGTGGAATACCAAACCGAGCCTAAAGCCCTTTAGAAAAGGCGCAACCTGTTAGGTGTAAGCTCCTGCGATCAATCTTGTGACATGGATAGCAATCCCATTTTTGCTGAAGCATACGAGCAGGCCATTCGAGCCTTATTGCATAGCCTGGAACTCCATAATCCCGGAGAGTCCGGACATGCCACACGGGTTGCCGTCTACAGCGTCGCCACCGGACATGAGTTGGGCTTGAGGGGCCAGGATTTGCAGAACCTCAAGCGAGCGGCCTACCTCCACGACATCGGTAAGGTTGGGGTGCCAGCGTCCATCCTCACCAAAACCGAAGTTCTCACCGAATTAGAACGACAGCAACTGTTTCACCACTCGGCGATGGCTGAAAACACTCTTTCCGGATTTGCATGGATCGCTCCCTGCCTTCCAGCCATCCGCCATCACCACGAGCGGTGGGATGGAAAGGGATATCCGGACGGACTCTCTGGAGCGGATATCCCCCTCTTTGCCAGAATCATCAGCGTAGCCGAGGCTTTTGACGCGATGACCAACGAATTGGGTTGGAGAGAGCCTCTCGACGAGGCGATGGGTATCAACGAACTTGAATCTAATGCGGGGACGCAGTTTGACCCCGACGTTGTCAAGGCATTTCTCAAAGTGCAGCCGCTCATTCAGCCGATCGAGTTCAGTTAGCCTTCGGGATCACGATCGGTGGGGTCAGAGCATCCGGCCGAAAGGCATTGGGTGTGACCACAATGCAATCCACCGCCACATCCTTGGGCAATCGTGACCTAAACTCCACGGTCAAATCCATACTGCCGCCCTGCACATTGAAATCTCCGAGGCGATACCATGCGAAACCGTTGCCGTAAGGACTCACGGGAGGATCGACAACCCGCAGCACTCGGTCACCAACCTGGACAAGCAACGAATCTGTATCTAGCGGACCCATCCGAGCGGCAATCCACACGTTGTGGTTCCCAGTTCGATGAGGTCGAACCGAGTAACGCGCGTAGTGAGGAGCTAGATCGCTGCTGACCTCAGTCTTCAGGTTGAGATATCCGCCACCCGAGCAACCTTGATCTTCCAAGGCCTCGCTAAACGTATATTCGGGGCTGGACTCAGCCTCCAACCAGCAATAGTCGAGCGTCCCGGCAGCGACGCGATACAGCTGTTTTGCGGCTTGTGCCATCGTCTTGCCCGGAGCGTTGGGGAATATTTCGAGGAAGTCCTTGGCCATAAGGAGTTCCTGGTCAGCGTTCGGAACTCCGTTGCCGAAGAGCCGAAGGATCTCAGTGGTTTGAGCGAGCATTTCCTCGAAGGCATCGACTGGTATCGGGGCTTGGTCCAGGCCACGAAAGAGTATCGGCGACCCTGTGAGCGCGAGTTCGATGACGGCTTTGTTTACCTTGAATTGGACCGGAAATCCATCTACGGTGGTTACTTGAATCTCCTTGGGGTTGGCGACTCGTATCTTGATTTTGGTATCGCCGATACGCGACCAGAGAGCATAAAAGGACTGCCCCTCGCCGGCGTACCGATAGCTGCCATATTTTGCACCGAGTTCGATTCGTTCACCTTCGCCGGATCCGGGAACCCACCACACACCGCCGAGCACTCGTTGGACCATCGCCGGATTCCGTGCCGAAAGAGGATAAGGCAAGTAGCGACCCCGGGAACCGGATAGAGCGGTGAGTCGGGTTTGTGCTGCCGTTTTCACCCGGTCGAAATCAGCGGGATTGTCCGACCGCACGTATAATCCGCGGGCACCCAAACTCACAGCATCTTCAACCGACGCCGTAAGCAGAGCATCCGACATTTGGGCATCGGGTTTGACGCTGCTGACAACAAACCATCCGCCATGCTTCCACCCATCCAGGAGAGCCGCAGCGCGAGCAGGCTGATCTAGCATTCCGTCGATCGAAGATGCTTCCATGGAAACCCCGATCCCGTCCACAGGAGGCTGCGTGCCGATGTAAGGACCGGAATAGCCTTTCCACTCCTGCACCACAGGAACATGCAGGATGCGTTTGAGCGAATCGCACCATCGGGCTACTCGATTCGCGTTAGCCTGGGCGAAGAGTTCTTGGATATCGCGCCAAGCCACGGTTTTTCTGGATTCGCAGAGATAGGTTTTGTCTGTCTCCGGATCCCAGAGATAGGAAATGCCTCGAGTTCGGGTCCAAAGTGGTACCAACCGAGAGAGAACCGAGAACGTGTCGAAGTCCGGAGCGCTGATGCTCCAAGCCCGCAACGCGGCCGAGACGGTCGTGTATTTTTTGCGAAGATAGCTTTCGAAACTCAGCCTGAAAATGCGTGAAGTGGGCACGTACTGGGGTTCAGCGGAAGGGAATTGGACGACTGTTCCCAAGGGGTTGAGGATCCCGCGCAAACCCGGCCCGGGAGGAGAGAGTCGGAGCGAGCGAATCATCGAGTCGCGGTGTTGGTCGAAGCCATCCCAAAGGTCCAGGTAAGGGAGATTCTTCTGATACGGGTAGAAAATCGCGACCAGATTTCCACCGCCCTCGTTCAAAATGTTAGTGCCAATTGTTCCACCACTGGCCGAGATTCTCTTGGACTCCAAGATGCTTCCGTCCCGTTGATCGGCTAGGACCATCCAACCGTAGTCCACACCTGGCAGGGGAAGGTCGATTCTTCGTGTGGAATTGATGTTCGGAACTCTCAGATTCTCGGGCTCGACGCGAATCCCGGACGCCATCGGCCCCAGTGAGTTGATGCAGAGGATGTACCGCATCTCACGATCTTCCAGGGCCTTGAAACACTGCGACCAACCGGATCCGCTCGCTGGCAGTTCAACGATGACGTCCTTCGCTCCGAGCTTGTCTGCCCGTTCGATAGCTTCCAGCGTGCCTGGTATGCGAAGCCCGATCGGCAGGTACGGCTTACTATCCCATACCAATGTGTTGGCAGAGTTAACTGCCCATGGGGTTGGCGCGGCGAGCACGATTGAAAGCAGTGCAGCAAACATCAGGATTTAGGCAAGGGTACCAGGCATGGGATGGACGGACCAATCCACAGATTCGGTTCGCTCGTTCGTCAATGGCCTGCATTCAGGTGCGCGCTGGTCGAGCTCATGGGCTGGCGAGGTACTTTTATCTATGTGAGTACCGCAGCCGCTTCACTCGACCAACTCTGCATCAACGTTGTTCGTGGCTTGTCAATCGACGCAGTTCAGAAGGCCAATAGCGGCCATCCCGGACTTCCTTTGGGAGCAGCTCCCATGGCCACCACGCTGTGGATGCGGCACTTGCGCCACTCACCCAAAAACCCGAAGTTCTTCAACCGCGACCGGTTCATCTTGAGCGCAGGTCATGGCTCGATGCTGCTTTACTCGCTGCTCCACCTCACGGGTTACAACCTGCCCTTGAGCGAACTTCAAAACTTTCGGCAATGGGGAAGCAAGACTCCTGGACACCCCGAGAATTTCATGACTCCTGGCGTGGAGATGGCGACCGGGCCTCTGGGGCAGGGTATCGCGACCAGTGTGGGGATGGCCATCGCGGAACGTTTTCTGGCTGCGAAGTTTAACCGGCCTAATCATGAGTTGATCAGCCATTTCACCTATGTTATCTGCAGCGATGGCGACCTCATGGAAGGGATCGGGCAAGAAGCCGCCTCACTAGCTGGCCACCTCGGGCTCGGGAAGTTGATCTGGCTGTACGATTCGAATCACATCACGATCGACGGATCCACGGACCTCGCCTACACCGAAAATGTGGCAGACAAGTTCACAGCGCTGCATTGGCATGTGCAAAGCATCGATGGGATGGATCCCGAGGCGGTGGACCAAGCCCTGATAGCCGCGAAAGCTGAGAAGGAGAGACCGTCGATCATCATCGCGCGTACGATCATTGGTTTTGGCAGCCCGAACAAAGCCGGCTCGCAAAAATCCCACGGCTCGCCGCTGGGTCCAGAAGAACTGGCGCTGACGAAAGAGGCACTGGGCCTTCCCCTAGAGTCATTTTGGGTGCCGGATCATGTCCGGGAAGCAATGAATGCCTCGGAAGCGGGTGGCAAGCTGGAAACCGACTGGACTACTCACTTCGCTGCCTACAAGTCCGAATATCCGGATGAGGCTGCCTTGTTGGATCGGCTTATCGCAGGGGAACTCCTTGCTGAAAGTGTCACCTGGCCTGAGTTTAGTGCACCCATTGCGACGCGGAAATCGAGTGAAGCTGTCCTCCAAACGGTCGCGAAGGCTGCTCCAACCCTCATTTCGGGTTCGGCTGACCTCAGCGAGAGCGTATTCACTGATATCCATTGCGACTCCCGACAGCAGGCGAGCAATCCGGCCGGAAGGACGATGTGTTACGGCGTTCGCGAGCACGCCATGGCCGCTGCGATGAACGGAATCACCCTCCACGGAGGATGTCGAGCGGTCGGCGGGACGTTTCTGATTTTCAGTGACTACTGCAAGCCCAGCATTCGCTTGGCTGCCCTGATGCAGTGCCCAACCATTTTCCTGTTCTCCCACGATTCGATTGGATTGGGCGAAGACGGTCCTACGCACCAGCCGATTGAGCAATTGGCGGGGTTGAGAGCGATTCCGAACCTCAACGTGATGCGTCCTTGCGATGCCAACGAAAGTTCTGTAGCGTGGCTCCTTGCCATGCGATCGCGCGAGACGCCCTCGTTGATGGTCACCACTCGCCAAAATCTGCCTATCTTGACCTCCAGTGATATCGAGAACCACCCAGCGCATCGTGGCGCATACATTCTCAACGAGGACGCCGATCCACAAGTTTGTCTGCTGGCGACGGGGAGCGAGGTGAGTCTTGCGGTGGCTGCTTCTGAGAAGCTTCGAGCCGAAGGGGTCCGGGTGCGGATCGTGAGCATGATGTCCACGTTCCTGTTCGATCACCAGGAAGCGAGCTACCGTGAATCCGTGCTTCCGAAGAGCATTCCGACCCTTTCGATCGAGGCCGCCTCAACCTTTGGGTGGGCAAAGTACTCGCAAGCTCAAGTAGGCATCGATCACTTCGGCGCGTCTGCTCCGGCCAGCAGGCTGTTCGAGGAGTTTGGATTTACGCCCGAGAACGTCGCTGCTCAGGCGAGAGCACTCCTGGAGTAGTAGAAGCAAATTGGCCCTTGCGGTTGGCAACACCGCAAGGGCCGTCGGTAACACCCGAGCTCTAGCTCCAGTCTGAGCCGAAGAGATCAAAGTTGCTGCTGAGGATCAAGTAATCGAAGATCGTGATGGAGCCATCGCCATCCAAATCAGCTTCAGCATTGTAGTTGCCGTCTCCAACGGAACTGTCGAAGGCCGCGGATAGGGCTGAGTAGTCGAAAATGGTGATGCTGTTGTCGCCATCGACGTCGCCATTGATCAGACTGTAGTTCACACCCGATTTCCCGACCAAGTCGATGGGAGAACTGGTCACCGCTTTGGCCAGCCAATGCGACGCTTTCACCGTGATCGTGAGACTCTGGTGGACAAGATTCGGATCGAGGGCGAAAGAATAGCCTCCAGTCGAACCCAGAGTAGCCGTAGTTGATTGCACCAAGGCGCCACTCGCGTTCCGAACTTGGACCGCCAACGGGTTTCCGGTTGGCGCGCCTAGCGAGTCGCTGAGATTGACTGTGCCGGATACGGTGACGGCTGGAGCCGGGAGCCTGACGTGATACAAATCCTCTTCGCCGTTGAATGTGGCACTGAACACGGCGTGAGAACCCGCGTTGTCGGCTACCAATGCGGTGTAATCGCCGATTTTGTTCTGCACCGGGTATCCCACCAGTGGGTTGAACGTATCCGTGACGGGTACGTTTGCTGACCAAGTCAGTCCACCATCGAGCGAGTACGAGTAGTACACAGCAGAGCGCGTTTTGTTGGTGGGATCTTCGCGAGTGTCGTTCCAGATGGCATCCAGGCGCCCGTTCGGCGCGCACGCCATGGTTCCGAACCAGTGGTGATGCTGGTTTGAGGCTGCGATCGCCGAAGCGTCATCGTTCACTCGAACTGGAGCGCTCCAGGTGTTCCCGTTGTTGGTGCTACGTGAAAAGTAGACATCGGTGCCGCTGCTACTTCCCACCGTGGAGAGCACGTACAAATATCCAGAACGAGGGCCGTTCGATCGGTCAGAACAAATCCACACCTGACCCGATAGACCGCCCGGGTTGATAGAGACTCCATACGCGAGATCAGCAGATGTAAAAATCATGCGCTGGTAATCCCAAGTCGCAGAAGCTCCCGTGCTCGCATTCACTGATCGAGCAAAGCTCAAACCGAACTGTGTACCAGATGTCCCGGCGAGGTAGAGCTCACCGTTTTTACCGAAGTCGACCGTTCCCCAAATGATCTTGTCGGGGATATTGATAGGACTTGACCACGTTGCCCCTTCGTTCGTCGATCGGCTGTATTGTCGCCCACTGTAATTGTTTCCAGCAGTGCTCCAAACTTGGTGCATCACCCCGTTTCCAGCGTTGGCATTGTGCACAACTGTGTACCACTGTTTGTCGCCACCGACTGCAGGGCCTAGGGAAGAGTAACTCCCGCCTCCATTGGTGGACTTGAACAAGGTGCAGTAGAACGTATCTTGGAGGCTCAGGTAGTAAAAATCGCCTGCACTATTGGTGGAGAGCACAGGGTCACTCCTAAACACCCCGGGTTCGATACGGCCCGGGAAGGTCCATGTAGCTCCTCCGTTGCTGGAATATCCAAATCCCGCTTGCCGAAAATCGCTCGTTATGGAATCGAACTGTCTCCATCCGACCGCAAGTTTGTTGGGGTTGTTGGGATCTACGGTCATGGATGGCTCGTTCGCGGCGTCTCCAACAATATTGAGCCCACTTGCTGAGACGTTGACCTGGTGAAGGACGAAACCGTTGCGGTGTTGTACCGGTGGGACGGAATATCGAGGCACCGCTCGCACCCACGGCATGGAATCTTCGTTTTCCTCGTGTGGCTCGAAGAGGTAACCGGTGGGTACAGCCCGCCCAGACGACACGAGTGCGAACCCTGCCGCAAAAATCGACCCAGCCAATACAAATAATCTTTTCCCCATGGTTACGTTGTACATGATGAAACCCACAATTGCCAAGTTGAATGCCCTGGTTCACTGGCAAACGTCCAGGTATCCTTACGATCTAGAGTGAAAGCAACGCTTGTCCTGAGTGATGGTTCTCGATTTGAGGGACGGGCGCTTGGCGCTCATGGTGAGACGACTGGCGAAGTTGTATTCAATACCGGGATGACCGGGTACCAGGAAATTCTCACCGACCCGAGCTATGCCGGTCAAATCGTGCTCCTAACCTATCCCTTGATAGGGAATTACGGGATCAACGACGACGATTTCGAGTCGGAGAGGATTCGGCCAACCGGGCTCATTGTTCGAGAAGCCTGCGAAGTTCCAAGCAACTGGCGAGCTACCAAAAGCCTGGATCAACTCATGAAGGAGCGCAACTTGGTTGGGCTGCAAGGGATCGACACCAGAGCACTTGCCAAAGCCATTCGCTCGGCGGGCGTAACCATGGGGATCATCACGACGGGCGATCCTGAGGAAGCTCTCCACAAACTCCAAACCTCGCAGCGATACGACGACACGGATTTTGTTTACTCCGTGACCACAAGAGCTCCCTATGGCTGGGGACACCAAGGCAAAGAGAATCTCAGTTCTTTTGAGGACACCGGGAAATACAAACACCAAATTGCAGTGATCGACTGCGGCCTCAAGTACAGCATCCTCAAGCGATTTGCTGCCTTGGGTGTGCGATCGATCGTGCTTCCCGCGACCGTCACCGCGGAAGAGGTATTGGCTTGGAACCCCGATGGCGTTTTATTGAGCCCTGGCCCTGGCGATCCTGCTCGTCTTGGTAAGGTTGTCGAGACCGTCCAAGGGCTTTTGGGGCAAAAGCCCATCTTCGGAATCTGCTTGGGTAACCAAATCCTGTGCCACGCGATGGGAGGCCACACGTACAAGCTCAAGTTCGGGCACCGAGGGAGCAACCATCCGGTGAAGGATCTCTTGGACGGAACGGTGACCATTACTTCCCAAAATCACGGATATGCTGTTGATCCGGATTCACTCTCTGGGTCCGAACTTGAGATCACTCAGCTGAACCTGAACGACGGCACAGTGGAGGGAATTCGAAGCCAAAAATACCGAGCTTCGTCTATCCAATATCACCCGGAAGCGGCTCCAGGTCCGTGGGATAGCCGCAAATATTTCGTTCAGTTCGTGGAGCAGCTTGGGGCACAGTAGCCATGGCACAATTCGCTTTTCTCGGAGCCGGAAACCTGGCATGCGCCCCACAGGTTCTGGCAACGCTGGCTTCATGTCGATTTGAGCGTGAGCTGGAAATCACTCTGTACGATTCCGACGCCGAACGACTCGATCTCACCGACAGGCTCGCCCGGGCGATTTTCTCGTTTGCCCAAGCCGAGCACGTTGTGCGATCCTTTGACGATCTTGAAGAGGCTCTGGGCCACGCCAAATTTGTGTGGATTGGCTGGGGTTCCCACTGCATCGACCACTACGCCGCGCGATGTCTCAACCTGGAGCCGAGCCCGATCCGAGGCATGGAACGAATCACGGAGTCGAGTTTTGATGTTTGGCCCTCCGTGGCCACATCCGTTGAGGTCGATCATACACAGAGCTGCGAGATGCTGGAATTGGACCTAGAACGCCTCTTGGATCGGGAAACACGCTCGGTCATGCGGTGGTCCAAGGCCGAAATTCCGCACAATGCGCCCACCATGGCTTGGCCCGAGGAACCTGTAGTGCCAACTGCGGAGAGGCTTCCGCACCAGGTGCTGAGGTGGATTCTAGCTGATGATCCGCTCGACCGCCTTGTAGCGACCTACGAGGACTCGCCCCTCAGGCGATGGCTCACCGAGAGTGGGCTGTAGACCTGCTCTGAAGACTATCTAGAACAGCGGAGTGAGTCCAATCGAGGCTGATCGGCGTGATCGAGACAAACCCCTCGGTCACGGCGCGAACGTCGGACCCTTCCTCGTCGGTCTTCATCACCACCACACCGCCTTGCCAATAGTAAGGCCGACCCCAAGGATCGCTGCGATATTCGACCCGATCTTCGTACACGCGTTTGCCCATGCGCGTAAAACGGTGGCCCTGGACTTCTGAAAACTCGATAGCCGGGATGTTGATGTTGAGGAACACCAGCTCGGGGAGTTCCAAGCGAACGAGCCAGTCCAAATTCTCCTGAAGCCAGCGGGTTCCTGTCTCGTAGTGATAGGGGCTGCCATCGACGAAAATCGCCATCGACACGGCGATCGAGCGGATATGGTTGATGCACCCTTCCATCGCGCCCGCTACGGTCCCGGAATAGGTGACATCGAACCCGAGATTAGGTCCATTGTTGATGCCGCTCAGCACTAAATCGATTCCTTCTGGCCACGCGACTTTTCGCGCAACATTGACGCAATCGACCGGCAGACCATTGACCTGCCACCCTCGTCCCGGACCTGTCCAGCCTTTTTCAGCAACTCGCAACGGGTCACGCATCGTCATCGCATGGCCGCAGGCGCTCCGCTCACGATCGGGAGCCACCGCGGCGATCTCGCCCAAGTGCTCGGCGGCCTCGGCAAGTGCTAGGAGTCCTGGCGCATGGATGCCGTCGTCATTGGTGAGAAGGATTTTCATGGGGCTTTCCCGATTTTGGCACGGAAGCGCCCGGGACACCCACCAATCGGTGTCACGATGGGCATCGGCACCGTAGAATGGCCATGTGAACGACTTCCTTCCAACGGGTGCATTCCTGGGGCAACTCGCCACTGCCCGAGCCAGTTACTCATTGCCCGCCGGAGCCAGGGAAGCGACGCGCGAGGTGGCCTACGCCATTCTTGGCCTCCTCTTTCCGCATTTCAACTCGAATCCAGCGCCAACCAAGGATCAACTGGACCTAGAGTTCATCCGGGTGAAGCTCCTCCTGAACGATCTGCTCGGCGACTTCATTCAGAAATGTCATTGTCCGGCAGACGATATCACGGAACGGTTTCTGAACAACCTTCCCGAGGTCTACGCGCTCCTGATGGAGGATGCCCAAGCGATTCTGGACTCCGACCCTGCGGCTGAGAATTTGGATGAAGTCATTTTCGCGTACCCAGGATTCTTCGCCAACGCTGTGTATCGGATCGCGCATGTTTTCCACGAGGCAGGCGTGGAGATTTTTCCAAGGCTGCTGACTGAGTTCGGGCATCACCGCACAGGAATCGATATCCACCCTGGAGCAAAGATCGGTCGGCGATTTGTGATCGACCACGGGACAGGCGTCGTGATCGGAGCTACCACGGTCATCGGCGATGACGTGAAAATCTACCAAGGCGTTACGCTGGGGGCGATGAGCGTCAGCAAGGACCTTGCTGCCGTCAAGCGGCATCCAACCATTGAAGACAGCGTGGTGATTTATTCCAATGCCACGATCCTTGGCGGGCAAACCGTCGTAGGAAGCAACAGTGTCATTGGCGGAAACGTGTGGCTCACGGAGAGCGTGCCGGCTAACTCAGTCGTTACGCGTCGAAGCGAGGTCAAAGTCAGATCTCCCCACGATCCCACCGACTGGATCGAGTATCACATCTGACGCCGTAAGGACTGGTAAGCATGAAATTTGGCAATATTCTTGAAACAATCGGCTCGACCCCCCACGTGCGACTCAATCGACTCTTTGACCCGAGGGTAGAGGTGTACGCAAAGCTTGAGCGGGCAAATCCAGGGGGCAGCATCAAAGACCGTATCGCCTTAGCGATGATCGAGGCGGCTGAGAGAAACGGAATCCTGAAGCCAAATTCCGTCATCGTGGAACCGACCAGCGGCAATACGGGGATCGGCTTGGCGATGGTTGCAGCTGTTCGCGGATATCGGCTGATCCTGGTCATGCCCGAATCGATGAGTATGGAACGGCGCAAGGTTTTGGCTGCCTACGGTGCGGAACTCGATCTCACACCGAGAGAAGGCGGCATGAAGGCAGCGATTGCGCGAGCACAGGAGATCGTTTCGAGCACGCCTAACGCGTGGATGCCGCAACAGTTTGAAAACCCCGCCAATATTGCTGTCCATGCGGCCACAACGGCACAGGAGGTTCTGGCGGATTTCCCAGACGGACTGGATTACATCATCACGGGAGTGGGCACGGGCGGCCACATTACGGCGCTTGCAGAAACCGTCAAGCCTCATATGCCGGGGCTGAAGGTCCTTGCAGTCGAGCCCGAAAAATCGAACGTTTTGAGCGGCGGATCTCCCAACCCCCACAAAATCCAGGGGATCGGCACTGGATTCATCCCGACCAACCTCCACCGAGATGCAATTGACGGTGTCGTGCAAGTTTCGGAGGAGGCAGCCTTCGAAATGGCTCGGCGAGCGGCTCGAGAAGAAGGGATATTGGTAGGGATTTCTAGCGGAGCTTCACTCTCCGCGGTGAACCAAACCCTGGGAGAGATGCGTGATGGTTCCCGCGTGCTGACGTTCTGTTACGATACGGGCGAGCGGTACCTCTCCATTGAGGGACTTTTCTAGCTTGGATTTTTGACATCCCGTGCTAAAATAGCGTTCGATCGGTCAAGTTCTATGAACTTTGGCAGATCGCGGGAGAAAAAATGGCAAGTATTAGTGATATCGAGGGAATTGGCGATAGTTACGCAGCCAAGCTCAAAGACCAAGGCGTTTCCACACCAGAAAAGCTGTTGGAAACTGCCGCCAGCAAGAAGGGTCGCCAGGATTTGGCCGAGAAGTCAGGAATCAGCGAGACGCTGATCCTCAAGTGGGTGAACCACGCTGACCTGATGCGAATCAATGGTGTTGGCGGACAGTTTGCCGAGCTTTTGGAGGCTTCTGGAGTGGACAGCCTGCCCGAATTGGCTCAGCGCAATGCTGCTAACCTCGCCGCGAAGATGGAAGAGGTCAATGCTGCAAAGAATTTGACGAACCGCGTCCCATCGGAAACTGAAGTTGCCAAGTGGGTGGAAGAGGCCAAGACTCTGGGCCGAATCGTTACGCACTAAGATCTTTTGTTCTCAACGAAGCAGGTTCCATTTGAAGATGGATCCTGTTTCGTTGCTTTTGGGCTGTAAAAACCCTGGGGCGGCTGGGCCCGGAGGCCACTCCCGATGATGGGACCCCGTCGCTTCGCGCCGCCCATCATCCCGCCCTCCAGCCGCCCGCTATTGGTGCTGGACGAATCCCTGGCGTGCTCGGCTTTGCGCAGAGTGGCAAAAGCCAGCCCTGCGGGTCGATCAGGCTCGAACTCGGCGACGTCGGACGATGGTAGCCAACCCAAGTCCGACTACGACCAGGGTCATCGGTTCAGGTACAGCTTGTAGCCGGACGACCTGCCTGACAGTGCCATTTGCATTTGAAAGCGAGGCGTAGATGTCACCGTTCGCTCGATCGAGTATGGGGTCTGTGAGGTACTTGTTTGCAGGAAGATTCGACACGATCTCATCTAGATACATAGCTCCTTCAGTAGGTGTCGCAACGAACCCACGGAAAATGGATATGTTGTCGTTTCTTCCGACGATCAATCCATCGTTTCCAAGGCCTGTGATCTGAGCACTGCTATATTCGAGCCATTCCTTTGTAATGGGCTCCCGACCTTCCTGGTACCAGGAAAATCCGCTGCCAAAACGAATCGATGCGATTTGACCCCTTTCATTGATCTCCCGTGGGCTACCCGGGCCGAGGATCGTAAAGGTGTTGGTCTTGGTGTGAAGAATCGCAGTATCTGCTCCGCCGTTTCCATCTTGCCCGCCTTCGAACGAGAATGAAGCGGCGATGTCGCCCGAGTTATTGATGCCATAGGCCTTGGTAAAGGTCGCGATTCTGAAGTCCAGCCGATCTCCCGTCACCGTGTTGTAGATGAACGAGTTCGTGTGATCGTACGTCGAGTTCGGGTGCGTGTAACCAACGACTATCCCAGAGTCGTTGATACCTTTGGGGATGATCCAAGAAACGGGTTCCTTGGAAGGAATCGTGTGGAGTGTGTCGCCCTGAATGTAGCCTCCTTTGTAATCTGGATTAGCTTCGTTCGGGATGTAAGTGAGTGCCATTCCGCTACTGGAAATTCCTGAACCAAAGATATTCCTAACATTGAATTTGGCGGTCAAATCCGTGATCACACCGTTCTTGCGGTAATAGCTCTTCTGAGCAGTGCCTGCCCCACCACCAAAGTTCAATTCACCGTTGTAGGCGGCGTACGCGCGCTCCACAGGTGCCCCAGCGACACTGATGTACTCCTTAATCTCATACTTAGGTGTCGCCCAAACTGCCGACCCAGCAACAAACAAAGCCGCCAAACAAAGTCCTCTCACACTTCAAGTGTACGACAAGTGTCAGCAAAGCAAAGAGCGGATTTCCCCCTCACAAGCGAAGCATGTTGAGGGGGATTAAGGGGGAGACCCAACCAAGACGAGGTGGCGATGCCGAGTACACTAAGGCTTCCCCCCAATACCGCGATGGCAGAAGAACGCACTTGCACCTATGATCCGCTGATCGAGCTGATGGCCCGGTTCGAGAATGTCAAACTCAAAGACACTTCCGCAGATCCATTTGAGGGTCTCGGCATCGAAGACATCCTGAAAAAACACATCGTCGATGGGATCAAGAAGAACTTGGATCGACACTTGGACCAGGCGCGGCAGACCTATGCTCCGCTCGAGATCATCAATAACATCCTGCTAGACGGAATGAAAACCGTTGGCGAGTTGTTCGGTGCAGGGAAGATGCAACTGCCGTTCGTCCTTCAAAGCGCCGAGGTCATGAAGTCTGCGGTCAAGATTCTGGAGCCATACATGGAGAAGGTCGAGGGATCCGAAAAGGGATCGATCCTTTTGGCTACCGTTGCCGGTGATGTCCATGATATCGGGAAAAACTTGGTCGATATCATTCTCAGCAATAACGGTTACCGAGTCGTGAACATCGGAATCAAACAGCCCATCAACACGATTTTGGAGCAATGCAAGACCCACAATTGCCAAGCAATCGGCATGAGCGGCCTTCTGGTCAAAAGCACGCTGATCATGCGGGACAATTTGGTGGAGATGAACGAGCGAGGCGATCACGAAATCCCGGTCATTCTCGGCGGAGCGGCGTTGACACGATCGTACGTCGAAGAGGATCTCCGCGCGATTTACAAAGGCAATGTCTACTATGCAAAGGACGCCTTTGAGGGCCTGGATCTCATGGAGAAGTTGGGTGAGGGTGACTCAACCCAAACTCCCAAAGAAGCAGTCGACGCTGATATTCCGGAGCGAGTTTCCAGTCACCGTGTCGGTGTCGTCGATCCACAGCTCTTCGTTTTCGATGGAGTCTCGAGCGATGTCGCTGCAGACATTCCTGTGCCGGAACTTCCATTTTATGGAGCACGCAAGTTCGACCGCTTCGATGTCTTTGAACTCTACAAGTTTATCAACCCGATCGCGCTTTTCCGTGGCCAGTGGCAATTCAAGCGGGAAGAGGGGATGGACAACACCGCATTCAACGTATGGCTCGAGAGCAATGTGCAGCCAATTTTTGCGCGATTGCAGCGCGAGTTAGCACGAAGGATTCAGCCCAAGGTTAAGTGGGGCTACTTTTGGTGCAATAGCCAGGGCAACGACTTAATCATCTATCAAGAAGACCAGAAAACGGAGCGGCTTCGGTTCACCTTCCCGCGACAAAGGGATCAACGTCGCTTGTGTCTGGCAGATTTCTTCCGACCCGTGGACTCTGGTGTGCCCGACGTGGCCGCGTTCCATCTGGTGACCATCGGCAACGAGGTGACGTTGCATGAGCGCTCTTTGTTTGAATCTGGCAACTTTCAGGATTACCTTCTGGTGCACGGAATGGGGGTGGAAACCGCGGAGGCACTCGCAGAATATTGGCACCAGCAGATTCGTCGCGAAATGGGCATCGACGACCAAGAACCTGAAGACAAAAAGCTGCTTTTCAGTGCGAAATACCACGGAGCGCGTTACTCGTTCGGCTATCCCGCGTGCCCCAATCTCGAAGATCAGGCCAAGTTGTTCGAACTCCTCCAGCCACAGGACATTGGAGTGGAACTCAGTTCAGAATTCATGTTGATGCCGGAGCAATCCACCAGCGCGATTATCGTTCACCATCCGGAAGCGAAGTATTTCAACATCCGATGATGCTCGGCGATTCTCGGGCGTCTACACTAGTGGAAGATACGACGGAAGGTTCCGAAAATGAAGGTTATGAGCCGTTTGAATTGGGGTGGGCTTGTCGTGCTGGCATCGCTGATGGCAGGTTGCGGAGGGAACACCAACTCTGCGAGTCCTTTTAGCAATACGACTTATTCAGGACGTGACCCGAGTAATTTGGCGCCGACGCGAAGTAGCGCATTCGCATCGGGTGGCACGCTGCCGGTTTTCCTCAGCATCGGTTCCGACCAGCTTCCGCACGACCTTTGGGTAACGCTCAAGTCGGTTGAAGTCCAAGGCACGCAGTCGTCCCAAGCCGTGTTCTCCTCCAAATCGGGATATGCCTTTCGCCTAGCCTCGCTTCGAGACACCAATGGACCGAGGTATTTGTACCTGGGGACGATCGAGAAAAAGGAGCCCTTGGCTCGGGCCAAAGTCGTCGTGGGTGATCAGGCTTTCTGGCAAGAATTGGGTCAGCAAGAGATCATGAAATCCAAGTGGTCAGGCACGGAGGCTGATGGCGGAGAGGGTGTCGTTTTGAACACCAATCTCGATCCCAATGCCGAGTTTCAAGACGCCTTGGTGCTGAATCTGTCCCTCAAAGTGGAAAGCGAGAAACTGACTCCTGCCATCGGGCTGGGTTCCGCTGGCGGAGCACTGGATCTCGCCCGCCAAGAAGCCCAGGTGCTCTCCGGAAAAATCGAGAAAGTGGAAGCAGCTGAAGGTGGGACATGGGTTTCGCTGGGCAAACATCGGATTGCCGTTCCGGCTGAGGTTGTCGCCGGAGAAGCTTTGAAAAAGGACACGGAACTTGCAGTGTTGCTGGCTTACGATAAAGTAGCCCGTACGCCGGTGGCCGTGGCGACTCAAGACTGGTCGGAAGGTCTCCTGAGAGCGAAGTTGGCAAACTACGATGCTGGTCGCGGCTCGATCAGTCTGGAACCTCTCGCAGGCGCGTGGAAAGAGCTCAATGTGATGACTCTGCCGGTGGTACAGGGCAACAAAGACGCTTTGGCGAAGCTGGCCGTGGGATCTTATGTTCTGGCCTCAATAAAGTCCCAACCTGATGGCCCTGCGTTTGAAGTCGTGCCTGCGCAATCCGTGACCGTTCCGTCCGCGATGGCGGCAAAAGCAACGCCAGCCAAGGCTGCGATTGCCAAGCCAGCCGAAGACAAGGCTTCGCTCAAGGAAAAGCAGGCGGCTCACCGCAAAGCGGCAAAAATCAAGTCGTGAATCTTGGCGCGGATGCCCTCGATGTTGGGGTTTCCGCGCTTGGGATAAACCCAGTTGGTGAGAATGACGGCCCAGATGCCCGCGTCCGGGTCGAACCACATACTGGTGCCTGTAAATCCGCTGTGACCAAAGCTCTTGGGTCCAAATCGGCTCCCCGCCATACTCCCCTCCGGCGATTTGGTATCCCAACCAAACGCGCGAGTTGTCCAATCCGCAAAGGGCGTCTTCCAACGGGAGTCGAGGTCGAAAGGCAGCGTCTCGGAGATGAGCGCTTGAGCGAATTTCGCTAAGTCTCTGGCAGTGCCAAAGAGACCCGCATTCCCCGAGACTCCGCCGAAGAATCGGGAATTCTCATCGTGAACAACTCCGACCCAAGGCGAGTGAGTCTCAGGGTCGATCTCGGTGGGCACGCAGCGCCTTCCCGGCCACGTGACGGCATTGTGGCCGGTTGAATGCATTCCCAACGGTTCGAAAATAAACCTCCGAGCCGCGTGATCGAAGGGTTGAGCGAACGCGTTGTTGAGTACCCGAAAAAGCGAAAGGAAGCCCACACACGAGTAGAGGCTCTTGGTGTCCGGTTCGTAAATCAGCCGTTCTCTGCCCACCATTTCCCAAGCTTCCTCGGGAGATTTGGCGACTTTCTGGTACAGACGATGGGCCGTAAGGCCCGAAGAGTGAGTGAGGAGATGGCGAACGGTGATCTCATCCTTGTTTACAAATTCGGGCCAGTAGTCGCGGACCGGCCGTTCAAGGTCTAGGAGGTTTCTCTGCTCGGCGATTCTGGTCAACGAGGTTGTCGCAATCACCTTGGTCAGGCTGGCCAGGTCGTACACTGAGTCCGCATCAACAGGTTGGCTTTTCTGTGCGTACGTATAGCGTCCTCGGCTCAAGAAATGACAGGTTGTGGAATCTCCGAACGCAAGGGAAGCGGAGGGGAATATCTCCCGCTCGATGCAGGAATCCAGGAACTGTGTGAGGGCACTGTGCATCGCTGTGGATTGGTTCTGGAACGTTACTCGATCCTGTGCAGCATAAGCTGTGCCGAACTTCGAACCGGGGCTCTTTTATCCGTCGTAGGAGTATTAAGAGGTACCATTTCCGTTCGGGCCGTGCCTTTCACAGCCCATTTTTCTCAACCAATACAACAAGCGCTATGGATTTGACTGGACCTGATACCGAAGCACTTTACGACCCCGAAGAGCACGAGGGAATGCCAGCCGAAGAAGCCGAGCTGGACGACTTGGCCGAGGACATTGAACCGGACGCCATTGATTTGTTGCGGGCCGAAGTCGAAGAGTACAAACAGATGTATCTCCGCCAATTGGCTGAATTTCAGACTTTTCGCCGTCGCACGATGGACGAGAAGGACCAGCTCCGGAAAACCGCGACCGAGAACTTGGTAACTGAGCTGGTGCCCGTTCTCGACAACTTCGAACGCACCCTGGCCGCTGCCCAGAGTGGTGCAGATTTGGACGCGCTCACGGGTGGCGTTGCCATGGTTGAAAGGCAGCTCCGAATTGCCCTTGGAAGCGTCGGCTTAGTGAGAATCCAGGCAGTAGGTCATGCCTTCGACCCGAATGTGCACGAAGCATTGGGAACGGATCCAGCCAGCGAACAAGCTCCGGCTGGAACGATCACGGTCGAAATTGAACCGGGCTACATGATGGCGGAAAAGGTGATTCGTCCCGCTCGAGTCAGAGTGGCACAGTGAGCGGAATCAAATTCGGTACGGATGGTATTCGTGGCATCGCCAATAGCCAGTTGACTCCCGAGTTGTGTTTCCAGATCGGCCAGGCCGCCGGAAGGCTGATCGCCATGTCCGAGGAGCCCAATCGGGTTGTCATAGGGCGGGATACGCGTCGCAGTGGTCCAATGCTGGGCGCAGCTTTGGCGGCTGGATTCTGCTCCGCCGGCGTGGATGCTGTCACCTTGGGCATCGTTCCGACCGGCCTTGTTAGCTTCGCAGCCCGAACGAACCACTATGGGCTTGGAGCTGTGATTTCCGCAAGCCATAATCCCGCGCCAGATAACGGCGTCAAACTCATCGCCCACGACGGAAAGAAGGTTTCCGAAGACTTTGAGCAGCGAGTTCAGGCCTTTACGGGGGAAGAGCTCTCGGAAAGGCCGACCGGTGGGCAGGTGGGCGCTTTGATTCAGGTGAACGAGGATGTCGACCGGTATATGAACATGCTGGAAAGCATCGTGCCGGAAGGACTTGAAGGGCTGAAAGTCGTGATCGACTGTGCCCATGGCGCAGCCTACACCCACGCGCCAGAAATCCTTGCTCGCTTGGGAGCCGAGGTCATCTCAGCAGGATGCAATCCGGACGGGATGAACATCAACGAAGAAGGCGGAGCGACCAAACCGGCTGTAGTCCAGGCGATGACGGTTGAGTACGGAGCCGATCTCGGGATCGCCTTGGACGGAGATGCCGATCGAGCCGTATTTAGCGACTCGAAGGGAAGACTCATTAACGGAGACCGGACCATGGCTCTCTGGTGCGAATTCCACAAGTCGCATCTCACCCCGCCGATTGTGGTGGGCACGGTGATGAGCAATGGCGGATTTGAGCATCACATGCGCGAGATCGGCATCGAACTGCAGCGCGTCAACGTTGGCGACAAATACGTAAGCCAACGTTTGCACGAGACGGGAGGCAAGGTCGGCGGGGAACAATCGGGCCATATCATCTTTCCGGAGCGAGGACCAACTGGGGACGGATTGATCACGATGCTTGAGGTCCTGCGGGTTCTGAAGTTAAGCGGACGGACTTCGGGCGAATACTTCGAACTCTTTGAAAACTGGCCGCAACTGCTGGTCAACGTGAATCTTGATAAGGCCACGTTTGCCAGTTCCGAGACGATCAGGAATGCCATCTGCGAAGTTGAAGCTCAGCTTGGAAATCGCGGGAGGGTTAACGTTCGCGCCAGCGGTACCCAGCCGATCGTGCGAGTGATGGTTGAAGCCGACGATGCCGAAATTCGGGACGAAGCGACTCACAAGATCGTGAGTGTGATGGAGTCGGCTCACGGAGCGTCCGTTTATAGCCGGGTAGATTTGACTCATGCTCTGGGCGATTGATGTCGGCAACACCCATACGGTCTACGGGCTGTGGGACGGCTCTCAGTATGCGGCCCAGTTCCGGTTGCATACCAATCCAAACACTACCGAAGACGAACTTGCCGCAGACCTGAGCGCTCTGTGCAAGCTTAATGCCTTAGAATTTAAGGCAGAAGGCATTGTGGTGGGCTCTGTCGTCCCCAGCGTGAACGATGTGCTCTCGCGGTTCAGCAAAGAATGGCTGGGAAGAGAAGCGGTCTTTCTGCGCCATGGTTCCCAGGTTGGCGTGGACGTACGGTATCAGCCGCCTACCGCTGTCGGCCCAGACCGAATCGCGAACGCCTTAGGTGCCGTAGAGCTCGGTTGCTTCCCAGCACTGGTTGTGGACTTTGGAACCGCAACAACATTCGACGCAATCGGATCTCAAGGCGAGTACTTGGGTGGTGCTATATTGCCCGGCGTTAATTTGGCATTTGAAGCCCTTTTCCAAAAAGCGTCGATGCTGCCGCGGGTGGAGTTTTTGCCCCCTGAAACGGCGATTGGCACAACAACCGCGGCCGCAATTCAATCGGGCGTTGTTTTGGGATACAGCGGCTCCATCGACCGATTGGCCGCGCGGATGAAGGCCGAGTTGGAGGGCAACGTGATCGTGATTGCCACCGGAGGCTTGGGAGCCAAGTTTGTCGAACTGTGCGTGGAAATCGAGCGGTACGAGCCCAACCTCACGCTGGATGGTCTGCGAGTAGCATACTCCCGAATCAGCTCATCTTCTTCTTAGCAGAAGGTTGGGTTCCCGCTACAAGTTCAGTCGCGCAGGTATGGAAGCGGTTGGGCTCATGAACCTCGCGGAGCCCGAAATAACTTGCACCCATGTTGAAACGAATCCCGCTGACGTGGCAGCGGCGGCAGTATTTGCTGACTTTTCCAGCGATGATCCAGTCAACGGCGGTTTCGTCGTCGAACTCTGGGACGATGGTTTGAGCACAGAGACGTAGCCACCGGTCAACGGGCTGAACATAAAGCCGGTCGGCGTTGTCGATCTTGTCCTCCAAATCGAAGAGCAGAACCATGTCGCGCAAAAAGGTGCTGGAGATTTTGGGCCCAACTCCTCGAATATCCACCACACGCAGAAAATGGGGTTCGATCCGCTGATTTTGGACAACGCCCTCGATGAGCCATTCTGCGATGGACCCCCGACCGTCGAACTGATAGATTTCCTGCGCCAGTTCGAGCATGCCCGCCAGAAGTCCCCGGTTCAGCTGCTCGTATGGCTTACGCTTGCGCTCTGCGCAAACCTCCACAAAAGATTCCCACAAAGCAGTGCCATCGGGCTCTTTCAAAATCGTTTCAAAGGTATCAGCATTGCTGATGCGAGCGAGGGCCTTGGTCGCCAAGATAGACAACTCTGCCCGGTCTCGGCCCCGCCGCGCAAATGCATAGTGGTCAAAAAATGCGTTCAGGCACCAGAACGGGTCCGCCAATTGGTCTCGAATTGCTTCTGGATTGGGAGCAACAGCATCAACCGAACCCTGAAGCGCCGGATATAGCGCTTCAGTGAGATATCGGTCAGCCCACGGTCCGGCCAATTGGCGAACGAGGACTACCGCCGCCGGGTCTAGTTCCAGCTGCTGATACATTGCCCTTTTGCCTAACGATCTCTAGTCTCAAAAATCGTATAGGTATAGACGTTAGAAACGTGAATCTGGTGCGAGCATTGTTAGAGTTGGCAGAGTTGGTACCTGACTTGCTCCACCACCAGACGATCCTGACGTTCCTCGCTTCATCCGATCGAAGAGCTGCCAAGCAAACTCCACGACCGGAATCTTGTTCGATCGAAATTCGTCAAGGACAAGACCAAATGAATTTGCGAAGATGCCAACTTCCTTTCCGTTGGCAATGGTGGGTCCAACGGTCCCACCGGGTACCGTTGCCTGCATCTGCGCGATCGCACCGAGGCTAGGTACTTCTTGTCCAAAGTAGCGTCCGGACACTATTGGACGATTCACTTCAAAAAACGCGAAGATGCTGGCACCCTTGGCCATAAAGACTCGATAGAGCGCCATCTTTTCGAGCATCGTGCTGACATCGGTGCCATTGGTGGTATTCGTCCCAGCCAGATAGTCCTTGCCATCAAGATTCGAACCAACGCCCGAGAAGTAAATCAGAACGATCTGTCCTTCCGCGACTTTTTCGGCCAGAGCTTTGGCTGCGGCCAGCATCTGGTCAGTCGAACCGTTCAAAACGGTTGAGACATTCTCTTCGGGATAGCCCCCGAATTTTGTCAGGGTATCTCGCATCGCTTCGGCATTGGTTGTGGCGAAGGTCGGTGCCATACCGGTCATTTGAGACTCGGAATTGCCGATGATCAGAGCAAATTTCGTCGGAAGCTTGGTGACATCTCCGAGGATCGCAGATTGACCCTCGCCACCAGCCGTAACCTCGGTATTGCCATCTTGCGCAGTGGTCTTGGGAGGCTTGTTCTGCTTTGGAGGAGCTTTGTCGCCTTGCGTTGGATTCCGAACTGGCTTCTTGGGCTGTTTGGGTTCCTGTGGCTTCTCAGCTGGCTTTTCCTCAGGCTTGGTCGGTTCGACGGGCTTTTCTTCGGGCTTCGTCACCGGCGGAACAGCTGGCTCCATCGGCTTCTGCTCAGGTTTTTCTTCCGGTTTGGTTGTCGGCTTTTCCTCGGGCTTAGCTTCTGGCTTGGTAGGCGTAGTAGGTGCAACCGCGACGCCTGAGACCATGGCCTGATCCTCAGAGGTCATGATTTCCTCATCGACCTTCCAAGTCATCTTGCTCGCCATCTTCTTCTCTTTTTGCTCAAGAGTTTCGTTAGATGCCGTGTCGTTTAGCAAGTTGTAGGTGTTGCCAAGGAAGAAATAGGCTGCCCGTGAATGCTGATTCTTGGCCAAAAGAGTGTTGAACTCGGCTGCGACCTCTTTCAAGAGCGCAGTGCGGTCCATCTCGTCCGTGAGTTTGAGGGCAAGCTTGTAGCCTGCGTACGCTGCTCCAAAGTTTGGAGAGTAGCTTGCGCCGCCGCGCCACACCTTCTCCGGCTGACCCGGTCTGCTCAAAACGGTAGGAGCAGAGAAGTCTTCAGCCCGTCGGCTTGCCGAATCTTTGAACATGGTGCGTGCTTGGCCCCAGTTTTCACCTTTCGCCGCATCCAGTGCTTTGCTGTAGATTTCCGACCAAGCCTGGGCTTGGCAGAGTGCTGCCGCCCAGACCAAGATCAACACCAATAGGGGTCTAAAACTGCGCATATGTTTTACTTTTGCACCCGGTAGTTGAACATAATCGAGGAATCCGTTCCTCCACCTGCGTTTGCAAAGTTCAGTTCAACCGAAATCGGGCTATTAAATGGACGGTAGCCGAAGCCAAAAGTAAGCGCGTTGCGATCACTAAATCCGCTTCCAGCGCTTGGTACAACGGCATAACCGAGTCGAATGGGGATTCGGGCATCGCGGAACAAGTAGTTGTATTCCGCACCGACTCCAATATTGACAGCTCGCTTGCGAGCAAGGACCTGGCGCCGCTCGTTTTGGAAATATCCGTCCACCTGGGCCCCTAAGATCATGTAGTCACGGTCTCCTCGAAGCCCGTCGCGTCGATATGCGATACCGATCGATGCCTTGCCGGGGATCTTATCGTAGTACTGATCCACAGCTCGGTTGCTGCTCATGCTGATGGGAGTTCGAACGCTAGCGCCGATGCTGAGGTTCTGGTTTGTCGGCGGGATATATTGGATTCCAGCGACGACGCCGATACCGGTGCCTTGTCCACTCACATTAAGCGGAGGGCTGGCCGCTGAACCGCCGGCCGTGTTGAGCGTATAGGTCTGGGTATTCAAAATGTAGTTGGTGGCAAAAACGACGCCCAATCCATAGGCCAAGCTCATGTCGCCAGAAGTCCGCCCGAGACCTACCGTGAAGTAATCGGTTTGAGCTTTGATCGTTTCGTTGTAGCCGGTTACGTTGGTCGATGGGTCCACAACCAAATTGCCTTCACTGACGCGTTCGTCGTGAATGTAGCCGCCGATCGTATAGGAAATGCCCACCGTTCCCAGTTTGCGGCCGCCCATCTTAAGGGGGAGTGCTAAGCCGATGTGCGAAAGGCCGTAGCCACCTGTTCGATGGTCCGTCTGGATGTTGGGATTTCGGAAAGAAGTTCGCCAGATGGAATGTGAGCCAGGCAGATTTCGCACCGCTAGGCTAAAGGTCGTATCCTCAAGATAGCCCAGCCCTGCGGGATTATTGAGAGCAGACGTGGTTTCTGCTCCAGCAACGCCGATGCTGCTGCCCATTCCCATGGCGCGGGTCCCCGCGTCCATCGACGTCAGCATGTCAGGGATCTGAGCATAAACCACGCTGGCAAATGCCAATAGCGAGGCAACGATAAAAGGCTTCCGTGCGCTTCTCATGATTACTCCGAAATCCACACTACTTTACCCGCCAGCTACTGTGACGGTCACTTCTTGGTTCTGGGCTTTATTTCCAGCCCGATCATAAGCTTCAACTACAACTTTAAACTGGTTGGGGAAACTGTTAGTCAGACGAATTCGGCCTACCCACAGCAGGGTCGAACCGGAGGCTTGGGCCGATCTCCGTGCGGCGCGGCCAATGTACTGCCCATCCATGGTGTAGAGCTTCACGCTCACGGCTTGGTTGATGACAGAGCCTTGGTACTGATCGCCTACCTGAATCACCACGGGGATCACCGAGCGCGGTCGATAGTTGATCGTGGTTGGGCTTCCAACGGTGATGGAGGGACTGACGCGGTCGAGAGTCACGTTCAAGGTTCGAGTATTCGAGTTCTGGGCTTGGTCCTCCACCTTGATGGAAATCGTTTGGCTACCGTCTGTTTCAATGTTCGATGTATTCCACTGAACCGAGATCGCACTTGAAGTGCCCTGATTGTTGGGAATATCTCGGTCGTTGACGCGAACCTGCCAAAGCTTCATGTTGGTTTCTTCAACTTCTGCTCGAATCGGTACCGAACTCCCGACAAACGAGTTATTGGCGGGCGTGAAGAACCGGAACTTCGGGTTGCGCGCGTCGACGGTCAGATTCGAGATGGTGACCGAGTTTCTGAGCGTTCCTTGAGAGTAGTAATCGACCTTGAGCGTGTACGTTCCCAGCGGAGTCGATTCGTCAAAGTTCAGGTTCAGGCTTCCAGAAATCTTTCTAGCCGAATCGGGGTCGAACAAGCCTTCGTTGGAAAACTTGGTAGTTGCGTCATCGTTCTTGGTTGCGGTTGCGACGACTCGAGCTTGGAACGAGGCGTTCTCAATCAAAAATTTGACGGAGTTGGTGCGGCCGAGAACATCACCTGAGTTAGGACTCGAAACGGTGATGGTTTGGCTCATCGCCGCAGTGGCGGCGAACACAACCAGCAAGAGCAAGGCGCGGAGTGTTTTCATCATCTTTCTGGTAGCTCAAGTTCATTGTTGCCGATTTGAACCTAACCTGTCAACAATCCTAGGTTGTAGCCAGGGGTCCCATGCAGCTCCTTTGAACCTGTTCCGGCTTCTGACGGACGCCAAAGGCACGGTTCTTCCTTTAGTACCAGACGAGCGAACCAGTCGATTTGGAACATCGAATACAAAAACCGTACGCTAGCCGGATCGTAGGACTCAACCATTTCTGTGCGAAGTTGAGTTCCGGAAGTTGCTATTTCCAGGTTGCCCAGATCGCGATTTGACCGAGACGTCCCGGCCTCAAATACTTGTTAGGGTGGTCCGGGTTGTAGCTGCACGTGAACATAGCCCATCCTTTTTCAAGTGCTTCGACACTGACGATGGTGTACTTCTTATATCCGTAGATGAATTCTCCAAGCGGGTGAACGTTCCCAAGCGAATCCTTCATTCCAAGCTGGTAGCTGTATTCCATGCCAAATGCAGTCGTGATTTGCCAGAGTTCGAATCCATTTCGAAGCGGGTAACCGTAAACCTCGTAAATCCCACCGAAGTCATCTCCAACGCCATCGGTAAGGGGGAAGCTCTTAATCAAATCTTTCGGAATTTCGATTTTTCGACAGGATGGTTTGGGTGCTGTGCCGAATTTTGGCGCATTCTTTACCACCTTCCCGTGGCGAATGAAGAGTGGTTCGGTGTGGCCATCATGGAGCCCCAACTGACCGCTCTGCCCGATGAGACATCCCTCTTTGCTGACCCGATCAACGCTTTGGATGCCGTCGGCAACATCCACGCGGGTATAGACATGAAACGTTATTGGTCTGGCGCCTGACTGAATCACCACTCCGATGAGAAGAGGGCTCATGCCTTAAGAGTACCTTTGGAGTTCTTGAACGGGACATCTCCAAAACACACGACTGCTTCTTCCTGGCTAAGCCATCGCGATCTCGAATTTGAGTGATTTTGTAGATAACCTCGCAACCTACTTCAGGGTTGTTGTCCTGAGTATTCATACAGGGCCTTCCCGCTCCGAGAATTGCCTTAAGAAAGTCTCAAACAAGACCTCGGGGAAAGTGTATGTCAACGGAAACCAAAGAACGAACCGAAGAACAGACCGTCGTTTTTGTCCTGGGTAACGAGAGTTACGGGATCGATATTTTTAGAGTGAACGAAATTATCCGCTTGCGCGAAATAACGCCGATTCCGAAGTCGGATGCGCACATCCGTGGCTTGGTCAACCTGCGGGGCAAGACTATCCCGGTGATCGATCTCAACGTTCGGTTGAGCATCGAAAAGACCGAAGAGACGGATGACACCCGCATTATCGTGGTGGATACAGACCAGGGCAATGTTGGTCTGGTCGTCGATTCGGTTCGAGAAGTTGTGACATTCAAGCCCGAGGACATCCAAGACGCGCCCTCGCTGGTCACCCACCTCAGCGAGGAATTCGTTCGAGGCGTGGCGAGTGTCGATGAGAACTTAATTACGCTTCTCGACCTCGACAAAGCACTGGCCGCCTAATCACTTCCCAAGGAACCTACGCAAGTACGATGGCAACTGACAATAGTTTGGATATGTCTCAATACCTCGACCTCTTTTTGCAGGAGGCCGAGGAGCAATTGGAGATTTTGGAGCAGGAGACGCTCAAGCTGGAGGCAGATCCTTCACAGGAGCGACTCCAGATCATTTTCCGTTCGGCTCACACCCTTAAGGGAAGCAGCCGTGCGATGGGCTTTAACAACATGGCCGAGCTGACCCACGAGATGGAAAATGTGCTGGATCAGCTTAGAAACGACCAGTTGCAGCTCACAACAGAAATAGCCGATGCCCTTTTAAGCTGCTTGGACAACCTGGTGAAAATGGCCGATATGATCCGCGCGGGCCAGGGAGATTCCGTCGAGTGCCCTGAGTTGGTCAAGACGCTTCAGGGATTTGTCGGATCGGAACCAGCACCAGAACCCAAGACAAAGTCAAGGGCGAAGTCAAAAGCGGCCAAGCCCGCAAAAGACGAGTTTCAATCCAAGGTGCCCGCCGAATCGCTTGAGGCCCTCCATGAAGCGGCCAAACAAGCGGTCGTTTACCACGGCAAATTCAGACTCGCCAAAGACTGCATCATGAAATATGTTCGGGCCTTCATGGTCTCGAGCATTCTTTCTGAAGAGGGCGAAATCTTGGTTTGCGTTCCCGAGCGCGAGGCCTTGGAAGAAGAGAGCTTTGAACTGGAGTTTGAGTTACTTTTCCAGACCAAGGCGACCATTCCCTCGCTCGAATCGAAGATTAATGGTGTCTCGGAGCTCGATTGGTTCGAACTTGTTCAGTTTGCAGGTGGCGGTGAGGATAACCTGAGCGAGAGATCCGATGAAGGAGCCGCGACGGCCAACACAGAGATTACAAACTCAACTGCCACGCCCGCCGCGCAGGCTCCCAAGCAGGTTGTCTCGGGTGATGCTGGTCAAAAAACGCCCGCCAAGGCGGAATCTGGTCAGACAGTACGGGTTGATGTCACTCGCCTCGATACATTGATGAACCTGGTAGGCGAATTGGTCATTGATCGAACGCGCATTGCCCAAATCGGTGCCGATCTCTCCGCGAGGTTTGAAGATCCGAACATCGATGCTCTCGCTGAAACTGTCGGGCATATCGCCCGAATCACGAGCGACCTTCAGGATCAGATCATGAAGGCTCGGATGATGCCGATCGAGACGGTTTTCAACCGGTTCCCTCGAGTTGTCCGCGACTTGGCTCAGAAACTAGGCAAAGATGTTAAGTTCGAGATGGAAGGCGGCGATACTGAGCTTGACCGAAGCGTTATCGAAGTGATCTCAGATCCTCTGCTTCACATTCTCCGCAATAGCCTCGACCACGGACTTGAGACACCAGAAGAGCGCCGAAAGGCTGGGAAGACCGACCAAGGCACCGTCACGATTTCGGCGAAGCACCAGGAAAACCACATCGTCATCGAGATCGTCGACGACGGACGCGGTATCGACGCGGCTCGCATCCGTGCGAAGGCCATCGAGAAAGGTGTGACGACAGCCGACCAGGCTGAGCGAATGACGGAGCGAGAGATTCTCCAGTTTATTTTCGCGAGTGGCTTTAGTACCGCAACGGAAGTCAGCGATGTATCGGGTCGAGGAGTCGGAATGGACATCGTCCGATCCAACCTCCAGAAACTTGGAGGCATCGTCGACCTCGAAACTGATCTCGGCAAGGGCACACGGTTTAGTTTGCGTTTGCCGCTCACGCTCGCCATCATTCGAGGCCTTCTGGTCAAGGTGGCAGAAGTGGTTTACGTGATCCCGCTTGGAAGCGTGATTGAGACGCTCTTGATCGAGAAATCTTCCATCAAGAGTGTCAAGCAAAACGAGGTGATCGTCATTCGCGGGATGACAACGCCGCTGGTTCGTGTGAGAAATGTCTTCACAACCAGGAGTTCGCAGAAGGAACAGACCGATGATGATATATACGTGGTGATCGTCGGATTGGCCGAACAGCGTGTCGGGCTCGTCGTGGATCGTCTGGTTGGCGAGCAAGAAGTCGTAATTAAATCGCTGAACCGCTACTGCGGTGATGTGAAGGGAGTGAGTGGAGCAACCATTCTTGGTGACGGCAATGTGGCCCTCATTATGGATGTAAACAGTTTGGTGGCATAAGGATATGGGAGAAGCGGTTAGAAGATCTTCAGTGGTGACGATTGACAGGGCAATGAGGGACCTACCTCCTTTGCCCACGGCGGTGGCGAAAGTCATCGAACTCACGCGGAATCCCAATGCCACGGCTGGGCAGATCGAGCAGTACATAGCGGTCGATCAGGCAATCAGCTCAAAGGTCTTGCGGGTAGTCAATTCGCCGTACTTTGGCTTGGCCGGACAGGTTGCCAGCATCAGCCAAGCTGTTGTCATTTTGGGATTCGATCAGTGTCGAAACTTGGTGCTGAGCCTTTCGAGCGGCAACCTATTTCCGTCCAAGACGCCCGACGCAAAAGCTATCCAAGTCGATCTATGGCGGCACGCATTTGCTACCGCAGCTGGTGCACAGATCATCGCGCGGTTCAAACGTGTCGACCCCAAGGACCAAGACTTAGTTTTCAGCGGGGGACTCCTCTCCAACGTGGGAGCACTCTTCCTGGCCTCGCAGTTTCCGATGCCCTACATGGCGATTTTCACAAAGTATCGCAATGACGCGGGGCTGCTCTTCGAACTGGAGGACGCAGGCTTTGGGACCAATCATGCCGAGATCGGTCAACAGCTTTGCGGCGCATGGAAACTGCCGGAAGCTTTGGTTCTCATGGTAGGCCGACACGAAGGGAAGTTTGCCGGTGATCCAATCCCGACGGTGTATTGCGTGCATGCGGCTGATCGCCTAGCCAGCGCACTAACCAACAACAGAAAAGTCGATTTGGACGCAATCATGCTGGATCCCGAGGTGAAGCAATGGCTGCAAATCGGGCCAGAAGATTGGAACCACATTGTTGGCCAAACCGGAGTGAAGTTGGAAGAGGCCTCCGATATGCTTGGCCTTTTTTAGGTGTTTTGCGGTGAACTGACAACTTTACAGTGTGGAGTTTTGGCATCAATCTGGCAGGGCCTATGTGGTGTAGGCCCGGCTTAGGATGAGCCGGAGGAGAACGCAGGGATGAGTTTAGGAAGCAGTTCCGGAATTAACTTTTCGGGTTTGAGCAGTGGTATCGATACCGATTCCATCGTGACGAAGTTGATGAGCCTTGAGCGCATCAACCAGAAGCGTCTGCAAAGCCGTCAGTCCACTATTGAGGAAAAGAAGAGCGCCTACGGCGAGTTCAAAACCAAGCTGACCGCTCTCCGGAGCGCCCTGGGTGCGTTGAACAATGCCAACAGCTACTCGACGACGATCGGCTCAAGTTCCACCACAGACGTAGCTACCATTCTCGGAGGCGCCTCCGCTGCTGAAGGAACCTACTCTCTCAAGGTCTACCAGCTCGCGGCTGCCCAAAAGCTCTCTTCAACACCACAAACGGACACCACGTCCGCGATAGGGTTGGCAGGCACGATTTCCGTCGGAGGCAAGTCGATCGACGTTGTTGCGACCGACACTCTGACCTCGATTTCTCAAAAGATCAACGACGCGGGCGGCGATGTCACGGCGTCCGTCATCAACGGTGGATCAGGCAACGCTTACCTAACGTTCACCAGTAAAAAGACGGGCAACCAAAACAACATCAAGCTGGCGGACACAACCGGTACCGTCCTGCAAAGCCTCGGGTTCACAGCTACGACTGTGCGTAGCGCGGTTACCAATGGGGCAACGAGCTTTGCGGCATCCAGCGCGAGCGCAACGCTCAACTCGTTTCTGGGCTTCAATGCGACTGGTCCTACAGACGTGACGATCAACGGGCAGACCGTGAGCATCGATCCAACCACGGACACATTGACCTCGCTTGCGACCAAAATCGATGGTCTTACCGGAGTCAATGCGTCCGTTGTCAGTTCCACGGAGATGGGACGTACTGTTTATCGACTCCAGGTCACGGGAGATTCCGGTACTCCGACCTTTGGCGCGGAAGGAAGTGTTCTCACCGACCTTGGAATCACCAAACGCACCTCTGAGCTGGTCGCAGCCAAGGATGCACTCTATTCTCTGGATGGAGTCAGCTTGAGTGCTGCCTCCAATACCGTGTCGGATTCGGTCCCGGGGGCCACGATCACTCTCCTTCAGGCCGATGCCTCGACTCCGAAAGAGGCGACATTAACCCTGGCTCGTGATACCGGCGCCATCAAGAGCAAAATTACGTCGCTCGTTAGCGCCTACAACGATCTCAAGGCGTTCATCGACGATAACAGCAAATTTGACACCAAGACTTTTCAATCCGGGCTTTTGTTCGGCGACTCCACGACGGGTCAGATCCAATCCGAAATCTCCAACTTGATCTTCGGGACGGTGGATGGAAATGCAAGCGGATATCAGGGCCTAGCTTCCTTGGGGTTCAGCTTTGCAACCGGCGGAACGCTTCAAGTCAACGACACGATCTTGAGCGACAAATTGAAATCGAATCCGACTGCTTTCGCCAACGTTTTCAAAACGACCGGCACAACAATCGGCTCCGATCTGACTTATGTATCCACCACGAGTAAGACTCTGGGCAACAAAGGCACTCCGCTCGATGTTCTCATCACCCAGTTGGCCACCAAATCAACGGTGGAAGGCAACACCGCGCTGGTTGGAACAACCGCGGGTGACGAACACCTCACGTTTGCAGGTGGACCTTTCGGAACGAGCGGCATCGTCCTCGATTTGTCGTCGGGACTCTCGATGGATAACATTGTCGACCGGATTAACAACGATTCGCGTTTGAAGGATTACGTCACTGCATCCAACGATGGCGGAAAGCTCAAGCTGACGAGCTCTCGATACGGTACTCCAGGTCGATTTACGGTGACGAGCGACCTCACTGCCGCAGCAAACAACTCAGGAATCGGCAACTCGGGTGAATCCACGGTGGTGAATGGCCTCGACGTCGCTGGAACCATCAATGGCGAGCCCGCAACGGGAAGCGGACAATATCTGACCGGTAATGACGATGCGACGCTGAACCCGCAGACCAATGGGCTCCAGATTCTCTACACAGGGAGCACCCTGGGTTCGGTGGGCACGGTATCCATTGTGAGAGGCATTGCCGGAATACTATCCGGAACCGTTGACGGATTCACGGATGCCACCAATGGCATGCTTACGACGCTGGACAAGTCGCTCCAAAACCAGATCGACGATCTGGACGAAGCCATCACCCAGGAAGAGACTCGGCTGACTGCTAAAGAAGCCAGCCTGCGGGCGAAGTTTCTCGCGATGGAGCAGGCGATTGCGGCTTCGCAGGCGCAATCACAGCAGTTTGCGGCAATGCTAACGTCCTCGACCAGCGGCTAGCTCTTTGCGAGAACCTTTTCACTGGTGAAATAGCGTACAGCGGCAACAAGACACGCGAGCGATAGCACGAGGTTGAAAATCACGGTCAACGTCGATCCCAGTGGGTTGAAGTTGCCGAGCAGAGTTTCCCTCATACTTACCGCACTGTTGAGTACCGGGACGAACCTAACCCACATCTCGCGGCCAACGTCCGTGAGTCCGAGCAGTTGGCTGAACGCCGCAGGAATGATCACAGCGAAGTTGAGCAGGGCCAAATACGTTTGTGCCTCGCGCATGTTCCGGGCAAAAACGCTGGTCAGAAGCTGTATCGCGGCGAAGAACGTAGCGAGACTCAAAACTACCAACAGGATCGACGCAATAGGCACAAATCCTAGCGAATACCCTTCGGGGTAAAGAAGCTTTTTGCTGGTGGCATTGGTCGAACCGAAGAAGAACAGCGCCGTAATGCTTACCAAAGTCGAAGTCAACGAGAACCCGAGAAGGGAGAGGAACTTGCCCAGAGCGATGTGAACTCGGCTTACAGGCGTGATCAACAGAGTTTCCATGGTGCCGCGCTCCTTTTCGCCCGCCACGAGGTCGGCAGCGATGCTCATTCCACCGCTGAACACAAACAGGATCAGCAGATAGGGGACCATCCCAACGATTGGGGATTCTCCAGCACCCTTGGTCTTGGCCGTGTCCTCACGGTCAATTTTGATCGGCTCAGCTGATTCGGCGGAGATGTTCTCTTGCTTAAGAATAAGTTGAAGAGCGGCTTTGTTGGCTGCTTCCGCCCATGCTTGAACCTTGCTGAGCGCGATCATGGAGATCGTTTGGTCGCTGGTGTAGAGGGTCCTCACCGAGATCTGCTTGGCGTTTGGGTCGAGTGCGCCGCTGGGGAAAATCACCAAGGCTTTGGCTTTGCCCTCCGATAGCAGGTCGCGCCCTTCAGCTTCGGACTGAACTTCCGTAACACTCGTCTCGGGCAACGCTTTTAAGGCAGTAATGAACTGCTCGTAGTTCTTGTTAGCGACGACGTAAACGGCAGTGTTCTTCTTATCTGAAATCGAGTTGCCGATGAACCCAAACATGTTGGTGATGAGATACATCACCAACAGAGGCACGACAAATGCACCCATCACAACACGGCGATCACGGAGCATCTCCCGGACTTCTTTAAACAGGACTAGCTTGATGGCGTTCAAAGCATTGCCTCCTCTCGGGTGTAGCCGATGGAGCTCAGAAATGCTTGCTCAAACGACTTGGCGCCGGTCTGTTCGATGAGTCCATGAACTGAATTCTCCGCGCAGATTTTGCCATTGTGAATAATCGAGACGCGGTCGCAAAGGCGTTCGGCCTCGGTCATGATGTGGGTGCTGAAAACGACGGCCTTTCCGGCTACCCGTGTCTCCTCAATGAACTCCAACACGGTTTGACTGGTCACCACGTCGAGGCCCGCGGTGGGTTCGTCAAAAAACAGCACTGGTGGATCGTGAAGGATTGTCCTACCTATGGAGACCCGCTGCTTCTGGCCGGTGCTCAGCTTATCGCACTGGCGATCCGCAAAATCACCGATCTTGAGCCGGTCCACTACGTAATCCACGCGCTCATCCAGTTTGGCAGAGGGCATACCGTAGAGAGAGCCGAAGTAGCGAAGGACTTCGATTGGCGTCGCACGCATATAGAGCGCGGTGGAAGTGGAAAGAAATCCGATGGACGCCCTGACATCGGCAGCCTGTTTTACAATGTCGTATCCGCAAACTGTTGCAGATCCCGAACTGGGTTTGATCACCGTCGAGAGCATTCGAAGGGTCGTGGTTTTTCCAGCACCATTCACGCCCAGCAACCCAAAGATCTCTCCAGCCTTGACCGTAAATGAGACGCCATCGGCAGCCACCACTTGTCCCTTCTTGCGATCCTGGAAAACCTTACTCAAGCCGTTGAGTTCAATCACAGGGTTCCATCTCCTTCGACTCGGATGCAGGTTTGCACACTGTCGCCTTTACCCATGGACTCAATCTGCACGATGGCATCGCGCACACTGCTCTCCTGTGAACGGTGGGTGAGGAAGACGATTTCCGCGATCCCATCCTCCAACTGCCTCATTTCCATAGCCGCAATGGATACGTCCGATTGACCGAAACACGTTGCAAGTTGGCCCAAACCCATTGGACGATCCTGCGACTTCACGCGGAGGTAGTACCGCGATTCAAGGCAGTCAATCGGTGCGGTGGGTTTCGGCCCCGAGTAGGGAATAGCGCTGCCCGGCCCTTTGATCTTGAGGTTGCGCCCGATGTCGATGAGGTCGCCCATGACCGCAGACGCGGTTGGATTCGCTCCTGCTCCGCGACCAGAGAACATCACATCGCCCACAAAATCGCCATGGAGCCAGAGAGCGTTGTAGACGCCGTTTACGGCGGCAAGAGGATGATCCTTGGGTAGCAAGGTTGGATGGACGCGAACCAAGAGCTGGCCGTCGGGAAGGAGTTCGCACACTCCTAAGAGCTTGATCGCGTAACCGAGCATCTCGGCAAAGTGCATGTCGGCCGCGGAGATCTCCCGGATGCCTTCTCGGTACACGCAATCCACCGGCACTTGATGGCCAAACGCGATACTGGCCAGAATCGAGATCTTGTACATGGTGTCGAAGCCGTCGACGTCGTTCGTCGGGTCGGCTTCTGCATATCCGAGGGCTTGGGCCTCAGCCAGAACGTCGGCGAAGTCGGCACCCTCTTGAGACATTTTGGTCAGGATGAAATTGGTGGTCCCGTTCAGGATTCCCATCATGCGCAATACGTCGTTTCCGGCAAGCTGGTGCTTTAGCGGCTGCACCAAAGGAATGCCTCCGCCGACAGCCGCTTCATAATGCATGTCGAGACCCTTTTCACGTGCGATGGACACTAGATCGGAGCCGCATTTGGCCATGAGCTCCTTGTTGGCTGTCACAACATTTTTCCCATTTGCCAGTGCCTGTCGGACGAGCTTTTCCGCGGGATCTATGCCTCCGATGAGTTCCAAGATGACTTCCACCGCGGGGTCTCGGACTATGGAGTCGAGATCAGTAGTGAAGAGCTCTGCCGCGACATCCCGGGGCTTGGCGGCGTCCCGAATGCCGATTTTCACAACTTCGATGGACACACCCGCATTGCGCTCGATGGCTTCGCGATTTTCCTGGAGCATGCGGTAGGTGCCCGAGCCCACCGTGCCGAAACCTAGAATTCCGACTTTCATCGGAGGTTATCCGACAAACAGGAGCGGCGCCCCTGCCTCGACCAGCTGGCCATTTTCCACTGCCATTTTCAGGACGCGGCCCCCCAGGGGAGAGGGAATTTCGCTGAAAACCTTCATGGCCTCGATCAACCCGATAATCTGTCCAGCTTGGAGCATGTCGCCTTCTTTGACAAAGGCAGGCTGATCAGGGCTCGGGGAGCTGTAGTAGATCCCGGTCATCGGCGAACTAATGGGTGTCCCGGTGGGTTCAGCCGCTTTCGAGGGCTTCTGCGCTCTTGGTGCCCTGGGCTGTGGTGCGGACTGGTCCGATCCGTCTGCAACCTGCACGGGCCGAGAACTTTCGACTTTGCGTGAGAATTCGATCAACCAATCCTCGCTGGATATCTTGGCCTCTTCGAGACCGAATTCCTCCATGAGTTGGGCCAACTCTGTTATCTGACTCTTCAGGTCCACCACGCGCAAATTATGGCTGAATTCGGGTCCGGTAGTGGTCTTTCGGTAGGCTCCGCAGTCGGTCAGCTGCCTGTTCGGGGGTGATATCCCGTTGCGCTTCTGCGAGCATTTCGTATCCCACCATGAATTTCTTGACTGTGGAAGACCGAAGCAAGGGAGGATAGAAATGAGCGTGAAGAAGCCAGTGGTCCGTCGTCGCCGCGCCAAATGGCGCACCGTGCCAGCCCATCGAGTAGGGGAAACTCGTCTCGAAGAGATTGTCGTACAAGGTCAGTCCCAGTTTGAGCATCTCAGCCAGTGATTGAGCCTGAATCTCCGTAAGTTCGGTGATTCGAGATACGTGGAACTTGGGCAGCAGGAGGATTTCGTAAGGCCAGGTCGCCCAGAAGGGGACCATCCACGCCCAGTCCTCATTTTCGCAAACCACACGCTCCTTCTCCTCAAGTTCCTGGTCTCGATAGGACTCAAGGAGGTTACGGCCCGTCGAGCTAGAGAAGGCGCGTTGCGCCTGATTTTCCGTTTCGACAATGCTCGGGACTGAGTCTGAGGCCCAGATTTGGCCGTGAGGATGAGGATTGCTGCAACCCATGACGTCCCCCTTATTTTCAAAGATTTGGACCCACGTGTATTGCTCGCCAAGTTGTTGTGCCATGCGTTGCCAAGTGCGAACAACAGCAGCGATGTCGGAAACCTCCATTTCTGGAAGGGTCAAATCGTGGCGCGGTGAAAAACAGATGACCCAGCATTCGCCGCGGACAGGTTTGGACTGAAGCAACGGGGAACTCTCCGTTGAGATTTCGGATTCGTCCTTGAGCAAGGCCGGGAAGTCGTTGAGGAATGCGTATGGCTCGGTATATATGGGATTGATGGCACCCTCTGCTCGGACATTCCCAGGACACAAGTAGCATTGGGGATCGTATTGGGGCCGCTCAATGAGAGTTGGAGTTTCTACGCGGCCCAACCATGGTCTCTTGGTGCGGTGGGGGGAGACCAGAACCCATTCACCTGTGAGGAGATTCTTACGGCGATGCGGAGTGTCAAACTTCGAACTCACCTAGACGTTGTACCATCCAAAAATGAAGTGGTCCCGGGATCTGCGTTCCCAGGACCACGAAGCGCTCGGAGGAGCTTAGTTTTTCTTCCGTGCCCGCAACTCCTCGGCTTTATCCTTGATCTCGGTTAGGTCGGTGCGCATTGCGCTCCAGCCGTACCACAAGGCATAGTCAGGATTTGCATGGAATGTTCCCTGGAATGCCCGCATGCGGTGTTCAAGGAACATTTGGAATAGGGTTTGTTCAATCGGACTTGAGGCATCGTGGAATGCCAGCAGGTCTGGAAATTCGCTTGAGTAGCCTTGTGGCTTCTTGAGAATTCCGTCTTTATAGAGTCCTGCAACAATTCGGATTCCTTCAGCCATGAGACCGTCGGCCTCGCGGATCATTGCATCGCCTTTGTCAAGTTCGCCTTTGGCGAAGGTTGTCGAGTGACACTGCGAGCAAATTTTGGTCATTTTGTCTCGCTGTGATTGCCAATCCTGTTGGGTTAGCCGAGCCACGTCCACTGCCTTAACGGCATCGACACGGGCTGTCGGTTTACCTTCCGGATCCAATACTCCTAGTCCTTGCAATATGGTCGCCTGGTCGGCAGCCCACTTCGGGTCTTCGGAGAGTGGAAGTCGCACTGCCAGGAATCCCCAAGCTGTTTTCACAGCATGGCTTCCTTTGTCCATGTGACAGGTCTGGCATGTGGGAGCAGCCGTTTCGGGGGGCAAAAGGCCGCTTTGCTTGAGTCCGTTGCGGACGCCGTGCTTGCTCGCCGAGTACATCTCCCACTGCGGATGGTCGAAGCCCATGTGGCATGTTTGGCATGCCTGCGGCTGCTTCGCTTCCTTAACAGAAAATGAGTGTCGAGTGTGGCAGCTGTCGCAAGAAGCCAGACCGAACTGAGTCGAGCCCGACTTCATCATGGCCTTGACGTCTTCGTTGGACTTGACGCCGATCTTGTGGCACCCGCCACAGCCTTTCATGCCCTCGGTGAGCATCATGGGCTGGTAGTGGATTGTTGGCATCGCCTTCATGACAGCCCAAGCTTTTGAGTGCTTGCCAGCCATGAACTGGTCAACCTGGTCAGGATGGCAAGAAGCGCAGGTATCCGGTGTTGGAATCTTGGCTTTTGCGGCATCCGCTTTTGTATGGTGCTCGTCTCCGTGACATGAAGCACAGTCCACTCCGTTCTTGCTGTGCTTGCTCAGTCGCCAATCGGCAACCATTTTTGGAGTTTCGTTCGTGTGGCATTTCACGCAGTCACTGTCAGGAGCTGCTTTAGATTTGCTTGCAACAACTTTGGCGGATTTGGTTGGCTGATCTTTTGGACCAGCAGCAACAGAAACCGCCCAAACTAGCGCGCCGATGCCGAGTACCCCAACAATACTCGCCATTCGTTTCTTCATCTCTATCCTCCGTGTGGGCATCATTGCCTCAAATCAAGAGGATAACGAGCCATTTGGACCGGCAGTATGATCCAGATCATATCGTGCGATTTTCCGCGATCTGAGCCTGCTTTTCGCCAGATCGGGAGCTTCCCGGACGCTCTAAAGACTTGGTTTGTCGCTCTGTCACCTAGCATGCCAGGTGACAGAACTGGGTCAAGCCTAGCGGCTAAGTACTGAGTAGGTCTTGAACGTTGAAGACATCGGCGGTTGCTCGCCCCGTTCCTTGTACTCCCTCAGGTCAGCAAATGCACGTTTGTGGCCTTCATGAAATTCGGCGGAACCGACCCAAGCGTGGAAATGCTGTTCGGTTTCCCAAAAGCTGACCACCAGATACGGCTCGACTGGGTCCTGACACTTCAGGACGTTCATGCCCAAAAAACCGGGCATTTTATCGATCATCCGAGCCCTTGAGCAGAACAGACACTCGAATCGCTCGACATAGTGGGGCTGACATACGATGGTGTTGATTGCCACAAATCCTGCCTGGGCGGCGGTAGCTTCTGGAACAGCTTCCCGAGCCTCTGAAAGCGGGCAGGACGCGACGGGTTGAAAGCCTCGTTCATCCATGCCGGTGACAATACCTGCCACAAAAAACAATCCTTTGAATTGCGGTCCTCCAAGCAGGAATCTTTTCTTTGAGCGTGAAACCTAGTAAGCTAGAACTGCGATGAAGCGATATATCTTTCACGCCCTCGAATCCGGCCCCAAGGCCATCGCTCGCATCCTTCGGGTTTTTCCCACCGACCGATTAGATGAACGTCTTGAGCCCAACCGGTTTTCGGCACGTGAAGTGATTTCTCACCTCGCCGACATCGAAGAAGTCCACTTTGCGCGATGCAAAAAGGGCGTCGCCAATCCGGGATATAAAATCGACCCTCTTGATATCGAATCCAGATCTCACGCGCACCACTATGCGGATAAAGATGTCTATCACGAAGCGGAAGTGTTTGACTCTCGCCGAGAGATGCTGATGGACTACCTTCGTGGACTCACCGACGAAGAACTCCACACCAAGGTAGTCGCTCCGAGTGGCGATGATATCGACGTCTTAACTTACGCGATGTCGATCGTCTCGCACGACATGTATCACCTTGAGCAGTTGACGATGTATCTTGCCAACGAAGCTGCATTGCTTCACTAGCGATCGCAGTCGAGCTCGTTTGAGGCGGAAATCATGGTAAATGATTTCCGCTTCTGCTTGTTCTAGGTACGGTCCTGTAGAATTGTGGATGACTGAATAGTGTTGGTATGAGCTATCGGACTGCCAATTTCATCATCGCGCCAGTACTCTGCTATTTGATCGTTTTGCTTCCGGCTTGGATATTGAGCCTAATCCTCCGGCAACCATTCACGATTCGATGGTACGAGGGTTCACTTCTCGTTTCGCTCCTGTTGCTTCGAATAGTCTTTAAGGGATGGAATCGGAAAGAGTGGCCATCGCCTGACCTGAATTTCATGGACCAAGCCAAAAGCGCTGTTGACGCTGTAAACCGAGAGTATCAAGTTTCAAAGAGAGCCGATAGCTCCGACGAGTAATCACTTGCCTCGCAGCTTTTTGATCACGTTGAAGATGATGAAGAGAAGTGCGACGGTGTCGACTCTTCCCGCAACGCTCTTGACGATCTGGTTCGCGTGGCTGCCGATCGACTCCGCATTGTGCGTCAAAACGTGGGTGGTCCCTTGCACCTTTTCCATGATTTGGTCCGCCCGGTCACCCAGCGCGCCGACCTTCGTGCCGACATCTTTCACCGTGTAAATCAGGTAGATCACGGCGATGATGAGTGCCAGCAACAGCACGATCGACATAACGAAGAAGACACCTGAAACGACTAGCCACCACTGAGGAATATTCATCGGACCACCTTGAGACTCACAAGCACGGTTTTACCGGCTTGAAGGTCTACCTGAGAAGACGCCAATCCGCCCGATTGTTCGACCGTTCGACCCTGAATATTGATCTGGGTCCCCCACAAGCCCTTGATTCGAATTTCGGACTTTACGTTCTTGTCGGAAGGGTTGTGGACCCATATGTCTGCCCACCGCTTGCGGATATCGAGATGCATCTGCCGAATCACTCCGAAGCTCGTGCTCAGTTCTACACCGATCTGTCTGAGAACGATGCGGCGTCCGACGCCATCCCAAGGTTTGACCATGTACTGCCGCTCGTTCTGGTCGAAATGACATCCAAAGGAATAAATCCCCTGAGAGCGATTAGGGAGGACGTAGGCGGCTGCCGCCCGCAGATAGTGGAAATAGCCGAGTCCGCTAGCACCGGTGTAGGGATTGTAGCCGTGATTCCGGCTGCTGAGGTCCGGGCAGTAGCACATGCTTACGGCACCATCGTTGCGAACCAGCGACCATGGGCCTAACATCCCGCCGAATGCCAAACGCATATAGGCCTCAGGAATGGCGAGATAGTCCCGGTCAAGTTGTGCGAAAAACATGCCCGAGTTGGGGATGGTTGTGTGGGCCAGACATGCTTCGCCCCGGTCGATCAACGCACGGAGTGGAGTCGAATCGGCTCCGTCCCAACTTCGCTTGTCACTGCCATACCACCACCAGCTTGGGGCAAGGGACCGAGCTGCAAACGAGCAGCGCATTGTGCGCTCCAGATGCTCATCGTTGTCGCTGTAAAGCGCGGCGGCGTGGACTTCCTCGAATCCGGACGTATCGAGCACGGACTCTCCGGCATACGGGTATTCCTGCTTGACCATCTCATCGGCCTTTCGATCCACGTGCGCTCGGATGCGATTGAGTTCATCCTGCATCCGTTCCTTTTCAAGGTCCTTGAGGATCTCATAGACTCGCGCATAGCCCAAAACGCCCACCGTGCGGACGTAGTGTCTCCACCCGAAAGTGAACATCGCGTTGATTGTTTCAGCCGCCCACTTGAGATAGACCTTGGGGCGATGAATCGTCTCGCCGTAGAGGCTGGCGACCCGATACATCGAGTGGTAGAGGTTGAAAACGTCTGGATAGGTCAGCGGCCGACCCGCGTAGCTGCCAACGCCGTGAGGTAACTCCAACATCGATCCAACCGACATATCGCCCGGGTTTTGGACATCATCCATAAGGAAATCCCGGATGTAGGCATCCAGAACTTTGATCTCGTTTCGATTTGGATAAATCGTGTTCTTTTCGGCTAGAAAGAGCGCGTCCGCCAAGGAGCACTCGATGCCGCTGGCTCCCGCGTATTCCTCCGCGTCGATGATCTTTTCGCCAGTGCCGTAGTTCGCGAGTACGATCGCGTTGTACAGGGCCGAATCCTTATCGCGGCAAACCTGGTTTTCGACGATCCAGTTCGCCCGTTTGTTAACTAGATCCTCGATGGGTTCTGTGAACATCAGGTGAGCGTGGCTCAGGCGCCCCTGCTTGTCCTCAAAGGTCACTCGGACCGGACCCGACTCGTTAGGCTTGACAAAGCAAAACCCACCTTCCTCGTCGTAGTCGGTCTCTACTTGAGCGTCCTTCGATAGAAAGAACCGGCTCGGAACCGTGCCGTGGACTTCCAGAGCGATTCCAACATCGCGCGGGGCAACGGCGCCAGGCAGTACGCGAATAGTTGGCCTTCCGCATGCCGCGAGAGTTTGGCTGACTCCGTCTTGTTTGTCGCGCTCGGTTGGCACGAACCGCATCTGAAATGTCCTAGAATCGCCTGCCTCCAAGATGAGCGTGGTGTGCTGGTTCCACCATCCGCTCCATCCTTCGCGCTCGATGGTCGCTCGACTATGGATGTAGACCACCGGAATGCCCTCCCATTGGTGGGGTGTATTCAGCGAAGACGGAATGTGAGCAAAGAACTCCCACCCCGTGTTTTCTCCGGGGAATATGAGCAGACCTGGAGGTTCGGCGGTCATTCGCTGGGCAAACACCCAACTCGCTGCACCGCCGATAAATTGGTGGATGTAGACGCGGCTGGTCCAGAGTCGCTTCAGTTGGTCATCGGTCCACCCGAAGCCATCGTAGAAGTTGTTCAGTGCCAGCGGGAATCCGAGTTCTCCGATCTCGATGACTTTGCGGCTGATATTCTTGAGTTCGAGTTCCCAGACAATCTGAGGAATGGTCCCAGCGACTTCAAAAAAGCGTCCTCGTGCCTGAAGTTCAGGAAGAAATGGGAGATCGTATTGAATCTCGATAGAGGAAGACGGGAAAGGGAACTCCTCCTCTTCCTCTTCATCCATGGAGCCCCCCAGACCGACAAATCGAGTGTTTGGACCGTTGCGGCTGGTGATCCAAGGTTCGTCGGGGTTCGTTCGAGCACTGATGAGGATGGTGCCGGGGAACAAATCCTCGGTCAACTCTTCACCAAATGCCAACTGAGGCAAAACAAATTGGAAGTCCTCGCCTTCGTCGGGGAGCGCTGGATCACTGGCCCAAAGCTGATGAATTCGTCCGCCTGGCCCGAACTCAAGAGAAATCAGGCTGCCAGTTAATTCGTGACGGTCCTCTCCAAAAGGGTCCATGTGATGCGCAGAGGTTACCTCTCGCACACGGTTTAATAGGGCTCACGAAACATTTGTGTATCTATTGAAGCTAAGCCCGTATTTTTGCGGTTAATTGGACGGTTGGAATGAGATAGTCTAGTAAGAAGCCGTTTTGCAACTCGGCTCGGCTCAACGGTGAGCCGCTACATTTGGAGGATGAATAGATGAAGATTTTGAGGCTTACAGCTCTCGCGGCAGTGGTTGGGGCAACCGCCAGTGCATTTTCGGCGGTGGTATTTGAGGATCACTTTACAACCGACACGTCGAGCAACTACATCGTCAAGAAGCGAAATGCAGTTTCGGCGCTTCCATTGGTACCGCTTGACTCACACGCGGCGTTTGCGTTTGATTTCAGCGTAGCTTGGCCGTGGGACGGGCTCACCTACACGGGTACCGATCCTGGAACTCCCATCCCAGCCGCTCCCGGCGAAACGGACACGAAAGCTTTGTACATCCGAGTCAATGCTGACCAGCTGGAGAATCGTTCGGTCGAGGCCATTCAGGTCGTGCCGAAAGAATGTCGACTCCAGGGCGATTATAAGCTGTCGTTCTACATGTGGTATCAGGTGACCTTGAGCGGCACATCGACCCAGCTGGGTGGTGCAGGCGTCGAGCACGATGGTGGTCGCTGCTTCATGCAGGCTGATGGAGGCTCAGGCTACTTCTACCAATTCACCGGAGAAGGTTCGTCGTCTCGCGACTATCGCCTTTACAAGGGCAAGGACGAGCAGCTCCTTTCGGCTGGCGCTGGCGGATGGCTCACCGGATCTCAGAACAACACGGGTGCGACTTGGGCCGGCTACTTCACCAAGCCGCCGTTTACAGTTGTGGGTGCACCGAGCGGACAGTGGGTCAAGATCGTCATGGAACGAACGGGCACCCACGTCAAGTGTTCGATGGAACGAACGGACGGAGGAAATCCAGGACCATTGCCCATTTTTGATATGGATGATGCGACCTACGTCAATGGATATCCGACGTTCGGCATGTTTGATCCGGCAGCTTCGCCACGACCTGGCGATCAGCCGCTGTTCATCTTGATCGACGGCGTCAAGGTCGAAGGAACCTTGGCTCCGGTCCTCACCGGTCAGGTCGCCCTGGGCGACTGGACGGGCTCCTACCCGTCAAGCGTCGATATCGAGATGTACGATAGCGGCAGCAACCTCCTGAAAACGGTTACGGCTGGAATCGATGACAACGGCAACTATTCCGTTCCGCTTGAGGGCGCAGATCACGCTCGCGTGAAGTACTCGCACTGGCTTGGTCGAGTGGTGAACACGGCAGGCGGCGGCACGGTCCATGCCAACTTCTCCCTGCTGAACGGCGACGTCGATAAGGATGACTCAGTCACCATCTTCGACTACGTCACGCTGTCTGATGCATTCGATACTTCAGTGGGCGACGCTCTCTACGTGTCTGATGCTGACCTTGATGGTGACGGATCGATCACGATCTTCGACTATCTGGTCCTTTCGACCAACTTCGACATCACCGGCGACGCTTACTAAGATTCGTCTGGTTTAAGACCCTGTGGGCGTGTTCCCGCAGGGTCTTTTTTGTTATGATCACGAAATGAAGCGAGGATTGCTCCGAACCGGGTTGGCGCTCGTGGTGCTGATTGCGGTGGGAGCCGTGGGCTGGAAAATCCTGGAGCGCAGGGGGCAACCCCTCGTCGTTGATCGCCTCGCCTATCTCAAGAAAAAAGCCCTTGGTGAAAACAGCGCGGCCAACTACCGCATGCTGGCCGAAGAAGCGTTAAGACTCAAGAAATATGACCTTGCATGGAAATCGTACAAGAAATGCTCGGATATCTACTTTCAAAAAGGAGATGAGAACGCGGGCTTTGGCACTTTGCGGATAGCTCAAAGGTACCGAACCATGCTCATCGCCGGGGGACTCTTGGACCATAAAGTGCCGAACGTGCAGGGAATTCCGGAAAACGGCTGCATGCTGGGCGCGTTTATCGATAACGAAGCTCAGATCAAGGAAACCTACACGGAGGCCGACAAGAAGCGGAGGCGAGATGTAGGTGCGTTCAACAAACAAACCGGAGTCCACCACGCAAGCTTTTTCATCTACCTTCAGTATGGGAAGCCGTTTCCTAAAGAGTGGTTTAGGAATTTGGAAGTCAATGGAGCATGTGCCCAGATCGCGTTTGAACCCACAAGTCTCGATCAGGTTCAGGACGATCAATATTTGAAGGACTTCGCAAAAGAGTGCGCTAAGCACAAGATTCCCATTCTCCTGCGGTTTGCGAGCGAAATGAACGGAGATTGGGTGCCCTACAGTGGCGATCCCAAGAGGTACATCGAGAAGTTTCGTTTGGTGGCTAGGGTCATGCACCAAGAGGCCAAAAATGTCGAGATGCTCTGGTGTGTATTCGAGATTCCGGAGCGGAAGATCGCAACCTATTATCCGGGCAAGGACGCTGTGGATCTCGTGGGTGTCAATGTCTACTCGGTGCCGTTTTTCGACAACGACGTGAAGCGAGATGGTTCTTCACGGCATCCGGGCGATGGAGTCGAGTTCGTTTACGAGAAGTACGCCGAGGACCACCCGATTATCATTTGCGAGTATGCGGCTTCGCATCGCTCCAGCCTAGACGGAGAACTCCGGACTGAATTTGCGAAAGAGCAGATGAAGGAGTTCTACGACGCGCTCTGGATTCGGTATCCGCGTGTCAGAGCAGTGTATTGGCTCAGCATGGATGCCACCAAATGGGCCATTCCGGGGAGGCAGAAGAACAACTACTCGCTTTTGGACCAACCCGCAATCACAGAAGCCTATCGCATGATCGCGTCCAATCCTTGGTTCCTAAGCAGCTATACGGAATGTTCCACGTCGAGTTTTGTTCCGAACAGGTTCCACAGAAGTAAAGCGCTACTCTGCTTCGTTCAGTTTCCCAGAAACGAGGATTACGAGTTGATTCTCAGCAGAGGTGAACAAGTGCTCGCGCGAACCAACGCCATCCAAGGCGCCAATGAATTGAGAGTTCTCGATGACCTGCCCTTGGGGGAAGTCTTGGTACGACTCGTGCCTACGGATCGGACTGCCACCGGATCGGTAGAGGCGAAGGTGGAACTTACGGAAATTGTGAAAGGCTAGCGCGACCCTCCATCACATTTTTCGATGGTAAGTCACAATAGGACTTTAATGGAGAAAATCCTGGTTATCGGCTCGGGGCCGATTGTCATTGGACAAGCGGCAGAGTTCGACTACGCTGGTACGCAGGCGTGCAAGAGCCTCCGAGAGGAAGGCTATAAGGTTGTCCTCATCAACTCGAACCCTGCCACCATCATGACCGACACGGAGACGGCTGATGCGGTCTACCTCGAGCCTCTTACGCCGGAATTTTGCGAAAGAGTCATCGCCCGTGAGCGGCCCGACGCGCTCCTGCCGACTCTAGGTGGCCAAACAGGATTGAATCTCGCGACCCAACTCGCCAACCGAGGCGTTCTTGAGAAATACAACGTGCGACTGCTCGGAACTCCGCTCAGCGCCATCCAGAAGGCCGAAGACCGGGAGGAGTTTCGCCAATTGATGCGCGAGATCAAGGAGCCTGTACCAGAAAGCTGGATCATTCAGAGCACTGAGGATCTCCAGGCGATTTTAGACCAGGTGCCCTACCCGTGCATTGTCCGACCCGCGTATACACTCGGCGGGACCGGCGGCGGAATTGCAAGCTCGAAAGAGGAACTTTGGACGATTGGAAACAAGGGCTTGGCACTTTCCATGAGAAGCCAAATCATGGTGGAAAGAAGTCTCCTGGGTTGGAAAGAGATCGAGTATGAGGTGATGCGAGATCGGATGGGGAACTGCATCACCATTTGCAACATGGAGAACTTCGATCCGATGGGAGTTCATACCGGGGACTCGATCGTCGTCGCCCCGTCCCAGACTCTGAGCGATATCGAGTACCACATGCTCCGGACGGCATCGCTCAAGATCATTCGGGCGTTGGGAATCGAAGGTGGGTGCAATGTCCAGCTCGCGGTAAACCCGGAGAGCTTCGACTATTACGTCATCGAGGTAAACCCGAGAGTTTCGCGTTCATCGGCTTTGGCGAGCAAGGCAACCGGTTATCCCATAGCACGGGTCTCGGCGAAAATCGCGCTGGGAATGACCCTTGACGAGATCGACAACCAGGTGACGAAAACGACGAAGGCCTGTTTTGAGCCTGCGCTGGACTACTGCGTCGTAAAAATTCCCCGATGGCCGTTCGACAAGTTCGCTTCTGGAGACCGGACCCTTTTCACTCAGATGAAAGCGACCGGAGAAGTGATGGCAATTGATCGGTCCTTTGAAGCTGCCTTCCTCAAGGCTATCCGGGGATTGGAAGTGAAGCAGAAGGACCTTCGTCATGCCGGATTTGCGGCCATGAATGATGCGGAGCTGAAATCTGCCGTCCGCATTCCGACCGACGAGCGATTGTGGGCAATCGCCGAGGCCTTGCGACGGGGATGGAGCGTGATGGACGTGAACCGACTCTCACGGGTTGATCCATGGTTCCTGCGGAAAATGGTCGGTCTTATCGAACTCGAAGGCGCTTTGATCGGACTCAAGGACCTCCTGTGGGATCGGGAGCAGGTTTGGCAGACTCTCGAGCGTGCCTACCTCGCTGGATACGATAGCCAAACCATTCAAATGCTCACCGGCGTGGATCCAGAATTCGCAAAAGATTGGTCGGCTGTGCAGCCTTTGGTTGAGTCGGCGCAGCCAGCGCTGGCAGCGGCGACGTCACTCCAAGCTGCTGAAAATGCACTCGCTGCTCATCCCGAGGCAAACCGAGCGAATCAAGCTCTGTGGGCCAAATGGGATCCCTTAGATTTGGACGTGGCGCTGGGGAGCACTGTTCTGGCTTTCCTTACGCAGTACGCCCACGCGAGCTATAAGATGGTGGATACCTGTGCAGGGGAATTTGAGTCTGCGACCCCGTACTACTACGCGGTTCACGGAGAGTCGGATGAAATACCCACTTAAGTAACAACTTTTGGTTGTATTATGTAAAAATCCTTGCCCTGGTTGGGGCAGATTTGTCTTGGAGAGGAATATGTTGAACATTCTGAGAAGGGCGATGCCCATTCTTGTCTCTGTGGCGTGTGGAACGTCGAGTTTTGCCGTCAATCTGGTTGCCAATGGCTCTTTTGAATTGCCGATGGTTGATGCCAACCTCGATGATGGAAACGGAGTCTATTGGTATACGCGGCAGAACGACCCAGCTGATTGGATCGTCGCCCATTCCGGTACGGCTATCCTCCGAAACCGCGCTGGTGGTTGGGTGGGCACCGATGGCGAGCAGTTTATCAACCTTGAGTCTGGATACAACGAATCTGTTAGTCAGACTCTTTCAACCGTCGTTGGCCAGATGTACAAGATTTCGTTTGACTTGGCAGCCGACGACTATGGCCAGAACAATTTGATCGACTCCTGCGTTGGAGTCTCCTGGGAAGGAACAGGCGTTGGTTTGGTGACGCCCACGCAGTCGAGTGTTCGTTCTGTCAACTGGGACCATATCGAGATCATCGTGACGGCAACGAGTTCCAGTTCGGAATTCAAGCTTCGGGATGCGTTTGTTGGCAATTCCTATCGGGGACCAGTCCTGGACAATGTGAAGGTTGAATCCGTGCCGGAACCTGCCACGCTTTGCGTATTAGGATTGGCAGTCACCGCCGCCATCCGCCGCAAGCGCAAGTAAGTGATGTGTCTCAACCGAACCTGAGTATCCTCTTTACGCAGGATTCATGGCCAGAGGTAGTCGAAAGAGAGCCGTCCAGCTGACGGAAGAGGGTTTGGCGGCATTGCGGAATGCCGCCCTCAAATGCTGGGCGAATGAATTTTCTGGTCAAAAGCTGACCCGTGAATTGAGGGCAGAACTTCTCGGCCTGAGCGTGGCCACTGCGGAACGCGTTTGGTCGGGACTGCCCGTTGACCGCACAACTCTGATAACGGCCTTCGCCCAGCTAAAGATTCCATGGGATGATTCGTTGTGCGAGTTCCCGGAGGCCCGAACTGGGCCAGGACCAGCGAGGGAAGAGGCTGACTCACTCGAAGAGATCAAAGGCACAGTGCCAACTGCTGCACCCCGCCGAAGGTGGTCTCTTAAGCAAACCATCGTGCTTGTGGGTTGTGGACTCGCCGCAAGTCTCGTGCTGGTAGTGCGACAAAAGGCTGCTGTCCAGCCCAAAGTCGATTGGCACGTTCCATTTTGCCGGGATCTGGAAAACGGAAGCAAGAATTTTCATGAGGCTCGCTACGCAGAGGCAGAACCTCAACTTGTCCGAGCCGCATCTTTGGCAAAAGAACACCATGCTGCAGGCGAGTTGGCTTCCGCAACCCGGATGCTTGGAGATCTTGCCGCTGCAAAGGGTGACCTTCAGAAGGCCAGGAGCTGTTATCTTGAGTCTCTACAAGTACGCTATTTTCTGGAGCAGAAAGACTGCCAAACCGCCCTGCTCCAGGCACTTGGGTCACTGGATATAGACTTGGGTCGATTCCAGGAAGCTCGGTCAGAGCTCATGAAATCCCTGAAGGGGTACCAGGACCTCAAGCAGCCAGTAGGGGTGGCCATCGTCTGCAACGATTTGGGCACCCTCAACTACCGACTGAACCGGATCGATGAAGCGTCTGAGTGGCTGACTCGGGCAAAAGCTGCGGCCCATGGGCAGGAAAAGCCTGATCTGGAGACGGTGATCAGAGCACAAATTGCGCTGGTCAGCGCCAAGAAGGGAGATGTTGCGGTGGCGCAACGTGAACTCCTGGATTGCCTTGGGTACTGGGAGCGGCACGGCCATGCTCGTTGGGTCTCGACTACCAAGAACCAACTTGCCCAAATCAGCCCAACAAACCTCTCTCAGCTAAATTAGCTTAACTTGACTTGTTCTCCCAACAGGTTCACAGCTACCTTCTCGGTCTACGAGGGCTTTCGAGTTCCACAGTTTTCCATTCGTCTGCAGGGGCGGTGGCATGTGGATTGAGATTGTTAGCTCCCAAATCGAAATCAAGGAAAACGCAATGATGAGAACTTTGGCAAAGACTTTGTTCGTCGCAGTAGCTGGCGCGCTGGTGACCGGAGCATGGGCAAACATTGATGTGCAGTCGGATGGCTCTGACGGAAATTTGACGCTTAGTGGTGGACGCTGGGCCACGTATACCTTTGATCTGGCGCAGGCGGTAACTGCGCCTTGGAACACTCCCTCTCCAACGCCAGGTAAAGGAGTTTACGATCCACTGCTTTGGGCTGTTGTGTACAAATTCAACTCGTTCAACGTTACTGACGATATAAGCATTGCTTTCGCTAGCCATCCATCCGGTTGCCCTGTTGTCATCCTTATTAAGGGAAATGCGAATATCAACGGGGGTTGGAACCTGAATGGATCCAGTGGATCTGGAGCGACGCAATCGATACCCGGCCCGGGAGGATTTCGCGGAGGGGCTGGATTCTATACTGTGGATGGTTCGGGAGGGTTTGGACCAGGTGGTGGATCATATCAGACGGGAATAATCGGGGGCGGTGCAGGGCACTCGGCTGCTGGTACAAGGAATCCGTTCGGTCTTCCGTATGGGAACGAGACGTGCATTCCTTTGGTCGGTGGATCTGGAGGCGCAGGCGTGGGTGCTCCCCCAGGGAACTACGGAGTGGCAGGAGGTGGAGCCGGTGGCGGAGCATTACTTATCGCTTGCGAAGGAACGCTTACTTGCAACGGTAGTTTTGGGTTGGTTGGTGGTAATGGGAGCCAATTTACCTACTACGATGCGACTGCTGGTGGGTCGGGAGGAGCAATCCGGCTCATCTCAGACACCATAAACTTCGGGGGGACTATTAACGCTCTGGGGAGTAACTACAGTTCGGCAGGCCGCGTGCGCATTGAAGCCAATACTCGAAACATAACAGGAACAATCTTGCCTCTCCCAAGCGTGACTAGCGCCGCGCAAACCCCGCAACTGTGGCCAGACAGCACTACGCCGCAACTTCAAATCACATCAGTGGGGGGGCAAACCGCTCCGGCTGATCCCCGTTCGAATCTCTACGCTCCCGACGTTGAGCTCTCAAGTAACGGCTCGAAGGTCGTCCGTGTTGCCGCGATGAATGTCCCCACCGACGGAAGTTGGACAGTGCAAGTCAAGATGACTCCCAAGAACGGCGCCGACACCACCACCAACTGCACTTTTGTCTCGGGGAATCAGGCGCTCAGTGTGTGGGAGTGCACCATCAATGTGGGTTCTGGCAACGCTGCTCTCATTGCGCGAGCCCAGAAGAACTAGTTCACTTCCAATGACCATACAGGAGAATTGGAGATGAATAGAATAATTGCGCGAAGAATAAGTTTGATTGCGGTACTCGCAGCCGGTCTGACTCGTGGATGGACAATGGATCCATCCACTTCTGCCCGATCCATCATCGCGATCAAAGCATCAGTGCGACTCTCGATGGCTGTTTCCGGAGTGGCTCTGGTGAGTCAGTTGCCGCCCGATTACGACAACGCCTTCTCGAGAGAACTCACGGTTGGGTACGTTCCTCCGGATAGTGACTTTGCGTCAGCATGGTCAAGAGAACTTACCATCGGTTACGATCCCGAGAAGCCCTACTACGCTCATTCGCGAGAGGTTTCGCTGGGTGGCAACGCGACTTACACGGTCCACTTGGACTGGCTGGGAATCGATCCGTCGATTATCCCGTCCACCCTGGATCTTGAGATTCGCGATCCGAGCCATGGCGAAGCCACGACTACTCAGACCATTACATTGGTCGATGATTCATTCACGCTGCCGATGCCTTGGCGGATCAAGCAGATCTCGTTCCAGACCGGCAAGTTCCTTCGGATGTCGCCCATTGTGGATTGCCGAGCAGGGGATGTAGAAGTCACTCTGGTGCCGATCAACGGAGACATCGACAACGATAACTCCACCACAATCTTTGACTATCTGGTGTTGAGCGACTATTTCGATAAGTCGAGCAACGATCCGGATTGGCTAGACGTGGGTCTGAACGGATTCGCTCCGTGGGAAGCCGATCTCGATGGCGATCAAGCCATTACGATCTTCGACTACCTCATCTTAAGCGAAAACTTCGACAAAACAGGCGACGATTAAGGCATAAGATTCCCGGTCAAGTTCGCAAGTATTTTGGCCGGGAATTCTTGTTTCTGTTTTCAGCTGCCTATGGGGATTGTTCTGCCAACTTTGTCATTGTTTTTGCTAGTTTATGCCCTAAATCTGTGCGCGAATCACCGCAAAGAGTCACACATTCTCGACATTTCTCAGAAATAGACTCTGATGGCATGTAACTGAGTGCCTGAGAGGAGATGAGAATGACAAAACTTTGGATTTCAAGCATCGTTGCTGCGTCCCTGGCAGGAGCGGCTTCAGCTAACCTTACATTTACTGGGGTCGGCATGGGACAGAACGTGGACACCACGTACTACGGCAACGCCCGCCAATTTTTCGCGGGTCAGCTCAACATGCACAACAACATTTTGAACGTGAATCTCGTGACGTTCTGCGGCGATATCGACCATGCTATTTCGAACGGGCAAACTTGGAACTGCAATGCTGTCCTGGCATCGTCTGTTAGCCCGAACCTTGGACTCGCAGGCAACATTGTCGCTGGTGGATTCGGCTCAGTCGCTTCTAACGAGGACGCTGCCGCACTGCAGTTGGCTGTTTGGGAAGCCGTTACCGAGGGTACGGCAAACGGTGGCGTGGCGGACTTTTCGGCTGGCGATTTCCGCGCAAACATCAGCGGATCGCTCCTTACCAAAGCTACCAATTACTACAGCCTTACGGCAACTGCTGGTACCGCAATCTACTATCAACCGAGTCCACTGGATGCTGGTCAAGGCCAGCTGGCTCCCGTGCCCGAACCGGCAACATTGGCGGTTTTGGGATTAGGCTTGATCGCTGCAAAGCGTCGAAGAAAATAACCACCGCTACCAACGGCATTTGTTGCCGGAATAATGGTGTTAACCGAGGGGTCGCAGGGATGTTTCCTTGCGACCCCGCTTTACTGCTAAGGATTAGGGTATGAAATCGGTTTAATGGCCCGAAAAACAGCTCTCATTCTATTGGCTCTGGCACCGCTAGCCATCAGCGCGGCTCCGTTTACCCCGGAAATGCAGGCCAAGCTCGAAAAGTTCTACAAATATCCAACTTTCAATGGTCGAAGCCCTTCTGGAGCTCAACTTTCGCCTGATGGCAAGCATGTTGTGTTCGGCTACAACAAAACCGGTGCTCGTAAAGTCGACGTTTGGATGATGTCTCTCCCGTCGGGCGATATCAAGCAAATTATCGCCGCTGAAAAGTTCACGCGTCCCCTGAATCAGGACGATAAGCGCACTGAAGAACAAAAGAAGGACGAGATCACTTACGATGGTGGCATCGGCGGGTTTACTTGGGCGCCGGACGGCAAGGAGTTTCTTTTCCAGTACAAGGGCCGAACATGGCTCAGCGATCCTGAAGGGAAGGATATCCGACCCCTGTTTGACACGAACGAGCAGGTGACGGGAGCGCAATACTCCCTCGATGGCAAATACCTAGGCTTCATCCGCGGCCAGAACGTGTTCACCGTGGATCGAAAGACGGGATTTGTCAAGCAGCTCACCTTTATTTCGGCGCCTGGAACCGGAGTTGGCGGATTCGAGTTTTCACCGGACTCTAAGAAGCTCTCCGTGAGTTGGTACGACAACACCAAGGAAAGTCGGACCGAAATGATGGACTACACGAAAGACCGAGCCCAGACTCGCGAGATCGGGCGCGACTGGAACGGTTCCGAGAGCTACAACTTCCAGTTCGGGTTTGTGGATGTCACCGGCGGTTTGGTGAAGTTCGTGAAAATCCCACGCTATCACTGGGACATGAGTTCGGCCTGGGCACCCGATAGTAAGTCTCTTGCATTGGTGTGGAAAGACCCTGACTCAAAGAATGTCACGCTGAGTTTGATCGATCCGGACACTGCGAAAAAGCGGGATATCTATAAGGAAAAGGCTCCCAAGCTCTACATTTCGGATTGGAGACCCGTTGAGTGGACGCGAGATAGCAAGCGAGTTCTGCTCGGTACTGACATTGAGGATAACAAGTTCACCTTCAACCACATCATCTCCATGGATACGTGGGGCAAGGATATTCAAACGGTCTACAAGCAGGATCACGATGTCACCTCGATGATGCGACCACGAGATTCGGACCGACTCGTCCTTGTCACGCATTCACGCTCGCCGCTCATGACCGAAATCACCGTGGTGGAGCCCAATGGCAAGCTCACGCAGCATGCGCCTGTGGACGGTTGCTCAGTTCCGCGAGAATTCGATGGATCCGGCACGCCGATGGTCACACCAGATGGCAAGGTCATGTTGACTCTGGCTTCCGCCCCAACGCAGCCCTATGACCTGTGGGAATGCGAACCCAAGGCGCGCCGGCTCACCTTTAGTCAGCCCGATGAGTTCAAGGCCTATCGATGGGCCCCCATGAAGGAAGTCACCTTTAAGGCTCCCGATGGAGCAACGCTCCATGCTCAGCTCATCACTCCTCCGGATCTCAAGCCGGGTGAGAAGGTTCCAGCCGTCATCTCCGACATGTACGCAAACACTGGCAAGATGTCGTGGGGCGGCTATTTCGCCAACTTTCTGGCTACGGAGTGTCGGTTCGCGGTGCTCAAGCTAGATGCTCGGGCGAGCTACGGCTACGGCGGAGAGTTCCACTCCGGATACTATCAGTCTCTCGGAGTCATCGACGCCGACGAATACGTGGCTGCCGCGAACTATCTCAAGGCTTTGGATTACGTGAAGGGTGATCGAATTGCTTGCTGGGGTTGGAGCTACGGAGGATTCCAGACCTGTATGAACTTGCTCACCAAACCGGGTGTGTTTTATGCGGGAGTTGCCGTCGCCAGCGTGACGGACTGGAAAAACTACAACGAAGGCTACACGCGAGAGCGACTTGGTCCGGTGAAAGGCAACGAGGAGGTCTATAAGAAGACTTCACCGATTAGCCATGCTGCGGGACTGCAAGATCATCTCCTATTGGTTCACGGCATCTTGGATGACAACGTACTCGCGGCAGATACCATTCGATTGATGCAGAAGCTGATCGAAAACAACAAGCACTTCGACGTTATGCTCTATCCGCATGATGATCACGGAATTGGCCGAGATGAGTCTCGGCCGCACGTATTTGTCACCATCGCGAAGTACCTGTACGAGACGCTTACTCAAGAGTAGATCGAGCCCTCGCTTATTTCCGCAAATCCTCCTCCAAGCGCAATGCAATGGAGGAGGATTTTGTGCCTTGGGCGATGGATCTCCTAAAGTCACCGCTCTTACCAGCAAATCTCCAAGGGGAAATGCGGGGTTTTATCCACCACTAGCGGCAATGACCTTAACTTGGAGATAATAGAGGCGTTGCGACACTGTGGTCGTAACGCCGCAAAGACGCCGACCAGGCCCCAGTGTCTGCGGCGTTTTTTCGTTTTTGGCTAGGCTTAAGGCAATACAACCGCACACTACGAGATTAGGAGGAGAAATGACACCGAGGGAAGCTCTGCACTTCGTCAACGAGAACAAGGTCCAATTCATCGACATTCGCTTCACAGACCTATTTGGGATGTGGCACCACTTCACCATCCCTGCCACCCATTTCACCGAGGATCGATTCGAAGAAGGTCTTGCCTTCGATGGCTCCTCGATTCGTGGGTTCCAAGCGATCAACGAATCGGACATGCTGCTGGTGCCCGATGCGGCAACCATGTTCTTGGATCCGTTCAGCGAATACACCACTGCCGTTGTGGTTTGCGATATCGAGGACCCGATCACGCGAGAGCGATACAGCCGCGATCCTCGCTATGTTGCTAAGAAGGGTGAAGCTTATTTGAAGTCCACCGGAATTGCTGATACAGCATTTTTCGGTCCCGAGGCGGAGTTCTTCCTATTTGACAAGCTGCGATACGACAACCAAGCCAAGGGCGCATACTTCGAAGTCGATAGCGAAGAGGCATTTTGGAACAGCGGTGCCGAGAGTTCCCTTGGATATACGATGCGTCCGAAGGGTGGATATTTCCCCTGTTCTCCCAACGACAAGCTCCAAGACGTCCGCAACGACATGGTGCTCAAGCTCATGGAGATCGGCGTGGACACCGAGATGCACCACCACGAGGTTGCTGCGGCTGGCCAGTGCGAAATCGACGTGAAGTTCAACACCCTGCTGTACATGGCGGATACGCTCCAAAAGTACAAATACGTGATCAAGAACACTGCGGCCCAGTATGGGTTGTGTGCGACGTTTATGCCGAAGCCGATCTTTGGAGATAACGGCAGCGGTATGCACGTCCACCAGTCACTCTGGAAGAATGGCGAACCGCTATTCTATGACGAGGCTGGATATGCTGGACTGAGCGACATGGCTCGGTGGTACATCGGTGGGTTGCTGAAGCATGCAGCATCGCTGCTCGCATTCTGCGCGCCATCAACCAATAGCTATCGCCGATTGGTGCCAGGATACGAGGCTCCGATCAATTTGATGTACAGCTCCCGCAACCGGTCTGCCTGTATTCGCATCCCCATGGTGAGTAAATCGCCGAAGGCGAAGCGAGTCGAGTTCCGCGCTCCGGACCCAACCGCGAACCCGTATCTGGCATTTACGGCCTGTATGATGGCTGGTCTGGACGGGGTTCAGAACCGAATCGAGCCGCCGACACCGATCGACAAGGACCTTTACGAGCTTCCGGCAGAGGAGAAAGCGGACATCCCGCAGACTCCGGGCTCGTTGCGAGAAACTCTGATCGCTTTGGCTGACGATCACGATTACCTGCTCAAAGGTGACGTGTTTACGCCGGACCTGATCGAGACCTACATCGAGTACAAACTCTTGAACGAGTGCGACGCGGTTGACCTGCGCCCGCATCCGTATGAGTTCTTCCTTTACGCCGACGCGTAAGGCCGCTGAACGGTCAATCGATGCCACGGATGTACTGTCCGTGGCATCTTGATTTTGACGTGTTGGCTTTTTCGAAGGCGCGCCGCCCACCCGAAGCCTTGCCCGATCGTGGGACCCCGACGCTTCGCGTCGCCCACGATCCCGCCCGGGCGGCTGGAAGCCCAGCGAGTGTGAGTAGCTTCCTGTTCCATATGCCCCGACACCTGAAGTCTCTCTGGCACGAGGTGGGTGCTGGACGAAGGACTACCGCGAATTAGTTGACCGGGCCCCTCTTCTCGTACACCAGACCGGCGATAGCACCCAAATCCACTGCAGCCGGTGCCGGAAGTGAAACGGGATTTCCAGAAATCAACTGATACGCCCGCGCCGCTTCCGCGTTGGCCCAATTGCAGAACACTGCGTGCAACTGCCCAAACGCAGCAGGATTTCGGGATACGCGAAGTCGAGCCGATTGCTCGACGTACGTGAGGATCGCCAGGTCGGCAAGCGCTCCAAGAACCGCTTGGTGAGGGTTTTCCAGATTCGAAACGAGGGCACACGCTTCTCCGCAAAGGTCATGGATGAAGCCATCGCCTGGGCCAAAAATCACCGTGCCAGCGCGCATTCTCCGCAGGAGCCGGTCTGCGATAAAGAACCGGTTGATTTCGTTGGTGCCCTCGTAGATTCTGCTCACGCGGCAGTCTCGATAGATCCGAGCGATAGGGAACTCTTCGGTAAAGCCGTAACCGCCGTACACTTGCAGGCATTCGTCCACGATCTGGCCTTCGGCCTCGGTGGAGAACACCTTACAGATGCTGCACTCAACAGAATATTCCTCGGCGCCCCGAATATTCCCCTTGATGCGGTCGTCCGGGTACTGGGCGTGGCCTGACTCAAACGCAGAATCGATGAGCGCTCCGGTTCGGTAGATGGCCGACTCGGCGGCATAGAACAGAGCAGCCATCTTGGCGAATTTCTGTTCGATCAAGCCAAAGCGACCGATGGATTGTCCGAATTGCTTGCGGTCAAGCGCATATTCGCTGGCGTGGGTCATGGCCTGCCGAGCTGGACCGATGGACATCGAAGACAGCTTGAAGCGCCCCAAATTCAGCGCATTGAAGGCGACAATGTGGCCCCGACCTTCTTCGTAGACCATGTTCTCAAGCGGAACCTCGGCGTTTTCCAACATCACCCGAGCGGTGCTGGACCCCTTGAGACCCATTTTGTGCTCCTCCCGCGAAATGGAGACTCCGGGAAAGTCTCGCTCGACCAGAAACGCGCTGATCTTCTCGCCACCGACCTTCGCCATTACTAGAAACTGGTTGGCCCATTTGGCGTTGGAAATCCACATTTTGGTGCCATTGAGCACCCACTTGCCGCCGTGCTGATCGGCTCGCGTGGAAAGCGATAGGGAATCTGTGCCGCTATTCGGTTCGCTGAGGCAATAGGCTCCGATGTGCTCTCCCGAACATAGTGGCGGGAGGTATTTTTCCTGCAACTCCCGGCTCCCGAAAAGTTGAAGACCCACCTGGCTGATTCCGCTGGTAATTCCGATCGTGACGGAGAAGGAAGCGTTCAAGCTGAGATATTCCAGGATCCGCGCCGCGAGGTTTTTCCCAAGACCTAATCCACCGAAATCGGCGGATGTATCGGGGCCGCAGAATCCCAAAGCACCGGCATGCTGGACGATGGTCGGAACCAGGCCTTCTTCCTGAGCATCCATGCGGTCAAGATTGGGGAGGATTTCCTTCTGGCTGAACTGCTCAGCCATTTGGACCATCAGACGTTCGTCGGAAGAAAAGTCTTCCGGAGCAAAAGCGGAGGCAGGTGCCCCTTGGAGAAATGAACAGCCTGTGGCCGGGATCGATTGAGATTCAAGGGACGCCATTGTCAGACGTTCATTATATCGAAGATGGCGTTACGATCTCTGCATCATCTGGGACGGGCCATGAGTCGCCACGTTGGCAGCCGATAGGGAAGAGCATCAGCTTGCCTGGCTGGATGAACGCGCTCGCGACAACCCGATCGCCATCGTTATGGCCCCGACCGAAGATCACCCATGAACCGGGTGCTGGCTCGAGTTCGAATGCAGCCACAGAAGTGTTTCCCGCCGACCAAACCGATAAGGTTCGCGTCGTGATTGTCTGTACAGGCACCGAAAGTGGCACCTTGGTTTCAGCAACAGGCGAGTCCAGCAGCAAAAGAGCAATCTGAGGATTGCACTGAGAGGCGAGCATTCCTATTTCCTGAGATACATTGAGATCGTCATCGAAAAGCGACTCTGAGGACAGGGATGCGCTTGTACATGCCACAACCAATGCGCCAGCATCGGGCAGATAGGCTGCCGACGGGCTGAGGAGTTGAATAGATTGGGGTAGCGTAGCCATCCGTTTGAATTCGCGCTGGTGGATGGAATTGTGCCCCAAAGGGTATCTTGTGTGCATCGGGGGCCTGTAGCTCAGTGGTTAGAGCGGGCGGCTCATAACCGCTTGGTCGTGGGTTCGATCCCCACCGGGCCCATTGATCTTCGATCGGCCACCGCCACTTCAAAGATTTCTTACCGCATTACCCACTTTTTGCTGTACACTGCACTTGATACAAGGGGATCGCGTAGGTGGTAGTAAATCTCGGCAAAGGTGTACTTAGCCTGCTTCTGGCATTAGCGGCCGCCATGAGCCATTCAATGGTGGTGCAGTCGTTGTCGCCTCACGAACTCGTCTACGACACGGATTTCATCTTTGAGCCTGCGAGCGGATGGGCCCATGTCATCGCCGCGCGCCGCAAAAATCCTGTCGAGGAGAAATCCACTGCGGAGCCGACACCCTTTCAGTTGCCCAAACTCTTGGCTGAAATGCCCTTGGATGGTTTGCCCTTCGCGGTGATCATCATCGGAGCGACCGCCGGTGCCGCTGCGATCTGCGCCCGATATCGGATCTCTGATTAGGGTTTCAACTCCGGTTAGAATTGGTAGGATCGCCTTGTTGCCGTTTGCGCATCTTGACCGCTTCTCGCAGCAGGATTTCGATTTGCGCATTGACCGAACGCAAATCGGCGGAGGCGAGAGACTGAATCTCTTCCCACAGCTCCGCCGATATGCGTAACGGATAGGCCTTCCTCTCAGGCATTAGGTATAGAGTGTTCCTGTGTTGAGTACCGGTTGGGCTGCCTGCTCGCTGCACAACACGACCATCAAGTTGCTGACCATCGTTGCCTTTCGGTCTTCATCAAGTTTGACGACGCCTTCGCGTTCGATCCGCTCGAGAGCGAGTTCGACCATTCCCACCGCGCCATCTACAATGATCTGGCGAGCAGCGATGATAGCGGCTGCCTGCTGTCGGCGAAGCATTGCACCAGCAATTTCGGGTGCATAGGCTAAGTGCGAGAGGCGAGCGTCGATAATCGAGATGCCGCTGATTTCAAGGCGTTCTTGGAGTTCTTCCTTGAGATGCTGGGCCACTTCGATCGTGTTTCGTCGGAGGGAGACCGTGTTGTCGTCGGCATCGTACGGGAAGATGCTGGCGCTGTGTCGCAGAGCAGTTTCACTCTGCATGGCCACATACTGCTCGTACTGATCGACTCGGAAAGTTGCGTCGTACGTATCGGTGACTTGCCACACGATCACTGCTGCGATTTCAATTGGATTTCCGCTGTTGTCGTTAACCTTGAGGCGCTCTCCATTTAGGGTTCGCGCACGAAGAGACACGTTTCGGCGAATCGTGAATGGGTTCGTCCAGTGAAATCCAGCGTCCTTGCAGGTGCCCTTATAGCTTCCAAAGAGAATCAGAACCTTACTTCCATTAGGTTCAACCACAAAGAACCCGCCAGAAATCAGCCCCGCCAGCACCAGCGCCACGACGCCGACCCACACCAGTGCGTCGTTCTTCTGGGTCGCCGCCCAGATAACCAGGGCCAGCCCACCAAACCACAGGATGACATCCAGCAGCAACATCATAGCTCCTGGCATCGTCATCGCTTTCTTCTCATTCATCCCATACTCCTTGATATCGATGTGATATCACTATGATACACGGTCTTTAGCCCAAATGGGTTGCATCTCCTGATGGGAACCTATCGAAAATTGTTGCTCTTCGAAGGATTCGGGTTCATTTGTGCCCCAGTAGCGACAAGTTGCCTTACAATCAAGAGTAGGTGGTGCAGATTCCTGAGCACCCATGGAGTTTGGAATGAGGAGACTAATTTTAGGAACGTTTTTGATGGCGCTAGCCATGATGAGCTTTGGACAGCTCCAAGACGAATTCTGGAACGGCGTCGCCAAGCCCGAATTGCGCGTTAAGTACTGGCGCGACGGGCGCGCTCTGCCGAACGGAGAGATACCACCAGGAGGAGCTCAGCAGGCTTGGCTTCAAGCACAAGAACTGGAGCGATATGTGGAACCAGGGCGAACAGCTGCGCTCAGCCCAGATTGGGAATTCATGGGGCCGCTCAGCACAGACGAAGGTTGGCTCGCCCGGGTGAACGCTCTGGCCATCGATCCCACCAGAACCAATATCGTTTACGCTGGTTCCGCCAAGGGCGGGCTGTGGAAGAGCACGAATTCTGGTTCGACCTGGACCAACCTCACCGACACGCTTTCATCACAGACTATCGGTGCCGTCGTTCTCGATCCACAGAATCCGGATACGGTTTTGATGGGGACAGGCGAGGAGTATTACGCCGGCTACACGTGGAGTGGCGTAGGCGTGTTTCGCAGTTTGGACGGTGGAGCCACGTGGACGCAATACGGCGCCAGTACTTTTGCAGGGCACCGAATCGGCGATTTAGCGATTGCACCGACCAATAGCAACGTGTGGCTGGTCGGCAGTGATCAAGGCCTCTATGTCACCACCAATGCAGGAGCCACGTTCACTCGAAAAGTCACGGGCCGATGCACTGGCGTGGTTTTCCATCCCACCAATTCCAGCGTCGCCTGGGCAGGTGTGGCTGGTAAGGGCGTCTACAAGACCTCCGACGGTGGCGCTACTTGGACGCTGACAACAGGGCTTCCCGCCTCCGGTTATTCTCGCGTAGAACTCGACGTCGCTCGTTCGAACCCCAACATTCTGTACACCGTTATCGAAAACGGCTACATCCAGAACATCTACAAATCCACAGACGGTGGCGCAACGTGGGCAACAGTCACTTACGTGAGCGGTGGCGCAAGCTATTGCTGGTACTGCATCGGCATCGCGGTTTCACCAACCGATCCGAACGTGGTGGTTCTTTGTGGAATGCAGCTTTACAAAACCGTGAACGGTGGCGGAAGCTGGACCAATATCACTCCGGACCACCCCGACTTCCACCAAGCAAAGTTCGTCCCCGGCTCAGGAAGCCAGGTCTACATTGGTGAAGACGCTGGGCTTTATTACACGAGCAACGTGTTAGCCTCTTCCGTCACTTGGCAGAAGAAGAACTCGGGTCGCGGAACGATGGAGTACTACGAGATCGGCGTGCACCCAACCGACCCTAACCGCATGGGCTCTGGCGCACAAGATAACTCAACCCAGTTGAGAATGGGACCCTCGACCGACTTTTCGATCTGGATCGGCGGCGACGGATTCCGGGTGGCATATCGACCTGACAATGGGAACTACATCCTTGCCGAGTATCAGTACGGAAACGTGTACCGCTCGACCAACGGAGGAACAACTTGGAACTATGTGTTCACCCCTTCGGATAGCTCCGATTGGAACACCCCTGTCATCTACAACCAAGGCAATGGGAACCATGCATACGTCGGGTCGACGGCTCTGAATCGGTCAACCAATGCAGGCGCAAGCTTCACTGCGCTTACGGCGACTTTGACCAATGGTTCGACGTTGTCTGAGATAGAAACAACGGCCGCATTTCCCGACGTGTTGTACACGGGATCCAACGACGGTGTGGTTTGCAAGTCGACTAACATCTTGGCTGCGACGCCGACGTTTACCAAGGTCAGTATAGGGCTGCCTTCCGGCGCCGTTGGTGGCATCGGAATTGATCCAACCAACACGAATCACGTTTGGGTTGGTTTTGAGTCGTCTTCCGGCTTGATCTATCGGTCAACCAACGGGGGCACAACCTGGACCAGCGCAAAGGGCAATTTGCCCAATGCGGCGATCACCGGAGTGAAATTCAATCCTCTGGACACATCGATGGTCATCGTTGGCACCGATGTGGGAGTGTTTGTCAGCACAAACAACGGCGCAAGCTGGATGGAATTGGGCTCGGCACTGCCAGCCGGGTGCCCAGTATCGGCTATCGCTGTGAACGGGACCACGGGATATTTGAATGTCTCGACGTACGGCCGAGGGATCTGGCGCATGCCGCTTCCACGAGCCGTGAACGTGACGGGCCTCTTGAACTTTGAATCGGATACGAGCACTCAAGTGCACAATGTGACGTTCCGATTCTTGACGCCTGGAACCTCCACGGTCGAGTTCAGTCGCACGGTTGCGGTTACCCCCGGCACAGCGTTCACGGTCATGAACGTTCCCAATGGAACCTATGACGTGCGAATCGCGAGTCAGCCGTATCTGTGGAAGCGCGTTAACGGCATCAATGTTTCCAACGGCAACGGAACGATGGGCACATCGACTCTCCTCGCTGGCGACGTGGACGGAGATAACGCGGTAACGATCTTCGACTATGTCGATCTGAGTAATGCGTTCGACACCTCGTTCGGAGACGCTGGCTTCAATGCCAATGCAGATCTGGATCGAGATGGAACGGTGACGATCTTCGACTACATTCTGTTGTCCAACAACTTCGATAAGTTCGGAGACAACTGAATCTGCCGCAAGCTCCCAGCGCTTCTGGTGTTGGGAGCTTGCACTCGTTTCGTTAATCCCAGTGGACCTGTTCGTCACCGTGCATGGCTTGGACCATGTTGAGCTGTCCGTCGTGATAGAACATGTGTATCGCGGCGAATTGGCCTAGGTCCCAAATCGGCCGATCACCCTCGCTGGTCGGGACCACACGATTCACGTCGTCGCCGAGAGAGGTCACGAGGTCATTCAGCGATTCCTGGAACTTCTGGACTGCCGCGTCGATCGACTTGAAATCTTCGGGTGCCTTCGCCCATCCTTGGAAAGGCCAGTCGCCCGGATCTTCACCCCGCATCCGCTTGGCCAATCGCTGATTGACTACCACACACTCATACACGTAGTCGTAGGGTGCGCGTGCACCTCCACCTGGAGACTTTGAGAGTGCTTCCTCAGAGAGCGCTTGGATATCGCGGATGGTGTTGGCACCCGCCATTTGGATGTTCTCTCGGACAGATTTCAGTAGGTCTTGGTCTAGCATGGGCCAACTATACACCACGAGAGTTGGATGATCACCGGAAGGTTTTGCACGGGTAACTTTCAGACAATGGTGGAGGTTGTCCTTCCTCAATTTGGCGATTCATCGTGGTCGGCTGGAGTCGAGCTGCGAAGAAAAATTCTGCGTCAACCGCTCGGGCTCGAATTCACGCCAGACGAACTTCAGAGTGAGTCAGATCAGACCATGGTGCTCTTAGAGGATGGTGGGATTGTCGTCGCAGTGGCGATGGTCGCTCCCTTAGATGGGAGTTGGGCTAAGATTCGTCAGGTCGCCGTCGATCCTAGCCGCCAAGGTTCGGGCTTGGGTCGAGCCGTTATGGCTGCCTCGGAGGAGTACTGTGTGAAACTCGAGAGACGCGAGGTGGTGCTCCACGCTCGGGAGACTGTCGTTCCGTTCTATCTCCGAATTGGGTACGAACCCGAAGGAGATCGCTTTGTTGAAGTCGGTATCCCCCACCGGCGGATGGTAAAACACCTCAAATGAAGAGGTCCTGGTTCGTTTTTGCGATTGCGCTAGCTGGAACTGTGGCTGAGGCACACCCGGCCGACATTTCCACGACCAACAAGCTGCGCAAGGTTCTCCTCGATGTCGCCAGAGCGGATGCTGAAAAGTATCTTGGAACCAAGGTGCTCTGGAAGGTCAACCGGATTCGAGCTCGGGGCGATCTTGCTTATCTGAGCTTGGAACCGCTGATGCCGAACGGCAAGCCGATGGACTTCACCAAAACCAAACTCAAGAACGAGTGGAAAGAGAGCCGGGAAAGCGGTGTTTGGGAAAGTGGATTCAACTACCTTCTTCGCAAGTCGTCCGGCAAATGGAAGATTATCGAAAGAGAAACTGCGGGTCAGCACGGAGACACACAGATTGGCGAGTGGGCGAACAATATCAAGGGCGCGAAGCCGCTGATCTTGGACGAGTAGCCGGTGGGCTCAAAATCGTGAGCGTCATAGGGTTTCCTGGTCGCTTCACAACGCGCTAGCCCAGCGTCTGGTGGAAACCCGCGTGGAGAACATTCTTTCACGATATCTGTGCAAGAGGTAACCTCGCGCCATGACTAGGGAAGTCATTTCTACCGACTCGGCACCTGCTGCAATCGGACCCTATAGCCAAGCGATTCGAGCTGCTGGCAACTTCGTTTTTCTCAGCGGATCGATCCCGCTCACGCCTAACGGCGAGTTGGTGACCGGAGATGTGCGAAGCCAAGCGGAACAAGTTGTCGGCAACATGAAAGCGTTGCTTCAAGCGTCCGGACTCACCCCGGATAACCTCGTGAAAACGACTATCTTCTTGAGTTCGATGGACCACTTCGCCACGGTAAATGAGGTCTATGCCTCGATGTTCTCTGCCGAACCTCCCGCACGATCCACGGTAGCCGTTGCTGGTTTGCCGCGGGGCGTAGACGTTGAAATCGAGGGAATCGCGGTCTATTGAACGACGTGAAGCGGATCGTCTCGGTGTCCTTGGGCACCAGCCAGCGGAACAAATCGTCTGAAGCAGAGCTTCTGGGGCAAAAGTTCCTCATCGAACGCATCGGCACAGACGGGGACAAGGCCAAATTCAAAGCCATGCTCAAAGACCTGGATGGCAAAGTCTCCGCCTTTGGTGTCGGCGGTTGCGACATTTACGTGGTGGCCGGGGGCAAGCGTTACGCATTCAAAGAAATCAAAAACCTTGTGAGCGGAGTGAAAACGACTCCGCTGGTAGACGGCAGCGGCCTTAAGAACACTCTGGAACGCGAAACGATCCTGCGGCTTCAGCGCGAAGGGACAATCGACTTCTCAAAAGAGCGAGTTTTGCTCATGAGCTCCGTCGACCGTTACGGAATGGCGGAGGCGCTCCATGAAGTCTGCCCCAATGTCGTATACGGCGACTTTCTGTTCGGTCTGGGGATTCCGTGGGCCGTCAAGAGCTACAAGACGGTGAGCGTGTTGGGGAACATCCTGCTCCCGATCATCACGAATCTGCCCCAAGACTGGTTCTATCCCACCGGAGAGAAGCAGGAAGTGCGAAAGCCCAAGTTTCCCAAAATATTCGATTGGGCAACCATCATTGCGGGCGACTCTCTCTATATCAACCGCTATGCTCCGGATAACCTCAAAGGCAAGACGGTAATCACACAATCGGTCAGATCCAAAAACGTCGAGTGGATGAGACAGGCAGGTCTCAAGCAGCTGATCACGACCACGCCCGATTTTGGCGGCGAGACCTTCGCCACGAACGTGATGGAGGCATTACTGGTGACCTTTCTCAATAAGCCAGTGGATCAAATTGCACCTGCCGATTACCTCAGGATCATCGACCAGTTGGGTTGGAGACCAGGAATCATGGACCTCAACCCGACTCAGGCATTGGTAGAGGACGCTCGAGTGCCCCATGGAGTGGAAGGAAGCTAGACTGGTTGGGCACGTACAGGGGGTCGGATACAGGGCCTTCGTGCAGCGGCTTGCTCGTGAGATGGGAATCAGCGGCGAGGTGTGGAACACTCGTGCCGGCGACGTGGAACTCCTCGCTGGTCACCACGACCCGGTCATTCTGCGCACGTTTCTGGAAATGATTCAAAACGGACCAGGCCGAGTGACGTCCTTCTCGCACACGTCCGCTGCACCGGGAGAACCGGGGGAATTTGTAATTGGGAGTACTCGATGAGAAAAATCTTGTTCGTGGTCATGGTGGCGGTCGCGGTTGCCGGTTGTGGCAGCAACCAAGAGCGGGCTGCCGAAGTGGAGACGCCGAAGCCCAAGATGGCACGGCTCGAAGCTGGCGCGCCAGTTAACCTAGTCTTGCTGGAGCCGCTCGAATCGGGAAAATCCGCGGAAGGCACCAAGTTCAAAATGGCTCTCTCGGCCGATGTGAAGGGTTCCGACGGTTCGATCGTCATTCCGGCTGGGTCAATCGCTGAGGGGGAGGTGGTTTGGTCTCGCCGAGGGCGGGTTGAGTCTGCCATCGTGAATCAGCCTGCTCGGCTGGCGATCAAAGTCACGAAGGTCTTGGCGCAATCGGGGGTCGAAGTCGATCTCAAAACCGCGGAAAGGCAATACGAGTTCAAGAGTGAAAACACCCACGTTGCTCCGCTGTCGCTCCAACTGAGTGCACCCTTGAGTGAAGAGCAGCGATCGGCTCTCCAAAACCTTTCGGACAACGGGCTTGCCGCTTTGGACGATCCAAAAGTTCGACAAGCTCTCGGGACACTGCCAATCCAGGGCAAGGCGCAGAACAAGGGGAAGGACCCCATCACCTCCCTGGGAGAAAAGGTGGCCAGCGGACGATTCGATCGGATCGGCAGCCAGGAGCTGATGTCCCTCACGACGGTTTCCAACGTTGCAGACTCCGTTCTGGATAAGCTCGGCCGAATGCTCACTGCCCATCAAGTCTATGCCCCAGTAGGGACGCCCATTCCGGCGTTTGTGGCGCACGAAACAACGATTACGATTCCTTCCGCGCCAATCGCCGACTGATTTAGGCAAAATCACGTAGCAAGGTAAGCGATATGAACAAGCTGTTGGCGTTAATGGGAATCGGTTTTGCCCTAGTGGCTTCCGGGTGTTCTGGCGGGCGAGAGGCTGCTCAGGGCAATTCTTCGGAATCGGGGCAGCAAAATAGCCCGGCATCAAAGGAATTCAAAGTTGCTTTGATCACTCCCGGCAGGGTGAGCGATGCGGGCTGGAACGCGATGGCTTACGAGGGCCTAAAGGCGATCGAGTCTGAACTTGGAGCCAAAGTCGCTAACGCAGAGGCCACCGGTTCGAAGATCGAGGACGCGATGCGGACCTACGGGCAGGACGGCTACACACTGGTCTTTGGCCACGGCTACGAATACAATGAACCCGGTGTCAAGTATGCGGGTCAGTTTCCCAATACGGTCTACATCAGCAGTTCTGGTGGAAAGACTTCCAAGAACGCTGGCACCTTCCGGTTCTATCTCGAACAAGGCTTTTACCTCGCCGGGATGATGGCTGGCAAAATGTCGAAGACCGGAAAGGTCGCGATGATCGGCATTAACGTTCCGTCCATCATGTCAACATTCAAGGGTTTTGAGGCCGGGGCAAAAGCCGCCCGACCGGACATCGACGTGAAGACGGTGATCATCACCGATCCAAAAGACGTTGTGGCAGTCAAACAGGCCACGCTTCAAGCAATCGACGCCGGAGCAGATTTCATCATTCACCAGGCGAACGAAGGTGCCCAAGCAGTTTTTGGAGCCTGCAAGGAGAAGGGCGTCCATGCAATCGGTTCAAATGCCGACCAGAACGATGACTCAAGCGGGGCCGTGGTCGCCAGCGCGGTCATTATCGCGAAGCCAGCATTTGTGGAGGTCGCTCGCGAAGTTAAAGAAGGGAAGTACCAGGGCGGCGTACGGCTTGTGGGAATGGATAAGGGCGCGATCGACTTTGTCGTCAGCCCCAAGTTCAAGGATCAGATACCAGCCGATCTGATTTCTGCAATCGAAGAAGCTAAGAAAAAAATCGTCTCGGGCGAATTGGTTGTCCCCAAGGATGAATTCTGAGGTATTCGCCGCTCGGGGAATTTCCAAGTCGTTCGGAGCGGTTCATGCTCTAACGGACGTTTCGGCGGAGTTTCTCCCAGGTGAAATCCATGCTGTGCTGGGTGAGAACGGTGCGGGCAAGTCGACCCTGATGTCGATTTTGTCAGGTTCAACTCGTCTGGACTGCGGATCACTCCTGCTAAATGGGCGCGAGCAGCAGTTTGAGTCTCCTGCAGACAGCCGACGCCAAGGTATCGGCATGGTTCATCAGCATTTCATGCTGGCTCCTGCGTTTTCGGTGGCAGAAAACCTGGCGTTGGCAAAAGTGGAATCTCTGGGGAAGTTCATCTCGACGGAAACGCTTGCGGAAAGAGGCAGGCAGCTCGCTGACGAACTCAAGTGGCCCATCGACATGGAGACTCGCACTGGCGATCTTCCTGTCGGAGTACAGCAAAGGCTTGAGATTCTCAAAGTCCTTGCTCTCGATCCCCAGATCATCATTCTGGATGAGCCAACAGCGGTTCTGGGCCAGCATGAAGTCGAAGATCTTTTTCGTGTTTTGAGAACTTTGCGCGACCAGGGCCGAACGATTATTCTCATTGCGCACAAACTTTCCGAGGTGGTGGCGATCGCCGACCGCGTCACGGTTCTGCGCCAGGGACAGAAGGTTGCCACCTGCCTCATCGCCGAAACCAATTCGCAACAGCTCGCAGAGTGGATGATCGGTGAGCTTCCAAGCACGATCATGGTTCCTGCTGTGTCTTCAGGCGAGATTCGCGTGGCAGTGAGGGGTCTTTGGGCAAAGGGGGATCGCGGCGAAGATGCGGTGCGCGATGCCAGCCTGGAGATTCGCTCAGGGGAAATTTTGGGAATCGGTGGGGTGGACGGGAATGGTCAAGTCGAACTGGCGGAGGTGCTTGCGGGAATCCGAAAGCCGTCTAGGGGCACACTTTCCGCTCCCCCTGCTGCATACATCCCCCAAGATCGGCAGGTGGATGGGCTGGCACTCCGCATGCCGATCGTCTCGAATCTGCTCTTAGGTGGCCTGGACCGGCCAGAATTCACACGGTTCGGCTTTTTGAGATACGGCCTCGTTCGAGACTGGGCAACGGAGTTGATTCAACGGTTCCAGATCAAGGTTGGCGATCCTAGTGATCCCGCCATGAGCTTAAGCGGCGGCAATCAGCAGAAGATCGTGGTGAGTCGAAATCTGGATCGAAAGCCCAACTTCTTGGTTGCGGTCAACCCGACACGAGGTCTGGATTTCAAAGCCACGGAATTCGTGCACTCCCAGATACGGAAAGCTGCGTCGAATGGATGTGCAGTCGCCCTCTTCTCGACGGATCTGGACGAACTCGCCGAACTGGCCCACCGAACTCAGTTCATGTCTCGCGGAAGGGTGGGTAGTGGTGCCGCAGAGACGCTTCTGGGAGCAACCGATTGAGAGAGGCTGGCGTTCGATTTGGTCTACTTTGCGCTCTGATCGGATTCTTGTGTCTTACTTTGGCGGTCTTCGGGTTTCCTGTGGTGGAATCCGTCCAGAAGATTGGTGAAGGCGCTTTCGGTTCCCGTGCCGGATTTGCCCGGACCATGGTGCAGATGACGCCGCTTCTCCTGGCGGGTTGCGGCATGGTCGTGGCTTGGCGGGCGGGGATGTACAACATCGGAGGGGAAGGGCAGTATTTATGCGGTGGAATGGCCGCTGCTTCGTTGTTCAAGCTGTTTCCGGCGATGCCCCCGCAAGCCCTTAGCATCGGAATCCTCATTTCCGGAGTTATCGGTGGAGGAGCATACGGATGGCTGGCCGGATGGCTTTACGTTCGACGCGGAGTTCAAGTTGTGATCAGCACCATCCTGATGAACGTAATTGCGGTGTACCTTTTGGACTACCTGGTTACCGGGCCGCTCCAGGAATCCAAGCACCAAAATCCGCAGTCCGACCGACTCCCTGAACTCGCGATGTTAGCGAAATTCGATCTGCAAACGGATTTTCACTCTGGGATGATGGTTGCGATCTTGGTCGCAGTTGCCGTTTGGTTTTTTCTTTACCGCACCGTTCCAGGTTTCAAGTTACGGGTGGTAGGCGAAAACCCACGGGTTGCGCGAGCCAACTTGATCCCTGCTGAGCGAGTCCAACTCCAATCGATGATGCTCTCGGGAGGGTTGTGCGGATTGGCAGGTGCGGTCCAGTACTCTGCTCTTGTGGGATATCTGAGCCCGAGCTTTGCGGAAAACTGGGGATTTCTGGCGATACCCGTGGCGCTTCTGGGAGGTTTGCATCCGATTGGAGTAATCGGGAGCTCACTGTATTTTGGGGCGCTGCTTGCCGGTACGGACTACCTCTCGCGATCCAGCGCTGGGGGAAAGTCGATCATTTTCGCCATGCAAGGGATGGCGGTTCTCGCCTACTTGGGCTTTAACTACCTTCGCTCCCGAAGAGCACAGTTTGTGGGAGCAGAATCTTGAGTTGGTTCATTCAAGTCTTGTTCTTTTCAACGCCAACCGGCCTGGCCGCGTTGGGTGAGACTGTCAATCAGAAAGCAGGTCAGTTGAACATAGGCCTGGAGGGCATGATGCTCACAGCTGCCTATTTCGGCGCGTTAGGGGCTGAGATCACGGGAAATCCAGCACTGGGGCTTCTATTGGGTGTCTTGAGCGTCGTGCCGCTTTGGATTATTCAAAACTTGCTCACCATCCACGCGCGGCAGGATCAGGTAGTGGTAGGAACAGGAATCAATCTTGCTGCGATCGGCATTACCAGCACACTCTTTCAGCAGAGGTACGGCGACGCGGGAAGGCTCATCACGATTCCGACATTTGCTCGCTTCGGTGGGTTGGATGCGCTTGTTTTCTTTATGGTCGTTATGGCTCCCGTGATTTGGTTTGCTCTGCATCGAACAGCGTGGGGGTTGGCTATCCGGGCTGCGGGCGAGTATCCGGACTCGGTGGAGAGCGCAGGATTTTCCGTGGCCAAACTTCGCTGGCAGGCTTCGGGAATCGGAGCGAGTTTGGCTGCTCTGGCAGGTGCGCATCTTGCCCTGAGCATCGGCGGCACCTTTGTGCAGGAGATGACTGCTGGGAGGGGTTTTGTGGCACTGGCGATGGTCTCTTTTGGCCGGTGGAAACCGTTTGGCGTATTGGGAGCATGCCTACTCGTCGGATTCGCCGAGTTTCTGCGCTTCTATTTCCAGGTACGCCAGCCAATCGTGCCTTACCAGTTCTTCCTCGCCTTGCCCTATGTTCTCGCGCTGGTGGTGCTAATCATCGTGGGTAAGGGCACCTCTGCGCCTATGGATCTTGGGCGGCCACTCCGTAGTAACAAGTAGACACTATGCCCGACCTCCATTCCTTCACGGTCCGCATGACGCGCCGCATCACTTTCAGTAGCGGCCACCGATATTGGTTGAACAGCAAGAGCGAGGCCGAGAACAAGACCCTCTTCGGTCCTTGGTCTTCGCCGTTTAACCACGGCCACAACTACGTTTTGGATGTTTCAGTTGAAGGGTTGGTGGATTCTGAGACCGGCATGGTCGTCAATATCAAAATTATCGACGATGTCTTGAGAGACCGGGTGAAGCGCCAATTCGACCAGAAGAGCATCAACGACGAGATCGAAGCATTCCGAGACCAAAGTCCTAGTGTGGAGAACCTCTTGCTGTATCTCCGTACTCACTTAATAGGGATGCACCCTGCGACCCAGTTGGTAGCCCTGAAGCTTGAGGAAACGCCTCTCCTGTACGGCGAGTGGGACGCATCCATGAAGGAAAATTACGTGACGATTACGCGAGTTTATGAATTTGCCGCCTCCCATCGGCTCCATGTGCCAAGCCTTTCCCAACAGAGCAACCTCGAGCTCTTTGGCAAATGCAACAACGTTGCCGGGCACGGGCATAACTACATGCTTGAGGTGACTGTGGGCGGATTGCCCGATCACGCTACTGGGATGATCGTGGACATCAACGAGATGGATCGGATCGTTAACGAGCGCATCATCGATCGATATGATCACAAGAATCTCAGCGTTGACGTTCCAGAGTTTGTCGACAAGAATCCCACCAGCGAAGTCGTGGCACAAACGATCTTTTCAAAGCTGCGCGAGCATCTGCCGGTAAAGCTCGAGCGTGTGCGGTTACACGAGACTGCGCGCAATATTTTCGAGGTTTCCGCAGAATAAGGGGAGATGGCAATCTCCGCGCGAAGGATCATTATCACTGGGGCCAGCAGCGGTATCGGACAGGCCACCGCCCGATTGCTTGCTGCCGATGGGCACAGTTTTGTGCTCGCTGCCCGACGAGAGAAGGCAATCCACGACTTGGCGGCAGAATGCCTGCACCTTGGAGCGTCTGGCGCAGTTCCCGTACCGTGCGACGTGACCAGCTACCCGGATTGCCAGAAGCTGAACGATGCAGTTAGGGAACTGGGGACAGACCCCATCGTTCTCATCAACAACGCCGGAGTAGCGGACATGAGTCCCTTTCATACTCAGTCGATTTTGAGCGTGACGCAGCAGATCGAAGCGAATCTGCTGGGCACACTCTATGCGACCCACGCGGTAATCAACATGATGTTGGAACAGGGTGGCGGGCAAGTGCTCAACGTCTTAAGCATCGCGGCGATGGGTGGGTTTCCAGGCGGGGAATCCTATTCGGCGAGCAAAGCAGGCGCACGCGCCTTCTCACAGTCGTTGGCAGCCAGTTACAGGAAACAGGGAATACGCGTCACCAGTGTGTGTCCCGGAGCGACGGATACGCCTATTTGGGATGGTGCCGGGTGGAAGCCAGCCGTGGAGGACATGCTGCCCGCAATCGCCATTGCCGAGACGTTAAGAGATTTGATCAATCTGCCGCAAGATCGGAATATTGACGAGATAGTCGTAATGCCTCCTAAGGGACTCCTCTAGGTTCACCAGCTACAATAGGGCATGCTGACCGCAATTCTCGTTGCCCAACTTGATTCGCAATCGTCGATCAACTACGTCCCGAGAAGAGGGCTTTCCTGGATTCAGAACGGCTATCCGTTGGTGAAAGGATCGATGTTCCAATACTATCGGGGCGATTGGGAAAAGGGTCTTTACAGCACAAACTACAACGCTCAGAGCGTGAGTAAATCGGCAGACGGCACGATCACCGTCACTGTGGACGAACCTTCGGGAGTCCGGGCCAAACTGACGTACGTTCTCAAAGGGGAGAAACTGACCATCCAATACGAGTTTGGATGGCGAGGCAGCGAGACAGTCAACGTCGAGAATAGCCTTGGCTATGTCTGGGGACCGTTATTTGCACCAAACAAGACCGTTTTGAAGCCCAATTCAGAGGCTTGGGCACCATTTCCTGGTGGGGCTCCGGGACGAACGTACCCACGATTCAAAGGTGATGGCCAGCCTGGCATAGTCGTCGAAGGGCCGGCGGGAACCTTGTCCATAGACTCGACTTCGAATGAGTTCGCCTTCAACGATCCTCGCGTCAGTCAGGAGATCATTCACGAAAAGCCACAGACTTTGTGGCTCGGCCAACTTCGGCTTCCCGTGACCTCAGACAAGCCCGCGACGGGCACCATTACCTTGCAGTGGAAGCCCTCAGGTTCGGCCCAACCACGAGTAGAAAAGTCGCAGTTGGTTTCGCGATCAGAGATCGTCCGGTCGCCATACCCATCGCAAACGATCATCCCGCAGCCAAAGGAAAGCAGCTTGAGCACCACGAGCATCGCAATCCCTCAGCGAGCGGTGGCGACGCACGAAAAGTGGATCACGCTTCTGGACAATCAACTCACAACCCAATATGATATCGATAACCCTCGGACAGGCAAAGGCGAAATTAGGCTCCGGGTGGAGGACATTAAGCTCCCTGCCGAGGGGTATGCCATTAACATTCAAAACGACCTCGTCGAGGTCATCGGACAAGACGAACTTGGATTGCGCCACGGAATCACCACGCTGAATCAGATTGCAGTTCCGTCCCGTGGCGTTTTGGCGCTGCCCATGGGAACCATTAAAGACTGGCCCAGCATTGGGTGGCGCGGAGTGCACATGTTTGTCGGCCCAAGCGCGCTCCAATTCCAATCCGACCTCATGGATCGCGTATTGATCCCCTTGCGATACAACCAGGTAGTTTTGCAAGCAGAGCGAGCCTCTTGGGATTCCATGAAGGGCACCGAAACCGGCCTCACGATGCCGAAGTCCGATTTGGAAAAACTCGTTACCCGATACAAAGACAACTTAATCGAACCAACTCCCCTCATTCAGAGCATGGGGCACATGGAGTGGTTCTTTGCGAACGGCAAGAACTTGGACCTCGCCCTCAACCCCAAGGAGCCGTACACAATCGATCCGCGCAAAGCGGCGACGCAGCGAAAATTGGAGCAGCTATGGTCCGAAGTTGTCGGTGTTTTCAAACCTAAGGTCGTCCACTTTGGGTTGGATGAAGTCAGCATGACCGGATTTCCGGGAGACGAGAGTTTGCTGACCGACTTATGGAAGCAACACCTGCCGTTCTTGGGGCAAATCGCTGCCAAGAACAAAGTCGAAATGATGCTTTGGGGCGATGTCCTGCTTGCCCCGGGTGAGGCTCCCGATGCCACAAACGGCGTTTCAAAGGCGGTGGCCGCAGAACGACGTTCTGCGGTACCCAAAGGAAGCATCATCGCCGATTGGCACTACAAGAATGAGATGAATCCTGGAGCTTACACATCCCTTGGCTTGTTGAAAGCTGATGGGTTCAAGTCCGTGGCCAGCACCTGGTACCAGCCTCTCAACATCTATGGCTTTGCCCACGCGGCTAAGGATGCGGGAAGCGGAGTCCTCCAGACCACCTGGGCCGGGTATGAAAGCAGTGAGGCAAACATGCTCCGAGAATTTAAGCAGTTCGGAGCCTATGTGCTGATGGGTGAGTACGCGTGGTCGGGACGAACTCAAGACCCCAGACAGCTTGGCTACGATCCTGAAAAGGTGTTGATGGAGTGGTACTACGGCACCAAGCAGCCCGTGGCTGCGGAGTTCGGCTTTGCGATGGCGCCGACAGGCAACCGTGGCCAAAAAATCAAGCTGGGCGTTTGGCAATTCCAGCAGTTGGACAATCTCGACCTTCAGAGCCCGATGGAAGAAAAACAAGCAAAAGCTCCCACTATCCGGGAAATCGTGTTCGACAAGCCTGTATCGAGTGTTTGCCTCGCGCTAACCCAGACTGTGAAGATGGATGATGGCGAGCAGGTCGCCACCGTCACGTTGAACTTGGCTGATGGGAAAACACGAGATGTGCCGCTGTTCTACGGATGGGATGTCCGAGCGCGAGGTGATCGGGAAACCGCATTCCGGCACTGGACGAATAACTATGTTTCCGCCGTTGAGTTGGGCACCGCTAGAATTACCGGTTTCAAGCTCACGCAGTCGAACCCGTACGCTGGCCTCCAGATCAAGGGAATCAGCGCACGGTCCTAGTGATCTTAGGCCGATACTAAAGTTCGGAGGTCTTCGTCGTTGACCTCCATTTTGGTGTCGGCCATGTTGAGAAACGCCGCGTACAGCTCTTCGAATCGTGTCTCCTCAAAGGAGAATCCAAGTTCGGCCAGGCGGTGCCGTAAACCGTGGCGCCCAGAACGGGCCGTGAGCACAATCTCGCTCTTTTCGGCTCCGACCATGAGAGGGTCGATGATCTCATAGGTGCTGCGTTCTTTGAGAACTCCATCCTGGTGGATTCCGCTGGAGTGAGCGTATGCGTTGGCTCCAACTACTGCTTTGTTGCGTTGGACCATCATCCCAGTGAGGCGGGAAACCAGCCGCGAGATCGCAAGCAAGTTGCGTGATTTCACATCGCACGACACACCGAATTTGTCGTTGCGAATAAAGAGTGCCATAACGACTTCTTCGAGAGCGGTGTTGCCCGCCCGTTCGCCAATTCCGTTGACCGTAACTTCGACCTGCCGTGCACCCGCCATCACTCCGGCGAGGGTGTTGGCCGTTGCCATGCCGAGATCGTTGTGGCAGTGGCAGCTGAAAATGGCCTTATCGCTGTTCGGGACGTTGTCGATGATGCCCTTGATCAGATGGAAATATTCGTTGGGATAGGTGTAGCCCGTGGTATCAGGGACGTTGATCGTCGTGGCTCCGGCTTCAATGACACTTTCGACGACCTTGTAAACATATTCGGGATCAGCTCGCCCCGAATCTTCCATGAAGTACTCGATGTTGTCTGTGTACTTTCGAGCATGCCTCACCGCATTAACGCCGACTTCGAGCGCTTGCTCTCGAGTCATCCTAAGCTTGTGCTGGAGGTGATTTTCGCTGACACCCAACCCCGTGTGGATGCGGGGATTGGCAGCACCCTTCAAAGCCTCGCCAGCGCAGTCGATGTCGGCCTCACGGGCACGCGTAAGTCCACAAATCTGCACGCCTCGAATCTCCCGCGCAAGCGTCTGCACTGATTCAAAATCGCCGGGCGAACTGATAGGGAAGCCAGCTTCGATGATGTCGACCCCTAGGTCCTCAAGTGCACGGGCGATTTCCAGCTTCTGATCCAGGTTCAGCCTTACGCCGGGACTCTGCTCGCCGTCGCGCAGAGTGGTATCGAATACATAAACCTTGTCGCTCATCGTGATACTCCAGTTTGAGAAGAAGTATGGAGCAGTATACGGGGTTCCGAGCAAGGTTGCCGGGTTCGATCCTCATCATGCAGGAAGTTTTGAGATACACTTCCTTCGTCATGACATCTGTCGATCTCACCATCACTGCTCGTGCTGAGTCGGTTTCGCGACCGTGGCTGTGGCAACTCGGACAGGATTTCCGAGTCAAGGTGAATATTGTTAAGGCCAATATCGACACGGATTACGGCTGGGCACATGTCGTTTTGGAAGGTCCTCTAGAAGAAGTTCAGCGCGCGACCGCCTGGTTGATGACGACTGGGCTCCATGTTGAAGCAAAGCAGCGCGCTGTCGGCGCATGAGTCTTCTGGAACCATATCCGCCCGAGGATTTCGAGGCATTTTGGCGTCAGGCGTGGTCCGAAGTGGCCTCTGCGCCTTTGGATTTTGTTCGCACGCGGCACAACGACTACCCACTCGACGGATTTTCGGTAGAAAGAATCGACTTTCGTGCGCTGGACGGTGCCAGACTCTCCGGCTGGATTGCGATCCCCGATGGCGGTGTTAAGTTGCCCGGGTTCTTCTGGGTGCCGCCTTACGGCCGGGAGAGCAAGTTGCCCGACCAGTACGGCACTCGCTCGAACTTTGTCTCGCTGAGCGTCAATCTTCTGGGCGCCGATGCTTTCCATCAAGAGAAATATCACCCCTCCCGAGGCTATTTTGCAGAAGGCGCGGAATCACCGGAGACCTGGATTTTCCGCACCTTGTGGCAGCGATGTGCCATGGCCATGCGAGTCCTGCAAGCCCAAATCGAAGTAGACGAAGGAAGGTTGGCTTCCATGGGCCTCTCACAAGGAGCAGGTCTTTCGATTTGGCTGGGAGCATGGTGCCCGTTGGTGAAGGCAGTTGTCGCGGATATGCCGTTCCTTGGGGCGATGCGCGAGACGATGACGAGAAACGCCTACCGATATCCTCTGAAGGAACTCGTGGACTTTATGGACTCACGCCCGCTGGGCCGAGAACTTGTCATGCACACGTTGAGCTACTACGACACGCTCAATCAGGCCACGGCTTGCCACGTCCCGACACAAGTGTCGTTCGGACTGAAGGACCCCGCTTGTCGGCCCGACACTGTCCAAGCGATCTACGGGGCTCTTCCTGGTGCCAAGCGCCTCCTCTCGTATGATTGGGGACACGATTGGCATCCTGACATGATTCAAAAGAACCTGGACTGGCTGAACGCCCACGTGTGACGGGAACTTCAAGCCTCGATGATCCATTAGAATCCACGTCCTGGCGAACGATTTCACTGCATACACCGGTATGAATCAATTGACAATGAGAAAGGCCTTTTTCGCGGTAGTTCTGGCTTTGATGGCTATTTTTGCCATGGCCCAGACCGGAGATCCAGTGAAATGGACCGCGAAGTTGGAGCAGACGAGCCTTCGCGCTGGAGAGAAGGGAAGAATTCTCATCACTGGAGTGACCCAGCCGGACTGGTATTTTTACGGTACCAAGAAGTACGATGAGGGGCCGATCTCGCTGGAAATTGCGTTGAATCCGACGGACTCGAAAGGTGTCAAGCAGGCCGGTGCGCTTGTTGAACCACCTCCAGGGAAAAAGCACGACAAGAACTTTGGGATCGATGTCGAGTACCACGAAGGCGATGTCGTGCTGGCGTTGCCCATCGAAATCGATGCGGGCGCGACTGGGACCGCAAAGGCGGTCATCAGCAAGCGGTATCAATCGTGCACCAAAACCACCTGCGCACGACCCGATGCAACTCCTCTGACCGTTGAATTCCCGATCGAGCCAGGCGCGGCTCGGCCCGAGTTTGCCTCGGCAAGCACGGAGGTACCCGACCAGCCCAACAACACTTCCATGGGCCATAGCGGCGACGCACCCAAGCCAGCTGCCGATTCAGGGAGTTCTGCCAAGGACGCAACGCAGGTTCAAATTGAGCAGGCCAAGAAGAGCGGACTTTTTAGCTTCCTCCTGCTGGCATTCGGAGCTGGTCTTACGGCTCTGCTCACACCCTGCGTCTTCCCGATGATCCCCATCACGGTGAGTTTCTTTACGAAACGCGGCGGGGAGTCTGGTCGCGATATCCGGGGAGCACTCGCTTATTGCATGGGAATCTTGCTGAGCTTTACCGGTGTGGGGCTTGCGGTCACCGCCATTTTTGGAGCCTCTGGGATCCAGAAACTGGCTACGAATCCCATTGTCAACTTCTTCCTTGCCGCGCTCTTTATCTTCCTTGCAATGAGCCTGTTTGGTCTCTTCGAACTCGTCCTTCCGCAAGGGATGGTGAACAAATTCAGTTCCAAGTCGCGGTCTGGGGGTCTGGCAGGGCCGATCTTCATGGGCGTGACATTCAGCCTGACCACTTTCACCTGCACCGTTCCCTTTGTGGGAACCTTGCTCCTTAGCGCGACCCAAGGCGAGTGGACTTACCCCGCGCTTGGAATGCTCTCGTTCAGCACCGCCTTTGCCCTTCCATTTTTCCTGTTGGCACTGTTTCCGCAATGGCTCGGCAAACTTCCCAAATCAGGTTCTTGGTTGGCGACGGTCAAGGCGTTTATGGGCTTTTTGGAACTCGCAGCAGCTCTGAAGTTCCTCAGCAACATCGATCTTGTCTATACCCTGGGATGGATCACCCGTCCAGTCTTTCTCAGCATCTGGTCCTCCATCATGATCCTCGCGGGCCTGTACCTTTTGGGTTGGATCAAGTTGGGGCATAGCGATGAGGCGATCAAAATCGGATGGTTGAGGCGCGGATTCGGAGTTGCCAGTGTTCTCGCAGCCGGTTGGTGCCTTGCCGGAATCCAGGGCGCGCCCCTCGGCAAGCTCAGTGGATTTTTGCCGCCCGATCCCTATCCCAATGCGGCGGGACGTGCCAAATCCAGTGGAAGTGAGTTGCCCTGGCTAGATAGCTTCGACACGGCTGTGGAACAGGCCAAAGCTGAGCGTAAGGCCGTCTTCATAGACTTTACGGGGGTCACCTGCACCAATTGCCGCGATATGGAGGCAAACGTCTTTCCGGATAGCGCCGTTCAGACCCAATTCAAGCGGGTCGTGAGGGCCAAGCTTTTCACAGATCGTATCGGGATCGACGACAAGAACGCCGAACTGCAGACGAAACTGACCAACAGCAAAACGTTGCCAGTCTATGTCGTGCTGGACCCGAACACAGGCAAGCCGGTGAAAATCCTGGGTGGATCTGGCCACTCGCCCGCGGACTTCGCGAAGTTCATCGAAGAAGGAATCGCCATGGTCGAGGGAACGGACACGTCGGCGAAACGCTAAAATAGTGCAAGAAACTATGGTTCGAAATGTGATTATCATCGGCGCTGGCCCCGCGGGCTATACGGCAGCCCTTTATGCGGGCCGGGCGAGTCTCAATCCGCTTATGTTCACGGGATTCCAGCCGGGAGGACAGTTGACCATCACCACCGATGTGGAGAACTACCCTGGATTCCCGGATGGAATTATGGGTCCGGAGATGATGGAGCTCTTCCAGAAGCAGGCTGCTCGATTTGGAACGGAAATCATTGGGGAAACCGTCACCAAGGTCGACTTCTCGTCGCATCCGCACCGAGTTTGGGTGGGCGAGACCGAGTACCAGGCCAATGCTGTGATCATCGCAACAGGGGCAAGCGCAAAATGGCTCGGTGTGAAGGGTGAAGTCGAGTTTGGCGGATACGGAGTCAGCGCGTGTGCCACGTGCGATGGCTTCTTTTTCCGTGGCAAGGAAGTCATGGTTGTGGGCGGTGGAGATACGGCGATGGAAGAAGCGAATTACCTCACTCGCCACGCCAGCAAGGTCACGTTGGTTCATCGCCGCGATGAATTCCGAGCCAGCAAGATCATGCAAGACCGAGTCCTCAAGAATCCGAAGATCGAGGTGGTGTACAACGCCGCCATCGACGAGGTTCTAGGGACTGAGATGCCGCGTAAGGTCAACGCTGTGCGTCTGCGGAGCACCCAGGACGATTCAACTTGGGAAGTGCCGATCGACGGTGTTTTTGTGGCAATCGGGCATAAGCCGAATAGCGATCTTTTTGTCGGTGTGCTGGATATGGATCCTGCGGGCTATTTGGTTCCGGAGCCCAACTCGACGCGAACGAAGATCCCTGGAGTCTTTGTCGCGGGGGACGTCGCCGACAGTGTCTACCGGCAAGCCGTCACCGCCGCAGGCAGCGGGTGTATGGCCGCCATCGATGCAGAGCGATATCTGGAGTCTTTGGAAGCCTCGGCAGAAGCACAAGTGGTCGGTTAAACCAGTTTGGTGCGCCCGAACTGGGCAAGTGTTAGCACGTTGGCGTTCTGGTTTGTGCCGAAGTGGTCAAGTAGGTCATTCACTTCACGTTTTGATGTAGGCTTAAGTTGTGGCAATGGCAATGTCATGTACGAGGTCTCAAAGTGCATAGAACGCTTTCACGTCACCTGCCTCGGCATTAGCTAATTATGTGGATTTGGTATTTGCGAATGAAATAGGAGTTGAGTAACAAGATGCACATCGTCTGCCTAGCCCTTTTTTGCTCAATCCTTCAGACAACGTATGTATCTTGTGAGGCTCAAAAGTGGCCCCTGCCGATGAACAAAAGCGGACAGCTTGAACTCAATGCAAGATGGACTCTCGTCAACGGTGCAACACTTGAAAATGCCACAACCGTGGTGCGCAAGGTTACGGCTCCGCCATTTGGCGATGCTTCTAAAGACGGCCTTACGTACGGACGTGACTTTTTAGTCTGGAATCAAAACTCGAGCGTGGCCACGGTATTAAATGTGGTCTGGAGAGATGGCGGTACGTTTCACACTCGGCTTGAATGTGCTCTGATCGATGCGGCTGTTTCTGAAGATCAACAGCATATTCTGGTCTGGGGCAAAAGAGACAACAAGGATATTGGTTTTGATCTGAAGTTGAATAAAGGGAAGAAACAGTTTTCGGTCGTGGAGAAATCGCTCCTGAACCGCACCTGGATTACAGGAGACTCTCTTCTATTCGCTTCCAACATAGCGGCGGGTAAGCCATTTCCCCCGTGTATCGGTGCCACAAACGATGAGCAGAAGTTGCTGTCACGACTGTCGAGGGAGAATATGCGGTTGGAGTCCATTGATTCTTCTGTAGGCGCTATCGCATTCGATCCGAGACGGAGGTTCATTCTCCAGCGCAGATTTGAAGTTACTGGCCCCAGAGAAACGGATCTTGAGACCCACACGGTGATCATCTCACCAAAGGGAATCGTGGCGCGTTGGGTCCATCGGTTCAGTGTTGAGATTCGCGCGAGAAGTGATGGACTTCTTGACGTGTTTTCTGCAAGACCATTCAAGTTCTATACGAAGTCAACGGGTGGTTGGAAGAGGGCAGGAATTTACCGATTTGATCCAGTCCACCTCCGGATAAAAGCTGTGCACACCTCCAAAGTCGCTCAGAAACGCATACAAGAAATGCCCGCCTTTGAAGGTTCACTCTAGCCGCGGTGATGTCCAGCATCACCGAAGCTCCAATTGTTGTGATCAGCTGACATAGCAAGGGCGCCCGATCAATTCAAGCGCCCACTTGTGATTGCTTACTTCGTTCGCCGCTTCCGGAGTGCCGCAAGTCCGATTCCGAAGATCGCGAGGCTCGCAGGTTCTGGAACGGTGCAAACGTAGTCGATCGAGTTGAGGCTCAGGATCCGGAAGCCGTCATCAGTGAAGCCGTTGAACGTGGGCGAGGCATCCGAGAAAACGACCACACCACCTGATCCGGCGCCGAAGGAGCCTGGAGCAAATGCCACAAGGCCGGACTTGCTGAACGCATCCACCACTCCGACCGAGGTTCCAGTGCCAATGCTATCGAAAGCACCAGGGAACAGGTACATGGCTCCGGTGGTCGCACCGTGGGCTCCATTGGCGATTGGGTTCGACACATCCGTAATAGTGAGATGCTGGGCGTTGTTTGCCGTCCCGCTGATGTCCATCCCGAATGGGTCGATGAGACTCTCGTTCGCAGCATCAGAGCCTGCGCCGGAAAATGTGTCGTTGTCGGCGTAGATGATCGCACATCCCCCGCTGGCTACCCAAGAAGCGAGTGCGTTCTGCTCATCGGTGGATAGCGGAGTGATGGCTTGGTTACCGGACACTGTGGACGAAATCATCAGAACGTCGATCCCGCTCAGGAATTGCTGGGTCAACGTATCGGTGTTGGCGAACATCACGCCTGCAAACGCCGCTTCGATTCCTCCGCGAAATTGGCTCGCGTCGATCCCCGAAACGATGGATCCCGAGCCGCCTCGAGTGGTGGACCATCCTCCGATGGTTAAGGCTTGGGCTCCCAGTGGAGCCATTACCGCAGCAAGAAACAACAACTTAGTGCAAAATTTCATCTTTTCTCCCTCTCTCGAAGAACATTGTACGCTAGGTGGTGCAGATTTGCGGGGATTTTTGCCTGTTAATCCCGCGCGGCGGTGGGATCGACGTGAACCGATTTTTCGTGGGTGTAGACCGCCGTGCCCGAGTTAGCACCCTTGGGCTTTCGCACGTACTTTTTGAGCGTATAGTCCACCGTGACATAGTTGGAGTGTTTCGCCGGGCTATGGCGTGCGGCGACCAGCGCAGCAAAGGTCAAGGTATCCGGCTGGACCCGCTCGGGTTTGTTGGAAGTCTGGATCACCACATGGCAGCTGGGCGCTCCGCGGACGTGGAGCCAATAGTCGTTAGGGCGAGCCACTCGCATGGTCAAGAAATCGTTCGCTTCCGCATTGTCGCCATAAAGAACCTTGAAGCCTCCGGGACCTAGGAGTTCTCGAATGGCCTTTCCCTGGTACGGTCGATCTTCAGGCTTATCGGCTGGAATCTGCTGCCGATGGAGCCAGCGACGCTGATCAGAGGTTCGCTCGGCTCGTTCCAGTTGGATCGGCATGGATGCGCGCTCGACTTCCAAGATCGTGTCGCATAGAATTCGATAGTCCTCGTGGATACGGTGCAACTGTTCCTGGACATGCACCGCGCTGGCTTTTGCCTTTTTCGCCCGGTCGAAGTATTTTTGGGCATTGGCTTTGGCATCCAGATCCGGGTGGATTTCTATTTCGAGTTCAGCGCCTTCATAGTCGTAGACTTTGGCGGTGTCCGTGCCAGGATGTACGGAGCGAGCATAGGCTAGGAGAAGTTCGCCTCGCACTTGCAGCTCTCGTGCTCGAGCCGCGGTGTCTGCTGCTTGTTCCAACTCCGAAAGAGCAACCTCGCGTGCCAACTGGGTTCGGCGCAACTGGCCGAGCAGCGACCCTCTTCGTGATTCGAAGATCCGCTCTCGCCTGTAATTCTCAAAAATCGTGGCTGCGACGGCATCGTAGCCGCTGGCAGGGCGCGCTTCTGGAATCAAAGGAGAGATGTCAATCGGGTACGCAATATTCGAAGTGTGAGAAGGCTCAAATTTCTTTGCTTGGATTGCAGCTTGAACCTGGGCAAGGCTTGGACCTTGGGCAGATTGGATGAGCTTGATTAGGAATGGACTCGCGCCTTCAAAATCCCTTAGATCGTCCCCTGGGCGAGCCTTGAGAAGCGAAGGGCGCGGTTCCAGTGGCGGCGGCTGGTACTCGTGACCAGGAAGAATCGGTCTCCTGGATTTCGAAGACCCTAGCCATTTCCCCGCCGCGACCATCTTCTCCTCAGCATCAACCAGAATCAAGTTGCTGTGTTTGCCCATCAGCTCGCAGATCAGCGTGTGCGATTCGTCTTCGTGGGCAAATTCAATTTCAGCAATACGGTCAAAGCCGACTTGTGCAAAACCCGCGATTCTTGAATCCAGCAGGCGACGTCGAAGCTCTAGAACAAACTGTGGCTGTTCGTCGAGTTTTTCCGGCCGATGTCCTGAAGTGACGATTCGGGCCAGCTGTGCATCAAAGCTGGCAATCAAATGGAATACTTGGCGTTGGTATAGTTCAAACGCTATCGTGGAAGGATCAACAGCCCAGATTTTTTGGACCTTGGCTCCAGGCAGACCATGGTTTTCGTGCACCACGCAGGCAAGGCATAGGCTGTCAAAGACGGGCTTTGTTCCTTGTGATTCCTGGCGCAACACTTTCTCCTCTAGCCTCACTGGTCGTTTCGCATGAGTTTACAACCATCCCTGCCAAAAGCGATCTTCTGGAATCGGGTGTTCTGCTGGGTAATGGTCGTCCTCAACGCAGTGGCCGCGGTGGTCATGCTTAATCTATCGGTATTTTCCTCGCTTGATGATCTGATCGGCGGGATGCTAGGGGACTCTCTTCGGATATTCATGGCCGCACTGGGCGCGATCCTCGCAATTCTCAACCTTGTAATGGCCATTCTGCCGCTAAAACCTTGGGTGTATCTTTGTCATCTGATCAATCTCAGTGTCAGCGCAGCAGGCTGCATTTGGGCTCCATTCTGCGCGCCGCTTCTCATCGCCTATCGAAGCGAAGCCGTTCAGCGCGCCTACGGTATGGAAACCGAACCACCTTCGTTCAAGCTTGGCCGCTGACCATACCGCACCATACAGGGTAACCTTTAACTATGGTGCGGATTTTGACTCTGCTGTCGATTTTGACTTTGTTTGTTCTGGCGGGATGCGGTGGTCCTGGCGGAAGCTTTTCCAAACAGGCGAGCAAAGGCAAGGAAAACACGTTTCGATATCCAATCGTTACATCGCCCACAACGTTGGACCCGCACAAGGTGGAAGATGGAGACACGATCGATCTCCTTCAGCAGGTGTTCGAGGGTCTCGTTGGCTGGGATGAAAACAACCAGGTTGTGGGCAAACTCGCCGAGAAGTGGGACGTGAAAGATAACGGCCAAACGTACGTTTTCACCCTCCGCGAAGGGGCAAAATTTCACAACGGACGTGCCGTTACCGCTGAAGACGTCAAGTGGAGTTATGAGCGAGCCACCAATCCCAAGCTTGCATCCACAGTCGCACCCACCTACTTAAGCGACATCGTAGGAGTCGCGGACAAACTCGCAGGGAAAGCTGCAGAGGTTTCCGGGATCAAAGTTGTGGACGAGAAGACAATCGAGATCCACATCACGCGGCCCATTCCGTTCTTTTTGCCGAAACTCACCTATCTGGTCGGCGCCGTCCTGCCCAAGGAAAGTGTGCCGCCGGATAGCGAAATCACCAGTACTGAGCAGATGGTGGGAACAGGCCCCTTTAAGCCGATGCGATACGCGGTGGACCAGCTTTTTGAACTGACGGCAAACGCTGACTACTGGGGTGGCGCGCCGAAGATCGAGAAGATCGAGCGCCCTGTGATCAAAGATGCGGCTACTAGACTCTTAAAGTTTAAGAACGGTGAACTCGATTTGGTGATGCTGGAAAGGCAAGATGTGCCCGCGCTGGAAAAGGACCCGAAGTTCAAGAGCGATTTGAAATTCTTCGACCGTCCCGCAATTTGGTACGTGGGATTCGCCCCGAATAGCTATGAGCCGTTCAAGAATCCTCTCGTCCGAAAGGCGTTTGCAATGGCAATCGACCGCGACACCATCGTTGGGGAACTCCTTGGCGGAATCAACAAACCGGCCAAGAGCATTCTTCCTCCGGCTGTCCCTGGATATCGCGAGGTGACTCAGGCGCTGCCGTACGACCCTGCAGGGGCTAAGCAGTTATTAACGTCCGCGGGATTTGCGGATCCCAGCAAAATGCCTGCGCTTGAACTCAATTTCCGAGATAGCAGGCCAGACATCAAGATCGTCGCCGAGGCGATTCAGGCTCAACTGAAGAAGAATCTCGGAGTCAATGTAACCTTAAAGAGTATGGAGTGGGGCGCCTATCTGCGAAAGCGAGACGAAGGGAAGCTGGAAATCTTCCACATGCGCTGGGCGGCGGATTATCTCGATGCTGAGAACTTCCTCACGATCATGCTCACCACTCATGGCCCAGAAAACAAAATGGGCTACTCCAATGCGGCTGTCGACAAGCTCTGCGCCGAGGCAGACATCATGCCCGACGGCCCGGCTCGGAATGCGAAATACCAGCAAGCCGAGGACTTACTGCTCCAGGATGCACCCTGGCTGCCCCTCTATTTTCAGCGAGATGCTGAACTGATCAGTTCGCGGGTAAAGGGCATCAAAGAATCTGCGTTCGGCCATTTGCCCCATGTTTCGTTAAGTCTCGGAGATTAAGATATGCGATGTTTGACGGTCGAGGCGGAGTTTGACCGCCCGGTCGACGGTGTTCGCCTCGAAAAGGGCTATGGCACCCCGGTAGGCGAATCCGCCGGATTACCGGCATGGGAAACGGGAGGGCGCGACAAATTTGGAACGCCCAATGCTGGAGTGCTAACCGTGGTGCCACCCAAGATCGGCGGTGAATGCACTGCCATCCACTTGTTGGGAATATTTCAATGCGAGCTCAAATCTAAAGATCGCAATGGAACTGCCCCGGGTGCACTCGTCACGGTGACAACCGAATCTGGGAAGGCAGTTACCTACCCACTGCGGGGTGGTGTGCATTTTGTCTCTCCCTACGAAGTTGAAACGATCAACCGCTCGTTTGGAGATGGGATCTCAGTAAGCACAGTGGGGAAGGTGGATTTGGATCGGTCCAAAGCGAGACTCGATTTGGTCTCGATCGACATTCCCAGCATTCGGGACCTGACACAGGTCCAGTTTTCGAAACGCGGAACTGGAGCGAAGTTTTACGTGTTCGATGTTTGGTTCGATTTTGAGAATCGAGCCGGCTGTCCGTTCCACCACCAGAGCAAAGGCGTCTCCCTCGACGAATTGGGGGCGGTTATCCGAGTCGGCGACCGAGTGCGGTTCCAGAGAGCTCTCAAGCAGTTCGAAGGAAGCGTCAGCGTTCCACTCATGGAACTCGACGAGGCGCGCGGCATCGCGTTGACCTTCCTTTCTGTGATTGCCGCTGCTTTGCTGGAGTTGGGAGCGTCTCGAGAGATGCACCGATTCGTCTTGACTGCCGCACGAAAGCTCGAAGAGGCAAGCACGCTTGAAGAGGTCCAGACTCTGACCGCGCGCATGGCAGAGGATGTCACGAGGACTCTGTTCGACCGCGATGACAACCCGACCCACGCTGCGATTGACCGAGCGCTTGCGTACATCGACAAGAATTTCGCAAAGTCGCTCTCCGACGCGGAGTTGGCGGATGCTGTGGGGCTCTCGACCTCGCATTTTCGCTATTTGTTCAAACAGGCGACGGGCCAGCCATTCCACAAGTATCTCATTGCGGTTCGGCTCGAAAAGGCTCGGAGAATGCTCCTTGATTTGGATCTCAGCATCACCGCCGTGGCGCGTTCGACGGGATTCCTGAGTTCGGCGCACTTCAGCCGAGCCTTCACGGGCCGGTTTGGGGTGACTCCAACCGATATGAAGGCTTCCGCAACTCGCTCGTAGCAATACCTGTTTGCATCGCCATACGTGGGCGCGGCACAGACCTTGAAGGAATAGGGACCACTGAAGCTTTTTTCGGATGGTCCCGAAAACAAAAAGGTAGGTGTAGCAAGGATGATGACCCTGTATGTTTTGGGTATGGCAGCTTTTTACGGAATGATGGTTATGACGACGCCTCACAAGGAAGAGGCTGAGGCAACTCATCCCGCTGTACCGTTGCACATTGTCAACGGCCACCAGCTCCTCCAGATCGTGGATGGCGGAGCGTCAGATCAGTCTCGAGCAGCTTAGTTATCGCTCGTTTTGTCGGCCTGACGCCTCAGTTCAACGGGCGTTGGGTCCGGAGCTCCATTTGAAGTCATGATGGCGAGGCTATTCGACTTCATCTGGAGCTTGATCGTTTCCCGATTCCAGATCGAATCCTCTGATACCGGTCGATCCATTATTCGGGTTACGTGGAGTATTGCCGTATCCTTGCCAAACTCGACCGTGCCTTCATGCGGAATGCTGAACCACTGCAGCTTGAATGAAGCATCCGCTCTGATTTCCAACACCACCGCGCTGAGTCCGCGAATCATGGTTGGATCAAGCTCGCCTTGAGTCGCAACGCTTGAATAGGCTCCTTTCCAGGTCCCGACCCAATTTGCACTGGGTCCACTGCAGGCGGTCCCAGTCATAATAAGGGCTATGATGGCCATCGCTCCCGAGGCATATCGAGCCATGGGTCTTCGGGATTCAGAGTTCTCTCTCATATGCGATCTTATGGGCCGGGAACCGACCTATACCGAACTGGGAATGTTTGCGGTGATGTGGAGCGAGCACTGCGGCTACAAATACTCGCGTCCGATTCTCTCCTACTTTAGCAAATACAAAGAGGCACTCGAAGGAGAGGGCTTGGAAAACGCGGGAATTATCGACATCGGCGACGGCCTTGGCATCACGATGAAGATCGAGAGCCACAACCATCCTTCGGCCGTCGAGCCCTATCAAGGCGCAGCCACGGGAGTGGGAGGAATCATCCGCGACATCTTCACGATGGGCGCACGACCCATCGCCCTCGGGAACTCTCTGCGATTTGGACCCATTCGCGACGGTGAGGCCGATCCTGCGATCGTTGATCGCAACCATTACTTGGTCCGCCACGTCGTCGAGGGGATCGGAGGATATGGAAACTGCGTCGGAGTCCCCACAGTGTGCGGCGAGGTGGGTTTCCACAGGCGCTACAGCGGAAATCCGCTCGTCAATGCCATGTGCGTGGGTGTCGTTCCTCTGGATTCGATAGCGACCGCCGGAGCAGCTGGGCCGGGCAATCCGGTCCTGTACATGGGATCGGCCACCGGGAAAGACGGAATCCATGGAGCGACGTTTGCGAGCGAAGAACTCAGCGAAGATTCCAATGATCGCCGGCCCAACGTCCAAATCGGAGATCCCTTTGCGGAAAAGCTCCTGATTGAAGCTACCCTAGAAGCTCTGGAGACAGGTGCCGTAGTCGCGATCCAGGATATGGGTGCTGCTGGCCTGACCTGCAGCACCATAGAAATGTCGAGCAAAGGCGGGGTGGGAATGGAAATCGACCTCGACAAGGTGCCGATGCGTGAGTCCGACATGACGGGCTATGAGCTTATGCTGAGCGAGAGCCAAGAACGGATGCTCGCCGTCGCGCACCTCGGGCGCGAACAAGAGGTCATCGATGTATGCCGAAAATGGGGTGTTCCAGTTTCCGTGATCGGCACGGTGACAGATTCCAAGCGCGTTCGGGTCTTCCGCCACGGGAAGCTCGAGGCAGACGTCGATGCGACGCTCCTCACAGATCACTGCCCAACCTATACGACCGACCTAGAGGAACCTGAGTACTATCGCGAAGCTCAGGCATTTCGACTCGATTCAGTACCGATCCGAGGATTAGAGGTTCTGCCTCAACTTCTCGCGAGTCCCAACATTGCCAGCAAGCAGTGGGTCTACGAGCAATACGATCATGAGGTCCAAACGCAGACGGCGGTTGGTCCAGGCGCGGGAGATGCCGCTGTAATGGCCCTCAGAGGCACACAGAAGGGCATTGCAATCAAGATCGATGGAAATTCCCGTTGGGTGTACTTTGATCCGTACGTCGGCGGTCAGTTGGCCGTGGCGGAAGCTGCCCGAAACGTAGCTTGCACTGGAGCGATGCCTCGCGCGATCACCGATGGGTTGAACTATGGTTCTCCCGAGGCGCCGCACGTCTATTGGCAGTTCGAACGGTCCGTGAAAGGAATTGCTGATGCAGCGGAAGTTTTGAACACGCCCGTAATCAGCGGCAATGTAAGCTTTTATAATCAAAGCGACCTTGGTGAGGTGCCTCCGACACCGCTTATTGGGATGGTAGGGGTCCTCGAAGATGCGTCCAAACGGATTCGTATGGATCTGCCCGCGGACGAGCCATTGGAACTGCTCGTGGTTTGCTACCCGGTCAGGTACACAAAACATGAAGGGCTTGGCGCGAGCGAGTATCTGGCCGAAATTCATGGAATAGAAAACGGACTGCCTGTTCCGCCAGACATGGAAGGCGAGCGTCATTTATGCGAATTTCTGGTTCAAGCCAGCAAGCAGCAACTGATCCTATGCGCACATGATGTAAGTGATGGCGGTTTGGCGGTTTGCTTGGCAGAAATGGCCATTCCAAACAAAGTCGGAATAGAATTTAGTACGGAGCAAGTCTTTTCAGTGCAACATCTGAGGAGCGACTCTAAAATTTACGGTGAATTTCCCGGGATGGTTGTTTTAGGCGTCCAAGCTGGAAAATTGGGTCCTTGTATGCAACTTGCGGACTCAAAAAATCTGCAAATCTACCGATGTGGATATAGCGGGCAAGCGCAAGTTGCGTTTGTTTTGGATGGTGAGTCAGTGAACCTAGAACAATTAGCATTGGCTTACAGTCGAATAATCCCAGAAAATATAGAGGTTCTCTAAGCGACGAGTTTCGTCTGGGAATATAGAGAAAAAGATAATGGGCAAAAAGAGAAACTGGCTTTTGGCGGCGATGGCGGTCTGCACCTTCGCACTTTCTGGCTTTGCGACCGCGCAGGATCCCAGCTTAGCTGAGGTCAACAAAAAGGTTGTCAGCGCTTCGGAAATCTACAAGAATGGCGACATCGATGGTGCGATGGGTGCCTTCGAAGCTCTTGAGAAAGACTATCCCAACAACGCTGATGTTCTTTCGTGGCTTGGCTTCCTTTACATGCGCAAGGATATGGCGAGCAAAGCGTTGCCTGTTTTGGAGCGAGCCAACGAAGCTCGGCCCAATGATATCGAAATTCTCAACAACCTAGGTAACGCTTACGTCAGCACAGGCGACGATCAGAAGGCTCTGGATCAATACTCCAAGATTACGGAATTGAACAACTCCATGTACGAGCCTTGGTACAACATCGGCGGAATTTACTTGCGTCGCAAAGACTTTGGAGCCGCGGTCACCGCATACGATAAAGCAGCCGCTCTGAATAGCAAAGATCCCTATATTTATAACAATCTCGGTGTTGCATATGAAGGTTTAGGCAAGGATGGCGAAGCGGCAAAGAACTATGCTGCTGCGTCGGATACCAAACCGGAAAACGTTACCTTTGCCCGAAACGCGGGTTATGCGTACTTCAGAGTCAAGGACACGGACAACGCCATCAAGTATCTGGAGCGCTCAGAATCCGAGGATGATGCAACAACCTGCCTGGCATTGGGCGAGTTGTACGAGAAGAAGGGCGACAACGCGAAGGCCAAAGCCTGCTTTGAAAAGGCCGAAGGTGCGATGGGCCAAAACGGAACCTATTGGTACAACCTCGCCATCCTTCGCTCTCGAGCCCAGGATTGGGAGGGTGCATCCGCAGCCTACGAAAAGAGCTTGGCCCTTGATCCAAACAACAAGGACGCGCTGAACAACTACGGACTCCTCCTGTTCCGAGAGAACAAATTTGAGGACGCCGGTGCTGTGTTCAAGAAGCTCTTGGACGTCGATCCCGAGAATCAGGACGCGCTGCTGAATAGCGCCGCGTGCGCGGCTCGAACAGGCCACACCGATGAGGCCATGGAGTTGTGGAAGGTATTCCTCCGCAAGAACCCCAGTCGCGATGATGTTCGGACAGATTTAGCTGCAGCTCAGTGGAAATCTGGCCAAAAGGAATCGGCTCGGTACCACTACGTCGAAGCGCTCAAGACCAATCCCAATAACGTCCGCGCACTCAACGGCATCGGACTCTTCCAGCTGGAGCATGACAAGCTGACCGACGCACAGGCGTCGTTCCGCAAAGCAGTCTCGCTCGATGTGAATTTCCTTCCGGCATATAACAACCTCGCGGTGACATTGGAGCGGCTCAACAAGATGGCTGAGGCAAAGGCCACTCTGCAGAAAGCACTGGCGATCGATCCAAATTACGAGGACGCCAAGAAAAATCTGGAACGAATGAGTAAGAATTCGCACTAGGTTCGTGCGGATACATCTTCTCGTCAATACTCATCGTCTCGACGCAATTGAGGCGGCACGAAGCACAGTGAACGCTCTTAGAGCTCGCTGTGCTTCGATTGCTTCAGACCGTGAAGCAGCTCCGTTGGTGGGAGTCGATGCGCTCGGTACCCACGAACTTGGCCAGGCTGATCTCATGATCACCTTTGGCGGTGACGGCACGCTGATTCGAGGGGCTCATATCTGCTCACCCTATGACACACCGATTTTGGGCGTGTACTACGGGCGATTCGGTTTTGTCACTCAGTGCGAACCACACGAAATCGGTGCGGCTCTCAGTCTGTTTTTTGATGGAAAGGCCACGTATCACGAGCGGACCATGCTCCAAACGGAGCTTTGGCGGGCCGGGAAGTCGGTGGCGTCGCTCCACTCCCTGAATGAAGCCGTGCTCCAGCGAGCCGCAACCACAAGGATGCTGAACTTCGAGGTCACCGTGGATGGCCGATTTCTGACATCCTATCCGGCCGATGGCGTTTTGGTTTCGACACCCACGGGCTCCACCGCCTATAACTTAAGCGCGGGTGGTCCCATCATCGACCCTTCGACCGATGTTTTGGTACTTACAGCCATCACCCCCCACAGCTTAGGGACACGACCGTTGGTGCTTGGGCCGCGATCGGTGATCGATATCCGGATTGAGACGCGCGGTGACGCCCTGCTGAGCTGTGATGGCCAAAGCCGCCTGCAGCTCTTGAGCGGCGATTCGGTAACCATCCAGAAGAGCGACCGGGTCACTCGACTTCTCACGCTGGATGAACATGAATTTTTGAATAAGATCCATGACCGGCTGTTTTGGTACCGCCGCGAACCGCCGGTGGGAGACTAGATTGACAAGCGCCCTAATCGTCGAAAACGCAACGATCGCGTACGGGGACTTTGTTGCCGTTCGGTCCGCCTCGTTTCACGTGTCTCCGGGTGAGTGTGTCGCATTGGTCGGCGAATCGGGGTCGGGCAAGACGACTCTCGCTCGGGCGATTCTCGGCTTGCAGTCGCTCAAAAGTGGGTCCATCATGGTCGCTGGTTCGCCCATCCATGGTGCTTCAGCTCACCAATCCGAGCGCGTGGGGATCGTTTGGCAAGATCCGTATGCCAGCCTTGACCCTCGCTGGAAAGTCGGACGATCCATTCGGGAGCCAGCCACGCTCATCAGGCGCACGATCGATCTCGATGCCCTTATGAACCGAGTTGGACTCGAACCTCATCTGGCTGAACGATTCCCGCATCAGTTGAGCGGCGGTCAGCGTCAACGGGTCGCCATAGCGAGGGCGGTCGCGCTCCAGCCACCGCTTTTACTTTGTGACGAGCCCACGGCTGCTCTGGACCTCAGCGTTCAAGCGCAGATCCTCAATGTCATCCGCGAGATGATTCAGGCTCAGAAATGCGCCTGCCTTTACATCTCCCACGATCTTCTTACGGTGCGGTTTATCGCAGATCGAGTGGTGGTGATGTCCAAGGGCGAAATTGTGGAGCAGGGCGATACCGAGGCCGTTTTCCACTCACCCCAGCATCCGTACACGCAGAAGCTGCTCCAGGCGGCACCCAAGCTCCATCTTTAGGCCGGAGAGCTCGCTACCAGGGAAGATCCGGCGCGAATGCTACGACTTCATCCAAAGTTGGCATCGATGCCTGAGCTCCGGGTCGCGTGCAGGCTAACGCTGCCACGGCGACGGCCCTCTGGAGAGCCGGATAAACAGCCGAGCCGGACGCGAGAAATGCTGCAAACGCGCCGTTGAAGGCATCACCGGCCGCAGTGGTATCCACCGCTTCAACCGCTCGCGCCGGAATCATCACCTCTGTCTCACCGGACTTGAAGAAGACTCCACGCTCGCCAAGGGTGATTACCACGTTGCTGACCCCCAATCGTCGCAGGTGATCGGCTGCATCGCGGCAGGCTTTGGTTGATGTAGGTTGGATACCCGTGAGAAGCTCGCATTCTGCCTCATTGGGTGTGATGAAGTCGACCAAAGAATATAAAGTTTCGGGGATGGGAGTGAAGGGCGCAGGGTTGAGGATGGTTGTTGCACCATGTCTGCGGGCAAGAGCGAAACTTGACTCCGCACACTCTATGGGCGTTTCCAACTGGCTGACGACGATGCCCAAGGTCTCCAATTGGGCGAGATTATCCAGGACAGCTCGTGACTCCAAGGCCATGTTGGCTCCCGGCGAGACTACGATCATGTTCTTTCCGTCGGGCAAAACAGTTATGGAGGCCGTGCCCGTGGCGAATTTGGAACTGCGCTGGATACCTCCAAGCGGAATCCCTGCTTCAGAGAGGGGCTTAAGAGCGATCTCGATGAGTGGATCGCATCCAACGCAAGAATAGAACGCGACCGGCGCACCCAACTTTGCCGCAGCAACTGCCTGGTTGGCACCCTTTCCACCTGCTGACAGATGGAATTCCTTCGCCACGACCGACTCACCACTGAGCGGTGCGCGCGGAACTCGATACACGAGATCGAGAATGGTGCTTCCGATTACGGCAACGAGCGATCTGTTTGCAGCCATTGGTCACCAGTATGTCTTAAGGGCTCCGTTTAGGGTAGATTCCGCCCATGGTTCGGGAACTTAGAGAGCTCTGGCGCTTTCGTGAACTCCTGGTTGCCATGGTGGATCGCGAATTACGGATCCGCTATAAGAATAGCTTTTTTGGGTTTTTCTGGAGTCTACTCAATCCACTGATCACCATGACGGTGATGTGGGCTGTTTTCAAGTTCTTTTTGAACAACAAAACGGATAGCTTTAGCGCCTATATTTTTGCAGCATATCTGCCGTATATGTTCTTCCAAATGGCGCTATTGGATTGCTCGCAATCTATTATTAGCGCTTTGCCTGTCATCAAGAAAGTCTACTTCCCGCGAGAAATCTTGCCGCTCGCAGCGGTGCTTTCCAACTTTATCCATTTCATGCTCTCTTTGGGCGTCTACTTTGTATTCCTGCTCGCTGTTTGGCTCAGGCATCCGCAGAACTCGCCCTTTACGATAACCCTGGTGTGGGTGCCCGTACTCATTATCATCCAGCTAATGTTGGTGACAGGCTTGGCATTTTTTGTAAGTGCGCTCAATACTTTTTATGAAGACGTGAAGTACATGCTGGGCGTTGGGCTCTACTTACTCTTTTTCCTCTCACCTATCATGTATTTCAGCGAGCAGGTTCGCTTTTCCAATTCCTTGAAAGGTGCAGCAGCCGATTGGGTATATGTGATTTACCACCTCAACCCAATTGCGATGCTCTGCACCGCTTATCGTAAATTGATGTTGGCACCAGTCAAGCCGTATGTTGGCGACCATCAGTTGCCATATCTTCCGATGGATTGGGGATTGCTCGGAGTCACAGCGCTTGTATCGCTGACCTTGCTGGTTTTTGGATACAACTTCTTTAACAGTATGAAATGGAAGTTTGTCGAAAGGCCATGAGCGATCCTGTGCTATCTATCGAAAACCTGCATAAGGAATTCATGCTCAGCCACAGCGGATCTGCGTCGCTCAAAACGATGCTGCTCTGGTGGAGAAAGCGCAGGATGGAGCATTTGCAGGTCTTGCGGGGAATCTCGTTTGAAATCAACAAAGGAGAATGTGTCGCGCTAGTCGGCAAAAATGGAGCAGGGAAGAGCTCGCTCCTATCCCTGATCGCGCGGGTGTACAAACCTACATCTGGCACCGTTACAGTGAGTGGGCGCATCGCGCCTCTTTTGGAACTCGGTGCTGGTTTCCATCCTGACCTCACCGGGGCAGAGAACATCCTGTTCAACGGGGTGATTCTCGGATTGAGCCGTGCGGAGGCCAAGCGCCGCACAAGCCAAATCGTTGATTTTGCTGGCATCGCGCACCACATCGATGCTCCAGTTCGAACCTACTCCAGTGGAATGCTCGCCCGTCTAGGGTTTTCAATCGCCGTTCATGTGGATGCAGACATTCTGATCGTGGACGAAGTTCTTGCGGTAGGCGATTTCGAGTTTGAAAAGAAGTGCTACGAGAAACTTGATCAATTTCAAAAATCAGGTGGAACCACACTTTTCGTCTCTCATGATATGGATGCGGTACGCAAAGTTGCCGATCGCTGCATCTGGCTCAAGGACGGGTTGATTGAGATGGACGGAGCAGTCGATACCGTTCTGCAACAATATCTAGGCACGCCTTAAGGGCCAAAGATAGGAGCGAACAGAACCCTAACAAAAACGGCTAAACGGCCTCGGGAAGCCTTATAGAGCCCTAGAGTTAACAAAGTAGCCATTCCATAAACAAACACTCGCAGCAAGGCACCAAATCGGTTGAGGAACCAGCAACTTACGGCCGAGATTGCACCGTTGTGGATCGCAAAGGTGAGTTCCTTCCCGCGATTGTAATAAGAAATTGACTTCCACCGCAGTTCGCCCTCACTGCTTGCTCCTAAGGCGTGGATGAAGGTGGCGCGCGGTTCAAACAGGATTCTTCCGTGCTTTCGAAGACGGATGCAAAGTTCCGTATCTTCACAATACAAAAAATACCTGGGGTCAAAGCGCTCAACTGGTCTGAACATCAAACACGCTCCCATCACCTGATCAACTTCGGAAGCCTGATCCCGAGGAAGCCACCGGTTAAGCCAATAGCCATTGAGAACTCTAGAATTGCGAAACAGCTTTTCAATCCAAGTTTGTTCGCAGAATACGCGCCAAAGCGTTAGCCGGCTGCATGCCGAATCTTGCGGTGAGCCATCTGGATAGCTGAGAGCTCCACCCGCAGCAATCACCGTGGGATCATCGAACACCTTGGAAAGCTGCTCGATGGCGCAGCAGGCGGCCAGAGCGTCGCTGTTAAGCAATAGAACCAGGGGTTCCTTTACAACCTCAAGCGCTTGATTATTGGCTCTCCCGAACCCAACATTTGCACTGTTTGCGATAAGATGAACTGAAGGGAAGTCTGATCTCACCATTTCTGCCGATCCATCTACGGAGGCATTGTCTACAACATAAACGGATGAGACTGAGCCCAACGACCCCAAACACCGGCGCAGGAGTTCTCTCGTGTTGTAGCTTACAATTACCACGGCAATGGGGAGTGTGGACATGGAGCTGTGCTACAATTATGCCTCTCCATGGCCAACGAGATTCTTTTGACAAAAGCAGGATTCGACAAGCTTCAGGCCGAGCTGGAGGAGCTTCGAGGTCCCACGCGCATGCGCATCGCTGATGCAATCCGAGAGGCAAAATCTCACGGAGATTTGCGCGAAAATGCCGCCTATCATGAGGCTAAGCTGAATCAAACTCGGCTGGACGGACGAATCGCTGATCTTGAAAAGGTGCTGCAGATCGCCAAGATCGTCGAGCGTCCGGATAACGCCCACAGCGTGGCTCACTTGGGTTCCAAGATCCAGTTGCAGGATCTCGAATATGGTGACCAGTTGGACATCACCCTTGTTGGTAGTTTTGAAGCTGATCCAGCGAACGATCTGATCTCGATCACTTCGCCGCTGGGTGGTGGACTCCTAGGTCGCGCAGAAGGTGAAGAAATTGAAGTGGATGCCCCGGCTGGCAAGCAGCGCTATCGCATTTTGGGCGTGCAGTAGTCTCGTTCTCGTATTCGCCGGATGCGGTTCTTCCGGTAACGCTGATGTCTCTGGAACGAGCTCGGCACCGACTCCGCAACTCGCAACCGCTTCTGCAGAAAAACCGACTGTTTCGCTGGGAGCCCTTCCGGATCCAGATCCCGATTCACTGGCTCTCGTGGTAGGCGAGCAGCGCATCAGGCTGGGTGAACTGGAGCAGGATGCTCTCGGGGTCATCACCAAGCCGAAGCGGGCGCTTGCGTTCGAGCAAGAGCCTCCCGTCGAAGGAGGAAACCTCAAGGCCAAGGGTTGGGAGGGTCCAAAGGAATCGCTTTCGCTCATCACGACCCAAGGCGGACGCGTCGTGCTGGCACTCTGGACCAAGGAAGGCGTTCAGGAATCCTATGTTAATGGTCTCGTTGCCGACCATGAACGCGTGTACGGGTCAACGCGAGATGTGGTGATCACCGAGAACTGCCACTATTGGTTCTGGGCGAGAGGATCGTCTCGATTGATGATCTGTACGTCCAAAGGGCCAAAGGGAACGCAAGGTGTTGCCGCTGCGATCGGGCACTACGAAGTGATGGATGCGCTTAGGATGTCGGAGGGTGATGCTGAGAAGGACGCTAGTCGTGCCGAACAGGTCCTCTCTCAATCGGCCAAGGCCAAGAAATGAAGGCAGCCATCATCATTCCAGCCCGCATGGCGAGTACGCGGTTTCCCGGAAAGCCACTCAAACTTCTGCGCGGAAAGCCGATGATCGAATGGGTTTGGCAAGCAGCGCTTCGGGTCCCAAATGTGGAATCTGTGGTTATCGCTACTCCAGATGATGAGATTCGAACAGCCGCGACGGATTTTGGAGCCCGAGTCGAGTCAACGAGGAAAGATCATCCCAGCGGGACAGACCGCCTGGCTGAACTGGTCGGACGAGTCGAGGCAGACATTTTCATCAACGTCCAAGGCGACGAGCCGCTGATAGAGCCATCAACCATTCAAAAGTGCCTCCAGCCATTGTTGGATGATCCCGCGGTTCAGATGACCACCATCGCCTGCCCTTGTCGCCCCGAAGACGAAGACAACCCAGCAGTAGTCAAGGTCGTCACCAATCTACAGGGAAATGCGCTCTATTTCAGCAGGCACAGTATTCCGTTCGCCCGGAATCCGAGAAGGGTCGTTCTCAAGCGGCACGTGGGAATCTACGGGTATCGGCCCCGACTCCTCCGAGAATTCGCTTCGTGGGGAGAATCGGATTTGGAAGCGACCGAAGGGCTCGAACAGCTGAGATTTCTCGATCGAGGCGTCCCTATCCGGGTTGAATGGACCGAATCGGAGCCCGCGCCCGGTATCGATACTCCCGAACAGCTTCTGGACATCGAAAGGTTGCTTGCACCACGAAGTTAGCCTCTACCTGCACGGAACCGACGAGCACCGCCAGAAGTGGAATAAGATGAGAAGTTAAGAAGCTTCATTGGAATGACAACGGCGGCTCTGTATGAAATTCCCCATACTTGGGAAGAACCGGAAGGTTTGCTCCATCTCCTGAACATCATTCGGGAGCAAAATCCGTCTGCCAACTTACGCCGAATTCGATACGCCTTTTTCCTTGCAGAGGAAGCCCACTCGGGCCAAGCCAGGCAGTCGGGTGAGCCGTATATCATGCACCCGCTGGCGGTGGCCCTGATTCTTGCCGATCTTCGGATGGATGAGGACACCATCTGTGCCGGGTTGCTCCACGATGTCCTGGAAGACTGCCCGATGGTCAAGCCAGAGTTGATCGAAGCCAAGTTTGGCCGCACCGTGTACGAACTTGTGGAGGGAGTCACGAAACTCCGCTTCAAGCAGCAGGAAGTCCTGACAGATCGCCAACGCGCGGCGGCAAAGTCCGCCCAAGCTGCCGAGACCCTACGAAAGATGCTCCTTGCGATGGCCAAAGACGTCCGCGTCATGGTCATAAAGCTTGCGGACCGGCTTCACAACATGAGAACTCTGGAGAGCCTTCCGCCTGAAAAACGAATCAGGATCGCAAGCGAGACTCAAGACATTTATGCACCTCTTGCCGCCCGCATGGGAATCTGGCAGATGAAGTGGCAGCTCGAAGACCTAGCCTTTAAGCACCTGCATCCAAAGGAGTTTCAGGAAATCTCGGAGCTCGTCAGCAAGAAGCGGGAAGTGCGAGAGGCTGAGCTCCGGGAAGCTATCGTGATCATGAAAGAGGCGCTGGAGGAGCGAGGCGTCATGGGTGTGGAGGTGCACGGCCGACCCAAACACTATTACAGCATCTTCAACAAAATCGTGAAGCACGGTTTCAAATTTGAGGAAATCCTGGACCTCATCGCGCTTCGGGTCATCGTGAATCGGTCGAGCGACTGCTACGTGGCCCTAGGCGTCGTTCACGATCTCTGGGTGCCCATTCCGTCGCTCTTTGCCGACTATATCGCCAAGCCGAAGCCGAACGGCTATCAATCCCTGCATACCAAGGTGATCGGACCCCACGGAGACCCCCTGGAAGTTCAGATTCGAACCCACGAAATGCATCGAGTGGCTGAGTTCGGCGTCGCTGCGCATTGGGCATATAAGGAGGGCGCCGCAAAGCCGGGACCTGATAACCAGATCACATCTCTCAGGCAGCAACTTTTTGACTGGTCGACAGATCACAGAACCTCAAGCGATTTCCTCCGCAGTATCAGCACGGACTTGTTCAGCGAGCAAGTCTTCGTTTTCACGCCGAAGGGCGACGTTCTGGATCTCCCAGCAGGCTCGACTCCGGTTGATTTTGCGTTTCGTGTTCACTCAGACCTCGGGATGACCTTGGTTGGCTCCAAGGTGAACGGTCAGATGGCCCAACTCAGCACCGAGTTGCAGAACGGCGATGTGGTGGAAATCATCACGCGCTCGAACGCCTTGCCGAGCCTAGACTGGCTGGAATTCGTCAAGAGTGCCCACGCAAGGAGCAAACTTCGCCATCACTTCCGTAAGAAGAATCGTTCGGAAAATGCCACTCGCGGGAAAGACGCTTTGGAGCGCGAACTCAAAGCAGCCGGTTTGGAACCGCGAGAGTTCCTGGGCGAGGATCACCTAGAAAAGCTAGCGGCAACGTATTCCGATTTGGAATCAGGTCAAGATCTGCTGGCCAAGGTTGGCGAGGGGCTGCTTTCGGTCCAAAACGTCATCAACAAGCTGCGGGGGCTCGATCCGAGCCATGCACAGCCGCAAAAAGAAGTCTTTCAAGTCACCCCAAGTAAGCAGGGCCGACTCATTCTCTCGGCGGATGGCGTCGACGGGATCGCCGTCAAGCGTGGGCGGTGTTGCGAGCCGGTTCCCGGTGAAGATGTCATCGGATACGTCTCCCGCGGCCGTGGGATGGTCATCCACCGCCGAATTTGCCCCAACGCAGTCCAGATGCAGTCCTCCGAGCCGGAGCGCATGATGGCTCTCCAGTGGCCTCCGGATGGGAGCAATTACAGCGCCAGCTTGAAGATCGAAACGGTCAACAGACAGGGGCTTTTGATGGATATTTCTGCAATCTTCGGCGAGACCAAGATCAACATTTCGGCTGCCAACGTCCGCACATTGCCGAATCAAACAGCATTGATCGAAGTGACCGTGGATGTCTTGGATATCGCCCAACTCAACTTGGTGATGACCAAGATCAGCAACTTTAGCGACGTCATCAGCATTCTGCGAACCTTGAGCGGATCGGGGTCCACCCGGTGAAAGCCGTCGTCCAACGGGTTTCATGGGCGAAGGTTTTGGTCGATGGCGCCGTCATTGGCGAATGCGGGCCTGGCCTTCTGGTGCTGGTGTCCGCCCATAAGGACGACCGAGACATTGAGGCAGCTAAGCTTGCGGACAGGATTTATGGAATGCGGATCTTCAACGATGGAGATGGCAAGATGAACTTGTCGCTGAGCCAGATCGAGTTTGTCACACGTGAACCGAACATCCTGGTGATATCGAACTTCACGGTTTATGGCGACGCTGCGAAGAGTCGGAGACCTAGTTTCACCAACGCAGCGGGATACGACCGAGGGACGGAACTTTACCAGAGATTTGTTTCGGCCTTGGGTGCCTTGGGTGCCCGAGTTTCCACGGGAGAGTTTGGGGCGGACATGCAAGTTCAACTTGAAAACGATGGCCCCGTGACCTTGGTCGTCGATGTCGCACCTCCAGAGCCCGATCTAGATTGATTCCGAACCACAAGACCTGATATTTCATGCCAAAGTTAAGGCTGTATGGCAACACGCAGAGTTTTGGTCACGGGAGGGTCGCGCGGCATCGGACGCGCGATTGCGATGCGTCTCGCACTCGATGGTTGGGATGTCGCGATTCACTATGTAAACGACGAGGCGGAAGCTCGCCATACCGAAAGTGATATGGGACCTCGTGCATCAGGTCGGTACCAGGCTGATTTGAACCTGGCTGAATCTGCGAAAGAGCTCATCGATAAGGCGCTGAGGGACGGCCCGCTGAATGCGGTGGTGAACAACGCGGGAGTTTATATGCCCATGAGCTATGTGAAATCGGGTGAGGCAGAGTTTGAGGCAACCTTCCGGCGAACGTTTTCCGTGAACTTCGAGTCTCCCATGCGTATCATGCGGTATGCGGCCCAGCATTTTGATGTCAACGGCGGAGGCAAGATCCTTAATGTTGCTTCCCGAGTTGGGTTCAAAGGAGAAGGTGGAGCCGCTCTCTATGCTGCATCCAAAGGAGCGCTGATCAACCTCACTCGATCCTTGGCAGTCGAACTAGCACCACGAAACATTCAGCTCTTCGGGATTGCGCCGGGATGGGTGGAGACCGCCATGGCTCGAGAAGGAATGGAGACCAAACTCGAATCTATTTTGAAAGATATTCCGCTTGGCCGAATGGCTAAGCCCGAAGACTGCGCCAGTGTGGCAGCGTTCTTGCTGTCGGATGGCGCTGCCTACCTCAGTGGTAACGTCATCGACATCAATGGTGCGAGCTACTTCCACTAGTCTTGCCCTAATGGCGGCAGTCTTTGCTGTGGGCCAGGTGTCCTCCGCTCCCCGACTCACGGAGACATTCCCCAGCGGGATTCGTGCGGGAGTGCAAAGCATGCCCGAGGCTCAAACCGTATCGGTCGGGCTATTTTTGTCGCTCAAAGATGTTCCCGAAAGCGTTCGGCGAGCAGGCTGGCCCCATTTCTTGGAGCATCTCATCGCAAGCCATGCCGATCCTGCTCTGGATGAGCGGCTAGAATCCAAAGGGATGAGTCTTACGGCCTCGACCACGGCGACTTCCATCCGATTTGAGGTCAAAGGGTCTGGGAGTGATTTTAAGCTCGCCGTTGAGGCTATCCAAACTCTGTTGAAGCCTTTCGCCATCACGGAGGAGATGGTGTCAAAAGAAAAGCTGACTCTCCGGCAGGAATGGTTTCAAGTTAAATTCGATCGACAACCGGCGATTGACGCTTGGAACGCCGCATGCTCCTTTCCACATCCATTTGGCCAACCCGCTTGGCTCGACATGGCAACCGCCCAGAACCTGAGCGACTTGTGGTCGCACTTGATCACCGGAACCCATGTTGCCATCTGCGCCGCTGGCCCCGGTACTTCTGCTGACATGCTGGAGGCCTTGCGGCCCTTGGATGCGGCGGTTTCGGAGTCTGTCGCCGCACCACCGGCTGGCCCTGAACTTCCCCCAGCAGAAAGGGGACCTTCTGGACCCTTTTGGGCTTGGAGTGTTCCCAGCCTCGACTCACCTACGGCAGCGCGAGCGCTCGCGTGTGCACTCGGATTGAAGTCTGTTGAGCCGGATGTTCAGATTTCATTCACCCCCAGCTCTCAAGTTTCCGCGTTGTCCGTGACTCTGCCGAGTTACCAGCAGTGGTCGAGGGTCACCAAAGATCTGGAAACTTCTGCTGAAACCACGGCGGATACTGGATTGCGGCTTGCGCGCGCTTGGGTAAGAAGAGTCATCTCCAGCCCCAGCGGACTTGTCATGGTTTGGGGTCCACTGCTCGCCGAAGGGTCCGACATCAAACCCGACGCACTAGTTGCTCAAGTTGACGCTATTTCAGCCGGTTCGGTCGAATCTGAACTGCGCAAAGCCTTGGACGTCGGCGTCGGCAAGGTGGTGAGATGATCCACGCACTTTTGCTCGCGACCTTACAGCCCTCGGCAACCCCTCTTCCTGTTGCTGAGTCTCGCGATCCGGGGTCCAAATCGGTGGTGGTTTGCGCTGCACTCAAAATGCCGGATCTTGGGCCAGAAGATCAGCTTTCGTTGCCGATCCTGGGCAAGTCCTTGATGCAGGGAACGCGGAACTACACCCGAGAGGAAATTCAGTCGTATGGGGGGCAGGATGGAGTTGCGCCAACCGTGACCGTGTGCGGCCGTTGGCTGATTCTGACGGTCCAAGCACCCGGCGGAAAAGAGGGAATGAACGTCGCGATCGACGTTATCTCCGAGATGATCAAGGTGCCAAATCTCTTTGACGACCAGGTCAGCAGCCTGATTGAGGCTGCGAAATCCCAAACTCCCTCAACCTTCGATCTTGGCGTCTACCCCATTCGCAAAAATTGGACGTCGGTCAGCGTGGCACGAGTCAAGAGGTTGTATGACGAGCGATTCGTCCGGTCACGTCTCCAGTTCCTGGTGTCCGGGAACTATCCCGCTGGATCAGCCGGGCAAGCAATCGAGGATGCATTTGCGTACTGGGCACCCAAGGAATCGCGTCCCGCCGACCAAAGTAAGGCCGATGTGCCCCTGGTCGATGCAACTCGAGGTGGGTTTGCGGTCTGGTCTCTGACAGGGAAACCAGTCCCGAGTACGCCCGACCGAATGGCCGCATTGGCTCTGGCTTTGGCCAAGTTGGGTGTAGGGAAGAGTTCCTCGCTGTTTCAGATCGCTCGCGAGCAGGAAAGACTCTGCTATCAAAGCATGGCGTTCGCTTGGCCCAGCTTGACCGGCTGGGAACCCAGAATTGCAGCATTAAGTGCTCCTGATCGGCAATCGGGATGGTCTCCAGCGATCAATGAAATCAAGTTGCAGCTGGAAAACTTAACAGACCAAGACCTATTGAGTCTGCGGGCTAAGGTGACAGCCTCAATAGAAGGGAAGAGTTCCTACGGCCTCTTCTTTCTTGGTCCAGACGACTCTTTGGACGGGAGCATCCGATCGCGCACCATCTGGGAGATGCTTTCTGTTCTGATGGGGCGACAAACGTCGCTGGACGAGTTTCGGGAGTCGTTGAATAAGGTTCCTCTGGCGGATGTGAAATCGGAAGCTCTCGATCTGATTACTCAAACACCACATTGGATTCCGGATCGTCTTCCGGGAGGATAAGACCTCCGCGCCGGCAGAGCGCCAGGAAGTCGCATCCATTGCATAAGCTCTTCGCTACGGCGACGTGGTCTTCCCAATTGCGATTCAGAATCTCCTGTCCAAGCACCCTGATGTCCTGCTCAAATTCGTCGAGAGCTGCCACAGGCAGGGATGCTGAAGCTTGATTTCCGGTACGAATCGCGATGATGGTTGCTCGCACCTGTCGATCCGGGTACATCCGCTTGAGGAGGAGTTGATAGCACGCCATCGCGAGGTCATTGGCGACGTCGGTGGCACTCACATCTGACCGGCCGGACTTATAGTCGATGATTTCCAGTGATCCGTCCGGATGTTCATCCACGCGATCCACGCGTCCAATCAAAGCAAAATCGCCCAAGTCGAAGCGGAGAAGTTTCTCAACCAGAATCGGCACTCCTTCGCTTGGCTCTTCGAGATATCGGCCTACATACGTGGCGATGATCTCCTTGCCCTCTCCAAGAGCCTCTTCGGCTTCCTGGGCGCTGCTATACCCAGCCTCGATCCAAGATTCCTCGACGCTCGCCACCGCCTGCGCCACGGTCTCCACGCCACTATCATTTTGGTCATGGAAACGCTGGAGGACTGAATGAAGGGTCGAGCCGAAGCTGTAGTAGCTCTTACTCCGCAAGAAATAGCGGCCACGGCTATCGACGTAAGTCCAATGGTATTTGGTTGGACAAGCTAAATACGTGGTGATTTTGGTTGGGCTGAGGGTCGGCTTTCGGGCCATGGATTTCCTCATTATGAATGCAAAACTTCCTTAACGAATCGTGGTATTTCCGCCGACTATATTAACAAGTTGGGCTGAAAAGTCGTCCAACTCTCAGGGATGCACTGATGTACGAATACGCCATGGATGATTGTTCTCAAGAAGCGGGCCACGGTCGCAAATGGAAACTCCCGGTAATGGCCGGGTTGATTCTGCTTGGCACCGGAGCTGTCATGTACGCACTCTCAAAATCCAAGCGAGGCGAGGAGTTCGGAGACTTCATTGATGAACTCATCGGCGTGTGCGATCGCGCATCCGACCAGTTGGAACGTAGAGCCAGCTAAATCAGCAGGTAGTCTCTTCTCCTAGTTAAGATGGGGCAATTGGTTCAAGCCAGTTGTCCCGTTCCTCCATATGTATTATGTCTTTTTCGCATTTGCGTGGAGTACGTACAGGGCAGCAGGAGCGTTGTCGATCCAAATTGGGTGAATGAAGTGGTCGTTAAGAATGTGGCTTGGATACGGAGCACTCTCAGGCTTACTATTGCCAGGAAGTGCGCAGGAGATTCCAGACGTACCGCGCTTCGGAGCCAGAGCATCGAGTTAGGCGCCTACATCGCACGCCAAAACACTGTATCGAACTAGATTGGTGTCGCGTCGATTGGCTTATGGCGACACAGCTCGACAGAACAAACAATTCACATGAGGAAACATCGGAGCCCTTTGTGTCCATTTTGGAAACCTTTGTGTGTGGACCGAAACGGGGGTGCGAAGAAGCGATGTCACCAGGACATCTATGTTTCTGATAATAAATATTATGACTAATTTTAGATTATTGCAACGCTCACAGCTCTGAAGCGGCGAATCGTCGCGATCTACCGAAAGGTGGAATCTCTTTGGCAAGCAATGCGTGGGAGATGCGAATGACTCTATCTTCAATAATGGGATAGATTCCGTGATCCGGTTTGGGTTCGATCGTTGAACTTCCGGTGAACTGACCGTATGAAGGGAGGACCAGGCGGTTGGATGTTCTCCAGAACGCCTTCGCTTTTATGGCCGTGCGGGAATCCAGAGCGATTTTCACTCCGGGGTGAATGTGACCTGCCAAAGCCAGCCTATCATCCAAGAAATCCGGCTCGTGAAACACTGCCCATGGCTCGAAGTGGTCCTGTTGAATAAGCGTGAATCCGTATTCGTTAGGGACGCCCGCCCACAGGTCGTGATTCCCCTCGACTAGAAGGCAGTTAGGATTCGAGCACCGAGAGCGCCATTCCAAGACTTGCGCCAGGAGCGCTTCGCAGTGAGAGTCACGATGATGGAAGAGATCACCGAGAATGACCACTGTTTTCGCCCCCGTGGAGTTCAAATCAACGTACAACTTCTTAAGCGTGGCGGCCGAGGATCCCGTCGGTACTGCAAGTCCTCGTGCGCGGAACGACTGAGACTTACCCAAATGGAGATCGGCGACAAACAGAGTGCCTTTCGCAGCCCAAAAGCAACCTCCGCTGGGCATAAGTGTCAATTCTTCGCCGCCAAATTCAATCGTCAATTCGCTCATCCCAGACTAGCTCTTCCCTGCTACTGTACCGGTGACGTCCGCGAGTAATTCCAAACTCTTGGCCATTCTTTCGATGCGATCCGAAGCGCTCTCGCTTGAAACCGACTCTCTCAGCCGGTCCACCAGTATCGGGAATGCGAACGGTGTGGGCCTGGGAGGCTGTGTGATTTTGCACGTGCTTTCTCGTAGCCGATGAAGGGTCTTGCTGAGTCGGTTCGACTCTAATTGCCTCTCCAGCACTTCCCTCCTGCTTTGTTGAAGCAACAAGTTTTCAGGATCAAAGTTCACAAATACATCGTGGATGAGACTGCTTGAAGTTTGAAGCTGTTTGGAAGTACGTTTTTCTCCAGGGTAGCTCTGGTAAACCAATCCCGCGATGCGGGCAATCTCCCGGAACTGGCGACGTCCTAATTCGGTTGCGTTCAAACTGCTGAGGATATCGTCGTAAAGTTGATGCGAGCTCAGAAGCCGCGCCATCCGATCGCCGTCGAGTTCCACTGGCAAATCGCTGAAGAGTTCTAGCCCGTAGTCATTGGCAGCCATGGTGAACGTGATGGGGGTCTCTTTTGAAAGGCGATAGGCCCAGAGCGCAGCCAGTCCCTGATGCACGAGTCGGCCTTCGATGGGATAGAAGAAGAGGTGAAATCCTTCCGAACTCTGGACTTGTTCCACGAGGAACTCATCCTTTCGAGGAACCGCCGACCACCGGTGCTGAAGGTCCAAAAGCGGAGCCATGATTTGCATTTCGGGGCCGTCCAGAACACCGTCCACAGCCTCATCCAGCAAAACACGAATCGCTTGTGCAAGTTCATTCGAGAGCGGCATTCGACCTCCAGCCCACCTGGGAACCGTCCCTCGATTCTTGGTTGCCTTTTTGACGTAGCAGACCAGTTCCTTCGCGCGGATGAATTCGAGCAGTTTCCCCGAAAACAGGAATGTGTCTCCAGGTCTCAATCGAGCTACAAATCCTTCTTCGACGGTGCCCAGGTTGCCTCCGCCTTGCATTCGGACGGACATGCTGGCTTCGCTGGTGATCGTGCCAATATTGAGCCGATGGCGAGTTGCCATCATTCGGTCCTTTATGATATGTGTTCCATCGCTCAGAACACCAACGCGTTTGAATTGCGGGTATGCCCCGAGCGCTGTTCCTCCCTGCGTGATAAAGGCCAAGGCCCAATCCCACTCGCTTAATTCCAGGTCTCGATAAGCGTAGGCGGTACGAATTTCGGGAAGGATTTCATCCGGCAGAAAACCGCCACCGGTCGCCAAGGTCACCAGATGTTGGCAGAGGACGTCCAAAGGTCGTTCAAGCGGCTCCCTCCCTTCGATCATCTCGTGATCGGCTCCAAACCGAGCGCTGGCAATATCCACCAGTTCCAGCGCATGCGAGGGTACGCAGGAAACACGGCTGACTTGACCGGGAGCGTGGCCGCTTCTTCCCGCCCGCTGCAAAAGCCGAGCGACGCCTTTGGGAGAGCCAACTTGGATGATTCGATCAACAGGGGAGAAATCGACTCCGAGATCGAGGCTCGACGTGCAGACGACAGCACGCAGTTGGCCGGTTTTGAGTCCGATTTCCACGTCATCCCGGATCTCTCGTTCCAACGAGCCGTGGTGAATGGCCACCGTTCCTTCCCAATCTGGCCGAGCAGCAAGTATCGCCTGGTGCCAGAGTTCCGTGGAACTGCGAACGTTCGTGAATACCAGGGTTGTCCCGGTTTCCTCGATCGCATCCAGCACCATGGGTAGCAAGTTCAGCCCCAGATGTCCAGCCCAGGGAAAGCGATCCACGCTTTCGGGAAGCAGCGAATCGATCACTGTTTCCTTATCGCTCTTGCCACGAATGATTGGACCTGTTCGCCCAACACCCAGGAGCACATCACGCGCAGTGTCCAAATTGCCCAATGTCGCCGAAATGCCCCAGGTCATCAAACTCGGACATAGCGCGCGGACTCGAGACATGCATAGTTCGTTGAGCACACCTCTCTTGGTGGAGAGCAACTCATGCCATTCGTCCACTACCACAGCTTCCAGGTTCGAAAGCACCCCCTTGTGGTCCGCGTTGGAAAGCATGACTGCTAGACTCTCTGGCGTGGTGACCAGCACATCTGGAGGAGCGATCCGCTGGCGGCGCTTCTCAGAAGAGCCCGTATCTCCGGTTCGAATCTCGACGGTCCAGGGCAATCCCAGACCTTCGCATCCCTTCTCCAGCGCTGCCCGCGTATCGTGAGCAAGGGCTCGCAACGGGGTGATCCACAGCACCTTGAGCCCGGGAGCGATCGGCCTCCCTGCAAAGCGTCCGAGAATCCCGAGCCATACGGCAAGGGTCTTACCTGTTCCCGTAGCTGAGTGGAGCAACCCGGATTCGCCCCGGGCGATGGCGTCCCAGCAGTCCCTCTGAAATTGGAAGGGGACCCACCCACGCGACTCAAAAAACATATCGAGTGCATCCGGCGAGGCCATCTACCCGATTATACGTGGACAAACGTTCATATACTGCCACCGGTAAACTAAAGTTATGGATTTTGCCCTGACGCAAGAACAACAACTCATCCGCGAAGCCGCCTACAAGTTCGGCCAGAACGAGGTCCTCAATGGCCTAGCGGAGCGAGATCGAGCCCATGAATCAGACCCCGTGATTCTGAAGAAAATGGGAGAAGCCGGATTGTTGGGTGTATGTATCCCCCAGAAATTTGGGGGCATGGGCGCAGACTACATCAGCATGGGCATGGTTTGCGAGGAGTTGGAACGAGCTGATTCGACCGCTCGAGTCGCCATGAGCGTTCATGTCGGGTTGCATAGCATGACGCTGATGCAGTGGGGGACGCCTGAGCAGCACGAACGTTGGCTGCCGGACCTTGCCACTGGAAAGAAAATCGCGGGCTTTGGCTTAACCGAACCCAATGCGGGTTCTGACGCGAGCAGCCTAAAGACCACAGCCACCCGAGATGGCGATGGCTATGTGCTCAACGGATCGAAGATTTGGATCAGCCTGGCTGACTTTGCAGATCAGTTCTTGGTGATCGCACGCCTCGCCCAAACGAGTGCGAAAGCACCCTATGCAGCATTTATCGTGGATCGAAATCTGCCAGGGTTCTCAAGCCGGCCGATCAAAGGCAAGCTCGGAGTTCGAGCCGGAAACACGGGCGAGATCACGATGGAAAACCTGCGGCTATCCAAAGACTGCATGCTCGGCGAAGAGGGCGATGGCTTTAAGATTGCAATGAGTGCTCTTGATCACGGTCGGTATACCGTTGCCTCGGGTGCGGTGGGCATCGTCACTGCCTGCTTGGACGCTTGCAACAAGTATGCGAATGAGCGAACGGTTCAGGGCGAGGCTATTGGTAAGAAGCAGCTCGTGCAGCAAATGATTGCAAGTATGGTGCGAGGCCGAGACATCGGACGCCTTCTCTACTACCAGGTGGGCTGGATGAAGAACCAGGGGTTAAGACACACCCGAGAAGTCAGCATGGCTAAGTGGGTGAATTGTGAAGCAGCGTTCGATGCTGCCAACAAGGCGATCGAAATTCATGGCGCATATGGGTATTGCGATGAATTCCCGGTCGAGCGCTATTTCAGAAATTCCCGCGGTGCGATGATTTATGAAGGAACTCACGAAATCCATACGCTGATGCAGGCGGAGTACGAGTTGGGCTATCGATCCGACAAGGCTCTGAGCAGGACTTTGCCGACCTGGCCGTTCGCAGACTAGGGCGCAAAACTTGCGAACTGGTGGGAACGAACGATCACTTTTTGTCATCTATACTGATCGTACTGCTGGCATGACCGGCAGTGGAGACAAATTGTATGAGCATGTTTGATAAAGCGAAGGAAATGGCGAAAGACGCCATGGAAAAAGTACAGGACGTTGCAGGCGATGCTGTCGACAAGGCAAAGGATCTGGCTGAGGGAGCCCAAGAAAAGGCTGGCGACGCCGTCGAATCTGGCAAGGAGCACGGCGGAGGACTTTTGGATAAAGCGAAAGACATGCTGGAAACGGCTAAGGACAAGGCTGTGGAAGTGGCGGAGAACGTCACCCACAAGGATTTGGACGGCGACGGCAAAGTCGGCGGTTGATCCAAAGTTCATAGGTCTGAGAAAGGGCGCTCGGAGATATTCCGCGCGCTCTTTTTGGATGCGGTGATGGTTAACCATGCTCATTCGCTTTTGGAAACCGTTCGGAGTTTTGTCACAGTTTTCTGACGCGCACGGTCGCCCAACTCTGGCCGACTTCGTTCCGATTCCCAACATCTATCCCGCTGGACGACTGGATTTTGACAGCGAGGGTCTGCTCCTCCTAACCGACGACGGTTTCCTGCAAGATCGCCTCGCGAGCCCAAAACACAAACTGACCAAGAAATATTGGGTCCTGGTGGAAGGCGAGCCCACCGAGGCCGATCTGGAGCCACTCCGTCAGGGACTGCAGCTGAATGACCGCTCGACGCTTCCAGCCCTTGCTAGAATCGTGGATCAGCCCTCGGTACCAGACAGAACCGTGCCTCTGCGGACGAGAAAGAACATTCGTGACACGTGGTTGGAGATCTCGATTCGGGAAGGGCGCAATCGACAGGTTCGCCGTATGACCGCCGCCATCGGTTTTCCTACTCTCCGCCTCATTCGGTTTCAAATTGGTCCAGTGAACTTGGCCGGCTTGGTCGAGGGACGTCTTGAGGAAGTACCAATCCCTGTAATTCGGAAAATATTCACTTAATTCTCTACCGCACGGTCACAGCTACGCCGAAAATGTGACATGAAATCAAAAAACCACGTATAGTTGCCAGGTAAAATTGAGCACACTTTCGTATACTATGATCTGGGCAACCAACGTTGTTCTTGTTTTTTGATTCGGAGAGGAAAAAATGAATATTCGCACTCTTAGCGCAATTGCTGTCTTGGGCGCCGCGGCCCTCAACGCTCACGCGGTCACTTTTTCGAACGTGGTTCTTGGTAGCGGCAGCCTGATGGCTGGCAGCTCTTACACCACGCTCGGCAATTCAATCAGCTTTATGACTCCCAACGCAATCGTTGGAGATGGCATGGCAGCAGCGGGTACTGCAGGTATGCAATACGATGCGGATGCAGGTTCTGGTCTCAAGGTGGACAAGGTTTGGGCCAACGTTAGCGCCCCTGTCGCAGGTTCCGGCGCAGTCGCGTTTACTGAGCTCGTTTTCGAACTCGACTCGATGGGTAACGAGGTTGGCGGCCCGATCGGCACCCTCACCCACACGATCGACGTGACGAACCAGCCGTTCTACTCCGCATGGATCAGTCTTTCCAAGCAAGTTCAGAACATCCGAGTCAAGAAGTCGTTCACGCTCGCAGCACCAGACGTGGCCAATCAGTTTGACTATGCTTCGGTCGCGGTAATCAACCAATCTGTCGTGAGCACCGTGCCAGAGCCAGCAACTCTGTCAGTATTGGCACTTGGCGCAGTGGCTGCCCTTCGACGCCGCAACAAGTAAGCGCAAAATATACAACATTTGCCCTTGCCAGGAGCACACAGCACTCCTGGTAGGGGCTTCTTCATACTTGACGAACTTGTCAAAACCCAGTAAACATACTGTGGGATTTAGCTCCGCTGCAAGATACAATAACGGCAGTCCAATATTGGTGTTTTATCACCAGGCCGTTAGAGGAGAGATCGAATATGAAGAAACTTGCAGCACTAGTTGCGTTTGTAGGTAGCGTCGCTGCCTCGCAAGCGATCGGCTTTAGCAATGTCACCATTGCTTCGCCACCACTTTCCAATGGCTCGAGCTACACAACGATCGCGAACTCGATCAGCTTCAGCCTCCCCAACGCCATCGTAGGTGATTCCCTTGCCCTACGAGCAGGCAATGTTAATATCCAATACGATTACGCAAGCCCCAACGCAGCCTACGCTGTCACGGCTTTCGTGAACCTTGGAACGCTTTGCCTTGGTTCAGGCCGAGTTGCCTTTACAGAAATGGTTTTTGAATTGGATGGCGGCGGAAACGAGGTCGGTGGTCCGATCGGTTCCTTGACCCATCTGTTCGATGCCTCCACTTCGAGCGTGTTCAGCGGCCAGATCAATCTGTCCAAGAGCGTGAATAACATTCGCGTGAAGAAGGCGTTCACTTTGCTCGCACCGGATACCACAGCCGTAGACTTGGCAGCAGTCGCAATCGTGAACCAGTCTGTCAAGACTGTTCCGGAGCCTGCTACCATCGCTGCACTTGGCGCTGGTTTGGCTTTCATCGCACGTAAGCGACGAAAGTAAATCTTCTCAAAGCTGGTGAAAGGCCTTGTTCTGTGTAAGAATGAGGCCTTTTTTACATCCAAATCACAATTCTTTACGTCCATATCAAATAGCAAAAACCAGATATAAATACTGGCCTTTGTACTGACTTTTTGATGTAGACTACAATCGTTTAGTTTTGTTGCATCTTGCAGCACTGAAAAGGAGAAAAAAATGGTACGGACTAAGGTTATCGCCTTGGCTGCTCTTGTAGCGGCTGTCGGCGCAGCGCACGCAGTTACGTTCAGCAATTTTGTCTATACTTCGTCGCCACTCTCGGATGGCGCGAGTCAGTCGTTTGGTGGCAACTCCATCAGCTTCTTCACTCCCAATGCGATCGTCGGAGATGCCTCGACTCTCCGATCCGGCAACCTCAGCATCCAATACGATGCCGACGCTGGAGTCAGTGTGGTCTCGGTTGGAGTGTTGGTATCACTCGGCGCACCCGTCTTGGGCAGCGGAACAGTGAACTTCACGGAGAAGGTGTGGGAGTTGGATTGCAACACGGGTCAGACTCTGGGTCTGCTCGGAAGCATCAGCCACTCGTTCGATGTTAACTCGGGAACAGTGTTCAGCGGAAATATCTCGCTTTCATCCCAAGTTAAATGCATTCGGGTCCTGAAGAGCTTTGACTTGAATGCCCCAGACACCAACGATCTCGACATCGCAGCTGTCGCAGTCGTTAACCAATCGATTCAGACTGCACCCGTTCCAGAGCCAGCAACACTCGCTGTACTTGGATTGGGTGGACTTATCGTCAGCCGACGCCGACGAAAGTAAGACCTTACCCTTCAAGCTGCAAGATTCGGGCGGGAGCCAGTCATGGCTCCCGCCCGCCTTTGCATGTCTGGTGAACCTCAGCCGGTACAATAAGCTGGTGGACAAGCTTCTCCTCGCTGCCCCCAGAGGATTCTGTGCCGGAGTCGCGTATGCGATCGAGGTCGTTGATCTCGCCCTCAAAATCCACGGTGCGCCGCTCTATGTCCGGCATGCCATCGTCCACAACGAGTGGGTTGTGAAGAGCTTTGAAGAAAGAGGCGTCATTTTCGTCGAGAACATCGAAGAGATTCCCCCCAACTCACCGGTCGTGTTTAGCGCCCACGGCGTGTCTCCCGAAGTGAGGCAGAAGTCTGCTGCAAGGCAGCTGACCATTATCGATGCAACCTGCCCCTTGGTCACCAAGGTCCACAACGAGGCCAAACGGTTCGCCGCAAAAGACTATCACTTCATCTACATAGGGCACCAGGGTCACGTGGAGGCCGAGGGAACCATGGGCGAGGCGCCAGACCGAATGGTATTGGTCGAAACGCCTGTCGATGCAGAACGCCTTAAACTTCCCCACCATGAGAAGCTGGCCGTGTTGACTCAGACCACTCTTAGCGTCGACGAAGTCCAATCCACGATGGAAGTTCTCAAGCGCCGATTCCCGCACTTGGAGACCCCTGCAAAGGAAGACATCTGCTACGCAACCACCAATCGCCAAGGCGCGGTTCGAGAACTTGCCAATTTGTGCGATCTCGTGGTTGTGGTGGGCTCTCGCACTTCGTCTAACTCAAATAGACTTCGAGAGGTTGCCGAATCGCTTGGCTGTGATGCGTTTCTCGTGCTCTCTCCAGACGAAATCCGGCCGGAATGGGTTCGCGACTATCCCATCGTGGGCGTCACCAGCGGAGCCTCCACGCCGGAGTCGTTGGTTGAGTCAATCATCGGGAAGTTCCTCGAGGCTAATCCAGGTGCGCCGGTTGAGATCCTTGAAACCGTCAAGGAAGACGTCAAGTTCTTGCCTCCCCGCAACCTCATTCAGCTCGCGATGGCTCAGTCCTAAATCCCAGGGAGCGAGACATCCGCATAGGTTTCAAATGGATCGGTCAAGTCGATGATGTTGTACCGATCCAAGGCGACAGCATTCCAATCGACCACATAGAATCTGGGGTTCTTACGTTCCAATATCTTTCGAATGAGCCGACTTCTGCCAAGCGCTCGCGTGTTTTGAGGCGGATCGGTCATGGCATCCAGGACGTCGAGATCTGACACCACTCGCCTGGTCTCACCGGACTGCTGGAGAGCATGAAAGAGGCTTTTCTCCGGATCAATGTTGTGATATTCCAAATCGACCGAATGGAGGGCGTCATCACCCCAGTCCAGACCTTCTTCCTTGCGATAGGCATCCACCATATGGTATTTGGCGACCCAGTCGATTCTGTCCGCCATGGAATTCGGATCCTGTTGCAGTCCATCAAGAACTTCCGCCCATTGATCCAGAACCCAGTCCGTTTCTTCATGGCACCCGCGGTAACCCTCTGCGATTTCCAGAATGCGGCGCTGGATTTCAATAGCAGTGGCGCACGACCCGTCAGCAAGCCTCACTCCAACCTTAAGCGACGGATCCCGGCTGATTTCCCGCAATGCCGACAGGGGATTCTCGAGCCGCAGATTCGACGGCATCACGCGATCCTCGATCATCCAAAGCGCGAGTCGAGTGGTCCCGGCCTTCAGAGCATAGGCATATTCGTTTTGGTTGGATTCTCCGAAGAGCAGGTGGAGTCGCTGCATCTGGCCGACGCTGTAGAAATGCTCCCATTTCGGGTTGATCAAAGCTCGGTTAAAGCGGACACGACTCGCCACGCCTTTCAAGATGTGATCCGCACGTTGTGAGAGTTGGTATGCCACGGAGGTATCGGGGTAGACCCCATACACATGACTCACCCACACGTAGTCGATGGGATTCTCGACCACTTGCTGATAGTCGGGGCGAAATTCTTCCGAAGAAAGAACGTGGCCACCCACGCGGCCAACTCCTGCGAAAATCTGCCGAGTTACGAGAAACGGAAACAGCATTTGGACAGTGTCAGCGAAGAAGTCCTCATCCATGGGAACCAAGAAATTCTCATGACAACCGAACGTGTGCCCTCCAAAATGGTCAATCGAGTTGTTGTAGACGCTGACGGCGTCGCTCAACCCTAGTTCATTCAGAGCCTGAACGATCAGGCGCTGGCCCGCCCGATCGCTTGCGACAAGATCCTTTAGGGAGATGCATTCGGGTGTTGCGTACTCCAAATGTGAACCTACAGCATCGATGTAGAGCCTTCCACCGTTGAGCAGGAACCCTCCAGATTGTGCCGGCTCGAAAACCTCATCGCGCGCGTGGATGTCCATAAGACCCAGTTTCCGCGTACGAAAAATGTAGTCTTTGATCGCCTCAACGATGTCCTCGGGCTGACCCAGATTGTCGTCCATCACCAGACAACCGAACTCAGTTTCGATTCCAATGATTCTCAGACGATCTTTACGGTCCATTGTGGGTTTCTACGGTTTTTTCTCCGTTAGGTATTCTGCCATCCATGCGGCTTGGGGCAAAATCGAAAACTCCAACGTTTTCCGATGCTTTTTTGCAGTGTGCACGTTGCAAGAAAACGCTGTTTCGACGCGAGTTCGAAGCCAACCTCTCTGTTTGTCCCTACTGCTCGCACCACCATCGCCTCTCTGCGGCGCAGAGAATTGCGATCACCTTCGATGTTGATTCCTTCGTCGAACTGGACTCTGACCTGGCTTCCGATGACCCGCTATCCTTTCCAGAATACTCCGAGAAGTTGGCAGGCGCGGTGGCCAAGTCGGACAGGCTAGACGGGATTGTGTGCGGCACGGCCACCATCGGCAAACTTCCGGTCAGCATCGCGGTCTCTGACTTTGGATTCATGGGCGGCTCGATGGGTCGGGTCGCTGGAGAGAAGATCACTCGCACCTTGGAGCGCGGCGCAGACCGAGGAATACCCTCGATCATCTTCTGCGCTTCTGGTGGAGCCCGCATGCAAGAAGGGCTGTTGAGCTTAATGCAGATGGCAAAGACGACTGCAGCAGTCGAACGATGTCGCAGTGCTGGAACACCCTACATTGCCGTCTTCACTGATCCGACTATGGCGGGCGTTCTTGCGAGCTACGCCAGCATCGCGGATGTCATCCTTGCCGAACCGCGGGCATTGATCGGGTTTGCAGGTGCCCGGGTTAGTAAGCAAGCTCAGGTCGTGAAGGCTCCCGACGATTTTCAGACCTCGGAGTTTTTGCTCAAACATGGGATGATCGACCGGATCGTGCCTCGCAAGGAACTCAGGGACACCCTTGAGTCGTTGGTTGCCTTGCTGGGGGGTGGCAAATGAGCACAGCCCCCAAAACATGGAAGGAGTGGGAAAAGCCCCTCATCGAACTGGAGGAGGCCCTGGGGAAACTTCAGGAACTCGCCAATCGAGCAACCGGCACCGAACGAGACCGACTCCTTGAGAAAATCAAAGGCTTCGAGAAGCGTCGCGATCGGTATCTCGACACCAAATATCACAACCTGTCTGCCTGGGAAGAAGTTCTCTTGGCTCGGGCAGAGCCTCGCCCTTACACGCTGGATTATATCAATGCTCTGTTCAGGGACTTTATCGAACTCCAGGGAGATCGGCGCCATGGGCCTGACAACGCTATTTTGGGTGGTCCGGCGTTTTTCAATGGACAGCGGGTCATGGTGGTGGGACACCAAAAGGGCCGCACTATCAGCGAACGAACTCACCGGAATTTCGCCATGAGTCGGCCCGAAGGCTACCGGAAGGCTATCCGCCTGTTCGAAATGGCCGACCGGTTCAATCTGCCCGTAATCTCCTTTATCGATACTCCGGCCGCAGACCCCAGCGTGGAAAGCGAAAGCCGTGGCATCAGCGAGGCTATAGCGGCGAGCATGCTGTCCATGTTCGAACTCCGGGTCCCGACCATCGCCGTCGTGATCGGTGAAGGCGGAAGCGGGGGCGCTATTGGGATCGGTATCGGTAACAAGGTCCTGATGATGGAACACGCGATTTACAGCGTTATTCCGCCCGAAGGGTGCGCCGCCATCCTCTGGCGTGCGCCGGAGAGGGGAGCAGAAGCGGCGGACGCTCTGAGGCTTACCTCTCGATCTGCTTTGGAACTGGGATTGGCAGATGAGATCATTCCCGAGCCTCGTGGTGGCGCCCACCGAGATCCTGCCGTCGCAGCAGAAAGCGTTGGTGCCGCAATCCAGATGCACCTCGATCAGTTGTGCAAGATGTCACCGGACGCGCTCAAACAGCATCGGTACGAGCGTTTTCGATCTGTCGATGGTCTTCGGGAAGCCAGCCCATCCGATCTGCCACTAGGTAAGTAACACCAGAGATACCCACGCCAAGCCCCATCCCCCCGAGAACGTCGAGCGGATAGTGGACGCCGAGGTAGATCCTGGAAAAGCCGACAAGGCACGCCCAGAGCACAAGGCCTGCTTTTAGGAGCCTGTATTCGGAGGGTATGAGCAGTGCGACCATTGCTACGATGGCGAATGTCGTTGTCGTGTGTCCGCTCGGGAAGCTCGAGTTCCCAAAGACACTTTCCATGGGCCGGGCGAAGTCGAAGTTGCTGGGTCTCATGCGCCCCAAAGCTCGCATCATCGGCAAGCGCACGATACCTGCGACAATGCCCCCTAACCCGATCAAAAGCACATGGCGCCGCCATTGCGGTAACCGCCAATATGCCACAAGCAACCCCAGGGCTTGAACCTGGCCGAGTCCCGTGGATGTGGTCAGGATCATCACGGGATCCAGCCACGCGACCCGCAGATCGTGATGGATTGCCCGAAAAATATTGCGGTCCCACTGGAGCAAATCCATAGCGTTAGCACGAGTCTACAATATTGCCGAGAGTTGGGCAATCATCATTTTTCACTGATGATTTTGAAACTGGCGTGATGGTTTCATGTGTAGTTCTGAGAGAAAGCCCGGGCACACTACCTTCAAGGAAAACGCTATGAAACTTACCAAAACCATCTCACTTCTCTCTCTAGTGGCCATGACCGCACTCTCCAGCATCGCGGCAGCACCGACAAAGGACATCGTGGATACCGCCGTATCCGCAGGAAAATTCAAAACCCTCGCTTCCCTTCTGACCAAGGCTGGACTTGTCGAAGTCCTGAAGAGTGACGGACCGTTTACCGTATTCGCTCCGACAGACGCTGCCTTCAACAAAGTCCCTAAGAGCGTGCTCGACGCATTGGGCTCCAACAAAGAGGCTCTCAAGAAGGTGCTGACCTATCATGTAGTTGCTGGCAACGTAATGGCTGCGGATGTCGTGAAGCTCAACTCTGCGAAGACGGTGGAAGGTGAGTCCGTGAAGATCAAAGTGAAGCACGGCAAGGTATTCCTCAACGGCAAGACACAAGTCATTACTACAGACGTTTCGACAACAAACGGCACCATCCACATTATTGATAACGTGCTGATTCCGCCCTCCGTGCAGAAGATGCTCGCCCAGAAGTCCCATCACTAACCACTTCCCTTCGAGTGGACTCGCAACCCAGGTTTTGGCCGTCACCGGCAGACCCTGGGTTGTTGACTTTGAGCCTCTAGTACAATAGGAAGTTCCCATGTCAGAAGAAGTGTCTTTGTTCGATCAGCGTCTCGAAAAGCTCGCCAAGCTGCGTGAGCTGGGCGCCGATCCATATGCGATCGAGCGTTTTGAGCAGTCCGGGACTGCCGCGGAGATTCTGGACGCATTTCAGGAAAACAAAGATGTCAAATTTGCGGGACGTCTGGTGTCGTTTCGCCTTATGGGGAAAGCCGCATTTGGCCACCTAAGCGATGGAGACGACAAGATCCAGGCTTACTTTAAGGCCGATGATCTGGGAGAACTGGGATGGGAGGTCGTCAAGCTCCTCGACATTGGCGATCATGTGGGTGTCGAAGGATATCTTTTCGTCACCAAAACAGGCGAGCGCTCGATTCACGTTCGAACCCTGGCCCCATTGAGCAAAGCACTCCATGCTCTCCCTTTGGGCAAGGAAAAGGACGGTGAGCGGTGGTACAGCCTCAGCGACACCGAAGTGCGCTATCGCCATCGTCATCTGGATTTGATCGCCAACCCCGAAGCGAGAGCGATGCTCCTGAATCGCATGCGCATCGTCGCGGCCGTTCGGCGTTTCATGGATCGCAGAGGCTATTTAGAGGTCGAAACGCCTCTTCTGCAACTGGAGGCCGGAGGAGCCGCTGCAAGGCCGTTTATCACCCACTACAATGCCTACGACATCGAAGTGAAGCTCCGGATTTCGCTTGAGCTCTACCTCAAGCGAATTATCTGCGGCGATGTGCCGAAGGTGTACGAAATCGGGCGGGTCTTCCGAAACGAAGGCGTGAGCAATCGGCACAATCCGGAATTCACCTTGCTGGAGTTTTACGAGGCCTACGCCAACCTCGAAGACATGATGGCGCTGGTGGAAGAGATGTTTCGATCAGTTGCCCAGGATGTTTTCGGCAGCACCAAGGTCGTCACCGACGGGGTCGAAATCGACTTCGGCCCAGCTTGGCCACGCGTTGATCTACTGAGTTCGATCTGTGAGAAGGCAGGCGTCTCAGAAGATGCATTCGGCTCGCTGGATTCGCTGAAGTCGGCGCTGGGAGGGGGCGTTGTTGTCAACCCGGTCAATGGTAAGGAAATCAACCTGGCAAAGGAACACAATTTGGGCGGACTGATCGAGAAACTACTGGAAGTGTTTGTTGAAGAAACTCTGATCCAGCCCACCTTTATCGTGGGATATCCGATCGAGACTTCCCCGCTTGCCAAAAAGGACCCGAACCGTCCCGGATTTACGCGTCGATTCGAAGGCTATGTGCGAGGGCGAGAAGTTTGCAACGCTTTTAGCGAAATCAACGATCCTCTGGATCAGCGCGAGCGCTTTGCGGATCAGCTGGCTCAGCGTGAGGCGGGCGACGATGAGGCCCACGTGATGGACGAGGACTTCTTATTTGCCCTCGAATCCGGCATGCCGCCCACCGGGGGATGCGGAATTGGCATCGACCGCATGGCGATGATGCTGACGGGAGCCGATTCGCTCCGTGAAATTATGTTGTTTCCGATGATGAGACCGGATTAACCGTGCCGCGCCTCTCTTGGTCTGTGAGCCACAGACTGCACCTGGGGTACTGACTCTAAACAAGTGCAGAGCAGGTCGCAGTCATGCTCAAGAGTCTCGATGTAACTCACCCTTCGCTGAATTTCGGCAAATTGGTAAAGATCGAGATTTGCCCCCATCAGCTCGCTGAGGATGAGGTCACGCGTGTCGACAAGTTGCCTTCGGTGAATCCTCAGGCGATCTACTTTTTGCGATGGGGCAATTGTGCTTCTCCAAGCAGCTTTCATGCCCTCCTCGATATTCTGTATTCGATTCACAGTTATTGCCGCTCTACTTTGAGATGAACCTTGCGGACTCAACCCTTCGTCAAGAAGGACTTCATCCGACGACTGAGTGACTAGATCCTGGATGGAATTTCAATTGCAAAAAGATCCCCGAATTTAAACATTGGTTAACATTACCGCAACTTGACAGTAACCACCCATAATTATTTATTTTTTCCTGGTACTTTACCGTAATTGAAAATTCAGATGCAGCACGACTTTAAGTGAAGACCGCTTGAATCTGAGTTTCGATTTACGTCAGCATACAATAACGTTATATCAAATATTCAAGTTCCGTGATTTATGTGGGCATTTTTGCAGGCTGTCGAGACAAAATCCCATTCCGCCTAAGCATCTCAGTCATAATGAGGCACATGCCGATTTCGAACTGCACAGTGCGTATCCGCGCCGTGCTTTTCGACATCGATGGAACGCTTGTGGATTCCGTGGCAATGATCATCCCCGGTCTGCAAGATGCGTTCGAGCGATTCACTGGCACGAGGCCAACCGACCAATTCGTTAGGAGCCTCATCGGCCGACCGCTCGATGAGCAAATGAATATGATGGGCTTGGATGCTTGTGAAAACACAACTTTGGCAGAGCGGTGCGATTTCGCTCGGGCTCGGTTTGTTGAGCACAAGGACCGCGTGACGAGCTTCTGCCCTGCCGTACATGCGGTGCTTTCACTTGCCGAACGTGGCTGGGGAGTCGGTCTGGTTACAAGCAAGTGCCGCCAAGAGATTGAAATTTTCTGGTCCCAATTCCCATCGCTGAAGGACCTCGTGACTGTCTGCGCTGGAGATACTGACCGGGGCAAGCCTGCTCCAGACCCCGCAGTGGAAGCGTGCAGACAGCTGGGAGTCTCCCCCGCCGAAACGATGTTCGTCGGCGATTCGATTTTTGACATGCAATGCGCCAAAGCGGCAGGCTGCGTGCCCGTGGCTGTGACTTACGGCGCGGGCGAGAAAGATGCACTCGCCGCTGAAAGCCCTACCTACCTATTCGAAACCCCGGAGGATCTCCAGGAGTGGTTCGAAAACGAATTTTCAACGCACCATGGCTAGAAAGAAACTCATTCCGTCGGAAGAATTAAGCCCGACACCTAATCCAGAACCCAAGACACGAACTCGCAAAGCAGCTCCCAAGGGAACGGAAGAAAAAGCGCCTGAAGCTGCCCCTAAAATCGAGACGACTCCGGCGCCCCGCCGAACGAGAACCACCAAAGTTCCCGTTGCCAAGGAGCCTGAAGTGGCACAAGCTCCTGTTACCCCCGAAACCGCGCCCACGCCCAAGCAGGGTCGGACCCGGCGAAAACCACAAAGTGCCAACGAGCCTGCTGTTCCGGAGGTAGTCGAGGCACCCCCAGCGTCTCCTGCAAGGAACAGGCGGACATCTCGGAAACCAGCCAAACCAGCGTCCACTGTTTCCCAAGCTCAGTTGGAATTGAGTCTGCCCGTTGACGAAGATGAGCGCGTGACGGTGAGATTTCGACCACGGTCCAGTGAGGCGAGCACCACTGGGCCGGAGCAGACGGCGCGCAGCAATGCTCCGCGTTCAAGAAAGGATCAGAGAGCTCCTAAGGCTGAAAAAGCGCAACCAATTCTCGGGGATCAACAGCCACAGACCATCTCCATCGGCAATGAGGAATTGGTGGTTTTGAAATGGCGTTCGTCATCCAAACAGTCGGAATCTAGCTCTTCGGACTCCAAGAATTTGGCACCGAGAAAGGGCAAGAGGCGTCGAGACGATGAGTCTGAGAGCCCGATCACGGCAGCGGAAGCGATCAAGCCCATGTCGACCGAAGATGTCAAATCGGGCCGACGGGATCGCCGCAAGCATGACACCCGAGTTGCAGACCAGCCTGTCGTTCAAAGTCAAATTCCTCTTCCCCCCGCGCCCACCAAACCGATCCGCGAAACTATTGCGGTCCCGTCGGATGCTCCCCAAGTGGTCGTTCGAGATGGCGTGCCGCTCATTGCGTTTGATAGGAAGCTCATCCCACCGCTCTTTTTCTTCGGGAACGCGCTGGACGAACGACGAGCCGAAAACGTCTTTGAGCAGATCAGGATGGCATCGGAGAACGGTGTTCACACGTTCATCCACTATGTCGAACTCGAAGTCGAAACGGGATCTGTCAGCGATTCCGTAGCATTCGCGGGCTACCTGCTCAACAAAACTCGGGAAATTGATCCGAGCGCCCATGTGATGTTCCGTGTGGTGTTCACCGCTCCTGCCAACTGGGAACAAAAGTTCCCTGCCGCGCGGTACGTGATGGCCGACAACACCATCGCAGAACCGAGTTTCTCAGATGACGACTTCTGGGATGTCGCAGCGCAATGCCTGGAGAAATTTGTCGCAAAACTTCGAGTAGTCGATACTCACAACGCGGTTTTGGGAGTGCACCTCGAGCGTGGAGAGTGGTTCTACGCCGCCGGTTCAGGTTATGACAACTCGGAGGCTGCGACAAAGAAATTCCGCGACTGGCTTCGAGTTCGCTATCGCAACGATATCGTTGCGCTCAGGGCAAGTTGGTTCGATGGTCGCGCCAAATTCGAAACCCTCTTGGTGCCTCCATTTGAGACTGAACGAACCGAAGACTTTATCCGAAACGGAAGGAAAGCTCGTCGCTGGGTGGACTATCACCTATTCCTAAGCGACATGGCCTGCGAGAGAATTCAAAGCCTTGCCTACGTCGCCAAAAAGGCGAGCGAGGGCCGCTACCTGGTGGGCGTATCCTACGGCTACACGTTCGAATGGAATCACGCTGCCAGCGGCCATTTGTCCCTCGGCAAACTTCTTCGCACTCCCGAACTCGATATCATCGCAGGTCCCCCGAGCTATCGCAATCGAGAGCCAGGCGGAAGCTGCTCGTTCCCGTGTCCAATCGACAGCTTCGCTTTGAACAACAAAATGTACGTCAGCGAAGAGGATTTCAAGACGCCGATGAGCGGAACTCCAGAACCGGACGATTTCAATCCGGTCATTCGGACTCCTCAGGCTCTGGAAAACGTCCAATGGCGCGGCCTAGGTTCAGCCATGGCCCACGGAAGCGGCGTTTGTTGGATGGACCTCTGGGGCAACGGGTGGCTGAGTTCTCCGGGAATTTGGCAACGCGGAAAACAGTGTCTCGAAAGCTTGTTCCGCAGAAGTGGCACCCCACAAGCCGACCCCGATGTTGCAGTCTTTATCGATGAGCGGTCGCTCGCGTATTTGGCCGATCAAGAGGCTTTCTCTCTACTGGTCCAAAACGTTCGCGAAGCCGTCTTGCGCAGTGGTCTCAGCGCTGGGTTCTACTTGCTGAGCGATCTGGCTCACCGTGAGAATTTCCCCGAAAGCAAGCTGCACGTGTTTGTAAATGCTTGGGATATTCGGCCCGAGGTTCGGAGCGCCATCAAGTCCCGCCTGCAGTGCAAGGGAAAGGTCCTTTTCTGGCTCTACGCGGCTGGGTTGTTCGATTCCGGACGCGATTCCTTGGAAAGGGTACGCGAGGTCACCGGCATTGCCCTTAAGCCGCAACCGTTCGCGTGCAAGTCTGGCACCACCTTGCTGAATCGTCGGCATCCGCTCGGCGAAGCGCTACCCGAACGAGTCCTGGCCACGGGGAGTCAATTGGAGCCAAGCTATTTTGCGATTCCTGAGGATTCTCTGGTCCTGGGAGAGTACAGCCAGACTGGCCTCCCAAGCTACGTGGTCCGAGAATTCCGCGACGAGCAGACCAACGAGCACGAATGGACTTCTGTGTTCCTAGGTGAACCTGTTGTCACCCCGGCACTCTTTCGCGCTTTGGGTGCCATGGCCGGCGCCCAGGCATGGAATTACAACGACGACGTGGTCCACGTTCGTGTCCCGTTCCTTTCGATCCACTGCACGAGCCCGGGTGGGCGAATGATCACGCTCCCGAACAAATGGGCTGCCTACAGCCTTTCTCACGGCGAGTGGGCGGCCCGTGATGCAACGCATCTGAGGTTCCAAGCCTTGGATGGGGCCACGTACACCTACTTGGTGGGGCCGCAAAGCGAGTTGGAATCGATCTTGTCCAAGCCACTCGATGAGCTCCAAATGATCGAAGAACTTCCCACTCGGCCCGAAAACACGCTGCATTTGGATGCGATCAATTTCGATATCCCCATCATGAAACTGGATGAGTGGGTAGAAGAGGGTTCTGCAGATGACTTGGCAGACGGTCTGCTCTTCAAGCCCGGCCAGTTGGATACGGAGCTACCGGAGGGTCTCGCCGAACTGGACAAGCCGTCCGGGAGCAAGACCAGTGGCCGTCGCCGCAAACGTGGACGACGACAGCGCCCCAATGGGGGGAACGGGGTGTCTACGGCGGTGATTGAGGCTGACTCCGGCGAGCCGTTTAACGATCTATCAATGAACGTCGTGTTCAGGAAACGAGTGTAGGATGGGATTTCGCTCAGGCGCAGTGGCGCTGATCGGTAAGCCCAATGTGGGCAAAAGCACGCTCGTAAATCTGGTCGTGGGTCAGAAAGTGACCATTGTTAGCCCCCGTCGTCAGACCACTCGGCACAGAATCCGCGGTATCCGCACCGAGTCCGAACATCAGCTGGTGTTGGTGGACACTCCGGGGATTCACGAAGCACACACACATCTCGGGAAAAAGATGAATGACGCGGCCAGAACCGCGTTGGGTGATGTTGATCTGGTTCTCATCGTGGTGGATGCCCACAAGCCACCCGACACGGATGACAAAGAGATCGCTGGTTTGTTGGAACGGGCTTGGAGATACCCCTACGCTGACGAGAATCCCGATTTCAACGGCGTGCTGCTGTGTCTCAACAAGATGGACATGCTGAAAGCCGAGTACGTCATCGAAAACGTGGAGGAGTACTGCAAGCTGTTCAAAACAGAGCGCTATATGCTCACGTGCTTGACAAAAAAACAGAACGTGGACGAGTTGGTCGAGATGATTGTCCAGAGTCTGCCGGAGGGCGAACCACTCTACCCAGAAGAGATGGTCACCGACCAGTCGTTGCGGCAACTGGCTGCGGAACTAGTCAGAGAACAAGCGATTCTCCAGACCAAACAAGAGGTTCCGCACGCCGTGGCAACCTTGGTCGACCTGTGGGAAGAAGACGATGAGAAGGTTCGGATCGCGATGTCGATCATCGTGGAGAAAGAAGGCCAAAAGGCAATTTTGATTGGGAAAGGCGGTTCGATGCTCAAGCTCATCGGAACCACAGTCCGCAAGGAACTGGAACCCATGATGGACAAGCATGTTCGTTTGGAACTGCACGTGAAGGTTCGAGAAGATTGGCGCCAAAACCCGCGCATGCTGCAAGAACTTGAGATGGAATAAGCAACCGCCGGGTACGCTTCTGCCCAATGAGTGCTGACCCCATCCTCATCGGCAAAGGCGAAGATTTCATCTATCTGCTCCCAAAATATGGCAACCGCCACGGCTTAATTGCGGGTGCCACTGGAACTGGTAAGACTGTCACCCTGCAAGGTATCGCGGAGGGCTTTGCACTCCAGGGAGTTCCAGTGTTCATGGCCGACGTCAAGGGC
>JAFDWX010000003.1 GCA_018268255.1 Armatimonadota bacterium | reverse complement strand
CTACCGGGGAGTGAATACCTTCCTTCTGGGGATGCAGCCCTACACCGATCCACGCTGGCTCACGTTCAAACAAATCTCCGAAAAAGGCGGCAAGGTCCGGCGCGGAGAACGCTCCACGATGGTGGTGTTCTGGAAGCGCTGGAGCCCACCGACAGGTGAGGATGAGAAGGCACGGGAGATCCCGCTTCTTCGGTATTTCAATGTCTTCAACGCCGAGCAATGTGAAGGGCTCTCACTTCCATCTCTCCCTGCGATTCGGACTAGTCAGAATGAGCGAAATGGACGAGCCGAGATGCTGGTCCGGTTGATGCCTGCGCCTCCGACTATCCGCGAAGGTGGATCATCCGCATGGTATCTGCCCGGTTCTGACCTGGTCCAGATTCCAAAGATCGAGCATTTCAGTTCCAGTGATCTGTATTACAGCACCCTGTTCCACGAACTGGGTCATGCGACCGGGCATGAGTCCAGGCTCAACCGGCCTGGAGTCACCAGCCACCACCGATTCGGTTCTGGCGAATATAGCCGAGAAGAATTGGTTGCCGAACTCACCGCCGCCTATTGCGGTGCCAGCGTTGGGCTTGATGATTCTCTGGTCCAAGACTCCGCCAGCTATATCGATGGCTGGCTCACAGTCCTGGGCGATGATCCCAAAGCCATGGTGGTTGCTGCCGCCCAGGCCCAACGGGCTGCCGACTGCATCGCTGGGAAAACTGAGATTAGAGCCAATTACAAGTCCTAGTTCCGTTCTCATTTTCACGTGGGCCGTTTTACACGGCCTACGTTTACCTCGAGGGCTAACACCTGAAGTAGATCTCACATAAAAGGGGTTATGTGGTGCTAATTCAAAGAAGCCGACCGACTCCCCGAAAAGGAATTATGAAAGGCGAATCTGTCCTCCAGAACAACCGGCCATTCGCGAAAGTTTATGGCGAGAGGCTTTCCATTACGTGACCTTATGTAGTAGAGTTGCGGGTATGAATGCCAAACTTGGGAAGCGCCTCCAAAGAAAGATGGCCCTTGGGCGTGACGCTGGGCGGCAGATCACCCGAATCGACGATGCCGAACTTCAACTAGAGTGGGCTTGCGAAAAGGAGCGGAACGCCGCTCTCGCCCATCGAATCGGACTCCCCGCCATCGGTTCTAAGCTGAGCAACAAGCACGGCATCGAATGGGAAGTGCTGGGACACACGTACGTTCCGACCGTAAATAACCTTCTCCGCCTTCGCGAAGAAGGCGAAGAGCAGGAAGACCTCTACCCGGTCGTTAAGCCAAACAACGTTTCTGAGAGATTCCTAGATTTCTACTCTGCTGTGCACCGGGCTAGTCCGCGCAATTTGATGTTCTTGGACACGATGCCCGAATTTAGGCCAGGGCGACAAGCACCGGATCATCACTCTTTTTCCTCACTCCTGCATCCAGGTTCCAATATCGCCATGATCGACGCGGCGCGGATTCACGAAACGATCCTTGCCCACGAGATTGGTCACGCCTGGATCCAATATGTTGAGCTTTGCGAAGATGAGCGAGTCTTTAAAACGGTTGGCGATCCTCCACGCTCGAACCAGCTCAGCTACGTTCAGTCGTTCGTACTTGATCTGAAAGTAAACGAGGTGATCCGCCGTAAAGGCTTTGACATGGCGATCATCGACGAGGATCAGCTTCAAAGCATCCGCAATCTTGGGAATTGGCTCAGCACAGGCCGCAAACCTGAGACGAAGCGGGAAGAGGTGTTCATGGCGCTAGTTCTTGCCGCGCAGATGATAGAAGACGACCTGGAAAGCCGTCCAATTTTGGCGAGAGTCGAAGATTCCATTGCCGCGATACGGCAATCTGCCGAACCTATATTTGAGCTTGCAACCGGCTTTGCTGACGCGGTTCGTCGCTATGGATATGCCGAGAAAACCGGGATTGTCGCTTCTGTAGACCGCTGTATTGAGCTTGCCTTTACTCATACGGGCGATCCCATCGATATCGACGCCGAACTTGCGATCCCGGAGGGGGAGGAAATCACCCTCGACAAAAACCCGGAATGGCTGGCTGGGCTGACGGTCAAACAGAAATGCGAAATCGGGCGAAAGATGGCCCTAGAGAACGTGCCGATGAAGCACGATTGGGTCATATGCGAAGCGCTTGGCGGACTGTCGGTGACGTGCAGGCTACAGGATGGCCGGGTTCTTGGCCCGTGGCACTTCGCTTTTTCGTACCCGATGACGCCGGAAGAGAGACGTATGCGAGAGATCAATTTTAACCGCATGGCTGGCTTGGGATTACCTTACGTTCCTGCGCCAGCTGGTGAAGCACTGATCCACGCCGAGCAGAACAAGCGCCGTTACGAGGCGCTTATGCAAGACGCACAAGTTCCCAATTCTGGGTCCGGAATGCAAACTCAACATGGCCCCAAGACCGTCCAAGAGATAAACGAAATGAATCGTCAGAACCGCGGGCGCCTTATGAATCCAGCATACCCCGTATCTTCACCCTTCCCAGGATTACCAAATCTGCATGGTCGCCCCTACATGGCAGGTCTGGGACGCTTCTTGACTCATGCAAGGCTAGATATGCTCCTTGCAGGAGAACAGCCATGCGGTTATGCGCTCAATAATCCTGTGACTTATGTCGATCCTTTAGGCCTTGATCCGGTTAAGGCGTACTTCAATTCGTTCATTCACCGCGATGAAGACATTCAGCGAGGCGTTCGTATCTCCGGTTTCCCTGGAGTTTGGCTACCATCCGTATGGAATCCGGCTGGCATGCGCTACTTTACAGGCGATCACCGTAGGCACTTTGAGGGTGGTACAGCGCGCGTACGGTCTTGGGCTTTGTTTGATTCCTGCGCAATCGGCAACATGAAGGATTCAGATGTTACATTTGTGGCTAACAGCGATCCAAGCCACGGGCTGTTTGGCAGCCCCCTCAGAGAAATTACGAAAACAGCGAAACCAACCGCTAATCACTATGTTATCGGCAATAACTGCACTTCATCTGGATACGGCGCGTCTGTAATAGTCGTTGATTATCAGGCGAGCAATCCACTCGTTCCTGGAGCACCGCCAATTGTCGCACACTTCCAAATCGTTGCCAGTAGGAGCGAAAGTGGATATGTCTCAGTGGTTTTGCACGGTGCGCATACTAGTTACCCTTGGCATGAAGCCACCCTACAAGTTGGCTCAGCTCAACAGCATGCCTACCAGTATTCCGCAAAGGTGGGCAATGTTCCAGGTGGGCTACTCACAATGACCTCGTTCGTTTCGGACATGGTGGGAGGCGAAGCGAAGCCCTGCCCGTGCAATTGCCCGTGACCTATAAAAGTTACGGAAAGTGCCTTGCGGTGCTAAGTATTTGTATTGGTAATATGATGCTGACTGGCGGTTGTTCGTCCCACATCGACCGTAAGGTTACTCTTATCGTGCCCACTAATTTTACTGGCACTGTGTACGTTTACGAACAAAAATCAGCTGGAGCTGTTCCCGATAAGTTGGGAAACCTGTCCATCGACTGCCCTAACGGAATCGGATATGTTCGATCATTCGATGACTGGCCGGAACTCTTCCACGGAAATGTCCTCGATCAGAATGGCATTGCAATTCCGGTGGTTGATGGCATCGACTCTTTGAATGCTGCAGGCGGTAATCGCTTTGCTTTCGATCTAGGAGCGATCGGAGTTGCGTCTGTCAAGGGTGTTTCGTTTAAATATGCGTTTTGTTTCGTCGGCGATAGGGACTTTATCAAAAAGACCATCGCTACTCCTGCGCTGTTTTCTGAGCCCAAGCCGCCACCAATAAGGCAATGAATCCATCCGTATTTGTGAATGGTAGTCCTCCTTCTGGAGCGCATTGATCGATTTTCGGTGCTACTCCTTTGTGTCTATGCCTACCCTTTGGACTTCTCTACAACCGCCCGAGCATCGGATCGGTGAAGACCTCCAAAGTTCAAAGAGCCAAATTCTTTGTCAATTTGTTACGAAGTGAAGCAAATTTATCACCTAGAGCAGCAACCTCTAGATTGACCTTCCACAAAACACTATCAACATCTGTAACGTCTTCCGAATTCATACACGCGCAGAGTTTGATAATCATCTCCTCAATCAAATTCCTCAACAGTCCGGTATTTGCATGCTCTGTCTTCTGATACGTATATGACCAATAAATGCTCAGCGTTCGATTGGTGTTTGGATGTTGTCTAAGGAAATCGTTTTTTCGAGATCCAATGTTGGAAACGCTTTTTTCATGCTACGGAGCAGACGTTTATTTTGAACTCCAAAATGTGGGCATCCTTAAGAAGAACGTTTCACAAGTGCTTTTGGGTATTTGTGGAGACGGAGCAAGGTCCAATCTTTACCACGTAGCTGGTGAAGAGAGTGGATTGAAGAGCGAAGAATTGTCGCAGGTGCAAATTAGGTCACAACCTAGAGGTATGCACGCGTTTAGCATGCTGTTTAACCGAGACCAATTTGGGCCGGCAAAGAATCTCATATTCCAACCTATGGGTTTAGTCAACAAATGGCTAAAGAGCGAGATAGTACGGTGCAGAGCGTCCTCTTGGAACTCCTCGGTTTCTCTGCAATGCTGCGGCTATTTGACGAAGAGGTCGGGTGGCTTGCTCGAACCGCGGTTTTTGAGCAGGGGCGTGATGAGTTGTCAAACGCTGGGACAGTTCAGCGCCTTTCCCAGTTAGCGTATAATCAGGTGCAGGGGCCAGGAGTTGTGAGCTCAAAGGACGGGCCATTCTCAATTAGGCATTTGAATTCGTTTAAGATGGAGACAGGGCAAAGGTGGGAGAAGTACATCTGTTATGATGTTTGGGGAGTTTTCTTTCTAAATCTATGAGTTACAGTTGATGAGCGACTGCGGTGATAGGAGTTTGCTTTCCGACCTCACTGAGATTCAGTGGGGTTTTATTCGAAATTGGTGTACGCAACTAAGTCGATGGTGGCGTTTGAGCCTACGTCCCAGTTTTCTGGAATGTGTTGTGGTTGAATTGTATCGATCAATGGCGCATGAAGTCGTAGCTTGGCGGCTAGCCCCGATCCTCGCAGACACAAGCCACAGGACTCGAATGACAAGTGAGACGGACGGCCTTGGAAGAGTCGCTGCCAAGAACTATTAGGCGAAGTGGACGAATTCTGTGAGTAGCTGGCATAAGAGCTGGACGCTAGTCTCGGGCCCAAGGTCGTGAAGTGTCCGGCTGGACATTCCGTCACCTATTGGTACGATGCGCTGGGTTTCCTAGTTCGGCAGCAGATGCCTTACGGCGACGTGCTTAGCCACACCTATAACAACGATGGGCTCCTCATCGCCTCCCGGGATGCGTTCGGCAACGCGACTACCTACGCCTATGATGGCTACCGAAAAACTGACCACCTCTGTTACCAACGTCTGCACCGACGCTGGAGGGATCGGGAGGTTCCTTACGATCCTCAGTTAACTCCATCCCTCAAACGCTTAATTCCATCAAGTTGTGCGATGGTCTGCTCATGATCCGGGTTGAGCTCAAGCGCGGTCTGAAAGAGCGCCTCTGCCAAATAAATATTTCCGCGCCTCAACTCAAACACTCCAAGATAGTAGGTGGCTTCTGCGGACCCTTGGCGATGCAAAACTTCAAGATGCTCGATTGCCTGCAGTTCCTTCTCTGAGTGCAAAAGGTACCTGGCTAATTCTATTCGAATCACGGGCAATCCTCCGCTTTCAGCGAGTGCCGACTCAAGAGCAATTTGCACTCCATCCCCACCCAGTGTTTCTTCGGCAAATCGCCTTAAGCAAGAAATATACTCTTCCGTGAATCCGGTTGTCATCTTGAGATGCTCGAGGCAAGTTTTCATAGATTCGAGGTCTCGCTGATCTTTGGCTGCTTCAAAAAGGGCTAGCGCTGAAGGTGAGAACCACGGACTGGTCTCCATCGACTCAATCCAAAGTTGCCTGGCACGGCCATAATCTTTGGCTTCAAGATACAGACTTGCCAAATTGAAGAGAGTCTTATGCCCACGAATGCTAACGTCATAACTTGAATAAAAGCCGTCGGTATTGCCGCTAAGAGCATTTTCGTAAGCGCAGATGGCTTCCTGAATTTGTCCCATCCGCGAGTAAGTCATTCCGAGATGGAAATAGAGTTCGGGGTCCCAGCCGACTTTTGCAATTCCTTCCTCAAGTGTCTCCAACGCTGACCAGTTACCTTCTGCTTCTCTGCGGCTAACTGCGAGAAGGCAGTAGCTTTTTCTGAGATGGGATTCCACGCCTTCAGAATGTTGGATGGACTTCCGAAGCCACCCGATAGCCTCGTTGTGGTTCCCCATGAAATGGTGCGTCATTCCGAGATTGAAGAGTACAAAAGGATGCGTAGGATTGTCCGAGTAGTCCAGAGCCAACAGTTTCAGGTCCCGATCGCGTTTGCGAGATTGACCTTCCGTGGAGGTGTCGTACCCAGAGTGCAGAACGGTGCAATTGAGCCGAGCGATATGACCAGGGTGCTCTTGAAGTGACGGCAGAATCTGTTCGTGGATATGAAATGTGAAGTTGAGGCCCGGCAAACGGCGAAAGAGCTTAACGTGGTCAACTCGAGTCCCCGAGTCGGGACCATCATCCACAAACTGCACGGGAACCACGAAGCCAGCGATCTCTGGACCTGCGGTAGTGGCAGCGTCGAGCAGCATTAAGCCAGATTCAAAAGGCAATGTATCGTCCGCATCCATCCAAAAGATCCAGTTTCCGGTCGCATAACCGAGGCTGTGGTTCCTTGCAACTGAAAATGAGTCTTCCCATGCATGGTGATAGACTCTTGCTCCTAGAGATTCGGCAATCTCTAAGGTTCGATCAGTTGAGCCAGTGTCAACGATAATTGTCTCATGAAAGAACGGCATGGCCGACTTGAGACACTGCTCCAATACCCGTTCTTCGTTCTTGACGATCATACAGAGGGAGATTTTTGCCTTGCCTGCCTTTTGGTGGATGCTCTCCCAAACCTTATCTGGGTGATTCTCTGGAGAAAACTGTATTCGATCGCCGGTGAGGCCAGAGAGTCCGTTGGAGTATCCGAACTGGAGGTCATATTTCCACTTATCCAAGTAGGTGCGTCTGTTGGTCTCAAAAATCTCCCATCGGTTGTTGATTGTATTTAGGCTCTTAGACCCTTCGTGATGGACGTAAGCCGAATTGACTATCTGCAATTTGTAGCCTGCTCGCCTAATCCGATAACATAGATCATTATCCTCGTAAGTCCCAATGCCAAATGACTCATCAAGAGGGCCAACCTCGTTGATCACAGACTTGCGAATCAACATACAAAAACCCACGAGCATATCTGTTTCTGTGGCGGGCCGCTTGATGGCAGCAACCGTGTCTGCAAAAAGCGGCATTGTTTCAATCGATGTATAGGTTACGGGAACGGCTTGCAAATGCCCGACATTGTTTGACGTCGGGCCAACTGCACCAATGGAACCAGAAAGCTGGATTACCTTGAGCATCTGGTCAAGCGCAACTTCAGTGAGATACGCATCACTATTGAGTAACAGGACGTACTCACCTGTTGAAGTGTCAATTCCTTGGTTCGTGGCCTTTGCGAATCCCAAATTTTCACGGTTTTCAATTACAGTGACAAAATCGTAGCTTCGAGCAATCTCTAAAGCGTTATCCGGGGAAGCATTGTCAATGACAATGACCTCATGGAGCTTTGAGGAAAATGTTTCCAAATGCGCAAGGCAGATGTTAAGTTCGTGCGCAGCGCCGAACGCTGGAATAACGATACTTATGGTCGGAATCTTCTCGGAAACATCTACTTGCTTTTGTGGAGTGTAGTACCTCGTCAGTGAACTTGGTAAGCAAATTCTTTCTGCGAGCCCATAGGCGGGAGGATGCGTAGGGTGCAAGTTGCGCATCTCGGGGTTTGCGTCCCAACTTCTCCATACGCGGTCGTACCAATGGTGCAACACCTCAGATCGATGTGCCCAGTGTTTCGTCTTCTTTCTAATCCGTTCATCCGATCCAGCGTACGAAAGGTGGTGCATAATCCCGTATTCTGGAGGCAAAACGAGTGGTCGCCCACCCTCATAGCCACGTAAGTGGACGTGCTCGACTACTTCAACATGAAGGAGCATCGCCGGGGTGAGCAGTTCCCGTGGCCGGATTACAAATTCGGGCGATTTCCAATAGGTGTCCATGTGGACGTACACCCGGTCCGCGAGCTTAGCTTCAGCGATTTGCGTTAGCGCATCGACGAGCGCCGCTTCAAGGATTTCGTCGCTGTCTGGGATCAAGCAGTATGCCACTCTGAGTTGCCTCAGAGTATGCAGAGCTGCCCGTCGGTGAGAATCTTCAGAATCCCACTCCCCAAGATGCACCACTGCTCCGTGCTCTTCAGCGAATTTCACGGTATCTTCCCAGTTACCGGGTGCTCCACTATGAGTCACCTTGCTTACAAGAAAATGCACTGGTCCAAATGCCTGGACCGAATCAAGCGAAGCTGGTAGGTGTTCTAGGTCATCGTGGATGCAGTAGACCACTGCAGTCTTGGTGGTAGAATTCGATCGGTTTGCCAGCATTTGGCTGTAAGTTTAGCCGTTCAAGGTCTGACCTTTGTGCTCTGGAGTCGACAAACTTATGCCAATTAACAGAATCGAAAATTAAGGCTAAGGTGAATGGAGTACTGGAGCGCCAAAATGCGACGTCAATCTCCTCCAGAGATATCTGTTGTTGTCGTGACATTTTGTTCCGAGGAATACATTCAAGGCTGTCTGGATGCGGTGCGTATATATTCCCCAGTTGGTACGGAAATTTGTGTTATTGACAACGATAGCAATGACCGCACTTGGGAAATTCTACAGGGCGAACTCCAAACCGGCAGAGTTATTGCACAGAAGAATAGTGAGAACCTTGGATATTCACGTGCGGCCAACCAAGGGCTAGCGATGACCGCCGGTGAATTTGTGGTATTTCTAAATCCGGATACAAAAGTTGGTAGTGGGTGGCTCGATCCGCTCATGAGAGCGTTGAGAAAGCCGGATGTGGGGGCTGCCGGTCCACTCAGCAACGCAGTCGCTGGGGCACAATATGTCGAGCACTATGTTCCTCTAGATGCCGTGCCAACTTCCGATGTTCCAGCGTATTTACGGAAGCACTTCGGCGGGCATGTGGCTGAAGTAAAGCTTCTCATTGGGTTTTGCATCATGACTAAACGGAGGTTGCTCGACAAACTTGGACCGTTTGACGAAAAACTAGTTCTAGGCGCAGACGACTTAGAATTTAGCTGGAGGCTTCGTTGCAACGGATATCGACTCATTGCATGCCTTGATAGCTATGTCGAGCACGCCTGCGGGGCAAGCTTTTCAAAACTCGACGAGGCGACAAAACACAAGTGGAATATGGAAAGCAATATGGCCCTCAAGAAGAAGCTTGAGAGACATTATGGAAGCATCCAGGGAGTAACGTCAGAGGAGCTATTCGGATGTACAATTTTTGAAGATGCTCTGAAATTTCCTGAGGATTCTTGATTGCTATTAGCTATGCTCAGATTCCAGCAAAAACCCGAATAGGTGTTCCAAGAGCAATCATGAAAACCGGACATTTCAGAAATCGTCGAATTAACCTTGTGCTTCGGATCATCTATTTATGACATTTCGAACTCTCTCTCAATGCTCCGAACGGTTGATCCAGTAGAATCAACTACACTCACCTAGTCCAATCGTATTTGCTCGACACTCGCCACATGCTACCGACAGCCATTGGTTGGCTTTGGTGGAGTAGTGCCTAGCTCTGTTGTACTGCTCGACCCAGGTGAAGCCGGTGTACCGAGATCCGGTGTTCCCGGTCCAGCGGAAACCTTTGCCGGAGAATGTTCCCGATAGGATCGTGCCGTAGGGCTTCCACCGTCTGGCAGTCCCGATGCCTCCAGCGGCGGTGCCGAGGTTGATCAAAGAACCATATCGGGCGAGCGTTTTTCAGCGATTATACGTTAGGATTTTCACTTTTGCGCCAAAATGTTTGGCAACTTGATTGGCGCTAGATAGCGATTCATCATAAAGTATTCCACTCTCAATAGACCAAAGAACCTTTTCGCCCTCTACTACTGGAATCTTTCCGGAAATGCTCACGCCAATTGCGGCCTCATCCCTGGACCACAATAGGACTCCGTATGTTGACTTGCTATACTCGCGCTGCCCCGGCTTCCTTCCTAACTCTTCTTCTACGCGCACGGATGAAACTGTTCCATCTGCTTTTCTACGGATGTTTTTGGGATCAATATGTCGCAAATCTTCGGCACTATTAATTTCCATCTCTTTTGCATGGGTGCTCGGAGCAAGGCTGAAGGTAATGGAATCGCTTGTCTTAAAGAGATATTCCCCGCGAAGTGTACTCTTGCTTAGCTTTGCTGAACTCGGCAACGGCACAATAATGTAATGGGGGACGTCATCTTCGAGAGCATAATAAGTGTAGCCAGGCAAGGGAGTGAGATCAGCAGAGCTGGCTATGGTGGTGGGCGATTGGGTGCATCCCATATAGCCACAAAGTGTAATTGTGGCTAAGCTATACAAAAAGAATCTCAATCTGTTTATTCCTCCTTAAACGCATTCTTGAATCCACATGGATAAAACCCATCTTTAGCGTTCTCACATTTTTTGATACAAAGCGCAAGCGAACTTCCTTTCTTGCCAGCACAATTGAACAAACAAGAGAGAAATTTTTCATAGCAACACCACTGAGTGTCAGGAGCCTTAAGGCCAGATTTGCATGGATCACATCCCCCAGGAATGTTAAGATCACCTGATTCTCGACCTGCTTCATTTGCAGCTACGCAAGCGATATAGTCTTTGAGCGCATCCCATGCCGCATCCGATACCTTCTTTCTGTATTTGTCCAGACATTTTTGTAACGATGCTTTATCCCTTGCATGTTTGATACAGAAAAGGAGTTGCACTGCTGCGTTCTCTAGCCCTCCCGGCTTAATTTTCTCGTTGCACGGGGTACAAGGGGTCGCACAAGCTACCCCGCTGGGATCAATCCAAGTTACGACGTTCCCGTTGACATACCCATAGGGTAATTCCTCAGGCCAGAGAGAGTCCCTGCTCAGCCATTGGTTTGCTTTGGTGGAGTAGTGTCTGGCCCTGTTGTACTGCTCGACCCAGGTGAAGCCGGTATATCGAGATCCGGTGTTCCCGGTCCAGCCGAAACCTTTGCCGGAGAAGGTTCCCGACAGTATCGTGCCGTAGGGCTTCCACCGTCTGGCTGTCCCGATGCCTCCGGCGGCGGTGCTCAGGTTGGTCACCGAGCCGAGGAAGTCGACGAGGTAGTCGCTCCGGGTTCCAGAAGTCGTCTGGCCCACCATGATGCCCTGCACCGTGTGGTACTTGGTCGACATGGATCCCGCCGAGGGAGCCACACCCAGATAGTCGTTTCCGTCCCAGATCAGAGCGTCGAGAGGGTTCACGCTTCCTTCGCGCACCTTCATCCCAAAGCCGTTGTAGCTAGATTGGTACTCAAGACCAACATGGCCGCTGCTCTGCTCGGCTTGCACCATCCGGTTCTCCTTGTCCCAGGTGAGCGTCGTTGTCTGCGAAGCCTCCTGAACCTTGGTCAGGTTGCCGTTGGCATCATAGGTGAACGTGGTTTTGGCAGTCCCTGCAATGGTGGTCGTCAGACGCGAGGCCGCATCGTAAGTGCTCGTCACGATGGTCCCGGTCTCGTTGTTTGTCAGGATGTTGTCCCGAGAATCGTAGGTGTAGTTGTAGGTGTGAGCGTTGGTACCCGTCGTTGCATCCTGCGTCAAACGGTCCCGGTCATCAAAGGTGTAAGTGGTCGTGCTGCCGTTTGCATCCACGATCGAATTCCGGTTGCCATTTGCATCAAACGTATAGGTAAAGCGCTGCAACGTCGTCGCTCCCGTCGCGTCCCAAATCCCGGTCAGATTCCCATCTTCGTCAAAGACCTGCGTGGTCAACCGGCCGCTGGCATAGGTGATGGTCGTCTGGAGCCCCCGAGCATTGTAGGCAAAGCTCGTCACTACTCCCGCCGGATCCTTCATTCTGGTTATACGTCCGTCGAGATCGAAAGTGTACGTCGTCACGCCGCCAGCTGGATCGGTGAGAGTTGTGCGCTGGCTCGCCGCATCGTAGGCATGCGCCTGGTAGTAGGTGGGAGGATCATAACGCCCAACTAATCGGTTCAAATCGTCGTAGCTCATGCTGGTGATGCCCACCGAATCCACCATCGTGGTCAGATTCGAGCGTGAATCGTACTGCATGGTGACCCGCTTGCCATCGCTGTAGAGGGTCGTAACCAACCGGCTGTCGAGATCGTAGCTGTAGGTCGTGATGTCGCCGAGTGCGAACATGCGCGTCACCACCTGCCCCACCGCATCAAAGCTGTAGGTCGTGCGGTGGTTCATCGGATCGACGAGCGCCGTCATCTCGGATCGCTCGTTGTACACCATCGTCGTTCGGCCACCGATGGGGTCCACAATCTCGGTCTGGCGACCATCGGAATCGTAGGTGTAGCTCGTAATATCGCCAAGAGCGTTCGAGACGCTCACCACTCGGTTCAGCGCATCGAAAAAGTACAGAGTCTTCTTGCCCCGAGCGTTCGTGGTGGAAATGACATTCCCGACCGCATCATAGCCGTTGGTCGTAATGTTCCCTCGAGGAGTCACCATGGTGATGGCTTGCCCCGCGGCATCAAAGGAAGTGGTGTAGCGGTAGCCATCGGCATCTTGAGACACCGTCTGCCGGCCGAGCTTGTCGTAGACCGAAGTCGTCAGGTAGCCAAGAGGAGACTTCACCGAGATGGTCCGCCCGTTCTTGTCGTAATTTATCACCCGCACGCGCGCGAGCTGGTCCACGAGTGTGGTGAGACGCCCAGCTGCATCGTAGCTGCTGGTGACAAATCCGCCCAGCGCGTCTTGGACTGAAACCACGCGCCCCGCCACATCGAAGGTGGTGGTTGTCTTCTTCCCAGCCGGATCCGTAACCGCAATCTGCTGGCCCGCCGCATCGTAGTCGTAGGATGTCGAAAATCCCATCGGCGTCGTGGCTGAGGACACTCGGTTTGAGTTCGCCTGGTAGGTCGTGGTGGAAATCCGGTTGAGGCCATCGATGACGCTCACCACTTGGCCGTTCGAGTTGTAGCTGTAGGTGGTGCGGAAACCGCGCTCATCCACCTGCGCCTTGACCTGGCTTGCCTCGTCGTACACCGTCTGAGTGGTGAAACCAAGTGGGGACTGGGTCGAAGTCTTGCGGCCTAGATTGTCGTAAAAATTATGCCAAATGTGGTCTAAAGCATCCACCGTGGAGACCACGCTGTTGCGAGCATCATAGACCACCGTAGAAACCTTGCCGAGGGCATTCTTGGTCGCTACTGCTCGTCCACTCGCATCATAGATGGTGGTGGTGCAGCGGCCGAGTTCGTCGTAGGATTCAATCTTCTGGCGCGCGGTGTTGTAGGCAAAGGTCTGGACCCCGCTTAGAGCATTGGTGATGGAGACGAGATCTCCGACCTTGTTGTAGGTCATGCTCGTGAAGTTGCCCATCGGATCTTGGATGCTCGCCTTGTGCCCGAACCGGTCGTAAGTATAGGAAGTTCGCTCATCCAGCGGATTGACCGTCGCGGTAAGGTGGCAACTGTCCCAGATGTAGCGGGTCATCTCGCCGGCTGCATTAGTGACCGAGATGACGTGGTCACCTGCGTCGTAGCCCGTCGTGGTAATGCGGCCTAGTGGATCCTTGACCGAAATCCGGCGGTTGAGCGAGTCGTACCCGAGAGTGGTAATGGTTCCGTCGGAAGCCAGCACCGAAACCACGTTGCCACTTGCGTCATAGGCCATCGTGGTGCGCAGGCCACGGGGATCCACTTCGGCCTGCACCGTGCCATCGGCATTGTAGACCCAAGACCTCGTCCGGTGGAGCTGGTCCGTTCGAGACGCAAGCGTCCGGTCTGCATTGAAGCTCTGCGTCACCGTGTTCCCCATCGCATCGGTGATGGTGGTCAGGTTCTTGCTGGCATCGTAGGCGTAGGTAGTCGCGTTGCCAAACGCATCCCGGGAGGCGATGAGGAGCCCATCGTTGTTATAGGTGTGGCTGAGCACGTCGCCGTAAGGCATCTGCTGCCGCACTAAGAAGCCCAGCGCATCGTACCCATAGGTGACAGAATATCCAGCCGGATACTGCACGACCTCGGGTCTAAGACTTGCGTCCAGTTGGTAGGTGGTAATCCCACCCATCGGATCTATGAACGAGTTTCCAGACCCATCGTACGAGTACGTCCAAATTGCACCGCCGGCCACCATGGTTGTAACTCGGTTTGACCCATCGTACTCGTACTCAGTTCTGTAGCCAAAGGAATCTTCAATGCTTGCGAGTAAGTACTGTGGATCACTGTTGGTGTAATCGTATAAGGTTGCACACCCGGAAGGTTCAAAAAAGGCTACTACCAACCCAAGTGAAGGATCATCTACAAGATATTCCTGCTCCCAAGATCGGCCAGTCCAATCTGTAATATCCGTAAGAAAATGGTAGCCATTGTAGTTAAAGGTAATTAATTTCCCATCTGGAATCTGCACGCTCTTGATGAAATTAGCCTCTGAACCAGTCCCAAACGAAATGGTCTGAGTTACCCCTTGGGCATCCCGTAAGGCAGAGAGTTGGTAGGCTCCTGTACCAGAGTGCACATGGCTGTACACGTACTCCGCTCCTTGAGGAGTTTTCTCGACGTACTTGGTTCCATCGAACACCAAAATGTTGCTTTGCGCTTGCGCAAAGCCGCTTAAGGCAACGTAGGTCGTCACCGCACCTACGGAACCAACGACAGAATATGTGTAGCTCGCAAAGTTATCCCTAGTTGCATAGACAAAACTTCCCGCAGATGTCGAGGTGACCGAGCCCCGAAGATTGATGGTGCGCTGGCGACCAAATTCAGTGGTAATGTCTGCAGCCGTACTGTAGTAAAAACTGATGTCGAGCCCGAACTTCTTGGCATTGATGCGAATGCTCGGGTCCACAAAGAGCTCGCCTGTGCTAGGAACCGGCATCGGGCGCGTCGGATGTCCGACGTTTTCAAACGAAGGGTGGGAATATCGGTCCATTGTTATACTCACACAAAAAAGCTAGAGTTTCGCCGGTGTGCACGAAATTGAGAGACCCAGCTTGCCACGACCACACGGATTGGCAGGGCGCTCTGGAGTTGGCAAGTTTCCGAGACCGACAAATGTACAGTATCCAGAACATCCACCTTGACTCGGGTCACACGTGTCGTTGCCACCTGGCATGGGTGGTGGTGGCGGCGGGAAAAACGGAAATCCTGGAGGCGGTGGGATAAACATGCTTATGACCTTTTGGTTTCTTCGACAAGATTTGTAATTGCAACATAAAGAAGCGGAATGTAGTGCCCTTTGCCTTCTGGGATATCCGGAAAAAGCACCCGCAAATCTCGCTCTTCAAGACTCTCAACCTGCGCCAAAGTTCGCCCCGTGAGGAGCCGCGAAATCTGGTTGCACAGGTTCACCGCTGTCCTACATCCATTACAAATGCACCGGACCTCGGTAAGCGCAGTTTCCCCCCAAGCACCCTCAAGCACAAAGTACGGGCCATCGCCCCGTACACCAGCCTTACCTGTAACATTGCGAGGAACTGTCAACTACACCCATTCTACACATAACACTCGCAATTTTAGGGGAATATTTACCCCTATCCCAAGAAAAACAACAACAATTGCCAAAATATCGATATCGCAAAACCACACCAAAGAAAAAGGCCGAGAAAACTCGGCACAAAACGTAGCGACTCTTGAGAAGCCGGTTTTAGGAAACGTCGACGGGTTCGAATACAGCTTCCGATTCGGTAATGGCGTCCGACACATTCTCACCCGCAGCGATGACCGAAGTCCCGCGCGTCAGTGCCATCATAGTTCCCCAATGCCGGGAGCCGAATGTGCTCTTTGAAACCTTATGGAGTCTAAAGAATGGGGTGTCTGGGCCATTGTCGGCCTCATATTCGTAACTCAGGTTTTGCTCCCGTGTCTTCTTCCAAGAAGTCCCAAGATCCAACTGCGGAGAGGTGGTGGTGGATGCAAATTCCAAATCAAAACCGACGGAGGAAGTCGAGCTGCCAGAGACGATGAATCTCGCTTCTTCAGCTTCCAGCAGGGTGGTCACAACACAGTACTCCCGCTTCCACTTGTACTGCTTGTCCAGCTCGATCAGCTTTTGACCCAGGCTCGCGACCTTTTTGAGTGCCCGAACTCTTGCCCCAGCGAGTGTGAAGTAGAACGCATCTTCCCCAGCGAAATCAATGGCAAACTCTGCTTTCGCGCGATTTCCGGGCAAATTCGCATTGGCGACTAACTTAAACGATGTGGATACCTTGCCCTCGGACTTAAACTCGTGGTGGGTCATTGGCCCCGTAATATCGTCGTTCAGATCCGTCTCCACCAACTCTTCGTCAAACACATTCCCCAACCGGGTGAACACACCTCGGTTCATCGTTCCATAGTCACCGAGAGCGATGGGCATACCCAATGGCCAATAGGGAGAGAGCTCGCCGAAGCGATTCTTCATTCCGTCAACAAATATCTGAGCAACACTCTTCATTCAGCGAACTTTACCCAAGGAGCGGTGGCGATTTATGCTGGTTTGTGGATTCTTAACAAACTTTCGTTTAACCGTAAACCGGTATCCTCGCCCTACACGGAATTCAAACTCGTTGAAAGTAGCCTTTTCCAAAGCTCATGTTTCTGTCGAAATATTGCTGACTTATCCATCCACCAGCTAATTCCTCCATCTGGTTCTTCTGAAAATCTGATCGCGACGTCAAAGCAGAGAACTCAACCGCTAGTTTCTTCTGCATACCCCATCCTCAAGCGTTGCTTTTTGTTGGATCACTGGAACTATACTGCGCGGTGGTGCGCTATGACTAGAGAACAGGCCTACGAAAAACTCAACATTACTGTTGACCTCATTCCAGCAGGGAATTCCAACCGACCGGGGCGTCCGCTTAAGGCGACAAACGTCACCATCCACAATACGGACAATTCGGACAAGGGGGCTACTGCACGGGCCCATGCAAACTACCTTAAGGGTGAGGATGCAAGAAAGCGAAAGGTCAGCTGGCACTACACCGTGGATGATGCCCAGACATTCAAACACTTACCCCTATCCGAGCAGGGTTGGCATGCGGGAACTTCCAAGGGTAACCAGTGCAGCATTGGAATCGAGATCTGCCAGTTCAAGGGGATTGACCAGAGGGCAGCAAACGAACGCGCGGCTCTCCTGACAGCACTACTCCTCGCGGAACTCAATTTGGAAATTGGATGTGTCGTGCCACACAAGCATTGGTCTGGAAAAGACTGTCCAAAACTCCTCCTGCACCCGAATACCTCATGGGACGGTTTTTTGGAGGAGGTTTCGGAATACCTGCAAGCGCTTAAGCAGGTCACACAAGTGCGAGCAGCTGCGGCCCCAAAGAATCGATCTGGATACCGCAAGTTCGTCACTGAAATTCAATCTGCCTTTCCCCCGGAGATATCACCATTCCCTTCCGGGGCTGCCGAGATTCAATTGCCCGATGGACCAAGCTTTGTCCTCAATGCCCGCCCTGACGTACCAGATTTTCGAGACCAGTACTTCATCCCCACTCTGGTGCAGGTCCCACCCACCCTTTCTTTGGCTGAATACAAGAAAGCAAACGTCCCCATTTTGGATCAAGGTCAAGAAGGTGCATGTACCGGATTTGGGTTGGCAACCGTCGCGAATTACTTGTTTCGGCAACTAAATCCCAAGACAGCGAAGTGCGCAAGCCCCAGAATGCTCTATGAGATGGCAAAGCGCTACGACGAGTGGGCTGGCGAGGCGTATGAGGGCTCAAGCGCTCGCGGAGCCATGAAGGGTTGGAACAAGCATGGGATCTGTGATGAGGCGAAGTGGCCCTATAGTTCGACCTCACAGCACGAGTCTTTGACGCCAGATCGAGCCAAGGCAGCTGCTGAAAACCCCATGGGAGCGTATTTCCGCGTGGACCACAAAGACATCGTGGCAATGCACGCAGCCATTGCCGAAGTGGGGATTCTGTATGCCACCGCAACCGTGCACTCGGGCTGGCAAAGAGTCGGGTCCGATGGCATCATTCCTCGGGATACGAAGATCATCGGCGGCCACGCGTTTGCCATCGTTGGATACGACGAGCAGGGGTTTTGGATTCAAAACTCGTGGGGTCCTACGTGGGGAAAAGAAGGGTTCTGCCGGATCGGGTATGACGACTGGCTGGAAAATGGAAGCGACGTCTGGGTAGCTAGACTTGGCGTCCCGATTACCTTCGCCGACGCCTCTGGACCCACCATCGCATCGAACTACCTCTCTGGTGACTCCAAACCAGTGATGTATCAACTCCTACGTCCCCACGTCGTGTGCCTGGATAACGACGGTCTCCTTGCACAGAATGGTGAGTTTGCGAATTCCGTCGCTACACTCTCCGAGTTGGTGGGCCAGATGAAGAAAACCACGAAAAACTGGTCAAAAAAGAGGATCTTGATCTATGCCCACGGTGGCTTGGTTGAGGAAAAGGGCTTTCTCAAGGTCCTGTCAAGTTACCGCGAAACGATGCTGGAAAAAGAGGTCTATCCCATCTGTTTCGTGTGGCGTACAGGGCTCCTAGATACCATCCGGCAAATCATTGAGGATGCCGTGCAATCCAGGATGCCTGCGGGCAGCTTCATGGAATTGGTAAAGGACCGGCTCGACGATGTCATCGAGGTGGTCTCGGCAATTCCAGGCAGGTTGTGCTGGTCCGAGATGAAGGAAAATGCGATCCAAGCGACGGTTAGCAGGGATGGGGGTGCAAGGCAACTTGCCAACCTCCTCAAGGATCTAGATGATTCGTACGAAATTCATCTTGCTGCTCATAGCGCCGGGAGTATCCATCTGGCTCCCTTTGCGCAACTTTGGTGCACTAATGGTCCTATCCAATCTGGACCGATGCAGACCAGCATGGATCCCGCGAGTCGCCTGAATCGCGACATTGGATTCGGAAAGAACGTCGAGTCTTGCACCTTGTGGGCTCCGGCTATCCGAAACGACCTATTCGAAGTCACCTATGCGCCTTTGGTGCGCAACGGAAAAATCAACCGCTTGGCGGTGTATTCACTGACCGATAGGGCAGAGCGAGATGACAACTGCGTGGGAGTATATTCAAAGTCACTCCTATACCTTGTGAGCCATGCGTTTGAATCTGTTCGGAATGCTCCGATATTGGGTATGGAGATCTACCAGAAACCAGTTCTTACCGGCTTGCGCAATACTTCTGTGGTTTTTGCCAAATACGATCCGCACTTCGAGTTCAAACCTGGAGGCGTCATTCCGGATACAGCCAGTCAAAGCAGGCATCACGGTGACTTTGACGACGATCCTGCGACCCTGTGGTCGACTCTAGCGCGGATCGAGGGCACAAACTCTATCACGATATAGTGAAGTATCCCAGCCCCACGGGGGGCTGGGATACCTCGAAGAACTCATCGTCTTCGAATTAGTCAGATTCGAAGCCTGTTCAAATTTCGCTCAAGGAAATTCTCTTCGGCATCATGTGACACCAATGAGACTATGAGTCACCAATCTTGTCAAAATTTGTCGACAAAATTTGGTAGTCGTAGATCGTGACGGCACCATCCTCATCCAAATCTGCATCGCTTGGCCGATACCCGTTCGCTCCGACCGAGTTCCAATCTAAATCCGAAGCAGATTTGTCGAAGTAGGTACTCAAGACACTGTAGTCGAAAATGGTTATCTGATTATCCCCATCGATGTCGCCGTTTGTTAGTCCAGTTGATACAGCATATAAACCGCCGGATTCAGTAACGCTGGGAACTCTCTTGGCGAGCCAATGGTCAGATTTGATTCGAATGTCATAGGGACCAGTATCGTTGGGAAGTACGGTTGTCGTAAACATGCCGGATGCAGTTAGCGTCGTCGACGATGCCCCAAGCAAAGTCGAAGTTCCAGGCGAAAACAATTGGACTGAGACTACTTGGCCTGTCGGGGCAACGACCATGTCCTCAAGCACGACGCTACCATTGACAGTAGCCACTGGCACAGAATTGAACGTAACACTGAGCTGTGTAATGTAAAAGTCATGCGTGGTTCCAGTTCCGTCTTTATACGTTACATAGCCAACTTGCAACGGACTACCTGAAGTGGAGAAGTCAGGATTGGGCGGACCGCTAGGGCTCTCTCTTGTCCAGCTCGGCATTCCAGGGCCATAACCGGTGACGTACGAAATGTTGAAATTGGGAACAAGGAAGTCCGTTTGAACTGCCGAATAACACACTCCATTTTGAAATACAGCGAGACGAACATGATCGTTGCTGAGTGCCATCACCCGTGCGCTATAGGCGATAGACGCGACCGCACCCAGAGTGTGAGGATCGTAAGACGGTACCTTCCAACGATTACATCCTCTGTAGCCTGCAAACGTGTCGGCAAGATAAATATGGTTGTGACGGTAATACGCGGTTCCACCGTAAAGAATTCTGTCGACATACCAACTTGTGATTGATCCGGTATAGGTAAATTCCCAGTCGGATAAAGTGAATGTTTGATCGTAGTAATTAGTTGCACCCGCAAGTTCCGTTGCAGTCGAAATGCAGAGCAAGGCTAAGCCAACGTTGACGAAATGCCTAAATGAGCGTGTATTCATTCTTTTGAGCCTCAAGAAACAAACCACTGATTTGCCTAGTAATTTCCATTGTATGACGAGAATGAACATTCTCGTGCATGGAAACTGTGCCAAATGCTCTTTCTTCTCACAGGAGGCAAGAAGATTTGGGTGCTTCACGGAACGAAATCCCTAAGCTCTCGGACTTACTCAAGTCCCAGGTGCGTTACGCAGCCGGGTTCTTGCATTTCAGCGAAACTACGCCGCTATCGGTCGTTACCAGGGGAGTCCGGCCCCACAGGTGTGGGGCTCGTGGCTCCAGTAGTAGGCCGAGTGCTAGTCCGACCTGTTCATCCCCACTAACGTAGGGCGTGTTATGCACAATGAGCCTCCACGAGGTTCATCCCCACATTAGTGGGGCGCGGTAACTTAAGCGCACACTGCGCAGAACCAGTTGCCTACTAAGTCGCTCTTCTGGCGATTGTTCTGCCATTGCAGCGGCTGCAGGTTAAATAGGTCGTCTGAACCTTGGTTCGAAACGGGATTGATGTGGTCAATTTCCCATCCCTCCTTGATGGTTAGGCCGTAGGAACTTCGCCGGATCGTCGCACCACAGCAGTCCTTTCGGATAACTGCCGGGTCGTACCCTGATATGGTCGCAGCTTTGTTCCAGACTTGCTGAATTGTCATAGGATCGAATGATCCTCCATGCCGATTAGTGTTTGGGGGTCTGTACATAATGTAACTCCGAACTCAAACATCTCACTACCACCACTGAGATGTTCCCCCGAGTGAGGTACCCTAACTTTGGATAGTGGAGGGTGTGTGGCCTCGGCCCGCACTCTTCTGGGAGCGTCTAATCGCTCCCTTTTTTGCGGTAAGCGGATATTACCTTAAGCGTGGTGGTTCTTTGTGTTATATCTTTGTTCTTTTCAGTTTCAGGATTTTCTAGAATGCGCTCCTCGCCTACCAACCAAGGGAGCCATACTGGGAACCATTACGCAAGTCACATTTACTGCCTTCACATCGGCTAGCACCCACTGATCATCCCCACCGGCGTGGGGCTCTTTGCCCCTGGGCGCGGGTTGTGGGGGTCCGCTGCGGTTCATCCCCACAGGCGTGGGGCTCTTAGAGGTCCTATATGGTCGTAGGTTTTGGGGTTCGGTTCATCCCCACAGGCGTGGGGCTCTTAAAACCATCATCGAGCGGTGGACCGTCGAGTTCGGTTCATCCCCACAGGCGTGGGGCTCTTTTTCTGAGGCTTGGTTCAGCCACTACAGCCCACGGTTCATCCCCACAGGCGTGGGGCTCTTCGATTGTGAACTTCAGTTCGTTTTCCATATCTCGGTTCATCCCCACAGGCGTGGGGCTCTTAAGAACCTTTTTCACGATTTGGTCACCCACTCCGGTTCATCCCCACAGGCGTGGGGCTCTTACCACTCAGATCGTTCCGTCGGTTGCTTATGACGGTTCATCCCCACGGGCGTGGGGCTCTTATCGGAACCTGCCAGACGTAGCGGTCATCGAACGGTTCATCCCCACGGGCGTGGGGCTCTTTTGTGAGTTTACGCATCTGGATCAACCATCCCCGGTTCATCCCCACAGGCGTGGGGCGGTTGGTAACGGCGTCCTCCGTGTCGTAGAACTTCTCGGTTCATCCCCACAGGCGTGGGGCGGTTGTCGCATCGGCAAACGCAGAAATGCGGTCGTACGGTTCATCCCCACAGGCGTGGGGCGGTTGGCTGTCAATTCTGATTGCTTCATTCATCACCCGGTTCATCCCCACAGGCGTGGGGCTCTTCACCCGCAACATTTCCAAGGCTTTCGAGCTTTCGGTTCATCCCCACAGGCGTGGGGCTCTTTCGGCTACCGAGAACTGACATGGGGATGCCAACGGTTCATCCCCACAGGCGTGGGGCTCTTGCTCACTCGACGAACTTCTGGGATGACATCCTCGGTTCATCCCCACAAGCGTGGGGCTCTTTTCGCAGAATCTTCTTGTAGTCAAATATCATTCGGTTCATCCCCACAGGCGTGGGGCTCTTTTGACTACGTTCAAAACCGACGTTGTGACGTTCGGTTCATCCCCACAGGCGTGGGGCTCTTTCGTGCCCGCGTCGTAAATAGCTAAATCATTGCGGTTCATCCCCACAGGCGTGGGGCTCTTAGAAGGCCTGAAAAGCTGCTCGGGCTACCCTCCGGTTCATCCCCACAGGCGTGGGGCTCTTGCTCCCCGGCAACCGCTTCGCGGTGCCACCCCGCGGTTCATCCCCACAGGCGTGGGGCTCTTGCTTCACGGACCGACAATTCTCCTGACGTCGCGGTTCATCCCCACAGGCGTGGGGCTCTTAAGACTTTCGATTTGCTCGTAAGTAGAGACTAACGGTTCATCCCCACAGGCGTGGGGCTCTTGCACTTGTCCCGTGGCTTGCAAGCCAGACCGACGGTTCATCCCCACAGGCGTGGGGCTCTTTCTTCGAGGTAGAACGTGCAGCTGCTGTCCCACGGTTCATCCCCACAGGCGTGGGGCTCTTCACATTCGGCGGTGTCTCCGCGACTTTGCGAGCGGTTCATCCCCACAGGCGTGGGGCTCTTCAACACCAATAAGAACGCGAGTTGTTTAGGGGCGGTTCATCCCCACAGGCGTGGGGCTCTTTAGCGCTTCGCCCATTCCGGGATTCGCGGGCGCGGTTCATCCCCACAGGCGTGGGGCTCTTCATTGGCGCAATAAGGGTTCACAATCTGAGCACGGTTCATCCCCACAGGCGTGGGGCTCTTCAAAATCTCAATCACGCGGACCCTTGTCCCATCGGTTCATCCCCACAGGCGTGGGGCTCTTCATACGAATCTCGCCGGGCCGGAACTGGCATACGGTTCATCCCCACAGGCGTGGGGCTCTTGCCCCTAGCCTCGGGGTGTGGGGGGTCCGCTGCGGTTCATCCCCACAGGCGTGGGGCTCTTATCACTAAGCCCTTTGAGGTACGCCGCCTGATCGGTTCATCCCCACAGGCGTGGGGCTCTTTGCACTTTGGAGTAGTACCCAAATCGTCAGGGCGGTTCATCCCCACAGGCGTGGGGCTCTTCATTCAATCATCAATCGATCGGCAAAACCGGCGGTTCATCCCCACAGGCGTGGGGCTCTTCAGTGGCAAGACCACACTCATCGCGCTCATCGCGGTTCATCCCCACAGGCGTGGGGCTCTTATACTGGGACGAACAGTCACCTTTTCACCGGGCGGTTCATCCCCACAGGCGTGGGGCTCTTACGTCCGAAAGCGCATCCACTTGGTCATCGTGCGGTTCATCCCCACAGGCGTGGGGCTCTTGATGCGAGCAAAGCAGCGCGGTCACTACTAGCCGGTTCATCCCCACAGGCGTGGGGCTCTTGAGAGCAGCTTCAGCGCCGAAGCGAAGCCGACCGGTTCATCCCCACAGGCGTGGGGCTCTTGTTGGAACTTGTTGGCGATTCGGTCGCGGACCGGTTCATCCCCACAGGCGTGGGGCTCTTTGGAGGAGCTTAGGGTCATGCTGAAACACCTACGGTTCATCCCCACAGGCGTGGGGCTCTTACGACGAATCGGGACGAACGGTTTGGAGGGATCGGTTCATCCCCACAGGCGTGGGGCTCTTCTGGTAGCACTCGATGGTCTTGAGCGCGTCGGCGGTTCATCCCCACAGGCGTGGGGCTCTTTATTTGCTCCGAAGAAACGAAATAACCCGGTTCGGTTCATCCCCACAGGCGTGGGGCTCTTGTGGGAAGAAACGATGGCCTCATTGGCCTGATCGGTTCATCCCCACAGGCGTGGGGCTCTTTTAGCACGTTTGAGCAATTCCCTTAGGACGTGCGGTTCATCCCCACAGGCGTGGGGCTCTTTTTATCCTTGCCCTCGTCGTGATGCTCCGGGACGGTTCATCCCCACAGGCGTGGGGCTCTTACTGTGATCAGCCAAATTCTTGTACTTTTTGCCTTAAGTTGTCAAGGTGCTAGTGCTTTTTTCGTTCCGTAATGAAACGAATGAGAGATAATCCTTCGAAATCCACGGGCATTCGCCGCCGATCCCCGTGGGCCCGGATCGCAAAGCCCTGCTCGGTCCGAGCTGAAAATACCAAGACCGCAGAGCCTTCGGTCACGTCTCGCTCTACCTTTTCCCAGAGTTTGTCGCGCACCCGAGCGGAGAGATTTCCCACAAAGACGCCTGCTTGAGGTTCGATGAACCAGCGACTAAGTTCTCCTCGCAAGCCGGGCTTGACAGCGGTGAGAATCAGAACCACCAAGATTCACTCCTCGGCATAGTTTTGGCCACCTTCCACCCCGCCAACCAAGTTGCCAGGCAAGGCAGGGTCAGCATCGTATTGCTCGATGTCGTCTTGGTCACTCCCCAATAAACGCACCAAGTCACGGGCGATTCGTTCGACGAACCGAGTTTCGCGGAAGCAGTCGCGCAAACGCATTCGAACCCGGCGGTCAATCGGAACTTCCGATTCCAATGCCGCTTCCTCAAAGGAGATTGGAACCGAGGTTTCCAATTTGTACAGATCAGCGAGGTCGTAAACGAAGCTCAGCTGTTTACCGGTGTGGATGAACCCAAGCGCGGGACTGAACCCCATGGAAAGACAGGCAGCGTGGGCGACACCGTAAAGGCAGGCATTGGCTGCACTCAGAGCCCGATTGATCGGATCGCTTCCAACCCATTGATTGCGATCGTAGGATCTCCCGGTCCATTCAACTCCGGTTTTCAGGGAAAATTCTTCATAGGCTTGGCGAACCCGGTAGCCCTCTTTACCACGGAGTTGCTCAATAGTCACCTCGGGATCAAGGGCTTCTGGGAAGCGCATCCCATAAAGCTTGCGCACCATCTCCAGGCGCTTTACCGGATTGAGGGCAATTTCTGCCTGCCTGAGCAACCGCGCACTGGAGTGAGTTCCACCGGTACCAAAAGCATACATCCGAACCCCTTCTTCGCCGGTCCAGGCAACCAACGTATTGTTGCGCGCAAGGACATCGACAGCAGCGTGGCTCAATTTGGTCCCAGGGCCAAGCATCAGAAGGGCTATATCGCAAACCGGAACGAGTGTTTCAGCCAGCTCTCCCTCTTCCGTTTGCTGGTAGAGCGCGATGCTGTTCTGGTTGCGCTCCACGGTGGCGTGTTCGGCATACAGGTACGTTAGCCGATCTACGAACTTAGGGAGGAGCTGAAGGTCTTGTGGCATTAGCTCATGATGAATCCCTCCTCCGAGATGTCGGAGGAGTATCGGCAGGGCTCGCAGACGCGTATCCAGCCAGCGCGCCCGCAGAGTGATTCCCAGGATTTAGGTGAACTGCTCCACCAAACCCAGCGGGTCGGTTGACCACACCAGGGACAATCCCTTGGCTTCCTTTTCGGCTTTGGCATCAGTGGCTTGGTGAACGAACTGGGTTGTTTTAGAACCGCTTCGACTTCAAACCAGTGAAATGGAGGATAGCCGGAATTCATCAGAGCTTCCTTAAACTAACGAGCCCGAATCCGTATGCCTTTTGGGGGCCAATGCCCTTGCGAACAGCTGCCAAAAACTGTTCCGGGTCGGTAACCTGCAATTGGCCATCGAACCGAACTGCTCCGAGTTGCCGTTCCCTTTTGTCATCTGGTCGCGGGTTGCCAGGCTTGGTATCCTCCCAGTCCTCCCTGGTGAGTTCCACCGAAACCAGGCGAAATCCCGCACTCTCCGCTTGGCGCATGAGCCACTCCACCTGCTCACCTTCAGATCGAAGGAACTTGAACTGGCTGTTCTTTTTGCCCGGAGACGCCTGTTTTTTGCACGGTCGGCAGCGGAGCCTAAACTCAAGCAGTTGGCCCGCCTGAACTTCAATCTGGACTTCCTTTGATTCTGGACTTTGTGCGCACATTTCCCTGAGCACCCACCGCGACCAATCTGGAGCAGAGTCGCTTTGGATAAGGATGGTGGGGCCGATTGGGGCCAGACTTCCTTCTTTTGGCCGAATGGGCTCAATGCGGAAAAGGATATTTTGGGAAGTTCGCGTTGCTCCCCAAAGCTCTGTAAGGAGCTGGTGGATACGATACGGATCGGCAATCAATCCGTAGACCTTGGGGTTGTATGGATCAAATTCGATTCGAGAGAGGATCATGCTGAGACCCCCGACAACCGCCGGCGGCTTACGTACCGAATGCCGTATTCGCGATGGAATGTATCGGGCCAAGCAATCGGGACATCTTGGCGAGATTCGCCCTGGAAATCGCCCATTTCCAGTTCGAAGACGCACCAAGTTGCTTCTGCAGACCGTGGTCCTAGGTACTCGCAGAATGCCGATTCCGCATCGTCTGTTTGAGTTTCGATCACGAGTGGCATGGCGGGTGGGCAGGATTTGCGCCCAAGTGCCAGCGGCCAAACTGGATCGTGAAGGGCCGTTTTGAGTTCCGTGATGAGGTTCTCTGGACCTGTAAGAGCGACCAAAAACTCTGCATCTGCCAAATAGTGCTTGGTCATTACCACGGGATTTTTGCTTGTCGCCCCCGAACTGGTGGGTGCAAAGTACTTCTCGCTGCCACGAAAGCTCCCTCCGCCAGCGGTTTGAAATTCTGCGAGCGGTTGGCCCTCAGAGAGGATGCAAACATCCATTTTAAGCCCAGCCAGATCATCGAGAGGCTCCGATCGATCTCGCCCCAGCGCGCAGCACAGCAAACCTACGACACCGCTTTTGGTTGGTTCGGTACCTGTATCTCTATCCCGAAACCTCGATCGATAGCCCCAACTTTGCAGAGGGGATTGGAGCCTGAGCAACAACACAGCCTGCCCACTCATAAGGCCGCCATGACTCGACTTACCAAGTCGCGATAGCCTCCAACGTATTCCAACCCATACGGCATGGAATCCATCGGCGTGGCTTGACTGGCAAAGTACTGTGCCTCATCCACAGCCAGCATCTTTCTTGCCTCTTGAAGATGTTGAACGAGCAACTCACTAGACACCTGGCCCAGGCCCTTGTCGCGAGTCGGTTCAGCCGGCTTGAGGAATGCGTTGCACAGATTCAGAGGCATACCTTTGCGGCGAACGACCGCTAAAGCGAATAGCGGAGGGTTACCGTGAGCGTGACCTGTAATCTTGCCAGTCGGCATCGCTTCGGAACTAGCCACCATAAAGGCCTCAATTGTTCTGCCCACCAAGTCTTGATCTCTAAGATTGTATTGGAGGATTGAAACCGATACCAGTGCGTACCGATAGAAAACGCTCGCGTTAAACTCGGCAGTGCCCAGCATCGAAGCGCCGGTATCTTCCCCTTCCTTAGAGTGTCGCAGGTCGTCGGCTGCGGTCCAGTAGTCCATATTTTGGGCCAGCTTATGGGTGGATATGGCATGGGCCACCTGCGCGGCCGCGTCAACTCCCATCTCAGGAGCTTCTGCCAGCATCCGGCCGAACAGGGCCACGTCTGCAGATACTCGAGGCGCTTTTCGCCAGTTTTTGTCGCCTGTGCGATGGGCGTCCAGAAGCGCAAACAACTCGCTATCACCAAAGTACAGGCCAACCGAGGTCTGGTCCTTCTTCTTGTCGTCTTTGGCCAGTTCTACTCTAAAGGCATCAGCAGCTTGTTCGGCATCTGCCTGGTTCAGTCCCTTTTCCAGAAGGTAGGGGACCAGCTTCTTGTCGCGCATGAGCTTGCTCCGAGAGGCAATTTCTTCTCCGACAATATCTGCAAAGCTGTCCGCTTGGCGGATCGCCCTCTTGAGACACTGGCTTGAAATTCTTGCCCTTCTTACATTGCCGAAGGTGCAGTCTTTGGGCGAGTTGTTGCCATCGCGGTTGATGCAGGATGGCGGAAAGCTCTGGATGAGGTGGAGTTCTACGGTTTTGGTATTCATCATTCGTCCTCTTGAGAAATTGTCGATTCTTCGGTGGCTTCTGAGTCCCCAGATTTCGGGGCCCAGAAAGCGCTGGCCCATCGCCTAAGCACGTGCTCCCGGAATCTCTTGTTGGGATCCAAGAGAGCCATTGCGTCGGATTGAAAGAGGTGCCAATTTAGGTCCACGCCAGCGCTTTCGCACAATTTGACGGCGGCCTCGAGGTAGTGCGGAAGGTCCTCAGGATCGGCCTCCATTATTGCCATCAGCCGAGCTTCCTCACTTGTACGTTGCGGGCCATCAGGAGCGCTGGTACCTCTGCGATCCTGAATCATTCGGAGTCCAGACGCAAGATTGATATTCCCTTCGGTGTGCCCTGCGTGGAAAGCCATCAGTGATGCGGTGAGGTGGATTGCCCTTATTTCGTATGGCGATTTACCAGAAAGGAATCGAGCAAGATAGGGCAACATGCGGGGTGACTCACCCAGGTCTTTCCCAAGGCCCGAACGTAGATCCGCTAAAGCCTGGCGGTCTCTTTTTTCGATCCTGGCTTGAATGGTTTGAACGAGCGGAGATTTGAAGGTGCTCATGGTTTGGCTTTTTCCTTTTTGGGGTGAGGCTGAAATTTGGTCGCGAATTCAGCTCGATAGCGTGCGGCACTTGCGGGAAGAGCATTGACGGCTTCTCGAAAGTTGTTTCTCGACGATTCTATTAGCAGAGATTGCCATTCTCCGGCATCGCAGGGCTCCATTGCGAGACTCTCCCCTCGACTACCGACTTGATGCCAGAAGGTATGGAGTCCAGGCGCAATTTTGTTCACGAGAGCCTCGACATCCTCCGGTTTTGGCTCGGCGACCGTTTCTTCGAGGTAGCTGCGCGCAAATTTTCTTAGTTGATATCGAAGCTTGTTTGCCTGATCCTCCGCCGCTTGAATTCGGGTTTCGAGCTCCCAAAATGCGGTGGAATTTTCGATAACGGAGAAGCTGAATGGAAGGACTTCTTCTCGCCACATTTCTGTTACTGGACCTTGGGCATTTGCGGACACTCCTAGAATTCGGAGGGCGACGCCGAACGGAGGAGTGATGCCAGCCGACTGGTGCATGAAAAGAGCATTGTCGATGGCTCTGATCCGTTGATATCGATCCTTATTTTGGCCATCGCGATTTGCAAGCAACGCATGAGCACTGCGCCAAACAGCCCTGTCTGTGGCTAACCTTGTGACCTTCCACTTTTTGTCGCTAGCGTAGTATTGGGCCATCATGGGATCTCTTGAGCCATCGGTTTCGGGGGGGAGCCCCTCGCCCATAAACACCGAGGCCCCAACGCATAAACTCCCGTCTTCGTTTGGATCGAGCTTTACAAGGCGGGTTTGACGGGTATAGAGGTCGCAAACTCCAGTGAAAGGCGTGAGACTGGCTGGCTTTGGTGGGCCTTGCTCCCATGCCGGGATGCCCGAATCGCGGTCCTTCCAGAGGTTCAACAACAGCGTCCAATCCAGCCGGCCCGCATCCAACGTGACCGGCATACGGGCGCAAAGCGGTCCAGCATACATTGTGTCCTTCTTCCCTTGGTTCAAGGGATTAAGACTCCCTGTCCCAGATCCTCCGTAAGCATGAAGAACGAGGAGCCCTCGAGCCGCTTGTGCTGACGAGAGCACAACTGGTCGAGCGTCGATGCAGTGGTCCAGGAACACCGGGTTATTCCCAGTGTTCATTTCGTAGATGACCTTTGCCGCTGTTCCGTTGGTGGTTTCCAAACTAGGATGCTGGAGAAACGGTCGACTCTTGTCGTAGAGATCGAATTTGTCCTGATGCTCGTCGACGTAACCAAGGCAGTTGGCCATGAGGTGGTCCAAGTCGATCGCACATAGCTCATCATCACTTTTCGGAGTGTGGACACGTTGAACAATTGCAAGCAAAAGCCGAAGGAGAACCGCAACCTCCAGCGGATTCCCGACAGTCTTCCGGATGCTCTTTGCGCCCTGAAAGGACTCTCTCAATGAAACGAGTTTATGGGTCCCATTCACGAGCTCGACCGGAATCCAAGGCTCAGTATTGAGGCAAAAACTACTCATTTACTTTTTCCCATTGTAACCCGAGATCAGTTTGGTATGTCAGTTGAAAACGACCAACGCGAACGGCGTTGCATTCGTCCAGAACCAATGCGTGGAGGTGTTCGAACTTCCTTCGCATTCGCCAGGTATTGCAGCAACAATCTGGTGGAGGTAATTGCCGAACTGCGTTGATGAGTGGATGTGGTCCAGAAAGCTGGACTGTCGCGTGGGCCAACTTGGCTTTGTCAATTGGTTGATGGGCAGCAAAATCCCGAGCTTCATTGGAAAGGACAACCACAACCGTGGTTGAGGGAAGCTCGTTGAGCCTAGTTCGTGGGGTCAACACTGAATTCTCATCCAAAACTCTCTCGTCCAATATGAGTCTGGACCGCGTTAAGCAAGTGCCCGAGCCTGCACGTGGTATTGCGACCTGTTCCGCCCTTTGGCGATGCTGGGCTGTTTTCTCAACTTCTCGACGAATTGCCTCAGTTGTTTTCTCCGAGAGTTCATGAATCAGCCCTTTCGAGTAGACCGCCTCCACTGCGTCGGCGCAAGATTTTGGTTCCATAAACGTCGAGTGATCGGCAATATACTGTTCTGTTCGACAGAGGACTGACGCAACGTACACGTTGTATTTGCTCGTATTCCCACTCCCGGTTGCCCTTGGTGAGCCAAGTACGTGGAGTGTTTTGGGTCCACGCTCATCAGGGTGGGGCGGCCCCAAATACATTCCTTGTGCTGACCTAGAATGTCGATGCAATCTGCCTGCCCTTTGGATCAGCAGGTCAATCGGCGCTAGGTCTGAAACCATGTGGTCGAAATCCAAATCCAAACTTTGTTCCACAACTTGGGTGGCCACGAGAATGCTCGGAAGTGTCGCTTCGCGACCTTTCCCAAACTTGCGAAGAACTTCTTTCTCGATTTGATTTCGATCGCTCTTGCGGTAACGAGCATGAAACAGCGTCAAGTCCACACAAGGCGCGTTCGTCTTGAGCCAGAGATAGGCTTCCTGAGCGTCTCGAACGGTGTTAAGCACCAGCGCTCCACAGCCCCCCGATTCCTCTACTAACGACAGAATCTTCCTAGCCCCAAGTTGCGCTATGGAATCCATGTCCTGTTCGATAAGTTCCATCTTGAGCGGTTTGCCTGGGGCAGCCACAAACTCACGCGTTTCAGAATCCCCATTGCGATCAACCCAGGTTATGGACGGGTAGCTACCTATTGGTTCAGTGGCGCATCCCCACGAGGCGAGAAGCGAGAGCCGCATTTCGCTCGGCAGGGTTGCAGAGAGGAGAATGACCTTACAATTCAGTATCCTCAGCCATGAAAGGAGGATGCCGAGAAGCTCAGACATGTAGGCATCGTAGGCGTGGACCTCGTCGATGACGACCACCTTTCCTGCTAGGGCAAAGAGCCTGACAAAGCCGTGCCGAACGACAAGCGATCCCATCAGAATCTGGTCAATTGTGCCCACGCCATATGGTGCGAGCAACCCCCTTTTGGAACCATCGAACCAGTCCTCCATTCCCGGATCTAGCGCCTCATCAGATTCGGACTCAAGCCTACGACGTTCCTGCCGATAAAGCCATGCATCACTGTGGAGCAATCGAACGACAGCGTCCTCATCGCCAACCGCCTTCTGTAGGTAATTTTCAACTCGAGTAAACAAGCCGTTCGCCGTTGCCATTGTGGGGAGCGCAAAGTAGATACCCCCACCCTTGTGGCGAATACTTTCCGCCATGGTAAAGGCAGCTTCAGTTTTCCCCTCACCGGTCGGAGCCTCGATAATGGTCAAAGTGAAATCTACTCTCGCGATATCGTGGGCCACACTTTGCAGGGCATTAGGTTGGCAACCTTGGGGCAGGAGTTCGTGCACTTCCATCCGGACACCCTCCTTGGTTGGGGTCCACTGAAGTTTCGGAAGTGCTTCACTCGCTCTGAGCAGCGCATCGCGCCAGTACAAGGAGAGGTCCTCTGGCTCGCTGCGCCAGAGATTCATTAAATCGTGCGAGCCCAGCCAGTCTGCCACTGAAACAAAACCCGCTAGCCATGAAATGAATTTATCCGGATCCAATGGCGGCTCTGGCGGTTTGCTAATCTCCGAAACCGTATTCCACAGATCATCCAGCAACACTGATGCGGTCTCGTCCCATATCTTGCTCCCGCCAGCGATGGGAAACTCTGTGTTACAAAAGAACACTCCATGATGACCTCCCACCGCGTTACTGGTTCGATATCGGAGGGGTTGCGGCCATGACCAGCGCTTTTCGAGCCACCGAAAGAGAAATGCCATGGTGGCGTGGCCATGAAGTGGGTCTCTCTGATCGTTGAAAGCGCGTAATCCCCATTTTGCCGGCATTCCGCTTCGCCTTCCATCGTGTTTCCGCTGAAAATAGGGATTGGCCTTACCTATATCATGAGCGGCCGCGAGGAATACAAGGGCCCGTCTCGCATCATCCGGAGACTTGAATGCTTCCACGACTGAGTTGAGAGACGGCCTAGGCAGAACCTCAAGCAAACTTGCCGCAACCGCTCCAACGTCCAGCAAATGAAACGGGAGTGAATGCCATCTGCAACCGCTCACCTCGGCCTTCGCCCACAAATCAAAATACGGTCGAACTACCCCCACGCTTGCAGAGAATATACAAACATGTGAAGTCTTGTCAACATGAACGTAGAACTTATGTAAAAACTCCGTTGTCAGTTGGAGCTAGACAAAGTCGATTCACCTTCCAAGCAACGGGACGATAGATTGGGCAATCTCGGTAGCGGACACATGTGACTTGAGAAGGACCAGTCTCCTTATTACACTAACATCGCTTACGATCGAACTGCCCTCGACCCGTGAGACATCACCGCGCCCCGTGTGTGATACCCCCATCCCCCGCTGAATGAAGTGCGGTCGCCACCGCAGCTTGAGTATTGCGCTCGTCGAACTGGTATTGGGGCCCAAGTTGAGCCCAAAGAATTTGGATGGGCGCGTCGACGTAAACGGGTGCTGGTATCATTTGGCCAGTGCTGAGGCAGCCACCATAGGACTTCCGAAGTGGTCGCAACTGGTCTCTCAATAGTCTCTCAAATAGGGGAGATTTTGAGAGACAGCCTGAGACGACTTAGGTACGTAAAATGGCCCGTTGAACGTTCTGAAACTTCGTTCACACCGAAGGGGTCGTAGGTTCAAATCCTATACCGCCCACCATTCATATTTAGTAGCTGTGACCTTCACATTTCTCCAGATTTCGCCTGAGGTTCTGCGGCTGCATTGCGAGTCCCGCGAGGCTGCGATCGAGTACGCCGGATTGACGGGCAGACCCGACGCTTTGCTTCCCGAGGACTTCCTGAGGCCGTGGGCACAGCAGATGCTGCCATTTCCCGATTGGCTCGGATTCTGGGTCATTCTCGGCAGTGAAGTAGTGGGTAGCGGGGGCTACAAGGATGCGCCGAGGGACCGATGGGTCGAGATTGGGTACGGCATCCACGAATCCTGTTGGGGCCAAGGGGCGGCAACCGCTCTGTGTCAACGTATGGTGGAGCACGCCTTCGCCCACGGTGTCACAACAGTGCGGGCTCACACTCTGCCAGACGGCCATGCCTCGCAAGCGGTGCTCCGCAAAAACGGTTTTGAGCTCATCGGTGAGGTGGTCGAGCCCGAAGACGGTCTTGTCTTGAGGTGGGAGCGGCGGACCTCGCAGTACACTGGCGCCGGTGAAACCTGAGCCGAGAGGCGTTCTGGAACGCACCTATCGCAATGAATCCAGACGGATTTTTGCGCGGCTGGTGCATGCCTTAGGCGACTTTGACATCGCCGAGGATGCACTGCAGGATGCCACGCGTGCAGCAGCTGTCCAGTGGCCCATCCAGGGAGTTCCCGAAAACCCTGCGGCTTGGCTCTTTCAAACGGCTCGATTCCAAGGCATTTCCACTCTCAAAAGAAGGCAACGGCTGATTCCGCTCTCGGAGCACGAGGAGGAGTTCGAGCCAGAAGTCGAGGAAGTCGGGGACGAGATCCTACGGCTGATTTTTACCTGCTGCCACCCGGCCATTTCCCCAGATTCCCAAGTCGCACTCACCTTACGGGAAGTCTGCGAGCTCACCACCGAGGAAATCGCCTCAGCCTATCTGACCCCGACGCCCACCATTGCGCAACGCATCGTCCGAGCCAAGAGCAAGATCCGCGAAGCTTCTATCCCGTTCGAGATTCCCAGCCGAGATGAACTGCCCACTCGGTTGGAATCTGTACTGAAGACGATCTACCTGGTTTTTAACGAAGGCTATGCTCCAACTTCAGGCAAACAAGTCATCCGCCCCGAACTGATGACCCTGGCCGTGCACTTGGGTCGCCAAGTTGTCGACCTGCAGCCCGATCCGGACGTTCTCGGGTTGCTTGCCCTGATGCTCGTGCATCAAGCCCGGAGCCGCACTCGTACCTCCGCCGCCGGAGAGATCATCCTTTTGGCAGATCAAGATCGATCTCAGTGGGATCGAACAGCGATCGCAGAGGCAAGCACGCTCGTTGCTGCGGCTCTCCGTTCCGGCAACTTCGGTCCCTACTCCATCCAGGCCGCTATTGCCACGGTTCATGCTGAAGCACCCTCCTATGAGGAAACGGACTGGGCCGAAATCATCGGACTCTACGATCTTTTGGTCCAATATGAGCCATCGCCCGTGGCGTTGCTGAACCGCGCCGTAGCCATCGCCATGCGAGACGGACCAGGAGCCGGGATCGTCCAAATCGATCAACTCCTCAAGACAGGAATGCTGGTCTCCTACCATCGGGCATACGCAGCCAGAGCAGAACTCTTCAGTAGATCCAACGAGCCGGAGAAGGCACGTGCGGATTACAAAGTTGCCTTGACTTTGGCCACTCAAGAACCGGAGATTTTGCTGATTAAAAGGCGACTTTCGGAAAATTCCTAGGCACGTTGTCGATTTAACGAAATCTCAGAAGACACTCTCATGTAAGCACCCATTCTGGAGCTTCAGTGAGAACACGACGATGGATAACTTAAATTTACAGCCGATTCCCTATCTCTTTTTCGATGGACGATGTACAGAAGCTTTGGACTTCTACGCGGATGTTCTAGGTGGAAAGGTCGTCAGCAAGATGCACTATGGCGACATGCCGTGCGATGGACCCGATGCGATGACCATCCCTGAAGAAGCCAAAACGCGCGTGATGAATGCGATTCTCGAGTTGCCCGGAGGGTCATCGCTTTATGCCAGTGACAGCTTTCCTGGACGTGAATCGCCCGTCTCCGGCTTTATGATCGCCCTCAACTATCCCACAGTCGAACAAGGCGAGGCAGTTTTCAATCGACTCGCCGAAGGAGGCACGGTATCCATGCCATTCTCGCCGACCTTCTGGGCAGAGAAATTCGGCATGCTCACCGACAAATTCGGCATCGAGTGGGCCATCAATGGTAACTTCCCGGGACCCCAATGAAATATCTTTGCCTGGTGTATTTGGATAAGGAGAACTGGCATTCGGCTCCGGACCAATGTTGCGCGGAATACGCTCAGGAGCTTGTCGATCGCGGCAAGCTCCTGGCCGCGGAACCCCTGCACTCCGTGGATTCCGCAACAACCGTGCGAATGAGGAACGGCGAGCTTTCCGTGACGGACGGTCCCTTCGCTGAAACCAAAGAGATGCTTGCCGGCTTCTACTTGGTGGATGCCAAGGACCTCAACGAAGCGATCCGAATCGCTGCCAACATTCCTCCCGCTCAACACGGATCCATCGAAGTTCGACCTGTACGGGAACTCAGCTAGGAAGCTGAAGGAAGGTTTCGAGCCGACCTGTGGACCACTTCGCTAATGTGCAGCCACAAAAAAGCAATGAGGCAGAGCCACAAAAACCAGTCGCCCCATGAGCGGTAAATCGTTTCGTGCTGATCCAAAGGTACGTCGAGCGTTGCCGCTCCATGTTTCCAGACGGCGGGAACGATCATTCGGCCAAAGCAATCCGTAGCGAGCGAATGAACTGTCCAATCGACCCGCACGATGGGCACTCCCAATTCAGCCGATCGGAACGGAGTATAGGCGGAATGCATGGCTTGCACAATGCCGTTGGGGGTTACGGGATCTTGAGTGGGGAGCGCAATCAGGTCTGCTCTGCTCTGAGTTACAGTATCTCGCATGACTGCCGGAAAACAGGAATCGAAACAGATATTCAACCCAATTTGAAGCGTTGTGCCTTTGAAAGTTAAAGGTACTGCAACCGGCAGCGTGCCAGGAGTATGCAGCCGGCGTTCACCAGCAAAAAGATAGCGTTTTTCATACCGAGCACTTTCTTGACCTTGAGCGAAAAGCGCCGCAACGTTATGTGGTTTAGGCGAAAAATCATCTTCAAAGCTAGTGATCAACGGTAACTGTCGCAATGAAAGCTCCTTTAAGTCCTTAGTGTCGGAGCCCCTCAATAGTTGATTCCCGGCCATCTCCGGCAAAATAAGCAAATCAGCCGATTTGTCCCAACGCTCCTCTGAGATATCCTGTTGCTGATATAGGGCTACCTTGAGACTTGGGTGGTTCTCGGTCCCTGGAACAAGAAGTCCGCCACCGAAGAACCAAGTTCCTAGTCCTACGGCTAGAGCGATGGGTTGCCAAACTTTCTTTTCGCACAACCATGCAGTGATTGAAAGGTTGGCTAGCCACACGAGAATCGAAACACCCCAAATTCCGGTGACGCTTGAGATTTGCAACATCCCCAGTGATAGGTACTGCGTAAGACCTATGTGGAATGGCAGATACACAAATGTCAGCCATTCGATAAGGATTGCAAAAGTCGCCGTCTTAAGAATTGCTCCCCAGGTAAGAGTTTTTACTCCCGCCCACAGGGAGAACACCATTCCCAAATAGACCCCGAATAAGATCAAACCAGCCCACACCCATCTTGTTGACTCGTCTTCGAAATGAGGTCCTGGCAGTGCGTTAAGCAAAACAAGGGCGGTCAATATTCCCACCGCCACGCCAGTCGCAAATGCCACTGCTTGGGATTTCTTGTGGAGCGCAACGAGAAGTGGCACGAGTGCAAGCAAGGCGATAAACCCCATTCCGATAGGAGGTAAAGCGAGGCAGAACCCACCCACGGCAATAGCCAATGCCAACGCCAATTGCGCTACAAATCTGCCCATCTTAAAGCATTGACACGGATGGTGCTCCATTTCGTTCGCGCTATACTTGCCGTACCATGTTCGCGATTTTTTGCACGCTTCTGCTGGCTCAAACCGACTCGACCGTTCCGACACCCTCGCATCCGGGAGGAATCAAGGCGATTGCCTTCCGCCCAGATGGAAAGGTGTTCGCGACGGGCGGATGGGACAACACGATCAAGATTTGGAGCAAAGACGGCAACTTGTTGCGAACTCTTAGCGGCCACAAACGCCATATAACCGGACTTTCGTTCAGTGACGATAACAAATACCTCGCAAGCAGTTGTGGAGACGGCTCTTTGAAGATCTGGTCCGCCACGCGTAATCAGTTGATTCGGACCATCTCAGGAAGGACCTCATACCTTTCAGGAGTGGAATTCGGCGATAAGGCAGAGGTCTTTGCCAGCGGCTATGACAACAAGATCAAAGGATGGTCTTCACAATCTGGAAAGTTGATTCACAGCTTCACTTTGCCATCTGATGGATATTGCTTAAGCCTTAGCTCAGATCGCAAGTGGGTCGCGGGTGGTGGGCCCGGTGGCGTTCGAGTGTTCGATATTCGGACTGGGAAGACCATCTTTCGGTGGGGGGTTGCCGAAGACACCGTGATGGATATCGACTTTGGTTCGAATGACCACTCACTTCTGGTTTGCGCTGGTAAGGGCCGAGTCATTACCTTCTCCGGAAACGAATGGCGGGAATTCGATGCGACTGTCCCAGACTTTCCGTGGTCTGCACGGTGGGCAAAGGATGGAAGCCAGTACGCAGTTGGCCTAGGAACCGGCGCAGTCATGCTCATTCCAGTTGGAGAGGGAGCAGATACTACTTTGGAGTGGCACAAGACCTCAATTGAGTCAACAGCCTTCAGCCCGGACGGAAAGCGGGTTGTCGTGGGAGATTCCGATGGCTATTTGACTCTCTGGGATGCGAATTCAGCTGCCCTGATCCGTATTTGTCGACCATGAATCCTTCTTTCGCTGGGGAGCCTCTAACACGCTAGACCCCATGCGAGAGATTACAGTCGCCGAACTGCACAAGATGATCGAAAGCGGCACAGCGGTTACCGTTGTGGATGTACGCACACCATTGGAATTCCGGCTCGGGCACATTTCGGGGGCAATCAACGTTCCACTGGGCAAGCCGTTGCCTCAGGACTTGGTAGCAGGCGGCGGAACAGTCGCTGTCGTATGCCAATCCGGCCATCGGTCTGCCTCTGCTTGTCAGATATTTGCCAAGCAGGTGAAAAACCTCGCTAATGTACAAGGTGGAATGGGTGCATGGGGTGCATCGAAATTCTCCACCGCGAAAGCCCCTCCAGGCCCCCGGTCTATCGATCGACAGGCTCATTTTGTTGCTGCCACAATACTGGCTGCGAGCCTCTACGTGGGTCACTCAGTGAATCCGGTTTGGTTCAATTTGGCAGGACTCCCGTTGTTTGGCCTTACCTTGGATGCCTTGACTGGTTTCTGCCCGGTTACCGTTCTTCTGAAGCAGATGCCTTGGAACAAATCGTGATCGGGGTTGGCTCTGGCCCGAAGCCTCGCCCTCGTCCCGATTCAAATCGGGACTCCGCCCCCAGTGCCAACCCTCATTCGGCTGCTGCCTCGCCAGACGAGTGATCAATACGATCGACCAGAATCGCTGGCAGCAGCGGAATCATCAAGAGGACCAACGCGGTCGATCCAGAGTTGATCCACACCAGACCCTGGAAGGGCACGTGAATCTGATCATAGAGCCATGAGCCGATCACGTCGGATATGGACACCATGAAGTTCTGGAGACTCATCAACACCGAGTACGCCATGGCCTCCATTCCTTCGGGAACGGCCATTCCGGCCAACGCGAACATGGCAGCCGTGGATGCCGAAACGGAAAACCCACCGATCATTTCGATCCAGCATGCATTGAACGAATTCTTGTAGTAGAGATAGGCAAGGGTTCCAACGGAATTAACCGCGATCGAGACAAACAGGCTCTTGCGGAGCGTCCATCGCTTGCTGAGCAAAACGCACAGCATCCCAGCGAAAATACCTGCTCCACCGTTGAACAGGCCGAGATTGCCAATGAACTGCTCCGAGAGCTTGAGGTCGTTCTGCTGGTGAAACAAGAGCGGGGTTGTGAATCCTGGAGCTAGGTAGAGCAAGATACTCATTGCCATCGCCCACCAAAACGGGCGACATCGCACAAGATCGCGAAGTTGTCCCGTGATCTTGCTTTTCGCGGCAAATGTATCGACCGGCACGGGCTTCTCCTTAAGCAAGAGCCACGCGAGCACCACCAACAACCCACAAGACGCGCCGCAGACCCCTGCGGTCAAACCAAACCAACGTCCCGCAAGAAACCCACCGAGCGGACCTGCGATGAGCGTACTGACATTCCCCAGAACCATCCGCTCCGAACTCAAGCCCGCGAGCCTCGAATTCCGCCTTCCAGCTTCTACCATCAGGCCGCCTAAGGATGAACTTACAAAAACCAATCCCACATTGGCCAAGGTGATGAGAATCATCAAGCTCCGAGCGCTCTCTGCAACCACCATGCACATCCCAAAGGTCAAGGCCGCCAACACTGCTCCGACCACAAAGTAGGGTTTTCGCCTAAGCCCTCGGAGCGGTACCAGATCCGACACCCAACCGGCGATGGGCTTCACATTCCACGCAAAACCCGTCACGAAAGTGAACGCTGCGATCTGGTCGGCAGTGAAATTGAACTTGTTCTTGAGGAAGAGGTTGAGCGGCAACGTGTAGGCGTACAGGGCTAGCCAGTGGAAAAACCACCCGGAGTTCAGAACGACTCTGGTTGCCCGACGCTCAGCCGGGGACTCAGGCGGTAACGAGGAAAGCTCCCGAATCTCAAATTCGTCGCGATGGGGCTCGTCGTGCGTAAGGTTCGGACTCTTTTCCATGGGCTGGTGGTTGTGGAGTTAACGTTGTTGAGTGAGCGAGCTTATCACAACTGACTTGGGTCATAAAAAACTAGGGCCGCCGAGAAAAACTCGGCGGCCCTAGTTGGACAAGAAAGCTCAGAGTTTGCCCAGAGCTCGGAGACCGTCCAATCCCTGCCGGATGACGTCCATCGAATCCTGGCCGCCATACTGCTCGGCTTCGAGCACGTACCACTCAACGGCTCCGACCGACTCACAAGCATCAAATACGGCTTTCCAGGGCACCTTGCCTTTGCCGATGATCGAAGCCTCGCCTTCCTCCACAAATTCCTTAAGGTGGACCGACTTCGCCCGCCCCGGGAATTCAAGTATCGGGGCAACTGGATCGGCACCGCCGTGCATCCCATTGGCCGTATCGTATTGCATCAAAAAGTCAGCTGGTGTGTGCTGGCCGAGCACCGACCATGCGCTGGGGCCACCTTCCAGCGGAACCATATCGCCACCATGAGCATGGAATCCGGTCTGGATGCCAGTGCCTCGAAGCTTTTCGGTGATTGCGGTAAGGGTTTCGCCCGTCTTTTTACAGGCATCCACGGTGTTACGCATCTCTTCTGGAATCCAAGGGATGATCGCAAACGGAGCACCAAGGGTTTTGTGGTCGGCGAGTGTTTGCTCGATCGCACCATCCTCGAACGCGCTCATCATGGTGTGGGTGCCTTCGCATTTCAACCCGAGATCATCGAGCATTTTGCGGAGATCCGCGGCTGAGTAGTTGAAGTACCCGGCGAATTCGACTCCGGCATATCCCAGTTCGGCCACGCGCTTGAGCGTGCCAGGGACGTCCTTTTCCATGTGGTCGCGGACGGAATACAACTGAACGGCAATGGGAATTTGTGCCATGCATCCAGGATATCAAAACCGATAGATCCATCGCCGACGGATATTGGCGCTCCACTTGCGATGGCTAGTACAAATGCGGAATCAGTAAGTTCAGCCCTGGGACCTAAGCACTACCAATCTCGACTCCGAATATAGATCACAGAAATGGTCCGCGACCTCGGTTCGTCAGGTACCGTCGGAGTAACACACGCAATGAACAATTTTCGCAAGTTTGGATTGACTTTGGGCCTCCTCGCCCTCGGATGCGTTTCGTTCGCAGAGACCTACGGCCTCTGCATTGGCATCAACGACTACCCCGAGGTGAAGAACGAAAAAGGGGAAATGGAGAGCCACGACCTCAAGGGTTGCGTGAACGACGCGACATCCATGCGCGACTTGATGACCGGCAAATTCGGCGTGAACGGCGCCAATGTCAAGCTGTTGACCGACAAGGCCGCTACAGCCGACGGATTTTTGGGAGCTTGGCGAGACCTCATCGCAAAAGCAAAGCCCGGTGACCAAATCGTGTTCACCTACAGCGGCCACGGGGGCCAGGTCGAAGACAAGGAAGAGTCTGATGGCATTCAGGAGGTCATTGTCCTTGCCGACGAGAAGCTCGTGACCGGAAATCTTTTCGGTGAACTCGCCAAAACTCTCACCCTCAATGGTGTTAATTGCACCTTCATCTTCGATAGCTGCTACAGCGGGGGCATGTCGCGAGACGTCGATGGCGAGATTCAGGTCCGAACCAAGTCACTTGGCATCATCAAGCCCAAGGCGAAAGATGCCATTTCCAAGGTGAAGGCCAACGCTGCCAAGTTTCTACCCAAGCAAGCTGCGCCCACCACTCGACCAACCGCCGGCCAGAGCCTATTCTTGTTTGCTGGTGCGGAGAACAAACCTACCGTCGACATCTCCGGACTTGAGGGAGTTGCCCCACATGGTTTGTTCACAATGCTGATGCTGGACATCATGGAGGCGGACGCCAAGACTCCGGTGAAGGATATGTACGGTGAGATTTCGAGCTTCCTTGAGCAGTTAAACAAGACTCTCAAAGAAAAGGGATCCGATACCCAATTCGATCAGAATCCAGGCTTCGAGTCTTCTGCGGATCGAGCAGCTCTGCCCATCCTCTTCCCCAACAAATAGAACAACATGAGCGAACTTAACCGCAAGCCCCAGTGGCGAGCGGTGATCGGGCTGTGGCTGGCAGTTGCCTTCTGCTTGCTGCTGCAGCCCGGCCACACGGCTCAGACCACCGTCACAGCACCACCTAGCCGCCTCCGGCTCGTTCCCGTTGTCAGCGACAACACCATTTTGGAGATCGTCGAGTCTCCCGATGGCAAGAGACTCATCACTTATGATCGGGCAGGCGCACCGAGAATCTGGGATATCGCAACGTTCACGATGGTGGGAGTCCTTTACGGGCACACTGATCCGATTGATGTCGTCAAGTTTTCGCCAGATGGCCAGTTCGTGGTGACGCTGTCGGAGTCTCGCATTCGAATCTGGGAAGCAAGGCGAGGAAGACTATTAAGCACGATCGAGGTCCCGGCGAAGGATTTCTACCTTGGAGCGGAGTTTTCACCAGATAGCAAGCTATTGGCGAGTTGCACATACAACGGCACCGTTTATGTTTGCACTCCTGGCCTCGATGCAAAGCAGGTGGAAGTCGGAAGCGATCCGGGTGGCTACATCGACATGGCCTTTACCCCAGACGGAAAGAAGCTACTCTCCGTCGGGTCAAATGGCCGAACCCTAGTGTGGGATCCGCTCAACCACAAACAAGTTGCGAAATACCAGGAAGGTTCCGCAGTCGTTCGTTGGGTTGAGGTTTCACCTGATGGAAAGCAAGCTCTTCTAACCAGGATGGACAACAAGGCACTGTTGATCGATATCGATACAGGCAAGAAACTCTTCGAATGGGATCACGCGATTGGCTCCAGAGGTGAGTTGCCCAACACGTTAATGTCTGCGTTGTTTGCGGGAAGCAAGAAGGAGTATGTTCTTATTTGCACACCCGAAGGAAATATCGACCTCTACAACCGATCGGATGGAAAACTAGCTAAATCTCACAAAGTATATGATGGTCCAATTCGGGAAATTCGCATCTCAAGTGATGGCCTGTATATTGGCACCTATAGCGAGTTTACAGAGGGAAATGCTCTCAAAGTAATTGACGTTCTCACCGGAGAAGAGCAAAAGCTTGGTGAGATGGCTCCTGACCCGATGGCTGCTGAGTTTTCGGCAGATTCTAAGGCTTTTTGGATCGGCTTTAATGATGGCCTTTTGAGAAGATACAGTTTTGGAACGGAGAAGTTTCGCCAAGGAGACTTCATCGGAGGAAGGAGCATTTCGCAGTTCCGTCCACTTTTGGGCTCAGGGAAGTTCTGGATGGAATTCAGCGAAAGTGGCTTTGGCTTTGGCAGAAGCACACCTGTGGGAGCTTTCGATCAGCATTCGCTCGAATCGACCTACTCCGCTGAAACCAAGTCAGGCAAAATTTTGATTTCGACCACAGGGAAATTCTTGGTCGAATACTACGAACCCACGTCTCAATTTTCGGTCCGAAATCTCAACGATGGAAAGATTCGATTCCTGATCGATCCGGGAGTTACAACTACCTTCAGCCAAAATGATCTCTTCGTTGGAGTCGCAACCTATGATTCGACGCTGGAGCTCTTCGACACTTCGAGTGGCAAGAGGATAGCGTCAAAAATGGCGATCGGCAGCGGAGCGCGATCGCTTGCGATTTCGAATGATGGCAAACTGGCTGTTACAGATGGTTACGAAGACGGTTTCCATATTCTCGACACAGCTTCGGGAAAAACCATAGCCTCTATTCCGTTTCCTGTCGACGCAAACGCCCAAGCGGAAGTGCTATTTACACCTTCTTCAGAGAAGGTCGGCATCCTTCGTGACCACAAGTTCATGCTCTTTGATATCAAAGAGAACAAGGTTGTTATTTTCACCAATTATGGTACGGAGCAGCCTTATGAGCTTATGGAACTATCCAATACGGGCAAGTACTTCCTGTTAGGAGAGCCATCCAAGTTGCTTGTAGTTGACGCAGATACAGGAGCACCGATCTTTCTGGATCATTGGTGGAATCCAAAAGTCAAGTTCCTCAAGAACTACTTATCGTCAGACGATCAATCAATTATCCAAGTTTTCGGCAATCAAGCTCATATTTACGGGGTGCTTGGTGAAGGTGAACTCGGAGCTATGGAGATGGTTGGGCGTCAAACGGGAGCAGCCTTTTGCAGCAACGATAAGCAGATCCTCGTATGCGACGATTTCGGTGGAGTGAACATCTACGACTTCTCCAAAAGTGACAAGACTGCAAAGAAAGTCGGTCAGTGGATCATTATGCAAGACAATAGCATGTTGGTTACCGATACAGAAGGTCGGTACGACGCTACTGATCCAAGTGCAGTCAGAGGAGCGAGCTACGTTTTTGAATGGGATGGCGGATTGGAGCCCGTAGAGGTCTCACAGCTGAAGAGCCTGTATTACGAGCCCAACTTGCTGCAAAAGATCTTCGGCGTAAGTAAGGAGCCAAAACGCAATGTTCCCGCACTGGGTGCAATCAAGCTGTACCCCACGATCGAGCTTCAACCGTCAAAGAAGGACAAGAGCCTCATCGAGGTCTCACTGAGGGAGCGGGACGAGGGCGGCATCGGCAAAATTCAAGTCTTCCTGAACGGCAAGCAGATCCTCACCAAGCAAGGCACGGGTTTCTTCGTAATCGACACCAAGCAATATCAGCCCTACATGCTGCCATCTTCTGAACTGCCAGAAGGTCATGGAAACATGCTGCAGGTGGTTGCGAGCAACCGCAACGGTGATTTGATGAGCCGGCCGCAGTCGATCGATCTGGGTGTTCCAGACAAGCTCCAAGCACCGGAAGCGAAGCTGTACGGGTTGTTTGTCGGTGCGGGAGATTATGTAGGCTCTGCGAAGGACCTCACAGCACCTCCCAAAGATGCAGAAGAACTTGCCGCTACCATTAAGAGGGTGGCCAGCAACTTGCTACCCGATCGAGTCGAGATCACGGTGATGACCACCGAAGGACAAGATGTTCGCCCCAACCGGGAGAAGGTGCTCGGATGGTTCGATGACGTTGCGACGAAGGCCAATGCCAGCGACATCATTCTTGTGTTCTTTGCGGGACACGGCACCAGCCGAATCGGCGACCAGAGCGGCTATTACTTTCTGACTCCTGACGCCGACCCCAGCAGCATCAGTCCGGGCATGGTGGGTGTCTCGACCGTTTCTGCAGAAGACCTGAAGGCAAAGTTGACGGCTATCCACGCCAGCAAGCAGGTCGTAATCCTGGACACCTGTAACAGCGGTGCTGCGGCAGATTCACTCCTACAGGCAGATCGATCGCTCGGAGCTGACTATGCTCGGGCCTACGAGTCGATCAAGGACTCCACAGGTGTCTGGCTCTTGGCAGGCTCCGCAGCAGACCAGCTGAGTTACGAAAGTCGTAACGTTGAACATGGGATGCTGACCTATTCGCTCCTCGAAGCTATCGACAAGGCCTCGACCGACGGGCTTCGCTCGACAGACGATGAAAGCTATTTCGTTGATATCGAAAGGTGGATGACGTATGCCGTCGGGAGGGTCGAGTCCTTGAAAAGCGAGGTGGGCGTCAGTGGAATCCAAAAACCGGAGTTGCGACGGTCTTCTAGTGGCTCGACGTTCGACGTCGGAGTCCTGAAGGCGGAAAACCGAGGCATGATCAAGCTCAAGCCTCCCATGCCAGTCGTCATTTTTGGCAGCTTCGATCAAGACGAGGAAGATCCTGCTCGATTGGAGCCTGAGCTCCAGAAAGTCCTGCGCGGGAGCACTTCCTTCAAGCTGTGGACCGACATTGCCAAACACCCGAATGTGTATCGCGTTGCCGGGACGTATACGTTAAAAGATACAGATCTAAGGATCCGTGTCGTAGTTCAAAGATTTGATGCGGATCAAAACAGAAAAAATGTGGAGGCGTTCGAGGTCGTTGGGAAAACGACAAGTCTCAACGTCATCTGTTCAGAGATTCTCACTCAACTAGACCAGAAAATCCGCCTTCTGGAAAAGGCACGAAGGGAATCTTCGCCCATTGAGTAGTTGGGATTTTCGTACCTGTTTAGCTCACGGCACGATAGCAGCACATTTGAACCTAAACCGGAGTCGTGCTTGTTCCGATACTTGGAGCAAGCATGACGCCGGAATTACTGAACGCGCTTCCGATGCCCGCATTTATGTTTGCGGATAGTGGCAGGGTGATCTCCCAAAATCCGATCGCTGACATCATGTTTGGTCAGTCCAACTTGGATGGGGTGTATTTCGGGCTTGATATGATTGCGTTTCAGCTCAGCCGACTTCCTGATCAGGAACTCCAGAGGCACCTGACGATCGGAGATCGTACAATTCTTCAGTCCTTCTTTGCCGATAGCGAGAAGCACTGGTTTTCGATTTGCCAAGACGTGACCATCTGGATGGAAACTCGAACGGAGTTCCCTGATTCGATCCCGAACCCGGTGTTCGAAGTCGCCTTCGACGGAGTGCTGCAGTACGCCAACCCTTCTGCCAGAACCCAGTGGCCAGATTTGGAGGAGATGGGCATCGACCATCCGATCCTGCGCAGCGCGGATATCGCCGAACAGGTCTCTATGGACCGTCCCGGTTGGTCCATGCTCAAAGAGGTGGCCTATGACAGCAAGATCTTCCTCCTTGCGATTTCCAACCCGATCCATACGCGTTTGATCCGTGTCTATGCTCTTGATCTCACCGACCAGAAGCAGCTTGAGCTTGATTTAGAGGATAGCCAGCTCGAGGTGATTTACCGATTGGCCAGAGCAGCAGAACTGCGCGATGACGAAACCGGCCAGCACATCATGCGAATGAGCGAATTTTCCGCCATTCTGGCAAGGCACTTGGGCTGGAACGTTGGCGATGTCTCGCAGATTCGCCGTGCCGCGGTACTTCACGATATCGGCAAAATTGGCGTGCCTGACGCGATCCTTCAAAAGGAAGGGCCGCTGAATGAAGACGAATTTGAAATCGTTAAGAGCCACACGACCCTAGGAGCAAAGCTCTTGAGTGGCACCAGCATTGCGGTTTTGGATATGGCGCAGCGAATCGCCCTCACGCACCATGAAAGGTGGGACGGCAGAGGCTATCCCAACGGGCTCGCGGGTAAGGACATTCCTATCGAAGGTCGGATTTGCGCAGTTGCGGATGTATTCGATGCTCTCACCCGATCTCGCAGATACAAGGCTGCATGGTCGATTGAAGAGGCGATGGACGAGATTCGGCGAGTGAACGGCACTCAGTTTGATCCTGCAGTCGTAAACGCTCTAGATGAGGCACTAGAAGAGATCATTGTGGCCAAAGATTTGTTCTATCGATCTCCGCTCGACCTCTCCGGCCGAAAGATCGCGTAACCCATCATCGCTCGGAGTAGACAGGGAGCGTCCGTGGCAGTTTGGAAACCGGCGCGAACATGCCCCTAAGCGATATCGGTGCCTTCTCACCATTGCGCGCGAGCCACAGCTTGGCTTTGGGGTGTACGGACTCGATGGCACGAAACGTCGGAAGCAAAGTCCCAGCCTGTGAATCCAGCAACACCTGGACCTCCTGATTAGGTGCAAGTTTTATCGGCAACAGCTCAAGCCGATCCTCGCTCAACGCTCCGACCACAGGTTGCATGGTGAGAATTCGGGAGGAACTCCCAAAGATGGACTCTGGCGATGCCGCCCCGCCAAAAATCTCATTCCTAACTTCCCCCAGAGGGCTCAGTTTGTTCTTGGGGTCAGCCCGTTCCCGCATGGAAAGGCCAACATCGAGCATCGCCCCTTTCAGCTGATCCACTGGATCGGCGCACAGAGATAGAGTGATTGACGTTATAGCCATCGCTCGTCGAAGTTCGGTTTCATCCGGGATCGGCATTGCGAATGACCAGGCACCTACTTGATCGGCCAAGGTAGAGAGCCAATCGGAACGTCGCTGCGGCGAAACCACTTGCGCCAAGAGGCCATAGGCTGCCACCAGCGATGCGGGGGTCCTGGGATCATCGAGCCTCGGCTGCCCCTGGATTCTCACAGCAAACGAGTTGATGTTCTGCAAAGCTAAATCGCGCGAGAGTTCTGATCGCGAGCTGGACATCTGGCTAAAGGCCGCGTTGACGACAGAGGGCATCTCCCCCCACACAATTTTTGGCTCCGCGGTTGCCTCCGAAACGATGGCTCTGCCCGGCCACCACTGTGAATCCGGAAAGAGGACGCGAAGTTCCCGTTCCTTGCACCAGCGAACCGCTCCGGGCCGCGATTGGCCAACCTTGCACTGGATGCGCAGCTGCCGTGGAGTTTCTCCATTGAAAGTTGCCGCCAATGCCGGGGGCATGATGGCATACGGTCGATCGAACGCCCAAACTCCCACCAGTCCATAGATCGTACGACTTGCTCGGATTTTTTGAAGGTTCGGTGCTGGGACCGTCCACCGCTGCAAATCGAACTCAAGATCCTTTATGAGGACCCCCAAATCGTGCGCCGAGGTTGTTGTCCGACCTTCGACCCCGAGCGGAGGCAAGACTCGTATCCAGCCGCGATACGCCTGAGACGAACGCACCACCCACTGCCCTGGCTTGCCTGAAATTTTCATTCCGCATGGTCCGCCCAGATACGAGAGGAGCAGCGGGGGCTGATCCTCGCGGTAGCTGATGAGGTGATACGCAGAGGGTGCAGCCGGGATATCTTCTCCCACGCTTCCATCCGGCCACGTGATAAAGGGACTGCCGAGAGCACCGGACCGAAAGGCAAAGCCCTTCTCAAAGTACAAGTCAAACCCTTCGCCGAACCGATGGAGGCGAATTTTGGTTGGGCCGAATGGCCCGGATTCGCAAGCCCAAATTTCGGTGCCTTGTCTTCGGCTTTCGAGCTTTAGCTTCTTGATCTCCGAGGCAAACGCAACGCGGTCCGCACGGGGATGGCGAACCCGAAAGCCAGCTGGTGTGACCTCACAATCCGGCACGATATCAGGAGGAAACGCACTCGCTTGCGCGTATCCGAGGGTCCCCAACGCAAAACTAACGAACAGGAGCGCCCAAAATTTCAAGACCCAATCTCTTTGTGCGGCTCGACCAGCTAACTCCAATTTCCCTAAAACCAACCGTGTAGCCTAGAAGAATACTGGAATCCGTAACACTTCTTCCCAGATATCGATCAACACTGAATTGAGTGGCCAGCCTCCAGTTGTTGCTGAGTCGATATCCAAGAGAGGCATAAGCGTTGGTGCGGTCCAAATCCAGCGCTCGGGATGCATTGAGGAGCACCGTCCACCGCTGCGGGTACCAGTACAATTGCGAGGAAATTCGATGCCGCCCCAGGTAGCGAGAATTGAAGGCATCGTCTACATAATCGTAGCCCAGCATCATCGACGCATTTGAAAACGGTTGCTGGCTGAACGTGACATTGCCCACTGTTGTGAGTCCTGGGTTGGTTCGATGTCCCAAAAGTTTGCTCAGCGAGAGTGTGCTGATCAGCGAGCCTCGCTTGCCGATCCGCAATGAGTTCGACTGTAGACGAGTACGGACCCCGGCGGCACTCTGCGTACTTTGCCCGAAATCGGATTGAAAACCCTGGTGCCGAGCAATTAACCCATAACTGAAGCGAGCAGGAATGCCCTTGAGCTTGATGGGGTTGCGCTCCAGGTTGAGATTGACCTGACTGGAGTTGAACCTGATGCCGCGAATGGACCGACTGGTGGAACCATCTAGATTGGCTTGCCAATCACCCAAAAGGAAATTGAAGTTGCTATCTGCCTGGAGGCTCTTGCGTTCGGGCAGGTTGATGGTTGCGCTTCCGTAGGCATTGGGGGTGAATCGGGCGAATTGGCGAAGATTAATGCCCCAGTCGTTCCGGAGAAGGCTGTTAATGGTGAGCCCACCGCCGAAGTCGTCGCCCTTATCCCATTTCATCTCGTAATCGAGAAAGGTGCCGTTTGCCGTGCCGGTACTCGTGGAGTATCGAGAGCCGTATCGGAACCGGAAGAGGCTGCTCGATCCTGGTTCCAGACTGAGATAATACGGGAAATCCACCGCAAGCTGATTGTTCGTGACGTTTACGAGTTGGTCACTGAGAGCCGGGACGTCCGCGCGGGCGCTCATTTGGTAGAGCGGAGTGCGATAGACCTTGGTGTCGGCGTAGTAAATCGCGGCTTTGGAAAAGAGAATGTCTTTTTGTGGATACGCAACGATTCGCCGAGCAGAAACCTGTGTTTGCGATGTGGAGAGATCCTCAAAGTCCCAGAGGTTGGGAGGCACGGCCGTGTTCTCCAACTTGATTTGTTCTCTAAATAGAGATACCAAGGCGTTTCGGCGGCGGGTGATTCGAACCTTGCCCCCGCCTGCGAACGGGAGTCGAGCCACCGTCGTCGGCAACTCAAAAGACCCGGTCCCAAAGCCTGTTCGACTTCGAATCTGGAGATAAAGGGTCGAAAACTCGTAAACCGTCGAACCGATTTTTATCCGCGCGTTACGGGCGCGGAGTTCGTAGGACTGCACCTTGATCTGCATGTCGTCCGCCTCGATCTCCACATTTCTATAGCGAAATCGGGCGGATCGGTTTGGACCTGCGGCAGCCACAATCTTGCGGTCCGGAACATAAACCAAATATCTGGGAGAGTAGATCTCGAAGTACTCCTTCGCGCTGGAAAGGTCACTCCGAGACCCCACAAATTCGAAATCGATGCGGCTGGTTGCGCGATACGCTAGTGCCGAAGCTGTGATGGAGGAGACCCCTGCCACACTCCCGGCAACCAGCGTTCCCCGTGCGTAGCCGTTGACCGTTGTGACGATGCTCTCTCGGAAAGACCCTAGACTCGTTTCAAAAAGAACTTGAGTTCCGTCCGGAACGAGTTTGCCGGAACCATCCCGAATCTCTGCGGTGATTGTTACCGAACTCCGGTTATCCGCAACTGCCACGGTTGGAAATGCCGTAAGGATAATCGTTCCATCGGCTGCTTGCGAAGTGCAGGCAGCCAATGCAATTGCCAAGGCGAATATTGAGCGAGATTTCATCGATTACCACAACAGAGGGCTGCAAGCGGTAGCCAGCAGCCCTCCAGTTTATGTTCGCACTGAGTGCGATTATCGTACGACGTTGATCGGAATGATCTTTCGCACGCGATCTCCGCCATCCGTTTCGGCGATGATCTCGACCTGATAGGAACCAGGAGCCACTGCTCGATTAGCATTGTCTCTCATAGCCCATGTGGCCGAATTCTCACCGACACGATCCGCGCGTCCTCGGGAGACCGTGTAGATCTCCTTGCCAGATCCTGCGAGGATTCTGATGGTCGTTGTTGCCGGAGCCGATAGCGAGTAGTTGATCGTGAATGGTGCACGAGCATCTCGACTCGGCTTGGTAACCACAACATCACCGATGACCGCACGGACGGGAGCGCCTGGCTCCATTTGGAGCGTGAACTCACGTGTTCCTGCTTGGTCCATCTTGAACGTGTATCCACTCGCGAAGCGGATGTCTCTCGTGAGGTTTGTCGCCTTGTCCACGAGCTGCATTCTCACGTTGCGCGGGATCGATGCTACGTTTGGCCAAGTTACCGTCACTTCACCTGCTTCCTGAGCCGTCACCACGACCTTCCACTCTTTGCGACTAAGCTTGGGAGCAAGATCTTGGGCCAGTCGTGTCGGAGCACCATCGACCGATTCCTCGATCGCGAGCTGAACTCCACCAGATGGAGACGTCGGAGGCTCGTTCAAACGCAGGCGGCTAGCGAGCTTTTCACCTTGAGCGACACCAACAAAGTTGCTGGAGTCCATGCCCTTGGCATCGCGTGCCACGAGTTGAAGTCTCCATTGCTTATCCGTCTGTTTCCAGGCAGAACCGCTTGCCTTGGTGGCTCGGGTCGAACCAGGAAGAGTCTCAGCAAAGACAGCCGGGAAGATAATCTTGATCGAGTTATAGGTGTTGTTGTAGACCCAGTACCCTCGGTTTGGCTGGATGTAGTCCGAAGAACCTTCTGTGAAGACATAGCTTCCAGAGTTCGGATCTTCCGCATTGCGTTGCCAATACGCCAAGCTCGAGTTCACGTATCCTGCATCAACCAACTGAGTCCACGAAAGCGTGTCTGCAGCATCGTCGGCAACGATCGCTAAGAGTTGGCTGATGGGAATTGGATATTGGTAAGGGTTACCAATCATATTCCAGCCTCGCTTGAGGTCCACCGTGCCACCGCCATTTGCGGCATCGCTCGGTGCACTTGAGCCAGTGAGGTCCACGAGACCTTGGTCTTGCTTTGGAACAATCCAGACTCCCTGACCCCGCGTGACCGAAGTTACAGGCACATATTCACCAAGGGTCGGATTCCATTGATAGGCAGCGTAATCGATGCCCGCCTGGAGGCCTAGAATGGTATCCAGATTGGAATCTCCGAACTGCCACGGGAATGTGATGAGGTTTGGACCTTCCGCGAGACGAACCCTCGGTGTGGCTGAAACCAAGATATTTCCTGTGAGCGTCCGAGTTGGGCCAACGTTCGGCTCGACTCTTACTGAGTACTGAAGCTTTCCAGTCGTATCACCATCAGCTTCGACATCCCAGGAGATTGAGCGCAATTCGTTGGCTGGAATTGATGCGATCTTCTTAACCTGCGACTCTCCATTGGCCAGGCTCAGGCCCTCCGGCAGAAAGATCGTGCAGCGCACGTCTGTGAGCGGGATTTCCTTGTCAGCCGTAGCATATTGGTTGTCCACATGGCAGTAGATTTGCATCGGATTCGGGGTTAAACCGTTCAGATCTGCAGAATCTCCCGATGCCACCAGCCGCGGTGCATCGAGGACTACCGAATACGGATCACGATAGTCGCCGACGGACCAAGGCGACCGCAAATACATGATGATATCGCGGTAAGAGCCGGGTGCAACAGCTTGCGGAGCAAAGGTCTGGATGTAGCTCGTCTCGTCGAGATACTGATCGCCTTGCTCCAGAATCGGGTCAGCGTTGGCATCCAGAACTGGATCTCCCTGTGCTGCCTGATCTTCCCATACACGAACCGTCATCGCGTTGTCCCAGAGATTCGGGAATTGGTTACAGACGATAAAGTGATCTGCTCTGGTTGCGTCGGGAGTCGTGTCGGTCGGTGCGTTATCTACTCGAAGTCCATACGCATCCTGTTGGCCGAACATAAAGTTCACGTAAGCCGGAAAATCAGATCGCAAGCTGGAAAATGCTCGTTCCAACCGCAGAGGCTTCGTTGTCGGCGTCGTATTGAATCCGACCCAAACAGTGCCGTCGGACTGGACGACGCGTGGCTTCGGAATTCCGGTTGCGGTTCCCAAAGACGAGTTCGCCTGATTCGCACCGGAGGCATCCAATACATCCGGAGTGCGGGTTCGCATACCAACGTATGAACCATAGCGAAGACCGAGGTAGGTCACCTCAGTCGTGGAAATATTCTTCATGCGCCACCGCAATCGTGCGGCATCGCCGATGACTCGGGTTTCAAGAGAAGTTTCAGAGTTGCCATCTCGGTAGACAGCAATGAAGTAACGTTTGCTGGCACCGGAGAAAGCAGCCTGGAGACCGCCCTCGCCAAACAACTTCATCTTATCGGTTGCGCTTGCAGTTGGATCTGTATAGCGAATGATCTTGGCGTAGGTATAGTCGCCCACTGCATCCGCAGGAGCGCCCACGGTTAATGCCAAGCCGTCATCGAAGTCTGATTGCTGCGAGCCGGCCCCCGGGACAAAAAGGCAGAAACGACCCTCAAAATTCAGGGTTCTTGCACCGCTGTAGCAAGGGCCGTTTTGGCCCCCGTAGGTCACGGTTCCCACAACACCCATCTGGATCCCCATCAGGTCGTTGCCGATGGTGATTCCACCCGATGGGCTGGAATAGGGAGTGGTGTTCTCAGGATCGATGCATTCGTAAAACCACCCATCAGACCCTGCCTGTGCAAATGCGAACCCTGGCGAAGCTGCCAGAACAACTAAAGCCGCACGCGAAAATCGATCAATCATAGCGAAAATTCCGATTTGTTTATTTGAGGAGCCCCTTCCGAGGCTCCTCATATTTCAAGCATCCGAGAGTCAGACGCCTCAAGGATTGGGAGGATTCTGTGGACGTTTGAATTTTCGAACTCCGGAGTAAACGAAGCCCGAATTTTCCTGCTGATTGCGCACTCCAACGCGCCAATAGATCTCGGTTACGGTTGGCTGGTAGGACAGAACATCAATCGGAGTCGATGTACCGATGGTTCCAATAGCCTGCGTATCCGTAGTTCTGAAGACTTCAACCTTGGTGGAGAAGTTTGGCGAGGTGGAGAACTCCAACACGTATTCAATGAGCATCGTGCTACCGCTTCGGCGCATGGATTGCCATCGGAAATTCGTTGGAGTAGAGAGCGTCTGATCGTTCTCAGGAGCGAACAGGGTTGGCTGATTAAACGGAGTCACTGTTCCGTTCATCGTGGCTCGGTTGCTCAGGAAGTAGCAGTATGTATCGCCACTGACCTGTCGGCTGATACCGCCGCCCGTTGATCCGCCCGTGGTGCCGCCGGTTGTTCCACCGGTGGTGCCGCCCGTCGTACCGCTGGTGGTGCCACCGGTGGTTCCGGAAGATCCGCCGCCACTCGCGTTGGGATCATCCAAAGTAGAGCTGCGTCGATAGACCAACTCAACCGAATACACATAAGGGATACCGGATGCAAGCGCTGTTGGGGTTGCGTCGTCGGACGTGTCCGGCGCACAGGGATCTTCGCTTCGCTTGTACCAGGTATTCGTGAACGTGTTCAAGCCATCGTCAATCGCCGATGTCTGCGAACCATCGACCACCATCACGGGCAAGGCAGCAATATCATTGCGCCAGACCTGCCATTGGTAGCGATAAGGGGCTCCAGCAAACGCGTCAGCCTTCCAACTGAGTGAAACGGCCAATCGCGTGTCGTTGCTTGGCGGGATCGGAGACGCAGTAACATTCGAGATCGTGTTGTTGTTCGCACCACGACCGCTGCCCAGCAGGAATACCAAAAGACCGAGCACGAGCAATACTGCGATCACGCCGTTCGCATCGCCGCTCTTGCGGATCTTGGCTGCGCCAGTCGCTGGTTCCTTCCAAGTCTTCCCGATATCGGGCACTCGGAACAGCACTTGAATTCGGTCGCCAGGTTGCACGCCCTTAATCGGCTTCTGAATCCGAACAAATGCGCTGTCTGGCTCGACACGCTCGACCTTTCCGCTAGCAACTTGCTCTCGACCGCGAGTGATCACCACTTCTTGGCCGTTTTGGAAGCCTGTTCGGGCTCCCTGGTTGATGAGAGCCATCTGATCAAGAGTGTTCAACACCGTAGCTTTAGGCAGGGTGTTGGCGTTGATCTCGCTGATCGCCCTGAAGGCACCTGCTGAAATTGCATCAGAAACCAGGGTTTCATCGTCGATGTCGCCGGTTCTTACGCCGGATTCACCGATGATGGCTGCACCATTGACTTCCAAGCCGGAAGCAACATCGCGGACAATAATCCGCATCTTGACTTCGGCCTTTTTGGTGTCACCCTGCTTGATCACCCGCCAGTCGACAACGTCACCCGACACGACAGTCGATGCGGGCAGATTCTGCCCAAGTCGAACGAGGGCATTTTTGTCAGAGAGGGGGTTCTGGTAGCCCAGCTCCGAAATCTTTCGATTTATGGTCTCGGAAAGGGCCAGATCGAAGCGATTGACTTTGGCGAGTTCGGTAATCATGGCCTCGGAAGCTTTCTTCCCAAGGTCTTTCATTCCCTTACCCGACTTATCGGCAAACTCCACGACTGCCCAAGAATCACGCTGCTCAACCTGCGCTTTTGCTTCGCGCAGGCTCAACAGTGTCAGAAACGGCAAAAGTACAGCGAAAATTGTGAGCGCGCTGATCGCTCTTCCATGCGTTGTCCTTAAATAACGCCTCACTCTGGTGAGTCCTCCATTCTCCACATCCTCTCGGATACCGTTGGGCCTTGGTCCGGACGGTTGGTTTGAACGCCCGCATTCCCCACAGCTTGCCCATGTTATTCCAAAAGGCCCCTGTCATGCAATCGGGCCATGGCTAAACATGTTTCGAACGTCCAAACTTCGGACCGGTTTTGTCAACCTATAACCGGGTTGATCCGTTCGTGGTGGCCGAGGTGGTGAATGCCTTCGTCAACTTGCCGATAGACGTCGGATAACTCGACATTCGTTCGAATAATGCGGTGTGCGAAAGCAACTTTCACGCCCTCAGGCAACTGAGTATTTATCAGCTTCTGCGCGTCTTCCTTACTTAATCCGCGCTCCTCTAGCCTTTCAAGCTGACACTCGAGGCCACATGAAACCACCCAAGTTTCATCGAAGACGCCTTGCGAGCACGTTTCAATCAGGAGTGGAACCTCGAAGAAATTGGCATTTGTTTGCAGCAATCGCTCCAGAACTTCACGGTGGAAAATTTCATTAAGAGATTTTCGGGCGGAAGGGTCTCCGAGGATTTTTTTCCTCACCTTTTCTCTCGTGACCGGCTGCGCAATTTCCAATGCTCGAGAAATCTCGCTAAGGATAAAGGGGGTCTCCCACAGTTCAGAGACATAGTCATCTGCCGACACGGCTTTATATCCCAACTCACGGAGATACCGCAGCACGACGGACTTTCCTGAAGCGGCGCCTCCGGTTATGGCGACCCTGTGCGAAAGCTGTTTCATAAACAAAAAAGGCCGGTGGAGATTTCTCCCCACCGGCCCGAGTTTAGCTCACTCTTCGTCCGAATCGGATTCCGAGTCAGCTTCGGGCTCATCTTCGCCCGTCTCTGGCCGCAAGAGCCCCTTGAGCATGCCCAAGCGCTCGCCGATGGTGGCACCACTTGAGCTGCCTCCACGGCCAATAAGCGGCGAGTCGAAGTCGTCATCGTCGTGCCTAGAGCCACGTCGTTTTTTCTTCTTGCCTCCTAGGCCACGGCGTGCGCCGTCGTCCTCTCGCATCGGACCCGGCTCGTAATCGGCAGGAACGTCAATTTGAGTTCCGGCACCTCGCAGACTGAGGACCATTCGTCGCTCGTCGGGGCGGAGGTCAAGCACCGCTACTTCAACTTCCTGTCCCTCCTGCAGCACGTCGCTAGGCTTGCCAATGCGTCTGTTCGAAATCTCGCTCACGGGCAGAAATGCTTCAGCGCCCTCCGGCAGCTTGATGAACGCACCGCTCTGGACCAGGCGGCCGATTGTGCACGTAATTTTCTGACCGATCCGATAGTTTTCTTTGATGAGTTTCCAGGGATCTGGCAGAACTTGTCGCAATCCGAGGCTGATTTTGGAGTTTCCTTCATCAAGCCGAAGAACCATGACTTTTAGTTCCTGGCCCTCTTTTAGAACTTCCTTGGGATGGTTAATCCGCATCCAACTCATTTCGGAGATGTGGAGCAAACCATCAATACCGCCGAGATCGATGAAAGCGCCGTAGTCCGTCAATCGTCGAACCACGCCGTCAACGACATCACCCGGTTTGACGCTTTGGAACAGCGTTTCCTTGACCTTGTCGCGCTTCTCATCTTCCGCCTGCTTGTTTGACAGAACAACTTTCTTGCGCTCTCGATCTACTTCGATAATTTTGAGTTCAAGTGGCTGTCCAACAAACTTCTCGATGTTGCGGAGTTTGCCGTTGCCAACGTGCGTTGCCGGCACAAAACCGCGAACTCCAAGGTCAACTTCAAGACCTCCCTTCACCCGATTGACAACCGGTGCGGTGATGGTCTCGCCTGAGTTAAATTTGTCGAGAATTCGGTTCCAAACCTCTTCAAAATCGGCTTTCTTTTTGGAAACGATGGGGTTGCCTTCGCCTCCGCTTCCCTCGGGTCGCAAGACAACAACATTGATCTTGTCTCCGATCTGAACCTGCCCGTGCGCACTTTCAAGTGGCTCGACGCTTAGTTCGGCGAGGGGTACAACGCCTTCGGATTTCGTCCCGAGGTCAACAAATACTCGGTCGTGCTCGACCTGGATAACCGTCGCCTCCACTCGGTCGCCTTTGGAGAGCTTTCGGTAATTCTCGCCCGGCAGTGGACCCGAATCCAATTCAGCCATAGCAGCAGCAAAAAGATCCTCGTCAGAAACTTCTGGTGTGGATGTTGGTGCCGGCGCAGATGGGGCCGGAGTTGGCTCTGGCTTTTGAGCAGGCTCGTTGGGCATCTCCAATGGCTCAGCAGGAATCGAACTCGACTCCGGAGTAGGCTCATTGGCGGTGGCAGTTTCCTCTGCGGAGGCCACAGCGGTCACCGTATCGGAAGGAGTATTTGTCGGATCGATAGGATTTTCAGCAGTAGCCTGATTGGTTTCACCTTCAGACTGCTTCGGTTCGGCTATCGACGGGGACAGGTCGTCGGTCATCATTGTCATGGAACAAACTCGTTTATTTCGTGTTTACTGTACCAGATTATGCCGCGAACTCTGGGGTACCAACGTCCTTGATTATTTGGGACAAAGTTTCAGTGCTAGTTTAGGTTAAGTTCAAACTACGGTCTCTGTCTTCGATAACTTATGTGTCCAATCTTATTCAAAATTGCGGGTTTTCCCGTAAGATCGTATGGTGTCCTGCTCGTGATTGGCATCGGAATCGCCATGCTCTGGGCACAAAAGCGATCCACCCGATACCGATTTGATTCGGAAAAGCTCTTTGACCTAGCATTTTGGGCTGTTGTAGCAGGAGTCCTGGGCGCGAGAATTCTGTTCATCGTCCAAGAATGGGGTTACTACTCAAAGCACCTCGACGAAGTCTTTTCATTTCAGTTCCAGGGATTGACCAGCTTTGGCGGTCTGCTTTTTGGCGGGGCGGCAGTGCTGATCTGGTGCAAACTGAGGCGCCAGCCGATCTGGCCCGCGCTGGATATCCTGGCTCCGCCGTTTTTGGTGGCAAGCGCGATAGGAAGAATTGGCTGTTTTGCGAATGGGTGCTGCTACGGCGTCACCACCACCGCACCGATAGGTGTCCACTTCGAGGGTGTACCCGGAGTGCACTTACCCGCCCAACTGTTCGAGACTGCGATCCTTTTTGTGTTCGCTGCAGGTCTGGCTCAGGTTGAAGCCCGCAAAGAGTTCAAACAGGGGCAGGTCACGGGTCTCAGCCTCATGCTCTTCGGCGTCGCTCGATTCATTTACGAGTTCTGGCGTTCCGGAAGCCGGGTCGCAGTCGCTCGAGGCGATGCAAGTTCGACTCTGATCCCGGGTCTCCCGGTAACCGAAGCGCAGGTCATGGCGCTGGCGATTGCGTTCACGGGAATTGCCATTTTCTTCGCCCGGCAAACTGCCGCATCCAGCCGTCACAATCAACTTGATGCTGGAACCGATTCTCCCTGAACTGCGTAATGGCCTCTTGATGACTTGTTCTTCGCGGAGGTCCGATGTGCGCGGCATCCGGTTGGGCTTCGCAGTACTTTCCTTTCTTGTTCTCGCGACCAGCGCAGCCTTGACTCAAGACACTGCTCCTCCTGCCGCACCAACTCAAAAATTGTCCCTAGATGCCGCGATCGAGCTTGCCAAGAAGCGAAATGGAATTCTGCAGTCGGCCAGCCTTGCTGTAAGGTCCGCAAAAGCCAACAAGAACGTCACCTACACGGACTTCCTTCCTTCAATTGGTCCGTCCTACAGCTACCAAACTGGGAAGACCCGGTATCAGACCGGCGGGGTGCAGTTCAATCCGCTCAATGAACGCACCGCATCTGGCGATCTGAGTCTGAACTGGCAACTGCTGGATAATGGGACACGTTTCGTCCGGTTTGCCTCGGCAAAAACTGCATACGAATTGGAGCAAGCGAACTATGTCAACACGCTCCGCGAGACCCTTTTCTCGGTTCACCAGCAGTATTTCGATACCCTTCGGTCTGTCGAGCTGCTGAGGGTACAAGCGGCCCAAGAGGAACTCGCTCAGAACATCCTTGAGCGAACCAAGGTCCGCGTTGAGGTCGGAGATGCCGCTCGCAAGGATGTATTGCAGGCCAATGCTGATTACCTGAACTCTAAAGTCAACGTACTCGCAGCCCAGAACGATCTGGCCCGAACAATGGCCTCGTTCAAAGCGCTCATCGGGTGGGAATCCCGGCAGGAGGATCCCGAGTTGGACCCGAGTTCGCTCGAATTGGCGGACACTGCTCCTACCAGCCTGGAGGTTGCCACAGAGGAAGCTTTGAGCAAGCGTCCCGACCTTGCCATTCGCCGAGAACAGATTCGATCCGCACGGTTGAGCCTGAAATCTACGGAATTGAGTGAGCGATGGAATTTCTCTGTGGATGCGACACTGCGCAAGAATTTCGCTGACGATGTTTACGACCGGTCTCAGATCTCGCTATCTGCATATGTTCCGCTTTGGAACGGCGGGCGAGCGAAGGAAGCTATCAACGCTCGCAAATTCGACGTCCAAGCTCGGGAGTCCGAGTATGGGCAGGCAATCCGCGATGCGCAAGCTGAGATCGAAAGCGCGTATAAAGAATTAGCCCAAAATCGCGAGCGACTGAGTGCAGCCGACACAGCATTGGAAGCTGCACGAGTGAACTACACCGCCGTAGAAGATGCTCAGGAACTGGGTGCTTCGGATTTGGTGGAACTCATCACGGCCCGCGTAAGCTTGGTCACCGCTGAGGTCAACCGAGTTCAAGCCTACTACGACCTCCTTACTTCGGAGGTCAGATGGAATCTTGTAACGGGTGAGGACATTCGTGGCGAGTAAGAAAGGAAAGAAACCGCTTTTTATCATTGGTGGCATCGTCGTTGTGGGCTTGGCCGTATGGGCCCTGTTTTTCCGCGGTGAGGCTCAACCCGAAGTTGAGTACCGCTATGCCGCTGCGGAAAAGGGTGACCTTAGCCGAAGCATTTCGGCGAACGGACAACTGGTTGCACTCACTTCCGTGGACGTCAAGTCTAAAGCGGGAGGCGAAGTGGTCAAGCTCGCCGTCGAAGAGGGGGATTACGTCAAAGCCGGTGATCTGATCGCCCGCATCGATCCTCGAGATACGCAAGCCTCCTATGACCAGGCGAACGCGGACCTCTCCTCAGCTGAAGCTCGAGTGACAAGCGCCGAGGAGCAGGCAAAGCTGGAGCGAGATAACCAGCGAACGGGCGTCCGGGATGCCGAACTCGCTGTACAAACCGCAGAGGTGAGACTTGGACGTGCTCGGGAGCAGTATTCCGCGCAACCTGCCCGCACGAAGGCGGATATTGAATCTGCACAAGCCTCACTTAAGTCAGCGCAAGAAGCGTTTCGCGAACTGCAAACCGTTACCATTCCCCAGAAACTCCGCGACACAGACCTTGCGGTGGCCCAGACCAAAGCTCAATTCGATACTGCTCAGGCGAACCTTGATCGGCAAAGAGCTCTCCTCGAAAGAGGCTATGTGGCTCAATCCGTCGTTGATCAAGCCCAGAGTCAGTTTGAGTCGGCCAGAAGCTCGTATGAGTCGGCGAAAAAACAGAAAGAGTTGATCCAACCCCAGCTCGATAGTCAACTCGAAGCGCAACGAGCTCGAGTGAGTGATGCGCAAGCTTCGCTCAAGCGAGCTTCTGCCGGCAACAGTGACATCGTCGTGGCAAAGAGAAATGTCGAAGAAGCGGAAAAGGCCCTGTCATCCGCGAGAGTCAACTTGGAGAAGGCTCGGGATGCTGCAACCAATATCAAACTTCGCGATGCCGACATCGCTGTTGCCAGATCCAACACCGTTCGAAGCCGGGTATCCGTGGCCAACGCCAAGGTTCAGCTGGAAAGCACAACCGTGAATGCTCCGAGAGAAGGGTACATCACCCAGAAGTACCTGGAGGAGGGCACGATCATCCCGCCGGGCACCTCGACATTCTCTCAGGGCACGAGCCTGGTTCAAATCAGCGACACCAGCAAAATGTATGTCGAATGCCAAGTAGACGAAGCCGACATCGCCTCGGTCAAGCTGAATCAAAACGTCAAGGTGATTTTGGAAGCCTATCCACGGGGTGACCTTCGAGGGACAGTCACCCGAGTTAATCCCGGTGCGGCAACGACCAATAACATCACCGCCATCAAGGTTCGAGTCGAAATCCAGCCGCAAAAAGGCATACGCTTGATGCCAGGAATGACCGCCACCTGCGAATTCCTGACCCTGGAAAAGAAGGGTGTCTTGATCGTTCCAACACAGGCAATTAAGAGGGAGCAGGATAAAACCTACGTCTTAGTGAAGGGCGCGCCTGGAAAGGCACCAGTCCGACGGGACGTAAAAGTTGGCGAAGTAGGCAACGCGGGGACCGAAATTCTTGAGGGTCTCAAGGTCGGCGAAGAAGTGGTGACGGCTGAGATCAACATGGCAGAGATTCGCGAAATCCAACAGCGAATGGAATCTGCTCAACAGGGCGGAGGCGGCCTCGCTGGCGGTGGTCCTCGAGGACCGACGAGTCGAAGTACGAACAGAGCCGCGGGCGGCGGTGGAGGTGGCGGCGGAGGCCGCTAGACCGACCTATGACCTTGGGTGACTCTTTCGAATCTGCGGTCCGAGCGATCATTTCCAACAAGCTTCGCTCGGCCCTGACGATGCTCGGAGTGGTGATCGGCGTGGGCTCGGTCATCGCCATGATCGGCATTGGCGAGGGCACAAGGCAGAAATCGCTGGAGAACCTCCAGATCATGGGCACGAACATGATCACCGTCATGCCGGATTGGAGGCGTGGCGGTCAGAGCGCCGGGGGTGCGCGAACAACTCTGGATGAGGACGACGTGACCCGCCTCAAGCAGCGTGTCCCGCTGATCGACCTCATCAGCGGCGCCGTGAGAGGAAACGGAACCCTCAAATACAAAGCCAGCAGTACGCAGACGACCATCATGGGCGTTGAGCCTCAAATGGCCATCATCCGCAACGCGACCCAGATGGCCCAGGGCAAATGGTTCACTTCAGAAGATAACGCTCTGAACGAACAGAAAGCGGTATTGGGTTGGGGTGTCTATCAACAGCTTTTTGTGGATGAAGATGCAGTCGGAGCCTCCATCCAAGTCCTCGGTAAAAGCTACGAAGTCACGGGAGTCATCACCTACAAAGGGGGCTCAGGTTTCATGAATCCCGACGACCAAATCTATGTGCCCCTGAAAACTGCGCAAACTCGGCTCTTCGGGCGAGACACCCTGGATATGATCTCAATCCAAGCCCACGACACCAATTTGATGCCTTACACGCAGGGTGCGATCGAGGATGTACTCAACGAAACCCGCAAATCCGCAACCGGCGAAAGCCAGTTCAGGGTTTTCAACCAAGGTGACATGATCGCGCAGATTCAACAGCAATCTCAGTTGCTGGGTCTGCTTTTGGCAGGAATCGCCAGTGTCTCGCTCTTGGTCGGTGGCATCGGCATCATGAACATCATGCTCGTGTCGGTCACAGAGCGGACTCGGGAAATTGGCCTCCGAAAGGCGATTGGTGCCCAACGCCACAGCATCCTTGTCCAATTCCTGTTGGAAAGCGTCGTGATGTGCTTCTTAGGAGGAATTTTGGGAATTCTGCTCGGAGCGATCGCGGTCTATTTTGTCAGCCCGCGGCTTCAAGTTCCTCCGATCGTGAATCCCCAAGCCGTCATGGCTGCGTTCTTATTCTCGGCGCTCGTAGGTGTGTGCTTCGGACTGTATCCAGCAATCCGAGCCAGCCGACTTCAACCCATCGAAGCCCTGCGCCACGAATAAACTGTCAAAGATTGCCATGAGCCACGTTATCGAAACCAACCAACTCACCAAAGACTATGTCATGGGAGATATGGTCGTCCATGCTCTGCGCGGAGCCACGGTGACCATCGAGCAAGGCGAGTTCGTCGCCATCATGGGCCCCTCAGGTTCGGGCAAATCGACGTTCATGAACTTGATCGGATGCCTGGACCGCCCTTCATCGGGCGATTTTTTCCTGAATGGCCAGAATGTCGCCACCCTCGATGACAATGAGCTCGCGGAGATTCGGAACAAGTACATCGGATTCGTTTTTCAAACCTTTAACCTGCTGCCGCGAACTTCTGCACTCAAAAACGTCGAGCTCCCGATGGTGTATGCCGGATCCAAAAATCGTGTGGAAGCGGCGACTCACGCTTTGGAAGTTGTGGGCCTGGGACAGCGTCTTCACCACAAGCCCAACGAGCTCTCGGGTGGTCAACAGCAGCGCGTCGCTATCGCTCGAGCCATCGTGAACGATCCTCTGCTCATCCTCGGCGACGAGCCAACCGGTAACCTGGATTCCCGGACCACGGAAGAGATCATGGCCTTGTTCCAAGATCTTAATCGCCAGGGAAAAACCGTGGTGATCGTCACGCACGAAGAGGAGGTGGCTCACCACTGCAAGCGCGTGATCCGATTCAAGGATGGACGCATTCTCGTGGACCATCCGATTGAAAATCCGATCGATGCTCGAACTGCGTTGGAAAACATTCCTGATCCGAATGCGGATCCCGTGATTCCTGCTGGAATGGCAGCAGAAACCGCGCCAGGCTTCCAGCTTTAGTTGCTGGAGTCAAAATATCGGCGCGATGCTCACTCTTCATTTTGCGAGTACGGGAAACAATCATAGATGCGGTTAGTCCGCAATTCCCGTTATGACCAGACTTGTCTTTCTCATCGCAGGGTTAATCCTCACTGGGATTGGCATTCTCGGCGTCGTTCTTCCCGGCCTGCCCGGCACCATCTTCCTGATTCTGGCGCTTCATTGCTTTTCGCGAAGCCATGAGGGCTTGCACCGGTGGATGACCACCAATCGGCTCTTTGGCGAAACGCTGCGTAATTGGGAGCGCGACAAAAGCATGTCCAAACGGACGAAGGTCATTGCGATCAGCCTGATTTGGATCGCCATCCTGAGCGCGGTGATTCGAACTCCGAGTCCCTGGGCGAGTCCCATCTCAATCTGCGTTGCGATCGCACTAACGATCTACCTGGTGAAGGTTAAAACAACGGTTTCTTCCGATCACGGAGCGCACGAGAACCAGAAAGCAGCTTAAAGGTCCTTCGCTAGAGATGCCAGATCGCTCCACGCCGCACGGAGGTCTCCCAATAGCGGTGATTGCGATCGAGCAATGTGCACCAAGTCTGTATCGATATCGACCAGCATCATGTGCTCTTCCAGCAACGGACCTCGGTTCAGAAAATGCCCCATGGGGTCCACAGCGATACTGCCTCCGACAAACCCCTTACCGCCTTCAAACCCACAAAGCATGGAGTTCAGGCAGAAAACGCTGTGTTCGCGGCTAATAGCCAACAGCAGGTCTTCGTAACGAGCCAAGTTGCCTGGTTTATCTCCTTCGAATCCTCGGGCTGGCGAAGCGCTCGGCACGACCAGGATGGTCGCACCTGCCAGCACTGTGAGCGTGGGCATGATGCTATGCCAAACGTCTTCACAAATCAAGAGTCCCACTTTTCCGAAGCGGGTTTCCACAACTCCCAGCTCTCTTCCTCGAGATACGAACCGTTCCTCATCAAACACTCCGTACGTCGGCAGGAAGAACTTGCGATACACCTGTCGCACGGTTGCTTGCCCATCCTCAAATGTGATGTACGCAACGCTGTTAAACAGGTCCTCGTCGGCTCGCTCATAGAAGCCGACAACCAAGTCGAGTGGCTCGCTGAGGGCGCCAATCTTTGCTGCAAGCCTCTCGGCAAGCTCATCCGGGCGCAGCGAGCTTTCGTACACGCCGCCTTCCAGAAAGTAGCCAGAAGTCGATGTCTCTGGAAACACTACTAAGCTCGCCCCTTGAGCCACAGCCGTCTGCGCGTGACGAGCGATGGACGACAGATTGTCCTCGATTTCTGCTTTTTTGGGGGCGAACTGGACGCAAGCGGCCTTAAAGCGCATCGTTGGATTGTACCGAGAGGTTGGAATCTCGCGGATCAAACCGTACTTTTAGCCCTTTGGGCGCAGTGCCCTTGTATGGAACAGCCCGAAATAGATGGTCGAACGCACGCCCAGGGGTGCACTTCTCGGGCATCACCAGACACAGTCTCTTTTTGGCGCGGGTGAGAGCGACGTAAAGGAGTCGCAACTCCTCGGCGTCGTCGTTCTCCCGTAGCAGGTCCTTGGCCCACTCCAAAATCGGTTGCTTCGAACCGGATTCCGCATAAAACGCCAGGTGGTGGGACTTGACGATGATCGGCGAACTCATCCTGAACCTGCTTTGGTTCATGTTGGGAATGACCACATAGTCAAACTCCAACCCTTTGGCGGAATGGAGCGTCATGATCGTCACCTCATCCAATTCCCCGTCGATGGGCGGCGCCTCGCCTTCCTTGTAGGCAATCCGCTGAGTCTTGCGGATGTGTTCGGAGTAGGCGAGAGGTCCCATCGTCGTAGCGGACGCGGCCAACATCAGCAGCTTTCGTGCATCTGCCAAGTTCTGCCCTGCATCGGGGCGAGCGGCCATCCGTTCGAGAAACGGTGTCTTCTCAAAGAGTTCCCCCATGACTTCCCAGGCAGAGAGCCGGTCGGCGTGGGATCGCAGACGCAAGTACCACTCTTTGAAAACGGTGAACCGTTCGCGATCTTCGTCGGATTCCGGTTCGAAGTCAAGGAGCGCGTGCGATACCGGCTTGTTGGATGCCAGATTCACCACTGCATCGAGCGAAAGCCCTACGAAGGGCGATCGGAGCAGCGCTAACAGCGAAAAGTCGCGGTTGGGTTCTGCGAGCGCGGTCAGTGCATTGGCGATGTCCCGAACTACCATGCCGTGATAGAACCGCTTTGTCTGGCCCAGGAATTGCGCTGGAACTCCCGCATCGATCAGCAATCGGCGCATGGCTCCACCTTCCTCGGCTCGTCGAACCAACACACAGATTTCCCCTGGGCGTGCGCCCTCTTCGAGCAAAGTTAGAACTCCCCGAACGGCAGGTTGAGCAGGCTGCTCGCCTCGGTGTTGGATCCAGTACTCGACGTCGTGAAAAGGAATTTCCTCGCGAGAGCCAAACGGATCGTCCCGGTTCAGGGCACTCATCGGGCGATAATTCTCGGGCCAAATCTGCTCAAATACGGTGTCCACAAAGGAGAGGATCGAAGGCGTGGATCGATGATTGCGGCTGAGCGGCAACGTAAGCGTCTGATCAGTTCTTTCAATAAACAGCCGGTGATCTGCGCCTCGAAACGCGAAGATGGACTGCTGGGGATCACCCACCAGCATCACGTGGGGGAGATCCAGTGCGTCCACAAGCCGATATTGAATGGGGTTGACATCTTGGGTCTCGTCCACCAGCATCGCGCGGTACTGTCGACACAGCCGATGTTGGACGACGGGCTCCCTTTCGACGAGTTCAACCGCGAGCCTTTCCAAGAGTTGAAAGTCGAACTGCTGGCTTTCCAGCATCTCCCGTTCCACCTGGGTCCAGACCCGCAGAGCGATTTGTGCGACCCCTACGGATAGAGTAATCGCGAAATCAAGCTCCTCTGGTTCGAATTTCTGTGAAAAGTACTTGGGCACCACTCCGCGCTTCGCGCCGTATCGCTCGGCAACAATGGCCTTGACTTGGTCAAACAGGGTGTGATCAAGGTCTTGGAGACTGTCTCGAATTTCCTTTGGAAGCGCCCCGGCCATGCTCGTCGAAAGGTGCCGCCAGTACCCTTCTCGGGTGGAATAAATGGGCCACAGGTCACCAGGTCCGCAACCTGTTTGCTGCAATCCCTCAATGACTTTTCCCACTGCGATAGTAAGTTCATCGCTATCCGAACGGTATGCCCGCCGAGCTGACAGCGCGAGGACTGTGGCAGCGATCTCCGGAGTCCACGAGTTCGGCTCATGGAGCTCTGCCTGGAACGCCCGCTCCTGCATCGGGCCCGTCACTGCGCTCGAGGCGATCTCAAACCCAGGATCGACACCGGCGATGATGGCGTTTTCGCGCAGGACGCGCTCATAAAAGCTGTGGATCGTCTGGATTGGGCCAGTTTCCGCAATCTGCGCGTCGTCGAATCGCCCCTGGGCCTTCAGAGAGTCGACGATGCGCGACTTCATCTCTGCAGCGGCCTTTTTGGTGTACGTGATAGTGAGAATTTGGTCCGGTCGATAGCCCATCTCTGCCACAAACCGGAGATATTTGCCCACGAGAACACCGGTCTTCCCCGCTCCCGCTGAAGCTCGAACGATGATTCGGGGAGCATCGCACTCCAACACAGCTCGCTGCTCTGCAGTCCACTCAAAGTTCTGCGCTATTCCGTATCCTCCTCGAATGAGCCCATGGAGTCTGAGAATTGGCTCCCAGAGCGGCAGAGTTCGCCGTACTCGCAGAGTTCGCAATAATCTCCTGGTGTCGGTGCCATGTCCAAACGATCCAGCTTCGCAACCGCCGACCGAACACCAAAAACCACCTCATGGTGCAAATCCTCAAAGGTATTGGTGAACCTTGTTACCTCTGCAACCCCTTTGACCGAAGGCAAGTTTGCCTCTTCGGCGTTAGCCAAGTATAGGTGACGAGGTTTGTTAAGGCTGTCGATCAACAAAGCCTGGGCGTGGCATTGCTGGGTTGCTTGTTGGAGAAGTAGACCGTGTACCAGCCGTCTGGAGTGATTTTGGGCCGAATCTCCTCCAGACTCCGAGGGGTATTTCAGGGACGGATCCGAGTGGCGATAATCAACGACAACACCCATATTCCCGATCAAGACCAGCGCAGAAATTTCATTGAGCAAAGTGATCTTACGATCCCCCAGTTCAATCGTCTGTCGGGTGCCATTCTGCCCTAACCGGACGCGGGCACGGGACTTCCCTGGCTGAACTGGCCAAATCTCACGCATTTTGAACTCGCGATCGATCCACTGATCGGCGTAACGCTTCGCCGCGGACTCCAGAACGCGCCATTCCCAAAACTCAAGTTGAGCGAACTGAGAGGCAAGTTCCTCTTGCACTTCCTTATCGATGGCTGCGCGCGCCGTTTCTCGGTCTGGAGCGGTAGAAAGGTGCGCACGTTTGGGAATTTGTGTGATTCGGGCGGTTGCGTGGCTGGTCGTGGACGGCCACAGGTTCAGCCGGTCACGACACGAACTCTGGAAGGTGCACAGGAGCGCTCGGCCGAGTTCCTCCGCATAGACGCCCGATTCGTAGGGTGGTGTGACAGCGGCCTTTGCCGAAGGCTGGGTCAGCTTGGTTGGGTATAGCGTCTCGCGCGGGCCGTCGAGTTTCTCGCGTATCACAAGGTCCCGAGGCGTCACAGCACTCTCAATGGGTGGGAAGACCATTTTGAGATTCAGATCGACGTAGTCGATTTTGCCCGTCAGAGCGCGCTGGATCTCGTACAGGTAGAACGCGGGCGTGTTGTCTCGGTCATCGGACGTGATAGGTAGCGACAGCACGAGTTTCTTGCCTGCCAATGCCACCATCCGGACAAAGTCGTCACGCTCCATCCGTGCCTTTTCGTGCGAGGACAGCAGAGGCGGTTTCTCGGAACATGCCCGACTCAACTGCTCTCTGTCGGCGTCGTCGAGGATTGGATCTTCAGACCGACGGCGGGGCATCTGTCCTTCAAGCATCCCGGGAACAAGTAGAACATCCGCGTCTCCCACCCTGGACAGGTGATTCACCAGTCGAATCCCGCCTCGCTGCCCTGGGGGAACGGTGCACTCCTGGTTCTCCCAGATTTCGCGACACTTCCGGACAAACTCCGGCAACTCGAAGTTCCTCCCGTTCGCGTGGTCGAAAACGACCCCGTATCGGGCAATCGAGATCTGCATCCGATTGCGTGCTTGTTCATCTCGGCGCTGTGTTGGGTTGGCCTCCGACATCACCGTCGTCGGAAGTGGATCCAGCTCGGTGAGCTTCCTGAACCGATCCACCCAAGTCACCCAAGATGCACTTTCGGCGAGAACGCTCTTCCTCCAATCCAAAATGTCCAAAAGCCACCGATACTCGGGAGCATCGACCAGCAGCTGTGTTTCAAGCCATTCCCATGCGGGCTCGTGGTGTCGCGCCTCGATCAAAAGATCGCTGAGTTCCTTTTGGACCTTTGGATCGATCTGGAGATAGGTACTCGGAAGCACCCGGCGGAGTTTTCGAACATCCGAATCGGCGAGGCACTCAAGCAGGCACAGGATGAAAGCTACAAAGCTGTTCGTCAAGAGTTCAACGCTGTGGTTCACCCAGAGGGGAGCTCCAAACAGCCTGGCGGCCATTTGTAGCAGAGGGTGGTAGGTATCAGGATCGCGTAACGCGATCACGATCCTCTCTGGGATGACCCCCTGACCCACTTCTTTGATGCATGTCCTCACAATCCACTCAGCTTCAGTAAGTGGATCCGCAGCAGTCAAGACCGATACCTGTGGTGCTGGGAGTTCGGGCTCTACCTTGTCGAAAAGAGTTTGATAGAGGGCCGGACGGATCTCGGGAGCTTCTGCATCGATACCTAAATGGGCGATGGTGCGCCACGCGTTCTGGAACAGGTCCGCTCGTGCGGGGATGCCCTCAATCAGAATACTGACGCGTGTCCCCTGCGCACACAGCCATTGGAGCCAGCTGAGATACTGCGGCTCGAAAGAGGTCCCGGCGACTGCAACCACGTTTGGCATCGCATGAGAGGTGTTTCCAGAAAGCTCGAGCATGCGCACGGCGCGCTCGGTTCCAAACTCAAATCCAAGGTCGTGAAGGTCGTCTTCAAGTCCCTGCCAAATGTCTGCAAGAGCCGTGAGCTTTCTGGACGAATGGGACTCAGCGGCTCCGGCGGCCGTTCGGAGATCTTCCGGATGGTATCCAAAGTGCCGAAGTTCTTGAATGGCGCGGCTTAGTGCACGATGCGTTCCCACGAACTTCCGAGAGGCGTAGAATGGGTTGCCTTCTGCGAGTTTTCCGCACCGAGTTTCCAGGATCGCGTGCACCTGATCGGGCGTCGGCAGAGTCGTCGAGTCCATTTTCACGATTCGACTTGCCTGTGCTACGACCGATTCGAACCCCATGAATTCGAGGCCTTCGATTTCTTCGCGCAGAGGATAGAGCGGCAGAATCGCCGAGGATTCGAAGGAGGTCACAACGCCATTCGGTTCGATATGGCTGCGAACAGCCTCCTCAAGGGATGCGGACCCTGGCGTGTACCAGGCGAGCCGAAGGCGATTTCCAGACATTTGTCTATCTATTATGACTCCGGGTTAAGCAATTGCACCCGTAACACGGGATAATCCCGTCCTGTAGCTGTGGCAACTCTCATCACTCACTTCGGACTCGCATCGCTTGAGGCAACTTGGACAAGATCTGTCGTTTGCATCGGCACTTTCGATGGAGTGCATCGTGGCCATCAGGAAGTCATTCGAGAGTGCGTCAGGCAGTCCAAAGAGCTTGAATGCCCGTCCATTGTGGTGACGTTCGACCGGCACCCGGCGTCCGTTTTGAGACCTGATCGTTGTCCGCCGCTCATCGCTGCCGTGGCAGAGAATCTGCGGCAGTTCTATCATATCGGCGCTTCCGTGGTGGCCGTCATTCCCTTCAATGCAGCACTTTCTCAAACCCCGGCTGAAGACTTCCTCCAAGACGTTCTTATCAGCAAAATGAAGGCAGAGCGGGTTGTGGTGGGAGAAGACTTCGGATTCGGCAGGGATCGAGAAGGCACCGGTAAATGGCTGAAGGATCATATCCACACAACTCTGGTGCCTGAGTACGTGGACTGCGGCAAGAGAATCAGCAGCACGACCATCCGTCATTTGATCGCCGAGGGAAACGTTGCAGAAGCTTCCCACCTGCTGGGTCGATCGTGGAGCATTTCCGGGATCGTGGTCGGTGGCGAAAAGCTTGGGCGGACCTTGGGTTACCCGACAATCAACCTTGCGATGGCAGAATCCTACGTGTTTCCACCCGATGGCGTCTTTGCGGGTCGGTGTGAGACCTCCCTGGGTACCTACGTCGCTGCGATCAGCCTGGGTGGGCGACCGACCATTCCGGGAATTGGACGCGCGCTTGAGGCTTACCTGCTTGACTACCCGGGAGACGAGCTTTACGGCCAATCGGTGCGCCTTGAGTTTCTGGACCGAATTCGAGGTCAAGAACGTTTTGACTCCATAGAGGCACTTAAGGAACAAATGAGCCGAGACATTGAGAAAATCGGCCAGGTGGTGGCGCAATGAAGCGAATACTAATTGGAGTCGTCGTTGTGGTGGTTCTGGGATTGGTCGGGTTTGTGGGACTGAAAATGCTCAATCGACCGTCCGACCAGCAGCAGATTCAAATCGCGCTCAACGAGGCGATTGCTGCGGCAAAGGAAGGCAAACCTGGACCGGTTCTCGACTTTGTGAGTGGCCGGGCGACCCTTGACGGCCAAGGGGGAGCCAGCAAGGGCGAGATTGGTGATTGGATCAGAAAAGCCAAGCCAGATGTGACCATCGTCAATCCAACAGCCACGATCGAAGAAAACAAAGCGACCATCTCGACCCCGGTCAAGATTAAATTGCAGCTTTTGACCTTTCAGCAGGATTTTTCTGTTCCCGACGTGAAAATATCGCTGGAGAAGGAGTTCGCAACCGAATACGGATTCATTCCGTCCTCAAAATGGCGAGTTGTGAGCGTTGACACAAAAAGCGCGATTGGCTCGGAACTCTGGAACCAATAATTGGTTTTGGTATTATTGTGAGCTAGTGACTGGTTCACAGTAACTACGGCGGTTGCGTGGCCGCCGGAAAAAACTAGGAGAATATGCACATGAAGAAAATCATTACTCTATTTGTCATCGCTGCTCTCGGCGGCGTGTTCTTGGCGGGCTGCGGCTCCTCCAGCGAAACTGCACCGGCCGACGGCGCAGCAACATCGGGCGAGACCAAGACTCCTGAGACTGCAAAGCCAGCTGAGGAAGGCGGACCATCCACCACTGCTCCGAGCGAAGCTCCGAAGCCAGCTGAAGGCGCCGCTCCTGCCGGAGATGCAAAGCCAGCCGAAGGCGAGAAGCCAGCTGAAGGCGCTGCTCCTGCCGGAGATGCAAAGCCAGCAGAAGGCGAGAAGCCAGCCGAAGGCGCTGCACCTGCAGGTGAAGCTCCGAAGACCGAAGCCGGCAAGTAAGTCCGCTTCAAACTAACCGTGGGGAGAGTTCGCAAGAACTCTCCCCACTTCCTTTTTGCCTGTCGCGAACTTACGAAACGAACTTGTAGCCCACGCCCCGCACCGTCACCAAGCGCACGGGATGGGACGGGTCGATCTCAATTCTCTCTCTCAGCCAGCGGATGTGCACGTCCACCGTCCGGGCAGAGACATACGATTCAGGTCCCCAAACTCGATCCAGCAGGGTGTCGCGAGAGAAGACCTGCCCAGAGTTCCTACCTAAGAAGTACAAAAGCGCGAACTCCTTGGGTGATAGGCTGAGTGTTTTTCCTTCTAAAGTTGCGTCGTGAGTTTTTGGATCGATGCGGAGATTCCCAGATTCAATGAGGTCTTTGGAGGGATCCCCTGTCGATCGCCGAAGTACGGCTTTAACTCGCGCTGCCAATTCCGAGAGATTGAACGGCTTGACGACGTAGTCGTCTGCACCCATCTCAAAGCCTTGGATGCGGTCTTGCTCCGAAGCCTTGGCCGTGAGAAAGATGATGGGTACCTTGGAATCTCGGCGTATGGCTCTGCAAAGATCCATCCCACTCCGGTTTGGCAGCATGACGTCGAGAATTAGCAAGTCTGGCTTTGCCTGCTTGTAGATGCGCATTCCGTCTTCTGCAGACTCGGCCGTAAAGACGCTGAATCCCTCCTTCCGGAGTTTCGTCTCTACTGTTTCTAAAATTGTTGTCTCGTCGTCTACTACCAGGACCTTCATGTTGCGATGATTTCTACGTTCGCCCTTGGAACGCAAACCACTTCGCCACTATCCAGTTTGGCCATCAATACTCGGACTTCGGTGCCCGATTCAACAACTTGCAACTGAGCCGGTAGCTCGACGACCGTCCCAAGTCTTCCGAAATACGGCTCACGAATCACCCGTATTGGAGTTCCTGAAGTCAGTTCGCCGCCTCCGCCGGTGGCTATGTGTGCATCCCCTTGAATGTCAAGCGGCACGATCAACTCCGGCCGAATAACACCAGCACGGATTTGGGTTGCCCCGTTGATACTTGCCTCCTTGCCCTCAAGCGACTTCAGCAAATCGAAAGTTCGGTTGGCCATTGCGAGAGTCCCGAAACCCTCTGTCACCACAACGGTAAGGGTAATCAGCTCTTGCCCAGTTATTGCGACACCGATGTCGTATCCCAAAAACTCCACGAGATCCGAGTCTCGAATTCCGCCCACCACCAGACCCGTAACGCCACAACTGGCTGCTTTTGCGAGCGCTGCGGCAGTCAGGCAAGCACCTCCAATAAGGATTTTGCCTGCATCCGAATCCTGAATATGGTGCGCGTCTAGCACCTCGCTCGGGGAATTCACGGCTGTTCGGATCGAACCCACGCGTTCTCCGCCGATTCCAAAAATTCCCTGAACCACGGCGCCGCGCGTCTCAACGATCGCTCCCTCTTCGGGCATCGTGTCCACGACGCGACCCGCGATATACGCGGTCATATCCACTGGGATAGGTGCCTCGCGAACCAGCACGTTGCCGGTGATTTCCGAGACAGATTCGATGGTGCCAGAGTAGTCCGCATGCAGAATCTGCTTAAACAGACCCAAGAAGCCTTTAGTCTCAGCGATGAGATCGCCTTTGGTAATCTGGCTCCCTTCAGGTTGAGAAAAGAAGTTTCTGATTTCCTTTGCTTCGACCCCAAGCCGTTCGGTCAATTTGATGGTCTGCAAAATGCCCGGAAGCATTGCACGAGCCACTACTGTGTCGGGCTTTACGGTTTGGCCCTTTTCGACCATAACCTCACCCTTGATCGGAAGTCGGCGCACCTTCTGTACGACGATATCTCCGCTGACTGTCAAACCTGGCGTGTATGCACTACCCAACCTAACGAATCCTCCTGAATATCACGGAGCTACATTGCTCACGCGAGGCTAAGTTTAGCATCTCCAACCGACTTTTCAATTTGCTGTTGCCGACTCGCGGCGAACAAAACTATACAGGTGGGTCGTTAACGTTCTGTTAAGCAATATTCAGCAAATTTGCTATGGAATCGACAATCCGTGTCCTAAACTGGATTTTGCAGCAACTTCATTTGTCTTCCTTTCCGAGTTCGCAGGCTATGGCCGTTTCGAATTTTGCCCCGTCTCCGAGTTCAACGAGCATTTTCAACTTGTCGGAGATCCTAGAGAAGGATGTGCGGACAAAGAACTTCTGGCTGTTACCCAAGTCGATCGCGTCGCTCATCAATATAAGTTTGCCACCCTCGAACTTTCCTTTCGAGTGGATCACGTCCGCATTGGTCGAATCAAACCACCATGAGTGGAAGCTTCGATCTTCCTCCTTATAGGTCAGCATCATCATTCCGGGCATGAGGTTCATATCCGCAACATCAAATGCGATGTTGAACTGGAGATACCGCCCCGAGAGAACCAATGCCGTTCGTGTGTGAGCGGTGCCCTTGCCATTTTTCCCTTCCATCGAAACATTGGCATCTCCAGCCCAACTACCGATCAGGAATTTTGCGGAGTCGAGTTGCTTTGGTGGAGCGTATTGTCCGGCTGTGTTTTGAGCCCTGGCTCCCAGACACATGCAGAAGGCAACGAAGAGCGGAAAGAAGCGTCCCATACCACGAGAATACAGTGCAGAAGCGTTGCGGGGCAATTCTTTAACACAAACTCAGGCACCAGTTTTCGAATATCCTCTTAACCATATGGTGATTTCCGTGGCTCATGACTTCGTCTGCCCTTGGTGTTGGGTCGGCCTCTCCCAAGTTAAGAAACTTCAGGCTGAGTTTCCCGTGACATTCGAGTGGAAAGGGTATGAGCTCTATCCAGACGAGTTGGAGTTTCCTCGTCCTGGGGGACCTAAAGACACGGACCCAAACAGGCCGGAAACACCTTCCCGAATGGACTTGGCTTACGCTGCCGAAGACATGGATCCTCCCACCGCCAAACGCCCATGGCCGCTGCGGACTCACAATGCCCACGAGGCGGTCGAGTTTGCCAAAAGCCTTGGGTTGGCTGACCAATTGGTTGAACGGCTCTACCGCGCCTATTGGATCAATGGGATGGACATCAACTCCATCGGCGGCATTCGGCTTTTGGCAACAGGCCTCGTTCCAGACCTTGACCAAATGGTTAAGGCCATCGAGGAACGCCGTTTCGCGGATCAAATCATCGGATTCGACGAGCCTGCCTACCAATCCGGCGTGTACAACGTCCCAACTTTCTTCATCGGTGGTGACCGCCTCGCCGAACAACCAATTCGGGTCTTAAGGCGAGCGATAGAGTCTGAGCTCGGAAGATCTGGAAAGGCCTAACCCGCAAAACTCCCAGCCCCTTTCCCCGCAATGTTATGGAAAGCAAGGGGCATGGGTATGTCTGGGGTTTCAACCCGGTTTGCAGCGGTTCTTGTGGTTTTTGGCTTGGGTTCGGCGATCAACGCCAGCCCAACAGCACTCAATGTGATGCCAATCGCGGACACTTTGGGTCACCGAGAGGGTTTGTTCTATTACACGCTCACTGGCACCGAGCGAAAAGTCTCCAAAAGTTATGCGCATGCAAATGCGATCCAGGTCGGACTGACTGGAAAAGTCGAATTTGGCTTTGATAACGACTTTGAGGGTGGGACCGTTCTCAATGCGAAATACAACTTTTTCAACGGTGAGCAAAAGCAGTTCAACGGTTGGGCACTGAGCGCGGGATTCACAGGCTTGTCCGGCGATAACATCGACCCGTACGTGGTAGGTCGCCGCGACTTGGGCAAGCTTAGGCTCCACGCAGGATATTGGCGTGTGGCTAAAGTGAACACAGCGATGTTTGGTGCCGATTACACCATCGACGAGACGTTTTCAATCCTGGCAGACCATCTCTCAGGTACACACAACATGACCTACCTGGGACTGTACTATAACGTGCCGATTCTCAAAGGACTTCAGCTAGGATTTACCTACGGAGTGAACGGCAACAAGGATGACGCGAGCGTCCACTTCCTGACGGCAATTTACGGATTCCGCTTGTAAATTAAAGAATTGCCCATGCGCCGCCCCTTTCATCATAAAGAGGCGGCGTTTTTGCGCTTGAATCCTCAGTGTAAAGCTGCCATGGACCATCTGGATACGTAGAATGTGGAATTCTCTCTGCTGAACTCCGATGGCACCGTACTTGCACCTAAAATTTCCCAGCCCACCCGACGGGCGCCCTTGGATCGCGATCAACATGGTCTCGACCATCGACGGCAAGATCGTGACTGGCACTCGAGATGAACCCGTGCAAGATCTGGGGTCCGATGTCGACCACAAAGCGATGCGGCATATCGAACATGCTGCGGATGCGGTGATCATCGGAGCAGGAGTCCTCCGTTCCACACCGAAACTTTGGTACGATGCTCGCCTGGTGCGCTTGGTGGTCACCCGCTCCGGAAACGTGGATTTCACCTCTCGATTCTTCACGGACGTTCCGGAAAAGGCTTGGATCATTTCCGATCGCAACGACTTGCCGTGGCCCAATCTGATCAATCTTGGGCAAGGTTCGGATTGGAAAGGTCTGCTCAGCAAGGCTCGGGAGGAATTGGGAATCCGATCGCTGCTTTCTGAGGGTGGCAGTGAGTTGAACGCCACTTTGCTCCACACCGACTGCGTGGATGAGCTTTTCCTCACCCTGGCACCCAAGATTAAGTTGGGTCGCGACGTCCCTACTTACGCAGGAGGCGATCCGCTTCCGCGCGAGCAAGTTCAAAACTACGAGCTCTATTCCTTCCAGGCGGTTCACGATGAGATTTTCGCCCGCTATCGGCGAAGGCGATAAGCGCGTAGAATCTGGACGTGGTTTCCAAAGCTCGCAACCGCAATCCTCTGGCGCCGAGCGTCTATCTGATTCGCAATGCGGGCAAGGCTCTCCCGCTGGTTGCGGTCATTGTTCTGGCTGTCTTGCTCATCGCTGGAATCGTGAGCATGGTGAACTCGATTCCCTATTCGATCCGCACGATTTACGATTACAGCCGTCGACATGCGGGAATCACCCCCCGTGGCGATCCGACTCTAACTCCAGTTCTCAAGGAGAAGGTCGAGCGCGAATCCCCGGTGGAACTGGGCCGAGTGATGACCATTAGAGGTACGGACACAGTCATCCGGAGCATCGTCGGAAAGTGGCCGTTTGTAGTGCTGGCTCTGAGCCCAAGCGACATCGACTATTACCTCAGTCAAATGAACGTCTCCGAGATCTCAGGAGCCAAGCCGCGAGATGGAGAGCCCGAGGTGATTATTTCGGACCCTGTTGCCAAAAACCTGAACCTGAAGCTTGGGAGTGTCCTGCTCGGGCCAGAGGTCGACGATGGATATTCCCCCAAGAACGTGAAGGTCGTTGGAATCGCACACACTGATAAGTGGCTGATGCTGATCCCAAGAAGCTATCACGAGAAATACCACTTCCCTCCCATCGATGCTCTCCTCGTATTCGCAAAGGATCCCGCGCAGCAAGAGCAGTTTGACCGGTGGGCCAAAAAAGCGTTCAATGGCGAACGAGCACGCGTTTTGATCTACGACGGCCTGGACAAGGATACGAACGAGATGTTCAACATCCTGTATTCCATCTTGAACGTGGTCATCGGCACGCTTGTGGTGGTGATCACGGTGATGATCGGAATGCTGATGAATATTTACCAGTCGCAGCGGATCCAGGAGTTCGCTTTGCTTCAGGCTCTGGGTTACGCACGGTCAACCTTGTTGCGGAGGGTGGTTTTGGAGGCCGTTCTGGTCGTCATTGGCGGGTGGATTCTGGGCGTTGGAGTCGCATACGGACTCCTGAGAATGGTCAAGGCACTTCTGATGGATCCGCAGGCATTCGCGCTGAACCCGCTTGACCGCGCTGCCTATCTCTACACCATTCCCGTGCCGGTTGCGATAATGGCGGCAGCCATTTTTACCGTTTGGATTCATTTCAAACGCTTCGACCCCGTCGGAGTCGTGGAAAGGAGGCTCGTATGATCGAGTTGCGCGAGGCCAGCCTCATCTACCAAGACCACGAGAAAGAAATTCGCGCGTGCGATTCCATTGACCTTCAGCTTCACGAGCGCGAGTTCATGGGAATTCTGGGGCCATCGGGCTCGGGCAAGTCTTCGCTGCTGTATCTGATGAGCGGCCTCAAACAACCGACCAGTGGCCAGATCCTGGTAGAGGGTCGGGCTCTGGATGGGTTGAGCGATGCGGACAAGGCCTCCATCCGGTTGCACTCCTTCGGTTTTGTCTTTCAGTACCCCTACCTGCTCGGCTATCTCTCTGCCTTGGAAAATGTGACTCTGGCGCGGCCTGGTGAAGACCGCTTCGAAGAATCAGTCCACTTGCTGACTGCGTTGGGCCTGGGACCCAAGCTCCACCGATTTCCCCATGAATTGAGCGGCGGGGAAAGGCAAAGGGTTTGCGTGGCACGTGCGCTGTTGGGCAGCCCCAAGGTGATTTTCGCCGACGAGCCGACAGCATCTCTAGACCATGCAAATGGGGTCCAGGTTGTGGAACTTCTGAACGAGCATCGCGGACATGGCGCACTGGTGATGGTGACCCACGACCCCACCATGCTTGCCAACGCAGACCGAATCCTGCACCTTAGCGAAGGGCAGATCGAGGAGCAGCGCCGAACTCAGCCGGTTAGTTGACCTTCGAAAGTTCGTTCTTCAAGATGTTGATCGAATCGATATTCTCTGGATCCACGCCATTTAGCGCGGCCAGATAGATCGAGACGAAGTCCCCAAAACATGCGAGACCGAGCATCTTGTCGATCAACCGTGAACCTGGAGCAGTGACGGTCTGGATTTCGGTGACGCCTTTGATTAAGTTCGAAGTAACTTCGACCCGCTTCTTCAGTTTGGCGGACTCAGTCCCGTCTTCAAGCAGGATCGATACCCACTGCTTTACCCCTTGCTCATTTGCCTTGATCCAACCGAGGATCTCGTTGTGATTGAGCTCTGGGAAAACATGGTTGAACGTCAAATTCTTGGAATTCTCGTTGATTTGGCATCGCCAGCGGTACGCCACAATCCCTTGCCACGAGCCGACGCCGTAGATCGTGCTGACCTTGCCCTGGAGAGCCGTCGCGAGTTTCTTGGTAGGGTTCTGCTCGAACGGCACCTCGACTGCGTAGTTCGAAACACAGCTTTCAAGATGTGTGGCCAAAGCGGGGATGTCTTGGTCGGGAATGAGACCCAATTTGGTGCATGCCACGATTACCGGGATCAGCATGAATCCAAGCGCTGTGCGGGGAGGCTGACCTCCTGGAATTTTGATGACGGGGAAACCATCGGCCGCTGCCAGCTCGGCGAGTTTGCCTCCGCTGGTAACCGCAATAATCGAGCAGCCAGCCTTTTGGGCATGCTCATACGCGCTCAAAGTCTCTTCGGTATTGCCCGAGTAGCTGGTGGCGAAGACCAGAGTGTTCTTGCCGACAAACTTTGGCAGAGTGTAGTCCCGGTTCACCATCAAAGGCATCGAGGCATACTCCTCGAATAGCGCCTTTGTAAAGTCGCCGCCTGAAGCCGATCCGCCCAAGCCCGTTACCAACACCAAAGTCGGCTCGAACGGAAGTTTGGGCAAATCCACCTGGCTCGCGATCTCATAAGCACGTTTGACCTGCGACGGAAACTCGCAGGTCAAACGGTACATTTCTTTCGGATCGAGCCGAGTTACAAAATCCTGTTGGTCAAGTTGATGCATGTTGAAACTTAGTTATCGGCAAAGGGATCGTATTCGTCCGGATCGGGTGCTGGTCCCGACGCTACTGCTGCAGTGTGGCCTCCGCCATGCGGTGCACCACCAGCATCGTCGCGCGGACGATCCAGGCCCTGGACGTTGTCCGCAACCACTTCGATGACCTCGCGGTTTGAACCGTCGCTCGCTGTGTATTTGCGGCTTTGGAGGCGACCGTCCACGCCAACCAATCTGCCTTTGGTGAGGTAGTTGGAAACATAATCAGCGGTTTGGCCCCACGCCGTCACGTTGAAGAAATCCGCGTCGGGCGATCCGTCGCTCGGCTTGATCTTCTTGGTCACAGCAATCGAAAACGTGCAGACGCTCTTGCCTGTCGTTGTCGTCCGCAGTTCAGGGTCTCGCGTAAGTCGACCCACCAGAACAACTCGATTGATCACGGTTTAGTCCTCTTTGAGGTAGATGCGATGGCGCAGGACGTCATCGCTGTTGCGCATCTGTCGGCTCAACTCGGCTGGAATCTTGCCTTCGGCCTCGAACAGCATGATAATGTAGTTGCCTTCGCGATGGCCTCCGACTTCGTAAGCCATCTTGCGCTTCTCCCACTTCTCGGCCTTTTCAACCGTTCCGCCTTGGGTCTCGACGACGCCTTTAAATCGCTCGGCAATGGCCTTCACTTCGGAGTCGCTCATCGTGGGGGCGACAATGTACAACGCTTCGTACTTTCTCGTATTCAAAATTCTATTCTTGCTCCCTATGGACTTGGGTTGGCTCGAGATACATCGATCCGAGCAGAGAGCCTTGCGGCAAGTGAAGATGATACCCGAGAAGCACAAAGCCCCTGCCTCCCACTTGGAAGACAGGGGCCGAATTTCTTCCCGAAAGCAACTAGTCGCCGAATAGGTCGAAATTCATGGAGAGCATCACGTAGTCGAAGATCGTGACCGCTCCGTCCTCGTCAAGATCCGCATCGGGAACCGCGTTGGTAGCCGAAATGGACTGGTCGAAGAGGTTCGAGAGGATCTGATAGTCGAAGATCGTGACCGTGTTATCACCGTCAACGTCGCCGTTGAGCAGCGATGCATCGGCGGTCGTATTGCCCGAACCGGTCAGGGTTCGCGATCCGACCAGCTTGCGGAGCCAGTGATTCGCCTTGATGTACACGTCGAACGTGCCCGTCAAGGATGTCGGAAGGTCGATCGAGTATTGGCCGCTGGAGTCGAGAGTTGCGGTGTAGGTGTTGGTGGTCGAACCATTGTCCAACGTCACTACCACGTCGATTCCACTCGGATCCACTGCGAGGCCTTCCAAATTCACCGTGCCCAGCAGCTTGGCTGCGGGTGCGTCGATGGTGAGGGTCACTGTGGCGTTTGAGCTGGTCAAAACTCCGTCTGACGCTTTGTACGTGAACGTGTCAACACCAGACTGACCGCTGTTCGGCGTGTAGGTGAAGGAACCGTTCGAGTTGAGAACAACCGTTCCCTTCGTGGGGTTGGAAACGATTTGAGCAGTGATCGCCGAACCCTGGGGATCGGAGTCATTGCCAAGCACGCCCGGCGAGTTGACCGTCAACGGGGTGTTGTAGCTCACGGAGTAGCTATCGTTGTTAGCGGTGGGTGCCGTATTAGCTTTGAGCGTGAACTGCGCCAGCTTGGTGTAGTTCATTCGTGCTGCCGTCACTGTAACGGTTGCGTCTGCGCCGACAACGCTGGTGGTAATCGGGTAGTCCACCGAAGTCTGACCAGCTGGAACCGTAACCGAAGCTGGGACAGTCACGTTCGCATTGTTGTCGCTCAGGGTAAATGTCAGACCACCGGTCGGAGCAACACTTGCCAACGATAGGGTGCCAGTAGCACCCGTACCAGAAATCACCGATGCAGGAGCAGCAGTGTGCGTAACGCTGTTACTCTCGTTGCTCGAGAAGTTGATCGAGTTGACATTGAACCAGGCGTTGCCTTCGCCCTTGATCAGGAGTCGGACGGTGCTGGTTCGGTTGCCAATGTACGGGAACGTGATGTTAGCCGATCCGCTGTTGGGGAAGAGGCCAAGATCGACAGGGGTTGCCGTAAAGAAGTCCGTGCCCGAGTTGTACGACATGTACATTCGAACGTTGGCATCTGTGGTTCCACCCTTGTTCCAAGTAACCGGAACGGAGGATCCGGAATTGTACGTGGTGTTGGTTGTTTGAGAAGTGACCGACATCGGAGCCTGCGTTGCTGCAACGGACATGGCCTTATAGTCAGAACCGCCGCCACCCGCGTGATTGTCTCGAACAGTCACGCGCATGGTCATGGTCTTGGCTGCAGTCGCCTTGGTCTCGCCAACAACTGCCGCGCCGCCTAGTACCGTGCTCAATCGTGGGAAAATTCGGTAGGAAACAGCAGTCGGCAGAACGCTTCGCCAGTTTGGCGAGCCAGCATTCATCTGCTCCCACGCATAGGTCAGACCCGCATCCTCGGCATCAGTTGCCGTGCAATCCAAAATGAAAGGAGTGTTATACGGGATGGTGACATTCGTAGGCGGAGTGATCACCGGAGGCGTGTTGCTTACGCTCGTTTGGGTTCCGATCGCAAGGTTGCGTGTGCTGATGATCTCATCATAGTTCCCGGTGTGCATCATTGCATCCGAGTTCGTTTGAAGGTCATCCGTGCCGCAGATGCCTGCGTAGGCCATGATGGTAGAACCTGACCCTGGTTCCCACGCAGTTGATGCGTTTCGGTTTCCACCGCCGCAGCTTCCTGCAGTGCCGTTAAACGAGTGGTTGCCGCCGTATTGGTGACCCATCTCGTGGGCAACGTAATCGATGTCGAAGGCATCACCGACGGGACTTGGCGAACCGGTTACGCCACCCGCTTTGAGACTGCTGGTTCGAATACCGTTCAAGTACGCCACGCCGCCGCCACCCGTGGAGAACACGTGTCCGATATCGTAGTTAGCGTTACCGGGATTTGCGTCGCATGCCGTTTGGTTCTGAGAAAGCATGGCCGAGCCATTTGTGTTGCTGAACGTGTCCGATCCGATAGACGGGTTGTTCAGCACGAGCGTCATGCGCATCGCCATATCGCGCTCATAAATCGCATTTACGCGGTTGATGCTGGTCACGATTGCCGCTTGCGCAGCAGCCACCGTACCACCACGAGCCGCGGTGTATTCGATGGTTGCATTCATCGCGAGGCGATAGGTCTTAAGGTTCGTTCCGGTAGCGGTGAATCCTAGGCCATTGTTTCCATATCCATCCATTTCACCCAGATCATCGCCGCCCACGGTGGAGCAGACCCAGGGTTCGCCCTTCGGTGCGAGATCGGACTTGAAGTAAGAGGTGACCGTGTTTTGGCGATTAGCTGCAACGGAGTCCAGATAGTAGGCTCCATCACCACCGAGGACGATGCCGTGGAATCCGATGGATGTAAACCCGATTCGTCCGGTTCGAGTTGGATCATCGATGCCCTTGACGTAGTAGGTTTTGGTCTCGGGATGCTGCGCTTGGAGCTCTGGAGTGTAAATAGGCTGCTCCACAGCAAAAAATCGCTCGACGGTGCCATCTGGGCGAGGAAGGCTGATCATCACAGGAAAGCCCGAGTAGGTTCCCGTTCGATCGACTGGCGCATGGGCCAGTTCGCCCTTCAACTCATTGAAATTCAGGTTGTAAGCCGCAAAGTTGCGTAGCCTTGGAACAATTGGGCTAGCGTATACAGCTGGATTTGCTTGCGAAATTTGCAGCCATGCCACCTTTTGAGGTGCGGCAAAAGCCGAGCTTGCGGCTACGACGCCTGCAAGCACTAAGTATCGAGAAATCTTCATTCGGTCTCCTCTGAACACGAAGCAGTAGCCCAAAACGAGTGTCTTGGGATGTCTCTGTTAGTGTACAGAACGTCCGGCTGAAATCCAACCCGTTAGAAATACGGGGTCTACTGCTCATCAAGGCCAGGAATTGCGCAACCGATCGCGCTCGCTTCCTTGACCGATGGTTCTTTCCCGCCAAGCAACGCGGTCAACGCATTGCGAAGGTCCGCATTTACAGGCTTGGAGTTGGCACGGGCATGCTCCACGTAACGGTCATCGATCCGACCCCGATAGTGCATTTTTCCGTCGCGACTCAGAACAACAGCTTCGGGAGTGGTGATAGCACCCAGCGCTTTCGCAAGCTGATGATCCACATCGAGCACCGAGGTACCGGAGAATTTTAACTGACTCTGGTGGTCCTTTACCTGCTTCCAAGTAGTTTCCGGGTCGACATACGCAAAGACAAAGGCCACACCCTTGGGCCGATATTCATCGACGAGTCGGCGGTACTCAGGCGCATACCGGTTGGATACAGGGCAGTCTGTCGTTACAAAGATCACAACCGTGAGTTTCTGCCCCAGGTGCTCTATTCTAAGCGAAGCCTCCTTGGAATCTTTCATGGCTGGGATCGCGAGTGATTCACTCGGTAGGTCGGCGCGGGCGACCGACAGAAACATAAATGCGCACAAAACTCCGTAAAAGGACTTCATTTACTACTATGATAGAACACGTGGTTTTGAAAATCAGCAGATTCAACGTGATCGCGTTGGGAAGCGCAATCCTAGGGGTAGTTGCGGTATCGCTTCTCCCTTCCACGGGTAAGACTGCCTCGCAAGCGCTGGACCACCCAACTTATGCTGATTTGCAGCCCTTCTTTGCGCGCAAATGTCTGCCCTGCCACACCACAGGTGGCACCGCTCCCTTCCCGCTTGAGAGATACGAGCATTTTGCCAAGAGAGGCAAGCTCGTCACCGATATGGTCGTTTCGCGAAGGATGCCGCCTGTAGCCGGATCCTCTGATTTAGGATCGTTTGGCGACCTGTGTGAAGTTACAGATGATGAATCTCTCATGGTCCAACGCTGGGTTTTGGACAAGATGCCCAAAGGAAATCCCACGCCGCCACCCTTGGTCAAGCCAGTTGCCCCGGGAGCAGTGGTGGCCAAAGCAAAACTCAAAGAGGACGGCTTGCCCTATGTTCTCCAGATTCGGGTGCCTGCCCCGGCCGGATTGGATTTTGAGCGAAATTGGGAGGTGTCGACCTCAGCCCCGCAAGCTGTCCGGCAGATTGTGTTCTTTTACGATGTTGAACACCAGCCGCCCATCTCAAAAGAGACTCTCGGTGAGTACCCCGTTCCAACTGATCGCCTGCTGGCAGTTTGGGCTCCAGGTACACCGACCACCTGGGTAGCCAAACCCGAGGGGCGTCCCAAGGACTTAACATTGCTTGTCTTGGTCCAACCGAGTGGCTTGGGTGAGAACATGGAAGTCCGAATTCGATCTTCGTCTCAAAATTCGGTGCGGAATCCAAAATGGATTAAGCTCGGAACCGATGATTGGAGTTTGCCGCCGAACACTTCCGAGACTCTTGTCAACGAATTCACCCAAGCGACCGCGACTCGAGCGTACGCCGTTTTGCCAGAGGCAGGCCACTACTTGGATCGAATGCAGCTGACGGCAGGAGACGGCCCAGATCGAAAGGCACTTTTCCAGGCACGACGATGGGACTACAATTGGCCGTTTGCTTACAATTTCGCCGAACCAGTCGGCTTGGAACCCGGACTCAAGCTTCGCTTCGAAGCTCAATATTCCAACACGGAAAAATGCTCAGCGAACCAAAACAAAGCGATCAAAGACGTGCTGAGCGGCTACGGTGAGTACCGGGATCGCTTCTGGATCTACGTGTTGACAGGTTCGTGAACGAAAAGGCCCTCCGGCGAAACCGCCAGAGGGCTTCTCACTCGAGGGTTTTGGCTTAGTATCCGTCTCCAGTCATGTCGAAGTTCGCCGACAGGATAATGTAGTCGAAGATACTGATAATGCCATCGCCGTCCAGATCGGCCAGCGCGTTCCAGTTAGCAGCACCCTCTGTCGCGTCGAATGCGTCCGAAAGCGCCACGTAATCGAAGATCGTTATGGCGTTGTCGTTATCGATATCTCCGTTGACCAAAGACGCGGAAAGGTTGACCCCTTCGGCACCGACCAGCGTCTCGCCGAACGTTTTCCTAAGCCAGTGATCACCCTTGATCGAGATGTTGTATCGACCACGCAGACTGGTTGTGAAACTGAAGACCCCACTGGCATTGAGCGTCACCACCCGCTGGTCTTGGACAACCTCGTCCTTGCTGAGCGTTACGGTGATCGGCTCCGTTTGAATGTTGCCATCGAACTGCTGAAGGATCACGGTTCCGCTGATAACCGGAGTTACGCACTCGATTTTTCGAACCGAAATGCTGTCAACTCCAGCTTCGAGCGCGGAGTCGTTGGGATTATCCGTCGCTGTGAAACGCAGTTTCACCGTCGAAGTCGGAGGTACGAAATCAGCGACTCGAAACTCCTTTTTGGTCCAAACACCACTCGCAGCGGTGACATTCTCCAGCGGCGTCCACGAAGCGCCGTTATTATTGGAGATTTCGACGGTGAAGTTGTCGTTCTCCAAGTTGGAGTTGTACCAACGGGAGTAGCTCACGTAGTATTCGCCTGTCCCGCCGCAATTGATCGTGGGTGACGTAAGGACCGTCGGTCCACCGTCCAAATCCTGATTTGCTCCATTGCCTGTAACGAAGCAAGCACCTGAACCTCCGTCGGCTGTAGGAGGGTCAAATCGACCACCGCCGTTGCCTACCGGGACGGCTCGAACCCAGCCTCCGTCGGATACAGCGGTGTTGGTGACTGCCCATCCCAAGTCGGTATCCCCGTTGTCTGTAAAGATCGGCGTCGCCGAATCCTGGCTGATCGCGACATTAGGTTCGGCCGAGGCACCAGCAGGATCGAAGTAATTCTTGCCGTTGGCAGCCAACGCTTCGACATAGAATTTCACCCTTGCCCCGCAGTCGATTGCCGGGAACGCAGCCTGAAAAGTATCGTTCCCAAGTGAGGTCATCGGAACCTCATTCCACACGGTCCCAATGGTCCACTTGAGCTTCGCACTCGTTACCGTCGTGTTTCGAGGTGTAAGCTTGACCTTGACCGTGGTTCCACCGTCGGGGTTGATCATCGACGGCTTATTTTCGGGGTAGGTGAATGTTACGCCGGTCGTGATTCCAGTCACGTCGAGAACGAACAGGCCACCCTCGATATCATTGACAATCACGTTTCCGCTGGGGAAGTAAGGGTAGCTGCTCCAGGCGCCGTTGAATTGATTCGCATCGCTGCCGGGATAGGTGTCGAAGTAACCGACCTGTACCGGAGCCGTTGGATTGCTTCGGTCGAACACCCTAAGACCGCTCCGATAATTCGCTTGGAAGATGTAGTTCCCAAGGACATATTGGTTGTGGTCGATACTCGGACTGCCGCTTGAGAAACTCCCCACCAGAGCCGGGGCCGTGAGATTCGAAACATCGAAAATTCGCGAGTTGGTTGAGAAACCGTATGTCTGCTCATCGAGTTCGTCGTCCAGATAGAAATACTGGCGATCTGGACTGAGCCACCCCTGGTGGCAGTAGGTCACGTTCGGATAGGGAGTTCGCGAAATGCGGAACGGAGCCGACTTGTTCGTGACGTCGATAATATCCATCCCACGGCCCTCGGAACAGCCGAAGAAAATCTGCCGACCCGCGTAGGGACCCGAAGTATAGGTAACGATTTGCGCATCGTGCTGGTAGTTCTGGGTCCACTGGCCCACCTTCACCGGGTTCGCGGGGTTGGCCAGACTGAAGAACATTGTTGTGGCATCGCCCTGGTTGGATCCGCAGGTGTACAAGAAGCCGCTGTAGGTATCGATTGCGACGTTATGCGTGCGCCCGGGATTGGTCACGGTTTTGACGAGAAGCACTTGCCCGCTGTCGATATTCGAGAGATCCAGGACCTGAATTCCCACACCTGAGCCTTCGCTTACGACATAGGCATAGCTTTGGTAAACCTTGATGTCGCTCCAGTCACTGCCTGTGTGCGCAAACGAAGCGAGGATCACTGGGTTCGACGGATTGGTCACTTCGACGACGATGGTCCGATCGTAACCACCCACTAGCGCATACTCGCGCCCCGTCGGTGAGGTGTAACCCCAGACATCGTTACCAGCTGTCGTCCCGAGCTGGGCCAATGTCAAGTGCTTGAACATCGTGATGTTTTGCGACGTGTACTGAGCGGAAGCCAAACCTGCCAAGCCTATAAGCGACAAAGGAAGCGCGAACTTCATCGTTCGAGCGGTCAAACCAAGGTATCCCCGGAACATAAGCGACATTCTATGCCAATCCACACCGATTCGAGCTAAATCTGCCGGTGTTTTTGCGTTTTTTACGGCTGCCAGCCGGAATTTCATCATGGAGCGCGAATCAAGGTTCATAAATGACTAATTTGGAGATCGCGCAGAAGGCGCATCTGGCCCCTATCGGTGAAATTGCTACCAAAGCCGGACTAGGTCAGGCCGATTTCGAGTCCCTCGGCCGATACAAAGCGAAGCTGACTTGGGAGGGTATCCATCGCCTTCAGGGATTAACCAAAGGCAAGAAGCTGGTTTTGGTCACCGCAATGACTCCAACTCCGACCGGTGAAGGCAAGACAACCATCACGGTTGGTCTGTCACAGGCTTTGAACAAGCTTGGCAAGAAAGCCATCCCATCGCTCCGAGAACCTGCCCTCGGACCGGTGATGGGTAACAAGGGCGGTGCCTGCGGTGGTGGCTACAGCCAAGTCCTGCCGATGGAAGATATCAACCTCTTCTTTACGGGTGATTTTCCGGCGATTTCGGCCGCCAATAACCTTCTTGCGGCACTGCTTGATGCCCATGTGCAGCACGGAAATCCACTAGCCATCGACATCCGCCAGCCCATTTGGCCGCGCGTGGAAGATCTGCCCGACCGAGCCTTGCGGGAGATCGTCGTCGGATTGGGTGGGACGGCCAATGGCTACCCGCGCGAGACCGGGTACGTCATCACCCCCGCCAGCGAGGTCATGGCGATCTTTGGCCTTAGCCGCACCATCCCCGAACTCAAGAAGCGCCTCGGTCGAATCGTCGCTGGAATGACCCGCGCCAAAGTACCGATCAATGCGGCGCAACTCCAAGCAAATGGTGCGATGACCGCACTCTTGAGAGACGCCTTGCGACCCAACCTGGTGCAGACCCTGGAAGGAACTCCTGCGTTCGTGCACGGAGGCCCCTTCGCGAACATTGCGCACGGTTGTAGCAGCGTCCTGTCCATCGAATGCGCTCTGGGTATGGGCGATTACTGCATCACCGAAGCCGGATTTGCTAGCGATCTCGGCGGCGAGAAGTTCATGCATATCCTTTCGCCGGTTCTGGGTCGCGGACCCGATCTGGCGGTGCTCGTTGTCACGGTCAAGGCGATTCGGCATCACGGTAAAGGCCAAATTGCGCCTGGATTCGAGAATGTGCGTCGCCATATCCAACACCTTGCCCAGTACGGGATTCCCACGGTTGTCGCCATCAATCACTTCGTGGACGATGCCGAAAGCGAGCTCACGGAAATCATGGAGCTGTGCAATCTAGAGGGTGTTCCGGCTGAGATCGCAAAGGCGTTCGCCGAAGGGGGAGAAGGGTGCATGGAACTCGCGGAGACCGTTGACAATCTTTCTCGCGGAAAGAACACCTGGCGGCCCTTGGTAAGCCCCTCCGATTCTGTTGAAGAAAAGCTGGACACTATTGTTCGAAAGGTGTATCAAGGCAATGGAGTTCGCCTGTCCGACTCGGCCAAGTCAACAGTGGATTGGCTGCATAAAAATGGCCTGGACCACCTTCCTGTATGCGTAGCAAAGACCCAATACAGCTTCTGCGACAACCCTGCTCTGGGAAGCACTCCTAGCGACTTTGAAATATTCATTCGCGAAATCAAGCCGTCAGTGGGCGCAGGCTTTGTCGTTGCCATCTCGGGTGACATCATGCAGATGCCGGGGCTGGGAAAGACACCGGGAGCGCACAACATCGATGTGAACCAAAAGGGCGAAATTATTGGGCTATTCTAGTCCCCATGCTTTCACATGCGGAGGTTGACGCACTGTGGGATTACAGCGATCCCGCAGCGTCCGAAGTTCGGTTTAGAGAGGCTCTCAACTCCAACCCCGAGTCACATAACGTGCTCCAAACCCAAATTGCGCGCACTCTCGGGCTCCGACGTCAGTTCGACCAGGCGCGCCAAGTCCTAGATAACGTGTCCGCGGTTGACCGCGAAGCGGATGCGACCTTGGATGCCCGTTGGAATCTTGAGATGGGGCGAACCCTCAACTCATCTGTAGATCCTGCGGCAGCAAGATCCTACTTCGAGCACGCACTGACTCGCGCTGATGAAGCCGGTGCGGACTTCTATTCAGTGGACGCATTGCACATGCTTGGGATTGTTGCCCAGGGTGAAGAGTCGCTTGACTGGAACCTTAAAGCGATCGCCCGGGCGGAGGCGTCTTCGGACGAGCGCACGCGGAATTGGCTGGGATCTCTTCTCAACAACACGGGGTGGTCACTCCACGATTTGGGAAGATACGAGGAAGCCCTGGGGCTCTTTGAGAAGGCAGAGGCATTTCGAGCGAAGTCTGGGAAAGAGGCTCCCCTCAGGATCGCCCGCTGGTGCGTGGCTCGGTGCCTTAGGTCGTTGGGCCGCTACGCAGAAGCACTCACGATCCAGGAAAAGTTGGCCCAAGGCGCATCCGATGGCTACGTGAGCGAGGAGTTGGGCGAGTTGAAATTAGTGATGGGTGATCTGGAGGGAGCAAAGCCCCACTTCGCGGAGGCTTACGCTGCACTTTCCCTGGATGATTGGTTTGTGGCCAACGAGCCAGTTCGGCTTGGTCGGCTCAAAGAACTCTCCGGGGCTTGAGTCTGCAGCGCCCGGAGTTCGGCAACCTCAGGTGCTTTGAAACGCCAAGAGACAATCTCACACGAGACAGGCATTACTGCCAGGTTTGGTTGGTGCCCTTGCCAAATGGGCCGGACCACTATATAATGTCCCTGATTGACCAAATGTTTGGTCAGAATGCAATTGAGGGAAAGAAAGACATGAAATCAACGATGAAGTTGGCGACGATGGCACTGGCTGTCAGTATCTCGAGTGTGGTCTTTGCGCAAGCCTATGACACAGCTTCGGACCCTGTGTATGTCGCAGGCCAGGAATACATCCAAGTCGGAACGACGCTGGGTGATCAGACCGCCGCAACCAATGGCCTTAACGGCGGCTACGGCTGGAATCGTTGGCAACGAGGCGGCTACGGGGACAACAATAATTTTGGTAGCACGAAGATTACGAATTTAAGCTCCAGCTTCAACATGGGAGCGCAGCAATTCGGACTTCGCAGCGGAGTAGGCGGCTTGGATTACAGCGGTGCTGATGCTCGCCGACGCCTCCTCAACCCACTCAATGTTGGCAACACGATGTCCTTCAGCCTCATGGCCGGAGGCGGTGGAGCTGGCGATATCAATACAGTCGGCGAGTTCGGTGCTGAGATCCGATCGAGCCAACTCAGTAACCCCGGTCGAGACATGTGCTCAATCATCGGTGAGATGGGACGCAATTGGCGAGTCTATCGAGACGGCGGAACCATGGAATCGACCATCCCCGTCACGGCCGGCCAAAGGGTCGATGTCACGCTCAGCGTCCTCGCCGGAGACATGTTCGACATCACGTTCACCGCATTCGGTGGCGCAAGTTCTACTGTGAGCGGCAAGTTCCTCTCCACGGGCCAACATGTTCAGACCGTGCAGTTCTACTGCTATGGAACGGATGGCGATTACTACGTGAACAATCTCGCCGCCGTGCCTGAGCCTTCCAGCCTCTTGGTATTGGGTGCTCTCGGAGCCATTGTCGCACGTAGACGCAAGTCGAACTGACCTCCCGGGGGCTCGGTCCATGACTTTTGCCGAGCCCCTGCCCATTCTCACCTTCTGAATTGACGGTTCGATTGAACTTGTGGTAGATTGACCAAACATTTGGTCAGAGGAATCAATGGCACAGAGTAGACCCGCGAAAGGAACCCCACGGAGCGTTACCTTGCGTGATGTCGCCGAGCACGTCGCGGTCAGCCCTTTCACCGTGTCAGTGGTTCTCAACGGAGCAAAGTCCAACACACGAGTGTCAGCTGCCACGCGAGAAAAAATTGTCCGTGCGGCCAAAGACCTCGGCTATCGTCCGAATGTCCTCGCACGGGCTCTCCAAAAGAAGTCAACAAACATTCTAGGGCTTTATTTCGGTTACGGCCACCTGGAACCACACGATCCCTTCCATGCAGAGGTTCTGACCGGACTTCAGCGAGGGTGCGAACAGACCCAAAAGGATTTGATGATCCACTACTCCTTCCACCGGTACAGCGTGGACGAAGTCTTTTCAGAGTTGGTCGGCGGAAAAATCGATGGTCTGGTTCTCATCGCCTCGCCCAATGATCCGCTTGTTGCCAAGGTGATCGGGTCGCAGTTGCCAGTGGTGGCGATGACCGACGCCATCGAGGGAATTCCCTCGGTGATCGCTGACGACCCAGCAGGATCGCACGCAATAGCAGAGCACCTTCACAAGAAGGGCCACCGGGTCGTGCTTTACCGCACTTGCCCCGGCGAATCAGATTCCGCTTCTCGACGACAGGCCGCGTTTGAAGAGAGAGCGTCGGAGTTAGGCATATCGACCATCGTGGGGCGGACGTCCAACTGGAAAGGGCTGGTCGAAAATCAAGAAGCCGATTTGCTGAAGCGGAAGGATGAATTGGGGATCACCGCAGCCGTCTGTTGGGGCGATCCCAGTGCGTACGCTCTGATCACCTATTGCAAAGCCAACGGGATTTCCATCCCGAACGATTTGGCGGTGGTGGGATTTAACGGGATTGAGTTGCCTGTTGAACCCGCTCATCACCTCACCACGGTGCGCGCCTACTGGTCCAAGGTGGCGCAGACCGCGGTGCATCAGCTCGTCAACCGACTCGATGGGAAAGATGTGCCTCCACTCACAGTTCTACCGGTCGAGTTCTTCTGCGGAGACACCGCATGAGGAGAGAATCCTGGGTCGATGCAGGCCCAAATTGCAGAGAAGCAACCATGAAGAAATCCACCCGAGCCTTCACGCTCATTGAACTCCTTGTCGTGATTGCGATTATCGCGATCCTCGCAGCGATCCTATTCCCGGTTTTCGCACAGGCCAAGGCTGCAGCCAAGTCTATCGCCACGGTGAGCAACCTCCGCCAGGTGGGACTCGCGAGCCTGATGTACGCCGACGACTATGACGACACAAACTGTCCGGTCATCCTGTGCCAACCCGATAAGGCAAATCAGAGTTGCGAAGGCGGAACCCAGGATAAGGGGGGCTACTACGTGTATCTTCAGCCCTACATCAAGAATAAGGATCTCGTATGGGATTCCGCGCGCGGAATCTCGGTGAACACCAATGACGGGACGAACGAGTGGACCAAAGTCACCACGATTTCCATGAACCGCAACGGGTGGTCTAGCTGGGAAGATGTCACAACCTATGCGCGCACTTACCGCGTGGCAAGCAACCAGGAAAATGTAGCGGAGCGCGCAGCTTTCGTTGTCACGGCCCAAACCAAGGACGACCGAGTCGGCTACCGCTTCGTTAGTGATGAGGCTTACTGCCCGGTCATCGTCAATCCCAAGACGGTGTCAAACACCCGCTTCCAAAGAGCTTATCTGGCGTCGAAGTTCCACAAAGACCGATTGCCGACGGCCTATGGCGATGGCCATGCTGGCAGCGTTGCAGCTCAAAAGGTGATGAAGTACAACAACACCGTCGCCGAAGCGAACGAGTGCGCCGGTTACAACAACTCCCAGTACATTTCGCCCTATGTCAACACGTTGTTCTGGGGCACCTGGTACGACGGCAGCAAGTAAGGCAGGGTCATGAAGGATAAAGAACTTCATCCGGGAGCCATCGCCGGCATTATCGCGGCGCTGGTACTGATCATCGCAGCGGGATATTACTTCGGTACCAAGGGCCCATCGGGCACCGTGGACCTGAAGGAAGTTGACACCAAAGATACGACACCTTTGCGACCCGGTCAACCGGGTTACCGCGAGCGGACCACAGACTCTCCGCAATAGCATCTCTCGCAGCGCCTTGCTTTCCGGTTTGACCTGAGAGCAAGGCGCCCTCATCCCATGAAAGTCATCGCACCAGACGACTCCCGCATCAGCCTGGCAGAAATTCTGCGTGTTCTCAAACAGTGCTGGAAATTCGTACGCCCGTATCGCAGCAAGTTCTACTTAGGAATCTTGCTCCTCCTACTGGCGGTGCCGCTTGCGCAATTCTCGTTGTTTCTCACTCGAGACGTAACCAACAAGGCTCTCTTGGCCACCAATCTTTCGGCTGCGGAACGCTGGAACACGGTGTTGCACATCGTCACGCTTCAGGCCATCTTTTACTTTTCCAGCGCAATCCTTAGCACGGGACGCGAAGTGCTTGAGTGGTACGGCTCGATGCGGTCGACGTTCGACTTGCGCCTAGCCTTTTACAAGCACCTCCACCGGCTGCCTTTGGCATATCTCGCTCGCAGATTGCCGGGCGAGCATCTGTTTCGAGCCACCGGTGACATGGTCTCTGTTTTCCGAGTGATGAGCCGCCCAGCAACGCCCACCGCATCGGGCCAATCCCCTCCGGATAGTAAAGAGATCGCGATGGCGATCTACTCCAACGATGTCGATCCCTATGATCCAGGTGTGATGGGCTTGATCGTCCGGACAGTACCGCTCCTAGTCGAAACTATCTACTCGCTCGCTTGGGGCGTTGCGCTGCTCTTTCTGATCGACTCAACGTTGAGCATCCTCCTGGTGCTCTACATTGTTCCCTTCGCGCTGCTTTCGAACGCTCTTTTCAACAAAATCCGCCACACCGCATTTCTGGTCAAAATGGCCAGCGAACGGGAGTCGGGGCGACTGCGCGACAGCATTGCGGGCTTGCGAACCCTTAAAGCCATTGGACGGCTCAAATTCCAACGAAAGCGGTACATCGACGCCGTAAGCCACACCCGCCGGCGAGCGATCCAACAGATTGCCCAGATGGCGATGGTGCAGAACGGAGCCCAGATAGGCATGAAGTGGGCGTTCAGCATTGGGATTTACGTTTATCTCGGATCCCAGGTGATGAAAGGGGCTTCCACGATCGGCGATTGGATCGCAGCATTTCTCCTCATCGAGGCCGCCCAGGGTCCGCTCGAGAATTTCATCCAGATATTGCAATTGGTGAAGGTCCAGCTTGTACCCGCCCAGCGGATCATGGAAACGCTCACCACGCAGCCAACCATCGTTGACAAGCCGAACGCAAAGCCGATGGGTGCCATCTCGGGCAGGATCGACTTCGAGAACGTTGCGTTTTCCTACACTCCAGAACGCGTAACTCTAGACGGAATCTCGGCCTCAGGCCTTCCTGGGCAGTTCATTGGAATAGTAGGTCCCAGCGGAGCTGGTAAGAGCTCGCTCCTCGCGCTGCTGCTTCGGCTTTATGTCCCTACATCGGGCAACATCCTCGTCGATGGCGCAGATGTCTCCGAGATACAAATCCAGACTTTGCTAGAGCAGACGGGTACCGTCCCACAGACCACCTGCCTCTACTCCGGCACCATCGCGGACAACATTCGGTTTGGCAACCCCAAGGCATCCGACGCCGATGTCCAACTCGCCGCTGACCTTTCAGGCGTAACAAGTTTCGTCAAGCGCTTTCCTAATGGTCTGGAGACTGAGGTTGGAGAAGGTGCAACTATTTCGGGCGGAGAGCGTCAGCGCATAGGCATCGCACGGGCATTGGTCCGCAACCCAAAAATCCTCGTGCTCGACGAGGCGACCGCGAACCTGGATCCAGAGACCGAGGCGGAAATCCTAGACCAACTTCTTAAGCTTCGTCAGGGTCGGACCATCCTTTCCGTTGCCCACAGGCTAAAGGCCGTGGTCCCCTGCGACCAGATCTGGGTTCTCGAAAACGGCAAGCTGGTTCAGTCAGGTACCCATGAGCAGCTCTGTGCGACTCCCGGTACGTACCGTGATCTCTGGGTCGAGCAGACTCGGGAAATTGCAGCGGAGAGGATGTCCGGATGAGAGAAAGCGAAGCTCTAGCGGCGGGGACCTCCTACCGGCAGAACTCTTGGAAGGCGTTCGTTTTTGTGCTCCAGTTCCTGAGGCCCCAATTGCGCCGCCTCCTCCTCGTCTGCTTCATGGACATCTCGGTGGTGCTTCTGAACCTGGCGATACCATGGTTCGGCAAAACCGCTATCGACCGGATACTGCCGAGCCGCGATTGGCCCGCATTCTTTGTGATCGCCGCGAGCATCGCGGGGCTGTTGCTATTGGTGCACATCCTTACGGGTACTCGAACGTTTCTCTACAACACCACCGAACAGCTCCTCCAGCATGGGATCCGACGAAGGATGTACTCGCACCTCCAAACCCTTTCGTTGGAGACCATTGAGTCGCTGCCCGTGGGTGAGCAGCAGTTTCGAATCTCGACCGACGCCGACCGCATCGCTCACATGCTGGTGCGGATATTGCCGACGCTCACCATGTTGGTCGAGTTTGCGATTATCTTGAGTGCCGCAATCTACGTCGATCCCATTCTCACAGGAGGCGCTTTGGTCTTTCTCATCCCCTGGACGATTTTGTTCGTGTGGGTGACGCACTATGGCCGAATTCTTGACCGACGTCGGTTACGACTTTGCGAACTCCGTGATGCTGGCATTCTGCAGGCAGCAAGCTCGTTTTTTACCATCAAGAGCCTGGGAAGAAGTCGCCATGAAGTCGTCCGAAATGGAAGAGTAAGTGCTGCACTTCAAAGAATCTCGATCCAGGGCTATCTGATTCTGGTGTTCTTTGAGTTCGCGACCCAGAAGCTGATCCCGTTTCTCAAGACTACGACGATCTACCTGTACCTCGCCCGAATGGTCGTTCTCGGTCGAATGACTCTGGGCACCACGGTACCGATGATCGCTTACCTGGGCCGCCTCACCTTCCCTATTGAGCGCATTGTCAACTTCGGCTGCTGGATTTGGCAGACGATGGTTTCTGCCGAACGCATGATGCAGATTCTCACCACCGAACCTGAGATCACAGATAGACCCGACGCCATCAAACTTGCAACCACGGAAGGGCGGATCGAGTATTCCGGAATCTCGTTTGACCGGCCAGGAATCGGTCGGATCATTTCCAACGTTGACTTGACTCTTCAACCAGGGAAACTCACGGCGGTGGTAGGTCCCAGTGGAGCCGGCAAGAGCACACTCGTGGGTCTCGCCCTTCGACTCATCGACCCAAACGAAGGCGCACTGCTGATCGACGGCAAGGACCTGCGCACGATCGACCGCAACAGCTACCTGCACCAGATCGGCACGGTGATGCAGGACACTTTCCTTTTTGGTGGATCGTTGCGCGATAACTTGCTGGTCTCGAACCCAGATGCCACCGACGAGATGATGTTGGCAGCGTTGCGCGCCGCCGAGTTGGAGAACTGGCTGGAGACACTCCCCCACGGCTTGGATCAAGATCTCGATGGCGGAACGGCCCTATCCGCCGGACAAAAACAACGAATCGGTTTGGCCAGAGCCGTGCTCTCGAACCCCAAGGTGCTCATTCTAGATGAGCCCACCTCAGCCTTGGACGCTGAAACGGAAAGAGGGATCGTCGCGACAATTCGAGATCTCTCGCAGGACCGAACCACGCTCCTTGTAACGCACCGGTTGGATACAGTGAAGATGGCGGATGAAATTGTCGTGTTGGACGCTGGTTCGATTGTCGAGCGAGGAACGCACGAGCAGCTTGTGGCGCTCGACGGTCTCTACGCTCGAATGAGAAATCTGTACCACGGTACCGTGGAAGTTGGGAGCCGTATGGAGGTTGCCGTTCAGTGAATAAAGTGTTTCAACCGGAATGGAGGACCCAAAACCGGACCAAGCGGCGATTTTACGCAAAGTACATGTCGTGGTTGGAAAAGGGTGGCTACTTTGTCGTGCTGTGCGTCTTCGCCGCGTTCATCTTCGCGTTCAACTACAAAGTCGAAGATGTGATCAGCGCTGACAATGTGAAGATCGAGCCATTCAGCATCCCGCTGGAAGTCACCGATGACGTCATGGTTCTCCGACTGCTCGCGCCGGACGGATCTGAGGTCAGGTCTGGACAGGCAATCGCCGAGGTGGTTCAAGGAGCCGCACAGATCGAGAAGTACCTTGATCCCAAAATCGCAAGACCCGTTCCAACGACCTTGGTAGCACCTACGTCGGGCACACTGCGAATCGACTCAAAACCCGGGAGCCGCGTCGCCAAAGGGACGTTTGCTCGAATCGTCGATTACTCACGGCTTCAGATGTCGCCCGAGTTGGAAGGAACCTCAGTAGCCAAGGCAGCCGTGGGCCAAAAGGCTAGAATCACAGCCATCAACACTCCGAGCCCCGGGGACACTCTGTTTCGGGGAAGCTTTCAAAAGGAAGACCTGCTTTCTGGTGGACTCATGGGTGATGCGGTCAAGGAGAAGATTCAGAAATCGATCGAACACACTACGGTCCGGCTGAGAGATGACCAACCGCTGGAACTCAAGGACCTCAAGCAGATTCAGGTCGACGCAGATATCAAACTTGCCCCAGGCGGCACCAAGTCCACAGCCACGGCCGATCCTCCTGCGGGCTTCTCCCTTTTTGGGACCGTCGAATCTGGAACCCATCAGGGAACGGTTCAGATAGCGGACCTGCCGAGCGAACTTGACCGGGTTCTGCAAGAAACGGTGAGGTCCCAATCCGTCGGCAGGGAAATTCGATCCATCGACGGAAATAGTTGGAAAATCGAGGATGTGACCAACATTCGGTTTGTGGTTCAAGCAAAGGCCGACGGATCAGCCGCGGAGTCCAAAGCTCCCATCAATGCAACGATACTGAATCGAAAGTTCGCCGCCAAGGTGAACGTAGACTCGCCGCCGGAATTCTTGTTGCGAGCCGTGAAAGAAGCCGACCAGCAAGGAAAGTCTGTTACGGCGCGCGTCGAACTCGTTACCGGGACCAAACCCATCGCTTTTATTCTCTTGAAACGATCATGAGCAGCAATTTTCAGTTCGCGGTGGCCGAAAACGGCCATTGGGCCGACCCTAACAAGATCGACCGAACCAGTCATCCTGCCTATTTGGAGAGGGTCTATGCCGGTGTTCTCGGCAAACTTATCGGCGTGTATCTCGGGCGCCCCGTTGAAGGATGGCCCTACGAAAAGATCACTGAGGAATTCGGGACCGTGGACTTCTACATCCACGAGCAGCGCGGCCGGCTCCTAATTGTGACGGACGATGACATCTCCGGCACTTTCACATTCCTGCGAGCGCTCGAAGATTACGGATTCGATCCGAATTTGACATCCGAACAGATCGGACAGACGTGGTTGAACTACCTCATCGAGAAGACTACGGTGCTCTGGTGGGGCGGTTTGGGAAACTCAACGGAACACACAGCCTATCTCCGCCTCAAGAGCGGGATCAAAGCACCACGCAGCGGATCGTGTGAACTGAACTCGAAAATACTCTCGGAGCAGATCGGTGCACAGATATTCATCGACGGCTGGGGCCTGATTTGTCCCGGAGACCCCGCCAGAGCAGCGAGTTTTGCCGATCGCGCGGCGCGAGTCAGCCACGATGGCGAAGCAGTCTATGGTGCCAAGATCATCGCCGCGATGGTCGCTGAAGCCTTCGTGGAATCGGATCTCGACCGGCTCCTCGACAAGGGCTTGGAATTCATCCCGCCGTCGAGCACGGTGTCCAAACTTATTTCCGATGTCCGCGATTGGCATCGTGTGGAAAAGGACTGGCGAGCCAATCGTGAACGTCTCCAGGCGGAATATGGATACGACAAGTACCTGGGGCAGTGCCACCTTATTCCCAATCACGGCCTCATCATCCTCAGTTTGCTTCACGGCGCAGGAGATTTCGACGAATCGATGGCTATCGTCAACACAGCCGGATGGGATACGGACTGCAACTCCGGAAACGTGGGTGCGATTTTGGGAGTGAGAAACGGCCTGGCTGCCTTCGAAAAAAGGGATTGGCGCGGTCCCGTAGCCGACCGTCTTTACCTTCCATCGGCGGACGGAGGGCGCGCGATCGCTGATGCGGCGCAAGAAGCGGTAGCAGTGGTCAACGCCGGGCGGGCATTGGATGGTCTTCCGCCGCTCGCCCCAAAGGATGGCGCGAGATTCACCTTCGAACTCCCCGGAAGCGTTCAGGGATGGCGAACTGAGCAACCGGCCGACTTACGTCTTAGCCGACCAACTAATTCACAAGGTTTGCTGATTGAATCAAGGACCGATGCGCCTGCCAGAGTATTCCGAGACACGTTTATCCCGCCCGAAGCCAAGGATATGAAGACCGGCTACGTGCTGGTAGCGAACCCGCTCCTGTATCCGGGGCATACTGTCAAGTTCCAGCTCCGGGGAGCGTCTCCCCAGTCGGCGGGAAGGCTCTACTTTGCGCACTACGACGAAAACGACGAATCACGGTTCGTCGAGGGTCCTGTGTTCGATCTTGGCGAGAGCCAGGAGTTGACGCTTGAGTGGAAGATGCCCGAAACAGGCGGATATCCGATTCACGAGATCGGCATTGAACTCAGAACTGGGAGGGTCGTGCTGGAACAGGTGGACTGGAAAGGCATTCCCGATACCTCCTTCCCAAATCTGCCTGGCACAATGGCTGCCAGAGCATGGGCACGGTCCGTGGACCGGTTTGAATATGTCCGAGATCGATACGACTATCTTTGCCAAAACGAAGGCGTAGGATTGCTGACCCAAGGCAGCCGTGACTGGCAGGACTATCGAGTTGAGTGCCGTTTTACGCCCAAGATGGCCGAAGCTGCGGGCGTGGCTGTTCGAGTTCAGGGACTCCGGCGCTACTACGCGGTCGTGTTCGGAGCTCCCGGAGAAATCTGCATTATCAAGGCGTTGGATGGAGACAGCACGCTGGCGAGGACATCGTTCCCGTGGGAGCAGTTCCGCGACTACGAGTTGGAAGTCGAGGTCAAGGGTAACGAAATTCGGGCGTGGGTGGATGGGCGACTCACACTCACAGCAGTGGACATGGATCGACCTCTGACGAGCGGCGCATTTGGGTTCCTCATCCATTCTGGGTGCGGAGGTGCAGGAACACCAAGGATTTGTCCAGCATGACAGAAGAACGAATCGTGGCTCGTGAGCAAAGAGCGTTTGAGCCAGTGGTTCGAACGCAATGGCGCGATGGAGTGATCGGAAAGGCGGTCGAGTCCAGCTTTCAACATCGGCTCTGTCACTTTGTCACCGGAGCAGAGTGCGAAGCTATACAGATGTTTTCTCCAGAGTCCCGCGCGTTCAACGATTCAGGGGATTGGTACGGTGAGCACGCGGGAAAATGGCTTGTCGCTTCCGCACTGGCGTACCGGAGAACTCAGTCTGATGACATCAAGGCACGCATCCTTGGTGTGGTAGACGCTCTGGTAGAGTTTCAAGCACGAGACGGCAGCCTCAGCACCTATGCCGCCGGTTCCAAAGCTCGTTTGAGCCACTCGGAAGCGGACTCCGTGCGTTCTTGGGACATTTGGGTCCATGCATGGTTGGCGCTGGGATTTCTTGCTGTGGCCGAGCACTGCCAATCAAAAACCGCGCTTGCGGCAGCTGAAAAGATCGGGGATTTGCTCGTTCAGACGTTCGGCTCAGATCCTGCTCGGCTGCTCTCCATTGGCAACCACTCTGGGCTCTCCAGCGCAGTGGTCATCGAGCCGCTGGCGCGATTGTCCTTGGGGACTGGCGACCCCAAGTACTCGGAGCTGGCTCAAGGAATCGTCAGCGCAATGGAACTTCGTGGACTGCCCATTCTGAGCGGTCCAACATCCGGGATCGACGTCAGCGAACTCGGCACTGGGAAGTGCTATCAAATTTGCTGGATCCTGACCGGTCTGACCGTGCTCTATCGATGTACGGGCGACGAATCGATTTTGAATGCTTGTTTGGGATGGTGGGCCAACATCCGAGATCACCATCTCACGCCGCTGGGCGGACCCTGGGGAGGAATTGCCACCCACAAAGAAGTTTTCAATCCGAGAGGGTTCTTCAGCCCGTACGGCATGACCGAGACTTGTGCAACCGCAAGCTGGATGGCCCTCAATCGAGAGTTGTTCCTGCTTACAGCAAACGCTGAACACGTGGATCACTTTGAGCGATCCTTGTACAACGCACTTCTCGGCGCAATGGATGCGGACGGCGAGAACTGGTGTTACTTCACCTTCCCCAACGGCCGCCGGAACAACACATACTACTGGGCCTGCTGCAAATCGAGCGGGGCGATGGCTCTCGAAGAAGCGGCGCAAATGGCGATCGTCGCAAGCAACTCGGGACTTTCGATCAACCTTTTCGAACCGAGCGAATCCGCAGTGAACGTAGGGGAGCAGGATTGTGTAATTTCCCTAAAATCCACTCCAGACAATCCATTCGCCTGGACCGTCCAGGTTGAACTTCAGAAACCCCAGGAATTTGCAATCACCGTTCGGAAGCCCGCTTGGGCAGAGTCCATCCGGCTCTCGGCCAATGAAGTCGATGTGGATGAATCACGGATTCATCGGGAGTGGCGAACCGGCGACACCATCTCCATTCGCCTGGAGACCAAGATACAGGTGCACCATGCGACCGATTCATTGGATCACCATGGACAGGAGATCGTCCGGGCCGAATACGTTCACTTTTCTCTCGGGCCGTACGTTTATGCGTCGTCAACGATCGACGGCTACAAGTTCGAAGAGACCCTGAGAATCGCAAAGCTGTTCCCGGAATCGTGCGTGGTGCTGGATCCGAACCAGCAGCCGAAGATCACACCCTCGTTGCTTTTCCCGAGAGCAGGGCAGGCTTCGATCGAACTCAAACCCTACTTTGAGGCCGGAAGGCAACACGATGGAGGATGGCGCACGACATGGCATCGGGTGGCTTGGCAATGAAGACCTCCGTCGGTTATTTTGGTGACAACGTTCGGTCCGACTTGTTGGTAACCGTCGAGGATGCAACTCAGCCTACGGTGCGGGTTTCCAGTTCAGTCGAAGCCATGTATGGAGATTCGATTCGAGCGCAGGCCCAGAGGATTCTCGAACGGTTCGGAAATCCATCCGTGAGTTTGGAACTCCAAGACGCGGGAGCACTTCCTTTCGCGATCGAAGCGCGGATCGAATGCGCTCTCTCGAAACACCTCGGGCAGACCTTGCCAGACCTTACGACCCCACGGGAGACCGGACCGCGAAATCGACTCCGCCGGACGAGGCTGTACGTCCCCGGAAACTCCTCAAAATTCTTTGCCAGCGCAGGTCTCTACGGTGCCGACTGCCTTATATTCGATCTCGAAGATTCGGTCGCACCGAGCGAAAAGGATGCAGCACGCGCTCTGGTGCGAAGAGGTCTGGAAAGTTTGGACTTTGGCACCAGCGAGCGAACCGTGCGGATCAATTCGGGTGAGGCGGCTCACCACGACCTTGTCTCCGTTGCCCCGGCAAACCCCGACACAATCATTCTTCCGAAAGTGGAATGTGCCAGCGATGTTTTGAACGTGGTGAAGCATCTTGAGGAACTGAAGTGCGCCTCGCACATCATTGTCATTCTGGAATCGGCGCTTGGAGTCCTCAATGCACTCGAAATTGTCCGCTCCTCGCCGCGAATCGCAGCCATGACGTTAGGAGTCGAGGACTATCTTGCCGATATCCATGCGACCGGATCAGAACAAGCAGAATGGGCCAATCGGATGGTGCTGAATGCTGCACGAGCGGCTGGGGTTATGCCTCTCGCCTCGGTTTTCAGCAAACTGGACGATGATGAGGGAATGGAGCAGTACGCGCGGAGCATGATGCATGCAGGATTCGAAGGCGTGGGTTGCATTCACCCGCGACAAATTCAGCCTGCACACCGAGGATTTGCCCCGTCCAACTCCGAAGTCGAGCAATCGCGCGAGATCGTGCGGACCTATGAATCCGCTCTAAAAGACGGCAGCGGCGTGGTGTCGGTCAACGGGCGAATGGTGGACGTGCCGATTTATGAACGGGCGAAGCGGACGCTACAACGGGCTGGAGTGGATAGATGATCGTCTCAGCAAATCTCGCTCGCAATGCGGCTGGACGCCTCGTGCCTTCCGTGGTCAATGGGCGACCGGTAACAGGATTCCAAGGCGTCTCGGTCGACCGACCGGACGGAAGAATGCACGGGGCACCCATCCGAAGCTGTTCCATGTATCCCAGCGACGGCAACAAGGTCGCCGAGTCGCTCAAGTCCGCTCTTGTTCGAGCAGGACTCAGAGACGGAATGGTGATCTCCACGCATCACCATTTTCGCAACGGTGACTTGGTCGCAGAGCAGGTTTTTGAGATCGCTGCGGAGTTGGGCGTACGAAACCTCGTCTGGTTTCCTTCAGCGGTATTTCCCTGCCACGCCAAACTGATTCGGCATCTCGAAAGCGGGGTGATCCACCATATCGAGGGCAGCCTCAATGGTCCAGTAGGCGATTTTGCTTCCCGTGGAAACATGCCCGGTTTAGCTGTTTTGCGATCGCACGGGAGCCGTTACCGCGCAGTTCAAGATGGCGAGATCAAAATCGATATAGCCGTGGTTGCAGCTCCTGAATGTGACCCGTTCGGCAACATGACTGGAGCGCGCGGTCCCTCGGCCTGCGGAGTGTTGGGCTTCGCTGTTGCAGACACCCAGTATGCCGACCATGTTATCGCCGTCACAGACAACTTGGTTCCGTTTCCATGCGCCCCATGGCAGATTGCAGGCAACCTTGTGGATCAGGTCGTCCTCCTCAACCAAATTGGAGACCCGTCACAAATCATCTCCGGAACAACCCAAATCACTCGATCTCCTGAAAGGCTCCTGATAGCCGATTTGGCGGCCCAGTTCGTAGAGAAGTCCGGGATCATGCGCGAAGGCTGGTCCTTCCAAGCCGGAGCCGGGGGAACATCCCTCGCTTTCACCATCTACATGCGCGATCGAATGCGCGCCAATGGTGTCCGCGCCAGTTTCATTCGGGGCGGCAGCACCAGATATCTCGTGGAGATATTGGAGGAAGGCCTCACAGGCTGCATCCTGGACGGGCAGACTTTTGACCAGGATGGAGTTCGCTCCGTGGCGGTGAATCCGAAGCACATCATGACGAGCCCTTTCACCAGCTACAACTATCACAGCAAAGGAAACATTGCATCGATGCTCGACTGCGCCTTGCTGGGTGCCACTGAGGTCGACCTCAATTTCAACGCAAACGTCGTGAGCCACTCGGACGGCCGGATGCTGCACGGTATAGGAGGATGGCAGGACGCTCTGTTCGGGAAATGCACAATCCTGGCGGTCCCCTCTTTCCGAAATCGTGTACCGATTATTCGCGACCAGGTAACCACCCTTTGCGGGCCTGGCGAGCTCGTGGATGTGGTTGTGACCGAACGCGGTATTGCCATCAACCCGAAGCGTCAGGACCTTATCGACGCAGCGAGAAATACCGACCTCCCCATCAAATCTCTCGAAGAGATCAAGGCCATTGCCGAGACGTTGTGCGGCGGGCCGCCCCAGTCTCCTTCGCTCTCCGAGGACATCGTGGGCGTTGTTACCTGGGTCGATGGCACGATCCTCGATTCCCTGCACAAAGTCTGAGATTATCCACCCATGTTTATTCCCGCACTCCTTCTCTTGAGCCATGGCACTGCAACGGTGCAAGGCTTTGATGTTCAGAGGCTCCATCTCATCGGGACTCGCATGAGAGAGTTCGTAGATCAGAAGCAAGTTGCAGGCGTTGTGACCCTGATCCAGCGCAAAGGCCATCGAGTCTGGCTCGACTGTCAAGGCTTGGCAAATGTTGAGGAACGTCGGCCTATGGAGCCCGACACGATTTTTCAGGTGATGTCCATGACCAAGCCCGTCACGGCAATTGCGGTGATGCTGTGTGTGGAACGGGGTTTGCTCCGCCTGGATGACAAGGTCGAACGATATCTCCCCCAATTTGCTAATCTCAAGGTTGCTCAAGCCGACGGCACACTCAAGCCACGGACCAAAGCGCTGACGGTCCGCCATCTGCTGACCCACACCAGCGGACTGTCCTCAACTGACCCGGGCGGACTCTCGGACGACGAGAAAATCAAGCTCACCCTGGCTCAATATGCAGATCATTTCGGCTCAGATCCTCTCCAAGCGCAGCCCGGTGAACGGATAGCCTACAGCGGCCCGGGAATTGCCGCCGCTGGCAGAATTGTTGAAATCGTAACCGGCCAAAAGCTGGAAGATTTCATGCAGAACGAGATCTTTGGACCTCTCGGAATGAAAGACACGACTTTTTTCGCCCGAGAGTCCGCCCATCCGAGAATTGCCAGCATGTACGTTGCGGAAAAGGGCATATTATCCAAATTCCAGCCTGATCCCTTCCGAAAGGGGGCGAAACTTGCGAATCCAGCAGGTGGGTTGTACTCGACCGCGTCGGACATGGCCACGCTCATCCAGTGCATTGCTAACCACGGTTCTCTCGGCAAGTTCCGAATGCTCTCCCCCCGATCGACCGAGGTCATGACAACGGTCCAGACTGGTGATCTGCTCTCAGATGGGTCCGATGCGCAGGGCTATGGACTCGGGTTCTCGGTGATCAGGGGTGCAGCTGGAACCCAAACTCTGCGCCCGATTGGTTCGTTCGGACATACCGGAGCATTCTGCACAGAGTATTGGGCCGACCCCAAATCTGGCGTGGTGTGCGTCTTCATGTCTCAGAGCTTTTCCGATGAGGTTCGGAAGACGTTCAACGCGATGGCGAATGCAGCCTTTGTGGGACCCTAAAGCCATTCACTGGCGACAGCGGCGAATTCCTCCCAGGTGGGCATGGATTCCTGGGCTCCAGGTTTCGTGGTCGAAAGTGCTCCCACGCAGTTGGCAAGTTGGATCGCGTTGGCCATCTCTCGTCCGGTCGCCAAGAACCAGGCTAGCGCACCGTTAAAGGCATCTCCGGCTGCGGTTGTGTCGACCGCTTGGACCGCGATAGGCGGGAAATGCCTGCCACTTGATGCCGAGGTCCAGTAGCTACCGCGATCACCCAGCGTTACCACCACGTTGGAAACGCCTCGATCCAGCAAGATGCGACTTCCTTGTTCGCAGGTGGAGGCATCGGTCGGCGAGATTCCGGTAAGGGCTTTGAGTTCAGATTCGTTGGGTGTGATGACCTCGCATTGGGCGAGGATCTCATCGGGCAATGGCTGGCTCGGAGCCGGATTCAAGATGAACCGCTTGGCATGGGATGCTGCTTGGACCGCGTCTAAATTCAACTCCAACTGGGCGAGAACAATATCCGGATTGAGCGAGTTGATCGCCGCTTGGACCTGATCTGGCGTTACCGAAAAGTTTGAACCCGGAGCAACGACGATCATGTTCGCTCCTGATCGATCAACAAGAATTCCGGCTGTGCCCGATGGCGTGTGAGGGTCGTCCTGCAAGAACTCGACTCGCACTCCGATTTCCGTCAACGCTGATCGCAGAACCCGACCGTTCGCATCAGTCCCAACGCAGCCTACCAAACTGGCCTGGCCACCTAGACGGGCGATTGCGGCTGCTTGATTCGCTCCTTTTCCACCTGGGTGCGTTGCAAACTTGCCTCCCAACACCGTTTCCCCCGGTACCGGCAAACGATCGGTATTAAAGACGAGGTCCAAGTTCGCGCTTCCGACGACGGCCACTTGAGGGGAGCTCATAGCGTTAGCCTACTTGACCAAGCGTGTGACTATGTTCGAGACCCGTATTCTTGCGAGTTATGCATGATCTGGGAGGCAGAAGCCTATCTATTTATGAGACTTTGATTGGACCAATGATATAATTCACTCAGATTGACCAAATGTTTGGTCAAAGTGCTTGAACATTGCAGTTCACGACTCGTTTCGATGGAGGAAATACAGTGAGGAAATACCTTTCGATTTTGGCGCTGGCACTGGTAGCGGGCGCACAGGCACAGATTGCGTACGATAGTGCCGAGGATTCAGTCTATATTGTCGGCCAAGAGTACATTCAGGTTGGCACGACTTTGGGCGACCAAACTGCGGCGACCAATGGCCTGAACGGTGGCTACGGATTTGAAAAGTGGCAGCGTGGCGGCTACGGTGACAACAACAATTTCGGCAGCACCAAGATCACCAACGTCAGTTCCTCGTTCCATATGGGCACCAAACAATTCGGCTTGCGATCCGGTGTTGGTGGCTTGGATTACAGCGGTTGCGATGCTCGACGCCGAATGATCAATGACTTCGAAATCGGGCAGATCCTCACCTTCAGCGTGATGCCCGGAGGTGGTGGCGCCGGACAAGAAAGCACGACTGGAGATTTCGGTTGTGAATTCCGCGGATCGTCGCTCAGCAACCCGGGCCGCGACATGTTTGCCTTCAACGCGTCCAAGGGTCAAAACTACAGCATTCAAGACAACACCGGTTCCCGATTCACCGATGTTCCGGTTGTGCCTGGCCAACGCGTCGACTTTGAGGTCTGGTCCACAGCACTCAACCACTTCAGCATCAAGATCACTCCGTACGGCGGCACTTCCCATACCTACACGGTCGAGTCGATTTCGAGCGCCCAGAACGTGAAGCTGCGAACAATCCAGTTCTACGCCTACACCACCGATGGCGACAGCTACGTGAACTTCCTGAAAGTCGCGCTGCCGACTCACCCCGTGACTGGCAAGGTCATTCTGGATGACTACCTCGGCACCGTAGCGGGACAATCCGTGAAGTTTGAGATCCTCGATGGTTCGAACAACGTGGTGCAAACCACGACAGGATCTTTGGATGCTTCTGGAAACTATTCCCTGGCCACGTCGTTGGTAGGAAACTACAAAATCGCCGCCACAGCATCGCACTGGCTGCGCAAGCTTTCGGGCACCGTGAACATTACGGCGAGTGGTGCGTCCGGAGTTAACTTCACCTTGATCAACGGCGACATCGATGGTGACAACAGCGTCACGATCTTCGACTATCTGGTTCTATCTGACTACTTCGACAAGAATGAGTCGGATTCAGATTGGAACACAGTGGGCAGCAACTTGCATGCACCGAAGGAAGCGGACTTAGACGGCGACGGCTCAGTTACGGTCTTCGACTACGTGGTCCTTTCTAACAACTTCGATAAAACCGGCGACTAGTCTCAAAAAGTCGTTCGACTCTCCAGCCCTCGTCCAAATCCCCTCGGACGGGGGCCTTTCTTTTTGAAATTGGCACTCCGCCTTGCTTCCTTTGAGGCTTGCCGCCCGGGCGGGATGCTGGGCGACGCGAAGCGGCGGGGTCCCAGCGTCGGGCGTGGCTCCGGGCGGGCGGCGAACCTCAACTACACCAAATCGTACGGATCCCGATGGGAAAGGTCCGCCGGGAGATATACTCCCACCAATGTTTCGTGTCTTGGTAATCGATGACGAAGAAGATGTGCTCAACGCGATCCGGCGAAGGCTGGAGCGCCACGGCTTGGAGGTGACGACCGCTGCTTCTTCCGAAGAGGGGACCAACATCATCCAGGACGCGGACCTTCCGTTTGATGTGATCGTCACAGACATGAGCATCGAGAGCCCTGATTCGGGTCTTAGGGTGCTCAATACAGCTTTTGCGCGCGACCTGTTCGCCGAAGTTATCGTGATGACCGCATATGGCAACGTTGCAAACGCCGTCGAGTGTATGCGCCGTGGTGCGTTCGACTACATCGAGAAAAATTCGCCAGGCGTCGATGTCTACGAGCTCCTCACGATCAAGATCGACCAAGCACTTGAGCGTCGAAAACAAGACGTCAGCACCCTTCAGCGATGGGAACGCGCAGCCCGCGTGCAAGAAAAACGTCACGAATCTTAAGCTGAAGAGCCTGCGGCGAACACGCATTCTTACCGGTCTTTAATATGGGACCCAATTCCATATGACCGCGCAAGAACTCACGGAACTGCTTCGACATCGACCGCTGATCGCCAGCGTCCAGGCACCAGGACAGACCCCACTCGACGATCCGGGCACACTCCTGCGCTTGGCTCAAGCCTCCATTTCCCAAGGGGTATGCGTGCTAAGGCTCGAAGGCACCGCAAATATCAGGCACGTCAAGACCATTACGGGTCTCCCCGTGATTGGCCTCATCAAGCGAGAATATCCAGGGAGCAAGGTCTATATCACTCCTACCAAGGATGAGGTCGAGGAGTTGCTTACCACCGGATGTGATGTGATCGCCCTGGATGTCACTCTCCGCGACCGTCCAAACAACACCGATTTGATCGATCTCGTCAACTTCATCCACCAAAGCGGAAAATTGGTGATGGCGGATTGCGATTCCGTTGCTGCTGCAAGCACCGCAGAGCGCATCGGAGCGGATTTCGTCGGAACGACCTTAGCTGGCTACACTGAGCGCACCGCCAACTTCGCCAGCGGTCCAGCGTTGGACCTGATCCGGGAAATGGCTGCGAGCCTAAGCGTTCCGATCATAGCCGAGGGCCGATTCAGTGCTCCGTGGCAAGCGCGAGCAGCTCTCTCGGCCGGTGCAACGGCCGTCTGCGTCGGCGGCGCGCTCAACGATCCGATTAAACAAACCGCCGCGTTTATGCAGGCCGTGGTTCGCGTAGAAGCACCGGTGCTGGGCGTGGATATCGGCGGCACTTGGCTCAGGGCCGGGCTGTTCACAGCCGGTTGGAAGTTGATGCAGTCCGACAAAGTCGCTCTTCCCTCATCCCGCGAAGATCGGCTCAACTGGATTCGTTCCAAAGCCGAAGGGTGGGGTGCCAAACGCATCGGGATCAGTTCCGGAGGCACCATCGACCCTCACACAGGAATTGTTGTGGAGTCCAAGGACATCATTCCGGATCATGTCGGAACCAATTTCTATGTCGCCTTGCACCACTGGCCCGTTGTCGCTCTCAACGATGGTCTGGCAACCGCCTGGGGGCACGCGTGCTTGCCCGATTACTCTGGAAAGCGGGTGGCGACCATCGCCTTAGGCACCGGAGTTGGATTCGGAGCTGCAGACTCGGGACGAATTCTCATGGGGCCGCAAGGCGAATACCCTCGAGTCAACGACATCATGCTCGTCGGAGGGAATTCCATCGAGGAAGTTCTCGGCGGTGCGGTTCTAACCTTGAGCCCAACGGACGAGCAGAAGAAGATTGCCTCCAGCATTGCTGGGATGACGCTCGACATGGTGAACGCGATTCTTATGCCGGACGATGTGGTTTGGTGCGGTGGTGTTGGGTTGAGCAACTGGCTGCAGGTCCCAGGAACGCGCAGCCCGTTTGGTCCCGATGCGGGGCTATATGGTGCAGCTGCCCTCGCCCTTTTCCCGCCTGCCAATCTGCCAGTGTCGTCGCGAGTGTAAGTCCTCCGCCCGGGTAACTTAGTGGCACCAGACGAATCAGCGCTGTTAAAATTTTATGCCACTCCTAGACCTTCTCCGAGATTCCCCAGATGCGGTAGCAGGCTTTTCACTATCGCAAGTCATAAGTGTGGCTGGCGATGGCACGCTGAGGGATGGATCGAAATGCTCGGCCGAATTTCGGTCGTTTCTGACACGATGTCCAATCGCTAGGCTTGAGTCGTTCATTAATGAGTGCCTTGCGAACGGATCCAAAATGGGGTTGGCATTACAGGACCTAGTTAACGAATTGGGTCGAAGGCTTGGTTACGAGGCTTTTGACGGTCGCTACCAAGGGATAAGAGGCCAGATTGGCTTCGACGGTATTTGGAAAGATTCTTCAGCAAACTGCCTCGTGGTTGAGGTCAAAACAACAGACGCTTATCGAATAAACCTCGACACACTAATTGGATACCGAGATCGCCTCGCGGAAGAAGGGAAAATTAGGAGAAATGATCCCGTGCTCGTCGTCGTAGGCCGTGAGGATACGGGTGATTTTGAGGCGCAGGTGAGAGGATCCCGGCATGCGTGGGATGTGAGAATTATTTCAGTAGACTCTCTGTTGAAGCTATGCAAAGTTCGCCTTAAGACTGAGGTTGAGACTCACCGGAGAATCGAGTCGATTCTTCGACCTATCGAATACACCCGACTTGATCAAATCATCGACTTAATGTTTGCCGCAGTAACAGAGACAGAGGAAGATCAGGTCGACGAGATAAATAGGTCAAGCGCTGCCCAGCGAACTTCAATACACCAAGATAGGACTGCTCCCGAGGATCTGGAAATTACACGGTCAAAAATTCTGAGCACAATTGAGTCAAAAACCGGTTTGACGCTGGTCCGAGATAGCCGCGCCAAGTACAAGGACATTGGAGGAGCTTTGCGGGTTGTTTGTACGATCAGCAAAGTATATGAGGATAACGGACTTTGGTACGCCTACCACCCAAAGTGGGATATTTTTCTGTCTGAATGTGCCAATGGAGTTTTGGCCCTCGGCATTGCAACGGAGGATTTTTTCTTTGAGATTCCAAGACCCATGCTCGCAGCCGAACTAAGGCATTTGGGAACTACGGGCTCAGTTGCCGAAGACGGCTACTGGCATTTGGTGATCCAGCATCGTCAGGGAAGCTACTATCTCTACAGAAGTGGGGTCCCCGCACTAGACCTTATGCCCTACGTGAGGGCTTTTGGTTAGCTACTCGGCATCAGCAAAATCCAATACGATCTTTCCGGCTTGGCCCTGCAACAGCATCTCCATGGTTGGCGAGACTTCCGTGTAGGGCACTTCGTGGGTGACAATCGGGGTCAAGTCGAGGCCACGTTCGGTGAACAGCGACGACATCTGATCCCATGTCTCCCACAAGCGACGACCGACGATTCCCTGAACGTCCAGCCCTTTGAAGATGACCTTGTTGATATCAACGGCTTCCGAGTTTTCTGGATAGACACCAAGGAGCGAGACTCGACCGCCGGGTCGGGTGTGATCGATCGACAAAGTCAGTGCGGAAGGGTGTCCCGACATCTCAAGAGAAACGTCGACTCCCAGTGGCTCCAGCTTGGATAGCTCAGCCGCCGCATCGACCTTGGTCGGATTGAGAACAACATCCACACCCATCTGCTCAGCAAGACCAATCCGGAACGGACTGACCTCAGTACCGTAGACCTTACTTGCTCCCATCGCCTTGCACACGCCAACGGCAAACAGACCTATCGGCCCCATTCCCGTGATCAGGATAGTTCGGCCCTCGACCGGACCCGCAAGAGCTGTATGGACACCGTTGCCCACTGCATCCAGCATTGAGGCAATTTTTCTAGGCACTGCGGAAGGTACCAAACGGGCGTTCTGCGCAGGCAGAACCGCGTACTTGCCGAACCCGCCATCCACATCGACACCCAAGATAACGGTGTTCACGCAGACGTGTCCTTGACCGTTCAGGCATTGTTTGCAGTGCCCGCAGACGATGTGGGATTCGCTTGCAACAAAATCACCGACCTTGTGCGTTGAAACATCTTCAGCCACTTCAACCACGGTCCCGCAGAACTCGTGTCCGATGACTCGTGGGGGGTGAATGCGACCTTGCGCCCAATGATCCCAGCTGAAAATATGAAGGTCGGTGCCACACACGGAACCTTTCTCGACGCGAATCTTTACGTGCCCAGGTTTGAGCATCGGTTCTGGTACATCAATCAGTTCAACGCCGGGTGCCGGGCGAGCCTTTGCAATCGCTTTCACTAAATCGGATATACCTCTGGAACGGTTTCTTTCGCCGGACAAATTTGGATTCAATAAATCATGCTCTTCACTCACCATCTGGCACGATACGAAGGACGAAGAGCGGCCCCAAGGTGGGGGCTGAAGTGGGAGTGGTGGTTGGCCAGACTTCTGGGCCGAAGGCCCAACAAGGTGGGTTTGGCTCGCCACTTTCGTGCCGAGTCCAGACTTTTTCTGTACTTCGGACCGGTCACCACTGCTACTTTTGTCCTGCTTCTGGCACTTTGCGCCACAACACTCGTTGGACTTCACGTCGCGCGTCCGCTTCCAGCGCTGTTGTTCTTAGGTTTTCTCTCGTTCTCCGTAGCATTGGTGCTGGGACTCGTCGCTGCGCTTGTTCCGAACTCTATCTGGCCAGGTGGAGAACCATGCGGGCTTCCCGTATTTGCATCGCTCAGGCTTGCAACTCTGACCGCTCTTGCATGCCTTGCCGTGCATCTCGGTGCGTTCGGTCCGACTCCCTATCCCATGGGGTTCGTGGATGACATGGGCTTCCCTGGCCTCTTTTTCAACGGGCCGTTCCTTGCTCTCGTTTGGGTCGCCACTTATCTGCTTTGGTGGTTGGTGTTGTCGATCTCGCTGAAAAACCACGTCCGAAGGGAACATCGCTGTTGGGGTACACCCTAGAATTATTGGGAATGCCTATGAATACATTTGAGACTCGGTCGACGCTTACGGTAGACGGCAAGGACTACACGATTTACAGCTTGCAGAAACTGGCAGAACAGGGCCACAACCTCTCCCGGCTGCCGGTCACGCTGCGCATTCTTTTGGAAAACCTCCTGCGGGCCGAAGACGGAGGCGTTGGAGTTTCCAAGCCCGACATCGAAGCGTTGCTGAGCTGGGATCCCAATGCTGAACCCGAGCACGAGATCTCCTATATGCCAGCACGCGTTCTACTGCAAGACTTCACGGGCGTTCCATGCGTTGTTGACTTGGCTGCGATGCGCGATGCGATGGCTGATTTCGGTGGAGACCCCGGACGAATCAACCCACTTCAACCGGTTGAACTCGTCATCGACCACTCTGTCCAAGTGGATGCATACGGAACAAACGCGGCATTGGAGATCAACCGCGATCTCGAATACGAGCGCAATCAAGAACGCTACGAATTTCTTCGATGGGGTCAGACCGCGTTCGACAACTTTAAGGTCGTTCCTCCGAACACGGGAATCGTGCATCAGGTGAACCTGGAGTTCCTCGCGCGCGTCGTGTTCACGGACGGAAAGTCTGGAAAGGCGTATTTCGATACTTTGGTCGGAACGGACTCCCACACGACGATGATTAATGGCCTGGGAATTCTGGGCTGGGGCGTTGGCGGAATCGAAGCAGAGGCGGCGATGCTGGGCCAGCCGGTTTCCATGCTCATCCCGCAAGTGGTCGGATTCAAGCTGGAAGGAGCGCTGAGAGAAGGCGTAACAGCAACGGACTTGGTTCTCGTCGTCACGGAGATGCTCCGAAAGCATGGTGTCGTCGGGAAATTTGTCGAGTTTTACGGGGACGGCATCAGCCAGCTGCCGCTTGAGGATCGAGCGACCATCGCCAATATGGCTCCCGAGTACGGCGCCACCTGCGGCTTCTTCCCGGTCGATTCCAAGACTCTCCGATTCCTGCACACAACGGGCCGGGATGAGCATCTGATCGACCTGACCGAGGCCTATATGCGCCAGCAGGGCGTGTTCCGAGAGCTGGGTGCTCAGGAACCTGAGTTCACCAGCACGCTTCACCTCGACTTGTCGACTGTGGAGCCGAGCGTGGCTGGCCCGAAGCGACCTCAGGACCGAACGACACTTTCCGGAGCCCGGAATAGCTTCCTCGCCGCCTTTCCAAGCGCCAAGCCCGAGGAGCCGACGAATGCCGGTGGAACCGCCGTTGCAGAGCGCGTCGCGACGGACAGGCTGACCCACGGTAGTGTGGTCATCGCCGCCATCACCAGCTGCACCAACACCAGCAATCCCAGCGTGATGGTTGCCGCCGGACTGGTCGCACGCAAAGCGCGCGCATTGGGCCTCAAACCGAAGCCATGGGTAAAGACTTCGCTTGCTCCCGGTTCGAAAGTGGTTTCGGAATACCTCACGCGTTCCGGCCTAATCGAGGATCTCGACGCAATGGGCTACAACTTGGTCGGGTTCGGATGCACAACCTGTATTGGCAATTCGGGACCGCTTCCCGAGGAAGTCGGCAAGGAGATTCGCGAACGAGATCTCGTGGCCGTGAGTGTGCTGAGCGGAAACCGCAACTTCGAGGGACGTGTCAATGCGGATGTCAAGGCAAACTATCTGATGTCGCCGCCGCTGGTGGTTGCCTACGCCCTTGCCGGAACGATTCACATCGACCTAAGCCAGGACCCCATCGGCGTGGACCAAGAAGGCCGAAACGTTTTCCTGAAGGACGTTTGGCCGAGCCAAGCCGAAGTCGCCGATGTTATTGCGCAGAACATCGACCGCACGATGTTCACCAAGACCTACTCTTCTGTGTTCGAGGGCGATGAGAAATGGCAAGGGATTCAGGTCACTCCAGGTGAGAGATTTGTTTGGAAGCCGGATTCGACCTACGTGAAGCGAGCACCGTACTTCGATGGTATGTCGAAGCAGGCTCCCGAACGAGTGAAGGACTTGGTGGGTATGCAGTGTCTGGCGATTCTGGGAGACTCGATCACGACCGACCACATTTCGCCGGCAGGCTCCATCAAGGGCTCATCGCCTGCGGGAGAGTATTTGGTGGACCACGGAACTCCAATTCACTTGTTCAACAGCTACGGCTCGCGCCGTGGAAATCACGAAGTCATGGTCCGAGGAACCTTTGCCAATATTCGGCTTCGCAATTTGTTGGCACCCGGAACGGAAGGAGGATTTACAACCCACATCCCCACCAACGAACTCATGACTATCTACGATGCGGCCATGCGGTACCAGGACGAGGGTGTCGGGACGGTGATCCTGGCCGGCAAGGAGTATGGCTCTGGGTCGAGCAGAGACTGGGCGGCCAAGGGACCGATGCTCCAAGGCGTCAAGGCGGTCATCGCTCAGAGCTTCGAACGCATTCACCGCTCGAACCTGGTGGGGATGGGAGTTCTTCCCTGCGAGTTTAGGGCGTCGGAGAACACTCAGTCCCTTGGCTTGACGGGTCACGAAACGTATGAGATCGTTGGCTTGGCCGATGCGGTGGCATCTGGATTCGCCGATGGCAAAGAACTCAAGGTGGTCGCCACCGCTATCGATGGTTCCCAGATCGAGTTCTCGGTGAACTGCCGCATCGACACTCCACAGGAAGTGCAGTACTACCTCCACGGCGGCATCCTCCAGTTCGTTCTGCGGTCGCTTTTGAACAGCTGAGCATCTGTGCCTTGGTCCTTCCACCGCCTGAGTGGAGGGACCAACCTTGGCGAATCACTCTGTTGTTCAGCAACCCTCTGCCGCGGTGGGGCAGGGCTGAGGTCCGCTGAGGACCGAAGCCAGGGCGTGGCCTTGGGCCACCGCGGCGACCGCTAGCTTCTGTACGCGCGATCTTTGCGGCCAGAGACCCAAGCCTCGACCCGAGCGACAACCGCCTCGGGTGACAATCCTGCTTCCACCCGAATGATCGGCTGGGCGCCATGTTCGATGAACGAATCAGGAAGAGCCATCACCTGAATTTCACAAGTCAGGCCCGGATATTGCTCGCTCAATGCGTCCCGGACCTGCTGTCCATAGCCTCCGGCGCGGACATTCTCTTCAACCAGAATCATAAGCTCGCTCTGGTGCGCAAACTCGCCTAGGGTCGCCAAATCGATCGGCTTGCACCATCGAGCATTGATCACGTTCACGGGAATTCCAGCCTCTTGCAGTGTCGCCCGTGCCTCCCAGATGACTGGGACCATGCTGCCGACGCCCACTAAGGTCACCCGAGCTTCATCATGCTCAGCTAGGATCTCTGCCTTACCCAGTTGCATGGGAGCTCGACCTTCGGGCAAGGTATCGTCGCTCGCTCCACGGGGATAGCGGATCGCCAGCGGCCCCTCATCGAAACCAGCCGCGAAGAGGGTCATTTCCCTCAACTCAGTGGTGTCTCGCGGAGCAAGAACCACAATATTCGGGATCGAGGTTAGGTAGCTCAGGTCGAAAGTTCCGTGGTGAGTCGGTCCGTCGTCTCCCACTAGTCCTGCACGATCCAAAAAGAACCTGACGGGGAGTTTCTGCAGACACACATCATGCAAAACCTGGTCATAGCCTCGCTGCAGGAAGGTCGAATAAATTGCGCAGAACGGCTTGAGCCCTCCCGCAGCCATCCCCGCAGCAAAGGTCACCGCGTGCTGCTCTGCAATTCCAGTATCGAAGTATCGCTTCGGGAACTTCTTCGCAAAGGCGGTAAGTCCAGTGCCATCCGGCATCGCGGCTGTAATCGCCACAACCTTATCGTCTTGGGTGGCCGCCTCAATCGCGGCCTCACCAAAAGCCTGAGTGAAGGTGATCGGGCCAGATGCCTTGACCATATCCTGGGCATCGAGATCGAAGGGGACGACGCCATGCCACTTCCGCGCATCTTCTTCCGCAACCTCATATCCTTTGCCCTTGACGGTCATCGCGTGGACAAACAATGGACCCCGAAAATCGCGCAGGTTTCGGAAAATGGTGAGCAAATCGTCCAGATTGTGGCCATCCACGGGTCCGATGTACTCGAATCCGATCTCCTCGAAAATCGTGCCGGTCTCTTCAGGTGCGAAGTAGTGCGTGATTCCGTGGCGCAAGCCGCTCGCCACGCGATGCATCGGACCACCCACCCGTTCCATGATTTGCTTGGCGCGATGGGCGATGTCTTGGACTTGAGGGCGCGAGCGCAAATCGGTGAAATATCGTGTCAATGCGCCCACGTTGGGGGCGATCGACATTCGATTGTCGTTGAGGATCACCGTCATCCTGGTGCCAAGCTCTCCCGCGTGGTTCAGGGCTTCCCAGCTCATCCCGGAACAGATCGAGGCATCGCCCGTGATCGCAGCAACTCGCTCGTCCGTTCCTTGCAAATCGCGCGCCATCGCGAAACCAAGCGCAGCCGAAATAGCGGTGCCAGCATGCCCAGCACCAAAATAATCGAGTTCGTGTTCTTCCCTTCGAAGGAAGCCAGAAAGGCCTTTGTGCTTTCGAAGCGTATCGAACCGATCCAGCCGCCCTGTCAGCATCTTGTGCGGATAGGCCTGATGACCTGTGTCCCAAATCACCTTGTCGGGAGGAATGGTGAAAGTCGAGTAGAGCGCTACGGTCAGTTCTACCGTGCCCAAGTTAGAACTGAAATGGCCTCCGGTCTTGCTGACCCGATCCAAAATTGCCTGGCGCAACTCATCGGCGACCTGGCGAAGCTCTTTGTCGTTCAGGCGATGGAGATCAGTCGGCTGGACAATTTGTGATAGCAAGCTTAGGGAATCCATGGTTAACCAGTGAGAGCGGCCTCTTACAATACTATACGGATGACTCCCATCCATCGGCGAGCAATGTGGCGAGCTTTTCCAGCATCTGCTCATCCTCAACCCCAAAAGCACCGACCGCGTGCCCATCGATGTCGATTTGACCCAGGATCTTGTCGTCTTTCCGAATGAGTACGACAATTTCTGACCGGGTCATGGTGGAACACGCCAGGTAGTTGGTTAGTTCTCGCACATCGTCGATAATCTGGTTTCTGCTTTCGGCGACTGCAGTGCCGCAAACTCCCACTCCGACGGGAATCCTTGTATGTTCTGTCGAGTCCCCGACATAGGCATCCAGAACCAGCTCGTCGCCTTCCAGTCGATAGACCCCGCACCAATTGTAATTGGGCAACTTGCTCAGGTGGGCCATCGCCTGTTCCCGAAGGGGAAAGCCCACAACTCCGCTTGTCCGGAGAATCTCGATCCAATCACTCATTGTGCTCCTCGCCATTTCAACAGTACTTCCGAGACCGACGACTCAATCGGAATCAGGGCCAACGCCACAGGCGCCGTTCCCGGGGTCAAATCGCCCACTGGAGCCACCTGAAATGGGCCGAACACGTCTCCCGGAGATGGAGGTCCAGTACGAAGGACTTCGTTCGCTACAGCCATGAGTGCTGCCCCAGCTTGAGGACCCAATTCCGGGAGGACGTCGGGCACCACCAATTCCGGCAATCCGAACTTAGCCATTCCTTTCGTTTTCACATTTCCCTCAAGCTTTACAGGAACCACGAAGTTTCTTACGTCGAAATGGTTGGGGTCGGACAACTGCTCCGGCAGCCAATAGGTCTCACACAAGGGGTCGGCGACCACACCCTCGGTCAAAGTTGCCAGTCGAACGGCCAGCGGAAGCATGAACTCCAACGTTGGAAAAACTTGGGCATGATGGCTCTGGATCGTGATCTGGAGCATGTTCCAAGTGCTGGCGATGCGAAGGCGAACTTCCGGCGGAAGCAACTCTCCAAACGGTCCTGCGATGAGAACGTCTGGATTGAATCCAGCGGCCTCGCGACCCAGCACGGAGAGGCTGAGTATGGACTTGCGATCCATCGAGACCAACCCATATGTCCCACGCTCCAAGGGGTGCTCCAATGCGCTCTTATCGATCCCTTTGGCCATAGGGATTCCAAATCCAGGCACTGCGCCCAACTCCCCCTTGGGATGGATGATCTGTTTGATATTGGGCAGAGGCGCGTGTCCCGCGAGGACCGTATAGTAGAACTCACGGACCAATCCAAAGCCGGGCCCTTTGGGCTTGCTGAATTTGAATATGTCACCCAGCCGGCTCATGAATCACTCGACCTTGTCGTTTCGCTTTGATGCGGTCGATCCAAGCCTGGACCTCTTCCCCATCGTAAAAATTGACGTATCCGCTGATGCAAAGCGCTGCGAAGAGCGGAATGTTGAGGCGATATTCGATTCCTGCGTGAAGCAGTATGCCTCCGATCAGCACCCATTTTCGCCAAGGCCGATAAAACACGAGCGTGCCCAGAGCAACCTCGATGATCAGAGTGCCGTAGGTCCAAATCCCAACGAATGGCTGCTGCTCCAAAAAGCCGGGCAACCAAAAGCGTGTGAATTCGCTGAGATTCGGCGGATACCAGGCCGCCGTTCCCTCTCTCCACAGATTTCCAAATCCTTTTGCCCAAGCGGTTGTGAAGTACATCAGCGCCCATTGGTAGCACATCAGCCTTTGGGGCCACGGAGAGGCCTGTTGGACCGGAGCACCAGGATCTTTTTTGAGTTGACGGAGCCGATCCACTGAGTACATGGCTCCCACCGGAGCAAAGGCCATCCAAAAGAGCGATGCCCGTGTCAGCGTGTCTCCGCCGTTAAGGATGATTGGGTTTCTGGCCTGGAGCGCAAACACTCCGAGCAGAAGCAGCACTCCCATCACTCGTGAAAACAGGCCGATGGTGTACAGAATCGCCACAAGCAGCAAAAGCGCGTAGATGAACTTCATGAGCGTTGGATCCAGCACGTTCATGAAGGGGTTGTAATACCAACGGCTGCTTCCCCACTTTCGCACCATCTCGGTGGGGACCCAACCTTGCTCGGTGAACCAGATTTGGAAGTCCCCCGCCATGAGCAAAAGGTTGAGAGTGATGATGGAGCCGAGAAAGATCCGGAACAGGCTCATCGTCGCCGGGGACGTGAACTCAAAAACAAATCTGTCAAGGGGGCCCAACACCTTCTTCATGGTTTCAGATCCTCGGGCTTGACTTCGTATGTTTCGAATTCAGTCTCCTTGTAAGGGGGCAGTGGCTTTGTCGGCCCTAAGAGGAACCGCCAATGGCGGATCAGGTGGACACGGAGCGGAGCTTCACCCGTATCTCGGAAGGCTTGTCGAGCGATGCCCTGAGCCCAATAGGGCCAAGCCCATTTGTTCTCGTCTTGGTGGATTCGCTCCCCGAACTTTCGATACCGTTCCTTTCGATATCGAGTGAAAAAATCCAGTTGAGACATGCGCGGGATGAACCCGCTCTTGGTACCCGACGTGAAGTCCACTTTTGCTTCCACCCAAAAATCGTTACTCATAGGATTGGGTGCAAACATATCCCAGTACTGCCATAGCCCAGTCGTCATCAAATAAGTACCCACAGGACTCCCCTTTCGAATCAGGCGATCATTCCAGATGAGGATCCAATGTCCGGGAAGGGGTTTGGGCACTCGGTCAAGTTCGGACTGCGTCGCGCCTCCGTAAACCAAGGGAGCGTAAACTTTAGGTGATTGCGGTATCGACCACAGAGTAATGGCAAGGGTATGCAGTCCAACCGCGATCTTCAGTGCAGGATGAACTGTGCGACGGGACGTGTCCCCCATATTTGCCAGTATGCCCGAAACATGCTGTTTTGAAAGATGGCCGGATTCGAATGTAGAGCCCCGGGAGGCGAGATTTGAGTTCTTCCGGTAAGATGATCGCTCGATGAAGGTTTTCATCTCTGCCGACATCGAGGGCTGTACAGGACTCGTTTCCTGGTCCCAGTGCGGACGTCCCAATTCCGACCATTACGACTACGCTTTTGCTCGTCGAATGATGACCAACGACGTCAACGCCGCCATTCGCGGAGCTAAAGCGGGAGGCGCGGACTTGGTTTTGGTCAAGGACTCACACGGGAACAGCAAGAACCTACTGATCGACGAGCTTGAACCCGGCACGCAACTCATCAGCGGCTTTGGTGCGCGCCAAGGCGGCATGATGATCGGAATCGACCGAACATTCAACGCTGCCATGCTAATCGGCTATCACGCCATGGCAGGAACTCCAAGTGCGATTATGGAGCACACGCTGACCGGCTACGTTCACCGGATGTGGATTAATGGAATGCCAGCCGGAGAAATCGCCCTGAGCACGGCCCTCGCGGGTTGCTTTGACGTTCCCGTTGTAACGGTTTCTAGCGATGAGGCGGGTTGCGAGGAGGCCGAGCACCTGATCAAGGGTGTGAAGACGGCACGGGTCAAGCAGGGATTTGGACGGTATATGGGCAAGGTGCTCCATCCGGAAGAGACGGCCGACCTTATCTATGAAGCAGCAAAGAAAGGGTGCGAAGAATCCTCTGCTCTCGATCCCTGGCTTCCCGATCTCCCGGCGACAGTCCGAATCGAATTCAACCGCAGTGAAGAAGCCGATGCGGCGTTGACCCTTCTCAGCGTAAGGAGGATTGACGGCTACACGGTGGAGTACACCGGGGATTCTTGGGCAGAGGTTCACCAAGCAGCCTGGAAGATCATCCATTACGCCAGCCAAGGACACAACGCCGACCGGTAGTCCGTCTGTAGAAAGGCATGATCCCGTTTAAGCGTGCTCCGGTAACTTGGTCTCTCATCGGCCTCATGGGTCTCACGTTCCTCATGACCTTTGCCGGCGCGGCGAGTATCGTCCTACGCCTCACCTTCGTTCCTTCAGAGGCTTTGTCCCATCCTTGGACCTTCGTGACCTACGCTGTCGCTGTACTTTCTGGAGGCAACGGCTTTTTCTGGGTTCTGATGGCGCTTCTCTGGTTGTATCAGATTGGAACTCAACTGGAAGGCCAACTCACTTCGACATCGTACGCCATTCTTTTCGGGATCTTCACGTTGTTGGGTTCGATAGGAGTCTTCGCCCTCAGCGGAATCGCTCAAGGAGGCATCCTCGCCGGAGGGTTGGTTCCCGTCTCGGGTATCACGACCGTCTGGTGCGCTCGAAATCGCAGCGGACAAGTGATGTTTTTCGGCATCATTCCCATCCCGACTCCGGTCCTTGCAGCCGTCACTGCGAGCATCGCTTTCTTCAGCGTCGGTTCGATGCACCCCATTCTTGGCATCGCAGGCGCACTGCCAGCTGCTCTTGGCTGGTTCTGGGGATTGGGAAAATTGCCCATGCCATCGGTAAGAGGGCGCACCTTTTACGCCGATAAGCGAATAGATAAGGAAACTCTCAAGCGCGAGGAAAAGCGCCAGAACGACTATTTCGAGAAGGTGCGAGAAAAAGAGACGGAGCGCGCAGAGCGAGAACGACTCCGTAAGCTCTTTGAATCCAGCCTTGAAGATGACCAGAAGTAAATTAGGCGGCTGGTCCTAGGCAGTCCGTTGCGAGTTGGGTGTGCCACGCGTCTAAAGGAGCATGAGTTTCCTTGCAGTAGCATCGATTGTTCCCAGTCTGGTTCTTGGGGCTGCGCCGACGACCCTAACCGGGACAGCGACATACCGAGAGCGGATCGCACTGGTTCCAGAATCGGAATTGCGGGTCTATCTGGACGAAGTTATCGGCAAGCGCACCACAACACTTTCCGAAATCGTGCTTAAACTCAACGGCAAGCAAGTTCCAATCGATTTCGCCGTACCTTATATTTTGAAAAGCTCCAAGACTCAAGCCAAGTACCATGTTCGGGCTGAAATCTGGAGTGAAGGAAGCCTACGGTTCGAAACCCGTGATTCAGTCCCGGTCATTTCCAACGGCAAACGATCCGTGAACCTGATCCTGACTAGGTCAGCTGCCCAACCTCTCAAACTCGAAGGCCCCACGTGGCAACTTTTGGAGTTAGACGGAAAGAAATGGAGCAGTGAGGGTCGCGTGCCTAACCTGGAATTCAGGTCGAACGGAGAAATGGGTGGAAACACCGGGGTCAACGGCTTCGGCGGAAATTACACTTTGGATGGTTCCTGGATCCAAATCGATCCGGGCCCCCAAACGATGATGGCGGGGTCTGAGGATCAAATGCGGATTGAAAGGGAGTTTCTGGAAATCTTGCAGCGAGCGAACAAATTCCAGATCACGCAAGGACAGCTAGAACTGCTGCGAGGCCAAAAGGTCTTGGGCAGGTTCATCGCCATGCAACGTTAAGTAAGGCTGGTCTCACCCATAATGGGGAGATGCGATGCCAGTGGGCGGAATCGACGCCAGAAGAGGCACTTTATCACGATCAGGAATGGGGACGGCCAGTAAGTGACCGGACCCTGCTCTTCGAAATGTTCACACTGGAAGGCGCCCAAGCTGGCCTGAGTTGGGCGACGGTATTGCGGAAACGAGACGGATATAGAAAGGTCTTTCACAACTTCGAGATTGAGCGGGTGGCGACCATGACCGATCAGGAAGTTGCCTCGGCTCTTCTTGATCCGGGAATTGTCCGCAATCGATCCAAGGTTCGCTCGACCGTGGAAAACGCCCAATGCATCCTGCAGTTGGAAGCCAAGGGCACTCCATGGGCAGAATATCTGTGGAGTTTTGTTGGGGGAAAGCCCATAAACTCTCAGCGCGCTTCGCTTAACGAGATCCCGGCGGAGTCCGACCAATCGAAAGCGATGTCAAAGTCGCTCAAGAAGCTCGGATTTCGATTTTGCGGACCCACAATCTGCTATGCCTTTATGCAGGCGGTTGGGATGGTCAACGATCACGTCGTGACTTGCGACCACTGGCAAATTTGCGCGGACATGGCGGGAACCTTTTCGCCCCGAGAGCAATCCTGATGGCTATGTTTTCGCATTTTCCGCTCATGTTGCGGCCCACGCCGTGCCATCGGCTGGATCGGGCATCCGAGCTTCTCGGCATCGATCTCTGGATCAAGCGTGATGATCTTTCTGGATTCGCGCTCGGCGGAAACAAGGCTCGGAAACTGGAGTTTCTCATCCAGGCCGCGTTGGAGAGTGGCGCAGATACGGTGGTGACGTGCGGTGCGTCCCAATCCAATTTCGTGCGGCAACTGAGTGCCGGTTGCGCCATGGCCAAGTTGAAATGTGTTGCCGCAGTGATGGATCAACCCTACGAGCCCGGCCATGAGCTTCCTCAGGTGGCCTTTACCGGCAGAGGCAACCTTGTCCTCGACGACCTATTCGGCGCAGACATACGCCGATTCCCCAATGGCTCCTGGGACGATCTGTACCTTCACGCCCATCTATTGGCAGAGAACCTACGCGGACAGGGTGCCAACGTGTACGAGATCCCTGTTGGCGGAAGCTCTGCACTCGGAGCGTACGCATTCTTCTTGGCAGCCGACGAACTCCCCAACGTCGATACTGTGGTCACTGCGAGCAGCAGTGGAAGTACTCATGCAGGACTCCAAGTTGCGTTTCGAGATTTCCCCACGCGGGTGATCGGCATTGCTTGCGACCCTGAACCTGAGTTGATCGATGACATCAGCCGAGTCGCCAATGAGCTTTGCGAACTGCTCCACCAGCCACCGGTTGGCAAAGAGGAATTCGATTTGCGGACTCAATTCGTTGGGCCGGGATATGGAATTCCCAGCGATGCTGGTAATGAGGCGCTACGGTGGTTGGCTCGCACGGAAGGAATTGTTTTGGACCCTGTTTATTCGGCTAAGGCCTTCAGTGGATTGATGGAGTTGGCGCGGCAAGGCGAGTTCGATGGCCAGACGGTCGTCTTTTGGCATACGGGAGGGACGCCCGCCATTTTCGCCTACTTCTGAGCCCAAATCGGCATCTCAGCGTTGAGCGTCGCTGTCGTGGTGGCAAATCGAATTGCTCCGAAAACGAACAGCGCAATCACGAGTGCGGTGGTCGACCGGACAACCCATGGGTGGCCGAACTCGAATTTTTGTTTCCGGAACAGCGCCACCAGAGTCAACAGCGCGCTCAATGCAAAAGCCAAATAAAGAAGAGGTCCCAAGGGATGGGCGCGGAATGCATCAGCAAGATTGCCGTGCACCGTCGAACTCCAACTTGTCGTCAACCCGCACCCTGGACAAGGTCGGTGGAAAAACAGGACGCTCCAGCATGGCGGAAGCCCAAGTTCTTGGTGCGTGCCGTGTCCATTCAGACTCGGCTTGAGGAGGGCTGCAACAGAGGTGACTGTGGCAAAGACACCCAGCCAGATCCACGACGTTGCCGCATCCCATCTCGACCGAATCGGCCTAAACCACTCCATGAACTGCCTCGGAAGGAATAACGCATTCCGGCTTCAGGAGGTTTCTATCGACGCGAGCGGCCGCAAAGACTTGGCCTTCTGTGTTGACCAACCCCACCAATCTCGAAGGAATGGTCTGGGTTGTTTTCACTGTCTGACCGCACCGAACCCTTGTTTCATCCACAGGATTGAGCGGAATTAACGGCATGGGGGGCAGCGCAACATTCAGTGGCAGAAGGTGATCGGAGGTCACTTCCTCGAGCGAGATCGCCGAGGCAAGGTCAAACTTTCCAACTTGGATCCGCCGCAGTTCCGAAAGATGGGCTCCGCAACCGATGGCCTCACCGATATCATGGGCAAAAGTCCGCATGTAGGTGCCGCCGCTGCATTCCACCCTGACCCTGGCCGAGTACCCGGTGATCTCGAGGACGTCGACTTGGTTGATGAAAACCATCCGGCTTTCGCGCTCCACTTCCTGACCTGCCCGAGCGTAGGCGTACAGGGGCTTTCCATCCTTCTTGATTGCGCTGTACATCGGCGGGATTTGATGAATCTCACCCACGAAATCCGGGATCGTATCCAGAAGTTCTGCTTCTAGTCCGTGCGGAACTGGCCGCTGTTGAACAACGTCTCCTTCCGCATCCTGAGTCGTTGTCTCCGTGCCGAAGGTGATCACACCCTCATAGACTTTGGGCTCAAGCGGAAGGTATTGAAGAAATCGGGTAGCGGGCCCGACAGCCAAAACCAATACTCCGGTTGCCATGGGATCCAGCGATCCGGCATGGCCAACTCTTCGCGTTCCGAGAGATCGGCGTACGCGATTCACCACATCGTGCGATGTGAGTCCTTGGGGTTTATCAACTACGAGGATTCCAAGCATGTTCTCAATGCCTTAACAAGTTGCTCCTCCGCTTCCTCGATCGAGCCGCTCTCAAACGTGCATCCGGCTGCGTTTCTGTGGCCGCCACCCCCAAAAAGCCGCGATACTTCGGCGACATCGTATCCTTCTCGAGAGCGAAGGCTTGCACGAATCACTTTATCGGCTGATGGTTGTCGAATCAACGCCGCAATCTTTACTGTGTTGATGGAAAGCAGTTCATTCACGATGCCCTCCGTGTGCGTTTCGCTTCCTCCCGTTCGGGAAAAGTCTTCGGCGGTGAGGAGAGACCAAGCCAGCTGATCCTTGACATCAAGCCGGAGGCGATCAAGACATCGGCCCAACAGACGCATGCTGGCCAACGGCTTTCGCTGGTAAACCTCTTCCGAGAGGCGGCCCAAATCAGCATGGCACTCCAGGAGCTGTGCGGCCGCGTGAAGCGCATCGGGTGTAGTGTTTTGATACTTGAACGATCCTGTGTCGGTCACGATCCCGGTCAGGAGCAAGGTGGCGACATCCGGAGTGATTTCGACCCCCAACGCCACAAAGAGCCGGTACAAAATGAGACAGGTTGCGGATGCGGTCGTGTCCACAATCCGCAAGTCGCCTGGCTGTTCATGCGGGATGTGATGATCGATGACAGCAAGCCGCTGACATGATTCAAAAAACGTCTGCGTCCTACCCAATCGATGAAGAGCATCGAGGTCCACGACGATTCCAAGATCGTGAGTCCGCTCGGGTTCCAACTTCACCCGGTCGACGCAGGGTAGAAATTCCAGGTTATATGGCGCGAGGTTATTGCAGACGACCTCATGAGGCTTGCCGAGTTGGTCAAGCACCAAACTGAGGGCTAGGGCGGACCCAAGAGCATCCCCATCCGGATTGAGGTGGGTGCCGATGAGGATGGAATCAGAATCTTCCACCATCTGCCGGAAGGCAGCAGCAAGCTGGTCTAGGTTCTGCAATCGCTCTAGGATACTCGGTTTGAGGTCCCGACCTTAACCTGCAACCGAGATGAGACCCCACCTTTCCAACAGATCCGAGGTCATCAGGCCCTGAGGATCATAGGTGGATTTGAGCGATTGAAAGCGATCAAATCGCGGGCCCAGCATCGTTTTTGCCTGATCACCGCTCAGAAAACTGTCCTTAGCCGGGTAGAGCCGCCCACCCTTTGCAATGACCAGATCCGCAACGTCTTCGCATAATTTGCGAACTACATGGTCGTTTGGCGTCTGGAACGGAATGTCCATGGCCAAGGAGTATCCGTCGAGATTGGGACTGAGGAGGAAGTTGTCGGGACGATGTCGCTTTAAGACGGTGAGATACGGCCTTCTTTTTGCGCTCGTTGCAATCGCAGCGATTTCGGTGAACACGTCCTCGGCCGATTCGCGTGGGACAAAAGGTTGCAGTTGAACGAACCCGTTGCTCCCGTAGGCCCGCTGCCAACCCGGAACGTAATCGAGCAAGAACGAGAATGCGACGAGGCTTTGGACGAATGAACCTGGATTAACCATATGGTTAAATCTCGCCGACTTGTCCTTGGCCCAGTTGATCGGGTTGGGTCCGAATGTTTGTGTAACCGTGCTGAGGAGTTTTGAAATGGTCTCTACCGGGACTCCTAGCACTCGACTTGGCAAACTCTGATGTTCGAGGCTGAGTGTGGCGGGGCTGTCCTCTTCGCAGTACGAGGCGAAGTGGAGCAGACCACCTGGATCTTCTGCCATGTTGAGCCACCCCACCGCGTAGTCACTGCCCTGAATCCCTGCGTCGAGTTCAGAGAGGATTTCCCGCCATCCTCGGGTTGGCTGAGCACGTACTTCAACATCGCCTGAATGAATTCGCTTCAATTTTAGGTCGATGGAGGTCGCCAATCCTAATCCTCCAGCTGAACTCACGAGGCCTGTAAACTCCGGATGATTTGGCGTAATTTTTCGGAACCAACCATTTGGTGAAATCCAGTCCAGTGATTGAACATGATCGCCAAAGCTGCCAGCCTGGGCGTGATTTTTGCCATGGACGTTCATGGCGACGGCACCTCCCAAGGTGATTTTGCTGGTACCCGTAACGACTGGGGGCCAGAAGCCCCGAGGGAGCGTCTGCTTCCACAGCTCTTCAATCGTTAGGCTCGGACCACAGCGCGCTACACCCTGATCCTCGAATATCTCCAGCGATTTGTCGACCTCGGAAAGATCGAGTACGATCGCTTCCCTTCCGGTTGCAGCATCTCCGTAGCTTCGGCCACTGCCTCGAAGCGCGACGCGGCGACCCTCGTGAAGGGCAACTTCGAAGATTTCCGGAAGCCCATCCCAACCATATGGTTGAATAACGTAGCCGTCTGAAGGAAAGACCCCGCCGAATCCCGATAGTCGCCTAACCAATTGGTTATCGATGCTATTCAATGGGAAGTCTCCGGAAAATGGGAGAGGGAATGTGTCTGAGCACAGCAAAGACAAGCGCGTGGATAGGAGATAGATAGTGCTCGCCGGACTTTCTGGACTTGCGAAGAATCAGTTCGGCAGCAGTCCTGGCAGGCATCATGTTTTTGAATTTCGAACCTCGAGTCATTTCAGTCTCGACAGGTCCTGGCTTGATGGTCACGACCGTGATTCCCTGCTTCGAAAGTCCATTACGCAGGCTCTCCATGTATGTGGCGACCGCTGCTTTGGAAGCGCCATAAGCCGGTCGTCCAGATCGTCCCCGGTCTCCCGCCACACTGCCGATTGCGACGAGTGTTCCATTCCCAACCCCGCGGAACCTTAATGCAGCCTCGTTCATCCAGGCGATGCAACCTTCGAAATTGGTACGCAAGGTTAAGATGTCCTCGCTTGTATCAAAGCGTCCGTCGAACATGACGCCCGAGCTGTAAATCACGCAGTCGAGCCCGCCAAGCTCCTGTGTGATTCGCATGAAAAGGGACTTGACTTTGTCCGATTCCAGTACATCGTGCTCGAAAGGTAGGAGACTTGGGCCGAGTTCGGCATGGAGTCGTTCGAGGCACTCCTTGCGCCTCCCGAGAGCGGCAACTTGGGCACCGTCGGCAACCAGGAGTCGCACGAGTTGTTCGCCGATGCCTGAGGTCGCCCCCACAATGATGACCTTCCGCCATGGGAATTTAGACACCTGTCACCGCCAGCCAAATAGGCCACCCAGGGTTGAGCATCGCCAGAACGGCAAGGACGACAAAAAGGACCAAGCTCACGACCATATGGGGATCTCGAAACAGGAGCACATCTGGCTCGCCACCCTCGTTGTCCCTCATAACCAACAGCAGATAACGAAGGATCGCGTAGATAGTCACTGGAAAGGTGGCAAAGAGAAGTGGGTGAGCGCGAGCAGTAGGACTTTCGATAGCGTAGAGCCCGTAAGAAATGGTCGCGAGTCCGGCGCTGAGCCACACAAAACCGTCGAGCACCTTCTCGTTATACGCGGTGAGGCTTTTACGGGTAATCGGACCATCTTTTGCCAGGATGAATTCGTTTCGACGTTTGGCGAAGCCGAGGAGAAGCGCAAGCAGTCCGGTGCAAAGCAAGATCCACGGAGATATCGTGACTTGAATGGCGATCGCTCCTAGGACAGCGCGCAGGACAAAGGCTGCCGAGATTACGAAGACGTCCAGTACCGGAACCTTCCTTCCGGCGAGATTATAGAAAATCTGGATTCCCAGGAAAGCGGCTATTCCCGCGACAAGGTTGCCGACAAAGGCCATCGCGAGGCCGCTCGCCAAGCACAACCATGCCAATCCCCAGGCCGCATTTGGCGAAACCTTTCCAGAGGCGATCGGGCGAGTCTTCTTTCTGGGATGTAATCGGTCGGATTCGGCATCTAGGATATCGTTCACAACGTACGTTGCTGAACTAAGAAGCGAAAGTGCTCCGAATGCGAGTAAGGCAAGTTCCGTTCGTTCGGCGTCGCGCCAAGACGCAGTGAACAACCAAGCGCCAAACACGACAAGGTTTTTGGCGTACTGGTGAGGCCGCATCAACCGGATTGGCGCGGGAAGTGCCATTTATGATCAGTTTGAACCAATTCAAGGTCCGGTGCGTGCCTGAGGTGGTTTAACCATTTGGTTAAACCACCTCTTAAGCCTAGACAAACTTCGGCAGGTTCCATAGATTCGAACCTAAATCGATGATCTGCTTCGACTCATTCGACTAGACATAGACCTCCATGCCACAATGGAGACCATGTGTGGAATTGCCGGATATGTTGGGCCAAGGAGTGCCGTTCAAGTTGTCTACGATCAACTGAAGAGGCTTGAATACCGGGGATATGACAGCGCGGGCATCGCCTTTTTGGAGAGCGGGGCCATCAAGGTTTTCAAGCGCGCCGGAAAGCTCGGGGAACTAGGAAAACTCCTTGGCGAATTCCCCGACGATACGCATATGGCCATTGCCCATTCCCGATGGGCTACCCACGGCGCACCGACAGACGTCAATGCCCATCCTCACTTCGACCAATTCGAGCAAGTCGCGATTATCCACAACGGGATTATCGAGAATTACCTGGAGTTGAAGGAGGAGTTGGTTCACAATGGACACACATTCCAGAGCGAAACCGACACCGAAGTGGCCGCCCACATTATCGGCGAGGAATACGCTCGAGGAGTGCCCTTGGAAGAAGCGGTACGGCGTGCAGCGCGCAGGTTGCGGGGAGCCTACGCGCTCGTTGTCGTCAGTAGGACTGAACGTAACAAAATTGTTTGTGCACGCAATGCATCGCCCCTCGTCATCGGTCTTGGAGAGGAAGAGAACTTGCTGGCGAGCGATATTCCCGCTCTGCTCCCATACACTAGGCAGGTTCTGGTTCTGGAAGACGACCGCATTGCGATCCTGACCCCTGACGAAGTTGTGGTCACCGACCTCCATGGCATCGAGCAGCCCTATGTTCCGATGCAGGTGGATTGGGACATTGCCGCCGCCGAGAAATCGGGCTACGACCACTTCATGCTCAAAGAAATCCACGAGCAGCCTGAAGTCATTCGGCAGTGTCTCGCCGGCCGCCTCGACGATGCAAACAACGTGCGGCTGGACAACGTGTTCAGCGAGCATGTCTGGGGCGAAATCGACCGGGTCAATTTCATTGCATGCGGTACGAGCTATCACGCCGGTTTGATGGGCAAATACTTGTTTGAGACCCTCCTGCGAATCCCTGCGGATGTCTTTTACTCCAGCGAATTCCGGTATGGCGATCCAGTCCTGTCCCCCAAGTCGCTTGCGATTTTCATCAGCCAATCAGGCGAAACGGCCGATTCCTTGGCCGCACTGCGCCTGTGCAAACAACGTCGCATCCGAACCCTTGGAATCGTCAATGTAATCGGATCGAGCATCGCCCGGGAGTGCGATCGGGTCATCATTACGCAAGCTGGGCCCGAGATCAGCGTTGCCAGCACCAAGGCGTACACCGCCCAGGTCATTTCACTGGTTCTCCTCGCCTTACATGTGGCGCAGGTTCAGGAGATGCCAGGGGTTCGAGTCGAGGAGGTCGTTTCCCAGTTGAAGCGGTTGCCAGGTCTTGCAGAAAAGGCCCTCGAACTAGAGCCGCAGGTTCAGGAACTGGCGAAAAAGGCAGCCGAGGCAAAACTATTCTTCTTCCTCGGCCGAGGTGTCGATGCCTACGTTGCTCTTGAAGGTGCTCTGAAGCTCAAGGAAATTGCCTACGTCGCAACGCAGGAATCTCCAGCAGGTGAGATGAAGCACGGCCCATTGGCTCTCGTTGAACCAGGCGTTTTCGCTCTCTTCGGAGCAACCGATGCCGCTCTGCGCGATAAATTGGTCAGCAATATGAAAGAAATCCAAGCCAGAGGTGGCTTGGCAGTGTCAGTGACGACGGAAGAGGATCAAATCACCGATAAAGCCGCCGATTTCACTCTTAAACTTCCCAGGGTCAACCAAAACTATTTATGTGCACTGCTTTCGATCATTCCTCTCCAACTTCTGGCGTACCATTTGGCTAGCCTTAAGGGATTGGAAATTGACCAACCCCGAAACCTTGCCAAGTCTGTTACGGTCGAATAGGCAGAGTTCGCCATATCTGCCCATCAGATTAGGAAAAAATACCGGGTTTGGGAATGAACCTTACCGTTGGTATAATGTCATAACCCGATGGCGGGTGGAAACGGCTCACAGCAGAGGCCGGAACCAGCGATCGGATTTAATTTGTAGTCCTTTGGACGTCCGTTTTGGCCAGATCGCCGGAGTTCCGGTATGAGGGGGGCCATGGAATGATTGCAGTTGCGAAAGTGGATCGGTTGGAATGTTGCGCCCATATGGCACCTCATCCAGTGCCTTACTGGCCTGCAAAAAGGGTGCTCGATTTTATCGGCGCGCTCATTCTGCTTGTGCTGCTCTTCCCCATATTTTTCGCCATTGCCGTGGCGGTGAAAATCACGAGCCCTGGGCCGATTTTCTACAAATCGACCCGCGTCGGACTCTGTGGAAAGAAATTCGCCTTCATTAAGTTCCGATCCATGCGCGTGGATGCGGACCGACTCCTGGAACAGCTCAAGCAGCATAACGAGAAGGACGGCCCGATCTTTAAAATGAAGGGGGATCCGCGTATCACCCCGGTTGGCCGATTCCTTCGCAAGTACAGCCTCGATGAACTGCCGCAGCTTTACAGCGTTCTCATCGGGGAAATGTCCCTGGTAGGTCCCCGACCACCCATTCCGCATGAAGTCGAGAAGTACGACGAAGTGACCCGAACCCGGCTCTCTGTCAAGCCTGGCATTACGTGTTACTGGCAGATCATGGGTCGCTCGAATTTGAGCTTTGAAGAGTGGATGGAGCTGGATCGCCGCTATATCCGCGAGATGTCATTCTGGACTGACGTCAAGATCCTGCTCAAAACGCCCTACAGCGTGTTGAAGGGCGAAGGCGCCTACTAGTCTTCCCAGTCTGGTAATGCTACTACCGGTGACCATGCCGGAACCCTAACATCCCCGTATCGATACGGTTCGGGACGTCCTTTGCTAACTGGAATCCCTGATCCTGGTGGAGTTGCTTATCACTATGGATTATCGAAACAGAATTGGCAAATTGGGATTTGCGCTGGTGGCAGGTGTGTGGGGACTCACCGCTACAGCGACTGCCCGTCTCGACATTTACGTTGGCTCAAGAGGCAATGACAGCTATGATGGCCTTTCTCCAACCGTTAATAAGGTTGCAAAGACTGGTCCCAAGAAGACCATGGCTGGGGCACTCAATGTTGTCCGCAACTATAAGGCGAAAGGGTGGCTCGACCCAAGTGGCGTGATGATCACCTGGATGAATGGGACCTACAACCTGACTACTCCCATTGTCATCACATCCAACGATACGATGCCCGACATTCCCATGACCATCAAGGCGGAAACGCCTGGACAGGTCATCTTGGACGCAGGCCGGTACATCACGATGTGGAGAAGGCCGGCGAGATCGTACGCCCAGTTTATCTCTCCGACTGTATGGCCCTATATCCGTTCGACTAACATTCGCAGCTATCGCGGAAGCCAGTTCCTCAGACGACGCGGTGGAAAATTTAGCACCTCGGACCTTCAGTCAGAGCTCTTTTTCGATGGGCAACGCGAGGAAGTCGCGCAATATCCCAACACCGGGTGGCTTTACACGCCTTCTAACCAATCCTATTCCAGCAACACACTTAAACTCTCTGAAGACCGGTACAAGAAGTGGTCATCCAACTCCGTATGGATCAGCGGATACCTTGGCTACGATTGGGCGGATGACACGGATCACGCCACGATCGATGCGAACGCAGGCACGGCAACACTGGACAATAACGCATCCTACGGCGTGAACCGGGACATGCGATACAAGTACGTCAATGTTGTGGAAGAACTCGATCAACCGGGCGAGTATTGGATCAATCAACGAGACGGGACACTCCTGTATTATCCGAAAGCTACCAACCTGACCAAGCGAGTTTGGATCACCTCCATGCCCCAGAGCGTGATGAGCGTGAGTTTCGGGAAAAACCTCACGATCGAAGGGTTTGTGATCCAAGGGTCACGCAAGAACGGTATCGACATCAGTGGCGGCACCAACCTGACCATCCGCGGCTGCACCGTGCGCAACGTGGGAAGTATGGGTGTGACCTCCATCAGTCTCACCAACAGCGTCATTGAAGATTGCGACGTATACGGCACGGGTGAATCAGGAATTCAATGGAACGGTGGAAACCGGTACACCCTGACGGCTGGAAACAACATCGTGCGGAACTGCCACGTCCACCACTTCGCTCAAACGGTGCGTGCATACCGGCCCGGTATCCATCTCTATGGATGCGGCAACCTGGCTACCAACAACCGAATCGAGGAAGGCCCTCACGTTGGAATGCTCGCCGAAGGCAACAACCATACGATCGAAAACAATCAATTCTTCCGCCTTTGCATGGAAACCGAGGACTGCGGAGCGCTCTACTTCGGCCGCGACATCACATCTCGAGGCATGGTTGTCCGAAACAACCTGTTCCAAGACATCGTGGGTCGAATCGACAAGCCCAATAACTCTGCGTCGCACATCGTTGGCGGTTTGTATCTTGACGACCTGTACTGCGGCGCAACCGTTGAAAACAACGTATTCCGCAGAGTGGGCATCGGAATCCACATCGGCGGCGGACGTGAGAACACGATTGAAAACAACGTGTTTGAGAACAACCGGACTGCGATTTACGCTGACGCACGTGGCTACAACAACCCAGGACTGTGGGCTCAGTACAACTACGACGCCGCGCTAGCAGCCGTCAACTATACTCAGCCGCCTTACAGCACGGCGTACCCGCGCCTCCCATCGATTGCATCCGATGACCGCTTGGCACCGAAATACAACCGAATCGGGGAGAACGTCATGGTCAACTCATCGTCGTCGGCGCTGGAGTTCGCCCAGAACGTGGAAACGCTTACCTACGGCGATGGGGAAAAGGCCATCAACTTCGGTACGAACTACGATGGGTTGTTGCCGGGATTTCTCGACAGCTTCAACGGAGACTATCGTGCAACAGCAGGCAGCAATGCCGACCAGAGCGGCTTCCAAGGCTTCACGCTCTCGAACGTAGGTCTCCAGCCCAGCACGTTCCGGTCGACGATCCCACCGCTGCCGTCTACCGACTCTCCGAGTCTGCTGTAAACCAACACTAGAGTCGGACAGATTATGGAGGGCTCCCTACGGGGCCCTTCATTTGCTTTAGGCATCTAGCCGCGTACGCATGGAAGTCGGAAGTCGCCTGGCAATAGAGTTCGGCATCGGCGCAAGACGAAGCCCAAAGATGAAGATACCGGCCAGCATCGCAAAGATTGGGATCAAAGGCAAAGCCAAGATCGCGTAGTGCCTGAAGAACTCCAGACGCATCAAGTAGAACGCTCCAATAGACCAAGCACCGGCGACGATCAAAATGGCGCAGGTCTTTCCAAGATGATCGCTCAGGTTGAGGTGGGGCACCAGGACGCGACGCATGTACCAAGCGAACGGGACCAGAAGGACGATGTCGATCAAGGCGTTCATAATTCCCAGCCCCTCGATCCCGAACGCGCGGACCATGGGAATTGTTGCGAACAACGTCACTCCCGAATTCCAAATAATCGGGGGATACATCAACTCGGGTCTCTTTGCTGCGTTGATTCCCACTCCGTAGCAGGTGAAATAGACCTCCATTGTTCGGTAGATCGCCATTCCAAGCATCACAGCGGCACCTCCCGCGTAGGCCCGCTCCTTGAGCCAAATGGCGAGCAGCGGAGCACCAAAACCGCAAGGGACCAGAATGCAGATCGACGCGATGGCAAGGCTCATCCTGCTATAGCGGTCGATCGCTCGTGTGAAAAGGTGCTCGCCCTCCACATGAGCCTTCGCCACATCAGCCTGAATGGTCTGCCGCACGCTTGCCGTGAGGTCAGATAGACCGAACGGTATTTTCTGGGAGAGATCGTAATTGGTGAGCGACTCCTTCGACACTGCAGATCCCAAGAGCACTCTGTCCACCGATCCGGCGATCATCGACATGAGGCGGTTAGGGTAACCCTTGATTCCCACTTTGACAAATGCTTTCGCGAGCCCCTTATCAAACTTTCCGTGTCCCTTTCGGTACTCGTCCCGCTGGATGGAGAACAGCGACGACAGCGAGATCATCATCGACCCCACCATGATTCCGAATATGTAAGAGGTCGGCTGGGGCCGAAGGTAAGTAAAGAACAGCGCCATACTGCTGCCCACCAAGGTGTTACTGGCGTTGAGCGTCGCCATCTTCTTGAACTGCTTGGTCGCCGTGTAGTACTGCTGGTTGACGCTCAGGATCACTTGCGCGCCGTACCAAAAACCCGCCATCACAATGATGGGAAATGTGTCCCCTTTGAGGTCTTTGTCCTGGTAGAAGGCTCCCACCAGGGCGAACATGCCCAACGCAAACAAGGCGTGTCCGAGAGCACAAATGAGGTGCGTTCGCCAGACATCGGCGTGATTGTGCTCGTCCTTGTCTGACTGAGATCGGAGCAGCATGGCCAGTCCACCCTCTTGGAATCCGGGATCGGCCAGAATTCCCCAACCGCTGAAAACTCCCGCAAGTACGCAGATGCCCCACGCTACTTTCCCATTTCCCGGGCCACCGAGAATGCCCATGACGACCGGCGGGAGGATCAGCTGTGTGATCAGCGCCAAAAAGCGAGCCGCGCTGAGCACGATTGCGCCCTTCGCCTTGCTTGGCTCGGACGCCGGGGTCTTGGCGGGTTCTGGCGTGGGCTCAGGCACGATTGAGTAATACCCTGATCGCGGTCACAATGCCGGTGCGTGTGGCAAGGTTGGTCGGATCTGCCTTTACGACCTTGGAAAACTCTTCCCTTGCTGCCTGGATTCCCTTGGTGCGGAGGATTACCAGAACCCGGTAGTAGCTCTGGTCTCGCATCTTCTTGGCAACCTTTCGCTTGAGAATGGACTTTTCGACCGCAGTGAGTTGACCTTCGTACTTTGCCCGAAGACGATCCTCTTCAGCCCAAAATTTCTCGCGGGAGGACACGGTCTTGCTTTCGCCGTGGTACCGATAAGCCGAAAGCGGTCGATTGATGAAATGGACCGAATAACCGGCGAATACGAAACGGACCCAGTATTCGTAGTCCAAACAGAAGTGGAAGCTTGGATCCAACAATCCCACTTTGTCCTGAATGTCTCGCATCCAAAAAGTGGAGGGTTGGGCGAGTGGGCAGTAGGTGAGCCATCGCACTCGGTCGTCTTTGATCTTGTGCTTGAGCTCGGAGATCACTTCATTTTCTGCGAATCGAAGCGACGGCGCGGAAATCCACTTAACCTCGGGATGCAGCCGAAACTCGTTGAGCACAATGTTAAAGGTGCCCGGCAAATAGACGTCATCGCTGTTAAGAAAGGCGATGATATCGCCTGTGACTCTGGACAGCCCCTTATTGATTGCGTCGACCTGGCCACTATCCTTCTCACTCACCCAGTAGGCAAGTCGATCTTCGTATTTCTTGATGATTTCAACGGAACCGTCGGTGCTGCCTCCATCGATGACGATGTACTCGAGATTGGGATACTTTTGGTTGAAAACAGACAACATCGTTTCCTCCAAAAATTCCGCCTGGTTGTAGGAGGGAGTAACGATGCTGATTTTGGGATACTCGGTGTTGTTTGCCATGCGAGTGAGCGGTGCTATTCCCTATTATTGCTAGTACGAGGACCTGACCACATCCCAACAGGAGGGAATAAGGTGCATTTAGCGCAGTGCTGAGATCAGGCAGGCTGTGGTTTTGCACCTTGTTGAAGCTTTTTGATGAGCTTTCGCGCTAAGTTCTGCCCTGGCTCTTCCACAGTGACCCGCGTCAATTCCGACATCATGTACGCGGTTCCAATGACAAGCGGAATCAGCACTAGGAGGTAGTAGGGCGAGTCGTGATCCAATCCCAGTCGCGGAAGTACACGGTCGAAGCCACCCTTAATGGCGTAATGCCAGATGTAGATTCCAAAACTGTCCACGCCAATCTTCTGAATTGCGGCATTGACAAAGATCTTGGGTCTCACTAGCGCCATCCCTATGCTGAAAAGGAAGAACGCTACGGCGAACGGGAGATGCCCTAAAACGCCTCCTGGCCGAAGACATCCGAAGATCACCATGAGGGCCAGTCCCGCGACGAGCATTGCTTTGGACCATTTTGGTTCCGGCTGTCGGAGGAGTTTCTGCATCAGGAAGTACAGTACAAAGCCGAATGCGAACACCGGCAGCTGGTTCGGGAGCCAGTAGTAAAGGAAGAAGTCGTCGCCAAAATACTGCTGCGTGAAGTCCTGGAGCGGGAGTCCCAGGCGACCTTGCATTCCAAGAACGCCGAGGACGTACAGCACCACCCCAACGGCAAGGGTCAGAGTCAGAAACTCGGCCGCTCTGAGGAACGACGTGAGTTTGTGAGCTAACCACGGAACCAGGAGATAGAACGTGAACTCGACCGCAATCGACCAGCCTCCGGCGACCACCTCGTTGATCCACCTCGGGCTGAACCCATGGGTGAACGTCGCTGTGAGCAGAATGGATTCAATCGGCCGAGGTTCCTTCCACGCCACGAGATTGAATCCCAGGTAAAGCACGATGCCAAAGTAAAACATCGGCGCGATTCGAAAGTAGCGCCGAATGAAGAAGTTCCGGGCAGCGTGCGCTTCACCCTTGCGGCCATAGTACGAGTGAAACATCGTGTAGGCCGAAACGATGAAGAACAGTTGGACTCCGTACATGCCTGAATGAAGCAAGTTGTAGAGCCACTGGGGCATCCAGGGTGCCTTCCCGCCATCGACATGGGTGGAAAGCAGGCAGTGGACGTTGATTACACCAAGGACGGCAAGTCCTCGCAGAGCATCGATCCAATCAAGTTTCTTGATCTTCTCATCGGATGCCACAGGCTGCGGCTGCCCGATGGGCATCTGCTCAGAATTTTCCGCTAGAACTGCCATACAATCTCGACCGTACCAGCCTATAGTTTCGGACCCGGATGGGCGAGACTTGAGCGTGGACGACAAATCTAGTTTGCCGAATTACAGAGTTTTGGGTTCGATGTCCCCAACCAGGATACGTCGAGCCTTCTGTCGCCACCAGCCTGGGTTCACCACCTGACCCGCGAGGCCAGGAAGATCCTTACGGTAGTCAGGATTGGTGTTGAGTGAAAGTCCCGCCAAGATGAAGAACAAGTTGACGGAGTTGGGGTTACCCCAAAGGGTGCCGAAGAACATACCGGTCGCGAAGAACACGGAGACAGCAACCATTCCGTATCGAAAGGCGAGTTGCCAGTAGTCTTCCGCCGGCTCATTGGACGACCGGATGGACGCGAGCAAGAAACAAAAAACGGTGAGACCCAGCAACGCGATCGCCGGATAACCGCCAAAAATTCCGGCGACAAGCCATCCGTTGTCCATGAGGCCAACCGCCATCCACTTATTAGGGAATATTTGAGTGGTCCATCCCACGAACGCCGGCTCCACGCCGATTCCAACAAGCGGACGCTGACTGAGGATATGGAACCCCTGCGGCCAGAGGACCGTTTGTCGGTACTCCAGCGTGGAGGCACCAGCATTCAAGATGTAGCCGAATTGATCTTGCCTCGCAAGGAAGAAGACGATAACTGCGGCCAACATGACTGCACCGACCACACCTCCTGCCAGCCGATACCGGCGGAGCAGAATGACAGCGAGCCAGATCGAAATGAGCCCGACGACCGGCAGCTGGTTTCGCACCTGCACCAGCAGGGTGGAGAGCAGAAATAGGCAGATTCCCGCGAATTCATACCATTTGAGCGCACGATACTTTGAGATCGCAGCAAGCATCAGGGCACCCATCAGGCCATAAGCAATGACGTTACCGATGTTCGAGTGCAATCCCGGCGCGCGGATGATTTCGCCTTCTACGACCTGCTGGATCATGTCGGCGTCCCGGATACGCTTATAGATGGCGAGCGCGGGCCCAACGCCCTCAAACTGGAGAATTGCCAATAGGCACGAGGCGATGCCGACCACCAAGGTCGAGATGCCCATGATCCGCCTGGAATGCGGTGCGATCCAGACCAGCATGGATCCTTGGAAAAAGGCAAGCGCATATACAGAAAGCAGCAGGTCCATGCCGTTGAAGACCGTGGTCCTGGCAATCGTCACCTGGTTGTACATCGTGGTAAATGAAAACCAGGCACTGAGGATCAGCATAAACGCCAATCCGACCGGAACCCGAAGCGGTGCCTTGTTGGTCCACAAAGCGACGCCGACCCAAACCATGATGCTGGCAAAAGTGAATTTCTGAGCACCCAGGGGGGTCATGATGAAGGTTAGGTACTGCTGGGCCATCAGCAAAAAGCAGTTGGCCATGCCCCATGCCACCAGTGCATTGTGCGCTGGAGCAATTCGATCCCGACCTTCGGCTTCTAACCGAGTCGAATGGAATTTGGGGTCAGCTACGGTCGCCATTTAAACCTTCGAGTGAATTGTACGCTTTATTGAACCTAACAGGCACTTCCAAAAGAAACGATCGGCAATTGCGGGGCCGGACTCCAGCAAAAACCGAGCGGACGCTGGGAAAGGACGAACCTCTGCCACCAAAAGGCTTGCAATACGGCGCATCTTTGTCTTTTCTGCATCGGTCGCAAAAGGCCATCCTTCGAACATCGTATTTAGGTTCTCAAGGTGATTGGCAGTTCCCTTCGAAACGGAATTGTCATTCACACGATATCGAGTGAGGGGCTTACCCAAGCTGTAAAACGATCCCCATGCGGAAGCAACCCGGATCCAGAAATCCACATCTTGAAACTTGATCAAACTAGGATGGAATCCATCCACCGCCCAGTAGAGTGATTTGAGGACGCTAAATCCGCTTCCGCTTGGCCATGCACGATGATTGATGAGACGGTTGTATCGCAATGGACCGGCAATGGGCAATCCGCCTCGCCAACTGAGTTCTCCCTTGCTGTTGAACGGGATCGTCTGATCGAGCACCAAACCCGGTGTTTGGGATGAGTAGATTGCGAGGTGCTCCTCGATCTTTTTGGGCATCCACAAGTCGTCGGCATCCAAAAAGAAGAGGACTTCTCCCTTCGCGACCCGTGCTCCTTCGTTGCGGGCGACAGCTCCGTTTGCCTTGGGTAGGTCAATTACGGTGACTCCAAATTCGCGCGCTATATGAGATGTTCGATCCGTGCTCCCATCGTTTGCCACGATGATCTCATCGGGAAGGTGCGTTTGTGATTTGGCCGACTCGATAGCCTCCGCAATCGTCGCTTCGGCGTTGTACGCCGGGATGATCGCCGAAACTTTCGGGTCGGCCAAGGTCGTTCGAGTAAGGTTACTAACCAGCTCGCGTAAGGTATGCGCTTCGCTTTGCAAACGGCTCCTCGTCGGCGCTTGCGTCTGCCATGACGATGCTGATGTTCTTGGCTCCAGCCTTCATCAGCAGGTCCTGAGCCAGAGGCACAGCCCGGTAGTTGGTTTGCGCAGCCGAGACCACCAGGCAAACGTCATCCACGTGGCGAGCCAAACAAGAGGCATCCGCCAAGACGTCGCACGGTGGAACGGCGAACACGATCACATCGCAACTGATTCTCAAGGCCTGAAGGATCGCTTCCAGTTTGGGCTGGGGAGCGTTCGTCATGAACTTGATCGAAGGATCGGTACCACCGGGAAGGAGCGACAGATTCGGGTGCACCGTTTCGATGATGTAGTCCTGAACCTGTGCCGACGATTCCGCCGCCAGGAGATCGCTCAATCCTTGTCGCCCGCTTGCATCCAGAGCTCTTGAGATCGGTGATTTGAGCATGTCGCCGTCAACGAGCAGTACTCGCGTCCCACCATCAGCCACCGCCATCGCAAATTGCGCCGCAGAGCTGTAGGTGGTCATGGCCGTACGGACACCCGTGAACATGAGAGTCCGCATGGTCTTCGTTTGATTCGTGACCATCGAGAAGGCCATGTATCGGAATGCCTCCGGTATCGGGCTGCCGGACTGGTTGATGCCTCGCAAAGCCTTAGCACCAGTCTTTGCCGACGCCGGGATAGCAGCGACAACAGGAAGTCCTGTGAGTGCCGTGAGCTGAGTCGAAGATTGGATCCGAAGTTTGAGCGACTCAAGAATGTAGCTCAGGAGAATTCCGAGACAAAGGCCAGCGGTACCACCCACTAGGGCGAACTTTTTGATGTCCGGCGCAACAGACTCGTCGTCTTCTGTCGCCGTGTTCAACACGAGTGCAGATCGATAAGCGGTTTCGGTTCGAGTCTTGAGGTCCTCCGACTGCGCTCGGAGATTCTTGTAGGTCATGTCCAAAATGAGGTACTCGCGTTCTCGCGCGTTCATTTGGAGTTCCTTTTCAGGCAGACCGGCAACAATGGTCTTCTGCTGAGCGATCTGACGATCGTACTCGGCGAGTTGGCTTTCCAGCTCTTGCACCCGGATCTTTTGAGTCTCCGCCAGATTCTGCATCGAGCTATAGACCGGAGTGGTCTGCTTGGTCGTTACACTGGTTTCCGTAGCGTTCTTTTTCTTAGCCGCAGCAAGCTTGTTCTGAATGGCTCGGAGCCGCTCTTCATTTTGCTTAACCTGGATGGCATCGGGAAGATAAACCGTTAGCAGTGATTCTCGCTCGGCATTAAGCCGCGCCAACTCCTGCTCGTATCCAAGAACTTCAGTGGTTTTGCCGGAGCTGGAACCCGTGACTTCTGATTTGGGCAGAGTGGCCAGCTGCGCGGCCGAGGTTGCTGCAGCAGCCTTTGCCCCTTCCAATTCAGTTGCTGTTCGCTGACGACTCTGTTCGAGAATCGTGAGCGTATTCGTGTAATCCTGCTTTGCCTTTGGGATATCCGGGATACTCGTTTCGGACTTGTAGTCCTTCAGGCGCGTCTCCGCAGCTTTAAGCTCGCGTTCGGCATTGCTCATCTTGGTCTGGAGGTAGTTGAGTGCCTCCTGCACGGATTCTCGCGAGTTCTGCAGACGTCGCTCGTTATAAACGACCGGAATAGCGTTGGCGATACCTGCCGCAGCTTTGGGATTGTAGGCGCGGACCTTGATTAGCGCGACACCAGCGTCGATGGCCGCATTGTTCTGTTGGCGAGCCGTCTCGATGTCGTACATCTCATAGAGCTGGTTCCAGTTGGCGAGCAAGGCGCGATCACCCTGTTCATCAGAGTACCGAGCCACCGCTTGGTAGAAAATGCTCAGCGAACTGAGTAATTGGCGCTCGGTTTGGGCACCTTGCGGCCGGTTCTTTTCCAGGATGGAAAGCACGTCGGAGCTGAACACGTTCGAGGTGGAAAGAGTGCCTTGACGAGTTTCGTCGCTGAGAAGCATCTCAACGCGGCCCTCATACACTTTGGGCGAAAGAAGCCCATAGAGCAAGGCGATGACCGCCCCCAAGATGCCGACGATAATCGTCCGTTTAATATGTACTTTCAGCATAATCCGCTGTCCTATTCCTGGCTAGCGTGCTTAAACGCTAACCACCCTATCTCATACAGACGCACAGAAAGGGATAAAGTCCTCAACCACGGAGAACGACAAAACGTGCCCCGAAGGTTCAGTGCCTCTTTAATTGTGGCAGAATTCCTCGCCGGAGTCACGTCGAACGGCAATGTCGAACGAATCGTACGAGGATTTGCTGGCTAATCTGCAATCCAATACAATTGCTGGCATACTCCGCAGGCTTTCCCCCATAAGATGGAATCACTCTGATTTCGTTCAGAGTAAAGGGCATTGGAGGGATATGGATGGGCCAATTCCGATCACAGAGGCCTCGGCGCGGGTGGAGGCTGGGATCCCATAGAAAAGTCCACACAATTCGGACTTGGGCTGAAAGAGCCGAGAACCGGCGTGGTTCTCGACCCCATAGCCGAAGGTATGTCCCACCTCGCCAGAATTTCTAACTTCCGGAAAGGAACTTCGAGACATCCTTCTTGAGCTGTGCAAGGCAGCCCTCGTGGATATACATCATGTGCCCGGCTTCGTAATACGCCGCTGAAATGTTCTCGCGCAGAGTGGGGTCTAGCCCCATGTGGGCTAACGTGAACTCTGTTGCGTAGAACGGTGTCGCCAGATCGTAGTAGCCCGATGCCACGAATACCTTCATATGGGGGTTCTTGGAAAGGGCTTGACGCAGCGCCTCACTCGTGTCCGGATATCCCGCACCGTTATCGCCGTAGGTCCAGTTTTTCCAAAGCTCGCCTGGGTTGAACACGTAGTACGGCACGTCGGTTTCCCATTTCAGCGTTCGACGGAGGTAGTCGTTGATCCCAGCGGTAAATACCGGGAGAATCGAAGAACTGGATGGATCGTGCTCGGGATGCTCTGCCGCAGCGCTTGCGTCGATGCCCTTGAACCGGCTATCCAGGCGACCGACTGTTCTCTTTTCTTTCCTCAGCAGTTCTTTGCAGAATCGGTGGATGTTGATCCGCAAATCCGTAGATTCCAAATAATCAGCGGAGAGTCCGGTCAGGTTGGCGAGCCTCTTGATGATCCTCGCCCTTTCCTTCTCCGGCAGTTGATCGCCCTTGCTCAGCGCTACCATATAATCTCCGCCCGCGAACTCCGTCGCTTCCTGAACGACATCCTGCAACGACCGATCTCCCGGTAGCTGCTTGTGGTACCAGGCGGTGGCAGCAAAGGTGGGCAGAAAGAGTTGGAACGGCAGATCGTTCCCCTTATTGAACCGTGCAGTCTGGAAGTTCAGAATGGATGACACCAAGACAATGCCCTTGAGAGCGATGCCCTGGCTGATCAGCTTTCCAGAGAGTCCAGCTGCTCGCGTAGTGCCGTAACTTTCTCCGACAAGATAAAGGGGAGACGACCAGCGTTCGTGGCGCGTGATATAGAGTCGGATGAACTCGGCAATAGATTCGACGTCGCCTTCCAAGCTCCAGTATTTTTTGCCCCCATCTTTTTTCGCAGGACGACTCAGTCCCGTTCCAACCGGATCAATAAAAACAAGATCCGTGTCCTCAAGCCAGCCTTCGGGATTATCGATCAATTCATAGGGTGGCTCCGGCATCGACCCATCTGGCAGAAGCTTAACTCGCTTGGGGCCTACTGCGCCGAGATGGAGCCAGACCGATGCACTTCCAGGTCCGCCGTTAAAGCTGAACATCAGAGGGCGGTCTTTGGGAATTTTCACACCATCCTTGGTGTAAGCCATGTAAAAGACTCCGGCCTCCGTTTCACCGAACTCGTTCTTCAGCGGGAGCATCCCCACGGTCGCGGTGTAGCTCAGCTGCCCAAGCTTATGGTGCGTGACAGATGGCTCGCGTTCAGTATCCAGAGGGTATTTGAACTCCTGGGAGGGTTCTTGTGCGGTCTTCTCGGCTTCTGACATGTCATGAGTTTATCTAATGCCGAACTTCCGGGTCTCATTCATCAACTCGGTATTCTGGGGTCATGCTTTTGTGGTTTGCGCTGGCTCTATCAGAGCACCTCGTGGTTTTGCCGCGTGCGCATTCCCACAATGACTATCTCCGAGAACCACCACTTGAATTAGCGCTCGAAAACGGCTTCTGCAGTGTGGAGGCAGACGTATTTTTGGTCGACGGGCAACTCCTTGTGGCGCATGATCGGGCCTTGGTCAAACCAGAAAGAACCTTGGTCAATATGTACTTGGCTCCGCTAGCCAAACGGATCGACCAGAACGACGGTCGTGTCTTCGCAGGATCCGATGAGATCCTTTGGGTCCTGATCGATATCAAAGCTGATGGCGAAAAGGTGTACGCGGAGCTCAAGAACGAGCTAAAGAAGTTCCCTCAGTTGAAAAAGTCAGGAACGCGTCCGGCCGTCCGATTTGTGATCAGCGGAGATCGGCCGATCGACGCAATCCAGTTGGATCGCGGGAAAATTGCTGGGCTAGACGGCCGATGGGACGATCTGGGCAAGGGTTACTCGGTCGAATTTATGCCGTGGGTGAGTGAATCATGGAGTAGTCACTTTTCCTGGGTGGGAACAGGCGCGATGCCTGCACTGGAACGCTCCCGCCTTCGGGCCATGGTTCGCAAAGTTCACTCAGAGGGTCGTCGGATCCGATTCTGGGGTGCCCCAGATTCCGAAGCTGTCTGGAAAGTCCAGTTTTCGGCAGGGGTTGATTTTCTCAACACGGACAAGCCTAGTGTCTTGCGCAAATGGCTATTGGACCGCCAACCTTGACAAATGTCCTGCCACTTCTGCAATAATGGATTGATCCCAAATGGGAGAAACAAAACCATGCGTATCTATCGCCAAAGTATCGCCAACATACTGAGTCGCACAGACGGCTCGGGCGATATTGCGCTAGATACTTGATGGACTAGGTAACTGTAATCCAACAAGCCCTGCGCAATGAAGATTGTGCAGGGCTTTTTCGTTTAAACAAATTTAAAGGATAACCAATGAAAATCGTCAACGGAATCCCGGTTTGGGGAGATCCGATTCTATCGGATGCTCTGAGCCAGGTTCAAACAGTGGCAAAAACCGCGTACAAAGTCGCATTGATGGCAGACCACCATGTGGGCTATTCAATGCCGATCGGCGGTGTTGCCGCGTATCTGGAACATGTGTCTCCAAGCGGAGTCGGATACGACATAGCGTGTGGAAACAAAGCAGTGTTAACCGACATGCCGGGGAGAGAGCTTCGAAGAAAGATCCATAAGATCATGGATGATGTATGGGACAAAATCAGCTTTGGCATCGGAAGAAAGAACAAGGAAGAAGTGGACCATGAATTGTTCGATAGCGTGCTGTGGAACACCAACCTCTTGAGCCAGAAGAAAGAAATGGCGCAGGGGCAACTTGGTACGGTCGGAAGCGGTAACCACTACGTCGATCTCTTTGTGGATGAACAAGATCGGGTTTGGATCGGTGTGCACTTTGGCTCACGCGGATTGGGGCATCACATCGCCTCGTACTTCCTCAAGATGTCCGGAGCTCCGGACGGGATGCATACAGAGGCGACGCTCCTCCACCAATCATCTGATCTGGGAGCCGACTATCTCCAGTTTATGGAGCTGGCGGGTAGATACGCCTATGCTGGCCGAGACTGGGTCTGCGGAAAGGTTGCGCGGATTCTGGGAGCGAAAATCTTGGACGAAGTGCACAACCACCACAACTTTGCGTGGCGGGAAACCCACGGAGGGCAAGATCTCTGGGTTGTGCGTAAAGGCGCGACTCCAGCATTTCCGGGCCAAAAGGGGTTCATCGGAGGATCGATGGGCGACATCTCCGTCATCGTTGAAGGGGTAGATCACCCGGACTCAGAGCACTCTCTGTTCTCGACCGTTCACGGTGCGGGTCGAGTGCTCAGCCGCACCCAAGCTGCGGGAAAGCGTAAGGGAAACAAGCGACTCGGGGGCCAGATCACGCCGCACATGATGGAGCGATGGGTCGAAGATGCGGGCGTAACCTTGCGCGGAGCCGGCACCGACGAGTCGCCGCATTGCTACAAGCGACTGCCAGACGTTCTGGCTCAACACGAGGGAACGATTCGCATTCTCCACACTCTGACCCCAGTTGGAGTGGCGATGGCAGGCGCGAATGAGTTCGACCCTTACAAAGACTGAACTGCCAACGGGATCTCATCCGTTGGCAGTTCGCTCGTGTCTAGAACCGATGCGTCCCAGAACCCACTGACTTAACAAGCTCCTTGCCATCAAGGGACGGGATGTGAACCTCAGCAACGACGTTCGGAGGCACTTCCACCTCCAATTCGATTCCGGTCGGCACCTTTTTCCAATTGCACCGGATCAAGCCTCTCACCGAGTCATAGGAGCATTTGGCCCAACTTAAAGATGGGTCGATTTTTGGCGCGATGAGCACCTTACCGAATCCGGCATCCATGGTGCTGATTCCTCCGATCGCTTTGAACATCCACCCCGCAACTGCGCCGTATGCGTAATGGGCGAACGAGTTCATCCCAGGGTCTTGGAATCCTCCTTCCGGCGTCCAGCCATCCCATCGTTCCCAGATACTCGTCGCACCGTTCTTGATCGGGAAAAGCCAACTGGGGAAGGTGGTTTGATGGAGAAGCTTGAATGCCACATCATCCCGGCCGATTTTGTTGAGCACGTACATAATGTCGCGCGTTCCCACAAAGCCGGTGGACAGGTGCCAACCTCGCTTTTCAATGTCTTCCACCAAATGGTTGGCCGCCATTTTGGCGCGCGCGTCGTCGAGTAGATCAAACGCGATGGCCAGAACGTAGCCGCACTGGGTGTCTCCCTTGATCCGACCATCGGCACTCACATAAGCCGTTCGAAATGCCTCGATCACCTGCTTCCTGAGCTCGCGGTACTTCTTCGCGTCGTCCTGATGGCCCAAGATTTCGGCTGCGTCGGCCACCAAGCCAGCGCTCATCGCGAAATAGGCCGTATGGATCACTTCGTTGGGAGTGTCCGCTTTGATGCTTAACCAATCTCCGAAACAGTGGAAGCTGTCCGGTGGCAATAAGTTTGGCTTGTTACGGGTCCGAGTGAATTCTATAAACCGCTTCATGTTGGGATAGGAGCGCTCGAGCACCTCTCGATCGCCATACATCTCGTAAATTGTCGTCGGGCAGATCACGCCAGCGTCCGCCCAGGCGGCCCCGCCATCTTCAAGACCTTTCAGCACAGGCGCGACCATCGGAAACTGGCCATCGGCGCGTTGGTCGTCGTTGAGGGTGATCAGCCATCGGGTGAAGAAGGCTTGCACATCCGAAAAATAGGATGCTGTCTGCACATAAGCCTGGGCATCTCCGGTCCAACCCAGTCGTTCATCCCTCTGTGGGCAGTCGGTGGGGACATCCACAAAGTTCATTTTCTGAGTCCACCAAGCATTGCTCAAGAGTTGGTTGAGCATGGGATCACTCGTTTCCAAATGCCCATCCTCGGGCGTCGACGAAGAGATCGCCAGAGCGGTGAACTCCGACTCTTTGGGGGCGTGATCAAGACCTTCGATCTCAATGTATTGAAAGCCGTGGAAGGTGAACCTCGGATTCCACGTTTCTTCTCCACCTCCGCGGCAAACATAGGTGTCGATGGCTTGCGCCATACGCAAATTCACGGTGTAGATGTTTCCGTCGGAATCCAGCCGCTCTGCGTGACGAATGGAGATCTTCGTCCCAGCTGGCTCATTAAGTTTGAGCCGAACAAAACCCGTCAGGTTCTGCCCGAAGTCGATGATGTACTTGCCTTCACCGCGTGCGGTAATCGACTTGGGTTTGAGTTCTTGATACACCCGCACCGGGTTGCCTTGAAACGGCTCTAGCGGAGCATCCCATTTCCCTACTCCGGCTGCTTTCCAACCATTGGGTTGAATCCTTGCATCATATTTTTCGCCGTGCAGAAAATGCTCATCCAATATCGGGCCAGTGGCCGACATCCAACTGGAGTCCGTGACCACGGTCTGTGTTGAGCCGTCCTCAAATTCCAGTTCGAGTTGGGCTTTCAGCATCGGCGTATCGCCGTAGTGCTCCCTCTGACCTCCCCACGCAACGTATCCCGAAAACCAGCCCTGTCCGAGTACTGCTCCCAGTGTGTTCTCGCCGTTGTGGACCAAATTGGTCACATCAAAAGCTCGGTACTGAACTCGCTTCCGGTAATCCGTCCAACCAGGGGTGAAGAGGTCTTCGGAGACTAATTTGCCGTTGATTTGGAAATCCGCTATTCCCAGCGCCGTTGCATAGAGCGTTGCTCTGCCAAGCTTTTTATCTGCCGAAAATTTCCGCTGGAATATCTGGGCAGGTGCGACCACGAAGCGCTGGACTCGCAACTTGCCCCACGGGTTGCGACCGTTTTCCCCAATCTTGTTGGAGGCTGCACCATCGGCCAACCATGATTCATCCGACACGAGCGTCTGGTTCTGTCCTTCGGCAGTTGTCAGTTCCACCGCGGCAAGCAGTCCGGCGGCACCCTCGGTGAAGTTGGTCGCCTTGATCTCCAATTGATTGGGGCCGTCGTGGAGTTCCGGCGTCAGGTCAACTTGTTGGATGTTCCTCCAACCCTCCGTATCCGTGGTTGTTTTCAAGAGCTTGCCATTTAGCCGCAATTCGAAGAGGTTGTCTACGGTAAGCCAAATCTTGGCCACCTTGGCCTCGAACGACTTGGTGAATACCACCGCGCCGGCGGGTGCGTGCTCCCAATCGATTCCAGATTTCCAAATCCAGTTGGCGTGCTCGAGGGGATCGATGATCGGTTCAGGCTTGTCCCCGTGAATCCACGCGGCCTTCCAGTCTTCGGGGTTCAGGCCAACGCCGAAGGACTGGGGCGCTGTCCATGACGTTGCGTTACCGGCTCCATCCCAGACCTGGATTTTCCACCAACCTTGGGTGAGAGATTTGAGGACGGAGCCTCCATACCGAATTCCAAACTGGTCACTCGATTGAACTTTCCCCGAATCCCAGAGATCTCCCCGATCGTTCTGCAGAGTCTGTTCGCTCGATGCCACCAAGATCCGATAGCCCGACTGCAAAAGGTTCTTGGCTTCGCCATTTCCGGACTTATATTTCCAGCTGAAGCGAGGAGTGCGTGTGGGAAGAGCGAGAGGACTCGTGAGGGATTCGACACGCAAGTCGATGGGAACCAAAGTCGAATTGAGCATGGCTATAGATGTGAGGAGGACACCGATCACGATGCCAGTATCTCACAACCGCCGATGCATGGAACGCGGTATGGTGCACCCCATGCTTTTCATCTTCGCAGGTTTGCCAGGCACAGGAAAAACCACGTTGGCGAAGGCCTTGGCGAGCCGGATTGGAGCGACATACATCCGAATCGATACGATCGAGCACCAGCTAACGCAGGCAGGGTTAAGCCGGGAAACGATGTACGACAAAGGCTATCGCCTGGCTTACCAGTGGGCAGCCGATAACTTGAGATTGGGGACCGACGTTGTCGCTGACTCGGTGAACCCCATCCAACTCACGCGCGAGGCATGGAGAGCCGTTGCCGAAAGCTGCAATGCACATTGGCAAGATATCGAAGTTGTTTGCAGCGACCTAGACGAACATCGGCGCAGGATCGAGGAGCGCACTTCTGATTTTGCTGGGTTTGTACTCCCAACTTGGCAGGATGTGGTCAACCGCGAATATCACGCCTGGGATCATGAGCCTGTCCGAGTGGACACGGCCCACGAGACTGTGGACGCGTCCGTCGAGGCGCTGATCAAGGTTCTCGCAATTGAAATTTAAACTGACCCTCCACGGGAACGGCTCCAGATTCTGACTCGAACCACACCGTCATGGCCTTGTCCTTGCGTTCGTAAATAAGCAGCGAGCCACCCTGTGCTCCCAAATGACGAAACTCCGCCCGACCGTCTTCTAGCCTTTCCAAGGCAAATCGCGTGCAGGTGTCCCGATCCTCGATGGATGCGCCATCGGATCGCATGTGCCGAATCCTGAGTTCCGTTTTCCCATCGAAGTCACCGATCACCATCCATTCGGAAATGAGCGTTTGGCCATTTCGGAACCACCGGAACAAGCCGTGGCGCTGGCCGTATCGTTCTGCAGTCCACTGCTCCTCCACTTCATCCGCGCCGTGAGTTCCGATCCACGTGCCCTCCAGCCAGTCGAGATTTGCCATACCGATCCTTTTACCTCGGTGGCGTCCAGCTACCAAGGTACGGGATCAAATGCCGCTCTCAGCGGCGTATTTGAGTGCCGCAGCCAGAGCATCGAGCTCAGACTTTTTGGTGAAGACATTGGGAGAAATTCTGATGGCATCGACATCTGCCATCACCGCCGTGGTGACATGGATGTTGTGCTTCGAAAGCAGCCACCCGGCAAGATCCTTCGACAAAACTCCGGCAATAGACACCGTAAGAAACGGCTGACACACTTTGGGATCCAAGCTGCCCCAGTTTTTGATGCCTCGCAGGTTTTCAATCTGCTTCCACAGGTAGGAGCGAAGAACTTGAAGTCGGCCCGATTTGCCTTGATCTCCCAAACGGTGATGGAGGTCGATCGATTCTCGCAGGGCCAAGAAGGGAGCGGCAGGATGCGACCCTATCTGCTCAAACTTGATAATCGAGTCGTCGAACTGCTCATCGGCAGGGTGCAGCGGCCAGATCCGCTTGAGCCAAGGCCTCTGAACAACCAAGACTCCCGTGCCGATCGGACCCATCATCCACTTGTGCAGGCAGGCTGTGTATATCGGAGATCTAAGCGTCTCGACACTATCCGAGAGAAGCCCGATCGATTGGGCACCATCGCAAAGCATGGGAATGTTGAGCTTCTCAAGTTCGGCACCAATGGCAGCCAGCGGAATAATTTGCCCGACCAGATAGGTGACGTGGCATAGACAAACAAGTTTGGTCTTCCTCGTGACCTTTGCCATCACGCGCTCTAAGATGGTCTCAGCCGAAAGCGGCGGCCCCCCGGTTAGGGGAACGATCACAGGTTTAATCCCATCTCGCCGTTCCCGTTGGCGAATCGCAGTAATTGCTCTTGGGTAATCGTGGGTTGTGGTGAGAATTTCGTCTCCCCGTTCCATGGACATTCCCAGAATCACCGTTTGAAGTCCGTAGGTTGCGTTCTGGGTCAGCGCAAGCTCGCCTTCTGTAGCTCCCAACAGATGCCCCAGATCCTTTCGAACTGGGTCAAGCTCCCGATCTTGCTTGCGCCATATGTGATAGCTGGGATCGCTTGCCGCGCGTCGATGCTCTCTTTCTTGGGCTGCCAATACCGCCTTGGGGGGCGGCCCAAGTCCGACGTTATTCAATGCGATCAAGGTGGGATCGATATAGAACGAGTCCCGGAGTTCGAGCCAAAACCGGTCATCCTCCGGGTCTGGCTCTTCCTTAGTGATCAGGGCTATTCGCGCCAAGGTGTCATCCCGAAAAGCCGCAACGGATGCTGCAGCAGCCAGGAAGTCACGCCTTGTCATTTCTTGATCTTACGCGTTATCGAGAATGCGATTCTTATGACTCCTGTGAATTTTCCGAACTTGTACGGATAAGAGCCGACGCCGTAATAGTCCTCGCGGTCACCGTCTGTACTCAAGGTAGTTTTCAGGTCAACCACCCAGTTATCGGGTAAGTCATCACACCGGTCGAAAATGCCGATGAGTTTTTCTTCACTGCGATTGACGGCGGGTTTGTCGCTCTCGTGGAAATAGCTCTCGTACTTTCCGAAGGCGTTGGCAACTATGGCCATCGAAGCCTTCTTGGCGTCTTTGTCGACATCAATCTGAACCTGAATATATGTTTTGGGAGGCTTGTTTGGCTCGATATAGTTGGCTTGAGCATTCCAAGTCTCTCTGGCATCGAAGGAAGCCACAATGCACTCTCCAGTTAGCCCAGACCGCGTTGTCCGATCATTGACCAAATAGGCCACCGTAGCTGGGCTGGTAATGGTGAAAGAAAGTTTCGAACGCAGTTGCTTCAGCTGCTTGATGGATTCCTCATATGCTTTCCTCTGTTCAGGAGGAAGCTTTGCCAGAACGCTCTCTGGGATTTCTGGCATCTTGTTTACATCTCCGCCCCTTTGCTCCATCACAGCATCCGATATCTCCAGCCGGTGGCTCATAGATTGGACAAGATTGAGTTCTTTCGAAAAGAACGTTCCTTTTCCTTCAACCTCAATCGAGATTTGACCAATTGCCTCGGCAGCCACCCAATCCTTTATCTGGAGGTCCATCACCTTGGCTCCAGCCCACTTCATTCGATACAGACACTCAATTACAGGGGTTAAGAACCCGATTCCTGGTCCGTTCCGAATACCAGCGGCTCCAAGAACGGCGTCCACCCAGTCTTGTTTGATTTCGGTGGATTTGACCTGGGGAGTAACCCTGATCTGCACCTTTTTCATGGTGGGGCGCACCTTGTTTGGGTCGAGTTTCTGAGGTTGCGGCTTGCCCTCCACAATGACTTTGGCAACGCCGGAATCGTCCGTTTTCACTTTGGAAATATCGACCTGCCCAACGTACTGAATCAGTTGTTTGGAGTTGTACTTGGTGCTCTGACCAAACTCCCATCCGGTCTCGACACCTCCAATCGGGCCAGATTTCGGCATATCCGCGTCTAAGCCAGCAAGAGCAATAATCTTCCGGTTGTCCTTAAGCCAATCCGTCACTTTGGAGCCATCGATAAAGAATCTTGCGACCAAGGTCCGCCTTTCACCAGGAGACGTGTCTTTGGTTCGAACCAATGGTTGACCGGGTTCCTCCACCTTAAGTTCTGATCCAAGAAACACATATGTGGAGATGAACTTGACAATGGAGGCCATGGCGTTAAACTTGCCGGCTGCCTTGTTAAAGCTCTCAAACTTCACTGCCGTCATCGCATCTACAACCGCATTCACCGTGCCTGTGTATGCGTCTTCGGCCCAGCCAGGGAGTTCAAACTTGGGTTGAGACGCTAGGGTGAAGTTCTCGCTGATGGCTTGCGGTGCCAGTTTTGCAGCTTGTTGGCGGATCGGCATCGCCATGTCTTCGCTCACAACTCGGGCAATAAAGAGCGCTTGTATGGGATCGATGCTTGAGTCACCCGTAAAGTTTCCATCCGATGATTCGTCGTGGTTGCCGGCTAGGCCCAAGAGGAAGGCCGAAAGCGCGCGTCGGGAGGGGTCTTCTCGAATGCTTCCCAATTGAAGCCAAGGCTGGATCATCGGCAACAAGTTCCCTTGCCCCCCGGCGTCGTGAAACAGCACATCCAGACCGGCGACAAAATCACCAAGCTTTACAGAATGGCCTGATCGATACATCGACGCGAACGCTTTGATTTCGGCGGTTGTGATACCCAAGCCATAGCGCGGCTTCCCAACCGGCTCGGCCACAACGTTTTTCGATTCATCCCACACAACAAATCCGCACAGCTGGGCCGCTTCTTGAGTTAAGGCAACAGCATCTTTACTTGGATCAGGAAGGGTGGCGGCTATCTCAAGGATTCGGGCCATGCGCTTGTCCTCGAGCGGGTCCTGGGCGGAAGCTGACCTTCCCAAAAGCACCATCAAGACAAGCGCAAGTAGCAGAAACCAGAACCGGAATCCACGTTGGGTATCCGCTGAAGGAACAGATTTGAATTCAATCATGGGTAGACCTGATAGAAGTTGTGCCGAGGAACACAAAGGTACCGCAATTGGCGATCTTGGGAAAGCCACAGGTTTATTCGCAATGAACCTATAATGGAGGCCAGATGATCTCTGCTCTGCTGCCCACCCTGACAATGTTGCTTCAGACGAGTCCGACGCCTTCTTTGTCGGACCTACAGAAGATTGCCGCGAGTCCAGTTTCTCAACTAAAAGTCGGAGGCGCGACCGTCGGGCGGGTCATGGCTTTCGGTCAGCAAGCAGTCGTGCTGGGGGTGTCATCATCCGGGGGTTCCACCAGCCCGACAATTGTTGCGGCCCAGTATGGCAAAGGCCGTGCAGCGGCAATTGGGCATGGTGCCGTTTTCAGTCAGAACCTTGAGCACGCCCTTATCAGTGGATTGACTCAATGGCTTCGCTCGGGTAAGCCGCTTGGATTCCTTGGCGGTGGTGCGCCAGCCGGTCATCCAGAATTCCTCAATGTTCCGGTAAGCGAGTTCGATCAAGCGGTCTTCTCTTGCGGAGGCTTCGTCGTTCACAGCGGAGTTGTCGATGCATTACCAAACGGCATTGCCCGCCTGACCGATTTTGTTAAGTCGGGTGGCGGCCTGTTGGTGATGGACACACCCTGGGGTTGGCTTCAACTTAATCCGGGCAAATCGATTCGGCGCGATCTGAGCTCTCAAAAACTGCTCGCCCCGATGGGTCTGGCATTTGCCGATGGGTATCTCGACGACTCTAACGGCACGATGTCTATCGCTCCCGCGATATCTGAGAATCATGCTGGAAAGGCATTTGCGGAACTCAAGTCGGATGCAAAGCTAGACCGAACTCAAGCCCAAGCGCTGGCCTGTTCCCTGCGAGCGATGCTTGCCGACGGGCAGGAGAAGTCGCAGTTCACCATCGATCTAAAGAAAGCCGCGTCTGAGCTCACCGGCACCTCGGTACCCACTCTGGCGCATCCGGTGCTGTCGACCGACTATCGAGGCCAACTTGCAGCCACATTCTACGATCAAATGTGGAGGGAACTTCCTCCGGAGAAGGTGACGGCGCACCCGGCCGCGGCAGACTTTCCCGGCTCCGTCGATACCAACGCCAAGAGGGAGTCTGTTACCGTTTCGATTGGTGGTGGAACTCGATACTGGTGGTCCACCGGGCGATACGCTGCTCCGGGGGAGGTCGTTTCGGCTCAGGTCGCTGGATCCGGTTCGGAAAAGCTGGTTCTGCGGATCGGAGGACACACGGACGAGTTATGGGGCAATGAAACTTGGCCGCGGTTTCCGAGCATTTCCTCGGCTATCGGTTTTAAGGCGGGCAAAGCCGTCGCCGCTAACCCATTCGGTGGCCTGATCTATGTCTGCTGCGATCAGCCACTCGATAAAGTGAACATCACGCTGAGCGGAACGGTTCAGGCGCCTGTCTATTTCCTGTGTCGCACCACCGACGATGAATGGAAAAGAAAACGGTCTGCTGGGGCACCGTGGGGGGAGATTGTCGGTGACCATTGTGCGATCAGCGTCCCGAGTTCAGTGTTGAAAACCCTCGACGATCCCAAAGCAATTGCCGAATACTTCGACGAAGTGGTTGCCCAGTGCGAGCAATTCTACGGCGTGCCTGTCGGTTCGACTGACCAGCGCTACCAGGCAGATCGAGAGATATCAGCCGGTTATATGCACTCGGGGTACCCCATCATGACCCACGATGATGTAGCGCAAAGGTTTGTCGATATCAAAGTGCTTCGCGGCAAATCCGGTGGAGAAATGTGGGGCTTTTATCACGAAGTTGGGCACAACTTCCAACTTGGCGAGTGGACTTGGGATGGATGGGGCGAGACGACCAACAACCTGTACTCTCTGTTCGCCTGCGCCCATTTCAATGGCGACCTGGGAGGTCATGGCGCGATGGCTCCGAATGAAGTCGAGGCACGCCTGGCAGCCGTCAAAGCCAATCCGGGAGCCAAATCCTACTACAACTTGGACCCATGGTACGGACTCACGTTTTGGACCATGATCCAGAAGGAGTTCGGATTCAAGCCCATTACGACCTTCTTCACCAAAATGGCAGCCAAGCCCGCATCGGACCGTCCACGTAACGAACAGCAGCGCAAAGACGCCTTCCTCAAGGACATGTCTCAGCTGATCCAGCGCGACTTGGGACCCTACTGCCGCATGTGGGGCGTGGGTTGTTCGCGATCAGCGGAGGCAGCCGTTTCGGAATATCAGGAATGGATGCCAGCCGGGCTCAGGTAGCTGATCGGATCTTCTTCTGAACAATCTTGCCGTCCTTCCACGTGATGTCGACGAGTTTGTTTCCGCGTGCGCGCAGACCAGTTACAGAACCGGATGAGCTCCACGCTTTGGGCAAGGCTGGCAGAAGTTTGATATCGCCATCTTGGCTCTGCATGAGCATTTCGGCAATACCAGCGCTTACTCCGAAGTTTCCATCGATCTGGAAGGGAGGATGGGCGCAAAACAGGTTCGTGTAAACCCCTCCGCCGTTGCTGTAGTTGTATCCTTGCTTGCCCGTGGGGCGGGAGAACATGCGGAGTAGCTTGAGAGCGCGATCTCCATCGTGAAGCCGCGCCCAGAAGCAGACCTTCCACGCCAACGACCAGCCGGTACCATCATCACCCCTAGCCTCTAGCGATTTCCGGGCGGCTTCCGCGAGATCAGGCGTCTTCTCGACCGAAATCTGGTTGCTTGGATGCAGGCCATACATGTGCGACACATGGCGATGGTGGGGCTCAGCTTCTTCGTACGGCTCCAGCCACTCTTGGAGACGCCCATCCGGCCCAATCTGGTGTGGAGCGAGTTCACTCTTTGCTCGGAGGAGCTTGGCGCGGAGATTCGCATCCAAGCCCAGAATCTGACTGGCTTCGATGGTGTTTCCAAAAAGCTCGCGGACTATCTGCTGGTCGATCGTCGGGCCCATCACGGTGCTGATCCACCCGGAATCGCCGAGTTTGAATCCGTTCTCCGGCGAATTGGATGGCGCCGTTACCAACCAGCCATGTTTGGGCTCACGGATCAACATATCCAGGAAGAACTCACTTGCACCTTTCAAAACTGGATACACCGTGGCCAGGTATTTCTGATCCTTGCTGAATGCGTAGTGCTCCCACAAATGCTCGCAGAGCCAACCACCGCCTGTACACGTCGAGCCCCAATCGGCTCCCTCACCGGGCGAAGTGAAATTCCACGGATTGCTGATGACATGCGCTACCCACCCGTTGGCGCCGTAGTACGCCTTGGCGGTTTTGGCCCCATTTGCAGGCAACCGCTTGATGTACTCCAAAAGGGGGACCGCGCAATCTTGCAGCTGTGTGGTTTCCGCCAGCCAGTAGTTCATCTGGATGTTGATGTTGAGGTGAAAATCACCATTCCAAGGAGTCTGGATCTCTTCTGCCCAGAGGCCCTGGAGATTCGCGGGGAGCGGGCTATCCGGCCGAGAACTGCCGATCAGCAAATATCTGCCGAAGTGGAACAGAAGTGCATCGAGCGACGGATCGGGGGTTCCCTTGGCGACCGCAAGCAGTCGATCGGGCGTTGGGAGTTTGCTGGGCTCGCCGTGCGGAAGCATCAGTTTGGATCGCCGATAGAACCGCTGATGGTCTTTGATATGCGCACTCTTGAGATTCGTGTACGACTGGGTTGCGGCTGAGTTGACTCGTTCCATGGCATGACGCGCAAAATCTGGGTCCGTCATGCTGGTCCCTGCGGAGAACACCAGCGTGACTGAACTCGCATCGGCAATTTGAATCGAGCCATTTGCTGCCGTCACCGTTCCGTCCGGGGTGACTGCGCGCAGCCTCCCCTCGAACCGAACTCCATCCTTCTCAGGCAGGCCACTGGCAAGCGCACCTCTCATAACCAAATCGGTTCCATCGACCGAAACGCTTGCTCGCTCTGGCCGAGAGAGCTTCACTCCGAATGTGAGGCTCTTCTTTTTGGTGCTGGTGATTCGCCAAATGACAGCCTGTGAAGGATGGGACACGAAAGTCTCGCGTCGAATCGATGCGTTACCCTGGCGATAGTCGATCGTCGTGATGGCTTTGTCGAGATCCAGCACGCGACGATAGCCTTCGACCGGCCCTTTGGGGAGTTCGATTTCGAGATTGCCGAACACCTGATAGCAGCCATAGGGGACATCCTTTCCGCCCCCGAATCCGGACCCAGCGCCAGCACAGATGAACTCCTTTTGGAGGAGCGATTGGGCTTCTTGGTTCTTGCCTTCCACGAGCAGTTGCCTAAGCTTGGGAAGGACCTTGTACGCGTCCTTACGGTCGGCATCTTGGGGTGAGCCGGACCACATCGTGGATTCGTTAAGGACGATGCGTTCGCTTTCGGTTCCCCCAAAGTCCATTGCCCCCAGCCGGCCGTTACCCATCGGGCAGCTCTGCGTGAAGTGCGAAGCAGGATCCCGGAACCAGATCATGTGGGCAGGATCGATCTGCGGAGTTGACGATTCGACCAGACCTGCAACAACGAGCGAAAACATATCGCGGTATTACCCCACCAGAAACTCGGTAACTTGGAGACATGCGATTGTTCTTGGCGTGGGGAGTTGCCGTGGGCTTGCTCACCGTTGGAAGCGCGACGCGGCCGGGCACCCCGACCGCTCAGATACAAGCAGGCTGGAGCGACGAGTTCTTCTATGAGTCGTTGTGGCATCCGCTGGGAATCATCAACCAGGCAAACGTTACACTGCCGAAACCGGGGAGGCTCAAACTGAGCCTGAACAAAGTGCCCGCGGACTGGCCCTACCAGTACCAGTGGAGCGGAGTGACACGGGACATCATGGTTGATATCGGACGCTTTCCGTTCCTGATCGCCTCTGTTCCGGAGGTGAATGGCTACGCACACCTGGATATCGATGTGCTAAACGCAAAGCTTGAGCCCGTGAAAGGATTTCGGTCCACTACCACGCAAGCGGCTGGCTGCGTCTTCATCGATTTGGGCGCGAACCTCGATCCCGCCATCTATCGGCTTCGATTGCGCCTGATTGTCGGAGGGAGCAACGACGGATGCTCTGTAACGTACTACTGGGTTCGCTTTTGCTCATCTGCGGATGGTCAGAGGTTGTTGCTGCATCCAGACCTACCCACGCGCACCGTGGAGTGAGGGTCCGGTTGCCGCGCCGGGTGCCGCGCGTGTATACTCCTGGTTCCGAGTGGGGATTTAGCTCAGTTGGGAGAGCGCTTCCATGGCATGGAAGAGGTCAGGGGTTCGAATCCCCTAATCTCCACCAAACTCCATTTTTCATCCCGTCAGCTCGCTTTCAGGTGCACTCCGGGATGCCCGCTTGTGCAGCAAAGGGTATAAAATCTTTGATTTATCCAGGTTTTTGGAACCATCGGATTAGGGTATTTGTCAATGACTGCTGAGACGAAACGAAAAATAGCCCTTTACGCATTTTGGACTTGCACCGCGATTGGTGTTGTTTGGCAGCTTATCGTGAACGACATTAACAATGCCACAAGAAACTCTGCCGCCGAGTTTTGCTCACTTGTAGTTGCTGAATCTTTTGACGAGGCTAGCCTAAAAATGGCCCTACGCAACAAGTTTAGCGACTATCGGCTCGTAGATAACTCTCTGGGCTCTCAAAAGAGATATTCCGTATTTGTGGACGATGCTAGATTTCTCAATGTTCTGTATCCTGGAGGAATTACGATGAACATTAAGCTAGAACGTGGGAAGGTGACGAGTTGCACACATTACTACTCGCAAGCGAGCCTGTAATTGGTTATTAGGGCTTCAGTTTGGTATCTGCGAACATATTACTAATTTTTACACGGAGTTGATTTGCAGTGAGAGTTGGCGAGGACCGCAAAGTGAGCACTTCGGCTGGGGAGAATTTTCGTCTGAATCACGTCTTTAAGAGAACTTGCAGGCCGAGGGAGTACGTGCTGCCGACCACCATGGATAGAGTGAATTGATGAAGCAACGTGATCGACTTTCAATACGTGATTGGACTTACGCAACGTTCTTTTCAATATGTGTCTATTGCCGACTCCAGTGGCCACGCCCCGACTGGGAACATGCCACTCCTACTTCGCATATGCAGATCGTCCAATTTTGGGCAGACCATATGAGAGAATCTTGGATTCTCTTCACTAGTTTGGCGATCATTACCAGCGTTGGATTCGCAATATCCAATAGAAAGAGTCAAACTATGAAGAGGTTCTTGCCTTGGGTCTTCGCCGGTGTATTGATGGTATCCGTGCAATCGATCATCTATCCCGGAGAGACAAGTTGGTCACTAACTCCTCCTCATCTGATGGGAAAGATTGCGATTGAGGCAGCCGGTTACTATCTCCTCTACTCTTGGCCACTGATTCTTGGGCTCTTTTGGCAAAGTAGAAACGCAATTCGGTATAGGCCTCCCAACGAAACCCTATAACCGGCTGGACACTTGCAAGCTGAAAGTATCTACATCAAAGGATCACCCAGAGGTTCAAATCACCTAATCACCACCGAAGCTCTCTTTGGTCATACCGGGTCCGACGGTAAATCTCGAGGACCGTACCGAATCGTCGAGCACTTCAAGCGACGAAGCTGTTCGTACACGCAGCATCCCATAGCCCGATGAGTCCGAACCATGGATTTTGATTGCGACGCGAGGTTGAGCTTGGTCTCTGTTTCCTCCCCACTTGATCCTCGTTCATAATTCTCGGGAGGCAAACAGAAAATGAGCAACAACAACATGCTGAGTCCAATAAGTGTCCAACTTCCGGATCAGGGATGGATTCTCGTGGAAGAGGGATTGCGCGTTAAGGACTTTTCGTTGATTTTGCCCTATCGACTCATCGAGAGAGACGAAGCTTACGGATCTTCTGTGCTGCAGGTCCATATTGCCGAATCCGATGCATCCAAATGCAACCTTTCCATAGGTTCGTGGCTGGTGGATGCTGAAATCCATCTCGTGCTTTTGGGAACCCAGTTTGGCGCGGAAGCGTTTGCCAGGGCCCATTTCGGAAAGACAATGGAGGAACTACGGGGTCCAAAAGAGCCCGAATGGGCAGATATCTCCATCTGCTTTACGAATGACGATATTAAGAATCGATCAATATACATGGAGCAAAGGAGAGAGCTCTGGCTTAGGGAAAATGGTTAAATCCAAACTCTCATTGCCTGAAGAGAATCCATGCTGTTCGGCTAGCGCGATTACACATCATGTTGACCAACAGCATGTCAACTCAATCCACTGATTGCTTCAGGCCCAGTTTGCGGTTAATGTACCTTTTTAGAATTCCAGAGCATATGAAGCTCATCATCTTTGCCCTCGTGACAATCTTCTTCGGAATCTTATCTCTGGGCGTGGCGTTACTGATCCTCATCCTCGATATACGTGCATTGCCATGATCAGAGCTATAGAAACACTTCGCCTCATGGGCACTGTCGGAAGTTTGTTTTTCGGAAGGGATCAAAGTTCATTCGGTCTAGTGGCGAGCGCCGGATTGGTTGGCCTAACGTTGACTGTGCATATTATGAGATATCTTCGGGAGAGGAGAGTCGCGCTCAACCCTCGTTTCTGGCTTTGCTACAGCTCCGGGATGATCGCGAGCCCTTGCGTATGGTGGGTATCCGGGATGGTACATGCTGCAAGGATCGACCGTGCCTCCCCTATTCTTCCGGCGCTTGCACTAGCAGTATCTGGTGTTGTTTTGATTTCAACGGTAACAAGCGATTTGTTCATTCCATACGAAACAGTGTAGCCCTGAGAGCCAGGGAAGAGGTCAGAGGTTTAGATCCCTTAATCCTCATCTAACTTAGTTCACCCGGCACGACGGTATCGACTATTTATGGCCGACAAAGTACCAGTGCCCACCATAAGGGACGATCTCTGTTCCAGGGTCACTAAAGTCAGCAAAGCCCTCCGGTCTCTTTCCTTCCGGTACCCACAAAAATCCTGAGTAGTTGTCTAGGATCCCTCTGTAGGTGAAGAAGAACACGAATTGCTTCCCTGATGCTCCCTCAACGACTATTTCGTCACCTCCGCTTGATAGATGTGCCCCACTTGGAAGAGCTATCAAGCTGGAATTGTGAGAAACATTGGGCTTGATGATTCCAGACTGGACCGCGGATACAACCTGTTCTCGAAACCCCTTTTTCATATGGAAATTAGCCGATATCCAAAGATAGGTGAAAGGAATTATGAGAACTAGGAGGAATGTACCCATCGAAACCGATAGCGGTGCGAAGGCTGAGCCTCCTTTTCCACTCATCCGAACCGCGTGTATTCCTGCCACGAGTGCGCCGATAATTGCTATCAGATACGCCAGCCCAATAACCGGCAAAGCTAAAAACGGGGTAACTGCATCGACAATATCCCACTGAAAAGTAAGACAGCCAAGAAGTGTGACCCCTGATATGATGCTGAAGATGAGGGGGCCATTGAGGCAATTTTCCTCTTTGTGCGGAAATTCCATTTGAAGCTTGTCCATTGCAGTGAACAAACTTTCGCGTTGACAAATTCCTTGTCTGCCGAAGACCGAGTATTTTCGGACTAGAGTTAACCAACTCCACTCACGCCCAAAGAGGGTATTTGTCGTGCTGTACTTTTGGTATTTCGATGCACCCTGAGGTGAGTGGTACCGAGAACTTGGCAGACTTGATTGCCGCGGAACCCCGACCTTGGGGTTCCGATTGAGATCCATTTCGGGCGAGCGTTTCAACAAGACAAAAGAGCCGGACTAAGGGGGTTGAAGTCCTATTAACTCTCAGTGCTCCGCAATCACTCAGGAGAACAATCCCGTTTTCTTACCGAGCCCCAATACGCTTGCGCCGCAGTAACCCGATCATGCCTGCGCACAGCACTGAAGCCGAGAACGGTTCCGGCACGGTTGAAATTCCATACTGCAGGTGATCGACTTCGATTCCTCCGCCAGAGTTGGTGATCTTCATCTTGGAAATGCCGTCGGCGTTAACCCAACCGTAAAAACGATCATCGCCCGTCGTTCCCAAAGTACTGCCATCAGCGTGGTATCCGTTCACCTTGCCTAGGGATACGCCATTCTGATCCCAAGCTTCAAAGGTGATGTCATCGGTTCCATCGGTCCAGACCAGGCCGGCGCGTGTCGGGAGTGAGCCCAAAATTCCCGCATCAAAGGTGAACGTAATGCCCTCGGGACCGCTAACATGGAAAAAGCTGTGGCCATCGATGCCAAACCCGTCGATAGTCCCATCATCTGCATCCACAGAGTCCGTATTGAAGGCAGGACCATAAACATTTCCCTGATCTTTTGTGACTCCCGGAACGTTGAGAAGGCCATCCTCAAAGTCTTCCAGGTAGTGGTAACTCCAAGTCAAGCTGTTCCAAGGGCTATCAGCTGCCTTGAGATAAGGGGACGGACCGACGCTCTGCGCGTGAGCTATACCGCATGCCGTCAACAGACAGAAAAATTGAAGATGCCGCATAAAAAGCACTATACATCAGTCCTCTACCGCCTATAGTTTTGGGGCATTCAATTCCAGTAAAGATGCTGTGGATGGCGGTAATACGATCGGGCATGCCACAACTGGGAAATCGGCATGTGTGCGTAGCTTTGCTTGCGTGGGAATCGAGGCATTCTCTTAACCCTACTGCGTTTTGTAGAATGGGTCGTTGGGGTCCTCAGGCCATCCGGGCCAAGAGCCGAACAATTCTCTATCGAAGGTGCCTCTCCACGACCGGACTACGATCTTGTCAGCCTTACAAAGGGGAAAGGGCTCTTCGGATGCGGGAACAACGGACCCGCCGCATGTGAGCTTGCCTTCGGACCATGCCTTATAACCGGCGCTCTCTTCCGCCAGAAAGCCCTTCAATGATCCTACAGTTGCAGCGAGATGTACCGCTGGATCCGTTTCGATCTGTACAAGGTCGATGTTCCATAGTGACCAGTAAAGCTCGATCTCAGGAGCCCACCTGCCTAGTGGGTCGTGTGATGTTTCAATAACAAGCGGATCATCGATTTCCGGATGAACGGGCGGAATTTCAATCTTCAGTTCAGTTATGAAGTTTCCTACTTCAGGGTTCACGGCGATGCAATCGCGTACCCAGGGGAGAGCTGCGACGAGCGCATCCCTCACCAGATGAGCGTACTCTCGCGGATACCTGTCCTGGTCCATTATTGGTCTTGGTTACTATTGTGGAACCATTGGTCACCGAATTGGCCAAAGCAATTGCATAGGGGCCACGTTGGGCGATCAGACCAAACTTTGGCGAAAGGGCAGAGGGACCCTCAACCATCTTCTCGAACTGGCACAAGCTCACTTTACCGCCGAATTTCGAGCTGTCGGAGTTGTCTTTCTCCGACACGTGCAGAACGCCTTCAGTCAAGAAATGCAATGGACGCGCTTCAGTGATCTGATCGTCAGCCGCTCCTGTCTATTCCCATAGACTTGAATCTGTGCAGAATGGTGGTGTGGACCGGATGACAGTGACACTGCGGGAATTCAATACCAATGTCGCCGTGTTCGAAGCAAGGCCAAACTCTAAGGTGTTCCGCTGCATAACCATCGGGATGGCACCCCTTTGGATTGCAGCAACGGTATACGCCCTCAATTCCAAATCTGCCTTGGGGACAGTGTCTGCAATTGTGCTTGGCGGTGCATTGCTATCGGCAGCTATCCTTGCCATCACAGAGGTCCGTTCACTCTACCGCGTGGTCATCGGCTTCGAGCGCGGGACACTTGAGTTCCTAGATCGTCGCGGGCTGTTCGATTGTGCGTTTGCTGAATACGGCTTCAATGATCTGTCTCGGCTCGAAAGGGTCGAAGGTGGGATGGGACTTGTTTGGCATGATGAATCCCCAGGACCGGTCCTGCTTGCCCCAGACGATGTCGTCTCCCGGATTCGTTCCGCAATCGAACCGTGGCTTAAAATAGCCGCCTCCCAAAACTAAGTTCAGTCACCAAACACGTACTTCTGTTCGCTGAACCCATCCAACGATGTACGATTTTTCGCTAACGCTTAAGGTCCGGCTGCACGGCCACGGGCTCGGCTAGTCGCAGTTCGACAATGGTATCGGTCGGCCAAGCTGTGTCCCGATTCGAAAAGATCCAAGTATGGTGCTGGTCCGCATCTACTTTTACGTCTCCTCCCGTTAACACCCGCTTAGCGATGACCTTGCTCGGCATTGCTGGCAGCTGGATTTTCTTCCCGTCCCAGTCCAAAAGATGAACGTAGACAAGGTCACCCCGGTAGGTCGTCCCGCACACACCATCAATCGGCTGAATGGGTCCGCCTCGAGTGCCAAAAACACTGCTCCCGGATCGGTCGAACCAACGACCCAACTCGGCGATGCGACTCGCTTGACCTGGCGGGATGGCTCCGTCAGGATCTGGCCCGACATTGATCAGGACGTTCCCGTCCCGGACCACTGCACTGACCAGGCATCGGAGAACGGAGGACAGTGGCATGGTTGAGGAATCCTTCGTATATCCCCAACTTGCGCCCAGGCTGAAGCACTTTTCCCAAGGAGAAGTACGGATCGGTCCGGTACTCTCAAAACTTCCCTCTTCCGCTGAAAAGTCTCCTTCCCATCCTGAACGCGGGCTAATCACAGCCTTTGGCTGAAGTTTCCGCACCATCGTGTTGAGCCGGATTGGGTCCCACAGCCAGGCAGCATCGGCATCCGTTCCCTGATGGGCCAGCCAACCGCCGTCGTACCAAAGGATATCGATTTTGCCGTAATTCGTCATAAGCTCACGAACTTGGCCGTAGCACTGCGCCTTCATCAACTGCGCGTTTTCGGCCAACTCATGTGGCTTGAAATAGCCGGGGAAACGCCAGTCCATCGGCGAGTAGTAGATCCCGACTTTCATCCCTGCCTTTCGTGCTGCGTCTGCGTACTCCTTCACGAAGTCGCGGTGAGCAGCCGAGGTCATCGAGGTGAAGTTCTGGAAACTCGAAGGACTGTCCCACAACGCAAAACCATCATGGTGCCGCGCGGTCAATACCATGTACTTCATGTGGCCAGACTTCGCTACTTCCACCCATTGCTTCGCATCGAATTTGGAAGCCTTGAACTGTGCAGCAAGCTTGGCGTACTGGTCAGCAGGGATCTTTTTGTTGTGCATCGCCCACTCGCCTTCGCCCGGAATCGCGTACAGCCCCCAGTGAATGAACATGCCCACACGAGCCTCTCGCCACCACTTCAAATCGGCTTCACTGAGCCGCAGCTTGGAAGAGATCAAAGGATTGGTGTTTTGCTTTTGCGCCGAACGCTGCTCGTCGGTGAGTTCCTGCGGATTTTGCAATCGGGCCATGGCTAAACCATTTGCGAGAGCCAGAGCGACAATGCAATAACCTGGAGTTGAGAGCTTCCTGCGCCGACTCATGTCAAAACCATACCAGGGCGCATAATGCCACATAGCGTGTGGACTCGCATGATCCATCGGTGGCGTGCCGACTTTCAGGATAGGCGGTGAGTCAAGGCTTTTTCGCTTCCTCGTCTGCACCAACTCTCCCTTAAATGCACACACTCGCCAGCTACCAAGGTGAGCCAACATCCCTGACAGAAATATTGGGATGCCATTTACTCTCCAAAGTTTCATCATATTTCTGCTTAAAACGGTAGTAGAATGTCCTTCTTGAGGGTTCTATGAGGCGTTTTCTTCGTACAACATCGTTCGTCAGCAGCGTCGCCACATCTGTGTGCTTTTCGCACGGAGTCATGTTTCTCGCAACCGATGGCGCAAAGCTCTTCCGTGCTGATTCGGACGGCAACGTCTACTCATCTGCCACGCTTTCTGCAGGCATCCAATCACTCACGGTGCTCCCAGCTGGCATTAGCCTACCGGGTGCATCCGAAGGTGACATCATCGCGTGTGCCACGACAGCCACCAATTCGCGTTACCAAATCTACAAACTCAACAATCCATTTGGCGCAGCCACACTCACACCGATCGGATCGTTGAACCACGGAATTGGATCACTCGTCTTTGCAGAGGGACAGATGTGGGGAGTGGAAGATTCCCAGGCTCCCATCACCATTTTTCGCTTTGACCCACTTACTGGGAACAGCGTTCAAAGTTACAGTACAGGGGTAAACGTAGCTGGATGTGGAGGTTTGGCGTATAGCTCAACCGACAGTCTCTTCTACTTTACGGATTCCACAAATAACCGACTTTACCGGTGGACTCCCTCAGGAGGATCCTCAGTCGTAGGGAGCACCAGCCCTGGGTTCTCCAACAATGGAATTGAGTTCTACGGGGGGAGCCTCTATGCCGCCCTTCGCCAAGACTCGTCATCGAGCACCATGAAAATCGGCCTCCTGAACCATACGACTGGGGCATTTACATCCCAGGCCACCGTGACTGGGGTGACCGGAGCGGGAACAGGCTTTTTGGCAGTGCCCGAACCAGTTTCGACTGCGGCTCTTGCGATGGGACTTGCGGGGGTCGTCCTGCGCAGGCGCAAATCATCCATCCAGAATTCTCTTACGGGTTGATTCTTTGGTGTTCCGACCCAATCACATCGGTGAAAGACATTCCGTAGATGGCTTGGTAGTAGTCCCAACTTGGGTCGTTCGCCATGCGAATGTAGGCTATTTGTCCGGCGTGATAGCAGTCTTCGGAGGACAGCCAGGCCACTCCAGATCGAAACGGATACTGAGTTCCCCAGATGCAAATTGGAGTGCCTTCCTCCGGGTTAGGATATCGGTTGGCAATTACAGCCAAAAGTTGTTCGTGGGATGCCTTGAGAGCACCTAGAAGATCATCGACAGAACCTACCAAGGGTTTGTAAGACTCGTAGTCTGGCTCTGATCCAGTCTTCAGCGATTCGATCGCCGAGAGGTCATCGATGACCAAATGCTGCAAGGTTTCGAATGGCGACTTACATTCAGCAAACGGCTTGAAATGCCACTGCTCTCCATCCATTCCAGCAAAGTGTTTGAGTAAATACTCACGCGAAGCTTGTTTCGCCGTAAGTGCCTGTTCCAACGTGTCATTCATCAGCGATTTCCCGATGGGCACCCCATGCCCGACGCTAATATTGTAGAACGCAATTATGAGTTCCCGAGCCGAAGTTATCATCGAGAATGTTTCTCCCAACGCCGATGCGACCCCTTCCATCCAATCCGCGGTGGATCGGCTGAGTCAGGGGGGAGGAGGAAAGCTCACGTTCGGTCCCGGCACCTATCTGATTGCAGGCCTGCGCCTTCGGTCGAACGTGGCAATGGAGATTCCCGCCGGAACGACGCTTCTAGGCCATCCAGATATCGAAAAGTATCGCTTTGGCGACGACGGCACGCTCATCGGCATGATGTATGCGCGGGATTGCGAGTCGATCTCGATGACAGGCCAGGGCGTGATCGATGGAAACGGAATGAGCTTTGCTGATCCGACTCGAACCCATGGAGTCTCCGGGTGGGACCCAGCGGCGACTCGGCAAGGAGTTTCCCACCACCTGGCGATCAAGGAAGTTCATGAAGAAGGCCCTTGCGTCATGCCCGTTCGGCCCGGAAATCTCATGATTTTCTCCGGGTGCCGAAAGGTGAACCTCGATTCAGTCACTATCCGGAATTCGCCATTCTGGACAGTCCAGTTCGCCGATTGCGATGGCGTTACCGTCCGTGGCGTTGAGATACTCAATCGAGAACCCATCCCCAACAACGATGGAATCCACATTAACGGGAGTTGCAACGTTCGCATCAGCGATTGCCACATCGAGGCAGGCGACGATGCAGTCGCCGTTACAGGGATTCAATCTGAACCCCATTTCGGTTCGGCTGTACCGGCTTCGCGCGAGAGCTGCTCCGACGTTGTCGTCACGAACTGCGTTCTGAGTTCCAAATCAAGCGGTATCCGCGTAGGCTGGGGCGAGCGCGATGTGGAACGCTGCACCTTTAGCAACTTGGTCCTCCGTCGCTGCAACCGCGGCATCAACGTGTGCGCTCGGATGAGAGGGAACGTGCGGGACATTTCGTTCAGCAACATCTATGTGGAGTCGTTCCTCCAAGACAACCTTTGGTGGGGAATCGGCGAAGCGATCCATGTCTCCTCGACACGCTTCTCACATGGTGATGGTTTAGTTCCGTTTGAGCCAGGAACGATCGAGCGTATTCGGTTTTCAAACATCCAGGCTCATGCCGAGAACGGTGTGTTTCTGTGGGCAGAGGACCTGGGTCTGATCCGGGATGTTCAGTTCAGCGGATTGACCCTGTCAATAGAACCTTCTCCCATGACCCCACTCGTTGGCGGAAACATCGACATTCGACCAGCCATGACTCCGGCAGAAGGAGTTCAAAAGCGCGACCGATGGGCCATCGATGCGGTAAATGTTGATGAGCTTTCTTTGGAGGATGTGCGGATCAAGCTTTCACCAGAGCTGCCTGACTATTGGCGTGGCCCCCTCAACTTCGAGGGAGCCGGCCGTCTCACGATCTCAGGCGTTGCCAGCGACTCAATGGCGCGAGTTTAAGTTCCCTCGATTTGGGGCCTCTGACTTCCTTCGCCGCAAGCTGGCTCCACTGACCAAAACCGCAAAACCAATCACGGACGTGGGTTCGGGGACAGCGACCGTAGCCAGAAATGCCTGCGCTTGGCCCGAGTTGTTGGAGCCATTGCATGTGATATACATCTTGCCGCCCACTACCGAAACACTGCGAGCATCCACAAGGTTAATGCCTGCCATTTCTGATCCCAGTCCAGCTTCGATGAGCACAGAATTCAGTGGACGCATACCGATGCCTTGTTGCCACAAGAATGCTCTCTGGCCGGAGGTGGTATAGCATGTGCCTACCAAGGCGTTTCCATCCTGCGACGATCCGTAAATCTGGCATCCTAATCCATCGGCTAAAAGGCCAATGTTCTCCATTCCACCAGACGCAGTCCACCGAAATCCTCGATCATTCCCGACCGGCGAATTTGAGCCTCCAAAAATGGTTGAACCGTCAGCGGAAATCCCGAATGCCCTAGAAAGCGTGCCACCGGGAAGGGTTCCAAGGTCCTGCATTCCTGCACCAGAAGTCCATCGGAATGCATGGAAGAACGAAGAGTTTCCACTTTCTCCCACAACAACACTGCCATCACCCGAGACGCCATTGGCTGCGCTGAAATTTCCTCCCGAGACAAATCCTAGGTTTTGTGCAGTACCGTTTGATAACCATCGCACTGCTCGAGCTCCAAACGATGCGCTGGACCCAACCACCACAGAGCCATCGCCCGAAATGGCTTGCCCATATGTTTTGGTGTCGCCAGCCAAAGCGGCCAGAGACTGGATTCCGCCAGATGATGTCCAACGGAATGCTCGATAGTCACCCCCCGTCGTCAGTGCTGTTCCCGTAATTGCGGATCCGTTGGCCGAAACCCCATGAGGTTCCGAATAGGTGGTTCCAGACAGCAGCCCCAGAGTTGTGGTGCCGTTCGCCTGAGTCCAGACCGATCCGAAAGTAGCCTGGCTACTGTAGCTGACGCATGCGGCAGTTGAGCCATCCGCAGAGCCAGCGAAAACCCGACTTGCGAATATAGATGGACCACCACCGACCTTGACAAAGGAAGATTGCGCACGCGATACGACGGGCACTCCAAGTACAACGGCGAGAACACAAAGATGCTTGACCATATTTCCCCTCCAAAAACGTGCAGATTTTGCGACTAACGTGCAAAATATTCGAGAATTCTATCACTGAAAGAACATAAATCGCGAATTTGTGTAGCACTTGCGACAATATCTCGTACATTTGCCAGGCTGAAATGTCGCACGGCCGGTCAAATGGCCATTAAAGATCGGATCGCATCCATGGTGATCGTGACTAAATCTCGACAAGATTTTGGTTCGGGGATCGAAAGATCGGAGGCAGATTCAAGTCCAGAAAGACACTTGTTGAACAGCTCTTGGTGTGTTGGGGCGAGAAGAATGTCCTTTTGCTTCCTAAACTTTATCGTCTGAGTCAGGAGAAATTTGGCATGAGAGGGCTTGCCCATAGTTTTGAGCCCGCTCGCAACAACGTCAATGGCTAGAAGGACCAGACGATCTGATTGGAGTCTGTAAGTTTCGGCCAAGCCCTTTGAAATCTGATCGATGGCTCCTTCGCCTTCCCCCATCAGTAATTTCGTCACACCAAGTGGGACAAGCACCTGTACCAGCGCACTGGTATGCCCCGATTGGCGCGCTAAGCGTTCGGATCGTGAGAGCCAAAGGCGAGCTTCTGTGAAATTCCCTTCACCCAGATAGTACATGCCGACCGCGAAGCTGATCGTTGTGCGACCAGCCCGAGCATTGTGCTCGTCGTACCGCGAAAGCCGCACCTCGATTTCGATGAGAGTTTGAATGGCGTCATGGTTCCCTTCGATTTCCCATTCGAAAATGGCTCGCTGGGCCATGGCCACGTCGATTCCCGGCATGTTTCCGAGCGCGATCGCATGTTCTAGGGCGATGTCGTTGGCTCGAAGCGATTCTTCCCATTCGCCTCGAAAAACGTGGGCGTTGGCAACCATCGTCGCAGCAGCACGCAAACGGGCATGGTCCGAATCCAATGCAAGGACTTCGTCACCGAGCGAAAGGAGGCGCTCTGCTCTGCCAATCAGCGTGTTTGCCATCATCGCGAATACAGCACAGCGCATCCGTGCAGGTTTGGTGCCGGACGTTGCGCCAATCACTTTCTCGAGCAAACTTGCGGCAACTTGGGGCACGCGAAAGACTTCGAGGCGAAACTCCTCCGATCCAAAAAACTCCGCTGCTTGGTCCGGAGAGTGTTCAATCATCCGTCCCACGGTTCGGCAAACCATTTCTTCTTGGCTCACCGAAAGATTGCTGGAGTGCGCGCCCGATCTCCTTGTCTCTTGAACGTACCTTTTGAGCGAAGGACTGAAGTCGCTACCTTCCGACTTCTGGAGATCGCGCCGTGCCACATAAAACCGGCTGCAGATTTCAACATGTCGCCCCGTGGAACTGTACTGGCGAACGAGAGCGAACCATACTTTTTCGTTGTAGGGGCTGGTGAGCAACGCGCGTTCCAGATAGCCGACCGCACTGCTGTGGTCACCTTGTGCTTCAAACAACTCCGCCAAGCTAAACAACGAATCCAGAAGCTTCGTTTTCCAAAAGGCGCGCTCATTCGTAAGGAAGTCCGGCTGGTCAGCCATTAAGGGATCTTGAATGAGCTCGACTAGACTGCAAAGATATTGCTGCTCTTCCCCGGTGTCCAAGGCGGTGGAGAGATTGCGCACGAGCTCCTGAGCCTGCCACAAATCCACCTCGATCTTGATCGGGCGGAATTCTACGGCGTTTCTTCCGTTGCCCCACTCAACAGCATCACCGAGGGACTTTTTGAGGAGTGAAATGATGGTACGGAGGTGATCCCGCGAGCCGTTCTCCTTGTGAGGCCATAACGATTGAGCCAGATGCTCTCTGGGCCAAATATGTCCGGGGTTTGAACACAGCAGAGCCAGCAGGATTTTGGCCGAGCTCAATTTGATGGGTGCGTATCCGCCTTCAAGATGAAATGGACCAAATAGCCGAATTTTGATCGGCACCGACTGCGCTGGAGTCGACATACAGGATTACGGACTCCACGATTTGCACAAAAGGTCGCCAAAAATTTGCGATAAATTTACGGGTAACCCGTCGATCTGGTCGTCTCATATCCTAGGTAGGGCCAGTACCGGCACCTGCGAGAGAGAATCAACACCCAGACCGGATCTTCCGGCAGAGGGTGTTCTGACGATCGGATCTTTGGGGCGAGCTCAATTCGCCCCGCTTTTTATTTCAAACAATCTGCAACGAACCTTTTGACGTCATCGTGCAACTTGATTCGCGACGATTTTTCGATATACATCATGTGACCCGCTGGGTAGTACTCGAACGAAACCCTTGCGCGAGATTCCTTGTCGAGCCCCATGTGGTTCACGGTGTAGATCGTCGCGTTGAACGGACAGGCGAGGTCGTAATACCCACAGCAATACAGCACCTTGAAGTGGGGATTTCGTGAAAGCACGGCACGAAGGTCCGAGGCGGTTTCCGCATAAGAACCATCTGGTTCTTCCCAAGGCCCAACCGGTCCAAAGTTCAGATACGGGATCCCCGGATTGACATCCAAGTCCTTGTCAAAGTAATCGTTGAGTGCAGTGGTGAACGGCGCGGTCGTGGCTGAGTCACTGGGATCCCCTGCTGAACCTCCCCCCACGGCAAATTCTTCCTTTCCGGTGAGACGGCCATCATAGCGACCGATGGTCAGGCGCTGATCCCTCAGCAATTCCCGGAAATACTGAAACTCAGTGACCTTAAGGTTTGAGCCAAGACAGTAGCTCTTGCTTAGGCCGAGGTACTCCGACAACTTGCCTGCAATTCTGTCCTTTTCAGCATCGCTCAGACTATCTCCCCGTTGAAGGGCAGGCGCGTACTCCTTGTCGATCCACTCCTGAACCTCCTTCACGAGTCCTTCGACAGTCTTGAATCGAGCATTTAGTTTGTGGTGATACCAGGCACAAGCAGCCATCGAGGGCAGAAAACCGATGTACGTCGTGTCGTTTCCGCGCATCCCGTCCAGAGTCATGAAGTTGCTTGTGCCCGAGATGCTGATGAAGCCGTTGATGGCGATCCCGGAGCGGAACAAGCTCTGGCTGAGGCCGGACCCGCGAATTCCACCATAGCTTTCTCCGGCCACGAACAGCGGTGAATTCCAACGATGGTGTTTGGATAGCCATGTTCGCACGAAATTTGTGAAGGCATTGATGTCTTGCCGAACCCCAAAGTACTTTGGTCCAAAGCTCGGGTTGGTCAATCTGCTAAATCCGGTCGCAGGCGCATCGATCAACACCAGATCGGTGAAATCCAGCCACGATTCCAAGTTTTCGACCGCGCGATAAGGAGGAGCGGGCAGCGACCCGTCATCGTTCATGGGCGCCCGCTTGGGCCCGAGACCTCCCATATGCAGCCAAATGGTCGCGCTACCGGGTCCTCCATTGAAGGCAAATGTGATGGGTCGAGTGTTCGCGTCAGCTCCATCCTTGATGTACGCAACGTCGAACATGTTGCACTCCACTGGTCCGCCATCCGGTCCGAGCGGAATCTGCTCGGCCCACGCTGTGTACTTGACCGGACCCGATGGCAGATTCACGGTGTGCTGGGATGTCTTGTCGATCACGGGCAAAGCCGGTTTGGGCGCCGCCTGATCTGTCGATTCGGGAGCGCCAGTCCGAGGTGGACGCTGGCCAGGCTGCCCTTGTGGCTGATAGGCTGCCATAAGGAGGAACGGAAGGAGTGCGTGCATCAGGCTTGGCATTTTACCGATCCTCACGACGAGTGCGAACGACCAGTGCGAACTCCTGATGCCTTTGCCAACAAAGCTGGCTCTTACGCATCTTATTCGCAGGTCGACTTGTGCCCGAAGCTATGGAAGAAGAAACTCGAAGAGTCTGACGATTTCCTCCCAGGAAGAATCCCCGTAGCGGCCATAGCTTCGGGCGTTCACTTGGCAGTAAAAATGCTGGTCCAGGATGTGGAGAGCAACTCGGTAACGAAAGCCGGGATCTGGTTCTTCATAGCGGGCTAGAGCGTCGCCAAGGAACTGAGCGGGCACAAATCGAAAATCGGCAGCTGGGTCTCCGAATCCGGCGTCGCCCCAATCCAAAATCACTGGAACCCCACTTTGAGTCACCAAGATGTTGTCCGCATGAAGATCTTGATGGACAAAAGCATCCGCGTAATTCCCAACCAATTCGATGGCGCGCTCTACGGGCTCTTGAAGTTGTGTGCCCAAAGCACTGGCTCGGATTGCGGCGTAGTTGAGAAACCAAGCTTCGTCCAAATACCGGTCTGGATCAGCAATAGACCGTATTCGGTGGATCTTTGAGAGCTCAGTGCCCAAGTTGCCAAAAAAGCGCTCAGGATCCTGCAATTCCTCGACCCGAGATAGGGGTTGACCCATACACCGCTCCCAAATGGAGAATGGGGGAAATTGGTCGTCTCCCACTAGGTCGATAACCAGCGGCTTGGGAGTTGCCACTCCATGTTCCACCGCAGCTGGCACAGCAGCAGATTCGGTCCTCAGATCAGAAAGGTACTCGGGATCTTTGCTGACCCGCACCACCCAGTCTCCGCAAAGCCAGGTTTGGTTTGCCACCCCTTGGATCGGAGCTGGCTCTACCTGCTCGGTAGACAGGCCGTGCCGAAGCAAGATTTTGTGCGCCAACTCAATGCTGGTGGGATCGAAGATTTGCTCCATCTGGATTTCCTTTACAAACGTCTCAAATCGCCTGAGAGGTGCCGATAGGTGGTTCACCAGGGACGGACGAAGTAAAGTTGTATTTGGGGCCAAAAGCCAAAGGGTAGAAAACTGTGGGATCAGGCAAAAAAGAACATTCGGTTTCAGTCCGCCGTGAACGAGTACTCATACCCACTTATCCGCCGGATAGTCCAAATCGATATCCGATGTTCCTTGATAGGAGAGTCTATCAGGGGAGTACCGGCATGGTCTATCCTCTGCCCACAATCGATCGGGTCTCCGACGTCCCAGTAGATCGAGAATGGGATGCAATCTACCTTGAAAATGAATTTGTCGAAATCATGGTGCTTCCTGAAATCGGAGGCCGCATTCACGGAGCGCGCGACAAGACGAATGGCTATGATTTCATTTACCGCCAAAGTGTTATCAAGCCTGCACTCGTTGGCTTGACCGGACCTTGGATTTCAGGCGGAATCGAACTTAACTGGCCCCAGCACCATCGACCCACGACTTTTATGCCTACATCCGTCGAGGTTGACCTGGATGACGATGGCTCAGCCACAGTGTGGATGGGCACGTTGGATGTCATGAGTCGTATGCGGGCAATCCACGGAGTCTGCCTCCGTCCTGGGAGTAGCCTGGTCGAGCTCAAAGTCAAGTTGCTGAACTCAACTCCAGAGATACGCACGTTCTTGTGGTGGGCCAATGTGGCAGTCCGCGTCCACGAGGGCTACCAGTCATTCTTTCCACCCGATGTCCGACAGGTGGCCGACCACGCCAAGCGAGCAACAAGCTCGTTTCCTAACTGTGAAGGCAAGTATTACGGCATCGACTACGGAACTCGCGCTTGCACTGGTGTACCTGCGGAGGAGATACCCAAGAACTACGTTCCAGCCAACCAAGGCGGATGTGGGCCCCATTACGCCGCCAATGACCTGAGCTGGTACGCCAACATCCCGGTGCCAACATCGTACATGGCTGTGGGTTCAAAATTTGACTATTTCGGAGGGTACGACCATTTTGCCTCTGCGGGCATCGTCCATGTCGCCGATCTTCGGATCGCTCCCGGCAAGAAGCAATGGACCTGGGGCAACCAGGAGTTCGGCTACGCATGGGACCGTCACCTTACCGACTCTGATGGGCCGTATATCGAGCTGATGGCAGGTGTGTTTACGGACAACCAACCAGACTTTTCGTTCTTGGCACCTTGGGAAACTCGGTCATTCAGTCAATATTGGTTTCCTATTCGAGGAACCGGGGTTCCAAGTTATGCAAATGCTCTCCTTGCGATGACTGTCAATGAAGAGAGAGTGGCGATTTCCACAACTCAGCGATTCGAAAGGTTGACCGTAAGAATAACCTCCAGCTGCGAGGAGAAACTCTTGGAGTTGGGAGAAATCACTCCCGGGATGCCTTTCTCGGAAGCACTCTCGGTCAAATTGCCAGCCAGAGTCAAAATCAATGATCCAGATGGCAAGGTGCTTGCAGAATTCAGAGTAGGAGACATTGAGCCAGCCAGCCCCATCCAGCCGGCGACCGAACCCCCATTACCGGAGGACATTCCCAACCAGGAAGAACTCTATCTGACGGGAGTACACCTGAAGCAATATCGCCACGCGACGCGCAATCCCGAAGCCTACTGGTTAGAAGCGCTCCGACGTGACCCTGACGACATACGATGCAACAATGCCATGGGGTTATGGCATTTAGGTCGTGGGGAGTTCTCCCATGCTCAACAGAAATTCGAGCGAGCCATCCAGCGGAGTACTTTGCGCAATTCGAACCCGATGGATAGCGAGTCGTTCTACAATCTGGGCCGCACGCTGGTGTACCTTGGCGACTTTGAGCGAGCCGAAGAGTCCTTCGGAAAAGCATCTTGGAATTTTGCCTGGCAGGCAGCTTCGGAACTTGCTCTTGGCGAATTGGCCTGCAGAACACATTCCTGGGTGGCGGCCGAACATCATTTGCGTCGGTCCATGGATCGCGAACCGGCCAACCCGTGGGCTTGGGCTCTACTTGCCCTAGTGCTGCGACAAAGGGGCGATCCTAAGGGAACCCAATCGGCAGCCCTCTCCGGGCTTAGTGTCGATCCATTTGATCCTTTGCTGAACCTGCTTGCTGGGAAACCGGTGACCTCAACTAATCAGGAGATTTTGGAGCGAGCCTTCAACATTATCCGAACCGGGCAGACAGCGTGGGTACATGAGATGCTGGATAACTCAGACCTCACCGCTTGCGACGGAACCATACCAATCGTGCACTATGTTCGAGCCTACGTATCGCAAAACTCCACTGACATTGAGCGGTGCTTGGCGGCAGCACGGGTAGCTTCCGCAGACTATTGCTTCCCTTCTCGGTTGGAGGAAATGATTCTGTTGAGTTGGGCTGTGCAGCATGAACCACGTGATTCCAACGCAAACTTATTCCTTGGAAATCTGTTGTATTCCAAAGGAAGGCATCAAGACGCAATTCACGCTTGGGAAGCGGCTATTGAAATCAATCAAGACCTTACCATGGCGTACCGCAACCTCGGGCTGGCCTATTTCAATCATGGCAACGATCCAGTGGCCGCAATGGAGGCTTTCGAGCAAGCTCGGCGATCAGGTCCTTTGGACGGTCGTCTTCTCACCGAGATCGATCAACTTCGGAAGAGGATTGGCGTTCTGCCTGGTGACAGGCTCCGTGAACTCATCGACAACAAGGAGGCAGTCAGAGCTCGAGATGATTTATCAGTCGAGTACGCCTCGCTGCTCGTCTCACTTGACCGGCCGGATGAAGCTCTGGAATATCTCCAATCCAGACGATTTCATCCTTGGGAAGGTGGAGAGGGGTTAGCGCTCCGCGAGTGGACACGGGGTTGCCTCCGACATGCGTGGCTAGCTTTGGCCTCTAGCTGCCCGGACGTTGCTCACGAGCGGTTGGTTCCCGCATTGGACCCGCCTGATTCTCTTGGAGAGAAGCGCCACTTGTTAGCGAATGCAAGTGATGTCTGGCTTGTGCTGGGCGATGTTCACGAGGCTCTCGGAGACCACGATGGAGCTACCTACTGGTGGAACAAGGCAGCGAGCTTTGTCGGCGACTTCCAAGAGATGAGTCAGAACGAGTACTCGGAGATGACCTACTTCAGCATCTGCGCGCTGCGCCGACTAGGATGTACGGATCAAGCCACGAAGTTGCTCCATGCACTGGAAAACCACGCGAATCAATTGATCCGGTCTTCGGCAACAATTGACTACTTTGCTACATCGCTACCTACAATGCTGACTTTCGCAGAGGATCCACAGGAACGTCAACGTGAGCGAGGTGAGTTCATGACAGCTCAGGTTCTCGTGCTCCAAGCCAAAATCGAACCAGCCCGAGCACAACTGCTGACGCTGTTACAGTGCAACCCTAACCACTCGGGTGCCCTCGATCTGGTATGGCTCCTGGACCAGCAACTCGCAACCTAAAGGATTGCGGTCGGAATGCAGTTTTTGAAAGCGTAAAGCACGCTATTGTTCCGAGGTGCGATGCGCTCCTGCCACCAAGTGATCAGAGAAACCGTTGTTGAGATATGTGGCTCTGTTAGGCTTGGCGGAAATCGCACTCGCGATCCTCATTTTTGCCATACCCATGCTTCTCGCTCGGACAAGAAGAGTCAAGCATATAACCGTTGCTGTATTCCTCATCCCCACGACTTTTCTTCTCGCCTTTCACGTGGGAAGTTTGGTGAAGTACCTTGAATTTTCGCAATCGGCTGACGTCAAGGACTTTATCTTCCAGCTGGGTGGCGCACTCATTCTCTACGGGCTCCTAACCGTTGTCCCATTGTCCTGGGGAACGGGATGTGGATGGAGAATCGAATATCTAAGACGCGACCAATGGGTGGATGAGGACAACCCCAATGTCGGGCGTTTCATGTGGGGTCTTCTCGTGTCGGAAGTATTGGTGATGATCGTCGGCTGGATATCCAGCGGTCCGATTTATCTGGGCGACTAGGTTCATCCGCCACCCGATTTCCACTGCCTACTTGCGAAAAATACGCTGCGTAAACAAGTACAAGTCGTTCCTCCAAACAGGCCAATTGTGCTCACCCGAGTCCACGTGCCAGATGTGAGAGACCCCTTTCTCTTTCAGATACCGATGCATCGTCTGGCTGATCTTGAACAGACCATCTCGATCGCCGCAGGAAACCCAGATGAGACCCATATTCTTCAGCTTTTTGGGATCGGGAACCAGCTTTGCTGCCGGCAGAGTGTTGGGCGCAGAAGAAAAACCTCCAACCCAGGCAAACGCTTCCGGGTGCGGGAGTCCGAAGTTAAGGGACTGTCCGCCACCCATAGAGAGTCCGGCGAGGGCTCGATTCTGCCTGTCCTTCTTCGCTGAGTAGTGGGATTCGATAAACGGAATGATGCTGCCGAACAAGTCCTTGTCGAATTCCGAAAAGGCAGGTGCCGATCGGAACACATCTCCTTCTGCGCGATCGTTCTTCTGGGCCCGTCCGTTGGGCATCACCACGATCATCGGCTCAGCCTTATTCTCCGCATATAGGTTGTCCATGATTGCGGGCACCGCCCCAGCATACAACCACTCTTCTTCGGTTCCCCCTATGCCGTGGAGAAGGTACAGGACCGGATAGTGCTTTTTCACGTCGTAATTGGGTGGCGTGTAAACCACCATCTTCCGGGTCGTACCTACCGATTTGGATTGGTATTCAACGGTCTTGACTTCGCCGTGTGGAACGTCGTTCCGCACGGCATCAAATCCCCGAGGAGCAGCGGGAAAAGCAGGCTTATCGTCTGGGCCGAGCTCAAATTGAGGCTGTTCTGGCAAGGCGGTAGCGACGTACAGACCCAATCCGATAGAAAATAGCGCAGCGGAAATCATTGGATTCATTGTACGTGAAGCGTGGCCCCGTATCCCTTGAAAGTAAGCTAGCGGCAAGTCCAGAGATGAAGCTGAAAACCGGAATTCTTGCGCCGATTCGCAACGCAGCGTTGATACTAGCTCTCGTGCTCCTCCCTATCGCGGGTTGCAGCGAACAAACTCCTCAGTCGAAATCCAACCTCAGCGCGACCGATCCTGGTCAACCGAGCCTGGCAATAAACCTCGCTGGTCTAGCCGATTGGAACACCGAGTTGCCGTTCGTTGACGTGTTTCGACTGAGTCGAACATGGATTAGTCAACGAGAAGGCGCAGGCTGGGGACAAGGGCCGAAGTTGAATCTTGACGCAAGCGGTTGGGTGAAGTCTTTGGAACCCGGTACCTGGGCCGAAACACCGATGAACACCATCGAAGGCGGCCACTACCCCTCGGGAACCTACACCGTGCTTTACGACGGCAAGGGCGAGTTGGGGATGTTCAACGCTCGCGTCACTGCAAACGAGCAGGGCAGAATGGAGTTTGAGGCTGACTCCCAAAAGGGAGGCTTTTTCCTCAAGATCCTCAAAACTGATCCCAATGACTACGTCCGCAATATTCGTGTGTACTTGCCTGGTCACGGACCCAAGTCAGCCCCAGGTGGGTTTAATCCAACGTTCCTGAAACGCTGGAAAGGCGTCTCTGCCATTCGGTTTATGGACTGGATGGCCACCAACGACTCCAAAATAGCTCGTTGGTCGGATCGCCCAAAAGTCTCCGATGCAACGTGGACCAACAAAGGAGCCCCCGTCGAAACCATGGTCGATCTGTCCAACCGAATCGGTGCAGACCCGTGGTTCTGCATGCCTCACCTCGCGGATGACGACTATGTCCGAAACTTCGCCAAGACAGTGAAAGAAACCCTAGACCCCTCGCGAAGAGTCTTTATCGAATATTCGAATGAAGTCTGGAACAGCCAGTTCGCGCAGTGCAAATATGCGTGCGATCAGGGCTTGGCACTGAAACTGGACCCTCAACCGTGGGGAGCGGGCTGGCGATACACCGCGCAGCGATCTGTAGAGATCTTCAAAATTTGGGAAGAGGTTTTCGGTGGACACCAACGGCTGGTCCGCATTCTTCCCGGATTCGCAGCGAACGACTTCGTTTCGGAACAGGTGGTCACATGGAACGATGCCTACAAGCATGCGGATGCACTTGCCATTGCTCCATACATGGGTTTTGTGGCTGGTCCAAACACGACGCCAAATGATTCGGAAGTCCAAGACTGGAACCTGGATCAGCTCTTTAGAGCGCTCGAGAGCCAGGCGCTGCCAACAGCTCTCGAATTCGTCGACAAGAACGCTCGGATCGCCAAAAAATACAGTCTCGAACTCCTAGCATACGAGGGAGGACAGCATTTGGTGGGGATCCAGGGTGGAGAGAACAACGACAAGGTGACGCGCCTCTTCCATCAGGCCAACGCAGACCCCCGCATGGGCAAGTTGTACGACGCCTATTTTGCACATTGGAAGAAAAAAGGGGGCGGCCTCTTCGCTTATTTCTCGTCGGTCAGCAATTGGAGTAAGTGGGGGAGTTGGGGCGCACTTCAATATGCCGACGAAAACCCGAGCAACTCTCCAAAGTGGCAAGCCATTTCTCGGTTTGCGAAGTCTTGCGGTCAAGTGTTGGGAGCTCCATAGTGGCCCAGATGGGGTTGGAACTTCAGATTCGGTGGGCGGAAGACGGCGATCCTGAGCCCACGGAATGGGTAACAGAGGAATGGGGATCGTTGATCGACCGTGCTGGCGAGTTCATCGATCCCGCGCCGCTCCCCAAAATCGTGGCCTATATCGGGAATCACCTGGTGGGCGTTCTCACCGTGCTGGTCCACTCAGATCGACTCGAAATCCTCACGCTTAACGCGGAGCCGAGAGGCCAAGGAATCGGAACGAGGCTGATCCAGGTTGCCTGCGAACACGCCAAGCACCTGGGTTTGACCTTGGTCACGGTTTTCACCAGCAACGACAATATCGATGGGCTGGCATTTTATCAAAAGCGTGGATTTCGGCTCCACCGCCTGTATCCGGATGCGATCACCCAAGCACGAGTCTCCAAGCCCTCGATCCCCTACTTCGGCGACCACAACCTTCCGATTCGGGACGAGATTGAACTCCATTTGCCGTTGCTTTCGTTTGAGCTTTCGCCAGGGACGGCCGCAGATGGGCCAATCCTCGCGCAGATCCATATGGAGTCCAGGCGCGTTGCAATGCCATGGCTTCCGATCGTCCATACCGAAGAGGAAACGATCCATTACTTTACTCACCGAGTGGCAGCCCACTCTGTCCTAGCTCGAATGGGCGATAAAATTCTTGGCTTCATTACCGTGGAAGACGGGTGGATCAACCACCTTTATGTCGATCCAAGTGCACAGGATCGGGGAGTTGGATCGTCGCTTCTGCGCAATGCGTTGGACCATGCCGATGGACATCTGGAACTTTGGGTCTTTCGCGACAACCAGTTTGCACGCCAGTTCTATCAGCGGTTTGGATTCTCATTGGTGGAGGAGACCGATGGGTCTTCAAACGAAGAGAAGACTCCGGACTGCCGTTATCGGTGGTCAAAATAGCGTCTCCCGTGGGCGCATAAAGCCGCTGGGACTGAGCTTTGACGCTGAACTCGCCGATACAAATACCGGCGCGACCACTAAATCGCGCTCCGCATGAAAGCGGCATGACAAGAGATATGGGGATTTTGCGTCGAAACGGGAAAAGTGAACAGACGGTCAGCATCAGCGCTGCCAGTCAGATCACCGGCATTGAAATACACACGCTTCGATATTGGGAGCGCGAATTTAGCGAATTCTTGAGGCCCCTACGGACTTCTGGTGGCCAGCGACGCTATCGACCCGAAGATATTCAGACCGTATTCTTGCTCAAGCGACTTCTGCGCGAAGAGATGTTCAGCATCGCCGGTGCTCTCAAGTACTTGCGCAACCTACGAAATCGAGCTGCTTAAGATCCAAGGGAACCATGCGTGTTAGTGGTCTGACCTTTGCGATTGTAAGTTCGGTGACATCGTCCCGAATCAATGGCCTGTTTTCACGACTGAGCCTAGATGACGATGTGATTTTTGTCCAACCGGGAGAAACGGTGTTCACAGAGCATCGCAATCCGACTTGGTTTTCCCGGGCTCTCAACCCATGGGCCATCGTCCTTCACCCCTACGAGATGCTGGGGAAAGACGAGGTCCAGATTTTGCGCCACATCACAGAAAACTCAGGCCCTGCTCGCTACACCGTCCAGGTCGAGATGCCTAGGTGCGCCACCGATGCCCACACCTTGCGAATGGAAACCCGCATCTTTCATCGCGAGGCTCTTGGGAAGCCGTATGGCTCGCTTCCGAATTTCTTTGTCTCCTGTCCCATGCTTCCGCGCGAGGATGCACGGCTCGCAAACCAACAACGCCTTTGTACTGCTCTCGATTGGATTGATCAGGAACCCAAGAATCCTGCGAGCTGGCTGGACGCGGCGGGGATCTACTGCTCGCTTCGCTCTTGGCGACACGTGGAAACCTGTGCACGGCAAGCTCTTCATTACTCCATGGGGACCGAGGCCATTGACGCGACTCAACTTCTGGCTCAGGCGCTCTATCGACTGGGCCGCTATCGTCAGGTTATCGAAGTCTGCCGAACCGAGCACTCGTTGGGCAACACCAGCAACATGAGCTTGCTGCACCTAGCGGAGACTCATCTTAGCCTTGGAAATTTCTCTCAGGCGCATTCGGTGATTACCCAGGCCCTCGAGATACATTCCGATCCGGATCTCACTCAACCATACGATCCGACAGGCACCCTATTTCACGTTGCTCACGCCCAGATCCTCACCATGGGTGGTCAGATTAACGAGGCACTTGAGGTTCTGAACCACCTCCCGCATGAGGCGATGCTTGAACAGAACGCTGCCTATACCGTGGCGTTGGTGCTTGCGACGATGGGCCACGACAAAGAGGCTCTTGAAGGACTCCAAGGACTCTATGACCACATCGATATCGGCGTTCCGGCGCTTAAGCTGACTGCGCAGATTCACGAACGCTCTGACAACTGGCGAGAAGCCTGTGGCCGGTACGAGCAGGTTTGGAAGCGCGGGACCCGAGATCAAGATTTGGCCCTGCGGTGGTATCGCGCAGCAGAACGCTGTAACCAAGCCGCATCCGTGGAAGCCATCATCATGTCGGACCTCTCATCCAGCAGTTTGATGTTTCCGCTTGAGGCCAGCGAAGCGCTGGGCGATCTCATGGATACATCCATCCAAAGCCCGGTTCTCAACAGTGAAACTTACGTTCGATTGGGCGCGGTTTTGGTCAAGACTGGCCGCTATGGAGATGCGTTGCCAATGCTCCAAGAGGGCCTCAAAATCAACCCGTCCAACCTGTTCGCCATGGACGCACTGCGATTTTGCCAGGATGCTCTTGGCATCAACCCTGGCTAGGCCATCCCCAGTGGCCGGTGGCACCTTAGCCAGCTAGGCAAATCGCCGACCGAGACCCAAGTCGTCGCTGATGATGCGAAGGCAGAATGTGAAATCTTCGAATCCTTCACTCAATATCCGGTAAACCTCGGGAGTGTAACCCGCGGTTTGAGGCTCAAACGTGCTCACGAGGAGGTAGCTTTGCTGTGCCTGTTTAGGATAGTTGCAGATGATATCTTGGCCATGAACCATGCGAATTCGGCGAAGGAACTCTGGGTACACCCCTTCCCAGAACAGTATGAAATCGCCGATGTGTTTGTGAACATCTCGCTCCCGCTCAAACGAATCTGCCGAAGCGAGCATTTCGCCTTCAGCGATCATCTCGGCAACCGAAATGACCCGCTCTCCGGAGGATTTGCAGATGGAGAAGATGGAGTCTGTGTGGATGAACGAGACAAGGACGTCGGTGAGGTACCCACAAGTCGTGGATAGCCCGAACGACTGAATATGGCGCTCAACGGTCCTCGATACTTTGTCCTCGAAGAAGCCGTATAGCGGATGATTCCGGCTGATTTTTGGCTTCGATGTGTCCATTGTTGTACTTTTTCCTTATCTGACGTGATTTCTACTGATTTCGTGATGACGATCGATTAGACAAGGGATCAATAGGATTTGGCACCACAAAATCCTTTCTGTACCCAAATGCTCATAGGAAACCGATAATTTTGTCGGTAGTTCGCTCAAACTAGAACACAGAGTTCAGTTGCGCGAGTCTAAATAAGGGAAGACTTCTTCATGAAACGCTGTAACCAGTGCCAAAGTATCGAACCAGACCAAGCGAAATTCTGTTCGCAGTGCGGAGCTTCTTTTGGCGCGGTAACCCCTACGCCCAGCCAACAGCCTTTACGTTCGCAACCTGCGCAACGCACCCAGCAGCAGCCGGCTTACGCCCCTACACCGGTCGGTGCTCACCCTGGAGCCGGACTGCCCTATGAACGAAAGAACTACTGGCCCTATGCGCTGCTTGCGCTCGCAGCAGTTGTCGCGTTGGGACTGGGTGTCGCAGGCCTGCTTCGCGCCCAAGCGGCAAAGAACAATCCCGTTTTGGCAGCGCAGTCTGGCGAGTCGATGCCGGTCACTCGAGTTGAGAGCCAGCCATCTTCACCCGCAACACATGTCACCTCGCCGGAGCCAAGCATGTCTGTGGTGATGCCTGAAAACATTCGGGCCTATCTTAAGCACGTCGAGGAGACCGAAAAGCTTCGTCGATCAGTTGCGATGAAGCAGTTGGGTGTGGCAAAAACCCTCTTGGCCCAGCTTTCGGCTGGTGCCACGACCGAAATGCTCAAGAATTTGATGGATCCCGACGCAGATTCCTCAGCCACTCCCGCGAAGAAAGTCCAAACAAACATGGACGACATGCGGAGTGACTGGCGACAAGTACGCGACTACTTTCGTTCCGTGCAACCTCCAGCGGAGTGCTCGACACTCTATTCCAAGTACGACAACGCAATCACGGAGACCGGTGCGCAAATTGTCGACTTGATCCAGATCGTGGATGAGGCCCAAAGCGATCCATCTGCGGCAGTAGCCAAACTGGAAGGACTCAAGGGGAGTAGCAAGGGTATCGACGAGGCGGGCAAGGGCTCAAACGATGAGGTCATTAAAATCTGTAACCACTACGAGACCAAGCCTTGGTTCGAGATTTCTTCCGACTTTGGGGGATCGGGCGGGATGTTGCAGGCATTCGGGGGTGGTTTCTAGCCATAAAGCAAAATCCCCGGTTGCTCTTCACTGAGCTACCAGGGATCTGCTTGGAGAGGTTGAGATTGCACCCGATTCGGCTGCATACGTAAAAATTGGACCCTCTACAAAGTGAATCGCCCGATGGCCCATATGACCATCGAAGCGACCACAAAAGATTTTTGCTCCTTTCTATCCGAGCGGAGAGTGCTCGAACAATCTATATTGTCGATTTGGGCGCCAGATGTGACAGAAAAAGTGGCCGAGCGAAAAAATCGCCCAGCCACATCGCTAGGGTCAGGTGGAATTACTTCTTTCGTCGTCGCATCGCGGCGACTGCACCGATAGCAAGCACAGCCATCGTCGCGGGTTCAGGGACCGCTTGGCCATTGACAGTAACCATGTCGTACCGAATGGTGCCGCTGGTGGCATAGTTGCTGCCTCCAGCGCCTGATGTGGTGTTGCCTACTGTTGCGTAGGTTGTTCCGCCGACTGCACCCACCGTACCGAACACAGCTACGATTCTGAAAGCGAAGTTCGGATTGTTTGCGACCCCAGCCACTGCGGAGAGATCAGCCGTGGCGTTATTCACCATGGCGACGTTGGTGCCAGGAATCTCGTAGTCCTGGAATCCCGTAAAGGTCGTTCCATTGGTGCTGTACTGCAGCTCAACCCATCGAGAAGCTGAAGCGGAATGTCGTCGGTCAAAGGAAATGATCACGTTGGCGAAGCCCACAGTCGAAACATTGAACTGGGCTCCCGCGGTTCCACTTCCAACTCCCTGTGCAGGGAAGTTGGCAAGGTGCATCGCCGTGTTGTCGCTGGCTGCTGGATCCGAACTGCCTGTGCCAGCGGTGTAGCTGGCGGTAACACCACCAATTCCGGCGGCAGTTCCTGCACCGATGCTTGGCAAGAGGGTGCCCGTCGAGGTTGAGGTATCGGGAGGGTTGGAATTGAAATTCCACTGAGTAATCACGACAGCCTGAGAGGCTGCCACGCAAGCGAGCGCGAGGCTGACAAGGGTTAACCGCATTATTTCTCCTTTCAAATGGGGTTGCCCAGAAAGCCTAGGCAAACTATTCTATATCGGTATCAGCGGGCTCTAATTGTGACCCATGGGCACTGGCAAAAAGGAGGTCAAGCATTTCTGCCTGACCTCCCGATTTCACACCTGAAGTGGAATTTACTTCTTGCGGCGTCGAACCAGTGCTGCGACCCCGAATCCGATGGCAGCAAGCGTTGCCGGCTCCGGCACGGCTTCGGCATTGATCGTGACCATGTCCAATCGGACCGTTCCAGCTGAACCGTAGGTGCCAGCGGTACCGACGTACTTTCCTGCAGTGACGTCATAGGCACCCAGGAATCGCACGGCGAAGTTGGCGTTATTGTTGGCGCCCGTTACCGTGCTGAAATCAAAGACTTTGTTGTTGCTGAATGTTGCGCCAACGGTGGTCACATAGCTCGTGGCTTCGATCCAAGTGGAGCCGTTGAGCGTGTATTGCAGGGCAAGCGTGTTGGGTGCCGTGTTGGAATTCCTCTGATCGAAGGAGATCTTGAGATTCTTATATCCGGTAGACGGCATCGTAAACATGACGCCCCTTGTGCGATCCGGACCGGTGGCAGACGTTTCGAATCCGGTGAAATTAAAAGCCGTGTTATCGGTTGGGGCTGCATCGCTGCTTCCCGCGCCAGATACGATCGAACTTGTCGTCCCGCCAACGAGCGAAAGCACTCCCGCGCCTGGCAGGCTGATGTTGGGAGTCAGAGAACCGGTGGAGGAACTGCCGTCGGCCGGGACCGAATTGAAGTTCCACTGAAAAATCGTGATTGCGTGCGCACTGGAGGCAACGGCCGCAACAAATGCCAGAATCCCTAGCTTCTTGGTCATATCCTTTCCTGAATCAAAAAATGTCGGGCAAGAACCCGCCTAACAATATCGTCCGATCAACAGCGCTTTGGGACGCGAATTTAGTTAAGGTTTGTTAACCTTCGCAAGTGCAAGGAGTTTCTCGGCAAATCGCTCCGGTTCCACTCTCGAAGCGGTCGCGTGAGAGGCACCGGGGACTTTCCAGATGGGCCAATTTCCAGCAGCTGCAAGGCGGTCAGAAAACGACTCGGGCATCATCTTATCCTCAAGATCGCAGATGATCAAGCCCGGTTTTCCTTTCAGCTTGGAAGCGGCATCGATAGGGCGTACAGACTCTGGTGCAACACCCACTACTTGAGCCGCTGTCCAAACAAGCGGTTGAAAAACCTGAGTGTTTCGGCTCGTCAGACCGAACCACCTGTCCGTGGCCTCGCTTAGAACGGGAAAGGAACTTTCCACGACCACTCCGGCGATCTCCGGGCTCACTTTTGCTGCGGCAAGCAGGCAGGCCGCACCTCCCATCGAAACTCCTACCAAGACAATTTTGGCTTTTGGACGACCCGAGCGAACCCACTGAACCATTGAGACGACCTCATCGCTTTCGGCGGGACCAAAACCCAGCGTTGCGCGCGGGCTCTCACCGTGCCCCGCCATCCACGGCGCCGCAATCAGAGCGCCATTGGAGTGCAGAATAGGGACTATACGCCTCCACCCGTTAGGAGCACCGCCAAATCCGTGCACCAAGATGAAGACCGGTCGAACGTCCTGCGAATCCGGAGCGATCAAAGGGTCCGAAACATACGCTGGAATCTGGTACCGCTTGGTGGGAATGCCGACCTTTCGAACCAAGGTGGCTTGCAGACCACGCCCGACGTTCTTGTGTCCGATAATGCCACAGACAGCAGTGAACAAAGCTATGATGTAAAGCCCTGCAAAGAGCAGAAGCAATAGACCAACCTTACGAAAGAAGCGACTCAGCGGCATCCACGCAATTGCTCAGCAAACTGGCGACAGTCATCGGGCCAACTCCTCCAGGTACCGGAGTGATCATCGAAGCATTTTCCGCGCAGGACTCAAATTCGCAGTCACCCACGTCGCCGGATCTTCCTTCCACCTTGTTGTAGCCGGCATCCAGAACGATGGCTCCTGGCTTGATCCAGTATCCCTTAACCATCTCGGGCTTACCAACAGCCGCCACCACAATATCTGCTTCGCGGCATAGCTCTGGGAGGTTCTGGGTGCGGGAATGGGCCATTGTCACCGTGGCATTTTTCTGGAGAAGCATTAAAGCGGCGGGTTTTCCCAAGATAACGCTGCGTCCGATCACCACCGCGCGCTTTCCGGTGCAATCAACCCGATGGTGGTCGAGGAGCTTCATCATTCCCAAGGGCGTGGCGCAGCGGAAACCAGGCAGATCGGCCGTGAGCCGCCCCAAGGACTGCGGTGTGATTCCGTCGACATCCTTTTCCGAGCCGAGGCCGAGCAAAGCCGCGTCTTCATCCAAATGCTCGGGTAGAGGGTGTTGGAGGAGGACCCCGTGGATCGCGGGATCTTGGTTGATGGTGGCGATATGGTCCATGAGTTCGGATTGACTCGTCTCAGGAGTAACATCCCAACTCGTCGAAATGATCCCGACCTCCTCGGCCCATTTCCGCTTCATCCGGACATAGGCCAGGCTGGCAGGATCTTGAGCCGCCACAACCACATGTAAATGGGGATGAACCCCCTTCTCTTTCAGCGTATCGACACGGGTTTTCAGCTCAGATCGAATTTGTTTGGAAAGGCCTCTTCCATCCAGCAGGTGCGCGCTCATCCATTGACCTCTTCTGGTTCCTGGGATCGGATTTTCCAAGGGCTTGCAGCAACCATCTCTTGGTATTCGGCAGAACCCTCCTGAACCACCTCCTCTTCCGGCGCGGAAAGCGTGGATTCCACAAGCTCTTCCGTGGCTGTGATTCCGAGTTTGGTGGGATCCCACTCTGCCTTTGGACTTTGGCTGAGGAGCTTCCCGAGCAATCCGTTCACGAATTTGCTGGACTCGCGTGCGCCGAACTTGTGGGCTAAAACGACTGCCTCATTGATCGTAACCTTTGGAGGAATTTCTGGGCGGTGCCAAAACTCATATGCCGCCATGCGAAGGAGGCAGCGATCGATGATCGCAATCCTGTTCCATTCCCAACCATGGGCCAACAGGGGTTTGCATCGTTCATCGAGTTCGCCCTGGTGTTCGCCGATTCCCGCAATAGACTCTTGAACGTAGGCCAGAACATCCTTGCCATTCTTAGCTTGGGCCAAAAGGTGCTTGATGGAATCTTCACTCCCGTCACCGTCAGCATCAAATTGCTCGGAATCGAGGATATCGTTGGTCGCCGTTTCAGGATCGATCCTTGCGACCTCCATTTGGAATATTGCCTGAAGAATGGCTTCACGCCCAGCTCGCCTGGAGCTTAAGCTATCCATTCACGGCCTCTTGCATCATGCGAGGGACAAACGCGGTCGAAAACTCACCCTTTACGTAATCCGGATGCGCCACTAGCCGTCGCATGAATGGGATATTCGTTTTGATCCCGCCAACCTCGAATTCCGCCAGAGCAGCCTGTAACCGTCGTACTGCATCCGGTCGGTCGGTGCCCGTCACGATGAGTTTCGCAATCATCGGGTCATAGTACGGACTGACTGAGAACCCAGAATAGATATGGCTGTCCATTCTGACTCCTCGCCCTCCCGGAGCTGCCCAATGGGTGATCTTGCCAGTCGAAGGTGCGAAATCCTGATCGGGATCCTGAGCCGTGATTCGAGCCTCGATCGAGTGTCCCTTAAGATGGATGTCTTTTTGGGAGAGCGGCAGCTTCCCACCCGACGCGATTAAGAACTGAAGGTGCACCAGATCGAGATCCGTAACCTGCTCCGTGACGGGATGCTCCACCTGGAGCCGGGTGTTCATTTCCAAGAAGTAGAAGTTGTCGTCCTTGTCGAGCAAGAACTCGACCGTTCCCGCGTTCGTGTATCCCACGTGCTTGGCCACGCGCACGGCAGCTTCTCCCATCGCCTGCCGAATGTCCGGTTTCATGGCTGCGAAGGGAGCCTCTTCGATCATTTTTTGGTGTCGGAGATTTTGAACGGAGCACTCCCGCTCACCAAGATGGATCACATTGCCGTGCTCGTCACCCAAAATCTGGATTTCGACGTGCCGCGGTTCCACCACACATTTCTCGACTAGGAGATCGCCGTTGCCGAAGCTTGCCTGCGCTTCTGTTTCGCAGAGTTTGAATTGGCGTCGAAGCTCGTTGTCGTCATTCACTCGGCGAATACCGCGCCCTCCTCCACCAGCAACAGCTTTGAGAAGCACCGGGTATCCAATCTGTGACGCGATTTCGATCGCCTCAGATTCAGTAGCGACAACCCCCTCACTTCCGGGCACGACCGGGCAGTTACTCTCAATAGCTGCGAGCTTTGCGCTCGCCTTGTCGCCCATCGATTCAATTGCGCTCACGGGTGGCCCGATGAACTTCACTCCCATCGCTTCGAGCGCCTCAGCGAAATTGGGCTTTTCACTGAAATATCCATAGCCGGGGTGCACTGCCTCGGCACCGCTGATTTCGATGGCCATGAGCACATTGGCCAAGTTCAGATAGGAATCCGTGTTGGTGGCTTCGCCGACACATACAGCTCGGTCCGCCATCTTTACGTGAAGGCTCTCGACGTCGGCCTTGGAGTAGATTGCCACCGATTCCACGCCCAATTGTCGACACGCGCGGATGACTCTGCAGGCGATTTCCCCTCGATTGGCTATCAAAACTCGCTTAAACATAGATCAATACTTTTCGTGGCCAGGATGTTTGCACTTTACAGTGCCTGTCGTGGGATCGTACTCGTACGGCTTCTTGTCAATGGGATCCACCTGCATCGTTTTGGGCACTCGCGCATCGTCCAAACTGGCGGGGTTCGTGTCTTCGCCGCTCGTTTTATAGACCTGGATAAACTGGCGAATCTGCGATAGGTTGTTCATGCACTCGGCATCTCGGGCTCGCGCCATGGATTGGCCCACCACTGTTTCGCCAACTTGGTCCTTGCGTTTGTTCCCCATTCCTGGGTCATTGCATCCGGCAATAAGCAGTGATGCGACTCCAATTGCAATGCACATGCGATTCATTGAGTTTTCACCAAAATCAGCGGTTGGCCATATTCGACAGCAGCACCTGCCTCAGCTTCGAAGCGTAGGATTTCTCCAGTTGCTGTCGCGGTCACCTCGTTGTTCAACCCCAGAGCCGTGATGGAACCCACGGTGTCCCCAGCAGCAACCCTGGCACCAGGCTTCAGCCCCTGAGCAGGAGAAAAGTATCCAACAAAGGTCGAGTCGATGGTCACTTCGGTCGGAGTGGAAATGACAGCATCACCGAGAATCGTCGCTGACTCCTGCGTGTCCGACTCGATGTCGGGATCAAGTGTCGCTCGGAAACTCAAACCATTCTGCTTAATGCGGACCGTCCGATATCCGAATTCCCGCGCAGTCTTGAGCGCGTGGCGGATGATGGACGGATCAACCTCAGACATGCACCGAAGTGTACCGCTTGCGGTTTAGGAACTCTTCACGCGGAGAACAAGCTCCAGCACTTGTCGCACGTGGGACACGAGATGGAATTCAATTTTGCTCGTAACTTCCTTCGGCAACTCGTCTAGGTGGGAGCTATTTTCTTCCGGAAGGATAATCTCGCGAATTCCAGATCGATGCGCAGCCATGACTTTTTCGCGAATTCCACCCACCGCCAAGACTCGGCCCTGAAGCGTAATTTCGCCAGTCATCGCGATCCCTAGCGGAATGGCTACTTGGCTGTACGCTGAGGCGAGCGCAACGACCATGGCGACACCGGCGCTCGGCCCATCTTTCGGAACCGCGCCTTCGGGGATGTGAACATGGACATCCGAGCGGAAGGGAGCCTGGTTCGGAAAGAGGTCTTGATTCGCTCGGAGATACGTGAGTGCAGCTAATGCCGACTCTTTCATGACCGTCCCCAGGCTGCCTGTAAGCGTCAGCTTGGGCTCCTCGCCGAGTGCGGGCATCAGGCTCACCTCGATAGTGAGGGTTTCACCGCCCATCTCCGTGTAGGCCAGGCCCGTACAAACACCAATTCCGTTATCGGCTTCGGATGACCGTTGGAACTTGGGAATGCCGAGCATCTGCTGCAATGACGCCTGGGTCACTCGAGTCGGTCCCGTGAAACCTTCGGCGACCCGGCGGGCCGATTTGCGGCACACAGTCGCGATTTCCCGCTCGAGATTGCGGACTCCGGCCTCGCGGGTGTAGTTTCGGATGACCTCCCGAAGGGCGTCCGGCTCAATCGTGAAGCGGTCAGGCTGAAGACCATGCTCCTGAATCGCTTTGGGAAGCAGATACTCGCATCCGATATGGACCTTTTCTTCCTCCGTATAGCTGGGGAATGAAATGACTTCCATCCGATCTCTTAGCGGGCCGGGGATATTCTCGATGAGGTTGGCCGTGACGATAAACATCACAGCGCTCAGGTCGAACGACGCTTCGATGTAGTGATCGCTGAACGCACGGTTCTGTTCGGGATCCAGAACTTCCAACAGCGACGACGTTGGGTCCCCGCGGAAGTCGGCAGACATCTTGTCCACCTCATCCAGCATCAAAACTGGGTTCTTTGTTCCGCACTGCTTGATGCCCTGGATAATTCTCCCCGGCATGGACCCGATGTAGGTTCGGCGGTGGCCTCGAATTTCTGCCTCGTCGCGGACGCCGCCTAGTGAAACCCGAACGAACTTGCGCCCTAAAGCGTCCGCAATGCTGCGACCCAAGCTGGTTTTGCCTACTCCGGGAGGTCCCACAAAGCACAACACCGGCCCGCGCAATGAGTTGCTGAGTTGCCGGACTGCGAGAAAGTCGAGGATCCGTTCCTTGACCTTCGCCAATCCAAAATGTCCTTCTTCGAGGATCCCGCTCGCTTGCCGTACGTCGAGTCGATCTTCACTGGTGTGAGACCAGGGCAGTGCCACGAGCCACTCGATATAGGTGCGAATGACCATTGACTCCGGAGAACTCGAATGCGCCCGTTCCAATCGGCGAAGCTCTCCAAGGGCTTTTTCCATAACTTCGGGAGGCATCTTAGCACCCTCGATCTTGAGGCGCAGTTCTTCACCTTCTGGGCTATAGGTTTCGGGTCCGTTTAACTCGTCCTGAATCGCTCGAAGCTGCTCGCGCAGATAGTATTCGCGTTGTGTGTTCCCCAGTTCTTTTTCGACCCGATGTCGAAGGTCCACCTGCAGCTCCAGAACCTGCCGCTCTCCGACCAGCAGTTTGATGACCTTTTCCAGGCGTTTGATGGGGTCCAGTTCTTCGAGGACTTCCTGCTTGAGATCTGGTCGGACCGGCATGTGATTCATGATCGAATCTGCCAGTAGGCTGGGATGCTCGATGCTGGAGAGCGCTTCGACCACTTCCGGCACCAATCCCTTTCCCAGCGAGGATAGCTGCTGGACACCTTCCAGAGCCTCTCGGCGCAGAGCCTCCACATTGCCGTTTGATCCTGCCGTTTCGGCAACAGGCTCGATGGTGCACGAGAAATAGCCTGATCGGAAGCGGAGTTCGGATACTCGACACCGCGAAAGGCCCTTCATCACCATCCGGAGCGTTCCGTCGGGCATCGGCACAACCTGGAGGACTTCGCTGAGAGTTCCAATTCGGTAGAGATCGGCAGCTGCGGGTTCATCTACCGCGCTGTCGCGCTGACCAAGCACCAGAACCAAGCGCTCGTGCGTTGCCGAATGCTCTAGAGCCCGCAGTGACATCTCACGGCCAACCAAGAGCGTGCTGACCAACTCTGGGAAGTAGACATTATCACGCACAGGAAGTACGGGTACGCGGTGCGTACCAGCCAGTGCTGATCTTCGCCTAGGAGGTGCCTTTGCCATCGGAACAAACTTCCGTAATTACACTTCTTTAGCTCGGGTTGCTCTTCCTTGTTTCTCCCTCGGAAGATTGCCGGGACAGCAGCGATCTGCCTTCCAAAAGTTCGCGAATTGGCTCAATTCCCTCGTCTGTCTTGAACACTTCGTCATAGACCAAGTCGATCATGGCAAAGATTTCCAGCATTCCGGAAAGGCGGTCCCGCAGGCGCATCGTCTCCTCGGACTGGTCCTCTTTCGGCAATCGATACAGACAGTCTGCGATGGCCGCCTTAGTGGGATCGACTTCGCGTCGCTTGCGTTCGCGTACGATCCTCGCCACGGTCTGCCACGCTGTTCCCTCCGACGAATAGATGTCCTTACGGTCACCGGGCCGCCGGAAACGTTGAACCACACCCCAGTCCATGAGGTCTCGAAGGCTCATACTCGCATTACCTCGGCTGATTCCCAGTCGGCTAATGATCTCATCCATACTGTGGGGCTTGCCTGTGACCAACAAAAGAGCGTGGATTTGGGCCATCGTCCGATTGATTCCCCAACTTGAACTCATTCGCCCCCATTCAAGGATGAACTGATCTTGAACTTCGCGAAGTCGTTTTTCCTGTGATTCAGTTGGATTCATAAGACGCGCTGACCTTTCTCACTATAGATTTTGCCCGGAATGCACGACAATTACCGTAGGCGATGGTCTAAATCGTTGTAGGTGGGATTGATTGAATCCGAATAATTTTTCAGGAACGAGGGCAAGATGTCAACGCATCCGGGATGTCCTGCGTTTCAACGGGTGGGTACACGAGATTACCGACTCGGCAATTTTTATTCGATTCGAGGAGACTCCAGAACTTGCAATAGGCGATCAAATTGCCTTTGAAGTCTTCGGTGACAGGATGAACCTCCTGGTCATCGGCAAATTTGCGGGAGTCTCGCACTCTTGCAAGAGAATCAGCGTTACCGGCACCATCGTTTCGGACCAGACATTTCAGTTTGAGTTGGTTTCGAGCGTTCGCATCCTGCGAGGGAAAGAAAACTATCGTCAACTCGCCGAGCAGCTCAGTCTCATTTGCCGAATTGTCGTAGATGAAGAGGAGCACGAATACGCGGTCGTGGATGTCTCTCCCGAAGGTGTCGGCCTGGTGGGCTGGCCCGAGATCGCACGCGATAGCGTTGTACCGATCGAATTCGATTCCGCGTCAGGCGTGATCAAGTGCAAAGCTGAGGTGCGCTACTGCCGCCTCACGAAAGACAAGGCTGCCTATCGCCTTGGGCTCCGGCTGGAATTCGATGACCGGATTTCCAGAGGCCGCTGGATCCAGCTCTTCTCTGAGAAAGCTGCGTAAGCAAACTCCATCCTTGGGCTCGCACTCGACGAAATCGCTGGTCGCCGCCGGCGTGAATCACTCGATCGCAAGAAAAGGCGTCGCGTAATTCAGCAAAACGAATAGCGGATTTCCCCCTCACAAGCGAAGCGCGTTGAGGGGGACTAAGGGGGAGACCCTATTTCAAGGAACCGTCAGCCCTTAAGCTTCTCGGACTCGACTCTGTTCTTTTCGATAAACGACTTCCACTGCGGCGGCACATCAGTATCGACGAAGATGGCTGTGACGGGACACTCTGCCTCGCAAAGCGCGCAGTCGATACATTCGTCGGGGTTGATGACCACCTGGTCGGCGATCTCATAGATGCAATCGACCGGGCAAACGGTCATGCAGGACTTATCCTTAACTCCGATACAGGGTTCTGCGACAACGTAGGGCATGCTTTTCTCTTGTGGGGCGACGAGCCGTAGGCCCAGTTTACTATCCCCAAGAGAATCTACGCGTCGGGAATGTCTTCCGGACGCACGTCTACCGCGGCGCGATTTTCGTCCTGAATCTGCTCGTAGATTTCTTTTCGGTGGACCGGCACATCCTTCGGTGCTCGGATGCCCAATCGAACCTGCTCGCCCCGGACTTCCAGGACAACCACCTCGACTTTATCGTCGATCACAATGCTTTGGTTTATTTTTCTTGTGAGAACAAGCATGTTCGGCGCCCTCCGTGGCGTCCGGCCTTGGTCTAGAGGCTTAGGCTATGCTGCGGCCTCCTGGACCGATTTGGTGCCGGTTCGTGGAGAATACTTGATTTCGTAGGCAGGGTCTTCTAAAACGACTTGTTTGCCATGTCTGGTAAGCATATTTACGAGTATCGGACCGGCTAAGTTCAATGTCAAATCTTCAGGCTTCCCTTTTGGGATGCTCACCACGGCGAAAACAAGGCGCGGCGTCTCCTCTTCCAGGCCCAAATCTTTCGCGATCGAGTTATCCAACTCGGGCGCATAATCCGCGCAAAAATGCGCAGGATCGCAAACCAAAAATGCCACCTCTGCCTCCTCCACCGATTGCAGCCATCGGAAAGGAGATCCAGGCTTGTGCTCCAAAACCAGGTATTGGCTCAGCTGCCCAAAGCCCAAAAGCCCGCCATGTAGCGTCACGACGTCGTCATCGAGATATTCGATGACTCCGAATCGACTGGTCGTAATCTGATTGCTGCTCATTTATCTGATGAAGTCCATTAGGCTCAGTTTCGTTGTGAGGCTGGTGCTGGTCAGCACAGCCTGGTATGCCGTTTGGGCAAGTTGAAAATCGGTGATGGCTTGAGCCATATCGACGTCCTCGATATCGCTGGCCTTTGTGTCAAATTCGTCCATGCGCCGTTGGTTGCGGGTGGAGTAGGTGTTGACCTCTTGCAGCTTGCCTCCGATGATTCCGCGCTGAAGCTGTACGGAGTCCATCGAACCCTGCAATGCTGGAACGTCGGTGCCGCTCAAAAGAGCGATATTTCCGCTGGTGAGGTTGTCCTTAAGGCTTTGGAGCGCATTGTAGGCGTTGGTAAAAAGGGTCTGCCCTTGCGTATTGACCGTGAGAGTCTCGTTCGCCGCTGTTTCGACGTTGATCGAATTCGCGTCCCCATGATAGGTCACCACGGTGCCCGCGACGGTAAACGGCTTTGCATCGTTGGTTTGACCCGCGAAGAGATACTGTCCACTGGCACCTTGTGTGTTGGCCAGTTCCAAGAGCCGTTTCTGGAGTTGGTCCACCTGCTGAACCATGGTGTTGCGAGCGTCTTGGCCGGTGGTGCTGTTCGCGCCTTGCAGAGCCAAAGTGTAAGCCGACTTCAGCACGTCGTTGACATCTGAAAGCGCGCTCTCGGAAGACTTGAGATAATCCGTGGCTGTCCGCAAATTTGTGTTGTACTGCTCGACCGCTCCTCGAATCGCCTTGGTCTTTATCAGGATAGAGGCGCCCGTTGGGTCGTTAATCGCCAGGTCCGGCTTTTTGCCAGTGAGCAACGCGTCCTGGGCCCGAACCATCTTCGAGTGCGACATCAATATCTGAGAAGTCAGCGCGTCGTACTGGTATTTAGTTCCAATTCGGTTCACCATCGGCCATTCGTCTCCTTATTAGCGCTGCAACATCCCTATTAAAGTTTCGGTAACTTGATCGAAAACCGTGAGCGCTTTTGCGGCTGCCTGGTAGCTCCGTTGATATCGGAGCATATTGGCCATCTCATCGTCCAGGTTTACGCCGCTCACCGCTTGCTGCTGTGCGCTGACCTGATCCAAGATTGCAGATTGCGTGCCAGTGTTGGACTCGTAGTAAGCCGCAGTGCTTCCCAGCGTGCTCACCATGTCTCGGTGGTAGTCCAAAACACTCTTGTTTCCTAGAGCGGCAAACTTGGAATTTCGAGCGTTGGAGAGAGAAAGGGCCAGGGCTCCATCGCCTGCGGCTCCGCTCGTTCCGCTTGAGATGTTCTTGTAATCAGTTGAGACTTCGGTGCTGAGGTTGAAGTCGATTGCCCCGGTTTGGGGTCCGGAGGCAACATCATTAAAGAATTTGATGTTGGTGGTCGCGTTGAGGTTAGTACCTGACGTGTGCAAAAGGTTGATCTGGGTTCGAAGGGTGTTGGCAAGAGTGTCCAAATTCGCCATCGAAGACTCGATTTGCTGATTGGCTTGGAGGAGACCAGCCAGCCTTCCGGATCGAACTGTGATGGGCACAATCCAGCCGGTCATTTTGCCAGCGACAGGGTCAAAGGTCGCAGGAAGCGCGTGCGCTCCCAACTGATCCGTCAGGGTGAACTCCGAGATTTGGACGGAGACCGTGTTGTCCTGGTTGTTGACGACGGTGATGTTGGCAAGACCCGAAAGCTGCTTTACCGCGTAGTCTCGTTGATCGAGGAGGTCGTTCGGCATGCCTCCGGATGCCATCTGGTCGCGAATCGCATCGTTCAGCGACGATATCTGCTGGGCGAGGTTGTTGATGTCCTCAACTGCTCCAGCGATTTCGTCGCCCTTCTGAGCCTTCTGGTTATTGAGATCTCCCCAAGCTTGCCGCACCTTTCCTGCTAGGTCTTTGCCCGCGAGTTGCACCTGCAGCCGATTGGCCGATTCGTTGGGATTGGAGCTTAGCGCCGACCACGAGTCAAAGAACTTGGTGAGCGCAGCGCTGATGCCTTGATCGCCGGGTTCTTGCATCACCGAAAGGATGTCCTTAACCGAGGTAGCCATCGTGTCCGCCTGAGCCAGATCGCTGTTGGCCGATTGGATCCGACTCTCCAGGAACCCATCCCGCATTCGATTGATGCTTCCCACCAGAACTCCAGTGCCGAGCGATTTCTCACCGAACTGGTGGAACTGCAACGGGTACGAAGTCACCAGGTCTACCGCTTGGCGCGTGTACCCGGGAGTGTTGACATTCGCGATGTTGTGGCCCGTGGTTTCAAGGGCCCTCTGGAAGGCTCTCAAAGCACGGCTAGTGGTATCGATTCCGTGGAATGGACTGGGCATTGGGTCTCCTTTCTCGTTAGGCTGCTTGGTCGACTAATACGGCCCCCTTTGTCTTGGGCGCATATTTGCCTTGCGACTCGGTCGCAACCTTGGTGATAATCGCGGCGGTGCCGTGGATATATTCCAACTCGTTTTGGATGAGAGCTCGATTGCGAACAATCGTCTCGTCAACCGTTCGAGCGGCCGCTGCGACGCGATTTGCGAGTCCCTGAACCTGCTGCGCTTCGGCTTGAGGAAGCGCCCCTACCAAACCTCGAAGATTGGGTTCTGCACCCAATGCTTCGGCCAGCTTTCGAGCAGAGGCCACAGCGGATTCATCAATGGAGCGCATGCGGGCCAACATGGTGTCCAAGTCGGGCTGCATGGCTTCGATTGTTGCGACATCGCGACGCACGAGCGCCCTGGTTTGGTCGCCGAGCATCCGAAGCAAACGTTCGGAAGTGCTGAGCCAATCCCACCAGAGCTTTTGAAGTTCTTTGGTTCGGGTCATAAGGTTTCCTTCTTTTCTGTCGCCCCAGCTTGCGCCAGGCGATAGATTTCGGCATTCAAAATTTGGTGTGAGAGCTGTTTGAACATCACAGTTCCAGCTCCTTGCGGGTTAGTCCGACTGAGCTCTTCGCTCATGGACTCACGAAACATGTCTTTGCTCATGTCCGCCATGGCGCCGCTGAATTTGTCTTTGGACGCGGCGTGGTCCATGGCAGCGAGCATCTGTTTGTACAAGACGGCTTCAAATTGTTCGCTAGCCTGCTTGAGCTTCCCAAGCTCTTGCCTGGTCTCCGGAGTCAGATCCGACAGCTTGAGCGTCAACTCCTTGCCGTCGATTTTGGTCGTATACAGGACCGCATCGTCGCTTCCCACCTTGCCGGTGAGCGCTTGGATCGCGCGCACTTCATTGGGGGCGGGTTTACGATCTCCCTTGGCGGCCACGACGTTCATAGCGTCAACCGGTGCAAGTTGGGTGCCAATAGGTCCTGTCAGTGCCATTAGCGCATCTTGACTCGCGCTTTCAACGCTCCCTGCTCCTTCAGGGCTTGGAGAATCGCAATGACGTCTTGTGCGCTCACTTGGAGAGCGTCGAAAAGCTTGGCGAGATCTGCGAGCGTGGCATAGGCGGGCAACTGGCCCACTTTCGCCTGATCTTCCTCGATGGCGACATCGTATTCGCTATCGACCACGGTCTGGCCATTGCTCAGCGGAGCAGGCTGGCTGATCACGGGATAACGAGCAATGCTCACCTTCATACTTCCGCGAGTAATCAGCGCTGGGCCGATCTTGACGTTGCCGCCGACAACGATGGTGCCTGTGCGTTCGTCCACAATCACCAGAGCCGGGATATCGGCAAAGACCGTTGCTGATTCGATTTCGCTCATGGCTTTGACCGGACTTGCGTCGGTCGGAACAGCGATCTCGATGGTTCCACCGTCAACCGCCGTCGCCACGTAGTTCGGGAACCTTTTCGTCAGAGCTTCTGCGATCCTCTGCGAGGTTGTCAGGTCTGCGTCATCGAGCTCCAAATACAGCTTGTTCCCTTCAAAGACCATTTGGAACGGAACAGCGCGCTCAACGATGCCGCCGCTTGGGATCTTTCCCGCGTTGACATGGTTTTTCGTTGCACTGCTGCCACCGCCTGAGGCACTCGCGCCGCCAACACTGATCGGTCCTTGGGCAACGACCACTGCATGCTCCTCATCTGATTGCCCGTACAGTGGTGTCTGAAGGAGGGTGCCTCCATAGAGGCTCTTGGCATCGCCAATACTCTGAACCGTGATTTCAATCGAGTTTCCAGGAGTCGCAAAGGGCGGGAGCTCGGCTGTTACAGCAACAGCAGCGATGTTCTTGGCCTGAAGACCTTTTGGATCCACCAAAGTTCCAAACTTTTTCATGGCGTTGGAAAGAAGCGTGGCGGTAAAGGGAGTCTTGTTCGAGTCGCCCGTGCCAGCGAGGCCAACAACCAGGCCATAGCCCAGCAACTGGTTGCCCCGCACGCCACGGAACCGAGCGATATCCTTGATCCTCACTTCGATCCCTTCACGCTCGACTTGGTCTCCACTCAGCCGAACCGGTGGAGCGACTTTCTTCGCCGCGGTGTCTGTCGCAGAAGCGGGCGGTTTGGCCGCCGGATTGCTTGCAGGTGCCTGACCCCATGCCGAGAGGCTCACGAGGGCGGGTAAGAGAGCCGTTGAAAAAGTACGTTTGAGATTCACTTACTGCTCACCTCATCTTTCCGCGGGATGCTCTTGGTTTGAGTCACCTTTCGCAGACTCGACAGGGACGTGGGTCTCCGGGAAGATTTCACCATCTTCAAAAGCATCCTCCGGTAGTTCATCTAGAAAAGCCACTCCAAAACGCGTGTCAGGAGGCCGCGCCGCTGTCTATCGGCAATCAACCCCTTCCCTTCCATGCGGATGTCGCCCTCGGCGATGTTCTCGCTGAGAACGGTGTTGTCGCTTCGGACATCGTCCCTTCGAACCACGCCGGAAATCTTGAATGTTTGGACTTCCTTGTTCACAACCACAGTGCGAGTGCCCTCAATCACAAGGTTGCCGTTGGGCATCACCTGCTTGACAATCGCAGTCATCTTGGCGGTCACCTGTCCTGTCCGGTTGCTTGTCCCAGAACCACTATTGGAACTGGATCCGCTCGTGGACCAAGGTCGAATCAGGCGTTCGAGCAACTTGTTAAAGAGCTGCACACCCACCGAATTTGAATCTGTTTTCGACGCGGTCGTCGAAGCCGAATACGTTGCCTTGGTGGCCTCGTTGATGATGATCGTGAGGATGTCGCCCACGCCCCGAGCAGTCCGATCAGTAAACGGATTGCCCTTGGAATCCGAATATAGCGAACCCAACGTACCGTCGTAGTTCTTGTCGATAACCTGGCCATGGGCAGCGACGGCTGCGAGCATCAGGCTTGCTAATACGAGCTTTTTCACACTTTCACCTCCACCGTTCCATCGTCGGTTTGGGTCCCGAGGAATTTCTTGCCACTGAGCAGAGTCACCTCGATTTCCTCGCTCGTCTTGCCGACTCGGGTCACTCGGCCGGATGTCTCGATCGCAACGCCGCCGCTGATCAACACGACCTTGACGGTCTGCCCGAACTTCAGCGCTTGAGGAACGCCGGTTCGGAGCAAGGAGACCAGCTTGCGTTGGACCAGTTTTCCGTCCACGTACGCGGACACATAGACCTTGAAGCCTGAGCCCGATGCCGTGACCTGATCGGCAACGAGTTTGTACTCGCCAAGAGGAAGCTGCATGCTCGTGACCGGAGTTTCGGTACTGAGCGTCCCGTATTTGCCGTGCGACTGCTCGGCAGCCATCACAGCAGCGCTGACGATCTCGGTGGCATCGACTTCTGTGTGCTTTTGAGTCACGACAACGGTCTGGGGCATTTCGATCTCAACTTTGTGGATGTCGATGCGACACGCCTGAATTCGCGCACGGACTCTTGCCAAATCCAACTTCCGTTCCACACCGATGGGCGGAATGAGGCCGAAATCGACGCTTTCCAGCTCCTGGATGAGCTTTGGATCGCCAGCGAACGTGGCCATTTCCTTGAGGGTGATCGTCCCACCGGTGATCTCGGTTTTCGCTTTGAGAACCACTCTCACTGACCCGCTGACAACTTGGCGGTCGGCCAATGGTTGCTTGGTCGCGCTGGATGTTGTCGACGGTTTGGCCTTGGTGGGCTCTTGCGTCGGGGTCTTGGGTTGAGCAGGTTCAAGCTGAGTCTTTGGCTGCGGCTGGGGTACCACCGTATTCTCGGATTGTTTGGGCGTCTCAACGACTTTTACCGACGATCCGCCGCGGATCACGCCGAATGTGTCGTCTCCCGGGTTGACCACCCTAGGCCGTTCCGAAGACGTGTAGTAGTTGCCAGATTTTTGAACCGGCGAACCATCTGGAAACACTGCAAGCACCAATCGGCCGATCGTGCCGCTCTGACCCCTAATCGAGAGATTCCCCTGCAGATCGACCTCGAGAGAATCGACCGATGACGAAAACTGAATCGCGGGAAGGAATGTCGCGCCATCGGACGTGCCGAGTTTGCCGTTCACAACAGCGGGATTGATTTCTTTGGCATACACGGCACGTCCATCGCGCGAAAGACGGAAGTAGCCTTCGCCATCCACTCGCCAAACGGCTGGAGGCGTGCTGACAACAATCAGAACAGAAAGAAATGCGGCAGTCATGGATTACCTCTTGAGTTGGTTCAGGGTCGCGAGCATCTCGTCACTCGTCTGAATCGCCTTGGAGTTGATTTCGTAGGCTCGCTGTGCGAGGATCATCTTCACCATCTCCTCGACTACTTGCACGTTGGAGCCCTCTACGTGTTGGGACTGAATCGTGCCCGCACCGCCCGTGCCAGGTTCCAACTCTTGTGGGTCGCCACTTGCACCGCCGGCCGCATAGAGGTTCTGACCGACGCGAGTCAATCCACCGGGATTCGGGAAGGTCGTCAACGTGATGTTCCCCAGAACTTGTGGAGTGTCGGATCCTGCAATCATCGCACTCACCACACCGGACTGGCTGATGGAAACCGTAGTCGCCTCGGTGGGCACCGTGATGTTGGGCTGGAGTGGGTAGCCATCGTTGGTTACCACAAGGCCGTTGGAATCCACTTTGAAACTGCCGTCTCGAGTGTAGGCCGTGGTGCCATCGGGCCTTTCCACAGAAAAGAAGCCGTCGCCGATGATTGCCATGTCGTACGGGTTCGAGGTGCTTTGAAGTGGCCCCTGAGTGAAGTAGCTCGTTGTGGAAGACAGCCGTGCACCGAGTCCGACCTGCAACGCTTCGGGGTTGGTCGTGGTCCCTTGGCCGTGGGAGCCTGAACCTCGCCACGTTTGGTACATCAGGTCTTGGAATTCCGCCTTCTGCTCCTTGTAGCCCGTTGTGTTGACGTTGGCGAGGTTGTTGGCAATGACATCCAGGTTCGTTTGCTGGGTGATCATGCCGGTTCCGGCGGTAGTCAGAGATCGCATCATAGTGGTTTGGTGTTATCCTCGTGAAAATCTGGGTTAGGCTGGCTTGATCGAATCCAGCAACTTGCTTGTCTGCTCGTCTTGTGTGGTCACTGCTTTCTGGGAAAGCTCGTAAATTCGGTTCAGCGAGATCATTTGGATCATCGATTCGATTGCCTGGACGTTGCTGTTTTCCAAGGCCCCTGATCTGAGCTGCGGTGCATCGAGCACGGTCGTCGGAGTGCTCGCTTGGTAGTAACTGTCACCGAGCTTGGTGAACTGGCCATCGAACACGCCGATGGAACTGGTGGGAGCCGGGTTGGTGGGATCAACTCGACTGGGGGTGACGTTGCCCAGTTCATCGATCTGCGGCTGCTCGCCATTCTGATCGACCAGGATTGGGTTGAGGTTCTTGTCGAGGACGCTGTATCCATCTTGATTGACCAGCTTGCCTTCGGCGTCCACGCGGAAGCTGCCATTTCGGGTGTACAGGATGTTGCGCGGGCCACCCGTAGTTGGACCTTCAACCGCAAACAGACCCTTGGGCTGGGTGATGGCGACATCCGTGCTTCGTGAGGTTTCCTGCAATGTGCCGACAGAAAAATCGGTGAAGAACCGGTTCACAGCCGGGCCGGCACCGATGGAGCCGATCTCTTGGCCGGTACCGCCTTCCGAGCGCAGCGTGCGCTCCATCCAATCTCTGAACTGCACGCCATCCGACTTAAAGCCGGTCGTGTTCACGTTGGCAAGGTTGTTTGCGACAACGTCCATCCAGTCCTGGCAAGCAGTCATTCCAGCGGCAGCGCCGTAAATTCCACGGTTCATCCCACCATAGGTGTTGGCCTATGGGGTTACCAGGCTTAGCCCGGAACTTGGCAATCTACTTTAGGTTCGTGTGAAATCTTTGGTGAAATGTGGAATGCAAGGCTGCCGCCCGGTCGCCCATATCCGCTATCATATCGATAAGAATACGTATTCACGGTGTTTGCGATGAAGCTGACCACGCTCGATATAAATCCCGTTTCCTTACCCGAAGAGCTCATCGGGCTCGACCGACTCGCCAAGAACCTCTTTTGGTCTTGGCATCCCGAGGTTACATCCTTGTTCGCTGACCTTGATCCGGATTTGTGGGCGAGCAAAATCGGACCGGTCGAGCTGCTCCGGCGGACTCAGAACCTGGTCGAGCGCAGCTCGGACAAGAAATACGTGGCGAGAGTCAAGCAGGCGGAAAAGGCTCTGGACGAATACTTATCAGCCGGAAAGACCTGGTGGAGCGAACAAAACGGTGACCCTCATCATGTCATCGCCTATTTCTGCGCCGAATATGGGCTGCATGAAACCGTCACGCTTTACAGCGGCGGACTCGGGATTCTTGCCGGTGACCACCTAAAGGAGGCTTCGGACATGGGCCTGCCATTGGTTGCTGTCGGTCTGCTCTACCGTAAAGGCTTCTTCCACCAAACCATCGATTTCGAGGGTCGACAGGAACACCGGATTGGCCGACTCAACCCAGCTGACGCTCCAATTTTGGCGGCTGTCGATCCGAAGTCAGGCAGGCAAATCAGAGTGGCGGTCGAGTTCCCAGGACGCACCGTCTCTGCTGCCGTTTGGGTTGCCGAAGTGGGCCGAATGCCCCTGCTTCTCCTGGATACCGATGTACCGGAAAATTCTCCCGAAGATCGCGCGATCACCAGCCAGCTTTACACCTCGGGCCGCGATATGCGACTCCATCAAGAGATCATTTTGGGTATCGGTGGCACCCGAGCGCTGGCTGCTTTAGGGATCGAGCCCTCGGTCTGGCATATGAACGAAGGCCACTCAGCCTTTCTCTTAATCGAGCGCCTCGCGAAGCTCACCAGCTCCGGCAAATCTCTCGCCGATTCCCAAAAGGCGATTCGAGCAAGCTCAATTCTCACGATCCACACCCCGGTTCCCGCTGGGAACGAGAGGTTTGATGCCAAGCACGTTAGCAAAGTGCTCGCGCCGATTTTCCAAGCGTTCAGAAGCCCCAAAGATATTTTGAAACTCGGGTTGGATTCTGTCTCGGATCCCAAAATATTCGACCTAACCGCGATGGCTCTTCGATTGAGCCGCATTTCCAATGGCGTCAGTCTGCTGCATGGCGTGACCGCGGACCAGACGTGGAAGAATATCGCAGGCAGAACGGTGATCGGTGTGACGAACGGTGTCCATATGCCGACTTGGCTCGGCCCCGAAATGAGGAACGCTTTTGAAAGGGCCGGTGCCAAATTCGCTCCGACCGAACTTGTACTGAGCAAAGGTCTCTCTCGGGGCGAGTGGAACGGGGTTGAATCGGTTTCGGATGACGATCTCTGGGCGGCTCACCAAGCCCAGAAAGCGCGCCTGATCGAGTTCGCTCGCAAGCGGCTCTATGACCAGCACGCCCGACTCGGGGCCGGTCCGGAGGAACTGCGGATGTGGCTCAACGTTCTCGATCCCGAAACTCTCACGATAGGGTTTGCACGCCGATTTGCGACCTACAAGCGCGCGGCAATGCTCTTCACGGATGAGCGACGCCTCGCCCGTATGCTCGACTCATCCGACCGTCCGCTGCAAATCGTCTTTGCGGGAAAGGCGCATCCTGCCGATCGGGCTGGGCAATCATTGATCGCCAAGGTCTATCAGGCCACGCAGAACAAAAGGTTCCGAGGCAAGGTGGTGCTTTTGGAAGAGTACGACATGGAAATGGGTCGCCATCTGGTTCAAGGTGTCGATGTTTGGCTCAATAACCCGCGCCGACCTTTGGAAGCATCTGGAACCAGCGGCATGAAGGCAGCAGCCAATGGTGTCCCCAATCTCAGCATTCTGGATGGGTGGTGGGATGAGGCTTTTGACCATCGCAAAGGCCACCAGAACGGCTGGGCTATCGGTAACCGTGAACTCCTCAAATCGGAACGACAGCAAGATCGAAACGATGCGCTCAGCCTGTACGAGACCCTGGAAAATGAGGTTATTCCCACTTTCTACAAGCGAAACAAATTAGGTTTGCCTGCGGATTGGCTCAAGATCATGCGAAGGAGCATCGCGTCATCGGTTTACGCATTCTCCACAAAGCGAATGCTGGAAGATTACGTGGCAGAGATGATTGGAAGGGATTCCCAAGGTCCACAGCTAAATAAATAGATCTATGGAACGACGGCAGTTCATTATCCACATAGTCGAGTCGACCGAAGACATCGAAGCTCATATGAAGAATTTCAAAACGACCTTCATTCCGGTGAAGGGCGATCGAATCCCGCTTCCTGACCGGACGATCGAAGTCACCGACGTAATCAAGGTCCCGGATGGCTTTGCCCACGACTTCGAAGTCCGAGTGAAGTAGGCGTACGTCGGACGGCGCTGGTCTCCCCCAAAGTCCCCCTTAATACGCTTCGGTATGAGGGGAACTTTGATTTCTCTTTCTGAGTATTTTGAATCCGGTTAGGGTTTGAACAGCTCGAACATATCCCGATCGACTTGGTATCCATCGATCGTTTCGATTCGGGCACCTTCGCGGCCGTGGTTAATGATCCCGAACGGACCCTCGAAGTTCCACATGCCCCAGCCCCAACCAAACTCTCGCCATACGCTCGACAGGTCGCCCAACCATCTTAGGGCCACATCTTGCGGGGTCATGTTGTAGCAGCCGAACTCTCCGATGTGGATCGTGCGGCCCTGGGCTTCCACGTCCCGCCATGGCCGATACCACTCGATCAGTGCGTCCCGATCCCACGGATGCCCCCACCAATCTCCACCCGGATACACGGCGTCATAGCCCTTCCAGCCGTCCCACCATGATGCTCCCTGGTGGCTGACCGGCATGGGTTGATAGCCGCGCGTCGCGTGGATGACGTCGAGATCGGCAAGCTCCGGAACGGCGATGTGTCCGCCTTCCAGACCGTCGATGATCACTGGCCGTTGGGGATCGATGCTCCGGATGCTTTGGACAACACGGCGGATGACGCTCTGGTGGACGTCGCGGGTCATGCCGAACTGACCGATGTCGGGTGGCTCGTTGATCAGGTCGAAACTGAGTTCGGAACCGGGCACTCCGGCGTAGCGCTGAGCGAAGTTAGCCCACTGGTACGCCAGCCCCTGCTGGGCCACCTCATCCTGCCAGAGATTGTGTTTCTCGATATCGGGCCGGTTGATGCAGTATCCGGGAACACGGTGCATGTTGAGGCTCATATGAAGCCCGCGCTCCTGGCACTCCTTCAGATATCCGTCGATGTGCTCAAAAACGCGCTCATCGGGTTTGAGATACTCATAGTCTTTGGTCCAAAACCGGTAGTCGGTGGGGATGCGAACGAAGTTGAATCCGTGCTTGGCCAAAAAGTCCAGCGCTTTCAGGTCAGCGGGGTCGGGAGACCGGTTGGGTTCCCAAGATACGATCCACTGGAAGTTGAAGCCGATCCACGGTTGTGATTGAGCCATGCCACCGAAAGTCTAGCTTAACTCCACCGTTTCCGGGCACACTGATTCGATGGATGGCCGGATCAGGTTGGGGACGATCGGCTTTGCTTACGAAGACTGGCGCGGCAACTTTTATCCCGCTGAGTTGGCCGTGAAGGACCGCTTGGCTTACTATGCCACCCAGTTTCCCGCGATTGAACTGGACACAACGTTCTATGCCTTACCCACTCCCGAAACAGTGGTCCGGTGGCGCGAATCGGTCCCTCCCGACTTCGTCTTTTCGCTTAAGGCTCCCAAAGCCTTGACCCACGAGAGCGAATCTATCGCCAAGGCGATCCCCATTTATCGCGAGTTCGAAAGGTTGCTGTTCGAGCTTGGTTCGGATCGATGCATCGGCTTGCTGCAGTTTGGCCCTGCGTTCGCCGCCGGTGCACGCCAAGAATTGGCCACACTTTTGTCAGGCGTCTCTCCGGGTGTGCGCTTGGCCATCGAATTCAGGCATCCGAGTTGGTGGACAGGGGCAACCCAGGACCTTCTGGCATCCTGTGGCGTGTGTTGGGTAGACGCAGACCTGGTTCCCGCAGGCGAGGTTGCCGTCCACCCGGAGCAGGGGCGCTATCGTCCCATCCCTGCACTGCCAACGACTCCGTGGCGATACCTGCGGCTTTGCGGACTCCATGCCCAGCACCTTTCGGATGCCCATGAGGTCGCCGACCCCTCGGTTCGACTGAACTGGTGGCTGGAACGGGTCCCAGCCGATCAGGGGATGTTGGCTGTGTGCGGAAACAGCTATGCAGGTCACGGTCCGGGGACCGCTGATCGGCTCGCGGCCAAGTTGAGTCTCCCTCCGCGCGCGCCGATGCAGCCGACCCTGTTCTAGGATCCTCGGGGATCGGGTTCGGCTCTGTGATCTGGCCCTCCTTGGGCATCGAATCCTTAGGTATTCTGAGGTTCTTCTCGTGGGGATGTAGCTCAGCTGGGAGAGCGCTGCAATCGCACTGNNCAACGAACAGGTCGTGGGTTCGAGTCCCATCATCTCCACCAATCTACACTTTTGCCGTTTTCGAGGCCAGCTCCGATCCTCTGTTGGGAAACGGTTAGCATCAAATCGAAGGGCATGTGGAGGTCTGAGACTACCTTTTCACCGTCGAATTTGCAGTTCGAGAGCATCGCAGACACGATTTGACGCTTTTCGTCTGGACTGGCTGATTTGAACCTAGTATGGGCAGTTTTGGCGAGTTCTAGAATCTCCACTGCCTCATCGTAGGATCGGTTCTCCTCGCGCGATGTCTCGGCGGTTTGCGCTTCGATTGACCGCATCTCGTCGCTCAGCAGCCGCTTCTTTTCATCATGCTCTTCACGGGTTAATATGCCGTCAGCATAGTCGTCATAGAGTCGGTCTCGTCGGTGCTTGGCTCTCGTTAGTTGACCCTGAAGCGCCGTCAATCTGGCACTGTCTACTGCTCGCTGCTCCACATACTGTGCTCGCAGGTCGAGACAAAGTTCGTTGAAGATAAACTCCGGCATATCTAGCCCTTCAAGAAGCGAATGGAAGTGATCATCAAAGACCTCCTCGCGTACGAAAGGGCGATCGCATTTATGTGCGCCCGTACAGTGATAGTAGATGTACTTGCCCTTCTTTACCTCTCCGGACATTTGATGACCGCACATGCAGCGAAGCAAGCCGCGGTATGCAATGCTTTTGGCTCCGTATCGACCACGACTGGTGCTGCGCACCGTCAGGACGTCTTGGATCGTTAACCAAGTCGCTTCGTTGATGAGTGGCTCATGAACTCCCACATGGTTTTGACCGTTCCAGCGGATGATGCCACAGTAAGCGGGATTCTTGAGGATGTCTTCAAGCCCGCTCTTGTGCACGGGGTTGCCCTTCTTGGTTGTCAGCCCAAGTTGGCGAGCTAGCGCTGTGAGCGTCTTGATTGAGTGTGTGCCACTTGCGTACTCAAGGAGTAACTGCCGGACAATAGGACCACGGATAGGATCTACGGCAATCGACTTACGCTTGGTCCCGGGCTCTGCTACGTTTAGGTATCCGAGAGGCGCGTGCGTCGGATAGATTCCCTGCTGCACCTTCTCACACAATCCTTTTCGGATTTCTTCAGATAGGTTCTCAGAGTAATTTTCGGCGATCATCACCTTAAATCGGTGAACTAGACGATCGTGGGATCGAGAATCTGCCTTCTTCCACCGGCCTTCTCTTAGAAAGTAGACAGAAATGTTGAGCTGATCGAGCAGCACGTCATCCTTCCGATTTCTCAAGAGCCTGTCTGTTTTTTCGGTTAGGATAAACACCCCCGGATGCTCCGCCAAGAACACCATCATTCGGGCAAATTCTGGGCGGCCCGCTTCCTTTGCACTGCGGCTCTCTATGTAGTCACCCACTAGCTTGTAGCTGTTTCTTTCTGCCCAATTCTGTGCTTCTCTGAGCTGGGAGTCGAGGCTCCATCCTTCGTTTTCCTGTTCCTTACTGGATACGCGCCTATAGACCACGCATTCCTGTGGCTGTGCAGGTGGCGAAGTCACTCCGCGTCGTCGATCAAGTAGCTGTGAATCTGTTTTGCTTCGCATCGGCTTAGTCCATTGAAAAAGTCACGCAATCGCCGACGAGCATTGTCTGCTTCTTGATTTGTAACTTTTCGTCCGTAAGCTCGTGACAGACCCTCTTGAAATGGGTCCGCAGAGTCGCTTAAGTTACTACTCAGATTGTTCTTACGATGATGGAATCGAAGGAATAATCCAAGCTGGTTACGTCGCCGGTACAAGTGTTGTGTGAGCATCTCATTGTTAGAATCGTGTGTTTTTTCCAAAAAGAGCACGCAGTGTTTTGAATTCGGGTCGCGACCCGAAGATCGCGCCCCGATTATCTTGCGGCCAGACCGTTACGCCGCGCCAGTTCCGGTCTGGTCATCTTTAGCGGCGACTCCCGACCAACGCACGAGAAGGAAGTTCAGTCGTTCCATCAGTGCGGGGGCGAGTTGGCAGTCTTCTTCTCGTAGGAGAAGTTCGATGAGCGCGGTTTCTGCGACGTAAGATGCGGCACCCTCGACCTTGACGTAGCCGGGGAAGTTCTTGTTGACTTGAATCGTCACCTTGCCGCCCTCCTCAACGAGGGCGCTTCGAACCTCTGGGCTTCCGGCAACGATTTCAATCTCGGGGCAATCCTTGCCATTCTTGAGTCGTCGGAGTATTCGACTTAAAGTTCCAACCGCTCCATCCGGAGCCTCGGTTCGCGCTTGGTTTTGGCGTCCTGTTTTCTCAGACGTCTCTCTCTCCGCCTTCTCGCCGTTCGTCTCTCGCTTCTTTCGGCCCTCATTGGATTCGCTTTGAGCCGCCTTCTGAGTCGAGGTTTCAGCGTCCAAACTTTCCGCGAGCGCCTTGAACACTTCCTTGAGGTCAGTTCGAACCTTTGCGGCGGTCTTTTGCTCACGTCCCAGAATCTTCTCGTCATGCCCCTCGCGCAACTGCTTGATAAGCGATGAACATTGAGAAAGCACTGCGAGACCTAGGTCCTTATAGACCTGATCGTCACGCTCAACAAAGCCAGACTTGTTGAGATTAGGGGTCAGACCGTCAATTTCGAGTTCTGAGATGAACTGGTTCAAGGAGCCCTTTGCCGCAAAATTGAAGCCGAACGCTTCGCTTTCAACCATCATTCTCCCCTTAGCGAAGAGGCGAAAGCCTGCTTTAACGTTTCCGTCCTTTAACTTGCTGCGCTCAAGACGGCCAGCCCAACCCTTCACCGTCACATCGCCGACTTTGACTTCAATCGGCATCTTGCCGATCGTATCGTCAAGAGGAAGGCTCACCGGCTTGACGAGAATGCCGTTCACGAGGATGGCAAGTTGGCCTTGACGCATAAGGCGGTCATACACCGTGGCGAGGTCACGCATAAGAGAGTCCACACGCCATTGACGACCATTGATGACGTCTTCGATTTCGATGCGAACACAGCCCATTTCAATGGGGCAGTTTTTGAGCGACGTTGGAGCGAGGTCGCGGTCGATTGGCTCGGGTATTCCGAAGTCCACGAAATCCGAGCGATTGCGCCAGTTAAAATCCTCGAACTTCCAAATTTCAGATTCACCGGCAAGTTTGCTCCACAAGCGCAACGAATCTCCCAGGTATCCACAGGCGGCTTTGCCACCTTGTCCGTAATGACCGATGTCAGCAGATGTGTGATTTGCGTCTTCACCCCAACTTAGCCAAATTGCGATTTCCGCTGCGCCCATACCTGAGCCGCCGATGTTCTCCACGACGATTCGATTTCCCGGTTTGTCCAGTTCGATTTTGATGAGGCACTGTTGGTCGCCCATCGCGTCCACTGCGTTATCCACCAGTTCACACACCGCATGAGTGATGCTCGTGTAAGAGGAGCAGAGGGCGGAAACGATTCGTCGAGAGGCGCTTTCGCGCCAAGTGATTTGATTTGTAGTTCTATTCATTTGAGTTTTCCTTCGCACCGTTGTGCGACCCCCTTGTATTTCAGCGGTCAACGTTTTTGAGGAATTCTGCATTTGAACCTAAAGCTTCATGACAAAGATAGTCAATGTGCGGATATGGAGCAGATCTATGAACGACCCCGCTACACACAGAAAGCCCAAGATAGTGCAAGTCTTGAGTAGTAAAGAGCACAACTCTTGGTCCGTAATCGCCGACGAAGAATTTGAACTGAACGTCGATTTCGTGCGGGAACGAGTCATTTGAAAGCTCTGCTAGATATTGATGTATGTTTCGCTTTGTTACTTTGGAAGGGCTTCTTCTAGTGCGAATGGTTAGCGCATTGGTGACAAAGCACCGATCCCCGGAGCGACAACCAGTGACAAGCCAACTATCTAAGTTAGCAATCTTCGTTTCCAACTCATGGGCTCGAGATGATTTGCGTTCGACAATGGCTTTGCCTAGATCGCACAGCATGCGTGCCTTTTCCGCCCGCGCAAGGAAAGGAGCGGAGACATAGAGACTGGCAGGGTTAAGCGATACTGGGATGCACTCGTCATTTATGCTGATGACGCCGTTAATTCTTAACGTATCGGCGATAGCAAGCGGTATCGCGTTAAATTGATGGTGGAACTTGTAGTAATCCATATGGCACTCCTTCAATGAGGACTGGCCATTATGTGAGGGTGCTGTTTTTTAATTCAACTACCCCGGAGACAATTGTCAATAAATCGTGTAGGTGTTGCGGGGAACTAAGCAGAAACACTCACTATATTGCCCAGATTGAACCTGCGAGCTGAGGGTGTTCTTGAAAAGCGTTGACAACTATCAATGCTTCACATGAAAATCCTCATTTCTGTAATCAAGAGCGATAGAGGAGTGGAAATGAAGAACAATCACGATATAGAACCGCTACAGTGGGGCGATCCCAGGAACGCTCTGCTACGAATCGCCGTCTACGCAAGGAAGTCCACTGCGACCGAAGGACGATCGCATAGCAGAGCGGAGCAACTTGAGCGTTGTATTGCAGACGCGAATGCGCTCGGTTTCAGCCCTCAGAACATCACCATCTTTGAAGAGGCCGAGGGGCAAAAGGGAGATTGGTACTGGGATGACGGGCGTGACCGGTTCGATCCACCGTATCGTCCGGAACTCACGCGCATGATGGGAGCCGTGGAGGCTGGGGCCATCGATGTTGTGATGGTCTATAAGGCTGACCGGCTCTACCGCGATAACGGCGTCGCAGACGCAATTCTAAAACGATTTATAGAATTTGGCGTCAGGTTTTTTGCGCAGGGCCGAGATGTTGAGATTCATTCTGCGCGCGGACTCTATCAAGCCGCTGTGGACGGAGCCGCCGCCAGACAATGGCGCGATCAGATTTCTGAAGACATCCGTCGCGATCAGCAATACAAGGCTGAGCGCGGAATGTTCTCACGAAACCCAAGTTGCTTCGGGTATCGATCAAAGGGGCTTAAGACCCAGGAGGTCGAGCCCGTTCATGCCGAGTTGGAAATCGTCAGACGAATCTTCGCAATGTTCGTAGTGGGTGACAACGGTTCAGGTCCATGCGGCATTACAGCAATCGCAAACAAACTGATGGATGAGCACGTGCGGATCTCAGTTTCGGCTAGGAACCATCAAGTCATGCATCCGGAAAAGGTGTACACCTCGCAGGTTCGGACTATCCTGTCCAACTGCATGTACGTTGGGCGATGGCGACATCGGGGCCAGGAATACCGGTGCGACCGACTACTACTTTCTGGGCCAGACGGATGCAAGACTGAAACCGTTGTGCCGATTCCTCTCTTTGAGGAGGCTCAGCGCAAACTTGCTAATGGCCTTGTGCCAGGTACGAAGAGCCTCGGGGCAACACATCTATTGACTGGCATAGTTGTCTGCGGTCAGTGCGGTCGCCCGATGACCATCAACCACCGGAAGAGGCTTGATGGCAGTGTTCGGCAGCAGTTCATCTGCAATCATAAGCGTGGGTCTCGACCCTGCAATCGTCGTGGGACGAAAATTGTTCAGGCGGATGTACTGGACGCATGGGTGACTGGCCACTTGCTACCTTGTATTGTCACCGAATTGAAGCTTGTCCGCGCATCATCGGGACGTGATGCTGCGCTTGCCGCAAGGACGGAGTTAGAACGCCAGCTTGGGGTGCTACGTGAACGCGAGTCAGGCGAGCTCTCGAAGTTGATCGGCGTTCTCGATGCTGACCAACTGGCAGGAGTTGCGGCAAAGTTCCGCGAGGAAAGGTTGCAAGTTGAAGAGAGACTCCGCCTCATTGAGTCCGGTCTTGTTTCAGGTAGAGATTCACTGCCAGCTGAACTCCAGAATCTCGAGGGTTTGCCTAAAGCCGCGGTGAAAGATGCGATCCGACGAGCGTTCCTATGGATTGCTTTGACTGAGCGCGGAGTCGTCGCAATGACGACCTGGGGAACGAGCACAGCGGCCTTCTATGCTGACCCGAGCAGCTCTACCTATCGCACGCGTGAGTCGCGCCGCACCTTGGAGCCACCAAGTTGGTCGGCGGCAATCGAAAGTATCGATTGGTTTGTGGATGCAAAGGAGTTTGTCCGTGGTCAACGGGAGTCTCAGCCTCATCGAACCCGAGCGCTTGCTGACCACGAAGTTGTACACGCGTCAATTGAGGAGGTGACTTGACCGTTTTTCCTCAACCTGTTGGCGCACGTGTGTATTCGCTTGGAGAAACACAATGAGTACAACACCACACCTGTTCGAAACCCTTGATATGTCTGCGATATCGCGCGCTCTGGAGGCGAATCCATCTTCGGCAATGCTCTGGATAGACACGATCCACGGCAACCTCCTCGTTTTCGTCATTACGCCGTGGATAGGCAATGTGACGCCGATTCAGGCGAAGCACTTACGAAGCCTCATTGCATCTAACTGCGCGCTGATGGCTTGGTCTGAAGAACTCAATGAAGTGGAGATATTGAATATAGCGACCCTCATTGACACCGATTGGATGCCTAACTAAAAAATGCGGTCGCCGGTCTTCCAACCGGTGACCGCATTAATCTGAGGACTAGACGTTTGGACTCTCCACCATCACCAAGCGTTCGCGTTGCGACTTCTCATATTCGCTGATGACCTGGATGCATCTCTGGTCAAGAGCCTTCAGCATATTCAGCGCGCGTCTTGGGCTCCCCTTTCGTCGGCATAGCGACTTATCGTAGGCGCAAGCTGCTTGGTCGTAGCAAGCCCAAATCTCTTGGAGAAGCGAGTCCTTCTCTTCTGTGATTCCCGGGATGGGCTCGCAGTTGTTATCCCAAATCGGAAACCAAGAGCTGAAGCGACGCTTTCCTCCGTACCATGCCTCGAACATGTAGTAACCGCCATAGGGGCTGCTCGATGACGACAGCATGAGCAATTTCGGGCATCTTGAACTCAGAAACGGGAAACACTGGCAAAGCATCGTGCCGCGGGAGAGTAACGACATACTCATAAGGTATCCGTCGGACTCCAAACTTTCGATTGCCCCGAAAAAGCGATGGTCCCTTATGTCAAGTTCGACAGGTGCGTCAATGAGTGGCCCAAATGAGCCGAGTAGTCGGTGAAGGGTCTGAATTTGCTCATCTGGGCCGATGAATGTGATTGATTCGTGATTGTTGTTTGACATCATTATCTCCTTTGGAGCTCGTTTGTAGTGGAGCTCAGAGAAACTTGTACAAGCAACGTCATGGAAATTAGAAACTTTATTGAGATTATAGGACGCGGGCCATTTCAAGTGATCGCCTCGGTGCCGCTATACGCTAACTGACCGAAGCTGCGAAGCCCGCGGGAACGGGAGAGAATGCACTCAATAATCAATATTCAAGGGCGAGCTTGCTAGTTATCGGATACGACCGCACGTCGCCTTGACATGCGGTCGCCTCCCTACCCACTTATGGCTTAAAACTGCAAGTCACTAGAGACAGAAGAGAGGATTTCATTCAGCTTCGGTGCGAGCTCAGACGCGGTCGAACCTTCGAGTTCAATTGAGATTCGATAAATAACTTTGACTCCGGCTTCAATTCTGAGGCGTTCCAGCTCCGAAATTCGATCCGCTAACTCTTGAATTTCGTGCGGTTGAAGCGGCGAGTCTGCGCGCCGTCTGCCTGGCAATTCCTCACCAACGAGCTTCAATCCGATCCCAATCGCATCTGCCAAGGTATCTGGAACAACAGTGTGACCCTCCATCTGAACAAGCTTGCTGGCAACTGCGGCCACGATCGCGGGGCGAACGGCTGCCCAGGGTAATAGCACTCCATCATCGTTCTTGCAGGACTCAACAATTAGGCCGATACTAGAGAATCCATCGTTCCAGGCGGCGGGAAGATTGGTAGGCAGGACGTCTACGAGAGTCAACGCCTTGGGCGGCACGCGAAGGATCGTTCCGACCTGCCAATCCGATTCGGAGACGGATTCGCCGTACAGTGATGCGCCGTCATTGGTGAGCCAAACAAACTTCTGTTCCACCGCCGACTTTACGGCTGCGAAGAGTGACTCAGGACTGACCTTTGGAATCCCGAGTGGTTCGGTGTACCCCTCATCAACTTCAACCTGAATCACGTGATTCCCACTAAAAAACCTCTGAAGTCGATCGTTCGAAAGTACGTCTCCCTCCCAGAGGTCTTGCACTGTGCCTTTCGAGAGGAAAGAAGCTGCCAGATCCTTGAGCTCTGCTTTCTCTGGTAGCCACGCCTCGGTGTTGTCGGATTCGAGAACCTTCCGTTCTGGGCGACGACGCCAATAGGTCGCGATTGATTTATCTGGACGAGTTTCTCGGATCACTATCAGCCCTTTTTCGCATCCCAGCTGAATCGTCTCGTAAACAGCGTCGATGTTGATAATTTTTGGGAGGCGATGATTTTGAGCAAAGGCCCCCACGAGATCCTTGACTCGGCGACTCGGATCGTCTTCATGCCAAATTCGGTACGGACCTGAAGGTAGCACCGCACTTGGATTGAGCGGATCAACTTCGATCCGAAACCGGGCGTCCTTGACTAATGAATCAAATGTGTTCATCCCTCCGGGCTGGAATCCATAGGCTTGCACCTTGCCGTTCTCGTCGATGGCCAATCCCACCGTATAGGCCGCTCGCACAGAAGGCGTGATCTGTTGCGTAGCCCGTTGTTGAGCTTCATTAGCACGCTTGAGCTTGTCTTGAAGCAGGACGTCACCGTCGCCTTTTCCAACCTTCTTGAGCTGTTCTCCGATATCCGCCGCTACATGCTCCCAGGCCATCCGGTCGACAACTCGGTCTCGAATTCCGTCCACTCCCATTGGTGTGGGAGCAAGCAGCACAAGGAGGTTCTTGTGTACCCTTCGGTCGTCAACGCTGGTGTCCTGTTCGAACATGCGCTCGGCAATTTCGCTTGGCGCATTCGCTTCGCAGGCTGCCTCTGGGCGAAGAATGACGTAGTGGAACTCTTCATCGTCTCGGGGAAAGTTGGCGTTTGAGTGAGGCTGCTCGGGAAGGTTATGGACCTTCGCCCCGTAGTTGGCAGCACCTTGAGTGAGGGCGCCTGTCGCGCGAATCGCCTCAATCACGGCCTGATCAATGTCTCGGCGCTTTGTAGCCAAGATTTGCTGCCGTGCCTGCGCTTGCATCTGACGGATGTTCGGCTCTGGACCGAGTCGCCATTCCTTCGGCAAAGGATGTTCTTCGCCTGGCCGCGGCGTCTCGATCAGGTCATCGTCCAAGAACCAGGATCGCTCGGCCCATGCCCGGAGTCCATTCTCAAAGCTGATTCGATCCGATGTCGTCGATGCAGCAAAGTGAAGCAGTTCCCGCAGTTCAGCCCTTTGGCCGACAGGCTGGGAGTGGATGAAGACTGACATGACCGCTGATTCCAGTTCGCGGTCCTTTAGAGAGCCGAACCCTTTCTGAGCGTCTCGCGCGAACTCGAGTTCTTTCACGACAATCGGAGCCCAATCAGCCTTCTTGCCCTCTTGTTGGTTCGCAATATCCGACATCCGTCGAATGGACTCACTCGCCTGATCGTTGCCAGGAGCGCTTAGGAATACCGCTGGCCCGATGACCGGACTCTTATCCCAGCCATACGCGTCACGCAGTGCTTTAGCAAATGACTGGAGCACGCCTCGTGTCCGCTGGAATGCATCCAGCTGCGTCCACTTCGTGTAGAGCGCGTCGATGAGATCCGGATGGAATGGGAACGCTTTTACGAATTTATCTTCCACCGCTTGGCGGTTTCGGTTGACAGATTCATCCCACTGCGCCATCCGCTCGACGATGGGTTGAACGTGCGCTTTTCTGGACGCTTCGTCCGGCACAGACTTTAGCTGGAACAAGCGGCGTCGGATAACTTCTGGAACGTCCTTTTCCTCGACGGGGAGAGCTTCTACGTCACCAGCAACCCGACCGATGATCGTCGAAATCTCCTTCTGGGTCTGAGAACCAACCTCGTCGTAATCGTTCGGGTTGGTAGAGAGGATCGAGGCCATCAAGGCGCATTTCGGAGTGGCATCGATGGCTTGGGTCAGATACTGAAAGAAGTCCTGGAGACGCGAAAACCAAGCGCCATCGCCCGCGACCATGCGGCGTGCATACATGAGCACCTCGTCCATGAGGATGAGCACGGGCATGCCAGTCGAAGACAAGAGCTTTTCGAGAACGGGTTGGGCGGGTGGTTCGGTGCGCTCAACCATCGGATCATTTTGGAGTTCGTTGAGCCCAGCCTGGCCGTTGAGTTGCCACGCAAGGATGCTCCACGGCTGATGAAGCGATCGCTTTTCTCCTGACGGCGAAATTGCGTCGAACCCCTTGACGGGGTCTATCTTGTCACCGAGAAAAGAGGCTACTCGAGCCTTTGGAATCGCTACTCCGATTGCCGACTCAAACTCCTGCACCGCCGGAATTTCTCTTGGCAAAGCATCGGGGTCGTTAACCAAATGATAGAGGGTGATCAGCGCGTGGGTCTTTCCGCCACCAAACGTCATCGACATCTGACGGACCGACTTCTCGCTCTTCCCCGACAGGCATAGCACCACTTCGCGCGCCAAGCATTTGAGGCTATCCGTGGCATACGTGATCAGGAAGAACTGCTCGACGTCGCCATACAGCGGATCTCCATCACCGGCCATGACCTTGCCCAAATCGGCAGCAAACTCACTGAGCGACAATTCGCCCATTCGGACGTCTTCCCGCAGCTTGACTACATCACTCCATGCTTTCATTTCTTCTTCTTTCCGTAGCCCTTGCGGGTCTCTATTATCGTCGATAACTCGTCCACATCAAAGAGGCTCGGATGCTCAACCTTGACTTTCTTGCCAGGGCGAGCCTGCTTCTCACCGCTGCGGGTTGGAGCCTGGATGGTCCCGTTACGCTTGAGGTGGTTCATCGCTGCTTCGAGGGTTTGAAGCTCATCGCCCGCCCGCTCCCGACGAGCAAGCTCGACGAGAGCCTGCATCAACTGGAGAAACAGCCGGTCGTGCTGGAGCCCCATGTCGGCAACATATTCGTTCACGTCGTCTTGGTCACCCGCCTTCCAGAGCAACATAAGCCGGTGAACACGGTCAATCAGGGGGGGCATTGGTTCGCCCTCCTCGCGTTCTCCGAGATCCTTCTTGGTACGCTCATTGAACCGTTTCAGACGAACCATGTTCGACTTCTTCTTGTCGTCACCATCGGGATCGTCCGACTCGTCCTCTTCCCCCATCGCCTGCTTCTTGTTGGGCTTGACTAAGAGATCCGCCGCTCCGGCCAACCTAGTGTCAGTCGTTCCGCACGAGATAGCGTAGAGGATGCAGGCTCCGATTGGGGCCGTGTCGAATCCGAAGTCATGACGATGTAGCAGGTAGTAAGCAGTGACGTCATCGATCGCGGCGACATCGGCGTCCTCGACGTTGCCTTCGCTAAAGACGCGCCCAACGACAAAGTCAACGACGATACGTCGGACGTGTTCGAGGAACTCCTTGACACTCAGGACGCCTTGGCCAGCGGTCTTCTTAACCACCGGATGGCGGCTGTATTCCTCAAGTGCCGGGCCGACTGCCGACCACACGAAGTCTGGTCCACGAATGCCCATGTCCCAGAACTCACGCAATCGCGCCGTGATGGTGACGTTCATCTGCTGAAGCACTTCCGTGTCCCATCCAGCCTTTGCCGTGGCATGCCGTTTGCGGCAGACGATCCATACCGAAGAGGCGAGAGCCGCCGAGGCTTGGGCCACCGTGCGGTTGCCCATCTCGGTTTCAATCGGCCAGCTTGACGTGACCGTAAATCCGGCCTTGATGAGCGCCGAAATAAGGGTTTCCCAGGCCTCTGGCTGTTTGTTAGCGAAAACGACGACAAGTCGGCCCTCGTCAGTCAGGGACTCCCTACATCGTTCGAATGCCCGGCGCATCCCATCTTCGTAAGCTCTCTTGGAAGCTTCGCGGTCGCCTCCAAACCGGCTGGCGTCATCAATTAGCTCGCCGTCATTCTTCTCCTCGTCCCATTTAGGCGAAAGTTGGTTCTTGAAGACTTCGTCAAACTCCGGACCCAAGCCGTTTAGCGTGCGACGCAACCATACGTAGAAGAAGTCCATCAGGTCCGAGTACGGGATGGCGTCGTAGTAGGGCGGATCCGTGATGATAGCGTCAAATGGGCCAGTAAGTAGTTCGGTGGCAGAGGCTCTGACAATGTGGGGCTCGCCAACTGCAGCCTTGAGACCATGCTCAATATAACGGGCCACCCATTCAAGGTGGTTGCCCCAGCTTCCCGTTGAATTCGAGGTAACGGGTGCCTCAACGTAGTCCCAAACAATGGGGAATGCAAACCGCACAAAGGTGTGTGTCACCTTCTCACCCGAGTTGTGCCACGAAGTGAATGCACTCGAGTAGTCGCTCAGCTTGTCAAGAACTGCGGCCATATACATGACCATGGCCTCGACGTACTCCTCTTGCGCTTGGTCGCGCAAGGTCATGGACTGAATCTTGCGGGCGATGATCGATAGCGCAAACACTTGACGACTAGAAAAGAGCTTTTCCCAGCTATCAAAACCGTAGTTTGGTATCCGAATGCCAAGTGCTTCCTTGTCGGGAAGAGGTTCTGAGATGTATCCGCCGACAAGTTTGTCAAACGAACCTTCAATCATTACCGGCTGGACTTCGGCGCAACGTTTTTCCAGTGACGTCGGGAGCCGGTATTCCTTTCCCGCAAGGCCGTCACAAGCTACGGCTGTCAAGATAGTCCCCAATCGGCCAGCCCTGCCTTCATAGCGGATCTGATCAGATCTTGTAACTTGCCCGCAGGCAACGCACTTTGCACCGCTCTTCCCAACTGTGCCCGAAATCTCAGTTGCTACAGACGCAACCTTGAATCGCGGTTCGGACTCACCTTCTGCCTGGGCAATATCTAGGTAGACCTGCTTGTCGGCCTTATTCACCAGAAGTCGGGTCTTTAGCAGCGGGATAGTTGCTCGACACATGCTGTTTTGACATTGAACTGTTCTTCCCCAGAAATAGACGACGGTCGGCTTGACAACCCAACGTGGCATCCGATCATCAGCTAAGTCCCCTGCGTGCAGAGCTAGGTTCAGCTCTTCTGATGACTTAGGAACGCCTAGGTTGTTGCACGGCACGAGCTTTAGCCAAGTTTGCCCCACCTGCTCCACTCCGTCCATTTCACTGGTTGGTGGTGAAACAGGCTCTCGATTCTGCCAGCCACCGACGGGCTGCCATTCGGCATACGTCGGATAGTAAGGGGCCAACTCCTTTCTAGCTTCTGAAAGAACCCACCGGCCCCACGCTCGCACATGCCACGAAAGGTCCGCATTCCAGAAGTCGGCATCAGTTGATCCTTGGCCGCTAAGAATCTGATCCACTTTCTGCTTGACTCGCTTCTTAGACGGTCTTTTCCCCTCCACTTCCCGAGCGCACCAAGCCTCGAGAAACTCTGTATCAGTCCGCACGAACTCCGGAAGGGGCATGAGCTTGCCCGCAAATCTATACGGATAGTCCAGAGTGCACTTGAGGACAAACCAGGCAACAGGATTGATGTCAATGGCGGTTGTTTCGCAGCCGAGCCGCATTGCCTCAAGGGGGATTGCTCCTCCTCCGGCAAACGGATCGAGCACCCTTGGCGATCTTCCATATTTCTCTCGAATCTTTGCACGAAACCAAGTGAGGTCTTCCTGGTTCTCTGTTTCGCGCTTCCAGTGTAGAATCCCGCCCTTCGTCTCTTCTTTCCCGTCCTTGGCGGTTACCAATTCGCCAGCCATCCGCTTGAGAATCTCGTCTCGTTCCTGCTTGTTGCCTGGATCGTCAAGCAGCGTGGCAATGATCGCGGCTCGGCAAGCGGCAAGTGGTCGCCTTGCCGGCCAAATATGCAAGGTGCTGATATGTCCATGCCGAACGTTCTTCTCATGAACGCTGTCAAGCGACACCTGCCGGAGCAGGAACGCTTTTTCGATGAGTCTTAGATTATCCGGCATGGCTTATTCCTGAGCGAACTTCTCAAGTTCTTTTCTACCGATCATGACGCCTTTCCCGCGTACGAGAAGGCTCGCAAACGGATCATTAACCCGATGGAGCCGCGGGGTTGACTTGTCGCAGTCGTAGGCGACGTAAAGCCAGAAATTCTCGCGATAGTTGCAGGCCGCGGACCATTCATTGTCGGACACGTTGACTTCTCCCGCGCCCGCTCGCCCCTTCACCTCAATGTAGCGCTCGCTTCCATCTGGATAACGGCTCAGAAGATCAAAACCGGGAAACTCGCGCAGTCCTTCAGCGAGGGCGCGTACCGGTGTTGAAACATCGAACGTTGTGGCTCCGTACGCCTGCTCGTAAGCCATGGCCATCCGCATGGCGGTTTGCTCGATTCGCTCGTCGATCTGACGTTGAGCCTCTTGACTTTGGGTTGGAACGATGAGCGCCCAGGCAAGAACTTCCGGCACCTCTGATTGGACAAGCTCAGGCTCGCGCCTCAAGGCAGTCAGCGTCGCTCGTTTTCGCTCTTCGAACTCGCGTTGCCGCTTTTTCACCTCGTCCATCTGGATCGTAGCCTTGACGTTACCGGTCAGGACTCTATCCTTAAGTTTGTTTCTCAGCTCGGCCAGTTCGAGATACTCGATATCGAACGCCGTTCGCAATCGAGATTCGCGACCAGGAATCGCGGCGTTAAGCTTGGCGCGATAGTCGATTACGAAGTTGGAAGCCACTTGGTCGTGCGCAAAGGCGACGATCGCATCGCGAACGACTTGAGTCTCCGAGATGAATCCGACTGCGCCGGGTGGAATGCGACTGCCATCCGCCAATAGAAGCAGCCTCTCAGGCCCGACGATCTCGATATCGTTGGGCCCTGTGGCTTCGATTCCGACAAGATGACTCTCCACGACAGCACTTCGACGAAGTCCGGGGAACGATTCGTCTGCTTGGCGGTTCACATCCAGTCGCATCAAAGCGAAAAGTGAGGGACGATCGGCACTGGGGTCGAGGAACACCGCACCCCGCAGGGCATCGGCCTGGAATTTTTGCGCGCAGATCGCTCGGATCCTTTCGTAGACCGGTTCACCTGGATGAAGGAAGATTGATTCGTCGCGGCTGCCCGTTCGGACGAAGCTGACGTGGCGCCTTTGACTGGATTCGGGATAGTTCCGATCGATCGTCGGTCGAAGCGTCGCCAAAGCATCGGGATAGCGAGGCTTGAAGCGATAGAGTTTCGAACCTGAGGGTTCGACATCAACATCGATGGCGTCGCAGACGTTCTCGACAAATCGCTGAACATAACCAGGTAGGAGCTGCCGGTGAATTTCCGCTTCCTTCTCCGCCTGTAGTCTTGGAAGCTCCCGCGCCACTTCGCCGCCCTCACCGTAGAGAGCGTCGTCTTGGGCATCGAGCGCGTCAACCTGTTCCTTCGTCAGCTTGCCGCCAAGTTTACGTACCGCTCCGTCGGCATCGACAATAGCTTCCCGCATGTAGTCGCGGAGTGAGACCCCTTGGAACAGACGCCCAACGACGTCGTAGACCTTGTCCGATCCAACCTGTTTGCGGATGATCTCGAGCTTGTCCAGCAGGGTCTTCATGACCCGTCCCTCGCGCGTCTCATCGGCAATGAGGTTGAGAATGTAGACCGGATCGTGTTTCTGACCGTATCGATGGATCCGACCCATTCTCTGCTCCAACCGAGCCGGATTCCAGGGCACATCCCAGTTGACCAGCGCCCAGCAGAACTGAAGATTGATACCTTCTCCGGCTGCGTCCGTGGCGATAAGATACTGAAGTCCTCCTTCGGAGAGTGGCTTCTTGAACTCAGCAACGACCTTTCCACGCTCTTCATAATCAAGGCCGCCGTGAATGAAGCCCACCCTTCCAGTGAATCCGTGCTGTTCAAGCCGCTTGACCAAGAATTCGAGCGTATCACGATGTTCCGTGAAGATCAAAACTTTCTCGCGGGAGAAATCGATCTCGTCATCACCCGTGCTAACTGGGCCGCCCGAGAGCAAGCCCATGAGCTTTTCGAACTTCGATCCGTCTCCGCGTTCGTAGACTCGCCGCGCCAGGTGAACCAGTTCGTCAACAATAGCTCGTTCTGCCTGAAGGTCTTCCAGTGACCGTGCGAGAATCTCTTCCTCGCTTTCTCGCATTTTGGCTTCAGAATCGGGTCCGTCGTCGCCTTCTTCGTCAGCGGTGAAGCGGTCGATGTCGTTAACGTCTGCCTTATCGGGATCGTCAAGTTCCAAGTGACTTTGTTTAGCGGCAGCAAGGAAGTCGATATCGCCAGCCTCAACCTTCTTGATGATGTCATCGAGCTTGGCGAGACGCCGCTGAAAAGAGCATAAGAGAGCGTAGGTCGAAGATGCGAGCCGTCGTTGGAAGACGCTCATTGCAAATTGCGCCGCACTTGCATTGAGCACATCGGCCTTGTTGTAAAAGGTTTCCAGGTAATCGGTGGTCCGATCGTACAACTCCTGCTCCGACTCGATTCCCGGACTCAACTTGAATCCGAAAGTATTCGCGATCCGAGTTGGGTAGATGCGCTTGCCCGCGTAATCCACCATCTCTTCCTTCGTTCGCCGAATGAAGTAGTGCTTTCTCGTCTCCCGATCGGTGCGGTCTAGCGCTTGCTGGGTCGAGAACAGTTCGGGGTCGAGGAGGCGCCAGAGACAATAGAACGGATAGTCCTTCCCCATGTGCGGCGTGGCCGTCAAGAGGAGCAAATGGCGGGCAGACCACGTAAGCCTCCAACTTTCGGACGCCCCAGGAACTCCTGCAAGAGCTTCCGCAAGTCGATACCGGCCGGTGCGGCGAATGAGAACGTCCCCTTCTTTGTCTGCGGCGAGTTTGTGAGCTTCATCAAATATGACGAGGTCGTAGGGTTCGACCCGCGGGTCGCGTAGCGCGCCTAGAACCGACTCTTGGCGAAGCGTGTCCATGCTCACGATCAACTGATCGCTCGCGTCCCCGATGAAAGAGTTGCCGCGCTTGGCGTCTTTCCCCGTGGCCACCGCGAAATCCAGGTTGAAGAGGGATGCCATTTCGCTTTGCCAGTTGCCGAGAAGGCCGGCAGGAGGAACGACGAGAATGCGGCGAATCAGACGTCGGGCCAGCATTTCTCGAATGTAAAGCCCGGACATGATGGTCTTTCCAGCTCCAGCGTCGTCAGCAAGCAGGAACCGAAGGCGATCTTCCTTTAACATCCGGTCGTAGACGGCGATCCTCTGATGTGGGAGCGGATCGATTAGCGAAACCTCAGTTCCGAACACCGGGTTTGCCAAGTGCCCGAAACTGAGCCGCTCGCCTTCTGCCAGCGTCCTGATAGATTTGGGGTTTCCGCCGAAATCGAGATCGCTATTCGCCACGACCTCCTTTCTCTCGATTGCGCGCGGTTGAGAAGGGGCCTCGATGACAAGGGCCCCCCGCTGTTCAGCCTGCTCCAGAAGATCGAAATACCTATCAGGAACTTCGAATCGCCCCTTTTCCCAGCGATTGACCGTGGCGAAGGAGACATCAAGAAGCTCCGCCAGCTTGGTTTGAGTTAGCCCAAGTTGACGCCGAATCTTCTTGACGGCAGCTGATCGGTCTATCACTCCTTTATATTACCACAGAAGAAAATTTATAACGTCATAGAGCACTTTTCGAAAATTGGTGACGGTTTTCGAAATTGTGTGGTATAACGTTATATAGCTCTTGATTGACCGCTCCTGACACGGGCAGATATCGGGGGTTGATGGCCGGTCCAAGACGCTGATCGGCGATTGCGTAGAGCCTCGAGTGGCATCGTGAAAATGAAGAAATACAGCAGCGGCCGAAGTCCTTGAACGGACTTGAAAATGAAAATGCCCCCGAAACGGGGGCCCAGCAGATCGTAACTTTGCTCTCGCGCCAACGAGAGCCCTGACCTAACTCTCGCCCTAATGGACGGAGCCACATAAGATTGGCACAGCCAAGCCAGCTGAGTCAACCCTGGTTCCTCCTTCGGGCTCAGACCGCCCAAAACGGGCAAAGGAAAAGACCAGAAATGGACACCAATTACACTTCTTTCGGCGCGGAAGCGACCGACCTCGTCAACAGCGTGCCGAAAGGCATCGCTCAACCAATGGTCCAATGGGCCCCTGATGGCGTCAATATCGCCAATATCTTCCTCGACGACTTTGATGTCATCCAACTGCTGAAGGATAAGGAACCGGGCGAGATGGTTGAACTCGCCGGTCTGGCCACCTCGATTGGTGCGAGAGCACTCAACGGGGCAAGTCAGGCTCTCGATGTAACCGTCGTCCGGCAGATGCTGGAGACTCACGCCCGCCAAACTTCTGAAAAGACGAGCGAGATCATTGATCGAACTCGAATGGTCATCGACGAACAGTTGAACGGGGAAAGCGGCACGTTGCTCGAACCCGTTCGGCAGCAGCTGGAACTCGTGAAGCAAGTGGTCGGGGGACGTTTGGATGAAGTCAAGAAGCAGCTTGACCCGCATAATCCTCAGTCCGACTTGTTCGGTGCCATCAGCGGTGTCAAACGGCTGCTTGACCCGACCCACACGGATTCCGTTCCTGTTCGCCTTAACAAGATGCTGGAAGTTCTTGCGGCGAAGGATGGTACGCTCGCCACCGCCGTTCAGGCGGTAGTCAATGAAGCCCTATCGCGCCAAATCGAACCGCTCTGCAAGCAGGTCGGCGATCTGGAAAAGGAGCTGATCAAGGATAAGAGGGCGAAGGAAATCATCCAATCCTCGACTGCGAAGGGGCGGCCCTTTGAAGACGAGGCCTTCGCATTGGCGAGCAATTGGGCAACTGGTCGCGGAGGTTGGGCCGATCACGTAGGGACCGATAACCAGCCAGGTGACATCGTGACCGTCCTCCAGCGCGAAGGCGAAGCCGGGATCGACCTGCGAATTGTAATCGAAGCTCGTGACGATGCCACTGGCAAAGGCCGAAAGCAGGTGAGTGACCAACTCGCGAAAGCGATGGATCTTCGCGAATCAGACGCCGCGATTTACTGCGGGAAGACTACCGATGCCTTTGGCAAGGAAATCGGCGAGTGGGCTGAAGGAACCTGCAATGGACGCCCGTGGATTGCTTGCACCTATGAGCTGCTTCACTTAGCATTGCGCATGACCCTCCTATCGACTCGCCTACGTCATCAATCTCGCGGCGGATCAAAGGTGGACTCCGTGGCGATCAAGACTTCGATGGATGAGATTCGGACCGCGCTGCGTCGGATCACGACGATCAAGAAGTCGGTCACCGAGATCACCACTGCAGCTGCCGATGTGCGGACTCAGTGCGAGGGCTTGAACAGCGAGATCAACGCTGCTCTGACGAATGCCGAACAGGCGCTGAATCCGACAAATGGCCAGCCCAAGACCGTGCTCGCAACTGGTGGCGATCGATCCGACGAGTCCGAATACTTCGGAGACGCGACAGGAGGTTCAAAGTAGTGGAAGAACGAATCGAATCCGCCCCCGACTGGGGCTTTTGGGTTTCCGCTACGAGGACACGTAACTGGCTGAAGCACGACCCCCTGGTCGACTGGCTGGAACTGTACGGTGCCGAGCACGGCTTCCGGAATGACAACGAGTCGTCGTCCTTCATCCCTGAAGCAGACTTTACTGAGTTCATCATCCGCAAGGCGCGGGAGTTCGAGGGTCGAGTCATCAAGTTGCTATCTGGGCGCTTGGCGGCGGGTGGCTTACCGGACATCGTTCGCGTGGCAGAAGAGCCGCAGGACTCACGAAAGCGCGAGTGTAGAGACCGCACGATCGATCTCATGCGCTCCGGTAAACCCGTAATCTTGCAGGGTGTGCTGTGGGAAGAAGACCTGTGCGTGTACGGCATGCCCGACCTCCTGGTTCGCTCAGACATTTTAGGTGTACTGTGCGATCGCGAGGTCGCTTACCCGTGGGCTACGGATGGGGCACCTGCGTTTGGCACCTCTGGGTATCACTACGTGGTCGTCGATGTCAAGTACCGAGGCTTCGGCCTTGCGACTAACTTCGAGGCCAACAACGACGCCGAGCACTACAAGGCGCAGTTGGCGATCTACAACGCCGCTCTCGCTTTCATGCAAGGCTACGCTCCTAAGCAGGCATTCTTTATTGGCCGCAAGTGGGATAAGGGTAGCGGTAAGAACAAAGATGGTGCCACAAGTTGCCTTGACCGACTGATCCCGGTCAGCCTCCCAGTTCAAGACCAGTTTCGGGCTGAGCCAATTGACTGGCTGGCGCGGGCTATGGAGGCGGTTGAGTGGGTTAGACGCGTGCGCACCGAAGGGATGAACTGGAGGGTGTTGCCTGCGCCTTCCGTCAACGAGTTGCGTCCGAATATGAAGAACGCCCAGGATAGTCCTTGGCACAATGCCAAAAAGCAGATCGCAGCGGAGCTAGGAGAGTTGACGCAGCTCTGGCAGGTTGGCCTCCAGACCCGCAACGACATGGTTATGGCCGGTTGTAGCCAGTGGCGCGATCCCGAGTTCCGCTTCGACTTGCTCGGTAATGGAAGTGGTTCAACAGCCGAACGTCGTGCGACCATGCTCGCGCTCAACCGGAATCCTGACGGCCCAGCGCATTACCCCGCGGTAGTTGACTGGGTTCGGGAGGAATGGGCAACGCCCGAGGCCCTGGAGTTCTTCGTGGACTTCGAGACCACAAGCAACCTGGATGACGACTTTGTGAATCTGCCAGAGATCGGAGGGCAGCCACTCATCTTCATGATCGGCTGCGGCCACTGGGAACCCTTGAGCAATGAAGCTCGTCAGGATCCTCAGTGGGCGCTTGATCCAGAAAGGCGAAAATGGGTCTTCAGGATCTTCTGCACCGATGCGCTGACGGAGGCGGAGGAGAAACGAATAGTGTTCGAGTGGTACCGCTACATGGAGGAGGTGCGGCTGCGAACCCCAGGCGCGCCAGAGAGACCCAAGGTCTTCCACTGGTCCCCAGCGGAGACTCGGACTTACTCGATCGGTACCGATTCGGCATTCGAAAGGCATCTTCGTCCTGCAGGATGGCCCGACCCGAACTGGTACGACTTCCTCCAAAACGTTGTGCGACAGAAGGGCACCAGCAACGCCTTCTTCGTCCGGGGCGCTTGGGGCTTCGGCCTTAAGGCGATCGGCAAGGCCCTACACGGACACGGCTTGATCGAAACGCTCTGGGAGGATGGCCCAGCGGACGGGCTGGCCGCGATGAGCGGTTCTTGGGCGTGCTATCGGATCGCCAAGGAGCGCGGCGTGGCGGTTGAAGAAGTCGTGTTGGAGGACATCGCAGGCAATCCTCACAATCTGTTCAACGAGATCGTTCAATACAACGAGGTCGATTGCCGGGTGATGGCGGAGTGCATTTCCCACATTCGTTGCTGCCACTGAACTGAGAAGACAAGTACAGCATGCCATATACATTAGAGGACAAACTCGTTATTGCCGTGTCGACAAGCGCTGTCTTCGATTTCTCGGAAGCGGACAACGTGTTTCGCGAGAATGACGAGGATGCTTATCGCCGATTTCAACGAGAGCGGATTGACGACGTTGCAACGCCAGGGGTTGCTTTTTCCCTCGTGAAGAAACTACTCAGGATTAACGATGGGGGGAACGTGGGAGTAGAGGTCATTTTCATTTCCAAGAACGATCCGTTTAGTGGATTGCGCGGCTTTCGTTCGGCACGTGAGCATGGCCTAGATATCACTCGCGGCATATTCACACGCGGCCGATCCCCGTTTCCCTACGTGAAGCCATTGAACCCAGTTTTGTTTCTCTCAACTGACGAGAAGTCGGTTCGGGAAGCTCTCGACGCTAACATCCCGGCGGCACGCGTGAGCAGCCAAACTCCATTCGTTGTGGACAGGAATCCAGACGAGCTGCGGATTGCGCTGGATGGAGATGGCGTTCTGTTCGACGACGGGAGTGAGACCGTTTTTCAGCAGTTTGGCATCGAGACTTTCCACGAGCATGAAGTTCAGAACGCTCATGTACCATTGAGCCCTGGCCCCCTGCGTCCCTTCGTTGAAGGGCTGCAGCGAGTTCAAGCCTCTCATGGATTGCGAACGAGGATAGCGCTTGTCACAGCGCGAAACGCTCCATCCCACGAACGAGCGCTCCGGACTCTCGATCAATGGGGCGTCGACATCGATGAAGCTTTCTTCTTGGGAGGGCTGCCGAAAGCTCCTTTTCTGATGGAGTTCGGGCCTGACTTGTTTTTTGACGACCAGCTATCGCATTTGGAGCGGGCAGAAGGTGTTGCGGCGGTTGCTCATGTTCCGTTTGGACTCTTGAATCGAGTCAGGCCTGCTGATGCATCAAGCGACGAATGTGGGCTTGGATCGCCGGAAGGGGGTATGGGAAGATGACCGATCACTTAAGTCTGTGGAAGAGCGACGCAGAAGCGATGGGCATTCCCGAGAACATCCAACGAGGTCTTGCCTTCCTGGCGGGTATTGATCTGGTCGTCAACGGCGCGCCAGTTGAAAAAGGCCATGTTGCCCACAACAGCTGGTCGGAGGAGCCAGCATCTGCCCAATTTCCCGGATAGCTTTGGAGGGGTCTTCTATCCTGATCGCATCGCCGGGTTACTCCTCGAACTCGCCCTGCAACCCAACTCTGCAGTGGACACTTAGTCCATGAGACGTCCGTTGACAAGCACCTTGCCAAACGTCGCCCCTAGTGCTCGCTCGTTGCCAAGGGCGACCACTTCATGAGCCCAACCAGCCGCAATGTCTGCCGCTTGGATCGCGTCGATGTCTCGGGAGCTAAACTCTCGAACCAGCGGTTGTGAAGAAATCTCTCCTGGAAGCAGGAGGGCATTTGAAAGCGCTGTTGCCATGACCTCAGCGGCTTCATTTAGAACGGTTACCGACGGTTGATGCTCCTCATCGAATCCTCGCTGGGTGCTCAGCAGTTCTCTGAAGACTAAGGAGGCTGCAGGGCTTGACGATCCAATGTATCGCGATCGGGTGGTTGTGCTCTGTTCCACCACGTCGAAGGTTGCGTGTGCTCTCGCAGCGAAAACCTTCGCGTCCCGCAGTTTCCCGCCAATCCGCTGTTTAATTTGCTCCGGAGCAAATCTGTCGAACTCCAGGAATAGCGAACCAGGATACAGATTCATCGCTTCCGACAATCGATTTGGCAGGTAAGCAACTGGCGTGTCTCTGATCAGCGCTGTGGCGCATGCATCAACCAGCATCCTTTGGTTGAAATCGACCCCATCTTCTGCTCCTTGAGTTGTCCAGTCTTCGCGTATTGCCGCTTCGACGTCGCTGGGCTTGATAACGACGATCGTCGCGCTCCGCATCGACCCCAAGATTCGACTCCAGATCTGGGTCTTGGCCTGTAACCTCTCCCGGCGTTCTTGAAAGACCTTCCATTTCAGTTCGTCTACGGTGCATAGAGCGCGGACCTCGGAGACCCAAGAGAGATTCGCATCGTCGGGAAGCTGAGCGAGAATGTAGGTGCTGAGGTGTCCGCTACCGGGAACGGTAGTTGAATCACCGTAGGTGGATCGGGCGGTTGGAATAACGAGCGGCATGAGGTGGCCTGGCCTGGGAGTTTACAAGCGATGTAACAGTTGGGAGTCTAAGTGCTAAGTTAGCCAATCCGGGAGGAGGATCGTCCGGGTGGTTTGCTGAGGTGCCTGGTCCCATCGCTCCGTCAGAACCTCTCGGAGTTTGTTTCCGATCATCTCCTCAACCCAGGCTGTGTCGTTCAAATACCAACCAGCGGCCCGCCAACTGCTAATGGCAAGGCTCGCAACAGCGTCGCCTCGAATCACGTCCGGCTTGAATACAAGCTCAAGCAGGTCCGTTCCATGATCCTTGTATTGAGAGCGGAGCGAAAGGCTGTCGGCGTGGACAGCGCTATTTGGGTTGACAAAGTTGCTCAGCAACATTTCGCAGAACTGGTGGTCCATGAATGGCGGCGGATCGGCGAGCACTTTCTTGGACATGTCCTGGATGTTCATTGTGTGCCACCTTGAATCTGGGCACCCATGAACTGTCCGAGCGACGTCATCTAGGCGAGCCCACTCCAAAAGCATCGCGTCGAACTCAGAGTCAGTGACGCCCTGGCGCTTCTTGAAAGTTGACCTAACTCGATCCGTATCCGCCTTGACCAGCTTGTAATATGCGATGTCGGCATACGCACAGAACTGAAGACAGAGGTCTCGCGTGGTCTTCTCTTTCGGTGTGCCCCGCTTGTCGCGGCGTCGCGGACCACTGTAGAAGATGTAGCAGAGATTGACATAGGCCTCGACGGCTGATCGTTGAGGGATGTGACCTTCCTCGTCGAGCCCCTTCTTTGCGAGGAGGTCACTGGCTATGGCCAGTCGCGTTAGCCTTAACGCGATGGCGAAGAGGACGTTGACTTCGGTAGCCATCGCGGTTGCTTTGACGATCGGGCGAAACTTACGAACCATTTCGCCCCAGCCTGACTCAACGATCGCACTCATCGAGTGCTGGATGGAAATCTCCCTAACCTCCTCGCTCACTGTGAATCCTCCTCTAAGCCTCGCCATAGCTCAACGAACGCTCTTGCTTCGGACCGGAGCAACGGCATTAGGTTGGCCGATGGGAACGGCGACGTGATCAGGTTGGCGCTGGGAATGTCGAGGATCGCCATCTGCGTTCCGTCTTCTACCAAGGGCCCGAGAACGGCGTGCATCATATAGAGGATCATTTCGACCTGCCTCTTTGTAAGCTGGGTTTCCTTCCAATAGAGCTTGATGACCGTACTCGTGCCGTTCCAGTTCAAGCCAAGCTCAGGATTGAGTCTAACGACGAGTTCATCGAAGCGCCACTCGCTCTTCGGTGGCGCGAACCTCACGACCCGCTTTCGCCCCAGAAAGCGACGATAGGCTTCAAGCCGCGCCGGACACTTGCTTCCCTTGTGGGTGCTGACATGAACCGAGACGGCTTTCTCCAGGATCGTGCCATCAGATGAACCCGCAGCGTGGAACTCAACGATGGCTTCCCTCAACCCCTTGTAGTAGTCGGTGGCAGGACTATATGGACCGCGCTTCCTCAGGGAGTTCACGTGCGTCATCCGGGACGTGCCCGTCTTGACGATGAAGTCGACAAATTCGGTGAGTGAAATTTCCATCAGTTCGTGTCCTTGACTTTGAATGAGTGTTCAGTATACACTAAACACTCACGGATTGCAATCCGCTGATATGGAGAATGAGAATTGGAAGAACACACCCCAGAAGCACCGAAGCTGATGTTCACGGACCTGCACGTCACTGCAGACGACTTGCGCGTAGTCCCGTGGCTTGACACGATCGAGCAAGACAAGCGAGACGAGATTGACAACTATTCAACCCCGCTCTTCGCCGCCGCCAGAGTCGCCGCTGAAGCTGGAGACAGACGCGCAGAGCAAGTCTACGTGCTGCTTGGATCGGCGTCGTCGATGTTATATGACTCAAACGACGCAGCCGAGCCGCTGAAGCCCATGTTTGTCATGGCGAACTCGCGATCTGCCGCGCTGAGTGATTTCGAGGATCAACACCTTGACCCAATCGCTGCCGTGTACGCCGAAATCGCCGACCGAGAAATGAAAGCACGGTTGGCAGACATCCTTTGGATTCGGCGAAAGGATCACCAAGCAGCGCGGGTCGCGGCGGCCGCATACCTCGAGGGTGCCAAGGCGTTGATGGACCCCGCTGAGTGGGTGCACGGATTTCAGCGATTGCAGCGAGCCATGCAGATCGCCGGGGCGCTGGGTAAGCAGAGCGCCGAACGCGCCGCCGTCGCCAACTACGCACTCGAACTCCTCGCCAAGTTGAACGGGAGCGATCCTCTCTACTTGACCAGATCAATCATCGACCTCGCTCTTGCATACAAGATTGGCGATCCTGCCGTGCTCGCGAGTTACGCGGAAAAGTCCGCAGAGGGCGCTGAAGGTCGCCAAGACTGGATAACCGCTGCCGACTATTGGGCCCTCGTCGCAACGTGTCGAAGGAAGGCGGGGAACGAAGCGGGCGCTACCGAGGCTTCGCTTCGTCAGGGAGAAGCTCAAATTTCAGTCGGAGAGGCGATGGCTGGGAAGCCAGGACTCGCTGCGGAGCATTGGTTTGAACAGGGTTTGCTCACGCTGAGGCAGGCAGGTGCTCCCAAGGAACGGCAAGAAGAACTCATGAAGCGCCTTCATGCGCTTCAGAAGGACAGATTGGAGCACCTTGGAAAGATCGAAACGAGCGTCCCGATGGACCCAAAGATGATCGAGCACATCGAGAAGGTCAAGGGTATGAGCCTTCGAGAGGCCCTGGCATTCTGGGCAATTCAGGTCCGACCAATCGGCAAGGAACGCCTACGTGAAATGGTCCGAGAGCACGTCACCCAGAGTCCTCTTTCGAGCATCTTCTCGAACTCCATCTTGCGCGAAGACGGCAAGGTCGACTTCGTGATCCCCGCAATGCCGCTGAATGAGGAGCCAAGCGACGAGTTGCTCCAACTACACATGTGGCGGATGGCGGAGATGACCAGACCGGTGACCGCGTGGATGGCCGAGCAGATCCGACACATGATTGCTGGCGAGCACCCGTGGCAAGATGGCTGCCTCGATTGGCTCCTGAACGACAATCTGTTCGTTCCAAAGGGACGTGAGCCTATCTTCGCGCGGGGTCTCCAGGCTGGAATAGAAGGCGATTACATCGTTGCGACGCACCTGCTCATACCGCAGTTAGAGAACTCATTCCGGCACGTGCTGAACCAACACGGCGTTCTCACCACCTTCCTAAGCCAAAACGGGACGCAGGACGAATTCCCGATCAATAAGATCGTAGAGACCGAGGCATTCAGCCAGATCTTCGGACAAGACCTCGCCTTTGAGTTGAGAGGCTTGCTGGCCGAGCGTGCCGGGGCGAACCTTCGGAACAACGTCTCGCATGGACTTGTCTCTGCGGGAAGTTTCTACAGCCCGAGCAACATCATCCTAGTCCCGCTGACCCTTTGGCTGCTGCTTCATGGAGTCGAGCGGGCGAGTAAGGATCAAATCGAGCACAACGACTAACCGACACAGGACAGCTTCTCCTGCTAAGCAATGTTAAAGGTCGCACAGTCTTGTCACTGGGACGTATACACACCGGCATCCCATGTCGTGAGTGCACTCTGAGTGAGGCAATGGAGGCACGGAATCGAGCGGATAGCGGCCGACTCTGCTCTTGCAGAAGTCGCATGAAGATTGGGCGGCCAGGATCTCCACAGCGATGATCACGTCCCTGTTCGCCCGATAGCCTTCAAGTGTCCTCTCATGGTTTGCTCGGAATGCCTCCATTCGTGCGGCCACCTCCGCTGCCTTCTCTTCCGGTGTGCGGCGTCGGCGTTTGCTGGAATCGGACGGCTCCTTGGGGAGCCACTTCTCCGGTCCCATACCCCAGAGCAATCCCATCGCTGCGGCGATCGTGGTCGGCGGTGCTGTCGAAGGTGGTTTATCCTGGAAGAGCGCCACCAGCAGTCCAAGCTCGTGCGAAGTGTCGGGATTGGACCAGTCAACGCCCATGCCTCTCGGAATAGGTTGACGCGCTTCGAACCGCCGCACGATCTGGCACGCCTGCGCCAGTTCACCTTGACGAAGGGCATCCAAGCATGAAGTCTCAGCTTCTTGCCGAGCCGCGTCCGCCTTCTGCTTGTAAGCGTCAGCCAAGGTAGCCCCGACCTCTGTGCATCGCAGGGGATGCACGTCTGATGTCATCGAAGCGATCTCGGTCGAACTGACTCCTTCAACCAGCGTAGCAATCAGTTCCGATTTCTTGCCCCTGTGAGCGAGGCCGTGACGTTTGCAGATTTCGACAAGCTCCGGGACGCGAAACTTGACTTCAAGCTTCTCCGCACTGTCGCAGGTGCGCAAGAGACCTTCTGTCAGGAAGCCGTCGAGAACTCGCGCGGGCTCCTTACCCAATGAGGCTCGCCAGACGTCGTTCCATCCTGGCCCTGTGATGGTCTGCCGGAGCCGAGGCTTCAAGAACAACGACAGAAGGAACAACTCGGCCGGTGAGAGTGTTGCATCGGCGCTGGCTTCGCTAGCTGTGCGACCGTTCAAAAAGAGCGATTTTAGGTTCATGGTTCGTAGTAACAGCTTCCAAAACTGGCTTCCTTGGGATCAGCCTTCCTGCAGTTCAACTTCAATAACTTGGACCACAGGATCACCTGTCTTCACGAAACTCTCGTTCTCCTTGATTGTCTCAGGGGTCAACTCATCGGATTTAAGCGTCTGAACCTTTCTAACGAACTTCGGGGGAGTTAGCATCTTTGACAGTTCGCCTGTGCCGAAGCCTCCCAACCCTCCAATATTGATTTCGTATGTCTTATAAGTTGACGCGACGGACAGTTTCGATTGGACGTCAACAACCTTGACCCTCACTTTGGACCTTTCCAGCGACCCGAGAACTTCACCGGTGTCCGGATCCTTGATGTCCTCCCCACCGGGCTGGAGGATGTCAAAGAGCATGCTCAGAGTCACACCATGATCTGCGCCTACATTGAGGACTACTTCCCGAGAGTTGAGAACCTTGGCGACTTTTCCTCTAATCCTTTCCATTTTCTTTTCCATTTGGGGACGCGGCTGAATTCGCAACGATTGCTTTGATCTCTGATTCACTCAGTAGCTCTTTCCAATCTTCTATCGAATCTTCGGCTGTCGAAAGTTGTTCAACGACAATGCTATCGAGAAAGTGGAGCGCTTGCTTTCCTTCTTCGTCAAGCTGGTAGTGACTGGGAGCGTTCTGTATATGAGTCCTCACCCTAGCCAGGCTCTTGTACAGGGCAACTATTCGCCTAAAGGCAGACTTAGCATGGGGCTGATCCTTGCGATTCGCCTGTTCGTAGGACCAGAGAATCCCTAGCGCAAGGCTGACGATTTGGAAAAGCGCGCCTTCCGTTGCCGTCAACGTGCGCTGGGTCGATTGAACCACCATAATCGCGGCGAACACTATGGAGCCCAGCAAGAGGATGTGGTGGCTTTTCCAGTTTATCTTCATAGCACTCCCCGAAACGCCATTGACAGAATAGCGCGTTTGAGCGACTCCGAGTCCTTTTGGAAGGTGTCGCTCGCCACGAAACGTCGCTGGGCGGCGAGCACTTCGGCGATGCGATCGTGCTCGGGAATGGGTGGAACCCAGGCTTCGTGGGCGAGCAGCCTCGCTGGGTTGACACGCTCACGTCGAGCACCGATGCCCTTGCTTCCTGATGCGAGGGTCGCCCAGACTCGCTCGTGCTTGAAATGGGCAAAGACCCACTCGCCTCGGCACTCACCGGCGATTGGTGAGTAGGTTGGGTATTCATTGGAGACGTACCGGCCCTCGAACTCCTCACTAACGAAAGCAAAAGCCCCTTCAAAGGCTTTCAGTTTCAGATACGTGAACTGGCCCGCTCGAAGCTTGAACAGCGTATCGCTTTGCCACTCCATGCCTACGATCGGCGGCTTGAGGAAAAGGCCGCGGGCAAAGCTGAAACATCCCGCGTTCGGATAGTCCTGGCTGGGGTCGACTTTGACGGGATGGAGGTCAAGATGCATGACATCGCCGAGGCGGAGTTTGCGCCAGCCGCGTTCGCGCTTTTGGTCGTCAGTCAGATCATCGCGGTGGGCGAGGGCGATGAGGAGTCGGTCGAAGTCGGCGACAGTTTGGGCGTGGAATGTGGCCGCGCGATCCAGCGCCCCCATCGCCTCGTGAACCTTGGCTACTATGCGCCTCTGCTCATCGAGCGAGGGGAGGGGGATGGTGAGGGCAAGGAACAGGTCCTCCTTAATCCGAACTCGATTTGTGGAACCCTTGCTCGCGCGTTTGCAAAGCTCCACGAACTCCACGGCCTTTATGACGAGCGACAAATACTCTGGGATGACCCGCGCAATGTTGAAGTCAAAGAGAGGAAAGTCGTTGGTGACAACCGCTCCATCCAAGGAGTCCGGCAGGAGGGCTACTGCGCCGTGTCGCGCGTCGATGCGGGAAAGGATTAGATGGCCCGCTCGCGCAAGGTAACGGCTCTCGGACGCGATCTCCGCCCCACGAACCTTTCGGCGCAGCTTTGCACCATACCGGGTGGCTTGTTGGACCCCATTCGCTGCAAGCTCCGACTCAGCCTTAGCCTCGACAACCGCGATGTTGAAATCACCCGTGTATTTCAGCAGGTAGTCGGCCTTCAGCGCCTCCCTGCGTCGCGCAACCTGGCCCGCGACCACGATTCGTCCTTTCGTGATCCTGTATTGCTCGGTCATCGAGTGAGGACTCGACTCCCAGCCCGACTCCCGAAGTTTTGGTTCGACGAGTTCTCGGCAAGTGTCGTTTTCGTTGCGCACAGGCTCCAAGAGCTTGACATATTCGCGGCCATCGTGTAAAGTGTGCAGTTGACAATGACGGAAGAAGTGGGTCCATCCAATCGCTACGGAGCCAAGCAGCGGGATCTCCGGGTTGCGAAGGGCCTGACGCTCCGGAAGTTCGCAGAAGCCCTGGGCGTCAGTCCAACCTATGTGAGCGGGGTTGAGAACGGGACCTTGCCGCCACCAACGCCCGATCGACTCACCAAAATCGCGGAACTGCTCGAAACTTCGCTTGATGATCTAATTGGACTCGCCGGTCGATGGGATGACGTTGCCAAGCAAGCCGTGGAGGATCGACCCGAGTTCGTCAGGTTGTTCCGAGCGGCAAAGGACCTCTCCCGTGAACAGGTCGAACAGCTTTCTAAACAAGCTGAGGAGCTTTCTGAGGATGGCGACGGAGTTTGATCCTGTACCGGCATGCTTCTGCGGAGTGCAGTTTCTACCAGTTGCCCGACTAGAGCGCATCGTCCGGGACAAGCTGGTGCGCTTCGAGCGCGAAACCGGAACCCGGCCCGCTCTTCCTATCGATATCGAATCCCTGGTCGAAATCATGGAGAAGATCGAGGTCGAATACTTCGATGACGATCATCCTGAGTTCGAACCCGATTTCCTTGGCGCGTACGACTTCTCACGGGACAAGATGTTTGTTCGCGAATCCATCCCGCACGAGGGTCGACGTAGGTTTACGTGGGCCCATGAATACGGCCACTACATTCTCCACAAGCCCCATTTTTTGCAGGGAGTCTTCGACTTCTACACAGAGTCGTCAAAGGCAGTCGTTCAGTTGCACCGGGGCGAGGGCGGCACCCGCAACAAACTGGAGTCGCAAGCGAACATGTTCGCGAGCCATATCTTGATGCCGACCGCATTTGTATCCCAACTCTTTGCTGGAGGCTGGGCGTCGATCGAAGAGGCTTCCAGGACGCTCTCGGCGGCGGCAGACGTCAGCCTCCAGTCGGCTCGGATTCGACTGGAGAACTTCAAGTCAATTTAATTTCCGGCAACCCTTGACACGACCGGCACGCCTGGTATATTTGTACAACGTGCACTGAACACGTTACACGGGCCGGAATAAGATCTTTGCGTGATGCTTCCGGCCCGACGGTAACGAGGTCACTTCCCGGAGTCGGGGGTTCGACAAGCGTAAGTATACGGCTCTGGGAGGAGGTAAGCAGAAGATGAATGATAAGTGGGAAATCTACGATGACGCTCAGGGCAACTGGCGATGGCGACGCGTTGCGGGTAATGGCCGGATCGTTGGAGCCTCCACCGAGTCGTACCGAAACCGGGCGGATTTATTGGCTAACGCTCGGCGCAACGGCTACGGCGGCAACAAGGAAACGTTCAGTGAACGCCCTCCAAAAACGAGCAAATTCGTGCTGGCAAACTTGGCGTAGGTTACGGGCAAGTTCTAAGAGCGTCCACCAATCTCCACCAACTCCAGGAAATATACATCTCTGGGGCAAGTTCCCTGCGGCCCTCTCAGTACTTTGGAAAGCGAGTGTGGTTGTCCGAAACTCGTTGGTTGCTGGCGACGTCCGCCGATTTCGATGACACAGGCTGGAACTACCGCGCCCTGGCGGTAATCTGCGAAAATTGTGCAGGACGAAACACTCAGCCCAGCCCAGATTCGGAGCGTCCGCAAGCTCCGATTCGAACCGGAACTCGAAAGGGCTTTCGCAGAGCAGCACACGGCTTCCAATATCGGAAGGGTTCGAATCGTATTCAGTTTCCTCGCCTTGTTCGGGTTGCTCGGGATCTTTGCGAAAAAACAAAACGCCGACAGCGGGATCGCGATGGTCGATCTCTCGTTCACGGTGTTCTTAGCTGTCCTGCTGGGGATGGCCTTCGTCCACAGGCTAAGGCACTTCGCCGCGCCCTCGCTCGCTATCGCAGCGGTTCTCAGCCAGATCGCTGTCGGCCTGACCTCTAAGACAGCTCAAGCCGCGCAAGGCATCATGATCAATCTCCTGTACCTGATCATCATCGTCGCGACCCTTCAAGCCCGGTTTCGAATGGCCCTTCTCGTTTGCTCGGCGATGATCTTGGCGCGAGCTTGGACTTTCTCGTACCGAGGGATGTGGGACGAAGCCGCCACGCTTCTTTTTGTGTTCTTGGTTACAGAGTCGATCTTTCTGTGCTTGGCCTCCTATCTGAACGAAGTCCGAGATCGGAAGAGCTTCCTGCTCGAGCGGTCCTTGATCGCCGAAAAGGAGAAGACCAGGGGCTTAATCCGCAATGTACTTCCGCCTTCCATTGCGGATCGCCTTGCGGTGTCACCAGGAGTGATCGCCCAGCATCACGATGCTGCCACGGTCCTTTTTTGCGACATTATCGGGTTCACCACATTTGCCGCGAGCAAGCCACCGGAGACAGTGGTTGGTCTCCTCAATGACCTGTTTTCCCGATTCGATTCGCTCCTGCCTCGGTTCGACGTCGTCAAAATCAAGACGGTCGGCGATTGCTACATGGTGGCGGGCGGAATCCCGGACCGATGTGACAGCCACGTCACCCAGGTCGCCGACTTGGCTCTGGAACTCCGCGGAACGGCGAATGCCGCAGGGGTGGACGTGCGGATCGGTTGCCATACCGGGCCAGTGATCGCCGGGGTTTTAGGCACAGAACGCCTCATGTACGACCTCTGGGGGCCAACCGTAAACCTGGCTTCTCGGTTGGAAAGCAGCGCGATGCCCGGAACGATCGCAGTCTCCTCGGACGTCCGAGATGCTTTGGCGGAAACCCACGATTTCAGTGGACCGGTAGAACTGGAGCTGAAAGGCGTTGGTCCAACGGCGGTGTGGAGCCTCGATCGTCGAAAGATCATCGGTTTGGCTCTCGATTAGCCAGGCCCGGGCCTCGACGGATCAAGGGGCGCCCCCTTAGTTCGAGTTGACCTTCACCTCGCCAGAGCGAAGTCCCTTGGATTGGGCAGAGATCTGGATACGGCTAGGCTTCGAACCGGCTCGAAGCAAAATGGTCGCAATCCCAGCCTCGGCTTTGGGGTTCGAAGGGCCAGCGATGGTTCCCTCTCCAGCGATCGAGAACTTCACTTCGCCGCTGAAATCCGGCACAACGGTCCCCTTTTCATCTACAGCCTCGGCGTACACGAACATCAAATCCCCGCCATCGGCACTCAATGGGCGACCCGAAATATCCACTCTCAAACGCAAAGAGACGGCCTTACCGGGAGTCCGGGCTCGATGCTCTGCAACAGGCCTGTTCCCAATGAGACCCACTGCCGTCAACTCTCCTGGCTCGTACGGAACTCCGAAAAACGTAAAGGGCGGATGGCCCAGATGCCGAGAATTCCCACCATCAAACGGCTTGCCGCCGCGGATGTAATCGCCATAGAGCGTGTCGGGACCTGAATCCGGCTTTTGCCGCGCGATCACCTTGCCGTTCAAGCGGAGCTCGACCTCATCGCAATTGGAAAACACCACTACCTTGCATGGGGATGGTCTGGGGGTCCACCAATTCGCCACGTACACCATTGGATTGCTCCCTGGCGCGTTAGGATCGAGTTGCGATCGATAGAAGAAGTAGGTAAATCGAGGGATGCGGTTGATATCCGACATGCCGCTTGATTCGGGCCGAGGGTCGTAGCCTCGGTTGTAGTCGTACATCACCCAAGTGCCGTCCCCGATGGTCCAAGGATATTGCGACCGATTGCGATTGTGCGACCAGATAAAATTCCAAGCTGCTTGGAGCAGAGCGTCCTCGCCCTGGCCGCGAAACATCCGGCTGGTGCTGGCTCCGCCGCCGAATTCGTAATCGCCGTATTCCCTAATGTAGCCAGGCTTGCTGGGCACAGCACTTTGGGGCCGCGATTTATCTTCCTCGGTCCAGCTGTTGTACGGCAAGTCCCAGTTGGCACCGGTGAGGGCGTCTCCCGCTGTGAAGAAGTTCGAGCCAGGAAACTCCTCGTGCGCGACCTCGTGCCATCGGTTGGCGATCGCAGCAGGTGGATAGGTTTCGTTTAGGCTCGTCTCCCAAAATAGCACGCAAGGGTGGTTTCGATCACGCCGAATCATGTCGCGGATATCCTGCTCCACTTGAGCGACGAACCTCGGGTCTTTGTTCATGAACTGCCACCCCGGGATGCAGTCGATCACGAATATCCCGAGTTCATCGCAGGCGTCGTACACTGCCGGATCTTGCGGGTAGTGGCTCAGTCGGACAACGTTGAAGCCGGCCTGCTTAATCTTGTAGAAGTCTCGGTACTGGGCATTCTTTGAAAGCGCATTTCCTACCCACGGATACTCCTGGTGCCGGTTGGTGCCTACAAGCCTCAGGGACTTCCCATTGACGAGCAGCCCATCTTTTCTAGTGAATCCAATATGGCGAATACCGACTTTGGTTTCGACGTGGTCCACTACCTTGCCCTCAACCTTCAGCGTGGTTTTGAGCACGTAGAGGTTCGGATCATCGGGACTCCACAAACGCGGTTCGTGAACAACAAGCCTCTGGACTGCCTGGCGATCTCCACTTGGCTCCAATGGAACCTCGGTTCGATCCACCGCTACCTCGGCGCCACTTTGTGAGACCAGAATCTGCTCCACCACCACAGCCGCCGGTTGTTCTCGATCATTACGGATGTAGGTTTTGGCCTCTACGGTGGCTGTCTGGTCGGAAACATCCCTAAAGGAAACAGCAACGCCGCCGCTTCTCGCCTTGTTCGCCAATATTGGATCGGTGATATGGATGGGATCGGTGACGGTCAGTGTCGCGTCTCGGTAGAGTCCACCGACGTAGGTGAAATCAAGCTGCTTGTACGGTTTTCCGGGCGGGACCAACGGATTGTCTTCGTTATTCAATCGAACCAAGACTTCCAACGGCTGGCCCGTTTTCGTGTAAGGCGTTGTGTCGATCACAATCGGCAAATAGCCTCCGCGCCTTCCCCCGACATGCTTCTTACCGATCCACACATCGGAAACCTGCATCGCTGCTCCAAAAGTTAAGAGCGTGCGCTTCCCCACCCAACTAGGATTTGGCTCGACGGTTTTTCGGTAGTAGCAAACTCCACGCCATGGATCGTCGGAGCCCAAAAGTTCATCGTTAGTGCTGTGTGGCAAAGTCACTCTTTGCCAGGATTTTCCCGCCAGCGACGCGAGTTCGATTTTCTTTACTTCTTCCAAAGCCGCGCCCTGTACGTCAAACCGGTCACCGCCAACTTCAACCCAAGCGACGTTGTACTGAGATTGCCAGTCGGTGCTTTTGGCTGCGTCTTGGGCTTGGATGAGACCGATTTCTGCCAATGCAAGATAGGGGTCTGACGACATCCCCGACTTGAAAACGATTCTGAGGTATCTGCCCTCGGCGACTTTTTCAAACAGAAGCGATTTCGGCTGCCAGTCGTTGGAGGATTCGCCAACGAACACCGGATCGTGCCAAGTGTTTCGCTCCGAAGACAGGTAGACCGCCAATTGCTTTGGCAGACCGTTCTGGGTGCCTCCTTGCCGAGGGAGAAGTCGCAGTCCGCGAGCACGGGTGGCTCCACCGAGATCTATGACAATCTCATGCGGATACTCCGCTCTCTTTTTGCTCCATTCCGTATGCCATATCGTGTCGATATTGCCATCAACCGCGTTGTCGGCTCGACCATTTTCACCAGAGGTTTCCTCGCTATCGACGGATAGGACCTTCCACGCAGCGGTGGACACGGAATCATGGTATTGAAAGACGCCCGGGGCAGGTGGCATTCGCACGAATTCCCAGCCTGCATTTAACGGAATCTCGGTTCTTGGCGACCCGGCTTGACTCAACATCCCTAGCATCAAACTCAACGCGAGCATCGACTGCAATCTACCTGTCTCCCGAGGAAGGCGACATCAGGGCTGGATGGTTACGACAACACGCTCGTACCGCGCGAGTGGGGGCGTGCCCTTATCCGTTACGCGAACGATAAAATGAGCTGTTTGCGGAGCTCCAACTTTTGGAGCCACAAACCCTCTCCTCCACAAGTTTTCCGCTCCCCACAGTTCAATCTCGCCTGGATAGGTCCCAGCCTCACGATACTGGAACCACCAGAAGCTGAGGCTGTCGCCGTCTGGGTCATAGGAGGGACTCGCGTCGAGTATTACTCCTTCGCCGCTCTTGGCAGTCAGTCGATTGGGATGCGCAAGCTTCACCACAGGCGGATGGTTGCTATCGGACACGGCATTAAAGGTCCAGTCCATCCGTGCTGCAAAATCGTTCTGGAAATCGTCCCGCCATCGCCAAAGCGTGGCTCGGTGGTCTGAATATTTGTGATCACCAGGACCCGTTGACTGGCCATACTCCCGCGAAATCCGAGGTGTGAACGTGTCCACCGCGTTTGTCCAGATCGGTCGAGATTCCTGCGGGACGGGCACGCCACCTGTAAAGCCCTTCGAATCAGTCGTATCCAGTGAAGGAGTGCGCAACTCGTAGCGACCACCCCAACCGCCCCAGTCTGGTCTCTCTGGCTCGTTAAGCCCGTTGGGGATGAGTCCGAGAAATGAAGGAGTGTCTCCCTCCATGCCATAAGCCACATCTGGATAGCACTGTCCGAGCGGACCATGGCCCTGCTGGATATTTTCCCGAAGCCATGCATTTGAAATGGTCCTATTGTCGATACCATCAATCACGCTATTGATCCCGGTCCAAGTGGCAGCACCATAGCCCCCAGGACTCACGATGTAGAAGAGTTCAGGAAATTGGCGGCGAATCCAGTGAGCACTGTCATCCTGGTCAGAAATTGTATAAACGCGGAGCTTCGCAATGAGCGACTTGACCTCCGATGGAGAGTAGTGGTCGGCAATCGAGTGTAGAGCCTGGGCAAGAGTGTTTGGGCCACCCCAAACGCAGACCCACAAAGGCCGTTTATCTTCCTTTTCCAGCGCCTTGACTAAGAGCCTTGAGCCAGGTGAGTCTTTTCCAAGGCCCACTGCAGCCATCCCATAGCTTGTCTGGCCCGAAGTTGTTACTTTTCGCAGGACGTCGGCATCTGGAAAACCCGGCTCATGAAGACGCAAGTTTGCTGAGACCTTGGCATAGGCGTCAATGACTCGGTGGATAGATTCAGGGGCAACTCTGTCTTTTTGATGAATTGAGGTAGTTGCAACCAAACCTTCGATATCGAAGACATTGGAGTAGAGCAGCAATCGAACCAGGGATTGCGTGTCATCAGGATCGGCTTCAATGTCAGTCAGTACAAAAACTCGGGACTTTTCCAAATTCATGGGCTACCTTTTGGATAATAGCCGGTGATTTGATTCAGCGGAAGTCCCCGCTATAGCTTGGCCCGAGACCTTTCGGACTGGAACCTCTCCCTAATCTGCCGGTTAGCGGCTCAGATAAGTCGATGAAAGTCACATTACGCGTGAAATTGGACGATGGACATTGAGTTCGAGTTGCGACACGAGTTATTCGGACCAGTGTAAGGAGAATTTTATGAAGTTATCTGTCCAGCTCGTCACCATTGCTCTGATGGTTGGTAGTGCGAGCATCGCGAAGGCCTACATCGCTTTCGATGACGCTTCTGACCCGGTGTACACCGGCGGCAACATCCACGGCCTTAATGGTGGTTATGGGCTCGGACCATGGACCTCAATACCAGCTACCAATTCCAACACGGCGGGCAACTTCCAATACACCTCGAGCCAGAACGGGAACGGAGCCAGCGGGAACATCGATTCGGCTGGCAAGAGCTGGGGACTTTACGCAAATAGCAACTCTTTCTCACAGATTTACCGGGCGATCACGGTACCGATGACCGGATACCGCGTAGTGGAACTCGACTTCGACAACGGCTGGATCGACGTCGGGCAGTCGGCTTACTTCAGCATCGGTTCCTATTACTTTGGGTTCACTGGCGGCCAAAGTAACTACTCTTACGATACGGGTGCTGGGCTAGTCGATTCCGGACTGCCGTTTAGCACAGATGGCCTTCACGCCAAACTCATCCTGAATGGCTCTGGCGGCTGGAACTTCTCGGTCACATCGTTGGCGACGAACAGCGTCTGGGCATCGGCGCAACTTTCGGGAGCAAATATCCCGACGCTGATATCAGCAACCAATATCAACGCCGGATTCGGTGCGAGCAACAATGCGTACATTAACAATATCCGCGTGACCGCACCCGAACCGGGATCGATGATCGCGTTAGGTGTTGGGGTTGCCGCTTGGATCCGACGCCGAAGGAAATAAGTTCACGGTTCCCTTCAAACCGGGTGCACAGCTTGCTGTGCACCCTTTTTTTGCGTTGGACACGACAAATCTCCAGTGGTAACATGGGCCGCAACCACTATGACGAAACATGCATTTCTTTTGGCATTTGCGCTTGGCACCGCTGCCGTTGCCGGCGCACCGGTTCGAGGGTCGGTGGAGAAGCTGGTCACGAACAAGCTGCCTGCCTTGGGGCACCGCAACTGGATCGTAGTGGCGGATTCCGCTTATCCACTTCAAACGGCTCCCGGTATCGAAACCATCGCCGTGGATGTGGACCAGATCTCTGCCGTGAAGCAGGTCCTGGCGGCGCTGGCCAAGACTAAGCACGTGCGACCCAATATCCTGGTGGATTCCGAGCTCAAATTTGTAGCAGAAAAGAACGCGCCCGGCATTACCAAATATCGAGCTTCATTGGAGAGCGTACTCAAGGGGAAGCACGTGAATCGCCTGCTCCATGAGAAGATCATTTCCAAACTGGATGAAGCAGGAAAGACCTTCAAGGTGTTGCTCATCAAAACTCCCCACACACAACCCTACACCAGCGTTTTCTTTCAGCTGGAATGCGGCTATTGGTCGGATGAGGCGGAAACCCAGCTTCGGAACGCCATGAAAGCAGCTGAACGATAGCTCACTGGTGGATCGCTGGATCGAATGCAGAACGAAACTCGTAGAAGTCCGAAATTGACCATCCAAATTTCCCCTCCACAAACGGCTGGCTCGACTTCGTCTTGAGTTTCAGAGTGGTTTTCCCCTCGCGATAGAAGGCAAGCATCTGTGCAAGATCAATCCGACGAATGTCGGTACGCACAGGGTCGTTTCCACACCAGTGCCAGATCCGGACCAGACCGAAGGTCTTACCGGTAGGCCCCAACTCGACGCCGCTCCGGATCAAACACGATAAGGTTTTGGATTGCTTGGGAAGCGCAGTCATTCCCGAGGGCATCACTACTCGCCCATCGGAAAGTTCCAGTCCCTGTTCACTCCAGCCGAGTACCTGAGTCGGTTGACTCAAGTGTTCGATGAGGTCTATGGGCTCCTCATTTTGTCTCAAGAAATCCGTTACGTAGGGTGAGACTGCGAGCGCGATACCCGCAATGGCTCCTACGCCAATGAATGCTATCACCCAGTTCCGCATTGTTCGGGTCATCAATGTCAGTTTACGTCTGATTGCTCTCCAGTCCGATAGAGTGGGGGTCTTCAACAAAAAAGCGGGATCACCCGAAGGTCATCCCGCTTGTGTGGTTTACAGCGTGCTTACCAGCGACCGCCGCGGTTTCCGCCGCCCTGTGGACGACCACCGCCGCCACCATTGTTGGTCTTCGGCAAAGCCTCGTTGACAGTCAACGGACGACCTTGAAGTTCCTTTTGATGATTGTCAGCAATCGCGGTGCTCAACTGATCCGCATCGATGTCGACAAAACCGAAGCCTCGCCCCTCGACGATGCGAGCTCTTGTGGAGTTGTATTGCGAAAAGTGATTGCGGAGATCCTCTTCGGTCACCGAGTAAGAGAGATTGCCGACGTAAAGTGTTTTTGTAGCCATGAATGGCCTCCTTGTATTTTATTGTTCCGGTTCAAGAGAGGGAGATCGATTGAGAACCGGCTAAAGGAAGCGGAGCTGAATTCAAAAACCTGCTTATTGAGCGTAACGTTGTACTTTACCACATCGGCGCTCCCACGAGTGGCGAGGTGGGCTCAATGGAGGTTAAATGGAACCTGTGCCTATCGCGCTCCTCGCCCTTGCAGCTATGACTTCCAGTGGACCCCAAACCTCGAACAATCCAGTGATCTCCGGCTGGTACGCAGATCCCGAACTTCATGCTTTTGAAAATCGGTACTACATCTATCCCACCTACTCCGCGCCTTACGAAAAGCAGACTTTTCTCGAAGCGTTCAGCTCGCCCGATCTGATCAACTGGCACCGAGAGGGCGTCGTTCTCGATCTCAAGGACATCCCTTGGAGCACGAATCGAGCGGCTTGGGCACCGACCGTCATATTCCGCGACGGAACCTACTTTATGTACTTTGGTGCTGGAGATGGAGCTGGGCTCGGAGTCGCGACAAGCAAGCACCCAGGTGGACCGTACAAAGATGCTCTTGGTAAACCACTCATCAAGGACGTCATCAATGGCGCCCAACCGATCGACGCTATGGCATTTCTCGATGACGACGGCCAAGCGTATCTGTACTACGGCGGCTGGCAGCACGCTAACGTGGTGAAGCTGTCCAAGGACATGCTCCACATTGAAGGAGACTTCCACGAGATCACCCCCGAGCACTACGTCGAGGGGAGCTTTATGCTCAAGCGCAACGGTGAGTACATCTTTATGTGGTCCGAAGGCGGCTGGGGGAACTCCACCTATGGGGTCGCGTATGCGCGGGCCAAATCGCCATTGGGGCCGTTTAAGCGCGTGGGAAAGATACTGGGCACCGATCCGGAAGTTGGCAAAGGGGCGGGGCATCATTCCGTGCTGCGCATCCCGGGCACCGATGAGTATCTCATTTGCTACCATCGACGACCCTTGCACGAAACAGATGCGAATTCCCGCGTTGTCTGCATCGACCGATTGGTTTTCGACAAAGACGGCAACATTCTGCCAGTCAAACAAACCGTAGAGGGGGTTAAGGCTCACCTACTCAGCAAGCGGTGAATTGCTGTGACTTCCGTTGTTATACTTGCAGTAACAATAACATTTTCGTATAGTAAACTTATATGAATTCAGCAATTTTCCCTAGTATAAGTACGTGACTTCCGTCGAAAATGCGGCTTATCTTTACAGTTGTGTCTTATACTGCACCGAGTGATCTAGCTTAAGATCACTTTTATGCCATTCCAACTGTGGAGCGGCTTGGTTGAAAAGGAGTAAAGATGAATAAAGTACTGATCGCAGCTTTCGCGACTGCATTGAGCGTGGTCGCTCAAGCCCAGCTTTCCGGAAACCTGTATCTCAAGCAGGCCAATGATGCAGGCGCAGGATACGTTAACCAGGAATTTTCTGACTTCCCGACGTACACGACGGGCCTCGGTAACGTGGTGACGTTCGGTTCGGCCGTAACGCTCAGCGATGTCCAGCAACGATATGTGGACTATGGTACGTGGCGCACGAGCGCGGCTCCCAGCGTTCGCCTCACAATTTCGAAGTTCTCTTCGACTCCTTCTCTCCAGCACGTTCCTGGAACGGTAAGCAGCGGCCTAGACATCGTTTACGATGGAATCCGCACGTCTTCGATCAGCGGGGTCAGCGGCAGCTTGTTTACCCTTTCGACCAATGCTGCAGGAATCAACGTCAATGCTGGCACCTACTTGATTACTGCCACGGCAATGGTGGCATTCACCGGTGCGGGACAAGCCTACGCGATGGAATCGACGGACCAGGCAAATGACTCGTGGATCCGCAACCCAGGTGGTTCGTTCGGACTGACCGGTGGAACCGGATGGTCCACCCTCGCGAGCAGCGGAATCAACGGTGCCCAGCGACAAGCGGCGATGGGTATCAATGGCCAAGCCGTTCCGGAGCCTGCAACCATGGCTGCACTTGGATTGGGTGCGACTGCCCTTTTTCGAAGAAGAAAGAGCAAGTAACTCCGCCAATCAGTTCCTGATAGTAAGAAGCAAGTCGACCCTCTGCCATTTGGCGGAGGGTCGATTTGTTGATCTTCGTTTACAGTCCGAAATGCCCCGGAAGCAGTTCGGCCGGAAAGTCCTGAAATGCGATCGGTCTGACAAATCGCAAGATCGCCGCCGTTCCAACGCTCGTGCTTCTGGAATCTGTGGTGGCTGGATACGGCCCGCCGTGCTGCATGGCTGAGTTCACCTCGACCCCGGTCGGAAATCCATTTGCCACAAGCCTGCCTGCCTTTGTGGCCAGCACCGCCAACAGCTTTGCGGTTCTGGCTTGATCGCTTGGCTCAAAATGAATCGTGGCCGTCAACTGGCCCTCCAAGGCCCGCCCAACGTCCAGCATCTCGTCCCTTGACGCACATTCCACCGCGATTCCACTCGGACCGAAAAGTTCTTCCTGCAAGCTATGATCTGCCAGAAATTCTTGGCCTGAAACCTTGAAGAGGGCGGGCGATGAGCCGGAACCACTTACCAGAACCTCCAACGAGGGATGCGCCTCTCGATTGCTTACCCCGGTGGCGTAGCACTCCGCGATGGAAGGATTCAGCATTTGCGACCCTTCCACCCGGGAAAGATGCGTGGCCGTGAGAGTCAGGAATCGCTCCCAGTCACCGTTTGCGACTCCCACCACGACCCCTGGGTTGGTGCAGAACTGACCCACTCCCAACGTGAGCGAGTCCGCATAGCCTTTCGCGATGCTCTCACAGCGGGCCGACAGCGCGCCCTCCATCAGAAACACCGGATTGACGCTCCCCATCTCGGCATAAACGGGTATCGGGCAAGGACGCGAGGCTGCCAGGTCCAAGAGTGCTCGGCCGGCTTTGAGCGAACCGGTAAACCCGACCGCGTGAATCCGAGGATCTTTAACTAAAGCTGCGCCGGTTTCTGGGCCACCCCAAACGATGCCGAAAACCCCTTCGGGCATGGCAGTTTGCTGTGCCGCTTCCAAGATTGCATCAGCGCACAGTCGGGAGGTTTCGGGGTGCGACGGGTGAGCCTTGCAAACTACGGGACACCCTGCCGCAAGGGCACTCGCCGTATCGCCACCAGGTACGGAAAATGCAAGGGGAAAATTACTCGCCCCGAAAACGGCAACGGGACCCAAAGGAACTTGTGTTCGCCTCAAATCCGGCTTGGGTCTGGGTTGTGCTGATGGGTCACCCTCCTCGATGCGAATGTCTCGCCACTGCTCTGATCGAATCAAATTCGCGAACATTCGAAGCTGTCCTGTGGTCCGGGCTCTCTCGCCCTCGAGTCGGACCTGTCCCAAGTTGGTCTCTCGCATCGCCGTCTCGATGAGGGGAGCGCCAAGGGCTTCCAGTCCGGAGGCGATGGCCTCAAGGAATGCTGCTCGGGCTGCACCTGGCAACTTGCCATACATTTCGCCGGCAGCGGAAGCGGAGGCAAGCACAGAGTCGATTTCTGAAGGAGTTGAATTACGCATGGCGATCAGGTGACATCGTTTCCAAACTGATGGAGGGCTTCTCGTCGGACACAATCTCCCCGACGAGTTTGCCTGTGACGGGGCCAAGGCTCATCCCCATCATCGCGTGTCCAGTTGCGACCACCAGATTACTCGCTCGCCGGGTCCTGCCGAGATAGGGCATCCCATCGGGCGAGCACGGTCTGAGCCCGCACCAAACGGGACCGCCCAAGACTTCTGGGGTGAACCGAGGATAGGCTCTCGATATGTTGCTCCGCATCCCTTGAATGCGGTTCAGGTTCTGGGTGAGGTCAGGCGCGCCCAGTTCCATAGTGCCCACAAATCGGATTCCATCGAGCATGGGAGTGACCGCGACCCGAGCCTCGGTTAGAATCGACGGAATCTGCATGCGCTGGTCGGGTATGTGTGCAGTGAAACCATAGCCTCTCCCTGCCCGAAGCATCAGCTTCAGACCCAATGTTCGCGCCAACAACGATGACCAGACCCCGCTTGCCAACACAAATTCATCTCCCGCTATCTCGCCAACCGTGATTTTGAGCGCTTTTGCTCGGGTCCCTTCCATGGCAATTCCTTGTGCTTCCGCCTCCACCCAAGAGACCTTCAGGTTCTCCTTGAGTGACTGCAAGTAGGGTCCTGGAGTCAAGTGCGCGTCGTCATGAAAATAGACTGCTCCCGCAACATCCATCTCCAGTTCTGGCTCGAGGGATTTGACCGCTTCCCGACCCAAAATCTCCACTCCGAGCCCCATTCTCTGGGCATCTTCTGCAAGGTGGATCTCGCCTTCGTGGCCCGCCTCTGTTTGGCTGAGCATCAGCAAGCCCTTTTGCTGATAACCCACATCGACTCCAGACTCGACAATGCGCTCTCGATAGATTTCCCGGCTCGCCAAATTCATCTCACACAAAACGGGGGCACATCGCCTCACATGATCGGCATTCGCGTAACGGGCGAACCGAGCCATCCAAGCGATGGTCTCCAGATCGGTGAGGCGCATTACGCCGAACGGGCTAGAGGGGTCACGCAGCAGTCGAAGTCCGTAACGGATCATGCCTGGGGCTGCCAGGGGTACGAAGTGGCTCGGCACGATCAATCCGCCGTTGCCAAACGAGCATCCCTCGCTTGATTGGGGCGAACGCTCGACAATCGTGACCCGAAATCCCCGGCGAGAAAGCTCATCGGCGCACGACAGCCCAATGATTCCCGCGCCGATTACGACCACATGCTTCATGGCACCAATCCCCACCGGATCGGGTCCACAGGATCAAAGGTCAACTCGGACGACGCCGTGATATGTGCGCGACCGGTAATGGTGGGTATCCATGAGCTGCCAGCTCGGATGACCGAACCTCGAAACACGCTGCCGGTGACGCTTTCCTGCAAGTAGCTCTGATTCTCCGAAAGCAGACCGCGCGTTGCGAGACATGCCAGCTTTGCGCTCGTGCCAGTTCCGCAGGGCGAACGATCATAGGCTCCTCCGGGACACATCACAAAGTTCTTTGAATCGGCTGCCTCCAACGTAGGTTTCCCAGAAAGCTCAATATGGTCGATCTTGGCCCCTTCGGCACCCGTGATCCCTGCCGCTTCCAAGGCATCCATGATGCGCAGTGTTAACGTGGTCAGTTCGCTGGCGCGAGCGAGTGAAATCTCATACTCAGGCTCATGGATGATGTAGAACCAGTTGCCGCCATAGGCTATGTCGCCCTCAACGCGCCCCACCCCGGGCACCTCAACCGGGACGTCTTGAGCGAGGAGATAGCTTGGAACGTTCTGGATCGAAACCTCGCCCGATGGGTGAAGTTCCGCGGTCACACAGCCAACGGGTGTGTCCAACTTGATTCGTCCAACATCGACACGGTCCAGAAAACGCAAAGTCTCCACAACACCGATCGTCCCATGGCCGCACATTCCCAGGTAGCCAACATTGTTGAAAAAGATCACGCCCACATCTGAGCCGGTTTCGACAGGGTCTGTCAGAACGGCACCTACCAAAACATCGCTTCCCCGAGGCTCACACAAGACCCCTGTCCGATAACGATCATAGTGATTTCGGAAATAGTCTCTCCGCTCAGCCATGGTTGCGCCGGCTAGCGAGAGTTGACCTTCGAGGATGACTCGGGTGGGTTCACCACCGGTATGCGAATCGACGACGCGGATACGCTCCATCTCAGGCTAGGCTGGGGCGATTCTCGATGCCGTTTCGAATAGTCTGGAGCACAATTTCACGCGTCGCACCCGAAAGGGGCAAACGTGGAAGGCGCACGTACTCCGTGCCAAGCCCTACTTCTTGGATCGCGAGTTTGATGTTCTGGACGAATTTTGAGCCGACATCCAAGTGGAGGAGAGGCGTGTACCAGCGATAAATCTCACGAGCTTCGTCCCATCGACCCGACATCATCAGGTTCCAGAGATGCTGATTCTCTTTGGGGAACGCCAATCCGATCCCTGCGATCCAGCCGGTTGCTCCCAACAGAGCGCATTCCATGGCCAGATCATCGACTCCTGCAAACAGGATGTACCGATTGCCAACCTCGTTGATGATGTCCGTGAATCGGCGCACATCTCCAGACGATTCCTTGATCGCCACCAGATTCTCGACTTCGGCTAACTCGGCGAACATATCCGGCAGCACGTCGGCGTGATAGCTGATGGGATTGTTGTAGACGATCAGCGGCAATCCGGTCGCTTGAGCAACGGTGCGGTAATGGGCCAAAGTTTCCTGGCGATCCGGACGAAACGCCATGCTCGGCATGACCATTGCGCCCTGACAACCCAGGTTTTCAACTTCGCGGACCCAATCTGCTGCGGCCACAGGGCTGAGTTCGGCCACGCCCGATAACACTGGGACTCGGCCGTTGGACACCGAGAGCGCGGTTCGCAGAACTTCTCGCTTCTCCTCAAACGTGAGCGCCACATTCTCGCCTAACGATCCCAACATGACCAACCCGGTCACACCGGACTCGATCATCACGTTGAGGTGACGGGCCGTTGCTTCGAGGTCGAGTGAGAGATCAGCTCGAAATTGAGTAGTCGCCGCGGGAAACACCCCTTTCCAATCAACTTTCATGGTCATACAGCTCTTAGGTTGTCTGGCCCCGTCGCGCTGCCAATTCAATGACTTTTTGAACCAGCATAAAGAACAAGAGCAGCGTGCCGATCACGATGCGGGTCCACCAGGAACTTAAAGTGCCCATGAACGTGATGGCTGTCTGTACCACACCCAAGGTCAAAACGCCGAGCAAAGTCCCCAGTACCGAACCGTAACCGCCGCTCAAAAGAGTACCGCCGATCACCACAGTAGCGATGGCATCGAGTTCCAGACCCGTACCCGAGATAGCGTTCCCCGACGAGGTGTAGAGGGCGAACAACACACCACCGAGCCCAGCGCACATCCCGCTGAGCACGTAAGTCCAAACGAGAGTCCGGCGTACCGGAAGCCCCATCAGTTCAGCTGAGTTTGCGTTGCCGCCAATGGCATACACCGTGCGTCCGAATCGCGACTGGCGTGCCAGGATCATGCCTCCGAACACCACGAGGATGAACACGATTGATCCCAGAGACAAACTTGCTTTTGCCGGAAGCGAAACCGACCAGTTCGTTAGGGTTCGGAAGAACGGGTGCTCTATTTGAACCGACTCGCGGCTGATGGCCAGAGCAATCCCACGACACAGGAACAGCCCCGACAAGGTCACCAAGAACGGCGGCAATCCCAACTTGGCGATCAGGGTTCCCTGCCCCCAGCCCAAGAACCCTCCGACGGCTATCGGCACCAAAAGCGCGATCAGGGGATGAACGTGGGAAACCGTGATCAGCTCGGCCGCAACAATTCCGCCCAGACCCATCATCGATCCAACACTCAAATCGATCCCGCCGGTAAGGATCACGAACGTGAGCCCGACCGCAATTACACCCAGAAACGCGTTGTCGGCGATGAGGTTCATGAGCACGCGTAAACTCAGGAAGTTGTCAAAGCGAAGTCCTGCTGCCAAGGTCAGAAGGACCAACACGCTCGCCGTGATCAAAATCGGCAGCTTTTCTTTAAGGGAAGCTCTGCTCATTGAGCGGGCGCCCTCCGAATTCGCTTGGCGAGAATCTCTCGAAATGCGGGAGCCTGGAGAAGGCAAACCCCGACGACAACCGCGGCCTTGAGCACCAACGTGATTTCCGGAGAAACCCCTCGGGTGAGAATCGTGGTCGTGAGTGCCTGCATCAAGAGTGCTCCGATCATCGAGCCAACCAGCGAGAACCGGCCCCCCGCCAAGGCTGTCCCCCCCACGCTCACGGCCAAAATTGCGTCGAGTTCCAAATACAACCCAGCGTTGTTGGCATCGGCAGCCTGAATATCAGCAGTCGTGATCAGACCGGCCATCCCAGCACAAAGCCCAGAGAGCGCATACACTGCGAATCTGATCGCGCGAGCATCGATCCCAACATACTGGGCCGCGACAGGATTACTGCCGGTGGCTTCCACGAAGAGACCCATCGCGGTCTTTCGCGCTAATACGCTAAACAGCACAAATCCGATCAACAGGATCCAAACAGGATTGGGGATTCCGAGCGTCGCTCCCCGGGCCAAGGCAGCAAAGCCCGAATCATGGAAGGTGAGGATCTGGCCATTGGCTAGAAGTTGGGCAACACCTCGACCGGCGACCATAAGGAGCAGGGTTGCGACAATGGGCTGCAGCTCAATCACGGCAACGAGCAATCCGTTGAACATCCCGCACAAAAGCGATCCGAAAAGGGCGACGGGAATAGCCATCGCAGGCTGCGGCTTCCCTCCCGCGAACGGAGTTTCTCCAGGGCGCGAAATCAGACCAGCAGCGATGGTTCCCCCAATCGCCATCACTGCTCCTACCGAGAGATCGACGCCACCAGTAGCGATCACCAAGGTCATCCCAAGCGCGAGCAGCCCCACAGGAGCTGCTCGATTGAAAATATCAACGATGCTGCCGAAAAACCTGCCGTCGCGAATCACGATGGAGAAGAATCCAGGCGTAAAGAGCGCGTTGAACAAAAGCACTCCCGCCAGCACCATCGCCGCCCAAGCCCAACTCGGTACCCGCCTCATGATCCGGCGATCTCCTGAACAATGCGTTCTTCGGACACGGCGCCCGATTCAAGCTCCTTGATGGCTTTGCGGTCGCGCATCACCAGCACTTTGGTGCACGACCGTACGATTTCGGGGAGTTCGGATGACACAAAGACGAACGATCGGCCCGCTTGCCGCAGATTCTCGACCAGGGCCATGATCTCGAACTTCGCTCCAACGTCGATTCCCCGGGTCGGTTCATCCAAGAGCAGGAGTCGCGGCTCGACAGCCAGCCAGCGAGCCAAAAGAGCTTTCTGCTGGTTGCCGCCGCTCAGGGTCTGAATGGGACGCTCGATATCGGCTGGCTGAACTTTCAGGCGTCCAACGAGATCGGTGGCCATCGAACGCTGCTTTTGGAGCGAAAATGGTTTATACCACCCGCTTTTCACCTGGGCAAGAATGAGAATGTTTTCTCGGACTGTGAGTTCTGGGAAGATACCTTCGCGTTTTCGATCTTCCGAGCAGTATCCGATTCCGGCCCGGATCGCTGATTTAGGTTTGAGTCGAGCCAGGGATCTGCCGTCGAGTTTGAGCGACCCTGAATCTGGGGAGGCAACGCCAAAAAGGAGCTTTACAGTCTCAGTTCGGCCTGAGCCCAAGAGTCCGGCCAATCCCACGGTCTCCCCAGGTGAGACCGAAAGCGTCACCTCGGATACCGAACCTCGGCGTCCCAAACCCTTCGTCTCCAAGATCGGCGAACCCAACGCGGCATCCGCTAATACCGAGTCGGATCTTTCCAACTCGGATGCATCTCGGCCGATCATCTGGGTCACCAGTTCCAATCTCGGTAGGTCGGTCGCATTCCACGTGCCAACCTTTTTGCCGTTACGAAGAACGGTAATTCGGTCCGAGATCTCGTACATCTGATCCAAAAAGTGAGTGACGAAGATAACTCCCAAACCCTGAGCCTTGAGTTGGCGAATGACCGTAAAGAGTGCGGCGACTTCGTCGGAGTCTAGGCTCGAGGTGGGTTCGTCCAAAATCAGGACTTTCGCACTCACATCCAGGGCGCGAGAGATGGCGACCATCTGCTGCAACGCGACCGACAGGGAGCTTAGCGGTGCTCGGACATCGAGTTTCAAGCCCAACCGAGCGATGGCAGACTCCGCGCGCTCACGCATCTCCTTCCATCGAATTCCAAAGGGTCCCCGGGGCTCCCGACCCAGGAGCAGATTCTCCATCACCGTGAGGTTGGGAACAAGATTGACTTCTTGATAAACCGTGCTGATGCCGTGTCGGACTGCGTCCTCGGGCGACTGTGGCAAGATAAGCTTCCCTTGAAGGGACATTGTCCCCGAATCGGGCGGATGGACTCCCGTCAGGGCCTTGATCAGGGTGCTTTTGCCGGCGCCATTTTCTCCCATAAGGGCGTGGACCTCGCCCTCATAGAGGTCGAAGTCCACGTGATCCAATGCAACGGTCCCGGGGAACCGCTTTTCCAATCCCTGCAGTTGAAGCAGAGACTCCATCAGTACTTGCGATTCGGTAGCTCTTTGGCGGCAACGCTCTGATCAAAAATGCCGTCTTCGATGACAGTCCGCTTGGGCAAGGTCTCGCCCTTCTTGACCTTGGCTGCCGCATCGATGATCGCTTTGCCCAATAGTGGGTTGCACTCCACGGTGCAGTTGAGCTTGCCATCAACCATCGCTTGGAATGCATCGTGCACGCCATCGATGGAGACGACGATGATGTCAGATCCTGGCTTCTTCCCTGCTTCTTCAATAGCTTGGATCGCGCCCAGAGCCATATCATCGTTGTGGGCAAATACAGCGTTTAGCGTGGAACCTGTCGGGCTCTTCATCAAAGCCTCCATCACTTCCTTGCCCTTCGCTCGGGTGAAGTCGCCGGTTTGGGTGAACACGATTTTGAGGTCAGCCTTGCCTTCAAGCGCCTGTCGGAAGCCCTTGGCGCGATCGTTTGCCGGAGCACTACCGGGCGTGCCGGTCAGTTCTGCGATGTTGCCCTTGTTATTAAGCTTCTTGGCCAGCCAATCGCCCGCCATCTGGCCTTCCTTAATGAAGTCGCTGCCGATAAAGGTCGCGTAAAGATCATCCGGCACATCAGCTCTTCGGTCGGAGATGATGACTGGAATTCCAGCCTTTTTGGCCTCTTGGAGTACGGGTTCCCAACCTGTTTCGACGACAGGTGAAAAGGCAATCACGTCGACGCCCTGCGCGATGAACGACTTAATGGCCTTGATTTGGTTCTCTTGCTTTTGTTGAGCATCGGCGAACTTCAGATCCACTCCGCGAGCTTGAGCCTCTGCCTTAATCGATTCAGTGTTTGCTGTGCGCCAGCCACTCTCTGCGCCGACTTGGGCAAAGCCGAGTTTGAGCCCTTTGGCATCGAGATCACCCGCCGCCGATCCGGGCGTCGTTGTATTGGCTTTTGCCTCAGGAGTCTTGGCAGGTTCCTCGGTGGTAGTGGATGAACCACAACCTCCCAAAAACATCGCGCCGAGCGCGAAGAGGGACAGAGCAGCGAGTTTTGTGTTCATTCCTTCCTCTTTGCAAGCAAGCGCATAGGATGCTCCGAATGGATCGCTTGCCAACTGATTATATGCTAATTCATTTGGTGATACCGATGTCGGCTCGCGGCAATATTCGAATCGGTTATGATGGCAATTGTGCTGGTTACCACCATTCTGCTAGCGTCGTCCGCGCCTTCCGAAAGACCGATGTTTCACCCCACAACGGCTCAGGTCGCGGAGTCTTACCGCCGCGCCGACACCATAGGCCAAGACTGGCGCCGCAAGGCATTTCTGCTTCGCTTGGAGCCCCACTGGTTTTCGGATGGCAAAGAGTTCTGGTATCGACGCGATGCATCGGATGGAAAGTGGCAGTTTATACGCGTGGAATCGAAATCTGGAACCAAGAAGCCGCTCTTTGACTCTGCAAAACTCGCGGTTGCAATCAAAGACAAGGCAGAGGGCGACAATCCCGATCCAGACAAGCTGGATTTGCGCGATGTTGAGTTCGATGGAAAAACGCTCAAGTTCGTATACGGCAAACAACGCTTCACGTGCGACCTCAAGACCTACAGCCTGACTTCCTCAAAGTGGACTCCGCCACCTTTTCGCCGTCCCGAACCGTGGCTTCAGGACACGTGGCCCGCAAGCCACAGCCCGGTGGCTTCCCCCGATGGCAAATGGATCGCCCGAATCGATGGGTTGAACGTTGTGGCGTGCCGAAATGGAGACCCAGAAAGGCCGCTAACCGTAGATGGCTCCGCGAACGGGTATTACGCTCGCCTCACCTGGTCACCGGATTCAAAGTATCTAGTGGCAGTCCGCGTTCATCCGGGGGATCGAAAGCTGGTTCACCTGATTCAAAGTTCACCCGCGCCATGGGGTCCGGCAGTCCTCTCTTCGCGCATCTATGATCGTCCCGGGGACAAAGTCGACACCTTTGATGTCGTCCGACTCGATCCAAGCGGCAGGAAGAAGCCAGCATTTGCGGAGGGAATAGACTACAGCGACCTTCCGTGGTTTCGTCCACGAACGGACGGTGCCCTAGCTTACGAAAAGATGGATCGCGGTTATGGTCGGTTTCGGATTCTGAAGCTGGACCTGGAATCGGCCAAAACCACCGCCATCGTGGACGATCAGTCCAAGACGTTTGTCGATAGCACAGCCCTGATTCGGCATTACCTCAACAGCTCGGACGAGATCATCTATTCGTCGGAGAAGGACGGATGGCATCACCTGTATCTTGCCGACGGCAAGGGGAACTCGACGCAGATCACTAAGGGCGAATGGGTGGTGCGTGACCTCATTTCCGTCGATGAAAAGGAGCGGTCAATGGTCTTCTCAGCTTCGGGAATGGTTGCGGGCGAGGACCCTTACTACATCCACTATTATCGAATCAGTTTTGATGGCAGCCAACGGGTGCCCCTTACTCCAGAACCAGGAAACCACTCAGCGCAGTTCAGTCCCGACGGAAAGACCCTTCTTGATACCTACTCCACCGTCGAAAGGGCACCGGTTCACGAATTGCGCAGTGCAACCACCGGAAGCAAAATATCGTTGTTGGAGAAAGCTGACATCGAGCAGCTGACCCACTCAGATTGGCGAGCTCCCCAGCAATTCGTGGCGAAGGGGCGCGATGGAACCACAGACATCTACGGCTTGGTTTTTCGGCCCACCAACTTCGATCCAACCAAACGATATCCCGTGGTGGAAGATATCTACGCTGGCCCTCAAGATTCGTTTGTTCCAAAGAGTTTTTCGCCGGATTTCTACCAGCAGCGCCTGGCTGAACTCGGCTTTATCGTCGTGAAGATCGATGGAATGGGGACTAGGAATCGGTCCAAAGCCTTCCACGACGTGTGCTACAAGAACCTAGCTGATGCGGGTTTTCCTGATCGAATCTTGTGGATGAAAGCTCTCGCGGCAACCGATCCGTCTGTGGACCTGGACCGTGTGGGCATCTTTGGCACTTCTGCGGGTGGTCAAAACGCCGCAGGTGCGGTGCTTTTTCACCCGGAGTTTTACAAAGTCGCGGTCGCCTCATGCGGCTGTCACGACAACCGCCTCGACAAGATATGGTGGAACGAGCAATGGATGGGACTGATAGGTCCCCACTATGGGGCCAACTCCAATATCGAGAACGCCTCCAAACTTGAGGGCAACCTCCTGCTCATCGTCGGTGAATTGGACTCCAATGTTCCTCCGGAATCAACCTATCGGCTAGCCGCGGCACTCCAGGTGTCGGGAAAGGAGTTTGAGTTGGTCGTCATTCCAAACTCGGACCACACGGCAGGCGGAATCTATGGAGAGCGAAAACGCCGTGACTTCTTGGTCCGTCATTTGCTTGGCGTTGAACCTCCAAACCCCAACATCCAACCGCCAAAGTGAACTCAAATGTGGAATATGGAGCCAACCGCACGGTACAATACGAAGTTGTTGTAGCCGACGGTGTCGGCCCCTGCTCCGAGAGCGGCAATGAAGATTCGCAACGATCTTCCGTGTGTGCCGCCTAACTCATCTGTCACGCGTTGACCTCTCTTTTTGCCCCAAGCGGCTTCGAGGTGCATGGTTATGGGTTCCGGTCACGGGAAATCAACCCAGTAACAATATGCCCAAGAAATCTAAGAACACATTTTCAGCCCCGCACAAAAGAAAGAAAGCGACCTCCAAAAAGACGAATTCATCCTCCTGGCCCCGAGGGGGTAGGCCCGCTGAAGGTGCGACTCCATCTCCCGCGCCAGAGCGAAAGCGCAAATCGAGCAACGAATCACCCAGGCTCGAAAGTCAGGGGCCAACCAACCCTGAGTCCTTCGACATAAAGCGAAGCAGGTCAGACGCACCCAAGTCGGGCACCTACCGACCAGATGATCGCCCGCGCCCGGATAGGCCATATGCAAAGAAACCGTACTCCGACGACAGGAGCAACGGGAAGCGGAAGCCGCCTGCGAAGGACCGGAACAACCCATCCTACGCTTCGCCGTCGTTACCCCCAGGACCCGAACCGACGGTCGTGGACGAGACAACCTTCGCCGAACTGGGACTTCGACAAAGCACTCTCGAAGCCATCGCTCAGCTCGGTTTTGAGACGCCAACTCCGATCCAAGCGCTCGCAATCCCCGTGTTGCTGACCGATACGGATCTCATCGGGTTGGCGCAGACCGGAACCGGAAAGACTGCTGCGTTCGGGCTGCCGCTGCTCGAAAAGGTCGATCTGAACGAGCCGACCACGCAAGCGCTTATTTTGGCCCCCACCCGGGAACTGGCCATCCAGGTTGCCAAGGGAATTCACGATTTTGGCAAGAACATCGGAGTGCGAGTGGTCCCCGTTTATGGCGGACAGCCCATCGACCGACAGTTCCGCGCGCTCCGAAACGGTGCTCATGTGGTCGTGGGTACACCAGGCCGAATCCTAGACCATCTCCGAAGAGGGTCACTCAATCTGGAAAGCGTAAAGTACTGCGTTCTCGATGAAGCCGACGAGATGATGGCCCTCGGATTCACCGAAGATATGGAGGCCATCTTGGGACAACTCCCGGAATCCCGGCAGCTTGCCTTCTTCTCGGCAACCATGGCTCCGCGAGTTCGGACGATCACGGAAAAGTTCCTCCGCGAACCCAAGACCATCGAAATCGTGGCTCGTCAGAGAACACTCGAGACGACCAACCAGACGTACTACGAAGTTCCGCCAGGCAAGAAAAAAGAGGCGCTTGCGCGGGTTTTGGATATGGAAACGCCGGGCTTGACGATTGTCTTTTGCCGGACTCGCCTCGATACGGCGGAGCTCAGCGATGCGTTGTGCCTGCGCGGCTATAACGCTGAACCCATTCACGGCGACATGAGTCAATCCGAACGAGAGCGGGTTCTGAAGCGATTCCGTGACGGATCAGCCGACTTGCTCATCGCGACCGATGTTGCTGCTCGCGGACTGGATATCGACAACGTCACCCACGTCATCAACTACGACATTCCTTACGATGTCGAGCAGTACATCCACCGAATTGGCCGAACGGGCAGAGCCGGCAAATCCGGAGATGCGATCACTTTGGTTTATCACCGAGAACGACGGCAGCTGGGCAATATCGAGCGCGCCATCGGCTCTCGCATCGAACCGGCTCGCATTCCAACCGCTGCAGATATTGCTGCTCGGCGTCGAGAGGTATTTGTCGAATCCCTTCGGGAGACTCTCGCTTCCGGCGAGTTCGAGGCGATGTTCGCGGCGGTAGATGCTCTGGCTGACGAGTACGATTCGATGGAAGTCGCTGCGGCCGCACTGCAGATGCTCTGGAATGAGCGCCACCAGGAAGACCATGTGGAACCTGAGGAGGCGACCTATGCGGATTGCCAGCAACCGGAAGAAGGGATGGTCCGCATCTTCGTTGGAATGGGCCGACGCGATGGATTACGGCCCGGTGACCTCGTTGGCGCAATTACCAACGAAGCGGGCCTTGACGGGCGACAGATCGGAGTCATCGACCTCCACGACCAAACCGCGTTTGTCGAGGTTCCGGTTGCTGATGGTCCGCGAGTGGTTGATGCGCTCGGCAACACCAAAATCCGGAATCGGAGAGTCAAGGTTCAGCTTGCCAAGCCTGCCTTTGCTCCTCAGGACACAACGGCCCCGAAAAATTTCGGCCGCGGTGCCAAGAAGCCCCGCAAGTAAGGATCGTCGATCTCTTGAACCCAAACTGCCGACTTTAGGGTCGGCAGTTTTTGTTATTCAGCGGTCCCTGAGCGGCCGCTCGGCATAATGGTGTTGTGCTTCCCTTGATCCTGAGTGCAACGTCGCCCGACTGGCTCATTGACGCCAGTCCATATCACGCGAAACTGGAAATAACTGCGGACCATGTCGAGATTTCAAATGGGCTCATAACCCGTCGATTCGACAAGAAATTGGATTGGAACACAGTTGGGCTGAGTTCCCACGGCAGTCAGCTCTTGCGCGCGCTCAGTCCAGAAGCCGTGCTGGTCTTGAACGGCAAACCCTTTTCCATCGGTACCGCTGGGAATCAGCAGGATCGAGCGTTCTTGCTTAGAAGCGATTTGGAAGATCGTCCTTCTGTTCCCAACGCGTTTCGGCTGGTGAATGTGGTTCAAGTGCCGATCGAAGCGACCGTCCCGTGGAACCAACGGCGCTGGACGCCCGGCAAGCTCGCCTGGCCGCCCAAAGGAATCGCGTTTGATGCGACATTTGCCCCAACCGCGGGAACTCCGGAGGTCCAAGTCACTCTCCATTACGAGTTGTACGACGGTATCCCTCTGATCGGAAAACGGATGCGAGTTACCAACACGGGGAACCAATCCATCACGGTCGATTCCTTTGTGCTGGAGCACCTTGGTCTTTTTGAGGCGGAAAGCTACGTCGATGACTCGCCGGAGTGGCGCAAACCCAACGTAACGGCCTTCACCGACTACACCTTTGGAGGAATGGCTTTGAACAACTCCAACCGAACCGTGTTTTGGGAGCCTGATCCCGAGTACAAAACGCAGGTCAACTATAACCTCAAGACTCCGTGCGATTTGGTCGTGAAACCTCCTTTGGGCCCTTCACTGGAACTTGCCCCCAAAGCGACATTCACCACCTTTAGAAGCTTTGTGCTCACCCACGATTCCACGGAACGCGAGCGACAGGCTCTGGCGATCAGGCGCGCCTATCGGGTCCTGGCGCCATGGACGGAGGAAAACCCGATCATGCTCCACCTCACCTCGACTGATCCTGCGGTCGTCCACAAAGCCATCGATCAAGCCACCGAATGCGGATTTGAGATGATCGTGATCTCGTTCTGGAGCGGGCTGGACATGGAGGATACGAGTGAAGCAAATGTCCGAAAATTCCGCGAATTCCGAGATTACGCCCATAAAAAGGGACTTCAATTGGGTGGATATTCCCTTCTCGCGAGCCGCCGGATCGACGACCAAAACGACGTCATCAACCCCAAAACCGGGAAAACCGGAGGCGCTATTTTCGGGCAGTCGCCGTGCTTGGGTAGCCAGTGGGGCCAACAGTATTTTGCGAAAATCCAGAAATTCCTTTCCGAGACGGAGTTCGATCTGCTGGAGCACGATGGAAGTTATCCGGGCGATGTGTGCGCCTCCACGTCGCATCCCGGTCACAAGGGCTTGGATGACTCACAGTGGACCCAGCGGGAAACAATCGGGAGCTTCTACAGGTGGTGCCGGGAGAAAGGCATCTATCTGAACGTGCCCGACAACTACTTCCTGAGCGGTAGCAACAAGACCGGCATGGGATACCGGGAGGTGAACTGGTCGCTTCCACGCGCGCTCCAGCATATCCATGCTCGCCAAAACTTGTACGACGGCACTTGGGACAAAAATCCCAGCATGGGTTGGATGATGACGCCTTTGGTGGAGTATCAAGGCGGAGGTGCTGAAGCAACCATCGAACCGCTGGACGAGCACCTGGACGATTACGCCATGCATCTCACCAATAACCTGGGCTACGGGGCTCAGTCGTGCTACCGTGGTCCCAGAATCTACGACACGGAACGCACCCGGGCCATGGTCATCGACCGAATCGAGTGGTTCAAGAAATACCGCGCCATTCTACAATCGGATGTCATCCATGTCCGCCGCCCAGATGGCCAAAACCTCGATGCGATTCTGCACGTCAATCCAAAACTGAACGTCAAAGGGATGCTATTGGTGTGGAACCCCACCGATATGGCATTGACTCAGGAGTTGGCTGTACCGTTGTACTACACCGGCCTCCTCGAATCCGCGACAGTGTCGGAATCGGATCAGGCACCGACCTCCATGCCTTTGGACCGGTTCAGCAACATGTTGATCAAGGTCACCGTACCGGCCAGAGGGATGAAATGGTTCGTGGTGAGGTAGTTCCGGCTGGTTACTTCACTCAAGTTCGAGCCGCAACGTTCGGACTCCATTCGCAGGGACTGCCACGGTATCTGAGAGTCTCGCTTTGGGCTTTTCGGATAGATCCGTGGCATACACTGATTCGACCCAGCCGGGCGAAAGCCGCAGCTCAGTTTTGGCGTCGCTTGCCGTGGGATTGTAGATTCGGAGGATAACAGCCCTCCCATCGAGCGAAGGGCACATCCGTGTCGCCACGACATTGCTGTTCTTAAGTTTGAGCAATGGCTGGCCTTGGAATTTGCTGGCGGCCACCGCGATCAAGGGCTGTCTTGCTGCCATGGAGGTTTTGAGCGCGGAAACCGGATCATAGGCTCCATGTGCCTGCAAGACATATCTGAAGGACAGTGGGCCGCATTGGTCCGCCCGGTAGTTGGTGTACCAATGGTTATTGAGCGCCCAACTGTAAAAGGTGGCGGTGGGGCCAACGGTTTTGCGCCAGTCTGAAGAGTTGTATCCACCGTCCAGCATTCGGGCACTGATCTCACCGCACTCTAGCAACGGTGCGTCCAAAGGAACGCAAGTCACCCCACGCTTGCTGTTGGAGACGTCGAAGTATCCCGCAACCGGAAACCAGTTTTTGTTTGAACCTGGCAACTGATCCACGTCGGGTCTCACCACGGCCCAAGGCATCTGGATTCGTTGCTGGGGGTTGGGGATTGCGAAGGGAAACGCGATATGTACGGACTCCTTTTCGCGTACGGCCTTCTTGTCCATCGAAATGGCCCATTCCACGCGATCCAATCCCTCGACAAGAGCCGCCGTCTGTTTTATGGAGTTCACTCCATCGGCCGATGCAGTAATTTCGATCTTCTTGACGAGAGGTCCGTTTTCGATTACGTTGAATCTTGAGCGACTCGTCGTCGTGAGGTCCTTGAGGTCGCTTCCGGGGAGGTAAAGGTACTGACCCAGTTGATGGACTGCTCTTTGATCCACCAACTCGGCACCTCCGCGTGAGATCCAAGACTTGATTGCGCCCGTATTGGGATCGAACTCCAAGACGTTCTCTTTGGTTGCGAGCCGCCTATCCTGGCTTGGTGGCTTCGGCAGTTTCCCAGGCTTGAGCTTGATTCGGAGCTTCCCAAAGGCAGGAACTCCTTTTGCCAAGACTGCCAGCTCACCTGTAGAAAGGCGTTGCGATGACAAAGGACTGCCACTCGCAGTGGTAGCGAAGTCTCGCCCTTCGGACATTTCCGCGGCTATCAGAACCAAATCGCTTCGATCCCAGGACGTCGTGTTTATGATGTCGAGTTCGTTCGTAGTAGGAGCCCGGCCCTTTGCCTGCGCCATGAGCTTGTCGGCAAGGTGATTTGCCGACTTGAGGTAACCGCTTTTGACCGCCCACTGCTCGGTTTGCTCGGGACCATCCGGGTTGCTGACACTGTTCCACGCACCCCATGTGTGCTCTGAGTACTCGAGCACGTTTCTCCACGCCTGCATGAATTCGTCGGTGGGAAACTTCCTGCTCCTGTTCATCGCATAAAGCGTCTCGGCCTGGATCAAGCGGTCGGAGAGCGTCCTGTGAATCGCCGTTTCGGCAGCGGATGAACCAACACCATCTTCCCAATAAGGCGTCAGGTCTCCCTTGAAGCTTGGGAGCTTAGAGCCGTACTGCGTTTCAAGCGCAACGCACGCTTCACGAACGGTGCTGAGCTGGATTTTGGGAACTACGTATTTCTCGTTCCAAGCTTTGGTCGCCACAGGGACATCGGCATCGATCACCGCGTTGTCGATGCTGCTCCAGGGAACAGCGACCATGTTATACGGATATCCCTTGGCATCCAGCCGCCCCAGATGATCGAAGATCGAACGGTCGATGAATCGGTCGAGTGGATGGTTGCTCCGCTGAATCTTGCTTCGATCGCCACTCCATCCCACGTTGTGCCCGACACCGTAGGTGATAAGCTCCCAGACAAGCAACTTGTCTTTCCCGTTAGGCGCAATCCAATAGAACGGCTTATCTTCCCATTCACGTCGCATATCGCCGATCCGGTCGCCAGGGTTTGGCATGAGGACGAAATACTTGATTCCAGCTTCCTTCATGGCAACTAACGTCCCCCAAGTTGCCCCCGGAATATCGGTTTGCGATGCCGTGTCCATCGGCACGCCGAACTGGCCTTCCAGAATTTTCCCGTACCGGTAGCTCTGCATGAGTTCTTCTGGAGCCATGACTCCGGTGAGCTGGTTCGTGAACGCGGCCGTAACGGCCATCGTGCCGTTCTTAAGTCCCTTGATGACCCGCTCTTTGTTCAGCTTTGAGGGGTCTCGTACCAGGTGATCCAGTGTCCAGGTTCCTTCTGCTGTAAACCGATATTGCGAACCGGCAGGATTGGACGCAGTCTCGCTTACGACATCGAGGGCGTCGTAGAAATTCCGCATGTGCATCTCTCGAAGATAGGCCTGTGGGTTTGTGTATCCGATGTCGAGATGCGAATGCGGAAGGAGATAGATCGTCCATGGGCGGACCTTTTCGAGTTTGACTACGCACGATGCGCGAGCATTCGGATCGGTTGCACTCACGCATTGCACGGTTTGCTCGGTGGCCTTTTGGACGGGAGGGACGAATAGAGAAACGGTTTGCCGCCCCGACTTGAGGTGTATCTCTTGGCTGACTGCACCAGAACTCAGCTTGGCTCGGCTCGGTGCGCCAATGTTGGATACCAGCATTCGAATCTCTTGACGAGGGCCTTCCGGCTTTCTCAAGATCGCTTGAATGGGAGGCAGAGCATCGAGACTCAACTGTTGGTGCGGAGCTTTGACATCCACGCCGGCAGGTCCCGAAAAGCTGATGGAGTCGAAGATGGCCCAACTTCCAGATCCGTTGCGAATGGAAACTCGGTTGTCTCCTGCCGCAAGAGCATCTGCGGGAATATCGATCTGCCATCGGGAAGGAGTGCCTTGGCTCGCTTTGCCCTCCACAACCTCATCACCCTGTCCCATCTTGGGTTGAAAGTAACCGATTCTCTTCCCATTCACAAGAAGCTCCAGAGTCGGACCGGTCGATGCTTGCGAATCCGCGAAGTTGACCTCTAGCGTGAACTGGGAATCGCCTTTGAATTGGCCCAACCCGAAGAAGATATCGGCTTGGTGAAGGCGGCTTCCGGCCCAGATGTCCGATGGACCTGGAAGGACATAGCACCAATCAGCCGGCTTTGAGCTTCCGACGATGAAAAGAGCATCGTCCCGGTATTCCCTATATCCGTTTGGCTTGAATAACCCAAATTCCGCAGGCTTGCCGTCTGGAACCCCGATGCTCCACAATACTTGCGATTGAATGGTGAGAGACAGGGCTAGCGAAACCATGTCTCAGTATAGTCTCGTAATTCAGGGCGATCCAGTCACAATTCACCTGGTGCAAAGCGATATATGACGCGCTTCAAATATTGCGGTCGTTTGTTGCGTTTTGAACAAGATCGCTGTGTTGCAAGTGATGGCGGGCTCGGTACTCCTTCGGGTCCGCCTAGTTATTGTGGGCGTCATTCAGTTCTCGAAGCAAGGTTGTGAGTTGAGTGAGTTGATCCTCGTTGAGCTTGGAGAAGTACTTCCCGGCTGCCGGTTTCACTTCGGCCCGAGCAAGCTCCACCAAGTCCATGCCCGATGGTGTTAACCGGAGGCCGTGAGCACGCTTATCTCCTGGTTGAGCGCATCGAGTAAGGAATCCCTTTTCCGACAGAACCCGCACGAGTTGGGACGTCATATTCTCGTCCAGCGCCCCAAACCGGCACACATCTGCTTGGGTTGGCATGGCGGCGTCCTTAGAGAGCCACTGGACGCTTGCGAGAACCACAAATTGCGCGTGGGTTAGCTCCAATGGCTCCAAAGCTTTCCGGACCGCCCTTTGCCATGCGTTTGTCGCGAGCCAAAGTTGATAGGCTGGGCTCCCTTTCAGTTCATCGGGGCGCGACTGTGAACTCATCCTCTCAAGTTGATCGACACAGTCGTAGAGAGTCCTGCTTTCAGCATGTCCATTCCTTTCTGACCATCATCAAGGGTTATTTTGACAGGCACGCGCTGAACAACTTTTGTGAAATTGCCTGTTGCGTTGTCGGGAGGAAGAAGCGCAAACGTTGCCCCGGTTCCACGGGATATCGAATCCAAATGCCCCGTAAATGTTCTTCCAGGGAATGCATCCACTTCGATTTCAACGGAGAGGCCGGGGCGGAGCTCTGCTACCTGAGTTTCCTTAAGGTTGGCGATAACCCATGGTCTGGACGCAGGCAAAATGGCCATGAGAGTCTGGCCGGACGACAACTGCTGACCGAGTTGCGCTGCTCGCCGGCTTACCACGCCGTCGATAGGAGCCCGAATCTGGGTGCGAGCCAAAGCAAGCTTCGCTGATTCAAGGGAAGCAGCCGCTTGTTTCACTTTTGCAAGTGCGGTCTCTTTCCCAGATTCGGACAACTTGGTTCTATCGGGCGCGGTTTGCACTTCTCGCAATTTGGCACCCGCTTGCACCTTTCGCGCTTCCGCCGATTGGACACCCTGTTGAGCCACGCTGAGCCCGGCTTTGGCCGCCGTGACACTTGCGGCTCTGGCTGCAATGATCTTCTGTGCGGCAGTGGCGGTGGACTGGGCCTCCTTAACTGCAGATTCCGCCTCAGCGATCTGGCCTTTAGCCACCGCAAGCTCAGAGGTTCGCTGTTGGACCGTCGCCCGAGCGGCCTCAACTTGCTCCCGGGAAGCAGTAACGGCAGCACGGGCAGTCGATGCAACAGTCTCCTGAGCCTCGGCCGCTGATTCGGACAACGCGCCCTGATCTGCCAGTGTGCGGGCTCTCGAAGCTTCGTGCTCCGCCGTTGATGCTGCCGCTTGGGCGCTCGCGAGGCCGGCCTGTGCCACTTTCACGTTCGCTTGAGCAGCGCTGAGTTGGGCCGAAATGGAGTTCAAACTCTCCTTGAGACGCCTCACCGTTGCCTCCTTCGAGGCAATCACTGTTTGAGCAGTGACAGCTTGCGCTTTAGAAGTCGCCAGGTCGGCCTCAGCTGCTACGACAGTAGACTCTGCGCGATCAACGCCCAGTTGGGCTGTGGCAATGTCGGTATCACCCAGAGAAAGTGCGCTCTGAGCCTGGGTAACTTGTGCAGCCCCAGTCTCCTCCGCAATTCTCACTTCCGTGGAAGCACCTCCGGCAGCAGCCTTTGCCATTGCCAGATTTGCTTCGGCCTGAGCCAAATCTGCCCGATAGCTCGCATCATCCAACTTGACCAGAACATCGCCTGCTTTGACCCGCTGGTTGTCCGAAACCAGAACTTCCTGAACGATGCCGGACACTCGCGCGTTCACAGGGATTACGTCCGCAGTAAGGTAAGCATCGTCCGTAGTGACGTGCGTTGAGTTGAACTGGTACAGCCTGTAACCGTACACGATAGCCAAAAAGACCAGCGCGACACCAATCACCATCACGAACGGACGGCGTTTTTTGTCTCGAGGGACCTCATCATTGCCACCGACCGAGTGGACAAAGTCAGTCTGCCCGTCGGCTGAGACGGTTTCCTCCAAATTCTCTGGTTCTGTGCCTTTTCCCATCGACCTTCGTATTATACTACGTGCACATAGTATCCAGGTATTCTGAAAGGGCTTAGAGATTCGATGCGTAAAGCCGATCACCCCCGAAATCCCCAACGAGAAGCGGAAATCCACAAGTGGATGATCGCTATTGCGGCATCGCTCTCGGCCATCCTTGAAGTGATCGATACGAGCATCGTCAACGTGGCTCTCACGGACATGCAAAGCACGTTGGGAGCAACGCTCAGCGAAATTGGCTGGGTGATCACGAGCTATGCCATCGCGACCGTGATCATGATCCCCCTTTCCGCTTGGCTGGGAAACTACTTTGGCCGCAAGCGCTATTTTGTCTTCTGCATCATCGGATTCACCGTATTTTCGGTCATGTGCGGGCTTTCACGAACCCTGCCAATGCTGATCCTGTCCCGGGTGCTACAGGGGCTCGCCGGAGGTGGGCTGCTCGCCAAAGCCCAATCCATTCTCTTCGAGACATTTCCAAAAGAAGAACATGGCAAGGCCCAGGGCATATTCGGGATCGGGGTCATCGCGGGACCAGCAATCGGGCCTACTTTGGGAGGTTGGATTACCACCAACTATTCGTGGCCATGGATCTTCTTCATCAATGTTCCCTTTGGAATCGCTGCCACTTGGATGATGCTGGCCCACCTGCCAGCGGATAGCAAGATTCGATCAATCAGCGACAAAGTGGACTGGGCCGGAATTGGTTTGCTCATCGTGAGCCTGGGAAGTATTCAGTGGCTACTCGAAGAAGGGCAAGCTGAAGGCTGGTTTGAATCGAGGCTGATCGTAACTCTTGCCCTCACTGGGCTTGTTTCACTGATCCTGTTCATCTGGCGAGAACTCAAGACAAAGCACCCGGCTGTGGATTTGCATGTGCTTCGACACAGGTCCGTTGCGGCTGGAAGTATTTTCTCCGCAGTACTGGGAATGGGACTTTTTGGCGCAATCTTTGCCATCCCGATCTTCGCCCAAACCGTTCTCCAGATGACACCCCAGCAGACCGGAATGCTCTTGCTTCCGGGTGCCCTGGCTTCTGCAGTGATGATGCCGATCATGGGCAAGGTCGCCAGCAAATACGACGCACGGATTCTCATCGCAATGGGTGCCGCAGTCGTCGTAAGTTCGATGTTTATGCTGGGTTCGATGACAACCCAAACCGGCGAAGATCAGCTATTCGCACCGTTGCTCATCAGAGGAGTAGGCACGGTGATGATGTTCCTTCCGCTCAGCCTTTCGACTCTGGGGCCTGTGCCCAAAAAAGACCTGCCCGCCGCATCCGGGTTCTACAATCTGACTCGACAACTGGGTGGAAGTATTGGCATCGCCGTCCTAACCACGCTTCTTGCGCAACGACACGAGCTCCATCGATCCCATCTCGTCGAAAACATTAGCCTGTACAATCCCATCGCCGTAGACCGGTTGCAGACCCTTAGCCAACTGTTCATCGCGCGCGGATTCGATCCTGTTCGCGCCCAATCTCAGGCCCTCGCCTTGATCGACCGGACGATTTCTATCCAAGCCACGGTGATGTCCTTCGGCGACATTTTTCGAGTCGTTGGGATCGCCTTCCTGGCGTCTCTCCCCTTGCTGTTCCTCATGGGGAGGGGTCGCGGTGGAGGCAAGGCATCAATGGATCACTAGCTCAACCTCATCCGGACTTGAAAGACGTTGCCTTCCGGATCGTAGCCATCGCGAACCTGGATACCATCCATCTCCCACGCTTTGTCCTCAGAGTAGATCTGACCACCCTGCTCTTCGGCTCGCAACTTCGACGCTTCTATGTCGACGACCGGGAAGACCAGCTTGGTCACTGCCTCTTCTCTCACGCTGGGTGGTGATTTGATCTCGATTTTCTCGGCGATCCGTTCTGGGATCGCGTGAAGCGTGAGCACTATTCCCCCAAGATCGAATCGAACCACCGTGCGATCCGTTTCGATTCGGATAAGGCCGAACACCGACTCGTAGAACGTCGCCATTGTGGCGAGATTCTTGACAAAAACAACTGCACCCGGAGACATTGAGACTGGCATTCTCAGATTCTACGGCTTGGCACGTGTCAACTACATCTTTTCGCCAGGAAATGTGCTTGCTTGCTCAAGCCACCTGATCAATTGGCGTTCGTCGAACTCATCGTTTTCGTGAATGTTCAAGTAGCGAACAGTGGGTTGTTTAGATTCACCGGGTGGCAAAGGGTCCAGCATCGTCCCGTTGTGAAATGCGACTTTCACGTACCGATCAAAGCAATGAAAGCTGAGGAAGTAGTGGTCCTGGACCATGCCGTACATGGGTGAATTCCATTTGACAGCCTTCATCACATTCGGCAGCGTGGCGGATACCAATCGATCGATGTTTCGGCAGACTCCTTGCTTCCATCCGGGCACAGCGTCGAGGTACGCCTGGATCGGCGCCTCTCCGTAGCCTTTGGGAATCTGTGGGTTGCCTCCCGACAAGAGCTTTGGTTTTTCCGCCAATTTGATTACGCCTTCTTGCTTTTTGCCGGTTTGGCGAGGTTAAGTTGGATCGCAGCCTTGATAAGGTTCTTGAAGGCAGCCTCGTCGATCTTCTCACCTTCGCGGATATCGATAGCCCGCCGAGCGTTGCCCTCCAGGCTCGAATTGAAGAGCTTGGTTGGATCCTCTAGTGATGCGCCTTTGGCGAAGGTCAGTTTGACCACTTCCTTGTAGGTCTCGCCGGTGCAGATAATCCCGGCATGCTCCCATACGGGCACTCCGCGCCACTTCCACGTCTCTTCGACTTCTGGGTCAGCTTCGTGAATAAGGGCGCGCACCTTGGCCAAGGTCTTGCCGCGCCAGTCACCTAACTCGGCGATACGGCCGTCGATGAGCTGCGCAGGTGACTTGTCCTGTTCCGGCGTGGACTTCTGCATATCCTCATGATACGATCATTCGATGACTGTTCCGTTAACGGTCAACTCGAATTTGTAGCCAAAGATATCGCAGGATCGGCGACACATCACCATACGACTGAGAAAGATTTCGAAATATTCCATGACCGTCGCAAAGGATGTGTCGATGTCGAGGTTCAGGGCGAGAATCCGCTTCGTGTTCTCCATTTCCACCCGACTTTTCACAACTGCGTAGTTGACTCGGTCGTGGATATCAAAGGTCTCCTGGATGGGATTTTGGACGCGGCTGCGGTGGACATCGCTCTTGTCGGCGATGATGATGGCAGCAGACATCACCGAAATCGGTGTCCCTACCAACTCTTCGTGGTTGCCGATCGCGCCCAGAATCGGAGCAATCTCTGCTGCATCCATCCCCATCTCGTTCAAAAGCGTGAAAGCGATGTTCGCGCCCGAAATCGGGTGATCGACTCGGTTGATGACATTCCCGATGTCGTGCATGTAGGCTGCAATCTGGGCCAGCTCGCAATCGCGCGAAGACTCACCCAGGTTCTCCATGATGTATCGGGTGATGCTGCTGACGATGCCTACGTGGCGATGTCCATGCTCGGTATATCCCATGGCCTTCATCACGGTGTTGGCACCGTCGATCAAGGTTCGGACTTTCGGATTGTTGCGGATGTCGACCAGCGTGATGCGGTCAACGGGGTCGGGAGTTACGCTCGGTTTGGCCATGCGGTTCAACCTTTAATATTGACGGCTCCAAAGCCGTACAATAGGCATTATGCCCTCTACGCTGTTCGACAAGGTTTGGGACGCCCATGTTGTAGCTGCACTTCCGGAAGGTGGAACGCTGCTGTACATTGATCGTCACCTGGTCCACGAAGTGACCTCGCCCCAGGCGTTTGACGGCTTACGGGAGAAGGGGCGAAAGGTCCGGAGGCCGGATTTGACCTTTGCCACCGCGGATCACAACGTGCCAACCGATGGCCGCGAGATCGATGAAATGACCCTCAGCGGCAAACAGCTTGCGGCGCTCACTCGGAACTGCGAGGAATTTGGTGTGCCGGTCTACGGTTATGGCAACGATCGACAAGGCATCGTCCATGTGATCGGCCCAGCGTTAGGCATCACCCTTCCGGGACTTACGATCGTTTGCGGAGACAGCCACACCAGCACGCACGGTGCGTTTGGAGCGCTGGCGTTCGGGATTGGGACGACGGAGGTTGAACATGTTCTGGCGACCCAAACTCTGCGAGCACCCGCTAAACCAAAGTCCCTAGGGATCAACATTTCGGGATCATTGGGTCACGGAATTGTTGCCAAGGACATTATTTTGGCGATCATCCGAAAGCTTGGTGCAGGGGGCGGCACCGGCTACGTTGTCGAGTACTTTGGCGACACAATGCGGGCTCTCCCCATGAGCGGCAGGATGACGATCTGCAACATGTCGATCGAGATGGGTGCACGGGCGGGCATGATCGCGCCGGACCAGATCACGTTCAACTACGTGGCTGCAGGCAATCGTCCCTTTGCGCCCAGTGGACCTGAATTGGAGCGGCAACTTGCATACTGGTCGACCTTGGGTACCGACGAGGGTGCAACGTATGATCGACTGGAATCGCTGGATGTAGATCGGCTCAAACCACAGGTGAGTTGGGGTACCACGCCCGCCATGACGGTGGATATCGACGGCGTGGTCCCAGAGCCAAGGGACGCTGGAGAAGAACGCGCCCAGAAATACATGGGTCTGCGACCGGGAATGGCCATGAGCGAGCTGCCGGTTGGCACCGTGTTCATCGGAAGTTGCACCAACGCCCGAATTGAGGATTTGCGAGAAGCAGCATCGATTGTGCAGGGCAGGAGGGTGTCGCCGAATGTTCGAGCCTTGGTGGTGCCAGGCAGCCAACAGGTTAGGGGTCAGGCTGAGGCCGAAGGGCTTGATATGATCTTTAAGGACGCAGGATTTGAGTGGCATCGCGCGGGGTGCAGTATGTGTTTGGGAATGAACGGCGACATCCTGAGACCCCAGCAGCGCAGTGCGAGCACGAGCAATCGTCCGTACGAAGGACGCCAGGGTCCCGGATCACGAACCCATCTGGTATCGCCTTTGACGGCTGCCGCTACGGCACTCAAAGGGCATTTTGCCGACCCGCGGGAATACCTGAATTGATTTCGGGGGCGAACCGTAGCCCGAACGATCTAAAATAAGGCTCGGTTTATGTATTTCAGGAAGATTCCCTACGCGGCGAACTTTGAATTCGCCACCCGCTACGATGGCAAAACCGGAAAGGCGACCATAGGCTCTCAGGAGCTAAGTGTGCGTTTGGACGAGTTTGCCAACGGGGTCTTTCACTTGGAACTGGCTAACCCCGAACTCTGGGGACCCAACCTCAGTCTGGTCGAACTCAACAAACCTTGTGGTGAAAAATCCGGAGCTCAGGTGAACCTGACCTCCTCCGGCGAAATACAAGTAATAAATCCCGCTGGGAAAGTCATCTTGGAGTCGGTCCCCAACATGGGATTTGGGTTGATGGGCAAGTCGTGCCTTTTCACGTTTTTGTACGATAAATCCCTACGCTTCTTGGGATTAGGTGAGAAAACGTTTCCAGAGTTAGAACGGTCCCGGAAAAGCACACGATTTTGGAATACAGACGCGCTTGGCGACTATTCGGTCGGGGAGTGGATGTCGGGCGATGTCGATCCGTATTACGCCAGCATTCCCTATGTCGCCATCCAGAACGGTTCGGATTGGGTCGGGTTGCTCTATCACAACCCAGGTGCCACATTCATGGACACGGGCACGGACCCCAGCTTCTTCAAGACGCTGGACGAAAATCGGAAGATCGTCATCGGGAGCGACGATGGCACTCCGTCGCTGTGGATTCTCGTCGCAGGATCCCTTGCCGAGCTCACCCGGAAGCTTCAGATGTTGGTGGGCGCACACCCCATTCCTCCTCTTTGGGCGCTGGGCTACCACCAGTGTCGTTGGGGGTATGGCGGAGAGAAGGACCTTCTCTATCTTGATGCTCAGATGGAGAAACATCAGATTCCTAATGACGGGCTTTGGCTAGACATCGACTACATGGATGAGTATCGCGTGTTCGCCTATGCCAAATCCCAGTGGCCTCATGGAGTGTCCAAAGCACTTGAAAAGATCCGGGCGAAGGGACGCAAGGTCGTCCCCATCATTGATCCTGGTGTGAAGCTCGACCCTCAGTTCGAGGTGTACAAATCTGGCAAAAAGGCAAATATATACTGCAAAAATCCGCAACATCTGGATTTTGTAGGCTTCGTATGGCCAGGAGAGACGGTTTTTCCAGATTTTGCACGAGCCGAAGCACGCTCTTGGTGGAGTGGCTTTGCCAAGCAGTTTATTGAAACAGGCTTTTCCGGTGCCTGGGTCGATATGAACGATCCCGCCACAGGTGCGGTTGATCCCCACGCCATGCTATTCAACGAGGGGAAGGTGGACCACCATTTGTGGCGCAACGAGTATGCGCTAGGAATGCAGATGGCCACTTTTGACGGGTTCCAAAAAGCCCAACCGGGCAAACGTGTATTCATGATCAGCCGATCGGCATCGACCGGAACAAGCCGGTACAGCGCAGTATGGACAGGCGATAACGTTTCCAATCGCGAGTATCTGCAAAATTCGATTCCGTGCTCGATCAGTTTGGGTCTGAGCGGAATCCCGTTTAACGGGCCGGACGTGGGCGGTTTTGTCGGCGATACGAACGAAGCGCTGATCTCGGATTGGCATAAAGCCGGATTTCTGTTCCCATTTTTCAGAAATCACAGCAATGCCTCCACGAAAAAGCAGGAACCGTGGGTTTTTTCGAAAAAGTGCTTTGAGGTTTTACGGCACTACATCCAGCTGAGATACAAGCTCCTTCCGTACCTCTACAACGTCTTTATCCAGCACTATCGCCAGGGGGATCCCATTCTGCGTCCGCTGGCATACCATTTTTCCGATAAGCAGTTTATTTCAGACCAGTTTTTGGTCGGATCGAGCGTTTTGCAGGCCCCTCATCTCAAAGATCGCGATATTCGGGTTGTGGTTCTTCCAGGCCGCGAACGATGGTTCGACGCGGGATCGGGCAATTGGCTGGCTCCCGGGAAGTATGAAGTTGAACGGACTCAGTTGGGCACTCCACTCTACTTCCGAAATGGCGCGATCATTCCGTGTCTGCCCGGAATCCGGACCGATAACAGCAAAGACCTCCGCGAAGTCGAAATTCACGTGTTCCTGGATCGAGGTTCCGCAACCTATGAATACGTATTCGATGACGGCGAGACACTCGACTATCTCGATGGGAAGCAATCCGTGGCCAAGATTGACGCCATCCGCAAAGGTGATCGCCTTGAGCTCAAGTCGGTCCTCACGTCGAAAGGATTTGGGAGCCTCAAGGCTCGATTCTTCCTTTACGAGAACTTCGCCTCGATCACTCTTAACGGCACCAAGGTCAAGGCGACCAAGTCAAAACAGCAGTGGACCGACAAATCCCTTCCGGTCTGGGTGGTAGAGGCGTAGGACTCTCCTAACAGAAATCGGTCGCCGCTTTGGGGCGGGATGATGGGCGACGCGGAGCGTCGGGGTCCCATCATCGGGCGTGGCCTCGGGCCAAAGCGGCGTTAAAGGTTCCTAGACAACCGTGTGGCTTGCCGACTCATCGTCGCTTAAATCTCCAAGGCGCTCTCGGACCATTTCGACCGTAAACCGGATGGTCTTCTGATCAATCTCGGGAGCTTCAAACAGGATGTCCTCCAGCAGCCGCTCCATCATCGTATGGAGTCGCCGGGCTCCAATATTCTCGACATTGCTATTCACCCACTGAGCGACCTTGGCCACCTCATTCAAGGCGTCCTCCTCAAATTCGATTTGGACACCATCCACCGCAAGCAACTTTTGGTATTGCCCAACGATTGCGTTCTTGGGCTCGCGCAAAATACGTCGAAACTCGTTTTCACCGAGCGATTCAAGCTGGACCCGGATCGGCAGTCGGCCCTGAAGTTCCGGAATCAGGTCGCTCGGCTTGGACATGTGGAACGCTCCCGCAGCCACGAACAAGATGTGGTCGGTCCTTACCGGCCCAAATTTGGATGCGACCGTCGAGCCCTCGATAATCGGCAGTAAGTCGCGTTGAACTCCCTCTCGACTCACGTCGGGACCAGCCCCCTGAGTCTTGATCGCCACCTTATCCAATTCGTCCAAAAAGATGATGCCAGTCTGTTCGGTCCGCTCAACAGCTTCCCGGTTGAGTGTTCCTGAATCAATCAGCCGCTCCGCCTCTTGCTCCAAAATCACACCCATTGCATCGCGAACGCGCACCTTTCGGAAGGAACGCTTCGCGCCAAAGTTGGGATTGAGGTTGCCGATGTCCAATCCCATCTCCTCCATGCCCTGAGGAGTGAACACCTGCAAAAACTGGGAGCCATTATCTTCGATTTCGACCTCGATCAAGAGATCCTTGTGGATCCCCTCCTCATATTCGGCACGAAGTTTGGCGCGATGGGCATTTCGGACCTCAGGGTCCACCGCCTGCCCCGACCAGTGAAACATATCGTGAATCTCGGATGGAAGTTCTGGCTGCTTCTCGACCTCGTCTTCTGCAACTGGCACCGGAAAATGCTCCTCAAGCTGATCGAGAATCTTCTCAACGGCAGACTCCCGCGCGGCCTCCTGGACAGCATTCATCCGTTCTTGGCGAACCAACCGAACAGCCGTCGCCACCAGGTCACGGACCATGGATTCTACATCTCGGCCCACATAGCCCACTTCAGTGAACTTCGTGGCCTCAACTTTCACAAAAGGTGCGCGCGCAAGTTGGGCCAATCGCCGGGCGATCTCAGTTTTGCCCACGCCCGTGGGGCCGATCATCAGAATATTCTTGGGCAGGATGTCGGCCCGTTGATCATCGGGAAGCTGTTGCCGGCGGAACCGGTTTCGCAATGCGACAGCGATGGCCCGCTTGGCGTTGTCTTGGCCGATGATGTATTTGTCGAGCTCAGCCACGATTTGGCGCGGAGTCAGGTCCTCTATGGGCAAATTCACGACCCTTAGGGTACCAGCGGACGAGTGCTTTCCCAATAGAGACCAGCTACCTGGTGTCCATCCCGTATCGGCATTTGCGGAGTTTGTTGCAAATGCAAGAATATTAGGGAATAGGGTCTTGGATCACATCCGCCTCGGTCGTATAGTTCGGGAATGCCCTCCTCTGTTTTTCGTTGTGTCCGAACTTCCCGAGCGTTCACCTTGATCGAACTGCTGGTGGTCATTGCCATCATCGCGATTCTTGCCGCTATCCTCTTCCCTGTCTTTGCACAAGCCAAAGAAGCTGCTAAGAAGACTGCATGCTTGAGCAATACCAAACAGATCGGACTTGCCCTCCACATGTATGTCGATGACAGTGATGATACGATGCCCATGGCCAATTATCCGGCTCCTCCCGTCTATCAAGGGCCGCCTTGGACGCAATTCCAATTTCACAATGGCGCGGGGAAATCCGAACTGGCCTGGGCTGATCTGATCCTTCCCTATTCCAAGAATGTGCAAATTTTCTCGTGTCCGGATGACGGTGGCGTGGCTCACACGACCAGCAATCAAAACATCCCGGGAGAAAGGTTGAGCTATGCGCTTAATTACTATTTCTACCGCCAACCCGGTGGAATTTCAAGGTTTGCCGTGACGGGCGGCACGACGAGTGAAATCACCACTCCCGCAAGCAAGATTTTTATCGCAGAAACTGGCGTTGACTCAACCGGCGTTCGGCGAGAGATTGTGCGACCCGATCGTGATGCGGGCATGCACCGTCACCAAAATGGAAGCAATTACGTGATGGCCGATACCCACGCCAAGTACCACGTTGAACCCAAGTGGTGGGCGTCTGTCTCGAGCACCATCTGGGGTAGTCCTGATGACGCGCAAAGCCAAGCATGTCCGCAGTGGTTCCCATGGATCGATTCATCCGAGGAGAAGTGGTAGGAATTCACTTCTCCATGCTGAGCGTTTGATTCGTACTCCTCACGGATAGAATGGAGGCATGAATATCCTTGGGCCTCTCTCTTTTGTGGCGTTAGGGACAAGTTTGCTTGCCTGCAATTCCGCGTCGTCGTCCACATCATCTTCCTCGATCAATGGCGCATCTCCCAACGGCGCGCCTCAGGCATCCACGGATAAGTCCAGTATGGGTTTGATCGTCGATCACACCAACGCGGCCAGAATCGACTCGGCGTCGCCCGAGCAAATTAAGAAACTGACCCAACTAAATGTTTTCTTTGCCCACGCATCGGTAGGCGGCAACATCGTCGAAGGTCTCCGAGCCCTGCATCAGAGCGATCCAAATCGATATCCACTGATCGTTGACGGAGCCGGTGCTAGGCCGACTGGCAACGAAGAAAGAGGCCATCTCTACGAATTCAATCGCGGCAACCCAGGAGCCCAAGCCAAAATCGATCAATTCGCTGGATACGTGAGCGGCGGTTGGTCTGCAGCGAACATCGTGGTCGACAAGTTCTGCTACATCGATCCGGATGCCAATTTCCAAAGCTATGTAAGGTCGATGGGATCACTAGAGAAGAACTATCCCAAAACCCTCGTGGTCTACACAACCATTCCCGTTTGCACCGGTCAAGATGGCGCTAACGACCAGCGGGAGACCTTCAACAATCAGCTCAGGGAGTACGCCAAGAAAAACAACAAAGCGCTTCTCGATATCGCCGATATCGAATCCGTCGATCCAGACGGAACCGCTCATACCTACGCGAAGAACGGACAAACCATGCGGCTTCTGTACTCTGGATATACCAGCGATGGTGGCCATCTGAACGAAGTTGGTTCGGCTGCAGTTGCCAAGGGCTTTTATAGCCTTGTGCTCGCGTACGCCTGTCGATAGCTTTTTTTCGTACCGAGGCAATCCGGAAAAGACGTTTCCCGTTCTATGAGCGGAAACTTCTCACCAGCTGACACCCAGTCGATTTGGATCAAAACCTCGCTGGAGCCAAAATATCCGGTTCTCCCGCCGGGGGAGCACTTCGACGTGGCAATTGTTGGTGCGGGGATTGTCGGCATCATGACTGCCTATGAATTGCGTCAAACCGGCCTGAGAGTTGCGCTGATCGAAGGGGAGAAGATCCTCCAGGGTGTAACCGGATATACAACCGGAAAGCTCACCAGCCAGCACGGCTTAATCTACGACAGGATCCGAAAAGACCTCGGTGTGGAGGGAGCCCGGAAGTACTTTGATGCCAATGAATGGGCCATCACGGACATTCGCACAATGGCTGAGCTCGAGAACATTCCCTGCGATATCACCCGCGCCGATGCCCATGTGGTGATCCACGAGGAGTCCAGCGATACGGATCTGGAGTCGGAGACGGACGCACTGACAGAGGCAGCCATTCCGCACGAGGTCGTTCGAAGCCCAGATCCACGCCACGGCGGGCGTGCGGTCCTCAAATTCCCCAACCAGGCTCACTTTCACCCCAGAAATTTCCTGCTGGCAATCTTGAGCCAATGCGCCCAAGCCAATGTGCACGTCTTCGAGAACTCAAGAATTACAGAGATCGACGATTCATCAGGTGTCTGTCGGCTTCGATACTTTGGCGGCGAAGTTACCGCAACGCAAGTGGTGCTATCCACGCACTATCCGATCCTAGATTCCGGATTTTTTGTGGCGAAATTGGCTCCGTACCGTTCCTATGCAATCGCGGTCAAGCTATCCGAACCTGTGCCGCCGGGGATGTTCATCGGCCACGAGGAGGAAGGAATGCGATCCACCCGCCCCGCCTTCGCATACGGCGAACCGGTTCTCATCGTGGGAGGAGAGAACCACAAAGTGGGCCAATCAACCGATTCGGCAGCGTGCTTTCAGGCTCTGGAAGATTGGGCACGCACCCACTACCAGGTCGAATCCATCTATGCGCATTGGTCAACCCAAGACAATTGGACACCCGACCACAGACCGTTCATCGGGAAGTCGCCTGGCAAGGAGAACATCTTTGTTGCAACCGGATTTGGCGGATGGGGCATGACAACGGGGCGAGTCGCGGCGCACATTTTGGCCAAACAGATAGTGTGCGAAAACCATGCCTGGGAGGAACTTTACAATCCGAGTCGGTTCGTCCTGGATATGCTGCCAGACTTACTCAAAGAAAACTTAAACGTTGCTGCCCAGTACATCGGCGACAAAGTGAAGGCGGTTGAGACTCGCTCGGCCGAGGATCTGGTTCCCGGAGAAGCCCAAGTGCTCCAGACCTCAGAGGGACGAGTAGCGGCCTACCGAGATGCCCAAGGCGCACTCCACACAGTGAGCGCGGACTGCACACATATGGGGTGCCAAGTAGCGTGGAACAACGCCGAGAAAACGTGGGACTGCCCTTGCCATGGATCGCGGTTCAGCCCAGATGGCGAAGTGATTCACTCGCCCGCCACAAAACCTCTGAAAGCTACAGGCGCATAAGATACCGTCAATTCACTATCCAATTCGGCACGATGGAAGGCTCGTGACTTAGCCTTCTTCGATATTCTGAAGTCAAATGAAGATCACATACGCAGGCCATTCAGCCGTTTTTCTTTCTCTCGACGGGTTTGATCTCGCAATCGATCCGTGGCTTGAAGGCAATCCATGTTGCCCGGATCGCCTTAAGAATCCGGAAAAGTTCGACGTCATTGTACTGACCCATGGGCATGGTGATCATGCCTCGGACGCCGTGCGTGTTCAGAAGCTGACGGGCGCGAAAGTGGTGGCATGTTTCGAACTTGCCGATCTGCTCATTGAGGCGGGGATCCCCGCAGAATCTGTCCTGCACATGGGTGTCGGCGGTACTCACGACTTCGGAAATGGATGGAGTATTTCCCTGACCCATGCCATCCACAGCAACAGCTTTGAGACTGATCGCGGGAAAGTCTATGCTGGGATCGCGGCAGGTGTCATCGTGAAGTCGCCGAGCCACACGATTTTTCATAGCGGCGATACGTCGCTCTTTTCCGACCTCGAACTAATCGGCGAGGAACACAATCCGGATATTGCTTTCCTGTCGGTCGGTGGCAACTTCACCATGAACATGAAGGAAGGCGTTCGCGCAGCTCGGTGGCTGGGAGTTCGAGCCGCCGTTCCCATTCATTTCAAGACTTTTCCGATCCTGGCTCAAAGCGCCGATCCTTTCCTTTCGGGTTGCACGACAGAAGGAATTCGTGGGACCGAAATGAACCCTGGTGACGAGACGACCGCGGAGAAGCTCTTAGGCGGGTAGTGCCCCGACGGCTCCCGTTCAGTCATGGCCTGTAAACTGAACTCAATGGATTGCCGCAGCATAATCGCGCCCACCCCACCGATGGGTTGGAACTCCTGGAATACATTTGGCGAAAATATCGACGAAAAACTGGTCAAGGACGTGGCCAATATTTTCGTGAGGGATGGCTACAAAGACGCTGGATACGAGTATGTAGTCATCGACGATCTCTGGGAAGCAGATGAGCGCACAGCAGATGGCAAGCTCACGTGGGACACTGATAAATTCCCAAGCGGCATTCCTGCTTTGGCCGATTACATCCACTCCAAAGGGCTGAAATTTGGAATCTACTCCTGTTCTGGCATACGAACATGTGCAGGCAAACCCGCAAGCTACGGATACGAGGAAGTGGACGCCCAAACGTTTGCTGAATGGGGGGTGGACTTCTTAAAATACGACTACTGCTACAAGCCCATGGGCGTGAGTGGGCCCGAGCTCTACCGAAAAATGGGGCAGGCACTCAGGGCAACTGGGCGTCCGATCCTGTTCAGCGCGTGCGAGTGGGGGCATAACAATCCAGCGACTTGGGGCCGATTCGCCGGAGCGCACATGTGGAGAACCACGGGCGACATCGTCGATAGCTGGGACAGCATGCTCAATATCGCGGAAAAGCAGGCTGGGCTCGAAGTCTATGCAGGCCCGAACGCGTGGAACGACCCTGACATGCTCGTGGTCGGAATGTACGGCAGGGGCAATGCAGCCGATGGCGGAATGAGCGACACCGAATACAAAGTTCACTTCGCTCTGTGGTGCATGCTCGCCTCACCGCTCATGATCGGTTGCGATGTGCGCAAAGCAACAGTTGCCACCAAGCAGATTCTCCTAAACCCAGGATTTATCAGCGTCAACCAAGACCCGTTGGGAGTGCAGGGACGTGGAATAGGTTACAACGACAAAGATTGGGAGGGTCAGGATTTTCAAGTCTGGTCAAAACCACTTTCAGACGGCTCGATCGCTGTTGCGTTTTTTAACTTTAACGGCGACCGCGCCAGAACGATGGTCGCCCCGTGGGCAGCGTTGGCCATCCACGACCATCGGCCTTGCCACGTTTTGGATCTTTGGACCGCGCAGGAGGTTGGTACCTTTGATCGGTACGTAGAGGCTCATGTCCAGCCGCATGATGTGGTCATGTACAAAGTCACCCCTGCTCCCAGTGACGCAAAAATCCAACACCAGCGAGTACGGAAGGCAGGCTGCGACGGGTGTTAGTGCAGATGGACTAGACTCCGATTATGCTGGCTCCAGTGCTCTTCGCGACCATGGCTCTTACCCACAGTTCCGGCCCCGCACCGCACCACATGGATTGGTTCACCCATGCGAGGCTCGGCATGTTCATTCATTGGGGTCCTGTGAGCATCAAAGGCACGGAGATCGGCTGGAGCCGACAGGACCCGATCCCTGCCGAAGAATACGATTCGTTGTACAAACAGTTCGACCCCAAGAAATTTGACGCGGGCGCCTGGATGAAACTGGCCAAAGAGGCCGGAATGCGTTACGTTGTTCCAACGGCCAAGCACCACGACGGCTTCATGCTCTGGCCGTCCAAGCACGACCCGTTCAACTACAACATCTCCCAGTCTCCTTTTGGACGCGATATCATGGGCGAACTTGCCGAGGCAGCCAAGAAGAACGGGATCGCGATGTGCACGTATTACTCGATCTTGGATTGGCGGAGCCCAGACTATCCGCTCGATCGCTTGGGACACAGCAAGTCAAATCCCAATATGGAACGCCATATGAAGGTCGTCGCCGAGCAGGTGTCGGAACTGATCGACCGCTATGGCGTGAAGATGATCTGGTTCGATGGCCAGTGGGAAGCTCCCTACACTCGAACTTACTCCGTTGCGCTCAACCAGATGCTTCGGAAAAAGGCGCCAGGATTGGTCATCAACAACCGTATCAACTCGCGCGATCTGCAACCCGGTGATCCAAGAGGCGACTACGGGACTCCCGAGCAAGAGATTGGGGCATACGACACCAGCAAGCCGTGGGAAACCTGCATGACGATGGGCGACCAATGGGCATTTCGCCCAGGCGATCACTATAAGTCGGCTGCGAAGGTCATTGAAGTGCTCATCCGGACCGTCACGGGCGATGGCAACCTTCTCCTTAACGTGGGCCCCATGCCCAACGGCGAAATTCCACCGGAACAGATCACCATTCTCAAAGCACTGGGCAAGTGGACTTCGGCTCATGGCGAGAGCATCTACGGAACGCGTGGCGGACCGTACAAGAATGCGCAATGGGGTGGAACCACCCGCAAAGGAAAGGCGATCTACTTCCACGTGCTGGATTGGGGCAGCGGAACCATTCAGCTCCCCCCACTCCCCGCGAAGATCAGGAAAGTGACCGTTCAAGCTGGGGTTGGCAAAGTGACGTTGGAAAACTCGGCGGAACATCTCACCGTCACAGGCGAGCAGAGTTCAGGAGGCCCTGCTCTTATCCGAGTAGATATTGATCGAGATGCGTGGGGGCTAGGAACTCTGGAATAGATTCTCCTCGATCAGACGAGCCTCGATTTCGTCCAGGAGCCCTGCACAACCAGCAGTCACAAGCTCGTACACATGGTCGAATCCCGACGGAGGTCCGTAGTACGGGTCTGGGACGTGAGTCGCTCCACAGGTTGGGGCAAATTCCACGAGCATCCTTGACACTTTGCCATCAGATTGCCCCAGTTTCCGCAACGCGCGCAAATTATCATCGTCCATTGCGATGACATAGTCGAACTCGTCCCAATCTGTCCTTCGGAATTGTCGCGCTCTGCCAGCATACGGAATTTTGTTCCGTCGGAGGACGGCCAGGGTCCGCGGATCGGCCGCTTCTCCTTCGTGCCAGCTTCCTGTTCCAGCAGAATCCGACTCGATTGCGTCTGTGAGCCCCCGAGCTTTGACCATTTCCGCGAATACGGCTTCGGCCATCGGAGACCGGCAGATATTGCCTGCGCACACAAAAAGGACTCGAATCTTCATGGACAGTAGAACAGGTTACCGTTTGGATAACATGGCCCCCAATGGAAATCACCTTTGCTGGACATGAGGCGTTGTTCTTCTCCGACGAAGAGATGGTCGTAGCCATCGATCCTTGGCTGGTCGGCAATCCTCAATGCCCAGAGCATCTGAAGAACCCAGCGCGCCTTGACAAGATCGTTCTAACCCACGGCCACAACGACCACGCGGGCGACGTCATGAGGCTCTACCGAAAGTACAGGCCAAAGATCATCGCTTGCTACGAGCTTTGCGACGTTCTCAAAGGCGAGGGAGTCGACCCAGGCGATCTCCATTACATGGCCCAGGGAGGGACTCGGGTCTTAGAGAACGGATGGAGGATCACGCTGACTCCGGCGATCCACTGCAGCAGTTACGACACCGCTAAACATGGTCCCGTGTATGCGGGCGCGGCGCTCACCATCATCCTTCGAACTGGAACCCATTCGATCTTCCACGGCGGGGATACGGCTCTATTCTCGGATCTCAAGCTCATTGGCGAGCTGTATCAACCGGATATTGCGTTCCTTCCCACAGGCGATAACTACACGATGAATGCCGAGGAAGCCGTGATGGCAGCTCGGTGGCTCGGCGTCCGTGCAGCCGTTCCATTCCACTATGCGACGTTTCCCGAGCTTGCCCAGGACGCTGACGCGTTCATCCAAGGCTGCCATCGTGAGGGAATTCGAGTTACCGAACTCCCCCCTGGAACCGTCACCTCCCCCGAAGCGTTGTTGGGTGGCTAGCTGCCTTTTGCCTTGAGCGCCGCTGCGGGAGCGAGTTCCGCCTTGGTTAACGGAATCCGAACGATCAGCAAAGTTCTGGGTCCTACCTTGACCGCCGTTCCCGCTGGAATGGTATTCGCGATCGGCACCACGTTTTTTGGGTAGTTGAGAGTGTTCTCGGCAGTCAAACTTGAGGCGGTCATGCTCAGGGATTTCCAGGGCTTGCCTGTGTTGGGCACACCCTGGAGCTCGATCGTGCGCTCGACCTCGGCACCATTGACAAGTTTGACGACCAGCTCCTTAGAAGCGAGATCGACACCCGTTGAGGCCGCGAGCAACGTTTGCGCGGATTCCCGAAGTTCACCGAACGGCGCATCGTCGATGAACGCCGAAACGACTTCGCCTCGTTTTACGATCCGGACTCGATACCATTTGCCCTTTACGATCGTGACGGGTTTGAGTGCCTCTACGACCGAGCCGTCCCGCTCAAAGGCTGTACCCGTATTGCCCCATCCTCCGATATTGAGCTGGACTGATTGTCGGCGATCTTTGTAACCAAATAGCCCGATAAACCCCTCGACGCCGTCGACCGCACGTGCACTGTATTCAAACTTCCAGTCATCCGACGGCCCTGCAGAGATTCCTTTGATCACGGCAACCCGATCTGGTTCGAGCTCACTCTGGCTCAGCGAATCTTGGTCCGCCTTCCACGCGCCGCTCACAACGTCCAAGTCTTGAATTTTCGCAGCCGTTGAATCGTAGAGGGCTTTGCCGTTCACCTCAACCTTGATATCCTTGAACTCACACTTGGTATTCCAGGTTCTAAAGCCAAATCCGCCGGAGACCTCCGCTTTCGATACTGCTTGCGCCTGCAATGTGGAATTCACCGCCACATCGATTCGGTTGTTGCCAAACATATGCTGCACCCAGTAGCTGGGCGTTCCGTAGCTCCGGGAGTTATCGAAGACAATTGCGTTCGGATTCCACTGCCGGTTATGGACATTCTCAAAGAGCGGGGCATAGGAGCACATCGCAACGACATCCGCGTTGCGCTCCATGCCAGTCATGAACGCCGCTTCGCCCAAAGCTCCAGCAAGACTTCCGCGGCCGTTCTGCTGGGTAACGGCATATTCGCCAACGTAGATGCGCGGTCCAGATCGCTTGTACGCGTCGTAGCGGTCCTTGTTCTTCCAGAACCAGAGAGGTGAATCGTAGTAGTGTTCGCTCACCATGTCTCCTGGGTTTGGCACCGTGACGTTGGAGATGGTCTTGACTTCAGGGAACTTCGCCCTGATCGCGTCGTTGATCAGCTTGAACCGCTCGTAATACGGCGCAGGCCCGCCAAAGGACCATGAGTAGCCGTTTTCGTTACCGATCTCCACAAACTTGAGGTTGAACGGCTTGGGGTGCCCATTCTTGGCACGAAGCGCACCCATCTTGGTCTTGACCGAACCGTTCGCGTATTCGATGGCGTCCAAGGCATCCTGGACTCGGGATTTCATTTGGTCCATCGGGACGATTTCGCTGTGGCTCATTCCGCAATTGATAACAAACAGCGGCGCGGCTTTCAAGTCCTCACAAAGCTGCAGATATTCGTGATAACCCAGTCCGTTGCTGCTGACATAACCCCAGAAAATATACGGGGTGGGCGGACGAAGTTGGATCGGTTGCAGCGTCGCCCGCCAGTCAAAGCAGTTGCTAAGACTGTTCCCCTCAACGTAGCATCCGCCCGGAAATCTCAGAAAGCCAGGTTGAAAAGCTGCAAGCCTTTCGGCAAGGTCGGGCCGAAGACCGTTTGCTCGGTTTTTCCAGCTTTGCGATCGCATCAAGGAGCAATAGCCGATCCAAACGTCGGATCCAGGCTCGGCCCTAAACTCCAGCCTTGCACCCGTATCGGAATAGGGTGGAATCAGGGTTGTGCTCAATTCGGACCACTGTTCCTTTCCTACGACGACTGAGGATGTGGTCATTTCCCTGCCATCGATGTTGACCAAAGCCACCGTGATCCGACCGTGGCCTTTTGCCCAAATCCTCGCGGTCATCTGCTGCTTTTCGGTCGCCGGTATCCCCCAAAAGCCATAGTTCGCTGCTATGCTCGGAGATGCCTCAGCCTTGAGGTGGAGCGATCCTGCAGCGTTCGGATGCAACTTGACCGTACGGTCAAAGGACACGTGCTCCCCACGAGCCTCCCAGCCATGGGGTAGAGGCTTGTCACGGAGGGCCAGAGCTCGATTCATGAGCAATTCGCCGTAGAGTCCTCCCTCACCAGCCTGGTTGATTTCCTCGAAAAAAGCACCAAACAAAGTGCGCTCGACCACGCATTTGGGCTTGCTAAGCTCAAGGGTCAGGGTTTCAGGTCCAGTCATGGGACCCGAAAGAAGAACTGAAGCAAGAAAGAGAGTCATCGTTCCAGTTCCATTCTATCCCTGCATCCCGAACCCGCGGCCTCGTCAGGAGCAATTCAGAATGTGATTTAGGAAGAAGGCGACACCGTTTTCATCGTTGGTGGGAACTACCATATTTGCTACTGCCTTCACTTCCTCTGGGGCGGACCCCATCGCAGCACCCAAGCCTGCCCACTGGATCATATCGAAGTCGTTATGATAGTCGCCGATCGCAGCAACCTCATCCTGTCTGAGCCCCATATGTTTGGCCAAAAGGGCGAGTGTCGTGCCCTTGTTCATGCCTCTTGGCAGAAACTCCAGATACTCCGGCTCGCTCACCGTCAGGTCAAAATCCAAATACTCCTGCAACGGTTCGAAGTACTCCGCGTGGCTCAGGTTGGCTGCCGGAGCATCGACGAAGATCATCTTGGTTGCCGCTTCTTGTTCCAACCGATCCCAACCAAATACCTCGGGCTGCGCTCGCGTGCGCTTAACGTACAACTCTAAATACGGCGATTCATGCGTGGTCAGCACTCGTCGGGGCTGGTACAGGTTGGCGGTGACCTGGTTTTCTCGGCTGTAGTCCAGCACTTCTTGCTGGGCACGTTTGCTCAGAGTCGCGCTGACTAAAGTTTCACCTTCAGCGCTCTCCGCATAAGCGCCATTGCAGGTGATCATGGGTCCGGACACCCCAGCCTCCTCTGCAATTGGCATGATGGTAGGAATGAGTCTGCCACTCGCTAGGCAGATGGTGATTCCAGCCTCCTGCACTGCCTTGAGTGCGCTCTTGTTCTCTTCGGAAACCTGACGGCTGGAATTCAATAGGGTGCCATCAATGTCGATCGCGACAAGTTTAATCATGGTGTGGGGAGTCGTGGCACCGTCGCCTTCAAAATTGTACTCGGCGATTCCGTGGCGCTGAAACGGTATCTCGGAGGCATGACTCATCGATCGCGCTCCCTATGCGAATTTAATCAAGGCGATACACTGCCGATAAGCGAATAAGATTGTCAGAGCACCACATGTCAAAGCTCAGTTTAGGTTTGGATTACGGCACGAACAGCGTGCGAGGACTCGCGGTAGACGTCGCGACCGGCGAAGAAGTTGCCACTGCGGTTTTCAATTACCCTTCGGGAGAGTCCGGGATCCTGCTTGATCCCAATGACCCGCACCTTGCCCGGCAACGTCCATCGGACTATTTGGAGGGGTTCGTGGCAGTGGTTCGTGAACTCGGTCAGACCATCGACCTCACCCAGGGTGTGGGAATCGGAGTAGACACCACCGGGTCCAGTCCGATGCCTGTGGCGGCCGATAACACTGCGTTGGGTTCAGATCCCCGTTTTTGGGACAACTTGGCAGCCCAGGTGTGGCTCTGGAAGGACCATACGGGCCACGATGAGGCCGCAGAAATCACAGCTCAGGCCAACGAGGGCAAATTCCCGTACCTCGCCAAGTGCGGCGGCACCTATTCCAGCGAATGGTTCTGGAGCAAAATGCTCCACTGCCTGCGAGTTGCACCCGAAGTCATCGAGTCATGCAGCAGTTGGGTCGAGATCTGCGACTGGATCCCAGCAACGCTTTGCGGAATCGACAATCCAAAGAACGTTAAGCGCAGTCGATGCGCGGCGGGCCATAAGGCGATGTTTGAAGAGCAGTGGGGAGGACTGCCAAGCGCAGCCTTCCTGAATTTGCTCGACCCACGCCTTGCCGCGATGCGCCCCAAACTCTACGACGAGGTTCATGCCAGCGACGAGATTGCGGGCCGGTTAAGCCAGCGTTTCGCCGAAAAAACCGGACTAAGAGCCGGGATTCCAGTGGCAGTGGGAGCTTTTGACGCACATTTCGGAGCAGTGGCCTCGGGAGCCAATCCAGGAACAATTGTAAAGATCATGGGGACGAGCACCTGTGACTGCATGGTTCATCCGCTCGACGATCCCCTGCCGGATGTGCCAGGCATGTGCGGCATCGTTCGAGGCTCCATCCTCCCAGGCTTCTATGGATTGGAAGCGGGACAAAGCGCGGTCGGAGACATCTTCGCATGGGTGTCTCGGTTCACCTCGCTTCCCCACGACGTCCTCACCCGGGACGCCGAAGCCAGTCTTCCCGGCCAATCTGGTCTCCTAGTCATGGATTGGCACAACGGAAACCGCACGATTCTCGTTGATCCCTTCCTGACGGGGATGGTAGTCGGTCTGACTCTGCACAGCAAGCCGGGCGAGTTGTATCGCGCTTGCATCGAGGCTACGGCGTACGGTTCGCTAAAAATCATCGACCGAATGGAGGAATATGGGGTGGAGGTCGAGCGTGTTGTGGCATGCGGTGGCATCGCCGACAAGAGCCCGCTCGCCATGCAGATCTACGCGGACGTTTTCAATCGACCAGTGTTCATCGCTCGCTCGAGCCAGACTTGTGCGCTCGGGTCAGCCATTTTTGGCGCGGTCGTGGCGGGCGAATACCCGGATACTCTCTCCGCCCAAGCAAAAATGGCTGGCCTCAAGGACGTTGTCTATCTTCCGAAACCGGAAAACGTGGCAATCTACTCCGAGTTGTACAGACTGTACAACTCGCTGCACGATAGCTTTGGCGTGAAAGACCACTCTGAGAGCCTTTATCACGTCATGAGGAAGCTCAACGAAATTCGGGAGAAAACTCGTGGCTGATCTGGAACTTTTGAGCGCGGAAGTTGCCAAGGCGAACAAAGCTCTACCCTTGGCTCGCTTGGTCACGATGCATTCGGGCAATGCCAGCGGGTACTCGCCCGAGGACGACATCCTCTTCATCAAGCCTTCCGGTATGGATTACGACGAAATCACTCCCGAGAACGTGGTGCCTGTCCGAGTCTCGTCGGGAGAAGTATTGGCGCAAGGCGTGCGCCCCAGCGTCGATCTTCCCCATCACCTTTTTCTCTATCGGAACATGCCTGAGATCCGAGGGGTGATTCACACTCACAGCAACTTCGCGACCGCATTCGCTGCGGTTGGAAAGCCTGTCCCGTTGGTGCTCACGGCGATCGCAGATGAGTTCGGAGCGGAAATCCCCTGCACGCCTTACGTCGATAATGAAGGCGAGCACATCGGCGAGGCAATCTTGAAGTACAAAAACCGGGCCCCGGCGATTCTCTTAGGGAACCATGGCGTTTTTGCCTGGGGAAAATCGCCACGAGATGCCGTTAAGGCAGCAGTTATGATCGAGGACGTGGCAAAGACTGTCTGGCTTGCAATGCAGATCGGAAAGCCGCATGAAATCCCTCCTGAAGAGGCAGAAAAATGGTACGACCGCTACCATAACCGATACGGTCAATCACAAGTTTGATTTTCGTGGGTTAGCTCGTCGAAGCCCAAATCGAATAAGCTCGGTTGCGATGGCCTCTGCAGCAATTTCCGGCAAGGATTTTCGGACTCTTGGACTTTCACTGGCTTTTTGCATTGCGGCAGCGGTTGCGCACATGGTCGCTGGGCCTGTCGTGGCATTCGCCGTGTCTGCTGCCGCACTTTCCCTTCTTGCCGTGGTGGTGGGACATGCAACCGAACATCTGGGAAGCAAAATGTCGGCGGGAGCCACAGGAGTCATCCAAAGCGCTCTCGGAAATCTTCCCGAGCTGATGGTCTGCATTTTTAGTCTCCGAGCCGGCTTGGTGGACGTGGTGAAAGGCGCACTGGTGGGCTCGATCCTCGCCAACTCGGTTCTCGTTTTGGGATTGGCTCTCGTGTTTGGAGGTCGGAAAAACGGAGTACTGAAGTTTGCTAGCGAGCCGGTGCGGATGATCGCAGTCCTGATGCTTTTGGCATGCACCGCATTGGCAATCCCGACCCTGGCCCATGTGTTGCACACTCCTGCTGAACCCCACGAGTCCACTCTGAGCTTGGTCTGCGGAATTGTGCTGATTGCTCTCTTCGGAGGCTCGTTACCGTTTTTCATAAGGGGCGAGGAGATCGTTCCCGAAGAAGCGCACGAGCCAGAGCAAGCCCATCCATCGTGGCCGATGGCTTTCACTGTGGGAGTTTTGTTCGCAGCTGGCATTGGAGCCGCTTTCGTGAGCGAGTGGTTTGTGGATGCACTTCAACCAGCCACCAAAGCTCTCGGCCTCAGCGAAGCGTTTACGGGACTGGTTGTCGTTGCCATTGCGGGAAATGCCATCGAGCAACTTGTCGGCATTCAACTCGCCATAAAGAACAAAGGCGACTACGCGATGAGCGTGATCCTCAATTCGTCCCTTCAGATCGCTTTGCTGTTGGTGCCCATTCTGGTGATGGCCTCGTTCTTTATAGGACCTGCTCCGATGACTTTGGTCCTTCCGCCGATGCTCTTGGTGTCGCTCATCCTCGCTGCACTGATCCCAGCCTTTGTGATCTTCGATGGCGAAGGAATTTGGCTCGAGGGTGCGGCTCTCGTAGGACTCTATATTCTGATTGCAGCCGCATTTTGGTGGGGATAGAACCCAAGGCTATCGGCGGTAAAACCTCCGGCGGCACTCTGCCTGAGATTTCGACTAAGATTCCCATGGCATGGCATCTCAAACTGTTTCGGCGAAAGATATCCGGATCTTAGGATTCTCAGGAGTTGCCTGCGTGGCCGCAGGTGCAGCTCACTTTATCGCAGGAGATGTCGTCGCGTTCCTTATGGCGGCGGTGGCGCTATCGCTTTTGGCAGTTGTGGTCGGACACGCGACGGAGCACTTGGGAAGCCGCATGTCGGCCGGAGCAACGGGTGTCATCCAGAGTGCATTGGGCAACTTGCCAGAGCTCATGGTCTGTATCTTCTCGCTCAGAGCAGGCTACGTGGAGGTCGTCAAAGGCGCCCTCGTTGGATCGATCCTTGCCAACAGCGTCTTGCTGCTCGGAATCGCACTGTTGCTCGGCGGACGCAAACATGGCACGCTGAAGTTCATGACGGAAACGCCGCGACTGATTGCGGTCTTGATGCTTCTCGCCTGTACTGCGTTGGCGATTCCAACCTTATCTCACCAGCTTCATACTCCCGCTGAGCCACACGAAGCAACTTTGAGTTTGGTCTGCGCCATCGTACTCATCATTATTTTCGCCGGATCCCTCCCGTTTTCCATCAAGGGTGAGGAAATCGTGCCTGAGGAAGCGGCTATTGAGGCCAAACACCATGCGACCTGGGCGCTTCCGTTTACCTTGGTCGTGCTCGGATGTGCTGGCGTCGCCTCCGCATTCGTGAGTGAGTGGTTCGTGCATGCGCTTGAACCTGCAACCAAGGCGATGGGCCTCAGCGAGGCCTTCACGGGGTTGGTCGTGGTCGCTGTCGCTGGAAACGCGATCGAACACCTAGCCGGCGTGCAGATGGCTCTCAAGAACAAGCCTGACTATGCGATGAGCATCATCATGAACTCGTCGCTGCAGATTGCGCTTCTCCTAGTTCCAGTGCTTGTTATGGTCTCATTCTTTGTGGGACCGGCACCCATGACACTCGTTCTGCAACCCATGCTCCTAGTCGCCTTGATCCTGTCCGCCATCATCCCCACGTTCGTAATCTTCGATGGAGAGGGGATATGGCTTGAAGGTGCGGCTCTTGTTGGCCTCTACGTTTTGATTGCAGCCGCATTTTGGTGGGGATAAGGTTTGGAGCGATTAGCTTCTTGGAGGAATCGCAGGTCCGTCGTATACTTGAAGCTGAACTATGCTCATTGGTGTTGCTCTCGGTCTAGCTGCCCAGCTTGGCGTTCCCCTTGCCTTGGAGGCCAAAGTCGGCGTGGCTCCTCCCACCCATTTGTGGCTCGCTGAACGTACGGACTTTGTTTATCCCCTTGCCGCAGCTTCGCCAGCCAAATCGCAGGCCATCTGGCGGAGCATTGAAGGGCAGGATAACTTAACCGCCAGTGAGACTCCGATGCCGACTCCTGTTTTCACCACACGGGTGGCCATGGCAGCGGCAACGTTTGACAATCTTAAGCTTGAAGACGGGATGCCCGTGATACCGACGGTGCAGTGGTTGGTTCGCGGCGACCCGGGTCACCGGCCAGAGCCACACAACATTGCCACGAATAAAATCGGCCTCAAGTCAGAAATCAGGTTGCTTATGGATCCGACACCGCTTGATTTGGGCTCTGATGTGCCCATGAAATTCTACGTCGACGGAGAGGCGGTCAGGACCGGGTTCACCGTTGTCAAACCTGATGGCACGGTCGAATCCCGTCACACCGGACCCAATGGGATCGGAATGTTATCGATGGATCAGGCTGGGATGTGGGCCATTCGGTTCCAGCAACCATTTCAAGGAACTTTGTACACGAGCACACTCTTTTTCGAGTCGAAGAATTGGGAGAGCAACTAATGAAAAGGCTCCTCATCTTTGGAATCTCTATCGCACTCTGTGCAGGAGCGAATGCCCAGAAAAACGTTCAGATCAGCAAGCCATTTCTTGAAGCAGCCGAGTTAGGACCGGCTCCGATGGATAGCGGCGATACAGGACGGGTGAGCGCGATTGCTTGCAGCCGACAGAATGCGAACCTCGTGTACGTCGGTGGTGCGGACGGTGGCGTGTGGAAGACAACCAACGGTGGAACTACTTGGAGTTGGGTCACTCCATCGCTCCCGACGACTGCTGTTGGCGCGCTGGCAATCGACCCCAGTAACGACCAAATCTTGTACGTCGGCACTGGCGAGGCCAATTTCGCCAACCATAGCCGGTACGGCATGGGGATTTTCAAAACCACAAACGGCGGCGTCAGTTGGGTTCAGCTGGGTGCGAATGTGTTTTCCGGAAGGTGCATCAGCCGCTTGGTGATCGACCCATCCAACAAGCAGCGATTGTTCGCGAGTGTTACGACAGCTGGGGGCTTTCCCGAGCTCGCTGCGGCCAAGAACCACCCCAACGCGACTGGACCGCTGGGCGTTTTTCGGTCGACCGACGGAGGCGAAACGTGGACTCAACTCACCAACGGGTTGCCCAGCCAAACGGCGACAGACGTCGCCATCGATCCGTCCAATCCGCAGGTGCTGTATGCGGGGATCGGCAGGATTTTTGGGAGCACCCAGAACGGAATCTACAAATCCGCTGATGGTGGAAACACCTGGAGCAAGCTGGCGGGAGGCTTGCCGACTTCCAGCGTCGGCCGAATTACTCTGTGCGTTGCTCCGAGTCTGAGCAGCCGAGTCTATGCCATGATCGCCCGTTCGTGCGACGCCTCGGGAGGCAACGGAACGACACTCGGCGCATACCGGACAGACAATTCCGGAACGAGTTGGACCACACTCAACGTTGGGAGTATCCAAGCTACCTACGGTTGGTATCTCAACACGATCGCCGTGCAGCCAACCAACCCTAACACGGTCCTTTTTGGTGGGTACACCTGCAGCCGATCCACCAACAGCGGAAGCACCTTCAGCGATGTCACTCCACCACACGTCGATTTGCATGCCTTCGATTGGGATGCATCGGGCAACCTGTGGTGCGGCAACGATGGCGGTGTACACCGCTCGACCAATCTCGGCACAAGCTGGAGCTACCGCAACGCAGGCTTAGGAACCATACAATTCTATGCTGGTATCAGCAAGGGCCCCAACGGAACAAGCCTGGCGATCGGTGGACAGCAAGATAACGGAACTTCCTACCGAAGCGGTTCGAACTGGATTTTCTCCATCGGTGGCGACGGCGGTTACACCGCCATCGACCAAAACAACCAACTTCGCATGTTCGGCGAATACCAAGGATCTGGAACGCTCTTCAGAACGACGAACGGCGGAGGTGGATTCTCGGGCGTCGGAAGTGGGATCGGGGGATCAGATAGAACCGCGTTTTTCTGCCCGTACGTCATCGATCCCAGTAACTCCAACCGGATGCTTTACGGGACACAGTACATCTACCAATCGACGAACGGCGGTACATCATTTTCCAAGATTAGCGCGGACATTACGGCAGGCTCTGGAGCCGTCCGATCGATCGCGATCGCCAAAAGCAATTCCCAACGCGTGTACATCACGACAACCGACGGTTTGGTGAGAACCTCAAGCAATGGTGGGGTCAGTTTCACGACCATTCGCACCCAAGCGGGCGGTTTTCCGCGGATCATGCGGGAGATCTGGATCGATCCATCCAACGACCAACACGTGCTCCTAGCGGTTCCGTTCTTTGGATCGGAAAGGCTATTGGAATCGGTGAACGCGGGAGCGACTTGGCAACAGATTGGTGTGAACCTGCCGGACATCCCGGTCAACACAGTGGTGGTCTTCGGCAGCGTCTTCGCCGTAGGCACGGATGCAGGCGTGTATTACTCGGCGAATCAAGGAAGTTCGTGGAAGAAGGCGGATTTTCCGAACGTCCCCGTCATCGACATGATATGGGATGCCTCCACAAGGAAAGTGTTGGTGGCGACCCAAGGACGAGGGATGTGGCTATGGGCACCAACCCCCAGTGGGGTGCGGGTTCCGTCAACGCCAGGAAACTAGCGCGTTAAGGCATGCAACGTTCCGCCGATGAGCAGAATTCCAGCGAGAAGCAATAGCGCCCAAAGCACCACCTGCCCAACGCGGTGTCCACGAATTTCGTCGTGGTCTACCACAGCCTTGCGGGCCAAGATAGCCTTCGGCCGGTTGCGTTCCATGAGCAGTTGCACGGACCTTAGCCGAAAGATTGGATCGGTGAGATGGCCACGCACATCGGGCCGCTCTACTCGGTAGAGTGGCTCCTCAAGTTCCTTGAAAACGCCAGTGATGCGGGCTTCGCGGTGTTCTTCGTGGAGCTGTCGGAGAACACGTGCAACCTCGTCTGCGCCTAAACCGAGAGCCTCGGCAACGTCCTCGACGGTGATGCAAGGCTTTTCGGTCGTGAATTCGTGGGTGAACTCGCCTGTGCGATTTTCCAAACGCTCAAGTAATTCGCGAAGCTCCTCGTCGGACCCAATGAGACGGTCCTCTTTCGCGAATTGATGTTCCACGTCCGTAAATGTATTACGATTTTGCCTCGGACACTGGATGCAAATACAAAACGGGCTCCTACTGTTAGCAAGAGCCCGTTCACACAAACCAAAGCTGGGGCGACTACCCGCCCATCTTCGACATATCCATCGCTTTGCCGTCCATGGTCATCTTGTCGGTTTTCATGGACATCACTGCGAGCAACCACTTCCCATTGACCTTCTTGTAGGTGTTGGTGGAGGTTCCCACAAACGCAAACGCGTGAGACTTGCCGTCTTGTCCTTTCGATGTCCATGCCATCGTGTGCTGGGATTTCTCGTTAGCGGTGCTCCCCTTTTCAGTCAGGGTGAGGATCTTCGTATCGACCTTCGTGATCGTGCCCATCATCGAGTAGCCCTGCTTCATGGTGTCCACCATCTGCTTGAAGTTCATGGTCTTGCCTTCCTCGATGTACTTGAAATCGCTGGTGACCCAAGGCTTGACCAACTTTTCGAAAGCCGCCATATCCTTGGCCATAAACGTCTTGGCGATCTTCTTGTTCATCGACTCGATGTCTTGTCGAAGCGTGGAAGCAGCTTGAGAGGCGACAGCAAGCGAAGCAACGGCGAGCACAAGTGAAAGTCTCTTCATGTTCGCAAGTATGGTCGCTCGTATATTGTGGGAGTCAATAAAATTGGAGAATTTTTACGTTTTTGGACGGATTCCTTCCACATTGAGCTTAATCCGGTACAAGCCGGTGCTTGCTGTGAGATAAAGCGTCTTGCCGTCGGAATCTCCAAAGCACAAATTGGCCGGAAGCTCCTTCCAACGAACTCTGCCGAGTAGCTTGCCATCTGGAGCGATCACCTGAAGTCCGTTGAGCGCGCCCGCCCAGATGTTGCCTTGCACATCGACCTTCAGCCCATCTGGGAGCCCTGGCCCCTCGTCTTTTCGACCATCGTAAAGCACCTTGGACTTGCCCAGGTTGCCGTCGGCATTCATCTCATATTCCATCCAAAGCCTGTTGCTCGGGTCGGAATCGCTCACGTAGAGTTTCTTTCCATCTGGCGAGAATGCCAATCCGTTGGGCAACAGGAGATCCTTGGCGAGCAGGTGGACTTTGCCCTCGGTCGTCAGTCGGAAAATGCCGCAGTAATCGAGTTCGCGACTGGGATCTTCCTTGCCCTTGGCCAAACCCCAAGTCGGATCAGTGAAATACAGATCGCCATTGGGCCCAAACACACAATCGTTGGGGCTGTTGAACCTTTTTCCCTCGAATCGGTCAGCAAGAATGGTCTTGGTGCCGTCTTTCTCCCACCGGGTGATGCAGCGGTTACCATGTTCCATAGACACAATTCGCCCGTTGCGGTCAAGCGTACTGCCATTGGGTCCGATCCCCTGACCAGTTTCAAATGACCTCAAAAACACGCGATCTCGGACCACTTCCGTCTTCCCATTCGGGTGCCACGCAATCAACGCATTTCCCGGAATATCGCTGAAAACGAGGTGATCCTTTACCCAAATCGGCCCTTCAGTAAATTTGAATCCCGATGCGAGGAGTTCAACCTTACGGTCTTTTGGAAAAAGCGCATCGAATCGAGGATCGAGTGACTGGAATTCGGCTTCGATTGGGGTGGGGATCATGAGGGCCATCAGACTCACGAGCGCGAGCATTAGCAGCCAGTTTGGCAGGTTCCTTCCTCGCGCGGTTTCCCCCTCACAAGCGGGGCACCTTGAGGGGATGAAGGAGGAGACTTTTAGAAACCTTGCGCTGACCACGAAACGATGACGGCGACCGCCAAAATCGCCTCGACGGCACCTAATGTGGAGGGCGTCCGCTTGAATTTAGGCGTCAAGGCAAGTTCCAGAGCCCGTATTGCACACATAAGGTACGCCACAAACTTGGAGTTGTCCAGCGGAAACGCGGTGAGCGCAAACAGCAGCATGGTGAAGCCCCCGGCTACCGCAAGCCATCGAGACATAACATGGTCGGGCCACCGAGCCAAAAATCCACGAACTCCCAAAATTGAAACGATGGGCCGAATCACCAGAACTTCCGCGGCGTAAGGTGCGGCCAGAACCGCTACCGGAACGGCAAGGAGAGCTCCAACGGTTTCACGGACGAGCGCTCGCGGCTGCGTGAACTTCGAGACAGTAAGGAACAGCACTCCCATCCCCAAAATCCACGATGTGGCAAGCCAGTTTGCGGACAAAACCAGACATGACAAACCCACAAAACCAAGGCTACAGCCAGCAATCGTGCTCGGAAGAGTTCGGGGATATCGCTTCCTTTTGAGCAAATCCTTCATCCCGATCTGGAACGGTCGAAATCCGAGAAAGAGCAAGAACGTACCGATTGCGATCAACCCGAATTTGCCGGGGTCGAGAACAGTGGCGATGAGAAGCGGCTCAAGCACAAACGCCCAGCTTCCATGCTCTTGAGGCAGGCTCTGCCGAATCCAAGTGTGCCAATCAAACGAAGGAGGCATCTGCCTTGAGTATTCACTTTTGGCCGATGTTTCAGCCGACCCGATCTCATCACGCAAACGAGCCTTAGAGGCTAGAATGAACCTACGATGACAGCATCGGACGATTTTGATGGCGAGTTCAAGGCATACCTGGAAGCTTCGGCCGATAAGGCAGGGTTTGTGGAGCCCAAGCGCTCCCGTTGGATTCGCTACTCCATGAACACCGCATCAAGGGTGGCTCTCATGGAAAATCTCCTGTCCGCTCTCCCAAACTTCGATGCACCATCGGCGACGATGCTCGACGTTGGCTGCGGGTACGGGAATTTACTTTTGGCGGCTGAGCCGATGTTTGGCGGAGTCGCGGGGATCGAGATTGAGGAAGACCGCGTGGAATGGTCCCTAAAGCGAGTGCCGTCTGCTGATGCAGTGGTGGGGACAGCTGCACAACTTCCGTGGCCCGACTCCACCTTCGATCTGGTCGTGTGCACGGATGTCTTTGAGCACATCGATCATCCGACCCAGCTTCAAGCGGCCTCTGAGGTGGCGCGCGTGCTCAAACCTGGGGGATATTTCTACATAGCGGTGCCCAACCGGTTTCAGTTGTGGGATGAGCATAATAAATTGCCGCTTACAGCGTGGTTCCGTGGGCGCTTGCGTCAGCGGTTGGTGGAGATGGCATCGAAAGGACCGTTCGTCGAATGCTGGGAGTTGACCCGCTCGGGCTGGAGATCGCTTTTCGAAGGAGCCGGACTTAAGTTCGTCCGGGTGCTGGTGGATAACGAAGGTGTCGGCAGCGCGAAACGGATCGTGAACACCTTTGCACCGCAGCGAACGTCCAGCATCTTCCGCAAGCCGGGCGGTACGGCGAACTAACCTGCGCTTGCCTCGAACGCTGCTTTCAGCCAGCCAAAGAGTTCGGCGTCTACTTGTGAAATCTCGGTGAGATTCACCTTGTACTGGCACATCCCACCTGGGGCTTGCGGCATGAGGCGCTCCGAACCCTGAAGTTCTTTCGCATTCAGGCCCAGTTCGACTCTCTTCGCACTGGCTGGGCCAAGCATCGCAAACTGCTTTTTGCGCCGCAGAGCGATGTACCCTTTCTTCGGATGCTCCTCGAAGTCACCCCAAGTTTTCACCTCAGCCATGATGGCATCGTGGATCGGACGCAGTTGCGCTTTGGGACCATCATACAGCGCATCCAATGGGTTGTCGAGTTCGGTGGCAGCCGCAGCACTTTTGGAAATGTGGAGTACCAGAGCATTGGCATCTCCATGGCCAAGTCCCAGATTCGCCTTAACCCAGGCAACCTTCTCGCCATGTTTCTGAAGGGCAGCCTCGCCAACCAATTGACCTAGCTCTTCGATGGTCTTTCCAGTTTTTTGAGAGATATTGGCAAGTTGAGTTGAGATCGCTTTCTGCAGGTCCATCTTTTGTTTTCCGGCAATAAAACGCGATGGTACACTATATTGAGATGATCGATCAACCAAGTACTGAGCCGAGTACCCGCGATCGCATCGTGACCACCGCCCGCGAGCTTTTCTTCGATCAGGGCTACAACGCCACGGGTATTTCGGAGATCCTCAAAAAGTCAGGGGCTCATAGCGGAAGCCTCTACCACTATTTTCCAACGAAAGAGGACCTTCTCATGGCGGTGCTACAGCAATATAAGGAGCTGCTGCAACCGATGGTGATCGGGCCAGCCCGCGAGCGAGCATCTCAACCGATCGATCGGATCTTTGCGGTTCTCCATGGCTATCGTCTGCTTTTGGAGGCAACCGATTTTCGCCTGGGTTGCCCTATCGGCAACTTGGCCCTTGAGGTCAGCAATAGCCACCCGGCGCCCCGTGCGCTCATCTGCGAAAACTTCGACGGATGGATGGATCAGGTTCGAACGCTGATCGAAGAGGCGTCTGGAAGTTTGCCACCCGATACAGACATCGACCGCCTTGCGGTCCTGCTCCTTTCGACGATGGAGGGAGCGGTCATGCTCGCCCGGACCTATCGGTCATTCGAACCATTTGACCAAAGCGTGCTCGCATTAAGGGAGCACTTCGAACAACTCAGCCTTTTGGGGACCACTTGGTCCAAACCCAAGAATCTGGAGAAATGATGAACCTAATCGCCCTTGCTTCCACATTTGCCCTCTCCGTAATGGCTTGCGCGACGCTCAACGAATCGTCGCGGGTCGAACCTGAGACGACCATCGAAACAACTGGCGTGGTTGCCGCCCCTATCCAAAAGGTGTGGGAAGCGTGGACGACCACAAAAGGGATTTGTCAGTGGATGGTGCCGAACGGCAAAGTGGATTTCAGAATCGGAGGCAGTTACATCACGAGCTATTCCAAAGAGAGCGATCTCTCGGGGCCTGATGTGATTGTCAACAAGATCCTTGCGTACGATCCTCTCCGGATGATCACTATCAATAACGAAAAGATTCCAGCTGGCTTTCCGTATCAGGAGGCGATGTCGAAAACTTGGACAGTGATCTACTTCAAATCGCTCGATTCGAAGCGCACCGAGGTGACGGTGAGGATGAACGGGTTTGACGAGAGCAGCGACTCCAAGAAGCTCAAGGGGTTTTTCGTCCAAGGCAATCAGGAGACCCTCGACTCGTTGGTGAAACTATTCGAGAAGACGGAGTCAGCGAGATAGTTCAGCACTCGGCAATTATACGAAATGGCAATAATGCTCAGTCGGAAGAAGTATCTCGGTCTCGCGCCACACCTTTCGCCAAACGAATGGCTGCCGGACTAGGATTCGAACCTAGACGTGCGGCACCAAAAACCGCTGTCCTGCCATTAGACGATCCGGCAACGGGAGTGATTATACTCGCCGAGGCGTCACAAGCGGACACTCGCTATGGGAGCCGACTCCACGATAATCTTGTATTCGCCCGGAATGACCGCTCGCGCCTTTCGCGTTTCATTCCACAGCGCTAGCCGAGACAACGGAATCTTCAACGAAATCGAACCTCGTGCACCTGCTTTCAGGTCCAAGGTGCCGATCCCGATGAGCATCTCAAGCGGCTTGCCGGGCTGAGAAGATTCCGGTCGAGCCATGACCGAATAGTTGGCAATCCCATCACGCTTTCCGGCATTTTGCACCGTGCCCGTCACCACCAACTGGGAACCTGACTTCACCGCTTTAATCCCGGAGTATCGAAAATCGGTGTAGCTCAGACCATAGCCGAACGGGAACTCAGGTGAGCCCGTGAAAAATCGATGCGTACGATTTTTCATGGAGTAATCGTGAAAATCGGGCAGGTCCTTGTCTGAACGATAGAACGTTACCGGGAGCTTTCCGCATGGGTTGAAGTCGCCAAAGAGGACATCGGCGACAGCATCGCCGCCGCGTTGTCCCGGATACCATGCCTGCAATATGGCCGAAGCGTAGGGTTCGATGGACGTCAAGCTCATGGCGCTGCCCGAGCAGTTGACAAAGACCACCTTTTTGCCCGCCTGCGCCAAGGCTTTCACAAACTCGGCCTGATGAGCCGGGAGCGCGATGGTGGTTCGATCGCCAAGGTGGAATCCCTGAAATCCCCGTCCGGCTCCCTCCTCGCCCTCCAAATCGGCGTGGATCCCACCCACGACGATAGCGGTATCGATCCCGGACATCTTCTCCAGAACGGTTTTGTCAAAAGTCCACGATTCGCCTTCCTTCAGCGCATCGGGAAATGCCCTTTGGTACACCATGTCCGCCTTCTTTTGGAGTCCTTGCAGCACCGTGACGGGATGGCTTGGCGATCCCTGATAATTCCCGACCAGCATCCGCGCGGACTCGGCATTTTCGCCGAACACCGCGTACTTTTTGTTTTTGGCCAACGGCAAGATTCCGTCGTTCGTCAGGAGAACTTGAGTCCGTTGGGCCGCTCGATACGCCAGTTCATCGTGATCGGGAGTGTCGTATTGGTCGGCCGTGATCTTGCCCCACTTGCCGTCGTGGACTCCATCCATCAAACCGAGGCGGTAGCGTGCATCGAAGAGCCGAACCAATGACTTGTCCAGATCTTTCTCCGTGAGCAACCCGCGATTGATCGCTTTCACCAGAGATGGGTAGTCATTGCCGCATTCGAGGTCGCACCCAGCGAGAACCGCGCGAGCACAGCCTTCTTCCTTGGTCGGCACCACCTTGTGGTTCGCCCAAATATCGGTGATGGCACCGCAATCGCTTACGACGTAGCCGTCGAATCCCCATTTATCTCGGAGCTGCTCCTGGAGCAAGAACTTGCTGCTGCACGCTGGCTCGCCGAAGACGCGGTTATAGGCTCCCATGATGCTCCATGGCTTGGCATCGCGAACAACTCGCTCAAAGTGCCAGAGATAGGTGTCGTACAGGTCGTCATTGCTCGCGACCGCATCGAATACGTGTCGCTCTGGCTCGGGCCCGCTGTGTACTGCGAAGTGCTTGAGTGTGGCGACGACCTTCGGGTTCTTGCGATCCGGCCCCTGCAAGCCACGCACCACAGCCGACCCGAATTCCGACATCAGGTAAGGGTCCTCTCCGTAGGTCTCCTGGCCCCTGCCCCACCGAGGGTCACGGAACAGGTTGATGTTCGGCGTCCAAAATGTCAACCCAAGGACGCCTGAGCTCGGGTTTTCGCTCGATGCAGCGTATTTTGCGCGGGCTTCTGTGCTTACTGAGTCGTAGATCTTTTCAACCAGTGCAGGATCCCAAGTGGCAGCTAGGCCGATGCATTGCGGGTACACGGTTGCTCGCCCCCAAGCGACTCCATGCAGAGCTTCGTTCCACCAATTGTAAGGCTTCACACCCAATCTGGGAATCGGCTTGGCATTGTTGACCATCTGGCCCACCTTTTCTGCAAGAGACATTCTTCGGATAAGGTCCTTGGCTCGCGCTTCGGGGCTCTTGGTGGAGTCCTTATAGATTTCCGGTCCCGTGACTTTGGGCGGAACGATCGCTCCCTTCAGCTCGACATCCACCAAGTCTTGCGCCCGGACAGAAGCAACCGGCTTTCCATTCGTATCCTTGACCACAATCGAGTTGAACTTGGCATTGTCCTTGAGCGCACGAAAGTGGATTTTGAGCGTGCCGCCGGGATGATTTACGGCGAGTCGCAGGACCATGGGCTTAAGCTTGCCTCCCGACGCCCTTAGGATATCGACGTCTCTGGCAGAAGCATCTCCGCACTCGATGGACATCACCCTTTGGTCAACCGCATCGAAATATCCCTCCGTCAGGGCGATCAGCACTTCGTAACTGCCCTTCGGAATGTCGTCGACCTTCGCGACAAAGTCTCGCCCGAAAACCTCCTCTTGAAAATCGCCTGGTTCCATGCCAGGCATCGTCACCGTGCCCCACATGGTGTAGTGCTGAATATCGCCCTCGATCACAAAGGACTTTCCACAGCACCCTGGGGCAGTCTCGTCAAAGGTGATCGCCATCGCGGAAGCAAGCAAAAGGGCAAGCATAATGTTATGCTACCGTAGAGTCAAACAAGACGAGAATTGCAGAATTAGGCGGCCTTGTTTAGACATATGCGAGCGGCGTATTATTATGCTTGACATGGAAACTATCTCGAAGTCTGGCGAGCGGATCAAGAAGCTGACACTAGCTCTGTCCGACGCTGGAGTCGACACCGCACTCTTGTGCACGCCCCGTACGATGGGATATTTCGCTGGGTTCTTTGAGGATGGCCACGAGAGGCTTCTGGTGTTGGCCGTTAAGTCTTCGGGCGAAGTTGCCATGATCGCGCCTGCGCTTTCTGCAGCCCAGGCATCGCGCGCCGGAGTGCAGAATGTCCGCAGCTGGACTGACCAAGACAATCCATACACCTTGGTGAGCGACCTTGCGGCCGAGTGGGATCTCAAGACAGGCGTCATCGTTGTCGACGATGCCATGCGGGCCGATATTCTTCTCAACCTCCAGTCCACGTTGCCCGCCGCGCTGTTCAAGCCAGGGACAGACCTGCTGGCTCAAATTCTCCGCCAGAAAGACGATCTTGAATTGGACTTTCTTCGCACAGCGGGAAAAATCGCGGATGAAACCTTCGACTGGATTTTAGGTGAAATCCAACCTGGAATTTCGGAGCGCATTCTCTCCAGGATGATCGCCGACCACATGGTTGGCCTCGGTGGAAATCCCACCTTCAGCATCGTGGGTGTGGGTGCCGCATCAGCCGAGCCTCATCACCTGAACGAAGACACACAGATATCCGAAGGTGACGTGGTGCTCATGGACTTCGGTTGCGAATACCGGAACTACCAGAGCGATATCACCCGATGCGTCACGATGGGTCCCGCTTCGGATGAGATCAAAGAGGTTTACCGTGTCGTATACGACGCACACATGGCCGGGCGAGACGCGATTGTGCCCGGAGCGACGGGCCGCGACGTCGATCGAGCCGCGCGCAAGGTCATTTCAGATGCGGGGTACGGCGAGTATTTCATCCATCGACTGGGGCACGGTATCGGGATCGGCGGCCATGAAGAGCCGAATATGGTTGAAAGCAACGACCAGCCGATTTTGCCGGGAGACTGCTTCAGCATCGAGCCAGGGATCTACTTACCAGGCAAATTCGGCATTCGGATAGAAAATATCGTGACCGCCACTGCTGACGGCCACGATTCGATCAATCAAGAGCCTGCGCCTGAGATTATTGAAGTGGACTAGGCGTTTTTCCTTCGTCTGGCAGCAACAGCTCCAACACCGCCAGCCAATACGATGAGCGTGACTGGCTCTGGCACGACATCCGTTCGCTCGGGGACTACAGAGTCGCTATGGTTGTTGCCAAGGGCCGCGATTGCTGCGAGGGGAAGCAAGAGCAATCCGCTCAAGCTGGGACCACCTGCTTTAGCCACGGTCGGTCCGGCGGTTTCAACAACAGTCGGCATTTCGAATACGCTCGGAATGGCCGGCTGGGAGTTGAGAACATAGGCCGGAGCATCCGCTTGGGTTGACACGGTGGGGATCGTCTCTGCCGTGTTCAAGATTTCGTCCGTGACGGTTGTGGTCGCATCCGCCAAGACTTCGCTCTCCGCGGCAACATCTTTGGGCCCTCGGGTCATCGGGTTTCCGCATATCCACTGCAGAATCGGCTTGCCTTCATAGTCCACCCACACCTTTGTGCCCGCCTTGAGCGAAAGCACTCTGGATCGAAGGACACCAGACTCCCGCGGCACGTTGTAAACCGTGTGCATTCCATCGCTCCTCAGTTTGGTTAAGTGGAGCGTCTGAGCGTAGGCGACCATTTCGGAACGGGTCATTCCAAAGTGGCGCTCATAGCGATCACTGACCTCTGGGTACCGCTCTATTTGACCGACGAGCTCTGTGACCGAATTAGCAGGATATACGAGAAAAGGGTTCGGTGGCATCTTGACCGCGGAAGCGATCGCGACAAAGCCGACCATCAGAATCATTGCGATGGTTCGTTTATTCATTTGTGTCCTCTCCCAAAATGTAGGAAACGAAAATATGACTCTTATATTGTTAACAAAGTTTCTCGAAATGTGACATCTCAGACTCAAAATCCCGCAAATTCGACCTCAGAACTGGTAAAAAAACGTGCCCTGTATCCGTGTTGTGTACGGAATACAGGGCACGCGCCTCGGTCCGGAGTGAAAGGCTAGCTGTTTCGCTTCTTGCTAACGATGTAGGCCAGGCCGGTGCCAACAATCACCATCGTGGCCGGCTCAGGCACTGGGTTGGGCTCGTCGTCGCCACCTTTCTTGGAGAGTGCAAAGGCTCCGAGGATGGGAATGAGCGCTAAGCTAGACAGATCGTTGCTGCGGCTCTTGGAGATCACGATCGGCACTTCTGTTTCGACTACCGAAGGAAGGCTCGGCTCAGAATACTGTGCATAGATCGGCGCACCTTCGTCGGTCGGCATCGGCTCCACGCCGCTGATCACGTCATTGGAAGGAGCTCCAGCTGTGACGAGAGCCAACGATGTGTCGGTGGCAACCTGCTTGGGCCCGCGTGTCATGGGGTTACCACAAATCCACTGAAGGACCGGCTGCCCCTGCCAGTCCACCCAAATCTTGGTTCCCTTCTTGAGATTCAGGACCTTGGAGCGCAAAATTCCTGTCGATTGGGGAACGTTATAAACCAGGAACATTCCCCCCTGGGGAAGGGTGGTCAACTTTAGCGACTTCATGTAAGCAATGACTTCAGACTGAGTCATCCCGAAGTGTCGCTCGTAGTTGTGGCTCACGGTCGGATATCGCTTGATCTGACCCACGAGATCTCCAACAGAGTTTGCAGGCTTGACCAAAAACGGATTGGGAGGCATGGTATAGGCATAACCACTACAAACCATGCCAACAATGGCAAAGAGTACGAATATCCGCTTCATTTAATTTTCCTCTCCGAGACCAAATCTAAATCGCTGCCGCCACAAAGAGTGTGTCCTACTTCCACTCAAAACACAAGCGAAACCAGCACAAATACGAGCAGGGATAGGTTATAATCCGCCAATAATCCGGGGATTACGCGCGGCGGTTGCGTTCAATTATCTCTAACGCATTAAGGGCCGCTGCCTGTTCGGCTTCTTTCTTACTTCGGCCATTTCCTTCCCCCATAATCTCCTCGTCAAACAAAACCTGGACCCTAAATCGCTTGTCCGAGCCACCACCCTCTTCGCTATAGAGGCGATACTGCGGCGTCATTCGCCAAATCGCTTGTGCCACCTCTTGGAGCCGACTCTTGTGATCGTTCGGGCTCACATTCCCCCCGCTGATCTGCATCAAATAGGGATTGAGCTGTTCCAGCACGAACCACCTGGCCTTCTCAAGTCCAGATTCAAGATAGATTGCCCCGATAACAGCTTCGAAAACGTCGGCCAGGATCGACGGGCGCTTGCGGCCCCCGGTCGATTCCTCGCCTGGACTGATCTCCAAATATGCGTCCAGCCCCATTCGAAGTGCTGTTTCTGCCAAGGGACCCTCTTGAACCACACTTGCCTTGGCTTTACTCATCATTCCTTGATCCCAGTCAGAATGATGCTCGTAAAGATACTGCGCCACAATCATTCCCAGTACCGAATCGCCAAAAAACTCCAGTCTCTCGTAAGAATCACGGATCACGTCACGAGCGGCGGATCGGTGCCGCATCGCCAACGCAAACTGGTCAACGTTTTTTAAGGGGATGTTCTTCGGGATCGTCATAGGCGAGGCAACGATTCGAGAGTTGATTTAATGCGAGTCAAAGCCTCGCGAAGCTGCTCCTGCCCCAGCGCATAGCTGAGTCTAAGGTGGCCAGGGCCCTCAAACGCCGATCCAGGCACCACCGCAACACGAGCTTTCTCCAGCAGCAATTCGGCCAAGGCGTTATCGTCCGAGATGGCACCGCACAGGTACTTCGACACATCGGGGAACAAGTAGAAAGCTCCACCGGGCACTGGTGTTTCAATTCCTGGAACAGTTTTGAGAATATCGAGAGCCAAGTCCCGTCGAGCTCGAAACTCGTTCCGCATCCCTTCGACGGTAGCAGGATCGAGTCGAAGAGCTTCGATGCCCCCGGCTTGCACAAAACTGGTTGGGTTGCTCGTCACTTGGTCCTGCAGATTGGACATCGCTTGCGCCACATAGGTGGGAGCGAACGCGTATCCCAGTCGCCACCCCGTCATGCTGTATGTCTTGCTGAATCCATCGACCAAAACGGTCTGCATGAGCACGTCTTCCCCAAACTCCGCAAGCGATACGTGTTGTCCCTCGTAAACCAGTTCCGAGTAGATTTCATCGCTTACAAGCCATATTCCACGATCAAGCGCCAGTTCGGCGATTTGCTTCATGAGAGCGCGCCCAAAAACGGCGCCGGTGGGATTGCTCGGACTGTTGACGAATATCGCCCGAGTTCTCGGGGTGAGAGCGCCCTTGACCTCCTCAATATCAGGAATGAAACCCTGCGAACCCTTTGTGGTCACGGGAACGGGAATCGCTCCAGCCAACCGGATTTGATCGGCATAGGTGGCCCAATATGGGGCGAACAGGATGACTTCGTCGCCCGGATTGAGAAGGACCTGGCACGTGTTGTAAATAGAGTGTTTTGCTCCGCAAGACAGCACTACTCGATCAGGAGTGGCCATGACCCCGTAGCGTCCGTGGAGATGATCGGCAACACTTTTGCGGAGCTCAGGAAGTCCCGCACTTGGCGTGTATTTTGTGAGGCCTTGCTCGATGGCGCTGACGGCGGCGCGGCAAATGAGTTCAGGTGTGTTGAAATCAGGCTCCCCGACTGAGAGAGAAATGACATCGATCCCCTGGGCCTTGAGGGCACGAGCTTTGGCGGCAATACCGAGTGTGGGTGATGGCTTGATAGCACCGGCTCGTTCCGAAAGCGATAAGGTCATGGACCAACAGATGTTACCTGCCGTCCATAATCCGACTAGTGCCGAAGTCTCGCCAAAAAACGCTGCCGATGTCCCTCGTCGTAGGAGGGCTCGCTCTTGCGTTGGTCTTGCACGTCGGATACGGGGGTCAAAGCGGCATTGGTCCGATCGAGGTTGTCCGGATTTTGACTGGACAGGGATCGGGCATTCCCGGCGGTGAGACGATCGTGTTTGACCTTCGACTAGCCCGGTCCTTGGGTGCTCTCTTGGTCGGAGCAATTCTCGGAGCAGCCGGAACAGGGTTCCAGGCATATTTTCGCAATCCGCTGGCAGAGCCGTACGTGATAGGTGTCAGCAGCGGAGCCGCGGCGGGCGGAGCTACGGCAATCTTCTTCGGTCTGGGGGCAATCTTCGCGCCGTGGGGGATATTCATCGGTGCGGTGCTTGGAGCGCTTGCGACTCTTGCATTCGTCACTGCACTGGCTGGCAAGCACGTTCTGGGGAGTCAGACCAGACTGCTCCTTTCGGGTGTCATTGTCGGAGGCATGCTCGGGGGGCTGGTTTCCGCCCTAATGGTCCTCTCAGGACAGGACTCCAACAGGATTTTGGGGTGGCTTTTGGGATCACTGTCCAACCTCCAAAGAGTCCACCTTCCCATTTTGGCGGTGGCCTGCGTGGGTCTGTTCGCAGTTCTGTTCCGGTGGAGCCGAGAGCTTAATGTGCTGGCTCTGGGCGATCTGGTGGCGCAGCAGAGCGGCGCGAACATTCGGCAGGTTCGAGGGTGGGTCCTCTACGGCGGAAGCGTTGCGGTCGCCATGTCCGTCGGGCTCGTTGGCATGATCGGCTTCCTGGGGTTGATTGCGCCTCATCTCGCGAGGCTTTCCACCGGACCGGACGTCCGCAAGCAGCTATTTGCGTCGAGTGTCTGGGGAGCCACTTTGCTCCTCCTTGCCGACCTCGCCGCGGTCCGGACGATTCGAGCCACAGAACTTCCCGTCGGCGCAATCACAGCGGTCCTGGGCGCACCGCTTCTGCTCTACCTGCTCACCCGGCGACAGTCGAGAAATCTCAGTTGAAAATGGTTTCCTGCTCTTCCCGATACAGGCTCTGAGCCAGAGAAACGCAGGCCATGCACAGCCACATCGCCGTGCCGCCATAACTGAGAAACGGCAACCAGAGCCCCGAAACCGGAAGGATCTCAAGGTTCATTCCGAGATTGACAAAAGTGTGAAAGCCTAAGACGGCTAGCACTCCTGCGGCTGCCATTCTCGTAAAGGGCTGGACGCCCTGGGCCATGATAAGCCATATCCTAAAGAAGAGAAAAGCTAGTGCGGCAAGCACCAAAGAGCAGGCGACCAACCCGCCCTCTTCGCCGATCACCGAAAAGATGAAGTCGTTATGCTGTTCGGGAACGTGCTGTTTCTGCTCCCCTTTCAGGTAGCCGGTGCCAAAAAGACCGCCGACACCATAGGCCATCGCTGCTTGGTGCTGTTGGTAGTTGGAGTCCTTCACGTCCTTTTGGGTCATGGCCTTGATACGGCTTTCCTGATAGCCGCGAAGTCCCAGTGCTCCCACCGATACCAGCAAACCGACCGACACGCCCAACGCGACTAGGGTCAGGAGGATGTTTCGGAAGGGGAAGCCTGCTGCAAATGTCACCGCGAGCCAAATGACACTCAAGGTCAGCACTGAGCTCAGGTGGGGCTGCTGTTTGATCAAGAACAGACTCGGGGCGATATACAGAAATCCAAGCCCCGGCATCCACCATTTGTCGTGGAACTCGGCGCGCTTGGCATAGAGGGTCGACAGCGTGATGATCGTGAGAAACTTGCTCATCTCGCTCGGTTGGAACTGCATTGGGCCGATATCGATCCACCGCTGTGCCCCTTTGGCGCTGTCTCCCACCATGAGAACCGCAAGGAGCGTAACAAGGTTGAGGATGTACAAACCCAACGAGGCTCGCATCCAGAGATTTGAATTCATGCGCCAGACAATCGCCGCAGGAACCATTCCCACTATGGTGAAGAGCACCTGCTTCCGAAAAATCTCGGTGCCATGTTTGGCGACGGTCGAGCTGTAGATCGCCATGAAGCCGACGATGACGAGAACACCTGCTATCAGCAAAAGAGATAGGTCAAATCCCGGTGCGAGATTCGAATCGCCCGCAGCTTTCTTGGTCTGAAGTCGGTAAACGTGACTCACTTTTGCTCTTGGGTTTTCTGGGCGCTGGGATCCCGCATGGATACGTTCTCAACCTCTCGCTTCACTATCCCACGACCATTAGAAAACCAAAACTCGAGTCTTCGTTCCGCGGATTTCTTTTGCATATCGGTCCAAGCCAGATTGACCGTCGCTTTAACCGTGGAATATGGGCCACCGGGAACGTTGAGGTCCTCGGCAGAAAGGCTTACTGCGGCTTCGTACGGAAACGTATCTTGTCCGTACACCATCTTGCCCGTGCTGTTCCACACCAGCGGCGACCGGGGGTATGTCAGCAACACGATCGGCGGATTCAGTTCGATACCCGCGATTTTCTTGACCGAGAATGCCAAGTCATCGAAATGGTAGATCTCTTCCTCCGCAACCTTATCGTTGGAGACGAATTTGAAACTTATGTCACCGTTGGTCTCGGAGCGCTCCACCTTAACTTCCAGGGGAGTGCCCGATTGGACCAGTCGCCAGGATTCGGCGGCTTGGCCACCAGGATTAGTGGGTGCTGCTATCTCATCGGTGCCCCGCGTGGCAAAGATGCACGCTGGCCCCACCAGAATAGCAACTCCCACCGATATGCCCAACGGAATCCAGAGCCGCATCGTTCTTCCTTTCCGCAGTTAGCCCTTGGATGACTACTTCTTGAGCGTAATCGTCACTTGGCTGGAATCAGTTTTGAGGAACTGCTTGATCAGACCTACGCCCTTGGCGTACCAAGTAGTGCCCTGAATCACAAGTGTCTTGCCCTCGGTGATGGCTTTGGCATTGAGGGTGACCTTGAGGCAATCGAATTCACCCGCAGGCACCTTTACCTTTTCCATCGCTTCGGCCTTGTACGTCCCTTTCAGGGTGATCGGCTTCGATCCGGTTGGGGTGACGTCGGTGTTGACCTCCCAGGTCTTCCCGGGTTTCACATCAGCAGGAAGCTCCAAGGTGGGCTTTCCGAATTCGCCGCCGTCCGACTTGGTCACGTAGACCCCGTCGGGTTTCAACTCGACTCTGTCAACGCCTTCGCCAGCAGTGACGATGTCGTTTCGGTGAACTTCAAACGTGGCACTTTTGGCGTCACCCGAGACGAACTTGACCTGCTGGGTGCCTTCGGGCGCATTGCCGCCCTCCACCGTATAGACCTGCGTCTTGGTGTTCAGGAGTCCAAAATACTCCGCTCCATCGCTCTTTAGGGAATCGTCCAGGTTGACCGGACTTGCGTTCTCACCCGTTTCAACCGGTTTCGCCCCATTATTGGGATCCGATGAACCGTTGGTTGCCAATGGCTGCGGTGGTTTGGCAGTCGTGGGAGCATTGCATCCCGCGACCGCCAAACCGACCACAACAAGGAAAATGCCGCCGAGCTTTTTCATGTTCGTTGATTAATTCCCAGTCCCAGTTCCGGCAGAAGGCGGAGTCGATCCTGGTGTGCCAGAAGGAGCTGTCGCACCTGTATCGCCTTCCGATGTTGCAGGTGCAGTGGTTGGGTCGGCAGGAGGAGCGGATGGGATCGAGGTAGCTCCCGTTGCCTCCTTCGATGTGTTACCGAAGGTGTAACTCTTGAGAACGAGCTTAGTCAGACCGCTGTTCTGAGATCCTTCAATTTCTTGATACAGTCGGACCAACCCCACATTGGGAACCCACCATGTCGTGCTGTCAACCGTTCCCTTGGTGTTGGGACCCGACCACTCCTGTTCCTGGTGAATCTCGAGCGCATTGAAGCTGTCCAACAAGGTCGTCACGTTCACCGGATCGTTGATCGTGCCTTTGAGGGACGATTTTGCGGTACCTCCACCAATTGGGCCGTCGCCAGACCATTCGTAAGTCGAATTGATCTTCACTGGGAACGGAATGATCGTCTGAGGAGGAGAAAAGGCCTTGCGTTTGTCGCCTGCTCCGACGGAGACCTGATATAGGCCCGTTGAATTCAGGAGATATTCCTGGCGGTCCACCTCTTTATCGTTAGAGTTGATAACGACAGTGCAGAGCTTCCCACCATCGGCCTGAGGCTTTACATCGGTAATGATGAACGTAAACACCTGTTTCCCATTACCCTGGCGTCCCTGGGCATCTTGAACCGCTGCATCGACTTCGTACACCCACTGGTTGCCCTTTTCCATCGGAAAGAGCGATGCCTCTTGACCCGCCGCAAGGCTAAAAGTCTTCGGTTTTTCGACCGGCTTTGCGACGTAGTTGGTACCACCGTCTTTGTTGCAGCCCACTAGGGCGATCGCTGTGGCCAAAACCACCAGACTCAATCCAAAACGCTTCATATTCGTGTGCGAATCCTCCTCACTTCTTTAATTCGTTTATTCTATCCACTGCCTGTTTAACAAGTTCTTCATCGGGCAGTTGACTGATCATGACGTCGGTTTGAAACATCTCGTGCGCTACGCGTGGCGCGGCTACGGCGATGCCATCGACCGTGAACAAAAGCTGAAAATGCTGGTGATCCCTACTGAGCTTCCACAATCGGTCGCGACCTTCACCGGTAACGTTGATGTGGAGATTGAACTGCTCTTTCCCTCGGACCACTTCCTTGGTGTAGCTTGCTCCAACCATCTGAGCATTGTTGGCTACGATCCTTACCCCCGAGAGCAGAGCTTCCGGCGCTGTCGCCAGAGACTTGGCCCTTCCAGGTGCGATCAATGCCTCCAATTTTCCTCGAATGCTCTCCGTTTCTTTCAGCCGCGCACTCATATCTTGGTAGATCTTGAACGCGACCTCTTCATTGCCCTCCGCTTTTCCAGTCTCCACAAAGCTGTCCGAGACAGACTTCATGAAGCTCGGCAGGTAAGGGAGCAAGATCCGTGCCACTTGGATCTGTTCTTTGCCTGCGACGACCATTTTCACCTGGACCGGAATATCCACGACGATTCCGTTGTCCATCGCGACCAGATCCAGAGTTGGCAAGGGTTTGCCATCCAAAGTCATGTTCAGGTCAGCTTCGAGCTTGTGGCGAAGCGATTCGTCACCATCCAAAACTTTGCGAATGTCTTCAGCCTTCCAGACTCTCCGAGTGGTCGGGAGATCTTCGTCCTTGAGCTTGTTCATCATGCTGACCAAGACCGAAAGCGAAGCTGTGTCGCCGTTCAGGGAATCCAGCATCTCTTTGACAGGGATTCGAACAACATTGGAGTCGCCCTCATCCGCTTTCTCAGCCTCGGGAGCTTCGAAATTCTCGGTCCCACCGGATACGAGCCTCGCCATTCGGTTAGCAACGACCAACCGATATCCCGTATCTGGGTCAATAAACACGAGGTTCACCGTGCCAGGTTTGAGCGCGGGAAGCTGGACACGAGAGAGATACGCGGTCGTGAATCCGTAATATCCACCGAAGCCCACGCCGCATATCGCAGCGAAGGCCAGAGCGAGTTTAACAGGCGCCCTTAGCTTCATCGAATTCCGTGTGTCCCACTCAAACAAGCCCGGAAAACAGCCATATAGTTCCCGATCCTTGGCCGAAGTGTACCAACTCCCTATTCGGAAGGATTGAAATTGGAATACAACTGCCCTGACACCGAACTGCAAACTGCGCCAACCAATACAAAGATCACCAGAGCAGTCAGGGACCCAAGAGTCACATTCTTCGTGAGGTAGAAGATTCCCACGCCGGACGCTATTCCCGGTCCCAAGCAGAGCGCCATGGCCAACAGCCCCATCAGTCCGCGAAATCCGCGCTGGGTTGGATCGTCGATGTCCGGGAAGAGGAGGGTGATCAAACAAGTTGCTGAACTTAGGCAGAAAATCCCGCCGATCAGTGAAATTGCGATGGCAAGGTTGGCTATGGCTTGACTGATGTCGGTCACCGCGAACATCGCGGCAACAAGCAGTGCACTGACCGCGGAAGGAAGCGTCTTCCCGACGATTTCGAAGAAGATCGCTTTGCCAGGACGGAACGGAAACGGTTTTTGGAGATCACCCCTGCGCAGCAACTCGTAGAACGCGGATTGCAGGAAGATCATCGACATAAACACGGTCGTGACCTGGGCAGTCATGGCCAGATAGATCGAAGCCCGCTCCGACCGAACTTTGAAGTTGAGGAACAGGAACATCCCCGCGATAACCAGCGCGATAAGGAGGAGGCTCTTCGAGGTGCGCCAAAACAGAATAAGCTCTTTCCAAACCAAGGCCCATTCCCTGGACCAGTTGTAGCGCATGAGCCAGATCGGCTTTTTGCTTTTGATCTTGCCCATGCGAGCCTGCATCGCCAACATGCCGTACATGTCGCCCTTCCGTTGGAGCTCGACAGTTTCTTGCGTTGCCGAGGTTTTTTGTGCGGCAATATCGTAGGACCATTCCACTTGCCGCAACGCGAGGATCATGCCAAGCGCCGCGACTGCAAGCATGGCCGAAACCCACGCCATCACAAGGAAGTAGTTGCCGTGGATGCCCGCCGAAACGACCTGTGAGGCAAGGGTCGCGGGGAAAAATGGAATACGTAACAGCCACGATTCCGTGATCGTCCTCCACATCTGCAGAGTCGGAGTCAGGAACATCAGGTAGCCCACCGATACAACGGTAGCGGCAAAGGCTGCGAACACTCCCCAATAAAAGATAGTCCGCGCCTTCTCATACCGTTCTCCGGTTCGGTTGAAGTAAAGGCTGGCGGCGTAGCTCCACGAGGTCCAAACGAGAGCATGAAGGCAGTACGCCATCAGACCAAGCCGAGTAATCGAACTTCCGGCACCCGGCTCCAGTGCGTCTGTCCACTTCGTAAACCCTGAGGTGATGGGTCTGAAAAACAGCAGCGCCATAAGGAGCGGGAAAAGTATGGTGAATAGCGAATCCCGAATGAACCTGAAAACCAACGTGATTCTTCGATCGATGGGGCTGGGAAACACCACGTCTACGTCGGCACGCCGGTACAGCGCTCCATATCCCAACATACTGATCGCGGAAAACAGCGAGAGCAAGACGAACGCCGCAAATATCAGTCCGACAAGCAAGCCGATGTCGGGTTTAGGAAGTTTGGACAGCAACTCACCGGAGACTTTGGTTCCTGGTCGGCTCGACTGGTTCATCGGCCGGAGAAAGAACATTACGTAATAGCCGACAAAGAACAACAACCCGATGATCCTGCGGCCGGACGAAAAGGCCCGCTTGACACCGTTTATGAAGAGGCGAACATTAAGAAAGATGAGCGCTTTCAATCTGTTGCTCTCCAGTAAGCTCAAGAAACAGGTCTTCCAGGCTGGCCCCAGCCCGATTTTGGGAAACACGGAGCTCCTCAAGGGTTCCTTCGAACATCTTGAGGCCCTTATTGAGAATCACAACCCGGTCGCACAGCTTTTCGGCCGTATCGAGCACGTGGGTGGAGATGAGGACGGAGCAACCGGCTTCCTTTGCCTGCGCCATGTCTTTCTTGATCTCGTGTACTCCTTGTGGATCGACGCCGATCACCGGCTCATCCATCAGAAGAACGTTGGCGTTGTGGACCATCGCGCAAGCGACCGCCAGCTTTTGTCTCATGCCTTTGCTTAGGGTCGCAACCAGCTCATTCCGCTTTTCCAGCAGCTGGTATCGAGACAGGAGGGCCTCACTGTGAGCGTGATAAACGTCGAGGGTATCGAACGCCATCGCCACAAATTTAAGGTGTTCATCGACCGTCAGCAGTTCGTAAAGATTTGGGAGTTCTGGGACAAAGGCAAGGAACTTGGTTGCCTGGGGATGCTGAAGCACCACGTCGTAGTTGTTGATCAAGACTCGACCCTCTGTCGGCCGCAGAATGCCAGCGACGCACCGAAGTGCAGAGGTCTTTCCCGCACCGTTTGGGCCTAACAGCCCAACGATTTCACCCGGGTTCACGGTGAAATTCAAATGGTCCACCGCTCGGTGCTTTTTGTAGTCCTTTACCAACTGCTCGACAACCAACATATGCCAGGAGGTTTTTACCTTTCTCTCCCTGATTTGGTTTCACGATAGGAAGAAAGAATGGGGTAGCTTTCAGATTCGCATGAAGGTTGTGGATTTTGGAACACTTGTCCGTCAGGAATTCAACAAGGCGGTCATAGGGCAAGACCATGTGCTGATGCAGGTGTTGGTGGCGATCCTCGCCAACGGCCACGTGCTGTTGGAAGGAGTTCCCGGCATCGCCAAAACCCTGATGGTGCGCACCGTGTCCAGCGCGCTGAGCCTTCAGTACTCCCGAATTCAATTCACACCCGATTTGATGCCGAGCGATGTGATCGGCACCAACGTCTTCAATCAACAAACCAGCGAGTTCACCCTTCGCACGGGCCCGATTTTCACCAACGTGCTTTTGGCGGACGAAATCAACCGAACCCCACCCAAGACCCAAGCCTCGCTACTGGAGGCGATGGAGGAACGGCAGGCAACGATCGATGGCGTACGATACCAACTGCCGTTGCCATTTCTGGTTTTCGCCACCCAAAACCCGATCGAATTCGAGGGCACCTACCCGCTTCCAGAAGCCCAGCAGGACCGGTTCTTGCTCAAAGTGCTGCTTGAATATCCCGAGCCCGCAATCGAAACGGAAGTCTTCCGCCGCTACCATCACGGATTCCGTGCAACCAACCTTCAGGCGGCACAAATCCAGCCTGTCGTGGATGCCAGCGGCTTGGCAGATCTTCAGGAGCAGGTGAACGCGATCACGGTCGAGGATCGCATCTTCAACTACATCCAGGAAATTGTGTCGTCCACCCGGAAGTCCGGTGACCTTTTGGTCGGAGCTTCTCCTCGGGCTGGCATCGCCTTGGTGCTGTGTTCCAAGGCCCTAGCAGCATTGCGGGGAAGGGAGTTCGTCATTCCAGACGACGTCAAAGATTTGGCCCTTCCTGTGTTGCGGCACCGTGTTATGCTTCGTCCTGAAGTTGAGATTGAGGGTTTGAGTGTGGATCGCGTGCTGTCCGGCATGATCGACGCGCAGATTGTCCCTCGCTAGTTGCAAGGCTTATGAAACGGGTTTGTCGTGCCGGAATCGGATCACTCGCGATCTTAGCTGTAGCGTCGCAGGGGCAAACTCAACCCAAGAGCAGCATCCTACCCACCTTTGCCGTGATTCAGAGTGGAATTGCGTCCGAACTGCGGATCATCACCGAGGGCCAAGTCACCCAAACGATCCTAAATATTCGGGGTGACATCTTAGGATGGCGACGGGATGGACGCATGATCGCAGTCCTCGATGCGGGCAAGCTGATTGTTGTCGATCGTGAATCCAAGGACGAGGATCCGGCTGTCGTTGATGAGAATGTCAGTGAGGCTGTCTGGAGTCCCCGAACCGACGAACTTTTGTACGTCAACCGAGATCAGGAACTCTATCGATGGAAGCCAGGAGAACCGCCAAGCCTCATCGTTCCCCATGCGACTTCGCCAACGTGGGATTCGTTTGGCGGCCGCATCGCTTACGCCTCGACTGATCTCTGGATTTCCTTGGAAGATGGAAGCTCGCCTCGGCGCATCATTAATGACTTGGAAATTTCTCGAACCGCTTGGTCCCCAGACGGACGCCGCATTGCTTCGGTCGGGACGTCCAAAAAGGGAGAAACTTCGCTTGTCCTCTGCTTTCCGGATGGGAGCGAACGAAAGTCCGCCGGTCCCGTAGATCGCAGCCTGATCCTCTGGTCTCCGAGTTCCGCGCGCCTCTTGGTAAGCCGTAAGAAGGTGTGGGGAGTCTACGATTTGGCCAAGTCAAGCTGGATCGATACGGGCATTCCCGCCAGCAGCAAGGTGGCCTGGGTCGCATCGAGGAAAATTGCATGTCAAACGAAAAACGGTTGGCAAGTGATGGATCTGGCGACGGACCAAAAGGAAACCACTCCTCTGGAGTTTCCCGAGACAGTTAACCACGTGCAGAGCCTAAGTCCTGTCGCTATCGTAGCGGTTGAAGGATACGAACCTCCCCCATTCGGTTCTGCCAAGCGTCCGGAACCGGGTCAAATGCGAATCCAGGGAAGAGTTCTCACTGTCGATCCCATGGCGGAGTCGTTCGACATTCAGGTGGCGTCCGTCACCAACTCCAACGGAACCGAGATTCATCTTGCGAAGGACATCGTGCAGCATGTGGTTTTCAAGGATGACTCGCGTCGTGAGTACCAGGGCGATTACTACCGACTTCGGGTGGATGATGTGCGACAAGATGCGGAGATCTCCGCCGTTCTCGACGGCGTCCAGGTCGGTGGCTCCGATGCACTCTCCCTACTTTCGGCGATCATCCCGGGAACGCCCAATCTGTATCCCATTCCATCCACAAAAGCGCCTCAACCCGATTCCAGCAAGATCGAATACGACGCGACCACTCGGGAACCGCTCGTTTTCGAGATCGTGTTCCCTGTGATTCGTGGGGCTCGGTACAGCAATGACTTCCTAAATTCGAGGGGAGGCGGAAGTCGTCGCCACAAGGGGAACGACCTGATGGCAAAGAAGATGACTCCCTTGGTTGCAGCCTTCGACGGAACCGTGGAAATCATGCGCAAAGGCAGCCTCAGCGGCAACTACCTGCAGGTGGTGGGCGATAACGGCTACACCGCCAAGTACATGCACATGAACGACGACGATCCTGGCCAAGATAACGACAAATGCGACCGATTCTATACATTTGCCCCAGGTCTCAAGTCAGGAGATCGAGTGGTAGCCGGTCAGTTCCTCGGATACGTCGGCAATTCCGGTAATGCAAAAACCACCGCGCCTCACTGCCACTTTGAGCTCTATAGCAACGTGGCGCATTGCAACATCAACCCTTATTACTCTCTGCAGAAGGCTCAGGTCCTTCCTGCACCGCGATACATTGCGCCCAGAACTCAGGTTGCCGCAGGTGATGGTGAGATGCTCGTACACGGAGTGATTTCTCGTATCGAACTGGATCGGAATGTGGTCGTAGTGGATGTCCTGGGAATGGGGAAATCCGGCTTGGCGTGCGTATGCAATCCGACCAAGTTCTGGGTGGTTGTCCCGGCTGGCGGCAAGATCAAACTCGCCAATTCCAGCCGAGAATACGACATCAAGTCCCTCAAGGAAGGCTATGAGATCGTGGCAGCGGGCCAAGAACTCAAGCAGGGGACATCGATGCAATGCCGAACCGCAGAAATACGGACCAACTAAGCTGTGAGGTGCTGAGTCTCGATTCGCCGAACCGTTCGTTGCTCCGAGTTCATCACGATGGACTCTGTGAGCGCAAGCCCGCGACCAAAACGGACGCCTTTCAGCAAATCGCCCGTGGTGATGCCGGTCGCAACAAACACAACCTTGCCGCTGGCCAAATCTGTCGTGGTGAACACCCGATCCACATCGTCGCCAACCATTTTCTTCGCGCGTTCTCGTTGCTCATCGGTGCTGAACTTCAGTCGAGCCTGCATTTCGCCTCCGCAGCAAAGCACGGCTGCTGCTGAGATCACGCCTTCCGGCGCGCCGCCAATACCCATCAACCCGTCGATGCCTGCGTTCATGTCGAGTGCTGCAATGGCAACCGAGACATCTCCATCAGGGATCAGGTGGACGCGAGCACCAGACGCACGAATTTCAGCAATGAGATCCTCATGTCTTGGCCGATCCAGAATCCCGATGGTCAGCTCGTCCACGTCTCGTCCAAGAGCTTTGGACATGAGTCGAACGTTGACTCTTGGTGGGACCGTGATATCAATGACTCCCTTGCATTCAGGTCCAACAACGAGCTTCTCCATGTAGCAATCGGGAGCATGCATGAGGTGGCCTTGGCCTTCGATGGTTGCGGCCAGCACCGAAATGGAGTTCGGGGTGCCGTTCGCGCACAGGTTGGTTCCCTCAAGGGGATCTACCGCGATCTGGACCTTAGGGCCCTCACCATCGCCGACTTGCTCCCCGATGTAAAGCATCGGAGCCTCATCGCGCTCGCCTTCGCCAATGACAATCGTTCCGCACATCGGCAGGAAGTTCATGGTCTGGCGCATGGCTTTGCATGCGGCGTCATCGGCGTCGTCCCGTTGACCCTTGCCGACCCAGCGTGCACAAGCAAGCGCCGCGGCTTCGGTGACTGAAAGAAAATCTAGATCAAAACTACTGTGCATCGTTGCACACTCCTTCTGTGAGCTTTGGCCGCCTTTGGCCCTTACCATAGTAGGGTAGCAGAAAATCGCCCCCTAATCGGATCGCTTTGGTGCAGTTGATCCCTGGCTTGCCCACTCATAGTAGCAACCACTTGTCGGTTCTTTGGGTGCCTGACTGAAGTCAGTTTTGGCAAATTTACTTTGGGTGAGCCTTTCCAGATCGGCTTTCGCTTGGTCCAGCCAAGTCTGACAATATCCAGGATAAATTCGATCGATGACTCCCTCAGCGTTAAGGATGACCAGGGCTACGCCCGTTTCAACCTTGAACGCTTTGGTTGCTTCCTCTTTGGGATCGATCAGCATCGTGTCGGCCTTAAACTCGTTGACGTGTTGCCACTTTTCGGCTTCCTGCACCGAGCCATTAATGAGCCCCAGAGTGATAATGGAACCATTTGCAGCGTCGATGATTTGCGATATGAATGGTCGCGCATCGACGCAACAGGGGCAATCCCTTTGAATGAAGTAGATGAATCCCGGCTTCCCACCCAAGAAATTCTTCAAGGCCTTCTTGGCGCCTTTGGTATCTGTCAGTTCCCACCCAGAGACGTCCAGACCCTTCTTAACATCCGCGTTAGAGGTCATCGAAGAGGTAACGGGGTGCACTTTGGAGGGGTCGAGCACAGCACTTTTCGGGTCCATGGAAGGATCCGGTTTGGGCAGGCAGCCGAAGTTCGCCATGGATACGACCAAGAGGCAGAGCCCGCAATAGATGGGGGATTTCATAGGACTTTCTCCTAGATTATCCGCTGGGACTGAAACCCCGCAGTCTCGTCGACCGATAACGTTAGGGGAATCGGACGGAAAGCGGGTGTATACTTTGTGGACCGAACAGATTCGGAGTAGACGTTAAATATGAAGCGCTTTGTTGCCTGGATTCGAGCCCTTTTCAACCGATTTATGGATAAAGTCGAGGACCCGGAGGTCATGCTCGATCAGGCCAAACGGGACATGACCCAGGCGCTCACAGCCAATCGCGAGAAAGCGGTTCAAGCGATTGCGCAGAAGAACCGGCTCCAGCAGATGCTCGACGACCAAATGAAAAAGGTCGCGCAACTGGAAAAGCAGGCTGAAATGGCTCTTAAAGCCGGAAATCGGGATTTGGCCAGGCAGTTTATGCGCGAGAAAGCCACGCTCGACGCCGGAATTCCTGGTCTCCAGACCACGTTGGCACAAGCCCAGGAAACCGTAGAGCAGGTCAAGGTCGCAATTAAGCGCCAAGAAGAGGAAGTCCGCAAGAAAACGGAAGAAGCCCTTCGACTCAAAGCCCAGTGGAAGCAGGCGCAGATTCAAGATTCAATCGGGAAAGCCCTTCAGGGCCTCACTTTCGAGGATCAGTACGAGGGTTCGTTTGCGGCCGCTCGAGACAAGATTGCCAACAAGACTGCGGAAGCCAGCGCTCGAAATGAGATGTTCGGCACCAGCGTTCAGGGTCAGATCATGCAAATGGAAGACAAGGCCATGGATATGACTGCCGACGAGGAACTCCGCAAGATGGAAGAGCGGCTGGGTCTTTCTCAAACACCAACGCAGCAAGTTCAGCCCGCCACGAGCGACATCGATACCCAGCTTGACGAGTTGGAAAAGCGCATCAACCAGGGTCAACAGCCTGGCTAATGCCAAAAACCCAGATTCTGCTGGATACCGATCCCGGCACGGACATCGACGATGCCTGTGCCATTGCCTATCTCCTCGCTCATCCTGACGCGGAGTTGGTCGGCATCACGACTGTCACTGGTGACACCTGCCAACGAGCAGCCATCGCAGAGGTGTTGTGCAACGCCGCAGGCAGATCGGATATCCCCATCATCGCCGGGCATTGCGGGCCACTGGGGAACGGGCCGGGGCAGAACCACGTCCCGCAGTATCCACCCATCCAGCATCTGCCGCATCATCTGGATCGCCCAGTCGGAGAAGCCGTCCACTTCATGAGAGAGACGATTCGCTCTCGCCCAGGAGAGATCACCCTCTTGACGATCGGGCCCATGACCAACATCGGGCTTCTGTTTGCCCTGGATCCCGAGATCCCGATTTTGTTGAAGGACTATGTTTCGATGGCTGGCTGGTTCTTTGGCCAACACGACCATCTTGAGACCAACTGCAAAGTCGACCCATTGTCAACCGCGATCATTTCCCACTCGCGCCGGGCTAACCATAAGTGGATCGGACTTGATGTGACGTTTCAGTGCACCATGCCGCGAGATGAAGTGAAATCACGCTTCAAAGGACCCCTACTGGAACTGGTGTCGCTCATGTCGGATGCATGGTTTCTCCACTCGCCGAATATAACGTTTCACGACCCGTTGGCAGCCGCCACGATTTTTCATCCCGAACTCTGCACGTACCAACCAGGCAGAGTGGTGATCGACCCAAAAGACGGTGCCAGCTACTTCGAGCCGGGAAATGGTCCCGACAAAGTGGCTGACACCGTTCAACGCGATGCGTTTTTCGAGCGATTCTTTAGCGTTTTCTAGGGAATCGGCCTACTCAACCTTGAATGGCCAGTTGGCCGATGCACCTGCTCCTTTGCGATCGTGGACGGTCAGATAGAGCCGATAAGCGGCTGGCTCTGTGGGAGACTTGAATTTGAATTGGCCGGTGTTGGTCGTCACCTTATCGCCAACCAGCGCAGGAATCTTCTCGCCCTCGCCCGCATAGCGCTTTTCGCTGGCCTCAAATCGGATTTCCCAGTCGTATTGAAGCGCATTGCCCTCCGGGTCCTTTGCGTTCACGGTGCATTCGAGAGCTTCTCCTGGCCCGACGGTTTTTCCCCTTCGGGAAAAATCGGAACTCAGAATTTGGGGTGCCTTGTTGCTGACAGTCTTACCCCAAGCCTCGGACATGACGTCCACAGCTTCCGTGCGCTCGCCAGAGGGAAGAAACATTCCAAACCATGTTGGAGTTTCTTCCTGCTTATAGCCCCATAAAAAGGCATAGCTGCCTAAACACCATCCCTTTTGGCCTTGGATCGAATGGACGTAATCCGATTTGTACTTCTTCGCCTTTTCCGTGCTGGAAAGTTCAAATGCGGCGCCCCAGGCTGTCTTCTCGCTCTCCCAAGGACCGGCAGGACCGAACTCGGTGACAATATAGGGTCGTGTCCACCCAGCCTGTTTGAGCCGCTCGGGAAGCGAGCTTAGGCCTCCGTACGAGTTGATTCCCAGGATGTCCAGGCTAGGGCAATACTGGTTGATATTCTTGATCTTCTCGGGGCCGATATCTGCGACAACTGCTGCAGTAGGATGGTTGGGATCGAGTTCCTTGACCATCCGGCATAGATCATCCATCGCCTTCCAAAGCTCGGGACCATCATTGCCTTCCAACTCCATCTCATTGCCCAAGCCCCAAATCAGGAGAGCCGAGTGACTTCGATACTTCAGGACATCAGCCTTGACCGATTCGTACTGCTTCTTGACCTGATCGGGGTTTCCATAGTCGAAGTACGACTTGTGTCCGAGCCAAATGCCCAGCATAAGGGTCAGACCATGCTTTTCGCATGCGTCCAGTTCCTTGCTCGCATTTTCGGAGCCCCAGGTTCGCATTGAATTGCCGCCGGCCGCAGCGAAATCCTCCATGCGACCGGTGCCTCCAACGCCTTTGATCTGATACGGTTTTCCGCCTCGGAGGAGCTGATAGCCCTCCGAGGTTTTGTTGATCTTGACGGGAATGACGGGATTTTGGAGGCTGATCATGGATGCAATGAATAGGCTTAACATCAATCAGAGTCCTTGAGTCGGGTTTGCTTGCGGCTGTTGCTGCTGCATTCCCTCTGGCTTATCCGAAAGGCCGTGCTCCTTTTCGTATTTCTCGACCTGGGCGCGCTGTTCGGGTGACATCTTCGCCTTGATGTACTCAGGCGTCTTACCGGTGACAGCCGCTGGCTTGAACTCAGGCTCGCCTGCACCAGCTCGCATCAGCAGAAACACGACCAGGCCAATTGCGACGATGACAACCGCAACGATAAGGGGTACTGGAAGATCCTTCTTCGCTTCTTTTCCTTGTGCTTGCATGGTCTTGCCTTATTCGGTCGGAATGGGGCAGTCTTTGTCCGATCGGACGAAGATATCAGCATCCAGGCAAACGCCTTTGAGGGTCGTGCTCACAGCGGTGTTCATGTCCTTCTTCTGGAGGTAGCCAGGGAATTTGTACGCCTTGGGGAAGCTCTTGGTGTGAGAATCGGTAAACAAGAAGTTCGCCCGATTGGAATAGGCGTAGTCGATTCCGGAACCATAGGCGTACAGTCCCTTTTGGGTGCCCACGGCAACCGGATCGTCATTCGCCAAAGTGTTGGAAGATCTTGAGTACCAGACTCCGCACTCGTAGAATGCAGCGCCGGCCCACCATGTGCATTGGCTCGTCGCTGGGCTTCGCTGCTCAGTGACCAGAATGGTGCCCGCAGGGGAAGCGACCGCACTGTTGCTCATCGCCTGGAATCCGTGATCCTTGCCATCCCATGTAGAGAATCCGGCGTATCCGTTGACCACGTTTGCCGCAACTCGGAACGAACGCTTGGATTCTCCGTAGGGGCTGAGGCTCTTGGGTGCCCTGTCGAACGACGAGCTGAAGATCTCGAAAGACTTCATGTACGGCATCAGAAGCGTGTCCCAACTTGGACAGCCAATCGCAGCTGTGCATGCGCCGGAAGTCCAGGATGCACCGTTCCCGTTCATGGTTCCAGCTTGGCTGTACATGTCGTCGTTGTCGTTCAGATACATCTGAAACGCCAGTCCGATCTGCTTCATGTTGCTCACCGTTGTGGTGTTCTTGGCTGCAGACTTGGCCTGGGCAAAGACAGGAAAGAGGATGGCGGCAAGGATCGCGATGATTGCGATGACGACGAGGAGCTCGATTAGTGTAAATGCATTGCGTTTTTTCATTAAGGTCCTCCGTTGGACGTGGATTCCCATCAGGTGATTGGTAAAACTGCTCATGGTGTTAAGTAGGCTGGACCAGTGGACTCTCGCACGACAAGAGTCGCTGGCAATTCGAGATCCGCTGGCACTGACTGCGTAGCGATAAAGTCGACAAGAGAGCGGACGGCCAGAGCAGCAAGCTCTGGGAGCGGTTGGCGCACGGTGGTGAGTCCGGGAAGTCCGTAGGCGAGAAAGCCAGCATCGTCAAAACCGATCACGCTCAGCTTATCGGGAACACGAATTCCCATCTCGAAGGCCCTTCCCAAAACACCGATCGCCAAATCGTCGTTACCGGCAAAAATCGCCGTTGGCGGATGCGCGAGCTTCATGAGCTCGACCAAACGTGCCTCCCCACTTTCTCGAGTCCAGGGTCCATGTTGCGACTGTCCGTCAAACAACGGGAGGTCGTACTCTCGAACGAGTTGATCGAACGTGCTTTTTCGCATAATCGCGTCGTACGAACTATCTGGTCCTCCGATATGCGCGATGCGCCTGTGTCCCAACGCCATCAGGTGTTGGACTGCCAATCGCACGCCTTGGTTGTTGTCGACTCCAAAATGGGGACCAGGAGCATTTCCGCCCGCGCTCATCAGGGTGTATGGCACCTGCAACTCGGTCAGGCGTTCAAATGGTTTCGCCTCTACACTTGGAGCAACAAAAAGCAACCCATCGATTCGTGAATCGACTAAATCGTCAATAGAATCCGCCGCTCGGGTTCGGTCACTGGCAGTTAGGAGAAGGAGGTCCTGTCGCAGCTTTTCCGCTTCGTTGACGATGCTGTTCCAAGCCATTCGCAGGTAAGGGCTCAAAAAGACGTCATCGTCGAGGACAGGGGGAACAACGCCGATGGTATTCGTCCGACCCGTCACCAAACTCCGAGCCAGGCGATTGGGCCGATAGTTCATCCGGACTGCTGTTTCCCTCACTTGCTCTCGGAGCTGGTCAGGGATCTTTCGAGTGCCACCGTGCAAGGCGTAGCTGACGGTACTAACCGAAATATTGAGTTCCCGAGCAATGTCCTTGAGCGTAGTAGGCATCGTTGCCATCCTTATCGAAACGTTTCACATAGTTTATCGCAAAATAGTGCGAAACGTTTCGACAAAATCGGTTTCAAGTAATAATACTGGCATGGAGGAACCACACTCCTGGTAGGATTCGCGGCATGAAGTCTCCGCTAGCTCTCGCCCTACTCACCGTATTCCTAGTAGGATGCGGGCCTAATTCGAAGCCCGTGGCGTCGGAGACCAAGTCCGTGTCGGAAACCTCGGAGAAAAACCGAATTGTCGAGAAAGGCTTTTCATGGGTGCCACCTGAAGGCTGGACGGTCAAGGAAAACCCGATGGCGACATCCATGGCAATGGCCAACTACAAGATCGCCGTCGGAGAGTTCAAAGATGGCTTTGGCGAGAATATCAACGTCGTTAACGAGCCCGCATCAGGCTCACTCCAGCAGTACCTGGAGGCAGCCACGAAAGCTCTCAAAGGTGCTGCTAAAGACTTCAAACTTGGAGGGGGCCTGACCACCGAAAGCGGTCTGCAGGTCGTCAGCTGCGAGTTCGTTTTGGGCACCATCCGTGAACGGCAGTTCTACGTCGACCTTGGAGACTCCAAGCTGGTGTTCACGTACGCCCAGCTCAAGGACGCTCCAGTCGGAGACGCAAGAATTCTCCCGAGCATTAAATCCATCCGGAAGGAAGCACGCTAGACAATCCTAAAGACTCGGTGATCGATAAATGTCTGACCAAATACGTCGGTAGTCCTAAACTCAGCCGCGTGCACTCCTCGCGAGAGGCCCCCAGGCATGAAAGTCTTCCACAAGTGAGGTGTGTCCGATGGGTTGGGCAATTTGAGTCCTGTGGGAGGAGTAGGACCAGCTTCGATCTCTTTCATCTGAACAAAGAACGGGTCCTTACCCACGAACCTGGTGAGCGGAGTCCATTCCCCTGATCCAACCTTCATCTCGACGGTGGACCGCTCCGATCCAGCGTAGACGTTCACGATAACTTCGGTTCGAGCCGCATCGGCCGAGGTCATTTCCTCGGGTAGCCAAATACCCATTTGTTCACACTCTGGGCGACTGGCTGCTCGAAACATCACCTTGTACTTGTTCCTGTCGAACTCCACAATGGAATACCCATTTGGACCACCATCGCTCATGGTTGCATGAGGAATTCCCCGCTCGTCCAACGCGCCTTCCCACCAACTTCCGCAGACGGTTGCGTGGTTGATGTGATGGTGCGGCTCTTTGCCTTTCCAGCCATCTTTCTCTCCCAAGAAAGCGTGCTCAGCCACATGGGTATGCGCGGAGAAACTGACGTTATAGGGTCGATCCTCGAACAGCCGGAAGAGCTCCTCGCGATTTTTCACGTCCGTGATGGGAATATGCATGCAGAGGCAGATCAGCCGGTCCTGTGGCACATATTGCAGATCATTTTTGATGAACTCCAAGTTCTCGGCAGTGATTTCTCCGTGGTATCCGCCCTTTGCACTGCCGTGATAGAGAACGTCATCGATGACAATAAAGTGGACTCGTCCGTAGTTGAAGGCAAAATGCGTCGGGCCAAAATGGCTGATGAACGTTTCGTACGATCCCTCGTGCTGGGGAGAGTCGTAGTTCATATCGTGATTGCCTTTCACGTGGTACCAGGGTAGACCGATAGTCGAAACGACTCCCTTCAGGCTTCCATAAAGCGAGAGAACGTCGAACATGATGTCGCCGAGACTGATCCCGAATTTGGCATCGACTGCGACCACGTCTCGAGCAACTTGCTCTACCACGTCATGGGCAATGTAATCGACCTCTTTCTGGTTGCGGGGCTGAGGGTCCCCAAACATGACGATACGGAATTTGTCGTGCTCTTTCTGCGGCTGCAAGGCGAAGTCGATGCTCTTGGGAAGATTTCCAGTGGGCGCAATCGCTTTGTATCTGAGTTTGGGTGAGCCCTCGGGCCGGTGGACGTAGTAGTGCTGCGGAATGTTGTGGGGATCGACCGGCACCTTCCACCCAGACGGCTTGATCACAAAGAAACAGGAGTTTTCGCGAACTGGGAGCTTCCATTTGCCGTTCTTATCGGTCAGGGTCACTTCCTTTCCGTTGGAGACGGCCACACCCGCTACGCCAGGGTCGCCGTTCTCACGCACCCCGCTCCCATTGCGGTCGTGGAACACCACGCCCTCCGCGAATTTCTGCCCATTCCCATCTTGGGGCAACTCAGTCCAAGCAACGGCTTTGCTTGGAACGAAGCGAGCGATGGTCAGCCCGGATGCAAATACGCCGGTGCGCTGCAGAAATTCGCGACGGTTAAGCATGCAAGCAAGGTTACCTGCACCATTGTTAAGGGAAGGCTAAGTGGTACAACCTCGGGCGATGAGTTCTCCCACAGTGATACTGGTGAATGGAATTTCTGCCACAGGAAAGACCACCATTGCCAAGTTTCTGGGCGAGGCTTTGGGATGGCCGGTCTTCGCCAAAGATGCGGTGAAGGAAGCCCTCTTTGAGTCACTGGGCTACTCCGATCGGGCGTGGGCTCATAAGCTCAGCGGCACCACACACGCTACTCTTAATCCGATATTGGAGGAACTGCTGCGGTGCGGGATTTCTTTCATCATTGAGAGCAATTTCAATCCGCTCTACGATACTGAAAAGTATAACCATTGGCGAGATAAGTACCACGTCCAACTTATACAATTGCTTTGCTATGTCACGGACGACTCGGCATATCACCGATTCAAGAGCCGCGTCGAAACCGGCGAGCGGCATCCTGGGCACTGCGATGCTGGCAATATCGAGCCGTTTAGGGACTATCTGTTAGCAGGCAAAGCCGAACCATTGCCGATTGTCGGAAAGCTGATCGAAATAGACACTACAGATTTCGATCAGCTCGATCGGGACTCGATTCTCGCTCAAATCAAGGCCCTAACTGCGCCCTAAAATCGCGTCCATTGCCCGCGAAGCATTGGCAGAACGTACGATTGGGTGATGGCCATAGTGCGGGATCATTTCCGCAACCACGGGGCCCTCATAGCCAATTTCCGATATTGCTTTCATTACTTCGGGCCAGTTGACATCACCTTCCAGCAGATCGACAAATCCCTCTCCGGTTCCCACTGCTCGCCTAAAGTCCTTAAAGTGGACTCCTGCAACACGTTTGCCCAAGTATCGCAGCCATTGCTCGGGATATCCATAAGGCAGCACGTTCGCAACATCTACATAGGCGCCAACTGCTGCGCTCTCTATGGAATCAATGAATTGCGCCATTTCACTGGGGCTCAACAGGAATTTGTTCCAGACATTCTCAAGTCCCATCCGAACGCCCAACGCCTCCGCTTTGGGTGCGAGATGCTTGAGGCCTTCGCGGGAGTACTTTTCCACAGACGCATAGTCCTGGACCGGTCGATCCGGCATAAAGAACACGTCGACCGCTCCCGTGATGGTGAGCAGAGTTTTGCATCGGAGCCACGCCGTGATTTGCAGCATGGAATCCAGTTGTCTCAACGCTATTGCTCGAGAGGATTCATCAGCATCTCCGATCGCGTTGCCCCAATAGAGACCCGAAGCGACACTCGCAACCTGGATGCCAACGGAGTGAGCCTTGGCGAGAATGTCCTCGCACTGAGCCTGTGTGGTTTCCGGCGTGACTTCCCCCGAAATCCCGATGCAGATTTCCACCGCATCAAATCCCTGATCCTTGGCGGTCTGCAAAAGCGAAGCTACAGGAAAGGTGCCGTCGAAACCACCAGGATACGACCAGTAGTTGATCGACTTGAGGTTCACAGTTGGGCCCCCATGCGCGCGATTTCTGTCAGCGTGATTTCAAGTGCTTCCCGTGAAGATTCCGGGGTGGATTGAGTCACAGGCTTCCCACTCTTCAGACATGAGTAGAAGTACTCCATCTCGAAGTAGTAGCCGCCGAGATCGGAGATGTTGCCACCTTGATCTCCAGCTGACATCTTCGGCAAATCCGTTATCGGCTCGGGTTGCTCGCCATCGCGATAAACGGTCAATGGACCACCATCAAACATCACAAGCGCCTGTTCAAACACCGCTCGGAAGGACATGCGGAAAGGAGTGCACGATGGCAGATCCCACCCGCCTTCTGTTTGCACGACATGTGTTGGGTAGGTCAGAAGGGTGAAGATGTGGCTTGGCCCTCGACTGTCAATGGTGCCGCGCGAAGAGACGTCTTGCGGCTTGCCAAAAACGCTCACAACGTAGTCTGTATCGTGGATGTGCATATCGAGGGCTGCACCGCCAGATCGGGGAGCAAGTCCAATCCAGCCGTCAGCGCTCCACGCCGGAAACGCGCCAAATCGAGTCATTTGGAGCGATTTCAGGGTTCCGTACCGTTTGTCTTGGATCATTTCGCGCAGCCGAACGTATTCCGGCCAGAACCGGATGCACTGAGCAACCATCAGCGTTTTGCCGGAGTCGCGTGATGCTGCGATCATCTTGTCTGCCGAATCCAGATCGATCGCCATCGGTTTCTCGCAAAGAACATGCTTGCCCGATTTCAAAGCCTTGATCGCAAAATCTGCATGGAGATCGGTCGGAAGGCAGATGTCCACGACATCAATTGAGGTGTCCCGCAAGATTTCATCGTACGTGGCCACCGCTTGGGCGCCCAGTTTGGCAGCAAGATCGACCGACGACTTGCCATGGTTTGATAGACATTGGGTGACCTTGACATCAGAAAGTTGGCCGTAAACGGTTGCGTGCATTCGGCCCATGAAGCCGCAACCGACCAGCGCGACATTGAGTTGGCTCATTACTCCTATTCTGCCTTTGAATCCGATTTGCGCGCCTGATAGTGAGCAAGGGCACGGATCGCGGAAGCCTGGTGGATGAGTTGTCTTTTGGGGCCGGTTGCCTTCTCACCCCAACGATGACCGAACCAGCCGTTTTCGTCCCGTGCGCCGAGCAAATTCCGCAGGCACTGCTCCTGCTGCTTTGGCGAAAGATCCATGTTCTCGAAAAGGAGATGAGCGAACTGAAGTTCATCCGCTATCTGGCCGCTTGATTTCAGCCACCTTGATTGGCATGCAGCCTCCAACTTCTTCGCCTGGTTCTTAAACTTGGCCTCGCCTGTCCACTTTGCCAAGGCCTTTGCGCTTCTCAGCATCAGCGCCGAATTGTAGCTCCACTTGGTTTTTTCGACGCTCCCGTCGAGTTTGACTGCATCCCAGTAGAGATTGTCTTCGGGATCCCGCAGCTTGTCGTAGGTCCACTGGTAGAGGCTCTTCGCGCGGTCCAAAAGCGGTTTCGATTTGGTGTGAGAGTACACAGCTAGACACGCTGCAGCAGCAGGGCCGTTGGAACACGTGTTCTTGGAGTTCTTTTCGTTTTCGCGCCAGTAGATTCCACCTCCAAGCACGTCGTCCGAACCACTGAGCACATACTCCAATGCTGCTTTTGCTCGGTCAAGCCACTTAGTTTCCCTCGTGATCTCATAGCTCTCAACCAGAGCCATCACCATCCACGCGTTGTCGTCGTAATATCGATCTTTGCCCCCGTGCGGGCCAGGAAGAACGTCATAGCCCGCGACAGGACCCTTTGGGTTCCAGTAGCTCTCGCTCATCTCCAGTGTCTGTTTCAGCAGGGGCACATAGCGCCGATCGTTCCGGGCCACAGCATTCTCTGCAGAAATAAGGACACCGAGACCCCAGTTGAAAACAACTTGATCCTTGGAATTCTTATCGCCTATGCTGTCCAGAAATCTCGCTGTGCCTGCCACCCGATACGTTTGAACCAAAGCACTGAGCAGCTCGGATGCTGGCGGGAGCGGATCCTGATCCAAAAACGTCGTAGAGAGAAGAAGACCGAGCATGGGCTGGGCTCAGCGTACACCCAACGCCACGGGCGGTTCAGGACAGAATAGCCGGACATGGTCGAATCCACTTTACAGCCGAGTCGTTTTGCCGTAGTGGTTTCGGGCAAATCGAGGCAGGGATCAAAGGGCGGTGAAATAGTGGAGGACTTCCCGACTCCACCTCTCTGGATCGAAGAAACCGGGAGCCCCCAAGAGATGGAGCGGGCGATCCACCGAGCCATCGAAGATGCCGTCGAGGTTTTGTTCGTTGGAGGTGGGGATGGCACGATTCGGCTGGCGGCTGAACAACTGGTAGGTTCGGACATTGTGCTGGCGATCCTTCCCCTCGGAACCGGCAACAGCTTGGCGAGAGAAATCGGCATCCCACTTTCAATTCCGGAAGCGATCGACTTCCACCTGAACCAATCCGTTCGGAAGTCAATCGACGTCGCATTCGCCAACGACAACATGTTTGTCACCGTCGCGACGATCGGCCTGACCGCGGCGATTGTGGAGAACTTGGAGGCGAAGAACAAGAAGGTCTTGGGCCGACTCGCCTACTTTCCAGCGTTGCTTTCAGCCATTAGATTCCGGACCGCTTTCACCATCCAGATTGAATCAAAAGCTGGAAATTTTAGAGGCAGGGTTTGGCAATTTGTGGCCGCCAATACGCGTCTCCACGGAGGTCCATTTCAAACAACTGAGAACGCCGCCATCGACGATGGCAAAGTTTCGATCTATGTCGTCAAAAAGCGAGGTCCATGGGATCTCTTCAAGTTTGGGTTGGCACTCGCAGGGAGTCGCCACACCGAACTGGATTCAACCTGGGCGATCGACGCGGAAACCGCCACCGTGACCCTTTCCAAAGCCAGGAAGGTTATCTTGGACGGAGACCCGACTTACATGCGACAAATCAGCTTCAGATCAAACCTCAAAGGTTTGCTTGTCTCAGCGGCTCCGAGTTCGATTTCGGATCAACAACGTTCCCCCTGAGTGTTGGTGATTCAGGCTCTTCGCCCCAGAAGTTGTCATCGTTGGCATCAGAAGGATTTCTTCGCTCGAGCTCCTCGTTAGGAACCTCTGGATCATCCACTGGTGCTGCGGCTGGCTTAATCTCGTGAAGATAGCCCTCTGTCGTTGTCTCCTTCGTCAATTGTGAACGCACATGCAATTCGATCTGGCGCGAGTCCCTTGGAACGAGCATAGATTGAAGGACCGAAGTCTGCTGTGGCGTGATTGAGTTCGGGACACGCACCAGAGCCACCACAATATCTCGTTCCGATGTGGTTCTCACGCGAATATCTTCCAAAGTGGCTCCAGGCACGGCCCGCAATCCGACTTCCAGAGATTTCCGGAGATTCTTTCGAAAGATCTCCTCGGAAACACTCATCGCGAACTGGCGATACAGGAATATGGATAAGCAAACAAAGAGCGCGGCATCCACGACGAGCCGACGATGATATCCGTGATCGTTAGGATCACGTTTGGTAACCTTATGATATCCGAAGGCAAAGAGAACAACGGATGCCGCACATTGAATTGCTACTAGGTTGGTCGTAAACAGGATCAGAGCACCCAGAGCGAGGTCTCCCAAGCCACGAGAGAAACATATGCCACAGGCCGTGAGCGGAGGGACTAATGCGGTGGATATGGCCACGCCTACCAAACCAACGCTTACGCGTGGTGAAACGGTTGCGTACGCTCCTGCGGCTCCGCCAGCCAGAGCCACCATCAGATCGAGAATATTGGGTTGGGTCCTCGATAGAATTTCTTGGGTGATGTCGAGATCGATGTGAATCCTGCCAATGATCGCACCCAGTGACACGACCATCATTACTCCGCTCAACTCTGCGAACACGGAGTGCCGAAACAACTCCATATCGCCATCGACCAGTGCCAACGCCAATCCCATGATCGGGCCGATGAGGGTGGCGATGATCATCGCGCCAATCACAACCGCAGTACTGTTTGCGAGCAATCCATACGCTGCGACAACTGTCGCAAGCGCGTTCATGACAAGGTATGGACTGCTGATTCTCGAACTCACCGCAATCGTTCGTCGGATATCTTGCTGTTGTCTAAGAATTGCAGCGGGAATGGTCTCTGGTTCTTCACTCATGAGGAATCTGGGTTTCTTTGAACCCAAGGGTGGCCTTGGAACACTCTAACCAACGAGAATTTTCGCAAAGATGAATCCCCTTTGAAGTTCTGTGTATCCTAAATTTATACAGGCGTCGGGATTACGGAAATGAAAATCGTCATTCTAGGAGCTGGAGTTTCCGGCCACACTGCAGCACTCATTCTTCGCCGAAAGCTCGGACGTGCCCATTCCATCACAGTCGTAAGCCCCAAGCCCAAGTGGAACTGGATTCCATCCAATATCTGGGTCGGGATCGGCAAAATGAAAGACCACCAGGTGACCTTCGACTTGGCTCCCGTTTACAAGAAGCTTGGCGTGGAGTTTGTGCTGTCAAAAGCGGTCGAAATTCACCCAGAAGGAGATTCCACCACTGAGCGACCGTTCGTAACAGTCGAGTCGACCGATCCATCGACGGCGGGAACGCGCTCCAACATCGACTACGACTATCTCATCAACGCCACTGGCCCAAAACTCAACTTCGAGGCGACGCCTGGCCTCGGGCCTGAAGGTTACTCACTCTCAGTTTGCACGGTGGAGCACGCGATGGAGACTGCTCAAAGACTTGAGCAAATTGTTCTCGAGATGAAAGCTGGCAAAGCCAAAACGTTTGTCATTGGGACCGGTCATGGCCTCTGTACGTGTGAAGGTGCCGCGTTCGAGTATGTGTTCAATTTGGAGTTCGAACTCCGTCAAAGAGGCGTTCGCGACAAAGCCCGCATCATTTTCCTTACGAACGAGGCAGAACTCGGTGACTTTGGTGTCGATGGTATGTACCTTCAAAACGCCGGCCACATTTCTCCGAGCAGCCTTTTCGCCGAGTCTCTCTTTCACGAAAGAGGCGTGGAATCCATCATCGGTGCTCACGTCCACCGAGTCGACGCGACCAAATTGGAATACGAGACACTCGACGGAACTCGCGGCGAACTCGAATTTAACTTCGCTATGCTATTGCCTCCGTTCTCGGGAGTCAACATGGCTGCGTTCGACAACGCGGGGAATGACATCTCCAGCGAGCTCTTCAACCCGGGCAAGTTCATGAAAGTCGACGCCGAATACACAGCAAAGCCCTATGAGGATTGGGCGCCGAGCGATTGGCCCAAAACCTACCAAACTAAATATCCCAACGTCTTCGCTGTGGGCATTGCCTTCGCGCCTCCACATCAGATTTCCAGGCCCAGGGAAACTCCCAATGGAACCAAAATCGCACCCGCACCGCCTCGGACTGGCATGCCCTCCGCGATCATGGGTCGAGCCGTGGCGAATTCTATCGCGGACATGATTCGGAACAAGTCAACCAAAGCCACCCATGCAGCTTCGATGGCTGACATGGGAGCCGCCTGCATCGCGTCGGCAGGAAACAGCTTCCTGTCAGGCAGTGCGGCCGCCATCACGATGTATCCGATCATCCCCGATTTTTCGAAGTATCCGGGTTATGGACGGAGCGTTCCCTACACAACCGGCGAGATCGGCCTTGCGGGGCACTGGATCAAGTACTTGCTGCACGTTGCCTTCATTTATAAGGCCAAAGCGTTGCCATTCTGGTGGGTGGTTCCGGAGTAGACATGAAGCCTCAATCAACCGAAAAAGTCACAGCAATTCGTCCCACTGAACGAACCTTGTACTACCGTCGATCCCTCCTCCTTCAGGTGTGGAGATTTCTAGCTATCAACTGGCGGATGACGAAAATGATCCTCAAATCGCACGATCACGTGATCAAGTGATCCGCGGAGAGCGAATGCGGTTGTTCCCTTGCGGTTCTGGCTGCAAGAGAGGGTCCAAGGGGTCGAACCTCTCGTCTATCCACTCAATGTGTTCGATGCCGTGATCAGCGGCGGGTGGACCACCAATCTAGCCATGGAAAAGATCACCTTTCAGTTCAACCCTGAAACGGACTTGCGATTGGAACGAATCGTGCCCGTTTCTGCCGAAGACATCCATCGACATTGGACTAGTGCCGAGCGAATGGATGAATGGTTCTGCCCTCTACCGTGGAAGGTCTCTTGGGCGGAACTCGATGCGCGACCCGGCGGTAAGTTCAACAGCCTGATGGAAGGACCCAACGGAGAACAGGTGACCAACTCCGGCTGCCTGCTGCACCTTGTTCCTAATCGGCAATTGGTTTTCACCAGTTGCCTGGGGGAGGGATTTCGTCCTACCGCCAACAGCTTCATGACCGCCTGCATCGACTTGGAACCGGTTGAAGGGGGAACTCGATACACCGCCACCGTTTTCCACAAGGACTCGGAAACCAAGGAGGAACACGCCGCGATGGGCTTTGAGCAAGGGTGGGGTGTCGTTTTGGACCAACTGGTCGCTCTCATCGAATCAGGAAAATAGCCGCTACTCTGCCGGCACAAGACCAGCTTCGACGCGAATCGGGCCTGCCTCAACGGGTTCGTTCCCGATCAAACGATATAGCCGTTCCACCGCGAGTTCACTGATCCGGTCCACACGCTGGATGACTCTGTGAATTCGCTTGGGAAATCGGAAAAATGTCTCGCCGAAGTCGTTATAGGTGGCTATCGCGAAGTCCTTCCCCACTTCGATATTTTCATCGTTGCACGCGAGAATGAGCGCCCGAGCAAGCCAGTCTTGACTGCAAAATGCGGCTGTCGGCCGCACGTCCCTGGCCATCATCGCCACCAGTGCATCGGAGACAGCTTGGTACATCGACTCCGCATTCTCCGATAGATTCACATGGATCCAACGCTCCAGCTTTGGATCAAGCTGCGGAACCGCTCGCTCGTACCCCTGGTGCCGCTCTCGATTACTCAGAGCCTTATCGCTGTTGTTGCCAAAGAACGCGATCTTAGTATGTCCCTGGGTTACCAGGAGATCAACCGCACGCTGAGCAGCACCGACATTGTCTGTGAGCACGACCATATCCTCGCAGCCACGTGGTGCGCGGTCGATCAGCACCAGCGGAAAATGTGATTCCCGAATTTCCTTGAAGATGCGTGCATTCCCGTCGCCTTCTGCCGGATAAACGATCAGTCCGTCAACTTCGCTTTGGAGTTCTCTCAGATGCTCTGCCTCCAACTCGGAATCATTGAGCGACGTCGCAACCAAGAGCCGATCACCTTGCTTGAGGTTGCTTTCGATATGGCTGAGGAGGTGCGCTTGGAATAGGTTGGTCGTAAAGTCGGCCAGGTATCCGATTCGCTGTTTGCGGAGGATCGGCCTTTCGGCGACCACTGTTCCCCACCGGCGTTGTCTGGCCACCAGGCCCTGTCGCTGAAGTTCGTGAATAGCTCTGTGTGCCGTGTGGCGGGACACGCCCAATCGTTCAGCAATCTCGGTCTCGGGTTCGATCCTCGCGCCTGGTTGGAGCTTCCCGGAGGCGATCTTCCCTGCAATCTCGTCTGCTATCACTCTCCATGCAGGCTTTCGCATCGGTTTGCCGGATTATACACACGGTACGTTTTTATATTGCCTGTGCAATATGGTAAACCTTGCGACACCACAGGAGATTGCCGGAATGAGTGAGGAATCAACTAGCCACGTTACACGCCGCGATTTCATCCGGCTCGCCTCCAGCGTAGGAGTCGCCATGCACACACCCCTCTCGTTTCCATTTGCACGCTATGCACCAGCCGACAAAGGCACTTCCGCCTCCCTTTTGGAATCTGGAGTTCGAAAGTTCCTTTCGGGTAAGGACCTGCGCTACGTGGGTATGCCCGTGGGCGGATTGTGCACGGGAACGGTTTATCTTGGTGGCGACGGCCGGCTATGGCTATGGGACATTTTTAACGAGATCAAACTCGGAGTCATCAACAAGCAGGTGACATTCCACGGCGACACGATCAATCCGCTGGGAGGAGCCAATTACGTGCAACCTCCGGAGCAAACCCATCCTTTCGACCAGGGGATCGGCATCCGCGTCGAATCGGAAGGGGCCCCGACCGTCAAGGTACTGGAACATGGTGACTGGAACTCCATCGAGTTTCTCGGCGAGTATCCCAAGGCGATCCACCGATACTCGGACCCGCAATCACCCGTGACGGTCGAGATGGAAACGCATTCCCCATACTGCCCGCTGGATACCGAAGCCTCTTCGCTTCCCCTGGTTATCAGAAAACTCAAGGTCACCAATCACTCTGGCAAACCGGTCAAAGTGTCCTTGGGTGCCTGGGTTGAAAACCCCGTTTGCCTCCACACGGCTCCCGCGGGATTGGTGAAACGGACGGTCCGTGGTGAAAAGGATCGCTTGATATTGGAAGCAGAGCTGAATCCGCCAAAGGCCAAGCCCCGGAAACCCGTAGTTTTCGAAACGTGGGATTCAGAGAGTTTCGAAGGTTGGACGGTCGAAGGAGACGCGTTCGGAAGCGGTCCACAACCCAAAGCGCAATACCACATCAAGAATGGACCGGGCACGCGTGTGGCGAAATCCTATAACCCACGCCAAGGAGACACGAATGTCGTCGCAGATGCTCGGACAGGAAGGCTGACCAGCAAGACGTTTACCATCGACAGGAATTTCGTTGAGATCTGGATCGGCGGAGGCAACAAACCCAATACTGCCTGCGCACTCGTCGTGGTGGAAGGAGGACCGACGATCATGCTTACAGGTCGCCAATCCGATGAACTCCGAATGGAAATGGTGGACCTTCGCGAGCACCTCGGGAAGAAGGCGCACATCGAAATCGTCGACAAGGAAAGGGAGTTTTGGGGCCAAATCGGCGTTGGACAAATTCGATTCGTGGACGAACTGGAGTTCGATCTCGATCGTGCGACGGACTTCGGTTCGATGGCGCTCCAGTTGATCGGAGGAACACCAAAACCCGGCGCAACCCGTTCCACGATCTTTGAGCACTCCGGAACGACCCCAGTTTCAGCTGCGAGTCCAGAGCGGCCTTCTGGTTCAGTCGTTTCGAAACCGGTTGAACTCGGGCCGGGCAAATCCCACGAGTTTGAGGTTCGACTCGCCTGGCACTTCCCCAATTTAGTGGTGAACGGGATCGGCGAGGTCGGCCACTATTACGCCTCTAAAGCGGATTCAGCGAGCAAAGTGCTCGACAACGCTCCCAAGCACGATTTCACCGACCTCTGGCACAAGACGTGGTACGACTCCACGCTTCCAAAGTGGTACGTCCAGCGAGTGATGGATGCTTCCTCAACGCTGAGCACGATGACGTGCGTTCGCTTCAAAAACGGGCGGTTCTACGCCTGGGAGGGAATCGGCTGCTGCGACGGAACCTGCGGCCACGTTTGGCAATATGCCCAATCAATGGCGCGGCTTTATCCAGAGCTTGAGCGGAGCGTCCGAGAAATGGCGGAGCTCAATCCCAAAGTCGGTTTCTTAGAGGAAAGTGGCATCGTCAATTTCCGGGGCGAGTACGGACACGGGTATGCCGCGGATTCACAGGCCGGTTACGTTCTCCGGACCTATCGAGAGCACATGATGTGTGCGGACGATCGGTTCCTCAAGCGCGTTTATAAACCCATCAAAAAGGTCCTTGAGTTTCTGATCAGGGAGGACAAGGATGGAAACGGGGTTTTGGAGGGCCGTCAGCACAACACGCTCGACGTCGATCTCTACGGACCGTCGTCATGGCTCACTTCGATGTACTTGGCTGCCCTGCGTGCGGGTGAGGAGATGGCGACGGAAATGGGCGATGACGAGTTTGCCGAGACGTGCCGCAATATCTTCAAGAAAGGCGTAGCGGCGTTCGACAAGCTCTTCTTCAACGGCGAGTACTACATCCACGTGTTGGACAAACCTTCGCACCTTGACGCGATGCGAATCGGTAACGGCTGCCACGTGGACCAACTTCTGGGCCAGTGGTGGGCGCATCAGTTGGGGCTGGGCAGAATCGCACCAGAGAAAGCCTCCCGGACTGCAATGAAGTCGCTGTTCAAGTACAACTTCATCCCCGATGTTGGCCCGTTCCGCGAAAAGCAGAAACCGGGCCGATGGTATGCCGTGCCAGGCGAAACTGGACTCGTCACGACGGCATTTCCGTTCAAAGATAAGGATTCCATTCTTGGACCTACTCCCACTTGGGCGTCCATGTACTTTAACGAATGCTGGACCGGAGTCGAGTATTCGGCTGCCGCCGAGATGATCTACGAAGGCTTGGTTGAAGAAGGTCTGCGCGTAGTCAAGGCAGTGGTCGACCGCCACGCTCCAGAAAAGCGCAATCCTTATAATGAGGTCGAGTGCAGCGACCATTACGCCCGAGGTATGTCGGTTTACAGCACTTACCTGGCCCTTTGCGGCTACTACTATCACGGACCCAAGGGTGTACTCGGCTTCGCGCCGAAAATGACTCCCGAGAAGTTCAAAGCAGCGTTCACCGCAGCGGAAGGTTGGGGTTCTTTTGAGCAAAAAGTCTCTGCTAAGTCCCTCGATGCTCGTGTGTCGATCCTGTGGGGACAGCTTAAGCTCAGCGAATTCAGGCTGGACCCGGGGAAACATTCCCGGACGAGAGTCGAGGCGACAGTTGCCGGAAAGCCCGTGGAGGCCTCGATCGAGCCCAAAGGTGGGTCGATAGCGGTGCGCTTTACGAAGCCCATCACAATTCGAACAAACGAGGAACTCACCATCCGCCTTTCATGAGCGAGACGCTCGTCAGGCTAGAGCATATCGAGAAGAGCTTCGGTGCAAACCGAGTGCTGAACGGTGTTGATCTCACCGTCGAAGCTGGCGAGGTCCACGTTCTTGCGGGTGGAAACGGCGCTGGCAAAAGCACCCTGATCAACATTTTGGGCGGGGCGATTCAGCATTATTCGGGCACAGTGCACTTCATGGACAAACCGGTCCATTTTGGGTCACCGCAAGATGCAATTCGTCAAGGTATCTCAGTCATTCACCAGGAACTCTCTCTGGTTCCCGACATGTCGGTTCTTGAGAACTTGTTCCTCGGCGATTTGCCGACCCGACGAGGCTGGGTCGACTTTGCCGCCATGTCTCAACAGGCGAAAGCTGTTCTGGCGAGACTGGGTTTGGAGATTGACCTACAGGCTCGCGTTGGATCATTTCCAATCTCGACTCAGCAGATGGTCGAAATTGCCAAGGCGCTTCGATTCGAGGCCAATGTCGTGGTGATGGATGAACCGACGAGCGCCCTCAATGCACGCGAATCCGATCGGCTGTTTGGCGTAATCGGCGATCTCCAAAGGGCCGGATGCGGGATTCTGTATGTTTCCCATCGGATGGAAGAGATCTACCGACTCGCATCCAGGATATCGGTCCTTCGGGATGGCACGGTCGTGTCGACCGAAACACCCGAGGCTCTGCCTCCCGCGAAAGTTGCCCAGTTGATGGTCGGAGATGCGGTTGAACGAGCCGAGTCGAAAATGGAGACGAGCACGGCACCGATGGGCGAGGTCGTATTCGAGGCAAGAAACATCACCGTCCGGCAGGGCTCGAGGACACTCGTGGACAACATCTCGGTTATGGCCCGACCGGGAGAAGTCGTCGGCCTCGCAGGAGTCGAGGGTTCTGGATGCAGCGAACTGCTCTGGGCCATTTTCGGTGGCATCGATCGCGACTCGGCCGGCGAAGTGCTTCTTCAAGGAACGCGGCGGCATACAGCCACGCCACAAGAGAGCGTACGAGCAGGGCTCGCGCTCGTCACGAACGATCGCAAAACTCACGGACTGATTCTGGGATCTTCGGTTGTGGAGAATTGCGCCCTACCGAATTTGGTGAGTTTCGCACGCCGTGGTTGGATCGTGGCGGCTCAGATGCGCACCGCCCTTACCGCGCTATGCCGAAGTTTTTCGGTCAGGGCCGAGAGCTATGATGTCGAAGTGGGCAGCCTGAGCGGGGGAAATCAGCAGAAAGTGGTCTTGGCAAAGTGGCACCAAACCGATCCCGCCGTTCTGCTCTTGGACGAGCCCACTCGGGGAATCGATGTCAATGCCAAGGCCGAGGTTTACGAACAAATCGGCCGGTGGCAATCTGCAGGTAAGGCGATTTTGCTGATCACGAGTGACATCCATGAACTCCTGGCACTTAGCGACCGAATTGTCGTGCTGAGGCAGGGACGGATCGCCGGAGAATTCAAGAAGGATGACGCCACCGCTGAAAAAGTGATAGGAGCGGCGATCAGCGCATGAGTACGAATCCGGTCTCGCGAATTTTGGCTAAACCCGAAACCCGGGCGATTCTGGCATTTGCGATCGTGGTTCTTTGCGGCCTTCTGCTTAACGGCGACGGATCCTTCTTGCGATTCGGCACGCACCGAGATGCGCTCCGCCAGATGTCGGTCTACGGCATCCTGGCATGTGGAATGACCGTCGTTGTCTTGTCTGGCGGAATCGACCTTTCGGTCGGAAGCGTTCTTGCCCTTTCGGCTGTGCTGCTCTCCAAAATGGTCATCCATTGGCAGATTTCTCCCGCAATTTCGGTTCTGGTGGTCGTGGCTGTGGGCGGGTTTGCGGGATGGATTTCGGGAGCCTTGGTAGCCTTCGGGAGGATGCAGGCGTTTATCGCTACGCTTGCAATGATGGTCACCGCACGTGGCATGGCAAAGCTGGTGAGCGGTGGAGAAAAGGTCGCCACCAACCTTGCCATGCCTGATGGAAGCATGAAATACGTCGAAGTCCCGGGATTGTATCGCACCATCGATTCACGGATACTCGGCGGGAACCTCAGCGTCGTCACGCTGATATTCTTTGCATGCTTTGCCATTACGTTCGCCTTATTGGCACGCCATCGATGGGGCCGGGAAGTGGTCGCAATAGGAGGTAACGAGGAGGCAGCACGACTCTCCGGAGTTCCGGTCAAGGCATCCAAAATATGGGCGTACGTTCTCTGCGGTGCCTTTGCTGCCATCGCCGGAATCTGCCAGGCAGCTCAAGAACAGCAGGGAGATCCCGAAGCCGGAACCGGCTATGAACTAACGGCAATCGCCATGGTTGTGATGGGTGGAACTAGCCTGATGGGTGGTCGAGGCAGTGTTGGCCTCACGCTCGTCGGCATCCTGACCATCGGGTACGTCGAAAAGATTTTGAGCATCAACGCGGTGCCCGAAGCACTTCGTCTCATCATCACCGGGGCGATCATCGTCGTTGCGGTGTTTACTCAAAAGAGAAGGTAATCGAATCGAAACTCACGCAGAGAGGTACTTATGAAGCAACTCACGTTTCCCCTATTGATCGCTTTGGCAATGGTGCTTGGCGCGTGCAGCGGAGGGTCATCGGATAAAGACTCAGGTTCCGGGTCGGAGCCAACCGCCGCCAGCACGGGAGGAGCCGCACCGAGCAAGACGTACACAATTGGTGTAAGCCAGTGCAACCTGGGCGAGCCGTACCGGGCCCAAATGAACAAGGACATCGAGGAGGCGGCGAAGGCTCATCCTGAGCTCAAGTTGGTTTTCAAGGATGCCCAAAACGACAGTCTCAAGCAGCGCAGCCAGGTTGAAGAGTTTGTTGAGGATAAAGTCGATCTCCTGATCATCAGCCCGAAGGAGTCCCAGCCTCTGACCGAGCCTGTCGCCAAAGCGTACGATGCAGGAATCCCAGTGATCGTGCTCGACCGGGACCTAATCGGCGATAAATACACCACGTTTATTGGGGCGGATAACGAGTCGATCGGCAAGGCAGCCGGTCAGTGGTTAGCCAAGAAGCTCAACGGCAAAGGAACGATTGTCGAGTTGAAGGGACTCATGACATCCTCTCCCGCGCAAGCAAGACACAAAGGCTTTTTGGAAGGGATTGCTGGCAGCCAGATCAAGGTGGCATTTGAATCCGAAATGAAATGGCTCGAACCGGAAGCACGCAAGGAAATGGACTCCGCACTCGTTCGAGTGCCAAAGATCGACGCGGTCTACGCCCACAACGATCCAGGTGCTCACGGCGCATACCTTTCTGCACAGGCGGGAGGACGCGATAGGGAGATGATCTTCATCGGAATCGATGCTCTGCCGCAGGAGGGCCAAGCCTATGTGAAGCAAGGCATCTTGGCCGCCAGCTTCCAATATCCAACGGGCGGAAAAGAGGCGATTGACGTTGCGCTGGACATCTTGGCGGGCAAGAAAACCGAAAAGCGAATCACGCTTGGGTCCAGAGTCTTCACACCCGACAATGTCGATAAGGGCGGAGAGCCGCTCTAACCTTCCTAGGGATTTATCCGAGTCCGCACCAGTGGACTCGGATGCCCCATTCTGCTGCCAACGCCGATTTGGCCCGAAGCACGTCGTCTGCGCCGCTCGCATCGTGGGCGAAAGTCACTTGGATGTGATTGGACTTGTGTCGCGCCATCATCTGGTCACGCGTAACGCCGTCGAGGACTCCATTCATAACCGGCCAGACGGGAGTTGTGGCGTCCAGCCTTCGCTGGGTTTCCTCGGCAGGTAGTTCCACCGATCGTCCTCGCCCGATGTCCATATTCAAGCCGTTGGAGTCCACGTAGATTCGGCTCCAAACGATCTCGCCCGGATGGGAGATTCCTGAACAAGTTGCTCCACCAGATGGGAAATACATCGAGGGCTGCCGGTATCCGTGACTGCCTGCGTAACCACCGACGTGATGCGCAGGAGGGGCCCCGCCGCTGATCTCGAACACCCACACATATTCGTCGGTAGTGCCGGTCCGATCTTTGTCTCCCCAGCGCAAGTCATGAAGTGTAGACTCGAGGGGCTGTCCCAATGCGCGATTCACCGCCAAGGTGAGAATCCCGTCAACTCCCGCGCACTCATCGACCTCGTTGAAGTGAACATACGGCTCGCCATCTCGAATGAGGGATCCATTGGGTCTTGTAATCGGTGGACGCTCGGCGTTGTTGAGCAAACCTTCGACGAGGTCGCTCGCGGGACACATATCTTTGAGACCCTGCTGATACTGGATACCGAGTGCGTCGCAACCCATTTCATCGGCCATTCGAGCTGCTGCCAAGTACATTCGGCACTGGCTGAGTACTTGCTCGCGCGTCAACTCTTCCTTGGGATCGGCTCCGAAGTGGAAGTTGAAACCTCGAGACTCAATCCATTGGAGGCATACCTCAGCTTCTTCCTGAGGCACGACGGACATCGCGTAGAGCAACGCGCTTTGGGAGAGCCGCTCTTTGTAAATTCCCATTGGGAACAGAAGCTCGTCGGGAATGATCGCGTTATACATTCCCATGCAACCCTCATCAAAAACGCCCAGAATCATCCCGGATGATCGCATGGCTTGAGCGAGCCGACGCCCAGTCTGCTCTGGGGCAGAATTCCCTGGATTATAGGGCGCGACGTGCGATTCGTCGTGCTGGAAACTGCCTGTATTGAGCCAAGAAGCCACGGTTTGGTGGAACAGGTAGTCCTGGAAATCCTCGGACCACGTGGTGGTATAAGCTCTACCGGCCTTGGTGAGGCTCGCATTAAGGTTCAACATTCCTACCAATCCAGGCCATTGACCCGACCAATTTGCTACGGTAAGGATCGGACCTTTGTGCTTGAGGAGCCCGGGTAGAACGTGGTGGCTGTATTGCCAAACACTCTCGGCGACGATGATGGGAACTGTCGGGTCAACGCGGCTGAAAGCCTCCAAGCCCGCCCGCTGAGAATCCAGGAATCCATGGCCTTTGGAGTTGTCGTACTGGTGGATTCGCTCGACATTGACACCATATCGGTTGGAAAGCACGGCCATGAGCTGCTGTTCCATCTCGTGCTGAGCCTGCCAACACACTTGGTTGGCGGTGGGTCGAAGGTCTCCGCTGGCGGCAAGAAGTACTCGTTTTTCCATGGACGGTGTAGGTCGATACTACCTTTATTGCATGGGCAATAGGCAAAATCCGGCAGTAACGAGTTGCTGCTATTTTGACGATTCAGCCCTAATGCTCGCTTCGGATTTGGTCGTCCCACATGCTAGTTGATCGCAATCGCTCCTTTTCCCTGTGCAATAAGCTATTTGGTTCAGGAAATCTGGTAGGATCGGCTTGAATTCTTGACTTTGGAGAACGCAATGCTGCCTATCCCGATTATTCTTGCATTGGCCGCACCGGCCCCGATCACTGTTCAGACGTTGGTCAACGAGATGACCAATTTGGATCGCCTGACTCACCGGCCAGTTCCGTTCTACAAGACCGTAGAGCAAAGCAGCTATGACCGAGGTTCGGTCGCACCCGATAAAGAAGGCTGGTTTGCCAATGGAGACGCTGGGAAGTACCTACGCTCAGAGTCTCGCGATGGCCGAGAGGAGTGGGTGATGGCCGACCTCAAGGGACCAGGTGCCGTGGTGAGACTGTGGTCCGCCAACCCGATGGGCACCGTGAGGTTTTACTTCGACGGGGAGACGACGCCTCGGCTCCAGGCGCGGCTTGGCGACCTCCTTCAAGGCCGAACTGCACCATTCTTGGGCACGTTCGCGTACAACTCGGCGAACGGATGCAACCTGTATTTCCCGTTCCCGTTTGCCAAGTCCTTCAAAGCGACAGTCGCGGCGGATGACGACAAAGATCGACTGAACAGCTTGTACTACCAGTTCAATGTTCGGCAGTACGATCCCACTGCGGATGTCCGGACCTACGAAGCGGGCATTGCCAAGAACATGCGACCACCCCAAGCAACGTGGGTCGTCCCAAGTTCCCAACATGTTCATGACCTGACGCTGAAGCCAGGGACATCAGCACAAGTGGATCTTGAGGCTTCCGGGCCCGTCGAAATCAGCGATTTCACCATCGAGTGCCCCACTCCCGCTCCCAAGTCTTTGCCGCCTAGCCGAAGCAGTAGCGACAGCATTCTCAAGCATGTGGTTGTGGCGATTGCCTTTGATGGCCAAGAAACGGTGCGAGTTCCCCTTCCCGACCTCTTTGGAGCCGGAATCCTTCCAGGCCAGCTCAATACGATGGTCTCGCAAGTTGAGGGATCTTCCAAAATGCGACTTGCGCTCCCTATGCCTTTCCAAAAGACGGCCCGAATTCGGCTCTTCAACGAAAGCGGATACCGAGTCCAACTGCTTGTGACTCTTGGAACCAAGGCCTCCTTCAACGCAGACTACATCTTGCACGGACAGTGGAGCGCAGATATCAAGCCCAGCCGGCCGATGCGAGATATGAACTTCGTGGACTTCGAAGGTGACGGGCGCTACGTGGGCACTGTGTTGCACGTTCAGAATCCAACTCCAGCATGGTGGGGAGAGGGCGATGAAAAGGTCTATGTGGACGGTGAGTCGTTCCCCAGTTGGATCGGCACGGGCACGGAAGACTACTTCGGATATGCATGGAGCAACCCGCAAGTGTTCTCAGCTCTCTATCACGGGCAAGCCCGCGCAGATGGTCCAGGGTGCGGCGGCCAGATCGGCAATGTCCGATGGCACGTCATGGACGACATTCCTTTCAAGAATCGCATTAATTTCAATATTGAGATGTGGCACTGGGAAGACGTTCCGAGCCGGTTTGACAAAACGGCATTTTGGTACGCCCCTCCCGGAACATGGACGGCACCGAAGATCAAGATTTCAGATCTGGACCTCATCGCCGGACCCAAGCGACCCGAGCCGGTAAAGGGTGCGATTGAAGGCGAGAAGCTGGAGATTGTTGGCAAAACCGGCGGAGCAACCAGCATCCAGGACTTCCCTAACCTTTCCAGTGGACAGCAGTTGTGGTGGGTCGATCCTGCGGATGGCGATACCTTGGAGCTATCCTTTGAGGCACCGAGCACGGGGATCTATAAGATCTCTGCCAACTGTTGTACCGCTGTTGACTACGGAATCCACCAGATATTCGTGAATGGACATTCTGTGGGCACTCAGGACTTTTACAACAAGGACCTTGCTTGGAAAGTCTTTGATTGGGGCAAAGTGCAGCTCAGTCAGGGAAAGAATTCGCTGAAGATAGTTTGCGCCGGAACAAACTCTAAATCTTCACCAGCCCGAAGGATGTTCGGCCTGGACTATTTGTTACTGAAGAAATAACATTGGATCTCCTCTAAATGGGGCGGTGGGCGTCTATGCCTGCCGCCCCTCGTTCATGCAGTCTGCGCAATGAACTCACTATCTTTGTTTCTCCGAAGAACATATATGCCGTATGCAACGCCGATTCCCATGCAATCGATGAGGACATCAGACCACCTACCACCTCGGTAAGAAACAAAGGTTTGATGAAACTCGTCCGTCGCAGCATATATCGATGCCAGGATGATGGCACTCATAATAGAATGGCTTTTCCATCGGGTTGTCCAGAAAGCTCTGACCAACAAAGCGAACAAAGTTCCAAACTCGGCCATATGCCATCCCTTTACGAATACCCACCAAACGGCACCCCAAAACATCAAAAATCCGCTTGGCGTAACGTGATCCGCAGAGACTCGGTTGACGGCGGTGGCAAGTTGGCCAGGAGTGATCACGGTGCACGATGTTAAGAAGATCAGCGCCATCCAAAGGAATACTCGGACCCAAGCGCGTATGGCTGAGTGGTTCATCTTAGTGAACCATGCAACTGATCTGATTACATGACAGTTCCATCGAGACACGACTGAACCCAAGGATCGGAGGCGTCTTCTGGAAAGGCATTCAGGAATTTGCCGATTGGGCCCAATCTGTGGTTCTCGGGCAAATGGCCCAACCCATGCAGAGCCGAATGTCGAACTCGACGATCTGGATGCACTACAAGATACGCCAATATCTCTGAAACGGCATTTTGTTGTTCATCCTGTTGCGCCTGCTTCGCGATGACGTCCCAAAGCATAAAGTACGCATTTCCCATGCGCTCGCCTGCAGGATGGAGTTTGGGTATTGAGAGCGTGATCGCCTCGGCTCCTGCTAATAGTCGAGGAAAGAAACTTTGATCCTCATTGTTTACGGATGCGATCGGAACAAACAATGGAAATCCAATAATCCTCCACAACGCCGTATTGGCTCTATCAGCACCCATTCCCCTGCAAACTTCTGCCCAATTTATCATCGTGTCTAGCGCCCAATGAATCCAATCGAGACGACCTTCTTCGAGGAGATGGTCCGCGACATCATCGTCGTGTTGATTGGGTGGACCGAATAGGTACTCGATATCAACTTTCATGTGCCATCCAGATTATGTAGAATGCACCCATGTTTGCAGCCGCGATGGCAACTATCCTGGCACTGGATGCCCAAACAAGCTATTTTGGCGATGATGACCGCGATGGGCTTTTGAACGGTTGGGAGCGGACCGGGAGGGGGCCTCTCAGCCCCAAGCTCCACGGCTGCAAACCAGATCATTCTGATCTTGTTCTTTGCTATTGCCTGCGAAATGGCGTCACTCCTGAGAAGATTAAGCCAGCTGTGGACCGGATGGTGAGATTCTTTGCCGAAATGCCCTGCAAGAATCTGGATGGCACCACAGGAATCCACCTCATTCCGATCATCCTTCCTCCTCTGGGTGAAGCCGACAAAGGGCAAGGCTATCCCGAGTTGTACGAGGCTGCAATGCCAAAAGAGTGGCGCGGCCTTGCCCACGGAATTCTCGTGGAAGATAATCCCGGCGGTGGCGGCCAGGCAAATCGTCCAGACTGGGCTGGAACAGGCTACAACTTCTGGACAATGACCCACGAATTGGGGCACCAACTCGGGCTACCCCACACTCCGCTGAACTCAAACCTGGGATCTCCTCTCCATACCAGCCTGATGAACTACGACTACTCGTACCAGCTCAATGGTGACCCTGAAAAAGTCCATTACAGCGTGGGTCAATTCGCAAGCCTGCAGATGCGTGAAAGCGATCTCGACGAGGTGTTGCCCTTTCCCGCTGACCAGCTCGAGTTCTTGACCAAACAGCCACATTTCTTTGGAGTTAAGGCCATCGACAAAGGCACCGCTTCGGTCGACTGGAATCGCAACGGCATTTTCGGGGAGCACCACGTTCAAGCGAACATCAACGACGGCTACGCAGCCGAGCTGACCTCGAGCATCAAAGGCGGAAAGCTCAGTGGCGCTCCTGTGCTTGTCTCAAGTGGTTCGGGTTTGTACCTTGTGGGGCCATCTTCGGCAAAACTCGACCTCTGTTCACCTAACAAAGAGAGTCCGGCAGTCAACATGCTTTACGCCATCAGGGATGGCAAGTGCGTGGAGATGGGAGCACTGCCAGGAACTCCTGCCACGGGAGATCTGTCGGCGATATTGGAGCGCAACACGTTGTCTCTGGCATACGCGACAGCCACCGGATGGACGCAACTCAAATTCTCATTGGGCAACGGCAAGTGCGCCCTGGTTTCCGAAACTCAGCACGAGGGTCCGTGCGATCCAACGTTGGTCCGCACGCCGTTGGGACTGATGGTGCTCCTTTCGAATCGAATAACAGGAGAAGTCACGCTGAAAGTTGGGTCCAAAACTCTGACGACAGGGCTCAAGACCACCCACCCTGTTGGCGCAGTTTGGAACCCGAAAACCCAACGTCTCGCGATAGCCATCACTCAAGACAAAGAGGCTCAAAAGGGGCGAATTCTCATCGTCCCCTGCAGCGTGGGCAAAAATGCCATAGCCACGGAATCCCCGATTCCCATCGGCGATGAACAGACTCCCGCGCTGACCAGCGGTCGACCAATTTTGATGGTGGACACCACCCGGGCAGGTGGACCCAAAGGAGCCTACAAAGCTATCGTCAAAGGCCTCTATCCCGACCCCAATCAGCCTGGCTTGAACTTCCTTTGTCGCCAGATCGGAACCGGAAACGGATGGTGGATCAAGATGCTCGGCAACGAATGGGCCAATTCCAGAAGCGTCGGCTCGGCGGTGGAGTTCCAGGGAGCCATTGCATATGCTTACCGGTGGTTCGGCGGTCCAGAAGATAACAGCGTTTGGATCACCCCCAACGCAAGCGGTATCGAGGATGGAATCATCACCGATTTTGATGAGGTGACCTTCATCGCAGAGCATGGGCTGCGAGACTCGCTCAACGCGGTCAGGAACGAGCAGTGGCCCGTCAAGAATTGGCACTGATTTGCTGAACAATTCCCCTAGCAACAGCTTGAGTCTGTCGTACACTGAATGGGATGCGGTCATTCTGGGGCTTTCTTCTTGCCGTCGCAATTGTCGGCGGTGCTGTGGTGTACAAGGCTGAAACTTCTATTAGCGGGGTAAGTGCCGAAAAGCATGAGAGCGAGGAAGCCGAACCCGATAGCCCCGATAAGGCATACGCTTGGCGGCGCTTGGCCTGGCTGAGCGAAGACGGCACCATCCCGCATAACGCCTATTGGAATGCGATGGACCAGCGTGCCGAAATCGTCGGCAACAGCGCTCGCGATCTGAACACTGGCATCCCCTGGGTTTTCCGCGGGCCGGGCAACGTTGGCGGCCGAACTCGCAGCCTTGTAATCGATCCCACCAACCGAAACCACCTCATCGCCGGCGCGGTCGGCGGTGGAATCTGGAACAGCTATGATGCAGGGGCCTCCTGGCAAAAAGTCAACGACTTTCTTCCCTCGCTCGCGATCGGATGCATGACCTACGACCGAAACAACTCCAATGTCGTTTATGCGGGTCTTGGTGAAGGTTATTTCAACGGCGACGCCGTCGAAGGAAGCGGAATCCTTCGGAGCAAAGACAATGGACAAACCTGGGCGATACTGCCCAGCACCAAGGGCTTCGGTAACACATGCCGGATCGCAGTTCAGCCGGGGAACTCCAACGTAATCTTGGCGGGCACTCGTTACAGCGGCATCCAGAGATCCACTGACGGTGGCCAGACGTGGACGAATCCTTACTGGGCGCAGGCGTGCTACGACGTCCAGTTCCATCCGACTAATCCCAACCTTGCAATCGCAGCGTTGCTCGATTACGACTGGGGCGTTGGCGACTGGTTCGGCAGTGCGATGTACAGCACCGATGGGGGCCAAACTTGGACCCGCGCTGGTGGGTTGGGTCAGAAGTTCGGTTTTGGATCTAGGGTTGAACTCGCCTACTCCAAGAGCAGCCCCAACGTGGTTTATGGGGTGTGCGGCGCCGATGGAGGCAAGGTTTGGAAGTCGCTGGATGGCGGCCAGAATTACACCGTCCAAACCACATCGGGAACAACGGGAACGAACTGGTACTGCGCGCCTATCTGGGTGGACCCGACCAATCCCAGCGTTTTGGCAACAGGCGGCTACGTGGGCTATTGGAGCAGCAACGGTGGGATCACGATGACCCAGAAGACGGATGGGTACATCATGACCACCACGCCCCATCCCGACATGCACTGGATCGTTTCCGACCCCGGATTCAATGGAACAACTAACCGAAGAGTTTATGTGTGCACCGACGGCTCCATCTATCGGACGGATAACTTCTACACGGCCAATACAAGTTCTGGCTGGGTTCGATGCGATTTCGGTTACCAGACCACCCAGTACTACGGCGCAGTCGGCGACGGGCCAACCGACCGACTGGTCGGTGGCACCCAGGACAACGGAACCCACACGATCAACGGCGCCAACACCACTGCCTATCTGACCTATGGTGGCGACGGCGGGTTCTGCGCAATCGACTCGACCGATCCGAACTACATCTATGGCGAGTACGTGGGTCTCACCATGTTCGCCTCCCATGATGGGGGACTCTCGGCGGGAAACATCTATGGCGGTCTCACCGACGCGGGGAGCGACGCCAACTTCATCTCACCGTTCATCCTTGACCCCAACAACCAGAGCCGAATGCTGGCGGGAGGAGGACAGCTTTGGGTGTCTTCCAACATTAAGTCTTGGACTCCGACGTGGGCATCGATTAGACCGCGAGGGTCGGAAGTGATCAGTGCCATCGCGGTCGCAAAAACCAACTCCAACGTGATGTGGGTTGCGCAAAACGACGGCAAGATCCAAATGACCACGAACGGACTCGCGGCAACGCCCACGTGGACAGACATCGACAACAATGGGGCGAAGAACCCGTTACCCAATCGATATGTCACTCGGATCGTTATCGATCCCCAGACCGCGAACAGAGTCTATGTTACGCTAGGGGGCTGGGCCAATGACGACGTGTGGAGAACGACCGATGGTGGAGCCAGTTGGACCAACATCGGCAGCGGGCTTCCGGCGGCACCCGTGCGAGGATTCGCGCGCCATCCCCAAAACCCGAATCGACTATACGCCGGAACCGAAGTGGGTCTGTTCACAACTGCTGACGGTGGCCAAACGTGGTCAACAAGCGATTCGGGACCAGCTGCGGTCGCCATCTATGAGGTCAACTTCCTCAACAACTCCAACAAACTCATTCTCGCCACCCACGGCAGAGGGCTCTGGACTGCAGAGGTCCCCAACCCCGCCGGCTTGGTCAGAGGAACGGTGACGCTTGGGGATTTCCAGCCTGCCCTCGCGGGTCAAGTGGTGACCGTTGAGTTTCGTCCGGTTGGCTCAAACTCGGTGACGGCATCGAAAACCATGACGCTTGGAGCAGCTGGGGCTTACTCGCTCGATCCTGATGTTCCCACTGGCACTTACGACATGTACGTGAAAGGCTCGCACTGGCTTGCCAAAAAGCGTGCGAGCCTTACTATCGGAACCGGCGTTATCGTCAACGTGAATTTCAGCTTGCTGAATGGAGACGTCGATGGTGATAACGTAGTGACGATCTTCGACTATCTCGCATTGTCCACCGCATTTGACACTTCAGCAGGGGACGCTCTCTTCGACGCCAATGCCGACCTGGATGGGGATGGCACAGTGAGCATTTTCGACTACGTCATCCTCAGCGGCAACTTCGATAAGTCCGGAGACTAACCTCCGGACTTATCTTCGACCTTATCCATCACTTCGCGAATCCACTTCATCAGGGCCTGGGTGAAGTCCGGATTGAATTTGCCTCGCTGGAAGCCGCGCAAGCTCTCGGCTTCCGTTTCGTAGCCGTGGAACAAGTGATCCGATTTGGGCAGAACCATCCATGAGCCCTTGCCGGGGTGGGCCTCGTTCACAGCGTCGGCAATGAGCTTGTGATCGACATCGTAGGTAACAAAGTCACTTTTTCCGTGCACGGCCAAGACGTAGGCATTCGTCTTCTGCCAGTACTCGGGAAAGTTGATTTGGCCGAGCTGTCGCCAAAACTCCAATGCCTTGTCATTGAACCTACCGTTGGGGAAATACTGGTCGCACACCGCGGCAAGCTCCGGGTGATCTTTTTTGATCTGGTCAGCGGAGAGGTTGTCCAGAAAAGCTAAGGCCATGAGGCGCGTGCCTTGCCGAACGGATTCATCGGTATGGACCAGGTTATCGCCTGCCACGATTCCCTGATACCGAATGATATCGATGAGATACTCGAACCAGGTCCGCGCAGCAACGCCGTACACGCAGATACCCTTGACTGGATTCTCGGCGGCAACCATCGGGCCGAACGCCCCTCCCATGCTGTGGCCAAAGATGAATACATTGTCCTTGTCCACCCCGCCTTGGGCTTTCAGCTGGACGAGCGCCTGGCGGTAGATATCCAACTCGGTTGTGTAGTCCATCTCCGCGAAGGGTCCACCTTCGCTATCGCCAACACCGGGCTTTTCGACGCGCATCGTGACGAAGTTGCTGTTTGCGAATTCATGGAGAATTGGGCCGTCGAGTGAGGTCACGTCACCAGTTGACGTCGCCAAGGTGAAGTCATAGGAGACCGGAGAAAATCCCTGGATGAACATGAGCGCAGGAAATTTGCCTGGTTTCTTGGGAGAGGTGATGATGGTCCTCATCCGCTTACCATGGCTCAGGATTTGGCTGTACGTTACGGCATAGTTTTCGTTGCCAGGGTCTCGCGGCTTTTCGACGAGGTTCGCCGAGAGCTTCATCGTCTGCCCGTTGCGGACAACGCCGAATTCGACTGGCGCGCCTACCTTGAATTCACGGACCGACGCGCTGAAGCCCTGAGCCTTGACGGGCTTGCCATTAACCGAAACAACAACGTCCCCCGGTTTTAGCCCTGCCTTGTCTCCGGTCAGACCAGCCATGGGTTGCCCAGCAACGAGTCCCTCACCCGACTTGAGCTGATACTTGGCAGCTTGATCGGCAGGCAACGGAGTGAATGGCGTGCCAAGCGTTCCTCGTCGAGGTAGTGGCTCTGCTGTGGGCGCCGAAAGCGCAGGAGCAGATTGAAAAGCGAGAAGAACCGTGAGTGCTTGTGATGTTAAGAACATGGTATTACAAATTGTAATACTTTTCATGGGGTGGCTATGGGTTCCCCGATATTTTTATGAAGCGAAAACTATCGTCCATTGAGCTCACAGTGCTGGGTCTCGCATACCTGCGAGGTCCGTGCACCACCTACGCGATCATGAAGGAGCTCTCCCTCTCTGAATCTTCCTTTCACAGGTCTCGCGCTGGAACTGCCTATAGCGTAGCCAAGCGACTGGTTGCCACCGGTCACCTCAAAAGGACCGAGTCCGAAGGTCGCGACGACGATGCGCTCATTGAGTTGTCGAACAAAGGACTGGGAGCTCTGCGGGAGTGGGTGTCGCCTCCGATCCCATTAGCAGATATCGCCCACTCGGCAGACTTGATCCGATTGAGGTTCTTTTTTCTGGAGGCATTGGATGAGCGCTCTCGGATCGAATTTATCGATGCTGCCATTAAAGGTCTACGGGAATTTTTGGATCGGTGTGAGAAGCTTCTTCCGGCAAACGAGGCGATTGGCGATTACTTTGGCGTCCTCGCCACTGCATCCACTTTGTTTGAGACTCGGGCACGGATTCGATGGCTTGAGCTGGTGCGAGAGTTCGTTGTAGAGCCAATTCCGACTGCCCAATGGAGCGACACAGTTCTTGCCCGAGTAAGATCCATCGAAGATGGACCTTAAGCTGGAAATGCGTCCTATCGGCTTTGCCAGAACTGGCCCGCAGGCAAAATTTGGTGCGCCGCACCAGCCGGACGCCACAACACAAGAGGTCAACCGTATCGAGCTTCTGCCCAATTCGAGATTCGAGCTTGCGCTGCAAGATTTGGAAGGATTCGACCGGATCTGGCTTGTCTGGTGGTTCCATCGAAACGAAAGCTGGCGCCCGCGAGTTCTTCCGCCAAGAGGTCCAGCAGTTCGACGTGGTGTTTTTGCCACTCGATCCCCACATCGCCCCAATCCGATAGGCCTAACTTGTGTTCAGCTTTTTTCAGTGGAATCCCTGACGCTCACGGTTGGTCCGCTGGACTTGGTGGATGGGACGCCCATCTTGGATATCAAACCGTACATTCCGACCATCGATGCATTTCCGGCCAGTTCGGCAGGTTGGGTGGAGGCTCTTGCTGATGAGGCACCACAGTTTATCGTGGAGTTTGAGCCGACCGCGAGAGAGCAACTGGATTGGCTGCGACTGGAGTTCGGAGTCGACTTCGAGTGCAGGGCATCGAGTCTGCTTTCCAAGAATCCCTATCCCCACCGCACACGACGAATCATTCAAATGCCCGAAGGGGATTACCGGATCGCTTGCGGTCCCTGGCGAATGAGGTACCGGATCGAAGGCCAACAGGTGCTTATTACCACTGTGTATTCGGGCTACGCCCTGGATGCCTTGGTTGCTCCAGGCTTCGACAAGATCTCCAATCGAGAAGCCCTTCTCGCCTTTCTGTCCCGATACTCTTGACAGAGCTAGTTGCTCGTCAGTACTTCATAGCGGCTACCATGTGGTTCGCGGTGCGATTCATAGAGACAGAGTTTGTTGAACCGAACCACGTGTTTTGGAGCGGAATAGCGTTCGCCAGCTTGGGTCGAGTCACTCTTGAAGCGTCCGATTGTTACGTGGAACTGGATCGGCATTCGCGTCGGTTTCCCCATCAGCGCTGCCTCGCTGAGAAGAAATCTCAGCGGATCAACAGTGCCAGGGTTTCCTCTTAACCGATCTGTGAAACTCGAAAATTCTCGTACCGTCTCCTGATCTGGAACAAGCTCAACGGCGAATGCGTTGGCCCCAAACACGCGTGCATCTCTTCCGACCAAATTGAACGGATCGAACCTGGCCTTTCGAACCGCGTCAATGAGTCGATCACGCTGCTCGTCGGTTGCTTCAGCATAAAATGCAATGGTCGCATGGAGGTACGTGGGTTCAAGCACTCGAACCTCATCGGGGTCTAGTACAGATCGAGCCCAACTGCAGAGCTGCTCGGCATCCGGCAAGGGAACGGGAAGTGCAGCGAACAACCGATGTGTCACGGTGCGCACCGTTGAGGTTCTATTTGCCGAAGTTCGCGAGTGAACAAAATGGACACTGGTAGCCATATTACATCGTTCTGTTGGTTGAGGGCTCAGTTCTGCGCGGAAAGCTCTGAGTGAGCACTGCTTTGAGGAAAGCAATAACGGTGCCAATGGTGAATCTCAGTTGAAACCTAACTTGGCAGAAAACCGTTACGATGGTTGAGGATTGCTATTGAAACCAGCGTATCACGGCGGTCAGTTTTGGGATGCGCTCGGCTCAGACCTTAGCCGTGGCGCCCGCGACACAAGCATTATCAATGCCGATGTGCTGGATGCATGGTTCGATCCACCGAGCCAGTTGCTGGGCGAAATTCAGCAAGAATTGTCGTTCCTTGCGAAAACATCTCCCCCAACGTATTCCGAGGGATTGGAGCAGACCATCGCCGCCCGGCAAGGGTTGCCTGCCGAGTCCGTGCTCGCAGGCCCTGGGTCTTCGGCGCTGATGTATCTAGCTTGGCCACATCTCTTGACGAATCGGCGTCCGAAAGTGGCACTGATGGAACCTACCTACGGAGAGTACGACCATCTTTCTTCGCAAGTACTGGATGCCGAGGTGGTTCGGTGGATCCTACGACCCGAGGATCGATTTCAGGTAGACGAAAGGGGGTGGGTCGATTGGATTTGTGCTGAAAGGCCGAACATTGCGGTTTTGGTGCGACCAAACAACCCCACCGGAACTTCATCCGATATCCATTCCATTGTCGATCGAATTCCTCGCTCGACCTGGCTCTGGGTTGATGAGGCTTACATCGATTACACACAAGCCAATTCCGCTGAAAATCTCGTGCACGCCCATCCCAATGTGGTGGTTCTCAAGAGCCTCTCGAAGGCATTCGCCCTATCTGGCATGCGAGCCGCTTACCTTGTCTCAAATCCGAGTTTGAACGCGCAAGTCAGGCGATTCGTGCCGCCTTGGTGGGTGAGTCTCCCGGCTCAAGTTGTCGGCTCAAGACTCTGGGCACACCTTGATTATTACCGCGAAAGGTGGGAAGACACGGCAGGATTAAGACAGCGATTCGTCCATGAGCTGAAATCTCGCTGTGCCGAAATCACGGCATCGTGCGCGAATTGGGTGATGATACGCTTGCCAGGCCCTGAGGCAGAAAGGATCTGCCAATCGATGGCTCGGCAAGGCGTATTTATTCGGAACGCGGGCAAATCCGCTGCCAGTTTGGGCGAGCACTTCGTGCGCATTGCAGTCAAGAAGCCCGAGGATCAGGACACGATCCTCGCTGCATGGGATCGAGCTTGCTCAACGGTCGGTTAGCCGATCATCTTCTCGATCGTGTTGAGGTTACGGGTCGTGGTCTCGCGATACTTCGATTTGGCGGCGAGCTTTCCAAAGCCGGAATCCAAAGTGAGACCACGGGGTACCTCCCAGTACAAACAATGATCACCCAATTTGAGCCGCTCAGTTGGTCCGATCAAGTCAGAACCTTCAGTCGCCAGACTCCGCAGAAGCGCATCGTCCTGCGCAAAAATCAGATACCGGTGGGTATCCGTTGGCGTGTCGGCCCAAGGATAACTTTCTGCACTCCGCTTCAATTCCTGCTGTGTCAGAACCACGATCTTCGCGACATATTCAAATCGAGCCGAAATAGCCTCCTCGGCCTCAGCCTTTAGTCGATCGAGCGGCAAGGCCGATGTACAAACAACGTTTCCTGTTCTCAAGAAGGTTTTCACGTCGGTGCATCCCATCGATTCCAAACATTCCTTCAGGTCGGACATCGCCACTGTATTGCCTCCAACGTTGATTCCGCGTAATAGCAGGACATATTTGCTCATTTTTCTATTGCCTCAGAACTTCCACAATCGTCAATGTGAAAAAATTAACACCAATTTTCAGAATCTGTGTTAAAATTCTAACATGCTCGCCAAACAGCGGTACCTACCTCCTCGGGAGCAACAGATTTTGGACTTGTTGCAACAGCACAAAGAACTTTCGGCCAAGCAGATCGTGGACCTGCTGCCAGATAAGCTGTCGAACTCCTCAATTAGAACCTTTCTACGTTCATTGGAGGCAAAGGGGAGAATTACGCATATCGAGGCCGAATCCCAATACATCTACCGCCCGATCCAGGCACCTTTCTTGGCGGCAAAAGACGAACTCAAGCGGCTCGTGTCAGTGTATTTCGAGGGGAGTATCTCGGCAACCGTGTCTGCGATGATCGACGAGCGAGATGCAGCTCTGAGCGACCAAGAACTCGACGAGATTCAGGCGATGATCGACGCCGCTAGGAAGGGAGGTCGCTCGTGAACGCTCTTTGGCAGATGATCGTTACGACGACGCCTATTTGTGCGGCGACGCTTGCAGCAGTCTTTCTGGCGAGGAAACAATCCGCCTCCGTTCGGCACGTGATCGTAACAGCGGGAATCTTCGCGCTTTTGGCCACACTCTTCGTGCCGAGTCTGGCCGTGCCAGTACCGAACCAACCAGCGGATCAGTCCGCGGCCAAAGTCGCCTTCTGGGATTCGCGCCATGTTCCCCTGGGCTTGTCTCAGTTAGAAAAGACCAGCCAAGTGGCCAACCTGTACGTTCCATCGGTGGTCGATTTAGGCACCGGGTTGCTCTTTCTCCGGCTTTGCTTGGGTCTGTTCCTGACCTACCTCATCTGGCGCCGCGCCAATCCAGATTCTGAGACACCCATCCGGTACTCGGACCGAGTCAACGTTGCCGTGACCCTACCATGGGGAATTGTCGTTCCCTCCTGCGGAGCTTCCCATGAAGTGCTCATTCATGAGAGAGCGCACCAAACCCGTCTCGATCCCATCACACAAATTGCTTCGCAGGTTGTTTTGGCGCTGTTTTGGGTTCAGCCGTTGCTGTGGTATCTGGTGTCGCTCCAACGAAAACTTGCAGAGTCTGCGGCAGACGACGCTGTTTTGCAGCATGGTGCGAATGGGCAAGACTATGCCCAGACAATGCTAGACATGGCAAAGTCGGCGCGCCGGACCGCACCCGCGGTAGGAATGCCCTTTGTCAGCAGATCCGCGCTGAAAGGTCGAGTGGCCTCGATCCTAGATGCTCGCCGGAAACGCAACGCTGCTTCTTCCGGGTTCGTTGGGACGATGATCTTGGTGGGCTTGGGAATCGCGCTCGCTGCGAACGCACGCCTTATCCAAGCTCCAGAATCGGAAGACAAGTTCTGGACCGGACTCGCACCGAAAGATGGACGGAAGGAGACTGGTTTCAAGGCGATTGCTGACAACACTCGACTCGTGCAGTTGGAGCGACTGGTTTTCGTTGACAAGGGAGGAATTGCGACCAACTGGTCTCCAGACGGTACGCCCCTCAAGGACGAACCGCAAGCACCTTACCGCCACCTCAAGTGGAACATCGATCCCTTTCCCAATGTCCTCCTCATTTTCAAGCTTCGGGCCAACTCCCGAAACGGAGAGGTTCTGGGAGCCACGGGATCTCCGACACGCAATAGAAACTTCTTCAGTGGTACGACTACCTTTGCAGGCGGGGCAACCATCAGTCGCGGAGATGAGACCACCGTCGTCAGTTTGATGTCTTGGAAAGGTGCTGGTGAGAAATCCACATTCAGCCTCACTTTTGCCGATGAGCCATGGTCAAGCCTGGTGCTGGCAAATCACCGAGCGACGCTTCCAACCGGGAGCACTACAACCGCGATTTTGGTCTCACTCCAAGGATCCAAGACCAGTCAAGGCTCGGAAGCTCGCGTGAAGAGCTACGTCAGTGCTACCTACCAAACACGGGGCATTTTTGTGGATTCCGCCGGAAAGGAGCATGAAGCCGATTTTGCCAGCACCGAGGCGATCAAAGGCGGTTATGAGTATCTTCTCAAATGCAAAGTGCCAATAGCCGATGTCCGCCAGTTTCGCTTCGAAGCGAGGCCGTCACACTCGGTCGAGTTTGTCGATGTGGCGATCAAACCGAACGGAGAAATCGGGTCATCTCCCTAAACCATCACCCAAGAGCTTGTGCGAGAAAAATTCCTGAGTGATAGACTCGCACAAAATGACGTATCCCCAAATTATCCAGGGTGGCATGGGCGTTGCCGTCTCTGATTGGCGACTCGCCCGCGCCGTGGCGTCGCGAGGTCAGCTTGGGGTGGTGAGCGGCACTGCGCTCGACACCGTCTTGGCTTACCGACTTCAACTTGGCGACATTGGCGGCCACATCCGCCAAGCGCTCGACCACTTTCCAATAAAGGAAATGGCCGAGCGAATTCTGGAACGATATTTCATCCCCGGCGGCAAGGCGATTGGTGCAGCGTTCAAATCGAAGCCCGTGTTTTCGCTTCAGCCTGGCAAGGCACTTGAAGAGCTCACGATTCTCGGAAATTTTGTTGAAGTTTGGTTGGCAAAGCATGGCCACAACGGCCCCGTCGGCATCAACTTGCTTGAAAAGATCCAGCTTCCGACCGTACCCAGCCTTTACGGTGCGATGTTAGCGGGAGTGGATTATGTCTTGATGGGTGCTGGCATTCCTCGCCAAATTCCGGGCATTCTCGATTCCCTCTCGAAGGGTCTCAAGACAGAGATGCGGGTCGACCTTGCGGGAGGCGATTCCGAGATCATGACGTTTGATCCTGCCGCTCACGGATTTGGAGAAGTCAAGCGGCCTACCTTTTTGGCGATTGTCTCCTCTGCATCTCTTGCGACGATGCTTGCCAAGAAATGCTCTCCGCCGGTAGATGGATTTGTCGTCGAGCACCACACAGCAGGTGGGCATAATGCTCCTCCTCGCGGCGCGATGCAGTTGAACGAGAACTTGGAACCCATCTACGGCGAGCGCGACGAGCCTGAATTCAGCAAGTTTGTTGATTTAGGACTTCCGTTTTGGCTGGCCGGGTCATATGGCACCGCTGAGGGACTCCAAAAGGCACGAGAGGCTGGAGCCAAGGGCATCCAGGTTGGAACCGGGTTTGCTTTTTGCAATGAATCCGGAATGGATCCCGAGATTAAGGCGCGCGTGATCCAACAAGCCCTTCGAGGCGAGGCTCGCGTGCACACCGATGCCAAAGCGTCTCCAACTGGGTTTCCATTCAAGGTTGTTCAGTTGGAAGGCACGATGGCCCAAGCTGAAGTTTACGAAAAGCGCAAGCGAATCTGTGATCTGGGCTACCTGCGCGAGTCGTACCGCATGGAAAATGGCAAGATCGGATTCCGCTGCCCGTCCGAACCGGAAGACGATTTTCTGCGAAAGGGCGGCGACCCTGCCGAATTGGCCGGACGGAAGTGCATTTGTAACGGACTCATGGCAACGATCGGCCTCGGCCAGGTGCGTGATGGAGTTCGCGAAGTGGAGATTGTCACCGCTGGTGACCAAGTGGCAAATCTCACCAGATTCTTGCGCCCGGGCGAAACAAGCTACTCCGCTTCAGATGTGATCGATTATCTGCTCGGGAAGAAGTAGGTATTTTCGCTGACCACCAAAGCCCGCGTAGCTTCGCACCGATGCTACGTGGGCTTTCTTTTTCCCATACCGGCGGTTCAAAACCAATATAACAAGGATTCCCCGTTGATTTCATCGAATTGGGTGTAAATCGGGGTCCACTTGGCCCCGAGTGGTTCTTGAAATGGTGAACCGAGCCTCTCAGGCGCAATCAGTTACACCGGCTGGCCCTGCCAACAAGCAGAAGCACCAACCGTTGGTCACCCTTTGGTCTGCGGGATCTTGCTCCACCAATCCGATCCGCCGAATTCAATTTGCTATTTCCGTTATACACAAGTGCTTTGTCGAGGGTCAGCGACCGTTGCGGTTCGACCCAATCTATTCCCAGGATGCCGGAACAGGCATCCTACGAGTGGCCGAGGCTGTGGCAGCCAGCCGACTCGCTTGAGGTGTGCAGTGATTGAGAAAGATCTAACTCTTCCGCCGGATTTAACCAGCGATCGTGCGACAGGTCCAGTTCGCATGCGACGACCGGTCTATTTGGACCTCTTACCGCCTTGCAACAACGCGTGCCCAGCTGGAGAAAACATCCAAGGCTGGCTCGCCAAAGTAGTTGAAGGGGACGATCGAGCTGCGTGGGAAATCTTGGTTCACGATAACCCGATGCCCGCGGTCCATGGTCGCGTGTGCTATCACACGTGCGAGTCCAGTTGCAACCGCGGCAAGATGGACAGCCCCGTCAGCATCCATGCTGTCGAGCGATATCTGGGTGACCTAGCGATCGAGGAAAAGTGGCCGTTGCCTCCGACCGAACCTAGCACTGGCAAAAGGGTACTTGTGGTAGGAGCAGGATCCGCAGGTCTTTCCTGTGCCTATCAACTCGCGCGAATGGGACATGAGGTCGAGATTTTTGAGGCGGGCCCAGTTGCCGGTGGAATGATGCACTTCGGCATTCCAGCCTATCGACTACCCAGAGAAATTCTCGCGGCAGAAGTCGACCGCATCGAAGCACTTGGGGTGAAGATCAACCTCAACCGCAAGGTGAACGATCTCAAGGAAGAGATGCGCAACGGCAAGTTCGACGCTGCATTCCTGGCTGTTGGCGCGCACCTCGGAAAACGCACCGATATCCCCTCCTGCGACGCAGAAAAGATCCTTGACGCTGTCAGCTTCCTCAAGAGCGTTGCGATGGGTGAACAGCCCAAGCTCGGCCGCAAGGTCGCGATCTACGGTGGCGGTAACACCGCCATGGACGCAGCCCGTGTCGCCAAGCGATTGGGAGTTGAGCCGCTCATCATTTACCGACGGGACCGCGACCACATGCCAGCCCACGCCTTCGAGGCCGACGACGCCTTGGACGAGGGTGTAAAGATCCACTGGCTCCGCACCATCAAGTCCATGGAGGCTGGATCGCTGGTGATCGAAGTGATGGCGATCGGCGAAGACGGACGAGTGCATCCAACCGGCGAAACCGAAACGCTGGATGCTGACGACCTGATTCTCGCAATCGGCCAAGATACCGACACCTCGTTCCTCCGCAACTACGAAGGCATCCTCTTCCACAGCGACGGCGTTATCGTGGTGGATGAGCACATGATGACGGGTTGTCCGGGCATCTTCGCCGGCGGCGACATGGCTCCTTCCGAGCGCACGGTTACGATGGCTGTGGGCCACGGCAAGAAAGCTGCTCGCAATGTGGACAAGTATCTGCGAGGCGAAGCCTACGAACCGAAGCCCGATAAGACGATCGCCACCATGGATCAGCTTCGCTTGTGGTTCTTCACCGATGCTGCGGCACGAATCCAGAGACACGTCCCCGTCGTCGAGCGCACGGCCTCCTTCGGAGAAGTGGTGCACGGTCTCTCGCATGATGAAGCTCGGTTCGAAGCTCGTCGTTGCTTCTCCTGCGGCAACTGCTTCGAGTGCGATGGCTGCTACGGAGCGTGCCCCGAAAACGCGATCATCAAGCTCGGCCATGGCAACCGATACAAGGTTGATTTCTCCCTTTGCACGGGATGCGGCACGTGCTTCGACCAGTGCCCTGTCCATGCGATTTCCCTTACGCCCGAACCTTCTGGAGTTGAATAAATGGCTACTACCACTCCTACACAATCTGCTGATCTAGACCTCGAACACGAAGTCACGACTGTAACCGTTGACGGAAACGAGGCCGTTGCGCATGTAGCCTATCGCCTGAACGAAGTCTGCGCGATCTACCCCATCACCCCTTCCTCCACCATGGCGGAACTGGCCGACCAATGGTCGAGCGAAAAGGTCCAGAACATCTGGGGACTGATTCCAGATGTCGTGGAAATGCAGAGCGAAGGCGGTGCCGCGGGTGCAGTCCACGGATCGCTCCAAGCTGGTGCCTTGACTACCACGTTCACGGCGTCGCAGGGCCTCCTGCTCATGATTCCCAACATGTACAAGATCGCGGGCGAATTGACCCCGACCGTGTTCCATGTCGCAGCGCGAGCGATCGCAACCCAATCTCTGTCGATCTTCGGCGATCACCAGGACGTGATGGCAGTTCGCCAGACAGGTTTCGCTCTCCTTGGATCAGGCTCTGTGCAAGAGGCGCATGATATGGCCCTCATCGCTCAGGCTGCAACTTTGGAGTCCCGTGTGCCGTTCGTTCACTTCTTTGATGGTTTCAGGACCTCGCACGAAGTCAGCAAAATCTCGCTGCTAACTGACGATCAACTTCGAGCGATGGTCAGTGAGGACCATATCCTGGCTCACCGCCAACGAGCCATGAATCCTGACAAGCCATCGGTAAGCGGTACCGCAGCCAATCCGGACACCTACTTCCAGGCTCGGGAAATCAGCAATTCCTACTATCTCAAGTGCCCTGATATCGTCGATCAGAAGATGCGGGAGTTCGAAAAACTCACTGGCCGCGCGTATCACCTATTCGAATACCACGGACATCCAGAAGCCGAACGCGTAGTTGTGATCATGGGTTCAGGTGCCGAGACCGTCGAACTTGCTGTGGAAGAACTGGTGAAACAGGGCGAGAAAGTCGGCATGATCATGGTTCGCCTGTTCCAACCATTCGACGCGATGAGATTCAGCGCAGCACTGCCCCAGAGTGTGAAGTCGATCGCGGTGATGGACCGAACCAAGGAACCAGGAGGACTGGGCGAGCCGCTGTTCAAAGACGTGCAGGTCGCATTGGCTCTTGCGGGCCGACGAGTTTCGACCGTTATCGGCGGGCGCTATGGGCTCGCATCCAAGGAATTTACGCGCGGAATGGTCAAGGCTGTCTATGCCGAGCTCGCGAAGTCCGAGCCTCGGGCGCAGTTCACCGTGGGTATCCAAGACGATGTCACTGGTCTGAGCCTTTCCTACGACGAATCGACCTCCCACGAGAGCGACGACGTCTTCCGCGCTGTGTTCTACGGATTGGGCGCAGATGGAACGGTTGGTGCGAACAAGAACACCATCAAAATCATCGCGGATGATCCTGATTACTATGCACAGGGCTACTTTGTGTATGACTCTAAGAAGTCAGGATCCACGACGATTTCGCACGTACGATTCGGAAAGTCCCCGATCCGTGCGCCATATCTCATTCAAGCGGCTCATTTTGTCGGGTGCCACCAATTCGGGTTCCTCAACAAAATCGATGTTTTGGAAGTCGCTGCTCACGGCGCGACGCTCCTCATCAACTCGCCCTACGGGCCAAACGACGTGTGGAACTTCTTGCCTCGCAAGGTCCAAGCGGACATTATTGAGAAGCAGTTGCGGGTGTATGTGATCGATGCGAACAAGGTTGCCCGCGACACCGGCATGGGCAACCGAACCAACACGATCATGCAGACGTGTTTCTTCGGAATCTCGGGAGTTTTGCCCCGCGACGAAGCCATCGCCAAGATCAAGCAGTCGATCAAGAAGACCTATCTTCGCAAGGGTCAGGAAGTGGTCGACCAGAACTGGAAGGCAGTTGATCAAACCCTAGAAAACCTCTCTGAGGTCGTTATCCCGACTGAAGTGACTGCTACTGCCGAGGTGCCGCCGATCGTTTCACCAGACGCTCCAGCTGTAGTGCGAAACTTTATCGCGCGGATGCTGGAAGGCAAAGGCGATTTGATTCCGGTCAGCATGATTCCCGTAGACGGACGATATCCAAGCGCGACCTCCCGGTGGGAGAAACGGAACATCGCCGAAACCATCCCGGTTTGGGATCCAGAGGCCTGCGTACAATGCGGAAACTGCAGCTTTGTCTGCCCGCACTCGGTCATAAGAGCAAAACTTTTCCACGAATCTCAGCTGGACGACGCTCCTGCTGGTTTCCCTTCCGCACCCATCGACGCTCGCGGATTCCCGGAGACTCGTTACACCCTGCAGCTGTACGCAGAGGACTGCACTGGGTGCGGCTTGTGCGTGCAGGCGTGCCCTGTGCGGGTGGAAGGCGAAGGCGATCGGCGCGCCATCAACATGGACACCAAGGAAAAGGGACTCGATGCCAGCCGCCCGTTCATTCCTTTCTTCGAAACCCTGCCTGTGAACAACCGAGGCTCGGTGGACTTTTCCAGCGTGCGTGGCACCCAGTTCCTCGAGCCGACTTTTGAGTTCTCTGGAGCGTGTGCCGGTTGCGGCGAAACACCGTATCTCAAGCTGATCTCGCAGTTGTTCGGTGATCGCATGATCGTGGCAAACGCCACGGGATGCAGTTCCATCTACGGCGGAAACCTTCCCACAACTCCGTGGGCGGTCAACTCCGAAGGCAGAGGGCCAGCATGGTCCAACTCCTTGTTTGAAGACAATGCCGAATTCGGCCTCGGAATGCGACTCGCCGCTGACAGACACTTGGCGGAGGCTCGGTCCCTGCTCGTCGAGCTGAAAGGTCATCTTGGCGATGACCTGGTTCACGAGCTCATCGAGGAGCCCCAATTCCAGGAAAGCGAGATTCGGCGCCAAAGGTACCGTGTGGCAGAGCTCATCGGCAAGCTCGAATCGATGCAAGGTAATCCCGTCGCCAGAAGGCTCCTGACCATTGCCGATCACCTCACTCGCCGAAGCGTGTGGATCGTCGGCGGCGACGGATGGGCCTATGACATCGGATCATCCGGCGTTGACCACGTTTTGGCTTCTGGCCGCGACGTGAACATTCTTGTTCTGGATACCGAGGTTTACTCGAATACGGGTGGCCAAGCCTCTAAGTCCACACCGCTTGCGGCGGTTGCCAAGTTCGCCAACGCGGGAAAGAACGTCGGCAAGAAGGACCTCGCGATGCAGGCCATCTCATATGGCAATGTGTACGTTGCTCGGGTAGCGATGGGCGCGAATCCGCAGCAGACCCTTCATGCTTTCCGCGAGGCCGATGCCTATCCGGGCACCTCACTGATCATCGCGTACTGCCACTGCATCGCTCACGGCATCGATATGGAGCGCGGCATGGAACAGCAATCGCTGGCTGTGCACACGGGCTATTGGCCGCTGATGCGGTACAACCCGATTCTGCGAGAACGCGGTGGCAATCCATTTATGCTGGATTCCAACGCCCCGACCCGCGCGTTCCGAGAGTATTCGGAGAATGAACTTCGGTATCGCTTGGTGCGCCAAACGAACCCGGATCAGGCTGAAGAACTGATGAGCATGGCTGAAAGCGCAATAAAAATGCGCTGGGCTATGTACGAACAGATGGCCAAGATGTCGTAGACGGCTCGGGCAAGTGAAGAGAGCTACGGTCCCGGATCGTAGCTCTTTTCTTGTGCTCCGCCGCCGAACCACTTCCTGGGCTCTGCCAACGGTCGCAATCTAAAAATGTATCGCTGACTGCCGTCGTGTTCGAAAAGCCGGAATCCCAGAATCTCACCTTGGCGGTACGAAATATCGGACCTTGAATTGTGGAGGTAGATCTCCTTCACGGAATTTGCGACATCGTAGCTCACCTTCCAAAACCCCGATTCAAACTCTCCATTCTGGAGTTCTGTTACATTCAGGTTGTTCCGACAGACGAAGTGGATTCTATTGACCCGTGCCATTGGGCCAGTTTAGTCAGACTTCGGACGAAATTCGCAACATAGCTTGAATTTGCGACCATTGCCATTCCCACAGCCACCGCATACGCTCTACGTCATCAGCATTAGAACTCCACTCGACCGGGACCAGTTGGCAATGTCGTACGGACAGGCGCCAGTCTTCTATCGCGCGGTCCCATTGGTAATCAGGGAGTCTGGCGGCCTCGAACCAGGTTCGCAACATGGCTCGGATGTTCGCAGCAGAAAGTTGTGGTTGAAGCCAGATAACGGAGAAGTAAGCAAGATCGTACACCGCCGGTCCGTATGTCAGTGACCAATCAAACGGCTGCCGATCCAAGAAGTAAACCGGAACTTCTGCATCTTTCGGAGTGAGAACATTCGTGGCGTTTAGGTCACCGTGAAGCAAGGATTGGCCCACCGGATTGCTCCATCGTTCCATCAGCTCCCTTCGCAAGTCCGCAAATTCGGGCTGAAATGAGGCGCCACTCGCCCTCTCAAATCGTGGGAGCCCAGGTTCAATGTGGCCCAGGTACCGCTCCCATTCTTGTGGAGAGATGACCGGACGGGAATTCGCTTGATGGCGGTGCATCCTGCCGAGAGCCTCCGCAACAGCAAGGACATATTCCATTGAACACTGTCGTTCGCGGCGGTTTTCAAACGTCTCGGAAAGATCCTCAAGCAACAGATGGTAGCCTTTGCCCACTTCAAAACAGGCATCAAAGCATCGGACGAGGGGCGGATTTTCCATGTCCACGTAGTCGCGAAGATAGTAATCCACCTCGGAACTCGACCACGTTTCACCGTGGCACACCTTGAGTCGAAGCTTCTGCGTTCGTCCCGTGGACATTCTTGCGACGATCTGAATTTGACTGGACCAGGTGCTGGCTGATTCTGCTATGGTGAACGAGTCGACCGCCTCGCCCAAAACTCTCTCCAGCCACCCTCGGGTCACCAACTCACCGCCTCGGATGAACATCTGTGCGAGGTTACTCACATGCGAAGTGGTTACGGGCTTCCGCCCCAAGGTGAGTGGCTCTACTTTTGAGTTTTCCAGCCGTAGTGCACGTAGCGATTCTCGAACGACCCATCACCATACAAGTCGATCAGTGTGTAGCCGTAACTGCATTCCTGGTAATCGCCTCCCCACCAGCCAGCACACACAGCACCGTTGCAGAAATAGTGCACCCCGTTGTATACAGCCTGATCAAGCAGATGCTCGTGCCCGCTGATGCAGAACTTCACGTTCGGATACTGCCTAAATAGATCTTTGATCCTGCGAGCATCGATGTGCATCCATGCACCCGGGATCTGCCAGTCCCCGGATTTCTCGTTCTCGCCATCAAACATGGCGCACACGGCGATGATAGGGATATGGCTCACTACCATTACAGGCTTGGATTTGGGAACCTTGGCCAAATCACCTTTCAGCCATTCAAACTGCTCTTCATCCAGCTTGGCCGTGTATCCGTTTCCCTCCACAGAGTGCGTGCTGTCCAAAACAATGAAGTGCCACCCTGCCTTATCAAAACTCCGATAAGGTTTCGAAAGTTGCAGGACCTCACAAGCCCAATTCTTGCCGAATAAGGGCTCCTTGGCGAACTTATCGCGATTGCTCCAACCCCATACATCGTGGTTGCCAATCGTGTGCTCGATCGGAAGCTCCAGATTGGCCTTGAGAACAGAGGTGAATACCTCCCACTGCAACTTGGTCCGATCGGCGTCAGCCCCGAGCGAATCCATGATGAGATCACCACCTGTGAAAATAATGTCGGGCTTGTCCCTCTGGCCCTGCGCATGCTCCAATGCAGCTTCCATGCCCTTCGCTGCGCCACGCTCGGGCTGGACATGGATATCGGTGAGGTGCGCGATTCGCAAAACTCGCTTACGATTGGGGTTCGGTGGAGCGCTAGTCAAAAGGTTGGGTAGAAGTATGCCGCAACTTGATGCAGCGAGCAGCTCTCGGCGAGAAATAGAACCCATGGCGTTGTCGAAATTGAAATTACCTGAACCCCAGTTGGTGTAGCGATGAGTCCAGCTGGAGGGAGTATAGTTAGCAATCAATATGCGGGGCAAATTCGCTGCTATAGGTCTTTTCACATCCCTGGTTCTTCCTGCTTACAGCCTGCAAGATGGACCGCTCACCGACGCAACACTCAAAGCGATGATCGAGGGTCTTGGATACACCACCAAAAACCTAACAACCGACCCTAAGAAACCGGCTGTCTATGAATTCAGCGGCAAGACTGAGAAGTTCAATATTCCCATTGCAACTGAGCTAAGTCCATCGGGATCCTATGTGTGGTTTACCGTGCTCCTCGGAGATGCTCCGGCAGAAGTATCCAAGCACACCGAATTGCTGAAGCAGAACGCTTCCATCCAGCCATGCTTCTTCTACATCACCTCGTCCAACAAGCTTAAATTAGGTATCGCGATGGAGAACCGAGCCATCAAATCCACCGATGCCAAGCGAGTGATCGAGAAGATCCTCAAAGATGTTGACTCGACCAGCACGGTCTGGGCTAAGTGATCTCACGCGACGATTTTTAGGTCAGGCCGATCATCGGTAATCTTGAATTTCGTCGTTACAGCCTGAAGCGAGTGAATAGCCTCGGAAACCGATTGGGCAACCGCCAAGAGGGTGTCAGAAGAACCGCTCAGTTGAGAACACTCCTGTTGGATCGACGCCAGCTTAACGGAGACTTCGTTCACCTGAGCCTCGATCACCTGAGTCGAATGCAGAGTTTCTTGGCAAGACGAGCTGACTTCTTCGACCGCATCTTCACCGCGAGCAACCAGACTTTGGAGGGCTTGGACGGCGCTTTGGTTGTCTGTAGCCGCACTTCGAACCTGGGTCAGCGCTTGGCACGATTCGTTAATCCATAGCACGCTTTGTTCGGATGCGCGTTCACCTTCGCTGATTGCGTCCCGCGTTTTGGTGACATGCTCTGTCACCGATTCGATATGACTGCGGACAGCCTCAAGAATTTCGTCTACGCGCTTGGTCGACTCCGAAGACTGACTAGCGAGGATATTGATTTCGGTCGCCACCACAGCGAATCCACGGCCGGCTTCTCCCGCGCGAGCAGCCTCGATCGTGGCATTGAGTGCCAACATGCGAACCTTTCCACTGATTCGGGCCAACTCTTCCGTAATCGTTCGGATCGAACTCTCACTGTCGGAAAGCTTTTCCACCTCAGCGTAGGCGTGGTAAGCCTGCTCAACCGTGGCCGCCATTCGATCCCGAAGGCCCGAAATGTCTTCAGCAGCACCACGAATCTTTTCCACAGCGTTAGACAGAAATTCGAGCTGTGCATTCGTGCCTTGAGAAGTCTGCTCCGTTGCCGATGCCATCGCCGAACGAATGGCCTCGAACGTTGCCCGCAGTTCATCCACTCTGCTTTCCAAGTTTCTGTTTGCGTTGACGATTTCCGCGCTCCCGGCTAGGAGGTATTTCATTCCCTCGCTGGCCAGTTCGACATCTTGGTCAACACGGCGAATAACAGAGTCACACGAATGCGCAACCCCCGTCAAATTGTCACCTGAGGACGAAAGGCACCCTGAACTGCTCTGGATACTTTGCATATCCTTCGACCAAGACTCCACAATGTCTGAAATCGCAAGTCCCACGAGGTCGCTTGCATCACAGGACTCAACCCGAACCGTGAGATCGCCTTCGGCAAGTGAGGTCGCAGCCTGAGCAATCGTCCGATGGTGTTCAGCAGCTTGATTGAGAGCTTTGGCGAGCGCACCGACCTCGTCTTTGGTGGTTGCCTCGAACTGGATGGTGCAGTCGCCTTTAGCCAGTTGCCCTGCGGCTTGTGTGAAGCGCACCAGCGGCTTGACGATTCGTCTGGACACGAGCCAAGTCACGAAACACAGGACTGCTACACCCGCCACGGAAATCCCGACGCAGAGATCTCTCAACCCTACCAGTTGTGCTGTAATCTGCGATCTGGGAATTTCGATAACCGTCGTCCACTGGGAAACACCCGATTTGGCCCATACGACCATTGAATTGGGTGACCAAGCGACTCCCTGGTCTTTACTGAAATCTACATACTTAGCCAATGGCAACGTGGAAAAGCTCGCCGCCTCGTTCTTTTCCGTCACCAAAAAACCTTTGTTCGGGTGGACGATCAGTTTCTTCTGAGCATCCACCAACATCGCGGTCTGCTTGGACAGATCCACGTTTTGAAGCGGAATCTTGAGTTTGGTTGTGACATCCTGGACCGTGTTAAGCGAAAGATCGACTCCTGCGACGCCCATGAGCTTCCCTTCTGGGTTTTTCACGGGAGTCGTGTAGGACACCATAGTGATCTGGGCGTCGCTATCGTAATAGGCTCCAGTCACGTGCGGCTTCAAGGTCGTTTTGGGGGCCCAATACCAATCTTGCTCAGGGTCCTGATGGTTATAGGTGGCTGGCGCAGCGTTGGGGTAGCTTCCTCGCGTAACGTACGTTCCGCACAGGGGATCCTTCCAGAAAACATGCTCCGGCACAAAATAGACGCCGAACACATCTTTGCTGGAGGCCATGAGTAAATCGCCGAAATAGCCCGTGTCGTCGGGCAGGTGCTTTTCTCCGCGAGTTTTTTGTCGTGCTGCGATCGAGTTTGCGAGAGATTGGCTGTTGGCAAATAGAGCATCGACGACCTGGGTATTGGATCGCGTTTGCACCTCTGCCTGTTTTTGTATCTGTTGGGTCACCATCTTTGCCGACTGCTGGTAGCTGATTGTGCAGACGGAAATCAAAATAATGGTGCCAATCGTGGCAACGATGCCGGCGAACTTACCAGCGAGCGAACTGCGAGCCATATTCAAAGCGTTGGCAGGTTCAACCGGGTTCGCTAGGGAGCTTGGAGCTCTCGCAAAACCTTGATTTGATTCGGTTTAGATTTACGTGGATTTGGATTAGTCAAAATCCTGAGCGAGAATATAAGTTGCAACGTCAACTATGTATTCAGGTAGCGATCCATGTGAAACGCTGCGGATTTGCTCGGAGATTAAATACATTGTCCGCTAACAACTAGAATCTCACAAAGTACTGCATGTACCCGTAAAGCTGTGCACGGTTATCGCCTGTTCGGTTCCGCACAAATGTGCCGGGTTGAAAGAGGGCCATCCCGGCGGATAGCACTTCCTTCGTGTTGCGCTTCCAAGAGGCTTCGAAGTCGATGACATTTCCCAGCGAGCGGCCCGACATCCCGGTCGCATCGACGAGCGCGGTTCCACCGGAAGTGTTCGGCCGACCGTTTCCACCGTACCAAGCATCCTTGGGGTGTTGCAGCCAAGCTGCAATGTAGCGGGTTTTGAGATCGACGGCATCGCTCGCGTTGTAGCTGAGCGTCAGCATGGTCTCGGTCAAGTTCCTCCAGCTGAACATCTCCGTCATTCCAAAAAACTTGTGGCTGCTTGTGTAGAGAGTATCGAACGTGTGGCTCTTGCTCGCCGAAGCTGGACCACCGCTCGCCCCATTGAGTTCAATCGTCGTCTTCAAGCGCTTCCCGATGGGCTGGTTGTAGGCCAAATGATACGCCCATGCGGTATGGTCCATCCCTCGATTGCGACCCATCTGTCCTGCGGCCTCGGCCTCGAATTCGCCCGCGCCGAGGCGAGTTTTCACAGCATGATCGAGCGTGTATATGCGCGTTTCGCCGGAGCTATCGCGGTCGCCTTTGTAATAGAGGCTCGTTACGCCTTGATGATGGGTGTGGGCGACGGCAACGAGTCTTGCGTTGGCCGGAACAGGGTCCGCAGCACCCACTTTGAGCGCGATAGCATCCCAGTTTCCTCTCTGGAATCGAATTGCGTCGTAGGTTCGCCCAACATTGCCCCAGTCCGATGACACGAGCAGTCTTTCTGTGCCAAAGCTGACCTTTTGTCTCCCTATGGTCCATTGGGTGCCCTGCTCATTGGATCTCAGATAGAGTTGGCTGATCTGGCTGTTTTCATCGGAGCCATTTCCCGCGTTCTTCCAAAAGGTGTTGTGTGCGTATTGATATTGAACGGTGCCCGTGATGCTCTCGCTTGCTCTCCAATCAAGCGTCACCCGTGCTCGCTGCAATAAGTTGGAGCCATTGTCTCGCGATGAGCGTTTGAAATCCTTATCCGTCCTGCGTTCAAACCGGACGCGATATTCGCCCGAAACGTGCAAATCAGAACGCGGCGGAGAGTTTAGGAAGGCGACTGGCAGAAGCACAGGCATAGGTCCATTTTTGCACGTTGCCCAGCAATCAGTTCCAATCCTGGACCTTGATCGTCTTGGGCTTGCCTCGGATTACTGAAACTGCCCGACCACCAAAGCCTGACTCAATTTGGTTTCCGGTAACTCGCACATTTTGGCAATCAATGAATGTGAATCCCTCCTTGGTTGGATGCCACGGCACGTAAGATCTGGATCCCTTGATTCGATTCCGAGAAAACTCCAACCCGTCCACAGACTTTGCCCACAGGACAGAGTTTTGGAACGTGAGGAAGGTGTTGTCGAGAATTCGAATGTTACGGTGGAATGCTGGGCCGCCCTCCTTGGGGATTTCCGGATCGATCGAGATGATCCCCTCGCAGAACTGGTAGTCGCTGGTAAGGCAATTCTCAAATAGATTCTTCTGGATGAGTACGTCGGTTACCGCGCCCGATTCGTACCAGCCGTTGGCGTCGCCCGCGATCAGGATCGCCGATCCGCTGGATTTGAACAAATTGCCCTCGATCTTCACTTTGCGCGGAGTGGAAATCAGCAAACCGCGGGCGCGCACGGTGCCAAACGTGTTGTTACGTATCGTGGCTTCCGGTGTCCACGTGAGGTTCTCCACCGCATCGCCTTCCCGGAATTCCTTAGGAGTTTCGCGGTCAAACGTGATTCGAGCTTCTGCTGTGGTCAGTCGGTCGATTTTGGCGATTTTGGCTCGTCCGAACGACTCCATCGTCGGGCCGGACACAAATGAAACGGTGTCCCCGACATCGCCAAATGGAAATCCCTGCGACTGGTGGTGCATGAACCGAATGAGCCAGGTGCGAGAATTCTCTTGGCGAATCGCCCGCACAGAGGTTCCATGCACATTGATTGGGTCATCCATGAGCCCTTCAAATGTGCAGTTTTCGATGGTCACCTGCCCCTTGCAATTGGAAATGTGGAACCCATCATCGTGCCCCGAAAAGAGTCTCTTGCTACTCCGATCTGGCTTGAATTCGACCTGCCGAAAGGTAAGGTCTTCGCTTCTTTGGGCAAGAACACCCAAGCCGGAAGTGTGCCGATAGGCCACGTTTTCGATGCGGATACCCTGGGACTCTTGGATGAATGTTCCTGCATGATCCCTGATTCCGTGGCGCGCGATCAATTTATGGCCGATCTTGGGGCGGTTGTTGTTCGCTGGATAATCCAGGCGAATGGTGCCCGGAGCGATTTCGGAGCCCTTCGCCGACCCCGCATCACCTCCCATACACCCCCGGTCGCCCGTGTTGTACGCGACTCCTCGGGTTACAGGGTCGAATTCCATCCACGATGCGTTGCGACGTTCTTCGTCCTCGACCAGAAACACCAGCTTGCCGTTGCGGACTGCGTAGGGAAACTCCTTGGTGTCCGTTCGGAGTGTTACGCCCTGCGGGTCGCTCGCAATCACGTCAAATTGCGACATGAGGGGCCGCTCCCAGTCGATCTGCAAATTCTTGAGCGAAATGTTCCGGCAGTGATCGATGAGAAACGGCATGACGCGGCCGTGAAACACAAGCCGAGTATCGGATGTGCCTTGGACCTGAATGTCTCGGAGATTCTCCAATGCGATGGCCACTCGTCTCGGATTGGAGACATCCGTATTCGATAGGTATAGCTCGCGTTCTTGAGCGTTGTTCCGAAAGAAATGAAACTCGCCTGCCGGGAACCGCAGAACTCCGCCTGGCTTAAGTGCCTGGATTGCACTCGCAACCGCCGCAGTTGCATCCATACGGGAGTTTGGTGTTGCGCCGTAATCGGCGATGTTGACGACAGAAGCAAAAGAAATCCCCATCAAAATGATGCTGGCAATCACATTTTCATAGTACTTCGGGGACTCAATCGACGCTTTGGCCTTATCTTTGCGAATTTAGGCACAAAGCTCATTTTCAACTTGCTTCTCGGAAATCAGTGCTTTATACTCCTATTTGGCTATATAGCCATAATGGAATATGAGTTCGATGTCAAATCTGGATCTGGTCTTTGGGGCCTTGGCCGATGGAACTCGTCGGGCTATGCTCGCCCGATTGGGAGAAGGCGAGACCACAGTCAATGCGCTTGTCGCCTTGACTCGGCACAAGCAGCCGACCGTTTCGAAACATCTTAAGGTCCTGGAGCGGGCTGGACTGGTGATGCGTACGCCGAAAGCACAGTACCGAATGGTTCAACTTAACCCGGTTCCCCTCCAAGAGGCGGAATTGTGGATAAAGCGCTACGCGTCGCTGTACACCGATAGCTTTGACCGGCTGGATCACCTGCTCCAGGATGAACGCCAGAACTCACCAATCGAGGAGCAACTGTGAATACTGATCAATACACTTTCGAACGAGAATTTTCTGCATCGCGGGAGAGGATATGGCGGGCGTGGAGCACTCTAAGCGATCTTGCGCAATGGTGGGGGCCAAGCGGCTGCACGGTTTTCGGCAAGAGCTTGGAGTTTCGCGCTGGGGGCTTTTTCCATTACGCAATGTCATTTGGCGAGGAGCCCCCGGTATGGGGCAGATTCAACTACCTGTCCATCGTCGAACCCAACCAGATTGCGTGGCTGAACTCTTTTTCAAATGAGAGCTGTGGAATCAGTCGAGCTCCTTTCAGCGATTTGTGCCCGCTGGAAATTCATAACTTGGCAACCTTCACTGACCTGGGCGATCGAACAAAACTTGTTCTCAGGGCGGAACCATTTGGGGCAACGGAAGCGGAAATTGAGTTCTTTAAGGAGCTTTGCGAGACGGGAAGCCTGGAGCAGGGCCTTGCAGGAACATTCGACAAACTGGATCGTTTCCTGCTAGACCGGCGGTAGAACGCATTTTGAGGCGATCCGGGCATAATGGCGTTGATGGCGGAACCCGCCGAGCATGGCAGTACTGAACCTCCAGCCCCGCTGAGCACGACGGTGCGGACTTTGGGTCTGGTGAGCCTCTTCACCGATGTCTCCAGCGAGATGGTGTATCCGGTCAACCCGGTCTTTCTCACTCGAGTTTTGGGTGCACCTGCCTGGGTTTTGGGCTTGGTGGAGGGTGCCGCTGAGGCTACTGCTAGCCTTCTAAAGTTGTATTCCGGGGCGAAATCGGATCGTCTTGGCGCGAGGAAGCCATTGACGGTGCTGGGCTACTCCATGGCGGCAGTCTCCAAACCGATCATTGGTCTGGCTGGGCCATGGGGAGCAATGTTTGCGGCGAGGCTCCTAGATCGCGCGGGAAAGGGCATTCGATCTGCGCCACGCGACGCTCTCATCGCAGAAGCCTCGACACCCGATCAGCGCGGTCGGGCGTTCGGATTACATCGATCGCTCGATACAGCCGGTGCGGTTTTGGGACCGCTGTGCGGCTACGCGTTCCTGAGAGCCTATCCAGATGCCTTCCGATCCCTGTACTTCTTGGCATTCATCCCCGCGCTCATCGGCGTGCTGCTGCTTGTACTCTTCGTGCGCGAGCGCGCGAAGAAGCCTGGGGAGAACCCACCTGCGGAACCCAAGAAGGCATTCACTTGGGCGGGATTGGATCCTTCCTACAAGCGATTCCTACTGGTTCTGACCATCTTTTCCATCGGCAATTCGTCAGATGCGTTCCTTCTCTTGAGAGCCCAGGGCAATGGTTTTGCTGCGGAATCCTTGCTGCTGCTATACGCCTTTTTCAACGTGGTTGAGGCTTGTTTGGGCTATGCAGTGGGGTCGCTGTCGGATCGAGTAGGACGTCGCCCCATGATCGCCTTTGGGTATGCAACCTTTGCGATCGTCTATTTGGGCTTTGCTTGGATGCCGAGCCCGATCGCCGTGTGGCCATTGTTCGTGGTCTATGGCCTTTACTACACATGTACCCAGGGGGTCCAAAGAGCCTTTGCTGCTGATCTGGCGCATCCGGATCGGCGAGGAGCCGAACTCGGCGCATTCCACATGCTGGTCGGTTTGGCCGCCCTGCCAGCGAGCCTGTTGGCAGGATTTCTTTACGCAAAGGTTGCACCCGCCGCACCGTTTTACTTGGGTGCAGCGACCAGTCTTGCGGCAGCCCTGATGCTCATTGGCTGGAATCGCTGGGAACGTCCAGCCTCCCTCGAACCGTCGGCCTAATCGGCCCCTGCGGTATGTTTAGTTTATGCTTACCCTGGCGCTCGTATCGGTTCTGGCTGCTCCCGCAGGATGGAAGTTGGTCTGGTCGGATGAATTCAACGGCAGAGGGTTGCCAGACCCGAAGAAATGGGGCTACGAAGTCGGCTTGATCCGCAACAAGGAATCCCAGTACTACACCAAGGCTCGCAAAGAAAATGTTCGATGTGAGAACAGCCGTTTGATCATCGAAGCTCGAAAAGAGCCGTTCGAAGGGGCCGAATACACAAGCGGAAGTATCAACACTCTCGGCAAATTTACCTTTCAATATGGCCGCGTGGAAGTTTCCGCGAAATTGCCTAAGGCACTTGGCACTTGGCCCGCGATTTGGATGATGGGAGAGGATCGGCCCGAAGTCAGTTGGCCCCGATGCGGCGAAATCGACATCATGGAGCATGTCGCCCACAATCCGACGCAGATCCACGCGACAGTACACCAAGCCAAAGATGGCGGCGGATTCTGGAGCAAAGGGGGAACGATGAAGTTGCCAACCTATGGCGATGAGTTTCACACCTACGCGATGGAGTGGTCGAAAGAGAAGCTCGTGTTCTTTGTCGATGATAAGGCGTACTTCACATTTCCTTACGAGGGACCGTCGAAATGGAGCTTTGATCGCAAGATGTATTTGCTTCTGAATCTAGCGATTGGGGGTACCTGGGGCGGCGAGAAAGGAATTGATGCGGAAGCCTTTCCACAACGTTATGAAATAGACTATGTGCGAATCTACCAAGCAGTTAAGTGATAATTGGTTGGGTGCTGATGGCACTGTTGCCGATTTTTAAGGAGTGCGGAGGATTTTCTCCATCTTTCTGCCTTTTGCTAACTCGTCCACAAGTTTATCCAAGTATCGCGTTTTTTTGGTAAGCGGATTCTCGATTTCTTCGATCCGATAGCCGCAAATGGTGCCTGTGATCAAATTCGCATTTGGGTTGAGTGTTGCTGCGTCAAAAAACTGCTCGAATGTGGCGTCCGATTGCACATAGTGCTCCAGTTCGGATTCAGAGAAACCGGTGAGCCATCGGATCACCTCGTGGAGTTCATCTTTGGTTCGTCCTTTGCTCACCACTTTTGTAACGTAATGAGGATAAACCGTTCGAAAAACCATCTTTGCGATCCGCTCATCGTGCTGACTCATGTTGCTCCTTCGGAATGAAATCGTAGATTTCTGAAATCGAGAATCTACCCGAAACCGTCCCGTAGCAGATTGTGGGAGCAACTCCACCGTTTTAGCCGATTAGAGCGGTTCTTTCAGCAAGGTTGCTCTATGGCAATCGGCACCGTGAGCACTGCCTCGGCCAAGAAGGAGATAATCGAGAGACATGACACCCATCGATTCTGCCCGCGCTGATTTGCTTCAGGCCAGAGACAGGATTCTGGCTCTGCTAGATGCGACTCCCGATGAAAAACTGCGTTGGCGCCCCAGTGACCATGCGCGATCCATTCTGGAAATTGCAGCTCATGCGGCGGATGCCTTATCGCACATTGTTTCGCAAATGCAAGGTATGCCTTTTGCCGTGCCGACAAGCCGTGAGGCTGACGCAAGCTTTCGTGCGCGTGATGAGAAGTTAGAGTCCAAGGAGCAAGTTCGTGCCGAATGGGAAAGGAATTCAGCCTCTTATGTCGCCTTTTTGGATAGCTTAAGCGACTCTGACCTCGACCGCCTCGCTCCGTTACCGTTTGGCTTAGGGGAGGCGCCTCTGCGGTTCTACATCCGAGCCGGAGCCAACCATACGCTCGGCCACATCGCTCAAATCGAGTACATCCAAACTCTGTACGGCGACCACGATTGGCACACCGGGTTCTAGACATGGAACGACTGCTCGGAATCGGCAGGGCTCACATTCCGCCCCACCGATTCCGGCAGAAATCGAATCATCGTCGTTTTTTGCGAAGAACGAAGCTGAGCGACGCACCCAGAATGGCCAAGGTGGCTGGTTCGGGCACAGCATCCAAATTCTTGAAAACAAGGGTCGTATTGGCAAACGCTGTTGAGTTCAAAGACTTGGTTTCGCCCCAGACCAGCAACCTGTAGGTGCCCGCACCCAAAGTGCCCGTGCGCACGAGACCATTACTAAAAATGGTCGACTCCAAGAAACTCCAGTTACTTCCGTTCCACTTAAGCAACTCGGCTTTGGAATGGGGAACATTCGCGCCCGTTGATTGATAAGTCGATGATCCGAGGAATTCGTAGCGGAAGCCGGCGGTCGTGAAGTCCAGGAGCAACTCGTTACCCGGCTGTACACTTTGACCCCCCGATCCCGCGCCTGCAGCACCGGAGGCAGAAGTCACGAAGGATGAATGCAGTTGAGCATCGATCCTTGAAAAGTTGCTGACGGGGCCGGAGACCTGATAGCTATGATTCAACGAGACATCTACCGAGGTGAAGTATTGACCAGAGAGGTAGGTTCCATTCTGTACGTCGGAGAGTGCGAGGCCCTTCGAATCTGACTGAAGAAGGTCCGTAGCAGTGAGAGAATCGGATGGATTCTTCACCACGTCGCCACCATGTCCGTAAGTCGCAAAGTAGTTGAGCGTCGATGATCTCGCTGTGATCGTCTGTGCTTGCGCAAGCGTCAACCCAGAAAGCAGTGCTAAGGCACACAAATTTGTTTTCAAGCCTTTCATTTCAATTTTCTCCAAGCAGTGGATATTGACTGGGCATTATAACATAGATCTTGCTTTGACTTACACAAATAGGCCCATTGGACCATTCCTTTTCAGGTGTAATTGCTGGCCTCAGAGAGTGCGGTACTGGAATGATGTGAAGTGAAGGGACAAGCCAAGCATCATGCAGCGGATGATCCTTGGAAAAGGTTTTTGAGTACCTGGGTGCCAAGGCCTCGTTGCGCCTATTGCGAATGCGGTAACCAAGGACGACTCCCTTGTCGACTTGCTGGAATCACTGACAGAACTTGGTGCGCTTGCCGCTAAATTCCGGCGCAGTCGACAAGATCACACTCGCCCTTTAGTCCCACTACCTACTCTGCCTGTTTTTCGGCCCGGGCCAAATATCCTCGTCACTGAGCTCCCATGGCGAAAAGTCCCTTACTTCTCCTGCCTCAAACTTGGTCCAAAATGAGTCGTAGAACAGCTTTGCGCTTAACCGAAACTGTTCACTGCCGGAATGCAAGCACTCGAACAGAACCTTACTGCAGATCTCGACTTGCTCATCGCACATAAACGAATACAACTTACCGAGATAACTTGGCGAGAGTAAGTACTCATATGCTTCACGATATTCAGCAGATTCCCCTGCAAAAAGCGCTGGATATGGCGGATCCTTCACGTGATTACCTAGATATGCCAACGCGGCTTCTAAACTAGGATTACTTAGATTTGCTTCGTATTGTCCGACTTCGAGTCCCGTAGCAATACTGTATAGACTGGCCGAAATGCTGCGGAAAGCAATCTCTGGCCGACTCCAAACCGGATGGACAAAGAAGTCATAGGTTCTGATATCAAAAGGGATCGCAATCCTTTCACCAAGGCCTAGTTCGTCATCGATATAACCCCGATTATAAAGGTCAATAACCTCCTGCGCTATTGCTGGAGGTTGGGAAAACCTTTCAATGATCTCAAGTGACAAGTCGTTCATTACTGTCGCACAAATGCGTCAACGTTTTTGTGAATCCCATTCAGCATCCAATCGACTGAGATTCTAAAGCTGGTCCCCGTGATCAACCCCTGAACCGCAGCTTAACCGAACAGCCCCGAGACACGACATTTATTTCCTTGAATTCTTGGACTCAAAGCTTCGACGCCGAGCAAGAAGCAGGCTTCCCAATCCCACGATGGCAATACTGGTGGGCTCAGGAACGGGTGTATAGCTCCGCAAGAACGACAAATCGCTGACACCAACCGAGGCCGTATTAAATGACCCCAAGAGAGTTCCTGTAGTCGAATATCGCTTGACCATGTTGGTGGCATTTTCGCTAATAAATAGGCTCTGAACTCCATTCCACTCGTTGAAGGCCAAGCCGCGTGGTGCTGAAAAGCCAGATCCGAAATCGCTCAGTGGAGTTCCCGAAGAGCTGTAACGCTTAATGACAGAGTTCCAGAGACCCGCTGCGTAGATATTGCCATCAAAGCCAAAATCGATCGTGCTCGGATCACCTGTGAAGCTGGCAAAGACGGTTGGACTCCCGCCATTTGGAATTTTGTAGATCTTCTCGCTTTGTGCGCCGACATAAAAGAGATCGCCAGCGGAATTAAATCTCAGGTCTCGACAGCCATTAAGGCCCAATTGTCCCGAAGTCACAATTGTCTGCATCAGCGCTCCGGTCGCAAAGTTGTATTTCTTTATAGAATTTGTGGAGTGTGCACCAACGTAAATATTTCCATCCGAGCCTTGAGCTATGCCGTGGGGAACAGTATCTGTACTGCAAACAGTCCTGATAAGTGCTCCGGTCAGGCCACTGTACTCAAATACTTTGCCACCTTGAACATCTGCTCCTACCAGGATATTGCCACTCTTAGTAATTGCTAGGGCATTGTTGTGACCACCTTGTGTCGCAACATTAATGAACCGCTCCAAGTGCCCTGTCTGGAGATCATAACGGCCAATTGAGTTTGAAGCAACGCCATTGATCAGGATGTATCGGTCGCTTGCCAGTGTAGACCCAGCTGCCATGAAGAGAACTCCTACGGCGACAAGTCGCAGTCGAGGGAATGTGGAATATAAGTGCTTCACACCTCTTATCGGTGTCTAGGCGCAGTAATAGTGACCAGCTTTGCAACGGAGGATTGCCACAAATGACGGTGGGCTCACTGCGTGGAGAACCAATGATCGAACCAACGGAGTTTGTATCAAGCTCGGATTGGAATTCGAGGTTGTGGAGCCCGTGTCTCCAACGGGGACTGGCTCAAATCTTGGCGGCCCCGGAGGGACTCGAACCCCCGACGCCCTCCTTAGGACTGAAATTTTTCAGGTTCAACGACGCTGGGTACCGGTCCACCATTGAACCTAGTGCTCCGCCACTTTCCACCGCGTCGGAGAGACCTTGGAGAGACCAGCACCCAAAGAACCGCCACTACATTCTTCGTGGCCGATCCCCACGGTAGTACTGGCTTACACACTCAAGTTCGACAAGGCCAACTCTAACTAGATCTTGCCTGAGCATCTTTCTACCAAAGATACGTGCGGCTTCTTGGATTCTGTGAGGACTCTGGCCATTTACTCACCTTCGAATTCGACAGCCACTACCCAGTCATTGGGTTACCGAGCTCTCCGTGACCAGTGTGTCAGACCTACCGTTAGAAATTTGAAATGCCTTCAGCAACCGCACGGGTTTTGTGTTCAACGTGCGGCTGCCTTAACGAACTCGGACCGTAGACTCACAACGATGAGCAGACCGTGAGTATCACTTCTTATCCTATGAATGACCTACCCACCATGCTCTCAAGTTGATTGAGGGCGACCAACTTTCGCTTTTCTTCCGGCGAGAGATTCTGGTGCCCACCGAAATCGATATCCACCTGCTTCATGATCTCTACTAGATCGTCGTGGTGCATTTGCGACTGGTATTCCCTTCCACTCCGTACGCAAACCGCCATGGGTCCCTGGCTTCCGGCTTCCTTGTAGTACGCGACTCCTAATTGGGCCGGCCGTTGGATTACGTGAAACAGCTTGCCAAACGGCATCCACAACAGCAACAGAATGACAAAGAAAGCGTGCAAAAGAGAAACAAAGCTAAAGTTCGCTCCGCCCATCACTCGATAGCTGGCCGTGATCATCAGCCCAGTGATCGAGACTGAAAAGAGAAGCAAGAGCGGAACCAAGTCGTTTTCGATGGACTGCACGGCGTGTGCCCCATGGCTGAAAACGCGGCGATGCATCGCGAAGCCGATTCCAACCAAGACTAAGGTTGCACTGATATTCAATCCGTTAAAGAACAGCCACCCGATGGGTCCATTTGGGTCGAACGAGAACTGCGGCATGCTCATAAATTCCACTTGATAGCGGTATCCGTCGGGAGCTACGCCAAACTGAACCCATCCCCAACTCAACGGAAATGTAATTGCGAAAGCCAACAGGCATCCCCAAGCCATACCCATATGCGCAATCCAGCGAGTATGGCTCCGCTTACCAATGAACTTCTGGATGACAATGTTGTTCCAAAGCAAGACGACGAGCTTGAGTAGATTGCGAACCAGACATCTTGGGCGGAAGAACAAAGCCCACGAAGCTCGAAAATAGAGCCAGGTCGCCGGACGCTGAATCCACATCAGGTATCGATAGGAGAAAGCGAATGCGGCAAAAACCGTTGCCGCGGCATACGCTGCAAGAGGTGAATCAAAGCGGGTGAGCCCGCCTGATCCGAAATAGATGGCTGCAGCCAACCCGAAAGACGCAACAAGGCCACCGGTCAGTGCGTTTCGGACAGGGTGCGCAGGGTAAACCGCTTTCACGACTCAATTCCGTCCAAAATCTCATCCACCCAACTGAGGCCAGCCATCATATTCGGAAAACCGATGGTGGGAGCTGCGAGGAGCGCCACGTGACGAATTTCTTCTGGAGAAGCGCCAGCTTCAAGAGCCTTGTGAGCGTGGCTTTTTGCGCCTCCCTCCATCCTAGCGGAAATCGACATGGCAAGCTTGACCAAGCAACGGGTCTTTTCATCAAGCGGCCCAGCAGCAGCCACGGCTTCGCCATACGCTTCATAAGCCGTACCTACCGTGGGGAATCGCTCAAAAAATCGCACATACCGCTTGGGGAGTCGTGCCATATTTTAGAGTATGGATGTTGCGCATGGACAGCCGCTATGACACCGATCATATGAGTGAATCGCCCAAGAATGGACGCGAGGCTGTGCTTCTTACCGGAGGAGCAAGTCGCAGAATGGGAACCGACAAAGCTTCTCTCGACGCCGGGAACGGGCCCCTGGGTCCCGTGCTAGCAAGAGGACTCTCAGAAGCGAACTGGCCCGTGACAGTACTGGGCCGTGATCCTATTTCTGGGTTTGATTTCTTGCAAGACGAGGGCGATTTCCAAGGACCGATAGTAGCCCTCAAGAAGTTTCAACCCGCACGAGATCTCGTTTTCGTGCTTTCCTGCGATGTGCCGCTGTTCGATCCTAAAACTCCTGACAAGTTCTTGTCGATTCTCGGCGAAGGCGAGGCCGTTATTCCGTCCATTTCGGGAAAGCTCCAACCCCTATGCGCACTCTATCGGAGTTCAGCTTGGAGCCACCTTCGTAACTCGGGCCTTAGCCGTGTGATGGAGTGGATCGACTGCTTGCAAGCCAGGATCGCGACCGAAACAACACTTGTGGAACGCGGAATTGATCCGAGATCGGTGATGGGTGTCAACACGCGCGAAGACCTAAGGATCCTGCTTCTGGAAGAACTATGAATATTAGCAAGATGCAGCAAGGCTGATGCTACGAGTTCTGATGTAGCCGATCATTACCCACGCCCAAATCCCTAAACCGATGAGTTCCACGAAGCCAGTGAAGCCCATCGGTGCAAAAGCAGTCCTGGTGTAATCAGTCCATACTTCAAGTGCAACCCGGCAGCAATTGCCGATATTCAGCAGCCAAAACACGCTCCATAGCTGTGGGATGCGATTTTCGTTGAGCATGAGCATCCGGGTGACGAGATGGTAGCTCACGCCGATAATCATCTGCGAAATAAAGCCGACTGTTACCGCATGTCGGATCGCGCCTGTGTAGGCGTGAGAGAAGGGCGCGGCGATCTTGTTGAGATGGACAGTCTCGAATGCCAGCAGGAGTCCTGCGATCAGTAGCCATCCAAACGCTGACTTTATGAACTTCTGGCTAGGGTTTGCAGCACGGGGCGGCTCGAATACTCCTAGGCTCTGGATCATACAGGCTGCCCCGCAGAGAAGCATGAAGCCTCCCAACCGGTAAGGGAAATCGGTTCCAGGTTCCAATCGTCCCCTGAAAAACAGAACCCAACCCAAAACACGCGTAATCAAGCCAGTGATCCAGAGGCCGAATGCTGCCAGCCCCCAGCCTTTGTGCGCAGCACGAAATCCCAGACATCCGGGAAACTTGCTCGCAGCGACCCCGAAGATCATCATTGCCACGAAGCCCAGAAATTGGATATCGCGGAGGGGAGAGAACCACTCAGCCACAAACATGATGGAGGATTCCGGAGATCGCTGATGGCTCATCAGGAAAACATAGGGTTCCGCCAGAGCCACAAGCATGAGCAGCGCACAAGAACTTAGAACAAATGCAGTTGGCCAAGTCAATGGCTCGCCTTTCGGAAACCGATTCGCACCAGAATTATAGAGGAAGAGTCCAGCGGAGATAGCCTGCAGCACACCGGCAACAACTCCAAGCCACACCCACCTTCCTGAGTCAACCTGAGCAGCCGGCTCAGCAAAAAACCTCAAAACGATCCCAGCGCCCATCAATCCCAAAGTCCAATGGGCCAAACGGTGGAATTGGTTGGATCGTTCTCGCGTCGTGCCGTGTTGCTGCAACGCAAATCCCATGATAAAGAACCCGACCCACCCGAACAGTTGCGAATTAGCATGGGCCAGCACGTATGGGCTCCAACTTGATTCAAGGTAGTTTGCTTTGACTGATATCCCAAAGAGTGCAAATGCACCCAACAGGCAACCCACAGTCAAAACAGTAACAATACCGGCAACAAAAAATGGTTTGTAAACTCGTGTCTCAGCTCGGGATTTTGGAAGAGAGCTCGATGTCACGGAAGGTCGCACAGGGATTGGAACAAGGTCCCTTTGTCGATATTGCATCTACCTTGAATATTGAACACCACCAGGTTAACAAACTATGATCCTAATCATAAGGTGTTGGGCTTGGAACCAGGATTGCCCGGAGTTGGCAAAATACCCGCAATAACTTCCGACGACAATATGACGCTTATCATGTTGCTGAATTCCGCGCGCAGTCCAAAATACGATGTGCGAGTCGGTTCCACAGCAGAATGTCCTCCAACTCAGGCGACAGACCCGCAATCTGGTGCGTCGAAGACCTGCCTTGTGGATCGCTTCGGACGGTTTCACGACTATCTCAGGATCTCGATCACTGATCGCTGCAACTTTAGGTGTACCTATTGTATGCCGGAGAAGGGAGTCAAGTGGAAACCGAGAGACGAGATCCTTACTTTTGAAGAAATCGTTCAACTAGTGACCTTCTTTGCGAAGAAGGGAGTTCGGAAGTTGCGCATCACTGGCGGTGAGCCCACAATACGGCATGGGTACATCGATCTCATTAGAGAGTTAAGGACCAACCCAGCTATTGAGGAACTTGCACTAACCACAAATGGCAGTCGACTTTCGAAAGACGCCCCTTTCCTAAAGGAGGCTGGTCTGAGCTCAATCAACGTTAGCTTAGATACTTTAAGAGCAGACCGATTTGAAGCTATTACAAGAAGATCGGAATTAGAACTTGTGTTGAAAGGTATTGAATTTTCGCAAGCACATGATATACCGACCAAGGTCAATGTCGTGATGATGCCAGGGGTTAACGATGATGAAATTATCGATTTTGTTCACTTTGCGTCATCAAAGTGCATTACCGTTCGATTTATTGAATTTATGCCTTTCTTGAACAATAATTGGTCGAGTTGCAGCGTACTAAGTTCGTCCAAGATTCGAGAGATTATCGGGAAGGAATTTCAATTACAAGCCCTCGATGGATATCCATCGGATGTCGCTCGTGAGTATTCAATACCTGGATCAGCAGGGAGAATTGCATTTGTTTCAAGTGTCACCGAGAGCTTCTGCGGAGGATGCAGCCGACTGAGACTTACTGCCGATGGCGAGCTAAAATCCTGTCTCTTTCTGCCTCCAGCGGTATCCCTGCGCGATATTCTACGATACAACGGTACTGATGACGAACTTGAACAGGCGGTTGCAACCTGCCTCGCAGGTAAGTGGGCGGGCCATCCACCGATGCGAGATTGGGCACAGCGCGATCACTTAACGATGGTGCAAATCGGCGGATGAGAGACATTTCACACAAGTTTTCAACCTTGAGAACTGCGCGGGCTCAAGCAGTGCTGATCGCATCGGCCGAAACTGTGGCACGGGTGCAGGCTGGAGACACACCCAAAGGCGACCCTGTTCCAGTAGCTCGAGTCGCAGCGGTACAAGCGGCGAAGAAAACGACAGAGTGGATTCCGTATTGCCACAACATCCCGATTGAATTCGTGGGAGTGGACTTTAGTTTTGAACCCGACCGTATCATCGTTGAAGTGTCGATTACTTCAGTTGCCAAGACCGGAGTGGAAATGGAAGCGATTACTGCGGCAGCTGCATCTGTGATCACCCTATACGACATGCTGAAGATGATCGATGAGTCAATGGAAATTGGCTCGATTCATCTGCTGGAAAAGCGTGGCGGCAAGTCTGATCTTCCCCACCGATCCGGTTGGCTTGCCAAGGTTATCGTAGTATCCGACCGCGCCAGCACTGGGACCTATGCTGACCAAAGCGGCCCCATCCTCCAAGAAGTTCTGCAAGCAAACGGGGCGTTAGAAGTTGAAGTCGCCATTGTTGCAGATGACGTGGAGAAGCTCCGCGACGCGATCACAAGCAGGGTCACGGCAGGAATTGACATGGTTTTCGTCACGGGGGGCACGGGAATTGGTCCTCGAGATATCACATTTGAGGCCGTTACACCGTTGCTTGAACGGTCGTTGCCAGGGGTCGTCTCAGCGTTTCAATCTTACAGCCAAGATCGGGTTCCAACCGCAATGCTCGCTCGTCCAGTGGCGGGCCTCATCGGAAATACGCTTGTTGTTGCGATCCCTGGGAGTCCTAGGGCATGTGTCGATGCAGTGAACGCACTCATGCCTAACCTACTTCACTTTATCGATATGCTCAAAGGGACTCCCCATCCGTGATACGGAGTTGCGAAGCTCTGAGCATTATTCGTCTCAAACGCCCCCGTCTTGAGACCATAGAACTACCCCTTTCCGAATGCAATGGGCGGATACTCGGCAAGGACTACTCAACGGATTGGCCGATACCATCGTTCGACAACTCGGCAATGGACGGGTTCGTCGTGGGAGGTGCCGTGGGTCCCTGGACCATTGTCGGAGAGATCCCTGCAGGGACTTCCGAAGTCGGGAGTCTTGGGTGCAAAGATGCTGTACGAATCTACACTGGCGCGCCAGTACCGGATGGCGCGTTTGGAGTGATCCCAGTCGAACAGGCGAACGCTGAAGGGCAACGACTCAGGGGCGAAGTTTCGAGCGGGGCACACATTCGCCGATCTGGAGAAGAGGTCGCCGAGGGAACTACGATTCTGCGCCGGGGGGTTTTGATCACTCCTCCGATCGTTGGGGCTTTGGCAGCGCTCGGTATTCCTCTGGTTCAGGTTGAGCGGGCCCCGTTAGTTGGAGTGGTTTCCACAGGAAACGAGCTTGCCGAACCTGGGAGCGAGAGAACGAACGGCCAAATCTTCAACTCAAATACCATCACCATTCAGTCCACGCTACGCCAGTGGGGAATATCGGCCGCGAGCTATCACGCCAACGATAGTATCGAGGAACTCACAACGGTCCTCCAGTCAGCCACAAACGAACACGATCTCGTGGTGACGTGCGGAGGTGTTTCAGCCGGGGCATATGATTTCGTACCGAAAGTGATGCGGGATCTTCATTATGAAGTTGCATTCCAAGGTGTGGCGATCAAGCCCGGAAAACCCCTGGTCTTCGGCACTCGCCGCGACGGAAAGGCGTGGTTCGGATTACCCGGAAATCCAATGTCTGCTTGGATCGGGCTCCTAATCTTCATCTCCGAGTATCTGGGCCATCCGCTCCACAAAAGTCTGAGGGTCCTAGCCTCTGACCATCGCCGCAAACCAGGTCGCGAGGAGTACTTACCAGCCAAGGTAGCGGAACACTGCGAAATAGAACTTCAGCAAACTGTTGGGTCCCACTCGAACTTCAGCCTTGTCGGAGCTGATGGCCTTGCCATCATTCCATCCGAGGCACCCTTTTTGTCCAAGGGTTCAAAAGTCGAATTCCTCGCTTTCCCCTGGCAGAGAACTCTATGATCACCATACGTATTCGTTACTTTGCGGTTCTCCGAGATCGCCGTGGCTTGCAAGAAGAGCACTATCACACGCAGTGCTCCACCGTTGAGCAGTTGGTGAATGAGCTCATTGCAAAATACCGTTTGGGGCTGCCGTCGGCACTGATTCGAGTAGCGATCAACAGCGAATTCGTGGAGCCAAACGTACAGTTGGAGGACGGTATGGAAATTGTGCTTATTCCGCCCGTGGCAGGTGGATGAGATTTTTTCTTACCCACGAGATTCTGTCGCCTCAATTACTCGATTCTCCGGCGGCTGGAGGTTTTGCAACTTTCGAAGGAAAGGTGCGAAATCACGCAGACGGCCAAGCGGTGGAAGCGCTTGAGTATGAGGTCTTTGCTGAAATGGCTCTCGTACAAGGTGAGGCAATCCTCAATGAGGCAATCTCCAAGTTTGAACTTGAAGATGCCCGGGCTACACACCGAGTCGGACGAGTCTGTATCGGAGAGTCTGCGGTTATTGTCCAGACGGCTGCAGCTCACCGGAGGGAAGCTTTTGAGGCCTGCGAATGGATCATGGACCAGATTAAGTGGCGAGTTCCCATCTGGAAAAAGGAAAACTACGCAGGCCGTCCCTCGGAGTGGGTTTCCGGGGGTGAGTCCTCAAGACCTGCGGAATTCGAAGAACTTTACGACAGGCACATTAGGCTTCCAGAAATCGGCAAAGAGGGACAACTCAAGCTCCAGAATGCGCGAGTGCTCCTTGTGGGTGTGGGCGGCCTCGCAGCGGGATCGCTGCCCGCCCTTGTCGGATCTGGCATTGGCACGATCGGGTTGGTGGACCCAGACACGGTCGAGGGATCCAATCTCCACCGTCAAACACTTTTTGCTCAATCGGATATTGGGAGGCTCAAAGTCGAACGGGCGTCGGCCTTGGCAAAACGCCTGCGACACTCCATTCAGTGTCATCCTTTCCCCGAAGTCCTGACAGAGACGAACGCCTTTCAAATTGTTGAGAATTTTGATTGGGTCGTCGACGGCACCGATAGCCTCGATACCAAGTTCCTGTTGAACCGCGTGTGTCGTAGCCTCAGAAAGAATTTGGTTACCGCAAGTGTGCATCGCTTCGAAGGTCAAATACTGACCATTACTCCCGACGGGCCGTGTCTGGAATGCATGTTCCCTGATCCCCCACCCAACCACTGTGTAGGCACCTGCGCTGACCTGGGTGTTCTGGGAGTTGTGCCCTATTTTCTCGGTTCCTGCCAGGCAGTTGAGGTCATTCAGGGCATCCTGGGTAGCGCCACCTTGACGGAGTCGCTCGCGCTTGTGGACCTTCGGTCCCTCCAAATCGATCGCATTCAACGCACCCGTTCTCGCCTATGTCGGCTGTGCAATCAAATCGACGAGGCTCAGCCAGAGCAATGGGAGGTGTCATCGCCGGATGAAATGCCGCACGCGGCTCTTGTTGATATTCGCGACCTATCAGAAACCCCTTGCCTTGCGCTGCCCCACAAACGAATCCCGATGAGCGGTTGTTATGACCGCAAATGGGATCAACCGACGATTTTCATATGTGCATCTGGCGTCCGCAGTTACCGCCTGGTGGCAGACCTCAGATCCTCTGGTTTTTCGGAGGTCTATTCTCTCCGAGGGGGAATGCAATCCCTCATCAGCCGTCATGGGTGATGTTGTACTCTGGATTGGAACAGCCGTTGTGGCCACGGCTTACAGCATGGTTGGCCACGGTGGCGCATCCGGCTACCTAGCCCTTTTGGCATTTACCTCGATTCCGACTAAGCTTGCTTCCACGACTGCCCTCGAACTCAATGTGGTGGTATCCGCCATAACATTCTTCGCTTTTCGGAGGGCGCGCCACTTCGATTGGAATTTGGCATGGCCGTTTATGCTCGGGTCCATACCCTTCGCTTTTCTGGGGGGGAGGCTGCAAATGGAGAGTCGCACTCAGAGCACGATACTTGCGGGAACACTCATGTATGCAGCGTTTGCTCTCGTTGTTCAGCCCAAGCAAGATGAGCTGGAGCCAATGCGGCCGAAGTTGCACTTGGCGACGCTCGCGGGTGTCAGCATCGGACTGGTGAGTGGAATTGTGGGTGTTGGTGGCGGGATATTCCTTTCGCCATTGATGATCCTGCTCAATTGGGCTCGGCCCCATAAAGTTGCAGCAGTGTCGGCTTGTTTCATCTTCGTCAACTCGGTTGCCGGGCTGCTTTCCCGACCAATGGAGTTGATTGGAAGGAGCATCCAGCTCTGGCCCTTGGTCATCGTGGCTGTGTTCGGTGCAGTGATCGGCAGTTATTTTGGAGCTGTTCGAACATCATCTCGCACCATGCGGGTGGCACTGGCCATGGTTCTGCTGCTCGCCGTTTGGAAGCTCGTTACCAAGGCCCTCATGTTATGACGCTTATCATCGTTTGCTGACGATAGCTTCAGCCAAGATCGAGGTATGGCGAAGCTACCAGTTCCTATTGAGCAGATCGTCGAGGAATTTGGGCCGCACCCTGCATATGTGCCTCCAGGAGGTTGGCTCGACCGCGACGCACCCGACAGGCTCGTAAAAACCCACTGCTGCTTTTGCGGGATGCAATGTGGAATTCAACTCAAGGTCAAAAAAAACGCGGTCATAGGCTTTGAACCATGGGAGGAATTCCCGTTCAACAAGGGCAAGCTGTGTCCAAAGGGGGTCAAACGGTATCTGCAAGGCGGCCATCCGGATAGGCTTCTTCACCCCCTCCGAAGCGTGCCTGGCAAGGGGTTTGTTCAAATTACTTGGGAAGAGGCATTTGCCACCACTGTGCGTGCAGTGCAGGACATCCAGAGTCGTTTTGGCAAGGACTCCGTAGCGCTCTTGTCTGGAGTTTCTCTCACTAACGAGAAGAGCTACCTCATGGGCAAATTCGCCAGGCTAGGGCTGCAAACAGCAAATTTGGACTACAACGGACGCCTGTGCATGGTCAGCGCGGGTGCCGGAAACAAGAAGGCGTTTGGATTAGACCGTGCATCGAACTCTTGGGATGATATCGTTCATGCAGAGGTCATCATGTTGGTCGGTACTAATGTTGCCGAGTGCTCACCCATCACAACGGATTACATCTGGCGCGCGAGGGACCGAGGTGCCAAGCTCATCGTCATCGATCCGCGAGTAACTCCGATTGCTCGGACCTGTGACCTGCACCTACCGGTTCTGCCCGGTACCGATTCAGCGCTGTTGCTCGGGATCCTGCGAGTCGTGATCGAGCAGGGCTATGCGAACGAGCCATTTATCCATGAGCACACTTGCGGCTGGGAAGAAACCAAGGCGGCCGCTCTTGCGCTCTCTCTTGAAGACGCCAGCCGGATCAGCGGTGTCCAAGTTGCAGATATCGTGCGCGCAGGCCAGATGTGGGGCGAGGCGAAGACCAGCTTTTTGATGCATGCCAGAGGCATCGAACATAGTTCCAAGGGCGTGGATAACGTCGTGTCATGCATTAATTTGGTGCTTGCAACAGGCAGGATCGGGCGAAAAGGGTGTGGATATGGCACGATCACGGGCCAGGGAAATGGACAGGGCGGGCGAGAACATGGCCATAAGTGCGATCAGCTACCTGGAAACCGAGACATTTCCAATCCTGACCATCGTGCCTACATCTGCTCAGTGTGGGGTTGCACCGACGAAGAACTTCCGGGTAAAGGACACACTGCTCCAGAAATAGTCCAACTGATTCACAGCGGACAAATCAAAGCTCTGATTTCCATCTGCTTTAACCCGTTAGTGTCGCTACCCGATTCCAACTTCACTCGAGAGGCGTTGGAGAAATTGGAGCATTACACCGCCATCGACTTCTTTTTGAACGAAACGGCTCACCATGCCGACATTGTGATGGCTGGATCGCTGCACGAAGAGGAAGAGGGAACGAGTACCAGTGCCGAGGGGCGGGTCATCAAGATCAACAAAGCGGTCGATCCTCCGGGAGAAGCCAAGGCGGATACGGACATAATCCTGGAGTTAGCCCGTCGCCTTGGACGGGATAAGTTCTTCAGCCATTTCAAGTGTTCTGAGGACATATTCAACGAACTTCGACTGGCCAGTAAAGGTGGTACTGCGGACTATTTCGGGATTACCTACGAGCGAATTGAAAACGAATTGGGTGTATTTTGGCCCTGCCCAAGCCTAGACCATCCCGGAACACCTCGATTGTGGGAGGACCTGAAGTTCAAAACTCCAGATGAAAAAGCCCGATTCAACGCCGTGACCTATCGCCCGCCGATGGAAGAGCCTGACGTGGACTATCCAATTGTCTTGACCACGGGACGAGTCGTTTCGCAGTATCTGAGCGGTACCCAAACGCGAAGAATCGGCGGACTTCTCGACCTATGTCCGGAGCCTTATGTCGAAATCCATCCACAATTGGCAGCTCAACTTGGTGTTGAAAACCAGGAGTGGGTCAAGGTCATTAGCCGCAGGGGCGAGGTGACCCTCAGGACCAAGGTTGTGAGCACCATTCGACCGGATACCGTTTTTATCCCCTATCACTGGCCCGGAAGAAGGTCGGCAAACAACCTTACGATTCGGTCATTTGACCCGATCAGCGGAATCCCTGAATACAAGCGAGCTTGCGTTCGGATTACTAAAGCAGAATCTCCAGAATGAAGCGCCACCCCGCCTTGGAGCCCTTCTCAAGAGACCATAACGATGGGCTCCACTTGGCGCGCGCTCTCCGTGAAAATCGAGGCACCGCGCCAGACGACTTTCGCAAAGCGTGGAAACAAGACCTCTCAGATCACTTCCAGGAAGAAGAGCGTATCCTGTTTCCTTTTTGCGAGCCTGAATGGGCACAGCGGATGCGGAATGAACACAAACAGATCGAAAATCTCTCGCATCGGCTACCAAGTTCCGCTATTGAATTAGGCGTTGCTCTGGAAGACCATATACGCTGGGAGGAACGTGTGCTATTCCCTGCTATTGAAGCGCGAATGGGAGCAAACGATGCGCAGACCATTGCGAAACAAAGCATGGTACTGGAGATGCGCCGGTGGGAACACAGCCCAGCAAGAGAACTCTTGGTCAAACGCAGAATGAATATCGACTAGCTCTATTTCATCTTTAACAATCGTTTGATTCCGGCAAGCATCCAAGTGTTGATCGCAAATATGACTATGCTGGACAATGTTGCCGCGTTGAGCATTTGCGTTTTGCCCTCCAAGGCATTTTCTAGCACAACCACAAATAGCCATAACTGGATAAGGAAGAGAAACAGCTGGAAAAGAACCAAAGCCGCAACCACGGTAGACTTTTGGTGTCTCCTGCGGAGTTCTGCAGTTCTCATTCCACCTCCGAGTAGGCGCCTACCGCCCAAATTTCGTCCTCTCGCCTTTCGAGCTCTATCCTCGGGATTGGCCTTGGTGGAGGTCCTTGAAGAACGCGACCATCTTCAATAGAAAATGACCCATGGTGACAAGGGCAATATAGTATCTCTTCACCATTTTGCCTCTCGTATTCAACTGGACAGGAGAGATGGGTACATCTACGGCTGTACGCCACGAATTCTCCGCTACTTTTCCGAACCAAAAGACACAGGTCGTGCGCTCTTGGATAGCTGAATGCCAACGAGCTTCCAGGTGTCAATTTATCCACATTGCACACAAATGCGGGCTGAAATTGCCGGCGGTTCTTAGGAAGTTGTGCGTATGCGGCCAGTGCAGCGGTCCCTACAGCAACTCCGCCGCTGGCGAGCGTGAGAAACTTGAAGAACTCACGTCGAGTTACGAAATGGTCCTCCTCCCAGTCAATGGGAAAGTCCTCTCTTAATCTATCGCTCAAGGATGCGCCTCCGACTGAGTACGAGAACTGGAGAGAAGATCTGACTTTCTTACGACGGCATCGCTTCGCACGGAGAGTCTTTGAGTACCAGAGGGCATCATGAGATGAACTTTCGTCTTCACAGTCTTTTTCCCAAAGACAAACTCGTTAATGGGAGTACCGGCGCGCTGTTCAGCAAGTTCCTCCGGTGTCCCAAAGAACAAAGCACCAGAAGGGCACACTGTGGCGCACATAGGCTTAAGGCCGATTGAGGTGCGATCGTAACACATATCACACTTCATCATTTGGTCGACCGCTGTATCATACTTGGGCACTCCAAACGGACAAGCAAACACACAGTTGGTGCATCCGATGCAACGTGGCTTAAGCGAGCTCTGCACTACGCCATCAGGCGTCTTCTTGATAGCATCAGCCGGACAGACCAACGCGCAAGCGGGATCCTCGCAATGCATGCATATCACGGGAGTTGTCTGTACCGTATCCGCTCGCTCGATCTGCTCTAGGTGGATCATCGATACCCCAGGGTGAGTGTCGCATTCGGCACATGCAGTAACACAAGCATTGCAACCTATACATCGACTCGGATCAATATAGAATTGTCGCTCGCTCACGAGAGTATTGTCCCCAAACACCTATTCAGCATTCTATGATATCGCTCATAACTTCTTGGACCCGTTCACAATGCTGTCGATACTGCGAAGAAGGATATGGCGAGCGTTGGTTTCAACCCAGCCCCGCTTTTGCCACTTACTGATGACTCGAATTGTGGATTCGACCGTAGTGCCAGCCAACTCCGAAATTTCCTGACGTGTGAGCGGAACGTCCAACAAAATCCCGCCATCCTTCTCCTGCCCAAAGGACTTGGTGAGGACTAGCAAAACAGCAGCGACGCGCTGTTCAACTGTTCCTACAGAAAGGTGGGCAATTAGGTCAAACGCCTGGTGAAGACGATAAGATGTTCTTCTAAAAATATGTTCTCTTAGAACAGTGTTGCTATGATAGTGCGGCAGAAATTCAGACTTGTTTACTTTGAGATACCAAGATCCCGTAACGGCTTTTGCGCTCTGCGGGCATCCCATACCGTTCAGTGCTCCCAACAATCCAAACACTTGGCCAGGTCCCATTATTTCCGTAGTAATTTCTTGGTGGTTCGGTCCAACCGAGGTCATCTTTACAAAGCCAGTACCTACCACTCCAAAGAAATCAACCTTTTGGCCCGAGAACCAGAGCACCTCTGACTTTTCAGCGTATGCAATCACTGAGTTCATTGCCAACTGAGAAAGTTGATCCTCAGTGAGCCCATTCAGCAGCGTAGAACTTTTCAGAATCTCTTTGCGGGACAGACTTTCGGAGGATTCTCGCACATCCTATTTCTACCGCCTACCGTAAAGCTGAGCAGTATTCTAACCATCCGAGTGTGCTCCAAATTGCACATTGACACTAATTCCGCAACAATATCGTTGTACTTCCCATTCTCGCTACACCAAGGCACTTCCATTTAGCCTTGCTTCCAGCCGGACTGGGTCCAAGATTGTAAGAAACTGCTGCTCCGTTTCTAATATAGCATCGTTGGTCCACCTGGAGAATATTCTTATGGTCGTTTCAGTAGTAGTACCCGCCATTTCACCAATTTGTTGCCGTGTGAGTGGAACACCAATCGTTACAGATTTGCCCGTCTTCCTACCATAACTATCCGCAAGAATGAAGAGCACAGCAGCAATGCGTTCTTCAGTTCGACCCGACGACAACTTGGATATATAGTCCAGTTTCTGATGCATTCTCAATGCGGTTTTCTTTAGCAGCCGATCTTTGAGAACGTGATTTGCCGTGTAGACCTCCAAGATAGAACTTTTGCCGATTCTTAGATAGATGAGATCGGTTAGCGCACAAGCCATTAAGGGACAACCTAAACCGTCGATCACCCCTAAAAGCCCAAAGGGCTGTCCGGGACCCATTATCTCAAGTATCACATCTTGGCCAGAGCAATTCAGGCGAACCATCTTTACGAAGCCATCTCCGACCAGACCGAAGAATCCAACATCTTGGTGGGTAAGCCAAATCGTTTCGCCTTTCGCAGCACGGGTTATCTTACTACTTGATGCAAGGTGCTGAATTTGGTCCTCGGTAAGAGAGTTAAATACGGTGCTTGACTCAAGAATCCTCCGAGCTGATATAGCTTCTCCAGTTTTCATTAATCGAAGTAATCCTCGCTAAAAGCGGACCGCATACTGAACGTATAAGAATTTTTGTGTTTTGCCATCGCCCGCAAGAGACTTTACAAAGTGTCCAGGAAGAAACATGGCAACACCGGCCGAAATTGTGTCGGTCGACGTTCTTCGATACACCAATTCAAAATCAGCTTCATTTCCCAAGTTCCTTCCAGCAACACCCGTTAGATCTCTTAGCCCACTGCCGTTGGAAGTATTGGGCTTTCCATTAGCTGCATACCAATAGTCCTTAGGGTCTCGCAGAGTAGCGGTAGCGAGTCGAACCTTCATATCCATGTTCTTTGTAGCTTTGTAATTCACAGTAACCATGGTATGGTTGATGTTCTTCCAAGACATAAGGTCCATGACGCCGAAGAACTTGTGGTTTGTTGGATAGAGGTTATCGAATGTCCTCACTGTTGATCCCGATGTTCCTCCGCTGGCGCTATTCATCTCAAGTAGGACATTCAATTTTGGAGTCACGGGCAGATCATAGCCGACGTGGTAAGCCCACGCACTGTGGTTCTTTCCTTTGTTTCGACCAGTCTGCACAGCAGCTTCTGCCTGTAAGACTCCTTTCCCCAGGTTGACTCGAGCAACCTGATCCAATGTATAGATGCGGACGTCCCCAGAACCGTCATTGTCGGCTTTGTACAGGAAATTGGTAGAACCTAGATTGGAATCAGCAGAAAGCCCTATCAACCGAGCGTTGCGTGAATGGGCATCGGCAGTTCCAAGCTTTGCCGCGAATGCTGAGAACCTTTTGGATTGAAATCGGACAGCGTCGAAGCTTCGCCCTACATTGGTCCAGTCAGACGATCCAACCAGTCGTTCATCATTCAAGTTGATTCGTTGCCTTCCTACCGTCCACACTCCTTCTGAATTGGTGGATTTGGCGTTCAGCAAAGTCAGCTGACTATTTTCATCGGACTTGTTAAGGGTGGGGCGCCACATCAGTGAGTGGGCGTACTGATACTGCGCCGTGGCCGATACTCCGGATTTTGACTTCCAGTCGAAGGTCACACGTGCTCTCTGCAAGAGATTAGCTTCACTATCCCGATGCGCTCCGGTGAAATCTCTTTCGATTCTGCGTTCATAGCGGGACCGGTAATCACCAGAGATCTTCCACTCGGCGTCCTTGATTTGATTTGCAATTGCGACAGGCATCATAAATGGCATAGAGTAGTTGTGACATTTACCGCACGACTAGAACTATGACGACAATCATGTTTCAGCCGGGCAATTTCCATACTTGATCAGAGTGCATGCTCACCAGCGCTACAAACGAAGCTAACATGCAAGTCTAATGGCAGGCTTGACCCTTTTTTGCGGCAATATGACTTTCATCATATTCCCAGCATGTGTCGGCGGAGAAAACTCTCATATGCGGCATCACTCAGGCGTTTTTTCGCTACGCCAGTCCCAAAAATGACTGTGTTAATCCGTCGGAATGCTGTGCAATATCTGGGAGAACGATGATCCAACACGATAGCATGACAACTGATTGGCGTCCTAATGACGAGGATTTTTGGAACTCTGTTGCCAAGCCAATCGCCTGGCAAACACTGTGGATCACCACCTTTTGTCTTCTGCTTAGTTTTTCCACCTGGTTCATGGTCAGCGCGATAGTGGTCAAGCTGGGCGGCATCGGGTTCAAACTGCCTCCAGAACAACTTTTTTGGCTGACAGCAATGCCCGGCTTGGCCGCAGGAACGCTACGCATTCTCCACACCTTCTTGATCCCCATATTTGGAACTAGGAAAGTTGTCGCTATCTCCACGCTGCTTCTAGTTATTCCCTCGATTGGCTGGGGCATGGCAGTAATGAAATCCAGCACCACTTTCGGCACCTTGATGATTCTGGCGTTCTTAGCTGGGTTGGGAGGCGGAAACTTTAGTTCATTTATGCCCAGCACCTCGCACTTTTTCCCAAAACGACTTCAGGGCACTGCGCTGGGGATACAAGCCGGCATTGGCAATTTTGGAGTGAGTGTGGCCCAATTTCTCATCCCCGCCATCATCGGAATCAGCCTTGTTGGAGCGTCCCAGAACTTTTCGAACAAAGGGAAAACAACCCAGATTTTCCTTCAAAATGCGTCGTTCATCTGGGTTCCATTCATACTCATCGGGGCAATTCTCGCTTGGGCGAAACTCAAAGATGTTCCTGTCACAGCCACTCTTAAGGACCAACTTGATATCTTCAAGGAAAAGCACACATGGTTGATGACCTCACTATACGTAATGACTTTTGGGTCGTTCAGTGGTCTTTCGGCAGTCTTTCCCCTTTTGATCAAGCAGTTGTTCGGGGGTTTTACAGGTGCACCAGATCCGCTTAAATATGCGTTTATGGGCCCACTGATAGGAGCCGCAGTGCGCGCCCTGTTTGGACCAATTGCCGATAAGGTCGGTGGGGCCAAAGTCACCATGCTGAGTGCAGCAGGACTTATCGTTGGGGGCGTGCTGATTGTGCCTTATGTATCTTCGCCGTCCATCGAACAATTCCCAGGATTCTTAGGCCTAATGCTGGTGCTATTCCTATTCTCCGGAATTGGCAACGCCTCCACATTCAAGCAGATGCCGATGATTTTCCCGCCTCGACAAGCTGGGGGCGTCATCGGCTGGACTTCAGCAATCGCGGCTTACGGACCATTCCTCTTTAGCGTCTTGGTTGGAAAAGCTATGGGCAAGGGGACAAACGCAAGCACATTCTTTGTCGGCCTAACGGCTTTCTATGTCCTCAATCTGGCGATCAACTGGTGGTTCTACGCTCGCAAGAGCGCTGAAAAACCCTGCTGAGCCGCGAGCGGTGTAAAGTCCATGGACGACCGGTTCGAAGATGACGAGTTAGGATCTCACATGCCCGATCTTCAGGTGGTGATTCGGGCATGCGGGCTTTGTCGGCAGGCGTCCGATGAAACAATCTTGCTTTTGGAAGAAGGTTGCCATCTCGCCCATGCAGACCGGGGGGAAATCCTGTGGACAGCCGGCACGGTGGCACGGTTCGTAGCAATCGTTGCGGATGGAATGATTCGCCTTGCTCGACGAGCACCCCATGCTCATGAAGTCGTAGTGGAACTTGTCGGGCCTGGTTCCTGTGCGGGAATCTTGGCAGCAGTTTCGGAAGGGCCATATGCACTTACGGCTTCGGCTGTAACTCCCACATGGTATCTCAAGCTACCGACATCGGTATGGCGAAGGGCAATGCGCAAAGAACCGAACCTCTACAAGTCAGCGATGGAAGAACTACGGCACCGCCTTCTTCAGAGCTATGACTTTTTGGGCGGAATGGCTACCTGCGCAGTCGAACCTCGTCTTGCGGCTGCGCTTCTCTCAGTTCATGAGGTGTTTCGGTCGCCATTCGTGGAAACCGATGAGGCCCTGCCAATTAGTAGGCAGAGTCTCGCCGAGATAGCGTCCACAAGTGTTGAGACAGTGATTCGAACCACCACAAAGTGGCAAAACAAGGGGTGGATACGTGCGGGTTATCGAACGATTTCCATTCTGGATATGGAAGCCATTCGAGGAATTCTCGCCTAGATTGCCAAGGCCAAAATAAGTCCTTCGGCTTGCGCAATTCTCCGGGGCGAAGGATATTCCCAGAATAGGTCCTTAGTGCTTTTTTGTCGTCAAATTTGCCCACCATCGACTTCTTTTGTGAAGGTATGACCTCTGTCATAGAGCAAAAAGCCCGGAGGGTGAGACTATTTGGTATGGTAACCAACTCTGTGGGCAAGAAAGTGCTCACGTTGAACACCCTTGCATTCACAGTCTGCTTTGCGGTGTGGACCATGTATGGGGTCCTTGCAACATTTTTGGTAGACAACCGCATCCTCACCATCGACAAGGCAGCATTGGGATGGCTCATTGGTATGCCGGTGTTTAGCGGCTCAATTCTTCGCCTCCCGGTTGGACTTCTTTCCGATCGCTATGGAGGCAAACCGGTTTTCATTGGGGTGATGCTGTCCGCGGCTGCCGGTGCAGCACTGACCTCCTTCGCCTCGACCTTCTGGCAGTTTGTAGTTTGCGGCTTGATTTTTGGCATAGCGGGCACCGGATTTGCGGTTGGAATCGCGTATACGTCTGTGTTCTGGTCTGCCGAAAAGCAAGGGACAGCGTTGGGGATATTCGGCATCGGGAATGCTGGATCAGCCATCACGACTCTTGCCTCTCCTCTGGTACTCAAGCATTTGACGGATGGTGGTCGCAACCTCAACGGGTGGCGCACGCTTCCACTGCTCTACAGCGCGGCTCTAGTGCTGATGACGATCGTGTTCGCACTCACCACGACCAACAAAAAACCTGAGGGAACAAACCAGAAGAGCATGTCTGATCGCCTACGTCCGCTCAAGGATGTGCGTGTCTGGCGGTTTGGGGTGTATTATTTCTTGGTTTTCGGTGCCTTCGTCGCGCTAAGCCAGTGGCTCGTGCCCTACTACCTCAGTGTCTATGGAATGTCGCTGGCTACAGCCGGACTCATGGCCAGCATCTTTAGCTTGCCGAGCGGGCTGATCCGAGCACTCGGAGGCTGGGCAAGCGACCGGTTCGGTGCTAGAGCCACGATGTACTGGGTGCTTAGCAGCTGTGCCTTGCTGTTCGCCCTGGTCATCGCGCCACGGATGGATATTTCTAGCCCAGGAGAAGGTGTGATGGCAGATCGAGCGGGCACCGTGGTTAGCGTCGGCGCCTCTGCCATCCAAATTGATGATAAGACTTATCCAGTCAAGGCATCCACAGCGAAGGGCGACCTTGCAGATCGACTCAGTTCCAGCGGTTCGTCGCTATCGGAGGGCTCGATCATTTGGCCTCAGCGCAGCAACTGGCAAGAGCCTATCGTTAAGGTGGGTCAGAAGGTTAAGAAGAAGGAGCTCTTGGCACGCGGAATCACTCACGTTTATTTCCAGGCAAATGTTTGGGTCTTCACAGGCATCGTCTTTCTCGCTGGAATCATGATGGGAGTTGGCAAAGCTGCGGTTTATCGTCACATTCCGGATTACTTTCCACATGACGTGGGTGTGGTGGGTGGCCTGGTGGGAGTGATTGGCGGCTTGGGCGGATTTTTCTGTCCCATTTTGTTTGGGTACTTGCTAAAACTAACTGGTCTTTGGACCTCTTGCTGGCTGTTCTTGGCAGCCATGAGCGCATTCTGTCTCGTGTGGATGCATATGGTGATTCTACGAATGGTCCGTCATCGAACAGACGACTAGCATTCTTGGCCCACGGCAACCTCGTTATCGTGGGCCAAAGGAATCCAATGCGCCTCATCCGCCAGCAAGAAGATTGTTGCTGAACTGCAGATGACCGAAGAAGCTATCACTCAGTCAGCGCAGCTGTCTCAACCGGATGAAACTGCGTATTTTCGGCGACTTGCGTTGCCTTGTGCTCTGGCGGTGTCTCCAAAATCCCTTTGAGAGTCATGAGGCCAATGAGCAGGATGATGAACATTCCCATCATCATCACCCACTGGCGCTTGCCAGGATGCCGTGACTTGGACCGATCAAGCCATGGCAACGCAAACATTCCGATAGTGATACCAGTGGGGATGATGACTGTTGCCACCACTTCCCATCCGCTGGGCATGATCTTCAAGAGTTCGTAAAGTCCCAGGAAATACCATTCAGGTCTTGGGCTGAAATCTGTGCCTGTGGGATTTGCGATTGCCTCAAGGGCAGGTGGAAATCCAATCGCCAGGAAGATCAATAAGCCGACTCCGAACAAGAGAACGATAGCATCCTTGAAGAGCTGGTTGGGATAAAACGGTACTGGCGCACCTTTCGCAGGTTCGACCGGCCCAGCGATATGGTGCCGACGCACTAAATAAAGGTGAAGAAACTTAAAGACAAGTAACGTCGCCGGAAGCAGCATCACGTGAAAAGAGAAGAACCTGGTGAGAGTAAGCGCACCGACTTCTTCACCTCCTCGAATGAACACCAAAAGCCCATGTCCGATCAGTGGAACTGTGGCAGCAATTCGAGTTCCAACAACTGTCGCCCAATATGCACGCTGATCCCACGGCAGCAAGTACCCGGTGAAGGAGAAGCCCAAGACCACTTGGAAGATGATCACACCAATAATCCACGTAACTTCACGGGGCTTCTTATAAGAACCCCAAAAGAAGACGCGTAACGTGTGGAGTACAACCGTAATGACGATGATGCTCGATCCCCAAGCATGCAATCCGCGAATGAATGAGCCCAAAGTCACTGCGTAGGTAATGTGTTTTACACTAGCATGAGCTGCTTCCGGGCTCGGCGAATAGTACATTGCCAATGCGAATCCTGTTACAAACTGGAAGATCAGCAACGTCATGAGCAGATTCCCCAAGGTTTGCCACCAACCTACACCAGCGGGCATCGGCTCATCCAGATTCTTGCGGACGAAACCATACCAGCCAAGTCGCAAATCGAGCCAGTCAGTCAGCGAAGGTCTATCAATGTGAAGTCGTTCCTCTGCTGTTGCTTCACGAGGAGTATCGACTTTTACTTCTGGACTAAGTGTCGGAGCGTCTTCTGGGCGGAACTTTTGCTGACGCATAGATTAGACCTCTCTAGAAATCCAGATTTTCCCTGCCTCGATTTTGACAGGATGGCGCTCCAGTGGCTTTGGAGGAGGACCCGATTTGTTGTTTCCTTGGTCATCAAATACGCCTCCGTGGCACGGGCAAACAAACCTATGTTGCTCTGACTGGAATTTGACTCGGCAGCCGAGGTGCGTACATGCAGGATCTATGCAGATCACATCTTCCTCTCCGCGTCGCAGGTAAACAGTGTATTTTTGCTCGATCTCGTGGTAGCCATCCACGACCCGCATACTGTAATTGACTTCTTTCACTTCACCTGGCTGGATCATGGATTCATCCATAAGCTCTACCCATCTCTGCTTCCGTTTGACTGTCAATGGTGCAGTGGCAAATCCTACCATTGGGCCAACGATTGAGCCGATGAGTCCCAGATTGATAACGCCGACGACGAGTCCCATCATTTTTCGACGGGAGATTTCGATACTGTCATTGGTACTAAGGTCGTTAGTCATTATGGAATTCCTTATGGGTAGTAGCGCATGACGATAGGCCCTTCTTCGCCGAGATGCTTCAACACATCTGCCGCAATTTTTGTGGACTTGTGGTGGCGGCCGGGCGAGGGCTCCCGTTCGAAACCAAGATCCACCCCGCTAGCAACTACAGCTTCCGTTAGCCGAGTGACAGCCGCAAGCGCGGGCACAACATACATGTGTTGAAAACGTGTAAATGGTCCAGTGACTATGAGAAAGAACACCGCTGCCAGGTGATACATGTAAATGGTCATTACCCAATCGTTAACTCCGAATCTCTTTAGGGTAACAACCAAGAATCCGCTCACGACAACATGGACCAGTAGGTTAAGGAAAAGAAAGTCCTTGCCAAGTGTCACTCCGTTATCGATGTAATCATCCTTTTTATAGCGATACATTACATACACCACGCCTAATGCAATTGCTAAGCCACTGAGAACAGGTAACAGCTTAAGTGGATTAGTCATTGGCAGTTGACCACGCTGAGGATTGAAAATGGCTATAAGAACATCAGAAAGAATTAGCCCGCACATTCCGTAAAGCAACAACCCGTGTAAGAGCCATCGCTTTTTATCTGCCTGGTAGAGCGATGCTACACAAATTCCATCTACGACTAAGGATTTTAGAATTGTACCTACTGCTTTGAACCATCCCATTTGACCGACGGCTGGCAATAGATCCTTCACTGCGGCGCATTTTAACCAATATGAAAGTCCCCGTATTGCGAAGATTGCAGCAAACAAGAATGCGGCAAGAAAGATGTGTGAAACACTTTTCGGCGACAAGAATTGCCCCACTTTGTATGCAATGGGGATTTCGTCTGGAACCCAGGGTTTTGCTTGAACTTCTGTATAAATGCTTGCCAAATCAGCATCGTTCAATTCGCCTTCTTTGATAGCAGGCATCATGCCTTTGCCTGTACGCACGATGCTTGAAAAATCTTTGAGTTTGAGCTTGGCTTGCGCTAGAGGCGGGCCCAAGCCTCCCATAGCACTTTGTCCGTGGCACCCGATACACGAAGTCGTACCAAATATGTCCTTCCTGGTAGGTCCCTGAGAGTTCCCAATTGCAGCGATTCCCACAATCAAGAAAATAAGCAATGTCTTAAAATTCATTTTCTTCCTCTTGCGGTCCGCCGCGATTCATAGTCTTTGGCTTCGCCAATTCCATCTGTTTGTCCCATCGTGTGAGGTACCTGCTCGGCCATTGTCGCCAAGTAACATCCAGCGGGTTGAGTACCAGCCTCCTCAAGTAAATGGAATGGTTTGCGTCCCGTCTGCTCTGCTTGTTCCTGAATGTAGATAGACACTTCACTATTTGGATCATCTAGATCGCCAAAGATACGCGCAGTAGTGGGGCATGCCACAACGCATGCCGGGTTCAATCCCTGGTCGACTCGGTGGGCACAGTAAGTACACTTGCGGGCAACATTTTGTTTGAGGCGCTTCTTGACAAATTCCTTTTCGTAACGTTCTGTCTCATCGAGGTACCACTCTTCCTCGTTACGATGGAGAATAATGTTTCCGTATGGGCAAGCGGAGACGCAGGCACCTGTGCCCTTGCAGCGCTCTTGATCCACTAAGACGATCCCATCTTGTCGGCGCACTATCGCCTTATTGGGGCACGATTTGAGACAAGCAGGATCATCACAATGGTTACAGAGGACTGGCACGTATATCCGCTTTACATTTGGATACTTCCCGCTTTCCACATTCAGAACCCGGGCAAAAAACGTGTCGTAAGGCGTTCCATTCTCTTGCTTACACGCAAGTGTACAAGCATCGCATCCAATGCACCGCGTGAGATCGATCAGCATCGAATAGCGAGCCATCTTAGTTCACCCTCCTGACATCGACCCTTGTGTCTTTCCAATGCTGTCCAGGAGCATAGACAGCAGGCAGGTAATAAGCTTCGTGTGTCGCCTTGATCTTTTGATAGGTGTGGACACTGTGGTACTTGCCCGAAGCTAGATAGCGATCCCACCAACCGTGATCCACGCAGACAACACCGGGCTTGATGGTCTCCGTTACGAGAGCCCACAACTGGTACTGCCCATAATCGTTGAAAATTTCGACCGGATCGCCATCCCTTATGCCGCGACGTGCAGCATCCTTTGGGTTAATCTCCACGAGCGGCTTACGGTTAACATTTCGTAATAGGGGATTGTTGCAATGAGTTGAGTGCACTCGCCACTTTGAGTGAGGCGTAACAATTGCAAGGGGAAACTCTTGAGATGAATTGGGAAGATGCTCAAACGCCCAATGATAGGTCGGGATGGTTTCGCCCATCTTTTGGTAGATGTCCTCCTCCTTGTAGAATTCCATTCTTCCTGTCTTTAGAAACTCGCGTTGGGCGCCTTCTGCGAACGGATAAGCTCGAGGAGGAAAGAGTTTGTCCTCGTGGAGTTGTTCGTCGAGTCCGCATTCAGGATCATGAACCTTGAGCCGTACCGGTCCCTTTTTGAGTTGCTCTAGAGTGATTCCTTCGACTTCTTTTCCACCGCCAGCAAGCATCATTTCGATTGCTTGCTCCTCGGTAAAGTCCATTTCTTTGGCCTTCTCGGGATCGACGCGCCTTATCAACTCCTGACAAATCCACAGTTCTGTTTGGCTGCTGTATTGAGGCGGAATCACTTGTTGCTGGATCTGGAGGTAGGGATGGCAGCTCGTGCCGACCAAGTCCAATTTTTCCCAAAAAGTCGGAGCCGGGAGAACGACGTCAGCATATTCACATGTAGGCGTCATTGAAAACTCGGTAACAACGAACAGGTCCAAATTATCGATTGCTTCTTTTAGGGGCTCGCTAAACTCGGTAACAAGCGGATTGGCGTGGCTCACAAAGAGCGCCTTGAACCCGGCTTTGGGAAATTTGATCTTGGGATTGATCGTTCCTGTAGGTTGACCAAGGACGAAATAATGCATAGGTACGCCGTTGGGCCGTTTTCCGCCTGGGAACCACCACGGCGATACGTCAAGTCGAAAGTGGTGTTGACCAGAATAAATTGAAACTGACTCACCGGGCTTGCCGTGCGCACCTACCAAAGTAGCCAGCAGTATTACGGATCGAATGGTTAAATCCCCGTGGAGGCGATGATTGATGCCCATCCCGATAATGATTGAACTGGGCCGCTCGGTGGCGAATCGGATCGCAATATCTCGAATAGCCTTTGCTGGGATGTCGCAGACCGTAGTGACATGCTCTGGAACGTAATCCTGCTTCATGATCTCTTCTTCGATCAACTGGTAAGCAGGGACCACACTAATCACCGATCCATCAGCAACCTGGATCTCGCGAAGACCCTTGAATGCAAAACGGGCCGATTCGGGCAGCTTGAGCGACTCCATTGGAAGCTTGAAGAGCCCACCTAGGCCTTCATCCCACACCATGAACTCAGCATCAGTCCCCTGACCAACGTCCGAAGCTCGCAACCGCATACCGTTGTCCTGGCGAATCAGGGTGCAGACATCTGTGTTCTTTTGCAGAAATTCCCAATCAACGTGCCCCGCTTCGATGATAACCTGACACATCGAGAGGGCAAGGGCACCATCCGTTCCTGGGTTGATGGGTAACCACTGGTCAGATCCTTTGGCAGTCTGGCTGCAACGCGGATCAATTGAGATGATCTGGCAATTGTTTCTCTGTTTGGCGTAGGTAGTGAGGAATTTTGCGTCGGGAATGCGTGTCTGAAAAACGTTACTCGACCACAGAATTGCGGTTCTACAGTGTGCCCAACTCTTGGTCTCGCACTCAACGCAGTCAATCCCAACGGTTTGAGTGAAACCCATGGAGATGTCGCCATTGAAATCGTATGCGGTCGCAAAAGACATCCCCAACAGAGCAGCCATCCGCACCTGCGCCCCCTTTTGAACGTAACCTGTCCCCACAACTTGGTTGAAAAGGAGCATCGACTCCGGCCCATGACTATCCCGAATACGGCACATGTGGCTCGCGATGTAATCCAAAGCCTCGTCCCATTCCACCTCGCGCCACTTGTTTTCTCCGCGCTCACCCGTCCGAATTCGCGGCTTATGCACACGGTCCGGACCATAGATAATGTGCGTCATCGACATGCCACGAAGACATCCTCGCGGATTGTATTCTTGACATGGATAGTCTGCTGCAGGCTTGAGATCGACGATGACGTCATCGACAACGGTGGCAAGCCAGCCACACGCTCCAGTACAGTTTGGGCTGTCCGTGGTTCTCACGACGCGCGTTTTCTCGCTGGGAGAAACTGTCGGGGCTCGACCCGGTACGGAATGTCTGGTTGCCATGAGTTTCATGCGCGCCATCCTTCTCGCGCACCGATATTATTCAGTCAGATTCGGCCCGCGCAGTATGACTGCAATCATAGTGGACAACACTTTTGGGTGGCGGCCCACGCTCTGCGGACATCGTGGAGAGCAGCATCGGCCGGGTGCCAACGTTGACGGCCCAACGTTACGCTCTTAGCGGCAAGAATTGGTGCGAGGGGTCGTTCTGCTTGGCGATGGAAGTAAGGATTGAAGTGAGTCGGGCCGAAATGCCTCGGTGAGAATTGCGGTGATAACAGCCCGCGAGAGTCGCCCAATTCAGGCGTCGCTTAGGTTCAAATCTTGGCGGCCCCGGAGGGACTCGAACCCCCGACGCCCTCCTTAGGACTGACATTTTCTAGGTTCAACGAGGCTGAGTGTTCGTCCGCCGTTGAACCTAATCGACCGCCGTTTTCCACCGCGTTGGAGAGACCTTGGAGAGACCAAAACTCACGCTTTTAACGTTGCAACCAGATCGTAGTCTCATGTGGGCACCCTCCGATCCCATTCCAACGTCATACTGTATCAGTCGTGAAATTTTGGGACGCGTTGAGAGGATTTGCCGGGCGAGCTTTGCTAGCCTCGGTTCTCGTGCTGACCCAAATGCACTTCTGCGTGTCGGACTACGTCCGTCCGTCAGGTGAAACTTGCCTCGAATGCGCGATCATCACCGATCATCCCGAGCCAGTGGGATCACTGTCGGACTCGCATGGCGATTGCCACGACTGCTGCGAAATCCGTGAGTGCGAGACTCCCAAGAGTTTCGATTCGCTGTCACCCGCTCCCCAGGTAACCCTAGAATTTGCGATCTTGCCACCGCCGACGGCTCTCCCTGAGCTCGGCTTCGTTGCAGTGGTACGGAACCAGTTTGTCTTTAGAGAAGGTGCTCCGCCGACAGGCCCGCCCTCGATTCATACGTCACGAGGTCCTCCCGCTCTGCATCGTGTTCAGCTATCCGCTGGGTGCGAGGTCATGAGTTTGGCGTAGCCGCTCGATCTTTGCTCCAGCCTTAACAAGCCCTGGAGCAACCCTTGAACAAACAACTCACAATTCTTTTCCTCTTGGCAACCACAGTATGCCAAGCCCAATCCCAAATATCCGCCCAAGACGCACTCAAGTTAGCGTCTCAAAACCGTCCTGCCCTCGCTGCCGCGAGACTTCGAGTAGAAGAGGCAAGAGCGACCGCCAAGTCCCTTGGTGCTCTCTCACCACTCGAACTTGCCGTTGGCGCGTCGAGCCGCAATGATGTTGGCGCAACCGACCAAGACCTAGCACTCACCCAAGGAATCGACCTATTTGGTCGTCAACGCTCTGCCAAAGCCTTGGGTGCGGCAGGTGTCGAGCGTGCACTCGCGGCTTACCGCGCAGAGGCAAGCGAACTCCAGGCCGAGGTACTGACGGCGTTTGCCGAGGCTGTATCGGCAAGACACCAAAGCGAAGTCTCGAATGAACTTCTGACTGTCGCTGAGGGCCTGTTCAACGCGACCAAACGAAGGTTTGACGAAGGCAAGGTCGCGGAGCTTCAGGTCACAAGGGCCAGCATCGAACTTGAACGCGCAAAGCAGGCGTCTGAGCTTCGCCGAGCCGACTTCGCCGCAGCGATCAAGCGGCTCTCGGGGTTGCTTGGGGCAAGAGCGGACACCCTAAACGTTGAGCCGGATGCTTCCATTGAGGTGCTCACCAGTCCGACCGTGGATCAGCGGCCCGACCTGCTAGAACTCAAAGCTGAGGTCCTAATTGCGGAGGCGGAAGCCAAAGTTGCCAGTGTCTCCAACCGCCCTGAATTCAGCTTGCAGCTTGTAAGGTCTCCCTGGGGAAATGATCGCGGATACTTTGTCGGACGTGCCCAGATTACATGGGCGATTTTTGATCACGGCAGGGCACGAAATGAGAGTCGCGCCGCAAGCCTTAAGGCAGAAGCGGCTCGCAAGCAACTCCTCGATTCAACTACGAAAGCGAAACTCGAACTCGAAGCTACGAAGATCGAGATTGATGCTCGGCAAGCCCGGATTCAACGCTATGAAGCGATTCTCGGGTCAGCCCGCGAACTCGTTGCTAAGTCTCAGAAGGGTTTTTCTGAAGGCTTTGGAACGCAGATTGATGTGCTTGAAGCGACCCGCGCATTGAGAGAGGTCGAACAAGAACTCGTTGAGGCGAGACAACAACTCTCGCTTGCTGTAATTGACCAGTATAAAGCTTCTGGATTCCTTGCGGAGGTGCTGAAGTGAGAAAACTCGGATTATTCATTGTTGTACTGATGCTCATGGCTGGGTGCGGCAAATCCCCCGAAGCCCCTCATGCGGACGAACACGGCAAGGAAGAGGAGTCGGGCCATGTTGAGGGCCAGGTCAAGCTCACGGATGAAGCCCAGAAGATCGCGGGCATTGAGACAACCGTCGTTCGCAGAGAAGAAATTCAGGAGTCCCTCCAAGTTCCGGGCACGGTCACAAGTACGGATCGTGGCAAGGCAGTGGTTACTCCGCCAGTAGCAGGAAGGGTCCTCTCGATTTCGGTCCGGCTCGGCGACGCAGTTCGCCAGGGCCAAACCCTAGCGATCATCGAATCTCCGGAACTCTCGCAAGCCTGGTCAACAATCGCGGAGGCCACCCGTGTGCGTGATGCAGCCAAATCGGATGTTCAACAGTCGCGTTCTGAGGTTGAACTAGCCATCGCGAAGCTGAACGCCGCAAGAACCAATCTCACCAGGCAGCGGGATCTCGCGAAAGCGGGTGCGTTCAGCCAAGCTCCGGTTCAGCAGGCGCAAAATGACTTGAACGAAGCTCAGAGTGAACTTCTAAGCGTTCAGAAAGAACAGGCAAGCCACGCGGAACAACTCCGCCGACTTGAGAACTTGTACCGAGACGGCATCGTCTCCAAGTCTGAACTTGAGGCGGCCCGACTAGAATTCCAGCAAGACCAGATTCGACTAGATCGCGCCAAAGCCAAGATCGAGAATGCCAAAGCCACCTACGACCGCGAGAGGAACATTGCTTCGCGGGGACTTTTGAACGCCAAAGAGCTTCAGATTGCTGAGGCGGACGTGAAGTCAAGTGAACTCGAACTTAACCGGGCGCGAATCAGAGTGCGAGCGGCAGAGTCGGCCTGGTCGAGTGCCAATCGCGGCGTCGCAAATGCCCAGGCGGTGTACCGATCCAACTCTGGTTCGGGTGGAGCATCGGTCGGTAGGGTTGCTCTGGTAGCTCCCATTGCTGGAACAGTCACTCACCTCGATGTCACCAAAGGTCAAGCAGTAGATCGAACCCAGGTGCTCATGGAAGTCGAGAACCTGAGGTCAGTATGGGTATCGGCAAACGTTCCCGAACAGGACTCGGCAAAAGTGCGC
>JAFDWX010000002.1:174883-275664 GCA_018268255.1 Armatimonadota bacterium | reverse complement strand
CCGACGTCAAGGGCGACCTCAGCGGGATGTCACAGCCTGGGGGCGGTAAAGAAGTCTTTGAACGCCGAGCGCAAGAGATCGGGTTGACCAACTACGGGCACCGAGCCATGCCCGTGATCTTCTGGGATGTCTTTGGCGACCAGGGCCATCCCGTTCGGGCGACGATCAGTGAAATGGGTCCTCTGCTGCTGTCGCGCTTGATGGACCTCAACGATGTCCAAGAAGGCGTGCTCAACGTGGCTTTCAAGGTGGCCGACGACAACGGCCTATTGCTGCTGGACCTCAAGGATCTCCGCTCTATGTTGACCTTTGTGGCGGAGCACGCACAGGAGCTGACCCAAACCTACGGGAATATCTCCAGCGCCACTGTCGGAACGATCCAACGCAACCTGCTGGTGTTGGAGCAGCAAGGAGCCGAGAGTTTCTTCGGCGAGCCTGCAATGGACCTGCAGGACCTAATGCGCACTTCCAGTGATGGGATTGGGTACGTCAATATCCTGGCTTCCGACAAGCTGTTCCAAAGCCCTCGCCTGTATGCGACTTTCCTCCTTTGGTTGCTCAGTGAGCTCTTCGAACTGCTCCCAGAGGTTGGTGATTTGGAAAAGCCCAAGCTTGCATTCTTCTTTGATGAGGCGCACCTGCTCTTCAACGATGCACCTACTGCGCTGGTTGAAAAAATCGAGCAGGTGGTTCGGTTGATTCGATCCAAAGGTGTTGGCGTCTACTTCATCACACAGAACCCGATCGATATTCCCGACACCGTTCTTGGACAGTTGGGCAATCGCGTCCAACACGCCTTGAGAGCCTTCACGCCTCGCGATCAGAAAGCAGTCAAGTCCGCCGCTGAGACGTTTCGAGTCAACCCCAATTTCGACACGGAAACTGCAATTACTCAGTTGGCTGTCGGAGAAGCTCTCGTTTCAGTTCTGGATGCCAAAGGAACTCCAACCGTTGTTGATCGGACTTTGATCGCTCCTCCCGCAAGCCGGGTCGGACCCGCAACGCCCGAAGAGAGACGCGCTGCCATCAATTCCAGCCCAGTTTCTGGTAAGTACGACACGATGGTGGACCGTGAATCGGCCTTCGAGACTCTCAAAGCGAGAGCAGATCAAGCGGCCGCCCAGCAGGAAGAAATTCAGGAGCGAGAGCCTGAGCGCAAGCCAGCAGCCAGGCGCAGTGATTCAGTGGTCGAATCCGCGGTGAAGAGTTTTGCGCGTGCGGCTTCCTCTCAACTCGGTCGCAACTTAATCCGTGGAGTTCTTGGCGGATTGTTAGGTGGCCTTACTGGTCGTCGCCGCTAAGCGGAATCGCTTCTCTGGCTCTGCTGAAGGTATCCCGCAAGCAGCGCCACGTCGGTGGGTCGAATTCCGGGAATGCGCGATGCCTGTCCCGCATTTTCAGGTCGGTGCCGAGAAAGCTTGTCAATGCTCTCAAAACTCAGCCCTCGAAGCAAAGCGTAGTCAAATCCGTTAGGTATTTTGACGTTATCGAGCTTGCGCTGTTGCAGCGCTTGGCGTTCTTGGATCTGGATGTACCCCTCATAGACCGCTGCTAGCTTGAGTTGCTCGTGCACCTCGAAGCGCTGCCGTTCCGTCAGGCTTCCGAGGTTTTCTTGGTAGCCCAATGAGGTTAATTGATCGAAGTCAACTTCAGGTCTCCGAAGGAGTTCGAACAAATTGGTTCTATTCTTCACCCCAGCCGTTCCCAGAGAATCGAGATGCTCCGTGTGAGTATTGTTGACGGCGAGGGATTCGAGATGCTCCTGAGTCCTCGAAATCGCGTCCATCTTTGCTTGGAACCGCACCCAACGCTTCTCATCGCAAGTACCCAACTGGCGAGCGATGGGGGTGAGACGCTGGTCCGCGTTATCGTTTCGGAGCAGCAGGCGATGCTCGGCTCGTGCGGTGAGCATCCGATAGGGATCTTCAACACCCTTGGTAACCAAGTCGTCGATCATCACTCCGATAAAGCTGTTATCACGTGGGAACCGAACGGTTTCCGCCGAGATCGAGTACTGGGCGGCGTTGATTCCGGCCACAATTCCCTGCCCTGCGGCTTCCTCGTACCCACTGGTCCCATTAAGCTGACCGGCCAAGAACAGCCCTTCCAGTTGCTTGCTCATCAGCGTTGAGGTGAGTTGGAGTGGGTCTGCCATGTCGTATTCGACCGCATAGCCAGGACGGAGCATCTCCACATTTTCCAAGCCAGGGATCGTCCGCAGCGCCTCCAGTTGCACATCCGCTGGCATGCTGGTTGAAAAGCCCTGGACATAGACCGATTCACCATCCCACTCTTCCTTTTCCAGAAAAATCGGATGGGAGTCTTTGCTCGCAAACCGAACAATTTTGTCCTCGACGCTGGGACAGTACCGTGGTCCGACACCTTCGATTTGCCCGCTGTACATCGCGCTCTGGTGCAAATTTTGGCGAAGAATATCGTGAGTGTCGTTGGTGGTCATTGTTTGCCAGCATGGGAAAAGCTCTCGGGTGGCAAAGTGATGATCGTGGAGGTAGCTAAACGGCCCAGCATCTTCGGATGGCTGGATTTCAGTCCGATCGAGAGCAACCGAAGAAAGCGCAATTCGCGGAGTAGTTCCGGTCTTGAACCTTCGGAGCCGGACTCCGATTTCGTTCAAGAAGGTAGAAACCCCCGATACTGCTTCGTCGCCATGGCGAGCTGCTACTGTTTTCTCTTGGCCCTGGTGGCAGAGTCCGTTCAGGAAAGTGCCCGTTGTGAGGACAACGGATCGGGCTTCAAAAGTGATCGGTGACGTCGATCCAGTCGCCAGCGCGACGACGCCCGTCACCCGCTCCGACTTGCGCAAAATGGTCTCGACCCTGCCTTCCAGCAATTCCAGATTGGGCTCGGTCTCCAAAATCCTCTGCATATAGGCTGGATAGGCGGTTTTGCAGACGTGCGCGCGCAGAGTTTGGACCGCTGGACCAGACCCGGTCCCGACTCGCCGCAAATGGGTCAGGGTGTAGTCCGTAGCGACACCCATTTGTCCACCGAGGGCGTCCACCTCCCGCGCGATATGGCCCTTTGCCGGACCACCGATGCTGCAGTTGCAAGGAAGGTGTCCGATGCGATCCAGCCGAAGGGTGATGCAGAGGGTCTTTCGGCCCATTCTTGCGGCTGCAAGAGCGGCTTCAATACCGGCGTGCCCGGCTCCCACGACAATCACTTCGTAACCCATGAATGAAGTCAGATTGTACCTGCCGCAGGCTGAAGTCTCAGAAACTCAGGATCACTATCCATTAAGTAGTTTAGGACTTTTTGCACAATCCACTTGACAGAATATGGAACTGTTGTGCGATAATAAGGTCCAAGAGGTGAACAACCTCTGAAAAAACTATGGAACGAAGTACGAAAGTAGGATTTGACGCCCAAGCAGGCTACACCAATCCAACATCGATCAGTTCGGCGTCGTAGTCCAGGTAAAGCTTCTACAGCTCCCTGGGTGAACTTGAAAGAGACCCAGGAGAGCGTTCCTCTCCTCTCAAAGACAAACAATGGCCTTTTCGTGGGCCGAATCGGTTGTGTTATCGACTCATACTCGACTCAAGGCAGCCGAACCTCTCGTCCACGTTCATAGCCATCATTCTCGGGTCGTCGGATTTAGGTTATCTATCGTTCGCGGGTTCGAATCCCGCCTGTTCTGAGGCAACTTGGAGCAGTGGCCGAGTGGTCGAAGGCAAACACCTAGTCCAGCCCTTATCCGAGAAGAAATCTGTCGGGTCACCAAGATTGAGACAATTTAGCCTGAGTCGCATCGTGCGGCAAGGGACGCAATTTCATCTGGGCCGTTTGTGGACGGTTATCAAGCCAAACAACGATAGGTCTCCCACAGGTTGACCACTGCCGTCGCAAGTTCTTGCCTAGATGGATTCTTAAATCATTAACCTTTTGGTGCTAAAGCATCAGAAGGGCGGCGAAGCCTTAACTAAAGGTGAGCAAGTTAGCGATTAAGAGATGACCTGAGAACAAAACCAAATCGAACAAGGAAGGTGAAGAGAATCGATGAACTACGCAGAACTTTATAGCGGAGAGCAGACTCCTCAGCAAGTCCCGATTCCGGGAGCAAAGCAAGTGCCTAATAGTGAGGGCGGCTTTGTTTACAGCCTGGATGAGTGGAAGATGCTTGACCGGTTCCTGATTCTCGGCACCGAAGGAGGAACCTTCTATGTCCGCGAAGCGCCACTCGCGCTGGACAACGCCCAGAATGCCGCAAAGCTCATTGAGGCGGACGGTGTTTCGGTCGTGCAGCGTGTGGTCGAGATCAGTGACGCCGGGCGAGCCCCTAAGACTGCACCAGCATCGTTCGTGCTCGCGTTGGCCGCCTCGATCGGGAATTTAGAAACCCGTCGGGCTGCCCTCGCAGCCGTGCCCCAGGTTTGCCGAACCGCCTCGCAACTCTATGAGTTTTGCGAGCAGGTACAGAGCCTGCGGGGCTGGGGACGTGGTCTGCGTCGCGCAATCGGAGATTGGTTCAGCACCATGCCGGTTGGCAAGCTGACCTACCAGGCGATCAAGTATCAGAATCGCAATGGTTGGTCCGGCAGAGACTTGCTGCGTCTGGCGCACCCCAAGCCGATCTCAGCTGAGCACCGAGCCTTGTTCAAGTGGATGGTGGACGGGGAGCTGGCGGGTCCCAACCCCCAGCTCGAAGCTTCCACTCTCCTGAAGACGGTGAATGATCCTGATGAGGCTGCTCGTCTGATTCGAGCTCACAGGCTTCCCCGCGAAGCAGTTCCGACCGAATTGCTGCGAGATCCGGAAGTCTGGGAGGCGTTGCTGGAGGATATGCCCCTGACGGCAATGATTCGCAACCTGGGAAATATGTCCAAGGTCGGGCTCTTGGTGTGCAACTCGAAGGCCGCACGGATCGTTTGCGATCGCCTGGCGGACCAGGAGTGGCTCCGCTCGGCGCGCGTTCACCCTGTATCGGTGCTCATGGCGCTGCGGACGTACCAATCCGGGCGAGGACTGCGCGGACACGGCACGTGGGCACCGGTACAAAAAGTCGTCGAGGCTCTGGAAGCAGCGTTCTATTTGGCATTTGCGAACATCGAGCCGACCGGCAAGAGAACTATGCTCGGCCTGGACGTTTCGGGTTCGATGTCTTGGTTGATGCCGACCGGGATAACTTGCGCTGAAGGCGCAGCGGCGATGCTGATGGCAGCACTTAAGACGGAGAACGGGGCGATCCCTATGGCGTTCGCCCATGACTTCCGCCCGTTGAACGTAACCGGACGCTCAACCTTGCAGGAAGCGCTCGAGGAAACGCGAAGCATGAACTTCGGAGGAACCGACTGCGCGTTGCCGATGATCTACGCGACCCGTCAGAGGATCGCAGTGGACCTATTCGTGGTCTACACGGATAACGAAACCTGGTACGGCAAGATGCATCCCAAACAGGCACTGGAGATGTATCGGCAGAAGATGGGGATCGACGCCAAGTTGGCGGTGGTGGGAATGACGGCGACGGAGTTTTCCATCGCCGATCCGGCTGATGCTGGGATGCTGGACCTCGTCGGTTTCGACGCGTCGATCCCGACGGCCCTTCGGGAGTTCGCGGTCGGATAGGGAGGCATGGGTAGTCCCCCTCAGTGCACGATGCAACTGAGAGGGACTACTCTGGGCGACAAACTACTTCGCGGCCGGTTCCGGCTCTTCAGGCTGTTCTGGACCGTGGCAGTCTTTGCACGGCGTGGTTTTCCACTCGTCGCCGACATCCATCGGGTGGTCAAAAGCCAATCCCTTGTAATCGGACTTCACCACACCGTCCTTTTTGATTTCCACGAACTTGTGGCAGGTGTTGCAGTTCTTGCTGATGACCTTGCCCGTGTCGGTTTTCAGACGGTCGTTATGGCACCGGAAGCATCCGTTGTTGTGCATGTGGTCCAGGTTGTCGTAGTGCGACCGCCAGTCCGTCTTCATGATCGGGAAGAAGTTCTGTCGATAGATGCCTTGCACTGCTTTGATCGCAGCATCAAGCTTCCCTGCTCCTTCTTTCATGAAGTCAGCATAGGTCTCCTGGTAGTACTTCTTAAGCTCCGTGGCAATCTTGTCCGTCGCCTCAACGGGAGTCTTGTAGGAAGCGTTCAGAACTTCGACCGCCTTGCTCTTAATTTCTGGAATTGTCTTGTCGATGGCACCCGAACTGAGAGCTTTATTGACCGATCGATCTGGCGGATTGAAGATATGGGTCGGACGATTGTGGCAGTCGATGCAGTCCACGGTTCGTCGCTCGCCCTTGGCGATATCAGCATCCGTGAACTTTGCCTCCGGATCACGATAGATGGTCACCTTGCCACTCTTGTCCTTCATCTCGACGTAGGGGATGTTCTGTCGCTCGTAGTCTGAGGCGATGTAGGTCATCGTCGAGTTGAGATACATGTGGGCATGGATGCCTTGGGCCTCGTTGCCGTCTCCACCGCCGATTTTGATCAACATGGAAAGCGAAACTTCGGAGTTCTGCTCATCCGATAGGTAGTAGTTGTGGGTCAGCAACTTCTCGGCAAAGAACTTTTTGGGCCAGTGACACTGTTCGCAGGTTTCCTTAGCCGGGCGAAGATTCGCGATGGGAGTTTTGATCGGTCGCTCGTATTTGTTGAAGATGGTTGAATAAACCTGATAGGAGCCCGATAGCTTCGACTTTACATAATAGTCGACGCCCGAACCGATATGGCATCCCGCGCATGTCACGCGTGCGTGCGGAGATGCTTGGTATGCCGTGTACTCCGGCTCCATTAAGCTGTGACAGGTTGTTCCGCAGAACTGGACCGTTTCGGTGTATTCGTAACCCTTGTAGCTGCCAAAACCGGAAAGTGCCATCAGCACCAAGCCCCCGACCGCAACGGAGGTGACCGTCGCGCGGTGTTTGGGTTTGTTCAGATCGATGATGGGGAGTTCTTCCGGAATCTCGCCCTTTTTCTGCTTCTTGCGAGCTCGAATCAATCCGATGATGCCGATGAAGACACCGAAGAACATCAGGCTAGGGAGAATCAGGTACGTGATGATTCCGCTGTAGTTATTGGAGAATCCTCCAAAAAGGTCCATCGCAATGAGGACCAGAGTGAGGATGAACATGACCAGCGCCCAGGTCATTCCGAATAAAGTGATCGGGTTGTAGAAAATTGCCGGCAATCTTCGTTTCATTGGTCAGTTTCCTTGCCAGCGCATGGGGCTCCTTTGCCGTTGCGCCGCTTTAATCGCTCGAGGCTTGCACGATTTTCGTCAAACAATCGTCGCCTGAGTCAACATTCTAGTTTTTGAGACGATCCAGGTACTTCAGTCCGATTCGCCAAGTCGAGACAATTCCCTTTCAAAATCAATAAATTCGCGTACAGTTTGCTAGGAATGGAAGATGAATTGGGCTATTTGCAAAGGACCGGTCGGTCTGATCACGTATAAATAGTCAATGTCCTCATCTACTGTTGAACTCAATGTAGCTGGAATGTCCTGCTCTCACTGCGTTGAACACGTGCGGAAAGCTCTGGAAGCTCTTCCGGGTGCAACGCAAATCAGCGTCGATCTGGAAAATGGTTCCGCCACGGTTTCCGGGGTGGATTCGTCGAAAGCAATCCAGGCTATCGAAGAAGAAGGTTATCAGGCGTCACTGAAATGACCTCCGAGCCGCAGAAGTCCGCATCCGAGACCATTCTGCGAATTGAGGGTATGACCTGCGCTTCGTGCGTGCGCAGGGTTGAAAAGGCGCTGGCGAAGCAAGTCGGCGTATCTTCTGCGTCGGTCAATTTCGCCACCCATGAGGCTACCGTCGTCCACGACGATGCAACGACTCCCGAAACGCTAGAGTCCAGCGTTATTGCGGCCGGATACGGCGCGGAGGTGGTACGAGAGGATGATGAACCCCATGTTCACAGGAGTGAACTCGGTCCACTTCGTTCGAACCTGATCGCAGCCGCGGCGGCAACAATTCCGCTTGTCGTGATCTCAATGGCCTGGCACGTGCGCTCCGACTGGGTCAACGTCGTCCTCTTCGCCTTAGCGACGTTCGTAATTTTCTGGTGCGGACGTGGCTTCTTTGTTTCCGCAACAAAGGCTCTCAAACACTTCTCCACAACCATGGACACTCTTGTGGCAATGGGGACCCTTGCCGCTTGGGCTTACTCGGTTGTTGCGCTTTTCCGCTTTTGGGGAAACCCTCACCTCCTCAGCGAAAATATCTACTTCGAGACTGGCGGAGTCATCGTTACCCTCATCTTGTTGGGTCGCTACATGGAGGCCCGTGCGAAAAGTCGCATGTCCGATGCCATTCGAGCTCTGATGGATCTTGCTCCCAAAGAAGCGAGCGTCCTGGCTCAGGACGGAACAGAAAATCTCACCCAGATAGGACGAGTTAGGGCCGGAATGCGAATCCGAGTACGTCCTGGTGAGCGAATCCCGGTCGATGGAGAGATTCTGGAAGGCGACTCCCACGTTGATGAATCGATGGTAACGGGCGAACCCATGGCGGTTCACAAAGCGCCCGGGGACACAGTGACGGGCGGCACCGTCAACGAAGAAGGATCATTCGTGTTTGTTGCGAAGAAGGTGGGTTCCGAAACCATGCTGGCCCAAATCGCTGCGATGGTCCAGCGCGCGCAAGGCTCCAAGGCTCCCATGCAAAGCCTTGCAGATAAGGTCTCCTCGATTTTTGTCCCTGTCGTGATTGGGCTTGCCGTGCTCACTGCAGTGGCTCATGGATTGAGCGGGTCTCTTGGATCGCAAGGATGGCTCGCTGCAGTTGCGGTGCTCGTGATCGCGTGTCCTTGCGCGCTGGGATTGGCGACACCAACCGCGCTGATGGTCGGGACCGGTCGAGGAGCAGAACTCGGAATTTTGATTAAGGACGGATCTGCATTGGAACGCGCGGCGCACGTATCCACCGCCCTGATGGATAAGACGGGCACTTTGACCGAAGGAAAGCCAAGAGTCATTGACTTGCTGATCTTTGGAGCGTGGTCAGAATCAGAAGCCCTGTCTGCGACGGCAAGTTTGGAATCGCTGAGCGAACACCCGATCGGACGCGCAATTGTTCGCGAGGCCAAGGCTCGCCATCTTCCCATCCATCCCGTCGAGAAGTTCAGAGTGGACCAGGGCCAGGGAGTTTCCGGGAGGGTCAATGGCTTTCCAGTTTGGGTTGGTAGGCCAGAATGGGTCCAAAAGGCACTCGTCGTGCCCGATGAAGGAGTCGCGGAGCAGGTTCGAACCCTTGAGAGCCAAGGAAAAACCGTCGTCATGGCATCGACCAGCGACAAGGTTCTCGTGATTGCAGTTTCGGATGTAGTGGCTGAGCACGCTGAAGAAGCAATCATCGATTTGGTGAACCTTGGCGTCACCCCCGTGATGGTGACGGGCGACCAGCTTGCTGCAGCCAAGGCTGTTGCCGAAGCGGTAGGCATCCAGGAGATTGAAGCAAGAGTACTCCCGGTGCAAAAGGCTCAAATTGTCGAGAAACATCAGAAATCGGGGTCCGTAGCGATGGTTGGAGATGGCATCAACGATGCCCCAGCCCTGGCGCAAGCCGACCTAGGGATCGCCATGGGCCGAGGAACAGACGTCGCGATGGAAACTGCTGACATCACACTTCTGCGGTCTGACCTTCGAGGCGTGCCTCTTGCGATCCGGCTCTCTCAGGCCACGCTCAACACCATTAAGTGGAACTTGGCATGGGCATTTGGTTACAACGTCGTGATGATCCCGCTGGCGGCGCTGGGCAAACTCAATCCGATGCTGGCCGCAGGAGCAATGGCTTTCAGCAGCGTATCTGTCGTGCTGAATTCCCTGCGCCTACGCGGTTTCGGCGCATCTAGGCACGCGGGTGCTTAAGTTCCCTAGTTGAGTGAGCCAATGACTCCGCCTCAAGCTTGATCAAGTTGCATCGGTTCCTTAGGAAACTCTCCATGTAGCGAGTTAGGAATAGGAACTCTGCCAATTTTCCCAATGGTCCAAGTGGCGACTCAAAATCAAACGTATCGACCATTCTGGTTTTCCCATCCATCGCCTCGAAATTGTGCTCGTGCCGAAACTTCTTGAACGCCCCAGTCATTTGTTCATCCACGAAGAAACGGGGTTCGTCAAATTCCGTGATCTTAGAGGTGAGGGTTTGCCATATACCTAGGTGCCGAGCCCGCCACGTGACCGATTCGCCATATTCAATCAAACCCGATGTGCGCCCTGCAACGGCAGTCTCACCCGTCCGAGAAGTCGATTTCATATGGAAGTCAATGCTCCGTGCAAGATCGAAGCAGATCTCAATCGGTGCGTCGATCCACGTGACGATTTCAATTCTCGCCATGGCGTCGCACGCTGATCGTATGCTCCCCAGCATCAACGTTGATCACCTGGCGGCCAAGCGGGCCGAGCTTGCTCGAAACTGCCCTTCCGTCCAGGGTCGTCTCGCCCGATTTATATGGAGAAGTAAAGGCTGCTTGGACCCCCGAAGGAACGAGTACCTTGGCTTCGAAAACTGTATCGGTTTGGCTCCATGAGATGGAACACTCGCCGTGGGGCGTCTTCGTCTTCCCCTTAGCATTTCGGAGCGATCCCGGTTCCGGAGCAATCAGGATCCGGTTCCACCCTACCGATCCCGGCGCTTGGCGGATTCCCAATACCCACCCGTAGAACCACTCCATGACGTGCCCCAACATGCAATGGTTGAGTGAGTTGCTCCCAACAGTGATGGCATCCCACGTCTCGGGCATGGTCGTAAGGCCCTTTGCCAGTATTCCGCCGTAAGAGCCCAAGCCGGTACGACTGTAGACCTTGTGAAGTACGTCGGACCGACCTGCTTCCGCCAAGGCACGGATGAAGAACAGGTGGCCCACGTCACCTGGAGTTTGCTGGAAATCGCGCTTTTCGAGATCGCGAACGATCCCCTCCACCACGTCCTTGCGATCGCTTTCGGGGATCAAATCTGCGCACAATGCCATCGCGTTGGCTGTCTGAGGACTGCCGTTGTTTTTGACCTCCTTGGCGGCTGGGTCGTAGAAGTGCGTCAGGAATGAGATTCGAATCTCCTCGATCATCCGACTGTATTTCGTTACATCATCGGTCGAATCCAGCACCTTGGCTGCGGCGAGAAGTGCGCGAGTGCACATCGCCCACATCACCGTGGCCGTTTCATCTGTTGGGGTGAACCGACTTGGACCAGGAGACTGCCCATGTCCATAGTCGTACCAATCACCTAATCCTTTAGGCGCGATGCCATCCACCGCATGTGAGGCGATCCAATCCACGTAGCGCTTCATCATCCCGAAGTTCTCGGTAAGAAACTTCTTGTCGCCGTACCACTCGTAAGCCTGCCACGGCACAAGCACACCTGCGGCACCCCATTCGATGGTGAACTTGTACGGACTTTCGACCGGGAGCATCAGGTAGTCCGGCGCGACGGTTGTAATGCGACCATCGGGAAGCTGGATATCTCTCAGATCGCGCGTGATTTTTTTGTACCAGTCGCGGACATCATAACGGTAGGCGAATGATCGAAAGAGAAGGTGGTCGCATTCCAGCCAACCCAGCTTTTCACGATGGGGGCAATCGGTAAGGACGTATCCCATATTCGACCGCATCGCCCAATCGACTAGGCTGTGAGTCTTGTTGAAGAGGTCGCTGGATGTCGCAAATTCCCCGATTTGCGGATTATCCGTTCGGATGTGGACCATCTCAAGCGATTCAACAACGGGCAGATTCTTTGGATTGGGCTGCCCAGCTGGCACTCCGCCTTCCATTCGAACGAATTGAAAGCCATGGTAGAAGAATCGCCAATCGTGGCTCTCGGAGTCGCCACCTTTCAAGGTGTACGTGGTGTAGGAATGCCCGCCCCACAAGTTCATCTGCTCGACTTTGCCAGCTTCTGTCATCACCTCAGACGGCGTGAGCTGGATCTTCCCTCCCGCTGGACCATGGACTTTGAGCCGCATGATCGCCATGGCGTTTTGCGGATAGACGTAGGTCCACACGCCAGGATCAGTTTCGAACACGCGCACCGGTTTCCACATCTCTTTGGCTTTGAAAAGCGGGAAAGTGACCGGAAGCAACTCAGCGGTAGGCGGATTGGCGACCACCACGTCGTGCAAAGGTCCCGACAATGCTTCGAGTCGAGCATCGTAGTCTTCCCCACCGTACACGTGGGAATAGGTGTAAGGACTCGAACGCCATTTCCAACTTTCGTCAGTCGTGAATCGATCTGATGTCCCGTCGTCGTACCGGACTTCTAGGACGAGCGCAAACAAATAGGGCTTGTCGCCGCTGAAGTCGGGCATCGCGTCTCCCTTAGCGTATCGGTCCGGGGTTTCCGCAACACGATAGAAGCTGTTGCCCAAGTACGCATCGAAGGCATTGCTTCCCTTTTTGAGTCCCTGAATCGGAATCTCTTGCCAGTACAGGGTTTTGTCGTATTGCGACCACGGTCCATTAATGTACGTGTCGCCTTGAATACGTTCGTTCACCTTGAGATCGAATTGGCCCAATCCGACCACTTTTGCGACGGCACCGGTCGGCTTCTTTTCGAGTTCGATGGTCTTGTGGAAAACTGGTGGCGGCACATCTACGGCGGTCTTGTTCCAAGGAGATGTACCGTAACCACCGATGGCGAGTACCGTGCCGTCGGGGCTCTTCCAGTTTTGGTCCGAAACGAGTTCGACCACCCTGCCGGTCGTCAGGGTTGCTTGAGAAGCAAAGATGAACCCTCCCGGGTTTTGGTCGCTCGTCCCCTTATCGTTGGTAGCCTCGATCTCAAAGATATTTACGCCTTTGTGCAACAGTCCATGGAGGTCGACTTTGGTGATCGATTCCCACGCGTTGGATTGCCCGATCGCCTTACCGTTGAGCTTGATCTTGCTGCGATTATCGGCGGTGAACCATGCTGTGCCCTCCTTCGGCTCCTCATCCAGAGTCCATTCGCGCCTGAGATGCACGGTGCCGACTGAGGCCTTTTGAATGGTGGGAGCGCTTTCGCCCTTCCTTTGCACCCAGATCCAACTTGCCTGCTCGATCGGCGAACTCTTAACGGGGATCGTGAGCCAATCTGCGCCTGCAAATGGTCCGCTGAGAAGCGCGGGTTTCCCGCCGAGCAAAGGCACCAACATGTTGCTAGCTTACACGGTCAAAGCCACTCAGCGAACCTGCGTTCCGCCAGGGATAACCACCAGTTCCGAAAGAACTTGTTTAGCGTCGTCCCCTGTGTCAACCCACGGGATTCCTGGAGCCGACGACCGGATTCGAACCGGTGACCTGCTGTTTACGAAACAGCTGCTCTACCACTGAGCTACGTCGGCGATGAAGTCAAGGAATATTATAGGCCTTTTCGGTACTTCCCTACAACTCCCATCCGTGGGTGGAAGCTACATTGAAAGTTGCAGCCGATCGAAAGCGATCCAGAGCGTCCACCGCATGTTCAAAATCGAGTGCCATGTTCCGCTCCAATGTTCGAGGACCTAGGTAGATAGACTCAGAAAATACGATAGAATGCGTGGACTAGTTGTACAATAGACCAGCCCTCGGGGAATTTCCTGGAGGCTTGCTTGATTAGAGAGGACAATATGCGACAAAAACTTGCAGCGCTCTGCGGTGCCTTCAGCATCGTGACTGGCGCCCACGCGGCGATCATCAATGGCGGTTTTGAACTTCCCGCACTCGGATTGAACTCGTTCAATAATGAAATCACCAGTTGGACGAAATCAGGAACGGGGGGAGTTTGGCACTACAACCCAGAATCAACAACCTACTTTAGCGAAGTAGCTCCGGATGGAGTGCAAGTTGGCTTTCTGAACTCCGGATCGGCTGCTCAGCAAACCTCCGATGTTCTGGCCGAAGGTCTTACCACTCTATACTTTTCAGTCGGTCGACGAAACGACGCTTATGAAGGCGACGTGAGATTCGAGATCTGGGCTGGCGGAACCGTAGCAACCGGGGCGGTCAATGGTGGAACGATGCTCGCGTCCTCCGAAGTACTCAAGGACAGTCTGGTGAAGGGCAGCTGGAAAGACTTCTCGCTAACCTATACAGCAGGCGCGAACGATGCTATGCTCGGCGAGAAACTTTCGGTTCGGATCGTCAAGCTGAACGGCGGCCAAGTAGATTTCGATCGTGTATCTTGGTCAGCGGTTCCCGAACCATTTTCACTAATGGGATTGGGTCTGGGCGCCCTTGGTCTGATTTCTAGACGAAGATCCAAATAGGTTCCATCGCAACTCACAAATAGAAAGTCCAGGAAAATTCCTGGGCTTTTTTGTTGTTATGTGATAGGATGTCTCGACAAGTATTTGCTTTTGTGCTCTGAGGGGAGCAATTCGCGAATACTTGTAACTTTTTGCTTGGAGGAGACAATGAAGTGTTCAAGTACACGATCAGGAGTCTGGAGTCTTACGATTACCAAACTCCTGGTCCTAATGATGCTGTTCTGCACTTTCAGCATCGCGTCAGCCCAATCGGGCGGAGTAAGAGGGGTAGTTTACGAAGACGTAGACTTCTCGGGTCATCACGAAGAAGGTGAGCCTGGTTTTTCAGACGCCTTAATGGTGCTCACGGGGAGTGGTGGAACGTTTACCGCGAGGACCGATCAGGGTGGTCGATATTCTTTCCCCGACATCCCAGTTGGAACCTACGAACTGATTCCGCCTGTTACGTCGGGAACGGAAGTTACCTTCCCCGCGGGAAGCATTCAACATGTTTCTTATAACGGAGGATGGGTTAATGCTGAGGACACTGGGATCGGCAAGCGTTGTATCAAAATCACGACGCTCAGCTTGTTGTGCATCGCTGATCACTCAGGATGCTACGAGTGGAAGTTCACCTACACCAATAATTCGAGCTTCCCGGTATCTCACATCATATTTAATCCGCCGACGGGAGTGGTTTTCCAGTCCAATCTAACGGCAATTCCCAACTACATCCCGGTCAGCCCTGCGTTGGCTCCCGGGGCGTCTCAAAACTTCACAATCAAAATCTGTGGTGCCGCTCCGAACCAGCAACTTTGCTTTGAGGTGATGCAGCACGACGCAACTCTCATGGAATGCTGCATGAGCCGGGAGTGTTTGGACATCCCGCCGTGCGACTGTTTTCAAATAACTGAGCAAACGCTTGAATGTGATGCCGCTGGCAATATCACATGGTGTTTCACGATTCAGTCGTTGCAGAACGTGACGGTCAACTACCTAACGCTCGCACCACCGCCAGGAGTGACGTTCAGTCAGGTCTTGGTTCCGCTGAATCCGCCCACCGGATTAGCCTACGGCCAGACCCAGCAAGTGTGCATCACCATTTCAGGTGCAACCACCGGTTCGCAACTATGCTTTTGGATGGGTTTAAGCGACAAATTTCTGAAGGCGTGTTGCTCCCGCTACATATGCTTGGATCTTCCCACCTGTGGGTGCGATCTTACGCCTGGCGAGTGCTGTGCGCTCAAGCCGTTCTACGATGACCAGCACTGGCAACCGTTTGTCCCGAACACCGTTGCAGGTGTGACTTGTTGGACCAACGTCGACTCGAACCCCGTTCTGGCGCTCCAGAACCTCGATACATATCAGTGCACGCCGCCGCCATTGGGTACAAACTGGGCACCCGTGCCACTCGGCTATCACGGCCCGAACGATTCCTGGAACCTTAAGACGCTTGGGACCATTTTTGGCCTGACGTTCGACAAGTTTGGCAACATCTACGTAACCCACACTTCGTGTTTCAACGGAGATGCAGTTGGAATTGGAGGCCCAGGAGCGGTCTACCGAATCGCGAATGGCTCAGGCGCGGTGAGCGTCTTCGCAACACTACCGAACAACGCAATCACAGGTGCGTCAACGGAAAAGTACCCGGCCCTTGGCAATATCACGTACGACTGCGATCACGACCAATTCTTTGTGACAAACCACGAAGATGGCAAGATCTATCGACTCGAGGGAATGTCTAGTAGCCACTCGCAGGCACCTGGGACCGTCTTGTCGACCTACGATCCGTTTAATCCCGACCCACAAGTGGGTGGTCAGTCTGCCAATGGCTTTGCTCCTCTTGGCGAACGGCTGTGGGGCATCCAGTGGCATCACGGTCGAGTCTATTTCGGTCGTTGGTCAGAGGATTCGACAAGACCAAGCGCGACTGCGTCGAACGAGGTCTGGTCCGTCGGACTTTTGGCTGCAGGCGGAGACTTCATCGCTGGAACCGACAACTTGGAGATCACGGTCGCTCCTTGGACCTCCAACTTCTCTAACCCTGTATCTGATATCAGCTTCTCGCCCGAAGGCAAAATCATGCTGGCAGAGCACGGAATGAGCGGAGACACGAGCACTGTGCCGCACCAAGCACGCGGTCTGGAATACGACTGCAAGGACGGCAAGTGGCAAAACGTGGGAGGCCCGAACCAGTTCCAGATTGGCATGATCGGTCTGACCCAACCCTCCTCTGCAGGAGGCGTGGATTACGACTATTCAACACTCAACTGCGGCCCCGGAACCGGGCGCCGAGTTTGGTTCACGGGCGACTTCCTTCCCCCAGGACCAGGGTTCACCTCCGCTGCCTACGGAATCCAGGGACTGGACATCACAGGTGGTACGGCCGCAACCAGCGTCATTGAGGACGTGAATGGCATTGGCGATTATGCCAAGACCACGATCGGCGACGTGGAGATTCCCTGCCCTGGCGATGCAGGCGCCTTATCTGCAAGCATCCAACTTGGCGACTGGCTCGGCTCACCGGAAGGCAAAGTCATGGAAGTGGAAGTTCGCAACCATGACACTGGTGCGGTGGTACAAGCGTACGAGACCTCTCTTGATGCACAGTCTCGCTTCACGTTGAATCTTGGCTCGCAACTCCCAGCTGGAAACTACGACATCGCTGTCAAGGGCAAATGCTGGCTGCGGAAAAAGGTTCAAAACGTTCCAATCACGCAACAAGGGGCCCAAGTTAGCCTTAGCTTGATCAACGGAGACGTCGATGGAGACAACGCTGTCACCGTCTTCGATTATCTGTTGCTCACCCAAGCATTCGATAGCAATGCTGGTGAGAGCAACTACATGCCGACTGCGGATCTCGATGGAGACGGTTCCGTATCCATCTTCGACTATCTCATCTTGGCGACGAACTTTGATCAGTTCGGCGACCAGTAGCCAGCCCTGTAATGACTAAGGGTCCTCCCGACCAGTGCGGGAGGACCCTTTTCTCTTGTCTCTATAAGGGTGGATCGACTATTTCGCTGCGACCCGCACCATTTTTGTCTTGCTGGTCAGGCGAGCTTCTTCGTAAGCCTGGCCGTCGAGAGTGGTTACGTAAACCTCATACTTGCCCGTAGCGCTCATGTCGCCTTTCAACGTCGCACGAGTACCCATATCCAGGCTGTACATGATCGTTGCGTCAAGTTGAATCGGCAATTTTGAGAGCACCTCACCCACGTCGGGATCGAGTTGCTTGAAGTAGTCCACCAAGTTGGTATCGAGCTTCAAGTCGGCCTGAACCAGATAGACCTGCTTCCCGTTAAGGTCTCCCAAGCCCTTGTAGGTCATGGTGTAGTCGATGCGTTGAACAGCCTGTTTGCCTTTGGCATCCCCACTAAGCTTTTGGGGGGAGAATCCCACCGTGGTCTTCCACTTATCGCCCGGAACCACCGGCCGAATAGGTAGCCTCGGGGCGAAATCCATCGCGCCCTGCAGTCCGCCACCCATTTGCGCCAACTGGAAAATCTGACCAATAAACTGCTGCACCATGGTTTGCGCAGCGGCCGATGCCGACATAGACCGAAGCCACTGACCTGAAGATGGCTTCTTGGCGGGTTTCTTTTTGGCCTCCGACAGATCCTCGACGTTGAGCAAATCGTTGACCGATGAAACATCCAACCGGAGATCGAAGTTCACCTTCTCGACTTTCCGCTTTTCATCCGACTCCGCAGATTCGCCTTGAATGAAAGTCATGGTCGGTCGGGCGTAGCGCATTGTGGCGACGCCATCAGCCCCGATCTTTTCAACCGTGGTTCCAAAGACGTATTCAAAGCCTTGGTTTTCGGGAATAAACGTGTCAAGCATGTAGTTTCGATGCTCGACAAGCAAGGCGTTGGTCACCTTGTAAGACGCCTTTTCACCCATGGTGAACTTGCGACTGAGTTCCACGGGCTCTGCGGCCGTGTGCGCCAGCGAGGATGCTGCCAGAAATAGTGCGATACAGGTTGGCATTGTGAGTCTCCCGGTTGTGCGGGCCATTTTACTTAACGTCTGGCCCGGCTTCTCAGTTCTGAAACGATACTACTTGAGAACTTGCTTACTGATAACCAGTCTTTGGATTTCGCTGCAGCCTTCGCCGATTTCAGTGAGCTTAGCGTCCCTCCAAAGTTTTTCAACCAAGTAATCACGCGTCATGCCGCGACCGCCATGAATTTGGATCGCACGATTGGTAACGCGGTTGGCGGTTTCGCTTGCGTAGAGTTTCGCAAACGAGGAGGCTTTGACCACATCCTTCCCTTGGTCAAAAAGCCACGCGCCTTTGTGCAACAGAAGTCGTGACGCCTCGATTTCCATGTCGCTGTCGGCGATCATGTTCTGCACGCTTTGCATGTCGCAGAGCCTGCGATTGAACTGCTCGCGTTGCTTGGAGTATTCCACCGCCAGTTCATGGGCTTTCTCCGCGATTCCGACCGCCATTCCGGCGATTCCCAGCCGCCCTCGGTAAAGGAGCCCGATTGCTTGTTCAAAGGAGCACGGAGTGTGCCATCCGACCACGTCCGTAAGGCTGAAACGGACCGTGTTACTAGCGCTTACGCCGACCGTATGAATTCGTTCTTCGATTTTGAATCCTGGCTGATCCGTTTCCACCAAAAACGCACTGAGTTCAGTATCACCCGTGCGTGCAACCATGATGATCAGATCTGCATTACCGCCATTGGTAATGAACATCTTTTCACCGTTAAGGTGATAATAACCATCCCTTCCTTCGATCTTGTTTGCCCTGGTTTTCACCCGACGAGCATCGCTCCCCGCATCGGGTTCGGTCAGGCCCCAGGCAAGCTTGATGTCCCCTTTCACCATGCCTGCAAGGTATTTCGCTTGTTGCTCGGGCGTTCCAAAAGTATCCACGTGCCCTACGCATAGCGCGTTGATCGCCGCTACGTTCATGGAAAGTGCGGGATCGCCTTTGGCCAACTCGCGGCAAGCCTCGACATAGGCCATGCACGAACGACCTCCACCTCCCTTCTCCTTGCACAATGTCATCGACAAGAGCCCGACTTTGCCCAATTCCCCCCAAATATCACTCGAAAACGCGGTGTTCTGTTCCCATTCGCGAGTCTTGGGTAGGACCTCAGCTGCGACAAATAGTCGTATCTGATCTAGAAAGGCCTTTTCTTCTGGACTAAGTTCAAACATGGTTTTAATCGCCTCGTTGCGTAGGCTCCATTCTACTTGCGGAATCTTGAACTGTGTATTCCCGCCGAGCCCTAAAACCACCGCAAGGCCAAGATTGTTACTCTTGGGTCCTCTGAGCAGTCCAAAGCACGTCTATCATTGTATAGTAATCTTTTTTGGTGTACGATAATATAATTAAATTGCCACCAGTTCGGTGACTCCAAATGAAGGACTTATTAGTTGAAATAGCCGAAGCCTCTCGCAGGACGATCCTTGCGCAACTTCTCTCAGGAGCCAAGAACGTCAGCGAGATCGTGGAGAACACGGGAATGAAGCAACCCAACGTCTCCAATCACCTGTCCAAGCTTCGGTCGAGAGCAATCGTTCGTTCCAATAAGGTTGGACGCCAGGTGTATTACTCGCTGGCAACTGCAGAAATTGCCAACGCTCTCGAAGCGCTCCTTCAGCAGGCTCATTTTCCTGAAGTCGAGCAGCTTTCTTTTCCTGATGCTGCTCTTCGATACGCGAAAGCTGCGGTGCTGAGTGACGAATCAACCTGCAGCGAAATCGTCGATAGCCTGCTTAGACACAAGGTCGACCTTTTGGGGTTGTACCAGCACGTCCTGGCCGAGTCCATGACCATCGTCGGGACTTGGTACGAGGTGCAAGCTATAACCGTGGCACAGGAGCATATGGCCAGCGCGATCACGGAACGAATGATGAGTAAGGTGGTACACTACGCATCCCCATTGAGCCCCAATGCCACCACAGTCATGCTTGGTTGCGTCCCGGGGAATTTTCACAGCATCGGATTGAGAATGCTGAGCGATTACATGCGCCTTAGCGGATACAAGACCATCTACCTGGGAGCCAGCGTCCCGATCGAAGCGTTCATCAGTGCTGTCGAACAGCACAAGCCCATTTTAGTGATGGTGAGCGTCGCAACCCGAGAATCGACCGAGCTCACGCTGGAGTTGGTAACCCGACTGAGGGTGCTGAGCGCGAGCATGGGTTTTCTGATTGGAGTCGGCGGGCGGCCCGTCAACGAGAACACCAAGCCGTTCCTCACCGCAGGAGCACATTTCACGGCGAAATCTCTGATCGAATTCTCCGAGAACATCATGCCGCGCATCAAAAATGTGCTCAGCAAGCCCACGACGCGGAACGGAGCCCGGCACGATCTCATTACGAACTAAAACAGCCCTGGATCGACTGACCCAGAGCTGTTGCTGATTGATTTCTGGCCAGATCAGGCCTTCGCCATGACTTGCTCAACCAACGCCTTGAATGCAGGCATGTCATTAATCGCCAACTCGCTGAGCATTTTGCGGTTCACGTCGATTCCCTTCTCGGTCAGCGCATGGATGAACTCACTGTAGCGCACATTACATTCCTTGCAGGCCGCAGAGAGCCGGACGATCCAGAGCTGGCGGAAATCTCTTTTCTTGGCTCTTCGATCCCGAAAAGCGTACTGCCCGGACTTCATGACTTGCTCATGAGCTCGGCTAAAGACATTTTTCTTGCGCCCAAAGTAACCAGACGCTTTTTCGATGGTCTTCTTATGGCGCTTATGGCGCATTAGACCACGCTTAACACGTGCCATATTTTCCTATTTCACCTATCTTGTTTGTCTTGCCGGTACCGGGTTCCAGCCTGTTTGGCGGTAGCGGTGGGTGATCCGGCGGGGATGTCGAGCAATCGGGCCGGCCCTGTTTAAAGAACGAGCATGCGTCGTACGCGCTTTCGCTCGCCCTTGAACAGAACAGGTTCGCCTTCAAGGCGTCGGCGTCGCGAGTGGCTCTTGTTGAGGAACATGTGGCTATTCCCCGACTTCCGTCGAGTGATCTTCCCCGTTCCCGTGATCTTGAACCTCTTCGCTGCCGTTTTGTTTGTCCTGATTTTTGGCATCTTTTTTTCCTGCGGGCTTCCCAGGTTTTGGATTGAGAATCATGATCATCTGGCGACCCTCCAGCGCTGGTGCGCGTTCTGTCACTGCGACCTCTTGGAGCTGATCGGCGAACCGAAGCATTTTCTCCAAGCCGATTCCTGAGTGCGCAAGTTCTCGTTGTCGGAACATGCACACCACCCGAACCTTGTGCCCTTCCTCCAAGAACTTCTTTGCGTTCTTGAGGAGCGTCTGCATATCGTGTTCAGCGATACGCGGACTCATCTTTATACCCTTTAGCTCGAGGGATTTGCGCTTGTTCTCCTTCTCGCGCTTCTCATTCTCGTACTTGTACTTCCCAAAATCGACGATTTTGACGACAGGGGGCTGCGCACTCTCAGCAACCATGACGAGATCCATTCCCTGGTCGCGAGCCATCTCAAGTGCCTGGCGTGTTTGCAGAATCCCCATCTGGCTGCCATCAGCGGCAACCACGCGGACGTCTCGAAAGCGCAGGATGCGCTCGTTAATGTCGGGACCCGGATTACGCTGGGGACGCGGTCGAAAGCCTCTTATCTTCGCTCACCTCGAAAGTTGTTTTTCATTTTCATCTCGCCTATTATATCGGCAAACATACCGAATCACTTTAAGTTTTGGACGACGGGTAACCTTGCCTCGCTTCACGCAGGATTCATATGGTCAACAACGAGGGTATTTCGGTCGTCGTCATTGGTGCGGGAACAATGGGAAGCGGCATCGCTGCCCATCTTTGCAACCTCGGTTTCGCCGTCACATTATTGGATTTGACGAGGGAATCATGCGAAGCGGCCGTTGAAAGGGCCAAAAATGTCAAACCGGCTCATTTTTATGGACCAGATTCGCTGGCAAGACTCACCTTGGGAGGTATCGATACGGATCTCGGGGTTGTGGCCAATGCGACCTGGGTTTGTGAAGCGATTATCGAAAAGCCGGACGCAAAGAAGGCTCTGTATGAGAAGCTAGAGCCTCTTCTCCCCGAAGAAGCGATCATCAGCACCAACACGAGCGGACTTGAAATCCAGCTCCTGGCGGAAGGCCGTTCAGAATCATTCCGACGGCGCTTTCTTGGGACACACTTTTTCAACCCGCCTCGCTACCTAAAACTTCTTGAACTCATCCCTACCAACGATACGGACCCAGGTGAAGTAGAACGGGTGAAGGAGTTCCTGGAGACCCGAGTGGGGCGACGCGTTGTCATTGCGAAAGACACCCCAGGATTTATCGCCAACCGATTTGGAATGTGGGCCATGTTTCAGGCAGTTCATGTCGCCGAGCACCTTCGACTGCGGCTGGAGGACGTGGATGCCATGACTGGGCCATTTTTGGGGCGTCCGCGTTCGGCTAGTTTCCGTCTCAACGATCTTGTTGGCATGGATATCATGGTGGATATCGCAGAAAACTTGAAGGCGCGGTGTCCGTCCAACGAGTTCACGCCCACTCTTAACACTCCTCGCAGCGTCGCCCACCTGATTCAGCAAGGTTCACTGGGACAGAAGAGCGGGCGAGGTTACTATCTGCGGGAAGGAAAAAGTCAGTCGGCGCTAGACCTTGAAACCCTGCTCTACCGAGACACGAGCGAGCCCGACGTGCCTTCTCTAAGTGCTCTGGCGAAACTTCCATTCGGCGAACGTATTCGAGAAGCTCTCAAACTCGGTGACGACTTGGGCGAATTCCTGCGCCGATACCTTATCCCAACGCTTCGGTATGCGGATTCGATTAAAGAGGAGATCAGTCACTCGGTTCTAGACTTTGATCGAGTGATGATGTGGGGTTTCGGTTGGCAACTCGGGCCTTTCGCCATGATCGACGCCATTGGGCCGGACGTACTCGGTTTGAAACCGAATAAATTTTACGATTCCGGTTCGATGCGTACACATTCCGGTACCTATGAAGCTCTCCCCGAGGAACCTCAGTACCGATCCATTCAGGAATTTCCGATTATTGAGCCGTATGGGACGTTCAATATCCGTGACTTGGGGGACGGCGCCATCGCCGCATCGATTTCGACGAAAATGGGCTCAATCACTCCCGAGTTCGTCCGCGAGTTTTCTGAATGGGTTGCCAAGGCTTCGGTCCCGTTCGTGCTGACCAGCGAGGCCAAGGCTTTTTCGGTCGGTTATGATCTCAACTTTTTTGTTGCGCAGTCAGAGCAATCCAACTGGGAAGCAGTGACGGCTGGTCTCGCCGAACTCCAAAATCTCGCGGCCCTTCTGAGGACTAAGCAAGTCATTTGCGCAATCTTTGGATATTGCTTGGGAGCTGGGCTGGAAATTGCAGCCTCGTGCTCAAAAATTCTGGCTCATCCAGAAACACAGATCGGGTTGCCCGAAGCGAAGGTTGGATTGCTCCCGGGCGGAGGAGGGACGGCGTTGATGGCTCTGAGGAGCCAGGAAACGGCTCGAGGCTGCGTGGAAATGGCGGTTCGCCTGAGTCAGGGTCTGGTCGGGACGAGTGCTGCCGAAGCCAAGACATTTGGCTATCTTCGCCCCACAGATTTGGTCGCTATTAATCCTGACAGCTTGACTTATGAAGCCGCAAAGCTTCTTCCAGAAGCTACTCCCGTGGTGCTTCCGGCGTGGAAAGTTCCGGCTGGACCCCTGGCCGGGATGATTGACGACGGCCAGTCCAAAATCAAAGACTTCACTCGGTACGACAACACCATCGCCGATCATATGAAGTTCATATTCTGCAAGGCGACTTCGTGGGACGAAGCATTGGCTTTGGAGCGAGAGCGATTTATCACGCTTCTCGCCGAGGGGCCAACCCAGGCGCGGATCAAGCACATGTTGGAACACGGGAAACCCCTCCGCAACTAGAGATTTCAGGAACCGGGGCCAGGTGGAACGAGTAAATTGGGATGCATGATCGTACCAATCGCTCTTCTTCTCGCTGGATCGCAGCCGATGAGCTCGCCCTTCGATGATCCTCCGCTCAAGAGTGTGCAACTCACTCCCCTGACTCGAGGATATGAACCCGGAAAGCTGCTCACCCTCGCGGTCAAAATCACCCTGAAATCAGGCTGGCACACTTACTGGATCAATCCAGGAGACAGCGGGATGCCCCCTAAGCTGAACTGGACGTTACCCACCGGATGGAGGGTGAAGTCGGTGGTGTGGCCCGCTCCTCATCGAATTACGGCGGACGGAATTGTCTCCTTTGGGTACGAAGACGAAGTCTTGGCAAAAGCTGAATTGATGACTTCGACCAACCCTCTGGAGGAAGCGAAAATCGGGTTGGAACTCAGTGCGCTGGTTTGCCAGCAACAGTGCCTTCCGGCATCTACGAGCGCTGTTGTTACTATCAGTGCCACAGAATCACCGCAAGTCGATGGCGAAGAAGTCAAAGCCCTAGAAGCCGTGCATTATCCCCAGCCCCTTAAGTCCTCCACTCCGATAAACGTTCAGTGGGGCAAGGAGGCCCTCCTCAGCTTTAGCTATGAGAACAGTTCCGCAACCCAATTCGAGTTCTATCCGAGCGCCGCGGGAGTGCTGAACCATGAAAAAACGGTGACGAAAACGACCCACTCGGGCACGCAATGGGGGCTACATCTTGCCATCTCGTCGTATTTAGATTCGAAGCCGAAAAGACTTACCGGCGTGCTCGTTCCTTTGGATGACAAAGGCAAACGCATGGATGTCAGCTTCCTAATTGACGCTCCCATTAAGTGAGCAACAACCGAAGATTCGAACGGAGGTAAAGAAAAATATGACGCTGATTTCTACAATGGCAATCGCCGCATCCACGTTGGTGGGTGTTGCGGTGGTGGCCAGCCAAGATCCCAACATGCCGACAGACACATCGGATATGAAGGCCCAGATTAACCACCACGCACCGGACTTCACATTGAAGGACATGAAGGGCGTCGATCAGAGCCTTGGCCAATACAAAGGCAAGTGGGTGGTGCTCGAATGGAACAACAAGGATTGCCCCATCGTCCAGCGGCACTATAACAGCGGCAACATGCAAGAACTGCAGGACTGGGCGGTTAAGAAGGGCGTTGTATGGCTCACGATTTGCTCCTCTGCATCAGGCAAACAGGGCTACGTTGATGCCAGCGGCGCCATGGCCTCGACGGAAGATGTCAAGTGGAAGGGTACGGCATACCTCTTGGATCCGGAAGGAAAAGTTGGCAAAATGTACGACGCCAAGACGACACCGGAGATGTTCGTCATCAATCCGGATGGCATGCTGATCTACATGGGCGCGATCGACGATAAGCCCAATGCTGGCACCAACGAGGTGAAAAATTCGCGGAACTATGTTCGTGAAGCTCTGGATCTGGCAATGGCAGGCAAGCCCCTGAAGATGAAAGTGAGTCAGCCTTACGGATGTAACGTAAAGTACTAAGATACTGCAAGACTATGGGCTCCCTTGAGGCTTCTCAGGGGAGCCCTTTTTGATGCTCCGATTCGTGGTGAGTGCCACTTGGCGAAAATCCACTTCCCCCTACGGGGGCCCCCTCCGGATGAGGGGAATTGTCCATTTTGCGACTCTCTTCCAGGGAATTCGAGCCTAGAATTTCCCGGCGAGCTTTGCCTGGAGTTCAGGAAGGACCACAAACAAATCTCCGACCATCCCCAAGTCCGCGTTCTCGAAAATGGGTGCGTCGGGATCGATGTTGACGGCAACAATCGTCTTGGAGTCCTTGATCCCCGCCATGTGCTGGGTCGAACCACTCACGCCCGCGGCGATGTAAAGATCCGGAGCAACGATCTTCCCTGTTTGACCGACCTGGAGTTCGTTTGGCGCAATGTGGCTATCGACAGCTGCGCGTGTTGCGCCAGCCGCGCCATGGACGGAATCTGCGAACCCGCCGATGACGCGCTCGAAGGTTTCTGCGTCCTTCAAAGGTCTTCCACCGCTCACAATCACTTTAGCCGCTGTCAAATCGGGCCTCGCGCCACCGCGAGCACTGGCACCCACACGCCGAGTCCTATCGGTGATTGGGATGGTGATACTATCTGCGGCCGCAGTGCCATTTGGCGAGAACTTTGCGAAGCCCGAGGGTCGGAAGGTCATAACGATCGGAGAGCCGCTCACTTCCACGGTCTCGATCATCGAACCCGCCACGATCGGACGTCTGAACCTATTTTCTGCCTCGACCACGATGACATCGGTCACCATCGCCGCACCCAAATGGGCAGCCCAGCGTGGCAGATGGTCCTTGCTTCGCATACTCGACACGCTCGCAATATGCGAATACCCACCCAGTTGAGCCACGACACCGTCCTCAATGCTGTCAGCCGGAGGCACGTCGCCTAGGTTGGCAGCGAGGGTGCGTTCTGCGCCGATTTCTGCAGGATCCGCCCCCGAGAGCAGCAACACGTCAAACGGGATCCCCAGTGCAGAAGCAAATCCATGACCCAGCGCAACTTCGCTTGGGTCGAACGCGACCAACATCAACCGTGCCATTAAAACAGCCCCCTTGCTGAAAGTTCGGCAACCAATTCGTCCACAGACCCCACCTTCTTCCCCGCTGATCTAGCCGGAACGGCTTCTACTTTGACGGTCTTGACTCGGCTCGTTGCAGTCGACGACGGTGGGCGCTTTTCAAGCGGCTTCGACCGTGCCTTGATAATCCCCGGCAGGGCGATATATCGAGGCTCATTCAGTCGCAGGTCGGTTGTGACTATGGCGGGAAGATTCATCTCAAGCGTTTCCTCACCGGTATCCGTTTCTCGGGTGACTCTTGCCGTGCCGTCGGCCAGCTCCAGCTTGCTGGCGAAAGTTGCTTGGGGCCAGCCCAGGAGTGCTGCCATCATTTGGCCCACCTGGTTGTTGTCGCCATCGGTCGATTGCTTGCCCATCAGCACCAGATCCGGACTTTCAGCCTTCACCAGCGCAACAAATTCTTCGGCCACGGCAAGCGTGTCGTAATTTTCGGAGGACTCAATCAAAACTGCCTTGTCTGCTCCCATCGCAAGTGCCTTTCGCAGCTGCTCTTCGCACTCGGTGCCGCCCAGTGATACGGCAACAATCTCTATTACCGGGTTCTTTTCCTTTTGCCGTACCGCTTCCTCAACCGCGATCTCGTCAAAAGGGTTCGCATCGAACTTGACACCCGTCGTGTCTACACCTGAGCCATCGGACAGGGGCCGCACCTTTGCGTAGGGATCGATCACCCGTTTCACCGTCACCATAATCTTCATAAGGCAGTTTGTGACCCTGCATCATTGCAAAGGGATCAGCCGTAAAGGATACTTGAGCCAGGACTCATGATGCCGACAAAACCGATGATGCGCCCAGTATTCCAAACCGTCCTCCCAGGCGACGATCTTGGGGTTCCGGCTACTCGCGACCTCATACTCGAGTACGCCAGCGAATTGGGACGCGATTTGTATTTTCAGGGCTTCCAGGACGAGGTTGCCTCCCTGCCCGGCAAATACATTCCGCCAGATGGCTATCTCCTTTTGGCATATTTGGAAAATGAACCCGCCGCGGTCGGTGCTTTGCGCCGATTCGATGGTGAGACCGCCGAGCTTAAGCGCTTTTACACTCGACCCAACGCAAGAGGTAAGGGTCTGGCTCGTACCATTGCCGAAACATGTCTGAATCGGGCCAAGCGAGCCGGATACCGTCGGGTCGTTTTGGATACGCTTCCCAAATTGGAGGCAGCCGTTTCACTGTACAAAACTCTCGGGTTTGAGGAATGCGAGCCGTACTACGATAATCCGATGGAAGACGTGCGATATTTCTCCCTCTCACTCGTCTCCACCGCCCCAGAGCCTATCGATCATCTCTGCGACTATGCAGGCCGCCTCACCGCATGGCCTTTGGGGAAAGGCAAAGCTGGGATGCACCAGGCAATTCGAGAGTACATGTCAGACCTCTTTGAACCTGGTCGTAGCTATTCCGAATCTCAAGTAAATCAACTACTGGAATCTCGCCACGCCTTTCATGATCCCGCCATGCTGCGTCGAGAACTCGTCGACCATGGCTATTTGGTTCGAGATTCGTACGGACGGGAGTACCGTAAGCGGCAAGGTTAGTTTACGTTCAAGGAAACAAAGGTTTAGACTTCGGCACTCTTACGCAACCTGTCCGAGAACTGCTTCCGGAACTTCAATACTTTCGGCGCGACGACCGCTTGGCAATAGCCCATGTTCATCGTCATCTTTTGTCCGAAGCTCGCTTTGTCAAATGTGTTGTAGTAGTCTTGGTGGTAAGTCTCGGCGGGAAAATACGTGTCCCCCAGCGGCTCCAGAGTAGTAACGATGGGATCGGGCCAAACCCCCTCTTGCCCAACTTCCTCCATGATTTGCCGAGCTAGGGCGAGTTCCCCTTCGTTGTCGTAAAAGATGACGCTGCGATACTGCGGGCCAATATCTCCGCCCTGCCGGTTGAGCGTCGTCGGATCGTGAACCGTAAAGAAGATTCGCAATAGATCCTCACGAGAAACCAGGCTCGGGTCAAAAGTGATTTTCACCACTTCCGCATGGCCCGTGTCTTTGCTGCAAACCTGTTCATAGGTCGGGTTGGGGACATGCCCACCTGCGTAGCCGCTTTCAACCGATTCCACGCCGAGGAGGTCCCGGAACATTGCATCCACACACCAAAAACAGCCCGCTCCAAAAACAAGAACTTCGCTCATGCATTCCTCTTACGTTCTTCACGCCAGCTTTATCGCCACGACGCGCAACCGTCGATAATCAGCACACCATTGGCCCTCACGATACAAAACTGCGCGGGCGGTTTCTTCACCTTTGGCAAGTGCCTCTTCTCGCTGATCGGGAGTCAGCCCCGTCAGCATCACACCTCCGAACTGGGCGATCCAATTCTTGTATCCGTCCTCACCTTCTAGTGGAGTTGGTCGGTCAAAAAGCCACGCCGAAATGACTTCGAATCCACAGGATTCCAGCATTTGAGAAGCTTGGCCGATCGAAAGGAAGGTCAGAGGATACTCAGGCAGTTCGCCCGTAATGGACTTCACTGCCTCTCGCAATGAGCCCGTAATCGTCCCCACGTTGCCGATCCCGCCCATTTCAAATACGAACCTCCCCTTGGGCACGAGGTTGTCGTAAGTCGTTCGGAAAACGGCAGAGATATCCCGCATCCAGTGCAGCGCGGCGTTTGAAAAGGCTGCATTCACCGGCGACTCCGCCCGGTAACTCGCCGCATTGGCGAGAATCCACTGCAATTCGGGATAGCTTTCCTGTGCCGACTGAATCATGGCCTCATCGGCATCCAGTCCAATGGGAGTGGCTCCTGCGTCCGCGATCTTGGCTGTGAGATGGCCCGTTCCGCAACCGATATCCAGAATCACTTCACCCGGTTGTGGATTCAACAGGGTAAGGACATCGTTACCAAATTCTGTGACAAACCCATGCTTGGAGTCATAGGTTTGCGCGTTCCACTGCTGCAGAGGCGCGTTTTCTTGGGACATATCCCTTAAGACGCGCTTTTAGCAGCCTGCGAGAAACCGTGCGGATCGATCACTTGCGACGCGAGTTTGTCTTCGTCATAGTTATCCGATTCAACCACCTCACCTGTCTGCTCGGCGTGAACCACGGCTTTGAGCGACGCCAGCGCGACCTCGATGTGTTTGGGATCGGGTTCGAGGGTTGTGAGATATCTTTGGCTCGCCAAACCTGGTGAAAATGCAATTTGAACCCATTTTTGGTTCCTGAGCTTCCCGGCCAACCGCAACAGTTCATAGCTGATCCCCGCGATGATGGGCAAGATGCACATCTCCATCAAGACGCGGACCGGCACATCCACCAACAGCGCTCCCGGTTTGCCGGTGATGGGGTACCGCGGCACTAGAGGTAGAAAGAACAGACTCACAATGAAAACGATCACCGCAAAGCTGGTTCCACAGCGAGGATGGAGGCGGGTGACGATTTGGCATTTCTCCATCGTCAACGGCTGGTCTGCTTCCCAGGTGTTGATGGCCTTGTGTTCGGCACCATGGTATCGAAACACCTCGCGGATGGCTTCCATCCGGCTGATCAGCCAGAGATATCCGAGAAATACGGCAATCTTGACCACTTCTGCCAAGTAGTTCGTGAAAGTCCCTTTGCTATCTCCGGCCTTATTACCCAGAATTTGAGCGATGAATTGGGGCAAAACATTGAAGAGGAGAACACCCATTCCGATGCCAACCACCATCGACACCGCCACCGCCATGTTTTGGATCCTTTTCGCGGAAGCCGTGCCGTCTTTTCCACTCACGCGTTCGTAGAGACTGGCGCCGTTAAGCACCGCCGCAAGCACTCCCAGAAAGGCCAGGAGCACGCGAACTCCCTGCTTGCTCAGGAGTCCCGTTGCCGCCCAATCTGGCTTTGCCACCAGAAGATAAATGCCGAAGGCTCCGAGAAGCACCCCCAATATCAGGATGAGAACCAGTTGCGAAGTCGGAGTCGGCTTGGATTCGAGCTCCTCGCCACCATGCTCCGGATCCATTTGGATGTGGGTGGCAAACCGCATGGCACGAGTTCCGAGTGCCAGCGAGTCCAGAATTGCGAATGTTCCCCGCAAAAATGGCAGCTTCAGCCACTTCTGGCGACCGATCCATGTCTTCTCGATCGCTTCGGTCCGAAGGACAATTTTTCCGTTGGGAGCGCGACAAGCCACCGCGAAGTAGTGCGGCGAACGCATCATCACACCTTCAACAATCGCTTGTCCGCCAAAAGTAAGGTAATCAGATTGCGGCATCGACCGAGAATAGTACCTGTGGCTCCTTCCCCGCTACTTTGCATGTTTGCAAGCACTTTTGGCGGAATTGGGCTTCGGCACGAACCAAATGGGAATTATTTCGTCTTATACTACTGTAGTCTCGAGAAGTGAACTATGAAGGGAAAGAACCTTACACAACTCGAGTTCACACCCGAGGAAGCATTCGCACTACTGAATCTGGCAATGACCAGTCCTCAGAAGTTGGATGTATTCTCGGAATCAGCACTCCATAAGCTGGCTGCATATTGTTCGCAATCATTAGATCGTTCTAGCGAGTCAGCAATTTGTGAACTTGGGCGGGCGGTGTGATTTTCACTCCGCCCATTTACTTTCTCCCTCAAGTTTGATTTCCGTCTTTTGCAGCCACTGACAGAATTTCGCTGTACAATGTCTGCATGCTCGGTTGGACAAAGGGCTTCGTTCTCGCTGGTTTGGTGACGTGCGCTGCGTTTTCAGCAGGCCAAGCCGAATACCCAGGCGCTCTTTGGAATCCAGCCTATTCCGGTAACTACTCCGTCAGCAACCGACCCAGCAGTTACCCCATCACCCACGTTGTCATCCACATAATGGAGGGCTATTACGCAGGTTCGATTTCGTGGTTTCAAAACCCCTTGAGTCAGGTGAGCGCGCACTACTGCCTCCGGTCAAGCGATGGCGAAGTCACCCAGATGGTGCTCGAAAAGGACCGGGCGTGGCACGCCGGGGTCACGTTTTACAACAATCAGGCCGTTGGAATCGAACACGAGGGCTTCAGCAGCAACCCCAGTTTTTGGTATACCGATGTTCAATATGCCAGCAGCGCACGGCTCACCCGATATCTTTGCGCCAAATATAACATCGCCAAGGATCGAACCCATATCATCGGACACAAAGAGACCGGACGAGCCACCTCGTGCCCGGGACCTTGGGATTGGACCAAATACATGGCCATGGTCCAGAACGACTCGACGTTTTTTGGCTCCTCGGTACCCAGTGGGATTGCGCCCGGTTCCACGGTGACCTTTACCGTTCAATTCACCAATGGCGGCTCCGACAACTGGACAGCGACCGGAACGGATCCCTGCTATATCAGCACGTTGAGTCCGAGTCAGTTCTACATTTCCGGGAATTGGCTCAGCTCCACTCTCATCGGAGGGGTTACCGGCACGGTTGCTCCGGGAGCGATTGGCGCGTTTACCTTTTCGATGAAGATGCCCACCACCCCTGGGACCTACACGGAGAACTTTCAGCTCTATCGAGGAAGCATTTTCCGTTTTGGCCAAGTTGTGCCCATCAGCTTTACGGTTGGACAAGCCGAGAAAATCGTCGACAATTCCGATGCAGGCTTTAGCACGGTCGGAACATGGTCCTCCGGCAACGCTGCTGTGGGCAAATACGGCTCCGACTACCGGTTCAAGACCGTTGCCACCAAGACTGCGGATTACGCTCAGTGGAATCTCAATGTGGCGTCGGGCGGGGCTTACGACGTTTACGCCTGGTGGAGCGAAGGCACCAACAGAAACTCCGCGGTGACATATGAGATTTCAGATCGAAGGGAGCCCAAGCTTGTGAAGGTTGACCAGCGAACCAATGGTGGCAAATGGAACTACCTCGGTCGGGTGATGATCCGCGAAGGCCAAGGCACCGTTAAGATGCAGGGCTATGGTTCGGGTGGCGGTGTAGCCATCGCCGACGCCGTTCGGGTAGTTGGCCCGTACTAGAAGCCATTCTCAATGCAAACGAGGTACGGAGAAACCGCTCTTCGGCCCTTATCGGGCGCGTTGGCAGTACATTTGGCCTTCTTGCTTCCGGGAAGGGGTCCTTGCAGGCTGAGATTGGACGTGTCATAATATAACTTCGCGACGCGGGGTGGAGCAGTCTGGTAGCTCGTCGGGCTCATAACCCGNNCCCGCACCCACTTCCCCTAGGCGTTCCTTACGTACAAGCACTCGTACTCGCTTGGATCTTCGACCAGCTCATGATCGACCGGCGACCCTAGAATGCTGAGGAGCCGTTCTTCCAGTTCTGCTTCATCGCGGATGATGCGATCATAGCTTTCGACGAAAAACGGTGGGAACCGCTCTCCGCTCGACTTAATGATCAACTTCCCTGCTCGAATTTTGGCTTTCTCGACCACATCGCTGAATTCCAGGGTTTCATTTGCGCCAATATCGCGCACCGCAAAGACCATCTCTGTGGCCTCAGGTAAAACGCACAAGATTTCGAAGTCGATCTTCTTGCCCTCTGGCTTGAACAAAGTGCGAAACAGCACGGACCGCTCCTGATCGGACAGTGGACGGCGGTGGCGAAACGTGACATAGTAGGTCACATCGTCGGCTCGCCAATGAGGCAATCTCCCGCGCCAAATTTGGAAGTTCTTCCACGGCATGGGGTCTAGTTCTCTGCCTTTTTGGGCTCAGGTTGCACGCCCCAATACAGAAGCAAGAACGTGAACACTCCCATCAGGTCGATAAAAAGGTCGATAATGCTGCCACTACGATCGACGTGGAACATCTGGCGGATCTCGTCAAATGCCGCATGGCCCAGCACCCATAACGTCGCAAAGAGAATGGCGTGCTTGAACACCTTTCCGGAAGCCTTTGCCCAACCAGCAGCCACCAGCGCGGTCAACCCGTAAAACAGAAAGTGCAACGATTTCCGAATGATGTGCACCAAAGCGTCGGCAACGCGAGGAGTGACATGAAACACTCTCTGAAGATATTCCGCCCACCCATTGGCAGACCCCTTCGAACCTGAGAAAAACGCCACGAGGAGCCCCATCCCGAAGAGGACGATCATCCAGCGTTGCGCAGAGTTTCTCGGGCGATAGTCCACCAGTGCACCCACTGCCGCATAGGCCAGCACCAGAGCTCCGATCGTCGTCATTCCCAGCGTGAGGTTGTAGGCACCGGCGTGGGGATACGCGCGCAGATAAATGGCCGAGAAGATCGAAAAGTAGCCCGCCATGACTGGGATGGCGACCTTGGATGGAAGAACCTCGGTCCACGCCATGGCCAAGGCGACCGGAATCGCCACGGCGCACATGATCCAAACATACGAACCATTCGCAACAGCCCAGGCCCAACTGGCGAGCACCAAGATCGAACCGGCGAGCAGAACCAACTGATCCGAGCTCGGCTTGGTGCGGGCGGGCTGTTTGGACATACCTTTTGAGTATGACTGAGGGAGCAAGCCCTATTTGGGATCCATCACGATCTTGGCGTGTCCATCCGCATACACAACGGCGCGCCCGCCTTCAACCGGGATGTAGCCCAATTCAGTATTTGCAGGGTCGGCTATTTTGGTCATATCGCTCGGTCCCGTAAACGTGAAGATGAATTCAGCCGAAATGGACTCATTTTTGAGATACGGACCGATTTCTTTGGACCAATTCGAGGCGTCTGGCAGTTGCTCGTCCCAGTCGCTGGCGCGCATGATAAGGGCCAATCCCACCTGCTTCACATTGCTCAGTGCACGCGCCCGTCGCTCACGTTCTTCCAACTCATGGAGAAGTTTCGGGTCTATTTTCTCAAATTCACGCACAAAAACTGATCCGCCATAGACGTACGCGACTTTGTCTTCTGTGGGTGAAACATCACCACTTTGCCCCATTCCCAGAATCGCAGGAACGATGACGTGGCCCTTCTCCTGGGGAGGGAGACCTCCCTCAGCGGGTGTGATTGCCTTCTCATCCAATGCAGAGGTGAGCCACAGTTCCTGTCCTGCGTCCATGGGAAGTCCGGGACGTGAATGAGGGGTGAGCATGAAGTTTGGTTCCGGGAGCGCCTTGAATGCGTCTTCCGCCGAAAGTTCCCGAGTGACCGTCCCGTTGAGGTCGAGCAATCGAAAGACAGTTGGGTTGCGTGGGCGGTTTTCTTCTCGAGCCAGTTTGTCATGCTGGCTGAGAATGAGATATGGCTCCTTAGAATGCAAATACACATCTGACCCGGGAGGCAGGTTGGGTCGGATCACTTGAACCTGGGCACCTCGACCGTCGACGACAAAATAGTCCTTCGTCAACGAGCCATTTTTCGAGCCGAGAATGGCGCACAACACCAAAGGCTGATACACCGCATCCTGCATCACCTGGATATTGCCTTCCTGCCAGAGGTTGATGGGAGTGCGAGAACCTTCCCCTTGAACCAAAACCGTTTGCCCCATCTCCTGTGGACTGGAAACCAGGGTAACCAACGCGGCTTTCGAATTTACGGGAGAGAATTCGGCTATCGCTTCGGTGCCGGAAAAAAGGCGCGTCACTCGCCTTGTTTTGAGATCGAAGCTGAAGAGGTAGTGCTTCATCTCCGGCAACTTCGATGGGTCCAGCTTCCCCAAGATCCCCTGCAGATATGGCATCCGACTTTGGGCTCGAATCATGAGGTGATTGCCGTCTGGACACCATTTGAAGTCAACCACGTCGTAATCGAGAGGAACCGAAGCCGCTGGACCGACTAGATACGCCGTACCGTCGACCTTGAGGACAGGGAGCCCCGAGAGCGTTTCTTGAGCTCTAACTGCTCCAGAGACCGCCAAAGCAAGTACCAAACCCAAAACAAACCTTGTTCTCTTCATTTCCGGATTTCTCCAAAAACCACGACGCATCGAACCAATCTCATGGTTCTAACTTGTTGGCCATGGCTCGAACAGCAGGGTCGCTATCTCGCCGCAGATTGAGAAAGAACTGCTTCATTTCATCTGGACATCGGCCGGCGCACGCCACCAGGGCTTGAAGTCTGATCGACGGCGATCTGTCGGCAAGCTTGGTTGCAGCGAGCGCAGCCGCCTCTCTTGATTTCAACAGCGCGAGGAGTTCCAAAGCAGCTTTAACCGTGATTTCATCGAACGTCTGGATGGCTCTGCCCGCGGTGGCAAGCGCTTTGTTCGGAAACTTCGCCAGCAAGGTGATCGAGGCCTTCCTCTGAACAAAGAGCGTCGACCCAAGCATCGACTCTGCCGTCGAATATGCCGTCTCCGATCCGATCTGAGATAGCGCGACTGCCGCCATGCTCGCGATGATCGGGTCCGAATCAGCGCAAAGCGGCAATAGGGTCGAAACGCACTCCTCACCGCCCAAGGAGCCTGAAGCCTGAATGGCCTGTCTTCGTAGATCGGGCTTGAGCATCAGTCCGGGCAGCACCGGAGCAACTTCCTTCACCTGAGCTTCCGTGGCGATACTCAAGATGCGACGTGCAGCCAAATCGTCTGACTTCAAAAGTTTGATCCCGAGAGCCTCTCGGGCTGGTACGCCCACATATCGGACCATTGCCGAAAAGGCTCGTAGTTCCAAGCGGTTGGCTCGATCGACTTTTTGGTCTAGCATCCACTGGAAAGCGGGCATGCCGATTGCGACCAACTCCTTCAAGGAATTTTGGACATCTTGCTGGGCGCTCCCGACTCCCCACTGTGTCGCCTTTCGGTAAAGCACCTCGATGGCCGAATCACCTGGATACGGCTTCGACCCAGGCTTGATCGACAAGATTGGATCGGTGGGTGGAGGAGTGGCTGATGGCAAAACAGATGGAAAGTCAAATGCACCACCCCACGTCCCGCCGAGGCGAGGATCGCCGTCCTTCAGGCCGTCTCGATACTTGTCGATGCCGCTCAAGTCCGCAAAGAGGGCGACACTGCCCCAACCACGGGAGGCCAGACCCTGGGCCGGAGGACCTTCGTATTGATCGTTCCCCTGAGAATCGAGGAAAATCGCGAGTCCATTCGCGCTACCCACTGAAGGTGCGGAACTTGAGGCCGCGTACACATCATTGCCAGCCCGATCGAGCAGAAACGCCACCCCGTAGTCATGTCCGATGGCTTGGCTTGCGCCCACTCGCGCGAAGTATCCATCATCGCCAGCCAAATCAAAGAGGTAGGCGCTGCAAGCGTGCATCGCGCTCGCTTGGGCGTAATGGTGGGCCATGTAGAAGTCGTGGCCGGAGGCATCATAGAGCGATCCTAGGGCATACCAGTAGCTCGATGCTTGACCGTAGGTCTCGCACCGATAGGTGTCGTTCCCTGCGAAATCGGTAATCAAACCGACACCGCCGCTGATTCCGCCGTCATCTTCCCGAAATCCGCTCGAAAAGCCCTGACCGAATCCGTAGCTGATACCGGTGAACAAGGGCTCGTTCATGCTGAGTCCGCCGATCCAGTAACTGTCGTCTCCCCGACGATCAACCAGCCAGCCGATTCCTCGGGTCCTTGATGCTCCTTGAGCAAAAAGCGTCGCGCGGTAGGTGTCGTCTCCGGAGTTGTCGACGAGGAGCCCAGCACCGAATGCACCGAAGCCTTCTGAAAGGGCTCCGGATGCGTAAAAGTCCTCTCCCGATTCTTTCGCAAGCACTCCCACGCCGGCCACACCGACTCCGAAGCACAGATTTCCACCCCGGAAAGTTGTATTGCCAGGCCCGAATTTGGCGATTCCGATCCCGAGGATTCCGGCACCGATATTTAAGTCTCCCACCGAGACCTTGTCGTCTCCTCCCAAGTCGAGCAAGACCGACGCATAGCCCACGCCGGCTCCCGCTCTTCCTGAGTACAAGTCGTCCCCACCCAAGTCGATCACCAGGCGGGCATCTGTTGTGGCATGGATATCCGGACCCACTGGGTAGATCTCGGTAGGGAGCCCAGGGAGATCAAGTCGTAAAGGCTGTTGAAGCGACGACGCTGCCTGACGTAGCATCGGCGTGGCACGTTCCACCGCGGCAGCGAGTTCCGCCGCTGCCCGCAAAATCCTGGGCACATCGACTTTGGCCAAAAGTGCTCGAAGGGTTTGCTCTGATGGCTGGGACTGCTTGACGAACTCGAATCGAACCTTGCTTTCTTCAGCCAAGTACACCGGCAACCCTTCGATCAGCGTCCTTCGCTCTGCCACCGTGAGGGGTTCCAGACTCGCTTTGACCTCCGTATCTGCCTTTTTGACCCAGTTGGCAAGTGCCTGGACGGGTCGCCGAAGTGGTTCTGGGAGTTGAAGTAACGCTGATTCTGGAACTTGGTCATACACCGCGCCAGTGGATTGACTCGGGGCATAGATCAAGCCACTCATTTTCTCCAAAATCGAGGACATGCTGGCGGTCTGGGAAAACTGGTGGAGCGCCATCAGTTCATCGGCCGCCTTCAGGGGCTCATTCATCGAGCGGCTGACAATCGCAAGTCGATCAGAGTCTTTGAAAATCTCTTTCGGGAATCCGAGGTCGGATCCCGCAACGTTTGCGATTCCCATCACGCCGGTAAGCCCAGCACGCTCCTCCGCCGTGAGCTGGCCAAAGGCTGAACCCGTGAGAATCAGCGCTAGAACGCAGACTGAGAGAGCGGCTCGGAAAGGATGGAGGAGATGCTTTGCCATAGTGTCTGGTTGCCTAATCGAGCGTCGTACAGAGCGCGCTCGTCAAACGGAATCGTACTCGCTGTGATCGAGGCGTTGGAAAATCTGAGCCCGAGACCCATTTTACTGACGCGCTCTGGTAGTGGCCAGTACGTTTGCGGCTCCGCCGGGGCGAGTATCGAAAGTTGGATCGGATCCTCTTTGGGAAGCTCGGCAATCGGCAAAATGACCTCGTCGAGAAAAGCCGTAAGCCAGTCGTGGGCGCGGTCCACCCATCCCAGATTTTGCAGACTGGAAATGGATTCCGCAACAACCACAGCGGACTGGCTACGGAGAACGATCCGCCGTAAATCCTCCCGCCAGTTAGTCCCCTTCGGATACGGGACAAATCGGAATCCACACAGCCTTGTCAACCCGGCCAAACGCTCGGAAATCAACCCTGGCCATCCGGCGGAAGATCCGACAATGTCTGTCCGAATGCCCCAGCGAAGGCCAAGATCGGGCGTTGGATTTCGGAATCCCTGACCCCATGGCCATAGCAAGTTCAGTTTGGCCTTCCCTTCTTCGGCTCTGATCCGGTTGAATTCCAATTCATCAAGAAGATTAACGGAATCGTGGATCAGTCTTCGGAGCATGGGTTCTCCGTCTCCTTGCGGCTCACATTCCGCCACCGTCTTCTTCGCCGCATCGGGGAATCTCGTTGTGGCGAGATCGATGCTTCCGTTCTCCCACACCAGCCCGTGGACAAAAGCGCTCCCCGGAACCAAAGTCAGAACGCGGGTGTTCAGTTTGCTCATCTGCTCCACAATCACCCGAAGTTCCCCGGGCGATGGGGCGTCCGCTGTAAGTTGCAGGCGACCATCTTCGTCCACGTTTTGCAGGGCCAAGTGGAAATGGACGCTCCTCGGTGGCGGATCGACGTTAAGGGCCGCAACGACGAGCGGACCCTCCTCTAGTTGCGCTTCTCCCGGCCGCAAACCCAAAAGTTGCATCTCAATCGGATGCGGGGCCGTCTCTTGAGGCATCCGAAATACGGTGGATCGTTCGACGATCGCCTCAAAGCGGGCGTTCAACCGAGAAACTATCGATTCTTGGTTCGGATCGGTGATGAGGTGGGGTATCACAAAAACCAAGTTCCGCACGGAACCATTATGACCCGCACCAAGGATGGTGAACGATGAAGCAGGAAGCTGTTGTGAACAATGCGGCGCGTACCGAGATTCGGCCCCGTGCCCCCCGGAAAATCGCTGGGGTGGCTCTCGCCCTCGGGCTAATCTTAGGAGCATCCGGTTGGAGCAGCAAAAGGCCCGAGACTTCCCATGTCGTTGTCCACAACGAGGCACGGACAGAATTTGGCGAGAACTTGGTCTCGTTGAGACGTTCCAGGCTGGTGCGCGCAAGGGAGATCGAGAAAGGGCAGCGAGAGAAAGTAATCGAAGGTTCTCCAGCCGCGAAGGGTGTCATCGCACTCACCTTTGACGATGGGCCCAATCCTGAATTCACCCCGAAAATCCTTAAGATTCTGACCCGCTATAACGCTCGAGCGACATTCTTTATGATCGGAGCTCGCGTGGAAACGGATGCAGATATTGCCATGGAAGTCCTCCGGCAAGGGCACGAAATCGGGAGCCACACGTTTTCTCATGCTCGGCTGACCAAGCTCTCTCCAACCCAAATGGATCAGGAGATCGACCGCTGCTCAACGGTTATCGAATCGAGATTAGGAATCAGTCCAACCCTTCTTCGCCCACCTGGAGGTCAATGGAATGCCACGAGTTCCGAGATAACAGCTGCTCACGGCATGTCAACGGTGCTTTGGACGGACAATTCCGGTGATTTTGAGTCTGAGTCCGTGTCTCAAATCGTGCATGCAACCCTATCTCGAGCGCAAGCAGGCGGGATCATCCTGCTCCATGACTCGGTCGATCTCACGGTCCAAGCACTCCCGAAGATTCTGGAAGGCCTCAAAAAAAAGAAGCTCCGAGCCGTTACGATCTCGGAGCTCCTGGGTCGCGCCAATCATCAATAGAAGATTCGGTAGTTGAAGATCAGCAAATCCCCGACATCCCACGTGGAGTCAATGAGTTCAGACCGGGTGAGAACGACATCCTGAGGTAATCCGCTTGGGAAGATGCCACCCCATGTGAGGTCGACAGTGCTATCCAAGTCGAATTCCGCAATATTGTCTCCCAAATCCTGATAGGGGAGATAATCGGGGAAAAACGGCTTCAGGTCTGTCGGCGGCGAATTGAAGAGCTTCGTTAGGTCGAGATCAACGTCACTCTCTCCCGAAGTAAATTCCACTGAATAGGCCACCTCTGGCCCGGTAGAAAACGCATCGAACTCCTGGAGGGCTGTCCGTGCCTGGTTGACACTAGACCCTGTTATCGCTCCCACGGCGAAAATGTAATCGCCTGACGAGCGGTTCTGATATGCCGTAAGTCCAGCCAGCCCTGCGGCAGCTCCACTTCGCCACAAGGTCTTTGCTGCTCCCAAGCTTGCAGTGCCCGTAATCGTGAGCGTAAGAAAGTTGCCAGAGGGCGCGTAGGCCGCGAAACTCAAAAGCTGGTTATTGGCAAAGTAAGTGCCGAAAGTCGATTCGAGGTTTGCGTTTGGATCCCAAGTTCCGTAATCGTACGAATAAGCCGTTTGGATCGACCCGATCGACCTCAGTGCTTGAACATCCGCCAGAAGCGCTTGCTTCTCTGCTTCTGCAAATGTGGCCGTTGCTGTTGATCCGTTTTCGCCTGCTTCTGGAATGAGGTCGGCCAAGACGATCGAACCCGTGTTCGCGGAGATCCCCGATAGATTGTCTGCTGCAATCTGCAAATCGGGAAGTGCCGCGACGACTCCAGCCTGAATTTCCCAAGGTGTCTTTCCATCAACGGAATATCGGGCGATGGAACCGATCCAAGGTAGCACTCTCGGCACGCTTTGTGAGGGGACCAACCCTGTGAGCGGGGCAAAGTTCCCTGCTCCGATCTCCCCGAGACGCATCTGAAGCGCAAGATCCACCATCGGGTTTTGCAGGAGCTGGAAATCCGTGATTGTGTAGTCCGTCGGAAACGCGTTGAGAAGACGCTGCGATCCCAGAGCCGCGGAGACGATACCGAGTCCCATTTTGGCTTGCACCAAATTCGGGTCTTGCTGGAGCAAAGCTTGCCACTGCGCTTGGTTCGCGGTCAGGTCGGATACGTTGGTGCTGCGGGATCGAATCAAAAAGTTGAGCTGATCCAGTGCCGGCGTGATATCGGGACCTGTGCTGCCGCCAGTGCCGCCACCTCCGGTACTGCCACCTCCGGTCGTTCCACCACCAGTGGTCCCTCCGCCAGTAGTTCCACCTCCGGTCGTGTCTCCACCTGTCGTTCCTCCACCGGTGGTCCCTCCGCCAGTAGTGCCACCTCCGGTCGCGTCTCCACCTGTGGTTCCTCCGCCGGTTGTTCCGCCACCGGAATCGGTTCCTGTGTTATCTCCAGAGGTCGTGCCCCCACCGGTTGTGCCTCCACCAGTCGTGCCTCCACCAGTCGTGCCTCCCCCTGTGGTTCCGCCTCCTGTTGTCGTTCCTCCTCCAGTGGTATCTCCGCCCGTAGTGCCCCCACCGGTTGTGTCTCCGCCGGTTGTCGTGCCTCCACCTGTCGTCCCACTTCCGACTCCACCGGTCGTCCCACCACCAGAGGTCGAGCCTCCACCCGTAGTCGCCTTTTCACCACCGCCTCCGCCACAGCCCCACACAAATGCGGTTGCCAAAGCGAGGAGGATCAAACCTTTATGCAGACTAGGATTATTCATGGCCCTTTCCTTAGGTGTGCCGTTAGACTCACCAGGACCATGCACGAATTCTTACTAGTTCAGAAGAACTCGCTGCACCAACAGGACATAGGAGTCATGAGGCCCAGTGCGGCACGAACAGCGGCCGGTCGATTGACGTGAACCCGGCCACACTGTATTAAGTCGGCCAAATTGGGTTCACCCATCAGACTTTGGATAAAGGACCTCTCATCGAACTTTAGGTCTGGAACGGTGCCTTCGGGCAGTCGTTCGCACTGGGTCTCTGCGGGTGAGTACCGGACCTTCCACGCACCAGAGGCAATCCCAACTTTATCTTCTATCTCAAATGAAAAGTCACCTTCTGCATCGGATCTGAGCTTGGAAAGCGCACTTTGAGGATCGATAATGCGCATTTCCGCTTGGCGATGCAAACTCAACGTCATTCCCTGATCCCAATGCGAGTTGAGAATGGGACACAGACTTGGCTCCATCCAAATCATGTTGCCTCGGTTGATCGCCAAACCTCGCATAAATGCCAGCAGGCTTTCGTATCCTCTGCGCGTGGACCACACCAATTCGCCAATCTCAAGGTCATCCCAGAACCCGCCCGGCATGTGCGTCCATAGATAGCCTTCCACCGGATCGCCAACGGCGTATATCATCGGAACTTTCTCGCCGAGTCGCTCTTTCCATGCTTGTGCATCGCGCTTGTGGCACCCCGCGACCATTCTTGAAAAAGCCTCGTAACAAGGTGATAGTTCTTCGACTTGGTCTGCCGTGAGCTTTCGGACGGGCAATTCCTGTTCCACGATCGGCATGCGGTGAGGAGGACATTTCACTTGCCAACGACGTCCTACCACTTCGTATCCGAACTTACGGTAGTACCAATCGCGATAGGCGTAAAGGGCAGCCAGTTCGTATCCAGCCTTCTTCATTTCCGTAAGGGCAAACCGCATGAGGTCTCCACCCAACCCGCCGGTTCTGGCTTCTGGGCACACCCCGACAGCCGCAATCCCGCCCGTCTTGAAAAACGCTTCGCCTCGAGAAAGTTCATATGGAATTGCCATGAACCCACCCAAGACTTCGGTGCCATCGACAGCGATGCCAACAAGTTCGCCCTTGTTCAAGGGGACACGTTCGGCTGAGACAACCTCGTCGCGGTTGTATACGACCTGGATCACCTTACGGTACAGATCCAAGTCCTCGGGGGTGGTAGCGATTCGCAGTGAGACAGCCATGAGTGTGCCTTGATGCTACCTCTGGCGGGCACCCTGCTGAGAGCTGTGCCACTGGTCAGCTTGCCTGTCCAGTGGCCGTTCAATCTCGAAGACTAGGCTTGGACCTTTCGAGAATCCAGCGCTTGTTGAACAAGTCGAGCGACGTCGCTGGTCTTGTCAGCCACAGCAACGCCTGCGTCCTCAAGAGCATCTACTTTGCTCTGCGGAGTGCCGGTTTTGCCCGCGATGATTGCGCCCGCGTGTCCCATTCGCTTGCCCGGAGGTGCGGTTCGCCCGGAGATGAACGCGACCACAGGCTTCGACATGTGCGCCTTGATAAATGCCGCACCTTCCTCCTCGTCGCTACCACCGATTTCCCCAACCAAAACCACAGCTTGTGTGGCTGGGTCGTTCTCAAACATTTCGACGACTTCCTTGAACCGGGTCCCAGGGATTGGGTCTCCTCCGATGCCGACACAAGTGGTCTGTCCGAGATTGGCCCGTGTGAGTTCCCAAGCGATTTCGTAAGTTAAGGTGCCAGAGCGGCTCACCATGCCGACGGGTCCTGGCAAGAAAATGTTGCCCGGCATGATCCCCATCTTGCACTCGCCCGGAGTGATGATTCCAGCGCAATTTCCACCGAGAAGGCGGGTTGTGCCGTTGGCCTTCAGGCGGTTGACCACTCTCAGCATATCCAGGACGGGTACGCCTTCGGTAATGAGCGTCACGAACGGGATGCCAGCGGCCTCGCATTCCAGCACACTGTCTGCTGCAAATGCTGCTGGAACGAAGATCAGTGCTGCGTCGGCTCCTGTTTTCTCCACAGCTTCTTTCGCTGTGTCAAAAACAGGAACGCCAAGGTGTTCGGTCCCACCTTTTCCGGGAGTAAGACCTGCCACGACATTGGTGCCGTAAGCGAGCATCTGTTGGGTGTGGAAAGTGCCTTCTTTGCCGGTCATGCCGCAAACAAGGACTTTGGTGTTTTTGTCAACCAAAACAGCCATGAGCAATTGGATGGTACCGCAACTGCAGTTTTGTAATCGGACGGTAATTTTGGAACTCAGACGGGAGAATGTGTTGTAGACTATATCAGTCGCTCGAAAGAGCGGGCGTTGAATCCCGGATCGCGAGATCGGGGAACGGGGGAACCAAACCTCGGGGTGAATGTGTGTTTTGCGCACTAGGGTAACTCTTGGCCCGAACCCGACAGCTAACCTCGTAAACGTAGCGGGAGTGCCCATGGCACAGCACCTTGCGTGCGAAGCCGGAATCATTATCGCAATCCGCGACCTCGACGATGGAATCCTACGCGTGCGCCTTCGAAGCTGAGGGCCGTCCGGATTGTTGAGGAACACGCAAATACCTCTCCAAGCTGGCGTGCGGGATGTGCACCTCCTAGACCGGGGCCTTCGTTCACGCCGAGGGCCCCTATTTCGTAAGCCCAACAGCAATCCTGAGCAAAAAGCGCAAAATGACGTGAACCACATCGGCATCTCGCGACACTCATCTGTCGGAGTCCAATGTGATGATGCATGCCATGACCACCAAGTCGCGCGCGGTGCCAGATTTCCAGATCGAGCAGTGGGTTGAAACCTATTACTCGCAAGTCTGGGGCTTCTGCCGCAGAATTCTCGGTCCAGAACTCGCCTCTGACGCCGCGCAAGAGACCTTTGTCACTGCTCAGAGGAAAATCCGCGACTATCGCGCGGAGAGCACGCCCCGAACGTTCCTGTATGGAATCGCTTGGCGGATTTCGAGCGCCATGCTCCGAAAATCCAAGCGCGAGACGCCCATCGACTGGCTGGAGAATCGAGCCACAGCCTCGCCCGAGAGCCAGCTCATCGAGGCCGAAGTCCTTCGCCAAGCGCTTGCCAAGATCTCCCCGGAGCACCGTATGGTGTTGATCCTTAAGGAGATCGAGCAGCTTGATATTAACGAAATCGCCCGTATTCTGGGCATTCCCCCTGGAACGGTGAAATCGCGCCTGCACCATGCATGTCGCAACCTACGTTCCCTGCTCCAAACCTCCGAGGGAGGTCTGAAATGAACCCGAAAGAACAGATTCGCGCCTATTACGATCAACAACTTTCACCAGCCGAGGCAGCAGAAGTCGAGCGCGCACTGGCTAGTGACCCAACGCTGGCAGAGGAACTGGAGTTCTACAAGCTTCTGGGGCGCTCGATGCGCGAACAGGTTCGTGAAGAACCGGCGGTGGGAATGGCGGAGACCATGGCCAAAGTCCGGTCAACCGGCAACGTGTTGCCCAAGAAGAACTGGTGGCCCCTGATGAGAACCATGGCCGCTGCCTGCGGCGTGGTCGTCATCATCGCAGTAATCTTCCCTATCTTCGCACAGTCAAAGAATGCAGCCAAAGAAACGGCAGCGTCTGGAGCGTACAGTTCTACTGTTGCCACCCCTTCTACCGAAAGCTCGTCCGTTGAGATGCAAGACGGTGCCAAGATGCCCACGGGAGACATGGAGTCTGAGGCTAAGGCAGCCCCATCCAGAGAACGAGTCGCGGGGAAAAACGCCTACACAGAGGGATTAGAATCCCGAGCCGCTCAACCACCAACAGCTTCTTCCAAACCTGGTGTCAGCGCGGAAATGCACGTCGAGAAGAACATCACCGTTCGAGTCGACGATGTTGAGAAGGCCACCGATGAGATTTCCGACACGGTTTCGGCTCTTGGCGGAAAAGTAACCAATATCAACTCGTCCATTACGGACAATCCCACCGAATCTGGAGCCTCGCTCACCGTGATGGTCCCAGCGAAAAACGTAGATGCCTTTGCCAAGACCTTGCGTGGAATGGGTGAAGTCGTCTCGTTATCCGAAAATTCGGTCGACATGAGCGAAGTCAGAATCTCGCAAGATGCTCAAGTTCGCCAGCTCAAGGCCGAGGAAGAAGCCATCTTGAACATGATTCGCCGCACTCGAAGGCTGAGTGAATTGAATTCGCTTCGAGGTCAACTTGCCTCGATTCAGGGTCAAATTGCTGTTGCGAACCAAGCCCTAACTCAGACTAAGGATCAAATTCGTTACGCGACGGTACAGGTCCAGATCGAAGGACGGTCGACGCTCAACTCTGGCGGAACGACTACCGGTTGGTCCAATGAGGTCTGGGCTTCGGCGCTGGATAATCTTAAAGGAATGGGACGATTGCTCGGTTCGGTCGCAATCTATGCTCTCGTCTACTCTCCGATCTGGATTCCCGCCGCGCTGATCATCCACTGGATCACTCGCAGACGCATGGCATAGATCGTCACAAGTTAAGTGAGGGCATCCTACTGGAGATTGCCCTCACTATTTTGCTGGCCTTTTCGTGGGTCGCTTAGTAAAATTGCTCGAGGCCGGTTAGGGCGGTAAAAATTACAGGTTTCGAGCCCTATTCGCAATTTTATCGCAAATTTCTTGTAGTTTTCGTTGGCATTTTTGCCTCCCACCTGTAGAATTGGCTCATTCCGTGCGTTGCCCGCGACGACGCAAACGGTGTGAGAGGAAACCACAGATGATAAAGTTAAGAATTGCCCTGGGAACCTTCATGGTTTCCGCTGGATTAGGCTCCTACGCTGGCACATTTTCAGACAGCTTTGCTTCAGGGCTCGATTCGAACTACTGGACGGTAACACAGACCACAGCCAATCGCTACAGCGTCGATACGTCTGGCGGCAATCTAAAGCTGTACAAGGGTTCATCGGCGGGTTCAGGGAGTCTTCAGGGAATTTATTTGACCTTGAACATGGCGGCAATCGGTGGCTCAGTGTCGGGTGATTTTGTGCAAGAAGTCAGTTTTGACCATGCGCAGCTCAGCACGCTTGGCGTGACTCAAGTCGAACTCCACGCCAACTTTGCTGACTCGAGCATCTTTTTTGATGTTTACGATAACAGCAGTGGTAAGAACTTCCACGTATGGGATGGCGGCATTCATGGTCTTGTGGGTACCTCTCTCACCGCAGCCACTCTCAAGATTGCTCGTGTAGGTTCCACCATCAGTGGCTACTACAATGGCAACCTGATTTATGCCGGGTCCAACACATCAGCTCTGTCTGCGGTCCGTTTGGCATTCCAAACTCAACCCAACGAGGGTGGAGCGGCCCAGTCGGTTAACTTCTCCAACTTCTCGATTTCTGGCAGCTCTGTCGTTCCAGAGCCAGCGACGATGGCCGCTTTGACCGTTGGATTTCTCGCTTCGGTGGTCCGACGTCGACGCGCGTAAATCAAACGAAGGGGGAGCGGCCTAGACAGGGCAGCTCCCCTACCGTCGTTTGGTTGGCGACGAAACTAGACAGCCTAAGATTTCGCCTGAAGCTGAGCTTTGTACTGCTCCATGTGTCGCAGACAAGCTGCGCGCACTCTGCCACGAATGCGGTTGATGAACGCCGCTCGTTCCGTGACGCTCACTGCTCCGCGAGCATCCAAAACGTTGAAGATGTGCGAGCACTTTAGCGCCAGGTCAAATGCGGGATAGACCAGGGCTTCGGGACCATCGCCGGCTTGGGCGTGCTCCGCGCGCAATGCTTCCCTTTCCTCATCCGCAAGTGGCGATGCTCCTACTTCCAGAATTCCGAATTCCTTGTTCCAATGGACTTCCGTTTCCAGCACGCGTTTGGATTCAGCCTCGTACATTTCGAAAAGCTTGAACAGTAGGTCCGTATCGGCAACATCAAAGTTGTAGATGTTGTGCTGCATTTCAAGCTGAAAATCGACTTGCTTGTAGCTCAGCGTCTCGTTCCACTGGAGATCAGTCCAAAACGAGTTCTGTCGGTTGAGCATCAAACAGAGACGTTCTGGCCCGTAGGTAATTTCGGCACAAACCGGGTTGCAGTCGATTCCCCCCATCTGTTGGAAGAATGTGAACTGCGTGACCTCGGTCCCATCCACCCAGACCTCCCAGCCAACTCCGCTGGCACCAGCTGCTTGGTCCTCCCAGTCGTCTTCCACAAGCCGCACATCGTGCTTGCTGGTGTCGAAGCCGATCGCATCCAGCGAACCGATATAGCGGTCAACGATGTCGTCGGGACTGGGCTTCATGATGACCTGGTACTGGTAGTAACGCTGGCTCCTCTGCGGATTCCGGGTGTAACGGCCATCGGCGGGACGGCGACTCGGCTGGACATAAGCTACATTCCAAGGCTCCGGACCCAACACCCGAAGGGATGTTGACGGATGCTTCGTTCCCGCGCCGACCTCGACATCGTACGGCTGGAGAATCGCACACCCTTGGCTCGACCAGTAATCATTGAGCCGCCGAACCAATTCTTGGAAAGTCACCATAAGAACCTTCATTTTGGCACTCGCGGTTGAAACCGCGCAAAAGTCCCGATGTTTGGGCCAAAAGGTCCCTGCTGGCCGGCTCAATGTTGACAAAAATGCAAAAATAAAGCTGTTCTATCAAGAACTCCATGGACGCATCTGAATTCGAACGACTAATCACCCCCGAACTGCCGGCAGCCTATCGGTATGCGCTGCGGCTGACCCGTTCGCGCGAGGATGCCAGCGACGTAATCCAAGAAGCCTCTCTTTCGGCATTCCGCGCACGAAACCAGTTCGAACTGGGAACAAGTTTCCGGGCTTGGTTCTTTAAGATTGTGACGAACCACGTGTACCAACGCGCCCGCAAACGAACTGTAGACCAAGTTTCCATCGAAGACGCTCCTGATGCTTACATCTATCGGCAGGCGAGGGGCGCAGGGATCCCACTCGATAGCGAAGATCCATCGCAGGCTGTTCTGGGGCAAGTTACGTTGGAAGCAGTGGATAAGGCTCTTGCCTCCCTGCCCGACGAGTACCGCGAGGCGAGCACACTTTACTTTGTTGGCGACATGAGCTACGAAGATATCTCTCAGATATTGGAGATCCCGCTCGGGACGGTGCGATCAAGGCTCTATCGGGGGCGGCGATTGCTGCAAAAGGCACTTTGGGACCAAGGTTTGGCAGGAGAGGCTATCCATGGATAAGATCCTTAGCTGTCAAGAAACCATCGTCCTCCTTCAAGGCTTTGTGGATCGCGACTTGACACCGGAAGAGTCCGAACAGGTTCACGCTCACCTAGACCATTGCCCACCCTGCCGAGAGGCGTTTGTGTTTGAAGGCAAAATATTGCGCCGAATCAAGGATGCCATGATGGCGGAGTCCATTCCCGATGACCTGATGCAGAAGATCATCGGGATGATCCACAACAGCTAGCCGGTGTAGATGGGAGCTTCAACTCCCGTAACCTTACTTCGATACGGTTCCAAGTTCTGCCCGGGATACTTCTCCAAGAGCATCTCTTTGGTGTAAATGAATTGCTCGCGCTTGTAGTTGGCGAGCTCGAAGTCTTTGCGGAGCACAATCGCCCCTGTGGGGCAAGCATCTTGGCAATATCCGCAGAAGATGCAACGAATCATGTTGATTTCGTATCGCACGGCATAGCGCTCGCCCGGGGAGTAGCGTTCCGTGTCCGTATTCTCGGCTGCCTCGACGTAGATGCACCGCGCAGGGCATGCTCCGGCACAGAGAGAGCATCCGATGCATCGCTCTAGGCCGCTATCGTAGCGCGTGAGATAGTGGCGCCATCGGGAGCGCTGATATTGCTCACGCATCTCGTCCGGATATTGAATCGTGACGATGTTCTTTCCGAGATTCGCCGCACGACGAGCGGTCAAGGTCATTCCCCCCAAAATCGGCTTTACGACATCCTTCAGCAATCCCATTACGCTCGCACCTCCTCTTGAGTTCGGGCACTCACCTCGATCAACCGCAGATCCTTAAAGGTCTTGGCTTCTTTGCGCTTGATCTTTTCTTGGAGCTTCATGATTCCGTAGATCAGCGCATCGGGCGATGGTGGGCATCCGGGAACATAGACATCGACCGGAACCACCTGGTCGGCTCCTTGGACGATCGCGTAGTTGTTGTAGACTCCGCCGCTGCTGGCGCAGGCACCCATAGAGATGACCCACTTGGGTTCGGGCATCTGGTCGTAAATCTGTCGGAGCACAGGAGCCATCTTTTTACTCAGCCGTCCGGCGATGATCATCACGTCGCCTTGGCGCGGAGTGGCCCGAAAGGCTTCCGATCCAAACCGTGCCAGGTCGAATCGTGCTGCTACCGTGCTCATCATCTCGATGGCGCAGCAAGCCAGACCGAAGGTCAAGGGCCAGATCGAGTGTGCTCGCGCTTGGTCGAAGAGCGTTTCCAGCGAGGTGATGACGACGCTGCCGCCCTTTTCGATGTCGCCGAAGGTCGGCGTCGAGCTATCGTGCAGAACGAGTGATTCGATTCGCTTTGGCATGAGCAGTCCCTAGTTTACTGAAATTCGTCGCCGTTGACCTACCTAGTCATACGTTGGCAAGGGGCGATTCGGAGCATTCAAAAGGAGGCGTCGCCGACCTTATCAAATTCGTCACTTAAAATTAGGTAGTCAAAAATTGTTATAGCCCCATCACCGTCAATATCAGCATCATGTGGACAGAAACCGTCCTGATCCTTACTCAACCAATTCTGATCACTGCTACTGGTATCGAAGTAATTGCTCAAGATCAAATAGTCGAAGATGCTGACAATGTCATCACCATCAATATCACCCAGTGTGGATTCCATTTCGACATGGACAGTTTCTCCAGCGTGGTGAATTTCAATCGGGATTACTTTACTTAATTGATACTTGCTCCTATAGATGAGAGTGCAGGAGCCAATAGGAATGTCGGCGAGAGTCAGATAGTTCCCGGTTTCAAAGGGCAACTCGTAAGTCCTGATTGCTTTGCCTGCTGCATTCACAATTTCTAAAGATGCTGGAGGTAATGTACCTTGCCCCCAACTTGCAGCCACCAAGTGGAGCCTGACCTCTCCACTATTCGAAAACTGCGCTGATGAATATTGGGGTTGATTTGCAGGCGTTGTTATAACAGCTGTGTGAACATCCAAATCGGAAATCGAATCTATCCTCAATCTTCCTCCAGTTTGGCCCGTTGAACTTGCACCTGAAATTCCAAATCCATATTCACCCAATCCCGTACCGATCAACTCCACCGTTCCGTTCACATTGGCATCTTGTAAAGTCAATGCAGTATATCCAGGCTCTGCTTGGTCACCTTCGGGATCGGCGATCGATGCAATTACGTCGTAAGATGAATTCGGAATTTCTGAAAATACCTGTCCAGTCCGAGGATCCACCCCTGCCCTAAGCCCTTGCGTGTCAGTAAACAGAATTTCCGCTGGTGAGTGCATGGAGAACGTGACAGTGTTTCCCAACTGTGAATTTGGGGCCCATATCCGAAAGCTCTGAACTTGATTGCGATAAAGATTATTGTTGAGACTTCGATACTGAACTCTTAAGCTACCGGTCTGGACAGACGCTGGATCCTGAATTGAAAGCGATTCAACCAAGCTTGTCCCGCCAGAGAACAGAGGCTCTACAGAAGTGCCAGTGACAAGCACAAAGTGAGCACTCTTGGGGTCATTCGGGCGAGAAATTGAACGTACCTCGGCAATCACTTGATATCCTGCTGCCAAGTATCCTTTTACAATGTCCTTAATGGCTGAGCCCGATGGTAAAGAAATGTCCCAAGGATTCGACCTAGATTCCGCTTTGATCCATGCAATATTGCGCAAATACGTGAGGTCATGGGGGAAGTACTTTGAGACTTCATTCGGATAAAAATCAAAACCAGTCGCTGAGGATGAGTGGTTTGAGGGATTTGATAGGAAAGCATTCAAAGAGCCAGGATTTATAGGATTTCCCTCGCTAGAATTCGTCAACCCGTAGCGGACTCCTGCATTCGCCAGAGAAGTCAAATGACATCCAACAGCGCGCACAGTATTCTTGTTTCGTTTGTCAAGATATTTCTCACCTGACCATCTGATGTCAGACTGCATGAAATGACGACCCACGAGCGCCACATTCCAAATGCCAATAAACCCCGTTAATGCTGTACTGCCTGACAAAACCCTTACTTCCTTTATTCCGTTAGGGTTCAATAGGCCCACGATCTTATCTTGTCCGATTCCGGGTAGCACCAAGCCGCTCACTTCCGTAACCCATGGACCTTGCGAACTCGCACGTGTTTGTATCTGGACTGGTAGCGGTGTCGTGTCACTCGTTCGAACGTTGAAGATAATTCCCTGAATCTCATTGGGAAGCTGAATTGTCAAAGAGTAACGCCCACCGAGAATCAGCACGTTAGGTTGCGGAGGTGCCCAGCTTGCACCTTGGATCAGATATGTCTCCGTTAAAGAATCGTTGAACGTGCGACCATAAAATGTTACCTCTCCCAATGTGAATGCGCCAAATCGACTATGGCCGATACCGCCTGAGAAAGCCCAGTTTTGGGGAAAATCAGTGGTTCCGATATAGTCGAATGCATTGACTGGACTTTGAGGACGAGGAATTGTCGCGCCAGTGCTTAAGGCAACTCTGGGTAGTGCTGCAAGAAACGAATCCGTTGAAGAATAGTACGATCCTTCGGCAAATGCCATCGCGAGTGTTAACGCGAATGTGACGAAATGCCGCACACTGGCTTGAATATGGCCCATGAGCGAATTTTGGAGAAGTCAGCGGCGGCTTGTCAACAATTGTTGCTGCAATCGCAACTATCCTGGCACTACAGTCGGGACCCTACATCCCGTAGATCGAGTAGGGACTCCAAGTCTCGTCCAAGGTCAGGCGGATCGTGCACATTTGGCCGACGTGATAGCACTCGTGCATTGTGAGGAAATCCATCGCGAGCTTTTGGACATCTTCGCTTTCGCTGGCCAACGCCAAAGCAACTGCCTTGGGTCGTTCCGATGAAATCGCACCCATCGGGTCGCTCGCCCAGGCTTCCGGCTGGACATAGCCCCCCCAATCGTGCTTTCCGCCCTGAGCTTCGGTGCAAAAGGCCACGTAGCACTCGGCGAGGTGAAGCGCTTGCTCCGCCGGTGTCATCATGGCTGCCACGGGGCGCATGCTCCATTGCTCAGAACTCAGCCCTTCAAAAACCTTCTCCACCTGGAATCCCGACTGCTTCAACGCAGATTCTAACAAACCTCTTGCATCCATAACCCCATTATGGATGCATAATCGGCGCATGGAGAGCGACGGCTGGCTGGATTCTGCCCACGCCTGGGTGGAATGCGTGGACCAAGGGGATCCCAACCGTAATGGGCTCCTCGACCCCATCCTGTTGGCTCATTGCGGCGACGTTCGAGGTCAAAGGTGCCTGGATATCGGGTGCGGAGAAGGTCGATTCTCACGGTTTCTCCAAGAGCGTGGCGCCATAGCCGTCGGCTTCGATCCGATCGCACCGCTGGCGCAGTACGCCGTCTTGCGAAACTCCGGCCACATCGCCTGCGCAGACGCTGAGAAAATTCCGTTCCGTGCGGGAGTTTTCGATCTCGTGATTTCATACCTTGTGTGGCTGGATGTCCCGGATTACCGTGAAGGGATTCGCGAGGCCGCGCGGGTGCTGAAGCCCGGCGGAAAGCTGATTGCTGCCAACCTCAACTCGTTTGTGACGACAACGGTAGGCTGGTACCGCGACGAGAACGGCGAACGACTCCACTATCCCGTCGATCATTACAATCAAGAAAGGTACAACTGGGTCGGCTGGAAAGGGATCATGGTCAAGAATTGGCACCGCCCTCTGGCGAATTACATGAACGCGTATCTGGGTGCGGGTCTGGTGTTGCGAGCGTACGAAGAACCAGTGCCTCCTGCGGAACAAATTAGAGAGTGGCCCTCTCTGCGCGACTATCTGCGTGTGCCCATGATGAATGTGATGGTGTGGGAGAAACCGAAATGAAAGGCTGCGAGCTGACGCCGTGGATGGTCCGTCAGGCGTATACCGTCGGCGTGTTTCCCATGGCCGAGCGAGATGGAGAGATCTTCTGGTACGAACCTCGTCGTCGAGCTCTCTTCCCTATTGAGGGAGTTCACCTCAGCCGATCTATGCAAAAGTTCATGCGCCGAATGCCGTTTCGGATCAGCTTTGATCGAGCCTTTGAAGAGGTGATGCGAAGTTGCTTGCGGCCCGTGGATAACTGGCTCAGCGAGGATATTATTCGCGTCTTCACCCAGATCCACCATGATGGATGGGCTCACTCATGCGAAGTTTGGAACGGGCCAAACCTGGTGGGAGGCGTTTATGGGGTCGCTATCGGCACGTGTTTCAGCGCGGAATCGATGTTTCACCGTGAAACGAACGCTAGCAAGGTTGCCTTGTGGGCGATGATCGAGCAGTGCCGCCATTTGGGCTTCAAAATGTTCGATGCGCAGATTCTCAATCCTCACCTAGAAAGTTTGGGAGCCTTCGAAATGCCTCAGTCGGAATATCTGAGAAACGTCACGGATCTCATTGCAGATCCGACTCCCTGGTCTCACTCCCGAACTTGGGATTTCTACGGCGAGCAGCGCGTTCAAATGCCTTCTTTTTGATTCAGGGTCAGAGAGGATAGGGACCGGCGAAGTTCAGCCCAGAGGTTTCCGACAAGTCCAGAGCGATATTCATGGCTTGGACGGCCTGCCCTGCCATGCCTTTCATCAAATTGTCCAACGCCACCAAGACTGCCACCTGCCTTCCGTGCACGGTTGCCGAGATATCGAGGAAGTTCGATCCGACCACAGCCTCAACGCGCGGAGTTCCTTTCACTAGGCGGATAAAGGGCTCATCGGCGTAGTTTTCCTGGAGCTTCTGTTGAACCTGTTCTGAATCAACACCAGGCGGGAGAATCGCCATCAACGTAAGGAAAATCCCTCGCACAAGGGGCGCACTATGGGGCACAAATGCCACGTCAGCGATGCTGCTTTTGGATCTCAGGAACTGAGTGACTTCCGCAATGTGCTGGTGGCCGAGTACTTTGTAAGCCCGCAGATCGTTGGCTCGCATCGGATGGTGGGTGGTCTGGCTGGGTGACATCCCGGAACCGGAGGAGCCGGTCATCCCTGCAATCATGATCTGTTCCACCCTGAGATCAATCAGCGGCTTGAGGCCGATTTGGAGTCCGGTAGCGAAGCATCCTGGCGCAGCGATCCATTTCTTGCCCCTGATTTGTTCCCGGTTGAATTCAGGCAAGGCGTACATCCACTGCTCTAAGAGGTCCGGACATGGATGAGCGGTGGCGTAGTGGGCTTGGTACAGTGCCGGGTCCTGGATGCGAAAATCCGCGGATAGATCGATAACGGTCAGTCGATCGCTGAGACCTTTCGCTTCCCATTCCTCCACCCACTGCGGGAACACTCCCGAAAGCTCTCCGTGGGGCATGGCTGCGAAGAGTACTGGCTGACCGCTTTCGGCAAGCCAATTCCAGTCCGGCGCAGCGAGAAATGGCTGGTCACACAACCCTCGGAGATTCTGGTGGATAGAGGACACTGGCTCGCCCGCGTGGGCACGCGACGTTCCCTGGATCTCCGCCACTGCTGGATGAGCGCGCAACAGCCGGAACAACTCTCCCCCGCCGTAGCCGGAGGCTCCTACGACAAGCACCCTCATCGTGCCCTCTCCACGCATTTGCAGCGGAGCGAATTGAGCGGGACCGAGGGGGAGACCCTTTCCACTTCCCCCTCGCAGCGGAGCATGTTGAGGGAGATTGAGGGGGAGACCCTCATCGACTCCCTCGCCGACATTGGACTAACTGCAGCACATGTTCGCCGAACTCCTCGCCTCGAGATCGAGCGTTGATCGCGCGAACTCCAAATGTCAATTCAACAAATCGGGTGCCGACCCGGTTGTCAGTCGCGGGGCCAGCTACGATATCCGCTTTGATCCCAAATTCGCTCTCCAGGAACCCAAGTCCGCCGGCAACGCCGACTGGGTCATTTGCGCACAGGATAAACGCCGCAGACCGAGCCATCAAGTCTTTGTCGCCCAGTATCGCCTGAACGCCGTATTCGCCCATGATCCCGTCGCCGGTCTCGGCCACGATCACTTCTGCACCGCGCTTCGCCAATTCGGCGAAGATGGAGCGAGCCGAAGCCTGGGACGATTCCGCCCAGGATGTGGTCACCCCGGTGTCCGTGAAGTCGAAACTCCATTCTGCGCCGTAGTCGCGCATGGCCAAAATATCTCGCACCAGTGAAACCCCGGTGAGCTTGGCTCCGCCGACTCGAAGCCCTGCTCGCGAGAGGGCTCGAATGAGAGCACAGGCGGCCGCAGTTTTTCCCGCGTTCATGCAAGTGCCCGCGATATAAACAACCGGAACCGACGCCACATGATCAGAACTGGCCAGCGCCTTCATGGCGATATTAGCGGGTTTGCCCACGCGGCTATTGAAATCTGGGAAGACCAAAACTTGCCCAAGCACTTCTAGATTAAAGGGTGGTCCAACATCACGATTGAACGAAACGCACTCGCCAATGACTCCGCCGAGATTCAGAACTTGGAGCGTCTCACCGATTCGAGCCGAAGTCGGCAAAGTTCCCTCGTAGCCTTGCAGGGCATTCCGATGTCCCAGTGCTCCAACGATCAGGTCACCCGATTGGAGAGTACTCATCCGGCCATTGACGTCCTCAAGCTGGTTGTAGGTCGATTTATCGTTGAGAATTCTGCCCACAACAACCGATCCGTGCTTCGGCTCGACCTCATCAGCCAGAGTAAGGGTTTTGGTGAGGTTGAGATTGCGCGCGACGCTTGCGATCTTGTCAACGGTTATTCGGATCTCAAACCCCCTTGCACCTTGGCGACCAGGTACTGCGGAACTCCGTACACCTTGGCGAAGCCGGCGGCCTCGGCACCGTTCCACAGACGGTTCTGCTCTCCGTAGCTCGCGACCTCAGGATTCATCAACGAATACGGTGAATCCGCACCCACCACGGAGCATGAGTACGGCCTTAGCTGAAGGCGCACATCACCCGTGACCGCAACCTGACTCGACGTCAGATAGGCCTCCAAATCGCGGCACAGCGGGTCGAAAAAGTGCCCTTCATGGAGCATCGATCCATACAGGTTGCCGATTGTCTCTTTCCAAAACGCTTGCTTACCGGTTTGGACCAGCTTTTCAAGTTCCCTGTGGGCCTGAATGAGGATGGTCGCGGCGGGAGCCTCGAAGCCAATTCTCCCCTTGATGCCGAGAATCGTGTCTCCCATGTGGTGGCCTCGGCCGATTCCGTATTTTCGGCCTAGTTCGTTGAGGCGCTCGACAAGATCCACGGCAGGCATTGGTTCGCCGTCCAAAGAAACTGGATTCCCTTTTTCAAACGAGATTTGAATCAGTGATCCTTCGGTTTCCGTCGGATGTCCTCCAGGAAACTCTTCATCGGGCAACGGCTGCGAGGTGGACAGTGTTTCTCTTCCGCCCACGCTGGCTCCCCACATGCCTTCGTTCACCGAATACCCACGCACTTTGGGTGGAAGATGAATCCCACGCTCTTCCAGGTATTGCATTTCGTAATCCCGGCTCAGGGTGAGATCTCGAATAGGGGTGAGGATTTCGGCTTCTGGATACAGGGCGCGAAAAGCGACATCGAATCGGACTTGGTCGTTGCCTGCACCCGTTGAGCCGTGCGCCAAATAGGTCGCTCCGATTTCCTTGGCTCGTTTGACAATCAGTTCAGCCTGGCAGACTCTTTCAGCGCTGACACTCAATGGGTACAGGTTTCCGCGGAGGCTGTTGCCGTAGACCAGGTAACGGAGATATCGGTCAAACAGCCGCTCGCGCCCGTCCACCAAAGTGTGTGATATCACATGAGCTTGTTCGGCGACCGACGCGATTCGAGTCTGCTCTTCCTGGGAGAAGCCTCCGGTATTTACGGTCGCCGTATGAACCTCGTAGCCTTGCTCTCGAAGGTAGAGAGCACAGTAAGACGTATCCAGTCCGCCCGAAAACGCGAGTAACACTCGTTTTGTCATTAGTTCACGAAGCTCCAAAGATGGTCCATGGTCATTTTGAGTTTTTGTTCTCGCTCATTCAGTTTGGTCCGCGCAGCCTGTGCACGTTCGGCAAGTCGTTCGAGCCCCAAATCACCCAACCCTCCCAGGTGGGTCGCCTGCTGCTCGCCCGGATGCTCAAGCGCGCCGCCAATGACCCGTTGCGCCGTCGTACGATAGGCTTCCCGGAATGGCACACCGGAGGAGGCAAGATCGTAGGCTGCCTGAGTCGCCCAAAGGTCATTCGACACCCGGTCTCGCGCGGCATCTGGTCGAATATCTAGTTTGACCACCACGCGCGCCATGATTGCCAGCAAGATCGCGCTCTGGTTAGCCATGCCGATGATCGGCTTCTTGAGGAACTGGTAATCGCGGTGGTAGCTGCTAGTGAGCCCTGAGCCGATCATATCGAGCGTCGCAGCGGTCCCTCGGAGTTCCCGGCAGCGGCCCCGCATGAGCTCCAAAACGTCGGGGTTTCGCTTTTGGGGCATGATACTGCTGCCAGTCGTGAACTCATCCGGAATCCTAACGTATCCAAATTCCTCAGTGCTGTAAAGCATCAGATCCCAGGCCAGTTGTTCAAGCGTTCGCCCGATCGAGGAGAGCCAGTGGCCAAATGCGGCTTCGTGTCGGCCACGGCTGTTTTGAACATCAATCGGCGAAACGTGCACCTGGGTGAATCCCAGTAATTCTGCGGTGTAGTCTCGATCCAGGGCTAATGGAACGCCAAAGCCAGCTGCCCCTCCAAGTGGGTTCTTATCGATTCGGTTCCAAAGACCTTCGGCTGCCTCACATTCTTCGAACAATCCTTCCGCATAGGCGCCAGCCCATTGACCGAAAGAACTCGGCATTGCCTGTCGCCAGTGCGTATAGCCCGGCAAAAAGTCGGATTCGTGCTCTCGGGCGAACGTAAGCATGATCTCGGCCAGTTCGAGAGTTTTGTCGGTCACCCCCATTAGGGCGTCGCGCATCCAAAGCCTCACTGCGGTGGTCACCTGGTCATTCCGAGACCGGCCGGTATGGATCTTTTTGCCCGCTTCCGATCGTTGCGTCAGCAAAGCTTCAAGTGCGGTATGGCAATCTTCCTGCTCCCGGGAGATCGAGAGCGCCCAAACCTCCGCCTGCTCCCAAAGCTCTCGCAGGTCTCGCACCAACTCGATGCGCTCAAGCGACGTGAGCACCCCTATCTTTTCCAGCATGATGGCGTGCGCGGCGCTCCCCACAATGTCGTAGGGCATGATCTCAAGATCGATCTCAGGATCATCACCGACTGTGAACTGGTGCACCATCTCGTCGAGAGGCAACGCTTTGTCCCACAACCGATCAGCCACGTGCTGCCTCCTCAAAGTAGGCTTCAACGCAATCTTTGTAAAATCGGATTCCTTCCAGAAGTTCGGATTCCAGAAGGTATTCGTCTGGCTTATGGGATCTCAAGGTGTCACCTGGCCCAACTTTGATGGCCGGAACTCCGCTGAGGTGCGACCAATCCGATACGGTCGCCGAACCAATTTCCTGCTTATGGTTTGAAGCCTGGAGGCCCGACCGCACGATGGGCTCGTTTGACGCCGTAAACCGAGGTTGATAGCGCTCTGAATGAACGATGATCTCGCTTCGCACTCGTTGTCTGATCTCCTCCACCATAGCATCGTGATCCAAGTTCGGGGTCGTACGGAAATCTACCCAGAACTCGCACCGATCCGGAATCTGGTTCCGGGTGATGCCTCCTTCGATCATGGTTACCTGCGCCTGCGTCTGGCCCAACAGGTCATGGGGCTCAAACTCCAGCAGTTCAAGTGCTGCTAAGTCCCTTGCCGCCGAGTAGATTGCGTTGTCTGCCTTGCTGCCATGGGCGACGTGACCCGAGATCCCTGAGGCAGTCATCCGCAGGATCAGCATTCCCCTTTGGGCCGTGCAAACCCTCAGTTGGGTCGGCTCCCCGATGATTGCCGCGTCCAAATCGCCGAACTCAGGCAATGCGGAGGCAAACCCACCGGCTCCACCACTCTCCTCCTCGGCAGTGATTGCAACCACCAGGGTTCCGACGGAGGGCATTTTCACCTGCTGAGTCGCAAAGAGAATGGCTGTTCCGCACCCCTTGGCGTCATTTGCGCCCAAGGCCGTGAGCTTCCCATCGTTCCATTCGCCCGCCAGTGGATCGCAAGTCCACCCCGCGCACCTTGGCACAGTGTCCATGTGCGAGTTGACGAGCAACCGTGGGGATCCTGAGCCAATTTCAGCCCACACGTTGTTCCCTTTCCGAATCACTTCTAGCCCGTGATCTACCAGAAACTGGGAGATAAATTCGGCAGCCTCATGTTCTTCCCCGCTCAGACTGCCGATGCGCACATATTCTGCCAGGAACTCCTGCGGCGTCATGCTGGGCCTATTCGGATCATGGTCCCGCTGCCTTCATTGGTAAAGACCTCGATCAAGATGGCGTCCTGGACTTTGCCGCCGATAAGATGTACGGCCCCAACACCACCCTCCAGAGATTTCTGAACGGCGGCCAATTTTGGCAGCATCCCGCCGCTTACCTTGGCTGCATCGCCAATCGACGTCAGTTCGTCGAGCGTAAGGAACGGGATGATGGAGTTTTGTTGCGACGGATCCTTGAGGAGTCCAGGCACGGAGAGCACAAAGAACAACTTTTCAGCGGCAACAGCAGTGCTGATTGCGCTGGCGATCGTATCTGCGTTGGTATTGAAAACGTCGCCTTCGGGACTGCCAGTAAGGCTCGAAATGACTGGAATCAGCCCCTGATCCAAAAAGCTCATCAGGAGGGGTGTGTTGATCGTAGTGATATCCCCGACCAGACCAAAGTCCACCGACTTCTGCTGGCCCTCAACTTCGACCTCGATGGGTGGACGTCGGTTAGCCTGAATCAATCCCCCGTCCACGCCGGTCAATCCGATAGGCATGAGACCATACTTCCGCATCGCCGCGCAGAGGTCGATTCTCGCTTTGCCACCGATCGCCATTTTGACAAGGTCCAGAGCCTCGGGACTCGTTACACGTCGTCCAGCGATCTTGACCGTCCGTACGTGCATCTGCTCGGCAACCTGATCCACCAGGACGCCTCCGCCATGGACCACGATCAGCCTGATCCCCAAATGGTGCAAGATGGCAAACTGCTCTAGCACGTGTTCCAACGCGTCGGGTGCATCGAGGACTTCCCCACCCAGCTTGATGACGAAGATCTTGCCTCGAAATCGGCTGAGATACGGCGCGGCAGTTCTTAAGGCTTCCATACCTTTCATAGCTTCTTATATTTCTCCCTGTAGGGCTCGGTGCAAGAGCACCCTTTGAACGTGAAAACGATTTTCAGCTTCATCGATGACGGCAGATCTCGCGGAATCCAGAACTTCGGCTGCGACTTCCAAATCCCTGCGGACCGGGAGACAGTGCATGAGCACGGCTTCCGGGCTCATGGAATCAAAATGCTCAAGTGTCGGCATCCAATCTCGGTTGGAATCTGAGACGAATGCGCTAGGGTCTGAGGGCCCCCACGCTTTTGCATAGAGTGCCACGCTTCCGGCCAACGCTACCTTTTGACTTCCAGTGACATCAACAGAGCCACCCGCCTCTTGGGCTAATTCTTTGGCCTCTGCCAAAACGGGTCCATACAGATCATATCCCTGCGGATGCGCGACCCGGACTTCGCACCCCATCGCTGCGGCGGTCAACAAAAACGAGTTCGGCACCGCCTTGGGCAAGGGCTTGATGTGCGGCGCCCAGCTGAGCGTCAAGGGCAATCCTTTAAGGTTTCCGAATCGTTCCCGAAGGGTCAGCAGGTCCGCCAAGCCTTGGCACGGATGCTCTCGCGCGCTTTCCATGCTGATTACCGGCACACTGGAGTATTGTGCGAATCCGTTGACCACGGCGTCAGCCTCGTCCTCGGCATCTCCTCCGCCTTGGGAAAACGATCTCACAGCGAGGGCATCAAGATAGCGACCCAAAACGGGCACCGCTTCTCTGAGGTGCTCGGTCTTGTCCTGATCCATGCGGACATCGTTGTGCTCTAGCTTCCAGACTCCGCCGCCAACTTCCAGAACAACTGCATGCCCGCCCCCACGGATCATAGCTGCCTCAAAACTTGTCCGAGTTCGCAGGCTGGGATTGAAAAACACCATTCCCAGTAGCTTGCCTGCAAGGTGCTGCCCAGGATCGGTCCTCTTCCAAGTCAAAGCCTGTTCGATGACGCGATGGACGCCTTCGACGCCGAGATCTCGAATGTGAGTGACCGAATTCAAACTGCCACCGCCTGAAAAGCTTGCACAGAATAGATGAGCTGAATCACTGATGGATCGGTCAGAACGAGAGGAGGCATTAAACGAAGGACGTTCGGGTCACGGCTCCCGCCCACAAGTATCTGGTCTGCATATAACTTCGATTTCAGGGCTTTGGCGTCCTTCGATTCAATCCCGAGGAGCAAACCTTGCCCGCGTAAAGCAGTCACACGCAACCCAAGAAGCTCATTTCGAAGCCTATGCTCGATTTCAGTTGTACGATCCATGAGCCTTTCTCGAAGGATGATTTCCAGCGTCGCCATCATTGCCGCACATGCGACTGGTCCGCCACCGAAAGTGGACCCCAGGTCCGGTGCTTTGAGCTGTGCAGCCACATCTTCGGACATCAAAACGGCTCCCATCGGAAACCCAGAGGCGAGGCCTTTGGCGCTTGTGATGAAATCTGGCTTGAGCCCCAGCACGTTCGCGGCAAAAGGCTTACCCAGTCTCCCGATTCCGGTTTGGACTTCGTCAAAAATGACCATGCAACCAGAAGCATGGGCTTTGTTGATCAAGGCGGAGACCCAGTCCTTTTCTGCCACGCGGATTCCGGACATCGACTGAATCGGCTCGAGAATTACACCGGCGCACTGTGAGAAGTCGAATCGATTCAGCGCCTCCGTATCATTCAAGGGCAGAAAGTCGCACGGCGCAAGAACTTCCTCCAAACTAGCGCGAATCGCCGGGTCGTCCGTAACGGACATCGCGAGGGTCGTCCTGCCGTGCCAGCCGCCTTCTACGGATGCAAACTTGCTTCGCCCGGTCATCCTGCACGCGAGTTTGAGAGCTGTTTCGTTCGCCTCGGCGCCGGTGTTGCAGAAGAAAACCCTGTCTGCCACGCCGTCAGAAAACTCGATGAGCGCATCGGCCGCATGGTCGCGAATCTCAACTTTGCCCGCAGTGGAATAGAAGAGGAGTTTTTCTGCCTGCGCGGAGATAGCCGAAACCAAATCCGGATGGCTGTGGCCCACTGAGCACACACAGTGCCCTCCGTAAAAGTCGATCCACTCGCCGCCCTCGGTATCCCACAACCGATCGCCCCGTCCGTGGTCTATAACGAAAGGAAACGGTTCGTAGGTTTGGATGAGCGCGTTAGGCATGGGGCCATTGGTTCGGCTCAGCACCATTGGTGAGCGCAGTGAAGCTTAAAATTTACCCCGCGAGGCCAATCTCTGGCGCATGGCCACCAGCTTAAGTAACATGGATGAAGCCATGAGCGTTCGAATTGAAAAAGACACGATGGGCGAAATGCCTGTCGAATCCTCGCGTTATTGGGGTGCCCAAACCCAGCGGTCGATCATGAACTTTCCGATCGGTCAAGAACGATTTAAGATGACTCGGGCCGTAGTCCGTGCCTTGGGGATCCTCAAAAAGGGTGCCGCTCTTGCTAATGCGGATCTGGGAGAGCTTCCTCGAGAGACCGCAGAACTCATTGCGCAGGCTGCTCAGGAAGTCATCGATGGAAAGCTCGACGAGCATTTCCCTCTCGTGGTATTCCAGACAGGGTCTGGAACCCAAAGCAACATGAATGCGAACGAGGTGATCTCGAATCGGGCGATCCAGATTGCGGGAGGAGAGATGGGAAGCAAGTCTCCGGTCCACCCCAACGACCATGTGAACCGCGGGCAGAGTTCCAATGACACGTTCCCAACCGCGATGCACATCGCCACAGTCGAGGAACTGCATCGCCAGCTCTACCCCAAGGTCCGCGCCTTACGGGACACTTTGGCTGCGAAGTCCGAAGAGTTCAAGGATGTGGTCAAAGTGGGTCGCACCCACCTGCAGGACGCGACGCCCATCACCCTTGGGCAGGAAATCGGAAGCTGGGTCGCGCAAATCGACTTCGGCTTGGAGCAGGTGCGGGGGGCTGAAAAGGGACTCTACGAACTCGCAATCGGCGGAACCGCCGTTGGGACCGGGCTCAATGCCCACCCGAAATTCGGCGACACGGCGGCGAAGTACTTCGCTGAGCAAACGGGTCACCCGTTCGTTTCCGCTGCCAATAAGTTTGCAGCACTCGCCGGCCACGATGCATTAATCGCGACCAGCGGGGCGCTCCGAACTCTTGCTGCGGCCTTGATGAAAATGGCCAATGACGTGCGATGGCTTGCCAGCGGACCACGCAATGGAATTGGCGAGATCACGATTCCCGAAAACGAACCTGGATCGAGCATCATGCCGGGCAAGGTCAATCCAACTCAGTGTGAAGCGCTGACCATGGTGGTTGCCCAAGTTTACGGGTGCGACGCCGCGGTGGCATTCGGCGGCTCGCAGGGCAACTTCCAGCTCAACGTTTTCAAGCCGGTCATGGTCCACAACGTCCTGACGTCGATCCAACTCTTGGGCGATGCCTGTCAGGCGTTCAATGACAACTGCGCCATCGGAATCAAGCCCAACCTACCAAAGATCGAGGAAAACCTGCGCATCAATCTGATGCAGGTAACCGCTCTGAATCCGCACATCGGATACGACAAAGCAGCAGCGATCGCGAAAAAGGCCCACAAGGAGGGGCTCACGCTCAAGGAATCCGCGATGGCGCTTGGCTACTTGACCGAGGATGAATTCAACCAGTGGGTCGTTCCAGCTGATATGACCCACAATTGATTGCGAAGCTAAGGCACAAAATCCCTGAGGGGCTTTTGTGCCTTGAACACGTAAAAGTCATTGCGCCGAATGTAACCCCAGGATTTTGCACCTGCGTGGCCATCTGCAAAGATGTAGTGTCCCAATTTATGATGTCCTGGAGTCGGAACCCTTCCGACCTCGCCGGCACACTGAGGAGGGAGTGAATCCGCACCGGTTCGTTTCCCGGGAGTTCGGCCAGCCAACTTCCACGCGTCGCAGTTGATAAAACCGGATCCCGCATATCCTCCCACATAGGGATCTTTGAGCCCAATCGGCCATTGCTCAATCCACGCCACCATCTCTGTCGGCATGTCGATCTCACCTTCGGCTCTCCCTGGATAGACCCAGGCGCGATTCTGATAGCTGGCTCCGAAAACACCAGTGTTGAAATCTAAGCGTGAAGGACTTGAGGCTTCTTGGTTGGCCTGGTCGGTGTAGATCGGTCCCACGTAAGCATAGGATCGAGGCACGCCCGCTTTGAACATGTTTCCATCCCAAAAATTCCCAAGATATTTAGCGTCTCTAACTAGAAAGTCCGAGGGGCAGTGCCAAATTTGAAGGACCTTCGTATACGGATGGAGTTGAGAAGCCGGATCGATAAAGTCTGTACCTCCTCCGTTCACCCTTGGGACCTTTGCTTCCCAATACGGATAGACCAAGTCGTAGTCGTTAACGTAGAGCGACATCCCGAGCCCAATTTGCTTTAGATTGCTCAAACAAGTGGTTTGCTTGGCCGATTCTTTCGCTTGCGCAAAGACTGGAAAGAGTATTGCCGCGAGAACTGAAATGATGGCTATTACAACCAGCAGTTCGATCAAGGTAAACGCAGTGTGGAGACCCTTCCGCATCACGATGCAGAGCGTACCTGGCGTTACAAAGGCCCAGCGAGGCAACTACCGAGGTACCCAAGTCGTTATACTTGCTAGATAATGATCCGAAAACCAAACATTCAAAGCATCGGATTGACCATGCTGGCTCTCTCCTTGGTGTTGGGGTGCGGCTCTGGAAACCATTCCAAGGGGATCGGCCCTCCGCCAAAGAACCAGTCCAGTGTTGCGCCCAACAATCCCCAAGGTCAGCCTAATCAAATGGGTGGCGCGACCGGAGGTCCCGGTGGGGCAACGTCTACTCCCGCCACACCGGGTGGAGAGGTGCCACCTCCCGGTGTGTCCGGAGATCCGGGTGCTGCTGGTGGCCCCTCTAATCCGGGAATGTCGGGTGCCATTCCTGGTCCTCCTCCTGGCGGCGCTCCCCCTATGGGTGGGCCCGATGCTGGTGAGAATCCTGCTCCTGGAGACGGACCGGGCGTAACTCCCGCTGGCCCACCACCGGGCGGTGAACCTCCTGCTGGACCTCCGCCGTCTGGGCCTCCCCCAACGCCGAGACCAGATGGAACGTATCTGCTCAAATACAACTTTCGGGCGGGGAGTGTAGCGAAGTTTAGACAGGAAATGATTGTGGACGCTACGCTCCCTATGATGGCCCAGGACAAACCGGCAAAGGTTAATGTCCAAAGCACGCAACAAGTCAAGATCGCGAAGGCGTCCAACGACGGCTTTACCGTCCAGACCACCGTGTTGGATTCGAAATCGACAACAACCAATGTGCCCGAAATGGTTTCGAAGTCCCTCACAGAAAGTTTGGCTCCGGCGAAGGGTTCGGTCGAGACAACATCGTACGACATTCGGGGCGTCACAAAAAAGGGTGAGCAGAAGGGCCCTGGTTCGATGCTCGGCTTTCAAGGCTTGGTCTTCCCTTCCAAGGCAGTAAAAGTCGGCGAAACCTGGATGCACAGCTTTAACGCCTCAGATTTAACGGGAGGGATGGGTGGACCGGGCCTTAACAAGGACATTCCGGTCTCGATTACTCTCGTGCGCGTCGACAACGGACGCTATGGCGTATTCAATATCTCAAGCAAGGAAAGCGAGGTCACGATGGAAGAGCGCGGCATGAAGATCGCCATCAAAGTCCAAGTATCTGGCACCGTCCGAACCGACCTTTCGACCGGCCTTTTGGTCCAGAGCAGTTCCGTTGCCCGAAGCGAATCCACGATGAATATGGGCGCGAACGGTCCCGCTGGCTCCAAACCGTTCAAATCGACGCAGATTATCACGACGAAGGTCACACGAATATAGGCAAGAAACCAAGTGAATCGGGTCGACTGGCGGTTGCCAAGTCGACCCGATTCTATGTGTGGCTCGAGTGCTGTCTAGTTAGGACTCGGCGTGATTGTGAAGCCTTGCGAAGTCAGTTCCTGGCCAATGTGGCGCAGTTTCTTCATCGCTCGAAGTTCGATCTGGCGCACACGTTCTCGAGTAACGTTGAGTGCCGATCCAACCTCTTCCAGCGTTCGTGATCGCCCGTCGTCCAACCCAAATCGGAGTCGGACCACGTCGCGCTCGCGGCTGGTGAGCCGTCCGAGAATGCCGTCGATCTCTTCACGCCGGATCAGAGTCCACGTAACATCGCCAGGAGTCGGCATGTTGTTCGACGGGATGAAATCGCCGATCGAACTATTATCCTTCTCGCCGACAGGCGTTTCGAGCGACAGTGGCTCCACCGCCACCCGCATCATCTCCTGAACGCGATCTGAGGACATCTGCACCTTGACAGCGACCTCATCTGGCGTCGGCTCACGATGCAGTTCCTGCTGCAGCGAATTCGCCGTTTTCATCACTTTGTTGATGAGTTCGGCAACGTACACCGGAATTCGGATCGTTCGGCCCTGGTTGATGATCGCACGAGCAATCGCACGGCGAATCCACCACGTGGCGTAGGTCGAGAAGCGGAAGCCCTTTCGCCAGTCGAATTTTTCAACTGCACGAATCAATCCCAGGTTGCCTTCCTGAATCAGGTCAGCAAGGGGAATGCCGCGCGCGTTGTACTTCTTGGCGATCGAAACTACAAGTCGCAAGTTTGATTCGATCAGGTGCTGCTTCGCCTCGATACCGGTTTTCACGATGAACTTGATGTCGTCTTCATCAAAGTCCTCGGCTCGGTTCAAGAGCTTGGCGAGCTCCTTCATTTTGCCCATCTCTGCCAAGTCGCGAGCTTGCACTTTTTTCGCAAGGTCCTCTTCTTGAGCAGGAGTCAACAGGTGGGCGCGGCGGGTTTGCCGCATCCACATTTCTAACTCTTCAGAATCCTCATGGCCGGGAGTGGCAGCCAGCTCTTCTAACTCGGCTTCCTCATCCGCTAACTCATGGAGATCGTCCTCACCCGGTTCCACCGCCAGATCATCGACGAGCGCGTGCGTGGCAGCATGCGAAAACGGAGCGCGGCTGGCACTGCGCACCGTGATGGGTTTTCCTCGTCGAGTGGTCGATTGTAAACCGTTCCCTAAAGACATGTCGTTTAAAATATTCCTCCGTAACTCGGCGCAAAATTGGTTGCTCGCAAAACTACCGGGTTCACCCGCACCGAACATGGCGAATCCCAGCTTTATTGGGGAATTTCGAATTATCTGTGACGAAATCCGCGCCAATATTGCTTTATTTGTTAACTAAGAGACGGTACTCGTATCGTTTTCGTGCCGTTTCGGGCGACTTTGGCGTGTCGGCGCGTAAGAAAACCGTTTGCTCTGTAGCATTTATGTCCAGTGATTTGGACGCCTAAGTTCGACGGCGCGTTGCACGTTTGAGTTCGCTCAATATTAACATAACCTAAAAATGCGAAAAGTGTTCGCCTTTTTTAAGTAAATGTATGGGCAAGAGCAAAAAAACCCAGCATTAGCCCGGCAAAAGCGATTGGAACCGCTTTAGCCGAGCTTTAGCGAAGCATCGATTTACCTTTGAGTGAACCCAAAAACGCTGACCATCCGATCAGAGCTTCGAGATGAAATCATTGTACTCAGCTTCCGTGGCCGGAACCTTGATTTCCCCACCGATTATTTTCTTTTTGATCTCCTCCATCTTGGCGATGTTCGCCTCGCCGATCAGCGCCTTGGTGTTTTTGAATTCGCTGGTGCCCACGCCGTCTGATTTGAGATCGTAGCGCACCTCACCTGCCTCGTACTTTCCGTCCTTGAGATCCTTGATCGTCGCGAAAACCGCCGCATCGACCTTCTTGATCATCGAAGTCAACACCGAACCTGGCGCAATGTCGTCCTGGTCGCTATCCACACCGATCGCAAGCTTGCCAACTTCCTTAGCTGCGGTAATGACACCTAGTCCAGCTCGACCCGCTGCATGGTAAACGATATCGGCGCCATCGGCGAAAAGCACGTTGGCCGCAGCCTTGGCTTTCTGGGTGTCATCCCAGTTGTCCGTAAATTTCGCAGGCAAAATCGTTATGGTTTTGTCTGCGTACATCGCTCCAGCCATATAGCCGTACTGGAACTTCAAAATAAGGTCGAGCTTCATACCTCCCACAAATCCAAGTTTTTTGGACTTGGTGGTCAACCCGGCAAGATATCCAACGAGGAAACTTCCCTCTTCTTCTTTGAACCGAAGCTCGCGGACGTTGGGTGCCTTGACACTGCCATCAACAATGGCGAATTTGACGTTGGGGAACTTAGCTGCAACGTTTCGGAGAGCCGTTTCCTGATTAAGACCGACGGCAATGACCAGGTCCATTCCAGCATCAGCCAAGGTGGACTGGTTGACCTCATAGTCTTTCTCATTCTTGGTTTCGACCTTCCGGATTTCCACGCCCAATTCCTGCTCCGCTTTCTGGATTCCCCGCCAAGCAGAGTCATTGAAAGACTTGTCACCCAGGCCGCCCCGATCAAAAACGATTCCGATTTTGAGCTTCTTCCCTTCAGTCTGGGGCCCACCGGCAGTGGCACCTTGCGGCTCATTGGAATTGCCTGAACTTCCCGAAGACCCGCAACCCACCATCGCAAGCGCCATCAGCGACCCGATCGCAACGCCCAACCATCCATGCTTAATCATTTCTTAATCCTGTACTTCACCGGGTAGAATATCAGATTGCGAGCCGAAATTTGGCGGCATTGTCGTCGCCGAATCCCCCAAAATCCCGGAGAATCTCAATTTGATCGTCTGTAATCTCACTAAACCCGAATCCACTCTGGATCAAGTCAAAAAGAACTATCCCAAGCTCAAGCAAACAGACGCAGCGCTGATTGCCTCAGCGTTGGTAGTCAGCGGTCGACAGGCGTTGGCCGTGTACGAAGGCGAGCAATATGCTTGGACCAAGGACTACGACAATCTGACAGTTGCTTTGAAGGGGCAACTGCTTCACCTTCAAGAGGTTGCCGAACCCGTCAAAAAGACCAAGAGTGCGCCGGAGGAAGAGCCCGTCGAAATCAAAGTGGGCTTGATTCCGAACTATGCTGCAGGCGAGCAATTCCTGACCGAGCGCGAAGACCTCAAAACACTTTTCGCGGACATTTTGCAGGGCGGAGTGGAATACCAGTATTCGGCGACGGATATCGGTTGGCAATGGTCGTTGGATCGGGTGAACTGGACAACCATCAGCGATGGCGAACTCTCGCGTCGTTTCAAGCTCAAGGCAACGTTCCAAGGTGACGCCGTGGGTGTCGAAATGGGGCTCACGCCGAAGCGCGGCTCCAAGAAGAAAGCCGCTGTGGAAGTTGCCGTGGAACCCGAAGCAGACGCTGAAGTGATCGAAGAGTAGTTTCCGTATATAAAAAGCCCCGCAGCAACAGTACTGCGGGGCTTTTCTATTGGTGATGCTAGTCGCCGAACTGGTCGAACGCATTACTGAGAATCAGATAGTCGAAGATCGTCACTGTTCCATCGCCATCTAGGTCTGCATCTGCGTTGTAACCGGCATCTCCGATGGATTTGTCGAACGCCGAGGAAAGTAGTACGTAGTCGAAAATCGTGACGACGTTGTCATTGTCGCAATCGCCATTAATAACCGAAACCGTGCCGATATCCGGCGTCGTGTTCACCACCGTCGTTACGGGTCCCACAATCTTTCGCAGCCAGTGTCGAGCCTTAATGCCAACTTTGTAGGTTCCGGGGATGTTGGGGCCAAGAGCTGTGAACGACCCATCGGCTGCAATCGTCGTCGTCGTTCGCCCTACCACGTAGTTGTTATCCGTACGGTGGTAGGTCACCAGAACATCCGACTGCTCCCCGCCAAAATAGTCTCTCAGATCTACTTTGCCTTTGATTCCAGGGCCTGTAGTTGTTTTGCCTGCCGTCCATCGAAAGGCGTTGGCGAAGAGTCGCTTGAAGTCAGCGTTTTGCATCTCGGTTGGACCATTCACAATACCAAACGCAATAACGCGGCCGAGACCGTAGTTCCATCCTCCCACAGCAGGAAAAGTCGTGGTTCCACTGGTCCATGTGTAAAACGCAGTTGCGCCAGAGCGGACTGAGGGGAATCGAGTAACCACGCCAGCGATATTGGTGGTATTAAACGTGAAGCTTGAGGGCATTCCGCTTGTCATCACCGGATCAGTTGAGTTGGCATTATAGGTCAACGACGTTTCGTTCGAATAAGAGGTCGTCGCAGTCATCGGATACGCTGCTCTCAGGATGGGCCAGTAGGAAGCGCTTTGCCCGATCATCCATCCCATCCATTCCGAAACAACCAGGCCACCGCCCTGCTCCACAAAATCTCGGAGATGCTGTTCGGAAGCAGCGTTCATTAAGGTACTCCAGTTGTAGTTGGGGGTCAGGTACACAGCATCGAACTGAAAGTAGTCGAAATTGGATGTCACGGCCCAGTAGGTCGGCCCCATGATGACGTCATGGCCTTCAGATTCAAGTACGGCCTTGACAGTGCTATTGAGCGCGGTATTGCCCGAATCCATCACACAGATCACCGATGCCTGGGCACCGCCCACGGTTAACGCCAATGCGGCGCCGAAAAAGAGCTTGCCAATCCTCATGTGTTCACCATTTACGTTAAGAATTCTACAATTATTGAAGCCCCCACCTAAGGCAAAAGGCCCTATTCCCGTAGTTTTGCGGAACAAATTTCTGCCTGCCAAGCCTGCTCAAACTCCGTCCGGGCGATCTCGAGGAAGTGGACTGAACTTGGGAGTCGATAAACGGAACGAGGATCGACTTGGGGTTCCCGAACCGGAATGCTGCATTGCATTAGCACCGAAGTCTCATAAACACGGAGGGCACAACCGCAGACCTTGAGTCCTGTATCAGCGTGGACGATATCATTGTTGCCCACCTGGGCAAAGCAATCCGACGAAATTGCCGTTCCCGCTCCCGCATGGCGTTCTTCGCCCAGTACCACCACATTATCCAAGCGCTTGAAAGTTGCTATCAGCGGGCGCACCATCCAACGATAGACAGCCTTGACGGATCGCCGCCGAGCTTTCCAATCTGCTCCCAAAACTAGGTCAAGCGATGCTGCCATCGAAACGGTAATGTCATGCCCATGGAGCACAGCGAGCCCACCCGTGGGCCGCATCGCATATCCGATCGGGCATGTCGCCAACAGCGCCGATTCTGGATCCTGGCTGTAGCCGAGGGTCACGCACGGCTGTTCCCATTCGTAAACTCTGGATCGAAAACCGCCAAGGTCGTCCACCATCTCCCTATCGAGAGCCATGTTGCGGATTCCCTCGGGACTGGGCCTGTGGAGCGACTTTTTTGGTGAATCTTTCGTGGTAAAGATAGGTTCAGTCTACCGACAAGAATGGGATTTCTCACCCGCAAGCCGCCCAGAATAGATCATCCTTTGTTTGAACGGGTGAGGGATGCACTTTCGGGCGCACAGCGATTCGCTGAAAGCCACGGCGGTAGGATCGAACTGATCAGCATCGATTCTGAGAATCGCGTTACGATAAGAATGCGGGGTGCCTGCGCATTCTGCCCGCTCGTCGATCTCACGGTCAAGCGCCACGTGCAGGAAGCACTGAAAGCAGAAGTTCCGGAAATATCGGAAGTCAAGGTCAAGGTTTGATGTCGAACAAGATTTATGACGTAATAGTGTGCGGTGGAGGCACTGCGGGAACTGCCGCTGCCCTTGCCGCGAGCCGACTTGGCGCAACCACTTTGGTGATAGAGCAATTCGGATCGCTCGGAGGCACTCAGTCGAACGGCTGGGTCACTCCCATGATGCCCAACTACCTCGGCGAATTTAAGCTGAACCGCGGCCTCAACCTCGACATCATCGACGCCCAAAGTCTCTCGCAACCGGTGGAAGATGGCGAGCCTCATGCCGACGTTTGGTACGACCCGGTGATGCTGGGGTATGTGCTGGATGAGCTTGCAGAAGCGGCAGGCGTGGAATGCCTTTTCTGCGCGACACTTCTCGATGCACGCGTGATCGACGGCCAGATTGTTGCGGTCGAAGTCCTATCGAGAGGCAGCAGATTTTGGATCGAGGGCAAAGCCTTTATCGATTGCACTGGGGATGCAGAGCTTTCCAAACTTGCCGGGGCTGAACTGATGGGCGGAAACGAGGACGGAGTGCACCAACCCATGACCTTGCGATTCAAGATGGGCAACATCGACCTGGGTAAAGCTCGGTTGGAATTCAAACATTGGCGACTGGTTAATGAGTACCACCTGGAAACCGGCTTCGGAGAGGCGAAAGAGTCCCCGATGAAGGACTGGGTGTTCGAAGCGATCGACCTTGGGATTTTGCAGCACGACGATCTCGGATACTTCCAAATATTCACGATGAACGGGTGTCCCGGCGAGATGGCGTTCAATTCCCCTCGGGTTGCTCACTTGGACCCGCTCGACCCATTCGATTTCAGTCGAGCGCATCAAATCGGCAGAGCCAAGATCTTCCGAATCGCCAAGTTCATGCGCGCGTACTTCCCGGGATTCGAAAACGCATTTGTGAGTGGGATTGCGCCGATGATGGGCATCCGCGAGAGCCGCCGAGTTGTTGGGGAGTACATCTTAACCGGTGATGACCACCAGAATTGCCAAAAATTTGAGGACACGATCGCGCGTAACCGATATCCAGTGGACATTCACCTCAAGGTCGGGCTGGATTACCGGAGATTTCCGCCCGGTGAATTCCACGATATTCCCTACCGCAGTCTTGTGGTCAAGGGTCTCAAGAATCTGTGGGTCGCTGGTCGGTGCCTTAGCGCAGACTTCGTTGCGCAAAGCGCGGTGAGAATTCAGCCGGTCTGTCGAGCCATGGGCGAAGCGGCTGGCGCTGCGGCTGCACTCTGTTCGAAGGCCAATGTATCGGCCAAGGATCTTCCGTACGCCGACCTTGCCCTACACTTGGATCTATCGCTTCCAAATCCCGCTCCTAACCATCTTTAAGTTCAGGACTGAATTTCTGGCTCGGCACGTGAGTAATTTCGGCCAGTCGAGCCATGAAGTAGCCCAGAGCTTCGCCAATCTGGGTGATCGTGAGGGGTTCGCTTGGCCCCATATCGGTGAGGGGACCAAAGGTCGGTGCGAAGCCATCTTCAATCAAAGCGACCGCCAACGGCGAAACTTCTTTGGACGTTTTGATCGGGAACTTGGCGTCTAGTTTCTTCTTATTGGGAGTGACAGTCCAGGCAGATTTGGTGAACTGCTTCATCCGATACAACTCGCGCGCCAAGTCATCGCATGTGACCAAGCTCGATAGCTGTTTGGTGTTGCTCCGCTCAGTCGCCTTGACTTTCAGCACCTTGGTGATCGCACTTTCCAGTCGGGTAGTCGCTGTGAAAAAGTCCGAAAGCGTAACGGTCTGCTTCGGACCCATTATCAGCGCCAAAACTATTCCGATCGGCATAGTCACAGTTCGCTCACCGCACCGCTCTTGCGAATATTGTCGATCTCCTCAAGAGCTCTCCCGGTCCCAATCGCAACGCAGTCCAAGGCGTTGTCTGCGACCCGAACCGGAATTTCAGTGACGCTATACAAGAGACGGTCCAAGCCTCGAAGCAAGGCCCCACCCCCGGTGAGTGTGATGCCACGCTCGATGATATCGGAAGCCAATTCGGGAGGCGTCTCCTCGAGGACGGTGCAGAGTTTCTCGGCGATTTGTCGGACGGGTTCAGTGAGTGCGTCCCGAACCTCTTCGCTGGTTACTTGAATCGTCCTGGGAAGACCAGCGACCATATCGCGACCGCGAACTTCCATCTTGAGTTCTTGTGCAAGCGGATAAGCGGATCCGATTTTGATCTTGATCTCTTCCGCCGTAGGTTCGCCGATCATCAAGTTGTAGGTATTGCGAATGTGGCGGATAATCGCTTCATCCAGCTTGTTGCCACCCACTCGTATGCTCGCTGAAATCACGATGCCACCCAGCGAGATAACGGCTATATCGGTCGTACCTCCGCCCAGATCCACCACCATGTTCCCACCCGGACTGGCAATGGGCAAACCCGCTCCGATAGCGGCAGCCATCGGCTCCTCGATGACCATCGCCTCTCCGGCGCCAGAGCTTTTTGCAGCCAGGATGACTGCTCGTCGCTCGACGTTAGTCACTCCGCTGGGAACGCAGATCATCAGTACCGGTCTGAAGATTCGCCGGGGACCGCACACCTTGTTGATGAGGTATTCCAGCATCTTCTGTGTGGTGGTGTAATCCGCAATGACCCCATCCTTCAGCGGGCGGATAGCTGCAATATTGCCTGGAGTTCGTCCCAGCATCTCGCGAGCCTCGTTGCCAACGCTGAGGACCTGGCCATTTTTGGTGTTGATGGCGACGACGGTAGGCTCGTTAAGCACGATGCCTCGACCTCGGCGATAAACCAGTATGTTGGCCGTGCCGAGGTCGATGCCTATTTCGGGGACAAAGCGAAGTCGTGCGATGATTTTTATTATGGCAGGGCCAATTCAGCCTCAGTCGGCGGTACGCGTTCGATTGTTGCGCCTAGCTCTCGCAACGTCTCTTCAAAGTTCACGTATCCGCGATCAATGAAGTGAATGTTCTTGACAATTGTCTCGCCTTTTGCAGCAAGACCCGCCAATACTAACGCTGCCCCTGCGCGGAGATCGCTCGCTTCCACCGTAGCCCCGGTCAACTGTTCGACACCCTCGATATGCGCGATTCGTCCACCCTGGACCGAGATGTTGGCTCCCATACGGTTCAGTTCATCGACGTGACCTGTGCGAGATTCATAAATCGTTTCTTCGATCGTGCTGATTCCGTCTGCGATCGCCAAAAGAGCTGCAAACGGCTGCTGGATGTCCGTCGGAAATCCGGGATAGGGCATCGTTTTGACTCTGATCGCTTTCGGTCGGCCACTCCGGAGGACCTTGATATAGTCGTGACCCTCTTCGAACTCGATTCCGGCCTCCTGCATCTTGCTGATCAGGGCGGCTTGGTGTTCCGGCATTACCCCTGTTACCGTGACCTCTCCACCCGTGATTGCGCCCGCTAGCAGATAGGTTCCCGCCTGAAGACGGTCGGCAGGAATCCAGTACTCCGTTGATTCAAGCTGTGTGATGCCGGTGATGGTGATGGTACTGGTGCCAGCACCTTCGATTCGAGCACCCATCCGAATCAGAAAATCGGCGAGCTGAATAATCTCAGGTTCCATCGCCGCATTTTTGATCGTGGTGTTTCCGCGAGCCAAACACGCCGTCGCCATCAGATGCTGGGTCGCTCCAGCCGAGGGGTAATCCAGATAAATCTCTGCGCCGACCAGCTCCTTAGCCTTCGCTTCGTAAATACCACCGACGAGTTCGATTTCCGCACCAAGGTGTTGCAAACCCTTGACATGAAAATCGACTGGCCTCGCGCCAATCTTGCATCCGCCGGGAGCGGGAAGAGTGACTTCGCCCAAGCGAGCGAGAAGCGATCCAAGAATGTAAAAGGAGGTTCGGATCGGCCGAACGAGTTCCTCCTCTACATCGGCCCTGTGGAGCGACGAGCAATCAATAAAGAGCGAACCCTCGCGCCACTCGTATTTGGCTCCAAATCGAGACAAAAGCTTAAGTTTGATGTGAATGTCGCTCACATCGGGAACATTGTGCAAAATGGTTGTTCCCTTACCTAACAAGACCGCAGATAAAATGGCGAGTGCCGCATTCTTGCTACCGGCAACTTGCACTGTTCCCGTAAGCGGCACCCCTCCAGAAATTCGATAAACGTTCATGACTTCTGCACCATCCATGGCATGAAATCGGCGATGGCCGACTCAGAGAATATACATGGTCCAGACGAAGGAATGATAGGTCTTGCCTCAGGGCACACCAGATTTTCTGACACCTACCCTGGTAAGGGTGCGGGTTTCAAACTGTCGTTTGCGTTAACGGACGTTAATCTCGTTAGGTTTTTGAAGCTTTTTGGGCCACACTATCGTTAGGAACAGTAGTCGAAATGGATTCGGGCGCGATGAAATCTAAATTCCGAATAGGAATGGGGAGCGTGTGGACTGACACGATAATACGTGTCGTCAGCTGGAGTGTGCCCCAAACGAGGTCTGAACAACGCAACGATGTTCAGGCCTCTTTTTGTGCGTCTCGGATGAATTGGCAGGTGAACCACAATGTCCATTTATGAGGTGCTCTTACTCAACTCGGATTTTGAGCCCCTGAATGTTTGCAACATTCGGCGGGCTATGGCGTTGATCATGCTTGGCAAAGCGGACGTGATCCAGCATCATGACAGGTGCCTTCGCACGGGAAGTGCGGAACTTCAAGCACCATCGATTGTCAAGATGCGTTATCACGTGAGGCGTCCACTGCCGCAATTGAGACTCTCTCGGCACAGCGTCCTTGCGAGAGATCACTTCACCTGCCAATATTGCGGCGTCAGAGGCAAGGACCTCACCATCGATCACGTTATTCCGCGTTGGATGGGCGGCCCTCAGACCTGGGACAACCTCGTTGCATGTTGCAGAAAATGCAATCTCAAGAAAGGTGATAAGACGCCTCAGCAGGCAAAGATGAAGCTGAAAAAGCCTCCTCGTCGCCCGCATTTCATTCCCTATATTTCACTTCCCTCTTACCTAAAGGCTCAACAACATGAAGACTGGCAGTTCTTCTTGCCTGTGTTTGAAGCTTTTGCGGTACCGGAAGGGCATTCCTAACCGACTTCGGAACCGCCTTGGAGCAAAATATCGTGCCCCAAGTAGAAATGCTGGGAGAACTCTCCCGGCTTGAACCACACTTGAGTGGGGGAAACGGTGGGAAGCAAAAACGCGGCGACCATTTGCCCTTCTTGAGGCGTTAATTCGCCGCCATCCAACCGGAAAACCATCAGGTGCAGTAGGTCTTCCTCTCCTTCAAACTGGTACCGGTAGATTCCAACACTCCCGCCGAAGGGATTAGGTTCGATACCGATGGTTTCAAGAGCAAATGCGCCCGGAATGCTGACCTTAGGGTCGAACGGAGGAAGCGAAATACGCTGCTCGCGTTCAACACTGTCCAGAATTGCCGCAAGCACCGCATCACGTGTGCGCAGTTCGTCTGCCGAGGGATGCAAGGACTGACCTAACATGACGTCGCTCGTCATCACAATAGGAGGCTGGCGGAGCGGGTGGGATTCGAACCCACGATACGTTGCCGTATACGCGATTTCCAATCGCGCTCCTTCGACCACTCGGACACCACTCCAGCCGTCAAGAGTTGATTATGGCGGATTCTTCTGAGAAATGAGTGCGGTACCCTGATTTGATGCCGTTTTGGGACCGACTGCACGAGCCCCTGTACAACGACGTTTCGAGCTTGGACATTATCCAGTTCTTCGTTTCCTCGATTTTGCTGTACCTGTTCGCTCGGTGGCTCCGCCGATTTATGTCCAAGAGGCTCGGCAAACTACCGCACGTCGAGCCGGGCACAGCCTATGCGATAGCTCGCCTCACCTTTTACGTGATCATGGCCGTGGGCATGTTCATGCTCACGGGTCTCCTGGGGATTAGTGACGCCAAGCTCCTTACGTTTGCTGGTGCTCTCGGTGTCGGAATCGGACTTGGTTTGCAGGGAGTCGCGAGGAACTTTTTTAGCGGCATCATTCTCTTGTTGGGAAGGCTCGTCCGAGCGGGCGACCGCATCGAGGCGGCGGACTTCACAGGCGATGTCAGGACGATCGGACTCAATTCGACCATTATTCGCACTCCCGATGAGGCGGACATTATTGTTCCTAATTCCCTTCTAATTGAGCAGCCCGTCAAAAACTGGACGCTCCATGATCGGCGGCGTTTGGTCAGCACTGAGGTCAGCGTTTCGTACGATGCCGACCCTGAACGCGTTCGTGAGGCGTTGATCCGGGCGGCCCAATCTGTCGATTCGATACTCCACAGCGAGGAGCCTCTGGTGCGATTCGCAGCGTTTGGAGCGAGCACCCTGAACTTTCGAGTCTCCGTCTACACGACCGATTTCGTAACGATCCCCAACAAGATTATCAGCGATCTTAATTTCGCGATCGCCAAGGTTTTCAAAGAAGAACAAATCGACATCCCACTCCCGCAGTCCGTGGTCCGGTGGAAGCAAGACCCGCCGCCACCCGAGGACTCCGCAGCACAATCCCAAACGCCGACGACCACGCCTAAAGAAAAAACGCCACCCGAGAAACAGCTAGAATAGAGGGATGAAATTCAAGCTGTCGTCCGGACGGGCGCCACTCTTTTTCTTCGCGCTCCTTTTGGCCGGATGCCAGGCACCGATGTACCAAACGGTGGAGGATTCTCAGCGAAAGGATATCGAAGTGCTTTTGAGAGTCCAGAAGAAGATTGCGACCGAAAAGAACGTCAAGCCTTACCAGGTTGACGTTGCCGATATTCAGAAAAATGAGTCTGTTGCCAAGCTCGGTCTGGATAAGGCCGAGTCCAAGCAAATGGTCGAAGCCCTGCTAAATACCGACCCGACCACTTTGCCGCTTTCCCCCTCTTACGACGATCTCGCGAAAATCGACTTTGGAGGCAAAAGCAAGGCTCTCGACTACACCGTCGTGACGATGCCCTCCGACCCAAGCAAGGAACCGGAGTTCAAGTCGCTCAAGGATGCCTATAAGGACACGAAGTTCCAAGTATTCCATCTTCAAATCTCCACGGTCGCGCAGGACAACATGCCCGCCGAAAGCCGGGAGGTTTTCTTTGGTCCCACCACTGAAAAGCGCAAGACCGAAGCTCTCGATCAGCTGAAATCCCAGTCGAAGGGTGTCGGCATCAAGGACTTGGGCACCTATCCGGCTGACCTGTTCGTTTCCTCCACCGGACGGCTGGCCTTGGTGATCGGCGGCGGGTTCAAGTACCCATACCGGTGCGTCGGCGGAGAGCAAATCAGCTACTTCAAGGAGCCTCTAGCCGAAATCAAGCCTATCTTTGAGGCACGCAAAACCAAGCCTGAAACACGGATGCCCGTCTCAGGTACCGCCGTCATCCTCAGCCGATCATAATTCTGAGAATGCGAATTCGAACTGCGGCACGCGGCGATGAACCGGGTGCCGCTTTCGTTGTTAAGGCGGTCTACGACGAGTACGGCTTCACGTGGGACCCAGAGGACTACCACAAGGACCTCTATGATCTGGAGGAGTACTACGCCTCACCACATCGGTTCTTCGTTGCGGAAAGCGAGGACGGCACGGTCGTCGGCACGTCCGCACTGCACATTTTCCCGCGCTTGCCCGACGGGGACGAGATCGAGGAAGTCGAGGGTTATCGGAGGATTTTGGGATGCGACTGCGCGCTGGAACGCTTGTATGTCCACCCAGACCATCGTCGAAGCGGAGTCGGCGGAGCGTTGCTGCAAGCGGTGCTGGATTACGCGACAGATCGTGGTTGCGTCGCGATGGAAATATGGTCGGATAAGCGTTTCGAGCAGGCGCATCGCCTGTACCAGCGACTGGGTGCGCGGGTGATTGGCGATCGGATTTGCCACGACCCTGACCAGAGTCCCGAGTGGGGTCTAAAGCTGAGTCTCCAAAAATGAAACCAAAAAGGTCCACCTGACACCGTCAGGTGGACCTTCGAGAACGACTTGTAAAGTTGCTTGTTAGGCTGGCTTCTTGCCGCCCTTGTTTCCGCCAGCGCCCTTGTTGGGAGCTCCGCCATTAGGGCCACCAGGTCCGCCCGGATGCTCCTTTCGGAACTTCTCCATCTGTTCCTTCATCAACTTCTTGTACTCCTGCTGCTGCTTGGGAGTGAGGATCTTCATAAGGGCGTTCTGGTGATCCTCTCGAATCTTCTGCATCGCTGTCCTTCGCTCTTCGGGCTTCTTATTCTCCAAAGCGCGCATCGCGTCGCCGGTTTTCTTGTTGAGAGCTTCAATCTTCTTCTTCTGATCAGCGGTGAGGTTGAGTTTCGCGAAGATCTCCTGCTGCATCTTCATCATGCCACCGCCGCGCATCCGCTGCCCGCCCTGCTGTCCATTCGCAGGACCCTTGCCGCCGCCGCGAGGTCCTGGAGGGGTCTGCGCGAAGCTGGAGCCGATCACCATAGCAGCCAACGCTGCAACCGAAACGAGTTTGAGAATGCTTTTCATTTGGGTTTCCACCAGTTTACAACCGTACAAGACGAGAGTTTGCTCCCGAAGTTCACTCAGGACTACGGCCTTTCGGCTTGGGCAGATTCCAGAAAACTCTCGGCACGCGCTTTTTCGACCAATTCGTCAATGGATTCCCTTCTTTCTTTCCGGAATTCGGCAGGAGTACCAAAGAAAGCGAGCTTCCCACCATCCAGGAACGCAATCTTATCCGCCACCCGGAGGACGCTCGAAAGATCATGGCTCACCACAATGCTGGTGACCCCAACCTCGTCGCGAGTTTCGACGATCAAGCGGTCGATGGAATATGCCGTAACCGGATCGAGCCCACTGGTCGGTTCATCGTAAAGCACGTAGCTGGGTTCCATCGCCAACGCTCTCGCCAAACCGACCCGCTTGCGCATGCCTCCGCTGAGTTCGCTCGGCATGAGCTTTTCCGCACCCTCCAAACCCACCAGCTTCAGCATTGTGGCCACCGTTTCTGGAATGGAATTGCGCTTGATACCGGGCTTCCTGCGAAGGCCGAATGCGACGTTTTCTTCTACATTGAGGTAGTCAAAGAGAGCCGCATACTGAAAAACAAAACCCATCTTTTGACGGACCGAGTCAGCGTTCTTGCGAACGCTGACGTCGTCGACCAGAATATCGCCTTCGGTGGGCACGATCAAGCCGTTGATGCATCGGAGGAGAGTGGTCTTCCCGCCTCCGCTGGCACCCATGATCACCAAAATCTCTTTGGTCTCGATCGCAAAGCTGATCTGATCCAGCACCTGCCGATCGCCGAACCAGTGGCTCACATTCTGGACGTCAAGCACCGGACCACCTCCATGCCAAAGTCCACCTCATGAGCGAAGCGCATTGAGGGGAATTGAGGGGGAGACGTACGGAAATTGAAAGAACCGGACTGCTCTCGACAGAGATGCCGGAGGCCAAGTTGATTGTTCTAGGGATCTGCGCTTGACCTGCCTCCATGGGGAGTTGGAGTTTACTCCACTAAGCAAGTTGAACCATATTTTTACGAGCCTGGCGGGCCCGCTCGATTGACGCCTCGTCTACAGCTCGCTCAAAGCTCCGGAAACCGGAAAGATGGAAGCCGTGTTTTTGAGCCCAACCTTGAGTTTCTTCCACTTGAGCCACACTCACGTCTTTACCCAGCGTGTAGTTCTCAAGTCGATTTTCGAGCGCGAGCATCATCGTTTCGCTCATGCAGGCATAGGCCGTTTTGGGTGGGAAGCCAAATGTGATTCCAAAATCGACGTCGCCCGGAACGCTCACGACACCTCCTTCGATCACCAAAATGTCGGGGCGCTCTCTGGCGACCCGGACGCTCACGTCACGGGGCCGAGAGACATCGCACACGACTGCCCCACGCTTGAGATTCTCCGGGAGAATGATCTCGACGTCACTACTCGTCACTGTGATAATCACATCTGCTTCCCGGAGCGCGTGGACGTCAGTGGTTGCGGAGCCGTTCGAAATTTCGTGGGCAATCGCCTCAGTTCGCTCCAAATCCCGACCAATCGCAATGGTCTTGGCGAACTGCGGTCCGAGCATCCTGGTGCACGTTTTCCCGATGGAGCCTGTTGCTCCGACTACCGCCAATGTGGAGATTCGAGGATCAATTCCGACCATCTCGGCCGCTTTCATAGCACCCTCGATTGCGGTGGCGACGGTGTAACTGTTGCCGGTCGTCACCGGGATAGGGGAGTTTTTTGCGATGGTGACGCCTCCGTCACCCACCACAGCTGTAAACGCTCCCAGCCCGATGATTTGAGCTCCCTCTCGATGAGCAATTTCGCAGCATCCGCCGATGCTATCGTAGACGGCTTCGAGCGAAAGTGTCGAAGTCATCATATGCGGAGTAAGCGGACAAGCGATGAACAATCCTTCGGTCCGAGCTCCCGTCAGCGACTCGATCCCTTTCACCTCGCTCAAGATCATGGGCTTCTTTTTGGCGAGAAACCACTCGATCCACTTATCCGGAAAGTACTTAGCGGCCGGATAGCGCTTGGCCGCATCTTTGGGGGTTATCGGGTGAACAACGAAGGCAAACCGGTTCAAGTACTTTTCCTTACTCCGAACGATCTTGCGAATTTACCGTATTTGGCACCACAGGAGCCAAAGTTGGAGCTACTTGTAGCTTGAACCCACCCGCCTCGATCCGCAGGATTATTGCCAACTTCCCCACAACTCGTTCAGCGAAGGTGAGTACGACTCGCAACTTGCCAATGATAACGTGAAACGAATCTTTACGTGACGATCATGATTAATCTGACCACTGGCATCCGCAACCTGTCGCTCAAGGCCAAGCTCGCTTTCTCGTTTGGAATTGTGCTTGCCTTTACGATCACGTCGAACTTGGTCGCAATCCAGACCCTTCACCTGATAAGTGATCCCAGCGCCAGTGAGCGGATTGCACTGCAGTACCTCCTCCTCTGGACCTCAGTGCCGATTACGATTGCCGTCTATTGGGGTCTCACAAAATACTTGCTCCAATCGTTGCATCCGATCCAAAAAGGATTGGATTCCATTTCCGGGCACTGCACACTGCAACTCACGACGGGCTTGGAGCGTTTTGCCGGAGGGGATTTGACCTATGAGGTTTTGCCAGCGACCAAACCCGTGGTGGTTCGGTCATCGGATGAGCTCGGAGCGCTGGCCACGGCGTTCAACACCACCCTTGGAAACATTCAGGGTTCTGTGATGGCTTATGAAACAACCCGAGCCTCGATCGCGGTCCTCATCAACTCTATTCGGGAGTCGGCCGACAGCTTAGCAGAGACATCGACCACGATCGCAGATGCAACCGAGCAGTGCAAAGCATCTGCGACCGACATCGCAGGGGGATCGGAGAATCTGGCATCTACAGCTTCCTCCGCTGCAAGTGCGACAGATGTGGTGGCTCACGTGGTGGAGGAAGTCTCTGGGTCGAGTGGCAGCCAAGTCAAGCTGCTCGAGGAAGCGCTCGAATCTCTTGCAAGCTCCTTGACTCACCTCCGAACTGCCACAACCCGAGCTGAGCAGATGGCGGTCGATGCTTCGACTGGCAACGACGCAGTGGTCACCACAATTAAGCTCATGGATGAAGTCCGCACTGCCGTAAACACTTCCGCCGATCGCGTTACCGAGCTCGACGCGCTCGGCAAGCAGATCGGCACAATCGTGGAGACCATCAACAACATTGCGGACCAAACCAATTTGTTGGCCCTTAACGCGGCCATCGAGGCTGCGCGAGCGGGTGAACACGGTAGAGGCTTCGCCGTGGTAGCCGAAGAAGTGCGTAAGCTGGCCGAAATATCTCGATCATCAACCCAGGAGATCGTTTCATTGATCCAGAAAGTTCGTGATACGGTAGGCGAAACGGTCGTGGCGATGCGCGAGAGCGTCCATACCGTGGAAGCAGGAGCCGGAGCGAGTGAGCAAGCAGGCAAAGCGTTGGAGATTCTGGTTTCGGCCGCCAACGACGTCGCAACACTGACATCCCAAGTGAGCAATCAATCCGAAAAGGTCACGGCGCGAATGGACACTGTTTCAACAGCAGCAAAAGCCAACCAGTCGGCAAGTACCGAGATGCGCCGTTCGACAGAAGTACTTGCAGAAAACGTGACCTCGGTCGCCGCAATCGCTGAGGAATCTGCGGCTGGAGCGCAAGAACTTTCCGCCAGCATGGAGGAGTTGTCGAGGGGCGCAAGCGAAGCTGCATCACTGAGTGAGTTGCTCACCGAAAGGGTGAATCAGTTCACCACGGGACCCTCGAACTACCTACATGTAGCGCAAGGCACGCGGGCAGCCTAAAAGAAAATTCATTACCCTGGGAGCAAAGCGAATGGGGCCGGAATTCCCGGCCTCTATTCAGCCCTGTTCCCTATACTCAAGGTAGATGAAAGTTGAAATCAAGTCGATGCCGACCCTTCGGCTTTTTTGCATGAGAGTCGTGGGTCCATACTCGCTGATCGGTGACCGCTTCCCTATCCTCGCCCAGAAAGTCGAGGAGGAGCAGATTCCCGCGCAGGGATGGCTCGCTCCGTTCTATGACGATCCCTCTACGACGCCAGCAGAGCAATTGCGAAGCGATGTCGCAGTGTTGGTCCCTCTCGATTGGGACGGAAACGTTGGCTCCAATCCCGAGCCTGTGGACGGAGAATTCCACATCAAGGCTTTCCCTGCGACCGACTATGTGGTTGGAACCTACATCGGGCCGTACGAAAACCTTCCCGCCGCTTGGCAAGAATTTATGTCCGAGATCCCGCGCTTCCAGCGAAAGCTTTCACCGATCGGGTGTTTCGAGATGTACATGAACCATCCTGGAATGGTGCCTCCGGAAGAGCTCTGGACCGATCTGTACTTCGCGGTTGAGCCCGCGGAATAGGACTACTCCTGCGGACCTACATCTGCAGATTGACGAAGCGGGCGTAGCTTGGCTGGAAGCCGACACGGACGGTCCCGGTCGGGCCGTTGCGGTGCTTGGCGATGATCAGTTCGGCCTCTTCGACTCGGTTGGGATCATAGACTGGCTGCTCGTCTTCTGGAATCTCGCGAGCTTTATAGTAGGCGTCTCGGTAAATCATCATGACCATGTCGGCTTCGGCCTCGATGGAGCCGGACTCCCGAAGGTCGCTGAGCATCGGGCGTTTGTCATCGCGCGATTCAACACCGCGGTTAAGCTGTGAAAGCGCGATAACGGGGACTTCGAGTTCCTTAGCCATCGTCTTGAGGCCTCGGGCGATGTCAGAAATCTCCTGAACCCGGTTCTCCGTCTTTCGGCTTCCTTTCATAAGCTGGAGATAGTCGATGACCACGAGCGAAAGCCCGCCTTCCGCTTTCAAACGTCGGCACTTGCCGCGCATTTCCAGCGGTGAAATTTCGCTCGAGTCATCAATATGAATGGGGAGCCCGTAAAGAGTCTCGCAGGCGTCGGCGAGCTTTTGATAGTCGTCGTCGTACAGCTTGTCCTTTTTCAGGATCCCCATACTTGTTTGGCTCAGCATCGAAAGCATGCGGCGAACCAGCTGCTCGCCGCTCATTTCAATCGAGAAAATGGCCACGTTGCCCTTTTGCTGGGCGGCCACATTCAGAGCGAAGTTCAGGACCAACGAGGTCTTTCCCATGGCAGGTCGTGCCGCCACGATGAGCAGGTCGCTGCCAAAGAACCCGCCCGTCATCTCGTCCAGGTCGTAATAGCCCGAAGGGATGCCGCGCAAAGGCTCGCCCGTATCGTAAAACTCATCGATCTTGATGAAGAAATCCTTCGCCAGAGATCGAATGGGCTTCATTTCTCGGCCCAGCCGGTCTTTGTTGATCTCGAAGATCATCGACTCCGCTTCGTCGATGCGCTCTTTGGCTGGTTTTTCTGTATCGTGAGCGAGCTTGATGATCGACTGCCCTGCATCATCCAGCCGTCGCATCGTGGACTTATCGAGCACTATTTCAGCGTAATGTTTCGCATATCCCGGACTTGGGACGCTCTCGGCCACTTGGAGGAGGTACTCAGTGCCTCCGGCTTGAATCAGCAGATTTCGTTCAATAAGCTCGTTCTTAACGGTGACAATATCCACCGCACGGCCCTGAAGATTGAGTGATTGGATCGATCGATAGATCTCCCGATGTGCGGGAGAATAAAAATCCAGATCCTTGAGCTGATGCAGAACCTCGTCGCAGGCTTTCTCACTGAGCAACATCGCCCCGAGCGTGCACATCTCAGCTTCTAGGCTATGAGGTGGTACGTACTGGGTGAATTCAGGCGCTGCGCTCATCGGATTGGGTATTAGAAAACTATCATAGCCCCTTGGAAAGGACTATTTCGGGGATGCACATGATATCCCCAAATTGGGTGGAAAACTTCTGATTGGGACGGATGGGGAACGTTTTTCGGCGCGCCGCCCGCCCGAAGCCTCGCCCGACCCTGGGTCCCCAAGGCTCCGCCTCCGCCCAGGATCCCGCCCGGGCGGCTGGAATGTCAGACTTGCCCACGAATACTTTTACCGGCTGCCTTTACGGTTCGCTCTGCGAACCGCGCGCATCAGTATGTACTTCCGAGCGACAATTCGGTCCAATTGGTCCCTAGTTACTTCAGCCATGCCCCGTTGAATATCCTGAAGATATGTTTTGGCCAAGTCGTCGTTCTCATGTCCTTTTATCCACTCGGTGGTGGCCCTACAGGCAGTGTCGAGACGACTCTCCAAAGTATGGTCGCCCAGGTCCTGAGGTATGTAGTGCAACAGGTACGGGGCGTATTTGCGAATGCGCATCTGATCCACAAATAGAAACACGGAAAAGATGAGCACGGGGCCGACCACCACAAGCGAAACGAAGAACAGGATTGGTTCCATGGTCACGTCCGGAGACCCGATTTCATAACTCCGAATCCATTGTCTAGACCTCGTCGTTTCAAGATCCTCACCCCCAGATCGTGTATGCCTTGGACCATTCGAGCCACCTTCAGCTTACACCAATAGATAGGAACCACCCAGGGTTGCGTGTGTTTGCCGCTTTGGGGGCGGGATGCTGGGCGACGCGACGCGTCGGGGTCCCAGCATCGGGAGTGGCCCCGGGCCAAAGCGGCACGTCATCCGCTCTTGGAGGGCCCGGAACTCAGCGCATCAACGAGAGCGTCGTCGCAGCAGAGCGACCGCTCCAATAGCCAGGGCCGCCAGCGTGGCAGGCTCGGGAACCGGTGTTTCCACCATAAAGCCGTACAGCTTTGCTCCGGTTCCATGCGACGTGCACTTGCCGGTCGAGTCGAACGTGTACGTGATCGGATCATTTCCGGCATTTTGATCCTTCTGATTGAGATCGTTCAGAGTCCGCACCGTGAAGCCGATCAGCTTGCCGTTGGCATCGTAGTTTCGGACAATTTCAGAGACGAAGGCAAAGTGACCGCCCCATTCCTTGCCGTCCTTCCCCTTGCCTTGGTACACGAAAAGTTCGACATCGGCACCCTCCGAGAGTTTCTTCGCGATGTCATCTATTTTTGACGGGTCGCTGATGTATTCAGTGGAGACCGGGATCTTCTTGTCATCAGTCACCTTCTTTTTGCCCGAAATCCACTTGTCGAGGTAGGTGCCGTTTTCCTGAGTAGTTTCCATACTCCCCTTGAGGGCATCATAGACGCCTGAAAGGTCTGCACCGGAAAGCAGCGAACTTGTCTTTTTGAGATACTGCAACGACTTGGTCACCGATCCTGGACCGCAGTGGTTTGGATCTTCCTTAATCGGGTCCACCTCAGAATCCTTGACTTTGATGCGGCTGGTCTTGCTGCTCGCAGCACCCGTACCTCCAGCGTCTGAGTTTTTGGCGGTTGCGCCGATACTCTGGCCCGTGCCACCTGTAAACAGCCCGTTGTCTGGCGAATCGTAGGCTCCACCACCAAAAAGCACGTCTTGTTGAGTGATTGTGTCGCTGGACATGCGCAAGTTAGAGCCCATCATCGAGGTCGGAACGGCAGTGAGTTGGTATTTGTACTGGTTACTCGTACCAGCGTAGTTGGTGCCTTCGTTACCCAAGGCATACCAGAAACCGTCTGTTGAGCCTTCCATCTCGGAAGCGCTGTTGAAGTAGACGAACTTGTTCTGTACAGCCCAGTTGTCCGTGGCGGAGCTGTTCGAGTTCCACACATTGAGATATCCGTAAAAGCCCCCTTGCCCATCGGATGTCATGTCGGAAAAGTCACTGGCTCGATAAGTGATCTGCATCGAGCCCCAGTCGGAGTATTGATTCTGGTAACCACCAGAATCAGAGAGGAAGCCAAGTTGCGAGCTTTGGATATCCGCTGCGTAAACGCCCATCATTGCTGTGCCTAATGCAGCAGCACTCAAGAAACGTAGTCTCATTTCTCACCTCCAATTCCAGGCAACATTGCTGTTTGCCTGATCAATGAATTATATGAGAACTACGCAAAAACGGTAACAAATGCCGTCAATATCGACAAGCATTCGTTAACATCAGGATCGACAAATCGTCAGATCAGACACTGATGTCTAGACGTTTTCGATCCCGGCGGAAAATGCCCAGCATCCTCTGGATAAGGGAAGGTCTCCCGACGACACGCTGGGTGAGGATATCGCCGATTTCCGGGCAATCCAGCACCAGTTCGTGGAGGGATTGGCGAATCTGCTCTGGATCACGGACAAATGTCCCATGCCATCCGCAGCTAAAACAGCTTTCATTGTCCTCAGCATTGAGCGTGCCACACAGCGGGCAACTCTTCAGGCGGTGAACCGGAAGTTTGCTTTCGATGGTTTTTCGAAGTGTTGCGCTGAGTGGGATGAAAGTCATTGTCGTCTCTCTTAGAAATCGGTGGTGCCGATAAGGTTCCTTATCAAATTGGGACCTTTCTCAAGCAGATTGCGAGGGTTTGCACACCCATAGTGTAAGTCGTGCTTTCAGCAGTCCCCTGACCTTAGTCCCGGTAGAATTTCCGCGTGATCCTTCGAGAAGTCCTCCACGCGCACATTCCCACCCTGACGGCCCAGAGCACCATTCGCGACGCCGTCGACAAGATGGACATCTACCAATTCCCTGCCCTGGTGATCGTGGATGACATGCAGTCCCCCATCGCTGTGATCACGGAGGGGGACGTGTGTCGTGCGGTATCTGGTGTGGGAAACCTGAGCGGCATCACTCACCTAAAGGCGATGGACTATGGTTCGCGGGAGCCCAAAACTGCAGATGTAAGCGCAGAAATCAGCGATGCGCTCCACGAGATGCTGAATTCGGGGATTACTATCCTGCCGGTTGTGGAGCGGGGCCGACTCATGGGCATCGTGCTCCGAGTGGACTTAATGCAAGCCATTCTCACGGATATCGCAGAGTCCCAAGCGAACGATTCAGCACCAAGCTAAGTAGACACACCTATGAGCGCTGCTGCTGAAGCCCAAATCCTTGCGGAAGGAACTGCATTTCCCAACTTCTCCCTCCTGAACCAAGATGGTGAAACCGTTTCGCACGAAAGCCTCAAGGGCCATCCGACGATCGTCTATTTCTATCCCAAGGACGACACCAGTGGATGCACCGCCGAAGCCTGCGCATTTCGAGACCTCATGCCAGATTTTGGAAACGCGGCTGTCATCGGAGTTTCGCCCGACTCGGTCCGATCGCACAAGAAGTTTATTGAAAAGTACTCGCTCAACTTCACTCTTCTGGCAGATGTCGACCAGAGCCTCTGCAATGCGGTTGGCGTATGGGTTGAAAAGTCGATGTACGGCAAAAAGTACATGGGGGTAGAGCGGACCACGTTTCTGCTCGATTCCGAAGGGATCATCCGCAAGGTTTGGAGAAAGGTCAAAGTCGACGGCCACGGCCGAGAAGTGGTCGACGAGTTGGCAAAGCTCAGCTAAACTCCGATCTCCAATATCCGAAGCCGGTCGTGTTTTGGTCATCTGACAGTTCCAAGGAATGTCGCCACCGAACTGGTGGCGACATTTAGAGGGTGTCTTTTTTCAGTCCTATTGAGTAACGAACATCGGATCATATGCGTCCTTTGTCGGAGGTGCGCCCATTGATTGAGCCCATGTTTGTTCGAACGCATGGTTTTTGGCATGTCCATCTGTGAACACATAGTTCGCCCTCTTTCCATCGATGTCGTACCAGAGAGTTCTCGGCAACTTTCGGCTCATGTCCCACTGGTTCATCGCCATCATGCCCCCGTTGCTCACCTTTGCCGGTGAGCCCCAGTACATGGGCATTATGTGATCAGGGTTTACGCTCGTCACCGGATTGCTCCACTGCAAACGATCACGTACCGGCACAGCAAAAATCGTGTTAGCAGGGCTCACTGGCTGAGTCAGTGTCATCCCGAAATAGGGCGGATGCAAAGCCTCAAAGTATGCATTCATCCCATAGGAGGTCCAGCGAGTTCCAGTAGACCAAGAGGCAGAGTCATCTAGGGGAGACCTGTTGAGTAGCCGAGACTTGCTATAGGCTTGTAGTTCTTCAACCCAACTAATCTGATGGGCCCCCGTCATCTTCACCATGGGTGGGTAGTCGTCATTGTCACCTGCATACATCATCAGCGCTAGGCCGATCTGCTTTAGGTTGCTGAGATCCTCTGTCTTCTTTGCCGCCATTTTTGCCTGAGCGAATACAGGAAAGAGGATCGCGGCCAGAATAGCGATGATCGCGATCACGACAAGAAGCTCGATTAGTGTAAAGGCTTTGCTGGCACGTTCGTGAGTGCCGAGTCTCATGTTAAAATGTTGGTTAAGGTTCATTGAGTTGTCTGGTTTCTTGTGGTCGTATGACCCTATCAGACACCAAGCCGAGCCATGTGACTGGCAGCTTGCGTGCATTCCGTCTCAGTTGGAAACAAGATAGCTCTGGGGAGGAGGAGTGCGCGGAGCACTCGCTGGGTTTGGCCAAAGAGTTTCTCTAGGAGAAGATCCAGACGCGTCGCCACGTGCGCAAAAGCACACGATACATTCACGTGCAGATGGAATTGGTGCGGTGGGCACGAGCTCAAGCTCGCGCGCTTTTGGCGTGGACTCTTGCTGAGTCGCTGCCTTCTTTTCGGCACAGTGACACTGGACAAATCCAGGTTCACCCTCGATCGGCGGCCGAACCATCGCAGTCGACGAGGGGAAGCCATCTTGGGGAACAACTGGGCTGGAAACCTGGATTTGTTGAACAGGAGCGGTGGGGCACTGAGTACCCCTCGGCGTAAATACAATCCAAATCCTTGCCGCCGAGAGCAACAGGACCACGCACAGATGGAAAGCCAATATGCCTTGTGGATGGCGAATGACGAGGCGTTCCAATGCACCGATGATACCAATAATCTCGAGGCGACTTGGAAATCTGCAGAACAGCTTCTTGTCGCTCACGCGGTAATCTCGTCAATCAATGCTCGATACCTTGACCAAACGCCTGGGCAGTCTCATGATGGGCCTGCGGCGCAAAGGCCGACTGACGGAATCCGACGTAGACGAGATGATGCGGGAGATCCGCGTCGCTTTGCTAGAGGCGGACGTCAATCTCCAAATCACCAAGCAGTTCATCGCGAAGGTGAAAGAGCAAGCCGTGGGCGAAGAACTCTACGGCTCGCTGAACGCCGATCAAACTCTCATTCGCATCGTCCGCGATGAACTCGTTGAGCTCCTCGGCGAGGAAGAAGTCAGGTTCAATTGGAACCCGGCTCCGCCGACCGTCATCCTGATGTGCGGTCTGCAGGGTTCAGGCAAAACCACCACTACTGCCAAGCTTGCCAAGTGGCTGATGAAGCAGGGCAAAAAGCCAATGCTCGCCGCATGCGACATCCAGCGACCGGCTGCAGTGAAGCAGTTGGAAGTTTTGGGTGAGCAGGTCGGATGCCCCGTATTTGCCAAGCTGGACGGCACGTCTCCGGTACAAATCGCCAAGGAAGCTCTGGATCGCTGCAAGTACCTGATGTTGGACACGCTCATCGTGGATACGGCCGGTCGGCTTACCATCGATGAAGCCCTCATGGATGAACTCGCGGCAATCCGGCAGGTTGCGAAGCCCAGCGAGACCTTTTTGATTCTGGATTCCACCACGGGTCAAGAGGCCGTTAACGTCGCCAAGGCCTTTCATGAAAGGATGGAAGTTACCGGTGCCATTTTTACCAAGCTGGATGGCGACACTCGCGGCGGCGCGGTAATCAGTGTCCGAGCGGCTACCGGTGTTCCGGTTCGCTTCATCGGACTTGGTGAGCAAACCGATGCCATAGACGTCTTCTATCCACGCCGAATGGCCGAGCGTATCCTGGGAATGGGAGACGTACTCGGGATCATCGAGCGAGCTGAGCAAGCCATCGACCAAGAGCAAGCGGCAAAGCTCGAACAGCAGATGCGCCAAGGGCAGATGGACTTTTCCACCATGCTCGAGCAGTTCCGAACGATCCGAAAAATGGGGTCCATCCAAAGCCTCATCAAAATGATCCCTGGGTTGCAGACGATGATTCCGGATGATGCTCTCAACCAGATCGACGACGGAAAAATGAACCAAGTCGAGGCGATTATCCTCTCAATGACTCCAAAAGAGCGTGCAAATCCGGATATAATCAATGGTTCGAGGCGAAAACGCATTGCAATGGGCAGCGGTCGGTCGGTCGAGGAAGTCAATCGACTCATCTCGCAGCTCTACGATATGCGCCGTCAGATGAAGCAATTTTCCAAGATGGAAAAGCGGATGAAACGGTATAGCAAACGTCGATAAACCTCAACAGTTTAGGAGAACACGAAGCAAGTGGTAAAGATACGATTGGCAAGATTGGGCAACAAACACCGCCCGTTTTACCGCGTGGTTGTTGCTAAGAATCTCGCCGGCCGAAATGGCGCTTTCATCGAGATTTTGGGCACATTCAACCCGCTCATGAAGAAGGAAGGCGCGATCAACCTCAAGAAAGAGCGCGCGCTGCATTGGCTGATGAACGGAGCGCAGCCGACAGAAACCGCAGCAATTCTGCTCAAGAAGGCTGGAATTTTGGAAGAGTTTTTCGCGCAGCGTCCAGCAGCAAAGAAGAACTTCAAGTTCCTGGACAAGCGAACTGAGGCGATCAGCGTTCCTGCGACAGTCGCCGCACCAGCGGTTGAAGCCGCACCGGCACCTGCGCCAGTGGTCGAAGATGCTCCTGTCGCCGAGGCTCCAGCAACCGAAGAGGCCGCACCTTCTGAGGCACCTGCCGAAGCATGAGCCTTTCACCACTTGTCCAGCACCTCGTCTCCTCGCTCGTGGCCGAACCTGAGGTTGTCCACGTTGAGGAAAAGAAGGATCATGACGGAATCACCTACTTTGTGCGCGTGGCCCCCAATGATGTTGGTAAGGTCATCGGCAAGAGCGGACGCGTCGTCTCGGCAATCCGATACGTCGTCAGCGCTGCTGCAAGCAAAGCTCGCCAAAAGGCTTACGTCAAAGTCGTTACCGAATAGCTTCTGTGTGAAAAACACCCCAACCACCCCGAACCAGAACGCCGAAATGGCCGACGTGGGTCGCGTGGTTGGGGTTTTTGGTCTTAAGGGTCACGTCAAAATTACGCCCCTCACCGATTATCCAGAGCGTTTTGAACCTGGAGAAAGCCTTTGGCTCGAGGGTAAAGACGTTGAAATTATCGACAGCCATTGGTCGAAATCCCAAGTCCGCGTGCTTTTTCGAGGGGTCGGAAGCATGGAACAAGCCCAAGCTCTGATCGGCAAGATTCTCAAAATTCCTTTGGATGAGCGGCCCGAGCTTGAGGAGGACGAATTCTACTTTAACGAACTCGTGGGGCTTGACGTCATCGACCAAGACGGTAATCCAGTAGGCAAAGTGACCGATATCCAAATGGCTCCCGCCCATGATCTTCTGATCGTCGGGGATGTCGTCGTTCCTTGTGTGCGAGAGTTCATTCTGGACGTGGATCTCGACAAGGGTCTGGTCCAGGTGAAACTCATTCCCGGCATGCGCCCAGGCGAGGACGAATAACCCATGTTTATGGACCAAGTGATTGTGGAACTGACGAGCGGTTCCGGAGGTTCCGGTGCAGTCGCGTTCCATCGCGAGAAACACGTACCACGCGGTGGCCCCAATGGCTCCGATGGTGGCCGAGGCGGGGACGTGATCCTGGTTGCCGAGAGAGGTTGCCGAACGCTCTACGACTTCAAGTTAAAATCCAAATTTCGAGCCGAAGATGGCGTCCACGCGGTCGGCAATAAGCGCGGACGAAACGCAAAGGACATCGTTCTCAAAGTTCCAGTTGGCACGGTAGTGACCGACACAGTCTTGAACGAGGTGCTTGCCGATCTGAATTTCGCAGGAGCTCAACTGGTGATCTGCCAAGGGGGCCGAGGTGGCCACGGCAACGCCCATTACGTCTCCAGCGTACGTCAGGTGCCGAACTTTGCTCAGAAGGGAGCCCCGGGTGAAACCGTGGTTGCCAAACTCGAACTGAAGTTGCTGGCCGATGTCGGATTGATCGGCAAACCCAACGCAGGCAAAAGCACCCTGCTGAGCCAAGTTTCGGCGGCGAAACCGAAGATTGCGGACTATCCGTTTACGACCATCGCTCCGAACCTCGGCGTGGTCAAGGTTGCAGACCAGAGTTTCGTTCTGGCTGACATGCCTGGTCTAATCGAGGGAGCGAGCGAAGGCCATGGGTTAGGGCACCAGTTTCTCCGCCATATCGAACGGACCAAAATTCTGGTGCACGTGGTCGATATCTTCCCCATCGATGAGACGGACCCACTGGAGAACTTCAATCAGATTGAAGAGGAGCTACGGCTCTACAACGAGGAGATCTGGCAGAGGCCCCGCTTGTTGGTTCTGAACAAGCTGGACCTAATTCCAAGTGACCAGTACAACGAACGAAGGGCGCGCTTCGAAGGACTCGGAATCCCGATTTATCCGATTTCCGCCGCTACAGGCGATGGAATCGCCAATCTCCTTTTTGCAATCGGGGAGAAACTCAAGGAGGTCGAAGCGACTGAGGAGATGCCCGTCTTGATTCCGCCCAAGGTTGTTCGATTGGACGACTCGTGGGATGTTGTGCCCACCGATGAAGGATTTGAACTAACAGGGCGACGGATCCTGCGCATGGTGGCGATGACGAATTTGGAAAACTCGGACAGCGTGCGATATCTCCACCGGCGCCTAGACCGAATGGGTGTCATCGAACGACTCCGCGAGCTTGGCGCACAAGAAGGGGACACCGTGTTCGCCGGTGCTGTCGTTTTTGAATTTAGTGATCTATGAGCGAAACAAACCTCAGAAAAGTTGGGATTCTGGGAGGCACCTTTGACCCTCCTCACCTCGGTCACTTGGCGATGGCAGAAGCTGCCGCTGAGCAGCTAGGTCTGGATGAGGTGCTCTTCATCCCTGCCTCCCAAAATCCGCTGAAGTTTCGGAAATCACTGACCCCAGCGAAAGAACGCATGGAGATGGTTTCGCTCTTGATTGAGGGCCATCCGAACTTTGCTGTCAGCGACATTGAGATCACGCGAGGCGAAAAATCGTTCGCAGTAGACACCCTGACTGAACTCCATTTTGGAATTCCCGCACACTATTGGTTCATACTCGGCAGCGACTCGCTGAAAACTATTTACGACTGGAAACAGCCTGATCGCTTGGCGAAGCTGACTCGATTTGCGGCGATTATTCGGCCTCCCGACACTCGGGACGATGCTTTGCGCGATGTGCCCGACTATATTCAAGAGGTTGTCGACTTTATCTCGATGGATCCAACCAAGGCGAGTTCCACCGAAATTCGACGCGCCATCGCCGAAGGCAAGTCTTTTGAACACTGGCTTTCTGAACCCGTGGCGAATTACATTAGGAAGAACCGCCTTTACGAATTATGAGCGATATGAATAGCACTGAGAAAGCAGCGTTGATCTGCGAATTTGCCGACGACATGAAGGCGGAGCGGATCGATACACTCGATGTCCGCACCAAAACCTCTGTTACCGATTATTTTGTCGTTTGCAGTGGCAACAGCGACACCCACGTTCGGGCGATCGCCGAACGAGTCGCTGAGAAGTTGCGAGACAAGGGTGTCCGACCTCTCCGTACCGAGGAGGGTGATTCGGGGTGGGTGCTGCAAGACTTCGGCGATGTCGTGCTTAACGTGATGCGCGAGGAAAAGCGCCAGTTTTACAGCCTGGAATCGCTTTGGCGTGAGATGCAGACAAACCCGGACTTGCTTTAGTCTCGATATCCGTCCGGGTTCGCCTTGCGCCATGCCCAGGCGTGTTCCACCATTGTGTCGAGCGCGCCGTACTGGGGCTCCCAACCTAGCTCTTGACGGATCTTTTCACTGCTTGCGACCAGCACCGCAGGGTCTCCTTCCCTTCTTGGTCCCTCCTCAATTTGGATAGGCAGGCCTGTGACATTCTTGACCGACTCGATCACTTCCCGAACCGTGTAGCCCGCTCCGTTCCCCAGGTTATAAGCTCTAGAGGAGCCTCCCGCCCGGAGATGGCTGACCGCAGCAAGATGCGCTTTCGCCAAATCGTAGACGTGGATATAGTCTCGGACGCAGGTTCCGTCACGCGTTGGATAGTTCGTCCCAAAAATTGTCAATCCCGGGGTCTTACCCATGCCGGCGAGAATCGCCGCAGGAATCAGATGGCTTTCTGGCTCGTGATCTTCGCCGATTTCGCCTTCCGGGTCGGCTCCAGCAGCGTTGAAATAGCGCAGGCAAACCGATCGAATCCCATTGGCCTCCTCCATCTTTGCGAGGATTTGTTCCACAGCGTGTTTGGTTTCACCATAAACGCTCGTGGGATGTTTGGGATGCGCTTCGTCGATCGGTGTGTATTCCGGCTCCCCGAAAATGGCCGCTGTCGAGCTGAACACCACCTTGCTGACGCCCGCCACTCGCATCGCCTTGAGCAGGTTGATCATTCCCCCAGTATTGTTCTCCCAGTACTCAAGAGGCTTGTGGCCACTTTCGCCGACGGCAATATAGGCGGCAAAATGCATGACCACGTCGATATCGTGGAGCGCAAAGACCTTTCGAAGTGCCTCGGGGTCGCGGATGTCGCCCTCGACAACTTTCGAATCCAGGATAGCTGCACGGTGGCCAGCTTCAAAATTATCAAAAATGAGATGCGGTTCGCCCTGTTGGCGGAGCCGCTTGGCCATGTGCGACCCGATAAACCCCGCGCCGCCGATCACCAAAATCATATGCCTTCATGTTACTCAAGGCTGCACCAGGTTTCTTAGCCGCGCGAGGTAGCATGCGCGGAATGGAACATATCGCTTGGCTCGAACAGCACAGTACGGATTCAGAAGCTGCCCAGAAGTTCTACGGCACAGTTCTCGGATTACCGACCGTTCCGACCGACATGGGCGACCACAGTGATTACTCGGTCATGCTCGGCGACCGACCCGCATTCGGCCTGATCCAGAGCTTTGAAGGAATGAACAATTACGTCGGTTGGGTCCCCTACATTTACGTCGAGGACTACGAAGGCGCGTGCTCGCGAGCGGCCGAACTCGGAGCCGAAACCCTGTACTCCAGTGACTCGGAGCAATGGGGGAGCTACTGCATTGTCAAAGATCCTCAAGGAGCGATTTTCGGACTTTTCAAAAAGGTCTCCGCATAAGGCGAATTTGAGTATAGTGAGAGAGTGAAGTCACCGCTTGCCCGGTTATGGGTGAGCTGAGCGGGGGAAGTCCGGTGAGAATCCGGCACTGTGCCGCAACGGTAATCAGCATTGAGCTGTAAGTCCGATCGCCCGTGCGATTTCTCAACAATTTACGGACGCCTACGAGCATAGGTGGAACGCGGACGGGCTCAAGGCTCCTCCTCCTTCCTCTCACTCCAACATGGCGCCCTTCGGGGATGCATGTGACTGAAAATAAGAACGGATTTACGCTCATCGAACTGCTGGTGGTAATGGCCGTCATCTCCACCTTGGCAGCGATCCTATTCCCTACGTTCGCCAGCGCAAAATCCGCTGCGACTAGAACAACTTGCCTTTCCAACGCCCGTCAGCTAGGGCTCGCATGGCAAATGTACGCCGAGGACGCGGACGGAACAGCGTGTGCAAGCTACTACTATTCCCCTGATTTCTCAAGTGAAATTGCGTGGGATTTCGAGACCCATTTCGGCTCCGGCAGCAAGCCAGGACTGCTCGGGCCGTACGTTCGTACGGGAATGGTGTGCCAATGTCCTGATTTCCACGGCGAAAGCTGGGGACGTCCGTACACCGGATTCGCCTACAACACAACTTATTTAGGCGGCGACACCTTCGCCGAGTATCCGGTCGCGGCATTGGGAGCGATTGCAGATCCTGCGGGCACGGTTCTTTTTGCAGATTCCGGGTTCGGCGATCCGGTAGCAGCGGCCAACTATTTGCGCGCACCATCTGACCCGCTCTTTGTCGTCGGAAAGGTGGATTTTCGACATACTTCGCGTGCGACCACGATTTGGGCCGACCTCCATGCGCGGTCAGCACTAAATGTCTTCCACCGAGAAGGCAGAACGGGAGGGCTGAGTGAGCATGACGAAGCGTACGACCTCAATTAGTCTGGTTCTGGCGATCTCGGGCATTGCTTGCGCCAACGACTGGTTCGCAAGTTCCGTGGTTTCATCATCGGGCCTCGGTTCCGGAGTGTATTCCGATCCGGCAGCGGCTCTCGGCGCGCCATCTACCTGGATCCAGGATCTCGTGAATGGTGGAACGAGCCAAAGGGTCGCAACGTCGGTGGTCTACGGCGCATGGGGAACCGATCCGTCCGGTTCCAAGAGCGTCGTCACCATCCAACCCGGTGGGCAGCTGATCGTGGCGTTCTCCCAACCCATTGTCGATGACCCCAGAAACTGGTACGGATTTGATTTCATCGTATTTGGCAACTCGTTTCTGTCCAACAGCGGGACAACGATCGGATGGGCGACCGATATGGATCTCGTGCGGATTCTGAGCTCGGGACACCTTTTTGAGCCCACGGAGGTGAGTGTCAGTCCCGACCTCATTCAGTGGTACTCCTATCCGGTTTCCAATTATCAATGCGGCGATGCTCTTTGGCCAACCCAAGCCTTCACATGGTCTTCATCAGCAAAGTCCTGGGCTGGCGCGAATGATGCGACGAAGCCCGTACCGCCCACCCTGACCCTTCCGCAATGGGTTGGAAAGAGTGCTTCGCAACTCATCGCAGCATATCAAGGATCGGCTGGTGGGTGTGCTTTTGACCTTAGGCCAAGCGGATTTCGATCCGTCCGATACATTCGATTTTCTGGTACAGGGGGGGAGATCGACGCTGTTTCGCGCGTCGGACACGCTCTCGTACCCGCCACGCCCACTCCGCAACAACCGGTCCAAGGAGGCCGAGTCTTACCATGAACCGATTTTTGACGATCTTCTTTTCCATCGCTCTTGCCGGGTTTGCCTCGGCGTACAGCTTTTCCGACATCGACCAATGGACGGGCACCGGAGCGAGCCGGGCTGCCCTGGTTATTGATTGGTTTGGCGGACCGCAACCGGAGGTGTTGGCTTGGGGCTACCGATTCGATGGTGCCAAAACGGGCCGAAACATGTTGGATGCGATTGTAGCGGCAGATCCTCGGTTGTCCTATGAACTTGTTTCCGGCGTGAGCTACACCGCGGTGTTTTCCTTTGGTTACGATCTGGACGGTGGAGGTCTGGGGTCCGGAGATCACTATGCGGCGGGATGGTTCACCAACGGATTTTGGAGCTATTACAACGAGGTCTCACCTGGATCGAACTTCCCTGCTTGGACCTTTGGCAACGCCGGGTTCGAGGATCGATTGCTGGTGGATGGAAGCTGGGATGGCTGGAGTTGGTATCAGGATTACAATGGCAGCGAGCCCCGCCAACCTGTGCCGGAGCCTCTTACCATGATCCCCTTAGCCGGAGGATTTCTGGCGCTCTCAAAGAGGAAGAAGTAGCGCCTGTTTAGCGTCGCCGCTGGCCCGGAGGCCAATCCCCATGCTGGGACCCCGAGGCACCGCCTCGCCCAGCATGCCGCCCCCAGCGGCGCCCCGTACGGTCCCGGTCTCCACAGAAAATCAGCGAGGGGCAACGCCCTTCGGCCGGCCCGATGGGTGAGCCAATTCCCACAGACGGTATCCTAGGCAACGTCAATCCGCCGGGCGAGTGGCGAAATTGGTA
>JAFDWX010000002.1:0-174861 GCA_018268255.1 Armatimonadota bacterium | reverse complement strand
AGCGTGAGAGTTCGAGTCTCTCCTCGCCCACCACAGTTCCCATCCATCGATTGACGGTCCCCGAATTCCATTTTGCAACTAAACTTCAAATAGGTCCACTCGAAAACCATGGGAAAAGGTTACGAAGCGGGATCGATCAACTTTGGAGTTGAATGCATGGATAGCAACCAAAAATCAACTGTTAAATCTTTATTTATTTCTAGTATTCTTGTACTTTCATCCCTACCATCCTGGGCAACTGATGGTTACTTCTCCAGCGGCTGGGGGGTGCGCAACAAAGGCATGGCAGGAGTCGGCATTGCGACCGGTCTTGATGCTATGGCTGCGTCCCTGAATCCGGCTGGAATGGCTCGCCTGACGCGTCGGCTTGACCTCGGGGTGAACATCTTTATGCCAATCCGGAGTTACAAGGTATCGGGAGCTCCAACCGGCATGGGAAGCTTTCTCGAAGGTACCGTGAAATCCACGAAAGAGCTGTTCTTCTGTCCGTGTTTTGGCATGGTTTGGCCCCAAAAAGATGGTGCGAACATCGGTTTGACCTTGTACGGCAACGGCGGTATGAACACTACTTGGCCCGCCAGTGCCAATGGCGGAGCAGGGGTCTTCGGCAGTGGAAAAGCCGGTGTGAACCTAGAGCAGATGTTTGTTTCGGGCTCTTACTCCAAACCGATCAATGACAATCTCTCTATCGGTGCGGCACTGATCTTCGCACGACAGACGTTCTCGGCCACGGGCCTCCAAGCATTCAACCCAACGGCGACAGATTTGACGAATAATGGGCAAGATGAGAGCACGGGTATCGGCCTCAAGCTCGGAGTTATTCAAAATTTGACACCGAATTTCCGGGTTGGAGCCACGTGGGAACCAAAAATCCGGATGAGCCGATTTGACCAATACGCAGGTTTGTTCGCCCAGCATGGTAAATTCGACATCCCTGAGAATTTCGGCATCGGGTTCGCATTTGAGCCCATCACTGGGTCGTTGATCGAATTCGACATCCGCACCATTAAGTACGGCGGAGTGCCAGCGGTGGCTAATCCGATGGCGAACATCGCCAACGGTCTGGGCTCAGACAATGGTCCTGGCTTTGGATGGCGCGATGTAACGACCTACAAGTTGGGCGTTCAACGGAAAGTGAGTGAGACGACGACTGTTCGAGCTGGCATCAGCTACGGCCGACAACCCATTCCATCCAGCGAAATGATGTTCAACATCCTGGCTCCTGGCGTGCAGGAGTGGCACCTGACCGCCGGGCTCAGCAAGGTGGTGGGTAAGGGTGAGTGGAGCACTGCGATTGTTTACAGCCCGCAGAAGACTGTGTCGGGGCCTAATCCCAATGACCCGACTCAAACGATCTCACTCAAAATGCACCAATTCGAGCTCCAAATTGGTTACACGATTCGGTTCTAGCCCACTGCCCTGGTCGAATGTGGTCCGGCTCTTAGGAGTCGGACCACATTGGTTTTGTGGATCAAAGAACTGCATTCCGGTGAAAGGCTTGGTCGCGGCGACGTTCAAACTTATATGGAGACAAGCCGGCATTTCTTTATCAACCTTCCCTCAAACAACTTAGCCTCCAGCAGGAATTTCCTAATCTCCTTGGGTTTCACCGAGCGGGCGGAGTTTTCGAGCGAGTTCTCAGTCTGCGTGCAGCTCGCCGAGAATCTCTTGGCTCTTTATCTCACGCCCGACATGTTTCGGCAGTTTGCCCCTCATCCTGTCGGCGATAGCTCGCTTACCACCGCGTGCATTGTTTCTATTCCCTGCAACACCAAAGAGGAAGTGGATGAAATGGTCCGCCGAGCCTCCAGTGCGGGTGGACAGACTTTCGGAGAGCCCAAGACGATGGAATCCATGTACGTCCACTCCGTGACGGATCCGGATCATCACACATGGGAGTTCTATTATGCCGAAATCACAAAATAATATTCGAATATTTTGATATAATAATATATGGATGAATGATCCAATTTTTGAAGCATTGAGTGCCATATTTGGTGCACTCGCGAATCCAACTCGGATCGCCATCGTGAATTGTTTGCTTGCCGGTCCACTCAAGGTAACAGACATAGCATCCCAACTCGAAATTAGCCAGCCGGGTGCATCCCAACACTTGGCCACACTAGAGCGGGTGGGATTGCTGCATTCAGTCAAATCTGGCACTTCCCGGCTCTATCAGCTTAAGGGCCCGAGGGTCGCCGTCATCCTTCAAACAGCTCAGGAGTTCTGCCGTATCCACCAGCTAAGGGCTGATCAGATGGGGGAACAGACCAGCGTTGAGTGAAAACCTAGGTCAGTCGGCAGCGGCGATTGAGGTCCGCGAATACGTTCAAAACGAGGTTTCTCGTCGTCGGCTCTTGCCTCGTGCTGCTCTGGTCGGAGTCAGCGCCGGAGCCATAGCGGTCGGGTTTAGAGTCGCACTTCAGTCCGCAGAGACCTTCCACTCCGCAGCAGTCGCATCTCTGCCGCAATTGTGGCAAAAAGCAATTGTCGTATGCCTCATAGCAATAATTGGTACCCGAGTTTCAATGGCGATTGGAAGAGTCGAACCCGACGCGGGAGGGAGCGGGATTCCCCAAATGAAGGCCGTGCTGGAGGGGCACCTCGAGATGCACTGGTCCAGGATGTTGTGGGTCAAATTTCTTGGAGCTCTCGCGGCACTCGGGAGTGGTCTGGCTTTGGGCCGCGAAGGTCCTACCGTCCAGATGGGTGGCGCGGTCGGCCATGCTGTGGCGCAACATACAGGTGCAACCTCCCGTGAACAGCGTGCATTGATCGCCGCGGGCTCTGGAGCGGGATTGGCGGCCGCTTTCAATGCTCCGCTTGCCGGCGTTACCTTCGTCCTGGAAGAACTCCAGCGTGATTTCCAGCCGGTGGTCTTTACTGCTGCACTTCTCAGCGCTGCGATCGCAACTGTAATCTCTCGTATGGCCAGCGGTGCATTTCCCGTCTTTGCGGTGCCCGAAGTCGGCATTCCCTCCCTCCGAACTCTGCCGTACTTTGCGATCATCGGAGTGGTCGGCGGCATTCTGGGAGCAATGTTCAACCGGTGTTTGCTGACCACGATGGCCAAGTTCAAATCTGTGCGAATCGAACGGCCATGGGTCATGAGCGCCGTTGCAGGCATCGCCCTCTCGCTCGCCTGGATGTTATCTCCCTCGCTTCTGGGAGGTGGTCACAGTCTCAGCGAACATGCCTTGCGGGGTGCATTTCCGCTAGGGATCGCTTGCGGGCTTTTCGCAGTACGGTTTCTTCTCGTGCACCTCTGCTACTCGACCGGTGTGCCCGGAGGCATTTTTGCACCGCTGCTGTCTCTCGGCGCCCTGGTTGGTTTGGTCATCTTTCGGATGCAATCGGCCCTGGATCTCGGAATTCACGCCAACCTCGCGATGTACGCTGTCGCAGGAATGTGCGCGATGTTTGCCGCAATCGTCCGCGCTCCCCTCACGGCCGTAATATTGATCGGCGAAATGACTGCAAGCTACGACCTCCTGCTTCCGCTGCTCATTACGGCGTTTGTGGCTTCGATCGTCGCAGGGTCCCTGAAGTCGGTTCCGATATACGAATCGCTTCTCCAGCGATTCGCCGAAAGCAGAGACTTCTCGTCCTATGTCGACGATCGCCGCCTGGTCGAATTCGAAATTCAGCCCACATCTCCTCTCACTGGGATTAAGCTTCGCGACGCTCCTCTTCCTGCCGGTGCGCTCGTTGTGCTCGCGTGGAAGGATGGGGCCGAAATAGTCCCTAACGGCGACACGATTTTAGAGGCTCGAATGAAACTCAGTGTCTTAGCTCGATCGAGCCAAGTGGCCCACGATGTGGAATCAATGGCCAAAGGCGAACTGGCGTAGTCGGCTCAGATCGGAGCCCACAGCTCTGGACAATCCCTTGAGGAGGGCCAATTCCGGAGTGGTTCGAGTGAATGCACCGATCACTGCTCGCAGATGGTGGAGTTGAAACGACTCGTCCTTGACGATGACCGTCACTGGCGTCCAGCGATCCGGCCGGAACTTCGCCTTGTATCGCTCTAGGCCCATGAAGTTATAGAACCGATTCCCATGGGCACGTGCCCATTTCCGCAGTGGCCTTAGCCAGTTCGGATCAAGGGCAGTATCCGGACCGTGATGTCTGGCCAGCGGCACCATCCCAAGTGTGTAGTAGGTACTGCCAGACGCCCGGATTGCCCGCGCCGCTTCGTACATCAAGAGTTCCACCGTTCCGTTGGGAGCATCGACTTTCCTCGGAAACTGCTCCGTCAACCATCCGTTTTGGCCCGGAATCGGGCAGAGGGTCAGGAATGCCACGAGATCGTCCTCAATAGTTGCCACAAACATCCGGCGGTCGCGCATGTCCGATAGGGTCTCAGGCTCAACCAGAAAGTGCAACGTCGGCAGACCTCGCGAACTCAGCCACGCTTCCAGCGTTTCATGGAGTTGTTCGTTGTTTTGGGCACGATCCGAACTCCACTCCTCGATCTGAACGCCTTTGTTAGCCGCGCGATGCAACTGGGCGCGGACAGAGTTGATGTTCTCGCACGCCTCGCAGAAGGAATTTGGGGACCATTCTGGTTGCCAACCCAGTTCAACGAGTTGATAATTTAAGTTACTGGACACGTATTCTCGGAGCCGTCCTTCCGCACCGAAGTAGGTCACACTTAGGCCCTCTTCCTCCGCATAGGACTCCCATTGATCGATGACCCTTGGAAGTTCCGATTTAGGACAAATAGGAGCCCCAGCGACAACCGCATGGTTTCCGACTTGCACGTATCCCAGCGCGCCGCTTCCATCGGAAGCAACCCAACGGGAAATCCCAGGGTTGAGCACTTGGTAACACGTGCTGTTCCAACCATATTTGAGAATGAGTTGGCGAACATGTTCCCTCACCAGGGTCTGGGGGTCCGGGATCAACTCCCAGTCATATCGCATCCTATATAGGGAAGACGTTGGTTCAGTCAAGAGATGGCACCCCAAAATACGTTTAAGCCCTCCGAATCATGAATCCGGAGGGCTTGAAACTCTTGGCAGAAAGGGACTAGTGGCTGTGGCCTTCGTCTTCCTTTTCCGGAGCATCTGCAACCGCAGCTTCGGTGATCAGCAGCAATCCGCTGATCGATGCTGCGTTCTGCAAGCACGTGCGCACAACCTTGGTCGGATCGACGATGCCAGCAGCAAGCAAGTCGGTGTATTCCAGCGTTGCCGCATTGAAGCCTTTGCCATGCTCCCGAACCTTCTCGACGACCACTGAGCCCTCGGCTCCGGCGTTGTCAGCGATAGCCCGAAGCGGTGCTTCAATCGCCTTGAAGACAATCTTCGCGCCGATCTTCTCGTCGCCCTGAAGAGTATCGAGCAAGCCAGCCTGGGCCTTGGCCGCAGTGATGAGCGCGGTACCGCCTCCGGGAACTACGCCTTCTTCAAGCGCAGCTCGAGTGGCGGCCAATGCGTCCTCAAATCGCGCTTTCTGCTCTTTCAAAGCCGTCTCGGTCGCTGCGCCAACTTTGATCACCGCGACGCCTCCGCTAAGCTTCGCAAATCGCTCGTTCAGCTTCTCCTTATCGTAGTTGCTGTCGGTGCTCTCTGCCTGCGCCTTGATCTGCTTCAGCCGTCCCTCAATCTTGGCCTTATCACCCTTTCCGCCCACAATCGTGGTGTTTTCCTTGGTGATGACCATCTTGCTGCACGATCCGAGCATGTCGGGGGTCACGTTCTCGAGCTTGAGTCCCAGATCGTCGCTGATAAACTGGCCACCGGTGAGGATCGCCATATCTTCCAGCATCGCCTTGCGCCGATCGCCGAACCCTGGAGCCTTGACCGCTGCGAGCGGGAGGTTGCCGCGAAGCCGGTTGAGAACCAACGTCGCCAGGCACTCGTTCTCCACATCTTCTGAGACGATGATGAACGGTCGGCCCATGCGCACAACCTTCTCCAGCAAGGGAATCAGGTCTTGAATGTTGCCGATCTTCTTTTCATAGAAGAGGATCATCGGCTCTTCATAGATCGCTTCCATCCGCGTGGGATCGGTCACGAAGTAGGGAGAGAGGTAGCCCTTATCGAACTGCAGACCATCGACGATATCGAACGTGGTCTCCGTTCCTTTTGACTCTTCGACCGTAACAACACCGTCTTTGCCGACCTTCTCGATAACTTCCGCGACCTTGTCGCCGATCGTCGAGTCCTTAGCGCTGATGGTGGCCACTTCAGCCGAACCCTTTTGGCCTTCGACCGGTTTGCTTAACTTCTGGAGTTCATCGACAATCGCGTTGGTTGCCTTCTCGATTCCGGCTCGGATCTGGGTCGGGTTGCTACCAGCGGCGACGTTTCGCACGCCTTCCTTAAAGATAGCTTGTGCGAGAACCGTTGCCGTCGTCGTGCCGTCGCCAGCAGTGTCGTTGGTCTTGCTGCTGACTTCGCGGATGAGCTGGGCGCCCATGTTCTCAAATCGATCCTCGACCTCGATTTCCTTGGCGATCGTCACACCGTCGTTGATGACCGTAGGGGAGCCAAACTTCTTTTCGAGCACAACATTGCGTCCTCGAGGGCCAAGGGTGACCTTGACGGCGTCTGCCAACTTGTCAACGCCGGCTTCCAATGCACGCCGTGCGTCTTCACTGAACTTAAGATTTTTCTTGGCCATGGATTACTTCCCTGCTCCAGCGAGCGCGCCTTCCAACACCGCCAATACGTCGTCGGCTCGCAGAATGATGTAGTCCTTTCCGCCAACGGTAACTTCGGTTCCGCTGTATTTGCCATACAGAACAACGTCGCCCTGGTTCACATCGACCGGAGCGAGCTGGCCGCTATCTAGGCGCTTGCCAGGTCCAACAGCCAATACGGTGCCTCTCAGAGGCTTCTCCTGTGCAGTATCGGGAAGGATAATGCCACCAGCAGTGGTCTCTTCCTTCGGAGCAGCCTCAACAATGATTCGATCATGCAGTGGTTTGAGATTCATCGTGTAGTTTTCCTTGATTATGGAATTCGCTCTGGACGTATATTCCATCACAGAGCATTTGTTAGCAGTATACCGCCGAGAGTGCTAAAAGTGAACCATCCGGAGTTTTGTTGCGAGGCGTTCGAAAGACCTACTTTAGTTGGTGAATTTGGAAAATGCCTGTATAATGCTACAGCTCTGCAAGATTGCTTGCAGGTTTTCGGAGAGAGGAAAAATGAAGAAAGTACTTGTTGGGGTGGTTTCCACCGCAATCGCATCGATGGCTTCGGCCCAATATATGGGCCCTACTCCTTATCTGCAGGCTTCCGACAGCCCGTTTGCCTCATTAGGGCTCCACCTGTACGATTTTGAACACAAGGACGTGCCTTTGGGAGCAACCGCGTCCGCTGGTGGGATTTATGGACCAGCAGGAAACGCAGACTCGGTCGATGGCGATGACGGCAACATCGACGGTTTTGGGACCGCCGGACATAGTTGGTTCAGTAGCGCAGGCACACCTGGCGTAACTTGGACCTTCGATGCGAATGTCCTCGGTGCGCTTCCCACCCATGTCGGCATCGTGTGGACCGACGGCAGCGGCACGATTACCTTCCAAGCATGGGATGAAAATGGCGTTTCTCTTGGAGTAGTGAACGGAAACCACGCTGGCGCTGGAAATAACGGCGACACGGCAGAGGACCGGTTCTACGGGATCATTCACTCTGGAGGTATTTCCAAGATCAACCTTCGCAATTCATCCGGCGGAATTGAATTGGACCATCTTCAATATGGTGCGGTCCCCGAGCCAGCAACCATGGCCGCTCTCGGCTTGGGAATGGCTGCTTTGGCACGCCGCAAGCGAAAGTAACTTGACGGCTACCCTTCCCCATTCATCTATGAACATGGGCAAGGGTAGCTAGTATTTCTGACGGCGCACGTTACGATCTGAATACAGCTATCATGCACTATGTTATTCAAGTATGCCGTTCTGTGCGCCTTCGCTCTGGTCGCCGGTAATGGAGTTGCCCAGGCTCAGAGTGGCATCGACCCGACACCGCTTATCCCCTTGGTTGGAACCGGGGATGGGTACACCAATTTTGGAGCAAATGCGGGGACCAACAACGCGCGGGATGTTGCGTTTACCGCCAACGACGCTATAGGCAGCAAGCCATTCTTTAAGCCAGTGTTTGGCCAGCCTTATGCAATCAGCGCGATTGTTGGCTCGAATCGCACTTATGGGGGCATAGCACTCCAGAATGGGGCCGCACCACGGGTCATCTGTCGAGAACTTGTCAACGGACCAAGTTATCTCGTAAGGTCCTGGGGGACCGATGGGTCGACCTACGTGCTTTTGGGTCAAAGCCCCGGCGATTTCGACTCGGCAAACACTTTTGTCGACATCAACGACTCAGGCGTTGCGTGTTTTCCAGGGCTCATCGGGGGAAGCACCCAAACGTCAGTTTTTGTTGGATCAAGCCGCCCTCCGACAGCTATCCGAACTTATAATGGGGCCCAACTTATTCGTCCGCAGATCTCCAACAACAACCGAGTTGTGTGGCGAGAGCCAACCAACAAAATCGTGATGATGGATTATCCGAGCCAGGCTCTCTACGCTGGTTCAACGCTGATCACGACCACAAACAACCGACCCGGAATAACAGAAGATGGCTTGGTCGGAGCTTTCAGTGGAGCAAGGACCGGAAACGCACCTGGAGTCTTTCTGCTCTACAAGGATTCCAACAACGTGGTGCAGACCTTGCCGGTAATCGGGGATACGGTCATCGATGGCAACATCGTCACATCCATTCCCGATGGATTTCGAGTGGGTGTGTCTCACCTGAGCCTGTACGGTGGCATCGATCGAGTCACCGTCTCATTTTTTGGCACAGTTAACACTGTCACGGGTCTGTTTCGCAGAGATTTGGTCTTCGACAACTGGGAACTTGCGTCGAGGACTCCGCTAGAGTTGGTCGCCCAAGTGGGCCAGTCGATCCAAAGCTACGGGGCAATTACGGGGCTCACACTGTATGAATCGCATACTGCGTTTGGCGATCTCGCGCCGACCCTTTCGACGAACGTCGGGACAGTCCTCACTCAGGCGCGTAAGTTCACATTCAAGCAGGGCGATTCTCATTGGGCCCAGCAGAGGTACTGCGACACAAACAACCCGAATACGGTTGGTGCCAAGGGTTGCAGAATGACCGCACTTGCGCAACTCATGTACCTGTACGGAATAACTGGCCCCGAGGGGAACATCATCACTCCAGGCGACCTGAACCAATACTGTCAACTTCCAGGTAACCACGACATCAGCATAAGGAACAAAGGCATCAGTTTCGATCCAACGCTTTCAGCGCTGGCCAATGCCGGTGGTGTTGGTAAGGGTCTGACCTGGGTGGCGGGCATGAAGAAGCAGCCAGCAAACGACACTGCGATGACCACGATCATTGACGGCCATCTCGCTGCCCATCGACCGGTGCTCCTTCATGTGCGCGGGAGTGGCTCTGCAACCACTGGCGGACACTACGTCCTCGCAATTGCCAAACGCACGGAGCGCCACTGGAGCACCGGGCAAGCAGTTGAAACGTACGTAATTTATGATCCTGCTGATAGGATGGTAGGCGGTAAGAAGCAGGATTTGGGGAGCCTAAACAACAGCTTGTACGACAATAACGTTTACGGATTCGAGGTCTACAAGCCATCGGCGGTATCGCCAAACCACGTTGCACCACTCATCTCGATCACCATTCATTCCCCACTGGAAGCAATGATCACCGATAGCCAGGGGCGTCGCACTGGCTTTGATCCTGTCTCTGGACAGGTTGTAAACGAGATCCCTGACGCTGCGTACAGCTTTGGCGGTGGGATCACAAACCCTGACCTAGAATCGGATCTGAGCCCCGAATACCGAACGCTCGTCGTCCCAGGTCCGGTCGCCGGGACCTATGGACTCACATTCACGGGCACCGGATCGGGAACGTATGACATCAACGTCAACAATACTTCCCTCAGTGGTTCCAATAACCTCCTAACCGTTTCTGGAACAACCAGCAGTGGACAAGTGACATCGACCTCGCTGTATTTCGACGGCGAGAATGGTGCTACCAGTACTGTCGGTCCAGACAATGGGAAATACGTGCAAGGGAAAATCAACTTTGGGGCTACATATCAAGGCGCGGCCACGCCGGTGCACCTTGAGCTGCTTGATGCGAACGGAAACCCAATTCGAGCTTGGGACATGGCTACGGGAGCGGAAGGAGACTATCAGATCGGCAAGATCGGCCAGGGCACCTATACACTTACAGCGAAAGGTGCGACTTGGCTGACGAAAGCACGCCCCATTACGATCGGAACAGGATCGCTGACAGGCATTGACTTTCAGCTAGTAAATGGCGATTGCGATGGTGACAACGCGGTTACCGTCTTTGATTACCTCATCCTCTCCGAAGCCTTCGATAGCCAAGCCGGGTCGATCAATTGGAACCAAGCGGCAGACCTCGATGGGGACAAGAGCGTAACAGTTTTCGACTATCTGATCCTGAGTGAGAATTTTGACGCGATCGGCGATTAGTGGTCCAACGCTAAATACTGCTCTTCTGAAAAGAACTAAGGGCAGTAGATAACCTGCTGGAGAGTCTTCTCGTGAGTCGAGTCGATCTCCAGAATTGCGTTGAACTCGGTACAGGCTTCGTCCATCATGCCCAGCATCATCATGGTCATGGCTAGGTCATAGCGGACATCCAAATTGGAGGGGTGCTCGGACGCCAAGGCACGCAAGGTCTCAAAAGACCCATCGAAGTCGCCTTCAAATCCCTGGATTAAGCCCATTTGCCACCTTGCCTTGGTGTGTTCGGGCTCCTGGCCAAGCACAGACATGAAGAACAACTTAGCCTCGCCGTAACGTCCGTCACAACGGGCCTCAAAACCCTTCTGGTACAGTTCGTCTACCGTCATTGGGTACGACTCAAGTTAGGGCATTATATCACAGGCGAAAATGAGTTAACCGAGGGTTCTTCTTGAGTTTTCAAGCCTACTTGGAACAAGAAAGAAATAAAACATGTAGCTTTTTAGCGAAATCCGCGCCATTCTTGATTTGAGATGGCGCGGATTTTAGGTTCCTTTCTTCAGTACAGATTTAGGCGGGACCTGGTTCAAATCTGGGTGGTTGAATCGGTCGACTGGCCTTTTCCTCATTATCTGAGTTCTGCTCCACGTCAATCTTGGGCGGAACCGGAAGATCGGGCAAAGGCTGATCGTTCACGACCGCAAGGAACTCTTCACGGTTCAAAGTCTCGCGCTCAAGCAGCGCTTGCGCCAAGTTATCCAAAAGTTGCCGGTTCTCTGTGAGTAACTGCGTCGCTCGAGCATGACACTGGTCAACGATGTGGTGAACCTCTTCATCGATCTGGCGCGCCACTTCTTCGCTGTAATCGCGATCTTCGTATGCCTGACGACCCAAGAACGGATTTCGCTGACGCTTGCCGATTGCTCGAGTGCCGAGCTTCTCGCTCATTCCGTACTCACACACCATGCCGCGAGCGATTGCAGTCACACGTTCCAAGTCGCTGCTTGCCCCTGTCCAACGCTCGCCGTAGACCACCTCCTCGGCCACCAACCCTCCCAGAGACATCGTGATGTCATCAATCAATTCGCTCTTGCTGACGCTGTATTGATCCTCCGGCGGAAGGCTCCAGGTGATGCCCAGAGCATGACCGCGCGGCAAAATGGTGACCTTATGGATCGGATCGCAGTGTTCCAGGAGTTCGCCGACAATCGCGTGCCCCGCCTCATGGTAGGCCGTAAGCTCGCGATCTTTTTGGTTCATCCGGCGTGATTGGCGTGCGGGACCCATCATCACCCGGTCGATTGCTTCCTCGATCTCGGTGATACCGATCTTGCTACGGTTTCGGCGGGCAGCAAGGAGGGCTGCCTCGTTTAGAGAGTTTGCCAAATCCGCACCCGTGAACCCAGGTGTCCGTCTAGCGATTACGTCAAACTGGACCTCTGTATCCATCGGCTTTCCGCGCGCATGGATATTCAAGATCATCTCTCGGCCACGAGCGTCGGGAGCATCGACCACTATCTGCCTGTCGAAGCGTCCGGGACGCAGCAAAGCAGGGTCTAAGACATCGGGTCGGTTTGTCGCCGCGATCATGATGACTCCGGTGTTCGGGTCAAAACCGTCCATTTCAACCAAAAGCTGGTTGAGGGTCTGCTCTCGCTCATCATGTCCGCCACCCAAGCCTGCGCCACGCTGGCGTCCGACTGCATCGATCTCGTCGATGAAGATTAAACACGGACGGTGGGCTTTGGCGGTTTCGAACAGATCGCGCACACGAGCTGCACCCACGCCGACGAACATCTCCACAAAATCAGATCCAGATATATGGAAGAACGGAACGCCCGCTTCCCCAGCGATTGCGCGAGCCAAGTGGGTCTTCCCTACTCCTGGAGGGCCCGTCAGCAAAATTCCCTTGGGGATTTTTGCTCCGAGGGCAACATATTTCTTGGTGTTTTTAAGAAAATCGACGATTTCAGAAAGTTCTTGCTTGGCTTCGTCGATTCCAGCAACGTCTTCAAACGTGATCCGCTGCCCAGTCTCGCCCACGCGCTTGGCACGGCTTCTTCCGAAGCTCATTGCCTGGTTGCCGCCTGCCTGCGATGCTCGAACGAAGAAAACGTAGAGCAAAATCGCCAGCAGGATGGGCATACCGATCGTTGCGATAAGTCCGATGATCGCCTTTCCGATCGGCGCCGGAGGAACTTCGACGGAAGCACCGCTATCTTTGATCGAGGCCAGCAAGTTGGCTCCCGCTTGTGTCTCAACTGGGACTACGGCTGCCTCGTACTTCTCAACTTTGTTGTCGCCCTTCAGTTCTCCCGAAATGGTGGATTCGCTCCATCGAGCAGTTTTAATCCGCCCCTCATCGACGAATTTCTGGAATTCGCTGATGGAGAGCTTCTTGGGCCCGCCTGAGCCCAGAAAACCCGGTGAGCCGATCATGTTCACCATGACCAGCATGACCATAACCACAAAGAATGCAAATAGGGAGTATTTAACGGTCTTGTTCAATGCATCTCCTTAAGCGGAATAATCTTCTCATCCATACGAAGAGTTCGCCTCGAAGGTTCACTCCCATTATGGCGCGCTCAGCGCGTCAAAGGCTCAAAATCGATTCTCAGAGCGCTTATTGTGGATGATCGGAGCTTCACTCTCTCGGCGATAGAGACTCCTGGCACCCAAATCGGTCCCACCATGTCGCAAATCATCGGCAGCCGTTTTCGGAGCGCACGCGAGAATTTTCGATCGGCGTATAGATCGTGGATCAACTTGGAAGATCCCAGCCCCAGAGGCTCCATTCGATCTCCGGCTTCGGCCACCCGCAGGTGGAGCTGCCCGACGATGGTCCCTCCATCGATAATCGCTGTGAGGCTTCCCGGTTCAAGAATCGGTATCGAAGTTGGAGCCTCCGAAACTCGAATCAACCAGCCGAATTCTGGGCTGTCCGTTTCACCGGGATACCCAACGGGATACCGGCTGGGTACGGCGTAGTCCAGCTTTCTGGCGATGACCTCGTTACGGTCGATTTCGACCACGCAGTTCCCCCCAGGCAGCGTGAACGATGCTTGGCCCTCGCCACGGATGGCATTGGTGAGGTCCTGCAGGAGATCATACGGAGATTCGGAAGTGAAGAACTTGGCCAAAACCCTGATGGCTCTTCGGAGAATCACCGGGTGAAGATATCGAAGGTGACCTCGATCCAGGGCCACTTCGCAGTCCTGGGTGACGAATTTCAGTGTTCCATTCCAATTCGCTAATTCGCATGACTCCAGCGCTGCAGCAGCAACACCCGACAAAAACTCATCCTCTTCACCAACAACCGTGGCACAACGGGCAACTGCGTCCTCAGCTCCTGGATACAAATCCGTGAGGCTTGGAACCACTATCTGCCGAATCCGGGAGCGCGCAAACTGAATATCTGTATTTGCCGGATCATCATGGGTCCAAAGACCGTGGTCCACGCAATATTGGCGCGTGTCCTCCCTGGCAAACGGTAACAGCGGTCGGACGATCCAGCCTCGTGTTTCGGGAATCCCAGCAAGGCCCGAGAGACCAGAACCCCGGCACAGATTCATCAGAACGGTTTCAAACTGGTCAGACTTGGTGTGCGCTGTAGCGATGAATTCACACCCCGACGCGCCAGCCGCTCGTTCGAAGAACTCATACCGAGCGATTCGCCCCGCCTCCTCCAACCCGATTCGCCTGTCCTCGGCGAGACTCGGCACATCAGCCTTTCCCAAGACAAACGGGATGCCGAGAGTATCGCAAAGTTTCGCGCACTGATCGGCCTCTTCGTCCGCTTCGGGCCGCATTCCGTGGTGGCAATGCGCTGCGACGATGGAGTAACCCAAAGAATGCAGCAAATGCACCAGGCACGTTGAATCCGGTCCACCACTGTATCCCACCAAAAGGGTCGAACCCTCTGGAAACAACTTCCGGTTTTCGAGGTGAGCTCGAAAACGCTCTAGCATTGTCACGGGTCTATTGTGGCTTCTGTGGGGCTTCGGCTACCGACGCAGTTGCAAACTAGATGGCAAGAGCGACACACTAAACCTAGTCGGCATCGCCAGACACTTTCACGGACGAACTCATGCGCTTCGATATCACACCCCTGGTGGATCGACTGCGGTCTCTCTCGCGACAGACCGACGCGCGAGCCGTACGCGAAGAGCTAGACGAGGTGCAAGAGGTCGATCTGGCCCAAGCTATCGCCCGAATGCCCTTGGAAGAAGGCATCGAAATCCTCCTCAAGTTGGATGCGCCCAGCGCAGCAGAAGTCTTTATCGAACTTCCGCGGGAAACGGCTCGACAGATGGCGGAAGAGCTTCCGGAGGAGAATCTCGCACAGTTTCTCGATCTGCTTCCAATGGACGATGCTCTCTCTCTGCGAGAAATCATCGAGGAAGAACGGTTCGACCGGCTTCTGAACACGATTCCGAAAGAAGACGCCCAGGAGATTCGTCGCATTCTGGCCTATCCCGAAGATTCGGTCGGACGGATCATGACAGAGCGATTCTTCAAGGTCGGCCCCGAGCAGGAACTTAGCGAAATTCTGGCGGATATCCGTCGCTCGAGCGACGAGAAGTACGAGTCCATCTACGACATTTACGTCCTCGATGAGCAGGAACGCCTGATGGGTGTTTTCAGCCTGCGACGAGCTGTCCGGTCCCGACCAGATCTTACAGCTCGGGATGTGATGAACGATGACTACATCGCCTGCCACGCAGAGGATCCGGCAGAGCAAGCCGCTCGTGAACTAGCGCGATACGGCTTTCGAGCACTGCCTGTTGCCGATTCGCGAGGGCGGATGGTGGGAGTATTGACCGCCGATGATGCCCAATTCATCATCAGCCAGGCTGACTCCGAAGACGTTCTGATGTTGGGTGCAGTCAGCGGTGATGCCGATTCCTACCTGTCTCTCAGCCCATTTCAAATCTATAAGCGTAGGATTTTCTGGCTGATCGGTCTCTTTTTTGCAGAGACTCTTACTACAGCCGTCATGCAGTACTACGGCAAGGGTGAAGACGCCAATCTGCCGGCGATCATGGTGTACCTTCCGCTCATTATCGGCGCAGGAGGCAACACCGGCTCGCAGACAACGACGACCATTACTCGCGCATTGGCACTGGGAGAGGTGCACACGAGCGACGTATTCCACGTGATGAGGCATGAGTTCATCACAGCTTTGATGATCGGCGCAACGTTGGGCGTGGCAGGATTCCTCAGGGCTCACTTTTTCGGCGTACCAGGGTTTGCGCCCGTTGTGGCCGCCTCGCTGCCTTTGGTCACAACATGGGCTTGCCTGATCGGCTCGATGCTCCCCATCGCGGCCAAGAGGATTAATATCGACCCAGCAGTGATGAGTGCTCCGTTCATTTCAACGTTTGTTGACGCCACCGGAATCATCATCTACTTCGAAGTGGCGCTGCATATGGTCGGCAAGATCGGCTAAAAAAAGGCGCTGGTTAACCCCCAACCAGCGCCAACTGTCACCTATGCGTTTTTCCTATTGAGTTGCAAAACTTGTAAAGAAGATCTTGAGGATGGGTCCTTCTTCGTTATCCCAGTCGGGATGCTGTAACTCGGTCGGATCTGGAAGTTGCGTAAGTTCTTCCGGACCCGCAGATTCATCTTTGGCGTGTTCTTCCTTCTTCCCTTTTTCGTCCTTCTTCTTTTCGTCTTTGTGCTCGTCCTTCGGCTCAAGACTTTCGACCGCCCAGTTGATATCGATTGCAAGCTGGCGTTTGAGAAGTTGGAATCCTTTCGGAGAATTAACCTGTTTGAGGGTGGTCTTCCTTAGGCGACTGTAGATCACATCCATGATCGCTGGAGCTGCGTGCTCAAGCTCCTCCTTCTTTGCCTTATCTGAAGGCAGGAGCTGGATCTTTGCCTTGAGGTAGTGCTCTCCACCCGCGAGGTTGACCAGAAATTCCTCTTTGAGGTCGATCATGCTCTCCATTTTCGCGAGCTTGATGGCGGGCACTTCCTTTTTGCCCCCGCGGCTCTTCATGAAGAATCCTCCGCCAGCCAGCAAAACCACAAGCCCGATAATCAGCGGGAGTTTCCCGCCCTTTTTCTTTTTCCCCTCTTCCGCTGGTGCCTTCTCCGCAGCCTTGTCCGACATTCTTAATACCCCGGGCGCAATCCGCCAATAGTCTTGTTCCACATATCCCTGCAGGAATCACAGGGGTTTTTGGAGATGGGAAGAGCGAACATAGGGATCAGGACGTGGAGATCCGGAGCCCAGGGTGTGGCCCCAATTCCCTGGCTCTTCAAGCCAGATAGAATGAGCTTTGGTGGAAAAGCCGAGACGCGACCAAAGTCTGGATATCCTCCGAGGGCTTGCCATTCTCGGGATGGCTTTCTCCGGGATGGTGCCATGGGGGACTCTGCCCGGCTGGATGTACCACGCCCAGTTACAGCCTCCCGGTATGGAATTCGTGCCGGAGAGGTACGGATTCACGTGGGTGGACTGGGTCTTCCCGGCATTTCTCGTATCGATGGGTGCGGCCATTCCCTTGGCCTACCGAAAGTTCGAAAACGGCCCGTTTCTTCCGTTCTTTGGCAGGCTGGCTACTCGATTCCTCTCTCTCGCGGCTTTCTCCATCATCATCGAGCATCTGCGGCAGTCGCAGGATCCAGGAAACATGCGTTGGCAATGGCTTGCGCTGCTCTCTTTCGCTGGGATAGCGCTTCTCTATCTAAGGCTCGAAGTGCCGTGGTGGAGCCGCACTTGGTGGATGTTCCGGCTCATCGGAGCTGGAATCGTGGGACTGGTCCTGTTCAATCCGTCGCTGGCCCACGCACCCTTTGATCCCGCCAAGCAAGATGCGATCCTCATGGTGCTGGCTCACACGAGTCTGTTCGGAGGAGTGCTCTGGTGGTTTGCCAGGAAAGATAGGCGCGTCTGGTTCGCCTTCGCGGCCTTTGCCCTGCTCTTTCCCTGGGTGCAGGACAAATGGCATTCGTTCGATCCTATTTTGAACCTGAGTCCACTGCCGTGGCTTTTCAACTGGCAGTTCTACAAATGGACGGTTCCAGTGGCAATCGGGCTTGTTCCCAACCTGTTCCCCGCACCTCAGCGGCCAAAATTGCCGCCCTGGGCGCTCGGAGGTGCTCTCGTAGTCTTCTTCCTGGGTAATCCGCCTGTTCGAGAAAACATCCTCCCGCTTCTGTTGCTCATACCGGCGCTCGCGTTTCTCTGGGTCTCCTTGGATTGGCTAAAAATCTCTGCTCTGACCGTCCTCGGAACGTTAATCGCCTTCCCTGCCGAGCTGCGTAAAGATCCGGCCACGGTTCCCTACCTTTGGGGCGCGGGTGCGCTTGCCATTCTGCTCTGGGCTTTGTTGACGGACCGGCGGGGGTTGCAGGAGAACAAAGTTGTCCAGTGGATCGGGATGGCAGGACAGAATCCGATCTTGGCTTACGCCGCCATAACCAACCTCGTTCATCCGCTCTTTCGGGTCTCGGGAATCAACACCTGGGTCGGAAACATGGAACCTGGCCCTTGGGCTCTCACCCTATACGCAGGAGTCATGACCTCAACCGTCCTTGCCGTCGCTACCTGGGCCACTCGCCGCAAAATCTGGCTCAGGGCCTAAATCGCACCACACAATCCTGCCAAATACCTGCAGAGGTTAGCCACTCAAATATGGAATACGGGCACTTGGTACGCCTGAGGGTTACCAGGGGATTGCGAAGACTACATGATGTGGATAAAACAATTTAAGAAAATAACACTAGGTCTTGCCGTGGGTGCGGTCGCAGCTGCACTCGTCGGCTGCGGTGGAGGAGGAAGTTCAGCTTCTTCATCCGGCGGCGGGGGCGGAGGAGATTCAGCCGCACTTCAAGGAGACATCGTGGGCTTGGTCACGTTGCCAGGATCCACTGCGGGAGCAGCCGCTAGCCGCCAAGCGGAAAGTGAGGTGCCGGTTACCGGTGCCACTGTCGAGCTCAAATCAGTCGAAGACGACTCGGTTGTCGCAACGACAACAACGGACAGCGAAGGCAATTACGCGTTCGAAAACGTTCCCGCCGATACCGATTTCTCGCTTGAGGTCAATGTCGAAAAAGAGGGCAAGACGTACGGGCTTCGAGCGATCGTTTCCACTGGGGATACGACTGGGACCCCGAACCAGCGCCGGGACATCAACGCTTTGACCACTGTCTCGGCGGAAACAGCCTTGGATCAGTTCAAAGCGGCCAAGGAAGCAGATGCGAATTACAGACCCACCAAGCTGGAGGATGTCTGTAAGTCCATCGAGGACAAGGAAAAGGACAACTTCTCTGCACCGGACCTTTCAAACAAAGACGACGTCAAGAAGAAGAAGGACGAGACATTGGCTTCGGTGTCTCCCGAAGGCCAGTATCTCGGAACCTTTGGCGGCGACAAGAGCGGTGTGATTGCTGCTTTTGTTCGCGAGGGCAACTTCTTCATCATCGGGGTCAACGACCAGCAAACGAGCCAGCTCCAAGTCCTATCGGATGGCGAGTCGGGAACTTCGGGCGATTCCAACTCTGGTGACGGAGACGCCAATACCGGCGACTCCAATTCCGGCAACGACAATTCTGGCGACGGGAATTCGGGCGATTCGAATTCAGGTAACGAAAATTCGGGTGGCGGAGGCAGTACAGACAACACTAAAGCTGACGTCGGCTCCCCGATCGCTGTCGGTCCTATCAACAAGGCCGGAGTGGTCTTCGCGAAGACTCGCGACGGGAAGCTCCAACTCACCGGGATCATCGCTAACGACGTCGGCACGGGCGTTTGGATCAACGACAAAGGCCAAACCGGCTGGTGGAAGGTGCAAAGATCCACTTTCGAATACGCCGGGTTGTATGTCCAGCCACACGAAGGGGTTGCCAACCCGCAGGATTACCTCGCAATCGTGGCGACTAACACGGGTGATCTGTTCATGGTCGGCTACTCCCTGAACTGGGGCTGGGTCTTTGGCAGCGGTTCAGTTTCCGATGCTGGTGACTTCACCCTCAATTGGAAGACGGACAGCGATACTTCGGGCCAAGCGACTGGCAAGGTGACCGAAAAGGTGATGACCTTTACCGTTGACTACGGATCAGTTCAAGTCGAATACCACGCGAACAAAGCCTTCAAACCGCGGAACTTCATTCGCGAAGGCGAAGACAACTAGCGCTCAAGTGGAAATTTGACAAATCGGGCGGACCAGGGACACTCCTTGGTCCGCCCGTTAATTTCCCGTACGGGCGAGCGTCAGTCCTTCGCCCAGAACATTTGGCCAGCGGGCTCGGATACCACAGCTTCCTTCAGGACGTTTAGAGCCTTGCGGAGCCCTTCTAGCGGACTCATGAGGCCGTCCTCGTGCTCAATACTGAGAACGTAGTCGTATCCGACCATCCTGAGGTTCGAAACGAAGTCTTTCCACCACTCGATCCCGTGTCCGTAACCCACGGACCGGAAGACCCATGAACGGCTTAGGATGTCGCCGTAGGATTTGGTGTCGAGGTTTCCATTGCGGCCGGAGTTATAAGGATCGATCCGAGTGTCCTTGGCGTGAACGTGGAAGAGGGCTCCTTCCTGGGCGAGTTCTCGAACGGCAGCGATCGGGTCGATGCCTTGCCACCACAGGTGAGACGGATCAAAGTTCGCGCCGATCTGCTCCCCATTTGCCACTCCGTGCCTCAGTTTCAGCAACGTATCGTTGCTGTAGCACACAAATCCTGGGTGCATCTCGATGGCGAACTTGACGTTGTGCTTCTTCAGGAGGGCTGCCTGTTCGGTCCAATAAGGCAGAACGACTTCCTTCCACTGCCACTCCAATACGTCGCGAAATTCGTCGGGCCATGCGCAGGTCACCCAGTTGGGGTTCACGGCACCAGGATGGTCGCCCGGACAGCCGCTGAATCCATTGACGATGCGAATATCAAGTGCATCGGCCAGCTTCACGGCATTCACAAATGCCTTGTGATGATCTTCAGCGATCTCACGACGCGGATGGATCGGATTCCCATGAACGCTGATCGCGGAAAGAGTCAAACCTCGGTCGGTGATCTTCTTCAGCAGTGCATTGCGGGCGGAGGCGTCGTCGAGTAGCGCTTCGGCGTTACAATGCGGGTTTCCGGGATACGCGCCTGCACCTAGTTCGACCGCTTCGATCCCCTCGCGCTGTACGATATCCAGTGTTTCGTCCAGCGATTTATCACCCAGAAGTGCCGTAAAGATACCGATCTTCATAAACGTGTTTTACCTTCTAACCAGATAGGTCGAACGTCCCTACATCGAATCCAAATTGTGTTGAGCGAACGTAGCCAAATCATGTTTTCTCGAATTGTCTTGTGCCTCTTCTTTGCATCACTTGCCGGTCTTGCCACGGCCCAAACCCAACCTTCCAAGGCGAAACCCGCTATACGCATCGGCATGCACGCCAACGTGACGGAAGGCGGCGGTGCACCCGAGTATCTTGCCGCGTTCCGTGAGGAAATCCAGATGATGCTGAACGTTGGCATCGTCACCAACACCTGGAAGGATCTACAGCCCTCGTCTGGGACGTACGTATTCAAGCCTCTAACGGACTACGAAGGTATTGCCTCCTTTGCCGGCTGGCAAGTCTTTTCAGGCGTTCAGTCGATCAACACGGTAAAGCGAGAAGTCACACCTGGGCTGGAGGAAGCTGAGTGGGATAGCGGAAACATGCTCTCGGTTTGGCGCGAGTTCGTTCGACGCTATGCCCAAGCGCTGCCCCAATCCGTTAAGTGGGTCAGCTTGGGGAATGAGGTCGACGTCTACTTCGGCAGCCACGCCAACGAAGTGGATGCATACCATACGTTTCTTCTGGCCGGGCGCGAGGAAATCAAGAAGATTCGTCCAGAGGTCAAGGTCGGCGTTACGATGACGGTTTCAGGCTTGCAAAGTAACCCGGCCGTCATGGAAAGGCTCCAGAGCGGAATGGACATAGCCATCTACACCTATTATCCGATGGACGGTTTCACGGTACATCCGATTTCCAGAATTCCAGAGGATTTCAAGGACATTCTTCGGTTCGCCGGAGGCAAGCCGGTCGTGCTCCAGGAGATCGGGTACCCCAGCAGCAGTCTGAACGGGAGCAGCCCGGAACAACAGGGCCAATTCGTGGGAGCAGTGATGGATCTATTGGAGAAGAACTCGCGCCAGTTCGATGCGGGATATTTCTTTATGCAAGTCGATCCTTCTCAAGCCATGCTGGATTCTTGGCGCACCTACTACGGCCTCTCGGACCCGAAGTTTCTTGGCTTCCTCTCGAGCTTAGGACTCAAGACCAAGGAAGGTGCCTACAAGCCAGGCTGGTTCACTCTAAGAGACCGCACTCGAAGTCTCCTAGACGTTCGCCACTAGACTTAGTAATTGTTATCGGTGATTCCGGGAAGTGTGTCGGTACGGAATGGTGAAGCCGGCAAGCCAACTCTGTTCACCAAATTGCAGAGAGGGTTGTCCGCCCAAGCATAACGGACGTACTTGGGCTGGGGGACCTTTTCGTGCCAGATGACGACCGACTCTCCATCGATCTTCGCTTGAGCCCAGATGAACTTGCCATCTGCTCCGGCGATGGCAAATCCCTTTGGAGGCTCGCCGTCGACCGTCGTTAGGCTTCCGACGGTATTGCGGAAGAGAACGCGAATTTTGGACCCCTCGATCTTGTAGGTGTCGAAAAATGGGGATTGACCTCGCGCGGTGGTGTAGTAGACCACCTGCATCGCAGCATCGGCGAGACGCTCGGCAACCGGCAGTTTGTTTCTCGGGTGGATATCGTTGGCTTCGCCCAAGTCGATCGTGACGGCCATGCCCACTTTCGGCAGTTTGAGAGCCATGAGTTGAGCTTCTCGAATCTCGGCCCATTCCGCTTCAGATGGAAAATCGAGGCGCTCACGGAAGTTCGGGAGTTGGACAAGCAGGAACGGCAAATCGGACTGGTGGAATGAAGTTCTCCAGCTCGAAATCAGTCGGGTTAGGAGCGTTCGATACTGCTTGGCCCTTTCAGCATTGGACTCCCCTTGATACCAAGCCACCCCTTTGACGGCTAGCGGGACGATCGGGGCGACCATTCCATTGAACAGGTTGGCTGGTGCCTGGGGGTGACCCGGGCCAAACGGTAGTTCCAAGGGCTTGATCGCATCCGGCGAAAGACTTGTTTCAACGTGGTAGCGCCATCGACCAGCAATCGGAATGACGGCCCCATCCAAACCCACAACCCCCATGTCCTCGGGCTCGCTGCCAAAGCCGCCCTTATCCTTGCGATTGAACACCCTGACCGCAAGCGTGTTTTTGCCCGACAGCACCAGGCGACCGCTGATTTTGTAAGCTCGCGGAGTCTCGAAGGGCTCATCCTCGCTAGTTCCAGTCATCCCCACCATCTGACCGTTCCAGTAGACGGTGTCGTAGTCCGCAATCTGTCCGAGCTTGAGAATGACGTCTGAGCCTGCGGCACCAGGTGGTACTTCGACCTCTGTGCGGAACCATACTGCTCCATCGATATCGAGCGACTTAACCTGATCTTCCCAGTAGCCGGGAACCATCATCGTGTTCCAAACGCTATCGTCGAATATGGGGCTAGCCCACCCTCGAGCAAAGCCCAAATTGGCGCGGTCAGGGTGGATTTTGGGCCGGTATTTCTTGGATTCTTGGCGATATTTCTCCAGCTTCGCCCTATTTTCGACCTTCGCTCGATCATAACGGATTAGGATCGGTTTGAGCTCCGGGTCAAGCGACAGTGCTCCGAACGGTGTCCAAGCCTCGGCGCTGGAACCACCCCAGCAGGTCTCAATTAATCCGATTGGAACCTTTTCGGATTCGCTCAGTGCTTTGCCGAACAAATAGCCGACGGCACTGAACGAAGCGGCGCTCTGGGGAGTGGAAACTCGCCACCGACCTTTGACATCTAAGAGAGGTCGATCGCTTGCTGCAAATCCGACTTTGAAAAGTCGAATCCTGGGCTGATCAGCCTCTTGCATCAATGTGGTGCTGTTCTTCGCTTGGCTCAGCGGAAAAGCCATGTTGGATTGCCCCGAGCAGATCCAGACATCACCGACCAAGATGTCACGGACGATGATGTCTTGGTCCTCGTCAAAGACGCCCAGTTCGTCTGGCCCGCCGGCAGTAAGCGAATCGAGAGTAACCTTCCATTTACCGCTCACGTCGGCGGTGGTGCTGATACTCTGGCCCCGAAAGGTGACAGTGACTTTTTCCCCGGGATGGGACCAACCCCAAATGGGTACAGGCATATCTCTTTGGAGCACCATGCCGTCCGAAAATACAGCAGGCAACTTCAACGTGGGCTCTAAATCGGGTTGCCCAAGAGATAATGCCGCCAGCGCAATCCAAGCAGATGTCACGATTCTGTCCCCTCGAAATTGCGAGGATACCAGAACCGATTTATGAGTTCAACTTCTGCCTATCGGACTGCAACTTCTGTCTCGCCGTCAAAAATATGGATTGAATCCAGATTGATGACAAATTTGGAGGCTCCACCTTCCTTGATTTTGGTGGCGCTGTCGATTGTTGCGAGCAGGTTGTGCTTTCCGATATTCAGGTACGCGGTGTATTCCGGACCAAGCGGCTCCAACACGTCGACCTTCGCCTCAACAGTGTTGGCATCCGTTCCAGCCACAGGATTGTTGAGATTCGCATCGAAGATCGATTCTGGTCGGATGCCCAAAGTCACCGGTTTATTAACCAGTGCTTTCGCTGGGTGTTCCGCAGGCAGTGGAAGTGAAAATTCGCCGACGTCGACTCGAAGCTGGCCATCATTTTTGATAGTCGCTTCCATAAAGTTCATGGGAGGCGCACCAATAAATCCAGCCACGAACTTATTCGCTGGTTGGTTGTAAACCGTTTCGGGTTCGGCACACTGCTGAAGGACACCGTCTTTCATAACAGCGATTCGCTGGCCCATGGTCATGGCTTCAACTTGGTCGTGGGTTACGTAGATCGTGGTAATGCCAAGGGACCGGTGGAGGCGGATGAGTTCCGCGCGAGTTTGGATTCGGAGCTTCGCGTCGAGGTTCGAGAGAGGCTCGTCCATCAAGAAGACTTTGGGTTTCCGTACGATGGCTCTTCCGAGCGCGACGCGTTGACGCTGTCCACCCGAGAGTTCTTTGGGTTTTCGCGCGAGCAAGTGGTCGATGCTGAGCATTTTGGCGGCGTCGCGAACCCGCTTATCGATGTCTTGCTTGATTCTCTGGGCGTCACTCATGTGACTCAGTTGCCAGAAAATTCCTTTGAGTTCGCGGATTCTCAGACCGAACGCAATGTTATCGTAGACGGTCATGTGCGGATAAAGCGCGTAGTTTTGGAAAACCATCGCGATATCACGATCCTTGGGTGGAACATCGTTAACACGCTGATCGCCAATGCACAGGTCGCCGCCTGTAGACTCTTCGAGCCCCGCAATCATTCGCAATGCAGTCGTTTTTCCGCAACCGGACGGCCCGACGAGAACCATAAATTCCCCGTCTCGAATATCCAGATTTAGATTGTCAACTGCTTTGACGTCCTTGCCAAAGACTTTGGAAACGTTTTGGAACTTGACTCCCGCCAATTTATTACCTCGAAGCACAATCCATCCTTGGAAACTCTGGGAGTCTCCAATCGCACCGCGCTCCGTGTTCACATTACCTAAAAGCGCGTGCCGGTGCCAACTAGGTTGCCGGTGCCGCCATCACTGGCCGTCCACGTACCGCTTAACCCAGTTTCAGTAAACAATTCGGTGGTCACGGTTGCGGCTCCTTCAAGAGTCACACTGACTGCGCCGGAAGTTGGAGTTCCAGCAGAGACAATTCCCGTGTTGGTGATCGTTCCGGAGAGCGACGCTGTGGTGCCGCTATAGGTGAGCGTTCCGGTGATGTTCCCTGCTTGGTCGATATTCATCACTCCTGAACCGCTGCCTCCCAGAACCAGATTAATGGTCCCGCGAAAGCCGTTGGTGGTGCCTTGAACAAAGCGACCGGCCTGGATGGCTGTTGTTGCTGCTCCCGTGAAATTGCCTCGTGCTCTCCAGCCGCCCCCGGCGTTTTCGACTTGCCCGGTGAAGGTGATCGTGTTCGGATTTCGAACAAGGTCGAGCACGAACGTTCCATCGTCGTTCACTGTCGTTGTGCCCACAAACGGGGGAAAGAACTGAGCAATCGCTCCGGTCAGCGTCTTGTTCGAATCCAATTTCAGGTTCAGCGAGAAGCCTGTATCCGTGTAGGAACCCTGGGCTGCGGCAAAATCGATGGTATTCCCTCCGCCATTGGTGTTGCCACCATTCGTGTTCCCTCCATTGGTATTACCGCCAGAACCGGTTGACGAAGCCGCTCCGCCTCCGCCGCAACCCGTTTGCCCAAACAACGCCGCACAGATGACCACGAACAAAAACCCAATTGTCCAACTTCGCTTGTTATTCATTGCAATATTATTAGGCGACCTAAACACCGCTCCACAATTTGATACGAATTCGACTGTGCTTTAGCACACTCAAGTTCACTTTTTTCATCCAGATTATCGGATTCTCTTCGTCCACAACGGAGGTCGTCCATCGAATTGGCGGTCGATTCGCTATAATCGGCCTATGTCAGCGGACATTCGGCGCATCGTAGCAACAGACTGTGGTTCGACCACAACCAAGGCCATTCTCATCGAACGCAATGACGCGGGTGAATACCGTTTGGTGGCTCGCGGTGAGGCTCCCACAACCGTTGAAAAGCCCTTTGAGGACGTAACAGTCGGCGTGCTCAACGCGATGACCGAACTGGAAGAACTTACCGAAACGACGATGCCGCAGGGCTTTCCGGTCCATCGCCGGGCTCTGATCCACAACGACCAGGTTTGGCGAATCTTCAAAGACGGTCAAGTCGTCGATCAAAGATCGGATCCGTTCGAGGCGGCAGACATGTATGTGTCCACATCATCGGCGGGCGGCGGTTTGCAGATGATGGTCGCCGGAGTTGTGAAGAGCATGTCGGCGGAGTCCGCAGAACGAGCCGCGCTTGGTGCTGGGGCGATCCTTATGGACACCCTTGCCATCGATGACAATCGGAAAGACTACCAAAAGGTGGAGCGGCTTCGACAGTTGCGGCCGGACATCATTCTCATGTCTGGCGGCACCGATGGCGGAACGAAAAAGCACCTCACCGAGATGGCAGAAGTCATCCGTAGGGCCGACCCCAAACCTCGATTCGGCGACATGAAATTGCCCGTGATTTATGCCGGGAACAAAGATGCCCGCGAAGAGGTTACGGAAGTGTTGGGCGCTGGCATCGAGCTAAAGAAGGTCGACAATCTGCGCCCGACACTGGACCGCGAGAATCTTGACCCTGCGCGCGACGAGATCCACGAACTGTTTCTGGAGCACGTCATGCAGCAGGCTCCCGGTTACTCCAAACTGCTTGAGTGGGCCAGCGAAGAGGTCATGGCGACGCCCAATGCCGTTGGCAAGCTGCTCAATGAGTACGCCGTCCAGGAAGGCCTGAACATTCTCGGAGTGGACATCGGCGGAGCAACGACTGACGTCTTTTCCGTTTTTCGCGATCCAAGTGGAGCACCGATCTACAACCGCACAGTCTCTGCCAACTTGGGAATGAGCTACTCCATCTGTAACGTGCTCAAAGAGGCCGGAATTGAGAACATCGCGCGTTGGATTCCGCTCAATATTGACCCCAGCGAGGTTCGGAACAGGCTCCGCAATAAGATGATCCGGCCAACGACCATCCCGCACACTTATGAAGATCTGCTCATCGAGCAGGCCGTCTCGAGGGAAGCGCTCCGGCTCGCGTTCGAACACCACAAGACTCTTGCCAGAACCCTGGAAGGTGCCCAGAAGCAACGCGACATGAGCGAGCTTTTCGAGCAGAAGGGCGGCGGACAAACTTTGATTAAGATGATGGAGCTCGACATGATCATCGGTTCGGGTGGTGTGCTCTCTCACGCTCCGAAGCGCGCTCAATCGGCTCTTATGATGCTGGATGCGTACCAGCCTGAGGGCATCACGATGCTCACCGTGGACTCTATCTTTATGATGCCGCACTTGGGAGTGTTGAGCCAGCATGTCTACGAAGCGGCGAAGCAGGTTTTTGAATTCGACTGCATCGTAAAGTGTGGCCACGCCATCTGCCCAGTCGGAACCGCCAAGCCGGGCGAGAAGGTCGTCACGGTCCGCGGAGAGGGCGTCAACCAAACGCTGAACTATGGTCAAATGGCCGTCATTCCTTGCGATCGGCACCAGTTCAAGGAACTCACGATCGAGCCCACTAAGGGATTCGATGTTGGCGGGGGTAAGGGCGTCTCTGTAACGAAAAAGCTCGAGGGTGGCACCGTTGGAATCGTTATCGATGCTCGGGGCCGACCGTTCCAATTGCCGACCGACCAGCCCACCCGAATTGCCAAGCTCCGCGAGTGGCTGGAAGCGTTCGGTTTGCCGTTGCCGCAGTAGGCTGGAACAAGGATTGGAGATTTCGCTCAGAGGGTGTTCGGCACCTGGGCAGGACCAATGAGTTCTGCGCGTCGATTCGGGCAGAGCCTCGACGGGAGTCGAGGCGAGGGCGCGGCCTTGGGCGAATCAACGCAGGAAGTTGGAGATCCGGCATGCATGTAGGCATCTGTTGCATCGACGCTCTTGGGTGGAAAGTCGTGCGAAAAAGATGGGGGACTTGCCTTCCCTCCGTATTTGCCCAAGTTACGTTTGCCAATCCCGAAGATTACGGAAATCCGTATCTCCGCCGTGGATTTCGAACGTTCGCGAAGCAGCTCGCCATGCGCCGTGCGGTTTCGGCAGCTGTGCAGGAAGGCGCGGATCGAGTGATTATCGCGACCAACGGCGAAGCAGGGATGCTTCCGACGGCACTCGCCTCCCGTTGCGCCATTTACGGCGATGCGTCTCACCGTCAAGTTTCAAGCCTGTACAGGTGGAATCGCCCCGAGTACAAGCTGCGAGCACGGGACCGATCCATGAAGCGGTTGGCGGCGAACGGTGCCCGCTTCGTAGCGATGAGCCGATGGGCCTCGACTGGGTTTGAGACCGACTACGACTGCAAACCTGTCGTGATTCCCCCACCACTCGACACCGCGCTGTTTGGTCCGGGGGAACTTCGTCAAGCCAACCGAGTAGTCTTTGTGGGAGGTGACTTCGAGAGAAAAGGTGGCCCCACTCTCTTGCAAGCCGCCGCGCTAGTACCGGATGCCGAATTCCACCTGGTAAGTCACCAAACCCCGGTCGAGCTGCCCCCAAACTGCCTGGCTTATCGACAGGTGGGTCCCGAATCCTCAGAACTCGTCTCGCTGCTCGCCGGCGCTGGAATCTTTGCTCTGCCAACCTCTGCAGACTGCTCGCCATTGGCGATTTTGGAGGCCCAAGCTAGCGGCCTTCCTGTCATTTCCACCCATATCGGAGGTATTCCCGACATGGTCGACTCTGAGACGGGGGAAATGGTTCCTATCGGTGATGCCAAGGCCTTAGCGGAGGCTATCTGGTCGCTGATCAGCCATCCGGAACGTGCCAGCAGGCTGGGTGCAGCCGGATTGAAATCGGTGCAAGAAAGAAACGCCTTGCCAGTGCATGCTCATGCCTGGGCGCGAGCTCTTGCAGACGACTGAAAGATGAATTTGGGGCCGAATCTGTCTGGAATCGGCCCCAAAAAATCCCGCAGCAAACGATCTACTTAAGCTCACTGCAGATTGCGTCCGTAAACTCACTGAGCTTTGCCGATCCGCCCAGATCGTAGGTCTTGATACCCTTGGTCAACGTTGCTTCCAAAGCGCCCTCAATATTCTTGCGCGCGTCATGCTCTCCCAAATGGTCCAGCATGAGCGTTCCAGATAGAAGCAACGCGGTCGGATTAACCTTGTCCAAGCCCGTGTACTTAGGTGCCGAGCCGTGCACAGCTTCGAACACGGCGCAGTTTGTGCCGTAATTGGCTCCAGGCGCCACGCCAAGGCCACCCATCATTCCAGCTGCCAAGTCGCTCACGATATCTCCGTACAGGTTGGGCAGCACAAGCATATCGTAGATCTTCCACCGCAGGACGAGCTGCATGCATTGGTTGTCCACGATGTTGTCCCAACTCTCGATCTCAGGGTACTCCTTGGCAACTTCCTGGAAGGTTCGGAGGAATAGACCATCGCCAACCTTCATGATGTTTGCCTTGTGGACACACACAACTTTCTTGCGGTTGTTGGCCCTGGCGTACTCGAAAGCCGCCCGGCTGATCCGCTCGGTGCTGAACTTGGAAATCAGCTTGACCGAGTGTGCAACTTGGTCGGTCGCCATGTACTCGATCTGTGCATACAGATCTTCCGTGTTCTCTCGGAAAATAACGATATCCAAGTTGTCGAACGGTGTTACGACACCCGGGAGCGACCGCACGGGACGCACGCAGGCATACAGGTCCAGCTTCTTTCGAAGCGTCACATTCGGGGAAACCGAACCCTTGCCGATCGGGGTGGTCATCGGCCCTTTGAGGCCGACGCCGATTTCTTTGATCGTGGCGATCGTCTCGTCCGGCACGATCGGCTTCCCTGCCTCGACACACTTGAGTCCAGCCTCCACGTCGACCCAGTCGATTTCGACCTTAGCCGCTTTAAAAATCTTCTCAACCGCAGCCACCAGTTCCGGACCGGTTCCATCGCCGCGAATCAATGCTACTTTATGAGCCATTCTTTTCTATCTCCTTGATCCTAGTAGGCTTGGCTGTAGAGATTATTTCCATCCTCTCTAAACAGCTTTTGGCATTTGGTCCATCGGAAGCCGAGTTTCGTGATCTCATTCACCAACTCCTGAATCTCGGCATCGGTAAGTTCCGTGTCGCTCTCGTATCGGCATCGGGGCCAGTTCAGCAGGGCAATGTCGGGAGCTGGCGGGGGATAAACCCGCGTGCCTCGGTTCGAGATCAAGGTCAAGGTCATCTTGCCAAAAGTTTTCGGCAATTCCGGCGTGGTGTCAATCCAGATATAAACATCCACTCCGTGTAGAGTCATCATGTGCGTGGATTCCCTCCGTAGTTTAGATTCAAAACAGATTTTGGCACGGAACCCAGCGACTCTGCGGCACTGGGTGTGGACGGCTCCAAAACAATGAGGCCCAATATGACCTGCTTGTCATATTGGGCCTACTTCAGACTTGATCTTTAAGCTTAGAGCTTGATTTTGATGTCCACGCCGCTCGGGAGGTCGAGGCGCATCAGCGCATCGATCGTCTTGTTAGTCGGTTCGTGGATATCAATCAGTCGGTTGTGCGTTCGGAGCTCAAAATGCTCCATGGACTCTTTGTCGATGTGGGGTCCACGGATCACGCACCATCTGCGGATATGGGTGGGAAGGGGGATCGGGCCACTAATTCGGGCGCCGGTCCGGCGGGCGGTTTCCACAATTTTCTCGGCCGATTGGTCGAGAACACGATGATCGAACGCGCGCAATCGAATGCGTACTTTGATTTGTGCCATGTATTCGGTTCCTTAGTCCGCAAATTCCAGCTTTCCGGCACGGAGAGCCCAACCTTGCAGACCGGCAGATTGTACCAGAAATGAGGGGCTGGCTCGGCAAGGTAGGATAGAGCGACTATGTTCCTAACCGCCGCAACCCTCTGCATCGCCTTGGCGGCTGCTCCGGCAACCTTTGATGTCATCGCTCCTACTACTGGGGAAACCTTCTCAAAGGACGATGTCGTAACCATCGCGTTCAAGGTCACCGACAGCAAAACTGGCGTCGAGGTTTCCAACAACCTTAACCAGATCCCTATCGCATTCATGGTGGGCAAAGAGCCTGCGACAAAAGTCGCCGAAGAAGCCATGAAGGGCATGAAAGTCGGCGGCGACCGACTGGTGCGCGGGAGCAAAGATTGGAAGTCTCTTTTGGGCGACAAGGCTTCCGACGATCTGAGCATCGAAATTCAGGTCCTTCGCATCGACCGGAAGGACAAGCCTGCCGATTTGGACATCAAGTCCATCAAGCAGGGGACCGGTGGAGAGGTCAAAGAGGGCGACGACGTGAGCTTCCACTACACCGGCACGTTCTTGACCGGATTTAAGTTCGATTCGTCGAAAGACCGCAACGAGCCGCTGGCGGTGCAGGCAGGTAAGGGCCAGCTGATTCCCGGCTTCGACAAGACCCTCTTGGGAATGCGAGTGGGCGAGATTCGGACCGTGACAATTCCCTGGCAAATGGCCTATGGCGAGCGAGGAGCCGGGAGCGTCATCCCACCCTATTCAACGTTGGTTTTCACAATCGAGCTGGTCAAAATCGGCAAATGATGCTTTCGGTACGCGGAATAGAGGTTTATTACGGTGCGATTCACGCTCTGAAGAGTGTGAGCCTGGAAGTTGAGCAAGGCGAGATCGTCTCCATCATCGGTGCAAACGGCGCTGGCAAGAGCACTCTGCTCCGGACCATTAGCGGTCTCCTCAAGCCACGCACAGGCGAGATCGAGTTTCGAGGCAAACGCATCGACGGAATAGCCGCGGATGAAATTGTCCGGCTGGGAATCAGCCACTCCCCCGAGGGGCGGAGGATTTTCACGAACATGAGCGTACAGGAAAACCTCCAATTGGGCGCGTTCATCCGACACGATAAGGAGATCGACCAAGACCAAGAAAAGGTCATGGAGCGCTTCCCCAGGCTTCGCGAACGCATCAAGCAGAATTCCGGAACGCTGAGCGGCGGCGAACAACAGATGCTGGCAATCGGAAGGGCCCTCATGAGCCGGCCTTCCCTTTTGTTGCTCGACGAACCGTCGCTCGGACTGGCACCAAATCTGGTGACCGAGATTTTTAGCATTGTTCTAGAGCTTAACAAAGAGGGCACAACCATCTTGCTCGTTGAGCAAAACGCCCACCGCGCACTGGAGGTCGCTCATCGCGCCTACGTTCTCGAAACGGGCACCATGGTTCTGAGCGACACAGGCAAGGCCCTCTTAGCAAATCCCAAGGTCAAGGAAGCCTATTTGGGAGGCTAGCACGTGGCGACCCAGCCCATTATCCGCTTTGCCGCACTCGCTGAAGAACACATCCCCGCGATTCTCGAGATCGAATCGAAAGTTAACTCGGCACCGTGGTCGGATCGCTCGTTCCGTCACGAAATTACTCACAAGGACTCCGTATTCCTAGTGATGCTAAGCGACGGAAACGTGGTCGGTTACGGCGGAATATGGCTCGTCGTCGACGAGGCGCACGTCACCACGATTGCAGTCTCCAGCGACTACCAGAACCAAGGTCTGGGTACTCGGCTCATGGTGGAGCTCCTAGAGCGCGCCAAGGATGCCGGAATGACCTGCGCGACGCTTGAGGTTCGGGCAGGCAATGCACCAGCGATTCATCTCTACGAAAAGCTCGGGTTCCAGCAGGCGGCCGTCCGTAAAGGCTACTATCCCGACAACCGGGAGGACGCCGTTGTGATGTGGCTCTATGATCTCAAGGAGTGCGATGCTCTGGGCTGACCGTCCGGTCCTCGGGATCGAATCGAGTTGCGACGAAACCGCAGCTGCAGTCGTGCATGGGGGTCGCGCACTTTCTAACGTGATCGCGAGCCAGATCGAAATGCACCAGAAATGGGGCGGCGTGGTGCCAGAGGCCGCTGCTCGGGCCCATATCGAGTCCATTCTTCCCGTGGTGGACGAAGCTCTTTCTACGGCCGGAGTCACTCTAAATGACCTGGCCGGGATTGCGGTTACCAACCGACCCGGACTGGTCGGCGCACTGAGTGTCGGGGTGACCTATGCCAAAGGGCTTTGCTTTTCAAAGAACCTGCCACTGGTGGGAGTCCACCATCTGGAAGGCCACCTGCTCTCACCGTTTCTCTCACATGAGTCGATCGAGTTTCCTTACCTGGCTTTGGTCGCGTCGGGAGGCCATACCGAGTTGGTTCGCGTCGATGCTCCGGGGAGGTACCTCCTCATCGGGCAAACCATCGACGACGCTGCTGGCGAGGCTTTTGACAAAAGTGCGCGACTTTTGGGGTTGGGATATCCCGGAGGAAAGGCCATCCAAGAAGCTGCCGAGGGTGGCAACGCAAGGCGCTATTCTCTCCCCCGATCGCTGAGGCACGATGCAGATAAGTTCAGTTTTAGTGGGTTGAAGACCGCCGTTCTTAGGCTCGTCCAATCAGAAGGCAATTCGATCGATATTCCAGATGCTGCTGCCTCTGTTCAGGCAGCAATCGTGGATTCGTTGACGGCGAAGGCTCTGGACGCTGTCGACCGTTACGAGTTGCCCTGCTTCGCCTTAGTGGGTGGTGTCGCGGCCAACAAAGCTCTCCGGTCGGCTCTTGAAATAGGATGCTCGAAACGCGGATGCAGGTTCATGGCTCCTGACTTTCAGTTCTGTACTGACAACGCAGCCATGATCGCCATTGCGGGATCATGGCGCCTGGCAGCAGGTGAACATGCCTCTTGGGATCTAGAGGTTTTGGCGAACGCAGATTTGCCCTGATCAACGTCGAGGATGGGCGCGCACATATTTGGCGCGAACTTCGTCCAGATCTAACTGCGTGTAAACCTGAGTGGTTGAGATAGACTCGTGGCCGAGAAGTTCTTGGACCGCCCGCAGATCTGCACCTCCTTTGAGGAGATGAACAGCGTAGGTGTGCCTGAGTTGGTGGGGAGAAACATGCTCCAGACCACAGGCGCGAGCGTACTCCTGCATCTTGGCGTAGGCCGTGGTTCGGCGCATCGGGAGGCCGCGATCGGACAGAATCACCAAGTCACTTGCCTTCCTCGCAAGCTTTGGCCTTCCATCCTGCAAATACCTCTCGACCCAATCCATGGTGCCGCCCGGAATGGGTACCCAGCGGGTCTTTTCGCGCTTACCGGTCACTTGGACTGCCGAAGTCTCTCGATCCAATTGCGGGAGCCGAAGGCCGATGGCTTCGCTGATTCGCAGCCCGGCCCCGTAAAGCAACTCCATCAGTGCCCTGTCTCGGAGCCCGTTCGGTGTCCCGAGGTCTGGTGCGCCCAGGAGAGCCTCAAGAGCTTCATAGCCAAGCGATTTGGGAAGAGATTTGGGAGGTCGCGACCCGGCCACTTGGGGCATTTCAACTTGGGATTTCTTAGTGCGAGAGAGATATTTCACCATCGATCGAATCGCGGAGGTTTTCCGCTGCTGAGACCGAGGCGAAAATCGTCCGGCGAAAGTGCTGAGATAGAGGAGGATGTCTCGGGTTGACAAGTCACTCCATGAGCCGACTCCTGCATCGTCCATCCAGGCAACAAAATCGGTCAAATCCGTGCGATACGCAGCCACCGTATGGAGGCTGGCTCCGCGCTCCATTCGCATCGAATCGAGAAAATCCTCGAGGACGAGGTTTAGGTCGTCTTGCGTTTCCAAACAAAAATCCTTGGCCGGATGTACATCATGTCGTGCGTGGCGGAACCGCCGAACCCAAATTCTCTCTCAGGCGTGTAATTGGCAGCGAGCTTGGTTTTGAAGTCCTCATACCGGCGGACAGTGTCGGCTGCTGCTTGGTCGGCCTCGGGGCGATCTTGGTATTTCAGGTTCGAAAGCCGTTCGACGTCGTCGGATTCAAAGCTGCTGTACACAATGAAGTCCGGTTTCAGGTCGGTAACCAGCCTTGCATCCCACGAGATGATGTTCCCGTTTTCGTCACGAGATTCGATCACTTTCGGATCGGCCGCCTGGTCTGCCCATTGATTGCGCTGAGCGATCGGCACAGCTCTCACGGCTCCGGTCATGGGATAGAGAGGAGGTGTATAGAACCACGGGTCACTGACGAATCCGACGGATTTCCCTTGGCCGACTTCTTTGAAATAATCGGCAGCAGCATCTCGCGGATCCCTCCCAGCCATGAACACGGAGTTCATCACAGTCTTTGCTGCGCCGCCTCCAAAGAACCCACTGACGGCAAAGAATGCGAGCACCATAGCCGCATAGCCGGCTGGCGTCTTGGTTTTGTGAATGCGCGAAACAGCCTCGCCAAAGAGGATGCATATCACCACCGCCAGCGGAAAGACGTACCGTAGGAACTTAATCTCTGCCTGGCCGATGGAAAGGTAATACGGAACGGCGAAGGCGGCGAGAACCCACCAGTGCCTCCTCTCGCTCAGCTTTATGGGGAGAAACATCAGCAGGGCAAGGACCAGAATCGGGAGGCTGAGACATTCGATAAGGTTGCCCAGGTGATAGAGGAATCCCGATGCTGTGCCTAGGAAAACCATGCCGTGGCCCGCGTTGGAGTGCCGCAGTTCGTAGGTGAAATCACGCATGAACCCGGCATTGTTCAAAAGCACCCCGGGGGTCGCCAGGATGAATGCTGCAACCATCGCCCCAACCGCGGCGGACATGTTCTTCCACCTGTCCTTCTCACCGACCAGAAACTCAGCCGTCAGCACGGCCAAGAGCGCTATGCCTCCGCTATATTTGGTGCCCGCGCTTAGGCCCGCGAACACTCCTCCCAGCAAAGCAAGTTTCAACCCGATTCCAGGCTGGTTTTCAAGTCTGCGCACGGCGACCAGCAAAGCCAAACCGACAAAAAGCGCCGCCACCATGTCCACCGTGGCAAATCGAGAATGGACGCTTAACCCAGGCGAAAACAGGGCCGCAGCACTCGCGCCGAGACCGCCTGCTATTCCAAAGAGTCGCAACCCTATGGCGAAGATCACCCACACGAGCCCGGCTCCCGCAAGTGCAGAAAGGACCCGACCTGCCATCAGATAGCTCCCGATCGCCCGATACTCCGACATCGGCTCTTTGGGATCCGCCTTCGCGCCGTAGGCCGACATCACCTCAGTCCCCGCATTCAAGGCAAATAAAAACAGTGTTCCGTAGTTGTAAAAACCCGGATCGAAGTCTCCCTTGAGCGGCGAAAGCTGCTGAGAGTAGATCCAGTTAACCGTCTCGTCAGGGTGATAGCTGAAGGCCTTCCTCTGATCCGGCAAACCCCATCCGATCCCCCACAGACGGACCAGCAAAGCTAACAAGAAGATCGCTGGACCGATGGCTTTAGTCCATGTCGGCGGAGTGCTCGAACTCGAGATGGGATTCAACATCTTCTGCAAGTATGGCTACCAGGGCTCGGGAAAAAGTGGGATCGTAAAGCTCACCTGCACGCCGAGTGATGTGGTCCAGGGCGAAGAGTGAACCATGTTCGCTCTCCATGTCCAAATAAGCATCGACGAGTTTGAGCAGTCGCGCCTCCGCCGGTGCTTTTGGAGCATCCTGAAACGACTTGGGGGCACTCCGGAGGATCGGTGCCATATGTGCCAGATGCGGCATCCGTGCGAGGATCGAGGCTCCCTGCTCCGAATGGTTGGCATAGGCGAGATGGTCTTCCTCTGTCCATGCGCCTCGCCCTCGGACGTTCAGAGCCTGGAATGGAACCGAGCATAGGCCCAGGAATCGAAGAGTAGCAACTTGCTCGAGGCGGTGGATGGCGCGGTCTTCCCACTGGAGGGTCTCTGCCACTGTGATCGCCAAATCGACTCCCGCTTCCGTTCTTCCTCTCCATCCGGGAGCACGCATTTCGATTGCCCGCGCGAAGACATCGAGCGCCCCCTGTTCACTTTCTCGCGCAAGGCGTGGGATCACCCACTGCAGAAATCCCGCGCCGATAAGCGATAGGAAGAGGCAGGCCACCACGAACACAAGTGTCATTCGCTTACCTCCCGAACCGCTTTGCGAAACGCCGCCACAATCTCGGGGTCAAACTGGGTACCCGCGCATCGGTCGAGCTCGACCAGTGCCTCGTGCGGGTCGAGCGACTTGCGGTAACTGCGCTGCTTTTCACCCGTGGTCCCACCGACCATCGCGTCGAAGGCATCCACAACGGCGATGATCCGGCTTTCGATGGGGATCTCTTCGATCGTTTTCCCCAAAGGATAGCCGCGGCCATCCGGACGCTCATGGTGAGCAAGAATCCAGGGGCTGATTGCCATAAATTGGGGGCAACTCTCCAAAATCTTCGCGCCGATCTCGCTGTGGGTCTTGATGGCGGCGAATTCCTGATCCGTGAGCTTTCCGGGCTTTTCCAGAATCTGCTCGTCGATCCCCAGTTTGCCGATATCGTGCAATATCGCGGCTTCCCGCAATTTGCGAGCCTGCTTTCTGGAGAGCCCGGCCTCGCGGCCGACCCTTTCAGCCAGAAGGGCAACCCGCTCCATATGGCCGTGGGTATATGGGTGGGCTCCGCGCATCGCAAGCTGCAATCCCAAGAGCAGTTCTGTGCGCTGAGCCTCGATTCGAGTGAACTCATGAATGATCTGGCCCGAAACCACCCAGATCGGCACCACCGCAAGAGACGCGAGGGCTTTTGGTGCTGGGACGAAGATCGCCACTACGAGAGTCAATACGACTAGAATCGCGGTCGCCCCAATAAAGGCCTTCCAAGGGATAATCGACCGGCTATCCAGAGCGGGTACGCCGAGTGAGGCCAACGCCAGCAGCCCCGCGCACGTAACAGCGCCCGGTACCGTGCCAGAGGTCACAAGTATCTGGGTGCCCACCCATAGCCCAGCCGTGTGGAACATGAGAGCTCCCAACGACTTGATCTGCTGTCCTCGCGACCAGTTAGCCCCGAAATAGGCACATCCAACCAAGCACGCGAACGCTGGCACAAAGCCAGACCACGCGGCAAGAAGTGCGACATAAAGGGCAGACAGAGAAATGCTCATGCTGCTCCCCACAAGCTTGAGCGGATACTTTTCCGTAATGATCGCGGCGAGCGCCAGTAAAATCACGGGTATCGCATCAACGAATCGCTCTGAACCGAGCCAAGCTAGCACTCCGGCTAGGGCTATCGAAACGAGCATACGGACGCCAGTCGCTCTCATAGTGTCAGGCGTGGGGTGCCTTTTCGAGAAGACGGATGGCATGCTTGGTTCGCCGCAACCTGCGGTGGGATTATTGGGAACCGTGCTCTGCCAGATACGTGTTGGGATAGATTACAGGTAGGCGATCCAATGGGATTAGAAAAGGGACTCACCATAAGCACAGCGATTGTTATCGGGCTGAGTGCGGGCATCTACGGCCTCAAGAGCCAGACGCCGGGTCAAACGGTCATTCCAGACAAACTGATCAAAAAAGTCCTCACAGTGCCCTCACGCGAAAACAATAAAGCTCGGTGCCTTTGGGAGCACAACGGAAAGACGTTTGCCATTGTCCACGACAAGCAGTCGTATTCGACTCAGATCGATTACTACGATCTCACTGGAAAGCTCCTCAAGAGCGAAAAGCTAGAACCTTTCATAGGGAGAGTGACCGCCTTCGACAAAGACAGACTTCTATTCAACCAACGCCATCTCCGAGGTTATTTCCCTAGGCGATACATGCTTCTCGATTTCGAGAATCACTTCGATCTGCGGTCTCGGGAGCATCCATCTGAACTTCTCGGGCGTTTCCCGGTAGACGGCACCCCCCAACCCAACCCAGATGGCTCCCTCTCATGGTTTAAGGCAAAGGATGGAAACTACTTCTATTTTGATGCTGACGGTGCTTCAAGACTGGCAACAAGAGACGAGCTTTCTGTGCTTGGAACCCCAGGAAATTCTCATAGGCGAGGACCCCATGACGGCGGGTTTCCGAGTCTTCTTTGGAAGACACCACCAGAGCCTGTCAGCATCTGGCAAAGGACTCCATGGCTGGAGATTTGGCGCGAATTCACAGGCACAAACGTTTACGGCGGCGGTCCCGGTACACGAAAGCGATTCTTGATGTCGGTTTCCCCGGATGATGGATTTCTGCCTGCGCGCAACAACGCATTTTTTGTCGCACACAGGCGGACGATGGGTTCTCAACAACCTCGTAAACCTAGCCAGGCAACTCTCTATCAATACAACCCTGCGCGCGGCTCAGTAGTCGAAACCCTGCTGTGCTATGGAGATGTGCTCAGAGCCGCGTTTTGTCCCGACCCGAACGTGCTCGGCGTCAGTGCTGAATGCCCCGATGCGGTTTATGTCTGGATTGGCGAAGATCAGTAGGATCCTCGGCCGTTGACGGCTGAATCGGTGGGCAGTTCACCGACGATTTTCGGCCCCCGGGGACAATTACTTCCGCGAAGGTTCGGTCATGGACCACCCCACCCTGCGGGCACCCCTCCGGCGGAGGGGAATTTCGCATGGTGAATTTCCTTGGCGTTGATCCTCGAAAGACCCGCTGTGTGAGTAGAGATTCGACCGATTTTTCAGCTTCTTTGGCATCCATCCGGAAGTCAAACGAGAGTGGCTTCTTCCCGCAAAGCACTCGTCCCCGCGTCATTCTCTCATTAGGCGGGGAATCCCGCATGCGGCTTTACATCAGCTTTCGACTTCGGGTCAGTACGGTGTCTAGGTTGAGTTTCGGTCCCCTCGATTGCGTGGCTATCGGCACCAATCGGAGAGCGAAGGGAGGTTGGCTACCAGCCGCCAAGCATTCATGCGCGCATCATTCCCCTCCACCGGAGGGGTGGCCTTTAGGCCGGGGGGGTCCAAACACGCGATCAATCTAATGAGGAGCTACTTTCCAGCCCCGGGGCGGCGAGATGGGCGACGCGCGAGCGTCGGGGTCCCATCTCGGGGATTGGCCTCTGGGCCGGGGCTGGGGACATTTATGGCCAGAGCGGGCGCTGAGGTCCTCGCAGCGCAGACATATGCGGTTTGTGCCGATTAGAGAAAGTCAGCAGCATCCTCGGCCGTAGAAGGCAGATATAATTGCCAGATTAGGAGTTTCCCCCAATGACGCAGGATACTTTTCCCATTCGCAAGGTTCATCACATTCGCCACTACGTGAACAACGCACGCCAGGCCGCCTTCTTTTATCAGCACACTTTCGGCTTCAACATCACGGGCTACTACGGTCTCGAAACTGGATCCAAGGACGAGGTCGGCTATCTCCTGGAACAAGGTGACCTAAAACTCGTCTTCTCCGCTCCCATTCGTCCCGGGCATCCCATGGCCAGCAAAATTGCCGAACATGGCGACTTTGTCCAGGACATCGCTTTTGAAGTCGACGATGTGGATGAAGCATTTCGAACTGCGGTGGAACGCGGAGCTGAAATCGCCCGGACTCCATTTTCGCTGGAAGACGATCGAGGATCGGTCCGAATTGCATCGATCCAGATTTATGGCGACACGGTGCACAGTTTCGTCAATGCCGACCGATACGACGGACACTTTATGCCAGGGTATAGGATTGAAAATGAACCTGGAGATCCGATCGGAATCATCGACGTTGACCACTGCGTCGGCAACGTGGAGTTGGGAAGGATGAACTACTGGGTGAAGTGGTATTCGGATGTCCTCGGCTTTTCGAACCTGATCAGTTTCGACGACCAGGACATTTCAACCGACTACACCGCCCTGATGTCCAAGGTAATGGCGAGCGGGAACGGGCGCGTAAAATTCCCCATCAACGAACCAGCCGAGGGCAAGAAAAAGAGCCAAATCGATGAATTCCTGGAGTTTTTTGGCGGAGCCGGTGTTCAACACGTTGCCCTTCGCACCGATGACATCATCCACACGGTCTCTCGGTTGAGAGCCAGAGGGATTCAGTTCCTCAGCGTTCCGCGGGCCTATTACGACATGCTGGGTGACCGAGTCGGCGATATCGAAGAGGATATCGATGTTCTGGCCGATCTGGGAATTCTCGTCGACCGGGATGACGAGGGCTATTTACTTCAGATTTTCACCAAGCCGGTCACCGATCGCCCAACGCTGTTCTACGAAATCATCCACCGCAAGGGAGCCACCAGCTTCGGCAAAGGCAACTTCAAGGCTCTGTTCGAAGCGATCGAGCGGGAACAAGCCTTGCGCGGAACCCTGTAATTCAGCCACCGTTCTGAGTGATTTCTCACTCAGAACGGCGCTAGGGTGCTTCCCTTTGTGGCAAAATGCGCCCCATGGCTGAGACCAATGGCGGCGAGCTGCGCAAGATTATCGTAGCTTCATCGGGCGGAACGCTCATCGAGTGGTACGACTTCTACCTCTTCGGTGTGTTGAGTTCCATCATTGCGGTGAACTACTTCCCGAAAGATAATCCCACTGCGGGCTATCTCAATACGTTGGCCACGTTTGCAGCCGGATTTATCGTTCGCCCCTTTGGCGCGTTGGTCTTCGGCCGGATGGGCGACCTTGTGGGACGCAAGCACGCCTTTATGGTCACGCTCTTAATCATGGGGGTCTCCACCGTTGCGGTAGGCTTGATTCCCACTTATGCGCAAATCGGAATCGTTGCTCCGATGCTGCTAGTCTTGTTGCGATTGATCCAGGGTTTGGCTATCGGAGGGGAGTATGGAGGCGCCACAACCTATGTAGCGGAACACGCTCCGTCAAATCGCAAAGGTTTCTATACTGGATTCATCCAGACAACAGCATCTTTGGGTCTTCTGACGGCTTTGCTCGTTATCGTGGCCACCCAACAGGCTCTCGGTGAATCCGCCTTCAAAGATTGGGGTTGGCGGTTGCCCTTTTACCTTTCTGGCATCCTCGTAGTTCTTGCCATATTGATCAGATCAAAACTCCGAGAATCCCCACTGTTTACCCAACTCAAAGAATCTGGTAAAGCCGCAACCAATCCCATCAAAGAGAGTTTTGGAAATCCGGAAAACCGAAAGTTTGTATTGCTTGCGTTGTTCGGTGCGACAGCGGGCCAAGGCGTTGTATGGTACACCGGGCAATTCTACGCTCATTCCTTCCTCCAGAAAGTCCTGAAACTGAGTCTGGTGGATGCGAGTTGGATTGTCTGTGTGGCGCTCATATTGGCTACTCCGTTCTTCGTGTTGTGCGGCCATTTGAGCGACAGAATCGGGCGAAAACCTTTGATGATGGCCGGATGCTTGATTGCGGCACTGTCCTATCTACCGATTTATCGAGCGATGGTTTCAGCTGCTGGCTTCGATCCCCAAAACCCCACGGTCCAGTTTTTTAAACCCGACTATGGAGCTTTGGTGTTTCTAGTCTTTATCCAAGTCATCTTTGTGACTATGGTCTACGGACCAATTGCTGCCTTTTTGGTCGAACTTTTCCCTACCAAGGTTCGCTATACTTCAATGTCGCTTCCCTATCACATCGGCAACGGCGTATTTGGTGGGCTTGTACCCTTTATAGCGACACTCATTGTGGCAAGGACAGGTAGCATCTATGCGGGCCTCTTTTATCCGATAACTGTTGCAATTTTGACTTTCATTATTGGCATGTTCGCCATTAAAGAGCGTAAAACCACCGAGGGTTGGATCGAAGAGGACGACTTGGCATCTTCAACGAGCTAACCGTTAACTATTTCTCCACCGTTCGGATGCAATACCTGGCCGGTCATGTACGAGGAGTCGTCCGAAGCCAAGAAGACAAAGCACGGCGCAACCTCGTTAGGCTGACCGGGGCGTTGCATGGGAGTCTGCTTGCCGAAGTCATCGACTTCCACCGCTGGGAACGTGCTGGGGATCAGCGGAGTCCAGATCGGCCCAGGCGCAACTGCGTTGACCCGGATCTTCTTTTTGACCAGCGAGCCTGAGAGCGACCGGGTGAACGCCACAATCGCACCTTTGGTCGCACTGTAATCATGCAGGCCAGGGCTTCCACGATACGCCGTAACGGAAGCAGTATTGATAATGGCCGCCCCTTCCTGAAGGTGTGGCATCGCGGCTTTCACCATATAGAAATAGGAAAAGATGTTCGTTCGGAAAGTCCTCTCTAACTGCTCCTGCGAGATGTTCTCGATGGACTCTTGGGGATGCTGCTCGGCGGCGTTGTTCACCAAAACGTCGAGCTTTCCAAACTCTTGGACGGCCGCATCCACAACTTTGCGTGCCTGGTCCTCCTGTCCCAGGTCCCCAGCCACCATAATGCAGCGGCGACCTCGATTCTCGACTTCAGCTTGAGTTTTCTGGGCGTCGCCATCCTCAGATAAATAGGCAATGACAACATCTGCGCCTTCCTCGGCAAACGCAATGGCCACAGATTGGCCGATCCCGCTATCGCCTCCCGTGATGATCGCGACTTTCCCTTCGAGCTTCCCTTCATCTTTCGGTTTTGGAGCGACCTCGGGCTCTGGGGTCATCTGGGACTGCTGGCCGGGTTGATCGTCCTGGTGCTGCATCGGTTGAGTCGAGTCATCTTGTTCTTTTGTTGGAGTTGCACTCATAGAGCGACCTGACGATCTCTAAACCGCGCGGCCCATCGTCGTGCGAGGAAACTCCATAGAAATTCCATCAGAATCGGCCACGGGAGGCGTTTCGGCAAAGCAGTCAACATTCCAGCAGATGGTCCAATAGCGCCTCTAGGTTCAAAAGTGACCGCCCGAAAGCAAACATTACGGTTTTGTAATGATTCCTATGACGCAAATTTGACGAATCGTTTACTCAAACACTTTTAGGGTTTTGAATTCAAAAGTTCCTAGAATTCTAAATGCCTTCTAAAACAGGTTCAAAAAGGCCCCAATTAAGAACGGGTGGCGTGGCTACACTCAGATTGAGGGTTGTCCCCGGAAGGGATTCCGTGGGGGCAAGTCGAGGAAGGAAAAAACAGTGAAAGTCCAAGCCCTGGTTCTAATCGTGGGGATCGCGATGCTCTCGTTCGGTTTCACTGGCACCGCACAGCGAAAGAACGCTTCTTTCGCTGAAAAGCTATTCGCCCGCGCTACTGCGGACGACTTCATGAATGAAGAGGCTTGCGGCGAGTGTCACCCTTCCGTGGTCAAGAACTTCTCCGCCTCGCCCCATTCGGCACTTGTTTCAGATAGCAAGCTTCCGTTGGATAAGCAAGGCTGTCAGGGTTGTCACGGACCGGGACGCATCCACCAGGCAGAAGAAAATGCCGAGGTGATCTCCTACACCAAACTCAGCCCGAAGGAATCTTCGGCAGCATGTCTGCGCTGTCACGAGAAGACCATGTCGGAAAGCCACTGGAAGCGCACAGAGCACGCTCGTGCAGACGTCGCTTGCGTGAGCTGTCACCAGATTCACACGGATACGGAAAACGGTTTAGCTCATGCTTCCGTCAAATCCGATCCTCGCACGACCGTTTTGGATGCCAAGGTCGACCCCAAGCTTATGCTCAAGGCCGATGAGGCAACTCTCTGCGGCTCGTGCCATCCGACCGTCAGCGCAGAATTTAGATCTGCAAACCATCATCCGGTACCGGAGGGCAAGATGGCTTGCAGCGATTGTCACTCGGCTCACCCATCGAAAAATGGCGTGACCACTCAGGATATGTTTAAGGGTAAGTGTGTGACCTGTCACACCGAAAAAGCGGGACCGTTCATTTACGAGCATGATCCGGTAGCTGGCTTTACTGGCGATGGTTGCCAGGAATGCCACCGGCCGCACGGAACGAACAATCCCAAAATGCTGAACTCAGTGACCCGAGGTCTCTGCGCTCAGTGCCACACCGACAAACTCGCCCAGCACTATCCTGGCCAGACCTGTTGGAATTCCGGATGCCATGCGTCGTCTCACGGCAGCAATAGCGATCCGCGGTTCCTTAAGCCGTAATGGAGGGTTCACGATGAAACTTAAAGTATGGCTCTCGACCGGCACGATGGCGATCCTAGCGATGGCCGCGACTGCCGGATGGGCTCAGGAAGAGACCAAACAGGATCCGCCCGCGACCGAAACGGCGCAGCCGGCTGACCCGGCGAACGAGCAGCCAGCTGATCAGACTTCGGACTCCGAGGAAAAGGAAGCTCCGGTCAAACGAAACGAGTTCAGCATTGGCTACACCTCGTCTCGAGGCAATGTCAATCTCAAGCAGCACGCCCGTATCCCGGAAGGCTTCGGAATTCACAATTTCCGACTCCTTGCTCCAGGAACAGAAGGCCGAGCGTGGGCAAAGTTCATCGGCAGAGGATTTCCTCGCCAAGACAATGTCCTCCAAGGCCTTGCGATCTTGAACAACGGTCACACCGTCATTCGAGGCATTCGCACAGAATACGGCTTCTACACCAAAGATTGGCGCACTAAGGGTCTAAGCGAGCGACGTGATGTCGATTACACAATCGACCAATCCATCGCTCCAGGAATCGGCGCATTTGCCAAGTACCACTCGTTCGATCGCCAAAACAGATACCCAGCCCCCCGTGACGGCGACCACACTCGCAATGAGGTGTTGGCCGTTGGAGTCGGAGGCAAAGTTCTGGAGGGCAATCTGAACTTGGCGGTGGCTAGCCGTCGCACCAGCGATGTCACCGGCGCACAGCCAAAGACATTGCAGAAGCAATACACAGCTAGCTACTCGCACGATCTCGGCGATGTGATGAGCTTGGAAGGATCATTCGGTTACGCTCGAATCGAGCAGTCCGGATTGGCGTCCAGCAATATCAAGACGTACGCTCTCGGCGGCAATATTGACATGGGTCCGTCTACAGGTCTCCAGTTCCATCTGGGCCGAACAGACTATGACTTCAACAATATTCAAAACGCTTACATTCGCAAGCGACTGGTGACCTCAGCACGATTGATGCACCACTTCAACAAGTGGTCGGTGCAATTGGGCTACAAGCACCAGGAAACCGAGCGTGTGCGAAAGGATCACACGTTTGTCGACGTGCCGAAGTACAACGAATTCGACGCACGGCTTGCAGGCAAGCTCGGCCCCGCACGATTGACCATTCGAGGTTCCTATCAGGATCTTCTGAGATCGGCCGTTGTGCAAACCCAGGACACTCGACAGATGATCTGGGATGACAAGGCCATGCTGCAAACCAAGCTGGATGGCGGAAACGATAAGGTGCAAGTCTACGCGGCTCACACTTATCGGTTCCATCAAAACCGCCAGCGCGGCGTCGAAATGCGCTGGAACAATCTGGCGTTCGGAGGAAGTTTCATCGCTACTCCGCAAGTCAGCCTGTTCGGTGAAGTGGCATTCGATAACTTCAAGGTGCAGGGCAGCGATAGCGGCCAATACCTTGATTTTTACTTCCCCAACGCGAGAAACGCAGCCCTCGGTTTTAACTACACCAAGGATGCGACTCTGGGTGGCTCAGCTAGCCTGAACTACTATTCGAGCGGAGACGTTTCGGGGACACAGCTCACTCTGTCGGTCTACAAGCAGCTGGGAGAGGACCATAAGGTCGAACTTCTGATTGCTCCATGGAGGCAAACGGACAAGTTGTACGGAATTACAGGATATCGAGCGACGATTTTGTCAGCGCGATATACGGTGAGATTTTAGACATGCAATCCATTCGATGGAGAAAACAACATATGAGCGGAGGGCGATCATGAAAAAACGATTATTACTATCGTTGCTTGCGTCCATCCCCGTTGTGGCTGCAATTCTGGCACTCCAGAGTTGCGGTGGCGTCGGCGGGCCGACCACCGATAATGGTGGACAGGGTTCAGTGAGCGCAGATTTCTTAGCTCTTCTCAGCGATGAGCAGAAAGCTGCCAGCTCAATCACCCCTGAAGAATGCGCCGATTGTCACGGTGGCCGCGGCCCGGATGACCCCATCTACGCGCACTGGAAGGACACGAAGCACTATAGCAAGGGCGTAACTTGCGAAAGCTGCCACGGTCCCGGCAGTGCACACAAAGCAAATCCAACTGAAACCAACATTCTTGCATTCCCCAAGATCACGGACCCCAAGGTTTGTGCTCAATGCCACGGTCCTATCGCGGACCAATACAACTTCTCGGGCCACGCGAAACTCATCGCGGATCCTGTCGAAGAAGCGATCGTGAATCCGGCCACCTATGGCCGCAGCTCGCGATGTATCGCATGCCACAGCGGCTTGGTTCGCGCTGAATACGTTGAAGGCGGGAAAGATCTCGGAACGGCAACCGATGACGAGATTCGAGCAATCGCTGAAGAGACGATCAACGAGGTTCCCCACTCCGCTGACTGCGTATCGTGCCACAGCCCCCACAAGGCAACCGGCAACCTCACCCAGAACGGTGAAGAAGCTCAGTTGCGCAAAAAGGTCTTTAACACTGATACGACTGACATTGCACCCGGCAAGACAGCTGCTGTCTTTACCAACTACAACCATACGTGCGCCCAGTGCCATAACGGACGAGGAACCGACCCGAGCGATGCCAAGCTGACCTCTGGAACGGCCCGACCGAGCATGCACGACAGCAACCAAATGCAGATGCTGATGGGCTTCGGTGGTGTTGAAGGTACCGGAGCGGTCCAGCAGAATACGGCACACGCACAGGCTCCTGGCCAATGTACGAAGTGCCATATGCCCGATTCGCGACACACCTTTACGGTGAGCTTCGATACGGGTTGTTCCCCATGCCATACGGCTGCGGACGCTGCTGCTCGTGCAACATCGATCAAGTCTGAAGTGCTCAATCGACTCGTGGAAGTTCGGACGCGAATGGAAGCGTGGGCGAAGGCGAAATTCGGCAACGATCTCTTCTGGGAGTACACCAGCAACATTACGGCTGAAGGCTTCACTGCCCCAGCTCAGACTGGAGTGCCCATCGAGATCAAGCGAGCTCGCCACAACTACTACTTCGTCATCCGATCCGGTGACTACGGAGTGCACAACGCTCCGTACGCCAAGTATCTCCTTGATGTGTGTGACGAGAACCTGGACAAGCTCAGCGTAGCCCGAGCTGCCGCATCTCGACTCTCCACCCAAGGCAAACTTGACCTGATCAAGAGCGATTTGGCTCGAGCCCGCAAGGCCGATCTAACCGCCAACGACTAACATCAAATTGGCTGGGGTCCATCTTCGGACCCCAGCCAATTTTCCATTATCCAACCCCCTAACCCTCAAATGAATGACGTTAACCTATCCGATCTGGTGGCTCCTCCCTCTTGGTCGCTCACGGTAGGAGTGATCGGACGAATCCTGATCATCTTGGCTTCCGGGCTCTTTGCAGCAACGGGAGTTTCTTGGCTTTTTGCGCCCCGTTTTAAGGCCCTTGAAAAAGTTGCTCGCTGGGCATTTGGCCTCGCGTGTGGCTCCCTCTTAGGTGCATTTGCAGCGCTCGGAGTTCTCTTCGCCAACAACCGATTCGAGTACGAATACGTTTACGGCCACGCCGACAAGAGCAACGCTCTCGGCTACCGAATTGCCGGAATTTGGTCCGGACAGGAAGGTAGCTTTCTCCTTTGGGCAACATGTTCGGCAGCCTTTGCTCTCCTCACGGTGGGCAAAACGGGAATCTATCGCCGTTGGTACACGATCGCTACCTCCTTTTTCTTAGGAGCGGTCGCCAGTATCCTCGCCTTCGAGTCGCCTTTTAACCTTAACCTGATCGACGGAAAGCCGTTTGTCCCAATGGATGGACTCGGACTTGCGCCGTCCTTGCAGAATTACTGGGTGATCATCCACCCGCCCACCATCTTCCTGGGCTTTGGATCGCTCACTTCCCTGTTTGCGTTGGGATTTGCGGCGATGGCTATCCGCAACTATGTGGATTGGCTTCCCATCGTGCGACCCTGGGCCATTGTCTCCACCACCTTAGTAGGCCTCGGACTCTGCATGGGCGGATTCTGGGCTTACGAAACTCTCGGTTGGGGTGGATTCTGGATGTGGGATCCGGTCGAGAACGTAAGCTTTGTACCCTGGCTGTTTACGGCTGCCTTTGTTCACTCGATCATCGTTCAGACCACACGGAAGAAATGGCAAGGCACCAACCTCATCCTGTCGGGCCTGCCGTTCATCGTTTTTGTCTATGGCACGTTCCTCACTCGCTCGGGATTCTTGAGCGATTCGAGTGTCCACAGCTTCGCGGAGATGAACCGCTACGCGCTCAAGCTGCTGATCACTCTGATGACCGTGTCCACCCTCGGCTTTTTGGGTCTCTGGGCGTTTCGGATGTTCCAAGCTCGCAAAGACGGGAAGATCGATGAAGGCCCTGCCGGGATCAAAAAAGACGCCTTTTACATGGTCGGCATCACGCTGCTCCTCACCATGGGAACCGCAACGGCAATCGGCATGAGCGTGCCGCTCGTTCAGGCGCTCAAAGGCGAGAAGTCGCGCGTTGTTGAAGAAGGGGTCTATCACCAGGTCCTTCCTTGGGTCTTCATCCCAATGATGTTCCTCATGGCGATTACTCCTTTTGTGACCTGGCGAGGGCTCAAGGTCAGCGAATTGCTTTCAAAGCTTTACACCGTGCTCTGTGTCACGATTGGAATCACCGGCCTCTTAGTATTTCTGGCTGTTGTCACTCCGTATGGCCGCAACATCGACCTCGCGCCGAAAATCACGCTCATTGGGCGACACGATATCGGAGGACTCCCTTGGCTGGCTTTTCTGGTTGCGGTTTGTACCTTTGTACTGGTAGCAAACGTTTGGGCTGCTGCCGACATCGTTAAGCGGAGCAAGATGGGCGTCTCGTCCTTCCTTTCTCACATCGGTGTGGCTCTTCTGATGGGTGGCCTCATCATCTCGCGAGGGTTTGAGAAGAAGGCGGATACAGTTGTGATGAACGGACATCCCTCTCGCGTTCTCAATTACGAGGTGCGTTACGCGGGCATGACGTCCGATGTCCACGATCGGAATAACAAAATTAAGCTGGAATTCTTCGACACCACGAAGAAGGGCACGAAGCCAGTTTTCACGGCGACCCCAGGCCTCTACGAACTGACTATGGCTGATGGGCAAGTCACCAACATGGTGTGGCCGCACATCGAACGCCACCTCCTGATGGACACTTACGTGTCTTTGGGACAGCCACGCACCCAAGGAACTGAAGATATCAGCGTCCAAGAAGGGAAATCCATTGATCTTGGCGAAATGGTCCTTACCTACCAAGAAATGACTCGGAAGGGTGAATTCGGACAGGCTGGAACACGATTCGGCGCCCTAGTCAAGGTTTCGACCCCTGACGGGAAATCGACGACAGTGAATCCGGAAATGGAATTGGGCGGCGAAGGTGGCATGGTTATGCACCCCGTCCAACTCAACGATCAAATGGAATTGATGATGACTGGCATGAACGCCGCGGATAAATCGGTGAACCTCAAGGTTCAAATGAAGACTCCTATTTATCCTGTCGAGGTCTATCACAAACCCATGACCATCCTGGTCTGGCTCGGCACCGGCGTTTCGGCCCTTGCTGGGTTCTTGGCAGCAGTTTATAGAAAATCCAGTCGCAAAGGCAGTTCAGAGGCTCCCCTCAAAGAGCACACTCCTGAGCCGTCTCCAGAGCTGGCTACCGCACTCCAAGGAAAGAAAAAATGAAACGACTATTGTATACATGCATCGGTGTAGGCCTTATTGCTTCGGCAATGGCGATGTCTACTTTTGGCAAGGTCTTTGAAGCAAAGTACGGCGCTAAGCCCAATCTCGCCAAGGCCAAATGCGCTCTGTGCCACGCCACCGGCAAGGGCGGAAAGGCTCTGAACCCCTACGGCAAGGATCTCGCTGCTGCCATGAAAGCAGCTGGCTCCAAAAAGCTGACGGCTGACATTCTTGCTAAGGTCGAAGGTTTGGATTCCAACAAGAACGGCAAGAAGAATGTCGACGAAATTAAGGCCGACGTTCTTCCCGGTAAGTAATTACCGGTCAGGTTAAGAAAGCCAAACACATACTGGGGAAGACATTAGATGCGTCCGATTCACCCGCTTGATCAAACACTTTTGGTCGTAGCCGTTGGTCGCATCTGCTTGTCTTCCCTATTTTCATGCATCTGTCTCGCCGGAGTTGATCGCGAAGGTTTTTGATAATATCGAAGGGCTCGGCAAATCTATTTCTAGGCTCGGTCTGGCTCTTTTTCAGGAAACAAAAGAATGAAACGACTACTTTATACGTGCATCGGTGTCGGCATCCTCGCTTCCGCGATGGCCATGTCCGCTTCTGTCAAAGTTTTTGAGACGAAGTACGGCGTCAAGCCCGCTTCGAATCTTGGGAAGGCCAAATGCGGCGTGTGCCACGCTGGCGCAAAGGGCGGCAAAGCTCTGAACTCATACGGCAAAGACCTTGCTGCTGCAATGAAAGCTGCCAATACCAAGAAACTCACCGCGGACATCCTCGCCAAGGTGGAAGGACTCGATTCCAACAAGAACGGCAAGAAGAACGTCGACGAAATCAAGGCAGACGTCAACCCCGGAAAGTAAGCTTTACGGCTGAACGACAATATCGGGTGGATTTGAGAGGATTCACCCGAGCACTTCCCTAATATAATAGGAATTAACCTGATGAAGATTGGTGTTTTGGTTTCAGTGGCTCTCGCTGTCGCCGCAGTTGGCGGCCTCACTGCGGTGTTTGTCAACAGCTCCTCGCCTTATGTGACGATCAAGGATGCGAATACTGGCAGTACACGAGTACACGTTGTGGGAGAAATCCTTCCTGATACCCTCAAGGAAAGCGCTATGACCCGCGACACCCGGTTTACGTTGAAGGATGAAACCGGAACGATGCCAGTGATGTACGTTGGTCCGCAACAATCGAACCTGGACCACGCTACACGCGTTGTCGTGATCGGTAATGTCAAGGATGGGGTCTTTAAGGCTGACCAGATGCTGGTCAAATGCCCGTCCAAGTACGAGAACGAAAACAAAGCCGCCGCCAACAGCTAACTGCTCTTGGCTCCAGAAAATTCTTACGACGCCCCGGGGACACCTCGCGGGCGTCTTTCGCTACCTCAGTCCGTGGTAGAGGCAGAGATTCATGGTAGGTCGCTGGGGCACTCCACTGCCCTTGTTCGTCGCATGGGCGGGATTCGAGTTGAACGCGGTGCCTCAAGGTCCTGGAGTCGGGAGTGGCTACGCGGGTGGCCGAAGCTTGAGGCAGATTCGACCTACACTCCCCTGTTTTGTACCCAGATCAAACGAGCTTGGCCCCGATCGCGGAGCGGCCAAAAGCTCAAGCGCCGGGTCGTCGAGATATAAGCCTCTACGGGCGAGACTTTAGCTCCTGCTCGATTTCGTCGAGTCGCGAGTTAACTCTGTTCACGTACAGAAACACTACGATCCACACGATGAGCGGTGGTACGGTTGCCAGCAGCTTCCAATTTTCCATCTTGATCTACAAGTTCTTTTTCTAAGAGCGATGTTCGGACGTGGATCTTGTAGATCCACGAAAAAGTCCAAATCAGTACGACAAAAACGCCCAGAACAACAGTCCAGTACTCCCTTGAGAAGCCTCCCTGTTGCACGGTGGTACTTGGATGTAGCGAGTTCTTCACGACTTGCGGTAGTCGCGGGAAGACAAACACCAAGAAGAGAATAGGCAGCAAGGTTAGGCTTGAATACGTTGCGGCTGCTCGCGCTCGAGTCGTCTCGTCGTCAAATGCCATCCGAACGGCGAAGTAGGCACCCAAAAGCAGCAAGACAATCAGAAACGACGTCTGCCTTGGATCCCAGTGCCACCATGCACCCCACTGAACCTTTGAGAACAAGATTCCGGTGGCCAAGGTTGCCGCTGCAACTCCCAAGCTCACCGCATTTGCCGCGTGGCCCCGATATTCCCAAATAATCTCTCGTGTGGAGAGGTATTTGATGGCGCACACCGCCGAAAAAAGTACGAATCCGACCGTTAGGAAGGCACATGGCAGATGAAAGAAGATCATCCGCGCCAACTCCGGCTCGGGAAATGTATTGATCGGTGGCGCAAAATAGGCCATCACAGTCAAACCGATCATCGCGACAAAGGCAAGCCACTTCATATTTCGCCCCATACAGCTGCAAATTGAAAAGGTGCCCCTGCGAGCACCACGATAGTATACAACCAGACTCCAAGGCAGCCCATCCATCCGGTTGATATCGAAAATCCGTCAAGCGCATTTCGCAACGCTGAAACCCCCAGCGCCACAAGCGGTACCAAAAGCGGCAAGGCGACCACGCCTGCTAGCGTACTCCGATTGTTGCCGCGTGAAATAAGCGCGGATACCAAGGTGACCATTCCGGCAAGGGCAATCGAGCCACCAAGTAGGGTCGCCGCCAACATAGGCAGTTCCTTGACGCCGACTCCGGTCAGCATCAGAAATAAGAGCGCTACCATCGCCGCCGTGAGAGCCATCTGAGCAGCGGCGAATAAAAATTTTCCCCAGTAGACGGCATGGGGACGCGCCCACATGCGCAACAGATCTCCGGTGCCCTGTTCCTCTTCAGCCACAAAAGCGCGTGTTAGCGTGCCGACGCCAGCAAACAGCAACGCAGCCCAGAGCATTCCGGCGGCAGCCTCGCTGGTAAGTTCCCTGCCGTAGAACGCAAAGGCGAGCGTGAACACCGTAACTCCGCTGAGCATAAACGATGTGTAGGTCGCGCTTTTGCTCCTGAGTTCCGTCCGAAACTCCTTGCGCACAACGGCACCTATCTCATGAGTCCAAGTCGAGTTCGTGCGTAGCATATTGGCGTTCGAGCTGTTCATTGGTAGCGATGACAAAAGCGGTTCTTTCTCTCCGAGATTCGATTAAGCGATGGAGGACTCCTCGGCCGCGCTCATCGAGACCGGCTCCGGGCTCGTCCAACAGAATCGCTGCGGGCTCCGCTTGGATTGCCAACGCCAGTTTCAACCGTGCGCGCATTCCCGTGGAAAGATGGCGACCTGCCGCTTCCTTGGCATAAGCGAGCTCAACTTCCTCCAACAATTCGTCTGTCCGGGGCGCACATCCTCTAAGTTCGGCTGAAAGTTCCAGGTGCTCGGCAACCGTAAGCACAGGATAGACAGGTTGATCGAGCGCCGCATATCCCAAGTCCAGCCGATGATCCTTTCCCCGAAAAACTGTTCCTTCAGTTGCCGGTAGCACGCCAGCCATGACCTTTAACATCGTGCTCTTCCCGCTTCCGTTACGTCCCCCAATGATCAAAACCTCGCCGGGCTGGACCTCCAAATCGACGTTGCGAAACAGCCAGCGCCGCCCATAGCGTTTGCCTAATCTGTCGCATTTGATCACTTTTTGAGGGTACCTGGAAGCGAATTTGGCAGGAGTGAGCCCGTTGTGCAGTGAATCACAAGGGTATGGCCCGGCTAATCGGTCGCATTTGCGTCACCTTAGGAACTTTAGCCATTGTAAGCGTGCCGTTGTTTTATGGGATCGCCAAGGCCCAGTCCGTTACTGAGCCTCCCGTTGAGCACGCACAGCTCACCGCACCGGATAAGGAGACCCAAGAGCAAATTGACGAATGCATGGGTTGCCATGCGCCCGAGGCTGAATCCGGTCCGCCGGTCAAGGTCGAGCATCTGCTTAAATCTCCTCACGCGTCTCTTGGCTGTCGCACGTGCCACTCGGGCATAACTGAGGTTCCTCACACCGAGGAGATGGTCAAGGAACTCCCCAAATGTGCGGATTGCCATCCCGACGAAGAGGAAAAGTATCTCGCCAGCGTTCACAACCGGCCCGATAAGGTCAAGGGCGACCACCCGCGCTGCGTAACTTGCCATGGCGGCGGAGACCCCCACTCGGTCAAGCTCTACGCAACCTGGACTCGCCAGGACAAAGTCGAAGTTTGCAGCAAATGCCACGCCGACAAAGTTCGGATGGGGCGGTACGGGCCGAAGGTCGAGGCAGTGAGCAGCTACGACAACAGCTTTCACGGTCGAGCCCTTCTAAAGTACGGCAGTCAAAAGACCGCAATCTGTGTGGATTGCCACGGCACCCACGGTGTACTGCAGCCAAGCGATCCCAACTCATCAACTTCTACGGGAAGGGTCTCGGAAACTTGCGGCAAGTGTCACCCCGGGGCTGGCACTAACTTCGCAATTTCAGGATCGAACCACATGGACCTCACGATCCATGAGCAGCCAATCCTGAGCGGCGTCCTCCTCTTCTTCAAGCTTCTTGTCGGCGGTATGGCCACCTTCCTGATGATGGGAGTGGTCTTGGACCTCAAGCGGTCGTTGTTTGGCAAGCATCCTCCCAAATCGGGGAGGCTGATTGGGACGATCGTGTCCTTTGGCTTCATGAGTTTGGTCGTGGCCATCGCCCAGGCTGCTTTCGGTTGGCCCGGCGGCAAGTACTCAACCATTTTGGGAATCAGCTTGCTCGTCGTCTCCGTGATCATTCACAAGGTGCAATCCCGCAAATTGGGACCCAAGCCGAAGGAAGTTTATGACCGATACCACCGTTCGATCCGAATCCAGCACATGGTGCTCGTCATCGCCTTTACGCTGCTGATTCTTACCGGAATGCCCGTCCGAAACCCCGAAACCGATTCCCTTCGCCGGATCTATCTGGCCCTGGGTGGTCTGGAGGTGGGGCGAGCGGTTCACCATGCGGCGGGTGTGGCGCTAATCGGCGTCTTCCTGTTCCACGTGGGTGAACTCCTTTGGAAATGGAAGAGCCATGGGTTCAAATTCAGCAGTTGGAGCATGCTGCCCAACAAGCAGGACGTTCTCGACTTCTTTGAGGAATCCAAGTCCTACGTATTGGGCAAGGAACCCGAAGTGTCCTACGGCAGGTTCCACTTCCGCGAGAAACTCGACTACTTCGCTGAGTATTGGGGAGTCCCGCTCATGGTGATCACCGGCCTTATCCTGTGGTTCCCCGTGTTCTTCGGGAACTTCCTTCCACCGATCGCGATTCCGATCGCATTCATCGCACACTCGTACGAGGCGGTGCTTGCATTCATCGCGATCCTGACTTGGCACCTCTACAACAGCTACTTCAACCCGAACCACTTCGCGCTGGCGAACCCGTGGAGTATCGGATTGATGTCGCACGAAAACATGGAGCATAAACATCCACTGGAGCTGGAACAGGCTCTTTCGCAGGGACCGGCTAGCCCCGAAGACATCCCTGGCGATCCGGAAGAATAGCGCTCCGGCTTGTGGTTAACGGGAAGGGCCCACGGGTCCTTCCCTATTTTTGTGCCCTAATCCGGCGATCGAGCGAAGCGGGCGGATAGGTTGCCATACATCACGCCGATGAACACCACGACGATTCCGACCCATTGGAGAGCCGTGACTGGATGCTTGAGGATCAAGAGTTGCATCAACGCCGCGACGCTGGGAGTCAGCAGCTGATAGAGCGATGCCTGAGTGGGTCCGACTTCCTCGATGCCTCGATAGTAGAGCGGCATCGCGACTCCGCCAGACAGAAAGATAACGTGGCCAAAGTTCAGCCACACCATGGGCGAGATCCCCGACCAGTTTTGTTGAATCGATGCCGTTAGTCCGAATGGAATGAGAGCCAAGCCTGCTCCGGGCAACGCTAGGGCGAAGTTCGCCAATTGAGGGCGCATAGGAATCGCGGTGCGCATGACCATCACCGACCAAGCCCAGACCATTGCGCTGACCCCCACCATTACGTTTCCAATCAAACTGCCTCGATCCGCAGCACCAGAACCCGAGATGACAAGCACGCTCCCGATAAATGCAATGACCGCTCCCGCCACGGTTTCTCGCCGCAGATTCTCGACCTTGGCCAATGCCATGAAGATTTGAACCCAGATTGGAGATGTAGTGAGCAAGATTGCGGCTTCGGTCGGACTTGTGAGGTTCATGCCCCACAAGAACAGCACCATATAAAGGCCGAAGGCGAGAAACCCACCCAGAAGATAGCGACTGCGCTCCCCTGGTGGATATGTGAGGTCCTGCTTGGCCGCCTTCGCGACAATGTAGAAGAATGCCACCGTCACGATCCACCGCACAAGAGCCACCGCTGGAGGGCTGATTTGCGTGTAAACGAACTTGAGCGCGATGTAGTTGTACGACCAGAGAATCACGACCACCGACATCGCGAAGTTCGGAAGCGGAAGTCGTCGTGCAGCCACTCGTGAGAGTATGGATGATCCGCTGCGCTTTGCACCTTTCGGATGATCCGGTCACGGGTAGGCGGGCGGACCGGATGCCGGACTCGAGAAGGTCGGTCCCTGCTCGAGTCCGGGCTGGGAGAATGGCGACCTATTCGGCCCCGTATTGGTCGAAATTCTGGCTCAGGATGACGTAGTCAAAGATCGAGACAACGCCGTCGCCATCCAGATCCGCGTACGGATTCCAATTTTCGCTCTCCAGACCCGCATCAAACGAATCCGATAGCGCAACGTAGTCGAATATCGTTATTGCGTTATCGCCATCGATGTCGCCGTTAACCAATGAAAAATTGATATTGGTCGGCTCGCCTAAAGTGACTTGTCCAGAAGTACCTCTCAGCCAATGGCCAACGGAAACCAGGATTTCTGCCGGTCCAGACAAGTTGGTTTCCAGCGTAAAGTTGCCATTTGCGTCGAGGGGCTCAAAGTAATAAGATTCGTCATTATTACTATTCCTTACCGTAATCGAAGCGTATTCCAGTGAGACATCCCCGTAATAGTCTTGCAGATCAACATGCGCATTAATTCGACCTGGAGTAATGAGTTGGATCGTGTAAGGAACCTCGTTCGAACGATCTTGATTATTGCCATTGATATACACATAGCAATTCGGTAAAGCTGTTAGGCTGTAGAACACATGGTTGTACATTCCCCCCAGGTCCATCGGATCCATCTGGATAGTAAAAAGTTTGCCGTGATAGGTGCCAGGGTTCCCCAGTTGCAGCTGCAGCCATTGCAGCAGATCGGGATGAATGGTGTAATCGTTTCGATAAGCGTAGGCGCCCTCTCGATAGGCGTAGGGTATCCACAAAACGAAACCATTAAAGGGGACCCCCATCCTAACGGTGCCCGACATTTCATAGTCGTAAGATGAGCCGTGGAGCAGGTCGATGGTCACATTCGGGGTGTCCAAGGTCAGCGTTGCGTCCAGAGCTAAAGCGGAACCAGCCGCCATCGCACAGGCAAGCGCCAAACCAGTTCTATACAAGGTCATGGCGGATATTCTAACACGCAGCAACGAAAATCACAACATTTTTTGGTTAGTCGCCACTGCGTTAGCAGTATCCAGGTTCAATATCGTCGGACGGAATGAGAGGATTACCGGGAATTTGCTAGGACCTTGGACCCGAATAGCCCAAACGCCCGGCCGGTTCCCGTTTTCAGAGTCGCTGGTTTGCCCAAGGCCACGCCCCATGCTGGGACCCCGAGGCTGTGCCTCGCCCAGCATTCCGCCCAAACCCGCGACCCCAGAATCCCCTATGCTGCGGCCAATTGAATCGAGTTTCCGCCGAGATACACGCCTGCCTCGTTGGAAACCGGGCTCAACTTCCCTGCTCTAAACGCCCGGACCCGGTACAAAATCGGAAGACCGATCGGCTGTCCGTGGTGTTCGAATTTGGTAGCCGTGCTGATGCCGACGCGTTCCCACTGTGGATCGTTGGGTTGCCTGCTTTCCACCAGGAACACCGTGGTGAATGGGTTTTGGCCCCGCTGCCAGCGCAGCAGGTGAGTGCCGTTGGAGTCAGCGGTGGCCACCAATCGTGTGGGAGATTCCGGATCGCCCACGCGATCTGCCTGCCCGGGGATCGTAATCCCCAGAGATCCCTTGAGCTTCGAGCCCACGTTCGGATTGCTTTGAATCTGCCGGGTAAGTTGCCGGACCACGGCCTCGGCCCCATCCCTGCTGCGATTCTTGGTGGCCGTTGCACCCAACGCCGCCGCCTGGGCCGCCGCGTGTTCGTTCAAATCGGAAGCGTACGTTTCGGCCGCCGATTCCAGGGCATCCAGTTCCTGGGAGCTGAGTGCAAGTTCCGCCGCATGATCCTGGCAGTTGGATAAGAAGTTGTTCAGCCAAGTGGCGAAGTTTCCGTCGGATTTTGGGATGAAATCAGCCATAGCGCGTTTTCCGTTGCGTAATGATCTGATTTTCGGGCTTTGCTTGCCGGATTTTGAGCCGTCGCGGTTGCAAATATGGGCCGGTTCACGTTTTTGGGGACCATTTTCCCAGCTTTCAGGGTTTGGGCGGCTGCCTTTCGGGGTTTTGGCGTGGAATTCGCGGTCCCTCTCGCCGGAGTTTCGGGATTTTCGCCTCATTCCATGGCTTCTGGCTTCCCTCTCGTGATTTGGGCGATTGGGCTCGTGGGCTTTTCAGGGAATCCCGTGGCCTCGACGTCCGGAATGTTGGCACTGACCAGCAATCCCTTGACCCCAGAGGTCAATCCTCAGGGATCAGCCACCAATCCCTCAAATTACTGATTGATTTAATTCCTTTTCTTGGCAAAAGTTGTCTTTATAAGTTCGGAGGAGTGTTGTTCTATTCCGTGAAATAATCTGTATCAATCTTTTTGACTTCGTAGCTTGCCATGGGGCTGACACCTAGGTTGTGGTCGATCATTAAGTCCGCTAGCTGCGTGCCATCGATCAAAACAATCTTGTTCTCAATCTTAGAGACATAATCGCGCGCGTCACCCGAAAATGAAGAGGTGGTTATCATGATTCCCTTCTTCGCGCGCTGTCCCTGAAGAGCTCCCGCAAACTTCTGAACTTCTGGCCTCCCGACGTTTGCCTCCCATCGCTTCGCCTGAATGTAAATGATGTCGAGTCCAAGCCGGTCCTCTTTGATGATGCCGTCGATTCCTTCATCGCCGCTCCGCCCAATCGCTCGCCCCGCGTCCTGCCGACTTCCGCCGTAACCCATCTTCAGCAGCAGTTCAACGACGAGCTTTTCAAAGAGGCTCGGGGACGCCATCTTCACCTGCTGCAAAACGTCGCCAGCGAGCGCGGCTCGCAACCGACCGTAAGCGGATTCGAGGGACTCTTCTGGTGTCGTTTGGTCGGAAGTTGTATCGACCATTAGGTCGTTCGCGACAGCTCGAGTTCCTTTGAGATTCTGAAAAGCACAAAATTCCTCAAAGCGCTTGAGGTATTTCACATCGACTCGGACGGGATTCTCCCTGAGAACTTGGAGGCCTCGGTCAGTAATGGCGTAGTGGCTCCGCCGCGTCTTCTTGAGCAATCCGGCTTTGTCGAGATACGTCCTCGCCCATCCCACGCGATTGTTGAAAATCTCCTGCTGGCCACTCGGGAGCAGTTGCTTCCGCTCGTCTGGTGTCAGCTTGAATACGTCTTCAAGCGCGTCGATTGTCTCTCGGAGCGAATGCTCCTGCCCATCTCCTGCGAATCGCAGAAGGGGAAGCATGACCGTCTGGTAATCGGGAATGGCCACTATGCGTCCTCACCAATGATTTTCATCGTTACAACCGTTGGCCTCACCGATTTTCCACCACCACTTCCACCCAAAGAACTCGCCGAAACCGTGGGTGCGTGTTCCAGTGGCGATAAGTGTCCAATAGTCGTTCACAACCGTCGATTGCGGTCACGGACTTAGTTTACTGCTCTCGCCGTACCGGCTGGTTCACTTCTTGGTATCCGCAAGGAAGCTGTAACTACGCGGAGCCGCGAGTTTTACATCCTTCGTGGCGTATTAATTCCCCTCTTCCGGAGGGGTGGCCGACAGGCCGGGGTGGTTAGGGTCCAGCCTCAATTAACCGATCCTGTGAGCTATTCGGTCGGGTTTCCGGTATGCGAACGAGACCTTACTCCTCAAAAAGCGGAAACCAGTCCCCTTCTCCATATGCGTCCGCTTGGGTCACAATGGCGTAGCCAGGAATAACGGGTGCATCCGATATCAAGCGTTCGGGCTGGTCAAGATACAACCCATTGACTTCAAAGCGTCCTTCCCAATACATCTCCACGCACTCGATCTCAAACCGTACAGATTTAGTTCTGAGCCACCACTCGCTCTTCATATCTGCTGCGGTGCTCCACAGGTCCCCTTCTGTGAGCCGACGAGATGCGAAACCCCAGCAGAGGTCATTCCAGGGTTCCATGGCCAGATGAATCACCTCGTTACAGAATCGTGCCGGGGCGGCGATCACGCCCTACCACTGCACCGTCTCTTGGTTGCATTCATATTTCCACCCTAGTTCCTGAAGTTTTGGCACAAGCGAGTTCCAGTGACTGTTTTCCACGGTTCGCCGGAGCAAAAAGGTCCAGTCGTCTGGAACCTTCAGCCAGCTCATGACCCTGCAATGATGATCGGGATCAAAAAGGCGCATTCCATCGGATCCCACCAAATATGCGAAGTCACTTGGATCAAAGGCCAAGGTGGGAATTTGACAATCCGGATGAACTCGGCGGAGGCTCAACATGGTCTCTCTGGTTGATACCTCGCGGTTCAAAGTAACATGGCGCAAAGGACCCCCGTCCGGCCCCGGTGAGGGCGGAGTTCCGACGATGAGTCGGAACGAGGGCGCGGCATCGGGCGAACCGGGGCCGAACAATCAATAATCAGATGAGCTGGCAAGATCAATCGCAATCCAACTGGGGCGCCGCCAAGCGCTTCCGACTCATTCTCAGGGAGCAGGGCTCCGCGCGCGAAATGGGCGGCGACGACATGTCGATCGCGGTCCAAATCGTCGACAACATCATGATGAACGCCTTGGAGATGGGATCGAGCGACATCCACCTCCAGCCGGAGCATCAACAACTGCGGATCCGCTTCCGCATCGACGGCCAGCTCCACGAAAACGGGATGCTCCCCGTCGAACAAGCCACCAACGTTATCGCCCGACTCAAGCTTTGTGCGGGTATGCGCATCGATGAAACGCGAGAACCCCAAGATGGCCGCATCGATATGGAGTACGACAACCGGCGGCTCTCTGCTCGTGCTTCGTGCGTCCCCTGTCTCAATGGTGAAAAGTTCGTCATGCGTATTCTCGATCCCCAAGCGATGAAGGTCGATCTCTTTAAGCTGGGAATGAATGAAGAGACGCTCAAGAAATGGCAGCGCGCCATCTCCATGCCGTATGGTCTGATCTTGGTCACCGGACCCACCGGATCGGGAAAGTCGTCCACGCTCTACGCCAGCCTCAACCAGCTGGATTCCAAGACCCAGAATATCGTCACAGTCGAAGACCCGATCGAGTACGAATTCGACCATCACGTCGCGCAGGTCCAGGTAACCGAAAAGCTCACCTTTGCCCGAACCATGCGCAGCTTCCTCCGTCAAGACCCCGACATTATGATGGTCGGTGAAATGCGCGACCCCGAATCGCTCAGTATCGGCATCCAGGCGGGTCTCACCGGCCACTTGGTGCTCTCCACCATCCACACCAACAACGCAATCGAAACGATCGGCCGTATGGTCGATATGGGCGCCGAACCCTATCTCATCTCTGGCGTCACTGTGGCTATTCTCGCCCAGCGCTTGGTCCGACTCAACTGCGTCAAATGCCGCGAGCGTTACCAACCCACCGCGGATGAAATCGAGATGCTTCAAATCACCCCCGAGCAGGTTGCCTCAGCGCAGTTTGCCAAAGGCAAAGGCTGCTCGGAGTGCCGAGGTACTGGGCTCAAGGGCCGAATCGGGCTCTTTGAGATCCTGATCGGCACGCCCGAGTTTCGCCAAGCCGTTGCATCCTACGATGGCTACGATGACATTCTCGCGGCGGCAAAGGCACAAGGGTATCGCCCGATGATCGAGGACGGAAGGCACAAAGTCACGTCGGGCTGGACCACGCCCAATGAAGTCATCCGCGCGGTTTACTCGCAAGCGCTGGAATAAAGGAGAAAGCCACCAGTAAGAACTTCTGGTGGCTCTGCCTCGCATCTCCCCGAGGCTTGCCTTTGCCTGGTTCGTCAACTTGGGACCTCCTTCTTCCATTTTCGCTGCGGCACTCTGAAAACGTTTTCGATTGGCTATGCTTAAGGCATGGCGGATCGGCAGAAGCTGTATTTCACGTTTGCAAACCACATGCACTGGGTCGATATGGAGTGGCTTTGGGGCTACGACGTCCTCCCAGGATCGACGCGCGACATGATCGCGATGTGCCAGGCCACCGGAGCCAAAGGCGGCGTGAACTTCGATGCCGTCGGGTACGAGAAAATGGCTGTCGAATGCCCCGAGGCGCTTTCTGAGCTTCGAACATCCATCGCAAATGGCCAGATCGAAGTCGCCGGGGGTTCGTACGGACAGCCCTACGGTCTTTTTCAAGGTTCGGAAAGCAATTGCCGACAGCTCATCTACGGCGTAAGGGCCTGCCAAAAGCAACTCGGTTCCGCACCCACCATGTTCTGGGAAGAGGAATTCTATTTCTTCCCGCAACTCCCGCAGCTGCTCAATCTTGCCGGATATCAAGCTGCATCGCTCTTTTTCCAGTGGACTTGGCACACTCCGCACATTCCGTTTGAAACCACACCTGCGGTTTGGTGGACGGCTCCCGACGGAACGAAGATTCTGGCCTCGACTCGGAATAAGCTCAACCTCCATCAATGGCCCGAGGATTTTGAGATTCTGCTGAATCAACTTGCAGAGCTGGGTCCCCAGGCGGTGATGGAAAGTGGAGTCGATTCGGCGGGCGGGGCGCAGCCCCAGCGAGCCGAAGGCGACGCTGGGGAGGGCGAGGCCTCGGGCCGCCCGCCGCTCATTCAGCAATGGGTGGAGCTCATGCCCAGCCCTGATTGGATGTGCCGATCCGAACTCCTCATCCCCCAAATTAAGAAGCTCATGGATGATCCTCGGTTCGAGGTCATCCCGGTCCTGCCTTCCGATTTCCTCGCCATGGTTCGAGAGGACGCCAATATCCCGAGTCGAAGCTACAGTCTCAAGGACGTTTGGCACGGAATGACGCTGGGTAAGAACGGCGACCAACTCCGCAAAAGAGCCCTCGAAACTGAGCAAGAGCTGCTGGCCGCCGAGAACCTGAGCGTCACCGCTTCTCTCATGGGTCGCCCCTATCCGCGGTGGGATGTCTATCCGAGTTGGGAATTGGAGGAAGCCTGGCGACAACTCCTTGCTTCTCAACACCACGACAATGACGAGTGCGAAGGCCTCTGCGGAGATATTGGACAGACCCAGCAAGAGATGGCGTCCCGGCTGGCAAGAAACCTGACCAAGCGACTGGCCGAACACTGGTCAGTGAATTTGAACAGCCAGGTATCCATCAACCCGCTCCCCTGGAAGGTGAAGACACACCACGGCAACATTCCCGCATCTGGTTGGCGTGAAGTTGTGCAAAGCGGGGACTACATCAACAGCAAACCCTTTGCCATTCCACCACAGTTCATTCTCACGGCAAAAGAGGATCTCTCCCAAATCGCACCAGACTGGCGCCCTGAGGGGATTCTTGCCGGCCAGATCGAGGTTCTCAATAATCCTCCACTAGATCGGTCCCAGCCTTCGCTGACTTTAATGGATCTTCAGGCCGATTCGGAAGTGGGTGTGTCCTATAGCTCAGCTCTGGACGGAGATGCTCTGGCAATAGAGTTCTCAAGCGGCAATCGGAACTTATCGGAGCGCCTGAATAATCCCGAACCAAAATGTCGGATTGATCCCGGACTCAACTCAAGTGTCCGTTTGAGAATCCCAATCAAACCTGAAGTCCAGGGTGCCGAGGTGGACCTTCCGTGCCAAGTTGCGCCTTTGGAGATATTCCCGACCATGACCCGCAAGTATCCCGAGGGGGATTGGATGACCAGCCCCCAATGGTTCGAAGAGTCCACCAACGGGTTCCTTTCGCAAACCTACATCGACTTGAAGTTCACTGAAAATGACGGTCTGTTGGTGATCCACCATGGGCATATGCAGGGCTTCTGGTCGGACAACGTGTTGGAACTCGTGATCCTCACGAACGACCCATGGGACGAGCATTTCGCAACCATGTCGCTGTCGTCCAGCATCCTGCTCCTCCCATATCAGAACCTCTCTCGAGTTCAAAAGTGGAAAGTGGCCCGAGAGGCAAACTGCCGAGAACTGCGAACGTCCCTCTACGATCGCCTAGTAACCAAGACGAATGGGAAGAAATTCGCGGGGATTTCAGTAGAAAGCGATGTAGCTGTCCCGCTGGCGATTTATCGAGAATCGCTTGACATCGACCAAAATCGCCCCATTATCGTCCGTATTGTCGAACTAGAGGGGACTGGCGGCATAGCCACGATTGAGGTCCCTGGCCCGGTCGAATGGGCCAAAAAGTGCGATCTGCTCGGGAATTCCCTTAAAGAACTCCAAGTCTCCTCAGGATCCAGATCTTCGATTGAAGTCAGTCTCCGTCCGCATGAAGTTGCTACGGTCTATCTTGATGCCGTCCATGCTCGCAAGCAGATTCGAGACCTGGATGCGCATCGCAATATATGGGCAACAGTGCATCGGGTTGACGATTAGGCCCTGAACAGCCCGCTCAAATCTAGGATGGGTCAACCAAGATAGTCCCCCTCGCAAGCGAAGCGCGTTGAGGGGGATTTAGGGGGAGACCCAGCCGAATGCCAATCAGAGGAAAAAGAGAAGGCTTAGTCCACGACTTCGACTTCCACGGCGGGAACCAAGCCGATTCGAGCACCCTCGCTCAGGAGCAGTTTGATTGCCTTCACTCCAGCATCGCCCATGTCCAGAGTTCGCTCGTTTACGTACATTCCCACGAACTCATCGCTCGTCGGCGTATCCATCCCTCGCGCGAACTGCAGAGCGTATTCCAGCGCTTCTGCCCGGTGGGTCAGCGAAGCTGAGATGCTCTCCCGCATGCACCGGCTTACCTCGGTTACGACGTCGGGTCCAAGGTCTTTGCGAACCACGTTCACACCCAGGGGAAGCGGCAATCCCGTCTTCTTCTGCCACCATTCGCCGAAGTTGGCAATCTGAACCATGCCTTCGCGCTCGTAGGTGAGCTGACCTTCATGAATGATGAGTCCCGCCTCGTACTTCCCTGCCTGAACAGCAGGAATGATCTCGTCGAAAGGCACCACTTCGAATTTCGGCTTGACACCCGCGCCAAACAACTCGTCGAAGTACAAATTAAGTTGCAGATAGGCGCTCGTCAGGATCCCTGGGACAGCAATCACCGTGTCGCGAAGCTCGTCGGTCGATAGGGGACGCTTCGCGATAATCATCGGACCGTAGTCCTCGCCAAAACTCCCACCGTGCCGAAGGAGCGCGTACTTGTCCGCGACATAGGCAAAGGCGTGAACGCTCACCGCGCTGGATTCCAGCTTGCCTTCGCGCGCCCAGTCGTTCAAGGTTTGGATATCGCGAAGGATGTGCTCAAATTCCAGATCAGACTGAACTTGGCCCTTCGCCAAGCCCCAAAACATGAACGCGTCGTCGGAATCTGGCGAGTGGCCAAGGCGGATGTGAGTTTTCACCATTTCCTGAAAGTTTAGCCCAAATTGGGCCCACTAAACCCCAGGAGCGATTCCTCCGTATAATGCACGTGGCAGGAGTCTCCAACCGATGAGCATTTTTGACAAAATCCGGGGCGAGTTCATCGATATTATCGAATGGCTCGACGACACCCAAGACACTATCGTCTATCGCTTCGAGCGACACAACAACGAGATTAAATATGGTGCTCAACTCACCGTCCGAGAGTCTCAAGTTGCTGTGTTTGTCAACGAAGGCGTAATCGCCGACGTTTTTGAGCCGGGCCGATACGAACTCGAGACCCAAAACCTACCGATTCTCACGACCCTGAAAGGCTGGAAATACGGATTCAACAGTCCGTTCAAGGCCGAGGTGTATTTCGTCAATACGAAGCGATTTACGGATCTCAAGTGGGGCACATCCAATCCCGTAATGATGCGGGATCAGGATTTTGGCATCGTGCGAGTCCGAGCTTTTGGAACCTATGCCATGAGGGTCTGCGACGCCGCCACGTTCCTTCGCGAATTGGCTGGAACCGATTGGCAGTTCACCGTGGAGGAGGTCCAGGAGCATATTCGCAACCAGATCGTCTCCTCGTTTGCCGAGGGCGTTGCCAAAGCCCAGATTCCTGTAATCGACTTGGCCGCCAAATATTCCGATCTTGGAGCGACACTTCTCGATTCAGTTGCTCCGGGAATGAAGGAAGTCGGCATCGAACTCCTCAACTTCCGAATCGAGAACGTCTCCGTGCCCGAGGAAGTGGAAGCCGCCATCGATAAGCGGTCCAGCATGGGTGCAGTGGGCAATCTTCAGGCCTACACGCAGTTCCAAGCGGCCAATGCCATGGAAAAAGCAGCCGAAAATCCCGGTGGCTTGGGCGCGGCTGGCATCGGGATGGGAGTTGGTGCGGCCATGGGCCAGGCAATGCAAGGAGCCTTTAATCAGCCGGCAGCAGGGGGACAAGCTCCTCCTCCGGTCCCAGCCGGAGTGCAGTTCCATTTGGCTATCGATGGATCCCAGCACGGACCATTCACGGTGGACCAGCTCAAAGGAATGATCGGCAGTACGCTCCATCCAGACACGTTGGTTTGGACTGCAGGAATGCCCGAGTGGAAGAAAGCCTCTGAAGTCGATGTCATCAAGGCACTTTTCGGAAGCGTTCCGCCGCCGCTTCCTCCTCAGTAAATGTCGGATGTCTCTTACCGCGTCCGGGATAGGCGGGGAATTCTCCGGGTTCCCCGCTCCCGGCGACTTGTGCTCAAGAATAACCGAAGTTGTCGACCGCTCTAGTTCGATTTCCATGTGCGCAATGTGGGGCTGAACTCCAGTTCAAGCCCGGGACCACCCACATGGTCTGTCCCTATTGCGGATTCGAGCAGAACATAGCTCCCAGCACAGCCACCGTTGACGAGCTTCCGCTAGAAGCCTATTTCGACAAGCAGGAGTTAACGCCAGAACCTGTAGAAGCGCAGCAATTGCGGTGCAAAGGATGCGGAGCAGTATTTACCGCGCACGAAAACCGAGCAACGCAAGAGTGCCCATTCTGTGGGTCCGAAGTAGTCCAAGAGACAACGAAAGGCTCAAGGATTCCACCGAACGGCGTCCTTCCTTTCCTCCTGACAGATCTCCAAGCGAGAGCCAAAATGAATGATTGGCTCGGGTCAAGATTCTGGGCACCGAATGACCTAAAGAAGCTCGCGCTTAAGGAAGGCAAACTTCGCGGGATGTATATCCCCTACTGGACTTTCGACTCGTACACCATCACCCACTACACAGGTGCCAGAGGTGAGCACTACTGGGAAACCGAGACCTACACAACCACCGAGAACGGCCAATCCGTAACCAGAACTCGCCAGGTGATGAAGACGCGGTGGTACCCAGCCTCGGGCACGGTAGAAGTGCCTTTCGACGACGTTCTCGTTCTTGCAAGCCAGGAGATCCCGATGAAGTACGGTCAGAGACTTCAGAACTGGGATTTGGCCGCAGCTGCACCTTACACAGAGAGCTTCGTAGCAGGTTTCCAGACTCAGCTGTATGACATCGACCTCAAATCTGGGTGGGCCACGGCGCAGACGTTCATGCAGCCAGGAATCGACTCGGCAATCTGTGCCGATATCGGGGGCGATGAGCAGCAGATTCACTCGAAATCGACAGAGTATCTCAACTGCACATTCAAGCACTTGTTGCTGCCGATGTATTCGGGAGCCTATCGTTACCGGACCAAGCCGTATCAGGTCCTCGTCAACGGCCGAACGGGCGAAGTTCAAGGGTCCGCACCAATCAGCTTCTGGAAGGTCCTGATCGCAACGATTCTCGGCCTCATCGTGGTGGGCGTCTGCATTTACTTCTACATGCAGTCGCAAAAAGGCAGCTAAGGAAGCTCTTGAACCAATTTGGATGCGGCATCCATAGCGGGTAGGTTTTTGTGGGCCTGGTACCGCACAATGGGTGCGAGCACAAAAAATGCCTCTTTCGCGTGCTTCATCACATTCGGAGGCGAGTTGAGTTCCGCAAGCTTCCCCAACCCGATGCAAGCCTCGGCGAGGGCTGGATAGGCATCGACATACTGGTTCGCCGCAGCCCTGGAAACCAGGCCCCCAGCCGTTGGAGATACGAGCACCGGATTTTCGCGGATCTGCTCGCCTGAATCAACGCACTCTAGGAAGGACGCCATCACACCTTCTAGTTCGAGTGCATGAAGCATCGACCACAGCCACACCAGAAGGGGATTGGAATGGTGCTCCAATAGGTTCAACCCTCTTAATAGAAGATCGAAATTCTCTGCTGCAAGTGTCGGGTCTTCGGCGAATGCGGCCACAGCCTGAGTGAGGGCCAATGCAAGGGTCAGCCTTTCGTAGTCTGCCCGAAGACCCGGGAATGAGGTGTGGACTTGAACCTGGGTGATGAAGGTGGTCTGTCTTCCGGGAGCAAGCTGATATTGCCCACACACGAGCGGTTCAGAGCTTCCCGCAAGCCTTGAGCCGCCCTTGCGGGCACCCTTGGCGACTGCCTCGACCCGGCCAAGCTCCCTAGTTAACAGCGTCAGTCGCCGGTCGGATTCTCCGCTATCCCGGCGACTGACTACGAGCGCAGTTACGGTTTGTTCGGCCACGCTCCGATTAGGTGCGGAGTGCCTTCACAAGCTCCACAAAGATAAAGCTCATCCGGTCGATTTCAAGCGCGAATCGAGCCATAACAGTCGAACCAAAAATGGCACCGAGGCCGATCATCAAGAGCCACCGTCCGGTTTTGTTCATCCCCAACATGAACTTGTTTTTAAGTTCGAAGCTGAAGAAGAAGTAGCTGAGGACGGAAAGGATGGTTACGGTGAAGATGATGTTGTTCACAGCCTGACTGACGTACACCGTCCGACCGACTTCTGCCATCTGCTCCGGAGTCAATCCATCCGTCGACGGCACGAAAGCTCCGCCCGTCGGAATCAAGGGCTTCATGGAGTTAAACAACTGGCCGCCCCATTTGCTCCAGAATATCTGTACCTGCTGTCCAGACCAAAATCCCAGGATGATTCCAATGGGTATTCGGCTCATCCAGTTGTGCTTCTTGTTGAAGACCATGTAGCCCATCATGCCGATGGGAAGCAGGAACATGAAGGCCCAGAAACCTGGAGTGCCCGGGCTGCCAGCATCGCCTGCTGTCCCCACCATGCGATCCCACCATTGGACCTTCAGAGTTTCCTTCCAAACGGCCACGAGGGTGTAACCCGCGGCAAGGCCAAGGAACATGTGCTCTACGAACCGGTAGAACTTGTTTTCCCGGTAGAGAACGCTGTAGAGGCCGATCGTTGCCACCGCGCCGATGAGCAGTTTTATCTTTTCATACATGATGGTTAGCCCTTCCTCGCCTTAATCCGAGCCGAGATCAGCGATAGGTTGCCGGCTACAACCGCTAGGATCATCAGCGTGAGCGCTGCGTGCAATGACAAATAGTAGGAAGCCCCTCGCGAGAACGTGGTCCCCTGCAAGGGCTTGACATCGATGGTCGAGTTGGACTTGCAGACGGCGCGGTTCGGGAGACTCGGGTCGTTGGGCACCTGATCTCCGCGGATGCCGTAGTTCATCATCCATTCGAGATCGTAAACACCCTTAAGTCCTCCTGATAATCCCTTGAGCTGACCGGAAGCATAGTACGGGACCATTTGGGGCGACATAACTCCGGTGCACATCAATCCGAGATTGACTTGCCCTCCCAGACGTTCGATGAGAACGTCGATGGTGGCGCTGGCGGTCACGTTTACCAAGAGCGGAATGTCCTTGATCGATTTCACCCCAGCGAGAACCGGGCTTTCCCAGATGTCGGCGTCGGTTCCGTCCGGTTTTCGGTTCTTCTTGTTGCTGAAGGCATTGCGCAGGTTGGCTTTCATCGCCTGGCCCATGCCTTCCGCATTCGGGAAGTAGCCGCAGTCCAGGTAATTCTCCCAGACCTTGTAGGGTGCCTTCCCTTCTGCCTTTCGCTCCTCGTTGATGAATCGGATGACATTGCGAGCCACCTGAGGCGCCTGAGGATCGGCAGCACTATAGATCACGAACTTGATTTCGTTGTCCATCAGGATCCGCATGAGAGCTTCGAACTGGCCCGCGCTCTCGCCTCGCGACGAGTTCGTCCAGTCGCTTTGCACCAGAACGGGCCTGTCCTTGGGCAACGTCGCCAACCTCGCGTAAAGATCAACAGATTCAGGATCCGGCTTGACCGGGATTTGATACTTGATGAACAGGAAGATCGCGCTGACGACGATCAAAAGCATATAGAGAGTGGTGGGCTTGGCACCCGAAAGTTTCTCCACCCAATTGCGTTCTGGTTGGCTCATGCGCTTACTCCTCCCCGCTCCAGGCTAAGCCAAATTCGCAGTCCCATTGCGAGCGCTCCGATTCCGATCCCAAACTCCATCGCTCGCAAGCTGGGAACTTGGAAGTTATTTTTAATCCAGTTCGATATTTCGGCCAGGGTGAAATTTCCGACAAACGCGTTGGCGTTCCCTCCCGCGAGCTTCTGAACGAACAGCCAGTCTGTAAAGTAGCTTGCAATTCCCATCAGACTCAACATGAGAATCAAAGCCGTCCCCAGCATGATCGTCGCTTCAATCGACCGAATTCGAAAGGCCCGGTAGGCTGCCGAAAGGATGAAGAACGCGATGATGGAAAACATTGCCGCGTCCATTTGCTGCAGCATTCCGTCGAACAGTAAATCAAAGCCGTATTGAGCCGTGGTCCAGTTGGCGCGATCGCTGTAGTCGACTGCCTTATTGGCGGACTGCATAAAGAAGTCCCAGTAGCCGATCGTGAGCATGGTGGCCATGCAGAGCAGCAGGAGGCCTGAGTATTGCCAGTCTCGCTGGCGGCGGGCGACCCTTCCAATATGAACTCGGAGTAGCGAGTACACGCCCAGTCCCAGTAGGAACGCGGTGAGGATACTGGTGAAGTCCTTGACCACCGGAACCATATCCTGCAGAAGGAATCCAACAGATTCGACGGGACCTTGGGGAATATCCAGAGGCTTTTTGTCGATCGGTTGCGGCCAAATGTAAAGCAGAACGTAGAACAGACCGGAAAGGAATGTGAACGTCCCAACCACGACTCGTCGCATACGCGTCGGAACGCGACTCAACGCAAACATAAACGCAAAGCCGATGATTGCGGCGACGATGAGGTAGGTCCACTTAGTGGAGTCTTCCGGCCGGAAGCTCCATTGCAGAGCCAAAAGGTTCATTCGCCACCTCCCGCAGCCGGAGCAGCATCACCGCCGCCTTCTTCCCACCAGTTCTTCTCGCGTTGGGGCCGCTCGACTTTGCTCTCTGCTTCAGGGATGGATTGGGGGTTAAACCACATAGACATAAAAGTGTCGCCCGGACCTTTGGTGCGCTCCTTTTCTAGAGCAACCCATTTGCCCTCTTTGAATTCGCCGGTCGCTTTGGTGAAGCTTCGTTCGCACGAAACAGTGATGAAGCCAAGAGTGATCAGCGCGGCAAAGAAAATCTTTGAGTAGTCTTGACCCAACAGGCTGCCGATAAGGATCGGTTCGCGAGTTAGGTAGGCGCTCGCCGCGTAATATTCGTCGCCAATCAAGACGTAGTCGCACGCGGCAACAAAAAACGGCGTCTGCGTCGTTTGCGTGGAGCCAGCTATTTGAATCGCACCCATCGCGTTGGCCGATTCTGCAAAAATGAGCGATTCAGCAAAGAATGCACCGAGGAAAAACGCAGCAGCAACTTTTTCACGCTGAATGATGCCCGCTACGCCCGCGGCAAACGCAAATTGGCGATCACTAACGAATTGCACCGAGTCGGTCTCGAAGCGCTCGATAACTCCCTCGCGCTGATACACGTCCCGGATTGTCTCCTGCGCCACCGCGTATACGGCCGGATCGGCGCAACACAGCTTGATCGGAGTGGCGAATCGCGCTGCTGTTTGGCAAACCTTGGCGAAGATGTTGATCGCCTGAACAGCGATCGCGTCGAGTCCGCCAATACCGGGGACCATCACCACTGGGCGACCCATCTCAGTCGCGCGGCCTATCGCCTCGTCGATCGCGTTCAAGCCGGCAATTCGCCGAATAAACAAGTTCCCTTCGTGCCGCTTGGCCCGTTGGATCATGACAAGGATAAATCCCACGACGAGGACCGTCGCAAGCACCCCAAACCAACCTTTGTCGTAATACTGCATTAGGCAGATGGCTCCTCGAGGGCAGACTTCGTCGTCTTATCCTCTAACAATTGAATTAGTCGTTCCCAATTCTCGCGTTTGCGCATGAGATTCGAATAGTCGTTCACAGCGTCAAATCCGATGAATGGAATGATAAAGGGAGAAAATGCTAAGGTTGCGCTCGCCCCGACATTCGCCAGAGGCTTGTGCATTTCCAGGAAGAAAACAGCAGGCACTTCCATTTTGCGCCGCTTGATTTGATCAGCGACTTTGGTCAGTAGCGCATCCGCTTTGTCTTCACTCAGCGCTTCGGTCCAAAACTGTTCCATTCGTTTCCCAGAGTGTGCGAATTTTAGCCAATACGGCGTCTCGGTTGCTGTCGAACCTAAGATAGACCCCTCGAAAGGCGTTCATGCGGTGCTTTTCCGCAAAGGGAGAGAGCAATACCCCCTTCTCATCTTCCCATAGCCTCTTAACGTCCTGCCACGGGATGTTTGTCATAGACAATCCCACCTTCGCAGAGGCTCCCTGCGAATCAAGACGGAAGCGCTGCGGCAAAAACACCTCCGAGACGCTGGCAAGGATCAAAACCGTGCCCGCAATTCCAGCCAGTGGTGACCGCAACAGGAGGAACCCAGCCAGTCCAGCTCCCAAAGCCATGATCAGTACGAAGACTCGCTTACCGGCCGCCTCGTTGCCCACTCTGATGGTCCACTCCAGTGGCTCAACGCCCTCTATCGCCATTCCTTGAACAATGTGCTTACCGATTCGTTAAGGTGGATCCGCCGGATCGCTTCCCCGACCAGTGGAGCGATCGGTAGGATTTTCATCTTCGGCACCATTTTCGCGGCGGGAATGGGAAGTGTGTCCGTGCAAATGAACTTCGAGATCACCGAATCCTGGATACGCTGCGCCGCATTTCCGCTGAGCACCGGGTGAGTACAAGTGACGATGACCTCTCGGGCGCCGCGTTTTTTGAGAGCCTCGGCACCCATAATCACCGAGCCACCCGTATCGCACATGTCATCGATCATGACGCACGTCTTTCCGTTGACGTCACCGATAATCTCGACGATATCGACCTTGTTGGGCTCAGGGCGTCTCTTGGCGATGATCGCGATCGGAGTGTGGAGCATTTCGGCCAAGGATCTTGCTCGACTCACACCAGCGACATCGGGGCTCACCACGACCACGTCATCATTGTCGAAGCCTTCTCGCAAAAGGAAGTCCCCAATAATGGGACCAGCGTAGAGATGGTCCACGGGCATGTCGAAAAAGCCCTGAATCTGTTCTGCGTGGAGATCGACGCACACGACTCGCTGGGCTCCCGCGACCGTAATCAGGTCGGCAACGAGCCTCGCGGTGACCGGCTCACGAGGTTTGATTTTCTTGTCCTGGCGCGCATATCCGTAATAAGGCATCACCACGGTGATATGGCGGGCACTGGCCCGTCGGAAGGCGTCCAACATCACCAAAAGCTCCATCAGCGTATCGTTGACGGGATGGCACGTTGGCTGAATGAGGAAGATGTCGTTTCCTCGCGCACTCTCATCGACGAGGACCCTAATTTCGCCATCACTAAACTGTGTCGACGTTATCTGCCCAAGCTCAATGTTGAGGTGCTCCGCCACGCGCAACCCCAGCTCTCGGTGTGCGTTACCGCAGAAGAGCTTCATTCCCTCCATTTCCCCGTTCATGATCCGCTCTGTTGCCTCTTCTTCCTTCGTCGTGATGCCCATTCTGGTTTCTCCACTTGTCGCGCTCGCCCCAGCGCGAGCGCATCCGCAGCGACGCTGTTCGTGATCACGCTGCCTGCACCCACGTAAGCGCCATCTCCAATAGCCACTGGAGCTACCAGAGTTGAATTCGATCCAACAAAGACGTTTTCTCCGATGTGGGTCATATGCTTGTCCACACCATCATAGTTGCAGGTAATTGTACCGGCACCGACGTTGGTCCCTGAGCCGACGACCGCATCGCCGACGTACGCCAAATGACCTGCGGCAACCGAATCTCCTAGAGCAGCGTTCTTAAGCTCAACGAAGTTTCCGATTTTGCAGTGGTTCCCGATTTTGGACTTCGGCCGAATATGGGAGTAGGGTCCAACTCGGCAGTCTTCGCCGATTTCACCTCGATTGACATGGCTCATTAAGACCGTCGAGCCATCGCCGACGACACTGGAAACAAGCACGCTGAGCGGACCGATATGGCAGTTGGAACCGATGACTGTGGTTCCTTCTAGGGTGGTCATGGGATGGATGACTGTTTGAGAGCCGATCTTCACATCTGCGCCGATATATGTCGTGTCCGGATCGACGATCAGTGTCCCGAGCAATGCGTGGTGCTTCAGGATTCGAGTCCGAAGCTCTTTTCCAGCCATGGCGAGCTGCCACGGATCATTGACACCCTGAAATACGAAGAAGTCGTCGTAAACCAGAGTTTCGACCAAACCGCCTTCGTCGTAGATTTTCTTGATGACGTCTGGGAGATAGAACTCTCCTTGGTCGTTGTTGGGCTCAATGGTCGGCAATAGGCGAAGCAATGTTTCCGAATCAAAGCAATAGACCGCTGAATTAATCTCGGAGATCTTCCGCTCTTCGGGGGAGGCATCTCGATGCTCCACGATTCCGCAAACTTTTCCGTCCGAGTCCCGGATGATCCGCCCGTAGCCTGAAGGATCGTTGAGAATGCACGTGCCGATCGTGGCCTTTGCGCCAGAGTCGTGGTGTTTGGTGACCAGTTCGCGAAGGGCTTCGGCGGAAAGCAGCGGCACATCGCCTGGCGAAACAACAACGGAGCCGGATTTGCCGTCCAACATCGGAGCAGCCATCATCGTGGCGTGCGCGGTGCCCAATTGCTCATTCTGCCAAGCAAAGTCGTATCGATCGGTATCAAGGGCCGCTTGGAGCGATTCCCCCTTGTGGCCCACCACGACGACCGGCTTAGCGATGCCGATTTCGTGCATGGCGCGCCCCACCAATTCGGCCATGGGGAGTCCGCAGACCGTGTGGAGACACTTGGGTAGATCCGATTTCATTCGGGTTCCTTTACCCGCAGCCAAAATGACCCCAGCAAGCGACGACTGTGATTGCATCAGATGGACTGTCACGATACCCGCAAACCCGTATAATGCGGTTGATGGCTGTCATCGTTGTCGATCATCCCTTGGCCAAACATTTGCTTTCGAATTTGCGCGACAAAACCACAAGCACCGCCGCATTTAGGCATATGAGTCGCGCGCTTTCGGCAATGATCATCTTGGAAGCAACTCGATCCATGGGGTTGGAACCGTGGACCGTGGAGACTCCAGTTCAAGAAACCACAGAATCTCAACTTTCACAGGGTCTGGCAATTGTGCCGGTTCTTCGAGCAGGACTCGGCATGATGGAGAGTGCGCTCGACCTGTTCCCCGACGTTGCCGTGGGCTACGTAGGGCTGGAGCGGGACGAGACTACTGCCATCGCTCGGTCGTACTACACCAAACTTCCAGATCTGCGAAATCGGTACACGATTTGTGTCGATCCCATGTTAGCCACCGGCGGGTCTGCGAGCCAAGCGCTTTCGGTCTGCAAATCTGCTGGCGCAAATCCTCTTGTGTACGCTTGCATCATCGCTGCTCCCGAGGGAATCGACAAAGTAGAAGGCGACCACCCGGACGTGCCGATCTATGCCGCAGCGGTCGATTCGCACCTGAACGATCACAAATATATCGTTCCAGGACTCGGCGATTTCGGTGACCGTTTGTTCGGAACGGCCTAGCGGAAACATCGGTTCGCGGATCAAATCCAGGGTTTGCTGTAAAACTGGAGATAGGGACCCATGAACCGTAAAAAATCTGCGCGCGAAAAGCTATGCATCGATAGGAAGCCGGAGATCAAACCCATTCCGGCGTCCAAGCATCGAGAATGGGGAATCGGCACTTTTTTGGTGCCTACTCCTTTGCAAGTGGATGCGATGATTCGCGAAATACCAAAAGGTGAGGTTCGCACGTTCGGTGCACTTCGAAAGGAGCTTGCCAGAAGGTCGGGCGCGGACATTTCCTGCCCCCTTTGCAGCGGAATTTTTTGGAGGCTCACTGCGGAAGCTGCCGAGGAAGATCGGCTAGAAGGCGTGCAGGATATCACTCCATACTGGCGAGTCGTGCGAGATGACGGCACGCTGAACGATCGGCTCCCCGGGGGGACGTCGCACCATGCGTCGCTGCTCACGGCAGAAGGCATACGAATCTCCCCCAAAGGAAACTCAAAGCTTTGCGTTGCCGACCTCAAAACGAACGCTTCCCTTTGGCCCACCACCCACGATCACCTCGTCACCTGATCCCACAACCGGTAAACTCGCGAACACTATGAAGCTGTTTGTCGATACTGGCGATCTGGAAGAAGTGCGTCGTGCCGCTGAATGGGGGATTTTGGATGGTGTCACCACAAATCCAACGCTGATTGCAAAGACCGGCAAGGGTTTCCGCGAAACTGTCCTGAAAATCTGCGAATTGGTGCCCGGAGGAGATATCAGTGCGGAGGTTGTCGCAACCGACTACGACACGATGCTGAAAGAGGCGCTTGAGATTTCGAGCTGGCACCCACAAATTGTCGTCAAGGTTCCACTCATTGAGCCCGGTATTCGATTAGTGAAAGAACTGACTCAACGAGAGATCAAAACCAACGTGACGCTGGTCTTCAGCGTTTCGCAAGCGCTCTTGGCTGCAAAGGCTGGGGCAACGTACATTTCGAATTTCGTTGGACGCGTGGACGACATCTCCGATGACGGCATGCGCGCTGTGGCCGACACGGTCCGGATGGTCGAAACCTACGGGTATGAATCCGAAGTCTTGGCCGCGTCGATTCGACACCCGCTTCATGTCGTCCAAGCTTTGGAAGCCGGGTCTCACGTGGCAACAATGCCACTGAAGATCCTCGAAATGATGTTCAAGCACCCCCTCACGGACTTGGGATTAGAGCGCTTTCTGGCCGATTGGGACAAAGCTGGGCTCAGTATTTTCGGAACTGCCCCGGTCTAGCTAGCGATTCTGTTGAAAAGCCCCCGGAAAATGCGGGCACTTTCCGCCGATGCCTATAATAGATCGTTCTGGATTCATCGTAATCCAGAACGATCCAGTTTTCGTGTATTTCGCCGGTATCCGTCACCGTCAATAGGCGGGAGACGTACATTCAGCAGAACCCAGAAGCCGATATGATCCCCAGAACATTGATTCTCGCCGTTGCCATCGCACTTCCCCTTGGCATCTCCGCACAATCTTTCTCGAACAGCGATGCTCGATCGCTAGCCTTCCATCAGGACAAAACAGCGGATCCTAAGAAGGTCGACGGCCAACCGGCGGATAAGAAGGAGGAGCCGAAGAAAGAAGAACCTAAGAAGGAAGAACCTAAGAAAGATCCCAAAACGGTGGAGTACGAAAAAGCGATCAAGGATCTTCCGAAGTACTCCGGAGCATTCACCCTATATGTTAGGAAGGGCAAGGATATCCTTATGGAAGTGCCCGAGGGCCAAGTTGGAAAGCTCTGGTACTTGCAGGCAGCGTTTCAAACGGGGGTTTCGACGGGATCGCAATTCGGACTACCTATCGGTGACGATCTTGCGGTCGCGCCTTTCCGATTTGACCGGTTTGGCGAGGACCATCTACACCTGGTACGGCCCAATACCAAGTACCGATGGACACCAGACTCGCCCTATGCCGAAGCCAGCAAGCTTGCCTTTCCTGAAGCGATTCTGGGCGACTATCGCATCGAACAATTCAACCCAGAAAAGAAGCTCCTTCTGGTCAATGTCAGCACCCTATTTCAGGGTGAGACGTTTAACCTCGGTCAGATTGTAAGCACCGGTTTGGGAGGCACCTACACCCTGGACCGAGATAAGGTGACGCCCGACGTGATCAAGGGTTCGTCCGACTTCACGGTCGTTCGGATGAAACTGCACTTTCTCCAACAGGGCGCGGGCAACAGCCAGATGGCCGCTCTGATGGCGCTCCTTGGAATGGGTGGCACCAATCTTGAGAACCCCAAGAGCGCTCCAGTTAAGGTCACGTTTGCTCTTTACAATCAACCCCAGACCGGTTACATGCCGCGAATCGCCGACTCCCGAGTTGGCTATTTCACCCAAGATTTCTACTCACTCAAGCGCTATTTGGAAGATGATCACACGGAGCGCTACATCATGCGGTGGGACCTTCGGAAGAAAGACCCCAAAGCTAAGGTAAGCGATCCAGTGAAACCTGTGGTCTGGGTTCTTGACAGGTCGATTCCCAAGGACTACCGCGACGACGTCCGCCGTGCGGTTCTCAGCTGGAATTCAGCGTTCGAAAAGGCTGGGATCTCCAATGCCTTTCAGGTTGTCGATGCCGAGACTCTGGGCGACGAGTACGATCACGCCGATCCTCGATACAACGTAATCCGATTCACCATCACGGACGGCAGCGATGGAGCAATTGCCCTGTTCCGAACCGATCCGTTCACTGGCCAGATTCTCAACGCTTCCGTGAACTCCGATATGTCTTGGATCATGGCGGGCAAACAAGAGCATGAGAGCCTTATTTGGTCGACGACCGCGTCGAATGCCCTGAACGATTCCCAGTTGACCCGCAACGACCGTGATCCGTTGGGCATCCGGACCTTCAACTACCTTTGGGGATTCTCGAACCCGCTTCGAGATCGCTGGAATGCTGCGTTCAAAGGCTCTGGACTCACGGGGATATCGTGCGATTACGAGAGCAGGCTCGCAGAAAGAGCCCGCTATGACCTCTCACTTCTGGAAGCAACCGGTTCACGGATGGCAGTAAAGGAGTACACCGACCAGTTGATTTCACACGTCATCGCCCACGAGGTGGGTCACTGCCTCGGACTGCGTCACAACTTCGTAGCCAGCACCAACCTCGACGTCAAGCAGTTGGGCGATCCAGCAACCGTCCTTGCTCAGGGCGTGAGCGGCTCACAAATGGACTACACACCGTCAAATCCGGTGGCTCTTTCGATGGGCGGAGGCCAGTTCTACACCTGGACGCCTGGCCCCTACGACATGCACGCTGTCTACTACGGGTATTCACAGATTTCGGGCACATCTCCCGAAAGCGAGGTCCCGGCTCTCAAGCAAATTGCGTCCAAGGAGTCGCAACACGGCTTGGAATTCATGACTGATGAAGATGCGGATTCGGTTGACCCGTACGTTCAGTTGTTCGATGCTGGGTCGCAGCCTGTCGAAGTGACGAAGGTCGATCTTGAGTTTTACAGACGCGTTCGTCAATCGGCTGTGAAGAATTTGCCGAAGTTCGGCGAATCCTTCGCCAAACGGACTAAAGTCATCCTCGGTTCAACTCGAATGGCGTTTCGAGAAGGCGCAAGCTTGTCCCGTTATATTGGTGGAGTTCAGGGCAGTCGAGCATTCCTCGGTGATCCTGGGGCGAGAAGTACGCTTCGACCGGTTGATGCCAACCTCCAGCGACGAGCCGTTAATCTCCTTGTGAGCGAATTGCTAAGCACAAAATCGCTGGATATTCCCGAGAATGTGCTCCAAAGCATGAGCTACGATTACGGCGCTCAGACACCTCTCCAAGCAGGCTGGACCGCACCGGTTCGATCCACCCTCTCGGGGCTTACTTCAAGCCTTCTGGGGTCTCTCCTCAGTTCATCTCGCAACGAGCGGATCTTGGAGAACGAGTTCAAGACAACGTCCGCACAGCCCTACACCTTGGCGGAGCACTATCGCACGATTCTGGAAGCGGTGTTCAGCGAAGTTGGAACGTCCAGCGTTGCTCCGCTTCGGCGCGATTTGCAGCAGTACGCGGTGAAAGCACTCATCGACCAAGCGGGCGCACCGGCTGGCTATATCCACGATGAAGTGCGTGCAACCGCAAATGCGTGGCTTCTGAGGTTGGACAACCGCTTCAAGTCAGCTTTGAAGGGTAAGGTGGACGAATCGACCCGAAATCACCTGATCGGCATGTCGGCGAATATCGATCGCTTTGTGAGTCGCACGCGAGTCGAAGGCAACTTCGGCTCCTCTCCATCACGAAGCAGTTCTCTGCTCGACGCGCTCATGGGTGGTGACTAAGCCAGTAGGAACGAGATGACACTCAATCAAAATGGCCTCGATTTGGCATCGGCTTTGATGGAATTCGTCAAAGCTGATGCCGAAAGGCTGGGCACCACAAAGGTTGTCAAGCCGGGCCATTATGTTCCCTTCCACTGGCCCCCTCGCGCCATAAGCCTTGAGTATCACGTTAAGGGAGATGCCTTCGTTGAGACCGAGGCCGTTGAGTTCGAAAACTCACCTTTCACCATCCGAATTGCTGAAACGCCGTATGGCGTGTTCGGGAGGGTCGATAACCTTTGGCACGAAGCCAGAGGCGAGACCCGCGAAGACGTGATCAGGGTGCTTGGCGAAATGGCGAAACCCATTCTGGCTCGCCAGCGAGAAATCGCACAAATTCTGGGACTTGCTGGGCGATTTGAAGGCAAGCTGGCTGATCTTGATGCTCTCAGCCTGATGAAACTCCTTTATGCACAAGACAGGAGCATCGTCCATGACGCGATGGTCGCAATAGAGACCTTTCCGAATCCGTTCCAGTTCGGACCGCCGATGATCGCTGTACTGCGGGACGCAATCCATCCATACAGGCGAAGCGCGCAATGGGGGGTGCTGGACATGCTGGAAGATCTGCCAACTTTCTGTCCGTCCGAAGCTTCCCAAAACGAGGCAATTCGTGCCATCAGAGACCTAGTGTTCTATGCTGAGGACGACTACGCGCGAGCTGTCTACAAAGCAGGAGTGGTATTGGGTGGACATATCTGCACACCAGCCGCAGGCGAGGCGTTGCTGGAGTGTTTTAAATCAGCAAGTAAAATTGGGAGACGTGCCGCCTATCACGCAGCATTTCATCTAGCTGAATGGTTGCCCAGTTATCGAGATCGCGTGATTGAAGGTCTCAAGAATGCTGCGGTGCACGATCCGGAAGAAATTCTTCGCGAATACTGCATGTGCATGGCGCGCGACGTCGAGCGAGGAGAAGTAGACCACGTCGCCGATCCGATGTTCCCAGAAGAACTTTCGGCCTAGCGGGCAAGAGGCTCAGCGTGGGTGCCAAACTTTAGATTCCCATGCATTCCTTGCTTGAACAAGCTGCACGCAACTTCCGTTCCGAGTTTGGCAAGGACGCCACTCACCTGTCTCTGGCGCCCGGTCGAGCCAATCTCATCGGCGAGCACACCGATTATCACGACGGCTTTGTCTTCCCCATCGCGATTGATCGATACGTAGCGGTGGCCGCGCGAGTAACAGATGGGCCGACACGCATTTCATCCAGCGACCGAGGAACCTCAGGCAGTTGGGATGTTAAAACGATGAGCCCTCCTGGCAAAGGATGGGAGTCCTACGCGGTGGGAATGGCTTGGGCATTGACAGCCCTTTCGGGTCGCTCGTTGCCCAACGTAGAAGCAGCCGTTGTCTCAAATCTACCGATCGGCAGCGGACTGAGCAGCAGCGCAGCCATCGAAATGGCGTTCGGCGTTCTATGGCGGGAACTTGGAGCAGTTTCGATCGAGGACATTGAATTGGCGCTTGCCGGTCAAAAGGTTGAAAACGAGTTTGTGGGCATGCGATGCGGGATCATGGATCAAACTGCCAGCATCATGGGTCGAGAGCACATGGCGATGAAAATAGACACTCGCCTCCCGATCTCAGTGCAGCACGCTCTGCTTCCGGACAAACTGTCGGTGGTGATCTGCGATACCCATGTTAGGCATCAGCACACGGGCTCTGGATACAACGACCGACGGCGAGAAAGCGAGGAGGCAGCTTCGATCTTGGGTGTGAACAAGCTTCGAGATGCGAATCTTGAAATGCTTGAGACGTTCCGGTCAGATCTTGGAGATATTCGTTACCGCCGAGCCAGACACATCATCACTGAAAACTTGCGAGTCGAGCACTTCCAGGCTGCTCTCGACAAAGGCGACATTGCCGCACTGGCTCCTCTGATGCGATCGGCTCACAACAGCATCCGCTTCGATTTCGAGGCGAGCTGTCCCGAGCTAGACATCATGGCAGAGCTTGCATGGAACCACCCACGCTGCGCGGGAGCACGGATGACAGGCGGCGGCTTCGGCGGAAGCTGCGTTGCACTGGTGTACGCGGATTCGATTGCAGACTTCCAATCTCAGGTCGCCGCCGAGTACCTTGCCAAGACGGGAATTCAATCATCGTTCCATGTATGCACCCCCAGCGATGGCGCCCGCACGATTTCCGTCTCGTGAATAAGACAAGATTGTATCGCATAGAACGATTGTCTATGGCCGCTATACGTCTCGTATGGTCCTTGAGCGCCTGCTCGCTACAGTAGTTCCCTCACTCGGATCAGGCTTACGATACATTCATAGCATCATGTTTCCCCGGGAAAATTGCCAGTTTTGCCGTACATCTGCCTCAAAGTACCGCTAGCAACTACGAGACAATTGAAAGTACCTTGCGTATCTTAGCCAAATTCAGTGTAGTATGTATTCGGACATTCTGCATCCTCCCAAATGGTTGTGGAGGAGATAAAAGGACACTGAGGTCAAGAAGAAATGAAGTCTCTAAGAAACCTTGCTTTTCTGGCTCTGGGAGTGGCAGCTGTAGCAGCTAAGGCCACCCCGTTTTACTCTTTTGAAAATAACCTTGATGGGTTTGCTTCCTCTGGCGCAACACTTACCGAAGATACACAACACGTGACCCACGGTTCCAAGTCGATGAAAATCGACTGGCCGGGCGGATTCACCTGGATCACGGTCAACGACAACAATTTGATTCCCATCGTGCTGGCAAACGCTGGCAAGAAGCTTCTGCTCGATGTTGCCGCAAGCAGCGGTGCGTATTGGAAACAGATGGGCGTCTCGTACAACGACGATGTGGCTGGCTGGCGACAAACGTCCGAGTTTGGACTGAACTACAGCGATACCAATAACCAGACAATCGTGATCAACACCACGACACTGTCGCTGCCCGCGAATAACGTAGGCTTCTTCGGCATGGGCTTCAGCGTCAACGGCGACTCGTCTGCACCTCGAACGCTTTGGCTCGACAACGTTCGATTTGAGAATTCCACGCTTCTGTACGGCTTTGAAGATGTTGCTGAAGTCAACGGATTCACGAGCGGCGCGGCAACAATGACCCAAGATACGGTTGGCGCAACGCAAGGCACCAAGTCGATGAAGGTCAGCTGGATGGGCGGATTCACATGGTTGTTCAACAGCAACACCAGTGGCGGCCAAGCGGCTGCGGTCAATGGATCTCTCAAGAGACTCCTCTTCGATGTCACCATGCCGGGCGGCGGTATGGCTTGGTGCAACATGATGCTGTCGCTCAATGATGCAACAGGTGGCTGGCGCCAGAGTGGTCAGGTTGACATCTCGACCGGCGCAGGCACACGAACCTATGCGATTAACTTTGCTGGTCTAGATCCATTCCACATGGAAGATGGTTATCACCAGATTAACTTCTCGATCAACGGCCCTACCGCAGTTGACTTCCCGTGGACGTTCAACATCGATAATATCCGCGTTGAATCGGCTCCTGGCAACACCATCTCTGGTCAGATCAGCCTGGGTGATTTTGTCGGCGACGTCTCCACAGTTCCCGTAACGTTCGACGTGAAGGCAGGCAACACCACCGAGCAGATCACAGGAACACTGGATGCCAACGGCAACTACTCGATCGTGACTTCGCTCTCCGGCGCGGCCCAGATCCGAGCAAAAGCTCCGCACTGGCTCTCTAAAATCGCAAACGCCAACTTGGGCACAAATCCTGTCAACATCTCTCTGCTGAATGGCGACTGCGATGGCGACAATAGCGTAACGATCTTCGACTACGTTATGTTGTCCGACGCTTTTGACACCAGCGTTGGCGATGGCGGATTCGTTGCGGACGCTGATCTTGATGGCGATGGTACCGTCACGATCTTCGACTACCTGGTTTTGAGCACCAACTTCGACCAATTCGGCGAAGATCTCTAATCGCTCAACGCTTGCTCACTTAACCACATGGGGCTCTTCACGAGCCCCATGTTCTTCCGCCCCATTTGGGGAAAATTGCAGATGAAAATATCTTGCGCGCGCGCCTGGTTTGTTGCCGCATTTTGCGCGGTTCACACGCTCACTTTTGCTCAATCCATCCATCCCATGTACGATGACCAACTGGTGAACGGTTGGCAGAACTGGAGTTGGGCTGCCGTCAATTTCGCCAACACGTCTCCCGCGATCGGAACGAAGTCCATCTCTGTGGCCATGGACGGGTGGGAGGCGCTGTCGCTCCAACGGGGAGCGGTCAACAGCAAGATATTCAAGAGCGTTCGGTTTTCCGTGCACGGGGGTGCCACGGGTGGCCAACGATTTTGGGTGACCGGATGTCTGTCCAACGTCGCCCAATCGTCGTTTTCCATTGGTCCCATCGCAGCCAATACCTGGACTACCTATGAGGTTCCACTCGCCTCCCTGGGAGTCGCCAACAAAACGAACTTCACAGGCTTCTACTTCCAGAACTCCACCGCCAACACTCAGCCTACGTTCTATTTCGACGACATCAAGCTGGTGCCCATCGATCCGCCATCGACCGCCCAAGCGACGGTGAGCTTAGCTCAGCCGCAGGCGACCATCGATTCGCGACTCTTCGGAATCAACACCGCCATTTGGGACAGCAATTTAGGCTCGGCCAATTCGATTAACTTAATGAACCAGGCGGATCTCCAAGCGTTACGCTATCCGGGCGGCTCGGCCAGCGACGAATATAATTGGCAGACCAACACTTCTGGCTCGAATACCTGGCAATGGGCCAGCGGTTTTAGTACCTTTAGAAACGTTGTTGCGCAAACCGGAGCCGATCCGGTCATAACCGTGAACTACGGAACCGGTACTCCAACACTTGCCGCTGCCTGGGTGCAAGAAGCCAATATCACGCGGCAAATGGGGATTAAGTATTGGGAGGTGGGTAACGAGTGCTACGGCACTTGGGAGGCGGATAACAACACAAGACCTCACGATCCGATTACCTACGCCAACCGATTCGCCCAGTACTACACGGCGATGAAGGCGATAGACCCCACCATTCGATTGGGATGCCCCATCACCTACTCCGAAACAGACTTTGCCAACTATTCCGACTTGAGCGTAACCAATCCTCGAACGGGCGTCGCGACCAAAGGGTGGAGTCCACTCATGTTGAACCGTTTGAACCAGCTCGGAATTCGGCCAGACTACGTGACCTACCACATGTATCCGTACTATGTGGGGGACGAAAACGACGATATCCTGCTCCAGCTGTACCCAATCATGAAGTCTTCGACATCGGCAGTGCGACAAATGCTCACAGACTATCTCGGGACCTCATCGAGCAGCATCGAGATCCACTGCAACGAACTCAATTCCAATGCGGGTGCCCAAGGCAAGCAATCGGTCAGCATCGTCAACTCCCTATTCTTGGCGGACCTTACGGGAACTTCCAGCCAGACCGAACTGCGCAACCTGATGTGGTGGGACTGGGCGAATGGCAAGGATTACTCCGGCAACAACGCTTCGTACTTGTACGGCTGGCGTAACTACGGTGACTTGGGAGTCTATGGCAGCGCGACGGACATGTATCCTGCGTACTACGTCATCAAACTTCTCAAGTACTGGGCGCGAGGCGGCGAGCAGTCCTATGAATCCTCGGTAGATTCTCCCTTTGTGTCCGTATATCCTGTGCGACGGCCAGATGGCTCAGTTCATGTTCTCGCAATTAGCAAGCGCACAGTTTCCAGCCAAAATCTGGTGCTAACGTTCTCCGGATTCACACCTGCGGCTCAGTTCACGCAATATCGCTACGGCATCCCTCAGGATGAAGCGGCACGGACCGGTGTCGGGAATAAGGATATCGATACCACAACGGGCTCTAACGGATCGGCAACTATGCCAGTCATTCTCCCGCCCTATTCCGTGACGGTGTACCAGTTTAAGAGCCTGAGACAAGTCTCTGGAACGCTCAACCTTGCTGGAATTACCGGCTGGACTCCGGGAACGGCGACCTTTGAGTTTCGACCGGCCAACCAATCCAATGTAGTCTGGAGCGTTCAAGCCCCGGTCGCGCCGGATGGCTCCTTCGCGCTCAACGGTCCGGTGTCGGGCAACTACGATGTTACGGTCAAGGTCACCCACTGGCTGCGAAAGACCACTAACGTCAACTTAACAGCCGGCAGCGTCTCGGGTCTGGTCTTGAACTGTGCCAACGGAGACGTCGATGGCGACAACAGCGTGACGATATTCGACTATGTCGATTTGTCGGCGGCTTTCGATTCATCGATCGGCAGCCCAAATTGGAACGCCATGGCCGACCTAGATGAAGACGGAGCGGTCACTATTTTCGATTATGTGATTCTCTCCGAATTCTTTGACCAAGGCGGCGACGACTAAGGGCCAACACCTGGGGTTGGGGGAACAGCCGGGCCGCTCGGGGCGGGGGACTTGGGCGGCTCCGGTGGAGCTGGCGCTTGAGCAGTCGATTTCCCTAATTCGGCTGGTCCCTTCTCTTTCTCAAGTTCCTTTTCGAGTTTCTCCCGTTCTGCACGCACGCTCTCGGGAGTTTTGGCATTGAACTTAGAGCCGCCGGAAATCTCTTGGCGTATGTTCTGGGACTGAATCTCACCTTCGATAGTCGACGCTCCGCCCAGCGAAACGAGTGCCTCGTCAGCAGACATCATGAGCGTGAATCTACTGGCGCCAGTGCCCTCGAGGATGAGTTTTTTTGCCGAACCGGTGACTACCATGGTAGATGCGCTCGCCGATATCAGCCGAAGTTGATCTGACTTCACATTTCCGGCTGTGACAGAGCAGGCCGCAGTGGCTCCGATTTCCGTTCCGGCGAAGACTCCATCAATGGTGAGTCGACTTGCCTCACTGATCGCGACTTGGCTTTCGCGCCCCATGTCACCGATGACTTTTGCCGTACAAGCCTTGGCAAGTTCCAAGCGCTTCAGGTCCGGAATCGTGATAACCACAGTGATCGGATTGGCAGTGGTGAACGAGCCCTTGCCTAGCTCAACGGTGAGTTTCTGACCCTTATTTTTGGCTTCGAGGTATGGCAGGATGTTGTCATCGGCTGTGATTTGCAAGCTGGGGCTGGACCCGATTTTGATGGTGGCTTGGATACCTCCTTGCAATCGAAGTGTCGTGAATTCGCCGACCTGCCGAGTCTCAGTCTTCGCAATTCCAGATCCTTTGATGCTCGGACCGCGATTGGCCTCATCGGGTGTGAACGCACAGCCACTGACGAGCGACATGAAAACCACAAACGGCGCGACTATCCGGACTTTGGGCATGGTGTTGTGTAAAAGCAAGAATGGTCCGTACTCAATCAACAAGTACGGACCATCGCAGGGTTTCCGATTCGCGGATCAGGGCTTGTTGCGGTGCTCCCGCAAAAATGCGGGGATATCAAGATCGCTTTCGTCGAATATTGCGCTTGTGTCCTCTTGGGGTTCGTTGCGCTTCGCTGGGGTTGCCTTGGCCCAGATATCCTGGGGCGAAACTCTCGGAGCAAGCGCCTCTTTGTTGACCTCAACCGATGTCACGGGCTCGGAGGTCGGGACCGTCGATCCCATTGTTGCAGATGGAGTCGATGTTGCTGGCGTCGATGAAGTGCTGATCGGTGCGGAGGGCGTCTGGATAACGGCTTGGGCTGGCTGAGCAGTCGGAACGACCGGCGAGTTGATGGTCGGCTTGCCGTAGGTGGCCTCGCTGACCTTGCGGCCCTCGCTGTCAAACGGATTGAATCCGGTTGCCAAAACGGTGATGCGGACTTCGTCCTGCAGACCTGGATCGACCACGACGCCAAAGTAGATATTGGCTTCCTCAGCATCGCACAGGCTGTGAATGTAGTCCATAGCCTCCGATGCCTCAGTGAGCGTGAGATCTTCGCCGCTGGTGATGTTGACCAGCAAGCCTTTAGCTCCATGGATGGTCTGCTCGAGCAGCGGGCTTGCGGTAGCCGACTGGGCTGCCTGAAGCGCACGAAATTCTCCGATTCCGTATCCAATTCCCATCAGCGCGGGTCCTGCATTGGTCATCACTGCTCGCACGTCGGCAAAGTCGACGTTGATTTGACCAGGGATGGTGATAATGTCGCTGATACCTTGGACGCCCTGTCTTAAAATGTCATCGGCTACTCGAAAGGCGTCCGTCAACGTCGTTCGCTTTTCGACAACGCTCATCAACCGATCGTTGGGGATGGTGATGAGAGTGTCGACTCGACCCATCAGGGACGTGATACCGTGATCCGCGAGCCGCATGCGCCTCGGCCCTTCAAAGTTGAACGGCTTGGTCACGACTGCGACTGCCAAAGCGCCTGATTCACGGGCCAGATCGGCGATCACGGGAGCTGCGCCCGTGCCGGTGCCGCCGCCCATGCCCGCAGTGATAAAGACCATGTCGGCTCCATCGAGGACCTTTCGAATCTCATTGCGAGATTCTTCGGCTGCGCTCTTGCCGATTTCAGGGTTTCCGCCCGCGCCAAGTCCCCGAGTAAGGTTGACGCCCAACTGGACTTTTTTGGTTGCCGAACTGCGGTCCAGGACCTGCACATCGGTATTCATGGCGATGAATTCCACGCCCTGAATCCCTGCGTCGATCATGCGGTTGACAGCATTCGAGCCACCCCCGCCAACTCCGATGACTTTAATGACTGCGTTGGACAGTCTTTCCACTTGCGTCGCTTGGTCCTTGGATTCCATTCTCATACACTCCAACCACTGCCCTTAGGCACCGGCTTTAGCCGTAAACATCGATTTCAGCCCCATCAATTTTCTTTTCCAGTTGCTTCCGTCCTGCGCAGGTTCGATGGGGTCAATCTGCGCATCGGTTAAGTAATTCATCATACCGGCGGCACCTGCCCACTCAGGGCGGTTCGCCGTGTTACTCGCAGGTCCTTTCAGCCGTGGCCTGCCAGAACGCACCAGCATGTGCTTCATCGTAAGGTCGAAGAGGTCCGACGTGCAATTGAGTTCGCTTCCACCACCCGTCAATATCACGCCGCCTGGCAACAACCCGTGAAGCCCGCTCGATTCAATCTCTTGTCGCACCATGATCGCCAGTTCTTTCATCCGGCTTTCGATGATTTCGCAGAGTACCCGTCTCTCAAGGTGTCGAGGCACCTGCTGGCCAATTTGATGGACTTCAACACTGCCCAAAGACTCCGCTTCACGAGCGATTGCGTAGCCGTACTCAGTCTTGAGGCGCTCTGCCTCGTCCGGAGCGGTTTTAAGGAGCTTGCTGAGGTCGGATGTGACGTGCGATCCTCCCACCGGAAGTACGACGCTGTAGGCGGGCGCGCCGCCCTGAAATACGCAGATCGACGTCGAACCGCCGCCGATATCCACCACGGCGCAGCCCAATTCACGGTCTGATTGAGTTGCCACACCGTACCCACTTGCGATAGGTTGAGCAATCACCTGGGCAACCTTGTAGCCCGCCATCTGGACGGCGTTCTCAACGTTTTGAATGTGGGCCATCGACCCCGTCAAAATATGGGTGATCACTTCAAGCCGAGTACCGCTGAACCCGAGGGGGTTGGTTACTCCGCGAACGCCGTCGACTCGGTATTCCCGAGGCATAGCGAGAATCTGGGTTCGATCAGGCTCCGAAACGATCTGGCGACTGTGGTTAACCACATGAAGAAGATCCTCCCGAGCGATGGTCCGTCCACTCGGATAAATCGGCACGAATCCTTGAGCGTTCATGCTCTCGACGTGGCTGCCGCTGACGTTCACAACCACTTCGGTGGGAGCATCTTGACTAGCGATTGCACGAACTCGAGCGATTGCCTCTCGGATCGCGTCTGCGGTGGCGTCCAGGTTCTGGATTACGCCTCTCGAAAGGCCGCGACACGGCACACTGGCTGCAGCACAGGCCAGCACGTCGCCTGCCTCTGAAACAGTCGCCGCCAAGCAGGACACTTTGGTGCTGCCCAAATCCAGTAAGTAAGTCATCGACGCAACAAGCTGATCCGACCGCCCTACGCGGCCCGTCGGGCAACTCGGTAGTGAGATTTTAGACGGTTTGCTGCGTCCGTTTCCTTTCTCGGGCGTCCTGCCACTGGGTAAGCCACATCCGGCGAATCAGACTTAGATTATTGAATATCCGCTGCCCAAAAATGAAGGCGCAGACGAGAAAAACATTAATCCCAATGCGATCTCCGATCCAAGCGAGGCCAAATGCGATCAAAGTGTTGAACACAAACCCCGTGGTGAAGACATCGGTGCGGAATTTGCCCTCAAGACCGCTCCGCAATCCGCCGCAGATGGAGTCCATCCCAGCAAGGCATGCAACAGCCATATAAACCCCGAGTTCACCCCGAAGCGGCTGCTGGATAAGGACGCCCAGCAACAAGCCAACGATAAGGCAAACAACAGGAATGATGATCATGAACTCTTATCAGACTTGCTTTCTTTCGGGGCGACCGCTTTCGCAAACTTGAAATTGGTACTGCCAGCATAGGCCGGCAACGTCATGTTGGTGGTCTCCGTGATTTCGATCATGTTCGGCGAGGACTGCTTGAGTTCATCGTAGATCCCCCCTGCCATTGAAAGCGAGGACTTCAGCTGCTCACCGTTGCCGATGGCCTGAACCACCACGGGCGTCCCAATCTTGTTGTCATCAACGAGAATGGTCGGACCCACGCACCGGAAACAGCTGCGAACGGAGATCCGCAGGCCATTCACCGCAATTGCCTCCGCTCCGGCACTCCAAAGCTCATTCACGACCTTCAAAACATCTCGGTCATGGATATTGAGCGCCTCCATGGGAACATCGGCTGCAAGCGAAGAGGAAGCGTCCCGGAGAGTGACCGTAATGCCACTGCCCTCCACCTCCGTCAAGGCCGCAAACATCTTAACCTGTTGCAGACTCTCGTTGATGACCTTCACGCTGTCTCGGTTGGTGCTAACGGCATTCTGGATCTTGGTCAACTCAGATTGGAGTCGGTTGATTTCCTCCGATTGTTGCTGAATCTTGGCCTGCTGGTCCAACGTGCCAGCGGCGATCCGCTCCCTTTGGTCTGGGTCACGATAGGCCAATCGGGCATTGTTGGTGATCCACGCTGTGGAGAGCATGTACCCCAGTACCACGGCCAAACCGCCGACCGCGAACGCGGGGGAATTCAATGTCACCTTGTGCGAAATATTCATAAAATCTAACTATCTGCCGATTGGTATGATCACCGGGTTGCTGGGAGCCGAAATGTTCAGCACTTTCACTTGGGACAGCAAGTTGGGCTGCTGCTCCAGAGCTTTTCGCAGCGTTATGACCTTCTCATCCATCTTATCGGTTGATCCAAGGACCACTTGAGCCGTATCTGGTGCCGATGTTAAGGATACTTTGTTGGACGAGTCTTGAACAATTCGAAAGTCCCTATCTGGAATCTGTTTTCGTAAGTTGTTTGCCAGTTGGGCGATAATTCTGCCCGACCAGTTCCCTGCCAAAACGAAGCTTGGTTTTGTTGCATCGATGGGTGGCGAAAGAACTGGCAGCCCGACGGGAACTGCGGGTGCAACATAGAGTTCGCCCGTATCGCCGAGAACCAGACGCGCCTGCTCGTTCACCACTGCAACCGGAGTTCGGAGTTTGAGTCGCAAAATCGCTCTGCCGAATACGTTTTGATTCCAGGTTGCCGACTCAATCGCTGGATCTTGGCGAACGATGGAGAGCATCGGATTTGGGTCAAATCGAAGGGCCGGAATGGCGCGCGATTGCGCGACGGCTTCTTTGAGTCGTCTTTCTTGAAGCGGGCTCGCGCCGATCACACGTACTTTCCAAGCCGCAGTGATAGGACTCAGCCACACCCCGAGAATGGTGTTGAGCACAACAGCCACCCAAAGCCACGGGCCTGGTCGCAATCGACTTTTTCTCCGTTTTCGAGTTGTGGGTGAATTAGCAAGTCGCGACATTTCGGCTTAATGCATCCTTCAATATCCACTCACATAGGTCGTCGTAACTGATTCCCGCGGTGCGAGCACTGTTAGGGAGCAGCGAAGTCGTGGTCATTCCGGGCAGCGTATTCACCTCGAGGATGGTAATTCTGTCCCCATCGACGATCATGTCGGTGCGCGTGGCCCCGGAACAACCCAAGGCTCGATGACTTCGCAAAGCGTAGTCCTGCACTGTGCTTGTCACGCTGCCCGGAAGTCTCGCTGGACAAATTTCCTCCGTTGCGCCAGGCAAGTACTTGTTGGCAAAATCGTACTGCCCGGAAACGGGCCGAATCTCCACGGCCGGAAGCACTCGATCTCCCAAAACCGGGACGCTGATTTCCATCCCAGTCACCCACTCTTCAACTAGAGCCACCTCTCCGTAGCGCAATGCTGTTTCGATCGCTTCGGGTAAATCCTGCGCCTGCTCGACGAACGTTAAACCAACTGTGGATCCTTGGGCATTGGGTTTCACGACGTATCGTTCTACTCCCGGAATCACTGCGCTCTCCTGGGAACTGCGCACGACCACTCCCTTCGGCACGGGGAGCCCGTTTTGGGCAAGGACCATTTTTGTCAAATTCTTGTCCATGGCGATAGCGCTTGGTAAGATCGCGCTACCCGAATACGGGATGTGAAGAATCTCAAAAAAACCTTGGATCGCACCATCTTCGGCGTGAGTCCCGTGTACAGCCAAAATTGCAGCATCGGGCAAGGGAGTCGGTAGATGAGGCTTGGGTGCCAGGAGCAAGTCCGTAACATCGACCAACGTGGCTTGATAGCCCTTCCTCTGAAGTGCGGCAGCCATTTGTCTTCCCGAGTGGAGTGAAACTTCCCTTTCCGGGCTATCGCCGCCATACACCACCCAAACAGCCTCCACGTTAGGCCGTTCGAGTTTCGCGATCAATCGAGGAGGAAGTTCGGCAATATTCCCCGCTCCCATGATGAGGATAACGTCGTTCGTTTCGCAAACAGAGAGAATGGCGTCCGATAGCAGGTGCCGACTGGGGACATATTGATACGGGACCGTCAGCTTCTCTGCGATCCGAGCGCTGCTGATCCCCGCAATTGGATCTTCCCGCGCGGGATAAATATCTGTAATCAGGACAAAATCCGCTCCGTTGAGAGCGGCCGGAAAGTCCGCCAGAAAATCCCGCGTGCGCGAGTAAAGATGAGGCTGGAATACTGCCAGCAGGCGGCGGTTTGGGTGGAGTTGGCGGACTGCTTCGATGCTGGCGGCGATTTCCGTGGGATGATGTGCGTAATCGTCGATCACCACGGGTCCTTTGCTGTAGACCGTTTGGAGTCTCCGAGCAGCACCCTGGTATTCCGAGATCCCATGAATAAATCTGTCTCGATCTGCGCCGACAATCTCGGCAACAGCGAGCGCCGCACCAGCATTTTTGCGGTTATGTTCCCCTGGGACAGTTAGGGAGACGTTCGCTGCTGAAAAGGTAGTTCCCCGACCATTGACCCAGCGCGCACTTTCGTCACCCTGCGGCACCACCGCGCGGTCTGATTTCTGAAGGAATGATTTAATCGCATCCTGTAGGTTTTCAAAGGATCCGTGGAAATCAAGATGATCCGGCTCCAAGTTCGTGAGAACGGCAACGTCGGGCTGAAGATCCCTCGTTGCATCATAGGCCTCACAAGCTTCGATGACGGCCCATTCTCCGGTCCCTTTGAAGAGCGCGCCGCCGAACTCAGGAACTTCGGCTCCTACCACCACAAGAGGATCAAAGCCAGCGGCGATGAGTCCTGCCCCGATCATGCCTGTCGTTGTAGTTTTGCCGTGCGTACCGGTCACGGCGATGACTTTGCGTCCGCGCAGAAGCCATCCAAGAACTTGCGAGCGACGGAACATTTTGCAGCCAAGGCCAAGCCCAACCCGAATCGCCGCGTTCCGCTCAAGATCAATCGCATCGGACACCACCAAAGCCTCTGTCGGTTTTGGAACGAGCGACTCGGCACCGACTCCGATCTCAACCCCAAGTACCCTGAGCTTGGCCAATGAATCTTGCTCTGTCGAATCCACCCCACGCACTTTGGCGCCCCGATCCAAGAGCAACTCGGCGATACCCGCCATTCCCGCACCTCCGATTCCGACAAAGAAGAACTCTGAGCATCCTTCGAGCAGCTCGGTAGAGGAAAATGCGGTCTGGATCTCTTCAGGTTTTCTCATTCAGGTAACTGCTTGTTGTGGGCAGCGGCGACAACCAAATTCGCGATGCGATTCACCGCATCGGGGATGTCCCATTCCGCCATGGCTTTTTCGGCTGTTCGGATGCGGTCTTTTTCCTCGAGCCAGGAGAGAATCCGTGCTTCCAGAAGGGCTGGCTGCAGATTTGGCTCTTCCAGAAGTTCTGCGGCACCCATCTCCACAAACTCCATTGCATTATGGAACTGATGGTTGCCGAATGCAGCAGGATACGGAATCAAAATGGACGGTTTGCGCATCGCGGCGAGCTCGGCAAGCGATCCGGCTCCGCTGCGGCAAATCGCCAGGGCCGATTGAAACATGGCTGCAGAGATCTCTTCCGCGTCCAGAAATGCGCGCAACTCGTACTCCTGGTCGACCGCAAGGTGCTTGATCGATTCCGACATTCCATCAAAGTGCTTGGGGCCAGTCACATGGGTCCAATGCAGGGGCAACCTTGCCATCCGCGCGGCTGTCGTTAAGACTGCCTCATTGATCGCTTGGGCTCCTTGCGAGCCACCCATAACGAGCAGGCTGTGGCCCTCCCTGGGCAAATCTCGGGTGAAACTCAGGCTTCCCTGTTCACTGCGCCGGAACTCGGGCCGGATCGGCATTCCGGTACGCCGCACGAGTTTGGAATCGAAGTGCTCGTGCCCGGAGCGAAATGTCGTTGCAACAGCGTAGGCGGTACGGCCGAGGATCTTGTTGGTCCTACCGGGAACGACATTCTGCTCGTGGATCACGTATGGAATTCCCAACCGACGCGCCGCACCCACTACAGGAGCTGATGCATATCCGCCAGTCGAAAACACCGCGCTGGGACGGTTTTTCTTAAAACGTGCTCGCACTTGAGCCATGGCTCGACTGAGCGCGAGAGCTCCCTTGATGCCCCTCACGCTGGTCAGGCGGTAAAGAGGTTCGCTCCCGAATCCTGCAAATGGCATACCGACGGCTGCGCAAGCTTTGGACTCCTGCCCTCGAAGGCTTCCGAAGTACATGACTTCCAGACCAAAGCCTTGAAGATGTTTGGCGACCTCAAGCGCGGGATAGACGTGACCGCCGGTGCCGCCACCCGTAACGATGACCTGCAATCGAAGCCTCCTTTTGATACGATTCCACGACAGCAGACTGGCTGATTCCAACGGCTACCCATAGAGCCAATAAACTGGAACCACCGTAGCTGAAGAATGGCAGTGGGATACCGATGGGCGGAAGCGTTCCGTTCGCCATCATAAGGTTCACCGATGCTTGGACCGTGATCCAAGAAGCGAACCCGAGCAGGTAAAACCGCGCAAAATTGGTCTGGGCGAACTGACTGAGGTAAACCAGCCGGAACGCAATTCCAGCAAGGATCAGGAGCACGACAAGCGAACCTAGGAATCCAAACTCCTCTCCAATCGTCGCCATGATGTAGTCGGTGGTTGTTGCAGGCAAGACGTGCTTGGTCCTACCAGCACCGAATCCGACTCCTAAAGCACCTCCGTCAGCCATTCCCGTCTCGCTTTGAGTGGTTTGGAACCCAATATCATCGATGTTCTTAGCTTCCCAACGATGTCCGTGATTCAGGATTCTCTCCATGCGGTAAGGCTCCATCTTCACCATCAAAAGGAGCCCCCCGAGTCCGAGAATCGCCAACAATGCCAAGGACTTCTTGGAAACTCCGCCGATGTAGAACATCGCGGTCATCACAGCAAGGATGACCGCAGAGGTGCCCAGGTCCGGTTCTCGCTCGATTTTGAGCGCGACCAAGCAGATCACAAATAACGGCATCGCCCGAATGAACTTTGGAACACCGACTTTGTCGATCCAGTCCGCCCAGTGACGGATCTTTCCCGGATTCGTCATGGGCTTGCGGCGAGCGAAGATGGCTGCAAGATAAAGAATGACCGCTACCTTGGCAAATTCCGATGGCTGGATGGAAGCCGGGCCAAGTTTGATCCACCTCGTTGCACCGCTTTGGGTCAGCCCCAATCCAGGAATTGCCACGGCGTAGACCAGCACCATGGTGATTGCCATGATCCAGCCGGAGTAGCGTTCGAGTTTGCCAAGCGGGACGAAAGCAATTGCCGTGCCCACGATCATTGATATGCCCGCGAATCCCAACTGCATCAGGACTTCACGAGGGATGTTCCCTAGTCCATCACGGATACTGCGCGCGTAGCCAGCATCCCAAATCGCGATGGTGCCCAGCAGAGTAGCCAAAAACGCCAACACGAAGAGCACCATGTCCACGGGTGCCTTCATTCTTGGGGCAGTAGGGCCCGATCTCAGTTCACTCATTTTGGTTCAGCCACTCCATGGCGATCGAACGGAACGCTTCGCCGCGTTCACGAAAATTGGCATAGGGTGATGCACTTGCACATCCTGGCGCGAGCATCACCACGTCTCCAGCACGAGCCTCTTTGATCGCGATCTGGAATGCCTCTTCGAGCGATTCTCCTTCCTGGCATCTCACCCCAAGCTGATCCGCGAGCTTCGATCGATACGGGCCGAACAAGACTGCTCGGTGCGACGCCACGCGAAGATAGTCACCCACCGGCTTAAAGTCCAAGCCCTTCATTTCTCCACCCATCAACAGAATCTGTGGATGGTCCAGCGACAGCGAACTCGCGACCACTGCGCCAGGATTGGTACACATCGAGTTATTGACGATCTGGACTCCGTTTTTGGAGCCCAAAACTTCCATCCGATGCTCCAGCGGTTTGAAGCGGGTCAGACCCTGCAGGTATTCGGCGTGGCTGATGGCAGGAATAAACGCCTCTGCAAGGCTCAGCGCCATCATCGCGTTGACGTAGTTGTGAGATCCGGTGAACGGCAAGGCGTCCAACGAGATCCGGTCACTTCCGAGGCAGAGTTCTTTCTCCGTGATACTGGCGCCGCACCCGATCGGGAATGGACAAATAGAACATCCTGGCTGGACCGCGCTTTGAACCACATCCAACATCACAGTCTCTTCCAGGGCATTGACTACGGCAACATCTCCTTCTCCCATCCGAGCAAAGATGCGCAACTTGGTATCGAAGTAATCCTGGAACGACGGGTGGCGATCAAAATGGTCAGGCGTGATGTTGGTGATCGCCGCAACTCTAGGACGGAATTCGTGCACCCACTCCAACTGGTAACTGCTGATTTCGGCCACAAGCACTTGGTCCGAGGTGCTTCTGTCGGCGGCTTCTGTTAAGGTGAGTTCGGGGTATCCCGTTCCGGCGATGTTGCCGCACAGCACTGCGTCAATCCCAGCTTCTCTGAGCGCAAGCCATGTCATTACGGTCGTGGTGCTCTTGCCATTAGTCCCGGTGATTGCGATGATCGGAGCGAGCGAGATTTGATAGGCAAACTCGATTTCGCTGATCACCGGTTTGTCCGCCGCAAGTGCATCTCGAATGGCTGGGTGTTCCCGGCGAAATCCGGGTGACGGAACCAAAAGATCGAAGTTCTCACCTGCCAGGTGGCCATGCCATCCTGTATTTGTCTCAATTTCTGCGGATTCGAGCTTTTCCAGAGCCTCAAGTTGAGCAGGAGTATCTGCGGAACGCTCGTCGTAAACAATGGGCGTGGCTCCTAAGCGCTTAGCAGCCAGAGCGATCGAAATACCTGATCGCCCCATACCGGCAACCGCGATTCTTTTTCCAACAAAACTCACGACAAACTTCCTCCGAGCATCATCATCCAGGTCAGAGCCAGGGCCAGACACAGGAGCTGAACGAGAACAAAAAGCCAAACCACCCGAGTTTCCGGCCAACCCGCGCTCTGAAACGCGTGGTGGATCGGGGTCGCTGGAAACACCCGCTTTTTGCGGAGCTTCACGCTGGCGATTTGGATAGGCACGGGGACAAGTTCGATGACCATCACCAAGCCCAGAACAAAGAGTGGCAAAACAAAAAGTCCGTAGTGCATGTTCACAGCACGGACTGGAATTTCAACAAATGTGTAACCGAAAAGCGCGCCAATGGGCAGCGCACCGACATCACCCATGAACACCTTGGCCGGAGGCGCATTGAAGTAAAGGAATGGGATCAATCCTCCTGCCAGTGCAGCCATGAGACTGGGAGTGAAGCTCTTGATGCCGCTGACGAAGCTGAGAACGGCCAAGCCGATGGCTAGCAAAAGCGCGAGGGATCCTGCCAAGCCATCCATACCGTCCGAGAAGTTGTAGGCGTTGCTCATGAACAAAACCATGAAAACGACCCACGCGATGATCAGCCAATCGTTCGTGCCGATTCGGGCAATGAGTGTTGTCCCGATAATCTGCATGAGCAGCTTCTGTTTCCAGCCCAAGCCTCGTTTGCCGCTCATCATTCGAGGAACTAGGTAATCGTCCACGAACCCGATCACAGCAAAGAAAGCCACGATGAGCAACGGCACAATGGCTTTGGGTTGAACGATAAACCCCGCCACCAAGAATCCGAATAGGATGATGATGCCGCCCATGGTCGGCGTGCCCTGCTTGTGCGCATGCTCTTTGACATGCTCACTCACGGTCTGCCGGCTTTTCAGAGCTGCCAAAAGACGGAGAATCGCTGGAGCGGAAATCCCAGAAACGAACAGGGCTATCCAAAAACTGCTGGCCACAGGGTAGTTGTCAATCATCGGGGCAACGCCTCCACGGCCTTTTCCAATCCAAGCGCGCGAGACCCTTTGATCAAAACCGTGTCTCCGGGCTGGAGCGCGAGAAGCACACTTGTAATGTCCTCGATTGATGGTGCCGAAGCCATTTGAGTCGCCGGAAAGCCCAGCCCCAATGCTTCGTCATGGATCAAGGCCGACTGTTCGCCGAAAAGAACCACCTGATCTGGATGAGTCCGCAGGAGAGCCTTCCCTACTTGCCGATGGCCGATCTCGCTAAGCTCGCCCAGTTCTTTCATTTCGCCCAGTACCGCGACGCGGCGACCTTTCGAGGCGACTTCCGCAAGAGTGTTGAGCGCAGCGACTGTGGAATCCGGTGACGCATTGTAGTTGTCGAGGACAATTGTCACTCCGCGCCACTCGATGACTTCCATCCGCATGGGCGGGAGCTGAGCTGTTGGAAGGTTTTGGATTGCGTCCGGCACGGGCACCCCGAGATGCCCAGCAGCCAAGAGCGCGGCAGCAGCATTGAGAGCCTGGTGCTTCCCAACCGTATTCAATTCAAGCCGAAAGCTCTTGCCGTGGAGCACACCCTGAACCTCCGAGCGTCGCCAGTCAAGCGCTCGATAACCGGTGATCTGGCACGTCGCGTCGCCCGAAAAACCGAACGTTTGAACTGGCACCCGCGACTTCGCTTTGAGATATTCCAAGAATTCGTCTTCCTGCCACAGGATCAGCATGCCGTCGGGACGAATATGCGGGATGATCTCCCCCTTGGCTTGGGCGATCCCTTCTCGTGATTGCACCATCTCGATGTGGGCGGTGCCGATGAGGGTGATGATTCCCACCGTTGGCTGGGTGAAGGCTGCTAGGTGGTCGATTTGGTCGAATCCTCGCATGGCCAGTTCTGCCACAACCGCTGCCGTATCAGAATCGACTCCATCCCAGATGAGGGGAGCGGTGAATTCGGTGTTCCAATTTCCTGGGTTCTTTACGATGGAACCCAAGGGATGACATGCTGCCGACACGAATTCCTTCGTGCTTGTCTTGCCGTTGCTACCGGTTATGCCGATCACCGGGCCACTGTATTCCTCACGGACCGACTTGGCAAACCGAGCAAGGCTCTTGGCAATGTCATCAACAATGATCCCAGCCCCACCGACTTCGCGAGTACCCAAATATGCCGCTGCTCCAAGCTTGAGAGCTGTGGACGCAAAATCGAGCCCGTCGACACGTTCGCCCTTGATCGCCAGGAAAACCGAGCCGGGTTTGACGTCCCGACTGTCGAGCGAAAATCCGTGAAATGTCCCTTCCCGGTTTGCAGAAACCAGCTTCCCGCCCAGACGATGCGCGAACTCCCCGAGAGTGTGATTCATCGTCGCGCCTCAAGCGCAGCCGCTGCCAATTCCGCGTCATCCATAGGGTGTTTTTCGTGGCCGATAATCTGATAGTTTTCGTGGCCCTTGCCAGCGATGACCACCAAGTCACCCGGCATGGCCCAACTAATGGCAAGATGGATCGCCTTGGGCCGATCGGGTTCTGAGATAACTTCGGCGCCTTCGATAATCCCCTCCAGCACATCTGCAATGATGGAATCCGGGTTTTCCGTCCTCGGATTGTCGCTCGTGACGACCGTAAGGTCCGATAATTCACTCGCCGCGCTTGCCATGAGCGGCCTTTTCGTTTTGTCACGATCTCCGCCGCACCCGAAGACGGTAATGATGCGCCGGGGAGCCAAATCTCTCGCCGAGGTGAGGAGTTTGACGATGGCGTCAGGCGTATGAGCGTAATCCACGATCACCGCTACTCCTTTGTCGTTCGGAATAGGTTGGAAGCGCCCTGGAACCGGTTTGAGACCACCCACTGCGCCGACAACCTCGGCGGGCAACGTTCCTCCGAAAACCGACGAGACGGTAGCCAAAGATGCCGTCAAGTTTTCAGCCCCAAAGGCACCGCCGATAGGCGCGCTGAAGTTCCGTCCATCCGGCAGCTTCCCTCGCAGGCGATCTAGGCCTACCTCATCATAGGCGATCTCAAAATCTCCACCCTTTCCATAGCGAAGAATCGGACATGCCAGGTCGGGCCGCCAGGTGTCGGTCGTCGCGTCCCCAGCGTTGAAAATGCCAACGAGCCCATGAACGGAGGCCGCTGCATGTTCCGTGAAAAGGAGCTTTTTGGACTCCGCGTAAGCCTGCATCGTGCCATGAAAGTCGAGATGGTCTTGCGTCAGGTTGGTAAACACGCCGGCAATGAAGGGCACGCCGCTCAATCTGCGCTGGAACAGAGCGTGACTCGACGCCTCCAAAACCACGTATCGAGCACCGTTGTTCACCGCACGTCGAAGCATCCACCACAAATCGCACGGGAATGGAGTTGTGTTGCTTGCTTCCTCCATGATTTCTCCGTCGGAGTAACCCAGCGTTCCCAAATACACGCACGGCTCTCCGAGTGCTCTCAGGAGTTGGGAAACAAACCATGCTGTGCTGGTCTTGCCATTTGTTCCGGTCACCCCGATCACTTTGAGCTTTGCGACCTCGGGATAAAGACACTTGAGAATGCGCCCCGTTGCGAAATTGAACGATTGGCCGCCATCCGGAAGAGCAAGATACGGCAGACCGAGGCGGATGCATTCTTCTCGCGCCACCCTGCTGCTCTGCGGAACCGCCACGGCGATAGCGCCATGAGATTTGGCATCGGAGATGAAGCTCGCCGCATCAGTGCGGGTGCTAGGTCGGACCACAAAGAGCGATCCTGGTTCAATCTTCCTCGAATCGTCAAATGCGGAATGAACGACAACACTGCCGTCTCCAACAAGGTCGACGTGCGCCCCGGACGATTCAGCCAGCAGTGCAAGCGAGCAGCCCATAAATCACTTTTGGGCCGGCCCTCCTGCTTCCGGCGCGATCTTATACATTCGAATCAGGTCGATGGCAGTCTGTTTGAACACTGGACCAGCGGCTTCAGCTCCGTAGTAGCCATTCTTTGGACTGTCGATCATCACGAGAACCATGGCCTTGGGGTTAACCGCTGGAACAAAGCCCACGAAGCTGGCGACGTGCCCCTCGCCCCAACCGATTTTTTGGGCTGTTCCGGTTTTGCCAGCCAGACGATAACCCTCGATGCGAAGCGATTTGCCTGTACCAATATCACTGCTGATGACACTCTCCATAAGTCCCAAAACAGTGTCCGCAGTTCCCGGCGTGACCACCTGACCCAACTTCTTGATCGGAGTCACTTTATCTCCGATCTGCTGAATCAGCCTGGGCTGCATGCGCATCCCCTTGTTACCCAAACTTGCAAATGCGCTCGCCAAGGCGATCGGTGCGCAGCTTATGGCCTGACCGAATCCGACATTGGCGATCTGTTGACGCTTGGCGTACTCGTCGAAATTGAACTGGCCAGCCACATCCACGCTCTTTGGGACACCGATTCCACTGGAGTTCAGCAGACCCAGATCCTTTAGATAGCCGGTCATATCGTCATAACCGAGGCGTAGAGCCCATTGAGCCGCCGCAATATTGCAGCTCTTGGCGATAGCCTTTTCCGCATCGACTGGCCCGTGGCCACGCACCCCATGGTGGCTGTCGCACCGAACTCGATAGCTCTTTCCGAAGTGATAAACACCGTTGCACTGAATGACTTCATCCAAGCTCGCTTTGCCGCGATCTAGTGCATGGGCCAACGTTAGGATCTTGAACGTCGATCCTGGCTCAAAGACTTGAGAATAGTTAGGGTTGAATCCGGCAATCGGCTTGCCCAACTCGGGATCAGGTGCGGGCCAGTTCGCCATCGCGACGATGTTTCCGGTTGAAGGCTCATACACGAGTGCAACGCCACTCTGCGCCTCGTGCGCCTCCACCGCCTCTTTAAGATGCTGTGTGACTGCAGATTGGAGTGAAGAATCAAGAGTCAGCGTGACGTCACTTCCGTCGATCCGCTCCGTCGATTTTGCGCTCATTCGAGCTGGCAGAAATGCTCCTGTCCGATCGACCAAACCGACCCGCTTGCCCGGCAGACCTTCCAACGCCTCGTTGAGGCTTTTTTCGATGCCGCCGTTCTCCTTGCCGATCCCATAGGTGCCCAGAATTGAGGCGACTGCATAGCCTTGGGGATAGTCTCGGACGATGTGCGGGTCAAGGGAGACCCCGTCCGCTCGGTACTTTTCAGTGACCGATCGGATGTTTTTTGCTTGCGAGGGGCTCAGGACGTCTGTCCACGCGATTCGAGACTGACCAGCGCCGATCGCCATCATAATCTCGGAGGCAGAAACGCCTGCCGCCTCGCCGATCGCCGTGGCAAAGGAAGTGGTGTGCGGCACGCGCTTGAGATTCAAACTGAGTTGGTACTGCTCCCGGGACTGGGCGAGAACCTGCCCATCGGCTGCCAAAATGCTGCCTCGCCGGGGTGGGTCGATACGCTCGCGCTCGTATCGGCCGCTTTTGGCGGCTTTGTCCAGAGTGGATGGTGCGGAGATAATCTGCCTATTAAGCTGACTCACCCCTGCTGAACCGAAGAGCAGAAGTGAGCCCCATGCCACATGGCTGATGGGTCGGCCTCTACCGATTGAATGCGACGTTTTGGGTTTCACGCTCTCCTACCTGAACGGGCGCCTCGGACTGGTAGCCACGCGCTACAGCCCACCGATCAACGGAGCCCATACTGTTCAGACGGGCCAACTCCTCGCGAAGGAGCGAGACTTCTCGCTCAGTTGTACGTGTGATTCCCGCCATCTGCAAACGACTTCGGCGAGCCGACTCCAGCTTGACGTGCGCGCACAGTGTGGAAACCGTGTACACAACAAAGCAGAGGAGGCACCAAGCCAGCGCATTGGGAATCCAAGCGGACTGTCGCCTGGGAGCATCCTTGGAGCGAACGACAGATCGGGTAACTGTCCGTGTCGTCGTACTGCGCCTCACCGGCGTAGGTCGTGTTCGGGTAATCGGTTCTTCCTTGAGTTGAGCGTTCATGTGGTTCTCCGGAGCGCACGCATCTTGGCGCTGCGGCTCTTTGAGTTGGCGTTGATTTCGGCTTGGGTCGGTGTCTGCGGCTTGTCAAACAATTCTTTGAATCCGCCCTCCTGGCGGAGTTCTCGGAAGGCGTGCTTGACAGCCCGATCCTCACCAGAGTGATAAGAAAGCGTGACGATGACACCGTCGATGGCCAGACATCGAGCAGCGTCTCGGACGGCCCCCTCGAGGTCGTCCAGTTCATGATTGACTGCGATCCGAATTGCCTGAAATGTCCGGGTCGCAAAATGAATTCTCTTGTCCCGCTTGGCAGGTGGAATGGCCTCGGCGACTGCATCCACCAAGTCGGATGTGGTGCGGAACGGGTGATCCTTGCGTCGTTGCACGATCACCTGGGCGATTTTCTTAGCCCAGTTCTCGTCGCCGTATTCCCAAATCGCCTTTTCCAACCGCGCCTGAGACTCACGGTTCAAGTAAGCCGCCGCCGGTTCTCCCGATTGCCGGTCCATCCGCATATCGAGCGGACCTTCTGTACGAAAGCTGATGCCGCGCGCAGAATCCTCGATTTGGGCGTTGTTCAAGCCCAAGTCCATGAGAATGCCGTTGATCTTTCCACGAAGATTGAGCTCTTCGACTCGAAGGGAAATCGCTCGATAATCCTCATTGAAAAAGTGTTGAGAAACGCTTTCGAAACCCGCCAGCCGCGCTTTTCCGAGCTCGAGCATTGATGAATCCCAGTCAAATCCCAAAATTTGGCCACCGGGTGCGATCTTTTGGCAGATGGCAGCCGAATGGCCACCCAACCCCAGGGTCCCATCGACCACAATTGCTCCTGGTTGAAGCGGAAGGGCTTCAAGAACCTCATTGAGCATGACGCTCACGTGCTCAGCCACGGTCTTTCCCCTCACTCACCATCCTCTCATAGGCTGCCTGGAGGAGCTCTCGCCGCTCGGGCTTATATGAGTGAGGATCTTTTTCGAACTCTTCTCGCTCATCGGAGCTCCACAACTCCAGATAGTCGATTTGGCCCATGAGCTTGAGTTCGCCTTTAAGATTGGCGACAGTGCGCAGCTTTTGGGGAATGACCAAACGGCCCTGAGGGTCAAACTCTAGGCCCTGCTCAGAATCGCGGGTGAACTCGCGCGTGTAATTCTGACGACCTTGGCTCAATCGTGGATATTTCTGGATTTCGTCAACAATTTCCTGGAATACTTGGTTTGGATAAAGGATGAGCTGGTAGTGCTCGCCAACCAAGATGACGAAATCTTCTCCGAGACCATCTCGAAACTTCTTTGGAAATAGGACACGACCTTTCGCGTCGATGGACGTGTCGCTTTCGGCGAGTAACCATCGAGTTCTTTCCCTGGCTGCAGCTTGGGGAGTTTCGCTCATCGGTCCGGTCTGTCTTGGGGGCGATTTGAGATTAGAAAAGCCGGCTACCGCATCCTGCTCGCCGGCTTCTCGGATTCGATTCGGAGCACCCCAGCCCTTCCTCGGTGGATCCGACCCGCCATCCTTAGGGATTCGTCACCACTGATAGGGATTGTATTGGGTTTTTCTGGGATTTGGTGGAACTGGAGGCCCATTCGATGGCTTTTTTGGCATTTGACATGGTCTTTCTACTGGGTAGGTAGACACGCGCCTGCGGGAAGCGTTGAATCTTGTGCCCCACGCGGCTGCAAAGCAACTTTGTGGCTTTATTTGGCACTGGTCACGAGGGAGTGGAGTTGACCTGGCGATGGTAATTGCCTTTGAAAGCGCTGTAAGCAGAGAGTAAGGCAAAGTAAGTGATGCGAACCCTGCGTCTTCAGAAGGGAGGAATTGGGCTTCGCGCACTTTGGGATTTGATGGTAATCCAGATACGAGAGGTACCTATCCCAAGGTCATGACTAAGCGAAATGCTCTCTCACCCCAAAACGGGTTATGATCACACCTACCGCAAAGTACTATATGGACTTACTTCCCGCACTTTACAGCGAAAATCAAAAGGACGTACTAGAGCAGTTGGCTAAAGCCATCTCACTGAAAGTATTCCCTGAGTTACCAAGCTTCGAACAGGCCCGACTTGTTCGCTATGCGGACGAGCAAGTATTTTTCAACCGACTCCAGAAACTCTACAAAAACCGATCATCCAAATGCGGGGTCTACCTTGCGGCAACGTTATCGCTCCAGAACCTTTCGGATAGACGCCGATGCATCATCTTGCTGGGAATAAGTCGCTGCCAACGATCCTTAGGAATTCTCCATCGACTTATCACTCAGCTCGATCAGCCCTATCAACCCGACGAGTTCATGAAACGTTGCAGAGATGAGCGATTGATTGAGGATTGCTGTATCGCGCTTGGAATGCTCGATTCAGCAGAATCCCATGCTGCTCTGCTTGACGTACTTCAATGTACTGCTGATCCCACAACACGTGCCGACGTACTCACGGGAATGGCATTCGAACGAGACCACCAGGATGTGGAGCTTATTTTGAGGCACCTCGACTTGGGTGCAAGCCTGAAGGAAATCCTAGGCGGGCTCTATGCACTCTTTCACAATCCACCGGGCCTCGATACTGACGATCCTAGAGTGCTTTCCAAAATATCGAAATATCTTTCACACGACCATCCAAGCGTCCGGGGATACGCAATTCAAGTACTGCAACATAATCCAAAGAACCGAGAAATGATTCAATCTTTACAAAACGACCCTAACCAATCTGTACGGGAATTTGTTCAGGATGCGGAGCGCTTTCTTGCACAGCATATCTCAGATCAAGACTATTAAGCGGTCGAGAATTCGACCAGAGTTTCCCAAGGGAAAACACTCAAACTGACAGAGAGATAGTCCAACGCCTTCTTGACGAAACAAAAGCTATCGGCAAATTCGAGGACCTTGCCGATGCAGAAAGGGAATGCAATCCTAAGACAGGTCGAACACCGCCGGACTAAAGCGGAGTTGGTGGTTCTCAGACTCATAGGACGAGCAATACAACACCCCCGAATCGCGCGCCGGAAGCAATTCGCCCCACTTTTAACAATTCATCCTTTATGTATTCCTTCCCCTTCTTGCTATTGCAGTGCTATTGGGACTCTTCATTTTTAGGGAGTAGAGGGGCGCGCAGGATTCTTCTAACGCGCCCATAATCTGCTCGTGGAAGGCCACTTTGTGGTTTGTGGTTTGGGTCAGGTCGGCTATCGCGTGGCGAATCTGTTGATGGATCTGGGCGAGTCGGTAACGGTGGTTGCCATGGATTGGCGTGAATCGTTCCACCGAGAGATCGAATCTCGCGGAGCGACCATCATCAAAGCAGACGCTCGCGAGTTGGATGTCCTGGTCGGAGCTGGGATCGATACCTGCCGCGCGGTCTTGGCAGTTACGGCAACCGATGACGTCAACATTCAGATCGGGCTGCTCTGCAAACAGCGCAGACCGGGAATTCGTGTTGTCGCAAGGGTTTTCGACCAAAAACTGGGACGACAACTCGAACGGTCGATCGGCGTAGACAAAGCGGTCGCGATGTCACTCATCGCCGCGCCAAACTTCGCCGCCGCCGGTGAAAGCGATGAAGTTTTGGGCGAATTTATTTTCGACGAAAACCCATTCTCCGTTGCGCGGATCTTGGTCACCGAGGATTCACCCTACCTTGGAAAACTGCCCTCGGAAGTCGCAGAAAGCCTGAGAGCAAGTGTCATGGCGCGGGTGAAATCGGATGGCTCGCTTGACCTGGGTAGTTCCGACGAACCCCTTGAGACAGGACATATTCTAAAGATCCTGGGCGAGAGCCTTGGCAAGCACTTTGAAACGGAAAGTCAACACAAAACATTTCACCGCACAGAAAGCCACCTAAAGGTGAGCATGCCGCAGGCGTGGCACGGCTTCGTGGAAGCTTGGATCCACGCTCCGAAGGTTCTTCAGAACTTGTTCTATATCCTTAACGGCCTCATTTTGTTGAGCGTTGTCGTTTTCAAGTTTGGGATGCACCTCTCCTTGGTGGATGCCGTGTACTTTGTGGTTTCCACCTTCACGACCACGGGTTACGGGGACATCACGCCCCTGGATTCGCACCCTGCGCTCAAGCTCTACTGCGCGCTAATCATGATATTAGGTTCGGCGTCCGTGGCCGTGCTCTACTCGATCCTGACGGACTGGATCATCTCCCTGCGCCTCCAGCAACGCTCGGGGGGCTTGCGGGTGCCGGATGGGGGGCACTTTGTGGTGGCTGGCGGAGGCGAAGTTGGGTTCATGATCGCCCAGACTTTGTTGGAATCCGGCCGAGAAGTAGTGATGATCGACTTGGAGCCCTCGACCCTCCTGATCAAACAGCTTTCCTCTCGATGCGCGCTGGTTTTTGGCGACGCACGGCAAGAGGAGACTTTGCATCGTTCGAACCTGCTCAGCGCTCGGGCGCTGATCGCGTGCACAAACATCGATGCGGTCAACCTCTCCATCGGACTTTCTGGCAAGCACATTCGCCGCGATCTGCGGACCGTTTTGAGGATTTTCGACACCCAGTTTGCACGAGCGATCCAGGAAGTACTCGGTTTTGAAGCGGCTCTCAGTGCTTCCTTGCTTTCCGCCCCGGTTTTTGTGGCAACAGCACTCTATGGAGATGCGATTCACGCCTTTGTTCTTCGAAATTCGCTGGTTACACTGATGCCTCCAGGGTGCGAAATGGATCCCAAAAGTGCCTACCATTCACTCGATATCCGATACAAATCCAAAGTCGTTCCAGTTGTCGTTGCGTTGAGATCCATTTCCTGACGGAATCAGTTGGGGGCATCAACGTTTGGCCTTCCCCAACTTGACATCGGAGATGGAGGAGGGGCGGTGACTAGTCCTCCTTCAGCAACCGGTACCCCACCTGCACCAACGGAACAATCGGCAACTCACAAACCTCATCCAGGGGGATGAAGGCGCAGCAATCTGTTGTTCCGTCGGCCTCCGGGGTTAGCGTGCCGCCAACCACACGCGCCGCGAACAAAATCCGTACAGCATAGACCTCGCTCTCCGGGTTTTGGAAGTACTGCGAGTGGGCATTAAGGACATCGCCCACCTCCACTTCGAGTCCCGTTTCTTCGAACACCTCGCGGCGCAATGCCGTTCGAAGGTCCTCGCCGAAATCGACACCTCCTCCAGGAAGTGTCCACCGACCGAAATGGGGCTCCCCAGGGAGCAAGCGACACAAGAGCATCCCTCGCTCATCGTGAATGATCCCGTAGACCGCAACGCGCGTAATTTGGGGCCGAGCGTTACTCAACGGCGGCATAGCGCGCGTTCTCGTCACTTTCGAACGCGGCCTCCAACACCCGAATCACTTCCATGGCGCTTCGGCCACAGCTGCGCGGTGTTTCGCCCGTCTGGCAGCAGTGAACGAAGTGCTCCAGTTCCAGACGCAACGGCTCGTCTGCACCTTCAAAGATGATCTCCTCGCCTTCATTCACGTTCTGGAGATTGTCGTCGATCCACTTCTTGTGGAATACGATCTGCTTTTCCAGTTCCTTGAAGACCAGCATCCCTTGGCTGCCGACGACCACCGTCCGGCGACGCACTTTCGGCCACAGCCAAGAACAGTGGAGATGGCTCTGCACTCCCGATTCAAACTGCATATGGAGATACACGTCATCCTCGATGGTCGGGTTGAGAGCAGCGTGCCCACTAAATCCAATCCGCTTGGGTGCATCGCCGATCAAATAGAGCGCGACGGCTACATCGTGCACTCCCAAGCTCCAAAGGACGTTTTCGACGGCACGGGCTCTCCCGAGGTTGAGTCGCTCCTGATGGATACTCTGGAGTTCGCCGATGAGACCGCTGTCGATGGCTTCCTTGAGCTTAACGATAGCGGGCTGAAATAGCAGAAGGTGCCCTGCCATAAGCGTACGACCACGCTCTTCGGCAGTCTGCACCAAAGCTTCGGCCTCGCGAGCGACAAGCGTGATAGGCTTCTCGACAAAGCAGTGCAGATCGCGCTCCAGGGCGACCATGGCGATATCAAAATGGGTCGGCGCCGGAGTCGCAATGGTGATCGCATCGGGCTCCAGACGATCGTATGCATCTTCGGGCACAGTAAACAGTGGAATGCCCGGATACTCGGCTGCAAGTGCCTCGTGGGAGTTCTCGTTCGCTTCCACGATGCCGACAAGAGCCCCCATCGCGTGGAGATTCTTAACGATGTTCTTGCCCCAGGTACCAGCCCCAACGGCGACGACTTTCATGCATGTCAGGGTACCCGTTGGGTGCTCCCTCCCACCGGTTTGGATCGGGGGGATTCCGGTGGTCCAACGCGCGATTGCGTCACAATATCGCCATGCACCGGTTCACCGTGGAAGTAGCCAGCCGATTGGACCGGTACTTGGTCGAGCAGTTTCCTGACCTCTCGCGAACCCGGATCGCGAGGGCCATTGAGGAAGGGCTCGTTTCGGTCAACGGCACGGTGGCCACCAAGTCGGGCACCCCACTCAAACCCGGCTTTTCGGTTGAGTGTCTTCAGATCGATGTTGCTCCAATCCATGACCTAACGCCCACGCACATCGAGTTGGACATCGTGTTCGAAGACGATTCTCTGATCGTCATCAATAAGCCGCGAGGTCTTGCGACACACCCGGCCCCTTCGCTAAAGGAACCGTCATTGGTCAACGCGCTGCTGGCCCACTCCAAGGATCTCAGCACTGTGAGCGGCGACTATCGGCCAGGAATAGTTCACAGGTTGGACAAAGAGACCACCGGGCTGATCGTGGTTGCCAAAACGGACGTCGTACATCGCGCGTTGGCGCATCAATTTGCCAAGAAGTCTGCGGAGCGGCGGTATCTGGCCTGGATTCAGGGGCAGCTCGACCAACCCCAGTTCCGCATCGAGGCGCCGATCGCAAGAGACCCAGCCAACCGTTTGCGAATGGCCGTCAACGAGAATGGACGATTCGCTGCCACGGAGACAAAAGTCGTTCTCTCCCTGGGTGATCTGTCCCTCGTCGCGGTGAGGCTTGAAACCGGTCGCACCCATCAAATTCGCGTTCATCTACGGGCGATCGGCCATGCAGTCGCAGGCGACACGCTTTATGGGGGTCCTAAGGGAATGCCTCTCCAATTGCACGCGGGATATCTGCGCCTTTACCATCCTGTCTTGGAACGCGAAATCGGTTTTCAAGCTCCGCCGCCCGAGGATTTTCTACAGATTCCGAACGGACCCACGAAGGCCATGAACGCCCTCACCGATTGGTGAATTCGTGTAGCATAGATGTCATGGTTTTCGGGCATCGTGCGGGTGGGTTCAGTCCTGCCATTTTGGGTGCGGGCATTGCTTCCCTACTGCTGGTCCTCGTCGGCGGGATCCTGATGCTTACCGGAAGAACAGCCTCAAATCAGGTTGTTTCTGCCCATTATCAAGCACTCCTGGAGCATCGGGCACCCGAACCTCCTTTGATGACCTTTGACGGCGACCGAGCGACCACCGCCTTTGTTGAAATGACCTGTGGCAAGCCCAGGTCCTTCGCGATCGAATCGAGTGGAGGAACATTCTCCGGCGAGTCCGTCGTCGTGGTCAAGGTCGCGCGAGTTCCCTCCCCCACCCGCGAGAAGGTTCATATCGCGGGCAACAAAATCACCTTGATCGAGGTCGCCAAACAGTAGTTTGGGTCCACAATCAGAATCGAATGTCGCTTTTCGATACGATCGTCGCACCGATCACGGGCACTCAGCGAGCAGCCGTCGCCACGATACGCTTGAGTGGGCCCGAAGCATGGCGCATCGCCCAGCAGGTCTTCACCCCGTGGCCGGACGAACCCGCAAGCCACCGGTGCTACTACGGCACATTTGCCCATGGTGACGACGGACTGCTGACCCTTTTTCGCCATGGCCACAGCTTCACGGGAGAAGAAAGTGCCGAACTGAGCATCCACGGGTCTCCCGTTTCAGTCGAGCTGCTTGTAAGAGCGTGTCTCGCTCAAGGAGCACGCGCAGCCGAACCTGGCGAGTTCACGCGCCAAGCCCTTCTCAACGGCAGAGTTGACCTGTCCCAGGCCGAAGCCATTGTCGAGGCCATCGAGGCACGTACGGAGCGTCAGTTGACCCATGCGTCTCGCCTGAGAGAAGGCGCTTTGCGGCGGGAGATCGACCTGATAGTAGAAACGGTGCTCTGTGTTCTTGCAGAGATCGAGGCTCATGTGGATTTCAGCGAGGAGCTCGGAGTTTTCGACCGATCCGCGGCGATCGACCGACTTTCGAATGCGCTTGGACGCATCCAAGTGCTTCTCGATTCCGCACCGCTTGGCAAAGTGCTTCGAGATGGGTTCCGCGTTGCAATCATTGGTCGCCCGAATGTTGGCAAGTCGTCTCTTCTCAACAAAATCTTGGGTCAGGACCGTGCGATTGTTACGGACATCCCAGGCACCACGCGAGACACCGTCGAGGAGACGATCGAACTGGATGGAATACTGGTTCGGTTCATTGATACAGCTGGGATTCGCGAGACCACTGACCCGGTCGAGCAGTTGGGGATCGCGCGGAGCCATCAGGCCGTGGAGGAAGCAGACCTGGTGCTAGAACTGGTCGAACCTGGCCAAGAGGAAGTTACAAATATTCAGGGCCATGTGGTAGTCCTCAATAAAGTCGACTTGCCTGGGCCAAGACCCTCTTACCACATCGCGATTTCAGCTCGAACGGGCGAAGGAATCGATGAACTCCTCAAGTTGATCAGCGACCGGTTTCCGGATGCTGGAAGCGCAGAGATCACGATTTCGGTGCGCCACCACCCGCTTCTTCAATCTGCCCATGACCATGTGCGGGGTGCCATGGGAACGTTGGGAATGGCGATTCCATTCGACCTCGCCGTCACCCACCTTCGTGAGGCTCTTTCATCGTTGGGCGAAGTGACCGGAGCTACTGCATCTGCCGATATTTTGGATACGGTATTCAGTAGGTTTTGTATTGGCAAATAGGCTGCTCTCACTCCCTGGTTCTCTCCTTCACCGTATCTAGTATTAGATGTTCCGCTCTGGAACCAAATTCGCACCTCACACGTTTAACATGATAAGATTTTAGTCTAGGAGGCTCAATTAGTACCCATGCGATTCGATAAGCTCACCATCAAAGCCCAAGAGGCGTTCCAAGCAGCACAGCAAGTGGCTGTGGAGTTCCAGAACCAAGCTGTGGATGTGGAGCATATGGCGCTAGCTTTTGTGCGGCAGGACGGAGGCATTATTCGAAGCCTGTTGGAAAAGCTGAGCGTGGATGCGCGCGGTTTCGAATCCATGTTGCTGGAAGACCTGAACAAGCGAGCCAAGATCAGCGGCCAGTCGGCAACGTATGGGGCGTCTCTCACCGGGCGACTGCAGCAGATTCTTAATTCAGCCTTTACCGAGGCGGAAAAGCTCGGAGACGAGTACGTCTCCACCGAGCACATTTTGCTGGCAATGATCAGCGACACAGGTGGCGTGGGCAAATACCTCAAAAGCCAAGGCGTTACGCCCCAGAACATGCTTCGAGCCATGGAAGAGATTCGGGGGGGCACTCGCGTCACCGATCCCAACGCCGAAGCGCGCTACCAAGCTTTGGAAAAATACGGCATCGACCTTACCGCTCGGGCTCGAGCAGGCAAACTCGATCCCGTGATCGGGCGCGACGAGGAGATTCGGCGCGTGATCCAAGTCCTCAGCCGAAGAACAAAAAACAACCCCGTGCTGATCGGTGAACCCGGAGTCGGAAAAACGGCTGTAGTCGAAGGACTCGCGCAACGCATTGTCAGTGGCGATGTGCCCGAGGGCCTGCGCGATAAGGCCGTAATCTCGCTGGATCTCGGCGCGATGGTCGCGGGCGCAAAGTACCGCGGCGAGTTCGAGGATCGGCTCAAAGCAGTCTTGGAGGAAATCCGCAAATCCGAGGGCCGGATCATCCTTTTTATTGACGAGTTGCACACTCTCGTGGGAGCCGGAAAGGCGGAAGGATCTCTGGACGCTGCCAATATGCTCAAACCCATGCTCGCCCGAGGTGAGTTGCGGTGCGTTGGCGCAACGACTTTGAACGAATACAGGCAGCACGTCGAAAAGGACGCAGCTCTTGAGCGCCGATTTCAAACTGTTCTCGTCGATGAACCCACTGTCGACGAGACCATTTCCATCCTTCGCGGTCTAAAGGAGCGCTACGAAATTCATCACGGTGTCCGTATCACGGATTCGGCGATTGTCGCAGCCTCGACCCTGAGCAATCGGTACATCACGGACCGGTTCCTGCCCGACAAGGCGATCGACCTGATTGACGAGGCAGCGAGCCGCCTCAAGATCGAAATCGATTCGGTGCCAGCCGAGATCGACGATGTGGAGAGGCAGATTCGCCAGTGCGAAATCGATCGCGAGGCGCTGAAGAAAGAAGAGGACGAGGCTAGCCGAGAGCGGTTGGCTTCGGTTGAAAAGCGATTGGCGGAGCTGAGCGAACAGGCTGCAGGGTTACGTGCCGAATGGCAATCGGAGAAGGACAAAATCGAATCCATCCGCAGTCTCAAATCCGAGTTGGACAGCCTCCGACTCTCGTTCGAAGAGGCCCAGCGGGACGCTGACTGGACGCGAGCAGCGGAGATTCAACATGGCCGCCTGCCGGACGTGCAGGCGCAGCTCGAGCATGAGACCTCAGAGCTGGAAAGGCTTCAGGCCAGCGGGAAAATGCTCAAGGAAGAGGTGGATAGCGAAGACGTTGCCGAAGTCGTGAGCAAATGGACGGGAGTGCCGGTGAGCAAGCTCATGCAGGGCGAACTAGCCAAGCTGGTCCACTTGGAAGACTTCCTGGAAGAACGGGTGGTCGGCCAAAGGCATGCGCTCGAAGCGTTGAGCGATGCCATTCGCCGAGCAAGGAGCGGTATCGCGGACCCCAATCGGCCCATCGGCTCGTTCTTGTTCCTCGGCCCCACTGGAGTCGGAAAGACCGAAACCGCCCGCGCGCTTGCGGAATTCTTGTTCGACGATGAGAAAGCCATGGTTCGTATCGATATGAGCGAATACGGCGAGCGACACAGCGTTGCTCGTTTGATCGGTGCACCTCCGGGCTACGTGGGCTACGAAGAGGGTGGACAGCTTACCGAGGCGGTGCGACGAAGACCGTACAGCGTCATCTTGCTGGATGAGGTCGAAAAGGCCCACCCAGAGGTGTTCAATGTCCTGCTTCAACTCCTTGATGATGGACGGCTGACTGATGGGCAGGGCCGAACCGTCAACTTCAAGAACGCAGTCGTAATCCTCACGAGCAACTTGGGTGCTCATCACTACAGCGAACTTATCATGGGCGATGGAGAGTTTGAGCGAGTCAAAGGGTTGATCATGGAAGAGGTTCGAACCCACTTTCGCCCTGAATTCGTCAATCGCCTCGATGACATCGTCATCTTCCGACCGCTCGGTATCAACGAAATCAAGAAGATCGTTGGTCTGCAGGTGGCTCAACTAGCGCGAAGGTTGGAAGAGCGTCGAATCACCGTGGAGGTTTCGGATGAGGCTCTCGCTCACCTTGCCGCGGTTGGATACGACCCGGTCTACGGTGCGCGGCCACTTCGCCGAGCGATCGAGCGCGAAGTGCTCAATCCGCTGGCTCGAAAGATCCTGGGAGGCGAAGTTCGAGACGGCGAACACGTGAAAGTGGGAATGAATGGTCCCAGCGTCGTGTTTGAGGCTCACGAACACAGCGCCGTGTAGAACTGGGCTAAATAACTGGCTGCCCGCCAAGGATTCGAACCTCGATTAACAGGGCCAGAACCTGTCGTCCTGCCATTAGACGAGCGGGCAACGCTCGAACGATAATACCTCGGACAGAGAAAAAGAGAACGGGGCTCATCCATGTGGATGAGCCCCGTTGAAGCAAGCTACGCGACTTTGAGAAGTGGCGAATCCTGCTTTTGAACTTGGAATTGGCTCACCATTTCGCGAAGTTCAGCAGCCATGGCGTCGAGATCCTGCGCGGCCATGGATACGGCCTGAACGGTCGAAGCCTGATGGGTGATAGCCTGAGAGACCTGGTTCGCTAGGCGCGACACTTCATCAGCCGATGCAGCGAGTTCCTCGGCTCCACTGGCCGTCATCTCGCTCTCCTGAGCAACTCCCGCGAGAGAGCCATTCAGCTTGTACGAGAGATCCACCATGGCTGCCGCCGTACTATTGAGCGATTCGGCAACTTCTACAGTGTCGCGCGATGCCTCAAGAACTTGAGTGAGAGCTTCTTGCGCTTCGGTGCTCTGATTCACGCCGATCTTCACCTCGTCGGTGCAGGTGTCCATCGAAGACAGCGAGCGTTCAACGCCCTGCCGTACCTCAAGAATGAGGTTCCCGATTTCTTTGGCGGCTCCAGAGCTCTGCTCCGCAAGTTTTCGGACCTCGTCCGCCACAACCGCGAATCCCTTGCCGTATTCGCCAGCTCGTGCCGCCTCGATGGCGGCGTTGAGCGCAAGCAAGTTGGTTTGCTCAGCAAACTGATTGATCGTATCGACAATCTTCTCAATTTCCTCGCTTTTCTCGCCCAATTTGCGCACGACGTCTGCCGAATTCTCAACCTGAACCTGCACCCTGTTCATCGATTCGATCGTGGATTTCACCGTCTTGTCGCTCGCTTGGGCGGCAGTTTGGGTTTCCTGCACATGGCTGAATTGGGTCTCGACCATGCTTCTGACGGAGTCGATTGCGGCCTGCAATTGCTCCATGGCCTCGGTCGCTGCGTTGGTGCTCATCGCTTGGGATTCGCAGGTTCTAGCAATCTCGCCAGCTGCTGCGGCGGACTGGACCGTGCATCCGGAAACTTCGGTAACCGAATTGGACATCTCGTTGACGGCGTTCTCGGCGTCAACCGCACTGGCAGCAAGTTTCTGCCCGATTTGCACGACTTCGTTCGTACTATGCATGAGGTGCGTCACCAAGCTGGTGAGGTTCGTGACCATCCGGTTGATCGAAATGCTCAACTGATCGCGTTCGGAGTTAGGAGTTACTGCCACATTGAGATTGCCGTCCGCGATGGAATCGGCTGCCTCAGCGATCCGTGAAAGACTGGCAGACATCTGGCTAAGATCTTCTCCCATCGCTCCAATTTCGTCTCGAGTCCCGATGTGGATGGTCGTTCCAAATTCGCCTGCTGCAATAGCCTTGGCTGTGGTGACCACTTTCCGGATACTTCCGACCGTGCTTTGGTAGAAGCCTAGGAACATGTATCCTGCTGCAAGAACGAACAGAGCCGCAAGCGCGGTAACCCACAATCTGCGAGCCTCAAACGTGCTCTGCCGGAACAAAATGAGATCGTCCAGCTTCTTCCAAGCTCCATCGCTGTACGCCCACTGGGCACTCATAGCAGCATCGGATGAGGTCTGCACTGCACCGGTAGACGCAGAAACCGTGTTGCCGAGAACTTGATCGTGAAGGATCTTGGTAAACCCATCCGTTGCAGCAACCTGGGCATCAAAGGTCTTCCCGACGGAAGCCGTGACGTCCTTGTTGTAGTCCGAACTGGCCTTGTAGTCCCCTTTAATGGTTTCCAGATTCGAACTATACTGACCGACCAGCACAGTCAAGTTGGTCTTGTCGTCGGGGGAAATCTGCTTAGTCGCTGCAGAAGCCAACGCCAAATCTCGGGCTTGAGCGATTCGATTCGTCGCATTAGGGATTTGGACGATGACCGAGTCCATCAAATAGTACGTGTCGATGTCAGGGTCCAATACGAGATTCGACACGGCGCCAACGCTGACGATCAGGGTGTTGACCTGATCCGCCAATCCCTGGAGTGATTTCAGCTGATCGGCCGGCGTGGTAGCTTTCGCGACGCCCTGATAGGCTTCTTCATATTTCTGCCAATCAGATTTGACATCCAGGTCGGCTGCGGTCGCTTTGTAGGCTTCAGCGGCTTTTGCAACTGACGCTGCCAAGGCGTCTTTGGCCTTTCCGGCACCAGAGGGATCTACTTGAATAGCCCTTCGATAATCCAGAGAGGACTTCAGGACATCCGCGAGCGGTTTGCCTAGGACAATTCCGGTTCGCTCGGCGGCTGCGAAGTTGATGAACGTGTTGATTTCTCTCAGGAAAAAGAACCCAAAGAGAGCAATCGGAGCCAAAAAGAGAACGGCGATTAAGCCAAACTTTGCAGGAAAGCGCAGCCGGCCCATCACCCACTTAGATGGAGCAAGAATCTTCGACATAGCGATGTTCAACCCAGCATGGGTACTAGGATTCTTATCGGCAGGTCTTTGCCAGTTTTTCTGTCAAAAGGTCAACCTGAGGTGTGCGCTGGCCCATTGTATAGAAAAGTGTTGACAAATTGTGTTTGGATGTCGCCATCCAGAAGAAAGGCGTCGTGGCCATAGGGGAGATCGATGAGTTCGTACTGGCAGGGGCATCCGGCCTGGTTGGCGAGATCTGCAAGTTTTTGGCTTTGGGTTGGAGGATAGATCCAATCAGAGGTGTATGCAGTCAGCAAAAGCGGTGTTCGGCACCCCTCCAACGACTCGCAGGAGTAACGGTCGATCGCTTGCGTGAGGCAGACAAGGCTTCCGGCATCAAACCGGCTTGTGAACTTTGAGCCCTGGTATCGGAGATAGCTTTCCACCTGAAACACATCGGGTTGCCCGTCTTGCGTCCGCCTCCCAAATTTGTTCTGGAATGCCTCGAAGCTCAAGTAGCTCAGGTGCCCGATCATCCTTGCTACCGCGAGCCCTCCGCTGGGTGGGTCGGAAGGCGAAAAGTCGCCACCGTTCCATTTCGGATCGGCGATAATCGCTTGACGCATCGCCTCGTTAAATCCAATTTGCATGGCATCATGCTGTCCTGCGCTCGCAGTGAGCCACGCCTTGGCACAGAGATTTCGCCTTGCCCACTCAAGTGCCTGCATCCCACCCATGCTTCCTCCGCAGACCATACGGGGCGTCGGCCAACCCATCCTTTCAAAAAGAGACACTTGGGCGTTGACCATGTCTTCCACAGAGATGGCGGGAAATCGCGAGCCTAGCCGATTCCCCTGTCCGTCCAGAGTTCCTGGCCCCGTGGATCCTCGGCAACCTCCAATCGTGTTGGTGCACACGATGAAGTGGTCGTCAGGATTGATCACGCACCCAGGGCCCACAATCCGTCCCCACCAGCTCACAGCGTTGCTGTCGCCCGTCAGCGCATGGCATACCAGCACGAGATTATCTCTCGCAGCATTCAGAGAACCCCAGGTCTGGTATGCAACTTGAACTTCGGCCAGACGTGCGCCCGAAAGAAGTTCCAAGTCGCCGATCGGCTCGATCTGAGCGACATTTTCCCTCGAATGGCTTCCCTCTTCGTCAAAAAGGCGATCATCAACGGACATTGCTTTGCAGATTGTGGCGCGATCCACGCCTCCAACGTTGGCTGATTAGCAACCATTCGCCGATCCATTTAGTAGACTAAACCGATGCTCAGCAAGCCAGACTCCCGCGGCCGATTCGGAACTTTCGGTGGCCGTTACGTGCCCGAGACGCTCATTCCTGCCCTGGAGGAGTTGGAGAACGAGTTTGAAAGGTCTTGGGCCGACCCAGATTTCCATGATGAGTTCAACGGCTTGCTGAAGAACTACGTGGGGCGCCCGACCCCCCTCACCGAAGCCAGACGACTCAGTGACGCGACTGGATATCACGTGGTCATCAAGCGAGAGGACTTGAACCATACCGGTGCCCACAAGATCAACAATGCGCTTGGCCAATGCCTGCTGGCCCGAAGAATGGGAAAGACCCGGATCATCGCCGAAACCGGAGCTGGACAACACGGCGTGGCCACAGCGACCGTTTGCGCCCTGTTCGGTCTCAAGTGCGAGGTCTACATGGGCGAGGAGGACTGCGCACGCCAACAACTCAATGTCTTCCGGATGAAGCTTTTGGGTGCCACCGTCCACCCAGTTTCCAGCGGCACCCGCACACTGAAGGATGCCCTCAATGAGGCCATGCGCGATTGGGTGACCAATGTGGAAGACACTCATTACATCATTGGAACCGCTGCAGGGCCGCATCCCTATCCGTACATGGTTCGAGAATTCCAAAAGGTCATTGGTGAGGAATGCCGATCCCAGTATTTAGACCAGTATGGACGTCTCCCTGATCTCGGCATTGCGTGTGTGGGTGGTGGATCGAACGCCATCGGGTTCTTTGCGGGATTTCTGTCTGACGAATCGGTCGAGCTGTTGGGCGTGGAGGCCGGCGGACTCGGGTTGACCTCAGGTCAGCACGCTGCTCCTCTCACCGCTGGATCGCCCGGCGTCTTGCATGGCTCCTACAGCTATCTCATGCAGGACGAGGATGGCCAAATCCTGGGCACGCATTCTGTTTCCGCTGGTTTGGATTATCCAGGAGTCGGAGCGGAACACAGTTTTTTGAAGGATCTTGGCCGGGTCCGATACTCGGCTATCACCGATGAAGAAGCCCTTTCAGCTTTTCGCAAGGTGGCGGAATTGGAGGGTCTGATCCCTGCGTTCGAGAGTGCCCACGCATTTGCCCCGTTGTTTCAGCCCGACTTCCAGCCCGCTGGCACCCGGATCGTCGTGAACATGAGCGGGCGCGGAGATAAGGACATGGAATCCGCCGTCAAACTACTGCAGCTTTAAAGACCACGCATTATCTCCCTCATCGCAAAACCCGATGAGAGAGACGAAGCGGTGATTTAAGGAGTCTAGATTCCGGTTGGGATACCTGCCAGCATCTCTTCTCCGGCGCTGAACGCGCGAACTTCGGACGGAAGGAAGCCCAAATGCTGTCGGAATGCTTCGCGAAGTCCCTGGGAAGTCGAGAATCCGCTCTCCGCTGAAATTGTGTCGATGTCCTTGTTGCTCTGCAACATCTTGGTAATGGCGATTTCGGTCCGGCGTCGCTCGACGTACTCGGGAAAGCCGTAGCCGATCGTTGCTTTGAACGTCCGGCTCAGGTGGAAGGGCGAATATCCGACGTAGCTGGCTGCGTCTTTCAAAGTCCAACTCTCCCCCGGATTTCGCTGAACCTCGTCGATGAGTTTGAGCAATGGGGCGGGACAACTGGCTCGTGGAACCGCGGATAACCGGTACGGCTCCTCAGAGGTGAGGCCCTCGCCAGCAATGATGTGAAGGCATCCTTGGATCTTCGGTAGATTTCGGTCCGAATAGGCGTTGGACCAAATCATCATTTGGTCAAAAACTTCGCCCAGAATCGTTCCGACGTGGCATGAGGCAGTGATGAATCCATCGTGACCGTTACCTTCCGCGCGGATGAGATCCTGCCACCACCGGTGCAATGCACGAGTACTTCCCGCGGGCCACACACCCACCAAGTGGCTATGTTCTCCACGTGAGAGAAGACCCCGCAGAACCGCTCCGCTATTCGCAATGAGGGCCATTCGTGGCAACAGTGCTCGGGTTCGACCTGAATTGAGTCCACGAACGAAGATCGATCCTTTCAGCACTCCGAGAAAGAAAAAGTAATCAGATTCAAGTTCGGCAAGCCAACGGAGAGGCTTTCGCCGCACACCCGTTTGTGTCAAAAGCCGAAAGCTGTCCGATTCCACAAGCTTCTGGTGGTGCAGTTCGCCGTCCGCAACTGAGTGTCGGTAATTGATCCGCACTCCATCTTCCCGTAGCATTTCTCGCATGTGCCTATAATCTTTACGCAATTGTGAAGTAAAACTTCGTACTTATTTTCGGATATTCATCCCCATGGTGCGACAAAGGCATCAAAAAATACACTATTTCATTTGCACTTGGTGATGTTTGAGAATAGACCCATCATTAATCTAATCATCTACTATACAGCACTCTCGTGGGGTACACAAGGGTAAATGAAAGTCGCTGTTCTGGGTGCTACCGGTGCTGTGGGACAAGAGTTCCTCAGGTTGTTCGAACAACGAAATTACCCTGTAACGGAACTAAAGCTCTTGGCGAGTTCGAGGTCCGTGGGCAAAGTAATGCCTTTCCAAGGAAAGGATTACTCTGTGGAGCTCGTAACACCATCGAGTTTTGAGGGGGTGGATGTTGCGTTCTTCTCCGCAGGAGCATCAAGAAGTCGGGAATTCTTCCAGCCAGCTCTCGACGCTGGCGCGTTCGTGGTCGACAATTCGAGCGCATTCCGCATGGATCCTTCGATTCCTCTCATAGTTCCGGAGGTCAACGGGCATGCGATGAAGCCGGAACATCGATTGATTGCAAATCCAAATTGCACTGCTTCGATCTTAGTCATGGCTCTCTCTCCACTGCGCAAGTTGGGAAAGCTCGACCGAGTGATCGTCAGCACCTACCAAAGTGCGTCCGGAGGAGGCGCAGCCGCGATGATGGAGCTGGAATCCCAAACCCGCGACGTGCTGGACGGAAAGGAACCTGTTCCCCACGTGATGCCACATCCGTACGCGTTCAACCTATTTAGCCACAACACCCCTGTTAACGAGTTGGGATTCAACGACGAAGAATGGAAGGTGATGCAGGAGACTCGCAAGATTCTGGAAGAGCCAGACTTGAAGCTCAACGTTACGTGCGTTCGGGTCCCTGTCATGCGGGCGCACAGTGAATCCGTGACCATCGAATTTGCAGGTGAGTGTCCATCGGAAGAGGCGATTCGCGAAGTTCTCCAAAGTTCGCCGGGTGTAAGAGTGCAGGATGATAGGGCCAAGAATCACTTTCCCATGCCGATTGAAGCAAGCGGCCACGACGATGTCCTCGTGGGTCGAATTCGGCGCGACCTGTCGCACCCCAATGCTGTTAGTATGTTCATCGCCGGGGACCAGCTTCTCAAGGGAGCTGCCCTCAACGCCGTCCAGATCGCGGAGTACAGATTCTCTCCGTCCACCGTTGCCTAAGGAAAGACTATGAGCTGGTTAAACATCGTTTTGTACTTTTACGGATTGATCAACATCCTTGGCGGATTCATGGGGTTCTTGGTCGCCAAAAGCCAGAACTCCCTCATTACGGGCTTGCTGGCAGGAATCGTCGTAATTCTCCTGACGCTCCAAACCAAGGACAAACCGGCGTTTGCCTATCGAACGCTCGGGATCGTCGTCCTCGCGTTGATCGGTTTTTGGATCTATCGAATCACAGAAGTTGCCGGAAGCGGATCGATTATGATGCCAATGATGAATCTGGTTCTGGGAATTGGCGTCCTAGGGGCCCTCGGGTATTCGCATCTCGCGGCCACTGCCCCGAGCAAGTCCAAGAAGCCTGCTGCCAAAAGTTGAGAGGAACAGCGCGCCGATAATCAAAATCGAGCCGACCAGTACATTAGTGCCCAGCTTTTCGTGGCGAAAATACCAACCGACGATGGCACTGGTCGGCCCCTGAAGGGCGAGCGTCGGGACCATCAGTGTTATTGGGGCATTCTCTGCCTTGAGGTACCAGGTGCCAAAGCAAATGAGTCCAGCCACTAGCGCCAGATAGACGATCGCGATTATGGGACCAGTCCCGATGCTTGTAACGTGCCACGAATAAAGGTTGGGCAAGATTAACGGCAACAGGAGCGTCGTAGTCGCCATACCCGTCACTTCAAAGACCAATGTCCCCAGTCCCGATGACTTACGAATCACTCTGATGGCGAGAACCATCGCCAAGCTCTCTAGAATCGTCCCGCAGAGATAGATCAAATCACCAATAGTGTTTGCCGAGGCTATTTGGGGTATCCCGAATCCCAAACTCACCACGTAGGCACCGACTATCGAGAGCCAAATTGCGACCCATCGCCACAAACCAACGCGCTCATGAAGGATGAAATGGGCCAACAATCCCACAAAAAGTGGCGCGGTGAGGTTGAGAATCGTCGTTTCGGTGGACGTGCTCTTGAGAAGGCCTACGGTGTACAGCGCGTGAGCCGGACCAGCTGCAAGGAGCCCGATTCCGTAAGCCGTCAATGCGTCTTTCCCCTTCGGCAACGCGATCGACTTCCCCCATCGGCCCATCGCGATGATCAGAGTCCATAGGCTGATAGCAAAAAGAGGCCAGCGCAGAGCGAGAATCAAGCCTTGGCTGAATGACTCCCGGGCCACAAACACTGAAAAGTTGACCGGTCCCCAGATAATATTCAGACCGGCCAACAGAAGAATGAGCTTTCCTGTGCCGGATTTCATCCGAAACGCAACAGCGGCATTTCTTGCACCTCTGCCTCAACCGGACCTTTGGCGGTCTGCACTGTTACGACCTCTCCGGAAAAAGCAACTTCGCGGCGGAGCATAGCACCGGCGATAAATCCGAAATCTGGGCTCTCATAAGCACTCGTGATCAGCCCTGCATCGGGTTTTCTGCTACTTACTACCAAATTCCCAGACTCCATAGGCGATTCGGAAACCAATCCTACCCACTGCCGGTTGACGTGCCCCCGGCTGTGGATTCTCTGGAGCACCTCTTGGCCCATATAACACCCTTTCTTGTAGTTGATGTTCGCTGATTCGAACGCGGGTCCAAGCTCGGGAGGCAGCGTCTTCGCATCTGTATCGATCCCGAATTGAGGACTTCCCGCCTCCAAGCACGCGACAGCATAAGCCTGGAGATCCACTGATCGAAATGCCTCTTTGAGGGCCGATGAAGCTTTCCCACCCTTCTGAGCCAAAACAACCCAGCCGCCATATCCTGTTCGATTACTGCGGAGGATAAAAACCGGCTCACCCTCAACCGATGTTGAGCCTGCATCAAGCGCAGGCAACTCCAGAAACTCGCTGAGTCGCCGAGAAGCGGCTGGACCTTGAATGCTGATGGTCTCAAGATCGGTTCGCTCTCCCCTCACGTCTTCCAAAATGACCATTCTTTCCAATCGAGCTTCGAGCACCGAAAGCGATTGCCGATCGGCGATCACGGCGAAGGAATTCTCAAGATTCCAGAGCGAATAGATTCCCTCGAGCTGGCCGGTGGCCGAGCAAAAGCAAAAGGAGAGAAAGCCACCGGGTTGGAGGTTGCGAAAATCGTTCGTCGCTTGACCCTGCAGCCAGCCCTTGCGGTCATTTCCGGTCACCATCAGCAAATCCCGACCGGAGTTCTCAACTCTGCCGCACGATTCACGCAAGATAACGTAGCTCTCCCGCGCCTCATCGGTCAACTGCGGAGGCGGAATAGTTTCGTTCATAGGGGTCAGTCCAATTGAGCGAATCCAAGAGATGAGATAAGCGCTCAATCCGTACTACGATTGTGACATCCCTCTTGGTTCGGACTCAATTTGCGAGCGGCAAAATGCCTGGACAAATAACGGGGTTTCAGTCGCCAGATCCAACAAACTAGCGGCTTCACCGGGGAATTGAGCTGAACATCTCGATCTCCTGGGCGGATTTGGCCGCGCGAATGACCGGATTTGCGCCCGTACTGCCACCCACCTCCACGATGCCGACTCGTCGGCCTTTGGCAAGTTGCGCTAGTACCGAGAATTTCTCTTGCTGATCGTGCTCAAGAACCACAAAATCGAATGCATCGTTGAAATGCCAAAACGTGAGCGACGCGGCCAGGCTTCCTTTGGGAAACAGACCAAGGTGAGAGATCAACCCATCCGCTCTTGCTTCCTCCAAAAGTCGAAACGCACCTTCGAGCTGGAACTCTTCTAGGGCTTGGTCAAATTGGAGCGCATAGAAGTCGATATGGGAGCGCGAGATCGACGAAAGCGTCTCGATAAGTTCGGCTTCAATGTGCGTGCTGGCCGATCCACTATCCGGCTGAAGACCTAAGCCTCTTCCAAACACCTTAAGGATCGTTGCTTCTGTGCCCTGAAGCGCGCCGCCCCAAAGCGCTGGGTGCAAAGTAATATCGATCACGGTCTGGCAAGACCGCAGCGCCTGTTTCATCGGCTCGATCTCGTCCAAGTCTTCCGGCAAATGCGGGCGGATCCATACCATTGGGACGTCCTGATTCGTTCTCCCAAAAATCATTGGATCACCTTACAACCTGGTCCACCAGTGCAAAGAGGAACAGGCCCAGCGAAACAAACCCATTCAGAGTAAAGAACGCGAGGTTGACTCGACTCAAGTCGGCTGGTTTCACCAAAGACTGCTCGTAAATAAGCAAGGCACCCGCGCAATAAACTCCCACGAAGTACCAACCTCCGGCGTGCACCAGCAATCCACCCCAGATCAGGCATCCAACCGCAACCAGATGCAATACCCTGCTCAACAACAGAGCGTTAGCGCCGCCAATCGTCTGCGGCAGTGATCGGAGTCCGGTGTCTCGGTCGAACTGCTCATCCTGCAGGCTGTAGATGATATCGAATCCCGCGGTCCATCCAATCACGGCACCCACGATCGGCAAAATGGGAAGTTGGAGTTTGCCCGTCACACCGATCCAGGCAGCTGCGGGTGCAATACCCAGACTCAAGCCCAAAACCAGATGGCAGAGGGGCGTAAAGCGCTTGGCTACGCTGTAGCCGAGCGTCACCAGAAGCGCAACTGGCGACAAAGCTCCAGCAAGGGGATTGAGGGCAAAGGCTGCCGCCACAAACAGGATGCAACTTGCAAAGAAGAACACGTTGACCTGCCTGAGGGACAGCAAGCCTGCCGGGATCGCCCGCATTTTCGTGCGCGGATTCACAGCATCGATATCTCGATCGGCAATCCGATTGAATGCCATCGCTGCGCTCCGGCAGGTGACCATCGCCACAACGATCAACGCGAACTTGGCCCAACCGGGCCACGGCGTTCCCGATAACTCTCGAGACCCCCACATCATCCCGATCATCGCAAACGGTAAAGCGAAAATCGAATGCTCAAACTTGATCATTTCGAGATAGACCCGAAGCGCCTGGGTCCCTCGAACTGCTGTGGCCATTCCGAACAGTTTACTTCGGCTTCTGGGCGATCACCAGGAATTGCAAGTACTTCATGTCGCTCAGTTTGTTGCGTGTGAGGATATTGAGAATGCGGAGGGTTCTGGCGTATCGTTCGTTCAGTCCGTCTAGGACTTCAATTTTCAAACCGCTCCCTTCAAAGAGCCGAGGGATGGACTTCTTCGTGAACCATCGGAGGTGCGTGCGATCGAAAATGCCTTCGTCTTCCTGCGGAAAATCCCCATCCTTAACCACCCGCATAAAGGGTTTCCAGCAGCGGAGGTTAGGCAACGAGGTCACCAGATAGCCTCCTGGCTTGAGCACTCGCGCACTTTCCCTTACCGCGACGTCCGGAGATACCAAGTGCTCGAGCACGTCGTTATAGGTCACCAGATCGAAGGATTCCGCTGGCAAGGTTGGGAGAAGTTCAAGACAATCGCCCACAAAGACCTTATCCAACCGCTCTTTTGCAAACTCCGCTGGTTCAGGCATCAGCTCGATTCCCCAAACCTCTGCACCCCGGTCGCTCTTCATAAAGAGGCCGAATGCTCCTGCACCGCATCCGACATCCAGGATTTTGCGAACTCCGTCGGGAATGCGTACTGCCACTTCCAAGCGCGGGTTTCGGTAGTACGGCTTAATTCCTTCGAGTGAGGAGTAGTCCATCGCGGCGATCCTACCTAATCTTCGGTAATCTGAGTCGATCATGGCCTCCCGAATCGACCATTTCTATTACCATCCGCGCATGATGGAATACGATTTTGGGCCACGCCATCCGCTGAGGCCCGAGCGACTCCGTCGTACCATCCGCATCTTGCAGGAATTGGCCGGTTTGGAGGTGATCGATCCAGGTTTGGTGTCGCAGGCCGACCTAGAACGAGTTCACAGCACACACTACATTGATGGAATCCAGATGGCTTCCTCTGGTGATCCGCTTCCTTTCGAATTCTTCTATGAGTTCGGCGTGGGGACCTCAGATACTCCAAACTTTCCCGGAATGTACGAAGCCAGCTGCGCCTACGTGGGAGGTAGTGCCGCTGCTGCCAGAGCCGTGGTGGATGGGGCGAATCTCGCGTTTGGGATTGGAGGCGGACTTCACCACGCCCAACGTGCGTTCGCTTCGGGGTTTTGCGTGTTCAACGATTGTGCAGTGGCTCTTTCCATCCTCCGAGATCGGTTCGAGCGCGTCGCGTACGTCGATATTGACGTTCACCACGGAGATGGGGTTGAGATGATCTTTTCACGCGATCCCTCAGTGATGACTTGCTCGATTCACCAGATGAGCCCCGGTTTCTACCCTGGTACCGGTAGTGCGCAGGAGACCGGATCTCAGAACACCACAGTCAACGTTCCGCTTTCCGACGGAACCACCGGCGACACCTGGCTTTGGGCGTTTCGCGAAGGGATCATTGATGCTCTGCATTGGTTCAAGCCTCAAGCCATCGTGCTGCAGATGGGGACCGATACGCACTATCTCGATCCTCTCGCCCACATTCAGAACACAGCCCAGGAATGGCTTGAGGCCGTCCAAGACATTCAAGCTCTGGGAGTGCCGCTCGTGGCACTGGGTGGTGGAGGTTACAACCTCAGCACGGTCCCTCGGATGTGGGCCGCGGCGGTCCTAACGCTCTCCGGCATTGAAGTGCCACAATATCTTCCGAGTGAGTTGGCATCGGACTGGAACATGCCGATGTTTTTCGATCCTGAAGTCCCAATGCCGCGAAATCAGGGCCGAGAGCAGGCAGAACGAGATATCAATTTCATCCGCTCGGCTCGTCCTCTCCATTGAAGTTGGGAGAACTTAGCACTTCTCGAAACCGTCGAACGATAGTTCTCGTACTTCGGGGGGAAAGAGCAACGGGAATCGCATTTTGCAGGTTTGCATCGTAGGAATGGGGCTGATCGGAGGCTCGGTTGCGGCAGGATTGTCGGAATCGGGCTTTGCTGAGGCTATCTGGGGAATCGACTCCGATGCCCGAGCGTGCGATTTGGCGCTTGAAAAAGGTTGGCTTGAAGGATGCGTCCCCTCAGTGGCGGAAGCTGGTCAGATTGACTTGTGGGTCATCGCCACTCCACCGAAGCAAGTGGGAGCTGTGTTGGGTGAACTCGCCCCATTGGCTTCGCCAGACTGTGCAATCACCGATACTTCCAGCGTCAAGGGCGCGATTCAGGCAACCGTTCCAAAGAAACTCATTCCGCAGTTTGTGGGTGGTCACCCCATGGCTGGCTTCGAACGGTCCGGCATCGAAAACGCGAGCGAAAACCTGTTTGACGACGCTCATTGGATCTTAACCCCCAACAATGCAACCCAACCGCTCTGCCTCAAGCGCGTGCGGCAGATGGTGTTCGCGCTGGATGCGATACCTATCGAGATGACTGTGGAGGAACACGATCGCCATGTGGCTTTGGTAAGCCACCTTCCCCATCTCTTGGCGAATGCGTTGCTCCAAACATCCACATCCATTCCGCACCCGGAGGCGACCGGTGGATCCTGGCAGGATCTAACCCGCGTCGGTGGTGCCGAAGCCGAGCTCTGGCACGAAATCCTCAGTCTCAATGAGCATGCGATCGAGGAGATGAGCGAGGAGTTCCTGACTCACCTCAAGCGAATGCTCCAGCAAGTCAAGGGACAGGATCGGACTGCGCTGGTGAAGTCTATCCAACAAGCTCACCGAGCCAAGGCTCGGACCCACAAACACACTCAAGTAAAATATCAGGAATGCACCTGACGGTCTCTGCCCGCGGACCGCTTCGCGGATCGATTGCTGTTCCGCCCGACAAATCCATGACCCATCGCGCAGCGATGTTCGCCGCTCGCGCCACCTCGCCCAGCGTGATCATCAACCCCCTGACTGGAGAGGACTGTCACTCAACTCTAAACTGCTTGCGGGCGTTGGGCTGCCAAATCGAAGAGCACCCGAATGGGACGTGGGGTGTCTTCCCTTCTGGGTGGATATCGCCGGAGATCGATTTGGACTGCGGGAACAGTGGAACAACGATCCGGCTGCTCTCTGGCCTGATTGCGGCACAGCCCATTCGGGTCCGGATGGTGGGGGATGCGAGTCTGAGCAAGCGTCCGATGAAGAGGATCGTGGACCCGCTGGTCGCCATGGGCGCACAGATTCATGGAGATCGAACGCCCTTGGAAATTCACGGGGGAAATCTGCGCGGAATTGACTACGTTTCTCCGGTGGCAAGCGCTCAGGTCAAATCGTGCATTTTGCTCGCCGGTCTCGGCGCGGAAGGTGAAACATGGGTGACCGAACCTGCACCCTCGCGTGATCATACGGAGCGCATGCTCCAAGGGCTGGGAGTGGACGTTCGCCGAACTTCTGAGAACCGAGTAGGCGTTGCGGGCGGCGCGACCTGGCGTGGATTTGAGTTCACCGTTCCCGGCGATATCTCAAGTGCCGCATTTTGGCTTGCAGCCGCCGCGATACTGCCGAACTCTGAAGTAACCCTACAAGGCGTGGGAATCAACTCGACAAGGACGGGAATTCTTGACGTTTTGGAACAGGCAGATGCGGAATTCGAGCTTCACAACGAATGCGAACAAAGCGGTGAACCGATCGCAGACATTGTAGTCAGGGGCCGACCTGGACTCAAGCCTTTCTCGATCCAGGGTCCATTAGTTCCAAGGCTGATCGACGAAATCCCAGTGCTGGCGGTGATGGCAACCCAATGCCAAGGAGTGACGGAGATCCGAGATGCCAAGGAGATGAGAGTGAAGGAAACTGACCGAATTGCGGTGGTTTGCGAAGGATTGCGATCCATGGGAGCGAAGGTCGAAGTGTACGAGGATGGGATGGCCATCGAGGGACCGACGCCTCTCCATGGCGCGGCCATCGACGCCACGGGCGACCACCGGATTGGAATGGCATTTAGCGTCGCTGGGCTGGTCGCAACTGGCGAAACCCGAGTCGAAAACGCCGACAGCATCGCAACAAGTTATCCCGATTTCGAGAAGCACCTCAATTTCCTGACTGGGGTGATCACGTGAATTCGAACCTGGTTATCGCCATCGATGGCCCCGCGGGTGCCGGAAAGAGCACCGTGGCCAAAATCCTCGCTTCGCGACTCGGAATTCGGTATTTGGATACCGGAGCAATGTACCGGGCCTTGGCACTCAAGGCTCTGCGGGCTGGACTCACCAGCCAAGACGGCGTGCAGGCGGCGCAGATCCTAGAAAACACGGAGATCGAATTCGGTCCGGGCAACCCTCAGCGAGTCCTGTTGGACGGCGAGGACGTCACCGACCTGATCCGAACGATGGAGATCAGCGAACTGGCCAGCGCTCTAAGCGTCTTCAGTGAGGTTCGCGCTGGGATGGTTTCGAGACAGAAGGCTCTTGTGGCAGAAGGCTCGTGCGTATTGGAAGGACGCGACACGACGACCGTGGTCGCTCCGACAGCTGATGTCAAGGTCTTTCTTACCGCGTCTTTGGAGGAGCGTGCACGGCGCCGTCACCAAGAGCTGGCCGTCAAGGGGTCAGAGCCTGAAATTGAATCGTTGACCAAGCAGATCAGCGAGCGCGACCATCGGGACTACACACGGGAAGACAGCCCTCTCACGTGCAGTAGCGACGCCCACCTGGTGGAGACCTTTGGATTGACTCCTGACCAGGTTGCCGACCAGATCATGGGCAAATTCGCCGAGGGGTAACCTCCTGGTAAATGGCACAGTTTAGTGGTCCCCGGGAGTGGGGTCGCCTCCTAACGGCGATGTTGACTCCGTTCGACCAGAATGGGAGGCTCAACGAATCGGAGTTCGTTCGCATCGCTCAGTACTTGGTCGATGTCCAGAAAAACGATGGTCTCGTTATTTGCGGGACCACAGGAGAAGCTCCAACGCTCACGCATGAAGAAAAGGAGCTTTCCCTTCGTCTGGCATTGGACGCCGTGGGAGATCGCGCGGCGATCATCTTTGGAAGCGGAACAAACAACACCGCCGACTCCCTGGAGTTGACTCGGATGGCCGAACGGGTGGGAGCGCACGGCATCATGCTGGTCAACCCGTACTACAACCGTCCGGGCCAAGAAGGGCTCTTTGCACATTTTTCTGCAGTGGCTCAAACGACTTCCCTTCCGGTCATGCTCTACAACATCCAAGGGCGATCCGCGATCAACCTGGAGACGTCCACACTTCTGCGACTGGCGGAAATTCCGAATATTGTAGCCGTCAAAGAAGCTAGCGGCAACATAGCCCAGATCAGCGATGTGTGCGGCCAATGCGGGGACAATCTAAGAGTCTATTCGGGCGACGACGCGATGACCCTGCCCATCATGAGCGTCGGCGGATACGGGCTTGTCAGCGTCGCAGCGCACGTTATCGGTCCTGAACTCAAGTCCATCATCGCGAATTTTTCCAGCACTCCTAGCAAGAGTCGCGAAACCCACCACAAGGTCGTGCCGCTGATCAAAGCTCTTTTCAGCGCTCCAAGCCCTGTTCCCGTTAAGTACGCCCTATCGATGCGAGGTTTCGACTGCCAATCGGTTCGACTTCCATTAGTCGAATTGAGCGCAGCTGAGAAGCAAATCGTCGACAGGGCCGACGACCCATTCCGACAACTTCAATGAACCAAGGGCGACTCCTGTCGCACACATATTCGTCTGACCCACAGCACTGGAGGTGCAAATGATGTTAATGAGCAGTGCCATAGCGATGATGGTGGCCAGCGTTTCGGCTCCATCCAATATTGAACTTACAATTTACAATCAGAATTTCGGCCTTGTGAAGGAAGTGCGCGCGATCGACTTGGTGAAGGGCCGACAGGACGCAAAAATTGAAGGCGTCGCCCAGCTGATCGAATCCGATTCGGTTACGGTCCGAGGTATTTCCGGACCTGCGAAATTCACCGTTCTGGAGCAGAACTACCAGTACGACCTCATCAGTCCGTGGGCGATTCTGGATAAGGCCGTGGGTAGCCGCATCTACCTGGTGCGCATCCTACCAAACGGGGAAAAAGAGCAAATCTCAGGAATTCTCTTGAGCTCTCCAACCGCGGTGGTCAACACTGCCCAAGGAAACAGTTACACCTATAACGGCTTGGTGATGAAGACCGACCAGGGCCGAATACTTCTCAGCCCTTCGGGTGAAATCGTCGTGGACACCCTTCCAGATGGCTTGATCAGTAAGCCCACATTGGTGTGGGACATCGACTCAGACACAGCAGGTCGAAATGAAGTTGAAATCAGCTATCTCACGGGAGGTTTGACCTGGGAGAGCTCCTACGTCATCAATCTCGACAATCCTGGCCGAGTTGGAGACTTCAAAGGTTGGGTCACCCTGAATAACACGAGCGGGATCACCTACAAGGACGCAAAGCTCAAGCTCTTGGCCGGTGAAGTTGCTCGAGCTCAGGCGAAAACCCAGATGATGCAAATGAACCGCCCAAGAGCTGGCACGGCAGGCTCACCTGGCGGATTCGTCGAAGAGCAGTTTGCCGATTATCACCTGTACACTTTGGAACGGCCCGCAACGGTCCGGAACAAGGAGCAGAAGCAAGTTTCCCTGCTCGAGGCCAAGGACATCAAAGTCACCAAGCGCCTGATTGTCGATGCGATGATGAACTACGGTTCCTACCGCATCGATGAGGGGGAAATCGGTACAGGTCCAATCAAACCTCTCATCAAAGTCGAGTTTGAAAACACCGAAAAGAACCAGATGGGAATGGCTCTTCCAACCGGTAAGGTTAAGGTTTTCCAACGCGATAAGAGCGGTTCGCTCCAGCTTTTAGGCGAAGATCGAATCGATCATACACCTAAGAACGAGAAAGTGAGCCTCAACATCGGCCGAGCGTTTGATATTGTCGCAGAACGAAAGCGGGACGGGTTCGAGTGGATTCGGCGTGGCGGCGCAGTCCACGGTGCTCGCCAAACTATCACGATCGAGGTTCGGAATCGCAAAGAGGTCGCCGAAACCGTTGAGGTCATCGAGCGCTATTGGGGCGAATGGAAAATTGCTAAGGCAAATCTTCCTTATGAGAGTATCGGCAAGGAAGGAGTTCGGTTCAATGTGACGCTAGGTGCCAACGAGGTGAAAAAGGTCACCTATACCGTCGAACAAACTTGGTAGGTGTAGGAGAAAATGCCTGATTGCGCGCGGTATCGGTTCTTTGGGAATCTGCCGCGCGCATTTCATGTTGCACAATATATCGACTACCGACAGGTTCTAGGAGAGAAAACGTGAAAATTCGAATTGTGTGGATAGCGGCATTGGCCGTACTCGTCTTCGCTGGGTGTTCGGCACCTTCCAGCACTGGCTCTACAGATGGCACCACCGTGGCCAAAAATGGCGCAGGAGATCCGAAAGGCGTCGACGGAAAACCCAGTGCACCAATGGCGACCGAGGAGGGCAAGTCCAGTGACCCGAAACCTGGGGCAACCGAACCTTCCAAACCAGAAGACTCGAAGCCAGCAGATCCTGCGGCTGCAACGAGCGAGAAACCCGAAAAGCAGTCGCCGGATGCCAAAGAGGCTGACAAGGTTCCGACCAATCCTTACAAAGAGAAGGATCCCAAGCTCGCTGAACCCAAGAAACTCGGCGATCCCGCCAAAAAGGTTGCCCCATCCGGCGACCCAGGCAAGTATGTTGGCGTCTACCACATGGACAACGAAAAGGTGAACAAGGAACTTGCCGCCAAGAAAAAGCCACCGATCATTTTCACATTGGAGATCAAGAAAGACGGTACCTACTCCTTAGGTGTGGGCAAAAACAGCCTTCAAGGGACAGTTGTCGTCAAGGAAGACCGAATCGAACTCCACCCCTACAGTTCGAATGGGCAGCCAGTGCGCGCGGCCGGCCAGAAAGCTGTTTTCAATATGCAACTGACCCCCGACGGCAAGCGGCTTGAGACCATAGCCAACGTGTCTGGCAACCAAAAAGTTAAGATGTCGTTTCTTAGGCAGTAACGAAAGGGAACTTCGTATGCCCTTCCGAAAACTCTTCGGAAGGGCATTTTTGTTGGTATTCCTACCAGCATTGCGTTAGTATGGACAAACTTGAATCTCCATCGGACGGTTGAATTCGACCATCCGTTGTAAAATCAATGCAGTAGGGCTGTAATACAACCCTGTACTGACTATCGGAGGAGAGTTCAATGAAGAATCGAAGCATCTTATTACTGGCCGGAATGGCTGTGGCATCTGGCGCGTTTGCCGGAACCACCATCGTTGATTTTGACAACCAACTCAAGGGATCGGCGGCTCCGGTCTTGGGTTCGCGATATTGGCTCGGTACCATCGACACCGCCTCTTCGGCGACCAGCCGAAACGTCGGCAAGTGGAACGACCCGACTCTATTGACCACGGCGACCGCCGGAAACATCATTCGCGTCGCCGATACTGCGGTGCCCGCACGCGCTAACCAATCTCAAGCATTGGAAATGAAGTGGTCCTTTACGGACGGGACTCCAGTAGGCGCCCAGCAAAGCACCAACCCTCTCGACACGTTCCTGAGAACCTTTGCTTCGTTCGCGTCCAGCGCACTTCCCTGCCCGGCATTTGATCTCACCCAGAAGCTCAAATTTGATATCTATAGCGATGTCGGACTCAGAGTCTGCTTGATCGTACGTGAAAGCGATTTGACGGGTAAGACGGTTGGAGATCCGGGTCCGATCACGGGCACGGTTGCAACACTGGGAGGCCCAGCTTCCACAGCCGATGCGCTCCAGGCAAGTGGCGTGGGTCGCGGCGGCTACGTCGTCCCTGCCAAGCAATGGACCACAATCACCTTTGACCTGAGCAACACGGCCAACTATACGATCCGCCGGCTTACGGGTAGCGGAGCCTTGGCTTCGCTCTCCGGCAATAACTTGGTCGCTCTGGAAGGATTTGGATTCACCCCTCTGGATGGTCAGGGCCTGGTACCCACCAAGCATGTCGTGTATGTGGACAACATTCGAAATGGCGACGATCCAGCCGGGATCCACGGCAAGATCAATCTCGGAGATTTCGTGGGCGACCCAAGCACGGTGACCGCCGATCTGGAACTCCGTGATGCCAACGACGCAGTGGTTGATTCAACGACCGTGGCTCTAGATGCGAACGGCAACTTTACGTGGAACACTACTGCCGTTGATGGAACCTACAAGATTCATGCGAAGGCCAACCACTGGCTCGGGCACACCCTGAATGGTTTGCTTCTCTCGGGAGGCGGCGCGTCTGGAATCAACTTCTCGTTGCTGAACGGCGACGTCGATGGAGATGACTCGGTCACCATCTTCGACTATGTAGACCTCTCCAACGCATTCGACAGCACTGACGTCGATGGAAACTGGAACCCGCTGGCCGACCTAGATGGCGACGGCGCGGTCACCATCTTCGACTATTTGGTTCTTTCGAACAATTTCGACATGTTCGGCGACTAACAAAAGTCGCTAATTCGTTAATTCAATCCTTCGGCTCCACCCAGAGCCGGAGGATTCTTTTTGACTGAGCGATGGTCGCTAGACACAAAAGCAAAGGGCCCGCCGATCAGCACAGTGCTGACCGACGGGCCGACCGATCTCGGATGCGATCTCTTTAGATTGCTGACGTCTCTAGCCCCATCACCTCGCGAAGTTCGGGGTCGCGTCTTAGCCGATCTACGGCCCTGGAGAGGCGTTTTCGGGCGTTGACACTGGTCATATTGGCTCGCTCGGCGATTTCATCGAAACTCAGGCCGAGATTGAAGCGCATATGGAGGAGCTCGCGGTCGATGACGTTGAGCTTAAGGAGACTCGACCCAAACGAATTTTCCATTCGCTCAATGGTCGAATCTGGAACTGCAACCTCGGGAGCTACGTCATAAGTAATCTCGGAGGTGCGGCGACCGTATTCACGACGGCGCCAACTGCGTATGGAAGTCCGGGCGAAACCGCTGACCCAGGTAGCGATTGCGCTTCTTTCTGAGTCGAACTTCGCCAAATTTTGTAATACGTCGATCAGGCATTCCTGCGCGAGTTCTTGCGATTCCTCGGCATTCAGACCCAGTTGTCCAAAACGTTTGACTAGTAGGCTTCGAAGGTAATTAGCCAAGTTCTCAGCATTGCGATGGTCTCCCTCGCTAGTTTGCCGAGCCCAGTTGGCAACACTCGTTGCGTCCGGTAATGTGCTCACGATATTCAACTCCCCATTCGGCAGGTTGCCGAGTTTCAACCAATGGTCGAAGGTTCAAGTCCGCAGGCTTCAGTGCCGTTTAGGTATGAACACTCCTATCATCTTATTGCTAAATGGGACGAAAAATGTGACACGAAGCTTCAGGTTTTGAAAAGACAGGCATTTTTGCGTGGCAAATTGGTATACGCGCCAGTTTCCTTCTCGTAATTATGCCTACTTTGAATTGGACTTTATGCTCATATGTCACCAAAGCGCCCGCAATTTCAGATAACATATAGAGAGTGACTCTGAAAGACTGATTTCGACCCCAACTTTTGTCCACTGGACTTTGGGCCCAGGTCAGTAATTTTGTGATCAAAGCACAAATTTATAGCGTCATTATTGAAACGGGAGAAAAAATTGAAACTGAACAAACCCTGCGAGGTGAACCTCAATGGGCCCTCAATAACCTGCGAAGAGGTATGCGAACTGCTTTACCTCTACGTAATGGATGAGCTTGACGAAGGTGAGACGGTTTCCGTCAGTCACCATCTGAGCCTATGCCCATCCTGCAGGAAAGCTATGGCAGAGACGGTCACGTTTGCTGGAGCCCTCTCCACAGTGATGCCAAAAGTTCCCCTGCAGTACTATTCGGTCAACAACTAAGCCGCGATCCCCTCTCGCGGCTTAGATTCCTTCCTTCTTCGTCTCCCTTCCCTCCGTACCGTTTGATTTTTGTCGGTTGACCTTGGCTTGTTTTGCCATGGTCCGTTTAGCATTGCAGACCGATCATTATCATGGGACAGCGTTCGCATCGGACGCCAACATCCAACTCCATGAGCAAGACACTATCGCCCGATCAACTCAACTTTGAGACCGTAGCCTTGCACGGTGGCCAGAACGTTGACCCAACGACAAAGGCTCGCGCCGTACCGATTTACCAGACGACGAGTTACGTGTTCGACGACACGTCCCACGCGGCTCGCCTTTTTGCACTTCAAGAGTTCGGGAACATCTACACCCGAATCATGAACCCCACGACGGACGTTCTGGAGCAGCGAATCGCCCAACTTGAGGGTGGCACTGCCGGACTGGCAGTGGCCAGCGGACAGTCGGCCATAACACTTGCCCTCCTAAACATAGTCGAAACGGGAGGAGAAATCGTCTCGGCATCCTCTCTGTACGGAGGAACATACAATCTCTTTCACCACACCTTGCCCAAGTTGGGGATCAAGGTCCACTTCGTCGATCCCAACGACCCCGAAGCCTTCAGAGCGGCCGTCAATGACAATACCAAGGCCTTCTATGCCGAGACGGTAGGCAATCCAAAGCTCGACACACTCCCAATCGCTGAGGTCGCGACGATCGGTCGGGAATACGGAATTCCCCTCGTCGTCGATAACACGATGCCAACTCCGTACTTGGTCAGACCGATCCAGCACGGCGCAGCCGTCGTCATCCACTCGGCGACCAAATTTATCGGCGGCCATGGAACATCGATCGGCGGATTGATTGTCGATGGTGGAAACTTCGACTGGGGCAGTGGCCGATTCCCCAATTTCACCGAGCCGGACGCCAGCTACCACGGGCTCAAGTTCTGGGAAGTATTCGGTAACTTCCCGGGTCTTGGAAATGTTGCCTTTGGAATCAAGGCTCGAGTTCAGGGGCTTCGCGACCTAGGACCGGCACTTGCACCATTCAACTCCTTTATGTTTCTGCAGGGGCTGGAAACCCTCCACCTTCGGATGGAGCGACATTCCACCAATGCTCACAAAGTCGCCGAATTCCTCGCGAACCATCCGAAAGTCCGTTGGGTGAATTATCCGGGATTGACGACGCATCGAGACCATGCCCGTGCAGCCAAATATCACGAGCGAGGTCTGTATGGTGCGATTGTTGGCTTCGGAATCGAAGGCGGTTACGACAAAGCCGTCGAGTTTATCGATAAGCTCCAAATCTTCTCGCTGCTGGCGAACATTGGCGACGCAAAGTCGCTTGTGATCCACCCGGCCAGCACCACTCACCAACAGCTGGCTCCGGATGAGCAGATCGCCACCGGCGTAACGCCGGACTTCGTCAGGCTCTCGATTGGCCTGGAGAATGTGGACGACCTCATCAGTGATCTGAGCCAAGCACTGGGCTAACGTACCGCTCAGACAATACAAAAATGGCCCGGAGGACGCTTCCCCCGGGCCATTTCACTTTATTGGCGTCATCCTTTGAGGGCTTCTGCGCCTCCGACGACTTCCAAGATTTCCTTGGTAATACCAGCCTGGCGAGCTCGGTTGGCAACGAGCGTTAGCTGGCTGATCATGGCACCGGCATTATCCGTTGCACTGGTCATCGCGGTCATTCGCGAGCCGAATTCCGATGCCGTCGACTCAAGCAAAGCCTGGTGCGTCAAGGTCAGCAGATACTTCGGCAACAAAATCCCCAGAAGTTCGGTCGGATCCGGCTCGAATTTGTATTCCTTACTCGGTCCTGATGCGCTTCCTTCTGACTCAGGAGGCTCAATCGGCAACAGCTGAACCACTTGCGGAACCTGTCGGATTGCCGAATAGAACTTCGCGTAGATCAGATAAACCGCATCGACCTCGCCGGAGGTGAAGAGCCGGGTGGCAACCCGGGTCACTTCGACCGCATTGTCCAAGTTTGCGCCCGAGGTCGGAATGGTCACTTGGTGAATCACATTGACCCCTCGCCGGTTGAAGAACTGGAAGCCCTTCTTTCCAACCGCAACCATGACCGCTTCGCCTACTTTTTCCTTCAGGAAGTCGCTCGCGCGCCGGATTAGGTTGGTATTGTAGGAGCCAGCCAGACCTCGCTCTGCCGTGACCAAAATCACCGCGTACTTCTTGACCTCGCGTCGCTCCAGGAGCGGATGCGCCGGCAATTCGCCACCACCGGAAACACTCAGCATGAATTCATGCATCTTGTCCGAGTACGGACGTGCCTCCAGCACCTTATCCTGAGCTTTCTTCAGCCGCGCCGCCGCAACCAACTTCATCGCGCGCGTAATTTGGCGGATGTTTTTGGCCGTTTTGATGCGTTGTCGAATCTGTTTGAGCGTCGCCATGAAATCTCGTTAGTTGGAACCGGATTTGAATGCTTCAAGCGCTTCAGCGTAAGCCTTCTTAAGCTTTTCTTCGCTACCAGGGCTCATCGATTTGGTCGCCGTCAATTCCTCGATCACGTCGGGGTACTTTTCGTGCACGTGCTTGAGAATATGGCGCTCAAGCGCAGCAACCTGATCGGAATCGACCTCGTCGTATACACCGCTCGTTCCCGCGAAGATCACCACAACCTGATCGATAACGTCGTACGGCTTGGCGAGTCCCTGCTTAAGGAGTTCAGTCAGCCGTTGGCCCCGCAGGAGCTGGAGCTGAGTCGCGCGGTCGAGGTCGCTTGCAAATTGAGCGAATGCGGCCACGTCACGGTACTGCGCCATTTCAAGCTTGATCTTTCCGGCAACCTGTTTCATCGCCTTAATCTGGGCGTTACCACCGACGCGGCTAACCGAGATACCCACGTTGATAGCAGGTCGAACACCAGCGAAGAAGAGATCCGGCTCAAGATAGATTTGACCGTCTGTAATCGAGATAACGTTGGTCGGAATATAAGCCGAAACGTCGCCTGCTTGGGTTTCGATGACTGGCAATGCCGTTAGTGAACCGCCGCCAAGCTCGTCGGAGAGCTTTGCAGCTCGCTCCAAAAGGCGCGAGTGGAGATAGAAAACGTCTCCGGGATAGGCTTCTCGTCCGGGCGGGCGCCGCAAAAGCAACGATAGCGCGCGATAAGCCTGCGCGTGCTTCGAAAGGTCATCGTAAATCGCGAGCGCGTGCATCCCGTTATCGCGGAAGTACTCGCCGATAGCGGCTCCAGCAAACGGAGCAAGATACTGCATCGCGTTCGAGTCTGATGCCGAGGCAACAACGATGATTGAAAACTCAAGTGCACCGTTTTCGCGAAGTGTTTCCACGACGCGGGCAACGTTGGACATTTTTTGGCCAATCGCGACATAGATGCAGTAGACCGGGCTTCCACCAGGCTTGTGGCTGTCTCGCTGGTTGATCATAGTGTCAACGCAGACTGCCGTTTTACCGGTCTGGCGGTCGCCGATAACGAGTTCGCGCTGGCCGCGTCCGATGGGGATCATCGAGTCGACAGCCTTGATGCCGGTTTGAAGGGGCTCTTTAACCGGCTGTCTCTGGACAACGCCGGGAGCAATCACTTCAAGTCGGCGGAATTCAGTTGCCGCAATGGGACCCTTGCCGTCGATCGGCTGGCCCAAAGCGTTGACAACACGACCAAGCAGTTCTTTTCCAACCGGGATTTCAATGATACGACCGGTTTCCCGAACTCGGTCGCCTTCCTTGATCGCCGTATCGTCGCCGATGATGACGGCGCCGATGGAGTCTTCCTCAAGGTTCAACGCCAGGCCGAACACGCCTGCGTCCGGGAACTCCAGCATTTCACCCATCTGGCAATCGGGGAGTCCGTAAACGCGCGAGATGCCGTCACCCACCTGCAAAACGGTGCCAACGTGCTCGGTCTCGGACTTCCGCTCATACCGGTTGAGTTCTTGCTCGAGGATCGATGTAATTTCTTCGGGTCGAATCGCCATTGTTTTGGTGCCTGTGTTTGCCTTTAAACCTTAGGATTGCTTCAATAAATCGTAAACCAACTTCTCACGGAGCTTATTTAGGCTCCCTGTTACGCTGCCGTCCATCACATAGGTGCCCAGATCAACCTTGACGCCTCCCATGAGAGCCGGATCGATCTTGGTTTCCGCCACGACCTTCTTGCTGGTCGCGATTTCAATCTTTCGCACGATTGCATTGAGGTATTTATCCTCTAGCGGAGCTGCGCTCCAGATCACGACTTTCTGGACATTCTCGTGCTCTCGTTGGAGTTCGAGATACATGTCCCGCACGGTCGGGATGAGTTCATCTCTTCCCTTTTCGACCATGAGTCGAATGGCGGAAAGAGTGAGCGCCGTGATTCGATCGCTGAAAACGCGGTCGAGCATCGCCAGCTTGTCCTGACGGTTGACATCTTTACTCACCACGAAGGTGCGAAAACGAGCGTCATTCTCGATTGCTCCAGCAACACCGATCAGATCATCTCGGACAGCGTCCAAGGTGTTCTGGCGCAACGCAGCATTGAACAATGCGCGTGCGTATCTTCCGGCGGCGCGAGTCTCTATCACGTGGTCGGAACCTCCGCTCGTTCGATAAATTCTTCGATCAGCTTGCGATTGCGGGCGTCGTCCAGATTTTCGCCGAGAACCTTTTCAGTAGCCGCAAGAGTGAGGTTCACTGTTTTGAGTCGGAGTTCATGCATCACGCGCTCGCGGTCTGCATTGATCTCGTCTTGGGCGCGTTTTTTCATTTCCTCGGCCCGCTCACCTGCCTCCGCAATCAGCTGAGTTCGCATATCCTGAGCCTTCTTGATTTCGGCCTGGATCTGGGCGCGAGCACTGGCTTCCGTTTCCGTTAAGCGCTTCTCATAGTCCGACTTCATGCTGGTCATTTCCGACCGCAGGTCCTCTGCTTCAGTGAAGGTGCGCTCCAGCAAGGTGGTGCGTCCCTCAATAGCCTCGAAAAGCGGGGTGAAGTAGAAAACCTTCAGCACCGGAAACAGGATGAGGAAAACTCCGATCGTGGCCACTGTAAGACCGGGCGAGAGGGGAATTCCCTGCTCTTCCAGGCTGTGGAGCATCTCGTTACCGTGAAGCTGCTGCTGCAGGTACATGCCGCCTACCATGAAAAGAACGCCCACTATCACGGACACCAACGGATTGGCGCCACCAGACTTTGATTGATTAGCCATGCGAAATTTTTGCTAAATGCTCGAAAACCGTATTTAGAGTTCTGGGTCATCCCCGGAGGCGAAATCGACGCCGGGGATGACGAGACGAGTGACTAGCCAGGGAAGAACGGCTTGAGGCTACCGAGAGCGACAAAGACCGTCAACAGGAAAACGAGCTCAACAAACGCGAGAGCGATGAGCATTGCCGTTTGGAGCTTACCGATAGCTTCCGGCTGGCGTGCCATGCCCTGCATTGCGCCCATTCCGATCATTCCGAGGCCGATGGCTACGCCAAGAGCTGCCAATCCGAAACCAATAACATGCATTGTCTTCTATATCCTTCCTTGTGGTTAATGTTCTATTTGATGCAGTAAGAAATCGTCAGTGTGCTGCTGCGGGAGCGTGGTCCTCGTCGTGACCATGGTCTCCCTCATGGTGAGTCACCAAGCTGATGTACACGCAGGTCAAAAGCGTGAAGATCATCGCCTGGACAACGCAGGTGAGAAGCTTGATCGGCATCAGGAACGCTCCGACCGGCACCCAACCGGCACCGAGTTCGTTCATGGCGAGAGCTGCCTGGTGGCCGCCGTGTATGTTTCCGAACAGTCGCAACGAAAGCGAAACGTTCTTCATCACCTCGGAGATGATTTCGATAACGAAGATCATCAAGGTGATTGGGACCAATACGATCGGGAGTTTGGGACCTGCGAAGTGGCTCCAGTGTCCGAAGAAACCGTTGGACTTCATGCCCTCCCATTGGACGTATCCAATTGAGATCAGCGCCATGCCTAAGTTGACACTCAAAATCGAGGTCGGCGTGGAATCCATGAACAGACCCAACACGTTCGAGAGGAAGATGAACAACCAGAACGTCATCAACATCGGCAGATAGCGCTTGCCGTGTGGCCCGATGATGCCCAGAGCCATGTTTTCCAAAAAGAGATAAAGCTGCTCGGTGGCCTGCGTGAGTTTATTTTTGAAAACGCGATCCTTCAGACCCTTCTTCGCGGCGAGCAGTAAGCCCATCATGATCGCGATCACGATTAACAAATAAACCATCACACCCAAAAAGCTGGGTTCATGATGGCCTGCTTCCGCCCCGGCTGCGAGGAGCGAACTTGAACCGATGAGCAACTCGTTCATAAAAGCTTAACTGGACGGAAGCCCCTTGGTAGCGGCCCACCCGATCAGGCAGAAGTATACCAAAACAAGCGCGGCCATGAAAGCGGTCCCCATCGCCTCCGGACCCGACGAGCAAACCTTGGCTGCGAGGAGGAAAACCAGAGTCTTGATTCCGCCTACAACCAACGCGGAGAGGGCGTACAGGAACCGGCGCGAGTCATCGGCAAAGATTCTCCCGATCGCAAAACAGATCCAGCCCAATCCGGCTCCAGTCACCAAGCCGGTGATAAATCCAATCGCAAAGCCAGCGGCGACCGCGGGCCCACGAGTGCTGAAAGCAAGCCCCAAGCCCACCATCAGCACGACGGGGAGAGCGACAATAAATGGAGAGGTAAGTCTTGTGCGGATCTCCATGCAGGCTATTTGTTCAAATTGTTGACGCGCCACACCATGGCAACCAACCCGATGATTACCCCCGCCAGAGCAAGCCACGTGGACCAAAAAGGCTCAGTGCGTCCCGAATCCATCAGCTTTCCTACCAAAAACAAAGCGATGGGAGGAGCCAGCAACATGTAAGCCAGCTGTAGTCCGTTCGCGGTGCCCGAATAGATTCCGCCGGATTCTTGTTTTGGCTGGGTCGCTTTCTCAAAGTCTTCACGGGCTTCCTGGATGGTCTTCCCGCCCGTCGCTTCTTTGATTCGACGCTCAATCTCCTCATCAGTCGGTACATCGGGAAGTTCACCCATGGCGGCCTTAAGATTCTCCTCCAAGTGAGCCTCGATCTCTTCCAAGCGCTCTTCGGTCATCGGTTCCTCGGGTGCCTCTGCGGCAGCATCAAGGTGTCTTTCAAGCTCCTCGATCTCGCGCTTCAAGTTGTCACTCGGCTCATATGGTGACTCGGGCATACTCCTATTCAACCTTTTTCGACGTCTGAATAGCCATATGGCCGAACTTGTCGAGCACGGCGGCACCAGCAAGCTCCAGACCGAGGCCCAGTTTCTCAAAGGAGTGGGTCCCAAATGGTCGTCGGTCATGGCCAAGCTCGGACTCCGTACAGTGGAAGACGTATTGTTCCACTTCCCTCGGCGCTACGAAGATCGACGACACCTTCCTCCGCTCTCGCAACTCCAACCGGGCCAGTTTGTTACCGCACGAGGCGAACTCAAGAAAGTAGAAACGAGACCGTTGCGCGGCGGCAAGGTGATCATCCGCGCCGTGGTCAGCGACGGTACCGGAGAGGTCACGCTTGTTTGGTTCAATCAGCCATGGATAAAACGCAAGCTTGAAGCTTATCGGGAGGAGATTCTGGCGTATGGCATGGTTCGCGTCAATAACTACGCACTGGAGATCCACTCTCCGGAAATCGAATTGATTGAGGACGAGGAGGACCAGGCTGACTTCGCCAAAATCGTGCCGGTATATGGTCTCACAGAGGGTCTTCCCCAAAAAGTGATGAGGCGAGCCGCAGAATCGGCTCTCACCTTTTACTTGAGCATGATTCAGGACCCGCTACCGGTGGCTTTCTTGAAGGCTCACGGATTGCGGCCCCTCCCCTGGAGCCTTTCCCAAATTCACCAGCCAACCGACGAGGTGAAAGCCCAGGAAGCACGGAAACGCCTTGTCTTCGAGGAGTTCTTCTACATGCAGTTGGAGACCCAGATGCGGCGCAAGGAAGCAAAGCAGGAGTTGGGAATCAGCTTCGATCTTCGTCAGGCAAAGGCGCCTGGATCGAACTTATTCGGCGAGCAACTTGCTCCGGTGACGGGCTCTCTCTGGGATGAAGTCCACAAGATGTTGCCGTTTGAACTTACTGGCGCACAAAAGAGGGTCATCCAGGAAATTTGGGATGATATGCAACGGCCGATTCCCATGAATCGACTGGTGCAGGGCGATGTCGGCTCCGGAAAGACTGCCGTTGCGGCATGCGCCATGCTCGCCGCAGTGCGATGCGGATACCAAACCGCGCTCATGGCACCCACCGAAATTCTGGCCGATCAACACTATATCAACTTGCACCGGCTGTTTGATCCACTGGGAATCCAGGTTGTTCTGCTGACCGGCAAATTGCCCGCGCAACGGCGCAGGAAAGCCACGACCCAAGCGGCGAACGGTGAGGCTCAAATTGTGGTCGGAACTCACGCCCTTGTGGAAGAGGCGGTGAAGTTCCACCGACTTGGCCTTGCCGTCATCGATGAGCAACACCGGTTTGGGGTGTTGCAACGTGCTTCGCTTCGCAACAAGGGTGAGATCATTCCCGATGTTCTGGTCATGACCGCAACACCGATTCCGCGCACGCTGACGATGACGATGCACGGGGACCTCGATGTGAGCATTATCGACGAGCTTCCGCCGGGCCGCAAGCCGATCAAAACGCACTGGAGACGACCCAACGAACGGTCGCGAGTTTATGAAGGAGTCCGGAAGCTTGTTGAAGAGGGTCGACAGGCGTACTTTGTATGCCCCATGATCTCGGAGAGCGACAAGATGCAAACCCAAGCCGCAGAAGATCTGTATTACCGGCTCGGGACCGAAACCTATCCCGACCTCAAGATCGGCCTCCTGCATGGGCAGATGAAGCCCGCCGAGAAGGAGGAAGTCATGCTTCAATTTCGGTCCGGTGAGCTGAATATTCTCGTGAGCACGGTGGTGATCGAAGTCGGAGTCGACGTTCCGAACGCGACCACCATGGTCATTGAGGACGCCAACCGGTTTGGGCTTGCCCAGCTTCACCAGTTACGCGGCCGAGTTGGGCGAGGCGGCCACCAGAGCTACTGCATTCTTATCGCCGAGGCAACCAGTGAGGAAACTTCCGAACGCCTCAGGATCATGACGGAGACGAACGACGGATTCCGCATCGCAGAGGCGGACCTGCGCCTGCGTGGTCCAGGTGAAATTGCTGGCACCAAACAGAGCGGCAATTTGGACTTCCGTCTTGCCGATCTGATCCGGGACTCCGTGCTCTTGGAACAAGCGCGTAGTGCCGCAATCGACCTCTTGGAACGCGACCCGAGCCTAATCAAAACGGAGCATCAGGCCATACTGAATAAGGTGAAGCAGAGCCGATCTGAGGTCGCGCTCATAACTGTTTCATAAGATCGGGTTAGGTTAAATAGGGTCATGAACATTCCTTCAACTACTCCTGCAGAGGTCAACGAAATGATCCAGGAAGGGCGTGCACCTTTTTTGCTGGACTGCCGAGAGGCCCACGAGTTGGAGATCTGTAAAATTACTGGGTCGCACCACATACCCATGAACCAAATCCAGGCCAGAATCAGCGAGGTGCCCAGGGACCAAACGGTGGTTGTGCTGTGCCGGTCGGGAGCGCGATCTGCCTCAGTGACAGAATATTTGGTACAGAACGGGTTCGATGCGATGAACCTGCACGGTGGAATCTTGCGGTGGGGACAGGAGATTGACCCGACCATGGATGCCTACTGAGGTCTTCTTCCGTCATCATAGGATATGCGCGGAACCTTGGCGATAGCGGCGTTATTGTTTTTGGCCACCGCTGCCCCATCCCGAAGGCTGCCGCTGCCGAAACTTCCGCCACCGCCTGATCCCCTGGCGAATATCACCTGGAGAACCATTCCTGAGCCACCGGTCAAAGCGCCGATGGCGATCGTTATCGATGCAGTATCCGGTCGGGTCCTTTGGGGCCGCAACATCGAAGTCCAGAGCTATCCCGCCAGCACCACAAAGATTCTCACCGGCCTTTTGCTTGCCGAGAACACAGCTCCAGATGACAGGATCCGTGCGCCGAAAGATGTCCAAACCATTGGCGAAGCCAGCCTGCACCTCATGCCGGGAGAGGTCGTGCCCTCACAAGATCTCCTCTACGGGATGATGCTGCGAAGTGCAAATGACGCTTGTTATGCGGCAGCGGTCCACATGGCCGGCTCGGTGGACCAATTTGCCCAGATGATGAATGCTCGAGCATCTCTCGCCGGATGCACCCATTCCAACTTTGTCAATCCAAACGGGCTCCACGATCCCAACCACTACACGTGTGTTCATGATCTCGCTTTGTTAGGTCGAGCCGCCATGCGAAATGGACGCATGCGCGAGGTTGTCCGAACTACCAACTACACGATCACACGGAGCACGAATCTGCTGGATCGCTGGATCAAGAACCACAACGTTCTGCTTGGGGCTGAACCAGGGTTGAAGGGTATCAAAACGGGGTACACGGTTCCGGCGGGTCGCTGTTTTGTCGGATACCAGAGCAACGGGAAATACTCTGTCATCACAGCCGTGATGAAAAGCCCGGATTGGCGAACAGACCACAAAGCTCTCGCCCGGTGGGCACTCGCTCAATTCGAGTTGCGAGAGGTCGGCCGCTCCGAGCCTTCGAAGGTTCGAATCGGAGAATATGAGGTTTCTGCCAAGGCTGATTGCGCCGACCTCGCCCTGACGCGTCTCGACGCTAACGAGACGGTTTCATTCGGCAATATCACCCCCTTTTCCACCGTTCCGGAGAAGGGCGAGGTCTGTGGAACCATTGCCGTTCTCGTTAACGGCAAGCCCAGCGGCCGAATCCCAGCCATTTGCACCGACGTCAACAAGGTCACTTCCCCACTGCAGATGATGACAACAAGCGCCGCACCCAAGCAGTGGAATATCCTATGGGTCGCACTTGTCACGGGGCTCGCTTCAGTGATGGGATGGATTTTCCTCAATGTCCGATCAAGAACGTCTTCATAAAGTCCTCGCCCGGAACGGGATCGCCAGCCGGCGAAAAGCTGAAGAACTCATTGCCAATGGCCGCGTCTCCGTAAACGGTGAGGTGGTGACACAGATGGGTGTCAAAGTCACCGACGAAGATGAGATTCGGCTTGACGGTGAACTCGTGCGAGCATCAGAGCTGATGTACTATCTGCTCAACAAACCGACGGGAGTTGTGACTACTCTCAGCGACCCGCAACGTCGGCCCACGATCAAGAAGTTCATTCCTACAGTCAGTGCATCGCTCAAACCAGTTGGTCGATTGGATATGGATACTGAAGGTCTGCTCATCCTGACCAACGACGGCGACTTTGCGAGCCGAATGACCCATCCGCGGTACAAGGTCGAGAAGGTCTATCAAGTCACAGTCAAAGGCTCCTGTCCCGATGATGTGCTCAACCGCTTGGAAAAAGGGATCATGATCGAGGGCCGCAAGACGGCTCCCGCTCGGGCGCAACTTGTCCATCGGAGTCCGGAGGCAACAACGTTTCTGCTGACAATCCACGAAGGTCGCAATAGACAGATTCGAAAAATGTGCGACGCTGTGGGATTCCCGGTTTCTGCGCTCAAGCGAACGCAAATCGGCCCACTGATTCTCAAAGGATTGCGAGCAGGAGAATGCCGACTTCTTGGAAAAGCAGAAGTCGACAAACTCAAAAAGCTCGTGGGTCTGGAAAGTTAGTCCTACTTTTTGGACAGGGCAAGTTTGAAGACTTCCAAAGCATCGGACACGAAGTGTGTCTTGAGCTGCTTGCGGATCTCCTCAGGAATATCCTCAAGATAATCCTTCTTGTTGTCTTCCGGAAGAATCAGCGTTTCAACGCCCGCTCGATAGGCAGCCAAGACCTTTTCCTTGATGCCTCCCACGGGCAACACCTGGCCCGTTAGGGTCATCTCCCCAGTCATCGCAAGGCGAGGCTTGATGGTCCTCCCTGAATAGAGTGAAGTTAACGCCGTGAACATGGTGACGCCAGCACTGGGACCATCCTTGGGAACAGCTCCTGCAGGCACGTGAACATGAACCTCAGCTTTTGAGATTTTTTCGCCATCGAGGCCCAAATCCTCTGCGTGGCTGCGCACGTAGCTCTGAGCAGTCAAAACACTCTCGCGCATGACATCGCCCAATTGTCCAGTGAGAGTAAGGCCCTTTTCGCCAGGCAGTAACGCAGACTCAATAAAAACGACATCTCCTCCGACGGGTGTCCAGACGAGACCGACGGCGATTCCTGGCTTGAGCATGCGCTCCGCAACCTCGTCATGGAGAAATCGAGGTGCCCCGAGAGCTTCCTGCACGAAGGATTGCTTCACTTCGAGTTTTGCCTTGCGACCTTCGGCGAACTTGAGCGTGGCCTTTCGAACCACGCTGGCGATTTCGCGCTCGAGGTTTCTCACTCCGGCCTCGCGTGTGTAGTTGCGCACCGTAAACCGCACGGCTTCGTCCGTCCAACCGATTTTGCCTTTGCTGAGACCGTGCTCGTCAATCTGTTTTGGAATAAGGTGACGCTTGGCGATCTCTACCTTTTCTTCCTCCGTATAGCCCCCAAGTTCAATGATCTCCATTCGATCCCGTAACGGAGCTGGGATGGTATCCAACCGGTTGGCGGTTGCGATGAAGAACACGCGGCTCAGGTCAAATGGAACATCCAAATAGTGGTCGCGGAACGAGTGGTTCTGCTCAGGGTCGAGAACTTCCAGAAGTGCAGAGCTTGGATCGCCCCGAAAATCGTTCCCGAGCTTATCGATCTCATCCAAGACAAAAACTGGGTTGTTCGTCTCGGCACGCCGGATGCCTTGCATGATTTGACCCGGAAGCGCCCCGATATAGGTTCTTCGATGGCCTCGAACTTCTGCCTCGTCGCGCATGCCACCTAGAGAGATGCGTACGAACTTCCGCTCCATTGCCGTTGCGATGGATTTTCCTAAAGATGTTTTTCCCACGCCTGGCGGTCCGACGAAGCACAAAATCGGCTGTCGAACTCGAAGCGTGCCTTTGACCTTTCTTACTGCCAAAAATTCGATGATTCTCTGCTTGATTTTCTCGAGTCCGTAATGCTCTTCGTCCAAAACGGTGCGGACGGTTGGCAATTCCAGACGATCTTCCGAGGAGACGCTCCACGGCATCGCGAGCATCGTGTCGACATAGGTTCTCGCTACGGTGTATTCAGGCGAACCTGGATTCATCCGGCGAAGGCGATCATATTCCCGATTAACTTCCTTGAGAGCCTCTTGGGGCATGCCGGATTCGTCGATTCTCCGGCGAAGATCCTCTAGTTCTTCCCCACGGTCGTCCGTCTCGCCCAACTCGCGCTGGATAGCTTTCAACTGCTCGCGAAGATAGTATTCGCGTTGATTCTTGCTGAGCTCGGCACTTACCTCGCTGTGAACTTTGCTCGTGAGTTCGAGGACTCGGACCTCTTTGCTGAGCATCTCCAGAAGTGCGCGAAGCCGGGTGACTACGGGCACGGTCTCTAGGACGGTCTGCTTATCCTGCACGGAGAGCGTCATATGGGCAGCCACGAGGTCAGCCATGACGTTCAGCTCCGTGATGCTTGAAGTCATGCTTCTCAGCTCCTCCGGGAGCTGAGGCGAGAGTCGAATTGCCTGCTCGAACATCGCGGAGATGGACCTGCGGAGCGCTTCCAACTCCTCATCCTTTCCCTCAGGGGATTCGGGCTCGTCAATCACCTCGATTCGAGCGCGTAGGTAAGGTTCGGTACCTAGTCGCTCGACAATCTTAAACCGCGAGATGCCTTGTACGATCAGTCGAACAGCATCCGGCATCCTCACCAAAGTCCGAATGATTACGGCGCATCCGTAATCGTAGACTTCGTCGAAGTTGGGGTGTTCGGTGAGAGGTTCTCGTTGCGCAACCACACCGATCACCCGTGCGCCCGAACCAACGCTCTCATCGATGAGTTGGACGCCCGCCTCGCGCGAGACGCTCAAAGGCGCGATGAGCATGGGATACACCACAGAGTCGCGCAAAGGAAGAATGTTCAGGATTTCCGGTATTGCCGGACGCGACTCGCCATCCTCACTATTGATCTGGTCAGCGTGGATCGCTCCTTCTGGTGATTCATCATCCAGATCGACGATATCGGGCATGGAGGGCAATTTTACTTCGGGCATCTAAATTCGTTTGACGGTGATTGTTCTTTTAAAGACGACGTTTGAATTGGCGCCGGTTTTGGGAATAGCGACAAAAAGATAGCCATTTCGATATTCCGCGCGAATATCATCCAGATCGAGATCGATTTCAGGCAAAGCGATGGGTCGTTCGAATTCGCCGTGGAAAATCTCGATTTGCCGGACGACGCGGAATCTTGCAGACGTTTCGTCTGGGTGCCTGACTCCGCGAATGGTGAGCACCTTCTGTTCGGGCTGAACGATGAGCCGTACATCTTCGGAGCGCACACCGGCCAGTTCCGCCTTGATCAAAAGGAAGTCATCCGATTCCAGGATATCGACAGCGGGTTCCCATGCGCGCCGTCGCGCGATTTTGGGAGCAACAGGAGCAACCTCTTCGCTCAGCCGCTGCAATTCTGCACCAACTTGCCAGAGCCATTGATCCAAATCTCGGCGTGCCATGACTTCATTCAGTCTACGCCCAAAAGGCGGGAAATGCGAAGGACCCATCCGCCTGTGCGAATGAGTCCCAAATTTATGGAGCGGGAGACGAGATTCGAACCCGCGACCCTCTCGTTGGCAACGAGATGCTCTACCACTGAGCTACTCCCGCGGTCGCTTTGTCTTTATACCTTAGGGGTCGGCGCGTTGCAAGGGGTTCATTAGCTAAACTTACTGGCATGAATTGGCAAAGGGAGCGAGGAGAACTGGAGACGCTGTGCCGCGAGGCTGGCAAAATCGCTGTGGACCTCCGCAGTACCATGCACCGCTCGCTCAAGCCGGATGGGTCGATCGTCACAGAAGCCGATCGAGCTATCGAGACCATGCTCCGGACGAAACTGGCAGAGTTGGTTCCCGGTTCAACCGTGTGGGGAGAGGAAGAGGGGTTCCGGGAGCCCGGCGAGGGTGGACTCTGGCTCGTCGATCCTGTGGATGGAACGACCAATTTTTCATTTGGATCTTCGCTGTGGGGAGTCTCCGTTGCTCTTGCCAGAAGTTCCGAACTGGTTTTGGGATGCATTTATCTGCCCGATCTGGACGAAATGTACTCCGCAAGTCTCGGTGGAGGCGCAACATTGAACGGATCGCCTCTCACGCCGATCCGGCCCGGTCCGATCGAGAGTTTTGAGCTCTTTAGTTACGACGACGAATTTCTTCTGGCATACCAGAACCATAAAATCCCTGGGAAGATGCGGTACGTCGGTGCGTTTGTCGCTGAGGCTGCGTTTGTCTTCAAAGGGATCTTTCGAGGCATGGTCAGCTACAAGGCTAACTTGTACGATGCAGCTGCGAGCATCGCGATTGTGCAAGAACTGGGCGGCGAATGCCGCTATGTTGATGGAACACAGATCAATTTAGCCAAAGTCATCCAACTTCGCGAGATGGAAAAGCCGTTCGCTTTGCTGCCGATGAACTCAGGACTCGTCCTGCCTTTTCCCGAACGACTGCTGAATTCGGCCAAGGGATAGGTTGTCACTCGCATTGGTGCTTCTGTATTCCCAACTGACTCGGCCGTCCGTTTCTATGAGGAAAATCCCTGGCATCTGCCATGGGTCGCCGATGGGTAACCCAACCCACTGGCCCCTCAAAACTGCGCCGAATCCGCGCAGGAACATTTTGGGTCCGACGACCTGACCCGCCTTTCCACGGCCGAGGTTGAAAGCTGTGTAAAGCTGCCGTTCGGGATCACAGATATATGGATGGGGCGAAGCCAACTTGCCTTTGAAGGACTGAGCTTGCCTCGGCTCACCCATCCCCACAAAAGCGATGTTGAGGTCCTTCGCCATCCGCAACTGGGCCACTTGTTCGCGGCAAAACGGGCATCCGAAGTGCCTCAGAAAGACCAAAACCAAAGGTCTTTCGGCATACAGTGAGGCCAACGGAACGGACTTACCCGTCTCCAGCAGAACATCGACCTGCGGCGCGACCACGAAATTTCCTACGACTGCTTGGCTCAAGGCATTACAGGAGCGAGCGAGCGTCGGGATTCTCTTTGAGCTTTTTCAGTGCGTGGTGTTCTATTTCTCGCACGCGTTCGCGTGGCAGTCCCAACAATTTAGCGACGTCCTTGATGCTGTGGGTGGATCCGTCCTGGAATCCGAGCCGCCACTCAAGAATTGACCGCTCGTGGGAATCCAGCGCGTCCAAAATTCTTCTCGCACCGACGCTCATCGCGATCGAGTTATCGAATTGATCGAGGTGCATCGAGTTCTGGTCTGGGATGAGATCGGCAAGCGACCCTCCGCCCGAGGACGTCTGCGGCTCTTCCAGGGAGATCATTTCGCGGGGCAGATGGTCCAACCGGTAGATCTCCAATTCAGAGATTTGCATCTCCTTGGCCACTTCCTCTGGAGTGGGCTCTCGACCGAGAGCTGCCGTCAGTTCTGCTCGGAGTTTGGAGATTTTCGAGGTTCGGTCGCCCAGATAAGTCGGAACCCGGATTGCCGTGACTTTGGATGCCAATGCTCGACTGATTGCCTGGCGAATCCACCAGATCGCGTAGGTGCTGAATCTAAAACCACGGCTGGGATCAAATTTCTCCACCGCATGGATGAGGCCCAGATTCCCTTCTTGAATCAAATCCTGAAGGCCCAATCCACGACCCGTGAATTTCTTGGCCTGGCTAACGACCAGCCGGAGATTCGCCTCGATCAGCGCGTTCCGAGCTTCTAGGTCGCCACTCTGGGCCTGCACGGCCAAAGCTCGCTCTTCTTCACCGGAAAGGAGTTTTCGTTTTCCGATTTGGTGAAGCCAATCACCTACCGGATCTTCGATGGAGCGTTCTGATGCCGTTTGAATCGGCGTCCTTGGAGAAAGCAGCGTGGCTACCATGATGTTCGACCCAAAAAATATTCAACCAAAACCGGCTGAAACCAGGTCGTCGACAGGTTGATTCTGCTATTCGACGCGCTTTATCCGCCTGAGCCGTTCTCCAATCTCAGCCAGCTCTTTATCATTCGACGGAACTGCCACTACTGCCTTTCGAATTTCGATAGATTCTTTCCTATTTTCAAATATTTTCAAGGCATCGGCGACTCCGGTGTCGTCAGGCTCCAAATCGCTGGAAAGAACAAAGTCCAGGAACCGATATCGGGTGTCTTCCGGTTGCAAGGCATCGACCCAGCTTGCCAAATCCCCCTCTGGCGGGGTGCCGGAGAACGCATCGTGCATCGATACGGCAAACTCACGCGAAAGCTCGCTACTGAAAGTGTCGGCAAGCTCAAAAACCGGCCACACCAGATGCCGGAAATTCTCGGAAACGGCCGCCAGTAAAAGTACTCGGTCAACTCCAGACATTTCCAGTCTGAAGAATCGTTCTCGGCGCGCCCGCCGGGTCGGCGCAGTCCTTTCAGGGCCTGCGGTCTGTTTCTGGATCATCCGCCGGAGGGCTTTGCGGGAGGCCATGGGATCACGAAGACCAGGAATCAGAGGAGCTAACCTTTCAATCTGGCGCTCGATCTCTAGGACGTCCGTCGAATCGGTCAGAGCAACCGTGACCTCCGTCCAGAAGGCATCATCGGTTGGCTCAAGCCTGGTCTGAATTTGCTGAATTCGGAATTCGAGCGGAGAAATTCCCTGCTCCACCGCTTTGAGCAATGGCGCGGGTCCTACCGATCGAAGGACTGAATCTGGGTCTTGCCCCTCAGGCATAAGGCATACCGAAACATGAATTCCTTCGGCAGCCAACAATTCGGATGCGCGCTCGGCTGCCTTCTGTCCCGCTGCGTCCCGATCGTAGAGCACCACGACGCGGTCGCACCAACGTTTGAGCATTTTCGCCTGCTCTTCGGTCAGCGACGTGCCAAGACTGGCGACCGCTTCCTGCAAGCCAGCGCGGTGGCAGGCGATGACGTCAAGGTATCCCTCGACCAAAATCGCTCGATTCTTTTTCGCAATGGCTGAACTGGCTTGATGGAGGCCATAGAGAACCCGGCTCTTGCGAAACAACGGGGTGTCGCTGCTGTTGATGTACTTCGGCCTGCCATCGCCGATAATGCGGCCACCGTAGGCGACCAGGACCCCGCGCTCATCACGAATCGGGAACATGAGGCGGTCGCGAAACTTCCCTCCGTAGCCATTGGTGCTATCGCCATCCACCACAAACAGCTCTTTGGCGTCCGCCAGAGCAAAGCCAGACTTCTTAAGGAACGTCGGGAGTGCATCCGGAGCGTCTTCAGCAAAACCAAGCTCCCAGTATTCAATCGTGTTCGCGTCGATTCCACGATCCGAGCAGTACTTCTGGGCTCTGGCGCTATCGGCGAGAGCGCTTTTGAAAAACTTGCCTACCGCCTCCATCAAAGCGATGTGACTGCCCCTCTTACTTGCACCCTCCTGGGGTTTGGAACTGAGTTTGATTCCGGCCTGCTTTGCCAGTTCTTCCAGTGCCTCGCGAAAGGTGAGGCGTCTCCGCTCCATCATCCAGGTGAAAACATCGCCTTTGGCTCCGCAGGACCAACAGCGATAGGTTCCCGTTACATCGGAAACAGTGAAGGAGGGGTGCTTGTCGTCATGAAACGGGCAGAGGCCCGTCCAGTTTTTTCCGGTTTTTTTCAGCCGGACTTCTTGGCTGACAAGTTCAACCAAGGAGACCCGGGAGCGAACAAGCTGGCGCTCATCGTTCACGGGTCTCGCCTTGAATTACTTTTTGCCCGCCGCAACCACGATGCCGGTCACTTTGTGCTTTTGGTTGGGGCCAAGTCGAGCCAGTTTGAAAGCCACTCGGTTCTTGTCCATAAATCGGATGACGATCTGGTCGCCCGCGATGTCATATCCGTCGGGGTCGCCATACTTGGTCATCACATCGCCAAACATCGATCCAAAGCGCACGCCTCGGCGGGTCACTGCCTTCGCGTCCTTCAGTCCGATCGCTTCGATTTGGACAACCTTGTTGAATTTGTCCAAAACGAATCCGTACCTCACCGAGGGATACTTGTAAATCCATCGCGTGAACTGGACAGACTGAGAGCTGGCACTCGCGCCGCCGCCTGGGCTAGCACCGCCCGGCGCTCCGCCCGGAGTAGCTCCTGGAGGTGCACCTGGGGCTCCCGGAGGGCCGCCGCCTCGGGGTCGACCTCGCTCTTCGTCCTCTGGACCTGATTGCCGAGCTTCCACCGTGTCGTTAGGAATTCCAAGCGCTAAATCTGTGAGCGCGTCTGGAGCAGCAGGTCCGTTGTTAAGTTGGGGCTCAGCTGCACTCGCTCCTGCGCCACCACTGCTTTGGGCACCTCCGCGACCGCCGCCGCCCCCGCCTCCGCCGCCACCTGCAGCTCCGCCGCCGCTCCCGATGGTAATGGCCTCGATAACGTCAGGCGAACCGAATCTTCGGATCAGCGATGCTCCGCTGTCATACAGCGTGACTCCCAAGAGTCCGGTTTCTGGGCCACTCTTAACCGCGGTTGTTCGGCGACGTTGCGCGTCGGCAACGTTCACACTTCCTAATAAAACCGTGGTCGCAAGGGCAACGATAACAAGTTTCCTCATGAATTCCAGTGCGCCTCCTCGATGCTGTGCGTCAATTTACCCGCATTACATAGACGGTGTACTGGCCCCTGTTTGTTACAACTGAGAAAGATTCGCCACCGGGTATACGTAGTAAGGAACACAGCGAAGGGGCTGAGCATTACAGGAAGTATGAGTATGGCGACTGAACTTGCCGTCACCACGACGGAATTTGATGAGAAAGTGTTAAAGTCGGACGTTCCCGTCCTTGTCGATTTCTGGGCACAATGGTGCGGCCCCTGCCGCGCAATCGGCCCCCACGTTGAGGAAATAGCGAAAGAACTTGATGGCCAAGCGAGAGTCTACAAAATCAACGTGGACGAAGAAGGCGAGATTGCTCAAAAGTACGGAATCATGAGCATCCCAGCATTGCTTGTCTTCAAAGGCGGTCAGGTGGTCGATCAGATGGTGGGTGCCGGACCCAAGGACAGCATTAAGGCGCTTGTCACCAAGCACATTTAGTTACAACGGCTGTAAATTTGAACAAAATGCCTCTGCCGAGACTCTGGCAGGGGCATTTTATTGTTTGACCATAATAAATGACCTTGCAAGCTGTCGCATCGCGTCCCAATGTTCAACGGGCGAGCATGATCGTCATGCTCTCGCTCCTTCTCAGCCGCGTATTGGGGATCGCCCGCGAGATGATCATCAACTGGAAATTCGGCCAGTCGATGCACACCGATGCCTATCGACTAGCATTTCAGATTCCAGACCTGATCTTTTTCCTCGTGGCAGGAGGTGCGCTAAGTTCCGCGTTCATTCCCGTCTTCAGCGAATACCTTCATACGGGGCGTGAAGAGGACGCATGGAAGGTCTTCAGCTCTGTCACGACAATCATGTCCCTGGCCCTTCTGGTAGTCATTGGCGGAGCTTGGCTGTTCGCCATGCCGCTGGCTCACATTGTTGCACCGGGCAAGGCCCAGGAAATCTATCCGCTCATCGCACACATGAGCAGAATATTGCTGCCTGCCCAGTTCGCGTTTTTCATCGGTGGGCTCATGATGGGCACGCTCTATTCGCGGCAGGTATTCAGCATTCCAAGCCTCGGCCCCAACATTTACAACCTCGGCATCATCTTTGGAGCTCTGGTCTTTTCCTCCCTCGTTGCCCTGCCTGTCTCGGGAATGACCTGGGGAGCACTCTTCGGAGCATTCGTCGGCAGCATGGCTCTGCCCGCATGGATGATGTGGAAATTGGGTTCGAAATTCAGGCCGACTCTGGATACTAAACATCCGGGAGTTCGCAAGGTGTTTCGGCTCATGGCTCCGGTAGTGCTTGGTCTTTCGCTCCCCAGTGTGTTTCCGATGATCATGCAGTATTTCGGATCTCCGTACGGAAATCTGGTGAACTCGGCGATCGCGAACGCCAATCAGATGATGCAGGCTCCACAAGGGATCTTCGGTCAGTCCTTGGCATTGGCAGCATTTCCAGCGTTGAGCCAGTATTTCGCCCAAGACCGAATGGATTTGTTCCGGGGACAAGTCAACAACAGCCTTCGACAAGTGATCTACTTGTCGGTCCCCGTAAGCATTTTGCTGGCCGTGATGCCGACGCCCATCATCCGAGCTCTGTTTCAGCACGGTCGGTTCACCGCCGAAGACACAGAAAGAACTTCTTTCCTCCTTTCGATGTTCGCCATCGGAATCGCCGGCTGGTGTATTCAGCCGATGCTGATGCGATCCTATTTTGCTTTGCAGAAAACGATCACGCCTGTGGTTTACGGAACCATCACCACTGCGCTCTTCGTGGTGGCCTGTCTGGGCATTCGAAGTGCAGGTTTGGATTACAGCTACCTTCCCCTCGCAGGGAGTATCTGCGCGTACGTCATGGTTCTCCTGCTTCTCTTCGGGCTGAACAAGACGTTAGGCGACATCGATTTTAGGGCTCTGGGAATTACCTTTGCCAAAAGCGTTCTGGCTGGTGGAGTCGCCATGGTTTTCCTCTGGGGTGCGATGCATTTCGCGCCCCAATCGGGCGGCACGGGTGCCAGGCTCCTTGGAATTGCACTTTTGGGTGTCTTTCTCACCGGCTTTGGCTGGATTTACTATTTCGTGACCAAACAGATGGGTATGGACGAGTCCAAGATCGTGGCTCGTGCACTTAACCGTGGCAGCAAAACTCCGCCCAATGAGTCTGACCTCCCGGAAAGTCCTTAAGCTAGAAAGGCGTAGTAACCTACGTACGCATGGCACGAAAACCAGTCCTGACGCTAGAAAAGGAGGGACTCTATTGCCCGGTCGGTGGCTTTTACATCGATCCGTGGAAGCCTGTTGATCGAGCCATTATCACCCACGGCCACAGCGATCATGCCCGATGGGGTATGCGCTCCTACCTCTGCTCACCCGATTCCGTACCAATTTTGCAGAGGCGGTTGGAGCCCGGTGCACAGATTTTCCCGTTGGAATACGGCCAAACGATGACCCACAATGGCGTTAAGGTCACCCTCCATCCGGCTGGTCACGTTTTGGGTTCTGCCCAGGTGCGTGTCGAATTGGATGGGGAGATCTGGGTCGTGAGCGGAGATTACAAAACCGAGTCCGACGTCACCTGCTCACCGTTTGAATTGGTCCGATGCCACACCTTCATCACCGAAACGACCTTTGGGTTGCCGGTATATCGGTGGGAGCCTCAAAGTACGATTTTCGACAAGATCAATACGTGGTGGCGCAACAACCAGATCGCTGGCAAATCAAGCGTGATTTTTGCGTATGCGCTCGGAAAATCTCAGCGCATTTTGGGTGGAATCGACCCTTCGATCGGGCCGATCATTCTTCATGGTGCGGTAGTTCCTCTAACCGAGGTCTACCGGCAACAAGGGATCGAGTTGCCAATCACCTACAGCGTTACAGACTTTCCCGCAGACTTGAAAAAGTCGGATGCGCTCGTCATTGCTCCTCCTAGTGCAGCGGGCACCCCTTGGATGCGCAGATTCGAGCCCTATTCAGATGCAATGGCGTCAGGTTGGATGCGAGTGCGCGGAATTCGTCGGCGGCGTGCGCTTGATCGCGGTTTTGTCCTGAGCGATCACGTGGACTGGCCCAGTTTGATTGCCACGATCAAGGCAACCGGCGCAGAGTCGGTCTTTACCACCCACGGTTATGCCGACACGGTGGCTCGATTTGTGTGCGAAGAAATGGGCCTGGAGTGCAAACCACTCGCCACGCCATACGAAGGGGAAGGCTCTGCGGCTGTCGACGACGAGGAGGTCGTGGCGGATGAATAACTTCGCAGCACTCATCACCCGACTCGACGAAACGAACAGGACCAACGAAAAGGTTGCAGCCCTGGTGGATTATTTCAAAGGCGCCGAACCGTCGGACGCCGCGTGGGCCTTGTCGTTTCTATCCGGTCGCAAGCTCAAGCTAGGCTTGAACCGAACCGCCCTACGCCAATGGGCAGCCGAAGAAGCCGAAATCCCCGTTTGGCTTTTGGAAGAGTGCTACGACAACGTCGGCGACTTGTCCGAAACCATGGCCCGAGTTATTCCCGATGAGTTTGGAGTGGCCCCACCGACTTCCCTTGCTGGATTTGTAGAGGAACGAATCTTGGCCTTGGTCGGAGCCGATCTTGAATTGCAGAAATCGATCATTGTCGGCGCATGGCACGAACTCTCCAGCGACGCTCGGTTTGTCTTCAACAAGCTACTCAGCTCCAGCTTCCGGATCGGCGTTTCGCAAGACCTGGTTGTGCGTGCCATCGGGCAAGCCTTCAAACTCCCCACGCCGTTGGTCGCCCACCGTTTGATGGGGACATGGGAACCGACGGGCGATGCATTTTCACGTCTAGTGGCGCAAGATGATGGTGGATCCAACATCAGCCAACCCTATCCGTTTTGTTTGGCGCATCCGCTTGAGTCGGAGGTTTCTGCGTTGGGCGAAATCGCCGACTGGCAGGTGGAGTGGAAATGGGATGGAATCCGAGCCCAAGTCATTCACCGAAACGGCGAGGTCTTTATCTGGTCGCGCGGTGAAGAACTCATCAACGACTCGTTTCCCGATCTCGTGGACGCGGCGCGACAAATGCCGGACGGCACGGTCATTGATGGCGAGATCGTCGCGTGGGACGGCGAACACCCCAGGTCTTTCAACGAACTGCAGAGGCGCCTGGGTCGAAAGAATCCTGGCAAGACCATCTTATCTGCCGTTCGCGTCACCGTTCTCGCCTATGACCTGTTGGAGGTCCAGGGGACTGATCTGAGATCAAAGCCCATGAGAGACCGTAGGTCCCAACTTGAGACCCTATCCCTTCCCTTTCCGCTTTCTCCCTTGGTGGTCGAATCGAGTTGGGAAAGTCTTGCGGACTTGCGTGAGGAATCTCGTCAGCGCGGCGCCGAGGGTTTTATGCTCAAACGACGCGATTCGGAATACGGGACGGGACGAAAGCGCGGTCTGTGGTGGAAGTGGAAAATTAACCCCTATTCAATCGATGCAGTCCTCACTTACGCCCAAAAAGGTTCTGGAAGAAGAGCGAACCTGTTTACCGATTACACGTTTGGTCTCTGGCACCAGGGCGAGTTGGTGACATTCGCCAAGGCGTATTCAGGCCTTTCGGATCAAGAGATCGCTGAAGTGGATGCCTTCATTCGAAGAAGCGTAGTCGAAGCTTTCGGGCCAGTACGTCAGGTCAAGCCGGAACTGGTATTTGAGCTCGGATTCGAGAGCATCCAAATTTCCAAGCGACACAAATCTGGAATCGCAGTTCGATTTCCCAGGATTTTGCGGTGGCGCAAGGACAAGAAAGCGGACGAAGCCGACTCGATCGAAACGCTCAGGGCTCTCATCGCGCCATAAATGTTCACTTGATTGTTGACTTGTTTTTCCGGTTTTCACCAGCAATCGCGTGAGGCGACGTTACACTCTCTCACATGAAGCTGCACGCCATGGACCACGTCACCCTTGTTGTAGAAGACTTACAGGGTGCAATTTCGTTTTTCACCGCGTTGGGAATGATGCTTCAGGGCCAAGCATCGGTGGGGGGCGAATGGGTCGACCGGCTTTGCGGCATGAAAGGGATTCAAGCCGACATCGCGATGATGCGCACTTCAGATGGCACTTGCGGCATCGAGCTGACCATGTACCGATCCCCGGACATTGTGCGGCTAGAGCCTTCGACCACTTCCCCCAATTCCCTGGGCCTTCGGCAGATCATGTTCGAAGTCGAGGATATTGAGGAGACAGTCTCAATGGTCGAAAGCCATGGAGGATCACTGCTCGGCGAAATTGTCCAGTACCAAGATTTTTATCGGCTCTGCTACACGAGAGGTCCGGCAGGAACGATCATCGCATTTGCACAGAAAATCGCCCCATTGGACTCCTAGTTTCAATCTGGCTGAACCAATCCGCCCATTTCTCGGCATAAAAATTGCAGGTTGGGAAACCATGCAGCAAGGATGGATTGAATTCGGCAACCCGGGCCGGAATGCCGAGGATGGCAAATCCCCGCACAACTACTGGCAGGTTAACCGACTGGGTATGGAACCTAGGTCCCGGGAGGCGTTGTGCGTGAAGGGGAATCAATTTTTTAGGGCGGGCCGACGATCACGGCTATCAGGCATGTCCATGCTTGAGCTTTTGGTCGGGCTCTTTCTTCTGACCATCGGTTTGATGACGATCCTGGCACTTTCCAGCCTGTCGTCTCGCATGGCTCGGCAGTCTCAAGTCCGCAACATGGCAGGGGCAATCGCCCGCCAGAAACTGGATTCGCTTGAAATGGTGCCTTCCACATCGCGCCAGGTCGTCTCCGAAGCCGAATTCGAAATCCCTGATTCCGCGAAGGCGATGTTTCCTGAAGGAACAGCAGCAGAGTCCATTTCAGGGACCTACAGCATTGCTGAGAACCCGAGCGACCATAACCTGCAAATCATTACGGTCACCGTGAAATGGCTTAATGCCACCACCACAAAGGGGCGCCAGGTTCTTTCAAATGTCACCTTAACTCGAGTTGTTGCTCGCGAAGCATCTCTCACCGATTCTTGGGTTACGAACGACACGGACACAACGGATCTGTGGTACACACCGCCCCCACCACCGCCACCTGCACCACCGACTCCGGTTGCTCCCACGCCGTCGCCTACACCTGCACCTGAACCGACTCCGGCCCCAGAACCGGCTCCGGCTCCCACACCAGATCCTGAACCGACTCCTGGTACAGGTGGAAGTGGCGGATCTGGAGGATCCAGCGGAGGTGGTTCGACGGGAGGATCTCCGACAAGCACCGGATTCCCAGGAATGTCTGGCGGCTACGGCTCCAAATGGATGTGATGACTATGAATACGATCATTCCCAGTTCTCACAAAAGGACTCGTCGAGGGATCACCCTTGTCGAAACCGCCATGGCTTCGGCGGTCCTGCTCATGATGGGAGGCCTCATCATCCAAGGCACACGCCTCACAGCTAAGACCATGAGCAGCGTCAAGTCGGTTGCAATGGTCAGCCGAGACGCCAACGTCGGCTTCCAAAAGATCATCGACGACGTTCGAAAGAGCGAGAGCTTGATGACGCAATATCCTGTCGAAAGCCCGATTTTCGTTGCAGACAATGTCACCTCCGTTATCTGCCGGCAACCGATTGCGGACATTGATGGAAACCCTATCGAAGGCAGTTACAACATCGTGATCTATCGCATGGAGCTAGCTGCTGACGGCACCAGAGTTGTCGCTCGGTACAAGGGGCGCATGGACAATGGAGCCTGCGCAGATCCGGTTTTCGACGACATTGTCGCGGAAAATGTGGTCTGCTTCAATCTTCGGTACACAGTAAATGAAATGCTCATCGGAAATGCGAGCACACAGACTTTCGCATTGAAAGGTACGCCGATCGGAAGCAGTGAAGTCCAAGCCAACGACGGCGACCTGGTTGCTCCGGAAGGAGGAGAAGTCGAAGGCGAGGGAGATGGCGAACAAGTTGGCAGAGGCAACTCGAGGCTTCTGTCGGACTTGCCTGCTCCCGCTGTCGCTGCGATCATCGCAAATAGAATTCCGGTTGCTGCAGAAATCATGCTGGGAACCGTCGATGCACTTGCAGGAGAAGATGCGACGTTCTCCGGCAAGACCGTGGCCTTCGCACGAATTCCGAATTGGGGAGTTCCGATCGGTGTCGAGTACCAGGTAAGTCCCACTGAGGCGGTCGATTCTGACGCCTCCAGTCCCACGACAGCCCTAGTGCTGGAGCTCAAATCGGATAGCAAAGCCCAATCTCCCGAACCGATGACCGAAAAGGACGTGATGGCATACAACACGACCGTGAAACTAATGAACAAGGGGGATCACTGATGAGTCGACACATACGAATTCGCCGCAAGCTGGCAGGCATGTCAACGTCGTCCGCTGCAATTTTCGTGATGACGTTCACCATGATCGGAGCCGGCATGGTCCAGATGACCCGCGTCCTCCACCAGCATGCCAAAAGGAGTGCGGACAAGGACCAGGCCACCCTGCTGGCAGAAAGTGGATGCACGGAGCTTTACCAACAGATTCGCAATCAAATGCGAATTGACGGCAATTATGTCTTCGATATCCCTTCGACGAATGCTGTGGCTCACGTGGAAGGACGCGATGTCACTCTTGGCAGCTACACCGCTCGCGTGCTGGATGTGGAAACCACAACCGTGGATCAGGGGACATCATCCCGGCAGTACACGTATACGTTTTCGGTCGAGGGTCGTGGAACCACTGCCACCGGAATCTCCAGCATTGTGACTGCCAAATTCAATGGCACGATGAGCCGAGCTCTTGTGGAAGAGTCAAGCACCTCAGGCGGGTCCAGCGATCCCAAGGCGTTTGGCTTCCCCGTTGGTGCAATTGTGGCTAATCAAAAACTCGACATAGAAACCGACATGGGCTTTAGGACAACCGCCGCGAACGGCCTGGATGCACACGTCGTTGCCAACAAAGGGATCACCTGGAATCCCCATTCCGGAAGCAAGACCGGGGTCACCCAACCCAACGTCCTTGATATCCAAGGCCAGTGGCTTGTGCCCAACGGCGTTCCATACACCAATACCGTTGGCGAAACAGGGATGGGCAACCCAAATGGAGGTAAGAATTACCGAAATCCTGCAGCTCCTGCGATGGGGAGCTTTCCGGGAGGCGACCCCAACAGCGTCCTCTGGATGCCCGGAGAAGTGGGGTTTGCCGACGAGTCAACCGTCGACAGTTGGGCCGCAGATTGGAAAACCTACTCAAAGGGGGCCAGTTCGCACACCTACTCTGGTGGGTTGAAGGCCACAGACATCCCAACCGATCCCATCACCAGCAGGCTGGTCATACGGGCACCAGCATATATCGATGGCGACCTCCTGGTTAACGGAGGCTTGGAGGTCAACTTGATGCCATTCAACACGGACCCCAAGAAGAACGTGATCTACGTTAAGGGGAACATTGAGAACAAGGGGCTCCTCCAAAATCTCGGTTGCACGGTCGTCTTCGAGGGCGAGTATTCAGACCAAAACGGATCAGAATATCGCCTTTCCAATCTCAACAGCCCGTTCAACACGACCGATAAAGTATCCCAACGATCGGCGTTGATCTCCCTTGCAAAATCGAAAGAGGCCTTCCACTTTACGACGGATTCCTCGAGCCGAACCGGACTCATCTACGCTGCCAAGGGCGGCATTGATGTAACCGGATCCAATGCCGAGTTCACCGGCATGCTGCTTGCAGGCGGTGGTCCAGGCTATGGGGATATCAACATCCACCCCGAAGGTGGAAATTCGTTCGTCGTTCACTACGATCCAGCGGCTGGCGAACCCGGTGAGTTGGAGACCGTATCTGCTGGAGATATCACCTATGTTACGGGCGGGATAAATTCCGCCTTCATGCCATCAGACCTGTACGGCTGGGTCTGGAAAAAGTAGTCTCTCCATCAAAAAACAACAAAGCTCCCTCGCCTTTTGGGCCCGGGAGCTTTTGTTCTTGTGAGAAGACGTATCAGGACTCTTGAAGGAAAGGATAGCGATAGTCGGTTGGTGGAGAGAAGGTCTCTTTGACCGTCCGCGCGCTGAGCCACCGGTACAGGTTGAGTGCTGAACCCGCTTTGTCGTTGGTTCCACTGGCTCTTGCGCCTCCGAAAGGCTGCTGGCCGACCACGGCTCCGGTGGGCTTGTCGTTGATATAGAAATTGCCCGCAGCGTTGCGAAGCTTTACGGAAGCTAACGCAACCGCCTCCCTGTCCCGACTGAGAATGCTCCCGGTGAGTGCATACGGCGACGTCTGATCGAGCAAATGGAGCGTCTGGTCGAACTCGTGCTGATCGTAGACGTAGATGGTCAGCACCGGCCCGAAGATCTCTTCACACATCGTTCTGTAGTTAGGAGTAGAAGCCTCGATCACCGTCGGCTCTATGAAGTACCCCTCGGCTTTGGAGTACCCTCCGCCCACAAGGATTTTGGCCTTGGGATCGGTTTTGGCACCCTCGATATATTCAACGATGGAGTCGAACGCCTTTTCATCGATCACAGCGTTGATGAAGTTTGAGAAGTCCTCGACTGTCCCCATCTTGAAAGTCTTGATCCCGGCGATGAGCTTCTCCTTAACCTCCATAGCCATGTTGTTGGGGATATAGGCTCGACTTGCTGCCGAGCATTTTTGACCTTGGTACTCAAACGCACCTCTGAGGAGAGCCGTGACGACGACATCGACATCCGCTGAGGGGTGGGCGATGACGAAGTCCTTTCCGCCAGTTTCGCCGACGATGCGCGGATAGGTTCGATAGTTGGCAATATTGTTGCCAATGGTCTTCCACATGTGGTTGAAAGTCCCGGTGGATCCTGTGAAATGAACACCTGCGAAATCAGGATGGCTGAAACAGACGTTGCCAACATTTTGGCCGCTCGCCACAACCATGTTGATGACTCCGGGAGGAAGTCCAGCTTCCATGAGGATCTTCATGAACATATGCGCACTGTAGATCTGCGTGTGCGCAGGCTTCCATACAACGACGTTGCCGCAAAGTGCCGGTGCCGTGGGGAGATTTCCTCCAATCGCCGTGAAGTTGAACGGCGTGATGGCAAGCACAAAACCTTCCAGGGGGCGCCACTCGGTTCGGTTGTGAATTCCGGGGCTGCTGATCGGCTGCTGTTTGTAGATCTCACTGAGGAAATGAACGTTGAATCGCAGGAAATCGATGATCTCGCAGGCCGCGTCAATTTCGGCTTGATAGGCGTTTTTGCTTTGGCCCAACATCGTGGTGCCGTTCATATAAGGCCGGTATTTCGTCGCGATGAGCTCTGCTGCGCGCAGGAAAATGCTTGCACGATTCTCCCAGCTCATCGCCTCCCAACCTTCCTTTGCGGCGAGCGCGGCTTCCACTGCCTTTTCTATCTCGGCCACATCTCCTTCGTGGTAATGGCCCAGCGTATGGCCGATTTCGTGCGGAGGGTGAATGGACCGCGTGTGCCCCGTGCGAACTTCCTCGCCATTGATGACGAGAGGAATATCGACTTGGGAGGATTTCAGTTCCTGAAGCACCCCTTTGAGCCTCGCTCGTTCGGGTGAGCCTGGCGCGTAAGAGAGGACTGGTTCATTTGCCGGGATCGGCAGATTCATATGGCCGCGATTCATGGTCGAAAGTGTACCGACCCGGGAGAGGCGCATGGGTTCAGCGAATGATCGCCGATTTTTTGCGACATAACTTGCAGAAGTCCGTTTCACTATCGACGGTCGAAATTAGCCCCTTGGCATCTTCCATGAGGCAGTTTTTCGTGGGACAGTGCGGCAAACCCAGGTTGTGCCCAACTTCGTGGACCGCCACCCGTGCGAGCCTTTCGAGTCTTGAAACTTTCTCGATGTTTTTCCCCAAGCGATATGAAGAGATTACACACGCCTGCCCGGGCATGCGTCCGAGTCCGAAAACACCCCAGTCGACGATTTTGCCTTTTGCCGTGCTGATGTCGACATCCGTCAAGCCCAGAATTGAGCCCTGGTCCGGTGCCATTGGAGCCAGAAAATCCAGGAGCTTTTCGGCTCGATATCTGCTTCTAGGTTGATAGAACGCTGATTTTGGAAGGGCAACCGCCTTGTAGACTATTACCTGGACGGCGAGCATCCGCTGTAGTTTCTTAGTGACCGCCTGGACTTCCGAGTCCTTAACTTTGCCCAAAGGTTGGATGATGACCGGTCGAAGTTCCGGAGCCTCCAAGGCAATGATGAGCGCGACGGGAATTATCATCCAACTAAATCTACCTATCTGACCAACAAGAACGACGAACGAAGCTCCCAGAGCATTCAATTCAACTCATACGAAGGATGATAGCTTTTCAACTATGGCCGTGAACAAGCAGCAAACCACGCAAAGGGCAATCCACCAAGCCATATCAAACAACCGGCTCGGCAGCGACAACAACTGACAGAATCACTTCTTTGAAGCGACAAGCGAATAGGCCTCTCTGATCAAACCAGTAATATCTTCTCGATCAAAATCCACGTCTAGATATGCCCCGACCCATCCCCGAACCCCAACATAGGGCGGGCGAAAATACCGGCCTGGCGATTCTGAGATCAGAGCCTCTTGGATTCCCGGTGCAGCGGCGATCCATACTGCATCCCGATCGTCGTGGTGGTGATCCGCAAGCATGACAAAAGATCGCTTCCCTTTGAAAAACCATGTGGGCTCGCCGTGGCTTAATCGCTCCTCCACCAGAGGATGCCCCATACACGCAGTACGAATGAAGCCTAAATTATCGGGGATCATGACTTCTCCTTGACGGGAGCAAAAAGCTGAAGCTCACCGATCTGCCGATATCCGAGATGAGGATACAGCCGCGCTCCCGCCCTGCTGGCCAGTAGGACGCTTTGACGGACACCGCAAGCACGATCTTTCATCAACATCTGGCTCATTAAGGCTAGACCGAAGCCTCGGCCCCGATCAGTGGAATGGACGTAAAGCCCGGCGACCCATGCGTCCTCTCCGAGGGGGACGCTTTCCACCCATCCGTAGTCCTGCTTCGCGTCATAGATCGCAAAAAGCCTGGCGTGCTCCGAGAGTTTGCGCACATGCCGCCCTTTGAATCGCTGTTGAATAGAACTCCACTCTTCCGCGGTCTCAAGGTGCCGTACAGGCGGGTCCGATTGCAACTCTGGGATATCGATCAAATCGTGGATGAACAGCCACTCGGTCAGCATGGTGCGATACCCAAGGCTCTTGTATGCGGCACGAATGGAGTCAAAATTGCTCAACTCCGGATACAAATGGCCGATGAAATGCCGCCCCTGCACTTCTCGCCGAACAAACGCTACTGCCTCTTCGGGAGATCTCCCGTAGACTGAAATTTCCTCCGCGCGAGGGCTCCCCCTTTTGCCAGGACCATCGCGCATATGCCACAAGCCACCATTATCCTCGGCCAGATAGGGATGGGTCCGACTCTTGCCGCGCGCGAACCCCAAGGCAAACACCCGCACCGCTCGCTCGAATTCCATGGGTGGATTCTACGGCTTCCCGAGGCCAGCTGGAGCACGATTTTTTGCGCCAAGTACGATCAGCGCCAGGAGCGTCACAAGATATGGGGTCGCGTTCCAAGCCTCACTCGGCAACGATGCTCCCATCAAGTGCGATCCCTGTAGCTGGAGCTGCAAGGCCTGCGTGACGCCGAATCCGAGACATGCCAGGAGGGTTGGCAGTGGTCTCCAACCGCCCAAGATGAGTGCGGCCAGTGCCATGAATCCCTTCCCTGCCGTCACGTATTCGCCGAACTGCCCGGCGTTCGTGACGATAGCCGATCCTGCAATCCCGCACAATACGCCTGTGACGATAAGGGACTCGTATCGAACCTTGACCGGCTCCAAACCGATTTGCCGACATTTTTCGGGGTCGCTTCCGGTTGCCATCAACCGCAAGCCGCCCCTGGTCCATCTTAACCATGCTGCAGTTAAGAATGGGATCAGCAAACCGAGTCCGACAAATACCTCCATGGGCAGAAACGCGATTTGCTTGCTCGCATCGAGGAACTTGTCGCTGAGGAACTTCGCGGATCCAAGAGCCAGGGCGTTGATCGCCATACCGCTCACAACGTGATCCAGCTTGTAAATCTGGGTAAGGACAGCATGAATGAGAGACATGATCGTTGCGACCACCATTGCTGCTCCCAACGCGATCCAAGGGTTGCCGGTGGCGGCTCCAACCAATGCGAGAGTACATGCTCCCATCAGCATCTTGCCTTCGAGCGCGATGTTCATGACTCCCGAGCGTTCGCTGAACATGCCGCCAATCGCCGCCAGAGCCATGGGGACAGTCATTACGAGCGTGTTGACAACAAAGACGTTAGCTGCCACTGGCTTTCGACTCCCTGTATCGCACGGCGGCGAAGACAATGATGAGCAACCCGAGGAGGATGCCCGTAATTCCTTTTGGAACGCCTTCTATGGTCAGAGCCGAAGAGCCTTTGTTGAGAATTCCGAACACAGCGGCAGCGGGAAGAATTCCCCACGGATTTGTACCCGCGAGGAGCGCAACTCCCAATGCATCGAAGCCATATCCCGGGGAAAAGTCCGGGTAAAAGCGCCCTTCGTAGCCCAGTGATTGGAACGAGCCAGCCAGCCCGGCCAAGGCTCCGCTTGCAACCATCGCCCGAATCATGACTCGTTTAGCTTCGACGCCCGCGAATTCTGCTGCTCTGAGGTTGGCTCCTACCGCGCGAAGTTCGAAACCTCGAACAGATTTGCGAATCCAGATTGCAATGCCGATTGCAAGTGCCAGCCCGACAAAAATGGCGAGACTGATCCGCAAGTTGCCGATCATCAACGCCGGAATCATGGAACCCTTATCTAGCGGATCGGTTGTCGGTGCGCCACTCAACTTGCCTTTGAACGGTCCATTAACCATCGCACTGCCCAACAAAAGCGCGATGTTGTTGAGCATGATGGTGCTGATCACCTCGTGTCCGTTGCGATAGACTTTGATCAAAGCTGCGGGAAGCGCCCACAGCCCCCCAACCACCATCCCTGCCAAACTGCCAAGAACCCAACCCGCTGCGCCGGGAATACGTTGGGCAACCAGCACTCCGGACAGTGCGCCTAGAATGAGCTGCCCCTCGGCTCCGATATTAAACAGACCTGCTTGGAGCGCAACGAAAACCGCGATCCCTGCGATGAGGAGCGGCGTGATCTCCTTCAGCGAATCGGAGATCCTACTCGCCGATCCAAGTGATCCTTCGAAGAGGGTTTTGAATACTGTCGCGGGAGGTACCTGCGTAGACATAATCGCAACGCCCAGCAACGCGACGACCGCCACCACGAGAACCGAGAGACGCCAATTCATGTCGTCACCATCAGCCGCCCCAACTCGGCTCGGTCTCTCGCCATATCCGGAGCGGGTTCATAGATTTGGCCTCGATTCATCACAAGCACTCTGTCGCAAAACTGGAGTAATTCATCCAGGTCAAAACTCACCACTAAGGCGCTGGCCCCCTTGTCACAGGCATCCCGAATCGCCATATAGACGTCTCGCATTCCTGCGATATCAAGTCCCCGAGTAGGTTGGAAAGCCAAGATCACCTTGGGATCAAACTCCAATGCTCTCGCGGCTACTGCTCGCTGCTGATTGCCTCCGGAAAGACTTCGGATGGGTGCATCTGGGCTGGAGAACTTCGTGTTGAACCGCGCCAGGACTCGATCCGCGAACATTCGTTGTTCTTTGGCGTTGATCCAGCGTCCGTCGGCCAGGGGCGCAAACTCCTGAAATCCCAGCACCATATTCTCGGCGAGGGGCCAGTCGTCGATTACGCCTTCCTCGTGGCGATCTTCTGGAATGAGCCGCAGCCCCTTTCGAACTCTCGCTGCAACCGTCGGTTCTTCCGAAGCATCGATTTTGATCGTTCCTCCCATGGCGGGGGTCACGCCCACAATCGCTTGGAACAACTCCTTTTGGCCGTTCCCGTCCACCCCCGCGAGCCCGACCACTTCGCCGACGTTGAGCTCAAATGAAACCGATTTGACAGCCTGGTCTCCGCGATGGCCCTTCACGGAGAGATTCTGGATGCTGAGATTGGCCCGCCCCGCTTTTGGCGGATGGTGTTCAGGCAAATCGGCGAGAGCCTTACCAACGATGAGCTCTGCGAGTTCATTGACGTCCGTTTCGTTCACGGTGCGGTCACCAACCCACTTTCCACCTCGCAGAATGGTGACCTCATCGCAATAGGTCATCACCTCTGGCAGGCGATGCGTCACAACCAAGATGGTCGCACCTTCCGCCGCAAGTTTCTTGAGGTTTTCGTATAGGGCGGTGGAGTCGGCGGGAGACAGCATCGCGGTGGGCTCATCCAGGATCATGATTCGGGAGTTTCGCCAGAGGAGTTTTAGGATCTCGAGCTTCTGCGATCCTGCCGGTCCAAGCCCTTCAGCGGAGGCATCCCAGTCGAACTCGACTCCCAACCGTTCAGCCAACTGGCTGGCTCGCTGTTTCGCTTGGGTGTAGTTGATCACCGCCCCAGGCTCTGCCGCCAGCATCAGGTTCTGGATGCAGCTTAGCGACGGGATGATGCTGTAGTGCTGGCTGACCATGCTGATCCCCATGGCGTAAGCATCTTCGGCATGGAGAAAGTGGACTTCCTTGCCTTCCACGATGATCGTTCCTGAATCCGGTTTGAGAATGCCCTGCAAAACCCGCATCAGCGTTGTTTTGCCTGCACCGTTTTCGCCCACAATCGCGTGGAGACTTTGGGGCCTGACCTTCACCGAAACGTCGTCGAGCGCAGTGAAAGTACCAAACCGTTTGGTGATTCCTCTCAGCTCGACAACAAATTCGCTCATGCCCCAAACCCTAGTTGAAGCATTTTATCGTAAAGCGCAGCTGTGGTCCACTCCCCATGGCCTTCTTCGATCATTTGCTGTAGCAGCTTATTGGCCAGTTCCGTTGTCGGTGCGAAAGCTCCCATCTGCTGGGCCGCTTCCAGGGCATACACCAAGTCCTTAGCTTGGTTGATGATGCTGAATCCCGGAGTCCAATCATGGTTCAGAATCTTGGGGCCGTAATTTTCGAACGCCCAACTTCCAGCGGCTCCCGATGCCAGCATGTCTCGGGTCTGGGCAAGATCCAAGCCTGCTTTTTTTGCGAAAGTCAGCGATTCGCAGAGTCCGAGCAGCGCCCCAACAACTCCGATTTGGTTGGCGAGTTTCATTTTTTGGCCAGCACCAGGCTCACCTACGAGCTCGGCCCTCCTCGCATAGCAGTCCAGGATGGGTTTGGCCTGGTCAAAATCGCTTTGGTCGCCACCCACAAAGATGGTGAGTGTTCCCTTCTGCGCTCCCATCGACCCACCAGTAATCGGCGCATCGAGGAATCGATGACCTTGGGTTTGAAGATGATTGTGAATCTGGATGGCCGCTTCAGGCGCGATCGTGGAGTGGTCGATGAACAGCGTGTTCGCCTTGGCGTGGGGTTCCATTTGGCGCACAACATCTGCAACATCCTCGCTTCTGCTGACGCAAATGCACACAACATCGGACTGGCTCGCCAACTCCTGAAGCGAGTCGACTTGGGCCGCTCCTTGCGAGACGGGCCATGCCCCCTTCTCCGGAGTGCGGTTCCAGACCAAGGTTTTCATTCCCTTGGCGGCCAAGTGTCCCGCCATGGGACCACCCATTACTCCCAACCCGACAAAGCCGATAGTCACGAGCGTAGGGATACCCCGACTGGAGCCTTGGTCGCTTACGGGAGAGGTTTTTTAGTAGCCGGACACGTGCTCATTCCCAGCAAAGCATAGAGGCCACAAAACCCGGTCAGAGCAGTTATTGCCAATAGCACACCAACAATTCCTAGGACGATTTGAAAAATAGCAGACATTGGAATAAACACAGCGAGAGCCAGCGCAGCGACTGCAGCAATTCCGCGGATCACTCGGTCCGTCGTACCTTCGTTGATTTTCATAGTTTAAGTTACGCTTGGCTGAGAACGTATTGAGACTGTCCTGAGGCAACAGGCCTTCAGGGTTGCCACAAGACCAGCACCACCACAAATGAAAAAGCCCCACCGAAGTGAGGCCTTTCAAACTATATGTATCCGCGCAACGTGCCTATCTTGCGGCCAGTCACCCGGCAACTACTTCCGCCGCTGAGGAGCTTAACTGCCCAGGTTCCAGATTGTGGTGCCGGGATGGGAACGGGCACCCGTTACCAGAATTCGGACACGGCAATGTTGGGACCTTCGATAAAGCAAAAAGCCCCACCGAAGTGAGGCTTTTCAAATTATATGTATCCGCGCAACGTGCCTATCTTGCGGCCAGTCACCCGGCAACTACTTCCGCCGCTGAGGAGCTTAACTGCC
>JAFDWX010000001.1 GCA_018268255.1 Armatimonadota bacterium | reverse complement strand
TCATCGTCCACGCGGCGTCGCTGCATCAGGGTTTCCCCCATTGTGCAAGATTCCCAACTGCTGCCACCCGTAGGTGTGTGGGCCGTGTCTCAGTCCCACTCGGGGGGATCATCCTCTCAGACCCCCTAGCCGTCGTCGCCTTGGTAGGCCTTTACCCTACCAACTAGCTGATGGCTCATGAGCCGCTCCTAAAGCGAAAAACCGTTTAGTCAAAGGGTGATGCCACCCTCGGACCACATCTGGTATTTATGGCATTTCTGCGTTTGTCCCAGACTTTAGGGCACGTTGCTCATGTATTACTCCGCCGTTCGCCACTGGGCCGAAGCCCCGTTCGACTTGCATGTCTTAGGCACGCCGCCAGCGTTCGTCCTGAGCCATGATCAAACTCTCCGAAGAAAGTTCTTTTCCTATCCTTAACTTTCGTTAAGGTTAGTGATCTTTTTTGGTTCTTGGTTGAACCTGACGAGATTAGTTAAATTAACCTGTCTATTGTTCACTTGGCACGCTTCGCTATTGAGCTTTCAAGGTACGTTGCGCTTTCCGTTAACCGGACGCAAGGGATATTGTAGGCTTGTGGTCTTTGCTTTGTCAAGGGCCAATCGGGTTTTTTCTTGAAAAAAGGCGTCATTTGACCAACCACACCCGTCTTAATCTTTTGCGTCTCACCACATCGCTCCAAGCTTATCCGCAAAGCTTGAACTTCCCCGCTATTTTTCCAGGACTCGAATTTTCCCTGATTTTCTCGGGCATGGTTGGGCCAATCGATCCAGTATCTTAAATTGGAAGGTGAGGAACGCGGGATTTTGAGGAATCGCTGGATGCCGGTTTGCATGGCAGCGCTGAGCGTAGTGTGCGCTCAAGCGTCGACACCTCGTTACTCGGTCTACGCCTTGGATCCCGGAAATGGCGGAATCGCCTATCCAAAGGCCATCTCGCCGCAAGGAGCCGTTGTTGGCCAAATCAACCTTCCCGATGCAACCGCCCGAGCATTTATCTTCCAAGATTCTGGTTTCAGTCTGCTCCCGCTGTTCGGCGATGCCACGGCTCCCCAAATAGCAACAGCCAATGCCGTGAGTTCTGACGGGTGGATCGTGGGTGCACAAAGCCTGTCCGATGCCCCTGGAGCAGAAATCCGTGCGATGGTCTGGACTCCGGAAGGGGTCTCTGAAATTCCACCAATGGATTCGAGCCAGATTCAAAGTGAAGCGGTGGGCATCTCCGAAGACCATGCAATCGCGGGCACGGCGGTAGTCATCGATGGGAGTTTCTACACCACCAGCGGTTTTGTGTCCAAGTCGCCTACGCAAATCAGCCGCCTCGGCTACTTCGACGCCGACCTATCCTTTCACTTTGGATTCAATTCTGTATTCGGAATGAGTTCCACCGGCTTGGTCGTTGGAACGGCCTCAAAGCTCTATGACCAATGGCTTTTGGGCACGGCCTATTGCTATGACGAAGATCAGCTCCAGACCCTTGGGAGGCTCGATATCGTGTACGGCATCCTCGGAAACAGTCAAGCGCAGGCGGTCAACAACAACGGCGTTGCAGCAGGTGCGCTGACTTCGTTCTACCGTTATTTCGAGGACCTTCCCTACACCACCAGTCATTTGGCGAGATACCAAAATGGGATCCCCCAAGATCTGGGAACGTTGGTCCGCGATGGCGAACCGGATGAGGCCGCCATCGCATGGGCGATCAACAACGACGGCACCATCGTTGGTCAGTCCGGAAAAACAGATCGGTACCTTAGAAATGAGAGTTCGGCCGTGATCGTGGATGGCGACACGATCGTCGATCTGAATTCCAAGATCGATGATCCCAACTGGCATCTTGTGGATGCCCGCGCGATCAACGACAGCGGGTGGATCGTGGGGTCAGGCGATTACCTTGGGCAGCCGACTGGATTCCTTCTCAAACCGGAACCGTGTGTCGTCCAGTTTCCGGTTTCCCTCGATGGATTCGTCGGAGATCCAACCAAACTCGAGGTGAAAGCCACAGTCAGTCAGTCCGGACGAGAGTTGGAAACTCTTCAAGCGTCGGTGGACGAGTTTGGCATCTGCTCACTCCCGATTCCTCGATGGGGAGAGTTCGGCTTAACCCTGCGAACTCCCACGAGTCTTTGGAAATCCCTGGGGTCAGTGCACTTAGAGTCCGAAACACTAGTGCTCGCTGGCGTGGACCTCATTAATGGCGACGTTGATGGGGACAATTCCGTAACCATTTTCGACTACGTGGCTCTATCAGAAGCTTTCGATTCGATCGATGGCGATCCAAACTTTCAGCCTAATGCTGATCTCGATGGAGATGGAGCCGTGACCGTCTTTGACTATCTCATCCTCAGTTCCAGTTTCGATTCGATCGGTGACTAGTATAAACACGGACCGAAATTCGCACAAATCTGCAATACCATAGAGCTATCTCTGTTTGACAGAAAAATTAGCGGGGGCGAGTAATGAAACCAACCATCATTCTGAGGGCGGCTGTATGGGCAACAGCTCTCATGACGACGACTCTAGGCTGGACGCAATCCAAAACCTGGTCCACAAGTCAGGATTTTAACGAAGGCATCTACTTCAACACCAATTCAACTGCGGTGCCAGGTGAGTTAAGGCTGAATCGGTTCGGCACGGCGCCGGTTCCCTTTATCAACATTCCTGTTGGCGGCAGAACTCTGGCCGACCGAGGATGGCCGTACAGCGTGGGGCGGATCGTCAGAGTCAACACCGAAACCGGTTTGGTTGTCGGCGAGTACCGATGCACCCCTGCTGGTTTAGAGTCGTCTCCGTCTCGAGCGGTTGTCGATTCCCTCGGCAATGTTTGGGCAACAAACGCATACGAGGGCCAGGGCACCCGAGCCGTAACCAAGATCGGCGTAATCATCGGTGGGACCCGCTATTATCAGCCCATTCCGGGAGTTTTCATTCAGCACCCGCTTGGTGAATACGTCAAGGACCCAACCTACACTACAGGAGTGGATCGAAACGGCGACGGATACATCCGCACTTCAGCTGGCCTCGGCAATCTGCTAGCGTGGGATGGCACGACAGGCAAAGATCTTGACTCAAGCGTGCCCGAAGCTGCTCCCGGAACAGTGCAGGAAGCGGATGATGAACTGATTACGGTTTTCAAACGCTATCGAGGTTCTGGCGGGAAGAGTCGGAGCATCGCGCTCGACGAGAATAACAAAGTTTGGGTTGGTTTCCATGACAATGTTGTCGGCGTTATGCAACTGGATGACGTGGATGGCCACGTCATCAAAACCCTTGAAGGCCCGATCCCGGGATACACCATGCTGTATCAAAACGGGCAGTTATGGGCAACAGCCATCGACACGGTTGACAATCGACCCTACCGGATTGACTCAACAACGGGTGCGGCGACGATGGTTACGGGCGATCGAAACTACGCAATTGCAGCGTTTGCCCCACTTTCCAATGGAGACATCGTGGCCAGCTGTGGCTCCGGGAGTGGCCATCCGGTCCCCGAGCTCCTGATTATTGACAAGACCACTGCTGCCATCAAGAAGTACATTTCTGTACCTGGTGGTGGCGACCTTCGGGGCATTATCCAGGACCAAGACGGTGACATCTGGGTCGCCTCCAGAGGACTGTGGGCTGGTGGCCCATACCGAGTTTATCGGTATCGCCAAGATGGGACTCCGGTTCGAGATTTCTACACCGGAGACAGACCTTGCGGGTTAGGCTTGGATTCAAACGGCAATGTTTGGGTCACGCACATCGGCGATCCCGGAAATCAGGCAAATGGCAACTGGACCACGGTCATCGACCCCAGAGCCGATAGCAATAACGGAGCGATTATCGGATCCGTCGGCGTGGGGACTGGTAGTTACAACTACTCAGATGGAACCGGAGCGACGACTTCACAGATCTCCCGCGACGGGGAATGGCGCGTCACCCACGACTCCTTCCGGCCCAATTTGCGATGGGGAGCCTTCAGTTGGCAAGCGGTCACACCTGCTAACACATCTGTTGAAGTGTTCGCCCGAGCCGCCAACACTCGATTAGGGCTTCTTGGCAAGGTATTCGTGAAGGTCAGCAACGGAGTCGTACCCACCGAGGACATAAGCGGTCGCTACGTTGAGATCCGGGTGCGTTTGGCTCGTGGCGAAGGGACCAGTTCGGACGTAACCCCGTCGGTCCAGAGTCTCACCGCGCGATACTATCCCGGTACGGTCAGTGGGAACGTGGGTCTGAGTCAGTGGCTGCCGGAACAATATCCGAGCGCAGACTTCCGACTCACACCAACATCCGGTGGAAATTCCATCGAAGTACCCAATGTCGAACTGGGTCCCTTTGGTGCATTTGCATTTGTGACCCAGGCACGAGGACAGTTCGAGTGTTCGGCTAAGTCCAGCCACTGGCTGAGGCAGATGCTCACGGTGCCGATCACGATAACCGATAACGGATCCGGTGGAAATGTCTTCGCACTCCTCAACGGAGACGTCGATGAAGACAATGGAATCACCGTGTTCGACTACTTCGTGCTGTCAGAAGCCTTCGGCTCCTTCTCCGGCGACACCAACTTCGTAGAGAACGCTGATCTTGACGGTGACGATGAAATCACCATCTTCGACTATCTCGTTCTCAGCGAGAATTTCGACCGATTCGGCGACGAGTGATGGACTGACCGAGGCCCCAAATCGACATTGATTTGGGGCCACTCGACTTAGCCCCGAGTGAGCTTTATCGGATGCCCGAAAAGATCCGACTGTGAACTCACAAGCTCATCTTTCTTCTTGTCCCAGGTGAATGAGCCCATTTCCTGCCACTCCTGTTTGACTGGGGTGTTGTCTATCGGCAACTTGGCGATATGGGGATGGTCTTTCCTCATGTCCGCGATCATCTTGTTCATGCTCGCTTGCGCATCCGGTGCCCAAGCCCAAACCGTGATGACATCTCCGGTCTGCTTCCAGCACCCGCGTGCCTCGAACGGAATCCTAACATCGGCTTGGCCACCTTTCTTAAGCGTGAACCACGGAAGATCGGTATCGGTGTTGGGGAGCGATAGAGGATTGAGTGACGGCATGATCGGCATGGAACTCTCCATGACCCAATCACCTTCAACCGTGGTGGGCTTTTTGTGACACCCACTCACTGCCAAAGCCGCAACCATGAAGGCGAGCCACATCGATCGCTGTCTCATACTGACATGATAAATCATGTCGCCAGGTTGTGGTCGATAGCCTTACAATTTCCCGGCGGGATTGCCCATAAAGATCCCACGTCCGTTTGTTCCGATAAAGACTCTTCCGAATTGGCGCAGGTCGCCTTCCAGAACACGGACTGTGGCAAAACCATGGCTGGCATTCGAAATTCGCGTCCAAGTCTTACCATCGGTGCATCGGTAGATCCCCGGCCATTTTCCCAAGTGCCCTGCAGCGAAAATGGTCGGGCGGGTCGTCCCAGCATCCGCCTTACCTAAGCCGACAGCGTTAACCTCAGTGAGGTCGCCGATCGCGACAAACTGGTCACTTCCATCCCGATTAGCCATCACACCTTTGGACGTTGGAATGTACACCACGCCTCTTTCGAGTGGGCTGGTTTGAATGGTTCGGTCGGATTCCCCCCAGCCTTTCAGAAGTTCCACAAAGGACTTGCCACCATCCACGCTTCGATAGAGTGCGCCATCACTTTCACGCTTAAACCAGAACAGGTTGGGTTCGAATTGATCGGCAGCGACAAATCCGCGTTCGTCAATACCGGTCGACGGAGTCCAGGACTGACCTTGATCCTCCGTCCACCACATCGAGCCTTGCCCGGAGCTCCATACAATTCGTTTGCCATCGGCCGAGACGGCAACAGTCCCGCCCGAGAGTCCAGGAGCGGGAGAGGTTGGCGCGGGCGCCCACGTTCGCCCCTCGTCCGTGCTGAAGGCGATATTGGTCTCGGGTTTGTAGTTGAATCCGACTCGGACCAGAAAGTCAGGCTTTTGTGGGCAGGCCTCCAGGCTGGTAACGGTGTATTGAATGGGATTGCTGAAGAAACCACCTTTGGGCGATCGACCGAGATCATCGTGCCGGAAGCCTCCGAGATCACCCATTGCACTGAGGAGCGGGGTGTAGGTCCGTGGTGCGATGAGGTCCGTAATCGCAGTCATCTCAAAGCCATCGAGTTGGGTGTACCAACCCAGTTTTGCCTTATTCAGGTCCTTGGTTTGCCAAATGGTCGCGCCGGTTACAAACCAGGCGTGATTGCCGTCGAACGGATCGAGTTCGACATCGCCGATCCAATGGCCAAACTTAGGTTTTGGTTCGTGCCAGTTAAGGTAGGCAAACCATCCTGGATCCATGGTGGAACGTTCCTGAAGGGAGGTCCAGTTCTTGCCTCCGTCGGTGGTGGTAAAGACCGTGTCTCCTTTGGCCCACCGGTCGATCGTTGACACGAGGATTCGGTTTTCATCTCGGACGTCAACTGCGACTCCCGCGTAGCCAAACCTATTCCCTTCCTTGGGTTGTTCTGGCGTAATGTTCGTCCACTTATGATCGACTCGTGAGTATTGGTACACGGCTCCGCTTGTGATCTCATTCGGGCCCGGTTTGTCGCTGTAGGTGACAATAAGGTTGTTGAACCGCGTAAATTTGGCCTGGTGAGGAAGCATCCCTTTGGGCTGTCCCGGAAGAATTTCCCACGTCTTGCCCAGGTCATGGGACACTCGGATCGCGTCATGTTCTGACGTCGTAGCGACGTAAATTTCGCTGTGGTGATCGGGGACTGCTCGAGGATATGCGACCCATGCTATTCCATGTCCCTTGAGTGAGGGCCAGTTGAGTGAGCTTTCGACCCTGCTCCAGCTTTTGCCACGGTTCAATGAAATCCAAAGGCCATCAGTTCTGGTCCCGAAGCAGATTTCGTCTGAATCCGAGGGATTGACGGCTAAACGCTCTCCCATGGATCTGCCCGGCATATTCCCACCATTTTTGAAGGGGAGTTTTGCAACTTCCCAAGTCCGGCCCTGATTGGTCGATGTGGCAATTGCCCCGTTACCTGCCCATTCATTGGTATAAGTGCCCAGCGCTGCAACCACGAAATTGGGGTCGTAGGGATCAACGGCAAGGCTCTCCACTCCGTACCAATTCCATTCCGGCAGTTGGAGCCAATCGAGCAAAGGGGTCCACCGCGAGTCACGGTCATCCCAGCGAAATGCTCCTCCGATATCGGTCCGAGCGTAAACAAGGCCCTTCTTGAAAGGGTGGGGCGTGATTCCGGTTACAAAACCTCCGCATCCGATTGCAACGCTCTGCCAGTCGTAGGAGATGGAAGGAGCAGACAAACCTAGAACCAAAGCTGCAGCCAGTACTGTCACGGGTTTCAGCTTACCGCTCCTTCAATCCGGTCAAAACTTGCCAAAAAACCGTGTTTCGAAGGAGTCGCGCAGGTATAGTCGAATTTGTTCCCCTAAAACAACGGATCTGACGCCATTTTGCGTCTGGGTCCCACTTGCTTTTTGGGGTGCAGAGGCTTGGGGCGATGACGAAATTTATCTTTGTTACCGGTGGAGTAGTCAGTTCGATAGGCAAAGGCATTGCGACCGCCTCGCTTGGGAGAGTGTTGCGAAATCGTGGGTTTACCGTCGCACCTCTCAAATTGGACCCGTACATCAACGTCGACGCTGGAACTATGAATCCCTACCAGCACGGCGAGGTCTTTGTGACCGAAGATGGCGCTGAGACAGACCTGGACTTGGGGCACTACGAGCGGTTTATGGACGTGAGTTGCACCCGCGGTTCATCGGTTACCACGGGCAAGGTCTACCAAAAAGTGATCGAGGCCGAACGCAAGGGTGATTATCTCGGCGGTACGGTCCAGGTCATTCCTCACGTCACCAACGAGATCAAGAGATCCATCATTCAACTTGGGGCTGAGCAAGAAGCCGACGTGGTCATCGCTGAAATTGGCGGAACTGTAGGCGACATCGAATCGCTGCCCTTCCTGGAAGCAATCCGCCAGATGCGCAAGGACGTCGGTTACGAAAACACGATGTACTTCCACGTCACCTTGGTGCCGCAGGTTGGGCCATGGGGAGAAATTAAGACCAAGCCGACCCAGCACAGCGTGATCAACCTTCGCGAGATCGGAATTACTCCCGACGTTTTGATCTGCCGCAGCGAATCGCCTCTCCCAGAGGATGTCAAAGAGAAAATCTCGCTCTTCTGCGACGTCCCAATTCGCGGCGTGATCGAGTCGCTCAACGTCGAAACCATCTATGAAGTCCCTCTGAAATACGAGGCCTCAGGATTGGGTGATCTGGTTGTCGAGCGCCTTGGGCTGGAAGAACGCCCGCCACAGCTTGAAGAGTGGACCAAGTTAGTCCACACCCTTAAGGAACCGACCTACACGTGCCGAATCGGTGCCGTAGGCAAATACACATCAAACGGCGATGCCTATAAATCCATCAACGAGGCACTCATCCATGCTGGAATCCCGAACGATGCGCGTATTGAGGTCGAGTGGCTGGAAAGCGACATTTTTGAGTCTGGGGAAGACCCTATCGGGCTGCTGGATGGGGTTGATGGGTTGGTCGTCGCGCCCGGTTTCGGAGGCCGTGGGATCGAAGGAAAAATCGAAGCAGTTCGCCACGCCCGAGAATCAGGATTACCGTTCTTGGGAATCTGCCTGGGAATGCAGATGGCCGTCATCGAGTTTGCGCGAAACGTGTGTGGGTTGGTGGGTGCCAACTCTGAGGAGATGAACCCTGATGCTCCCTATCCCGTCATCCACCTCCTTCCGGAGCAAAAAGGCGTGACCTCCAAGGGCGCGACAATGCGGCTGGGATCCTATCCATGCAACATTGTTCACGGCACGTTGGCGAGCGACTTGTATGGCACCTCTCGTATCACGGAGCGGCATCGTCACCGATACGAGGTGAACAACGATTTCCGCGAGAAGCTCATCGAACACGGATTAGTGATCAGCGGTGTCTCTCCGGATTACCGCTTGGTTGAAATGGTGGAAATTGCGGAGCATCCGTTCTTTGTCGGAACTCAGGCTCACCCGGAATTCAAATCCAGACCCAACCGTCCGCATCCCCTGTTCCAAGGACTCGTTGAAGCTGCGGTGACGCGGAAACTCAAAGCCTCCGTTCGCTAGGGCTTAGTCACGATATCGATCGCGGTTCCAGCGCCGACGCGCAAAAAACGGAAACCACAGGAAACCGAATATCCAAATCGGTGCGCCATGCCGCCCCGTCGATGCTAGCACCGTGAGAAGGACAAGCATGATTGCCGCAAATGCCATCACCGCGATCGGCTTACGCGGACGTTCATCACGGTGAAAGAGAGGTTCATCCAATTCGGATTTCTTGCGCAAATGCTGCTGCTCGGCATCTTTGAGCGCTTGTTCGCTGATCCCCAACTCACTGGCGGTCTTCAGCAGCTCCTCGCTCGAAACGCCTTGTGAAAGACGCTCTTGGATGCGCACAGATTCCTTAAGGATCTCCTGCGCCTCTTCCTCGGAATAGCGGTTGCTGCTCATGGGCTGTTCAACGTATTGTACGGATAATTCTAAGTCATCGTTGAGCGATTCGGTAGAGGGCATGGAAGAATGCCAGCAATTTGCCTGATCGCCGTGCACCCTCTTCAAGCTAGAATTCACCCAGATGCATTCGCCGCAAGCACTTATCGCAACAAAGAGAGATCGTCGAACCCATTCGAGCGAAGAGATTCGCGATTTGGTGCGAGGACTCGTCGATGGATCGATTAAGGACTACCAAGCAAGTTCATGGCTCATGGCGGCCTACCTGAATGGGTTGGATAGCGCGGAGACGACCGAACTTACGCTTGCGATGGCCGATAGCGGCGAACGCCTGGACCTTTCTGGGTTACCCAAGCCGTGGGTGGACAAGCACAGCACGGGCGGCGTGGGAGACAAGGTGACCTTGGTCGCACTCCCTCTGATGGCCGCGTGCGGAATCACTGCGGTTAAGATGAGCGGCCGCGGGCTGGGGATCACCGGCGGGACGATTGACAAGCTTGAGAGCATCCCCGGCTTTCGCACCGATCTCTCTCCCAGTGAGCTCGTTGCCCAAGCCAATCAATTCGGCATCGCACTTACCGGTCAATCACCCAATTTGGCACCCGCAGACAAGATTCTCTATGGTTTGCGGGACGCGACGGCGACCGTTGACTGTGTTCCTCTTATCGTCAGCAGCATCTTGAGCAAGAAGATTGCGGGCGGTGCCGAGACGGTGGTGCTGGACGTCAAATGTGGTTCGGGCGCATTTATGCGAGATCTTGGTGCCGCGAGAAATCTGGCAGCCTGGCTGAAGGACATTGGCACCCGTGCAGGATTGAACTTACGAATCCTCATCACCGATATGGACCAACCACTCGGATCGGCAATCGGCAACTCGTTGGAAGTTTTGGAAGCACTTTCGGTTTTGCGCGGCGATGTTAAGAGCTCCGTGGGGCGGCTGGCGATCAAACTTGTGGCCTTGGCTCTGGAGGCTTCCGGAACTGAAGCATCACTGGAAGCTGCAGAAGCGAGATGCGTTTTGGCGATTCAGTCGGGTGGGGCGCTAACCAAAGCCCGAGAGTGGCTCACGGCACAAGGCGCTGACCCCGCGTTCGTCGATCAGGCGGAATCCAAGCTTCCCCTCGGCCCCGTTGTACGAAAGGTCTTTATTCATTCTTCGGGCTATTTGGCGCGCGCCGATGCGGGTGCCTTAGGCCAGTTGGTGGTTGACTTGGGTGGCGGACGAGCTCACAAAGAAGATTTGATCGACCACGGTGTGGGCATCCAGATTCACGTTGCAGTCGGCGATGAAATCACGGACAATGAACATTGCGCCACGGTGTTTGCCAAAACCGAGGAAGAAGCCGATGAGGCTGCGCAGCGCGTCCTCGCGTCGCTTTATGTGACGGCAACTCCGACCGAGGCAAGGCCTTTGGTCATCGAGGTGTTATGAGTCGATTGGGGGCTATGAAAACGTTTGCGGCTATACTGATCTGAGCATGAAAGCCTGGCAATGGAGCCTTCGCACAATCGCGATCGGGGGATGTATCGCCGCTTTGGCGGGATGCGGTGAAGAAGGTGTGCTCGGCACTACGGTGGTGCTTCGGGTTGGCAACTGGGGCGGCGCAGGCGACGACAACGAGTTTGATAGAACCTTGGCTTCGATCTATCGCCAATTCGAACGGGAAAACCCTGGCGTCAAGATCATGATCGAGGGAGTTCCCGATTCACAAGATTACGTTCGTAAAACGCTTTTGGCCTACGTAGCCAATGCGGAACCTGATGTAATTGCTATTGACGCATCGAGTTCGGCCATCTTTATTGACAACCACATTGTCCGAGACCTGATGCCCTTTGTGGAAGCCGATCCAGACTTCAACCTTTCCGATTACTACCCGAACGTAGTGGACATCACGCGGCGAGGTGAAGCCATTCACGCGATTCCTATGGACTTCACACCCATGGTGCTGTATTACAACAAGGCGGTTTTTGACAAGATGCAAGTTCCTTATCCAAATTGGAACTGGACTCGAGCAGACTTTGTGGAAACGGCCAAAAAACTTACCAAGGGCGAGCAGTTCGGTTTCCAATTCGATTCGTGGATGCCGGGATGGATCGTGTGGCTCTGGAACGGCGGAGGGGACGTACTTTCTCCCGATGGCAAGAAGGCTGCCGGATTCTTAGATTCACCTGACAATATTTCTTCTGTTAATTTCCTGCGAGACCTTATTGTTGAGGCCAAAGTCGCTCCAAATCTCAGTCAAGTTGCTGCATCGGGCGTGAACTACTTTGAGAATAATCTGACCGCGATGCAGATAAGCGGCCACTGGTCGATGGTGACATTGAAAGCGGCCAAAGCGATTGACCTTTCCAAAATTGACATTGCCCCCATTCCCAACGACCAGGGAGATCCGAAGACCGTGATGTACGAAATGGGATATGGCATTGGCAAACATGCACAGCACCCTGATTTGGCGTGGAAGTTCATAAAGTACATGACAAGCTATCGGGTGCAATCCAGATATCACACAACCGGGATAGCCATCAGTGCACGGAGAGATGTGAGCCGAGAGAAGGCGACCACCGAGATTGAAAAGAAATTTCTCAAGATCATTCCGACTGCTCGGGGACCGTGGGGTAGCAAAGTCGAAAGTTACGACATCGTCGAGCAACTGGGACAAAAGATGATGGATGGAGTCCTGAAGAACGGCGAAGATCCTGCATCATCCCTTAAGTCAGCAGCGCATGAAATCGATAGGGAGTTTTCAAAGCTATGAAGCGTCAGCGGACGGCGTGGCTCTTTGTAGCGCCTGCAACACTGCATCTGTTAGTGTTCGCACTCATTCCCATCTTTGCCTCGCTCTATCTGTCGTTTTTCAAGTGGCATATTCTAAAGCCAGCCCGCCCCTTTGTCGGGATTCATAACTACTCATCCACGCTTGTTGAACCCAAGTTCTGGAACGCAATGTGGAACTCCACACGTTATGCGATTGTTTCCGTCCCCTTAGGAATTATTGTTGCATTGCTCGTTGCGGTTCTGGTCAACCAGAAACTTAAAGGAATCACGGTATTCCGAACCATCTTCTATACACCCAGCATCACTTCCGGTGTCGCCACTGCGATGCTGTGGATCTATATCTATTTGCCAGAGCACGGTCTCATCAATTCAATGCTCTCAGCATTGGGCAAGAATAACAAAACCGATTTCCTAAACGATCCAGCATGGGCAATGTGGGCCCTGGTGTTCATGTCCGTGTGGACTGGTCTTGGTCCTCGAATGGTGTTGTTTCTCGCGGGCATTGTTGGTATTCCGCAAACACTTTATGAGGCAGCAGAACTAGATGGCGCCTCCATGCTCAGGCAGTTCTGGTCTGTTACCCTACCCATGCTCGCACCGACAACCCTATTCGTGCTTTTGACTTCAACCATTAGCGCGTTTCAGGTTTTCACCCCAGTCTATATGATGACCAAAGGGGGACCACTTGATACCACCGATGTGATCGGCTATCACATTTACTGGGAGGCCTGGTCTAAATTCAACGTAGGTATGGCGTCGGCGCAAACATTCCTGCTTCTCATCGTGATTGCAGCAATCGCAGCATTTCAGTATCGAATCATGAAGAATCAGTTGGAGGGCTACTCTGTCGCATGAAGATCCTTAAAGGCGTCATTTCGTGGTTCCTGCTTTTGCTTCTAGGTGCATTTCTTATTGCGCCGTTCGCCTGGATGGTTTTCGTTTCCTTACACGAATCCAAATCCGCGATACCGGTCATGAGCAAGTTGGTTCCAGAGAAAGCGCATTGGGAGAATTACTGGACAGTTCTTACAATGCCGAACATTCCCGTTGCCAGATTCTTCCTCAACTCGATTTTGGTTTCTGTGATTGCTGTGATGGGTCAATTGCTGATATCGAGCCTGGCCGCTTACGCATTCGCTCGGATTCCCTTCCGAGGAAGTAACTTCCTGTTTTCTCTCTTCCTTTTGAGCATGATGTTTGCGGGTGTCGTGACGCAGATACCCGTATATCTAATGATGAGAAGTGTGGGATGGCTCGATACCTATCTGGCCCTCATCGTGCCAATTCTGAGCAACTCTTTTTCTGTCTTTTTGCTGCGACAGTTCTTCTTGCAGATCCCGATGGAGTTGGATGAAGCCGCGCGAATGGATGGTGCCACAGAATGGACAGTGTACTGGCGCGTGATCCTGCCCCTGAGTAAAGCTGCCCTAGCAACTGCAGCTGCGTTCGGCTTTTTCGGCATTTGGACGGACTTCTTCTGGCCTCTCATCGCAACAAATTCGATGCAGATGCGCACCTTGGAGGTTGGTCTCAGCGTCTTTAAGAATTCGTATGGGGGCACCAACTGGCCGTTGCAGATGACTGCGGCGGTTATCGTGTTGCTACCTATGCTGATCGTTTTCCTCTTTGCCCAGCGGTTCTTTATCAAAGGTGTCGTTGTGGGCAGTATCAAGTAGTGGTTATTTTATGAGTCAAGGTCCTTTATCACAAATCGCTATCGTCCGCGACGCAGTATCCAAGAGGATAAGCAGTTACGATCGAAGCGGAGGTAATGCCGATAACGTCCCAATCGGTCCACGCGAGACTTTCGTTATGGCCGAATTTAAGGGCTCAGGGATCATAAAGCATATTTGGATAACGATAGCCTCCCAAGATCCAATGGTAAGGAAGAATCTTGTCCTACGCATGTTTTGGGATGGTGCAGACCATCCCAGTGTCGAGGCTCCGATCGGCGATTTCTTTGGGCAAGGCTGGGGAATGAAATACAACTTCACCACTCTTCCTTTGGCCGCCGCACCCAAGGATGGAAACGCGCTTGTCAGCTACTTTCCAATGCCGTACGCAGATGGTTGCCGAATCGAAGTTGAAAATCAATCGGATATTAAGGTCGATTGTTTTTATTACTACGTTGATACCGAGGAGCTGATCAAACTTCCAGACAGCGCTGGGCGCTTCCACGCTTGGTACAACCAGGAACTCACCTCTCCAGAAGCCGATGGAGATAGAGAACATGAATGGGGTATCTGGGGAATAACGGCCAAGAATCCGACAGACGTTAACAACTATCTCTTTTGCGAATGCGAGGGTAAGGGACATTTCGCCGGTGTGAATTACTATATCGAAAACCCCACCACTATCTGGTACGGAGAAGGGGACGATATGTTCATGGTCGATGGAGAACCTTGGCCTGGTTCAGCCCACGGAACGGGAACTGAGGATTATTTCAACCAATCCTGGTCTCCCGATGAGCACTACCTGCACCCCTACTTTGGGACGGGCTATGCACCTGGCCGAAACAACGAAGACCCTCTTTTCGGGTGGATTGGAAGGACCCACGTTTACCGGTTCCACTTAGAAGATCCGATTCACTTTAGCAAATCGCTACGCGCATCGATCGAGCATGGACACGCGAACGGGCTAACGCTCAACCTTTCCAGTGTCGCCTACTGGTATCAGTCATCTGTTGGTAAGAAGTTCCCGGCCATGCCGAAACCAGAAGATCGTCGCCCATTGGAACCAATCGGAGCGGTAGATATCCACCGTTGGCGAGATGCTTGGAGAAAATCCATGCGATCTGGACCACGCTGGGGCAAGGAAACTGAAACCGAATAATGGTTGCGGGCCATATCGGTGTGGACGAAAGTGGTAAGGGTGACTATTTCGGGCCATTAGTTATCGCAGCCTGTTACGTGGGGCCGGAGCACTTGGCAGAACTGGAAGGTGTCAAGGATTCCAAAAAGGTAACGGATCCGATTGCGTTGCGGCTTGCTGGCAAGATCAAAGCGGTTTGCCCGCATTCCGTCATTGCAATCGGTCCGGCCAAATATAATGAGCTTTACGCTAAGATGCGCAACTTGAATAAGCTGTTAGCATGGGGACATGCCAGAGCCATCGAAAACGTACTGGAAGTGTCACCGTGCGATCTCGTGATCTCGGACCAATTTGCCGATCCCGCAGGACTTAAGCGTCAGCTATTCGAAAAAGGCCGATCGATTACGCTAGAAAGTCGGGTGAGGGCGGAGAGTGACATAGCAGTTGCGGCTGCTTCTATTCTGGCCAGAGCAGAATTCCTTAGAAAGCTTGAGGCTCTATCCGTGGAATTTGGTCAGAAATTTCCGAAAGGTGCAGGGCAAGTAAAAGACCCGGCAAGGCAGTTCATTGCCAAGAATGGAAGGGAAAAGCTTGGCCAAGTGGCCAAGCTTCACTTCAAGACAACCAACGAACTTTGAAACTGACTACTTGCTTTCTTCGAAAGTTAAGCACTCCGAATTGATGCAGAATCGCAGTTTGCTGGGAGCAGGACCATCCGGGAAGACGTGGCCGAGGTGTCCATCGCATCGCGCACAAAGCACTTCAACCCGATACATTCCGTGGCTAAAGTCCTCTTTGTACCAAACGCTTTTTTCTTCAACAGGTTGGAAGAAACTTGGCCATCCGGTCCCGGAATCAAACTTGGCATCCGACTTAAAGAGTGGCAAGTCGCATCCCACGCAATGATAGGTTCCCTTTTTGTGATTGTCATAAAAGGCACCACAGAAGGGCCGTTCCGTGCCCTGTGCTCGCAGTATCTTAAACTGCTCCGGAGTGAGCTCTTGTTGCCATTCGCTATCTGACAAAACGACCTTGTCGTCGCGCTTCGGGCTTTCATTAAGGGGCTTCAGTTTTGTAGCCCATTCTTCTCGTGGTTGGTTCATAGTCTTGGAATCTGAGTTCTTAACGGGTTGGTTCAACAAATATGCGCCGACTCCGATGCCGCCAATCATCAGAGCAACCAGGGTAGCTTGAAACGCGGAAGTAATCATGGATCTCCACTCATCTCTAATGTACGCCGAACGCAAAGGTTCCCAGCCTGATTCGCCGAAACTTGTTCTTCTTCACGGATACGGGAGCAACGAACAGGATCTGTTCGGCCTCGCGGATGAGTTTGACTCCCAGTGGCATGTCGTGTCGCTCCGGGCGCCTTACGAGCATCCTTTCGGCGGCTTTTCTTGGTTCGATCTGGAGTGGGCTGGTGACCAGATCACAGGAATGAACTCGGAGCAAGCTCGTTCAAGCCATGAGACGGTTGCCGATCTGGTTCAGGTCCTCAAAGCCTCCGGCTCCAAGGTTATTCTAGGTGGCTTTAGCCAAGGAGCAATGATGACTATCAGCGTATGCCTGGGGCAACCAGACCTTTTCGATGGTGCGATGATCCTCAGTGGCCGCTGGCCCGAATGGTCGTTGCCCACCAAGATTGCAAATACTCCGGTCCTCATTCAACACGGAATTTTCGACCCAATTTTGCCCCTCCAAGAGGCAGACGCAATCTTCCGGAACTTAGGTTCCGGTGCCAATCTGACCCTGGAAAAGTATCCGATGGCTCATGGAATTAGCCAAGCCAGTCTTGATGGAATTCTGGCCTGGCTAAGAACGTTTGATTAGGCGCCGAAAAGACCCTTGAAGAATTTCTTCATTTCGGCCCAACTCGCCACATCTGCAGCCTTTTGGTAGCCCACGCCTTTGATTCCCATTTTCTCGCTTCCGGGAACGGTGAAAGCATGGCCCGCGCCTTTGTACGATTCGATTCTGTAGGTGGCTTTGGCGTCGTTCATTTCCGCTCTAAATGAGGCAACTGCCTTCGAGGGAACCATGGGATCAGCATCGCCTGTAAGCACCAGAATTTTGGGCTTGATCATTTGCTTTGCTGTTGTGGGTCCCGTCAATCCACCGTGGAAACTCACCACGCCCTTCAGGGGGAGATTCAACCGCGCCATCTCCAAAACTGCTGACCCGCCGAAGCAGTATCCCATCGCCGCAACTTTGGTTTTGTCCACTCCAGCTTGGTTCAGGGCAAACGACATTCCGGCCTGCAGACGCTCATGGAACAAGTTTGCGTTTGAGTAGTATTTGCCTGACTCGGCCCCTGCCTCCTTGGCATCCTTGGGTCGAACTCCCCTGCCATAGACATCTATACAGAAGGCAACGTAACCCAACTCGGCAACCTGTTTGGCCCTGCCTTGTTCATACGTTCCAATTCCATCCCAGTCATGGACGATTAGCACGAGCGGCAATTTTCCGGTCGCGCCGTGCGGGCGAGCAAGGTAGCCCTCGAAGTTCGTTCCACCGAAACTGTACTGGGCCGGTCGAGCATCCACCGCGGCAATGGTGCTGCTCACCATCCCGAGCCCCAACGCCAAAACAACAAATCTCTTCATTTCTCTTATTACGACGTGCAGTTGGGGCGGCATTCACGCTGCGATGTGGTCGATTTTTTCAAACTCGCCGGTTCTGGCCCGATGCCGCGCCCTCGATCCTCGCTTCGCTCGGATCTCCGCCCCCAGAACCGGCGACTCGGCGAAAATTCCTTATGGTGCCCCTTCGGAAGGATTGCCCCCGTCATAATGGTAGACATGGATGTACTCAGTCTCGTGGTGGGAGTTTTTGTGGGACTGGTCGTGGCGATCGCTGCCGCGCTGGTGTGGCATCGAAAGGCCGCGTCGGATTGGTACGTCCGAATCCAAGAATCCGAAGATCTGGTCCAACAAACCCGCCAGGAGTTGCTCAATCTCTCGACTGAAAAGGCCACGCTGGTGGGGCGCATGGAACGCGTCGATCAGCTCCAACAGGATCTCGAATCGAGCAGGGCGCAGTACGCCGAACTCCAGAATGACCTGACCAAGGCCCGCGAGGATCTGAGGGGATTGGAATCCACCCTTGCAGAGCGAGACAAGAGCTTTGAAAAGCAAAGTGAGCTTCTACGGGAATCTGAAAAGCAGTTGAAAGCGGCCTTCGAGTCAATGGCGCATGATGCGGTTCAGAAATCCCAAGAGACGTTCCTTCATCTGGCAGGAAAGCAGTTCGAAGTATTCAAAGAAAACCAGCAGCTTGAGATGGAGGCCCGAAAAACTGCCATCCACGAGCTTGTTAAGCCGATCAATGAAAAGCTCCAAACCCTCGATCAAGTCAACAAGGAACTTGAACATTCCCGCACCGAGGCATACGCGACGCTTTCAGAACAGGTCAAAGCCCTCGCCGAGGGCCAGGTGGGACTTCAAAAGGAAACCCGGAACCTCGTTACGGCACTTAAGAACCCGACTCGCAGAGGTCAATGGGGCGAAATTCAACTTCGGCGTGTGATCGAGATGTCCGGAATGCTCCGGCACTGCGATTTTATCGAGCAAGCCTCGGTGACAATCGAGGGAGGTCGGCTGAGGCCCGACGTCGTGGTGCAGCTGCCCAATGACCGAAGAATCGTCATTGATGCCAAGGTTCCTCTGGAGGCGTACACGGTAGCAATTGAGACCGACGACGACGCTGACAGGAAAACCAAGTATGCCGATCACGCACGGCAGATCCGTACCCACATCCAACAGCTTTCGGCCAAGGAGTATTGGAATCAGTTTGAAAACGCGCCTGAATTCGTGTGCATGTTCCTTCCTGGCGAACCTCTCTACTCCGTCGCCTTGGAGCACGATCCCGAGCTGATTGAATTCGGTGTCAAAAACAACGTCCTCATCGCAACTCCGACCACGCTGATCGCGTTATTGAGATCGGTGGATGCCGGATGGCGGCAAGAGCGATTGCAGGAAAGCGCTAGGGAGATTTACCGGCTGGGCAAAGATCTTCACAACCGTATTCGACCGATGGCGGAACATCTTCAGGCCCTCGGAAAGAGCTTGAATTCGGCTGTGAACCACTTTAATAAGACAGCGGGGTCGTTCGAGTCTTCCGTACTTCCGCAAGCACGAAGAATTCGGGACTACGCGGGAATTACGGATAAGGAAATCCCAGAACTGGATGCAGTCGATCAGCGCAGCAATACGCTCAAAGAACGCACGATGGCACTGGTTCAAGGAGGTGCCGACGACGTCGAAGAAGTGCCCACGGAACCCATAACGCTCTTTTCGGATGAAAGCTAAGTGAATTCTGATCTTCAAAAGCTGACCGAATATGTGCGCAGCCGGCCGGATGCGGTTTGGACGACAGCGGAGCATTTGGCTGCTCAAACCGGTATTCACCGTCAACTGGCAGACCGGTTTCTGCAGGCGTCATCCAGGCTGTACAACACGCATGCATCCACCAGCCCGCGAAGGCTCCTTCCCAGCGAGGCACCACAGCGAAAACCTTGGTTCGACCACCTTTTCAGAGAGCCCTCCGCCTTTTTACTGGTGTCCTCAGCAATTCTTCTCGGGATTTTGCTGGCGTCCGATCTGTTTGCAGCAATAGGGATCCTTTCGCGGTCCCCCCTGAGATTCCTGAAGCTTCTCACCTGGATGGGAGTCCTCAGCCTGCAAATCGCCTGTATTTTTTGGCGCGGGATGTTGCGATACTCGTGGATAGGTGCGCTGCTTTTCGGAGCAGTCATCGCTTTGGGCTCATCCATTTCGTTTTCGCCTCTCGGGTGGGATTGGGACGGCCTCTTTTTGGGTGTCCTCGTACTCGTTCTCTATATCCCGTTGGCCATCACTGCCGCGATGGCGGGAGGATACAGAAAGGTTCGGGAAGAGTCGCTCGAACTCGATCGGCTTTCCAGGCAGGAGATGTTGGCACGGCTACTTTCCGTTCGCGACCGGCTCAAATCCATCACGTCGGAGACTCCCGAATCGCGTGTGGATACCGATAAGTGGTGGCAGGTTTTGCCTTCCAAGAGCGTCAACCGCTTCTCCCTAATGGCAGGGATGGTCTCGACGCTCCTCATCATGGTCGTTGCAAGAATCCTGGAACCCTCAGGCGCCCTTCTGACTGGTCCCAACATTCCCAACGAATCCAACCTATTCGCCTCGATCATGCTTATTCCAGCGGGAATATTGGGAGTCACCCTCCAAGTTGGACTGGGGTTTATTTCTCGCAACCCGATCCGCGCCATTTGGACTTGGTGCTATTACGTCGCCGGCATCCTTGCAGCTCTCCTCATCCCGATTGGAACCCTTTGCATCTACCATTTCAAATCCACCGACTTCGTCAACTGGATGTTTCTCGGAGGAACCGTGCTCATTTCAGCGCTCACGGGCGGCATCGGCGCCCAGATCGAGATGTCTGCCAAATCCAAAATTCTCTCCGAGACGGACGATCCAGCGGCTCTCACAGCCGAGATGTTGGCTCTCGAATTCCGGTTACGGCCCCAATCGCGCTACGTCTGCGTAATGGTAATCGACGCAGTCCAAAGCAGTGTCATGAAGGCCCACGCAGATCCATTTGAAGCAGAGTGGACGTTTCGCGAGTATCAACTCCTTATTGCGAAAGTGTCTGGAGACTACTTGGGCGAAGTCCATTCGATCGCGGGCGACGGTGCCGTAGTCGGATTCCGTTCCGCAAACGATGCTCTCCGGGCTGCTCAGGCGACCCAGGAGTCCATCGTCATTTTTAATCAGGGGATCAACCGCCTCAGCATGCCGTTCAAGCTTCGAATCGGTTTGCACAGCGGAGACGTAGAAGGTCACTTGGATCAGGTGCAATACACGGCTGTTATCGATATTGCGGCCCATGTCGAAAAGCTCTGCCCGGTTGGCGGGATCGCGATGAGCACACGAGTCAGGGACGAACTGGTCTCCGTGGCAACCTACGACACAGGCAAGTGCACCGATGGATTCCAAGTATTTGCGGTGGCCCAAGCTACGGGATTTCAACTCTGATGCAGGTGCAGGATTGGGGTTTTCTGGATTACCAGGCTGCATGGGATCGGCAGGTGGAAATCCAAGCCGAAGTGATGGATGGTGCGGATGATACGCTCGTGTTGGTCGAGCACCCGTCCGTTCTGACTCTGGGAGCCAACTTCCACCAGGAGAATCTCCTTCATCCTGTCGAACACTACCAAGACCAAGGTATCGATGTCGTGGTAACCGACCGAGGGGGTGATGTCACTTATCATGGGCCGGGCCAACTTGTCGTCTATCCGATTTTCGATGTTTCGCGACACGGCAAGGACCTTCACCGCTGGATGCGGGAACTTGAACAGTGCGTGATGCAGGTGGTGGCCGGATTCGGGTTGGAATCTCGGAGATTTCCACCCCACACAGGTGTATGGATCGAGGATTTGAAGGTGGCTGCGATTGGGATCAAAATTCGTCGTTGGGTCAGTATCCACGGCATCGCACTGAACTGCAACAACAGCCTGGCGCCTTTCTCAATGATCGTTCCCTGCGGAATCACAGGTTACGGAGTGACTTCCTTGTCCGCAGCAACCGGAACCGCCGTGACACCGGATGCCGTGAAGCCTCTCATGATCCAAGCGTTCCAGTCTAACTTTGGGAGGTGAATAGATAGGGGGGGCGATGAACGCCTCGGTCCGAAATGATCGCGTCAATCAGGTCGCCCGGAGTGACATCAAAGGCTGGATTGAGCGTTGGACAGCCCTCAGGCGCGATCTGCTTCTCGTCGAAATGAGTTATTTCTCGCCCATCTCGCTCCTCGATCTCGATCAGGTCACCTGACGCCAAACTCGGGTCAAAAGTCGTCCACGGCGCAGCAACGTAAAAGGGAATGCCGTGGTGTCGAGCGCATACCGCTAACATGTAAGTTCCGATTTTATTCGCCGTTTCTCCGTTTGCCGTGATACGATCGGCTCCGGTCACCACGCAGTCCACTTTGCGCGCGTGCATCAGCGAAGCCGCCGCAGAATCCACGATGCTCTCGAATGGAATTCCGTCGTGCAGCAACTCATAGGCTGTAAGGCGAAGGCCTTGAAGCCGCGGACGGGTCTCGCAGGAATACACGTGCTTTACCTTGCCCTGCGCATGGGCCGTCCGGATGATCCCGAGCGCAGTGCCATGTCCGCCTGTTGCCAGGCTCCCAGTGTTACAGATGGTTAAGACACGTGCATTCTCTGGGAAGAGCGCTGCACCATTTTCACCGATCTTCTCATTGCAGGCAATGTCTTCTTGTTCGATGCGATGAGCCTCAGCCAAAATTGTATGAAAGGACTTTTCCGGTAGTGATTTGATACGGTCCAGGGCCCAAAACAGATTAACGGCCGTGGGTCGAGAAGAGGCTAATTCAGCGGCTGCAACGTCCAAGCTCTCGCCCGCGCCTGCTGCCAGAGCCATGCCATAGGCGGCCGAAATCCCAATGGCAGGGGCTCCGCGGACTGCCATATCTTTGATTGCTTCGCGAACATCTTGCCAAGTTTGGAGGTCTAACCAGGATTCTTGGTAGGGCAGAAGTCGCTGATCAAGCATTCTGAGAATGCCATCGTGCCAATATTGGACGCGGAGCACCATACACCCTAGAGGGTACCAGTCAACTGAACAAGCGAACAAACTTGTTGGAGTCGGACAAAGTAAGTAGATTTAAGGACAGTTATGCATATCGCAATTTACGAACGCAACCTGCTGTGGAGCGTTCGACTTCAGAAGCATGTAGAAAGCCTCGGCCACAGTGCTGAGGTGTTAGGAGAGGCCGTTATGCCCGAGAGTTTTGCCGATTTGGCCATTCTCAACTTGGGTGAGCCAAATTTGTCAACAGAAGAAATCATCGAGGGCCTCAAGAGCCAAGGCACTACGGTTGTCGGCCATGCGGGTCACAAGGAAACCCCGTTGTGGGATGCTGGACGCGAACACGGCTGTGATCACATCGTGAGCAATGGGACTTTAGCCCATAAATTGGACCAGGTTCTTGCGCTCGCCTCCGCAAGCCTACGGTAAAAAGGCCGGAAAAAATACCGGATCAGTTCCAATAGTGTTTGAGTTCTGATGGGGCTGGAGCATACTGAAAGTGATCTAGCATCGAAAGAGAGATATTGGTGCTGCGTTCGATGCCTTTTGGGGTTCAACCCAATTTGATTGAGGACCTAATAAGTCTGAATTTTTGTTTAACGCAAGCACATCTTGAGGTGAGGTGGAATAATTGGGACGTCGTTTGACGCCCCAATTTTGTTTTGCGACGAGGCAAATCATGCAGAAGCAAGTTGATTCCGCGCACCGTGCGCTCGAAGGTTTGTTGTTCGATGGCATGACCATCATGGCGGGAGGATTCGGGCTTTGCGGCATCCCGGAACACTTGATTTTTGCTCTTCGTGATTCAGGGGTCAAAGACCTCACGGTAATCAGCAACAACTGCGGGGTCGATGATTTTGGGTTGGGGCCCCTGCTCCAAACTCGGCAGATCCGGAAGATGGTGAGCAGCTATGTCGGAGAGAATGCCGAATTTGAGCGGCAGTACCTCAGCGGCGAGCTGGAGCTGGAGTTCAATCCGCAAGGAACGCTGGCCGAGAGAATTCGCGCCGGAGGAGCCGGAATTCCCGCTTTCTTTACCAAGACGGGATACGGCACGATCGTCGCGGAAGGCAAGGAGACTCGGCAGTTTGATGGGCATTGGTATGTGATGGAGACTGCACTCCACGCCGACCTATCCATCGTCAAAGCTTGGAAAGCCGATGGAGAAGGCAACCTTGTCTATCGCAAGACCGCCCGAAACTTCAATCCGATGATGGCCACGGCAGGAAAGGTCTGCGTAGCCGAGGTGGAGGAAGTGGTCCCCGTTGGATCTTTGGACCCAGACCAAATCCACACACCAGGCATTTATGTCGACCGTCTGTTGCTTGGGACGCACTACGAAAAGCGCATCGAACGGGTCACCACTCGGCCAAAGTAGCAGCCGCGAGCCTACGTCACTTCTTGCCGTACATAAACATCAAGAAGGCTGGAAAACGGCGTGCCCATGAGTCCTCGTTATGGGGGGCGAAAGCGTCGCTTACTACCGCAAGATCCTTGCCTGCTTTCCAACCTTTGGTGGTCAGCACCTTGCCGAAGGCGTCCAATCCTTCCAACGCACCTGGGCCTTCATCTCCGCCCATATCCACCCACAGCTTGAGCGGTAGTTTCGAACTGAGGTTTTCGAATTGGCGGACTTGCAAGCCATTCCCAACCCAAAGGGAGGGGGAAAACGCGCCAACTTTGCTGAACACGTCCGACTTCGTCAATCCTGCGTGGAGGGAAATGACGCCTCCGAAAGAAGAGCCTGCAATGCCCGTGTGACTTCGGTCGGAAAGGGTTCGAAACTCCTTGTCGATCATCGGCTTCACCTCTTCGCAGATGAACTTCATATACAGATCGGCCTTCCCACCGTATTTTTCGGTCCTCTGTTTGACTTCGACAGGAAGAAACTCGTTGGCGCGATCTGCCCCCGCGTTATCCACCGCAACGATGATGATGGGCTCGATGAGGTTTGCCTGAATAAGCATCTGTGCGCTCTCGTCAGCTCGCCATTCCTTGTTCGGAAGATAGCTGGTAAATCCGTTGAAGCAGTTCTGCCCATCCTGAAGGTAGAGGACCGGAAATTTCTGTTTCAGATTTGCTTGATATTGAGGGGGCAAATAGACGTGGATGCTCCGTTTGTTTTTCAGATTTTTCGATTCAAATTCCTTAATCTCGACGAGATTCCCCGTCTGAGTGACACGACGCGTCTCCTGCGCTGCTGCCAGATGGCCAATGCAAAGAGCCAGCAAAATACAAACTTGCCTCTGCTTCATAATCCATTACAGATTACCAATCATGGGTGAAATACTGGCCAGCGCGGATATCGGAAGCAACACGGCTCATCTATTGGTTGCCCAAACTGATGGGCGGACCATCGAACGCTTGGTTAACGAAAGCGAGTGGCTGTCGCTCGGGGAAGTCGTCAGTCGGGAAAAGTTGATTCCAAAGGAGCTCGAAGATCGGTTGCTTCAGACGCTGCGCCAGTTCGCCACGCTCGTACGGAAGTCTAAGGCCACACGGTTTTACATATTCGCCACAGAGGCCATGCGGATGGCCCAGAATCACTCAGAGGTCATCGATCGCATTCGCCGAGAGCTTCGTCTGAAAGTCGACCTGATCGCACCCGCTCGGGAAGCAGAGTTAAGCCTGATCGGGGCACAACTCGATTGTCCTGGAACCTATCCCATGCTTCTGGTTGAGGTTGGGGGCGGCAGTGGACAGGTTGCGCTCACCTGGGGAAACCGAGTCGACCAAGAACGGAGTCTCCCTGTTGGCACAGGGAGGCTCATAGCAGAAAGCGGCCTTCAGTGCCCTACGCGACCAGAGCAACTCAAGAAGCTGGACGAGTTGATTGATGAAGCTCTCCACATCCTCTCAGATTTCGGTAGCGCAGAGCGGATTGTCGCCAGCGGTGGCGTCGCTCGCGGCTTTGTCCGAGCACTTCATCCCGACGGGGATCGCCAGATTCATCGTCAGGAATTGGAGTACCTTCGGTGGCAAGCTCAAAGGCTCGGCGAACAGCAAACGGCCGTTCGATTTGGCGTTAAAATGAAGAGAGCTGAGACGTTCGTGCCTGGCGCAAGCGTGTACCTCAAGATTCTGGAGAGGTTTCAAATCCAATCCATGACAGTCAGCGAATTCGGCGTTCGAGAAGGCGCCATTCTATCCATGTTTTGGGATCGTATCTAATGGCCAAGCCTATTAAGACTGAAGAGCGATCTGAAACCTTTGAGCGATATTTCAATCGTGAGCGCAGCTGGTTGATGTTCAACAAACGGGTGCTGGAGGAAGCTGCCAATCCCGCCAATCCACTCCTTGAGCGCGCGAAGTTTCTCGCCATTTTCGAATCTAATCTCGATGAGTTTTTCATGGTGCGAGTCTCTGGCCTCATCGAGCAGTTTGAGGGCAAACTCATGGAACTCTCGCCAGACGGGCTCACTCCAGGCGAGCAACTCGAATTGGTTTCTGAGACGGCTCTGCCCATGCGCCGCCGCGCTGGCAATCTGTGGCTCGATGAAATCGAACCAAAGCTCCAAAAGGCTGGAGTCAACATCAGGACGTACGAACAGCTGACCGACCGAGACCGGGAAGTAGTCGACCAGTTCTTCCAACACGATATGTTTCCGGTTTGCACGCCGGTCATGCTGCAACCCGCTCAGGTAACGCCCTTTATCTCCAATCGAAGTCTGAATCTTGCGGTTCTGCTCAAGGATGAAGAACTCGGCACGCGTGTTGCGCGCATCAAAATCCCGACCGTTTTCCCCCGTGCGTACCAGTTCAGGCGTCGCCGTTCCGAGTTCATCTTCTTGGAAGAGATCATTCGGCACCATCTCGCAGAACTGTTCCCTGGGGTCCAGATTCTTGGGGCCTACACCTTCAGAGTTCTGCGAGATGCCGATATAGAGATTCGCGAACTGGAAGCTGCCGATCTGGTGACCAGCATTGAACAGACTCTCAAGAAGCGACGATTCGGCGATCCGGTGCTCCTCCAAGTCTCCAGCGACATGCCTCAGGAAGTCCAGAACACCTTGATGAGGCTGCTAGAGCTGGAACCTGAAGACGTTTTTCAACTGGAGGGTTTGCTGGGAATGGAAGTCTTGTTCGACCTGGCATCTGAGGAAAAGGCCGGACTTCGATTTCAGCCTCATGTGCCCTACATAGCTCCGAAGCTGGACAAGACTCCCGAAATTTTCCACACCGTGAGATCAGGAGATGTCGTCGTCAGCCATCCCTACGACAGCTTTCGCACCGTCGAGGAGTTTGTAGCTGCCGCATCCAAAGATCCTCAGGTGATTGGAATCAAGCAGACGCTCTACCGGGTTGGGCAAAAGTCGCCGATTGTCGAATCTCTGTTAGCCGCTGCAGAAAACGGCAAACAAGTTGCGGTGATGGTCGAACTCAAAGCTCGGTTCGACGAAAGCAACAACCTGGAGTGGGCCAAAGCGCTGGAGCAGGCGGGCGTCCACGTCACCTTCGGTTTTCCGCATCTCAAGACCCATGCGAAACTCTGTCTAATCGTTCGACGCGAGGATAAGGGGATTCAAACCTATGCACACGTGGGCACTGGCAACTATAATCCGGCCACTGCTAGGGTGTACACAGATTTCGGGATTTTCACAATCGATCCGGACATCACGCAGGATATTGCCGAGTTGTTCAACTTCTTAACCGGGTTCAGTAAACAAACGGAGTATCGGAAACTCCTGGTTGCGCCGCTCAATCTTCGGGAGAAAATCATTGAGCGCATCCATCGGGAAATCGAGTGTGTCCGCCACTCCGGATCCGGACGAATTCTGTTCAAATTGAACTCACTGGTCGATCCGGAAGTCATCGACGCTCTCTATGAGGCAAGCTCTGCCGGGGTCTCCATTGATTTGATCGTTAGAGGGATTTGTTGCCTGCGGCCCGGAATGCCCAACCTCAGCGAGAATATCCGCGTTAGGTCGGTCGTCGGCCGATACCTGGAGCACAGCCGCGCCTACTACTTCGATAACGGCGGGAACCCTGAGCTCTATATCGGAAGTGCTGACTTGATGCGACGTAATCTGGATCGCCGGGTGGAAGTCCTGGCACCGGTCCAGGATCAAAAGCAGATCAGCGTTCTCAAGGAGTTCGCCTTGGAAGTGATGCTGAAAGACAACACGAACGCATGGCAGCTCGATACTGAGGGAGAATATCACCGGCTCAAGGGAGACCCTCCGTTCAACGCCCAGCGATTTCAGATGCAAAACCCTCTCAGTCAGATTCTATTCGGCAAATCAAATCAATGATTCGGCAGGGCGCTGCGTAGATTGGGCAAAATGAACCCACTATGCCCCGAACGCGCGAAGAGATGGCGCAGCGAGCAGCGATGGAGCTGCGCGATGGATTTTATGTTAACTTGGGAATCGGCATTCCGACCCTGGTCGCCAACTACATCCCGGATGGAATGAAGGTCACGCTCCAGAGCGAAAACGGCATGCTCGGGATGGGTCCCTTCCCCTACGAAGGCGAGGAGGATGCCGACCTCATCAATGCTGGGAAGCAGACGATTACGGAGCTGCCCATGACCAGCTACTTCTCAAGTGCCGACAGCTTCGCCATGATCCGAGGAGGGCACATCGATCTCACCATTCTCGGTGCGATGGAGGTCTCCGAAAAGGGCGATTTGGCCAACTGGATGATCCCCGGCAAAATGGTGAAAGGCATGGGCGGGGCAATGGATTTGGTGGCTGGCGTCAAACGGGTTGTCGTGGTCATGGATCACACCAACAAGGCGGGAGAATCCAAGATTTTGCCGGAGTGCACGCTTCCGCTCACGGGAAAAGGGTGTGTCAATCTCATCATCACCGATCTCGCTGTGTTTGAGGTGGAAGATGGTGGTCTGCTCCTGAAGGAACTGTCTCCCGACGTTTCGCTTGAAGATGTAAGAGCCAAAACAGCCGCACATTTCTCCGTTCAGGAAGGATTAGGCTAGGTATAGAACTTCACGGTTTGCTCAAGCAGATCAGACCATTGCTCGCCCTTGAGATTCCGGACCCGCGCCGCAGTGCCCATGGATTCGAGTGTTAGGGGAGCCTGAAGGGCGGATGCAATCGTGTCGGCCAGTTCCGAATCGTTGACGAAGCGAAAACCGGTGACATGTTCATCAATCACGTCCTCGCAACCCGCCTGGTCCCGAACAAGTGCCGGTGTGCCCGCTGTCAGCCCTTCCAAGGCCAGGCAAGAGGTGCCCGCCCGTGGATCAGTCGAAACGGTCAAGTCCGCGGCAGTCACCATCTTGCTGGAACAGCACACTTCTTTTCCCAAGATCGACATCAGGCGCGCTGATGGCACCCGAGCTTGGATCTTTCGTTGGAGAGCGTCCAGATCCAGTCGATTGCCCTCATCATCGAATCCCTCATCGATCACCACGAGCATATCCTCAGGCAATAGCCCGGCCTCTTTCCTGATAGCTTCCCTATCCAGCTGGTCGAATGGCTGAACCACGGGACGCTGCGTTTTGATCGGCGTACACCAAGCCTCATCCAGCTTCTTGTAGATGGCTTTGCTGACGCACAGCCCCATGGTCGCAAGTCCGAGCCGATCGATAAGTTCGTGGTTGGTGGTCTTGGGCATATCGTGGGCTGTATAGACCCAAGGAAACTTGTGACGGAACGCCTCCGCGCACGCCCACGCCGCGCGATAACCGAATGCATGGACCGCGTCAAAATCCTTGGCTTCAGCGATCAGCCTTGCTGAAACACCTTTGTCCACCTGCTTGCCTGTGGGCATGGGCATCCAATCGTCGGCATCCAGGATTTCAATGTGGTGTCCAATCGACTCCAGCCCTGCTGCTAACCAGCGGACCCAAGTTCGCTGACTGCTCTTCGAAGCTCGGTGCAGAAAGAGGACATTCACTTTGCGTAAGGATTGCAGAGTGGGTCGCCGATCACCACGTCCTTCCACTTGCAGACCATCGAGGCCGCGTAGAAGCTCTCTGCTAAGTTGAATCCGCGCGTGTATCGGTCAAAGAGGACTGAAGGATCGGCAAGGGCGAACGTGTAGGGCTCGCTGACATAACCCTTGACCCCAGTAACGCCTTGCTCGATCAAGTCGGCAATAAGGCTTTGGCCCCCTGATGTCCGATTAAATGTGCGTCCGCTGGTTGAAACAAATGTCTCGGCCAGAGCTCCGGGCTTGAATTCCAAAGCGTAATAGGCCGCCGGTCGAAACTGCCCATCGTTACTGCCCCAACTGGCGTAACCCATGAGAGGCTTCTCCGGATTTTGGAAGTAGTCACTGTCGTCGAGTTCGGACTGGAACCCACGAGCTTTCAGAACTTTGTCCGCCGCAAAGAGCGTGTCCTGCATCTCTTTGTAGCCTCCGGATCCTCGATTCCCAGCCGCATCAAAGAAGAACGGTCCCTTTTCTGGCTTTGCCGCCAATGACTGATCGATGAGCTTTTTAATTTGGGGAATCTCGTAGCCATCCAGCCGCGTGGTCAAATAGAGCTTGTACTTTGCGCTGCTAAATCGGTCTTTGGCGTTCCGGTAGGGGTTGAGGGCTCGGGTAATCGCCGCATCAACCTCAGCCTCAGGCAGTCCACCGATCGACTCGGGGATGGGAGCAAATGTCTGGGCCAATCCCATGAGCATCGCGTCAACGGAATAACCATTTCCGCCACCTATTCGGAGTGGGACACCTTTCGTCGTGACGATGAAGTCGATCCGATCCTTGCTCGAGTTGATCGCCTTCTTTACCGGGCTGAGAATCTGGGTCTCAAAGTCTGTGGAGGGCACTGATTCGGATGAAGTTACTTTCAGCCGAACGACGTTGGCCGCTGGAATCTTTCGCTTTGCAGCGTAGTACTGGCCAATTTCCAGGCTGTCGTCGCTGGCATCGTTGACGATCAAAAGGACTCGTTTGGAGTCCTTGCTAGCTTGCACCACGGGAACGCCGATCGTCTTGGAGACGGCTGGACCACCGGCCTTGTGCTGCGCAAGGATCGGCGGTGGATACGCGCCTTTTGGACCAGAGCTGCAGCCAATGGTGGCTGTAGCAGTGACTAAACTAATTGCCGCTGCGATGAGCACGTCTTTTTCTCTCCTTCTTTCGGCGGACTCGGACCATGGCCCGGCCGATCTCAGCGTACATCTTGGCACGAGCCGCCGTTCCCTTGACCAATCCAAGTTTTCGCTCCTTAAAGGTATTGCTGACTCCGTGCAACACGACTCGCTGCACGCGAAGTTTCTGCCTTTTGGCAAAAGTGTTGATGGTGACTTCGACCCCAAGTCGAATCTCTTCTAAATACGGGATCGACTCGAAGAATTTACGACGCAAGGCCCGTTGACCGCTGATATACGGAGAAATCCTCTGGGCTGTGTCGCTCCAAAATTGACCGCCGCGAAAAACGCCGATACACATATCGCACTGCCGAAGAACGATGGGTGTGATGATCTTGTCCAGATGTTCCGCGCGCAACCCATGAAGGTCGGCATCCACAAAACAGATAATGTCGCTCGATGAGTGGGCAACCCCCATGGCCATCGCTCCACCCTTGCCGATATTGATCGAAAGCTCGACAACTTTCACCTTGGAATAAAGAGAAGCGACGTTCGCAGTGTGATCCGTACTGCCGTCACACACCACGATAATCTCGTCCGCAAGCTCGCACCGTACCACCGCGTCGAGAACGCGACTGATGCGAGCCTCTTCGTTGAAGGCCGGAATAATGATCGCGACGGAATTGGCCCGCATGTGATCTTCGCTCATCGTACCAGCCCGCGGCCCTCCAATCTTGCCCTCAGACTTGCTTCGATCCTTGCTTCGGCCCGATTGACGGCGATCCCCACCGGTCCGAGAGGGCCACGAACGGCCCACGCAAACCGAAGATTGGTGCGCGTCTCCTGAGGCTGCCAACGAAGCTTGTAGGGTTCCGCGCCACGAAGAAAATCGAATGTCCTGTGACCCTGTTCAATCGCGTTTCTTATTGCATTCGCGACCAGCACTGTTCCCGGGCTCAGGCTTTTTGCCTCGGGTGCAAATCCCGATTGATAGAAGAAGGTCGAATCACCTGCTGCCATTGCGTACAACGCTCCAATCGGCTGCTCGTGGTCGAACAAGACACTCAAGCAAAGCTGCCCCCTTTGGACAGCGTTTTGAACCCAAAATTCATGGAACGCGCGCGTTTTGGGCAACCTAAAGGCACCCGGCAAACCGCGATTCTTCCACCGTGACTCGTGCAAGTCAACAAAGATCTGGAGAAATTTCAACGCTTCCTCTGGAGTAGCGGCGGTTCGGATGTCCGGCTCCCGGCGAAACCCCTTGTTGACGTCATAGCGGAGGCTTTTACCCAGGAGCTTCAGATAATCCTCGAACGTGCTGGGGAGTTCTAGAACAGGACACTCGGCTTGTCCATGGTGGGGCCAAGTTTCGAGAGAACCTGCCAGGGCAGATCGGTCGCGAATTTGGTGTAGGTCCACAAGGTCGAAGTCTTGCGATTTGGCCAGAAACTCGGCCAACGATGCACAGATCATCGACTCAAACCCTGGAGCACATAGGGGGCCGAGATAATCCGAATTTCCCGTGCCCATCGCACGAATCGCTCGCCACGGCCATCGCCAGATCGCCAATGGGAATATCCCGACTAAATCGTTGCCCGAGTACCAGCACAGCACGCGAGGCTTTTTGCCAGGCCCATACACCTGCCACCACGTACGAATCCATTCTGGAGATTGGAACGGCGTTGCCTCCCGGCAACTCTCAAAGAGGGTGCGCCAGGGCTCTAGGATGTTCTCACTCCAGGTTGCACTGGAGAGAATTTCGAGTCTGAGCACCGTTAGATTATAGCCCCCCGTAGGATTGCGGAAACGTTTTCTGCTCTAATTCCATACCGCCTCGACTCTGCTGCTTGGAAATAAGAAACCCCGCGCCGATCGTCTCAACGCGGGGCCTTTCAACCCGTGAACTTCCGAAAATTAGCGGTTGCCTGCCAATTTGCGCATCAGGCGCAGAATTTCCAGATACATCCAAACGACCGTGACAGTCAGGCCAAATGCGGCATACCACTCGAACATCTTGGGAGCTCTGTTCTGAACGCCTCGCTCGATAAAGTCGAAATCCACCAAGTAGTTCATCGCGGCCAAACCGATCACGAAAATACTGAAGCCGATACCGATCGGCCCACTCCTAAAGATGGCAAGTCCGTCAACAAAATTGGGCGAGAAGAACGACACGGCAAAAAGAACGAGGTAAGTGATGGCAATCGCCGCCGTCGCACCGATGACGATCGATCGAAAGGTCTCGGTCACCCTGATGACTCGCGTCGCATACAGAGTCAGCATGACACCTAAGGTGATCAGGGTCCCGAAAACGGCAACGGGAACAGCGTGCGCCACCGCCACTCCGACCAATCCCTTCCCGCTCGTGGTCGCCGAGGCATTGATCGAACTCTGGATGTAGTAAGAAAAGGCTCCGACGAAATAGCCTTCCAAAACCGCGTAGATCGGACCGAGAACGCTCGACGTTCGAGGCTTGAACGTGACGACGAAACCGAGAACCAAGGCCGAAAGGAATGCCACGAGGGCCACCGGCCCAATCGGCATCACGTATCCGACGACACCCGTGGCGGCCACCAATGCCAGCATAATCGCGGTCTTGTTGATCGTGCCGCGCAAGGTCATCACGCCAAGAGCTTCGGTGGCGATATCCGCGCGCTCGTACGCTGCGTAGTTCAGGACGGGATTTTTCGACTTGTTCATAGATCGTTCTCTAGATTACTGTACGGACCAGCGGTACAAAACAGTACAACACATTTTGTGTGGCTTAGGTGCCTGCAATAACTTGGCTCACCGGATTGACTCCAGACCAGCTTTCCGTTCGATGGGAGAACACTTGGCACGAGGGTTGGTACAATTGTTGGGCGCGCAATTATGCGTGAGAGGTAAATTCAGGATCATGGCTGACGAGATTTTTGAGCGAGTCAAAAAGGTTGTTGTGGAAGAGCTTCGTGTAAAGGATGAGGAAGTCACCGAGGCTGCATCATTCCAGGAGGACTTGGGAGCTGACTCGTTGGACGTCGTAGAACTCGTAATGGCGTTCGAAGAAGAATTCAACATCGATATTCCCGATGACGACGTCACCAACCTCAAATCGGTGGGTGATGCTGTCAACTACATTCGAGGCAAGAGTAAGCCCGAATAGGCATTCCACATTCATAACATGGACTTTCGACCATCCGGCCGAGTTGCCGTTACGGGCCTCGGTGCTGTAACGCCACTCGGTACTGGGATCGATGTTTTCTGGCCCCGCCTTCTCAAAGGCGAGTGCGGCATTGATCACATTAAGGGCTTCGATGTCGCTGAATTCTCGACGCGCATCGGAGCAGAGGTCAAGGATTTTAACGCCGAAGATTGGCTCGACAAGAAGGAAGCCAAACGAGTTGATCGGTTCATTGCATTTGCAGTGGCATCGGCTACTCAGGCATTGCAAGATTCCGGGCTCAAAATCACCGATGACAACAGAAATGACATTGGTGTCTTGGTTGGTTCGGGGATTGGCGGTTTAACTTTTCTTGCCGAGCAATTCCGAAAGCAGGTCGAGGCAGGTCCATCGCGAGTTTCGCCGTTCCTAGTTCCTTGGATGATTCCGGACATGGCAAGCGGCATGATCTCGATTGTCCACGGATTGCGCGGTCCCAACACCTGCGTCGTGACGGCCTGCGCTACGGGCAGCCACTCGATCGGCGATGCCTATCACATCATCAAGCGCGGAGATGCAATCGCGATGCTGGCGGGAGGAGCAGAAGCTCCTATCAACGAAATCGGCATGTCCGGATTCTGCGCCGCTCGGGCGATGTCCACTCGAAACGACGATCCGCTTCACGCTTCGCGTCCGTTCGACAAAGAGCGCGACGGGTTCATCATCGGTGAAGGGTCAGGCTGTTTTGTATTGGAAGATTGGGACTACGCTGTCGGTCGCGGTGCTCGAATCTACGCCGAAATCGTGGGCTATGGCTTAACTGGCGATGGAAACCACATCACGCAACCTTTGACCGGTCACGATGGTCTTCGACGATCGATGGAGATGGCTCTTCGAGGTCACGACCGAACGTCCGTGGACTATATCAACGCCCACGGGACCTCCACGCCTATCAACGACCGTGAGGAAACAGCGGCGATGATTGCCGTTTTCGGCGAAGACAAAGTTCCCGCCGTCAGTTCGACCAAGTCGATGATCGGCCATACGCTGGGTGCAGCTGGAGCCATCGAAGCGGTGATCTGCGTCTTGGCGATGCGCGATAGCGTCCTGCCTCCGACGGTTAACCAGGAATTTCCTGATCCAGATTGTCCGCTCGATTACGTTCCAAACGTCGCTCGAAAAGCCGAAGTGAATCTCGCGATGAGCAACAGCGCTGGCTTTGGCGGGCACAACGCATCGCTGCTTCTCAAAAAGGTCTGAGACGCCGCCGAACGCTGCCAGAGGCCGGAACGTTTGGATGAGTGGAATGAAGCTTCCCGATCTAGTTGTTGACAAGCTCAAACTAGTCCCAACCAATCCGGGCTGCTACATCTACCGGAACGAAAAAGGCGAGGTGCTGTACGTCGGCAAGGCGCTCAACCTGCGAAACCGTGTGCGGAGCTACTTTCAGGAATCCGCGCGCCACGGTCTGCGCATCGCGAGGCTGGTCCAAAAGACTCGCGACATCGAATGGCTGGTTGTCGATTCCGAAGTCGAGGCTCTGGTTCTCGAATGCAATCTGATCAAGCAGCACCGCCCACCTTTCAATGTCCGCCTCCGAGACGATAAGAGCTACCCCTATATCGTCATCACAAAAGAGAAATTCCCTCGGGTGATCTTCACGAGAAATCCAAAGCAAGGCGCGGGCAAGGTATTCGGGCCGTTTACCAGCGCTTGGAGCGTGCGAGAGACTCTGGATATCCTTCATAAAACTTTTCCGCTCATTCCTTGCGGCAAATCGTGGTCGGGTCGAGCCGAACAGAAACCGTGTCTCTACTTCCACTTGGGCCAATGTTTGGCACCGTGTGCCGGGCTCAGCGAACCCACTGAATACCAGCGCACTATCGAACGCGTTGAAAAATTCCTTTCCGGCAGGTCCGATCAACTGCTTGAGGATCTTCAAAAGCAAATGCAGGATGCGGCCGAGGAATTGGAATTCGAACGCGCAGCGACCATTCGCGATCAGATTGAATCCATTGAGCGCATTCAAGAACGCCAGAAAGTGCTCACTTCCGACGGCACGGACCGGGATGTCATCGCAGTTGTTCGTGATGATCGGGGCTCCGCAATCCAGATGCTCTACGTGCGGGGAGGAAAGCTGATCGGGCAGCGCCAGTTCATTTTGGATGGATCGGCCGAGGCAGCACCAACCGAAGCGGTCCAGGAATTTGTCAAGCAGTACTACTCTGAATCCACTGAGATCCCCCGCGAGATCTTGCTACCGGTCGAAATCGAGGAGCGAAACATCGTTCAGACCTGGCTGCGCGGGCGCAGAGGATCGGCTGTTTCGATCGATGTGCCGCAGGGTGGCGAAAAGCTCAAGCTGATGGATATGGCTGCCACCAATGCCGAACAGGCGCTGAGTAATTTCCGCGCTGAAATGGAGAAGAAGGAGGCCTGGGCCGATGAGGCGATGAGTCAACTTGCGGAGGCACTGAACCTTCCGGCTCCACCCAATCGAATCGAGGGTTACGACATTTCCAATATTCAGGGAACAGCCCCGGTGGGCTCGATGGTGGTTGTGGAGAACGGCGAGGCAGCCAAAAGCGAATATCGCAGATTCAAGATTCGTTACCATCCTGAAGATCCCAATGACTTCGCGATGATGCACGAAGTCATCACCCGCCGACTTCGGAACTACCTCGACAAAGACGAAAAGTTTTCCAAGTTGCCCGATCTCATCATGATCGACGGTGGCAAGGGCCAGCTCTCTGCCGCGCTTCAGGCTCGGGATGAACTCGGGCTAACCATTCCCATGGTGGGTCTGGCTAAACGCCATGAGCTGCTTTATATCCCGATAGAAGGAAGCGTGGCTCTGCCCGAAAAGCCGGAGCAATCCACAAACTACCAATTCCAGCGTGTCATTCGGCACTACGAGTACACCGACGTCGAACTCCCGTTAATGTCTCCCGGATTGCTCCTCCTGAGGAAGCTCCGCGACGAAGCCCATCGATTCGCACTGACATTCCACCGGAAGCTGCGCGATAAGCGAATGACCGGCTCGGTGATCGAGGAGATCCCAGGCGTGGGTCCCCGTCGGAGGCGGCTCCTTCTCAGAACATTTGGCTCGGTGGACGGAATTCGAAGAGCTAGCGTCGAAGAGTTGGCAGCGGTCCCGACGATGACCAAGCGTCTCGCCGAGGTGATCTACGACTTTCTGCGGGAGGAGTAGCGGGAACCCATTGGCGAATAATTGCATTCATTGATTGTCTGAGAGGGCGCGATGCCGAATCCCGTTACCGTAGAATGTTCTAACGTGCCTTCACCTGAAGATGCCTGTACTCGCCAAGCGGAAGTGCTGAGGGAGCTCGATCGAATTGCTCCCGGCGCACCGATGCTGGCGCTTGGCCAAACGGTGTTTTGGGACGAACCGATGAAAGCGGGAGTCGTCCAGACGCTGCGAGAAGCTGGTTCAACGCGAAAGTTTTACGCTGGCGTCCACGACACCGACTACTTTGCAAAGCTTCCCACCGAGGGCAAGGCCGGCGGATTTGCGGCGTTTCCCCACAACGACACCACCACTCAGGCTTTGTGGAGCGCTGCAGGAGAATTTGCCCAACTCTTTGGCAGCGAGACCGTAGTCACCCGAGATCGGCTGTATCAAGCTGGAGTCAAAGTGGGACGGATTGCCCACGAGCGGCCAGGCTTGTTGGATACGGCAACCGAAGCCTGGGGTTGGCGCGGAGTGGTCCGATTGGGTGACCACACCCACATCACCGCAGACACGCCGATCGGTCCGGTCTTTGGGTCGCTGTACAACACGCTCACATGGGCGGTGGAATCCTCCCTGGAGCAAATAGCCGGTGACAAGGAGGCATCCCGCCGAGCAGCCGACGAGCTCTTGGGCCATATCTGTGACCAAAGCAGCACCGATGGATCGGTAGCAGCCTATTATCGCGACCTGATTCCGTTTCTGTACCGGTTTGTGAGCGGCGAGGATGTTCCCATCGAAACCACTGCGACAACGGAGCTCCTGCGCTTAAACTCGAACACGCACCACCTGCGGCGGTTCGATCTACTCAGGAAGTTTGTCGAGCCCGAAACGCGAGAACTCTCCCGACAAGCCTATGACAATGTGGTTCGGGGCACCGAGATGTACACCCTCGACCGGTTCGGCAGTTGGGCTGTGCCATTCGACGTCATTGTGCCTGGTCATGGGCGCGGCACCTTGCGAATCGCTCCCAAGGCGTTGGTCATCATGACCCCCAATCCAGTCTTCGTCACCCTGAAGAAACCCGTTGAATCGGTTGAAGACCTTGCGGCTGCCCTAGAGCGCAAGTTCGGCCCAGAGTGTTCGGTCATCGGCAAAGCGATCACCCTCATCGGCCTGCTGGCGCGGGAATTTGTATTTGTGTTCCACGAGAGCGCGAGTGGATACGTCCAACGAACGCGATCACTCCTTTCGGCCCTTTATCCGCCGGAGGACCGGTTCAATCCGATCCTTCGCGTGAAGTACTCGCCGTGGGATGCGCTATCTGCCGTAAAGCAGTGGTTCAAACTGCCAGAACCGATGAGAGGGCCATTCGGAACCGATGACATCTGCTCGGGAACCTTTTCCAAGCGATGGTGTGATGTTGTTCAAAGCCAGAGACGGCTATTATCCGAGCTTGAAACGCTTCGTCGCCCAGCCGACTTCATTCAATGGCTTGCAGATCGCTACCACGGCACCTGGGCGCTTTTGGGCGAAGAATATCTGGAGTTGCACGAGCGATTCCGCGAGCTGCAAGAGACAATCTGTCGCTTCCAAAGCGAGCGCCGGGACGTCTTCGCGGAGATCCGAAATCTGCGAAAGCGACGCAATGAAACTTATCACGCTATGGGCGTACACTGGCGCGCCGAGATCTTTGAGAAGGAAGCCACTCCAGAAGCAAACGCGCGGCGACAGGAGTATCGTGCCGAACTCGACCTCATCTCCGACGAGCTTTCACAAAAAATCGGGCAGTGGCAAGAGCTTCTGGCGATGCAAGAGTCCATTGTTTCCAATGCAGAAACCCGGGGCCTTCACGAACGTAGGCGCCACATCGAGTTCGAAGCAGAGCTCAAGAGGGTTTCGCTGGTCCGAGATGCGGTGACCACTGCCGAAGGCCTGATCCATTCGGGATATCGGCCGAGCGCATGGTGGTTCCCGCTCGTCTCACCGGATGGCTCGTGGTTCCAGGAAACCAGACGCCGAGCCGAGTACTATCTCGAATCGCTCCAATGAAATCCGCGCAGTTCTGGAAAGTTGAATCCATCGGCAACGACTTTGTCCTGATCCACACGGCCGATTTCGCCCAAAGCGACCTTTCTGATATGGCGATCCGGTTGTGCGATCGTCGCTTTGGCATCGGTTCGGACGGCTTACTCACCCTTGAGCAGCGTGCGGATGATTCCCTGAATATGCGGATGTTCAATCCGGATGGGACGGAGGACTTTTGTGGAAACGGTCTGCGGTGCGCGGCGCAGCACGCTTACGAAATCGGGTGGTTCTCCGACGGAGTGTCAACGATCCATCACGGTGGAAAACCCATCCGATTCTGGCGCGGAGTCGAGGGCACGATCACCAACGAAATCGGGCCGGCATCCTACCATCCGGACCATGTCCCGACATCGGGGCGCGAAGAGATTCTTCGACGTGAGATCTCTATGCATGGGGAATTACTACGCATCTCCTCACTCACCACAGGTTCAACGCATACCGTTGTCGAGATCGACGCCATGCCCTCGGACGAGAAATTCGGCCGCATCAGCCCGATCCTGGAACACCATCCTTTCTATCCTGACCGGACCTCGGTGATCTGGCTCGTCGCCCATCCCGAACATCTCCAAATCCGAATTTGGGAGCGCGGAGTAGGAGAAACCTTGGGATGCGGAACCGGAAGCTCCGCGGCGGCCGCCCACTATTTTCGGACCCAGGGCCACGGTGGACGAATCGAGGTCAGGAATCCAGGCGGATCAGTGGTCGTCGAGGGAGACTCTTGGGACTCGATTCTCAGGATCACAGGCGTCGCCAAGACCGTCTTTCACGGCTGGCTGGATTGAGTCTGAGCCGCGCTATTGGTTGGTCACCGAGCCGCGGTAATCGACGAGGTCGTCGCTCCGGGTTCCAGAAACTGCCTTCCCAATGCCACGCCTTGGGCAGATGGTCGTCAGAAGCGAGGCCGAATCGTGGGGTTTGTTCACCATCCTTTCGGAGAAGGACTTCCATAGTCCTTCATCCAGGATTCAATGAACTTTTCCCCTTCTTGCCACTTCATGGTGCGCGCCATATCGAGTATTGTTCCGTAGCCGCTTGCCGGGAGATTTGGATCATATCCTCGCGCTGCGAGCCACTTTAGCACGCGTAGATTCTTTGACTTCGTTGCCTTGGCAGCTATTTCACGGTTACGCAGAATAGTCTTCGGATCCATTTCTCTTAAGCAGTACTCGACGAGTTCTTCAGTTTGAAAGTAGATTCCGAACTCTAGCCAATCTTCGCGCTCCGCAAATCCCGGTCCGTAGTACTGAGTCAACAGCGGGAGGGCACTAAGCTTCCGAGCAGCAGCGCATTCAAGAATGGGTGTCGTTCCATTTGCATCAAACCAAGTCACATTCCCGCTACCTCTCAGGTGACTTCGCAATTCGTCCAATTTCCCATCGATAGCTAATTGTTCTATGTTTGTATACTCTGTCTTACTGATCATTTGCGTCCAAATTGGAACATGATAGACCAAGAACAGAGCCAGGATGAATCCTAAAACCACAGTCGAAACTATGTAAAATGAGCATTTCTTCATTTTAAGCTCCTACCCCAACATCAATAGGTGAGAGGCGACAGGATTGCTGGCTCTTGCGCGGCAGGGATGAGTGGTCTCAATCACGGGCGTTTCCATCACTATTTGCACTCATAGCTCTTCCCCTGAACGGTCGTAAAAGCGACGTGATGCACAGAGTACACGAAAATATTCGAAACTACACCGAGGCGCTGTAAGCCCGCTTTGCCAAAGCGCAGCAGTAACAGACTCCCTCTTCCTTCGTTTGAATCTGGCACTAGAAGCCATATCTGACCACGGCTATCCTTCAAACACGCGTATCCGAGACCAAAATCTGCTCCGGTGTTGCGTATTTTTCCCAGTGCTTTCCACTTGTCCCTAGAAACATACTGCAAAATAATACGGTCATTATAGTTTCCATTCATGCGCACGACAATCACGCTTGCATCTTGGCTAGATGATAAGACCTCAGAGGTCGGATGCTTCGTTAAATATGACGTAACTCGATTAGGTGCGCGTTGACAAGGTTCATAATAGCTCAACCCCGATTCCCTGACAACGAACGAATCGCTATAGAACTTCAGTACGAAGCTGTCTCCGTTCGACGAATATTCCAGACCAGTGAAATAGGGCGCCGATATTCGAATATCTGCATCCGATAAATAGTACGAGCCGATTACTATTGGCCTAGTGCCATACATAAGGTAGGTTTGAGCGCCAATTGCTTTCGAGGAACCACTGATGAAAGCGCAAAACAGCGCCATGCGCCTGTATCTATCCATAAATCTTTGCGCCCTTATTTAGCTTCATTGCCCACACCTCAACTTAGGGCGCTTTGCCGCCTGGGCCCCGCCGGAAAATTCTGCTCTCTGGAAACGCTCTGAGGTCATACGTGGATGGGATTTGCTGTCTTGATCACGGGTGTTTCTACCAGTATATGACAGCTTCGGTGAAACGAGCATGGTTCAGCGACGAATCTTCGTTAAACTCAGCCCGCTTGGCCGTCGCGATACCTCCAGCGGCGGCGCTGAGGTCGGTCACCGAACCGATGAAGTCAATTAAACCGTCACTCACGCTTCCGCAAGCCATCCCATCTCCCATAATTCTTCCCGCGGTGTCTCCTATATTCGCTCATTCACCGACCAAATCCAATGAGTCCGAACTTCATCGTAGATACCGCTTCCACAACTCCCACAATGGAGTTAGGCTCGGTAGCTTCCATGGTGACAGAATCCAGAGAAAGACCACCTCAATTGTGGTGATGAAGAATATAGCCGATAAATCAAAGCCAATTGCCAATGGCCGAATTGTTAATGGATAGTAGCCCAACACGACTAAGGCGGATCTCCAAGTACTGCAAGGCTGGCACCACAAGAGCACTGAGCGCACCGTCCACAGGAGGATCAGACAGCTAAGAAATACCACTAGCCACACCGGTGATAGTTTGCCAGATGCGAAACTTACACCGTGGTCGAGTTGCTCATTTACGGTTAGAGCGATTAGGTTGTTCGGAAGCGTCAGACTCCCGATGCATATTTCCGACGTTCGGATTATCCGCTGGATGTGCACATCGCCGAAGATGACAAGGAGCAATACGGCATCAAGGAATGCAAAGACTACAATCAATAGGGTGGAACCGATGCGAGGCCTGGGTTTCATTGCTATTAGTTTCTGAACGGAGTTAATGCGTGGCTGATGTTGAACGCGGAGCCAGGATCGAAGGGGTAGTCGCTTTTGGATTTGGGGATTGTCCTCCATCATCGGATCCATTAAGCAATCACTCTCGCGCTCGGTAGGCTCTCTCCAACGAAGCGAGCAAAGCGTACTGAAGTATTTGAAATACAAAGAGTGCTGTCAGGCGATATACAGTTTCCTCATGAGGATACGTTGGCAAAGAAGCTATGTAGGTAAGGGGGATAGTCGCCAAGCCGACGGCGCACTTTGCTTGACGAAAAACAAGTGAAGTGGAATTTCTAGTCCTAACAGGTCTCTCAGAAGGTGGCACTGCCGATTGGAACAGGGCCCTGACTGCAAACGTTGACAGCACTGCCACTAGAGGTACAACAAAGAAGTATATAAGGGAATCCAGGCTGATCCGGACGGAATACAAATAGACTAAAACGGTAATTGCTGCCACAGCCACGACTACCATGGCATTTAGCATTTTTGGTGAGCTCGATAATCTCATGTTTTAGTTGTTTACAGGAGAGGAAAAACGCGGGTCCCCCCAGTGCCAATGAGCTAGGCTTGGCTAGCGGCCCGTCGGAATCCAAAGTGATTCATCGCTGTGTGTTCCTTTTAGCGGACCTAGCCACATCCTCCGAAACCAGCATCTTGAGCTTTGCGCCGCCGATATGTAGCATGTGTCCATGAAGTTCCTCACTCTGAAACGGTGACAACCTCCCGCTCTTCAGCAGATTTACCAGCGATTCCTCAAACGCAGGATCATGAAGCCGTATGCCTCCCAACGCGGCGTTAAAAGCCGTAGCATATCGGATTCATAAGCATCCACCCTCTTTCTTAAGAGTCGCGCTATCCTGTCATGAAAGGCGGGTACGCGCACACCCAGTTCTCCAAGCCGTGCGTAATAGTTAAAGCGATCCTTTTTTGTAAGGTAAGGCTCGCAGGCAAGAGCGCCAGATACTGTCTCGGAGGACCTGAACTGCCCGAACAGCACTATCGCAGCAATACGAGATTTCCTGTCTCTACTTGTTCGAATTGTGTTACATAAGAACTCCCAATTCTTATCTGCATTGTTAAGAACCAATCCGTCATATTCACTAACAAGCTCCGCACTAACGTATTTGTCAAAAGCCTGCTCGTATGTAACCTCTGGTTGCCGAGCCGTTCGGCAACCCAAAGCCAACGCCAGGCAAACCGCAATTAGCGCGAACGGGACAGCAGAATATCCTTTGCTTCTCTGAAACCGTTTATCCATTTGTTCTGACTTTTGACCGCAGTGCCTTGACTCCTTCGGACCATCCAAGGCGCTCGGCGTACTCCACTAAGCTACTTTCTGAGTTTCTTTCCTCTGGATCATATCCACGCTCCAGCAAGATCATTAGCACACGCAGGTTTTTGCATTCTACAGCTGCCCATAGTGGATTTGGTCCACTCGTATGTGAACTATCTCTGTAATACTCACTTAAACAATAATCAATCACGTAACCATTGCTCTCTTTCATGGCATCCCGCAACCATCCTTCTTTGAGGCCGTACGTCCTTGAATAGTGCATGCGCACTCGATCAAAGCATGGTGCATCGCCGTAACTAATGGCATACTGAACTGGAGTCCAGCCTCTTTCATTGTACAGCGGAGACCGGGGATGGCTGGCTATATAGGAGTCAAATTGGTCACATCGCCCATCCTTAATAAGCAATTCGAGCTCTGTCTGTGGCATTCCGAATGCTGGTGGATTTGTCAGGATCAGCGCGCAAACTGATCCGACGAGCGCAACGACGAGGATCAGTCCTTGGAGTGTTGGAGTCATTTTCATATAATCCCACCAACAATTCCAATCTCGATCCCCCTAGCCATTCGGCAATGGCGGAGAGATTTCCGGGCTCTTGCGCAACTGGGATGTGCGGTCTCGATCAAGGGCGTTTCTACCAGTATATGACAGTGTGGCCCACTTTCAGGCAGAATTGCGCAGAAATTCGTCGAATTTTGGAAAAGTATAAGTCCAGAACGATATTCTAGTCAAGACTGTGAGGGATCTGCGGAGGAAACCTCGACTTGAAGAGTTCCATGGTGGGATTCCAAAGCAGAATCCTCGGAATGGAGAGTTCCATGGAGGGATTCCAAAGCAGAATCCTCTCACGGAATGATTCCATGGAGGAATTCCAGAGCAGAATCCTCTCACGGAGTGGTTCCATGGTGGGATTCCAAAGCAGAATCCTCTCACGGAATGATTCCATGGAGGAATTCCAAAGCAGAATCCTGCCAAGATAATCCTCCAGGAAGGGTGTCTGTTGCAGTTTTGCGACACTGGATCGCGGCCTGAGGTTCGGAACAAACGCCCTCCTTCTCCGCCGCCGGGCAGAGATCCGTGGCCGCGGGATTTTGGTGGAAGGGCGAGGCGGGGGTCCACGGAGCGAGGGCGCGGCCTTGGGCGGCGGCGGAGAAGCAAAAGCAACTCCGTTTCCACGCCAGTCCGGCTTAAGAGCTTGCGCTCGAGTAGCTTCGTAAAGCTCGTCTCCAGAACAGGCGGCTCCCAATCGCTGCGAAAGCCAGCCATCCCAAACCGATCAAAACAATCTGCCCATCAAACCCATTCTTGATTTGCATAACAGCCATGGGTCCTAATAGGCTAAAGGGAATGATGTAGAGAAAGACCCTGCGTACCTGTGCCGAAAAGATATCCGCAGGAAATCGAGAAACGTTCATCGCAGTTTCCCCCAAAACCCACAAGTTATCCACCCGAACAAAGTAGATCCCCAAGGTCATGAGGAACATATTGAAGCAGTAGAAAAGCCCCACTCCCACAATGAGCATAATCGCGAATCCCAGCCAATCCAACCCACTAGGTAACTGAGGACGATGCAGTGCAAACCATAGGATAATCCCAGTGGCGGCAATCAGCGTTCCGATACGATCAAAATTGAATCGCCTTGTGGAAACCCAGAACTGTGAATCAACAGGTTTTGTAATAACTAAATCTAGTGTTCCCTGCCGCACTTGTTGCGGGATTTCCATCAGCCCAAATGCAAATGCGTCGATACATCCGGAAATAAAGTAGGCGACTCCCACCAATAGAAAGCTATCGTTCTTGTTCCATCCCGCAACAGAATCCGAATTGCTAAAGACCACAAGCACGATCAGGCTAAAGAATCCGATCCAGGTAAGGCTTAGCAGAAGTTTGGCAAAGAAGTTCGCCCTAAACTCCAGCTCTCGCGCAAGAGAACTGGTGAAGAACAGCTTATAGATTTGCCAATAGCGTTTCATAAAGCTTGCCTCCCAACTAAAGCGAGAGCGATTTAGACCTCCAGCACTGCCGGAACGACTAACGGACGCAATTGTGCCTTTTTAATCATGCACCGTCGAGCCGTATCGGCTACGGTATGACGTACAAAATCCACATCCTGGAGTTCGCTTTTCTTTAGATTTCGGAGAGCGTCCCAAACCCACTCGGCGCATTGTCGAAGCGCAGCATCGTTGCCCGAGTAGCCCTTGGCATCCACTCCGACGGAGCCGATAACTTCTCCGTTATCCACATCCAAGGCGACGGTTACGATGACGATGCCGTCGTTGGCCAGGGACGATCGATCTCGCAGAACTTCGTCGGTCACACCGGCGTTGCCCGCGTTATCAACCAAAACGCGCCCACACGGCACGGGATCTCCCAGCTCGGCATTGGTCTCTCCGATCTCAAGCGGGCGTCCGTCGACCATGGTGAAAATGCGATGGTCGGGGTAACCCATTTGCAGCGCCATCTCGCGATAGAGATGCTGGTGGCGCGGTTCGCCGTGCACGGGCGCAAGGTAGTACGGGCGAGTCAGGTTGATCATCATCTTGAGCTCCTCCTGATAGGCGTGCCCGCTCACGTGGACCGGGGTCGGAGCATCGTAGACGACATGGACTCCCATGCGGAACAGCCGGTTGACAGTGCGCCAAATTGCGCTTTCGTTGCCCGGGATGGGTCGTGCGCTGTAAATGAGCGTGTCGCCGGGCTGGATGCGCATCCGGCTGTATTCCTCTTTACTCATCTGGACCAGAGCCGACATGGGTTCGCCCTGGCTGCCCGTGGTGAGAATGACCAACTTGTGCGGGGGAAGGTTGGTGGTTTGGTCGAGCTTGATGAACGTATCCGCTGGGATCCTGAGGTATCCCATGCGGCTGCAGATGTCCAGGGTTTGCTCCATTCGCCTGCCCGCCACGCTGACCTTCCGGCCAGTGGCATGTGCCACGTCCAGAGCCTGCTGCATGCGGTGGATGTTGCTCGCGAAGGTGGTAATGAGAACGCGTCCGGGTGCCTGGGTGAAAACTCGGTGGAAACCGGCAGCCACCATCTTCTCGCTGGGGCCCCAACCGGGCCGCTCGGCGTTGGTCGAATCGCTCAGCAAACAAACCACGCCTTCGTCTCCCAATTTGGTGAGCCGAGAGAGGTCGGACAGCTTGCCATCAACCGGCGTGAAGTCGAACTTGAAGTCTGAGGAAAACAGCACCCATCCGTGCTGGGTACCGACGGCAATACAGGTCGTGCTCGGAATGGAGTGGGTGACTCGAATGGATTCGACCTTGAGCGATCCGATCTCAACGATATCGCCCGGGTTCAATGTCTCAAGTTTGAGGCCGCGAACATCCAGCTTTTCCTCAAGCTTGTTGCGGATCATCGCGTGGGTGAACTCGGAAGTGTAAACGGGGACTTTCACCTGATCCAACAGATAGGGCAAAGCGCCGACATGGTCCTCGTGGGCGTGGGTAAGGAAGATCGCCTTGAGCTTGTCGCGATTTTCCATGACGAACGTGAAATCGGGAATGACGATGTCGACGCCGAACATCTCCTCGTTCGGGAACGAAAGGCCAACATCGACCAGAATCATGTCATCCCCTTGGATGACCGCCGTACAGTTCTTACCGATTTCCCCCGCACCGCCCAAGGGAATGACTTTAACCAGAGACATGAATGCGGTGAGGGTACCAGGTAGCGGTCTACGGAGCGGCAATAACGCGGAACTCGGACAGTTGCACCGGGGCTTTGGCAGGCAAAGTCGGCAAAAGCCGGATGTATCGTGCCACTGTCGGAATTCCTGTCAACTTCACCGTGTCGCCGGGTTGGGTCTGCCTTAGCCAGGTGGAATCGGTGAAGATCATCCAGGGGCGAGCCTGCTTGGCAGTCTCGCCCGTGCCGTAAGTTTGAATCTGGAATCCCAGATAAAAGGATTCCGACAGTCCGGAAAGCTGGACTTCGCTGATCAGCCGATCTCGCTGCAGGTCGATTTCAATCCAAGAGCCAACTTCTTTGGGGACGCTGATAGCTGTCTGGAGATCGCCATCGGTGAGTTTGTCTGCATCGGGATTGCTGGAAACAGTGGAGACAGATCGACCGGTCGAAATCACCTTGGGATCAACGCTGGGTTCGGGCCGCAGGATGGCGAAAAAGCTCCCGACCGGCCCCTGCGCGCGTGCTGCCGAATCAACAATCTGCCAGCCCGCAAAGCTCGCGGTGGCAACCAGATTTCCCATTTGAGCTTGTAAGAAGTAGCGCTCAAAGATATCCGGCTTGGCCCATTTTTGAACCTCATTGAGGTTAACGTAGCCATCGGCACCGCTGGCAAACTTCCCCAGTTCTGCGCCCTCCCCATTTTTCAGTACCACATCCAACTTGCCGATCGGCCGACCCGCGGTGTCGGTCAGTCGCACCATTAGATTATTGGGGAAATACTCATCTTGGCGAATGGACGCTCGAGTGAGGAATCGGACCTCGGTTGCGTTGAGTAGCGGTGTCGCGGGCATGGGGACGCCTTCTAAAGCGAGATTGGGAATCGGTTCATATTGTAGAGGCAGAAGGCCCGGAGCCGCGCTTTCGTCCCTGCAATCTCCCCAGCCGGATAGTCCCGGCAGCCAATCGGAAGTGTCTCCCCTTCGCTCGGGGATTCCCAGATGCCTGAGAACTCGTTGGAGTAGTTCCTCCTTTGATTTAAGACCGATCAGATCGACTTGGGCCAACTCCAGGGCCCGATCCACTCCGGCGGGTGCAAAAGAGAACCGTGAATGGGGGAACACCTGGAGATTAACCCACTGGGCCCAGCGCAAGATCGAGGCTCGTTCTGCCGGGGAAAGAGAAGTCGGGAGAGCAGCTTGCTCCTCCAGTCGCGCGGAGATCAGGTTATTGGATTTCTCTTCTCCAGCCGCAGTGATCCACCCTATTTGTATTTCTCTGGCATCGCGTTTGTTCTCCCCAAGCGGAATCTGGACCGACTTCTCTTCTCCGGGACCGATGGGTCCGCCGACAGAGGCACGGATCGGAATGGCTGTCCCAAAAATGTTGATCTGCGAAGTTCCAGCGTAAGATTCCTTCCCCTGATTGGCAAGGGTCAGCGTGACGTCCGAATCCGAAATCGCGATATTGCTCACGACGATATCCGCTGGCTGCGGCGGGGCTGATTCGAATTCGATTTCAAGACGCGGGTGGCCAATGGGGGAATCCGAACTAAGGAATGCACCAGTGCTTTCGAAGACCAACTCCCAGCCATAGCTTGGGTATTGCCCCGTTAGAAAACCGTTCAGATCCGACTCTAACCCGGTGATCGAGAAATCCTGCTGGGAATCCTGAGTTCCGATGGCACCAAGCTCCGGTGGTGCGCTGAGCCATTTTTCCAGCCCTGACATCTCCCATGTGTTTCCCCTAAGCTCGGCACCGGGATCTTTGCGAGAAAGGTTGAGCATCGCCAACGATCCGCGCCTTCCCGGACCTTCGATCCACGGCTGAGCGATCCTTGAAATGCGGACCAATTCGTTCTTATCGCCTAAATCCTTTTCGAGGACCAATTTGGCGGACTTCACCACGGCTCCCACTGGCAAGTCGAGGTCGGCAAAGCGAATCAGGAGCTTTCGTTTAGGCCCGACAGCAAGCTGAAAATCACGTCCGAAGTTGGTCTCTTTGGCCTCGCTGTCAACAAACGCATCACTTGCGCCCCAGTAGCCTCTGAGCCCATGGGAATAAATGCGAGTCTCTGCAGTGCAGAAACACGCAGCAGAGACCATTGCGGCAACGGCGAACCCGCGAGCGATTAAGGCTGGAGGTGTTTTTTCCACCAGGACGTTATTTCTCCAAGTCGATGCAGGCGCAGGTCGGGTGGCCCAATACGTGACATTCCATGCGAAGTCGTCACTGGATATCTGACGAACCGGGACTCGATTCCTTGCATCTGAAGTGCGGTGAAGACCTGTTCGCTCTGTTCGATATTGCATCGGAGGTCACCAACACTGTGGATGATGAGCATCGGTGTCGTGACGCTCTCGAAATAGGCAATCGGCGATTGCTTCCAAAGCTCCGCGATTCGATCGAGATCACCCCAGGCGCATCCGCCAAAGTACTCATCCTTATTGACGGCGAAATCAGAATTCCCGGACATCGAGACCAAGTTCGACACACAGCGGTCCGTGATGGCGGCCTTGAAATCCTTGGTATGGCCCACGACCCAGTTGGTCATGTAGCCTCCGTACGAACCTCCCATCACACCCATCTGGCCGGGATGGATATTGGGATGGTGCTGCATGTACCGAGTGACCGTTTGGACATCGTCCCAGTCCTTATCGCCCCACGCACCTTTTATGGCGGCGCAATAATCTTGACCATATCCTTTGCTGCCGCGTGGATTGCTATAGACCACAACGTAGCCCTCGGCGGCGAGCACCTGAAACTCGTGGAAGTAAGCCCATCCGTACTGCGCATGAGGGCCACCATGGATTTCGAGAACGGCGGGATACTTTGCCTTGGATTTGAAACCCACAGGTTTGATCACCCAAGCTTGGACCTTCACTCCGTCAGTTGACTCCAGCCAGACTTCTTCCGGCTCCTGGGTGGTGATTTTGTCGTGGTATGCGCTGTTGAAGCTGGTTACAACACTGCACTCTGCCTTCTTGGGTTTGATGTCAACGAAGGCAATCTCGGGGAGAGTCGTGGCATTACCATAGGCCGCGGCCATGATCTTTCCGTCGGCTGATAGATCAGAAACTGCCAGCCAGTGACGACCCTCGGTGAGGAACTCCAGTTTCCCGGAGCTGACATCGACCTTGGCAAGTTGGATCTCACCATGCCATCCAATCGTGACGTAGATCGACTTCCCATCTGGAGACCAGGAGATGGTGCCGCCTCCGCCCGCATCCTTTGTATCGGTCAGGACACTGACCGACATGTCGTAATCGTAGGCTTCGGTCAAACAGCGAGGCTCACCGCCTTCAAGAGGAACCACAAAGAGGTGGGTGTTGGACGTTCCCCATGGATCATCTTCCGCCCGAGAACCCAAATAGGCAACCCATTTTCCATCTGGGCTAACCTTGGGATTCCCTTTGCTCCCGATCGGAAGTCCTGGAATAGCCTTGGCTCTGCCTTTCTTCGAAACCAAAAAGAGCTTGTCATCGGGCTTACCGACCATCGCCATTTTGTTGGCACTGTGGCAGACCACAAGTTCGTCGCTGTTGGGCATCCAGTCAAACGAATAGAATCCCATGGCATCCGCGTTGTAGATCAGTTCGGCTTTTCCTGTTTCCGTGTTTACAATCCACAACGCATGCCGCTGACCGGCGAAGTAACCATCACCATCCAAGCGGTACCAGATCGAATCGAGTTCAACCGGCGGCTCACTCAGGCCCTTTGCTTTGCGGTCTTCCTTCGCCTCTTTGGTCTCGGTTGGCATCGCCGGTCGAAACGTAAAGGCGATGTGTTTGCCATCAGGAGACCAAATGTATTCGCCAATCGAGCCTTCTTCCAGCTTGGTCAACGCCTGCGCTTCGCCGCCATCCACCGAGAGCAGATACAGTTGTCCCTTCTCGCCCTCTCGCCCAGAAGAAAATAAAATCTGTTTCCCGTCAGGGCTCCACCTCCCACCGGCTGCCGACTTTTCGCCCTGCGTCCACTGCTTGACGGTTCCGGCACGGTCCACCGTGAAAAGGTGGGTCAAATAGGCGTTCTTCTCCGTAATGTGCTTTTTGGAGAAGAGGATGAGGTTGCCTTCCGGGTGAATCTGGGGATCGCCCACAAATTGCACCCGCAACAAATCTTCGGCCTTGACCGGTCGCTTTGGCATACCCGCAGGTTACCTATCCATGAACAGTTTCGATGGTGGCCTTGGAGTCGATGAATTGGATCACATTCCCGTCTGGGTCGTGAAAAGTTGCCAAAAGGCCTGATGGGGTCTGGTCAAAATGGCCTTCCATTTCGATGCCGTGCTCTTTGAGGCGGGCTAGGGTGGCTTTCATGTCGGGAGTCGCCAGGCAAAGCACCCAGTTATTGACGCCGCGGTCTTCCCCGTGGCGACCTCCATGCAGGCCAAGTTTTGTTCCTCCATCGAGTTCAAACTCCGACCAATGGGGAGATACCATGGCCGGAGCTTGTCCAAGCAACTCGGTGTAATAGTTCACAGAGCGGTCCATATTTTGGACCCAACAGAAAGTTGTTGCGAGATGCATCCAGACTAGAATGCCATACCAGCATAGTCTCTAATCAACCCAACCACCCGTCCAATGACTCGCGCGTCATCGGTTCGTGAAACTTCGATGGGTTCGTATGCGGGATTGCTCGGCATCAGACGGATCCCGTTCTTGTCGCGGTGAAGTCGCTTAACCGTTGCTTCCTCGTTGAGCATAAACGCGACCAAGTCTCCGTGATTGGCAGTGGTTTGCGGTCGGATGATCACCAGATCGCGCGGCATGATTCCCTCGCCGCTCATAGAATCGCCCTTGACCCGAAGTAAGAACCCGCCCTCGATATTGCGCACCATTTCCGAAGGCACCGGAATCAGGTCCTCAACGTTCTCCTGGGCCAAAATCGGTACACCTGCGGCAATTGTTCCAACGAGTGGGAGCATTGCCACCTTTTGAGATGTTTGATATGCAGGATGAACGATTTTGATCGACCGTGGAGTGTTGGCTCTCGTCAAATACCCCTTCTTCTCCAGCGCGTCGAGGTGAACGGTGACGCCTCGCAACGAGCCGATCTCAAAGTGGGCCCCGATCTCCCGAATCGAAGGGGGATAGCCTTCGCGTTGAGTGTAGTCAAGCACAAAATTCAAAATCGCCTGTTGTTTGCTGGTGAGCCCTTTTGCCATGCTGATGCTCCTTAGACTTAGTCACCCTATGTTTCTTTATCACTCAGGTACGTCTACTAAAATCCTACCCGATAGGACGAAAGAAGTGCCACGATAGGTGCAACGTGCCATAATTTTTGAGCGTTTTCGCAGGAGTTTTCATTGTCAGTAAGTCAAGTTCGGCATTTCATGGAGAAATCGGGTTGCGCCACAGTCGTGACTATCGCTATCGGCCTGGTTTTGGTTGGTGGTTTTATTGCTCAAAGCTGCGCCAAGGCCAATTCGATGTCCTCGGCCAATGAAGAACAGAAGAAGGCTGCGGTGCCGGCGATGCTGACCGTGGGCGAGGTTCCCGTAACGGCAGCAGATATTTCTGACGCACGGGAAGCAGTCAACAAGCAATTCGGGAGTCAAAACAACACCTTGGAGGCCGACGCCCAGATGGATGGCTTCGCGTTGGCGCAAGCGATCCAGGCTGCCGCGAATCAGGCTCTTGCCACGAAATACAAGGTGCAGGTCACGGACGATGAGGTGAGGAAGTCGGTTCAGGACCAACTGGACATGTCCGTCCAGATGGAAAAGGCCCAGTTGGTTCAGTCCGGCAAGCTCAAGAAAGAAGCGACCGATGCGGATTTCGACGCTTACGTCAAGGCACAGACCGGCAAGACCGTCTCCGAGATCAAAGCCATGAAGGTCGATGAGATTTTCAGCAAGCCGGAGACTATTGCAGCGCTTCGCCGACAGCTGATCGGTAAGAAGGTCAGCGAGGTTTTGGAGAAAGAAGCGAAGTTCACGGATGACGACATCAAGCTTTCGAAGGCAACAGCTGAAGTTCAACGCATTTATGTCAAGGACTCCACATCGAAAGGCAAGGCCCAGGAGATCATCGGCAAAGCGGAGGCTGACCTGAAAGCTGGAAAAGCCTTCGGAGACGTTGTGGCTCAATACACTGAAGATGTGCCAGAGAAGGGCAAGGACATCAAGACTGCAACCCAAACGTTCAGCATGGGACAGGCCGTCACCGACAAGGATTACGAACTGCTCAAGAAGCTCAAAGTCGGTGAGGTTTCGGGAGTCTTGGACTTGGATGGCGGTTATGCCATATACAAAATTATCAAATTGACTCCAAACGTCCCCAAAGACTTCGAGAAAGAGAAGGAGCAGGACCGGCAGATGCTGGCCAGCCAGTATGCGGGCACCCTTCTTCGTAAGGAAGTCAATGCAATGACCGCTCCGGAGAAGATCAAGTGGAGCAATGCTGGACTTGAACTCCTTTACGAGGTCTTCATGATCCCGACCCACTCGGAAGGGAACGTCGAGAAGGCCAACAAACTCTACGCCGAACTCCTGGCCAAAAAGGTTCAGGTCGATCCGAACGATGTTATGGGAACTGGAGCTATGGCCAAGGCTCGGTTCCTCGCCTCATCCGCTCTCTGGGCCAAGTACACGGATGCTCAGAAGAAAGAAAAGGCTTCCGAGCGCATCGAAATCCTCACTGCTGTTTTGGAAGGCTCAGAAGGCATCGACGTCAGGCTAGAACTCGCAAACTTATTGCTGGACCAAAAGGACAAGGCTGCTGGCGAGAATCTTCTCCAAGCGGCTCGTTCCAACTTGGACTACGATCAGCCTGGTAAGACGAACTTCGACAAGATCAACGAACTCCTCGCGAAACTCGACAAGGCTGGATTGGTCGATGCTGCGCAGAAGGCTGATATCGAGAAAGCTCAGAAGGAATGGACTGACCAAAAGAAAGAAACCGACAAGGCCAAGCTGGAGCAGGAACAGGAGATGGAGCGACAGCGAAAGGAAGCAGAAGAGCAGGCCAAGAAGGATAAAGCCGAGGCAGAAAAGGAAGCAAAGGAAGCTAAGGACAAGAGCACCAATGCTCCGAGCGGGTCAACTGGGCCAAAGGCTCCATCCGCACCGGGGACCAGCAGTTCCGACCTCGGCGGAGGCGGTCCCTCAACCAGCTCACCTCTCAATCCTTCTGGAGGCCAGTGAGGCCGAAATCTGTTTCGGGCCGAGAGAGACCTGTCTCCCGGCCCGAAAAGCCCCCGCAGGTGCAAGGATGCGGCGAGCCATCGCTGACGGTCGTCGCGACGCCCATCGGGAATCTCCAAGATCTATCTCCGCGCGCTGCTGAGGCCCTTAGCACGGCCGATATCTGGTTTGTGGAGGATTCTCGGGTCAGTAGCAAGCTGGGCCACGTTCTCCAGGTCAAGAAGCCGATGCGCGTTCTCAATGATCACTCGACGCCACAAGCGGTCGAGAAATATTTGCGGGAAATTCAAGCTGGATTAGCGGCGGTGGTGGTCAGCGACGGCGGAACACCCGTCGTCAGCGACCCGGGGACACTACTCATCGACCGTTGCCATGATGAAGGCATTCCGGTTCACGCGGTGCCGGGCCCCTCAGCTGTTACGTTGGCACTGTCATTGAGTGGTTTTTTTGGACAAAGATTCGCATTTTTAGGGTTCTTAGGCCGGAAGGCAGGCGATATTCGCGCCGAACTTCTGCCCTTTGTGGACAGCCCTATCACGCTCGTGCTTTTCGAATCACCCCATCGAATCGATGCCCTTTTGGATGTCGCGGCAGAAGTTTTGGGGTCGAGAAGGTACGCAATTTGTCGTGAGATGACGAAAATTCATGAACAGGTGGTGCGGGGAACTCTCCCGGACCGTCCCAGTGTTGCAGAAATGGTGCGCAAAGGGGAGTTCACACTCGTCTTTGAGGGTAGGCGGAAGGCCCGCCGTTAAGAGAAGGTAAGATACCGATGCTCGGGAAGGATTCGACAATGAGGAAGATAGCCGTCGCGCTAGTTTTGCTTCTTATTGGAGCGGTCGCAGCCATGGCCCAGGAGGGGAACTATCGGTTGCAGCAAGAGGACGTTTTGGAAATCCAGATTCTGGATAACCAGCAGATTCGTTCTCAGGTCCAGATAGGAAAGGACGGCAATATTACTGCCCCATTCATCGGCGCGCTCCGCGCCGAGGGCAAAACCATTGCCGAACTGCAGGAAGACCTGAAGCAAGAGTACATCCGCAAATTGCGTTTCAGGGATCCCCAAGTCAGCGTTGTTGTCGTTCGATTTCGATCCATTTTTGTGACGGTCGGCGGAGCCGTGGGCCGCGCAGGCAGATTGGAGGCGCGCCCCACCGATACTGTGCTGACCATGGTGCAGCAGGCTCAACCCATTACTCAGAATGGGGTTGCAGATCTGAAGCATGCGACTCTGCAGCGAGCCGGAACCAAGGAGCTGATCCCGCTCGACCTCCACGCGATGCTGATCCGAGGCGACTTGTCTCAGAACTACAGCGTCGAAGACGGCGACATTATCAACATTCCGCAGGAAACCAAAAACCGCATTCTGGTTCTTGGAGCGGTTCAACGACCTGGGACGATTCTCTACACCGACCCCATGACCCTTTCAGACGCGATCTCGACCACCGGTGGTCCGATTCAGTACCGCTCCAAGATGTCCGAGATCGTCATCACGCGAGAACGACCAGGTCTACCTGGGAATTACGTTCGCATCAAATCTAACTATGTAAGGTTCCTTTCCAAGGGCGACGCCAACCAAAACATCGTTCTCCAGCCTGGCGATGTTGTCTTTGTCCCCGATACCAAGACTCCTGACGGCGGTCGAATCGGCGACATCGCGGGAACCGTAGCCAATATCATCTTTACGCTCGACCGAATTGGAATCAAGTTCCTCAAGTAGAGTCGATCCCCAGTTAACAAACTAGAACGCCCTCTCCGATTCCGGAGAGGGCGTTCCAGTTTTTGCGAGGAGCTCTGCCTATTTGCCGAGATCTGCCGCAACTTTGGTCTGTTCCCAGACAAACGCCGGGTTTCCGAAGTGGCCATTGCGAGCGGTGGGAAGATACTTCTGTTTAAGCAACTCTAGGTGCTTGGTGATACCTCTGGGGGACATGTCGAACACGTCGCGCACTCTCTTCACGATCTCCTTTGGATCGACTTTGTGCGTGCCGTAGGTCTCGATGGCCAGAGAAACAGGTTGCTCAACGCCAATGGCGTAGGCGACGGCGATCTGGGCTTTGTCAGCCAGTCCAGCTGCAACAATGCACTTGGCAACGTGCCGCGCCATGTACGCCGCTGATCGGTCGACTTTGCTGGGGTCTTTGCCGCTGAAAGCGCCACCGCCGTGCGGGCAAAGTCCGCCGTAGGTGTCCACGATGATCTTTCGTCCGGTCACGCCAGTATCGCCTTGGGGACCACCGATGATGAACTGACCCGTCGGGTTAATGTGGAACTGAATCTTGTCGTGCGAATACTGCTCGTACTCCTTAAGAACGGGCTTGATAATGTACTCTTGCGCGATTTCGGTGATGGCCTGCTGATTTAGGTTCGGGCCATGCTGGATCGACATAACGACCGTGTCGATCGCTTTCGGCATTCCATCCTCATATTTCACCGAGACTTGGCTCTTCATATCTGGACGCAGGCCGAGAGACTCATGCTTGCGCCGGACCGCACTGCCCTTGCGCGTCAGAGCATGGGCAATTGAAATAGGCAGGGGCATCAGTTCAGGGGTTTCCTTGGTCGCAAGACCGAACATCATGCCTTGGTCGCCTGCACCGCCGCGGTCCACACCCATCGCGATGTCCCTGGACTGTTCTTGGATCGCGACCAGCACGCCGCAGGTGTTTCCGTCAAAGCCCAAGTCCGTATCGGTGTAACCGACCTCATTGATCGTGCGTCGAACCACGTTGGCTACGTCCACGTAGCCTGCTGTGGTCACTTCGCCAGCGACTACGGCAAGACCTCGGGTCAATAGTGTTTCAATAGCTACCCGGGAACCAGGGTCCTGGGCAAGGAATTCGTCGAGCAACGCGTCGGATATCTGGTCAGCGACTTTGTCCGGGTGCCCTTCGCTCACGCTCTCAGACGTGTAAATCAAAGTTTCACTCATTTCTCTCGGGTGATAGGATACCAGTTTGGGGGCCCATCCCCGGACTTGTGCGGGCACGGTGGGCTTTGCTATGCTGGAGTTGCCGATGCTACTACTTCTCGCTGCTGCCGCCGCTCTTTCTCCCATTCAACTTGCCGATCCCATGGTCGGGACCGACGGCCACGGCCACGCATTCCCTGGAGCCACCGCGCCTTTTGGGATGGTCCAAGTCTCGCCGGACACGCGAACAGACACGTGGGATGGCTGCTCGGGCTATCACTACAGTGATCACTCGATCATCGGATTCAGCCATACGCATCTCAGCGGCACAGGGGTCGGCTGTATGGGAGACATTCTCCTGATGCCTTCTCTCGCAAACGACAAGAGACCTGTGGGATGGTATCGCACGGCTTTTGATCACAAAGACGAGAAGGCCTCGCCCGGCTTCTATTCAGTCAAATTAGCCAACGACATCCGGGTAGAAGTTACGGCAACGGAGCGAGCTGGCTACCACCGGTATAGCTATCCCTCGGGTCGATACCGCTACTTTGTCATCGATCTTCGCCACGGAATCCAAAATTCCGTAAGAGAGACCTCATTCAAAGCCGACGACAGCAAGACCTCCTTTTCCGGTTACCGTGCCAGTGACGGTTGGGGTGGCCGCCGCAAGGTCTATTACTACATCGAGTGCTCTGAAAAGGTGGTGAGCACCTACCAGACTTCTGGGCTTGGAGATAAAGCTAATCGCATGCGAGACGGCGATGATGTGACCCTGGTTGAACTTGGGTTCGGCAAGGGCGACGCTCCGATCGAGGTTCGGGTTGGGATCTCGGCCACTTCCGTCGAAGACGCCAAGAAAAACCTTCAAGCTGAAATCCCGACGTGGGATTTCTCAGGAACCCGAAAGAAAACGGAAGCTGCTTGGAGCAAGGCTCTCGGAAAGATCGACACCCAGTTTCCAGATACCGCTACGGCACGAACGTTCTACAGCAACCTTTATCTCTCGCTGCTGGCACCGAACATTTTCAACAACGCCGACGGAAGCTATCTCGGATTCGACCACAAAGTCCACGCCAATCCGGGTTACACCACGTACTCCACGTTCAGCCTCTGGGATACCTTCCGGGCCGAACATCCACTCCTCAATCTGATCGAGCCCCAGCGAGCTCCGGAATTTGTCAATTCGCTCGTAGCTCAATACAGAGAAAGCGGGTTGAAAACCACCCCCATTTGGCCGTTATGGAACAACGAAACCTATTGCATGATCGGGCGCCACGCCTTACCCGTCATCGCCGAGGCTTACGCCAAGGGCTTTAAGGGTTTCGAAGCGGAAAAGGCCTATCAAGCGCTGAAAGAAACTCAGCTTGCCAACTGGCGAGAAATGCCCGACTACGGAAAATACGGCTATCTCCCTAGCCGACCAGGGCGCCAAGCTACCAGCATCACCCTAGAATTGGCCTATAACGACTGGTGCGTCGCCAAGATGGCGGAAATGTTGGGCCACAAAGAAGATGCAGCGATGTTCTACTCGAGAGCGGCGAACTTTCGAAACGTGTACGACAGAACGACTCGAACGATGCGGGGGCGGTTGGCTGACGGAGGTTGGCGGCGACCATTCAATCCCTTTGGGCTGATCAATGACGAATATACGGAGGCGAACTCGTGGCAGTACATGTTCTTTGCTCCGCAGGACGTCTACGGCTTGATGGACACCTACGGCGGGCAGAGGGCTTTCAACAAGCGGCTGGACGATCTGTTCACCGCAAGCACGGAACTTAACACCAGCCTCCCCGACATCAGTGGTCTTGTTGGGCAGTACGCTCACGGCAATGAGCCATGCCACCACGTGGCGTATTTGTCTTCGATGACTGGCGAACCTTGGAAAACCCAGCAGAGAGTCCGCGAAGTTGCATCCAAATACTACAGCGAGAAACCCGACGGCCAATGCGGAAACATCGATTGTGGTCAGATGTCGGCGTGGTATGTATTCACGGCTCTCGGCTTTTATCCGGTCAATCCGGTTTCAGATGTGTACGTTCTGGGGAGCCCCATGGTTACGCAAGCGACCATTGGGCTTGGAAACGGGAAGAACCTTGTTATCTCCGCGCCGGGAGCATCCCTCAAGAACATTTATGTCCAATCGGCAAAGCTGAATGGCAAACCGCTTGACCGCGCCTGGATCACCTACAAGGAAATCATGGCGGGAGCAAAATTGGAGTTCACCATGGGCTCCAAACCCAACCAAAAATGGGGCTCCACCGCTCTTCCTCCGAAGACGATGCCGGCGGGATTTAAGTATCCAGCGCTCCCGACTCCGGCCGACGATCGACCCGTTACCTTGAAACTTCCCATTCGAGTCGCCTCGGCGCTCTCGGAGCCAGCCGGAGACTTCATTCCCGATCCCAATGCTTTGGAAGGATCCACCAACGGAACGGACCATATGATTGATCGCTCGGCACCCAATGCTGGCCCGGAGGCGATGTACCAGAATGAGCGCTACGGGAGAAACTTCGCGCAGTCGTTCAAAGTGCCCGCGGGCGAGTACCTGGTCAGGCTGCACTTTGCCGAAACCTTTGACGGGGAAATCGGCATGCGCCGGTTCGATGTGCTGATCAACGGTAAGGTTGTCCTGGCGAATTTCGATGTGCTCAAAGAAGCTGGCGCGATGCACAAAGCAGTTGTGCGAGAGTTCAAGTCGATCCGGCCAGGAAAAGGTGCAGCGATCGAGATCCGAATTAAGGCAACCCCCGACAGTCCCGACCAAAACGCGAAGATCAACGGAATCGAGATTGTCCCGATGACGAGTCAGAACTGATCGGTGATGAAGAGCTCGGGTGGAGTGTCAAACCCGAGCCCCATCATCGTGAGGTCTTCGTGTCGAGAGGCGAGTGGGATCTGGAGCGATTCCGTGACGCGCTCCAGCCCTACCCACTCCACACCGATGGGACCGATCCATTCGCTCCCAGGTGCCCGAATAGCCTCTCGAACGCAAGCTCCCTCGTAACAGATATAGCCACCGGCACAGTTTTCGCACACTCGGAATGGCCATCTCCAATATCGCCACCGCAGGGGCGTCCGAATCAGTCGATGGGGACTCTGTGAAGCCCACTCGGTATAGATCTGCTGCACGCGTTTGAATGGTACTTCCGCTGGAGGAAGCTCGGCCTCTGTGGTGCGAACGATGCCCTTCACGATTCGGTCCAGCGGTTCAAATCCGTGCTGGACATAAAGATCCTCTTGGTGAGCGAACAGCATCGCCTTGCGCTCATTGCGCTCGACGCCATGACGGACCACATGATCCAGCAACTTCCCCGCGTAGCCCATGCCTCGTGCATCAGCGGCAGTTGCCACTCCCGCGATCCCCATAACGGTTCCCGCCTTGAATTCTAACGGCGTTGTGGTAAGAATCGAAGTCAGCTTGCCCGATGCAAACAAACCCCATTTTCTATTGAGATCGAACAGTGGATCAGCAAAGAACACCTTTGACGCACGATCAAAATCGAGTTCGAATACGGTGCAGAGCAACCGCAGAAACTCGCCAGCCTCATGGCGATAGATGGGTCGAATTTCAATCATGGGCGGACGGTCGAAGTTTTGGACACTTGGACCGTTATTGTGACCATATTGCCCGAAGTTTGGGAATTCTCGGCCGCGGGTGATGCGCCGGGTGGAATCTCAAGCTTCGCTTGGAAGGTTCGATCCGCCTTGAGTTCTGAGATGTCTACGGGATCGGTCAAGACCTGTTTGATGGCTTCCACAATCTTCGTCTCTCCGGCGAGCTCAATCTGTTCAGGCGATACGGTATAGCCACGCACTTGATAGCCGAAAGCAGGTTGCCCTTTCCATCGGACAGATACGCGGGCCACGATCGTGCTGGTCGAGGACATCAGCTGCGGACGAAGCTGGACCGATTTGGGATCGGTATCTACCTTGGGGACTCGCTTACCGTTAGAATCAAGAGCCTCGATTTCTGTATCGATCCGGTCTCGAACTCTCAATCCTGTGAGGTTGAGAGTCGCGCGAAGTTTTGCCACTTTATCGACGAGGGGAGCGGGTCCGATCAGAGTCACGACGGCAGGGTCGGCCCTTACGCCGGAATACACGATGCTGTCCGGCACTTGGCCGGTTTCCTCAACATCCACCCGAGCGGAAACTCGCTTAACAGGCTCCAAGGTGATGGAGATAAAGGGCTGGGCTGGAGCAATCCGATATTGCGGAGCTGAAGGTCCGTTGAGCCGCACTGCGTAGCTTTGCCGCCCCTGCTTACCCTGCCGCAGATTCACCTCCGCGACCCACTCCTCTGATTTGATATCAGCCAGAACGGTGCGGGGGCCTTCGGCGATCACTTCCACGAGAGGCAGTGCGTCGACGTCGGCAAGATTATTGGGAACATCTTTGAGGAGCAACCGAACCTGAAACCGCTGCTGGGTCGCCTGATCGGCAATGGTTTGAGCTTGAACCCACAACATTAGCGACAAGATGATGGCAACCGCCCCAAGCGTAATCCTCTCAAAACGCGTTGCGGGGTAATTCATGCTTCCACCTTGGCTTTGCCGCGCCGCCGCCGTGGCCGCTCCTCACCATTGTGCTCCGGCTGAATGAACTCTGCCCGCAGCCGATCGCGCAACTCCGAAGCGTCCTGGACCTTGGTCATGGATCCCTTGTGTGCGATGGAAATCGTGCCGCGCTCCTCGCTGACGATGAGCGTCAGCGCGTCGCTTTGTTCAGAGATTCCGAGCCCTGCCCGATGCCTCATGTGGACCCGCTTATCGATGTAGGTCGAGTCGCTCAAAGGCAGACGGCACGCCGCCGCCAAGATTCGATTACCCCGGACGATGACAGCTCCGTCATGGAGAGGGTTGCCTTCGTAAAAGATGGAAGCAACCAACGCTGCCGTGACTTCGGCGTCCAAAACAACCCCGTTTTGAATCGTGTCCACAAGGTGGTCGGCATGCTCCAAAACCAAAATCGCACCTGTCTGCGTGGAGGCCATCTCAGAAACCGCCGCGACCAGTTCTTCAACCGTGTGGGCGGACATTTCCAGCCCCTTCCCCTGCGTCGTTTCCGAAAGGCCACCCAATTTGCCAAAACCTTCGAGGGCCTGTCTTAGTTCGGGCAGGAACAGAATGACGAGAGCGACGGGTCCCAAGAGTGCGCCCTTCTCCAGCATCCAGTGGAGCGTTCGAAGGCCCAGCAAGTCACTGACAAACAGGGCAATGACGAATATGACGACGCCCAGCAGGATGCGCCATGCGCGGGTGGAGCGCACCAACAAAAGGAACCGATAGATCAGAAAGCCGACAACAAGAACATCCACCCAGTGGCGCAGGCTCTCCATGGATGGTTGAAGGAACTCTCGAAATTTGAAAAGAAGTTCGCTCAACGGTTGGCTCTCTTACGGATTTTAGCAACATCGCTCGCAAGACTACAGACCTATTGCCGGGTTATCGCAAATCTTCAACCCAATCACCGCATCTAGGGCTAAAATGACCATGCCATGAGCGACGGCCCGCTGCGAGACCTGGGAGCAATCCGCCAAGATATCGATCGACTTGATTCTGAACTGATTCGACTTTTGAGCGATCGGGCGAGCCTTGCTCAAGAAGTCGGTCGTGTCAAAGGTAACGACCTGAAGCCGTTTTTTACTCCCGAACGCGAGCGGGCGATTTACGAACGTTTGGGTGAGATCAATCCGGGTCCGCTCCAGAACCGCCAACTGATTGCCATTTTCCGAGAAATTATCAGTGCCGCCCGTGCTGCGGAAAAGCCACTGAATGTCGCCTTCTGGGGCCCTCCCGGCACCTTTACGCATATGGCGAGCATGCAGACGTTCGGGAATAGCACTTCGTTCGACCCTCAGGAATCCATCCCCGATGTGTTCTTGGCGGTGGAGCATGGCCAAGCGGACTACGGCGTCTGCCCAATCGAAAACTCGACGGCCGGGGTGGTTCCCGAAACGTTGGACATGTTCCCGCAAACCAACGTCAAGATTTGTGCCGAGACCAATGTTTCGATCCATCACCATTTGTTGAGCCACGCGGAGTCACTGGAGAGCATCAAAACGGTTTATGCGGGCCCGCAACCGGCAGGGCAGTGCAAACGGTGGCTGCGAGCAAACTTGCCGAACGCCGTTGTCGTTGAAACCGTGCCCACAGCCAAGGCGGCAGAACGAGCCATGGAGGAAAAATACAGCGCTGCGATCGGCAACAGACTGACCGCTGAAACTGTGGGGATCCCTATCCTGCTGGAGCACATCGAGGACAACCCGCACAACCGAACTCGATTCATTGTCGTTGGCTACAATGAGCCCCAGAAAACCGGGAACGATAAGACGAGCGTGATGTTCAACCTACGCAATCGTCCGGGCGAACTGTATCGAGCGCTAGGAGCATTCGTCGAGCACGGCGTGAACCTCATGATGATCGAATCGAGGCCCGCACAGCGAGCCTCGTTCGAGTACATCTTCTATTGCGACTGCTCGGGCCATCGGACAGATGACCATCTGAAAGCCGCCTTGGATAGCCTCAAAGGTCACACGCTGGAGACCACCGTACTGGGAAGCTATCCCATGGCCTTGGGCTAGACACTACATCGGGTGCTTGACAACCAAGGTGTCGATCATGTGTTGGAAGTCTTTCGACAACTTCTTCTCAGAGTCGCCGTTCGGGATAGTCACACCAATCGCAACGAGGTCGCCTGAGCCGTTGCGCACCAGTGTCCACCGATGGGTCATGAAGTCATTCGAATCTTTTGCTCCGAACTTAATGGCTTCATATCGACCCTTCGTCGTGAACTTCTCGTACGGAGTGAACGATCCATCGGCTACTTCCTTCTTGGCCATTTCGACGGAAGTGGCATACAGGTCATCCCAGGGATCTTTTTTCACGCCAAGTTCCATGATGTTGAATTTGGCGGTACTTCCATCTGAAGTAATGTCTCTCGAACCAAAGTCCGTTTTCTCAGAAACGGTCCATCCGTTCGGCACCTCGACCGAAAATGCACTGGTCTCAGCTCTGCTGTAACCATTCATCATATCGGTCATCGTCACGTCTTTGGCTGGCGTAGCCAGCAACATTGAGAGCATGAATGTAACCATATCCCTGCGAACGCAGGGATGGATAAGCGCGATGAAAGAAGCTACTTTTGTTCTATAAGCTTAACAACTTTATTTGGGTCATTGAGGACGACGTAGATTGCGCCGTCGGGGCCGCACTGGACATCGCGGACTCGGCCCATACCTAAGACCACCGTTTCGGTTTCAAGCACTTTGCCGTCCTTGATCCGTACCCGCTGCACAATGTTTCCGGCCAAGCCACCTGCGACCAGATCTCCCTTCCATCCAGCAAACATGGGTCCCTTCACCACGTCGAGCCCACAGGCCGCGATCGAAGGAAGCCAACGCAGCAATGGCATCTTGAAGTTCTGCGTGGCATCGGGCCAGGGTACGGAGTGGGGCGAATCGTTGTACTCGATTCCGAACGAAACAACCGGCCAGCCGTAATTGCTGCCCTTGACGATTTCGTTTAGCTCGTCGCCACCACGCGGAGCATGCTCGGTTTCGTACAGTTTTCCATCGAGTCCGAACACAAGACCTTGGGGATTGCGGTGCCCATAAGTCCAAACCGCAGCTAGCTCCCCTTTGCTCGCGTTCGAACCCGCGAAAGGATTGTCGGATGGCACGGTTCCATCCTCATTGAGCCGATAGGTCTTGCCGTTGGGCTTGGTGAGATCTTGGGCTAGAGGTCCATTTCCGCGTTCACCGAGGCAGAAATAGACATGGCCTTTGCCATCGAACGCTATCCGTGAGCCAAAGTGAATTCCCGAATTAACGTACTCCTCTGGCTTTGCTTGGAAAATGGTTTGCTGGTCTTTCCAAACGGGCTTCTCTCCAGAGAAGTCGATTTTGCCGCGGACAAACTTGGTAAATCCGACCTGGGGGTTCGTCGCTAGCGGCTCGGTATAGCTCAGATAGATCCACCCGTTCTTAGCGTAATCCGGATGCGGAGAGACTTCCATCAAACCGCCTTGGCCCATGTCAAGGGATTTCGGTATTCCCTGAACCTGGGAGACGACTTTCGAGCCTTCGAAGACAAGTAATTCACCGCTCTTGTTGGTGATCAATCCCTTCCCATCAGGGAGCCACGCTATCGACCATGGGGTTTTGAGACCTTGATCGGTATCCAACACCGTCTCGATCGTGTATTTGGCTCGGTTGGTGGTGAACACTCCGTTCTCCTGTTTTGGCCCTAGACTTTCCCGAAGCGACCGGTATTGCATCTCCCGTATGTGGACCACTAACGCCCAGATCTCGGGATCAGACAGAGTTCCGCCGAAGGCCTCCATGCCCATTTCTTTTCGGCCATTCTTGATCGTCTCAAAGAAGAGCTTGTCAGTATCTTGGGAGAATTTCTCGACCGTCAAGAAGCTCTTCGTACCTGCGCCCCCGCCTTGCCCATTTTCCCCGTGGCATCCCGAGCAAGTCTCATTGTAGAGCCGGGAAACATTGGTCGGAGCTGCTGGACGCTCAGGCTTCTTTTCACCGGAGCTTGCCTCGAGTGCAGCATTGCTGCACGCGAGCAGCGCGCTAGTTCCCAAGATGAGAAATGCGAATGGCTTAGTCACAACGACATTCTACGCAATGGTGCAGGCTTGGGAATCGCAATTTTGCTGTTGGGAACCCATGAAAATGCCCGAGCCTCATCCAGACTCGGGCAAGACACGGCGTTACTGACTAGGTGTAACGGAGTTCACTTGAAGTTGATCCGCGACGGTTGTGGTTACCAGGTACTTGCCGTCGGGAGTGAAGCAGACCGGAGACCCGATACTCGATTCGTCCTGGAAGGTCGCCAGGGGCTTGAATCCATTGAGATCCCAGACTCGCACGGTTCGATCGCTGCTACTGCTGGCGACCAAGCGACCATTGGGGCTGAATGCAACGTGGAGGACCCAATCTTCGTGGCCCTTGAGGACAGCCAACTTCTTCTTCGCAGCCAAATCGTATATTGCGACGTTATTGTCTTTCCCGCCGGTCGCCCCTTTTCCCCCGCTCGGGCTGATCGCGAATTCCAACGCGCCTTGGCCACCATGGGCGTCAATGTTTCCGGCCGCTGTCCACGTTTTCCGGTTGTAGATTTTGAGGCCCTCACCCAGCGTTGCTGCGTAGAAGGCGATGGTCTTGGGATTGTAGGTCCCGCTCGCCACATTCGCCCCGTCACCGGGGATTTTTCGTACTGGCTTACCGGTTGCAACATCCCAGATAATCATGAAATCATCTCGGCCGGTGGACGCGATCTGCTTCCCATCAGGGCTGAAGGTCAGGGATAAGATGCCACGAGTGTGGGCGTTATTCCGCGTGAACTCTCTCACCTTTTTGCCTGTTTTAACATCCCAGAGCCAGATCCGAGCGGTCTCATCTCCAGTTGCAACCAAAGTGCCTGCTTTGTTTTCGGCTATTCCAAAGACAGGCTGTGGGTGCCCAGGAAATTTCCTGAGCACGGCTCTGGAACTGGCGTCCATCAGCAGAACCGTGTTGTCTTCCAATGACACCAAAACTTGGGATTGTTTGGCTCCGGGAGCGACGTTGATAACGTGTTGGTCTGTAATCGCCACTCGCTTCACCACGATGGGTGTGGCAGCTTTTGGGGCGGCAAGCAAAAAGGGAAGCATCGTTAGCATAGAAAAGTCTCCAAGATAAGTACGAACGAGGAAAGGTTGAAATACCTTTAACTTTCACGATCGAACAGATCTGCCTCTGGCACTGCGGATTTTGGCGGAGCGATTTTGAGGTGTTGGTACGCCAATTTTCCTGCGGTGCGACCTCGGGGCGTCCGTTGGAGGAAGCCTTGTTGAAGGAGGTAGGGCTCGTAAACTTCCTCGATCGTTCCCGGGTCTTCCCCAGTAGAAGCTGCCAAAGTATCGAGCCCAACTGGTCCCCCGCCGAACTTTTGGATCATGCACAGAAGGAGCGCTCGGTCAATTCTGTCCAGCCCCATGATATCGACCTCTAGTGAGTCAAGAGCCTTCGCCGCTGCTCGCTCCGAAATCCTTGGCTCGCCATCCACCTGGGCAAAATCTCTCACCCTTCGCAATAATCTGTTGGCGATTCTGGGCGTGCCACGAGACCGGCGTGCGATCTCCATCGCTCCTTGCTCATCCGCCTGAAAACCGAGGAGTTTCGAAGATCGCGTCACGATCTCAAAGAGGGCGTCGTGCTCGTAGAACTGGAAATGGGATACGATGCCGAATCGGTCACGCAAAGGGCCAGTCAGAAGACCCTGGCGAGTTGTAGCACCAACGACGGTGAATCGTGGCAAATCTAGTCGAATGGACCGGGCCGCGGGGCCCTTCCCGATCATGATATCGACTTTGTTGTCCTCCATGGCCGGGTAGAGGACTTCTTCAACCAAACGGTTAAGACGGTGAATCTCATCGATGAATAGCACCGCACCAGGCTCAAGGTTGGTCAGTACACCCACAAGATCTCCCGGCCGTTCGATTGCCGGGCCACTCGTGACGTGGATTTCCGCACCCATCTCCGTAGCGATGATGTTCGCCAGCGTCGTCTTGCCGAGACCAGGAGGCCCGTAGAGAAGCACGTGATCCAGTGGCTCCTCCCTCTGCAGTGCCGCTTTCAGGAAGACACGCAGATTCTCTTTGAGCTTCTCCTGTCCGATGAATTCGTCAAGACGCTTGGGCCGAAGGCTCAGTTCATAGGAGCGATCTTCGGGCCAAGGAGCTCCGGAGATATGGGGATTATCTCGGCTGAAGTCGTTCATGTGCTTTGAGTACTAGACGAAAGACTACTCAAATGCGATCTATTTCTGCAATCCGCGCAGCGCGGCTACGATCTTTGCCTCCACACCTGAGACGCTTGAATCGACCTTGGATACGGCTGTTTCGGCCTCGGCTCGCTTGTAACCCAGGTTGATGAGGGCTTCGACAACTTCGTCGGTGGAGTTTAACCGTTTGGTTGAAAGGGCACCCGTATCCATAATCGGGATCGAAGCGCCGCCTTTGGTAACTTTGTCTTTGAGCTCCAAGATGATGCGGTCCGCAAGCCGTGGCCCGACCCCAGAGGCCTTGGTCAGCGAGTTGCGATCTTCGCTCATGATTGCGGCGAGGGTGGCTTCGACTCCTACGGTGCTCAAAATCGCAAGGCCTGTTTTGGGACCGCATCCTTTGACTTCGGTCAAGAGGTCGAATACGTTACGTTCGACCAACGTGCTAAACCCGAAGAGATACACCCCATCCTCTCGAAACACCTGGCGGACGAAGCAAGAAGCCTCTCCACCATTTGGTGGAAGGTGTGCCAGGGCGCTTTCCGGCATGGCTATCTCGTAGCCAACCCCTCCAGCCTCAATAATGGCTGTTTGCGGCCCAGAGAACAAGAGTGTGCCGCGTAGATGAGCGATCATGGGTTGACATTACCCCCCAGCCAATCGATGGCGGAGGAACCACTCGGGAAGTTCGCTCTCCCGATAGGCTTTGTCCCACGAATTGTGGTTTGCTTCGGGATAAAGAGTCACCGTGGCGTTTCCATTCACGGGATTGATCGCTTTGATTGCATCGATCGATCCGCTTGGTTTGACCACATCATCCTGTTCGCCATGAAACGCCCAAATTGGCGTCTCTCTATAGTTCTGGGCCGCCTCTGCTGGATCGACCCAACCGCAGATTGGCGCAGCAGCGGCAAATTTCCAGGGAAGCGACTTCACCAACCGGAACGTCCCCCGTCCGCCTTGAGATAAACCTGTAAGATACGTTTTTGTGTGATCTCTTTCGATCAATTTATCCACTTGGTTAAGGACCGCAGACAGCCAGTCTTTTTGGTCATACCATTCGGAGTCAAACGTAGGTTTTTGGGGCGCGACCACAGCGAATGGCCATCGGGAGCTGTTATCGAACATGGCTGATGGCAAGCCGATGAGGAGTTGCCGGACACCATCTGCGCCGCTTTCTCCACGTCCATGGAGGTACAAGATCGTGGGTATCGGTTGGCTCGTATCGACCTCCCAGGGGAGGATCAGAGCGTAACGATGCGCTTCTTCCTGGACTCGGAGCGAGAGAAAGTGGATCCCTGATTGCATCACTTGATGTTGACCTCTTGGGCCTTCAAAACAAATCCTATCCGGACTTCGTAGGCTCGGGGCCATGGAAGTCCGATATCGACAGACTCGAGGCCGTCCAGCTGGTAGAGGTGGTTCCCGGCAAAGAATGTTTTGCCTTGGAATTGGCTTTGGTACACGGCCATGAGCCGTTGATACACGTCTTGCTTCACGAATTCGTTGAGCGAATCGAACTGAGGACCATAGGTTTCTTCTTTGTTCTCTCCAAGCTCCTTCTGAATCTCGTAAGCCTTGGGTCTCGTGTACCGGTGGTACTCAAAGTCATTAACCAAACGGTGGAGAAGGAATTGGCGTTGGTGGAGTTCCCGTGCCAAAGGGTCCACTTCCCGCTTGCGTGCATAAAGGTACACGTTTGCGGCTGGGATCGTGGTCCCGATGGTGTTTCCAGCGGTGTTCCACCCTGCGTAGCTGAGAAGCTTCATGGATCGCCCCTCCTCGGATAGCGCGTCAAAGAGCCGAGGGTCGCCAGTTCCACTCACCCCGAGATTGATGTCGGCAACAGCCACTGGAAACCCTTGGTCCACTTCAGTCTTAAGCGCGCCGACAAATGAGTCGAATTCCGCTTCGCGTGGTTTTGGAGTGTTGATGTAGAGGGCGTAGTCAAAGCTGCCATCCCCCCGGGCGGGTTCAGCACCACTGGCGACAAGCTGATCCATCACGCTGTGCTCGACCGTTTCGGTCTCGTACGGGGCCACCAGTGCGCGCCCTTCTTGGTCCGCGTAGATGATCTTCACGCGCGGGCTCCAATGAGAGGAAGCAAGCATCGCCCGGCTCAGTAGAACGTTGGCATGTTGATCGATGCCTTCACAGAAATACACCCGATCCGTTGCCTTAAGGTTGGATGCCATTGACTCCAACTTCGCCGTCTCAGCGACATGGGGGCCGAATTTTTGGGCGTCGTCTTGACCCAGAACCATGTAGTCGAAAACGTTGGCTGCCAACATCCGCACAAGTTCTTGCTGGACCTTGTGATTTCTGCGGCGCGTTTCGTCATAAGCCTCGAGTGTTCCCGCAGGCAGAGCAGCCTGAGTTTTGGCAATGAACTTCTGCTGGCTTTTGGTGGGCTTGCCCGTAATCTTTGAGCGGTAAACCGCCAAGGTTGTGAGCGAATCGCGCCAGTCCACGTTCGACTTAAGCGAGGTGGGTGCGATGCGCATAATCGCGCTGAAGGCATAGAACTTGGTCGCAGGTGCCTTTTTTCGGATCGTCCAAAGTCTCCGCAGCCGCCGGATGGCCATCTCGTAGCGGGTGGCCGTCGTTCGAGATGCGATCAGCCCACCGTAGCAGACCATATCGGTGTTCACGATGACCGCATCGTACTGCGCCAGGTTCCGTCGCTCCAGCCAGTCCAAGATGTAGTCCGGCTTTCCGGGGATCGTGAACCGGCCCAACCATTCGCGGGGCGGAGTATCGACCGTAACGTCCGCGATCTCTCCAATCATTTGGGCGAACTGGTTGGTTGCGGGGCGATCATCCAGAGGAATCAGGAGGATTCGCTTGGGGCTGGCATCGAGAATCGGGTTTACAAAAGACTCGCCATGGTAGGTCTGGGACGGACCTGTGAGCGCCATGGCCAAAGTAGCCAAGCTCGCAACGATTTTTACCAGTCCTCGGATTCTCGACACGTGCTTTATTGTACTCACCACCCCAACCATTGCTGACCCAAAGTTACGAAACTAGAGACGATAGAAACGTTCTGCATTTGTCGTGGTCATCTCGGCTGTGAAAGAAGGCTCCATGCCCAGAAGCTCAGCCAACTTTTCGTTGATAAGGGGCAGGTTCGCGGGTGTGTTGACTCGCCCTCGCAATGGATGTGGAGCAAGGTAGGGAGCATCGGTCTCCAACAAGATCCGATCCTGAGGCATCGTCGAGATAATCTCCCGCAGAGAATCCGCTTTCTTATAGGTGATCGGTCCATCCACCCCGAAGAAAGCGCCCATGTGAGACGCCCGTTCTCGATCCTCCATGGTCCCAGCAAAGCAGTGTAGGACAAATTGCCGAGGTGTATCTTGCTCCAAAATGTCCAGCAGGCTCGGATACGCCTCTCTGCAATGGAAAATGACCGGGAGGTCCAAACTTTGGGCGGCGAGGAGTTGGTCCCGAAGGCAAGTGGATTGCTGATCAGGCGTGGCAAAGTCCCAGTGATAGTCGAGCCCGATTTCACCCCACGCAACCACCTTGGGATCTTTGGCAAGCTCAACCATTTGGTTAAGGGCGCCCTTGTGATAGGTGCGAGCATGGTTTGGGTGCCATCCGACGCTCGCGTAAAGTCCCTCGAACCGGTGTGCGAGTTCTATCGCACGCTCCGAGGTGGCGAGGTCAATCCCCACCAAAACCATTCGATTTACCCCGCTGCGAAGAGCCTCTTCCACCACTTGGTGAGGGTCTGGATAGGCCTCTGAGTCGTAGAGGTGGCAGTGGGTATCGAAGAGTCGCACGTTGTGTATTGTGACTAAGTGCCACGCCACGCGGGTACAACGAAGTCGTATGCTAGACCGACAGCTCATTCGAGAAAACCCTGAATTTGTGCGTCAAGGCGCACTGAAGAAGAGAATCACAGCACCCATCGACGAATGGATCGCCACTGATCAAGAGTGGCGGACCCTCAATGCGGAGTTGGAAAACAAGAAGGCAGAATCGAATCGAATCAGCAAGTCGGTCGGCGAGTTGATGGCTCAGGGCAAGCGTGAGGAAGCGGAAGTCGCCAAGAGTTCAACGAAAGCACTCAAAGAGGAGATTTCCGGGCTAGAACCCAAGGTTCGCGAACTAGACGCAACGCTTGAGCAAATGGAGCTCTCCATCCCGAATCTTCCGCATGAGACCGTTCCTGAGGGTAAGGATGAGCACGATAATGTGGTCGTTCGCAGCTGGGGCTCGCCCGCGACTCTTCCTTTTGAGCCAAGACCCCACTGGGATGTCGCCGATGAAATTGGGCTTTTGGATCTTTCGCGCGCGAGCAAAATCAGCGGAAGCGGTTTCGTGGTGTACACCGGTTGGGGGGCAAAATTACAGCGCGCCCTTTTTAACTTCATGGTGGATCATCAGGTGGCCAAAAACGGCTACCACGAGATCTTCCCGCCGTATATCGTGAATTCTGCTTCGTTGCGAGGGACAGGCCAACTACCAAAATTCGAGGAGGACCTTTACAAGGTCGAAGAGGACCTCTATCTTATCCCCACAGCCGAAGTGCCTGTGACGAACTTGTATCGGGATGAGATCCTCGATGTCGCGGACTTGCCGATACGAATGGCCGCATACTCCGCATGTTTTCGGAAGGAGGCAGGCGCAGCCGGAAAGGACACTCGGGGAATCCAACGCGTGCACCAGTTTGATAAGGTCGAGCTAGTCAAACTCTGCACACCGGAATCGAGCTACGACGAACTGGAGACACTCGTTACCGATGCCGAAAGCGTCTTGCAGACTCTCGGATTGCACTACCGAGTGGTGTTGCTGTGCGGACCGGAAATGAGTTTCAGCAATGCGAAGTGCTACGACATCGAGATCTGGTCCCCGGCGATGCAGAAGTATCTGGAAATCTCAAGCTGCTCCAATTTTGAGGCCTTCCAAGCCAGGAGAGCCAATATACGATTCAGAAGGGAACAAGGCGCAAAGCCAGAGTTCGCGCATGTGCTCAATGGTTCAGGGCTGGCCACGCCAAGGCTATTCGCAGTGCTCTTGGAAACTTTCTATGAACCAGGCATCGGGATCAGGATTCCTGAGCCTCTTCAATCGTACGTCGGCACTGACCTGATTACCAAGTAGTTCATTTGAAGCACAAATTAGCCGGGGCGGCTCCGAATAGGAGCCGCCCCGGTTTTCTTCGATTAGAGCGTGGACTTAGGAGTCGCCGAACTTGTCGAAGTTATTGGACAGGATCAGGTAGTCGAAGACTGAGACCACTCCGTCCTCGTCAAGGTCTGCCTGCTCATCCCAGTTGGCGTCGCCAGGAACGGTGTCGAACGCGTTCGAAAGTCTCAGATAGTCAAAGACCGTAATCGCGTTGTCAGAATTCCAGTCAACGTCACCGTTGATCATGTTGAACGTCAGGCCACTCACGCCACCGGATACCAGGTTAGCGTTAACCTGTTTCCAAAGGTGCTTGGCTACTCCGATGATGATGCCCCTGTTGCCAGTGAGCGTCGTGCCAAAGGAGAACTTGCCAGAGGCATCCAACGTACGAGTGTAGAACTCGTAGTAGCTGCCGCCAGGGCCAGCATCCTTCACCCAGATGTAGATGGTCTTGCCATTCTCCACCGTGTCGGGAAGATTGACCTTACCGCTTACTGTGATCGTGGGCGGAACGTACTTGATACCATTGGTATTGGCATATCCATAGTAGCCAGTTGCGTTCTGCACGGCGACCTGGATGTAGTACGTTCGGGTGTTCGGCGTCAACGTGAGACCCGTAGCAGTGTAATCCCAGCTGGTGATATTGCCGGTGGCAATCTGCGTCCAGTTTCGGATGTTGTTGCTGAGGTCGTCGTAGATGCGATACCAGTAGTGGGTGATGTAACTTTCGACTTCTTGTCCGGTCGCCACGAAGTGCAGCGAATCGCCATCGGAAGTCTGAGTGCCATCATCGGTCACGGTCACGTTGATCGGAGCCGTTTGGTCACTGCAGTAGATACCATCAGTGTAAGCCCATCGATCATATCCGTCCGTGTTGCGAGCTACGACGGTTGCGTAGACCTTGGTACCAGGAGTAATCGAAAGTCCCGTGAAGGTCTTGTCGAAGCTGGTCTGGTTCAGTGCAACTGTTTCCACCCAAGCCATGATGTTGCCGGAACCTGCCGCAGTACCGAGTTGAACCCAGTACGAGTAGATGCCGCCATCATAGTCGTCAGCCTGCGCCGTAACGTGGAAGGAAGTTGTGCTGGCCTGATATGCTCCATCATCCTGAGCATTGCAGTAGTCAGCCATGTCGGTGTCCGCAACCACGGTTCGATAAAGAACCGAAGCAGATCCGCCTTCTGCGGGCAGAAGCTCTCGCCAGTCGCCATTCTGATCGTACATACCGTAGGTAATCGAGTGAGAACCTAGTACTCGGTGGTTCGGCAGGATGTGCGAAGTGTTGCTAAAGAAGTAATGGTCTCCGCCGGGGGTTAACGTGAACGTGCCGTCAGCGCCGAATTGGTCGCCGTTGTCGTATCGTTCTCCATTGGGGCCCCTGAGCCACAGCCATAGTTGATTAACCGTTCGGTTCTGGCTGCCATAGTTCTTAACCGTTACAGCCGCTGAGCCGTATCCGTTTCGATACCATGTTCCGGAGTAGGCATACTGGTAGGACATTCCAATGTTGGAATTAGCCCATCCCATATTCATGCCATGGTTCCACATATCGCCATTCAGCTGTGGGATGTTGGCCCAGCCGCGATCCTTCCAACCTTGGTAGAAGTGTCGAACCGATCCGCAGCGAGTATCTGCACCAGCTGGATCGTAGTTTCGCATCACGTCATAGATGACGCCTTGCTTTCCACTTAGCCAGTCGAAGTCAGCCGCGTTAGTAGTGTCGCCGAGGTCCAGAAGCATGCCCTGGACGGCCGATTCGGTGTCAAAACCGTAGTCGCCGACGACCAGTGAAGCACCATCAGAGTTGCTGTTGGCACTACCGTGTCCGTCGTAGTTGGTCTCGTAGTTGAACGTGAAACCAGCGGTTGGGTGGAACCAACTGTAGGTGCCGTCCCATGCAGTGCAGTAGGCCGAGTAGTAGGTTGCATAGCCTTCAGACCACGCGAGTCCTTCCGTATAGTGGCCGGTAACACTGTGCGAACCACCAGCTCCTGGCGGCCAGTAGGAATCGGAATAGACCGAATCCATGTGGCTGTGGCCATACTCGTGATCTATAACATCATCTGAATAGTAGTCGTAGTCGCTGATGTGAACGGTGTCGTCGCTGCCAGTGTAGTTTGGCCAGACGTCGTTCTTGCCGAGCTGCCACTCAAGGTGAGTGTAGTGAACATCGTGGCCTAATCCATAGTTCGAAGTAGCCCAGGCTCCGCTGATCGTATCGCAGAGTTGGAACGCTCGCTCCGTGCTATCCGAGACGCCGAAGGTGCCCCAGTCAGCCACCCATGTGGGTGCGTTGTAGGTGCCGCCTCCGATGTTGGCCCACTGCACACCGCTCGTCGAGGTGTAGGTGCCGCCGCCGTAGTTCTTCACCTGAATGGCGCCGTTATCCGATCGGAACTGGACGTAAACGTCAGCTGTCCCGCCATCAAAAGCGCCGTGCTCCACGTTGCTGAACGTGAACGAGTAATTACCGTTACCGTCAACGACTGCTTGCCCCAAATAGGTATCGCCAACAATGGAGTTCTGATCATAGAAGTACACGATGGTTCCGTAGCCGTTCGTGTAAGTGTTGTTCTGGTTTCGATACCACCAGGTTCCATTGATGGTGGTCGTGGCGTTACCCACGATTCCGTCACTGAACTCTGTTTCTTTATCGTTGCCTTTAACCGTCCAGCTTGCGTCCATCAGCTTGTGGCTTGAACTTTCGCCTGGCTTGGCAATTGCGGGAGCTCCAGCTTCGGTCTTCAGCGCGGCTGCCGGATCGGCGAGCTGCTTTTGATCGAAGATGCGAATTCCGGTCTGGTCTGCGTAAATGTAGAAGGTTCGGGAAGTCCAGTAGCTGAACTCATTCTTCTCATCGTGATGGGCCTTAGCGGTTACTTCGTAGTAGCCGGGCTGGTCAATCACAATAGCGGAATCGAAGCTGTAAGCCTGTTCCGCTTTGAACTTTCCAACAAAGTTTTGTGGAACCTTTGCTACGCGAACTCCGCGAGAGACCTGCCATTCCACTTTCACATCGCCGTCGATGAGGTTCATCACGTCGAAGCGCAAGGGGATCGCCTGGCCATAAGCGGGAGTTCCGTCATAGCGGAATTCCGAAAGTAATGGTGAGCCGGGACAGCCGGATCGATCCTTGAGTTGATCAGCCAAACTTCGGATGATGGGTGACTTGCTCTTCGCAAGATTTGCCACGTGGTTCTGAGCGTACATTCCGTTCGCTTCATCTGCCCCGTGGGCCATCGCCGTAGCTGCTGCCAACGCAAGTGCACCGAAACCGATAGTCCGGAGTGCAGTTGCCATAGATGGCTTTGAGCCGTTCATTTTTCCTCCTTAAGCACAGAATCCGCACTACCCGCATCTCACGAATGCTCCCCCGGTAGGAACGGGATTCATCGAATTTTCAAGGCGTTATCGTGGAACAAACCTCGTTTCAATTCGTGTACATAGGATACAACCTTTTCTAAAGCATTGATAAAGAACTTGCACTGAAGGGACCATAGTCCTGGCACTTTTCCTTGTCAAATCAAAAGAAAATCGGCCCAGACAAGCGTTGTCTGGGCCGATTTTTGCGTCTGCGGTTACAAGAACCTAACGTCTTGGGCGAAATCGAGTGTTGACTTCGTCACTGTTTGCTTTCTTCTTTGGGAACGAACTCGGCACTGAAGTCGAATCATCTTCGGGTTGTTCAGTTACAGCCGATTGGGGAGCCGACTCCGTGCGTTCGTCCGTCCTTGGGCCGCGATTGTATCGATCTCCGCCGCGGTCACCGCCTCGGTCGCCTCGATCCCCGCGATCACCTCGATCTCCGCCGCGATCTCCACGGCCCCGATCTCGATCACCCCGTCCGCGGTCTCGATCACGGCCTCCGCCGCCGAAGCGACCGCCTCTATCGCCTCCACCCGACTCGAGTGGTGGCGCCTCAGCCGATTCATTCGCGGCAAGTGCGGGCAGTGACTGCTCCAAACCGATTGCGGTGAAGTCCACCCGACCCTGTGCGTCCACCTGAATGACCTTGACGTTAACTTCGTCACCTACATTCAGAACGTCGTCTGGGCGCCGAGGTGCCGGAACCGTGATCTGGTTTGTCGGAATCATGCCGTCTTTACCGGGCATGTACTCGACAAGCGCACCACGTCCGATAAGACGCGACACTTTGGCCTTGAACAGGGCACCCACTTCTGCCGTCGCGGTGATAGCCTTGACCAGTTCGATCGCGGCGTTAGCGACGGTTCCGTCGTTGGCACCGATCAACACGCGGCCGTCCTGCTGAATGTCGATGGTGGCACCGGTCTCCGAAGTGATCTTGCGAATCGTAGCGCCGCCCGGTCCGATCAGTGCACCGATCTTGTCGGGATTGATCTGAATGGTCGTCACGCGTGGAGCGTTTACGTTGATTTCCGTGCGCGGAGCCGGAATTTCGGCATCGATCACGTCGAGGATCTTGAATCGGGCATCTTTCGCCTGGGCGAGTGCGTCGGCAAGAACCTTGTCGGGAATTCCATCGAGCTTCGTGTCGAGTTGGAGTGCGGTGATGCCGTCTCGAGTTCCGGCGACTTTGAAGTCCATGTCGCCGCAGAAGTCTTCCATGCCCTGGATATCTGTAAGCACGGTGAACTTCTTGCCATCGGACATCAAGCCCATAGCGATACCAGCGACTGGAGCCTTGATGGGGATTCCAGCATCCATCAGCGCAAGCGTCGAGCCGCAAACCGAAGCCATCGATGTGGAACCGTTGGACTCAAGAACCTCACTGATCAGCAGGAGGGTGTATGGGAACTCTGGATCGTCGACGGGCACGACCGCACGGAGCGCACGCTCGGCGAGAGCACCGTGGCCGACTTCTCTTCGGCCCGGCCCGCGAAGCGGACGAACTTCTCCAACCGAGTACGGCGGGAAGTTGTAGAAGTGCATGTAGCGCTTATCTGGCTCGTCTTCCAATCCGTCGATGACCTGGGCATCACCGGGAAGTCCCAGCGTCACAACAGTCATGACCTGAGTTTGACCTCGGGTGAACAAGCCGGAACCGTGGACCTTCGGCAGAAGGCCAGCGATGGCCTCCAGATTGCGAATGTCCTTTGGTCCTCGTCCGTCTGGTCTCTTGCCTTCGCTGATGATCAGCTTTCGAACCGTGTCTTTGATGACCTTATCGACAGCTTCTGGCAGCTGAGCAACCTTCTCAGGGTCAGCTTTATAGGTTTCGGAATACTTGGCGACCAGTTCTTTGGTCAGTTCGCCCAACGCAGATTCGCGAGAAGCCTTGTCTGGGTTGACAATCGCATCAGCGATGTCCTTACCGGAACCCTTTTCGATCTCGGCGAGGAGCTTTTTGTCCACCAGTTGGAGATTGACCTCGCGCTTGGGCTTGGCAACTTTCTTGGCGAAAACTTCGATCTCTTTGCAGATCGCTTGAATTGCTTCGTGAGCAAATTTCAGCGCCTTGATCATCACCTCTTCGGTGACTTCACTTGCGCCTGCCTCGACCATGGAGATTGCACCGGCGTGTCCTGCGACCAAAAGGTCGAGCTTGGATGCCTGAATCTGCTCCTGAGTTGGGAAGAGAACGAGTTCGTCATCGATCAATCCGACCCGAACGCCACCGATGGGGCCTTGGAACGGGATATCGCTGACAGCCAGAGCTGCACCAGCCGCGTTAATCGAAAGAACATCCGGCGGGCAGGCTTGGTCGACTGCGAACGGCATCGCAATGACTTGGACATCGTTGCGGAGTCCTTTCGGGAACAGGGGTCGAATAGGTCGGTCGATGAGTCGGCTGACCAGCGTTGCTTTCTCGCTGGGTCGCCCGCCGCGCTTCATAAAGCCGCCAGGAATTTTGCCGACCGAGTACTTGCGCTCTTCGTAATCGCAGACGAGGGGTAGAAAGTCAATGCCTTCTCGGGCATTGGTGGACATGGTGGCCGTGCCCAGGATAACGGTTTCGCCCATGCCTAGCAGCACCGAGCCTCCCGCCTGATTGGCAACACGACCAGTCTCGAGGCTGAAGGTTTTACCTCCAACCACGAACTCGTGGGAGTGAATCATTTTTGCCTCCTAAATTATCGAGGCTTGACTTCTCGAATACCGAGCTTTTGGATAAGGGCGCGATAGGCTGTAATATCCTTTCGTCGCAGATATCCCTCAAGGCGTCGGCGCTTGCCGACCAAAAGGAGCAATCCTCGTGTGCTGTGGAAATCCTTTTTGTGAGTTCGAAGGTGGTCCGTAATCTGGGCGATCCGAGCCTGCATGAGTGCAATTTGCACTTCAGCGCTACCCGTGTCTCCGTCCTTGGTGCGGTAGTCTTCGATTACCTTTGATTTAATCTGCTTGTCCAGTGGCATCGTTAGTCTTTGTTTAAGTCAAACCCGGTAGTTTGTAAATTTTGCCGGATCGTGTGACTAACCGCTCTAAGCAACCCGCCTTAACGGGCTCCGTACAACGGCAATCAACGCCGATTCCAGCGCTTGCCATGATACCTCTGATCCAAGTCGGAGTCAAGGGTCTTTAGTCTCCGACCTTATCAAAGTTTCGACTCAGGATCAAATAATCGAAAATGGTGATCGACTCGTCTCCGTCAAAATCACACATATCGTTGTACTTGGCATCGCCCTTTGATGTATCAAAGCAATTCGACATTTCCAGGTAATCGAAAACGGTGACAGCGTTATCGCCATCCACGTCTCCGGCGTACATGGTGAACTTAAGGAACGTTCCCGTATTGTTCACATTGGATCCCGGTTCGGTATGGCTCAAATACTTTGGAGCCGTGAACTGAATGTCATAGGTGCCGTCTGGAACGGGCGAAAGCAATGAGAACGTGCCCGTGTTGTTGACGCTAAAATCCCCGTCCCCGACGTCTGTTGCATTCCGGAAATTCACGTGAACAGGGATTGTGCTGGGGTCTGCCGCAAAGCCATCAAACTCGATGGCACCATCAACGCTGGTCGCTTCCGCCGACATGACGGCCATACACCCGCTATCAAAAGCTTCGATTTCGCTGATGGGATCCTTGGGAACCTCATCTTCGCCGGAGGAAGTGCTCCCCCACACGACAGCATGTTTCTGCTTATTCTTGGCGGCCACGTGGTTTGGCCCAAGATCAAGCTCCTCGGCAATCAGGCCAGCTGGTGGCTCATTGAGGTTAAACCGCTTGGTGCCCCAGCAGACCACAGAGCCGTCGGAACGGATCGCGGCGGCGTAATCTGCATGGGCGTAAACCGCCGTAAAGGGTCCACTGGGCAAGGAGAAAACGGTTGAACCGCTGGGCTGAATCCCCCACGCGATGAGGCTTCCATCGAGCTTTAGACCAATGGCAAACGATTGGCCGCAAGCAACTTGACGGAATCTGACATCGGGGACGTTCTGGACTCCGTTCTTGGTCGGCCCCCAGTAGACGGCCTTGCGGTTGGGTCGAAGGGCAAGCCCAAAATCGGGACCCGTTTCCACGGCGACAAACTGCCCGCTAGGGATTTGAGTCTGTCCGGACTCAGAGTGACCCCACGCCGCAAGGGACCCGTCCAGACGAAGCGCCACGCCAAACCGATGTCCCACCGAAATCCGCGAGAACGGTCCGGTCGGGACCTGGGAAGTCTGGCTGTCTGTGCTCCCAAATAGTCCGATCGAGCCATCAGCCCGCAAGCCCGCTCCAAAGTCGGTATAGATTGAGACCTGCTTGTATTGGGTGGTTGCAGGGTCGTATTCCTTAAGCTGTTTGCCCCACTGTCCCTTCGTATTCTCGCGAGGCTGAGCAACGATCTGCACCACCGGCACACGAAAGGCACTCACAGCCGTTCCGGCCGTTGCGCTGTAGGCGAATATCCCGCCATAAACCTTATCGTAGGGTGCGGGCTCGTAAGGTAGGAAAGGATCGCTGGCACTTGCATCGGCGCCCGTATGAGAAAGCTCGATGTAGAGATTTCCGCCTTTGTAGGTGTAGGGCGCATCAAACCAAATGACCGGGCCGAATTCGCCAAGCGTGTCCGAAAGGTCAAGAGTCCCGGCTTGGGTGACAAAGGTATTGAATTGGGTCAACGTGCCGCGAACCTGTGTGCGATCCTTGGGATAGTTCAAGGAGAACTTTGGATCGAGTGCGGTCGCGAGTTTTCCTGTCTGTCCCAGCCAGACCCTTAACTGGTTGTGATACACATTTCCGAACGGATAGAAATTGGAGGATTGGATGGTGCCTGGAATGGGATCGCCAGCACGAAAACGAATTCCTCTGATTCGTGAACCAATGGCTACTCCGGAAAGCTCGCTTTGGCGGATGATGATCTGGGATCGAACGCCTCCAGCGGTTCGAAAGAGGATGGGTTCTGCCAGGTACCCCGTGGTGTGATTTTCGAATTCGTTGGGCACGACGACAGCCGAAAACGGAGCAGCTCCCAGTGCGGCAGATGCCAGCACGGCTGTTCCGAAAACGGCTCCTCTCTTAGTGACATGCACGACGACGTACCTCCACCTCACGTGGATATGGTACAGGATATCGTTCCGGGCTCAAAAAAAGACCTAGGTATCTTGCTGGACTTCGATGCGAGTGTTCAGGACCTCATGGTTTCAGAATCCTGTTCGACCGCATGTGTCTGGCGATGCCGGAAGTCTTCAAGGCGTTCGGCAACATTCTGGTCAAACGCACCGATAATCTCAGCAGCGAGGAGCCCTGCGTTCTTGCCGCTGCCGATAGCCACCGTTGCCACAGGTATTCCGGCGGGCATTTGGACAATGGAGTAAAGGGAATCCAGCCCGCTCATGGCTTTAGATTGAACAGGTACACCGATGACTGGCAACGTCGTGAGGCTGGCGACCATCCCTGGAAGGTGTGCGGCACCTCCAGCGCCGGCGATGATGACCTTGAGGCCCCTCGATCGGGCGGTCTGGGCGTAGTCGACCATTTTTAATGGAGTTCGATGGGCAGAGACGATATCCATCTCAAACGAGATACCCAGCTCTTGAAGGATCTCAGCAGATGGCCTCATTGTCTCCAAGTCACTCTTGCTCCCCATGATGATGCCTACCAGGGCGTTTTCCATACGCTCACGGGATACCCGATTTGACAGAGAGACGCTGTTGTCTCGTACCTGGAAAGGTGACGTTTGGCAAAATGGGAATTGGTATGAAGTTCACGGACGGCAACTGGCTCCACCGCGAAGGAGTGACCCCACATTACGCTGCAGAAGCCAACAGGATTCAGGTCTTCCCTGATCGAGTCGAAATTCTGGTCCCCTGCCATGCTATTCGGCATCGGGGAGATACTCTCGCGGGACCCGCACTGACGGTTACCCTTCGCGCACCCCGCGAAAATGTGATCGCGGTAAAGGCGGAGCATTTCCGAGGAGTTTCGGATTCCGGCCCGCATTTTAACCTATACGAGGAACAGGGGCACTTCCAGGTTTCTCAGTTCGAAGATCGGCTTGAGATCTCGTCCGGAGGCCTCAAAGCGATCGTCCGAAAGAACCCTTGGACCCTTGAGTTTGAGTTCAACGGCAGGAGCCTGACCACCAGTCCCTGTCGCGGGTTGGCGATGATGGAACTTGAGCCGGGCGGCAAGCACCTCATGGCGAAATTGGGCCTTGGAGTTGGCGAGTGCGTGTACGGTTTGGGTGAGCGATTCACGGCGTTTGTCAAGAACGGTCAGACCGTGGATATCTGGAACGAGGATGGAGGGACCAACAGCGAACAGGCATATAAGAACATTCCGTTCTATATGACCAACCAAGGGTATGGGGTTCTGGTGAACAGTTCCGGAAAGGTCTCATTCGAGGTCGGCTCAGAGAGGACGAACTTAGTTCAATTCAGTGTTCCTGGCGAGTCGCTGGAGTACATGGTTATCGCTGGACCTGGTCCCAAAGAAGTGTTGATGCGATACACCGACCTCACAGGAAAGCCAGCTCTGCCTCCACAGTGGTCGTTCGGGCTTTGGCTTTCGACATCGTTCACAACGAGCTACGACGAAGCCACGGTCAATGAATTCATCCAGGGCATGGCCGACCGAGACATCCCGCTGAGCGTCTTCCACTACGACTGCTTTTGGATGCGCGAGATGCACTGGTGCGATTTTGAATGGGACCCAGCCGTGTTCCCCGATCCGCCCAGTATGTTGAACCGCCTGCACCAAAAGGGACTGAAGGTCTGCGTATGGATCAACCCCTACATTGCCCAGGCATCGGCTCTGTTCCAAGAAGGATTGGAGCACGGCTATTTGCTTCGTAAGCCTAATGGGGATGTTTGGCAGTGGGATATGTGGCAACCAGGCATGGCCCTGGTGGATTTCACCAATCCGAACGCAAAGAAGTGGTTCCAATCGAAGCTGGCAGCGCTCATCGACCAAGGCGTCGATGCACTCAAAACCGATTTTGGCGAGCGAATTCCGACCGATGTTGCCTACTTCGATGGGTCGGATCCGGAGCGGATGCACAACTTCTACACCTACTTGTACAACCAGGCCGTTTTTGAGGTCCTAGAAGAGAAGCGAGGCAAAGGTGAGGCAGTGCTTTTCGCTCGATCTGCCACCGTTGGTGGGCAGAAATTCCCCGTTCATTGGGGAGGAGACTGCTGGAGCACCTTTGAGGCCATGGCAGAGAGTTTACGAGGCGGGCTTTCGCTGGGAATGAGCGGCTTTGGCTTCTGGAGCCACGATATCGGTGGGTTCGAGGGTCTGCCTCCAGCCCACCTCTACAAGCGATGGGTCGCATTTGGGCTCCTGTCATCTCACAGTCGTCTCCATGGGAGCGCGTCGTACCGAGTGCCGTGGGTTTACGATGACGAGGCAGTGGATGTCCTGAGGTTCTTTGTAAAACTCAAAAACAGGCTGATGCCTTACCTGTGGGCGGTCGCGAACGACGCTCACGAGCAGGGACTTCCGATGATGCGTGCCATGCATCTCGAATTCCCACACGACCCCACTTGCGACGTCGTGGATCGGCAGTACATGCTCGGCGATTCGCTGCTGGTCGCGCCAGTATTCACCGAATCGGGTGAGGTCACCTTCTATGTTCCAGAGGGGAGGTGGACCTCCCTCATTGATCGTTCCGTGGTGGAGGGACCTCGCTGGGTCAAGCAAACCCATGGACCTTTGAGCTTGCCGCTCCTGGTGCGTCCGAATTCAATCATTCCGATGGGACAAGACACCGACTGCAACTACGATCCGAGAGATACCGTTACTGTCGAGTGGTTTGAACCGGCCGAGTCGGCGGAATTCAACTTGAGAGGCCCTGCAGGAGAGACAAAACGGGTGACCGGACGTCTGGACGCCGGAACACCCGTTATTCAAATCGATTAGATATAGGTTACGAATCGGCTTAACTCATGGCGGAACTGGGGAAACCCTTCTTCCGCCTTCTCGCCGACTGCGACGATCGCCGGCAGAGTGACGTGCTCTGGCAATCCAAAGAGCTCCTTCACTTTGGCCGCATCGAATCCGAGCATCGGTGAGGACCCGAGGTTGTGCTCCTCAATTGCGAGCAGAAGATAGCCAAGAAAGATGTTCGATTCGGCAAATCCCCACTGATCGGCTCGCTCTTCGCCCATGTTCTCAAATACCTGCTGGATCTGAAGTCTGGTAGCGTCTCGACGATCGCCCATCCCAGGATGAATGAACTCTATCGGATCGGCGAGAGCATCTCGCATGTCGCTGTACACCACAAATACCGCCGCCGCCGCACCCACTTGTGCCTGATTGAAGGCGGCTTCCATGAGTTTCTGCTTGGTCTCGGGCTGGGTAACAACGATCACCCTCCAAGGTTGCACATTCCAAGGAGATGGGGCCTTGCTGGCGGTGGTCAGAATCGCGTCGATCGTTTCGCGAGGGATAGGCCGATCCGTGTACTTACGGATCGAAACCCGTCGATGTGCTGCCTGTGAAACAGACGATTGTGCAGTTGCTTCCATTCTTCATCCCTCTACGGCTGCTGGGCGCAAGTTGTTGTGGAAAGTGCCGTCCTACCGGCAAGATTCCAGGAAATCCATGAGGCGTCCGAGCACCGTTGCTCCGGCTGGGTTCTGGTTGAGCCCGTACGGCTGAACGCCTGAGCCGCCAAAGAGATCCAGCGCACACCAAATCTGTGAGACCGGACCGCATTGAACTCGCGCCACAACTGGGTCTTCCGCGTAGTTGCGAGTATCGATGCGAGTCATCCAGGTCTCGACTTGAGCGGCATCATGGGGCTGGAGATGTTGGGTCAATACACCTTCGCTCCCGATCGCGAGCATCTGTTCCCACTGGAATTCAAGTTCCGCTATCGGCGAGTTGCCGGCGAATTCGTGGATGCATTCGCGCCAGAACGGCTTTCGAGAAGTTTGATGGCTCCCAATCGGTAACCAGATTCCGCTCTGATCGCACGGCGGAGGGTCTCCCCCGATCTTCAGCACGAGGGGACCATCCGCCAGCTTGATTCGAGCCTTGTCATACGGATCCTCAAGGTGCCACATCGCACGCGAGGGCCACTCTGGCTTCGGGACGACCGTGATCGGCCAGCGTTGGGTGCCGACCGACAATTCGTACCGTCCAGGTCGAAGTCCTTCGACCACGATTTGGCCCAACTCCCTGGACTCAAGTGCACGGAGGTTAGCGGATAAATATCCGCAGTGTTCACCCAACGACCACTGCACCTCTCCACCCAAACCAAACTCGCTGTGCATCCCGATTTTGAGAACAACGGGTCCCTCGAAATGGGTGAACGGATCTTGCCAACCCGGGCGATTGCCGCCGTCCGTAAAGGGAGGTCTCCGCCGAGGAATGAGATAGAAGCAATCCGGTTTGTTCCAATCCGCCAACTCCTCCGGAGTAAAGCGGAGGGAGCCATTATCCAACTGCATCCCCGAGCCCGCGATCGGAGTGTCTCTCCAACCGGTTATGACAAACCCTCGAATTTTCTCCCTGCCTCGGAAAGCTTGGTTCACGTACTTCCTGATGAAAACGGACTTTTGGTGGCTCGCGACTTCCAGCTTCGAACTCCGTTCAGGCTGATTGACCAATGGCGTGCCTCCAGCCAGGAGGTCCGGCAGATCAAATTGCCACCGAACGCCCTGGTCATTCAAGCTTGGGTCCGCTGACGCCCAATATGGATCGAGATTTTTGATCCGGGCAAGATCCCGATGGACATCATAGTCGTTCGTTTCACCCAGAAAGATCGGAAGCGACTCTCGGGGACCCGGAAGCAAGGAATCTAGAACAACTGGGAAGTAGTGTGTGTCGCAGTAGGGATGGAAGTCGTCAAAGGTGCCGAACTCGCGAGGATCTCCGCCGTACATCTCGGCTCCGCCGGAATTGTCTTTCACCCACGGACAGCCGGTTAAATCCACGACTCTCTGCACCAAGTCACGACGGAATTCCGGTGAGGTCGAGGTGCTCAGTTCACAGCCGATGGTCCACATCAGCACGTTGGGATGATTCTTGTACTGCTCAACGATGCGGATGATCTCATCCGCCATTTTCTTTTGGTGAATCGGGTCCTCGGACGGATCCCAGAGCGGAAGTTCCAGCCACGCTGCCAATCCGCGCTTTGCCATCTCTTCCAGATAAGCGTGGGGCGGCATCCACAGGCAGAACTTCACCAAATTGAATCCCAGGGACTCGACCTGATCCAGTTCCCCTTGTATGGTCGCCAAGTCCGGGTTGCAATGTGGGAATTCCGGATACCAGCCCCAGGTGAGCACGCCCCGCACATAGTTTCCTTTCCAGCGATATGGATCGGCGTCGGGGTGGGCGGAACTCCGACGAAGGAGGAGCGAGGGCGCGGCCTCGGGCGCCCCGGCGACGATTTCAACGTCACGGAAAATGCCGCCGAAAGTGTTAAAAACGTACGGATAGAATCCGCTCAGTACATCTCGGACGGGGAACGTAACACCTCCGTTCTTGATCACTTGGACCTCAACTTCGACCTGCGCCCCAGCCTTAGCTCTGACAGGTACATCGAAGGCGTCCCAAATCCCTTCGTGTGTGAATGGTTCCCCACCATTGATTTTCACCGCAGCAAGGTATGAGACTCCGTGGAACCTCATCACCGGGTTGTCCGTGGGACAGGTGAAGGAAGCGCGATACGTGGCTGGGCCTTCCCACCGGATATCGACGTCTTGCCCCCATCCGTGGGGCACGGTGATCTCCTTCGCGCCGGAACCGTAATCGACTGTCCAATTCACCAACTTCACAAGGCTAGAATATCCGTATGAGCGTGCCTTTGGGTGTGATGCCCGCGATGGTGACACCCTTTACGGAATCGGGCGAGATCGACTACCCTTCCGTGGCTAGGTTGCTCGCATTTTTCCAGGCGGCCCGTTGTGCCGGAGTGGTGGTCGCCGGAACAAACGGAGAAGGCCCCTCACTCGCTGCAGTGGAAAAGCGAGACCTCATTCGCGAAGCTGTAGCGCTTTCGAATGGCTTGCCGATTCTTCTAGGAATTGCGACCAATGCCTTAACAGAAGCTCGTTGGTTGGCCTACCAGGCTGCAAAGTTCGGCGCGGCAGGGTTGCTTGTTATGCCGCCAACTTATTTCAAGGTAGAGGAATCGGCGATGGCCGCCTGGCTCGAATCCTTGCTCGACGAATCTCCGATTCCCGTATTGATCTACAACTTCCCCAAATACAACGGCTTTCGAATCTCAGCAGAGATTTTCCAGCGTTTAGCCCAACATCCGCAATTTGCTGGACTCAAGGACAGCAGTGGCGAACGGGAAAATTTAGAAACCTATCGCAGTGCGTTAGGCAAGGACCATCGCCTATTCGTTGGAGACGAGACACTCCTTCTTGAAGCGCTGGAGCACGGGTGGTCGGGGAGCATCAGTGGAGCCGCAAACGTGGTGCCGCAGTGGCTCGCGCAGATAGTTTCTGAGTGGGGTGGTCCAGAGAGCCGCGCATCTGCCGAATGCAAGTTCCAGTTGCTCTCAGAAGTTCTCAGCACCATCCGGTCGGTCCCTCAACCGCAGGTGCACAAGGGGGTCCTGAAGCACTGGGGAGTCATCGGAGATGCCGCGGTCCGGTTGCCGTTGTTAGCAGCAAATGCCGACGAGGAGCTATCTGTAATTTCCATCCTCGAAACTCAATTGGGGATCCGAGTTGGGAATCTCGGGTTGTGCAAGCGTTAGGCTGAGGCTGGATCAGAATTTCAGGTCTGCAATCCAAGCTCTCTGGACAAGCCCCGTGCAACCCGATAATCATTGCAGGGCAAGTTGTGCCCACCAGTGATTGCTATGCCGACCGAAAGCCAGCTCGGAGAAATTCTCGCCGCCCGCCGCCTCATTACTCAGGAGCAACTCCAGCAAGCCGACCAATTGGTAGGCACAACCCGGCGAAAATTGGGCCAGATCCTCATCGATCAAGGCTACATTAGCGAGGAAAAACTCTTGCATGCTCTGGCGGCGCAGCACCACATGACCCCATGGATGCTGGAGAAAGACCCCCCTGAGATGGCCGCCGTGCATCGAATCCCCATCGAGGCTTGCGTCAAATACCAGATGCTCCCTGTGCAGGTTCGCGGTGACCTGCTGTTGGTGGCTTACGGCAACTGCCCCACCTACGACGTTGTAGAGGCGGCAAAGGCTCTGTCGGGGATGCGGGTCGAGCCTGTCCTAGCTTCCGAGGAGCGCCTGCAGCTTCTCATTGAGGATTTTGCGGCGGGCAAACCGATCCGATCCGGCATGGAACGCCATGTGGCCCAGGCAATGTCGGAAATGGGGACTCGCGACAAGTCCGGACCCAAAGCGACCGATGTGACCGAGGAAGCGACGCGGCCAGTCATCGGGATCGTCAACCAGATATTGGCCGACGCCATCCGGATGCACGCCAGCGACATCCACGTTGAACCTTTCGAGGACAAAGTCGAGGTCCGATTCCGCATTGATGGGCAGCTCATCAAACTCCGAGAAATTCCGCAGGAACTCCATTCCATGCTTGTGACTCGCATCAAGATCATGAGCGAATTGGATGTGGTTGAGTACCGCGCTCCGCAGGATGGTCGAATGAGTGTCGCCTTGGGACGCAGGTCAATCGACGTGCGTGTGAGCGTTCTACCGAACGTCCACGGTCAACGCATCGTGCTGCGAATTCTAGACCGCCAAGTCGCGATGAAGGCGTTGGAGGAGATCGGATTCACGCCTTCGAACCTGCAGATCTTCCGAAGTCTTATCCACAAACCCTATGGGCTATTTTTGGTCACTGGACCCACTGGCAGCGGCAAAACCACGACGCTCTACTCTGCCTTGAGAGAGGTGCAGACCAGTGCCAACAATGTGATGACATGCGAAGACCCAGTGGAATACGAACTTCCCGGGATTGCCCAATCGCAGGTCAATGAAAAAGTCGGCCTGACGTTCGCAACCCAACTCCGAGCCATTTTGCGGCAAGACCCCGACGTCATCTTGGTCGGTGAGGTGCGCGATAGCGAGACGGCAACTACCGCTATCCGGGCTGCTCTTACTGGACATATGGTCTTTAGCACCCTGCACTGCAACGATGCGCTATCGGCAGTCCCGCGGTTGATGGATATGGGTGTGGAGCCTTCGCTCCTGGCGACATGTTTGATCGGGGTCCAAGCCCAGCGACTTGTACGAACGCTCTGTCCGAAATGCAAAGCTCCGCGATCACTAACCGATGAGGAAACTCGGCTGTTCAGCCGTTATCGCGTGCCAATTTCCGACGAGCCAGTCTTCACCCCCGTGGGATGCAACCAGTGTTACAGCACAGGCTATCGCGGCCGTGTCGCGGTTCACGAGATTATCAAGGTGGATCGCACTGTGGAGTCATTGATCGCTCAGCGAGCCAGCATGGAAGTCATCGGTGCGCACGTCGATGGAACCCAGTATTCGACCCTTCAGGCGGATGCCTTGGAGCGAGTGCTGTCTGGGGTCACCTCGCTGGAAGAAGTTCGCCGGGTTGTCTATTTCGACGATTTGTGAATGTCCGTTCAGGTGCCGATGATCCCTGATCGCTCTTGCCAATAGTCAGTTCCCGCACTCCGTTCATAACTCGTTTCTGAACGCACCGGTCTTCGGCAAGTTGAGTTTCGGGTATTTGTTCCCAGAGATGGGGAATCGAGGGTCGTGGTGGTATCGGACGGTCCGATGGGTTGTCAAAAGCACCTTCTTTGGATTGCTCGGCGGTCTAAAGTCCGTCGGCGAGCACAATGTGCCCATGGACGGCGGCATCATCTTGGCCCCCAACCACGTAAGCCATCTCGACCCTCCCGCGACCGCCTGTGGTACTCGAAGAGCTCTCACGTTTATGGCGAAGGAGGAGTTATTCAAGCCGCCGATCTTCGGACCCCTCATCCGGAGTTTGGGAGCCTTTCCGGTCCGGCGAGGCACCGGTGACACCGAAGCAATCAAGACCGCGATTGAACTTCTCAAGCAAGACCGAGCGGTCTTGGTCTTTCCGGAGGGTACACGGGGAGACGGGGTTTCCATGAATGCGGTCAATTTGGGCGTTTCCATGCTTGCCAAAAGGACTGGAGCCAAGGTCGTGCCCGTGGGGATCGTGGGGAGCCATATTGCCTTGGGCAAAGGCAAAAAATTGCGTAGGCATCGAATTACCGTGGCCTACGGAGAACCGATCACCTATGAGGGCACCGCTCTGGAGGGTGAAGGGGATCGCGAACATCGGGAGCGCTTCGCACACATTCTGGCTGAGCGAATTCAAGCGCTGTGCGCGGCCAACGGGCTACCTCTTAAAACCGCAGGGTCCAGTACGCTGCGAGCCGAGTCTCCGACTCCCGAAATACCCACTGCAACTGGAGATCGCGAACCGGTCTGAGTTCAAATCCCATGCTGAGACGATGGGTGTCGTGCTCACCGATCAAGCGGACTTGCGGCGCGAGCGGAAGCATGAACCCCGCAAATAAACCCCGCAGACCACCCGTGCCAAGACCAAGGGTGAGATTAGCCGGCGTATCCGCGACTGTGTCCCCATTGAGGCCAATGAGCCAGGTTGAGGTTAAGTATGCTGCGGAGCCCTCTGGAGTTTCGTTGGCGACGTCTCGCACTCCAATAGAGATGCCAGGCACCGAGTCAACGATGGGCACCGCAAGCTGGTAGCTAGCTCCAAGTGTTCCGCGGAAATCCCTGCCAGGTCTCTTGATCCCTTCCAACTCGATCTCGTAGCTCTCCAAGACTGGTGCCCGAAGGGAAAACTTGTGATCACCAGCTTTCCTGAGATTCCATTGGTCGCCAATTTTGGTGGTTCCGATGTAGATTTTTCGCCCGATGGGAATTTCAATCAACCGATCCGCAAAGGCCGCGGATTGGAGGAGACACATGCCAAGAATGAATGCCTTTCGCACTCAGGCTAACTTACCCTACGGTTCTGAGTTCCGCCGTCGGGCCCGAGGCCAAACTACAAACCCGAGATGTTGTCGAGCGCATTTCGCAAGCTTGCCAGTTGCCCCGAATCAACCACCTTGTAGCTTCCGTACGAGACTTCGCTTGCGGGTGTGAGGTCGTTCTCATCCCGCAGGGCACCTGCGTGGACCATCGTGCATCCCGTCTGGCGAACAACTTCCCCCACGTTGTGGGACCGAATTCCACCAGCCGCCATGACGGTGATGGACGGGGGGGCATTTTGGATCAGCGTTTGGAGCCGAGGAGAGCCTTGAAGAGCTGTCTTTGCGCCGCCGCTTGAGAGGACGCGAGCCACGCCCAGTGCAACAAGTTGATCCAAAGCCGAAATGCGATCGGCTACCGCATCAAACGCGCGATGGCATCCGTGTTCGCCAGCACCCGCCGCATCGAGGATTTGACTCCAAGCACCCAGATCCACCATTCCGGCAGGTGTTACGGCGCCGAAGACGATTCCCGCTGCTCCCGCTTCCATGCAGGTGCGGGAATCTTGAGCCATCAGATCAATTTCCTCCCGCGAATAGCAGAATCCGCCGCCCCGAATGCGGACCATGGCATATACAGGGATCGAGACGGTTTGCACGCATCGAGCGACAACTGCAGAAGTCGGTGTGAGTCCACCCAATTCAATCGCAGCGACCAGTTCAATCTGATCAGCGCCGCAATCTTCGGCTATTTGGCAGTCATTCGGACTCGTGCCTATGGCTTCCAAGTGAATTTTTGCGCACATCTTGATGGTTTTACCGATTGGACAGGAATTGGGTATGCCGTTGGGGAAAATTATCGTTTACTATGAGCCACGGGCCCTTGTCGCAAATCGATACCATTATTGACGCACGGAGCCGCCGCAAAAGCAGTTTCGATGTGTCGGGCGGCAATGAGGATTGGCATGTCATCCCGGCTCGCCAAACGCACACGCTTGCTCAAATCGAAGGCGCAGGCATTATCCGGCACATGTGGGTCACGATTGCCAGCGACGACCCGATGCATCGACGCAACCTTGTGCTGAGGATGTATTGGGACGGCAGCCCATTCCCCAGCGTCGAGGCTCCGATCGGAGATTTCTTTGGCCAGGGCTGGGGAATGCGCTATAACTTTGCATCGATGCCGCTCGCTGCTGCTCCGAGAGAAGGGCACGCGCTCGTTAGCTATTTCCCGATGCCCTTCGAGAAAGGCGCGCGGATCGAGGTCGAGAACCAGAGCGACCACGAGACCAAGGCATTCTATTTTTACGTGGATTACGACGAATTCTCCACGCTCCCGGCGGGCAAAGGGCGGTTTCACGCTTGGTACAACCAGGAGCTCACCCATCCAGAATCGGAGGACGGCGACAGGGAAACCGAGTGGGGGATGGGCAACCTCTCGAAAAATCAAACCGACGAGAACAACTATGTTTTCTGTCGAGCCGAGGGTGAAGGCCACTACATTGGCGTGAACTACTTTGTCAACTCTCCGACTCCCTTGTGGTACGGCGAAGGCGACGACATGTTCTTAGTGGATGGCGAACCGTGGCCCGGATCTGCCCACGGCACGGGAACTGAGGATTACTTCAACACCGCGTGGGGGCCGGATGAGCACTATCTGCATCCGTATTTCGGAATTGCTCGCGCCCCGGGACGGATCAACCGCGATCCACTCTTCGGATGGTTGGGTCGGACGCACTGCTACAGGTTCCACATGGAGGACCCCATCCGTTTCAAGAAGAGCTTGCGAGCATCAATTGAGCATGGGCACAGCAACTGTCTGACGCTTGAAATCTCCACCGTTGCCTATTGGTACCAAACGGAAGTCACCAAGCCGTTGCAGCCCATCCCCCCGGCCGAGCTGCGAACACCACGCTCGATGATCGATCCGGTGGATGTCCATCGATGGCGCGACGCTTGGCGCAAGATGCGCGGCGAAGGCGAACGGTGGGGCAATGAACTCGATTAGTGCACGCCGTACTTAACCATGTAGCCCATTCGTTTGGGCTCATTGCCTGGCCAGTTCGCCCAGTACTTTGCGTGGCTGTCCCCGAATACCACGACCTGACCCAACCTGTGGCTGCCGTACATCTTTTGGTTGTTGTACGTGGTCATGCATAGGCACACCGGTGCGCAATACCAACCGCTGCGATAGTACTTCTGATTCGTGTCGGGATCGGTGTACACGGCGTTAGGATCGGGCTCGATTGAGTTCTCGTTGGTCGCGTCCGGATCACCTTGGGCAGCATTGGTGAGGTTCCCTTTATAGGAGCAACCCAGCGTGTTGGTTCCGGAGGCTTCCATGCCGTTCAGGCGCGCAGTGTCAAAAGCGAGGATTGCTTTGCTTGGCTCGGCGAACATCGACGAATTCTTGTCTCCCTGAGAGATCAGGGTTGTGCCCTTGTCGTCCTTCAGCGGCCCTCCCGTAAAGCTCATGGCAAACGCGTTGAAGATGAAGCCGAACTGGTATCGGCTGGATGGACATTTGAAAACGCCTGTGTCCTGTCGTGTCTTGGTCTTTACGTATGGGTTGAGTTTGCCAGTCCATCCCCAAAGGGTGGCGGAGCTTGCCGTCATATCGTTGATGACCATCAGGGTCTCGTCCCACTCATCGTTGTAGAGCGTGTGCGCGATGGCGATTTGCTTGGCATTGGACAGGCATCCGGTCTTGAGGGCGGCTTCCTTCGCCTGGGCGAAGACCGGGAACAAGATTGCCGCCAAAATAGCGATGATGGCAATGACAACCAGTAGCTCGATCAAAGTAAATGCGCGACTTGCAAACGTTTTCATATCTGTCCTTCTTACACAATATCACAACTAACCCCATTTGGGGCATCATTGAATGTAGTTTCTGATGGCGTCTTTTGGTCCGATTGCCCCCTTTTACGATGAATTGATGGGTTCAGTGCCCTACGAAATGTGGGCCGAATACTATCTTCTGCTGTTGTGCCAGCAGGATGTTCAACCCCATCGCATCCTCGACGTTTGTTGCGGCACGGGCAACGTAACGGAATGCCTCGCACGCCGAGGTTATCGAATGGCAGGGGTGGATCTCAGCGAGCCGATGATCGTAGAAGCCAAGGCGAAAGCCGCCTCTCTCGGCTGGGAAATCGATTACCTTGCCTGCGACGCGGCTTCATTTCGGTTCGAAACGCAGTTCGACGCGGCCTATTCCTTTTTCGATTCGTTCAACTACATCACGGACCTTGGGCATCTTGGAAAGAGCTTTGCTCGAGTATCCGAGCACCTTCGGCCAGGTGCTAGCTTCATTTTTGATCTCAACACGGCGTACGCGTTCGAGCAGAAGATGTTCGATCAGCAGGACACTCGCAAAAAGAGCAAGGTTCAGTACAAGTGGAAAGGCTCTTACAATGAGTCGAGCCGGATCATCAAGGTGAACATGGATTTTTGGGTCGAGGGCCAGTTCTACCAAGAGACCCACATCCAAAGGGCGCATACCACCGAGGAAATTATCGATCTGCTCGACCGAGCTGGATTTGGGGATATCTGCACGTACGATTCGTATACTCTCGATCCGCCCAGAACCCGCAGCGATAGGATTCACTTCACTTCGATTCGAAAGTAATCACCTTCCGCAGAGGGCGTTGTACCAAGCCATGACTTTCCGCACGTAGTTCTGCGTTTCACGGTATGGAGGCACTCCGCCATATTTTCTCACCGCGCCACCCCCCGCGTTGTAGGCGGCAAGGCTCAAGATGAGCTTGTCGTAGTCGCCATCGGTGGTTTGAGAATATTTGTCGATATGCCCTCGGATGAGCTTTACGGTCCCGTACAGGTTTTGCTCGATGTTGAAGGAATCCGTCACGCCGAGACCGGCAGCAGTACCCGGCATGAGCTGGCCCAATCCGGTGGCACCCGTGTGGCTTACCTCTCGCGAGTTGAAATTGCTCTCGCAAAGGACCATCGCCATAATCAGCCGCGCATCCACGCCGAACTTGAGGCTGAATCCGATAATCCCTTGGGCGATCCGCATCGCTTCCGCCTCAGACACCTTTTTGTTCTGGCTCCGGATGAAGGAAGCGTAGTACGGAGCAGCATCGCTTGCCGGGAGATTCCAATTGGCTGCTTCCTGCTTGGATTTTGGGCTCTGGCCGATCGGACCGTTGAGCGGGTTCTTTCCAGATTTCGCCGTCTTGGGAGGCTTCGGATCGTATTTTTCGATGTCGCGTTCCGGCGCACAGTCAAGGAGTTCCGCTTTCACAGACCCCATTTCTTCAGTGCGTTGAGCCTTGATAATCAGCCGCGCGGCAACATCACCCATGCCAAGCCAATCGGGGACCACCTTGGCTTTGATAAAGACGTCGCCAGATTCGGTGGCAACCACCACGTGGGAGAACTCGGAGCCCTTGATAACCCCCTTGACGACTCCCGCGACTTCCATGGTTCGTTCGCCGACGAACGTACTGATCGCCTCAGCGCCCACGGCCTGTGAAATGTGGTTCGCCTTGCGGAGCTTGAGGTACGCGTCGACTGATCCGGCGAGAGCCGAGGAGGCGACCAAAAAGGTAAGGGCAAGAAAACTCGCAGACTTGAGGATTTTCACGATGGCCTCCCAGAAGTCAAAAGTCGCCTGGCGGAGAGATCGGGATTCGAACCCGAGATACGGATACCGTATACCCACTTAGCAGGCGGGCGCTTTCGACCACTCAGCCATCTCTCCGCTGATCTTCGCATTATACCAATGAATATCGGCTCAAACCCGGGAATCCTCGGCGGATGAGATCCATCGCAAGGGAGACGGCTCGGGGCACCTGAAGGTTCTTCTCCGCCGCCGCCCAAGGCCGCGCCCTCGCTCCGTGGACCTCAACCTCGCACTTCCACCAAAATCCCACGGCCACGGAGCTCTGCCCGGCGGCGGAGAAGGAGGGCGTCTGTTCCGAACCTCAGGCCGCGATCCAGTGTCGCAAAAGTGCTGCAGAAACCCTTCCTGGGGGATTATCTTGGCAGGATTCTGCTCTGGAATTCCTCCATGGAACTCTTCATTCCGAGGATTCTGCTTTGGAATCCCACCATGGAATCACTCCGTTCGAGGATTCTGCTTTGGAATCCCTCCATGGAACTCTTCAAGTCGAGGATTCCGCCGGAGATCCCTCACAGTTTTAACTAGAATATCGTTCTGGACTTGTACTTTTCCCCAATTCGACGGATTTCTACGTAATTCTGCCCGAAATCAGGGCCCGCTGTCATATACTGGTAGAAACACCCGTGACCGAAACCGCACATCCCAGCTGCGCAAGAACCCGCAATCCTATCCGCCTCCAGAGAGTTGGAGGCACCAGGACTGCCAGAAGGTGGAAGCCCTACGGCACGATTCTGTCCAGCACATTTTCCCGAAGGGGCTCGGTTGGACCAAATATTTGCGCAAAGCTCGTGACCGCGGGGGGTTGAGATGATTGCCTCCATCTTGCTATGCCTTTCGGGGTCGCTTTTCGTTCCACAATTGCATCCTGGTGGCGTGATCGAATTAAGAGGAGGTGACTTGATTGTTAACAAATCACGCATCGAGTTGAAGATTCCATTCCCATACTATAAGCGCTTCTTGTGGGTCGCGAAAGAGCGATTGTTGCTGTCCTTGGATCAAAGATTCTATTTCGTCAATACAAAGCGTGCATCTGTAATTGTGAAAGGCAGCGGGTACTTTTCATTCTATAGGAGTAAGTCTATAGGTTGGATTTCTGAAGATCAGAGACTCCTTGTATGGAAGCGAACTTCAATACAACTTCCAATAGCGGGCTTAAGGTTCATAGGAGTCTCCGCGCAAGGCGAGCTAGCGCTTGTAGAACTCGATTCAACGCCATATTCCTATGGCGTTTTTTAAATATCTGAAAACTGCCAATTGACTTGCGTCACCCATATCAAGTATCCGTATGCGGACGAGACTTTTGGGCTAATAGAGCCTAAAGACGCGAAGACGATAGCTTTCGCCCCTGCAGATGGAAGAGGCATCTTCTTCGTGTGCAGGCAGTCGGTCGATAGGCAATTTGCACCAATCGGAAAAGTGAAGTGGAGGGTCGCCCAGGAAGATTGGCTGCCAACTGCTCAAGGTGCTGATCTTTGGATCAAGGAATTATCCAGTAGCAATATACCTACGACTAGTTTAGTCAGACGGTCAGGTGATGTTCCGGCAACGCACTCTAGGAGTAACTAGAAGCTCATGGGCAAGCCGAATCGTTACCGAAATGCAAGATCGGTGTTTTGGTGGGTGACAACACTTTACTACTTATACATTCTCAGAGCAGCATTTTCTGAGCAGAGCATGAGTATTCGATTCCAACTACCTTTTATTCTGCTTGCCGAATCACTCACCGTCATGGGTCTCGCGACCATTTGGCCTCTTTGGATTGTAGATTCACAAGTTGAAGCATGGGAAGTGAGGATGCTTGCTGATCCCAAGCGCTCTACTGAGAGCAATGTCCTAATCAAGAATCTACAGTTTGTGTTGTCCAAAGTGGGGAAAATTCACATCGTGATTGCAGTTGTTTGGCTTGCAATCTGTGTTTGGCGGTTTTCAAATGTGCCAGAACCTAAGAAAACGCCTTGGATCTGGTCAACATTCTGGATTTCAATCTTCCCTGGGGGATACTTTCTATTTGGACCCATACTGGTTAGGCGGAGGATAGCACGCAGGATCGGCCGCTACCAGGATGTTCTTGCGAGTCAGAAGTTGCAGGAAGAGGTGAGGGAGTGATACAGGTGGAAACGCTCACACTGACGAATATTCCAAACATTCTGGGGACATCTTCCTCGGGGTCGGAGACCAACCCCAGCACCGCCGCTGGAGGCATCGGGACTGCCATTCGCATGAGGTGGACGAAGATTCGACTCAGAGTCATACTCGTCTCGCCGTATGTGTCATATACTGGTAGAAACACCCGTGATTCAGACCGCCCATCCCAGCTGCACAAAGCACTTCGCGACCGAAACATCATTGGATGAGAAGGAGCCCCTTGCAGATTGAAATAAAGCTAAGCACACCTGACGCCACGCTTGTTGATCGCGCAGTCCGGGCTTCCAGGAGTGTCCTGCCTAGCCAAAAGCTTGTGAACCAAGTAAAAGCGGGGTTACCTGACACCATCGACACGGAAGACCTCTATAAAGTTATCTCTGCGGCGAACGGACCCTTAAACGCTCAGCAAGCGGCTCGAGTATTCTCGGATTCTGTCTATTGTACTAACTACGGTTCGGTGGCTACTGCATATTGCCTTCCTGCGTTTTTGACCATGGGTTATACAGGAGAGGGAGCTACCCACTATGGCGTTTTGCTTGAGGACTTTCAATCCACATTTATAACCACTAACGTATTAATTAACCATGAAACTATTTTGCCGCCTATTCAGGGAGCGGACGCAGCTGCGATTCGGTATTGTCTGATCTGGCTTTTGTATAGCGACATTGAGACAATTGAGGGCCTTTGGGCTGGAGCCGAAGGAGTACCAATTGTGTGCGCAGTCGATCCCTACGAATTAGCTGAACGATTATCTGCGATCGGGAACTTAAGCGTACTGCTCAAACGAGGGCGAGATCTCATTGATTTGGGACATGTTAGTTCGCTTAGGAAAGAGGACTTTGAGCAAATTCTGCTACCTTGTTGGAGTATTGGGAAATACACCGATGCTAGTGCGGATCTGCAATCTCTCATTAGCCAAGTTGATACCTATCTATTTGAGGAGCGTCTATGGGCACCCGATCTCGACTTCAAAGCCCTGCACGGCGAAGATGTATGGAGGCAGGTGAACATTATGCTTGCTGTGCAAGATTTGGCGCAGTATACGGCAATTGCTTCTTAGGGCCTGTTTTAAAGCCTATGGTAGCACCCACCCGAAATTACAGCCGAACGTTTTTCTCCGATCCTCACCGCACTACCCAGAGAGTAAGAGGCATCGGGACTGCCAGAAGGTGGAAGCCCTACGGCACGATTCTGTCGGGGACATTCTCTGGCAAAGGTTTCGGCTGGACCGGGAATACCGGATCTCGATACACCGGCTGCACCTGGATCGGGGAGTACAACATAGGAATTTGGCGATTCGTTCGCCGAGCGCTCAAGAATTTGTTAGGCAGGTTGTGTTGATGCCAAAGAGCTATCTATTCATTGGACTCATAGGACTTTCGGGGTGCAACTTAGCATCGCTTGGCCCAAGTAAGGCGCCGTTGGCACCCATTCCCCACTATGTCTACTACGCTCTGGAGGATCGCAACAGAAAGTGGTTTATCGTTCCACTGCCTGAAGCAGCTGTTCCTAAACCAGGGCCTACCGACGACAGCTATGACTTTTTCATGCCAAACTCGTCGCTCCTTTCGATTTCCCCAAGTGCGACGATGGGCCCCGAAGTCAACGGGCCTGATATGTTTGCCAAAACGAACGCCAAGAACATCTTTCGCAATACCGACGGATCCCTTGCAATACTCAGAGTTGAAGAAGGCTTTACGAGGCAGCCGCAAGGCTATGACAAACGGAAATCAACTACAGGAATTTTGATGTGGTCGCGCGAGAAGGCAGCGATAGGCGTTTTACTCACTGGGACAGTGCCAGTTTCAGAGGCTGAATCGACTCTTAGAACCATTCAGAAAGGTATCGCCTATGATGAATCGCTATCTAGCGCCAATCAAGTTGCCAAACGTTTTGGCGCAAAGGTGAAAATCCTAACGTATAATCGATGACTGACGCTCGCCCGATCTAGCTCTTTGACCAACCTCAGCACCGCGTTTAGAGGCTACTGGACGGTCAGGCGGATGAATTGAACGAAGATTCGTCGCTGAATCATGCTTGTCTTGCCGTAGCTGGCATATACTGGGAGTTACTGCCATGTGCACGATCAAGACGCTGGATAACATTGGCCGAAGGAACAAAGCCCGTCATGTGAGCCGCAGGGGATGCCTCGCCATCTCGCTACATTTCGAAGCTCGGCATTGCCATTCACCAACTTACGGAGGCAACTATGGAATTTGAAACTTCGACAAGCAACGGATCATCCATGCGGTCGAACCACGGCAATTCGACGCTGCAACTCTATTACGTCGCTCGCGGGATATTCTTTGTCCTGACAACCCTGCTCTTTGCGTATATGTTTGTGGCGACCTTCTTTGAGCAGGATGTGGCCCTACGAATGGTTGCTCCCTTTATTCTCCTGCTCGAGGTTCTTTCATTTTTAGGTGTTGTAACCCTCTGGCCACTCTTGTTTACTCAAGTTCAGATCCAGCGGATTCGGCGCAAAGCGGAGGTTACACCTGACTCAACTACGTCTTTAGTCAACAGAGTTTGGTGGAAGCGAGCCGACTACCAGTTGGTTTTCAAGATTTCGTATTTTGTTTTTCTGTTCGGTTATCTGGCCTTGAGCTACTGGTATTCGTTTTTGAGGGAGACTTCTCAAAACCGCACCGAACTCATAAACTCGACAATCCTCATCTCAATTTTTCCAGGCGGATACTTCACACTTCTCCCACTTTGCTTCTTAAGATGGAGGAAGCAATGCTAGACCTACTTCACTGCCGATGCTGGGGTGTTGGCGTTACGGCTATGTTGCGACAAATCCGCCTGAAGCACCTGCCCACAAAGGGCCTACTAACAGGCGGGCCATAGGAGTCGCCGACGGTGCAGACTCCAGGACTAGTCTGTCTGGAGATTGGAACTAATCTATGGAACTTAAGAAGCGAAACGTTGCTGTGCTTGTGGCGATCTTCAACTTAGGCGCATGCCAGCTTGGATGTCATAACTCCGGCAATAGGACTGCCGCGGAACCCCATGGGATTCCCGCTCGCACCCTACAACTGGAGTTATACCGAACTATTCCAGTATCTGGTCTCCCATATGTGATTTGGCAATCTGGCGGCCAAGGATATGCTGTGGTTGATGGTGGAGAAGGCACGCAAGACCGAATCAGGTTCTACAAAGACCAAAGTGCTCAAGAGCCAGTTGTTCAGGTGTCCGAAAAGCAAACAGATCTCCTCTACTGGGATTCGGACATATTCTACTTGGGACAAAGACAGGCTCCGGATTATTACGTATCAGTCCGCCAGCTCGATAAACCTTCGTCTATATTGTTTAATAAGCGAGCATCAGGAGCCATAGCCATAATCTTCAACATCGACAAACCGCTTGGGCCAATCTGGCTTGAACAAGAGTCTGACTTCAAGTGGTCCATTGTATCGGCGAATGGCAAACGAGTAAAGACCAGCTCAGGAGGCGAGTTCCTACCCGATCCTGCACCCTATTGTGTACGTTCGAAAGTGCGTATAGGTGAACAGGAAGTGGAAAGTCTAAATCCACCGACGCGGATTGCCCACAACAAGTATGTTGTTGGTGGAGAGTCGTTGACAGTTGATTTCGCAGCCGATCGAAGAACAGTGTCAATATCGACCAGAACCTCACGGCGAACAGTCTCTGTTAATTCCTGCTCTGTGATGCAAGTGAGTTCAGATGTGATTGGGTTGTTCAATCGAGATGGTACCGCAATTCTAGTACGCGTTCGTGGAGGTTTAGAATTAACGTTGGTTCGCCCTCCGAAAGGATATAGCAAGATCATAGATATCCAATTGAAAGGAAATGAGTTATACGCCGGATTTGTTAGTGATGATGGTAAGAACGCTGGATTGGCCAAATGTACAATAGAATAATCAATGACTATTTCAGATTATAAGGGTTTAAATATTTGGAAGTACGAGGGTCTGCACAGTCCGAAGGTTTGGGAATGAAGGTGCGCCAAGGACAGATTATGCCGCTGGATGTGCTGATCCGGGACGGAGACGACTACCTCGTTCCTTTTCTCGGATCGGCGGCCAACGTTTCCAGCAGCGCAGGAGGCATCGGGATAGCCAAGCGGATGACATTCACGATTTTGAGCAATTCAGATCCGTACCAAGGTAGAAGCAGTGTGTGCAAGGCATACTGGAATCAAATGGGGTGATGTTTAGAAGTCCCGCCGACAAATGGAAGCAGTATAACTGCGTGCAAGGCATTGCGATAGCGGCAGTAGCACTCGCCCTTGCCTTGGCCGGTCGTTTTTTACTCGTTGCATATCTGACCGTGCCAGCGGCGGTGATAGCTCTTAGCGTTGTTTCGATGGTGTCCAGTTGTGCAATCTCCAGCGCAATACCATTCTTCAAGAAGTACACCACAAGGTTCCGTTTGGGCTGGGCACTTGGCGTAGCCGGGTGTGCGCTGTTGGCTGCACCAATTTGTCTAACTGCCTTCCTGGCGATGTTTCCATTGCCAGAGGGAGGGGCTGCAAACTTTGACTCCGGCCTCTACCCCGTCGGATTGTTGCTGAGTTCCTCCTTACCGTCGATTCTCTTGATTACCATCGGCCAGATCCTGATGTCCTCCAAAGACATAAGCAATGAGGAACCTGATTGATGGAGTCCCTATGGTTATGCCCAGGCCGATACAACGGGACACTCACCACTGGTCACACACGATAGAACCTTTCATATGATGATCTCTCCGTTCCTAACAATCCTTCTGTTTAACCAGAAGCTCCATGTGGAATATTGCGCAGGAGAAGTCATCCAGCCGGACGCCGTGACCTCAATCTACTACGGAAAACAAAGAGTTTGGAGAAAGAAGACGGTAGCTTGGGATTTGCATCCATCAATCTCATCAAAAGCGCGGTGGATTCCAGTAGTAGAGCCCAAAGGCCATATCCTTAAATTGGTTAATAAATTGGGGCACTCGAAATCAACAACATTAAGATTGCCCACTTACACTCCAAATCATCTTGTTGTCGGACGTACTTCCTTTTGCTTCGTAAACGACGATGGTGCGACAAGGAAATATGAGCCAGAGGACATTGTAAAGTGGTTTTCATGGTTTGACCTGTGGTACGTTGAAGTTAGCAAGCCGCACTATGCCATCCTGAAAAACACATTTCAGTCGGGGTACCCATTATTCTATTTATCGAACGGAAATTGGCTCTCACTAGGTGTTAGCTGCAATAGCGCTAAGGCAAATAGATTTTGTTTTCGCGAGTTCCGTGGTGTTAAGTGTATTCGCACCTATTTTCGGAAAATGGGAGAACCATGTGAGAACTTGGATATTCTCGGAACGATGTCCGACTCGATAGATTGGATCGCTCTTTCAACAAACTCGTGGAAAGGAGTGACCCATAGCTCTGAAGAATCCACGACATACTTAGTCAATCTTCGTGGCAATAAGATCGTTTTGAGGAGAATCTCCTCTTCAACCGGGAGCGAGAACGAGTTTATTTTCGATTGCAGACCAGATTTGTGAAAGCCTGCGCACTGATCTATGATGCCAATTGCCACCTGCGCGAGGCGGGATTTTGGGACGGACGTCTTCTGGAACACAAGGCGCCCGCACTGTCGATTCTTCAGGTCGCCCCATCGTCCCCAGTTCTCCCAGTGAGTCCTCGATTCGGGTATCTCTTTGGAGCCCATGGCGAGAAAACCCGCGCCATCCCAGCCTGTTCAATCGTCCGGTGTTATCGGAACCATGATCCGATTCACCGAGACTTCGTGCACGCTCATCGCAACTCCGGGCATCGCGGGGGTGGATGAAGCTGGGCGAGGGCCTTTGGCGGGTCCCGTTGTGGCGGCGGCGGTGCTCTTGCCGGAATCGTTTGAGCTCGAAGGCATCCAAGATTCCAAGAAGCTCACTCGCCAGCAACGCGCCGAGCAATATCAGCGCATCGTGAATCACGCGGAGTTCGCTTGGCACGCTGTGGATTCTCAAACCATCGACGAAATCAACATCCTCGAGGCAACAATGGTCGCCATGCGAACCTCGGTGGAGGCATTGGGAATCCACATCAAGGAAGCCTTTGTCGATGGCAATCGAATTCCTGCCGGATCACGCGTGCGGATGCACCCAGTGGTCAAGGGCGACGGATTGTATGCAGCGGTTGCCGCCGCCAGCATCATCGCCAAGCAGCAACGCGATGATTTGATGCTGGAATACGCAGTCCAGTATCCTAAGTATGGGTTCCAGCACCATTTCGGCTACCCCACACCCGAGCATCTGGATGCCCTGAGGAAGTACGGCCCTTGTCCGATTCATCGAAGATCGTTCGCCCCGGTTCGAGTGCTGGTCGAAGAGCCCGCGCTGCTCGTCGTGTAGGCGTCGAAGCCGAAGACGCGGCCGCTCGATTCCTGCTGGATTTGGGCTTTACCATCATCACTCGCCGGTTCAAAAGCCGATCGGGGGAGATCGATCTCGTCGCGCTGGATGGCGAAATACTGGTGCTGGTGGAAGTCAAGCAATCCCTAGCGTCAGGTGCCGAAGCCCGGATCGATGAGGGCAAGATCGAACGACTCCGGCTAGCCGCCGACGAGTACATGCTGCAATATCCGGGACCATATGCGGAATGCCGGTTCGATGTCGTTACTGTCTGCGCTGGCGAGTTCCACCACTATCGCGACGCGCTTCCGTGGGCTTAACCCAAAGCTGACTCAGAGCTGTTTTGACGGCATTTCCGACCGGGATGGAGCCATCTTTGCCATAGAAGTTCAGCGTGGCCTCATAGCCTCCGCGCGCGTAGTCTTCGGGATCCAGCAGATAGCCGATCCATCCGCCCACGTGGCTGTTCACAACCGGGAAGTCGCAACCCATTTGAGTGGCCACCGCCTCCCAAGCTTTGCCGAGATGGGACGACGGCTCGCCGGGTATCCCAATCAGGGCAACCGGCCCGAGCCGTACCATTCGAACGCTGGCCATTTTGGGCGCGAATGCCGAAACCGCCATCTGGGCCAGCGCATTATTAACTCCGTTAGCTTTGGCAAAGTCCGGGTGTGGGCTGGGCTTGGCGAGTTCGATGGGAGCTTCTCGCCATTCGAACGGGAAAGAATCGGAGATGGTGATGAGGCGGGTTCGATCCTTCGGATCCTTTTTAAGCAGCCCCTCGGCCATCGAGGAAACTCTTGCTTCAGGCGTTTCGCCCTTCCCCGCTGGCGAAACATCTCCGATTGCACCGGCCAAAACCAATCCTGGCTCAAGCTTCTTGGAAAGTACGCCCGGCCAATCGCCACGAGTGTGAAGTTCCTTCTCGTCGTAATTGGTGGCGTGGGCTGCGTAGCTGAATATGGAGTAGTGGCTCGAACCTGAGGTGAGCTGAATGAGGAGTCGAGACTTGCTCGGGTCGGCCTTGGGCCGACGTCCACGGTTCAAATCTCGAGTTCCCCGCTCGATAGCCATGGAGGTCACCGGATGGACGCAGTCTTTCTCGGCATCCTCCACCGCAACCCCGATTCGCTGGCTGAACCACTCCAACCACTTTCGGTCGAACTTGGCAATCCCCGGAACCTTAAAGGTCATCTTGTCATTCAGCATCTGGCTATCTGGGGCGCAGTGGGTGTGGGTTGCTGCCAGATAGAGATGAAGAGTCGGGTCCAGATGCTCTTCAACTGCATCGTTAAGGCTCGCGGGAATTGTCAGCAGGTCTGCGCTGGCAATCGCAACTTTCATATCACCTCGTTTGATTACCAGAACTCGCACTTTCAGATCGTCGCCTTTGCCATCGTCCAGCATCAGAGCATCCTTGCGAGCGGTGTACCCTCCCAAAGGTAGAGGCTCAGGCGGCACGATGCTTGCCGTCCCAAATCCAACGTATAAGGTGTTAGCAGACACTGCTAACAGTGCGAGGGAGATCATTTTCGTATTGTATTCAGTCGTGGGTGCTACAATGATGTGCTCATGAGCTTTCGCGTCCAGCTCGCAACCGACAAAATAGAGGTCGAAGCCGGCGCCAACAGCCCACTCGGGTTGACGATTGAACACACCGGCCCCGAAGTCGAGACCTACGAAATCATGGTCGAAGGTCTCGATCCCGAGTGGTACGCCTTACCTGTACCAACGGTCACGCTGCACCCCAACGACACGCAGCAAGAGGCTGTCCAGATCAAACCCCTTCGGGCAAGCGAAAGTCCCGCTGGCGCTTACCCGTTCATCGTTCACGTCCGATCCTTGGAGAGCGGAGAAGCGCGGAGCTGTCCCGCCACGCTCACGATCAAGGCCTTTCACCATCTCAGCGTGGATGTCGCACCCCGCAAAGGGATCCTCACTCCGTTCAAACGGACCGCAGAATTCTCCGTTACCGCGATGAATTTGGGCAACAGCGAGCATAATCTGCTCCTGACCGGGACAGACACCGACGATGCCTGCGAATTCGAGTTCCCGGTTGCCCAGATGACCCTTGGCCCCGGCCAGGAACGAACGGTTCCCTTCACGGTTTCCACAACCCGACGACCATTGTTTGCGAATTCCAGGCTCTACGGGCTCACGGTCAATGCTCGCAGCCGAGAGTTGCCCAGTGTGGGTGGCAGTGCCCAAGCCCAGATCGAGCAACGCGCGCTAGCTGCTCCTGGTGTGGTCATCGGCCTTCTGTTTTTGGTGAGCCTGATCGCCTTCTGGATCTGGTCTTTTCCCAAGGCTCCCACTGTGGAGGATTTGGTGCTGAGCGACACCAAGGTGATGGTAGGAAACTCGATCAAGATCGACTACCGAATCGCCCACGCCACCAAGCTTGAGCTCACGATCGATGGGCAGAAGCGGGTCCTTCTTACCCAAACAGGGAGCTACACGTTCGTACCGGCATTGGCCAAGAAGTACGAAGTGGTTGCGGTGGCAAGCAGAGGCGACCGAATCAGCGATCCGGTGCGGCGGGAGTTCGAGGTCACAGAACCTCCCGTAGTGCCAGAACCTCGCATCCTGTCCCTGAATATCCCCGTCAAGGAAGTGGATCTCGGCGCAAAGATCCCGATCCAGTACACAACCAATGATTCGGTAGTTAGACTCACCCTCTACCCGATGATGCTGTCTCTGGATCCCAAAATCACGAGCAACGAGATCGAAGTGCCAGCCCCGGACCGATTGGGCAAGGTCACGCTCAAGCTTGTCGCCGAAAACGCCAAAGGCGAGATCGACTCGCGTGAGGTTTCGGTAATGGTGGTGCGTCGGAGCACCGCTGCCATTGGCCAATTCAAAGTTGAGCCTCTCACCGTAGAGCAACCAGGCACGGTCGTCACCGTACGGTGGCAAACAGTTAAGGCAGCTCGGGCCGAGTTGCTCGTCAACCGAGTTGTGCGTGATTTGGATGGCAATCAGGGGACCATCGAGGTTCAAATCGACGGCGACACCGAAATCCAGTTGCGGGCCTATGACCAAAACGGCCTGATGATCCAGTCCAAAGTTGTCACGGTTCGGATCGAGGCGGAGCCTACCGGCCCGCAGGATCCCGCATCGGGCGATCCCGACCAATCCCAGCCCATCAATCCCTAACTTCCATTCACCATGCCAAATCCGAGAGCTCTTATTTCAGTTACTGACAAGTCCGGCGTCGTCGAATTTGGCAAAGGGCTCGCCGAACGGGGATTCGAGATATTAAGCACCGGAGGCACCGCCCGAGAGCTCCGAGCCGCAGGAATTGCAGTGATCGACGTGAGCGAAGTCACGCAATTCCCTGAAATGATGGACGGACGCCTCAAGACCCTGCATCCCATGGTTCACGGTGCGCTTTTGGGCGACACTCGTTTGGACTCCCACCGGCATCAGATGGAAACTTCAGGGATCGTTCCCATTTCGATTCTCGCGGTGAATCTCTACGCCTTTGAGGAGACCGTCCGATCGACCCACACCTATGATGAGGCGGTTGAGTCCATCGATATTGGAGGCCCTGCGATGATCCGAGCAGCCGCAAAAAACCACGCCAACGTCGCGGTGATCGTGGATCCATTGGATTATCCGCTCATTTTGGAAGCCATCGACCAAAACAACCTCCCCGAACTTCGCAAGAGTCTGATGGCAAAGGCGTTTCGACACACCGCCTACTACGATTCGGTTATCTCTCGATATTTTTCCCACGCAGCCGGGGACAACCCGCTTTCAGACACCCTCACCATGGGATATCGACTGGTGCAGTCGATGCGGTATGGCGAGAATCCTCACCAAAGCGCGGCGTTGTATGTTGATCCGCTCGGTGCGCCAGGCGTTGCCATGGGAACGATGCTCGCCGGCAAGGAGCTGAGCTACAACAACATTTTGGATAGCGATGGCGCGTGGGAGTTGGTGGGGGACCTGCCTCCGTATTCGTGCGCGATTATCAAGCACGGCAATCCGTGCGGCGCGGCGACAGCCTCGACCTTTGGAGACGCCTATATCGCAGCACGCGAAGCTGATCCCATCTCAGCTTTTGGTGGGATTGCAGCCTTCAACGGAGAAGTCGACCTCGCGGCTGCCGAAGCAATGGCCCAAAAAGGCAACTTCCTCGAGGTGATATTGGCCACAAGATTCACCCCCGAAGCTTTGGATGTCTTCGCGAATCGATCAGGGTGGGGTCAAACGGTTCGATTGGTTGAAGTTCCGCTGCCGCCTTCCCACCCCGAGATCTCTCTGCGAACGGTGCGCGGAGGAGTGTTGGTTCAGGAGACCGATGAGGCGCCTGCAACCGAGTGGGAGGTTGCGAGTCGGCGAACGCCTACGGAAGAGGAATGGAAATCCCTACGATTCCAATGGAGCGTGGTGAAGCATGTCAAGTCCAACGCAATTGTGGTAGGCACCGTGGATCGCCTCCTGGGAGTGGGAGCCGGTCAAATGAACCGGGTGCAGTCCGTTCGTCTCGCACTGCTCCAGGCAGGAGAAAAGGCCAAAGGCGCGGTCCTAGCGAGCGACGCGTTCTTCCCATTCTCGGATAGTATCGAAGCAGCCGCCGAAGCTGGTATTGTTGCGGTGATTCAGCCCGGTGGAAGCAAGCAGGACCAGGCGGTCATCGAAAAATCGAACGAATTAGGCGTGGCGATGGTATTTACTCATAGTCGCCACTTCCGACACTAGGTTAAAATATCACGCAAGGAAAGTCTTCCGTTATGAAGCAAACTGATTGGATTGTCACGGGTGTCTGCGCTGTCATCGCGATTATCGTCGCGGTGGTCGGCATCACCCAAGCTCGCCAGCCCGAAACTCCGGCTCGACCGGAGCCCGTTCCCATCACTCCTGTCGAGATTCCGAAGAGCGCAATCCAGTTGCAGGCTGGACTACCAAATGCAGGGAGCAGCACGCAGGCGGCTCAGGGTGGATCCATGGCTCCGACAGGCGCACCGGGAGTACCTCCTGGGGCACCGGGTGCCCCTCCAGGAGCGCCGGGAGCTCCTCCGGGAGCCTCATCTAAGCCGAAGCTTGCCGCACAAGCCGGATAATTTGGCCCGGAACGAGAGGTTTCGACCACTCCACTAAAATTAGGCTGGCCCATCTTGACGATTTCAGGGTGACCCAGCCTGATTTTGCGACAGAATGTAGAGAATTGGAAGTCGGCTGGCTAAGTGCCATCCAAGGTCGCAAAAACAACGTGCGTGATATTCACTTCGACTCAAGAAATTGTGCTGAAAACTCTTTGCCCCAATCGGGTGCTCCCATGGTGATCGGAGGGCCGGTTGATGAGTCGTAACGGGCGAGGCTCGCTCTTCGGATCGTTGTTCAGTGGATTGCGCCGCGATATTGGCATCGATCTAGGCACGGCAAACACTCTGGTGCATCTGGGCGGACGGGGAATCATCCTCCGCGAACCGAGTGTTGTCGCAATCAACAAGGACACCAATGAGGTCCTTGCGGTTGGTGAAGAGGCCAAGCGCATGCTGGGTCGCACACCCGCCAACATCGTCGCGACACGTCCTTTGAAGGATGGAGTTATCGCAGACTTTGTGCAGACCGAGGCCATGCTCCGCGACTTTGTGAAAAAAGCAGCGCGGCGGTCGAGTCTTTTTATCACGGTTGTCGTTGGAATCCCCTCTGGCGTTACGGAAGTCGAGCGTCTCGCAGTCATCGAAGCGAGTCGTAAATCCGGCGCATCTAAGGCGTACGTCATCGAGGAACCCATGGCCGCCGCCATCGGCGCTGGCATGCCCATCGATGAGCCCATTGGCAACATGATTGTCGACATCGGCGGCGGAACCACCGAGGTGGCTGTCATTTCGCTTGCTGGCATCGTCCATTCGCGGTCTGTACGCGTCGCCGGAGACGAACTGGACGAGGCGATTATCAACTACGTGCGTCGAGCCTACAACCTCTACATCGGCGAACGCACCGCCGAACAAATCAAGATTGAATTAGGCAGCGCCTACAAGATGGAGCAGGAATTGTCCATGACCATCAAAGGGCGCGATATGGTCACGGGATTGCCGCGCAGCGCCATGATCAGCAGCGAGGAAGTGCGCGCAGCGATCGCCGAACCTGTCGCAACCATTGTGGAGGCCATCAAGCTGACGTTGGAGGCGACTCCACCCGAACTTGCCGCGGATGCCATGAACTCAGGGATCATGCTTGCTGGCGGAGGAGCATTGCTCCGTGGCCTGGGGACTCTCATCACCCAAGAGACGGGAATGCCGGTCCGCATCGCGGAAAATCCTCTGGACTGCGTGGTGATAGGGACCGGCAAAATGCTTGAGTTGCTCCATGAACGCCCCGCTATCCGAAGAATGCTGGAGAAAGCATCGAGAGGGTAGAACGCGTCCGGCTTTCGGACTGGATTTGGCTTGTTGTCCTTCTGCTGATCGGGTTCGTGCTGGGTAAGTTTCAGAACCAGTTGCGGGCGCACGGCGCCGTCGATCCCATCTCCAAACTCTATCAAACCGTCTACAACCCGCCCATCGCCGCAGTCCATTCAGCTGGAAACTCGACGATCCAATTCCTACAAGGGATCGCCTCGGCGCGAGGCTTGGCACAGCAAAATGCGTCGCTCAAGAATCAGCTGAAGGCAACGCTGTTCTATTCGGAGCGAATCACAGTTCTTGAACAGCAGCTTGAGGACGCCCGCGCGATGTCGGGTTTCGCCTCGGGTGATTTCGGTCGGAAAGCGATCAAGGCTCAAGTCATCGCCTACTTACCTCACGAGCGACGCATGACCCTTAACGTGGGATCGAACCAAGGTGTTGAACCCATGCTGCCTGTGGTCGGGCCGACTGGTCTTGCAGGAATCGTGAGCACCGTTACCGCCAATTCCTGCCAGATGAACCTGATCATCTCTCCCCAGGTTCAGCTTGGCGCGATGATCGTACGCGACCCCAATCCTGCTGGCCTAATCAAAGGAACGGGCACAGATTCCCTGGTGATCGAGTATCTGGAGGCGGGCGTCCAAGCACAGGTCGGTGATTTGGTCGTCACCTCCGGATACAGCTCTCGGATTCCACGGGGCATCAGGATCGGCCAGGTGGTCAATACCAATCTTGAGGCCGAGTACGGCTCCAAGCGGGTGGATGTCGCTCCCTTTATGCAGGTTTCACGGCTGGAGGAGGTTGTGATCCTCAAATGAGATCCCCATCCTTGTTCGTGTGGGCAGTGGTGCTGATCGTCATCGGCCCAGTTCTACAACACGGCCTAGCACCCTATCTTGCGCTGTTCGGAGTAAGGCCCGATTTTCTGATCGTGTTCACAGCCATGCTCGCGCTTTTTTTGCGCCCTTCTTCAGGAGCGGCGACCGGGTTCTTCTTCGGATTGGCCCAAGGGACGCTGGCAGGCGCGAACCTCTCGCAGTACGTGTTGACCCGAGCCCTTACGGGATTTGCCTGCTCGTTCGTGCGAAATTCACAAATTGAACTAGGAGCCCCCGCGGCGGGTCTTGTCGCAGCGGCGGCAACTGCAATCTCTCAATTTCTCCTCATGTTGGTCGCTCCTCCCCCCGCCATTGGGCCGTTCATTCAAGCTACAATAGGAACGGCGATATACAACGGTGTGATCGCGATGCCACTGTACGTCCTACTGCGCCGCTTCGCCAAACCGAAGTAGGTTCCTTTTTTCATGAGTGAGCATTTTAACGTTCTGGAAATGGCGCGACAGCAACTGTCGATCGCCTCGAAATACCTTGATCTCGACGAAGGTCTCCACCAAGTCCTAGCGCGCCCCAAACGCCAGCTCTCCGTCAACTTCCCAGTGGTCATGGACAATGGCGAAGTGATTGTGTTTGAGGGGTTCCGGGTCCAGCATAACACGAGTCGTGGCCCCACCAAAGGCGGCATCCGCTACCATCCCGATGTTGATGTAGACGAAACAACTGCGTTGGCCATGTGGATGACCTGGAAATGCGCGGTCGTCAACATCCCTTACGGCGGAGCGAAAGGTTCCGTCAAGGTTGATCGCAAACAGCTTTCGCGACGAGAGTTGGAGAAGCTCACCCGTCGGTTCGCGACCGAGATTAACATTGTTATCGGCGAACGTGGCGACATTCCAGCACCGGACATCGGTACCGATGGGCAAGTCATGGCTTGGATCATGGACACCATCTCCATGCAAGCGGGCCATACCACCCCCGGTGTCGTCACAGGAAAGCCCGTCGATCTCGGTGGATCCGAAGGTCGAGTGGAAGCAACCGGACGAGGGGTCGTCGTGGCGGCAGAGGAAGCTGCGAAGCAGATCGGAATGAACCTGAATGGAGCCCGAACCGTGGTCCAAGGCTTTGGTAATGTCGGTTCAGTTGCCGCACGGATCATGGCCGATCAAGGTGCGAAGGTTATCGGAGTCAGCGATGCACGAGGGGCGATTTACAACCCAAACGGATTGCCAATCGAGGAACTGTATCATAAGTACAGCGGAAGAGACGGGGGAATCCAGGAATACAAGGACTGCGAAATTGTTTCCAACGAGCAGTTGCTGGAACTGGATTGCGATGTTCTTCTTCCGTGCGCGATCTCAGCTCAGTTGGTGAAAGAAAACGCAGACAAGATCAAAGCCAAGCTGATCGTCGAGGGTGCCAACGGTCCAACCACTCCTGACGCAGATCAGATCCTCAATGATCGAGGCGTGTTCCTCGTTCCCGACATCCTTGCGAACGCGGGCGGTGTCATCGTCAGCTACTTCGAATGGGTCCAAGACCTCCAGAACTTCTTCTGGGAGGAAGACGAAGTGAACACCAAGCTTGCCCGAATCATGCGAAGTGCCTATAGCGCAGTTGCACAAGCCCGCGAGCGGCACAAGACCGACATGCGCACCGCAGCCATGATCATCGGTGTGCACCGAGTCGCGGAAGCCACGATCAAGCGCGGCATCTTCCCCTAAACGTACATATCAGAGAGTCAAACAAAGACGTGCTGCTTTGCAGAGCAGCACGTCTTTGTTCGTTTAACTCTTGACCACTTTGGTGGGTGTGGAGACTACAGGATAGACCGCCTTCTGAATGATCAGCGTAATGGATTGCGGGGGAACGGTCAGCGTGATTTTGCTGCCCGATGGCTGAACGTCAGCGAGCTTTGTGATTTGATTCCCACTGGTGAGTTGGTAAACGGTCGCCTTCCCATTGACCTTTTTGAGTCCAGCAAGATTGACATCCACCGTGGCATTCCCTGACAATCGCTTGTGGATGACCATGACCCTTACGGCACCGCCAGCCGAATCAACGGAACCAAACGCACTCAGATCGTCGGGATTTGCGACTGTGGTTTTAACCGACGTGTCCCCAAAGCCGGTCTTCTGCCCGTCTACATTGCGATACATCTGCATCGCTTTGAAAGTGACCGAGCTGGTTGCAGGAGCAACCCATCGCGTCGCCAAATCGACATTCTCGCGGCCAAAAATCCCCAAAGTGTCCGCTTGGGCGATGGCTCCCGAAATGTGAGATTCGGCACCAAAGTTGTATTCCGTAATGCCGATCTTGGTGCCCGGATAGTACTGCGCCACCCAATCCTTCATTCGGGGAAGCACATAGATCTTGTCATTGATCCAGCTTTCATCGATGTAGTTCCGATCCCAAAGCGAGCGGGTGCTCCGATTTCGCCAAAGTTGTGCCGCTTGGCTCGTATCGCTGTCGCCGTAGTTTCCCTGCGGATAGTAATGGAGCGTAAAAACATCGAGCAGCCGCGTGCCTGTCTGCGTGTTATAGTTCTTAAACTGCTGCAGCATCCACGGCGCAAAATCCATGTTGTTATGCGATGATCGATCCGGGGGAGTATTGTTCCAGCCGTTGGCACCAAGCCATTGGAAGTCGTAGCCGGAGTACTTATAACCCAGCCAGCCCCACTCTTCCGGACCACAAACCAGCGCGCTGGAATCTACTGATTTGATCATGAATGCTGCGTTCCGAGATTTGAGCCACATATCGTCCATATGCGCTCCTGTTGGCTGGACATCCCGGTGTGTCTCTTGCCAGAGGCACGGTTCGTTATCGAGCAAGTAGTACTTGACTCCACCTGCGCTGGCCTTTCCAAACTTTCCGATGAGGTGTTGAATCCAACCCTGTTGGTAGCTTATGGCAACGGATTTATTAGCATCGGTGGGGTCATTCCCGGTAACTTTGGTGCCGTTGGGCTTGATTCCATTCCCAGCATCAGGACGGCCAGGCTCACTTTGTAGTTGGGCACCGTACTTTGCAACAGAGAAGGACCAGGTCCAAGCATTGTTAGCTCCGAGTTTTGCTACCCAGCCAATAATGGGCACCGTCAGCATGCTCTCGGCGCCGGCAGTCTTATTGTCGGTGACGAACTTGTCGGGACCGAAGCTCGGGGTCGTTCCGTCACCGGTGTGGGTCAGAAAGTACCAGTCGCTTCCAGAACTCGTTGCATCGGTCTGCCAATCATAACGAGTGGTTGCGTTTCCGCCAGATCGCGCAATCTTGAGGTTCAGGAGCGCATGCTGCCCGGCCGAAGGAAAGTTCACTCCGTAGATGAGAGGGCTGATCGCATGGCGTTCGGCATTTACATCCACTGTGACGGTGTCGATAGCGGCTGCCGAGCAGCCGACAAGCATCAGGCTCGATAACGCCAGTGAGGAGAGCAAGGTACTTCTCATGATTTCAATTTACAGTAATACGGCTAGTTTCGGAACTTTTACGGCAATTTGGCCCCTGAGAGGTATCCTACAACCCGCATGTCCCTCCCCCAGATTCGCAATATCGGCATCATTGCGCACGTCGACCACGGGAAAACCACCCTGGTAGATGCAATGTTCAAACAAGCAGGCATATTTCGTGAGAACCAGCACGTGGCCGAACGTGTCATGGATAGCAACGACTTGGAGCGTGAAAAGGGCATTACTATCCTCTCTAAAGTTGCAAGCGTCCGCTACAAGGATATCAAGATCAACATCGTCGATACTCCTGGCCACGCCGACTTCGGAGGCGAGGTCGAGCGAGTCCTTAGCATGGTCGATGGCGTGCTCCTAGTGGTAGACGCCTTTGAGGGTCCCATGCCGCAGACCCGGTTTGTGTTGAAGAAAGCCTTTGAGAACGGGCTCAAGCCCGTGGTTTGCGTGAACAAGATCGACCGCCCGGGGGCGAGGCCACACGAGGCATACGACAAGACCATCGACCTGTTTATCGACTTGGGTGCCGAAGAAGAAGATCTGTTCTTCCCACACATCTACACCAGCGGTGTGGCCGGATTCGCCCGGACGGAGCCCGAAGCTCACGACACGGACATGCGCGAGCTTTTCGAGACAGTGATCAACAGCATCCCGCCTCCATCGGTTGAGTTCGAAGGTCCACTGCTGCTCCGAATCAACAACCTGGATTACAACGATTATGTCGGCCGCATGTTCGGAGGAAAGATCTTGCGGGGCACTGTCAAAATCGGAGATCGTCTCAGCCATCTCAAACCCGATGGTGGCAAGGTCCAAGGTTTCAACGTGACCAAGCTTTGGACTTACGAAGGCGTCGATCTCAAGGAAATCACGGAAGCTTCAGCGGGCGAAATCGTCATGCTCGCCGGTGTCGATAACATCGACCTCTTCGACACCGTTGCGACGCCCGATTCGACGGAAGCGCTCCCGGCTATCAAGATCGAGCCCAGTACGCTCAGCATGAACTTCTATCCGAACCAATCACCGCTGGCGGGCAAGGATGGAGGCAAGTTCCTCACGATCCACAAGATCCGGGAGCGGCTCGAAAAAGAAGAGCACGTGAGCGTCTCGATCCAGATCGACCCGGATTCCCCAGCAGACGCCGTGAAAGTCCGAGCTCGTGGAGAATTGCAGCTCGCCATCTTGATCGAAACCATGCGCCGCGAAGGCTACGAGATGGCAATCTCGCGACCCCAAGTCATCCTCAAACGCGACGAATCGGGACAAATCGTGGAGCCCTACGAGTTGGTGACGCTCGAACTGCCCGCCGAATCGATGGGTGATGTAATGGAGGAGTTGGCTCGCCGCAAGGGCGAAATGCGAGATATGCTCCAGCAGAACGATTCCGTTCGACTGGAATACGTGATCCCAACCCGCGGCCTCATCGGATTTCGAACGATCTACCTCACCCTCACTCGTGGGCTGGGAATCCTGTCGTCGCTGTTTGATGGCTACGGTATCTACAAAGGCGAAGTGGTCAGCCGGACCAACGGGTCGCTCATCGCCAAGGACCCGGGCAAAATCACCCGCTATGCCTATGAAGGTATTCAGGAGCGCGGAACACTTTTCTATCCGGTTGGGACTGAAGTGTATGTCGGCATGGTCGTTGGGGCGAATTCGCGAGACGACGACATGGTGGTGAACATTACGCTCCAAAAGGCGGCCAACAACATGCGGAGCGCAACGAGCGACGCCACGACGGTGCTCGACTCCCACCGCGACTTTTCGCTGGAGCAAGCGCTTGCTTGGCTCCGCGACGACGAACTCTTAGAAGTCACGCCGAAGCAGCTGCGATTCCGCAAGCGGATTCTCGACCACTCCGAGCGCCGCGTTGCCGAACGACGCGCCGAAGTGGTCGTCTAGAGATCAATTACCTGGGACAAAAGTCGGCGGGATCTGCAGATCCAACGCTCCCGCGACCTGCGCCGAATAGATTGCGATGGGCGAGGGATCGGTCTTATCCTTTCGTCCATTGAATGGCGATCCACCCCACCGGTCACAGAGAGCAATCATCTCCAGGTCGGTCCAACTCTTGGAGGCTCGATCAAATCGGACGCGTCCCGAAAAAACCGCCTCGACGCCGCGGGTCTGGGAAGTAGATTCGGCTTGAGGGTCATTACCATCGAGGGTCCAAGTGCCCGAGGCTGTCGCAGTCGTCCTACCTGTGAACTCTAGCTTGATTGACTTGGGATCGAGCGAGTAGATCCGGCTCACAAGACTGGCTTCCTGCAAGTGGTTCTGATCAAACGGAAGTGCTATTCCTTTGGAGAAATCTACCCACAGGTACTGGGCGAAGAACCGTGCCAAATCGTTGCCCGCCACTGCCGTTTGCCCTACCTCTTGGAATTTGGGCATGAGCGGCTCGAACAAGGCTAGTGGGACGTCCAACGTCGACACATTAAACGTAGAGTCGGCCAGCTGGTTCTCTGCCGTCACGTCTCGGGCAATCGATTTCAGCCGTACCGATTTCGAGGCAACTTCATAGTCCCGAAATGGCTTCCAATCAGTTGCTCCCGCTGCTTTTGGCATGCCGAGATCAATCATGGTTTGCAGTGCACCCATGCTGGGATTCGGGTTGCGCGCGACAAGTTTTCCTTCTGGAGTAAAGAGAAGGACGCCTGCAAATTCGCGACCTGATTCCGGCTTGGGGCGGTCCAGATTGCCTGGGGCCGACAGCCAATCGGTCGTGCTCATGGCCACCCAGTGGACCTTGTCCGTGCCCGTCAGCTTGGATGCTTGATTCCACACCTTCTGCCGCAGATCGATTCCGTGGGCGTCTGTGGTCGAAAGTGGGTGGCCAGCTTCGACCCACACAAGAACTGGCTTTTGGTCGGCAACGGATTTTGCGAGAGCGCGTCCCAAATCAAGGTCCCAATCCAGTTTGGAATAGGCCGAGTCAGCCAATCCAAGCCCGATTCGTGTTCGATAAGTTTCGATTGAGAGACTTGTGGGATCTGGCACGGCGGCCAAGACTGCAATAACTAGTGCGGTGCTGAGCATAGGGATTGGTTCTGGTTAGAGGATACGTTAGTTCGAACGCGTGTGTGACGGAGAGGTTCCGATCAGGTTAAGCGTACAATCATTGGATATGCCCGAGATTCAGTTTGAACTGCCCGTCGCGCCGCCGCCTCCGGTTCCCGAACGACGCGATATCCGAGGGTGGTTCCTCTTGGGAGCACTTTTCTTCTTGCTGATCGCAGGCGCCTTGATTCTGAATTTTAAGCGAGACAAGAAGTCGGAATCAGTGGCGATCCTTGCAGGGGAGCAAATCTATACGCTGGCCTGCCAGAACCGGTCCGAGATCTTCAAACCGTTGGTGAAGGAATCTGCAACTTCCGGCCAAGCCATTTGGGACAGCTTGAATCGCGGTGATCGGTCAAGCATCGTCATCTCCGAACTGAGGGTCCAGCTGGCATACGAAACTGGCCGCAAGATGGATCCTGCCGATCTCAAGGCTCTGGGAAAGCAGAGCGGCGGCAACGCCTTCCTGATGCACCAGCTCTACACCAAGAAAGTCGATCCAAAAACAGCGAAGACCATCTTTGATGGATTGAGCGGGCCAAATTACAAAGTTGGCGCGGCAAAACTCCGAGCGGCTGAGCTGGCCGGAATGAAGCAATGGGTGCAAAACTCGGTTGAGCGATCGACCTTCAAAATGATGGGGTTCGTTATCGCGTTTCTGGCTGCCCTTGTCGTAGGATTCATTGTTTGGCTGTTCTTCATGATCAAGCGGTCGAAAGGCGACTGGGCTCCAGTGGGCTTTCCGATTGGTCCGATCTCGGCATTTGAAGCCGATTCCTTAGCGTTCCGATTCTTCTACATACTGCTGGTTCTCATGTTGCCGCTACCGATACCGGACATCATGGGCAAAGGAACGGGCGAGGTGGTGGAGACGACGGTGAAATTGGCACTAGCATTTGCCATTATCGCGATCCCCATTTTGGGGAAGAAGCTTCCCTTATCCAAGCTATTCGGCAGACGAATACCCATTTGGAAAGTACCGGTCGTCGGTCTATTGGGCAACTTCGGGACGGTGCCGCCAATGTTTTGTGCGCTGCTGCTGTTAGCCGCAGTTCAAAAATATCTTCCCGACGCAAGTCACCCCGGAGCGACCGAACTGATGAAGAACCCAACTTTGTTCAACATCATCCTGTTCGGATTTCAGGCAGCCATCATGGCGCCGGTATTGGAGGAGATCCTATTTAGAGGCATGCTCGCTCCCGCACTTGCACGGCTCCGCACTCCGACTTTTGGAATCCTCGTCTCGAGCTTCGCATTTGCGATGATTCACCCTCAGGGTATCGGTGCATGGCTTCCTCTGGCCACCGTCGGCGCGGTGTCGGCGACCCTGGCCTTTCAAACCGGTTCCCTGTGGCCCTCGGTGATGATGCATGCCGTGCACAACAGCGTCCTACTGACAATTTCCCTTTGGCGATGATCGATTCTCGGATTTACTTGGATCACGCCGCAACCACCCCGCTGGCTGAAGCTGTTTCGCAGGCCATGGCTCCCTGGTTGACTCAGGACTTCGGCAACCCGAGCAGCACCCATCTCGAGGGTCGGAAAGCGCGTGCGGCCATCGATTCGGCACGTGAGGCCGTGGCAACCTCCCTAGGAGTACTGTTCGGTGAGGTCATCTTCACCTCCGGTGGCACGGAGGCTGCCAATTTGGCGATTCTGGGTTCGGCAATGGCTGGCCTAGGCGGAGAGCGAAACAAAATTCTGATTGGAGCTGCCGAGCACCATTGTGTGCTCCATCTCATAAAGCCTTTGGCAAAACTCGGCTATGAGATCGCGCTGATTCCCTGCGACTCTCGTTCCCGCATCCAGCCTTCGGCGCTCGTGGAGTGCATCGATGAGGCGACACTTTTGGTCAGCGTGATGCACGCCAACAACGAAACCGGAGTTGTAAACCCAATCTCGGAGCTCAGCGTGATCGCCCACAGACATGGGGCGCTATTCCACACGGACGCTGTCCAAACGTATCTCACACTCCCGACCGACTTGGATGCTTTGGGAGCGGATATGGTGAGCGTTTCCGCGCACAAGGTAAACGGTCCGAAAGGCATCGGTGCGCTCGCATTCCGATCCGGGATCAAACTGGATCCAATCCTATTTGGGGGAGGCCAAGAGCGCGAAATGCGGGGAGGAACCGAGAATGTCGCCGGAATCATCGGATTTGGTACTGCGGTCGGACTAAACCGTGAACCTAGCCTGCGGAAGGCAGCTCGAAATCAATTCGTCGCGGTATTGGAAAAGATGCAGGTTCCGCTCGGGCTCACAGTCGGGGTCGGTGATGATGTCCTTCCGAGCCACGCGCACTTTGTGTTGCAGAAATCATCCGCAGAAGTTGCTCTCATCAAGCTCGACCGTGCGGGAGTGAGCTGTTCCAGTGGTGCCGCATGCAGTTCCGGATCGTTGGAACCTTCTCACGTGCTCCTTGCTGTGGGATTCGATGAGGCAAGGGCAAATCGCGGTTTGAGGTTCACCTTTGGAGATTCGACCACGCTGGAAGAGGCCACAGAAGCCGCCAGACGCATTTCGCGAGTTCTCGACCCGTCACAATGGGGAGCGGACGAATGAAAAAAGCGATCGTACTTCTCAGCGGTGGTCTTGATTCGGCGACAGTTTTGGCGATCGCCCGGCACCAGGGGTTTGAAACCATCGCGTTGACTGTCGAGTACGGACAACGCCACCGGGTGGAACTGGATGCAGCGCGACGGATCGCCGACGCGCTGCAGGTAAAGCATAAGTTGGTCCGTGTGCCACTTTCGGATTTCGGGGGCTCGGCTCTCACGGACAATCTTGATGTTCCGAAGAACCGAACCGAATCGGAAATGGTCGAAGATATTCCAATCACCTATGTCCCGGCCCGCAACACAGTGATGCTGAGCCTCGCGTTGGCGTTTGCAGAGGTTTCCGGTGCTTTCGACATCTTCGTGGGAGTCAATGCAGTGGACTACAGCGGCTATCCAGACTGTCGGCCAGAGTTTATCGAGGCATTCGAGCATCTTGCCAATGTCGCCACGAAGGTGGGAGTCTCTGGCGAGAAGATCACCATCCACGCGCCTCTAATCTCCATGACCAAAGCGCAAATCATCGAAACGGGTCTCGGCCTGGGTGTCGATTACGGCCTCACCCACTCCTGTTATGATCCTGACTCCACGGGGAGAGCGTGCGGCGCATGCGATTCGTGCCAGATTCGAAGCGCTGCTTTCCACAGTCTTGGGATGGACGACCCGGTGCTCGCACATTTGAGGTTATGACCGAGAGCCAGCTCCGAATCTCAGAAATCTTCGAGTCCGTTCAAGGTGAGGGGCTCTTACTCGGAGTCCCCAGCATTTTTGTGCGTGTAAGCGGATGCAATCTGAGATGCGTTTGGTGTGACACCCCATACGCCAGTTGGAATCCGGAAGGACCGGTCATGTCGATCAACGAGATCCTAGACGCGATCGCACCCTACCGGTCGAGACACGTGGTCCTGACAGGCGGTGAACCGATGATCTTCGAACCCATCGAAGGTCTCGCCCGGGAACTCAAAGCACGAGGTTTCCACATCACCATCGAGACGGCAGGCACCCGATTTCGCACGGTGGAATGTGATCTCATGAGCATCAGCCCGAAGTTGGCCCATTCCACCCCAGAAGGTCCATGGAAAGATAGACATGAGGCCCAGCGCATCTCCCAGGATACACTTCTGAAACTCATAGAAACTTACACTTATCAGCTTAAATTCGTTGTCCAAACGGCGACAATTGTGGAAGATGTCCAACAGATTGATGGAATTCTAAACGCACTAAAAAGCGTTGAACCCGAGCGAGTATTGCTGATGGCCCAAGGAATTGATCAAACCACACTAGAGACCTGCCAGCAGCAGTTGGTAAGCGTCGTCTTGGACCGTGGTTGGAGAATCACACCTCGATTCCATATCCAGCTCTTCGGCAATACTAGAGGAACATGAAACTGAATCAATACGCATCGCGAATATCCATTTCCACCGTGATTGCGGTTGTCTCGGTTTTGTCTGGATGCCAAATGCTTGCTCCGACCAAAACGACGCGCAAGATGGAAGCTCCTCCCCCATTCGCGGGGATGCCGCAGGACACCTCTGGCGGCACGAAAAATCCGGCTGGAATGCCGAACAGCGGCCAAGGGAAAGTGGAGTACACCGATCCGACCAATGCTCCTGACTCGGCTGTCATGGAGAAGGTTGTTGGCAAGTGGACCGGTCTCCTCAAATTGCCCATGGGAGCCGGCAACGCAGTGACTGCACGGCTCAACCAGGAGGAAGTCATCCTCAAAAAGGTCGGGCCTATCTCCTTGGAGATCACCCCCGACAGCCGCTTTACTCTCACGTATCTGGGCGTCGAGTACAAGGGCACGCTCGAGCGGACCAACCGCTACTTGGATGCAACCATCGAGACGATCGGAGGAAAGGCGTTTGAAAGAGCCAAAGCTGAGGGCGTAACAAATAAGGCTGGAGCAAAACTCACCTTGCCGGAGGACATGACCAACGAACTCAGCATTCGTATAGACGATAACTTCGCGGCTTTGGAGTGGGATCGCGGTCAAGGCCAGACGTTGCTTTACTTCGACCACAAGGGATAGCCCGAGACGATGACCAGTTGGCCTTGGAACGCATCTTGTGTCATCAGCCTCACGTACGATGGGGGACTGATCGATCACTCAGAACTGGTGCTTCCGCAACTGGACGATCTTGGATTCAAGGGCACCTTCTACGTACCAAACGACTTCCTTATCGAATCTGGGGAGGATTGGCGTGAGATGGCTCGGAACGGGCATGAGATTGGCATCGGCACGCTGTTTGATCCTTACCTTTCGACATCAGAGGATACATTCGAAGCCAACCTCATGGATGTCCACACCGGGGCGCAGTTAGTCTGGGAACTGACGCAGTCGCGCACCACTCTGGGGATCCCGTGGCTCGACGACAGCTCTTTCGATCTCCTTCAGGTTCAACGCGAGCTTGTGACTCAATACCCTGTCGTCCGAAGCGGTTCCGAAGGCCTGAACACCCAGGATTTGCGTTGGAATGACCTCAAGATTTTGCGATGTGAAGAGTACTCCGGTCGAGAACTCATCCAACTCGCCCGGAAAGCGATCGAATCCAAGGCGTGGGCGATTTTCTCGTTCAGGGGTGTGGGCGTAGGGGAGCCCAGCGTCGATCTGCGAGCCCATTTTGAGCTTATGACGTTCCTTCTCAACTGCGATGATTCCGTTAGGATCGAACCAGTTGCCAACGTTGCGAGGGAGCTTTGTCCCGAGTTTGTGAATTGGTCCGTTGCAGAAGGCGAAGGCTTCATCCTGTAAAATGCGGGAGTGGTTCCAACTCGATCCGAGTTTCTACATCAGTCGCTACCGCAGAAGCTAGCGTTCTATTTCCTGATTCTTGGATGCTGCATCTACGCGGGCTGGCGCTTTTTTGAGCGCGCAAAGGTGTGGCGACAGGGCAAACCGATTGATTGGAAGCCTTCGTACCTGCAGAACGTCGTTCGGTACATCGCGGCCCAAAGAAAGGTGCGCAACGCTCGACCGCGTTCAGGTGCGCCGATGCACCTGTTCATTTTTTACGGATTCCTCGCCCTCCTTTTAGCCACGACGCTCCTGGGCATCAACACTTATAGCCCGATCAAGTTCCACCAGGGCACTTATTACGTTGTCTACGAGATCGTCTTCGACGCGATGGGCTTGGTGTTTTTGGTGGGCATCACCTGGGCGATGGTCCGCCGGGGCGCGTTTCGACCGAAGGTTTTGACCCAAGAATGGAAGGATGTGTGGGCGCTGGCTCTGCTTTTTGCTTTGGGATTGACTGGATACTTGGTGGAAGCGGCTCGGATCTCCAACCATCCCCAAACATGGGATGCTAGCGCCTCGTGGGTGGGCGCAGCACTGGCTCGGGGAATTCCCAATATCAGCGACGGAGGCTACGTTGCGATCTGGTGGATCCACGCTCTCTTGGTCATGGCTTTCATCGCGGCGTTGCCGCACATGCGACTCAAGCACATCGTGATGGCGGTGGCTGCGTCCGCAGGCAGCCCGGAGCGTAAATATGGAGTTCTCCAACCAATTTCGCTCGAAGAAGTTGAGCAGACTGGCCAAATAGGGGTGGCTGTCGCCAAAGAGTACAGCCGCTGGCACCTTATGTCGCTGGATGCGTGCATGGAATGCGGTCGGTGTACGGAGGTGTGTCCTGCCAACTTGGTGGGTAAGATTCTAAATCCCAAGCGCGTTGTTCAGGACATTGCGGGAGTGGCGGGCACGGAAACTCCGGTTGCGGGCGCCGTTAGCGAAGAGGCTCTCTGGCAGTGCACGACCTGCAATGCGTGCGTCGAGGCTTGCCCTGTCTTAATCCGACACGTCGATTTGATCGTCGATGCTCGGCGGAATCTCGTGGCCGAAGGCAAGCTCGCAGGCACAGGAGCAGTCATGCTTCGCCAGATCACCAGCACCAGCCACGCGTGGGGTGCTCAACCCGGCAGCCGCGAGGAGTGGATGAAGGGGATGGAAGTTCCACTCGCCCGAGACAAGAAGAAGTTCGACGTGCTCTTTTGGGTCGGATGCGCAGGCGCGACAGATCCAGGCGCGATGAAAACAACTCGGGCAGTTGCAGAGCTACTGCTTAAGGCGGGCATCGATTTTGCGTGTCTCGGCAACGAGGAGGCATGCACCGGGGATCCGGCCCGGCGGATTGGCGATGAATTCCTCTTCCAGGAAATGGCGCAGCAAAACGTCGGACGTTTTGGCAGCTACGAATTCAAAACGATCGTCACGCCTTGTCCTCACTGCTTCAACACGCTTGCGAATGAATACGGCCAATTCGGCGGACAATACGAGGTAAAGCACCATTCAGAACTTCTCTCTGAGCTGATCGCGGCAGGCAAACTCAAGTCAGCCAAGCCATCCAAAGGGGAGGTCGCCTACCACGATCCGTGTTACCTCGCAAGGATCAACAACCAATCGGATGCTCCCCGCGCCCTGCTGGGAGAGCGAACACAGCTGAATGAAATGGGCACAGAGATGGAACGTGCCTATGCCGACACCCCAGACCGCCGCAATCTTGCCGAACCGGAGCACTATGGTCGCAAGACCTTATGTTGCGGCGCCGGTGGTGGACGGATGTGGATGGAGGAGGAACCCAATCAGCGGCCAAGCGAGAATCGAGCGAGGGAATTGGTCGCCACTGGGGCGAAAACAGTTGCACTGGGGTGCCCATTCTGCCGCATCATGCTCGACGCCTCGATCAAACAAGTGAGTGAGGAAGAAATCAAGCTGATCGATTTAGCCGAGATGGTGCGGGATGCAAACGCATGATTGTTGGCCTCGGGATCGATATCGTCGAAATTGATCGCATTGAACAAGCGCTCGCCCGCAAGGGATTTGCTCGACGTATCCTCACCCCGGGTGAGCGAGACCGAACACTAACTGCGCGCTACGTCGCCGGTCGATGGGCGGCAAAGGAAGCAGCCAAGAAGGCATTCCCGCTCATTGAGAAGTGGCACCAAGTGGAAGTTCTCACGGGACCCGACGGGAGGCCCACCATGTGGGTCCACGGATTCCCCGCTCTCTGGAAATGGCACGTCAGCATCACCCACGAACGAAGCCATGCTGCTGCCGTCGTGGTTTTGGAGCGGCCTGAATAGACCGCTCCCGAGTCAATTTTTGAGATGTGAATCGACGAACCACAGGTGCTTCTCGAAATCACCTGAGATGCCCGTCAGTAGATCGGCTGTGATCGGCTCGTCTGTTTCATCGCTCGTTTGAGCAATTCCCTTTCTGAGTGATTCCACTGCTTTTTGGAGCCCGTTGGCAACCGCTCCGAGAGCCTGCTGCTTATTGAGCTCTCCCTTGGGGAATGCGTCAAGCGAGTTGTTTTTGGCAACGGTCTGAGTATCTGCCACTGCGACTTCACCCAACTGGCGAATGCGTTCAGCGATCTCATCGCCAGCACCATAGACCGCTTCTGCGACCTCATCCAGGTACGTATGGACCGCGTGGAAATCCGGGTCGCGGAGATTCCAGTGCGCAGATTTGACTTGGTTGTGAAGTTCAAGCACGTTCAAGAGTATGGGTGCCAGGTAGCCCGCGACGGTTTTTGCGTCTTTGGCAGCTACTGGCAAATGTCTTGTAGCCATCAGTTGGTATTACGTCCGGGTGGGGCGGTATCGTCCAGATGTTGTGGTGGGTTGGATCATTTCGTCGGTGTACGGGGTATTGGTCCTAGTCTCCGCGATCAACCTGGCGTGGATGCCACGGCTGCGACGCGGTCGAGAGAAGGCTTCGCTCGCATTTCTGATACCAGCTAGAAATGAGGCACAGAACCTAACTCATCTCCTCCCGGAATTGGTGAAATCTGGATCGCCCGTCTACGTATTCGACGACGAGTCGAACGACGGGACCGCCGAGGTCGCACGGTCGCTTGGAGCCAGAGTGGTCTCACCTCCAGAACCACTGCCGGAAGACTGGACGGGAAAAAACCGCGCTTGCCACGAGCTTGCGAAAGTGGCCAGCGAGGATTTCGATGGTGATTGGCTAGTATTCGTCGATGCAGATGTTCGATTCCAGCCCCAGGCGTGCGACGCGTTGGCCTCTTCGCTTGCAAGAGTGGGTCGCAGACGTTCGGTGGTGACTGGCTTCCCCACCATCCTCGCCGCAAATTGGTTCGAGGCAATCTACTTTCAGTGGGTTCCCTGGATCATTCTATCCACCAATCCGTTTGGATTGGTTTCCAAAACGGGTATGGGCCACAACCACTTTACCAATGGCCAATTCACTGCGTGGAAGTCGTCGGCCTATTGGGACATTCAGCCCCACTCGGCCGTAAGGAGGGTGATCTTGGAAGATGTGCTGATTGGCCGATTGCTGGCCAAAAGCGGTATTCGAGTCGAAACCATGCAACTTGGACCTCAGATCCAGGTCCAAATGTACGCCAACGAACAGGCCGCGCTCGATGGCATGTCGAAGAACGCATTCGAGATCGCAGGGTCAGCCTGGGGCACCTATCTTCTCGCGGTTCTGATGCTGCTTTTGGGAACGGGATGGCTGATTGCGCCTTCGCTCTTGAATCTGGCCCTTCTCCTTCTATCGGGGCTTCTGGTTTCGTTCGCCGTTCGAAAAAGCCCCGTAACCCAGCTGGTAACTGGCCTGTTGACCCCTGTCTCCATCCTTATGGGAGCCTATACGCTTGTACGGTCAGTGCACTGGCGGAAGTCTGGCAAGGTGCAGTGGAAGGGCCGAACCTACACCAAATGACAGGTAGGCGGGTCTCAGCCCGGTACAATAGAGGCCTTTATGGACCTCAAATCAACCCTGAATCTTCCCGATCCGGAATTTACGATTCCGATGAAAGCCGACCTCGCCACGCGTGAGCCGGCCATTCAAGCACGCTGGGATTCAGGCGAGATTTACCATCGAATCATGGAAGCTCGGCAGGGCCAGCCTACTTTCCTTTTGCACGATGGCCCGCCATACACCAACAGTCCGATCCACTTGGGCACGGCGATGAACAAGATGCTCAAGGATTTTGTGGTCAAGTCGCGCACCATGATGGGCTTCCGAACTCCCTATGTTCCTGGATTCGATAACCACGGGTTGCCGATCGAACAAGCCGTGTTGACTGCATGGGCTGACGAAGTCAAAGCCGATCCAGTGAAGCTCAAGGAACTCGGATTCCAAGAAAAACCAAGTGACGTTGCCCTGAACCACCGCCTGAAAGAGGAAATCGTCGAGCTTCGAACTCGGTGCCGTGCTCACGCCGAACGCTATCTCGATGTTCAGCGAGACCAATTCAAACGCTTGGGCGTTTTCGGCCTTTGGGAAAAGCCATACACCACGATGAGCTTCAAATACGAAGCTGAGATCGTGCGTGTGTTCAAGCGACTGGTGCAGGCCGATCAAGTCTATCGCGGCCTTCGCCCAGTGCTTTGGTCGCCGACCAGCCGAACCGCGTTGGCGGATACCGAGATCGTCTACGCCGAGCACACGAGCAAAGCAATCTACGTTCGATTCGCCCTGAAGAGCGATCCTGAGGCGGTTCTCTGCACGAACGAGAACGTATTTACGATCATCTGGACGACGACGCCTTGGACCATTCCCGCAAACCTGGCGTGTGCGTTCCATCCAGAGTTGACCTATGTCCTGGTAGAAGCAAGCGGCGCCCGGTACCTGATCCTCGAAGAGCTGATGGAAAAGGTTCTTGCTGCCTGCAATTTGGGCAGCGGTGAGGTTCTTCAACAGGTCAGGGGCGAAGAACTGGAGAAACTCGTGTTCGCTCATCCAGTGTTTGGGCGAGATTCCCGCGCGGTCTTGGCGGATTACGTCACGACCGAAGACGGAACAGGCGTTGTGCATACTGCACCCGGCCACGGACGTGAGGACTTCATCACCGGTCTCAAGTACAACCTGGACATCCTCTGCCCGGTCGATGAGCGCGGAATGCTCACGGCTGAAGCTGGCGAATTCGAAGGATTGTTCTACAAGCAGTGCGACAAGGTTGTCGTAGAGCGTTTGCAGGAATTGGGCGCGCTCCTCACCGTGAGCGATTACGTCCACCAATATCCTCATGCAGAGCGGGACGGCCAGCCCGTGATCTTCCGTGCGACTCATCAATGGTTCGTCAGCATCGATGCCAATGATCTGCGGGAGCGCATGGTGGACGCAATCTACAACAAGGTGACCTGGCATCCAGGAAATAGCGTCCATCGCATCGGCAAGATGATCGAAAATCGGCCCGATTGGTGCATTTCGCGTCAGCGGCCTTGGGGTGTGGGTCTGCCGATCTTCTATGGCAAAGAGAGCGGTGTGCCCGTCATGGACCCAGTGGCAATCGAAGCCGTCGCCAAGCTCGTCGAGACAGAAGGCTCGGATGCTTGGTTCTTGCGGTCGCCGGAAGAAATACTTCCAGCTGGATACAAGCATCCACAGACAGAGGAGACCGAATTCATCAAAGAAGTTGATGTTTTTGACGTGTGGTTTGATAGCGGATCGACCCACCTCTGTGTTCTGGAAGGCAATGTCGAACCTGCCTGGAAGGCAGAACTTCCCGCCGACCTCTACCTCGAAGGCTCGGATCAGCATCGCGGTTGGTTCAACACGTCGCTCGTCATCGGAATGGGCACGCGAGGTGAGGCTCCTTACAAACAAGTCGTCACCCACGGTTTTGTTGTCGACGAGAACAACGAGAAAATGTCGAAGCGCAAGGGCAATGTGATCGACCCAGTGGAAGTTTCCAACAAGCTCGGGGCCGACATTTTGAGATACTGGTGCGCCAGCGTGGATTATCCCAACGACGTCCCGTGCGGCGAAAACATCCTCAAGCAGTGCGGGGAAAACTACCGCACGATCCGCAACACATTCCGTTTTCTCTTGGGCAACCTCAAGGGGTTTGTCGAGAAGGAGCCTGATGCGATCTATGAGCTTGATCAATGGGTCATGGAACAGACCGATTTGCTGGTTGCTGACTGCGTCGATGCATATTCCAGATACGACTTCACCAAGGTGTTGACCTCGGTCCACAACTTCTGCAGCAACGAGATTTCGAAGTTTTATCTGGACTCGATCAAAGACCGGATGTATTGCGACTTGCCGGAATGGGCAAGTCGCCGCAGCGGTCAATGGGCGTGTCGGTATGTGCTCATCGCGCTTGTGAAGCTGGTCGCGCCGATCTTGGTCCACACGGCCGAAGAGGTCTACCAGCTGATCCCGATGGTCGGACGCTTGGAGAGCGTTCACTTGGAGACCTTCGACAGCAAAGGGATCGAGCGCGTGGAAGAGATCGCGGGTGGCTCTGTTCAAGAGCGGTTCGCTCGAATGCTAGGTATCCGCAGTCAGGTCTTTGCTCAGTTTGAGCAGTGGAAGAGCCAGGCAAACGTCAAGGATAGCCAGGGTGTGATCACGACGATCTCCACGAGCGAAGACGAAGCAGAGTTTCTCAAGAGCTTTGCCGAGGATATCGCGAACTATTTCAAGATGAGCTGGGTTGAAATCCAGGTGGGTGAGCCATCCGTTTCATTTGCGCCATCTCCATTTATGGAGTGTTCACGATCAAGATTGCGTAGACCAGATGTAGCGGAGGTTTCTGTCAACGGCTCCGCTCTTCCCTTATCCAAGAGAGATCAGCGCGCGTTGGCGGAACTGGGTCTAGTAAATCAAGCATGAGCACGGTCGTAACCTCACTGCCTCAACGCAAAAGAATCCACCCTGGGTTGTTCTGGGGCGTCTTTATCGGAGGCTTGGTCATCGATCAGATCGTAAAAGCCTACGTCCGAGGAAACTTGGCGGTGGGCCAAAGCCACGCTTTCCCCCTACCTGGAATTCTTGAGGTGACCCTTACCTACAATCGGGGCATTGCGTTCGGCATGCTCCAGGGACTTGGGATTCTATTTATTCCAGTCGCGCTTGCAATGGCTTGGTTCGCCAGCTGGTATGCGATGAAAAAGCAAGACGACCGCGCCCTCATCCACTGGGCTCTGGGATTTCTTGCCAGCGGCGCTATCGGAAACCTCATCGACCGTATGCTGTTTGGTCACGTCACAGATATGCTCTGGGTGAGGTTCATTCAATTTCCTGTATTCAATTTTGCAGACTGTTGGATCACTTTTGGAGCGATCTTGCTAGCCTTCCATGCCTTATTGGACTCAAAACCTCAAGAAACACATGAGGACAAGCCAATAACAAATACCGGGGACTATTGCGCCCCTGTTGCCCATTCGGCGGGCGAGGACTTAGGGAATGGATAAAAAGATCTCGAATGCAGGACCAGAGTGGTTTTTCTTGGCAGCTTTGTTTGCACCAGCAGCGCTGCAGGCTTCGCGGCCGCTGGGAATGAAAATCGCAAAGAGCTTAACCGAGTTGGGAGAACTGCTCCAACTGGCGCTCGAAGAGCAGGAACGACTCGAGAATGAAGAAGGTGAAGAGGAGTTCAGTCAGGCTGAAGCCGCAGTAAAGGTGGCAACAGCCGTTCGATCTGCATCTCGCCCGAGCGACCTTGCCAAATCCACCTTTGTGGCCCAATCAGTGGAAGAAACTACCGCTGAGGGGACCAAATCGAGTCCGGGACTGTCGACGGCGGTTCCTCCACGGACTTCCCCTTCTGCGGGCATCAAACCCAAAGTCGAAGCACCCGTAGCACCAAGTGTTCCATTGAGTGGACCTGCAAAAGACGAAGAAGCTGGCGACCTCCTTGCCGAATTCGAGAAGAAGAACGTTCCCGCCGCACCCGCTCCGAAGCCGGTCATCGATATTGAAGCAGAAGAACCCAAGCCTATCAAGCCAGCGATGGCAGAAGCCAAGGCACCCGAAGCTCCGAAGCCCGTCGAGCCGATTGCGGAAGTGAAAGCTCCTGAGCCACCGAAGCCGGTCGTACCAGAATTCAAAGCACCAGAAGCACCCAAGCCAGTCGAGCCGATTGCGGAAGTGAAAGCTCCAGAGCCACCGAAGCCGGTCGTACCAGAATTCAAGGCGCCCGAAGCAGCCAAGCCAGTAGAGCCGGTTGCAGAATTGAAGGCTCCAGAGCCATCGAAGCCAGTCGTGCCTGAGGTCAAAACACCCGAAGCACCCAAGGCCGTCGAGTCGGCGGCATCAGCACCTGTTCCAACACCATCGGGTGAGCAGATGCATTGGCTGAAGGACACCAAGTTTGCTGAAGAAACAAAGGTCGAGGCGAAATCCGATGAGGACGATCTTGCCGAGCTGCTCGACAAGATCGAGTCCAGTGCTCCTACCAATGCTGGAGAACCCAAGCCAGCGACACCGGAGATCCCGAAGACCTTGGGCGACGCTCTCATGGCCGGTAAGTCGGTCCCACCACCTCCCACGCCGACACCTGCAGTAGCCGCACCTGCGACCAGTTCACCCACGGCTCCGCCGGTGCCATCAGCACCTGTCTCGGTAACGCCTCCAGTCGTGCCGACTCCAGTCGCGGCGCCGACACCGCCAGCTATACCAACACCAGCGGCATCGATTCCGATTCCGATTCCGGCACCCGCGCCGACACCTGAGCCAGTCGCACCCCCCAAGCCCGTTGCGGAAGCACCGAAAGGTCCCAGCGTGCCAACACCCCCAGTTTCGGCAGCCCCAAGCGTTTCGGCGCCTGGAGCATCTGCACCACCAGTTCCAACTCCTGTGCCCGCTCAGCCTGCTCCGGCCGTAGCTCCTGTAGCAAGCGCACCTGCACCTACAGTAGCTCCAGCACCGGCACCCGCACCGACGCCAGTACCGTCTCCCGCGCCAGTCTCAGTTGCTCCGCCGAGCATCCCACAACCTGGCACTCAGGAATGGCAGGACCTTTTGAGCACCAAAGCCACCTCTAACGAACGCGAAGAAGGAGACTTGGGCACTTGGGACTTTGCCGAGGAGAAAAAGCGACGTCGCGAGATGGAGCAGATGGGATTAAGCGTGACGCCTCCTGAGATCGAGGAGGATGCCACGATGCTCAAGCGTGGACCTGGGAGTCCCCAGTCTGCTAAGGCAGGGTTCCGATCACGCCTTCAGATGAAGTTGAGACGACCGGCCCCCAAGCCAAAGATGTCAAACCCGAAGGGCAACACTTCGGCAGAAATGCCCGAGGCGGGAGTTCCTGCCACCGTTGCCGCACCACCGGCTCGTCCGACAGTTCCGGCTGGTCCGAGACCGGGCGAACCGACTCCGCCACCTGTGCGCAACCGGTTCACCGTTCCCGAGGACATCGACGTAGCCTAAAAACCCACCTAGTCGGTCAACGCTCTCCCGAGACCTCAACTCCTCGGGGGAGCTTTTACTTTTTGGGATGCGCTTTAAAGAAGTCAATCATCATGGCGAGAGCCTCCTCACCCATCGTGTGGCCGCCGGGATGGATAAAGGTCACGACATCGTTCCCGTTCTTTCCCTTAAAGAGTGTTGCGTACTCTCCAAGCTTTTCTCCTTCGCCATCGGCACCATCCACCTGCTTGATGCGCTCCATGGAGAGTTGTTGAGTCTTGAACGGTACAATCTGGTCCTTTTCGCCTGCCGTGATGAACATCGGAGCCGGGTGGTTCGCGTTCTTTAGCACCATGGGTGAGGCCGACGGTCCGTACGCCGCAAAAATGCTTGGACGTTCCGCCCAAAGTAAGTACGTGAATCTTCCGCCGTTGCTGTGTCCGCAGGTGTATATCCGCTTGTCATCCACCTTGTAGGTCTTCTTGACTTGTGCAAGAAGTGCATCGAAGTACTTGAGGTCGCGATCCTCGTACTCGCCTTGGGACTGCTGCCAACCGTTCTTCTTGCCTTCGGGATCCGTTTTTCCCTTGGTGGGGAGCCCTTGCGGATAGACGGCGATCGCCTCGGGCCAGAGGTTGCCGAGTTTGTAGCGGCGGGCAGTAAACCGCATGCTTCCCCCGTGGCCGTGGAACACAAAAACCACCGGATGGGGCTTGGAGTCGTTGACATTCGGGGCCTCGACGATTGCCTGTCTTTCCACACCATCCACCACCAAGCTCCAATTGGTGGGTGCGACAGGTGCATACATGACGACGGAAGCAAGTAAAGCTGTAACCATGATGGCTCCCAACGCGTACCACGCGGTTTTGTTCAGTTGCATTGGCATTATTGCGAGTAAGGCAGGGACGAAGGTCCTATTTCTAACGAAATGGTGCTCAATCTACTTATAGCCTAAATTGTCACGATTTTATGGATAGTCTTAAGATATGGGAACTCAAGGACTCATAATCATCAGCGTTGCCACAGTGCTGTCTTTACTGACCATTGTGGGGATAATCTATCTCGTTATCCTATTAACAAAACGTCAAGAACAGCAAGCGGGTAAACGCTAATCCAGGGGATCCATTTCGATGGGTGGTTGCGTGTATCGGCCAAACATGGTTTCGACTTCCATAGGATCGACCAAAACCTCTCGCGGTCTTGGACCATCACGCGGACCCACAATTCCCCGCTCCTCCATCATGTCCAGTAAGCGAGAGGCCCTCTGAAAACCGATCGAGAATTTTCGCTGGAGCATCGACGTGGATGCCTGGCCTCGATCGACCACAAACCTCACCGCCTCTTCCCATAGAGGATCGGAATCATCCTCCGACATCGAGCTTTCCTTACCTGCGATGGCAGCCTGTATAGGATTGAGCACATAAATGGGCTTTTCTTGCTCTTTCCAGTGATGGCAGACGTCCTCGATTTCCTTCTCGCTCACGTAACATCCCTGGATGCGAGTCGGCTTGTTCGCATCGATCGGCATGAAGAGCATGTCGCCGCGACCGACTAGCTTGTCGGCCCCCGAGCCGTCGATGATGATTCGCGAGTCGATGGAAGATGAAACGGCAAAGGCGATTCGCGAGGGGATATTGGCTTTGATCAGGCCGGTGATGACATCCGCGCTGGGTCGCTGGGTAGCGATGATGAGATGGATCCCCACCGCGCGAGCCAGTTGAGCCAGACGGACGATACTCGTCTCGACTTCGGCAGACGCCTGGATCATGAGGTCTGCCAACTCGTCGATGATCACCACGATATACGGCAGCTTTTCAGCAAAGCTCACCTTGCTGTTCCAGCCGTCGATGTTCCGGACCCCTTTTTCGCTGAACAGGTCGTAGCGGATATCCATCTCTCGCCAGATCGCGCGCAGCACTCCGGGAGCTTCCTTGACATCCTTGACCACAGGGCACATTAGATGCGGAACATGGTCGAACAGGGACAGCTCGACACGCTTTGGGTCGATCATGACGAGCCGCAGATCCTTCGGCGTGTTTCGCATTAATAGCGACGTGATGATCGTTGCGAGGCCGATGGACTTGCCCGAGTTAGTCGCGCCACCGATCAAGAGGTGCGGCATTCGAGTGAGGTCGGCGTACTTGTTGTGGCCGCTGACATCTTGCCCTAAGCCAACCAACAGCCTTTGCGGATTCTCGACAAATTCCTTAGTCTCACAGAGCTCGCGCAGGCTGACCATTGCGGGCTTGAGGTTCGGAACCTCGACGCCGATTGCATTCTTGCCCGGGATAGGGGCTTCCACACGCACATGGCTGGCCGAAAGCGACATCGCAATGTTGTCGGCCAGCTGGGTGATTCGACTCACGCGGATACCAGGGCCAAGCTGAACCTCGTAGCGAGTGATTGTCGGACCCGTCGCGATCTCCACGACGTTGGCCTCGATGCCGAACTCCTCCAGGGTGCGTTCCAGAGTCTCAATGTTGCGCTGCATCTCTTCTGCGGAGCGCTTTTCTCGGCTCTGAGCCTCACGCAAAAGCGTGACCGGCGGCAGAATGTAGCCTTCCTTTTGGGTGGATTCCAGCTGGGCCGTTTCAGATTGCTTGGTCTCGCGGATAATCGGAGCAGCCTTGGTTTTGAGTGGCTTGACCGTAGCGCCAGGCTGAATTTCGACTTCGTCCAGCGGAATATCGGCCGCTGCCCGAATAAGAGCCTCGCGGAGAGCCTGCTTTTTGGTTTGAGGTTGAGTGGGTTCGGCTCGCGCAGGCAACTTGGCTCCAGGTTTGGTGATGGAGATTTGCGGCATGCTCGGCGCTCGCGCTTTCAGCAGCATCCGAATGGGTGTGTCTGCCACGAGCACAGCTCCGACAAGCGCCAGCACAACCATTCCGATTGCGTTCGCCTGCCCCAGTAGTGCCGCAAAGAGGTATCGAACCACGGCTCCAACATAGCCCCCCGTTGCACTCACCATTTCGGGGTCGAAATAGTCACCTTGGTGTTCTTGGGCTAGAAATCCTACGACGGCAAGAAGAACGAGTGCCACGCCCCACGCGATTCGATGGCTCCGGTTGGCAGACTTGCCGGTGATTAGCGCCGTTCCGGCTGCCAAAAATCCAAAGGGGATGAACCAAGCAGCCTTACCAAAGAGTCCCCGAAACAGCCCGGTGAGAGCGTCGCCCAGAAGCCCCGTCTTCCCTACCGCAAGGCTGATGAGCATCACGACTCCGAGCGCAACGAGAATGATCCCGCCAACATCGGTGTGGCGGTGGGTAGAGACGGCGGCAACGGCCACCGCGCTCTTTCGGGCTCCGGTTCGAGTTTGTGTCGGCATCCTGCCTCTCTATTGTGAACGCGATCCTCCATGATCGGGTTCGTTTGCCCCAGTATAGGCCAATTTGCTCCAACTATTGCAACCACTGGGGCGATACACTATCCTAGGTACTTCTTCACTCGGTCCTGGATTCGATCTGCGTATTTGTAGATCTCGTCGATACCGGTAATTTCAATCCTTTCTTCGTCTTTGGCATCATAGAGCTGACTAATCACCTTGCCGCAGGACAAAGGGCCCATTCAGGAACCCGTCGAAACTCTTTTGCCCTTGAAACTGTAAAGTACGGTTGTGCCGGTTGTCGAACTCAAAAATCTCACAGTCCAATACGGGGAATTTAAGGCTCTCCAGGACTTTACATGCACCATTCCAGAGGGTTGCATCGGATTGCTCGGACCGAATGGCGCCGGCAAGACGACGCTCATCAAAACGCTGCTCGGATTCGTTGAGCCAGCAGAAGGCTCGGCAAAGGTGCTCGGGATCGACATCACCAAAGAGCCGCGAGAAGTCCGCCGCCGAGTGGGCTATATGCCCGAACAGGATTGCCACATCCCCGGGATGACTGGTGTGGGCTACGTGGCCTATCTGGCCGAACTCGCGGGACTTCCCCCGAACCAGGCGCTTCGCCGGGCGCACGAGGTGCTGGAGTATTGCGGACTGGGCGAAGCTCGGTACCGCAACGTCGAGACCTTCAGCACAGGCATGAAGCAGCGCATCAAGCTCGCTCAGGCCTTGGTCCACGGTCCTAAGCTTTTGCTCCTGGATGAACCCACCAACGGACTCGATCCTCGGGGCCGAGACGAGATGCTCAAGCTCATCATCGATATTTCCCGCAACAAGCAGGTGAACGTCATCGTTTCCTCCCACCTGCTGCCTGATATCGAAAAGACGTGCCAGGAAGTGGTCGTTGTCTTTGGAGGGCGCCTCCGCAAGCAGGGCAACATTGCCGAGCTCAAGAAGATCGAGGGGCTCCCCATCGATATCGAACTCAAGGAACCCAGCCCGGATTTTGTCAGCGCGTTGCTCCGCCGACAAATCATGCTGCTCAACAACTCGGGATACAACTACCGAGTCCAAGCGTCGGGTGCTCCCGCAGTGGTAAACCGCCTGGTGATGGAGGCAGCTCGAGAATCCAAGGCTCAAGTGCGCATGATGAAGCCCGCCGAGCGATCTCTGGAAGAAGCGTTCCTTGAGGTGATCAGGTGAAGCGATCCATTTTCGACCTGAGCTATCGCAATTACGGCGCGGCTCTGGTCGAACACGACCACGCCTGGCTACCCATCGCTCGACACGTCTTTCTCACGACCATCAAAAAGAAGGCGTTCTGGATCCTGACCGGATTTTCGGGCTGGTTCTATGCGGTCACGCTCATCATCGTATTTGTGATGGAGCAGATCGCACAGTCCGCTCGACAGCGGGGTGCCGGAGAGGCAGCTAACTTTCTGGACCGGATCGAATGGAAGGGCGTGTTTTTGGGCGGAATAGGAACTGCCCAAATGTTCTTCTGCTTTGTGGCGATTCTAGCTGGAGCAGGCGCCATCGCGGCCGATAACCGGGCTAACGCCCTGTTGGCGTATCTCAGCAAGCCTTGCACCAAGTCCGACTATGTATTTGGCAAATGGCTCGGGATTTTCCTGTCGCTGATGGTGTTCAGCTTGCTGCCGAACCTCATCTTCTACTTCTACGGGGCGCTCAGCTATCACTCTTACGGATTCCTGTCTCAGGACAAACTCATGTTTTTCAAGCTGGTGTTGCTGTGCATGGTGTCTTCTGCTTTCTATACCAGCCTGATTCTGGGAATCAGCAGCGTCTTTAACCTGGGTCGGAATGCCGGCGCGACGATGGCCGCCGTGTACTTTTTGGGATTCTTTTTCACCGTCATGGTGCAGTCCAGTTCCATGCAAATCGACTTCTCGAATGGTTCGGTCAAAGTGAACAACTCGGTTCCGATTCGCATGGCGTTTCATTCGTCTGTGGATGGGTTGGTGCTCTCGTTGGCCAAGAACATGACGGGATCAACCGTCGGCGGATTGCCGCTGCCCCAAGGAGCCACCGGTAACCAGCCGATGGGTATCAGCGCGGCCCCGTTGGCATATACCATCCCCGTTTTGGCCCTGGTTTCGTTCGGGATGACGGGGCTCGCGTGGAAGCGAGTCCGAGCCGTGGAGGTGATCGGGTGATCACCTTTGGCAACGCCAGCCGCTGGTATGGCCAGGTCATCGGCCTCAACGACGTAACCTGCACCATTCCCGTCGGGATAACAGCGCTTCTCGGGCAAAACGGAGCGGGCAAATCCACCATGATGCGGATGATCATGGGGCAGATCAAGCCAACCACCGGCGAAGTGTTGGTGGACGGCGAGCCCCCCTTCGCAAACCCAGAGATTTTCCGCTCGCTCGGTTACTGTCCGGATATCGACAATTTCTACGAGAACATGACCGGGCGACAGTTTGTCACCCACCTGGGAAGGCTTACCGGATTCTCTGCAGTGGAGGCTAAAAAGCGCGCAGGCGATGCCATCGAGCGGGTAGGCATGGCCGACCGGTGCGACAAACCGATTCAGGGCTACTCCAAAGGCATGCGCCAACGGATCAAGCTGGCCCAAGCGATTCTCCACGATCCCAAGATCATTCTGCTGGACGAGCCTCTCAACGGGTTAGACCCGATCGGCCGGCGCGAGTTTATGGACATGCTCCATCAGCTGGGGAACGAGGGCAAGACGATCGTCGTGAGCAGCCACATTTTGTTCGAAGTCGAGCAGATGACCCGGCACATCATTCTGCTGCACCGAGGCCGATTGCTGGCAGATGGCGATCTGCGACAGATTCGCGACCTAATTGACAAACACCCGCACCGAATCAGCGTGGTCACCACCGATCCTCGGAAAGCGGCAGCAGCTTTCGCCTCCTTGCCCATGACCGTCAGCTTGAGCATCGAGGCTCACGGGGTGGAATTGGAAACACGCGAACCCGATCAGTTTTACGATCTGCTTCCGAACCTTGTGCTGGACCAAGGCATCGAGATCGAATCCATTTCCAGCCCTGATAATAATTTGGAAGCCGTTTTTCGGTACCTGGTGGATAACTAATGCTGGCTTACCTTTACGGCTCGACACTCAAAGACTTTCTGCGCCCCGCCCGTGTGATTACATGGGTGCTGATGGCTGTTGTTATTGGAGTGCTTGCGAACCTCCTGACTCGGATCATGCAAGAGCGCCAGGCAATCTACCAATTTGGCCAGATTTCTGGCCTCATGGTGTATCGCATTGTCGCCCTGGCTGCTACCATGTTCGCCACCGCCGTAGTCAATCAGGAAGTCGAACAAAAGACCATTACCTACCTCCTGACGCGGCCCATTCCTCGTTGGCAGATTTTGATTTGCCGGTACCTTGCTGCGGTTACGGCAACGTTTGTGGTGACCCTGTTCTCGCTCATCGCAGTCTCGATCGGCGTCCCCGATATTGGGCCGCTCCACCAGTTGGTGCTTCGAGACATCGTCACGTTGCTCCTGGGGTCGTTCGCGTACAGTGCACTGTTCGTGATGGTGTCGCTGCTCATCCACCGACCGATGATCTGGTGCTTGCTATTCGCGTTCGGCTGGGAAGTTGCGGTGCCAAACATGCCGGGATCGACGTTCTATCTCAGCATCAATAGCTATCTGAACTCGTTTGCACACCATCCCGAATCTGAATCGCGGCGGTCGTTCATGCAGTTTCTGTCGCAGCAGATCGGCTCTCAATCGGTGCCGGTCATCACCGCGGTTTCGGTTTTGGTGTTGCTGAGCGTGGCTCTGGTCGCCGCAGCGTCGTACTGGTTTTCGTTCTTCGAATACGTTCCGCGTGAAGAAACTGAGTGAGGCTTGCCTTTGTTTGTTGCGAACAGCTGAACCGATTAACGCCGGACGCGTCGGCGAACGATGCCAGCCAACCCAAGTCCGACTGCGACCAGACTCATCGGTTCAGGGACAGCTTGTAGCCGGACGACCTGCTTAGTGGCACCGCCAACTCCGCCGATCGTAGCGTAAAGATCGCCATTGACTCGGTCGATGATGGGGAGCGTCAAGTATTTGCCTGACGGAAGGTTGGTGACAAGATCATCCAAGAACGCTACTCCGTCGACAGGATCGGCAACTAGGCCTCGCCCGCCAATTGTGGGGTCATAGTTAGCGCCGACCACCAGGCCGTTGTTACCTAAACCAAGGATCACTGGGTTGTCATACTTTGGCCAATCCTGATATATAGGTGCGTGGCCTTCTTGATACCACCAGAAACCTGAGTGACTGTATGAAGCGATTTGCCCGTTTTCATTGATCGCCCGTGGGCTCCCCGGGCCGAGGATCGTAAAGGTGTTGGTCTTGGTGTGAAGAATCGCCGTGTCTGCGCCGCCGTTCCCATCTTGCCCGCCTTCGAATGAGAATGAGGCGGCGATGTCGCCCGAGTTGTTGATGCCATAAGCCTTAGTAAAGGTCGCGATTCTGAAGTCCAGCCGATCTCCCGTCACTGTGTTGTAGATGAACGAGTTCGTGTGATCGTACGTCGAGTTCGGGTGCGTGTAACCCACGACGATCCCCGAGTCGTTGATACCTTTGGGGATGATCCAAGAAACGGGTTCCTTGGATGGGATCGTATGGAGCGTATCGCCCTGAATGTAGCCTCCTTTGAAATCCGCCAATTCGTAGTTATCCCTGAACATACAAGCCATTCCACTACTGGAAATACTACTACCGGCCAGATATCCGAGGTTGTACTTTACGGTCAAGTCTGTAACGACACCATTTTTCCGGTAGAAGCTTTTAAAATTCGGATAGACCCCACCACCAAAGTTCAATTCACCGTTGTAGGCTGCGTAGGCTCGCTCCACCGGTGCCCCAGCGACACTGATGTACTCCCTAATTTCGTACTTAGGTGTCGCCCAAACGGCCGAGCCAGCAGCAAACAAAGCCGCCAAACAAAGTCCTCTCACACTTCCAGTGTACGACAGGTGTCAGCAAAGCAGAGAGCGGTTTTCCCCCTCACAAGCGAAGCGCGTTGAGGGGGATTAAGGGGGAGACTTCGACGCCAAACTAAACGCCGATCGCTCGCTTGATCGGCTCGCCGTGTTCTTCCTCTTCGTCAAACTCCGCGTCACCGCGCTCGGGAACCTCTTCCAGTGTCGGGTCGCGCCGAACGTCGAGGACAGTCGAATACTCCTTGTCATCGACAGTCATGACGACCTTGTATTGGAAATCTCCCGTGACGGGGCCCATCCGGCCGTCCCACTGCACGTTGTAGAGCCCAGGTTTCGTTTGCCCAGGAAACTCTCGGACCACTTTTCCGGTGATGTCCAGCAGTTTGATGGTGACCTTCTTGGCTTCTTGGGTGAGGGAGTACCAAATTGTTGCCCCCCGAGCGCGGTTGGTGCCAAAGAACTTCTCGTCACCGCTACCGTAACCGCGGCTGGCTTCCCTCCGCCACAAGATTGCCGGAGCAGGAGCGTAGAGATTTGCTGTCTCTTTGCCCGACGCCTCCGTCATCCCTTGAAGCGGAGACACATCGCACACCCACAAGCTGCGGCCATGGGTCGCCGCGATCAACTCGCGAGTAGCTGGGTTGATCGCCACATCGAACACCGGAACAGTTGGAAGGTTGCCGTTTATACGGGACCATGTCGTTCCGCGATCAGTCGAGGCATAGAGGCCCGTTTCGGTACCGCAGTAGAGGAGATTTTCGTTCAAAGGGTCCTCGCGCAGAGAGCGAGAAGTACCCCAGGGAAGATTGCCTTTCAGCGATTTCCAAGTCTTGCCAAAATCCTCCGTAACGTAGATGTACGGGTTGTCGTCGTTGGACCGGTGAGCGGCAAAACAGACGTAGGCTCGACCCTCGCTAAACCGAGAAGCCTCTAGCGTCGCGACATAGAACGGTTTGTTCACGCCGATCTTGTCGGTGATGTTCTCCCACTTCTGGCCACCGTCCTGGGTGATCCAAACGTATCCGTCATCGGTACCCGCCCATACTACGTTCGAATTCTTCGGGGACTCCGAAATCGCCGAACCGCATCCTTTGCTGCTGCGTGTGATCTCGGGTGAAATCGGAAGCAGCGTATCGCCCCGGTCCACCGATTTGAACACGTAGTTTCCAGCCGTGTAGAAGATGCCGGGATTGTGTTTGGACACAATGAACGGGTTATCCCAGTTGAAAACGAACTTCTTGTTGGGCACCGCCTTGGGCCGGATTCCGCGGACCTCGCCCGTCTTAAGGTTTCTGCGGTACATCGCACCGCCCTGGCTCTCGCCATACACGATGTTGGGGTCAAAAGGATCGACTTGGCAGACGAATCCGTCGCCACCGCCGATGTTGATCCAGTCCTCATTCATCGGACCCTGATCCGAAACCGACTGAGTAGGACCTCCCCAGCTTCCGTTATCTTGGAGCCCGCCATAAACGTGGTAAGGAGCTCGAGAATCGAATGCCACGTGATAGAACTGCCCAACCGCGACGTTGTTGAGATGCTCCCAGGTCTTGCCCGTATCGTAGGTCGAGTAGAAGCCGCCATCGCATCCAATGAGCATATGGCGTGAGTCGCTCGGGTCGATCCAGATCGCATGTCCGTCTGCGTGAACCGAGTTTCCAAAATCCTCTGTGAACGTAATCCCTCCATTGTGGGACTGGTATTGGCTGACGCCCAGAACGTAAACATTCTTGTCGTCGTTCGGGTCCACCGCTACGCGGCCAAAGTACATCGGCCGTGGATTAAGGCTGTTCACCCGTTTCCAGTTTTCTCCTCCATCATCGCTGCGGTAGATGCCGCCGAACTCCTTGTCAGGCTCGCCCTGCTGATCCTGCAGGTTCGCATCTTGCCCGGCTAATTCAGCCAGGTACGGCCTCTGCTTTTCTGCAGAACCCGGGAGCGGATCCACCATGGTAAAGGTGAATTCTTTGATTTCCTGGCCACGTTTCACCTTGAACTTGACCGTATCCTTCACCTTTTTGGATTTGAATATCGCGATTAGGTCCGAGGGGTCTTTGAGCGCCTTCCCATCAGCTTCAAGCAGGATGTCGTTCTCCAGAAATCCGGCTTTTTTCGCTTGACCCGACTCGCGCACTCGAACCACCTTGAGTCCCTCGTTTTCGCGTTCGAGGATTCCGCCAAATACCTGGTTTGCGGTGGCCGAACCCGACGCAACACCCGGCCTACGGGCAAGCGTGACTTCAGCGGTTGCTTTCTTCCCATCTCGGAGGTAGTCGATCTTAACCTTGTCGTCTTCCTTGCTGGATCTCAGTAGCGCGAAGACCTCCCGCATCGACTCCGGCTTTTTCCCATTGAGGCCAGTGATGATGTCGCCTTGCTTGAGCCCCGCCTTGCCGGAGGGCCCGTCGTTCGTGACCTGCGTGACTTTGATTCCACCTTTGTCTGGATCGGCCAAAAATCCGAAATAAACCGTGGGTAAGGGTTCGCCTCCGCCGATGCGCTCACTATCGACAATGGCGTAGAGAATGCGAGGGTTCTTGGCATAAATGCTCAGACCCACACGACCTAGGTACGCGGTGGGCAAGCCATTGCGTAGGCGCCGAACAGTTTTGCCGCCATCCGTGGTCTTCCAAATCCCCGCTCCGGGGCCCCACTTATGCATGGGATCATATCCGTCAAATCCATCGGGCACGGGCGGGGTGCCTGTGCTTTGATCGTAGGGGTCTCGTTGGCGCTCCCAAGTGGCGAAGTACAGCGTGTCCGGATTCCGCGGATCCATCACCATATCGATCACGCCCGTTTTGTCATCGACGTAGTGAATCTTCTGCCACGTTTTGCCCCCATCGGTCGTTTTGAAGAGGCCGCGATCTGCGTTGGGGCCCCACAATCTGCCGAGGGCACCGACGTATACAATGTTCGGATTCTTCGGGTGGACGATGATCTTGCCGATCTGGAAGGTCTCTTTGAGACCCATGTTTTTCCACGTCTTTCCTCCGTCTTCGGACTTGTAGACGCCATCCCCATAGCTCACGGAGTTCCGCGGGTTGTTTTCGCCCGTTCCGATCCAGACGATCTTTGAATCGCTGGGAGAGACAGCTATGCTACCGATGCTCGATGTTCCCCCATCGTTGAATTGGTGTTCGAACGTGACCCCTTTGTTGACGGTTTTAACAACACCGCCCGCGCCAAATCCGACCCAGAAAGTGCTTGGATCGTTGGGATCGACTTCGATGCATGTCACTCGGCCACCCATGCCAGCTGGACCGATTTCCCGCCACTTCATCGCATTGCCCCATTCGGCAGAAAGGGAAGTCTGCCCGTAAGCTAGTTGGCTCGCGAATGAGAGTGCGCCCAGCGCAATCGTAAACACCAAAGTTCGTCTGTTCGTCACAGACGCCGTTTTACTCGAAAATCACGACGGAAATGGGAAGTTTTAGGGCTCCGGTGCGTCGGTAACCGGATCGACCTTGAATTTGGGCGTGCGATTGGCGGCCCAAAGCAAGATTCCGATCGAGACAAAGGCCAATGCGCCCAGAGCGATATTGACCCACTTCGCCACAAATCTCACGGATTGCATCTGGAGGGGATAGATTTTGTGCTCTCTTAAATACTCATCATCGAGTTTCCGCGCCCCACGCGTGGTAATTCCATCAAGAAATGCCCGTTGATCGTCGACCACGAAGTACTCGGGCCCACCGATTTCAATATAGGAATTCTTGTCACCGAAGAGGTCATCGGCCGTTCGATCAAGTTGAACACGTTGCGCGAAAACTGCTCGGTTTTGATAGCTGCGTTCAATAACGCGGACAACGACCAATCCCACCAGGAATAACGCAAGGAGAGCGGCGACTGCATTGAGCGTTCGCCGCTTCCTCAATCTCTTGGACTGCTCTGTCCCGCTACTTCGTTGTGGCATACGCGCTGAGGCTGATTGTGACCGTATCGGACACTTTACCACCAGCCATCTGGGGAATAACGACCCCAAATTCTGAGAGTTTGATCTTGAACGAGCTGGAGATCTGGATCACGTCCCCGTTAAAGCCTGCTTTCTTGGTGGCTTCTCCTTCCGCTCGATATCGGATTCGGGCCGGAACTGTAATCACTTTGGATTTTCCTTTGATCGTCAGCTTGCCCGTGACCTTATAGTCATCCCCACTGGCCTTGGCGACTTTTGTCGATTCGAACTTGATGCTCGGATACTTCGCGGCGTTGAGCCAATCTGGGCTGCGCATGTGTTCGTTCCGCAAGGGAATTCCCGTATCAATCGAGGCAACATCTACACTGAACATTCCCGATCCCGTCTTCTTAGCGGGATCGTAGCTGAGCTTGCCGGATACATTGTTGGTTCGCCCGACAAATGTCTCGAATTCGGCAACACTTTCAACGGATGCCACATTGCGATAAGACAGTTTCTCGCCGACAACCGTAAACGTCTTGGGTGCAGCCCAAGTCATGGCTGCGGCGATACCCAGCCCGATGATCATCAAACTTCGGGAAAGCGACTTCATTTCCATCTTTTCAGACTAACGCATTTCCGCCATGCAATGTTTCAAGCACTTGGAAAGATTCTCCCTAGACGGATTGCTTGGCCCTCCCGATATATTTAGGAAGAAGTGTCCCCCAGGGCATGACATCTTGATGGGAACTATATGAATTGGCTGAAAAATTTGAAGGTCTCGCGGAAGCTTGGTTTGGCGTTCGCGATTGTTGTGGCGCTTGGCTTTTTCGTGAACTACACCACGGAACGAGCGTTGGAGTCTGGAGGAAAATCGCTTGAATCCATTTATCAGGATCGAGTTGCACCTCTCACTCAGTTGAAGGCAGTTTCGGACGCGTATGCGGTGTTTATCGTGGACGCAAGCCACAAGGCTCGCAACGGGAACTTCACTCATGCGGAGGCTTTATCCGGCATTGGCAAAGCTCGAGAGACGATCAAGAAGAATTGGACTGAGTACACCTCGACCCAAATGACTCCAGAGGAAGACAAGTTAATCGCTGAGGTCAAACCGCTGATGGAGAAAGGCGACCAGAGCATCAACAAACTTGAGAGCATTCTCAAGAGCGGTGATCAGACAGCTCTCGCCAATTTCACCATTTCAGAGTTGTATCCTAGCATCGACCCGATCACTGACAAAATTTCCCAACTGACCGAACTGCAGCTTCGCGTGGCAAAAGAGGTCTACATAAAGGCCAATGCCGAAGGAAAGAAAGCGGCCGAATCGGCAAAACTTTTGAGCGCTCTCGCAGCACTGATTTCTGTGTTGGCAGCATGGCTGATTTCGAATGCTATCACCAAACCTCTTGGCGAAATGCAGATGGTAGCGACCAAGATCGCGGAGGGCGACGTAAATCTCGCGCTCACGTACTCCAGCAAGGACGAGATCGGAACTCTGGCTCAAGCCTTCCAACGGATGATTTCCTATCTCAAACAGAATGCTGATCTCCTGACAAGAGTCAGCCATGGGGATCTTACGGTTCAGCCATCACTCGCTTCGGAGCGCGATGCACTTGGAAGGGCGCTAGGGGGCATGGTTGATGGAATGCGCGCGCTTGTTCACTCGCTTAATACACGGATCACCGAGAATCGCGAAATTGGCCAACAACTTGGCGAAGCTGCTCGCTACACCGCGGAATCGTCCACGGAAATCGCCAAAACAGTCGAGCAGGTTGCACAGGCAACCGATCAAGCTGCCCAGACGACTGCAAAGATTGCGTCCGGAAGCGAAGACCTCGCTCGATTGGTAACCGTTGCCGCCACGGCGGTGGATCATCTCGAATCCGCTATCGCTCAGGTAAGTGAAGGCAGTCATCGACAGCAGAACGCCGTTGACGAGGCCACGAGAACGGCGACCGAGGGCGGCAAGGCGTTCGAGAACACCGTTACAAGCCTCGCTCGAATCCAAGCGCAGGTCGAAGTGTCTGCTTCGACTGTCCGGGAGCTTGGCCGCAAGCAGGAGGAAATCGGCGCCATCGTCAAAACCATTGATGAAATTGCGGAGCAAACGAATCTTCTCGCACTCAACGCGGCCATTGAAGCGGCCCGCGCTGGAGAACATGGTCGAGGATTCGCGGTTGTCGCCGACGAAGTTCGACGGCTTGCCGAGCGCTCCAGCGGAGCAACCAAAGAAATCGCGGACCTGATCGAATCGGTAAGGGTCGGTGTGGAAGATGCTGTTAAAGCAATGGACACAACCTCCGACGAGGTGGAGAAAGGCGCAACCCAAAGTTCGGCAATCCAGGCGGGATATTCTCAGATCCTTGAAACGATTACCGAGTTGGGGACGATCGCCACACTCAATACTCACGCCGTTCGAGATATGGAAACCGGGGCGAAGGATGTGACAGAGTCCTTCAGCGCAGTCACCGAAGTGAGCCAAAATACAGCGGCCGCCGCGGAAGAGCTTTCGGCAATGACCCAGGAGATGGCTGCGTCGGCCCAGGAAGTTGCTGCTAACGTCCACGAGCAGGATCGTCGTGTGCTGGAAATTCGAGAGGTGAGCAACCGTATCGAAACCGCCGCGGAGGAACTTGCCGAAGATGTCAGCCAGTTCCAGGTGGAAAGTTCATCGAGCCACCTCCAACTTGCCGCATAGAAGTGGCACCGAGAGGGTGAACATAGGCCCGAGCAAAATTGCTCGGGCCTATGTTGCTTTAGGGAAGTTCGATCTGAATCGGGTCAGGCTGAACCGCGTTGAACCGGAACACCCGATGCGCCACCACCTCAAAATCCTTCGCAACCAAGAACGGCAAGCCGTTGCCTGCTGGCTCAAGATCGAAATCTTGAGGCACCTTGGATTTCGCGGGCAGGTGGAGTCGCACAGTCAGCCGACGTGACTTGAGCGCGCCTGGGAAACCCGGTCCCGCTGCGGTCGGAGAAATCGAGATGGATTTGCCGGAAATCTCGACGTCGAATCGTGTCTTGCGATACTCGCTGGCGTATTTCGTCGAGGTTCGGTCATCTTCGTAGAGGGTCGCCGAAGCCTTACCGTCCTTCCCTGCAAACACGTCCAAGATTACATCCTTCCAAGGGGCGTCGATGGGACGATCTGAGACAGGCACTCGAACGACCGCGCCTGGAACCTGGGCGTAAAGCGGAATCTGCTCCCGTCGCGCTTTGGTTTGAATGGTCTTGGGACCTTTGAATTCGGTGCCGGTCCACAAATCGCGCCATATTCCGGGTGGAACCCAAACAGAGCGCTGTTCACTCGGATCGGCGTTCTTTGATCGAGCCAGAAGTTCAAGTCTTGAGTTCCCGTCCAACTCCTGGTGTTCGATGGTGAGCGCATATTTCGTGTTTGGCTGGAAATCAAACTTGATCGGAATCAAAGGGGAATCCAGGGGCTTCCATTCATCCACGACAAGCTTGCCATCGACATACACGCGAATTCCGTCATCAGACTTAACAAAGAGGTCTTGTGCCTCGGCGAGCACTGCATAGTTAAGCGTCCATCGATCCGAGAAGTGATCCACGGGCACGCCCTTCACGGGAGCTTCCTGCCCCCACCGAAAAGCGATATCCTTGGCCGTCGCGGTGGCAATGGGGTCTCCTTTGAGATCGTCCCCAGCAAAGAATGCGCCTTTTATCTCGGAAAGCTGCGCTGCTGGGACAGGCTTTGGATCGTTCCCCGAAGTTATCGGCGCGACCAGAAGCGTGTCTCCGAGCAGATATTGGTTGTTGGCGGCGGCCTGCTTGTGTTGCGGCCACTTTAAATCGAGGCGAGCCAACAGTGGGCTGCCAGTCTCGAAATTCTCTCGGCACAAGGCGTAAAGCGTGGGCAACAAGGAATACCGAAGATGGACGTAATCGCGAACGGTTGCGGTGACCTCCGGACCGTAAGCCCAAGGCTCTCGATCCTTCGCACCCATAGTGTAGTGGAGCCTCATCGTGGGTGAGAGGGCGCCATATTCCATCCACCGCAGATATTGCTCAGCTGGTGGATTGCCGATATGTCCTCCCAGGTCCTCGCTTACGTACGGGTAGACCGCCTCCACGCCTTGGCGAACCGCATTCTCGACACCGAACTTGAGGAACTCAAACGTCGAGCTCGTATCGCCTGTCCATTGAATCGGATACCGGTGAGCTGCAACATTCGGCGGTCGATTCCAACGTCCGTTGTCGATTCCATCGATGTTCGCCATGATCAGCGGCCGTACGCCCGGACGAGCACTGAGGGTCATGTCTCGATAAAGGTACATGCCCCACACCTCTTTGCGAAGACCAGGCAGCGGCTCGACAAGCCCGATGTACCAGTTCCTGTCGTACCACCAGGCGTCCAGCCCGCGATTGATCCAACCCGAAAGCCCTTTCCAACGATAGTCCAGTTCTGTCGAGCTGAACGCATCCTTCGCTTGTGGCTCGGGGTGGTCGTTGAACATCGTGTGGATTCCTTTCTCCTTGAACCACCCAAACAACTCCTCGAAATCTGGGAAAAGCTTCTTTTCCTCGCCATAGCCGTGGGAGGCGCCGATCCTCCAGTTGGTGTCGATCACAAAGATCGACGGATAGATCTGCTCTGAGAGGTACTTTTCGGTAAGGTCCTTGACCGATTGCTGGGTGTACTCGTGATATCGGCTATGGATGTATCCCAATGCATATAGCGGCGGCATCTCCGTCGGACCCGTGAGCCTCAGGAAGTCAGTCCGCAGCTGGTTATAGGAGCCCTTTGGAAGAAACACGTACACATCTCGGGCATCGTTGCCTCTGTCCCAATTCTCGACCGGATTTCGATGCTCGGGCATGGGCGCCGCAGTTCTCGCTAGGCGGGGGTTGTCTGCAAACGACCAGACGTTGGGCTTTGTCCCCGGAGAGGGCAGAAGGACCGAATTGGTGATTGCGGAACTGTCTTGCCAAAGAGCCTTACCCCGGTTATCGACGATTTGGATTTGGCTTATCGAACTTGCTCCAAGCGGAAGCAGGAGAGTCCAGTCGGAAACTTGAATTCGCCGAATCTGACCGCGAACCTCGACTTTATAGTCTGCTCCGGACCATTTTCGCTCGACTACATGAAATGTTGGGCGGTTTTCAAACCCGGATGGCCCTTTTTCCTCAATCCTGAGGAGAGTTGGCGAGAGGAATTGGACGCGGACATTGCCTTCCACCACCTCCAGCGGCTCCGACCATGCAACAGATGCGGCAAGTGCGGCGGTAACAGCTAGCCCAGGGCGATATCCAAATCGAACGAAATGACTCGGCATAACCCGAGTCTACTCATATCGAATCAACTCGTCTCCGAACCGAATTTCGCGGCTGATATCGCCTTCGGCGGAGACCTTTCCGGCGAGGATCGCGCGCGAGATCTTGCCTTTGCATCGCACCACAGCGCCAGGCATGACGACGGAATCCTCAATCGCCTCGCACTCCACATCCGCTCCCGCGCCCAGTACCACGTGGCGTCCGTGAGCTCCTGAGAGCGTTGACCCGCCATCCAAGAGTTCTTCGCCTGCCAGATAACGACTCGTATCCAAGAAAGAATCTAAGGTGCCGGTGTCGAACCAGAGATGCTCGTATATTCCCGCCCGGACGTCGAACCCGCGATCGATGAGGAGTTGAATCGCATCGGTGATCTCGTACTCCCCGCGCGCACTCGGCTGGAGGTCGGGCAACACCTGCCACAAGGCCGAGCTGAAGAAATAGAGCCCCGCCATAGCCAAGTTGGATTCGGGGTTCGCTGGTTTTTCGACAAGTTTTGTGATTCGGTCCCCGCTGACATTGGCCACTCCGAATCGCCGGGGATCCTCTACCGGCTTGACCAAGTTTAGGTTCGCGCAGCCCGCAGACTCGAACTGATGCCGAAACTGAGCAAAGCCATCGGAGTAGATCGCATCTCCGAGGTAAAGGACAAACGAGTCGTTTCCGCAGAACTCCTTCGTGAATCCCACCGCATGGGCTAGCCCCTTGGGTTCCGGCTGGCGGACGTAAGTGAGTTTCACCCCGAATTGGTGGCCATCACCCAGCGCCTCCTTCATCCGAGGCTCATTCTCGCCCACAACGAGGCAAATCTCGTGCACGTTGATTTCTTTGAGTCGATCAAAGGCATACTCCAAGGTGACTCGGTTGCCAAGCGGGAGCAGAGGCTTTGGAATATGATGAGTGATCGGATAAAGGCGAGAACCCTTTCCAGCAGCGAGAATGACTCCTTTCATAGCGTGTGTTCGTCCTGAAATTGCCTAAATTCATTATGCCTGTCTCACCCGTTCGCTGTTCGTTTGTGATGGCCGGAACTCTATTTCTGGCGATTGGACAGACTGGCTGCAAATCGAAATCAGAGGTGGTTTTCGACGACTTTGCGCCGATCCTGCTGGCTGCGCAGAAATCGACCAAAGCGGAATTCTATACAGAAGCCGCTCTCGAGGCAGCATCGGTGGGTGCGGACGATATCTTCCGGCCCAACGTGGTTGGGACACGGCGAGCAGCCTTACTCAAAAACTTGGCACCCGCCATGCGAAAGATTGCTCAGGGAACTCAAAGCGAAGGGAGTTTCGTGTTCACTCCAACTGGTCCGTTCGATTCCCGGCGGGAATATCCGGGATGGAGCTTGCTCAGCCGAAGTTTCGCGTGGAAAATCGAGGATGCGGTCCGTGCGAAGGATTTCGGAGCAGCGATCCAGATTTTTCTCACGGCCACGCAGTTCGGATTCGACCTATGCGGTGGCGGCGCTATCGATGCTTCCATGGGTGCGACTGTGATCAACCGCGTGCGAAAAGCCCTCTTACCGTGCCTGCCCGAGTTGAATCCGGGCCAGTTGGGATCGATCCGAAGCGGTCTAGCAGCGATCCTGAGCCGCCGCCCTGATACCGCTCGGATGCTTAAGAATGAAGAGCAGAACATGCTCATGGCTGTTCAGATGGTTCAGGATGCTTACCGAAAGCAGTCGTTTGCGCAGCTTGAGACCTCGATGCAATCGGGGTCCAAGGGTTTGATCGAAGCACTCAAGACACTCAAGAACGAAAAGCCCGAAACCGCTCCGGACTATTTCCGCGCTTTGGCCCGAGAAGCTCGGACCGAGACAAATGAGCTCATCGCCCGAGCGAAAGAGCCAGCCAGTCGTCGAACTCCGATGCCAGAACTCAAGGCTGCAGGGAGACCTTGGTGGGTGGTCGCACGGACCTTCCTCCGAACAGGCCGTTCGGCATTGGGACCGCAAGATGAGGTTCTTGCTCGAACCCGGCTCCTAATCGTTTGGTGCTGGGCGAGAGCTCAAGCCAGTTCGGGATCAGCGCCAACGGCCCTCGCGAAGGAACTTGGCGATAACACGATGGACCCGTACACAGGATCGGCGTTTCCTTATCGTGCGAGTGGGAGCGAATTCGAGGTCTACAGCCTTGGCGCGGATGGTCGCGATAACGGCGGTGAGAGCAATGAAAGCCATTCTGAGCCCGATCTCACCCTTGAGATCGAGGAATGACAGCTTCAGTCAGCTAATGGTCAACGGAGTCTCCCCCTTAATCCCCCTCAACGTGCTTCGCTTGTGAGGGGGAAATTCGCACAGTGCTTTGCTGACACTTGTCGTACACTGGAAGTGTGAGAGGACTTTGTTTGGCGGCTTTGTTTGCTGCTGGCTCGGCCGTTTGGGCGACACCTAAGTACGAAATTAAGGAGTACATCAGCGTAGGTGGCGCACCAGTGGAGCGCGCGTACGCCGCCTACAACGGTGAATTGAACTTTGGTGGTGGGGCAGGCACTGCTCAGAAGAGCTATTACCGCAAGAACGGCGTGATCACGGATTTGACTGCCAAATTCAATGTTAGGAATATCTTTGGTTCAGGAATTTCCAGTAGCGGAATGGCACTCACTTACATCCCGAACGAAGCTAATCCAGATTACAAAGGAGGCTACATTCAGGGCGATACACTCCACACGATCCCATCGAAGGAACCCGTCTCTTGGATCATCCCCACCGGCATCAACGACTCGGGGATAGTCGTGGGTTACACGCACCCGAACTCGACGTACGATCACACGAACTCGTTCATCTACAACACAGTGACGGGAGATCGGCTGGACTTTCGAATCGCGACCTTTACCAAGGCCTATGACATCAACAACTCGGGCGACATCGCCGCCTCATTCTCGTTCGAAGGCGGACAAGATGGGAACGGTAGCGCTGATACTGCGATTCTTCACATCAAGACCAACACCTTTACGATTCTCGGCCCGGGGAGCCCACGGGCGATCAACGAAAGCGGGCAAATAGCATCGTTTGTGATCGGAGGATTCTGGTGGTATCAAGAGGGCCACGCGCCCATATATCAGGATTGGCCAAAGTATGACAACACGGCAATCTGGGGTTTGGGAAACAACGGATTGATCGTCGCCACGAACAGTGACACTTCAATCGGCCCCCGAGGTCTTGTGGTAGATCCTGTCGACGGCGTGTCGTTCCTGGACGACCTTGTCACCAACCTTCCGTCTGGCAAATACTTGACGCTCCCCATCATCGACCCAGTCAATGGCGACCTTTACGCTACGATCGGCGGAGTCGGCGGTGCCAGTAAGCAGGTCGTCCGCCTGCAAGCTGTCCCTGAACCGATGAGTCTGGTCGCAGTCGGACTTGGGTTGGCTGGAATTGTCCAGCGCCGGCACAAGAATTGAAATCACGCAAAGCGCTGGCTCGTTTGGCACTTCCATCGATTCAATGGTCGGGCCAATGGTTCACCTATGGAACCCACGCGCCTCGTTTCGGCTCGCGATAGCCGAACATAACCCATGCAGCGAATCCAACGAAAATGGTCGCGATGAGTCCGAGCCACATGAGGCCGATTACGTTGGCCAACAGCCACAAGTTCAACGATGAAATCGCAAAAGCGACGACCATGCCGAGCCAGGTAACCCATCGGGCGTTCGCGAACTCGCCCATCTTGGTCCGATCACCCGTGATCATCACCAATGGAAACACCGCGAACGGCAATTGCAGGGAGAGCACTACCTGCGAAAGTACCAGCAGGTCGACCGTACCCTTACCGCCGGATGCTTGAATCAGAATCAAAGCAGGGATGATCGCCAGGAGCCGTGTCGAAAGCCGGCGTACCCATGGCTTGATTCGAATGCGAAGAAATCCTTCCATCACGATCTGGCCGGCAAGCGTCGCTGTGATCGTGGACGACTGCCCCGAGGCTAGCAGCGCAACCGCGAAGGCTGTGGCGCTCGCACCACCCAAAAGTGAACCGAGCATCATGTGACCCTGCTGCAGTTCTTCGACAACGTGCCCACGGGAACCGAATACAGCTGCGGCAAGGATAAGTATTCCTGCATTGACAAAGAACGCGGCACTCAAGGAGAACACCGTGTCGAAGCGGTTTTGCCGTATTGCATCGCGGGTGGATTGCGGATCGCTGCCCGTCTTTCTTGTCTGCACAATGCTGCTATGCAAGTACAGGTTGTGGGGCATGACGGTCGCGCCAAGGATGCCCAAGGAGATGAGAAGCGCTTCTTTGTTGGGCATCTCCGGCACCACCAGTCCCCGCCCCACCGCACCCCAATCGGCTCCTGCCATGGTTACCTGCAGCAGAAAACACCCAGCAATGGTTGCCACCAAGGTCAAAATGATGGCCTCGATCTTCCGAAAACCAAAGCGCATCAACGCCAACAGAAGCAGAACATCTGCAGCCGTGATGAGGACTCCGATCAACAGCGGGATACCCAGAAGCAGGTTCAGCGCAATCGCGGAGCCTAGGACTTCCGCGAGGTCGCACGCGATGATAGCCACCTCACAAAGGAGCCATAGGACGATTCCCGCGGGCTTTTTGTAATAGTCGCGGCAAGCCATGGCAAGATCTTTGCCCGTGACCAGACCAAGCTTGGCACAAAGCACTTGCAGAAACTGGGCAATGAGGTTGGACAGGAGGATCACCCAGAGGAGTGTGTATCCGAATTTGGAGCCAGCTGCGAGATCGGTGCCCCAGTTTCCCGGATCCATGTAACCCACACTCACGAGAAACCCTGGACCTGCGAAGGCAAGAAATCGCCGCAAACCCTTGGAGTCCTTTGGGACCGGAACGGAGCGATGCACCTCGGGCAAGGATTTGTGCTCCGCTCCTTCTCCTCCAGACTCTTCCCACCACCGAACCATAAGTATAGTATAGGCTAAGTTTATGAGTCAAGTCAAATTTTCTTAGAAAGGACTTGCGCGAAGGTATCTTAGGGAGCAGGATGACCTCCGAGAATACGGGCTCCACCCGATTTATGCGGACTCGAGCAGACCATGCGCGCGAGACCGCAGAGGATTACGTCGAACTGATTCTCGTCCTTTCGGAGGAACTCGGTGAGGCCAGATCTACGGATATTGCCCAGCGTCTTGGTATCTCCCAGGTCACTGTTTCGCAGACCCTTCGCCGATTGATCCGTGATGGGTTAATCACCGCTGAGCCTTATCGAAGCATTTTCCTTACCGAGTCAGGCCGAGAACTCGCCGAGCGATCGCGTGACCGCCACCAAGTTGTGGTGCAGTTTCTGCGGAAGATAGGCGTTCCGGACGAAATCGCCGAGGTCGATGCAGAAGGTATCGAGCACCATGTCAGCGAGACGACGTTGTCCGTGATGCGGCGTCATCTTGAGTTTGACTAAACCACGTCAAATATTCCTGCATCGATCCCAAAGCACGCGGCGTATACTCTGAAAAGCGAGAATTTGAGAATTCTTGAACCTAAACCGGAGTAGAACGATCTGATATGGCGATTACGCTGACCGAACGCGCGACCACCGAGCTCAAGGAGCTCATCACTTCCCAAAGCACACCCTCAGCCGCATTGCGGGTTTGGGTTGCCGGAGGCGGATGCTCGGGTCTTTCTTACGGCATGGCTCTGGATGAGAACGATCCGGAGGCGGGCGACAATATCTTTGAACAGGACGGCGTAAAAATCCTGGTCGACCCGATGAGCCTTCGATACATGGAAGGATCTATTGTCGATTTTGTGGAAGACCAGTTCGGCGGCGGATTCAAGATCGAAAATCCAAACGCCGTGAGTTCCTGCGGCTGCGGCTCCAGCTTTAAGACAGAGGACGGCGAAGAGGTTGCTGGGGGCGGCGGATGCGGCTCCTGCGGTTGCCACGGATAGTCAGCATCAATCCAATACGAAAAATCCGTTGTCGCGAGCGCGACAACGGATTTTTCGTTTCAGGAAGGTTGAGAACTTTGCGCCGATTTCAAATCGTTGTTGGCCAGGAAGTGGTCATGGATATATTTGACAACTCTCATCCGGTTTTCGGATGCGCCCGGCATGAACTTCACGCCAACTGAATAGAGGCCGGTCTCCCGGTCGATTCCGCAATAACGCACCTCCACGCTCGTCATGATGGGCAATTCACCCCCTTGCCCAATCTGCATCAGCAGGACGGTGCCTTCTTCAAAATTGGTGCGGCTCTCGAACCGCAATCCGCCGATGCTGATATCCAAAACAATTCCTGAAACTGGATCTGGTGCTCCATTCGGAAACAGGAGTGCGTACTCCATGGTCTCGTATCGAGTGTGTCGGCGCTTTTCGTACTGGCCCTGCGTCGTGCTCATCGTTGTTCTATCCCCTCTTAAGCTGCAAGCGAATCATCGCTGGACGGAATGATCCCTACCTTGATGATGAGTTCCGAAAAGACGTTGACCAAATCTCGGTCTAAAGCGCCTTGATCGGACTCCTTCCCCAAAATCTCTAATGCCTTATCCAGCGACATACTCCCCCGGTAGGATCGCGTGCTTGTTAAAGCATCAAAGATATCTGCGATGGTGACGATGCGGACAAGCGTCGGGATTTCGTCGCCGGCGATGCCGTTGGGATAGCCTCTTCCATTCAGTTTTTCGTGGTGATCTCGAACGATCGCGCAGCATTTTTCGAACAACGGAATATCGGCAATCATCTGGTAGCCGATGACCGGATGGCGTTTGATAATGGCAAATTCCTCATCCGTCAGCGCACCTGGCTTCGTTAGAATCTCGTCGGGAACGCCGATCTTCCCAATATCGTGGATGAGCGCGCCCATCTCCAGAATCTGCATCTGGTCGTCGCGCAGGTTGACCGCTTCACCAAGCATCATGCTGTACTGCTTGACACGTTCGCTGTGGCCGCGGGTGTAGGGGTCTTTCGCGTCGACAGCTTTGATCAGAGCCGTCACGGTTGCCTCAAAGTTTTCGCTCAGGGCATGGAGCGCTTCCTCGAGTTCCCGATTCTGCTGCTGGATCCACCGCTGGTTTTCCACCCTTTCCGTGACTTCCACCAAGAACACGGCCAAGTGAACGAACTCTCCCTCATGGTCGAATACCGGGGATCCATGGCACTCAAAGTACCGATGGACGCCTTCTGAGATTTCATGGCGAATGTCCACGGAGAACGAGCGTTTCTCGTCCTCGCTCCGTACCAGGGTGTTCAGAAAGAAAAGCCGATCAAGAGGATGGATCCACTTGAGGAGGGAGTCCCAGTTGGTGGATTCGTCAACAACTGCAAGTTCTTGTTGCAAGCGGATATTGACCAGAGTTCCGACTCCGTGCCGAAAGAAAAACATGCATTCGGGGAGGCTATCCACGAGCTCTGCAAGCTGCTTGGACTTGCTCTTGGAGTCTTCGGCAAGCTGTAAGAGAACCGCACGATATCGGCGTAGATGAAGGCTGTGAAGGGCAAAGGCGGCAAGCACGAGGATCGACGGAACCGCAGTCGACTGCCAGGGAAGTTCGAATTCTCCTGACACGGCAAAATGCGACGCGGCTATCATCGCCACGCTAGCAACGATCAATCCAACCCATGCTGATGCGAACAGCAGCTCGGGTGTCAGGAGTCGTTTGATTCTGCCCATGCCCCTCACTTTTTGTATCGGCGCATAAAAAAACAACCCCAGCAGAAAACTGAGGTTGTTTTGTCCTGATTTAGTGTACGCCGTTACTTCTTGTTCGTGATGAGTACGTGATTGGTCTCGGGATCGAAGTCCACGTTCACGTTCAGCGAATCCTTGATGAAGCTTAAAGGAACGATGGTGCGGCTACCTTCAATGTATGCCGCGAGTTCCATATTCACCCATTTTTGGTCGATCAGAGCCCGTCGCTCGCCGATCGTGATAATAATTTCTTTGCCGAGCCCATCAGCCGTCACGACCTTGGTGGAGTGCGACCACTTCACCTTTCCGCCCGCTTCCTCGAAAAGATACCGGAACGGGGTGAATGGGATTCCCTTCACGACCTTCGGCAGCACGTCGAAGCTCACTGGCTTTCCGTTCATCAAGATGCTGTACGAACCGATGTTGGGGAGTCGAGTGCCATACGCAACGGCAACCGTTTTGGCTGCGGATGCGGCGTTTGCGGCTGGCTTGACCACTGGAGCGGTCACCTTGGGCAACGTGGTTTTGGGAGCCTTGGGAGCGACCACTTTGGGAGCCACTGGCTTGGGTGCCACAACCTTTGGTGGTTGGACCTTGGGAGCAACGGGTTTCGCCACGGGCGTGGTGACCTTTGGAGCCACGACTCGCTTTCCAGTTGGAGTCAAGATTCGCTGGTCGGTTTGAATTCCCGGCAGCGGCTTGACGTGTTGAAGTCCCTTGGTTTTTCCCACGATGGCGGTGATGGTTGTGGAAACCAGTCGTGCAGGCACCGCAACTGCTGTCGCCGTGTTCGCTACCGTCTTCACAGCTTCTGGAGCCGTCTTGATTGCCGTCGTTCCAGCCGCAGTCGTCACCGACATGGTGCGATCTGTTCGACCACCCGGATTATTTACGAAAACCTTAATCTTTTTGGTCTTGAAGGTGTGGTTGTCTTCATCGACAAGCCAAGCCTGGACCTCGTGCCAACCGTTGGGATAGAGCGTAGTATCCCAGGTGTAGGTGAACGGCGGCGTATTGCGCATGGCCTTCCAAGCACCGTTAATGAAAAAGCTCACGTACATCTCTTTGAACTCGCGGTCAATTTCGAGTTTCAGTTCGACGGCGCCTTGAACTTTTTCGTTGGAGGAGAGATTTTGAAGGGAAATCGGGCTGTTGTCGGCGACGCTGGCTCGGATCGTGCTTGATTCAGTTGCAACCAACTTGCCGGTTGAATCATACAGGCGAGCCTCGATTTTGTTATCTCCGTCTTCGAGAAGGTCCGTATCCAGCTTGAATTCAACAGCCCCCGCGGTCTCATCAGAACCGATGGCTCGAGTTCCTGCGCTGACGCCATTGATGAAGAATTCAACCAGCGTTGCTCGAACATCCTTGAACTTAACAGTAATGATGGGGCTGTTGACCGCCCGATCGATGGTGACATCGCGCTTCCAGGCGAATGCCACTCCAGCAAGCATGGTGGCAACCAGTGCAACAGCGGTGCGTTTGATCAACTTCGATTTCATGGACAAGCCTCTTCTCTACCCTTAGCGCCTATTCTCCCATGTAGACTTGGGAATGTCAAGGATCAGTTCAATCTGATTGACCTTTCTTAGCCTATGGATCCCCTCGACTACCAGAACGCTCTTCCGGACTTTATTCGCAATGCTGGAGACGATTGGGGATGGCAAGAGGTCTCCTGCGACACCTTTTGTCTCAAGAGCCAAACATGGCAGGGAACAGATTGGGTCCACAGCCTTAAGATCGTCCATCCCGAGCATCCCATCGATTCCGACGTCGTGATGATGGAAATCACAGGCGGACCGATGATCGGAGCCGACTTGCGAATGGCCCAACTTGCTGCGAATCAATCGGGATTGAGAGTTGCGGTTCTTTTCGATATTCCCTTCCAACCGATGTGGGACATGATCGAAGACGATTTGATCGCGCACACATTGGCGCAGACCTTCGAAACGGGCGATACGTCGTGGCCTCTCCTCTTTCCGATGACTCTGACTGCTATCCGAGCTGTGGACACCTTGGAACAGATCACACAGCAAAAGCTCAGGGTGATCTACACAGGAGCATCGAAACGAGGCTGGACGGCGTGGCTGGCCGGGCTTATGGACGCAAAACGAACCGCAGCCATCATTCCGCGGGTCTTCGACAACCTGAATATGGTCCAACAACTCCAGCACCAGATTTCGCTATGGGGAGAAATCAGCCCGATGCTGGACGACTACACGCGACGATCTCTCCACATCCTTTCCACTTCCGAACGTGGTCGAGAGTTGGCCCAAATGATCGATCCGATGACCTTTTTAGATCGGATATCGGCGCCGGTGCTTATCGTCACCGGTTCCAACGACCTGTACTGGGCCGTTGACGCTGGTCGCCTGTACTCCGATTCGCTACCTTCTTCCGCATCCTTCCATGTCGTGCCTAATATGGGCCACTGGGTGGGCGATGCGATCTGGAACGAACCCACCATCGCTCACTGGGCCCGCATGGTGGCGCAGGGAAATTCGTTGCCATCACTCCGCGTGTCTGCCAGGGACACCTTGGGGATTCAATGGACGCTCGGCGAAGCAGCCCACAGAGTGAACCTCTTTCGGGCCACGTCCGAGAGCTTTCACTTCCACAATTCGCTGTGGCAACGTGTCGCAAGCTGGCGCGACTTAGAATCCGCAGAGTGCGTGCTCCCGCTCACGGGACCCAACAACGCATTCTTTCTATCTGCTGACTTCTATCGGGATGGAAGGATGGTCCGAATCACATCGGTTCCGTGGATTATGCCCGCGGTTGCCTAAGAAGTGGGCAGGGGTCCCGTTTCAGCGACGATTACAGATTCGATGCCCCCACGAACGGCAAAATAGCCAGTCACCCGCATCCAGCGAGGATTGCAGGCCGCCGAGAGCTCATCGAGGAGTTGGTTCACTACGGCCTCGTAGAAAATTCCCTGATCCCGGAAGCTGAAGTAGTAATACTTGAGCGACTTGAGTTCGATGCAGGTTTGATCGGGGATGTATGCCAGTTCGATCGTGGCGAAATCCGGAAGGCCCGTTTTGGGGCAGACGCTCGTGAATTCCGGGCAGGAATGGGTGATCACGTAGTTTCGGTGCGGGGCAGGATTTGGAAATGTATCCAGGATTTCGGTACTCATCAAACGAGGGGATAGGGTACCCGAGGAGGGTCTGTTCACCGGGTACAACCGGTCTATGATAGCCGTAACCTTCCCTGGACAGGGCTCCCAACGGCCCGGAATGGGACAAGACCTTATCGCCCACTCCGATGCTGCCGCCGCTACGTTTGATGCCGTTTCGTCTGCCATCGATCTGGACATGAGGACGATCTGCTTCTCCTTATCCGAAGAGGACTTGCGCAAGACCCAAAATGCCCAAATAGCCTTGTTCACTTGCTCGCTTGCGGCTTGGAATGCTCTCAGCGAATTGGTCGGGATCAAACCCTCATTTTTTGCCGGGCACAGCGTGGGCGAATATGCAGCCATCGTTGCTGCCGGCGGTCTAGATATCGCGGACGCCGCCCGCCTCGTGATGTTGCGCGGGGAACTCATGGCTACCTCAGGCACGGAGCGGCCGGGAACCATGGCCGCCGTACTGGGAATGGATTCTAAAGACTTAGAACGGGTCTGTCAAGACAGTTCTGGTGTTAAAGAGGTGGTCATCGCCAACGACAACTGTCCGGGTCAATTGGTTATCAGCGGCGACACCGATGCCGTGCAGCGAGCCAGCGCACTCGCCAGTGAACGAGGAGCAAAGAGAGTTTTGCCCCTTAACGTCTCAGGAGCTTTTCATAGTCCGCTGATGGACAAACCAGCTCAGGCGATGGGCAACGCGCTGAAAGCGGTCTCCTTCGCTGACACAAGCGTCCCGGTCATCAGCAATGTTACAGCCCAACCCGTAAGTTCCGCAAAAGAGTTCGGGCCGCTTCTCGAAGCGCAACTTAAGCGTTCGGTGCGCTGGACCGAGTCTGTACAAACCATGATTTCACTGGGAACAGACACATTTATTGAATGTGGGAGCGGCGAAGTCCTGACAGGACTTCTAAAAAGAATTGATCGGGACGTCACCGGATTTGCGGTGGTCGACGGGGCGACATTGGAAAACGCTTCGTCCAGTCTTCGAGTTGGAGGCAAAGTATGAGTTTGGAGTGGAAAGTCGCTCTCGTAACTGGAGCTAGTCGGGGAATCGGGAGGGCAATCGCTCTTCAACTCGCTCAGGATGGTGCCACCGTTGCTTGCGCGGCGACAAAAGCAGAAAATGCTCAGGGAACCGTCGAGGCGATTCTTTCCGGTGGCGGGAAAGCTCATGCGTTTGGGGTTAACGTCGGCGACTTATCCTCTGTGGACCAATTGGTGAAAGATGTTGCGAGTTCGGTGGGTGAGCCGAGCATCGTCGTAAACAACGCCGGAATCACTCGCGATGGATTGCTGATGCGGATGTCCGACGAAGACTGGAACGCCGTGATCCAAACGAACTTAAGTTCGATCTTCTATCTTGCTCGTGCGCTCACAAGGCCGATGATGAAGGCTCGTTGGGGTCGCGTGATCAACGTTTCCAGCGTAATCGGCATCCACGGTGGGGCTGGTCAGGCAAACTATGCGGCAGCCAAATCCGGAATCATCGGATTCTCGAAGTCTCTTGCAAAAGAGCTAGGCCCACGTAACATTACGTGCAACGTTGTCGCGCCGGGCTTCATCGAAACGGACATGACAGCTGACCTCACGGAAGATATGAGAGCCTTTTGTGTGGATAAATGCCCACTGGGGCGCTTGGGTGCACCTGAAGACATTGCGGGCGTAGTCAGTTTTTTGACGAGTGATTCAGCTTCGTTTATCACGGGTCAAGTCATCGAAGTTGACGGCGGATTATTCCTATGATCTAAATTTTCACTGAAAATTATTCGGGCATTTGCAGTGTGAATCATGCTAACTTTTAACCGTCCGCGCTTACCATCGAATAACTGAGTGTTGAAGTGATCGAAACTTGACGTTTTTGACGATATTCACGCATTCGGTCAAGTTGCGGCGCGTAATTTGGCGAGAATTCGTACCTAAATGTGACTTAGAGTGGTCATAACGTGGTTACGAATCTAAGTCAGACTTAAAAAGGGAGGCGAATGGCTCTGATACGAAGTGGCACGATAATTGCAATAAAAAGGTCATCATAAACGCTTATTCGTTCAGAAATAAAAATTTGCAGTGGCAAAGAATTTTCTGACCGTGCCAAACTTGCCCATAGAACAGATCCAAGCTAATGTCAGTCCTCGCAACTTACCGGAAATATGCACCTTTCACCGCTGATCGTTTGATTGAGGCGGCGAACGTCGTGCTATCAAACAGCGGCTCACCCGCCCTAAGCAAAAGAACACTACGTTTCTACACTGCCCAGGGCGTTGTGCCCCGACCATTGGGTTCGCCCAAATTCGCCCGTTACGGATACGAGCATCTTCTGACGCTCCTTGCTGCTCGGGCCCTACAAGACCAAGGATTCAAGCTCCATCAAATTGTTAGCGAGGTCGCTGAGATTCAGCGGGGCCACTTCAAGAGGCTTGAATCAGTCGTCGAAGGCTGGTTAGATCACAGCCAAAGCGTCGGAACCGTCCGGGAGCATGGTGCTTCCTACGACGAGGAAAGCGAAGAAGAGCCGAACATCGGGACTGCATCTCGATTTATTCAGCTCACTCCTAACAGCTCACTCACGGTCGTCAGCCGCTCCACCATGAAGGTTGAGCTAGAGCGTGCTAGAGATGCCATCGATGGTCTGATTGGCCAATTCAAGTAAGTTCATCAATGCAAATCCCCACTGACCTCGGGTCAGTGGGGATAATTTTTTGGGGCGGATAACGAGATTTGAACCCGCGACCTCCTGAGTCACAGTCAGGCGCTCTAACCGCTGAGCTATACCCGCCAAGCTCGTAAGAGGATACCCGACGACTTTGCTATAGTAAGGCGTGATCCAGGCAATCATCGCTTTTGGGAGCAACATCGGCGATCCGATCGCAAACATAAAGGCCGCCGAGCAAGAGCTGTCGCACCACGTAACGATGCTCCGCCAGAGTTCGTTTTACCAAACCGCACCTATGTACCTGGAGGACCAGCCAGACTTTATCAACGGCTGCTGGCTCGTACAGACTGACCTGGGTCCGCGGGCGTTGCTGTCTCTGTTGAAATCGATTGAAGCCAGATTGGGTCGTGCGGTTGGTCCTCGAAACAGCCCGCGCCCCATCGACTTGGATCTCATCCTTTATGGATTTCTCCACTACGACTTCACCGATCCTGAATTTCCAAAACTCCAGATACCGCACCCGCGCTACAGGGAACGAAGATTTGTTGTGGAACCGATGATTGAACTGGGTGTGTTGGACTTGGGAGCATTTGGACCGGAATTGATGGGTCAACGTGCAGACCGACTCCCAACTCCGCCGAATTTTTCGGCTCCAAATCCGTCGTAATAGAAGTAATCCCGTGGACCGCAATGCCGATTTTTGAATACCAGGCAATCGATACGGCCGGAAACCAGGTCCGAGGCACGATCGTGCAAGGCTCTGCCGCTGAGGCCACCAAGATCCTCCAACACCGTGGCTTTGTTGTGACGGGTGTCACCGCCGCATCGACGGGGATCGAGCCGAACATGCCCGTCACGGCACCTCGACCCGCGCCAGTCATTGAACGTCCGCAGCAGCCTCCTCAGAACCCAGCCCTAGTAGGTGCCAAGCCGGTCGTATTCAGTCCGCGGGGCGTTCCTAATGAGCGCAGCGCTCTCGCAATTCACTGGTCTCGAGCTTTCAACGGCATCAAACTCGACCATCACTACTTCTTTTTCCGCCAGTTCGCGCATTTGGTCGATGCGGGGATTTCGATTTCGGATGCACTCGATTCCTTGTCTCGACAAACTCGAAATCGCCGTTATCAACAAGTCGCAAGGGAAATGCGCGCCTTCACGATGGAGGGAATTAGCCTTGCCGCAGTCATGGCCCGGTATGAAGACATCTTTTCTCCATTGATGATTGCGATGGTTAATGCTGGCGAAAGAGGTGGATTCTTGTCCAGGGCGCTGATGGATACCGCCCGCTATGTCGAACAGGACATCGAACTCCGCAATCTCATCCGGCGAGAGACGATGTATCCCAAAATAGTTCTCGCTTTTGCTTGTGTTTTGGTCCCTGCCGTAAATCTAATCATCTCTCTGGTCGCCCCGGGCTCTCCGTTCGGGTTGTCCTCACCCCTGACTACCCCCAAAAACTGGATCGTATACGGCCCCGTTCTCGCCTTCGTTTTTCTGTTTTGGCGAGTAGGTCTCAACATTCCGTCCATTCGATCCGTTTGGGACACGATTTGGACGCCATTTCCTGGGATAGGCCGTACGATGAGGGAATTTGCGATGGCCCGATTTGGCCGAGCTTTCGGAGCCATGTATCGGGGCGGGTTGCCTCACCCAGAATCACTGGTCTTGGCCGCCGATACCTGCGGTAACGAGTACCTGCGCTCGAAGATCTATAGCGCCGAACAGCCGCTGAGGAATGGGCAGAGCATTACCGAAGCCATGAAAGCGACGAACGTCTTTGACTGGGCAGTCATCGATATGGTTGCCACCGGCGAACGAACCGGAAACATCGATTTCATGCTGCTCAAAATGGCTGAGTACTACGAACAGGAAGCAGCCATCCGTGCACGAAAACTGGGTATGTGGCTCGGAATCCTCGTGTTCGTTATTGTCGCAATCTATGTTTTCTATATCGTGCTGAACTTCTACCTGAGCTACTTCAGCACAGTGATGGGTGGAGCCAATTAGCCTTTGGCAAGCAAACGCAACCACTACCAGATACTGGGTCTCGACCGGAGCGCGACCAAAGAAGAAATTCGGAGATCGTATCGGAAGCTCGTCCTTGAGTTCCACCCCGATCGATCAACTGCGGCCAATGCCAAGGAACGGTTCATCGAAGTTCAATCCGCGTACGAAATCCTAAGTGACGTCACCAAAAAGGCTGCATACGACGATGACCTGCGTCGTGAGGAGCTGGAAGCCAATCGACAGCGAGCAGTCCGACAACAAAGTGCGCAAACCACAGCACGGCCCCGACCCAGAGCAGAATCCCCTGGGCCGAAAGCAACTCGCCCAGATCTGACCAACGACTTGCTGAAGTTGACGCAGATGATCACACGAGGCAAATTGCTCGATGCAGAGAAACTCGCCCAGCGCCTCATGAAAGCTGATCCAAAGCAACCTGTTCCTTATGCAGTCATGGGCGACATCCACCGTTTTCGAGGGGAGTTTGGAAAAGCGGCTGAAATGTACAGCTACGCCGCGCAGATGTCTCCTGCCAACTCGATTTACCAGCGAAAACATGAAGAAGTGCTCAACGCGATTGCTCGGCAGGTCCGCCCCTCCCCCGCACCTAGATTTCAGGATCCTTATGCACCGAAAACACAGGCACTCAATGTGCCAGCTGCAGTGATTTTCGCGGGATGCTGCTACCTGGCTCTATCCCACGAGCCTGCGGTCCTTGGATCGATACCGTGGGTCAGCACCTGGACGTTGGGGATTCTCATGGTCTTAGTCTTGGGTGGAATCGCAATTGGAGCTTCTCTTTCCGCCGGCAACTACCTCGATCCGTTTTCTTCGGCGCATGGTGCGGCACTCGCACGCGTTTCGCCCATGGTGCTCTTGGGTGCCATCGCGGCGATCAACTTCTGGTTTGCAGCGGCGTTGTACTTAGGAATCGGCCTTTCCCAGAATGCGCTGAATTCCAATGCCACTCGATTGGTCATCGCCGTGAGCCTAGCGACCCTAGCCTTTTCCATGGTGTGCCAGATCATTGGACCCATCCATCCGATGCAAGTGTTTTTGTGGGGAGGAAACGTCGCCTATATCGGGTCGCTGCTCGGCTGGATGGTCGCCGACGCCTTCCGCGAGTAAACTTTGGCCTCTGATGGCCAAAACCACCTATATCACTACCCCGATCTATTACGTCAATAGCGTCCCGCACGTGGGGCATGCGTTGACGATGCTGGTTTGCGACGTCACCAAGCGTTACCGGCAGATGAGGGGCGAGAAGGTGGTGTTCCTAACCGGCACGGACGAAAACGGACTCAAGGTTTATGAAGCGGCCGTGGCTGCTGGTGAGGATCCCATGAAGTTCGTGGATTGGATCAGCCAGGCATTCCGAGATGTGGCCGACTTGATGCACATCGATTACGACATCTTCTTCCGAACCACATCGGAACAGCACAAGGTTTCGGTCCAAGCACTCTTCGAACGACTTCGCGAGAGCGGCTACATCTACTCCGACAAGTATGAGGGCTGGTACGACGTTTCGGCGGAAACATTCGTCCGAGAGAGCGATTTGGTCGACGGCAAATCCCCGGACGGAAACGAAGTGAGATGGGTCAGCGAGGAAAATTACTTTTTCAAGCTGTCTGCCTTTGGGGACAAGCTGATGGAGCACGCTGCGGCCAACCCCGAATTTTGGTTGCCGGTCGGCCGTCGTGCGGAAGTCGAGAGCTTCATCAAACAGGGCCTCCGCGATATCTGCATCACGCGTACACAAGCCGGTTGGGGAATCCCAGTTCCCGGCGATGATTCAAAGGTCATTTATGTTTGGTTTGACGCACTGATCAACTACCTAGCCGCAACCGGATGGCCGAAAGAGGGCTGGGAAGAGCTCTGGCCCGCCGAGATTCATTGGATGGCGAAGGAAATCTATGTACGATTCCACGCAACCCTCTGGCCAGCCATGTTGATGGCAGCGGGTCTTCCCCTTCCCAAAACAGTCATCGCTCACGGGTGGTTCACATTCAACGACGCCAAGATGAGCAAGTCCAAGGGGAATGTTCTCGCGCCGGCAGAAGTCATCCAGTTCTTTGAAGAAAACGGATGCACGCACGATCTTGCCGTGGACGCCACCCGGTTCACACTGATTCGCTGCTTCCCATACGACAACGATTCGAACTACTCCATGTCGGAAGCCGAGCGAATGTACAACAGCGACCTAGCCAACGATTTAGGCAATGCTTTGAACCGGACGCTCTCGATGACCCACAAGTTCACAGAGGGAAAGATCCCTGCTGACGCTCTGGAGCCGGAAGTCGAAGAGAAAATCCAGGCCGCGAAGGCAGCATTCGCCGCTGAATTTGTCGAAAGCAAAGTCCATCTCGTCGTGGATCACGCTCTTTCGATGGCTCGCGAACTTAACCGGTATGTCGATGCTTGCAAGCCTTGGGACCTCGCCAAGAACTCCGATCCTCGGTTGGGTGCGGTCATCAAGGGCATGCTTGCGTATGTTCGCGCGGCCGAGGGCATGATTCGCCCATTTATGCCATCCACTGCGGACCGAATGGCAGCCCAACTCGGACTAGACCCAACGACGCACTGGGACGCAATTGGCAGCGTCGACTCGTTGCCTGCGGGCACATCGATTCAGCAGCCCGAGCCTATGTTCCCGCGCCTCCAAGTAAAACCCGCCGAACCCAAGAAAGCTATGGAAAACGAACCCAAACCCGAAGCACCTGTCAAGGCCAAGAAGCCCGCCTTTGAGCCACCAGCAGAGATTGGTATCGAAGACTTCATGAAAGTGCAGCTTAAGGTTGCCCGTATTCTGGAAGCCGAACCACTCGAAGGAAGCGAGAAGCTTGTGAAGCTGCAGGTCATGGTGGGTGATGAGAAGCGCCAAATCCTTGCTGGCATCAAAAAATCCTACAATCCGGTCGATCTGGTCGGACGACAAGTGGTTGTGGTGACCAATCTCAAGCCGGCGAAGCTGATGGGACACGAAAGCCAAGGCATGGTGCTTGCGGCCGATGGTCCAAATGGAACGGCAATCCTTCTGCAGCCAGAAGCGGAAGCGCCCGAAGGTACTAGCGTCCACTAAGATCCGTCGCCGGTTGGGTCCGATGCCAAATGCGATAGGCGACTATTTTAGCTGTACTCGAATACGACGCCCATCGTACTGGCGGGATCTTTTTGCAGCAGCGCGAACGCTTCATCGCACTCCTCGATGGAGAAACGGTGCGAAATGAGTCCCGAAAGATCGATCCGGTGATCAGCGATCAAAGAGAAGAAGAGCCGAATAATCTCCTTTTCAGGCCATCGCGCGGTCTCGTGCTGGACATGGGCTCCGATGATCTTGACTCCTCGTAAAACCACGTCGGGGGTCAGCACCTGCTGGCTGGGATCGCCCACATCACCGATGAGGAGCACTTTCCCATGGCTTCGAGTGAGATTCAATGCGTGGGGAAAGACCGCTGGGCTCCCAGTGGTGTCGATCACAATGTCAGGGAGTTCACCATCGAAGGCCTCCAGAACGGCGTCCTTTGCGTGAGCGGCCGAACTGAGAATGGTCTTGTGGGCGCCACCACGCTGAGCAAGCTGCAACCTTGACTCGACTGGATCAAGAACCACTATCGGAGAACACCCACCAGCAAATGCCCACCGAACTGACAGCTGCCCAATGGGTCCCGCGCCGATGCACAGCACCCGATCTCCGGTTTTCCACTCCGTGTTTTTCGCACCCATAAAGGTGATCATTCCCAGCGCGTAGAAGACAGCATCGTCATCGGAGATTTCATCTGGAATGTGGGCCAATTGATTTACATGAGCCACATTCTCCGAGGCGTGGAAGCATCGAGCAGTGACTCGATCCCCCTCCGAAAAACCCTCAACCATGGATCCGACTTCGGATATCTCGCCGATTGAGCAATAACCCGTGCAGAACGGATATTTAACCCAGTGAGCCCAGTGAGTGCCGGGAGCAAAGTCTCCTCTCAAGCAGCGCAGTTCGGTGCCGGGGCTGATAATGCTCTTCTGGGTGATAATGCGCACTTCATCGGGTGCGAGTGGTTGCGACTCAAAGCTCTCCAGGCGGATTTCGTTGGGTTTGGTGAATACGACTCTTTGTGGCATGACGTGACTTCTAAATACATACTACTTGCTTTGCAACCATCAATATTCATTGGATTGGCACGGATGTCAGGACTAGGTATCCTAGCGATTCGTGCTGGCTCGATTCTGGACTCTTGCACTGATCTCGTTCTTGCTATGTTCGGCATTTCAGACATGGCCTAAGTCCGTCGTGGGTAAGCACTGCCCTACCGCAGCGGTTCAATGGGTCCCGCCGACTAAAGACATCCCGTATGAACATCAGCCGACACCCAACGAGTCGGCATTTAAGCAATGCTGTTGCGCTGAGCGAAAGTCACAGACGCCCGATGCCCGAACTGTGACGGTTTTGCCGATGCCAGCATTAATGAGCGCAGCCGACCCAGATCTGAAGTTAAGGCTCTCAGGTTTAGAACGCAGCTATATTCCGGGAAGCAATTCGCAGTTGAGCGGAAAGCCAGACTCAACACCCGAAACGCCTCCTCCAATCTCCTGAATGCAATCAGACGCACGTTCGGCATTCGAAGCTGGGTTCGACCCAGCTTCCCCATTCTCTTTCGCATTCATAGGAGATTTATATGAAATCGACATTTAGAATCGCAGCGCTCATGGCTGCGTGCACGAACATCACCATTGCGTTTGCACACGGTGACACCCTCGACTTCTCTGTGGACAGCAGTCGCCTGGTCACCGGACTCATGTCGGAGATCACCGGCGTGGTCACACCCAGTCGGGTGTTTGGCTCGGAGTTTGTGTGGAACGCCGCGAGTTCGGTCTTTCGCAGCACGACGCCGGGCCATTCATGGGGACTCGATCTCCAAAGTGGCGATCCGCTTCGTATCAGCCTGGTTCACCAAGTTTGGGAATACAATGGCGCAGAATTGGTCCCCACGGATCAGAGGGTAGCAGTGAGCTACTTGGCAAATCAGATCTCGTCGGCATCAGGACCTGGCCCGAGTTTTGACTATGCCATTCCCGCCAGCCACTACCATTTTGCGTACACGTTGCCGGGACTCCCTGAGAACGCGACACCGTCCGTGTACGTGTTGGCATGTGAAACCACCGATCTGAGCCACGGCTTTGGAGCCACACAACCATACTTCATCGTGTTTAACCTCGGTCAAGACGAAACCGTCCATGACGCCGCCATTGACTTGGTGACCGATGAACTGGGGTCATCGACCATGGTACGGTCGAGCGTGTCCTTAGGAGGATTCACGGGAAATCTGTCTGAACGCACTGTTCAGGTCGATGTGCGGGAGATGGGCTCGACCTCCGTGGTGGAGTCCCACACTTGCGGCCTGAGTGACGAAGGTGGCTTCACCTTCTTCACCAATCTCCAAGGGAGCTTTGACCTGGCAATTCGGTCAAATACGTTCCTGCGCAAGGTGGTCCGAAATGTCGAAATCAGTACGGAAACCGTCAACAAAGGCAATGTCAGTCTGGTTGGAGGCGATGTGGATGGCGATAACCAGGTCACCATTTTTGATTATCTTGCACTCTCCGATGCATTTGACTCAAGCGCAGGAGACTCAGCTTGGAATCCCAATGCCGATTTGGATGGCGATGGATCGGTGACCGTCTTCGATTACCTTATTCTGAGCGATAGTTTCGATCAGCAAGGGGATGAGTAAGCGTACCAAGCTGCGAGGAGCCTTCACCTTGATCGAGCTACTGGTGGTAATTGCGATTTTCGCAGTTCTTGCCGCGCTGCTCTTTCCGGCGTTTGCCCGCGCGAAAGATACCGCCAAGGGGTCCGTCTGTCTGAGCAACTCTCGACAGATGGGCCTCGCGGCCACACTTTACATGAACGATAACGACGACTTCTTTCCGCTCGACTCCCATTCAGGAAGTGGCAGTTCGTGGTTCGAAACGTTGACCCAGTATTCACGGACCAAGTTGCTGTGGAGATGCCCCAGCGACCCAAGCGTGAACTTCGAGCAACCCCTGCAAGGCAGCCAGTCGAAGAGGCTTACGTCATACGGGACGAACTACTACGCGACACCGGAAATCCCTGGCGAGCCAAGCACGACACGAGGTTTCAACACGTTGACCAAAGTAGTCAATCCCGCAGGAACTGGATACATTGCAGAACTGAGCGTGAATAACATTCAGGAGCACTTTCATCCTGGGTACTGGTATCGCAACAATGATCAAGGGCTGACCCTCGATCCAAAAAAGGAATTGATTCGACTCATCCACGTAGGTCGATCAAATTTCGTGTTTATGGACGGGCATGCCAAATCGCTCGTATTTGAATCTCTTTTCTCCGGCGATGGCAGAGTAGACCGCTTCGACCCGAGAAGAGAGTAAATGGGCCATCGGCAAGGCGAATTCGTGAGGTAGGGTGAGGAGTGCCTGACCACCGCCTTATCCTTGTCGATGGCTATAGCCTTCTCTATCGTGCGTTCTATTCCACCCGGTTCTTGAGCACGACCGACGGGCGCCCCACGAATGCTCTCTATGGCTTCACTTCTATGCTGTTTCAGCTTATCGAACAGCAAAAGCCTGATGCCGTACTGGTTGCGTTGGATGCTCCGGGAAAGACCTTCCGGCATGCGGACTACGCCGAATACAAAGGCACAAGGCGCGAAATGCCTCCCGAAATGCTCGCCCAAATGCCCGTAGCCCGCGACTTGATCGCAGCTCTTGGAATTCCTCAGATCGAATTGGTGGGATACGAAGCGGACGATATTATCGGGACCATTGCGTGCCAGGCGGAAAAGAACGGCTACTACACCACCATCATCACGGGAGATTTGGATTCCCTGCAGTTGGTCGATGATTGCATCTCGGTCGTGACTCCGAAAGTCGGAGTCAGCGACGTGGTTACCTACAATATCGAGGCGGTCAAGCAGAGATATGGTTTCGGGCCCGAGTTTGTCCCCGACTACAAATCTCTCGCTGGCGATAGCAGCGACAATATCAAGGGTGTTCCGGGAGTTGGCGAAAAAACCGCTTCGACTCTGATTCAGCGCTTTGGGCCAGTCGAAGTGATGCTGGAGCGAATCGAGGAGCTTGAGGAAAAGTTTCGAAAAAAGATCGAACCTGAGCGAGACAACATTCCCTTGATGAAGAAGCTTGCGACCATCGTCCGCGACGCTCCCATCGAGTGGGATTTCGCACCGTACAAACTCACCCAAGAAGGATTCCAAAAAGCAGAGGCCATGATGGTGTGGCTGGAATTCCGAGCCATCCAGAAACGATTGGCCAAGGTCTTGGGGCCTTATGTCGAGGGGATGGCAGCGTCAGCCGCGGTAGAAGTTCAAGCCGAGCGACTGGAAGTGACTCTCAGAGGGCATTTTCGATCCGTGGAAGAAGCCCAAAGGGCCCTGGAAGAGAAGAACTACGGAGCCTATATTGCACCACCGGCCCAAGCCAGCTTTTTCGACGATCCGGTTGAGCAGGTCTACCTTTCGGTCGGCAAAGACGTGTGGACTACGCCGGTCTCGGTCTTCGAACACCTTTTTGCGGATCAGCCCGGCCGAGCAATGCTCCATGACTCCAAGCAGGCTTTCAAACGCATCAAGCCGACTCAAACCCCAGCCGCTTTCGACGCGATGCTCGCCGGATACGTGCTTCAGTCGGGTCGATCGGAGTACTCGCTTCCCGCGCTAGCTCAGGGATATCTGGAGATTGTCGCGCCGGTGAAACCCGAGGAACTTGCAGCCAGCGTCTCGCTCTTGGAACCCGTGATGCGAGAACGGCTCGAAAAGGAAAACCAGTTCAAGGTCTATTCCGAAGTTGAGTTGAAACTGGTTCCGATTTTGGCTGAGATGGAAGGTTTCGGCATCAAAGTGAGCAGAGACTTTCTGACGGACTTCAGCAAAAGTCTGGAAGTGGAAATCAAGAAGCTCGAAGAGAAAGTCCACGAACTAGCGGGAGAGAAGTTCACTATCGGCTCTCCGAAGCAGCTGGGCCAGATTCTGTTCGAAAAGTTGGAGATCCCGGGCGCGAAAAAGACCAAAACCGGCTACGCGACCGGGGCCGAGATTCTCCAGGAACTTGCAGCCGAGTATCCCATCGTTCAAGAGGTGCTGAACTGGCGCGAGCTCACCAAGCTCAAGTCGACTTATTCAGATGCGTTGCCCGCTGCAATCGGAGACGACGGAAGAATCCACACTTCGTACAATCAAACCGTTGCCGCGACGGGACGGTTAAGCTCCAACGAACCCAACCTTCAGAACATCCCGATTCGGACCGAGCTTGGCCGACAGATTCGGCGAGCATTTGTAGCTGAGGAAGGCTATCGACTGGCCTCGTTCGACTACTCTCAAATTGAGCTTCGACTCTTGGCGCATCTTTGCAAGGACGAGGCTCTGTGCGACGCATTCCACAAACGTGTCGACGTCCACACCGTCACTGCGGCGCTGATGTTTCACGTAGAGCAGGACCAGGTCACCAAAGATCAGAGGCGATTGGCCAAGCTGCTCAACTACGCCGTTTTGTACGGCGTAACCGACTACGGACTCGCTGCCCAGCTGGGAGCCGGGTTCGGTCTGGCGGAATCACGAGAGCTCATCAAGCAGTACTTTGAACGGTTCCCCAGCGTGAAGCAATTCACGGATTCAGTCATCGAGGACGCACGCTCGAAAGGGTTTACAACGACCCTTTGGGGCCGCCGCCGTTACTTCCCCGATATTCACGCGGCAAACCGGAACGAACGGCTGTACGCGGAACGGCAAGCCATGAATGCTCCTATTCAAGGCGCAGCGGCGGACATGATCAAGCTCGCCATGATCGACGTTCGTCGGGAATTGGGAGCCGTTGCTACGCGCATGCTGCTCCAGGTTCACGACGAGCTTGTGTTTGAACTTGCGAAGGGTGAAGACGATCAAGTGGAACCGATCCGGCGCTTGATGGAAAACGCGATGCCGCTTGAAGTACCGACCGAGGTCGACGCCAAGATCGGGCCAAACTGGAATGAAATGGCGGTGGTGTAGGTCAGCCTGCAGAGCGATTGGGTGGTTAAGCCCGATGGGCTCCCCCGGATACCAGATTCTGGGTATGGTCAGCCAGCGACGGCAACTTCGCCTGCGGGTCGATCCGGCATTTTGACCCACCAGGCCAGAAGCAACGGAATCGCCGTGAGCGTGCCAGCGATGGCATAAGGAATCCAGTGACCGTAGTCAAACGCGAAATTGCCGACCATTGGTGCCACGATCCGGCCCAGTGCACCCAAGGATTGGGTGATTCCAAACGTTCCACCCTGAATGTCGGATCCCGCTGTCCTGGAGATTAAACTCGATAACGACGGGTTCGCGAACCCACTGCCGATTCCCAAGAACATCGCTACCAGCAATGCAGGAACCCACGGCCGCGCGAACGGCACCATAAAGAGCGCTGGAGCCAAAAACAGATAGCCAAGGCGGAGAAGCTTCACTTCGCCAAACTTCTTGACAAAGCGCGGTAGAACCACGCCTTGCATGATGGCGATGACAATCCCAACCCACATCAAAATGTAGCTGCTATGGAGTTCGTCTAGGTGAAACTCCTTTTCGGACAGCAAGATGAAGGTGCTTTCCAAGTTCGCGAAAGCGAAGTTTGCTACGAAGAACATTGTGAGCAGCAGGCTCAGAGCGGGATTCTGGAACGCTTGGATGACCGGTGCAAAGATGCCTCCTCGGTAGGAACTTGCTCCATTGGACACTGTTTCAGGGAGCACTTTCCAGATGACGATAACGTTGACAACGCAAAGCGATGCCGCTACCAAGCCGAGCAAGAGGGGATTGCCACCACCGACTTGAATGAGCATTCCGCCAAACGGTGGCCCAAAGATGAAACCTAAGCCGAACGCTGCGCCGACCAAACCCAAGCCTTTGGCACGTTCCTCGGGCTTGGTCACGTCGGCCGCGAGGGCAAAAGCTACGCCGACGTTGGAACCTCCGATCCCGCAGAGGATTCGGGAGAGAAACATCACCCAGAGCACGGTGGCTTGGCTGTACACGAGATAGCTCAGACACGACATGCTCGCGGTAATAAGCAGGATCCTCTTTCGTCCGATTCGGTCGCTCAATCGGCCCAAAGGCGCCGCCGCCAACAGTTGCGCCAAGCTGAACACAGCAAGCACTGCGCCGCGTACCCAGCCTGCGGCTCCCAAATTGTCTGCACGAATCTGGAGATCGGGAATCAACAGGCCGAACCCCAGCATGTCCACAAACACCGTGAGGAAGACCGCAAACAGCGGGGACATACCGTGGGAAGTTCGCTTCAAAACGGACGTTATTTTACTTGCTTAGCTTGAGCAGGATATCGTAGGAGAGCGGATCGAGAAGGATCATCTTGACGAAATAAAGCTGTTTTTGGGCACTGGTCAGCTTGCTCACTTCCAAGTCCGGATCTGAAATCCTGGGATCCAGCGCATTCTCCAGCGCTTTAAGCTGCCCATCATTCAGCGTTTCTTTCATCTTCTCCAAAACGTTGTCGGCGTTGGCCGATGAGATGAGCTGCCTCGCGCCGATCATCTTTCGAAAAGTCGCGATGTATTCTCCGATGACCTCGGTTGTTGGCACTTTGCCCGTGTCGTACGCATCCTTCAGGGCCGAGTCGACTTTGGCTTCCAGTTTGGCAAGCTCTTGACGCTCCAGTTCCTGAGTTTTTTTGACCTTGTCTCTGGCCTTTTCAACTTCCGGAAGGATCTTGCGAATCTGTTCCTTGGTCATGAGGATCGGCAGGATTTGGTTGAGCAGTTCCAGTTCATGGAGCTTTTTGATCGTAGCATCTGCCTTGTCCACCTTCGGATCCGCGGAAAACGCTACCGCTGGCATGGCCGCAAACACCATTACGGCAATCAGAAAAACGCCGGTAAGAACCCTTTTCATTCAGAAACCTCTTCTTTTTTGGACGAGCCCACACTACCAAGGCTTTGCTCGTCTTGAATCAATGTGATCATGGCACCTGCGGCCAAAACCTGCATGTGGACGAATATCACACCCAGCAGAGCCACCGCGATCCATGCCCAGGGTACGAGCGTTCCCTGTTGCAATCCATTGAGTTGAGCAATCCCCACCAATCCTGCTAAGAGGACGACCATTGCGCCAATCAGCCCTACTGAACCCAATGCCACCCGCTTGCCTCGTGCCAGACCCCGCAATCGCGTTCGCATCTGGTCGGCACCGCGGCGAAGCCAGAGCCCATATCCCAACCAAATCACGAAACATACTGCGCCTTGCGCCCAAATCACTGAGCCAGAGTACCAATTTCGTGACATTTTCCGACGTTTGTCAAAAATAAAACGTTAAATAGAGAAGGGCGGCAGTTTTGTAGCCCAGAATATTTCTTAACAATGACACTTCGCGCGTATTACGATGAAAAACTGCAGAAGATACGCACGGAGATCGTCCGAATGGCAAATCTCAGCAGCGAGATGATTGAACGAGCTGTCGAGGCTGCCACTTCGGGGAACCCCGCGCGTGCCGACTCTGTCATCGAAAGGGATGCAGTTGTTGACGACCTAGAAGAACAGGTGATACGAGAGGCCCTGACCATCATGGCCAGAGAAGCTCCGGTCGCGCAGGATCTACGGCTGTTGACTTCGACGCTTGGTGTCATCGGCGAAATTGAAAAGGTCGCGGATGATGCTGTCAAGTTGGCGCGAAGATCCAAGCAACTCGGCAACCGGTTCCCGGGAGAACTCCGAGCTCCACTGCTTGAAATGGGGCAAATGGCGCGAAAAGCCTTGGCTGTGGCAATCAAGCTCTACGCCGAGTATGAAATCGACCTCGCATCAGAGCTCATCGAGTCGGACGAGCAGATTGACACGCAGTACTCCATTGCCTGTTCTCAGATCGTAGTTTTGATGCGCCAGGATCCACAGCGCATTGAGGACTTGCTTGCGACGATGCAAATTTTCCATGCACTGGAACACATTGCGGACCGAAGCGTGGCTGTGGTCAAGCGATTGAGAATGCACTACGAAGCGGGGCCATCCACCTCAGTTTTGGGTAGCTGAAGCTGCACACGCGTAATTCGACGCCGAGCCATGTTCTCGACCCTCAACGTGCCGAGATCTGTTTCTACTGAGTCAGCAAGCCTAGGCATGCGCTCAAGCGATTCCACGATAATTTGAGCCACGGTCTTTGTGTTGAGGTGCTCTTCATCGGTTGGGGAACCAAGGAACTGGGCGATCTCGTCATAGCGCACATCCGCTCGGACCGATAGTCGTTCATCATTCACACGCTCGATGCTGGGACGCTCAGCCTCGAGGCGATCGTCAATATCGCCAAACACCTCTTCAACGATATCTTCCAGCGTGATGAGACCACTGGTTCCGCCGTACTCGTCAACAACTACTAGGAGTTGCGTTTTCGCATCGCGCATTCTGTCGATCAGCCGGTTCAAGGTCATTGGTTCCGGAACAACTTCGATGGGTCGGAGGATTTTTTCAAGATCGAACTCGTCGTTGACAAATTGGCCAACCAAATCTTGGAGATAGAGGACGCCCACGAGATCGTCCAGATCTTCGCGGCCCACCAGCACCCGACTGTGCCCAAACGACGCGATTTTTCTGAGAAGCTCGTCACGGTCGCTGTCGAGCGAGACCCACTTGATATCCAGGCGGTGAACCATGATGTCTGCTGCGTCTAAGACATCGAACCGCAACGCTCGCCCCATTAACTGGGCGTGAACTTGGTCGAGACCCCCTTCCTGCGTACCAGATCGGAGTAGCAGGGCGAGTTCGTGCTTGGAAATTCCGGTCGCCTCTTCGTCATGCATGGATATGCCGAACAGTTTCAGGAGCAGTCTCGCTGAATGCTGCAGGACCCAAACCACAGGATGGAGCAGCAAAACAAAATAGCGGAGCAGTGGCACCGTTGCGGAGGCAACTCGTTCCGAGTATCTCAGAGCCAGATACTTTGGAATCAACTCACCAATGAGCACCACTGCATAGGTCATGAGGACCAAAGCGAAAATGCTCGCTGCTTTCCCCAGCACGGGACCCATGATGTGACTCAACCACTCGGTGATCAGCGGTTCTGTGATGGCACCAATCCCGATGCCCAGCATGGTGATGGCGACCTGTGTTCCGGCGAGATAGTAGGACAGATTGTCGAGAGCTGACAACAGCAACTTGGCCCCACGATGGCCCTTCTTGGCCAGCTGCTCCACCTTGGTGCGCTTCGCGCTGACCATGGCGTACTCAGCTGCGACAAAGAAAGCTGTGCCGACCACCAGTCCAAGACTGATGAGTAGGCGACTGCGCATATCTCCCATCCGAACCTATCTTAGCAGACAGCCTCAGCGAAAGTGCGCAGTCACCGGGTCAATAGCGCTCGCCTGAACCCTTGGCTACCTTCTGAATCACCGGCATCTGGCTGACTCGCGGAATTCTGACGATGATAAAGGTCCTCAACTTGGTACCGCTCCCCGGCTGATCATCCACCGAGTAGCGAATGGTAGGTTTGCCATTGTCCAAGATCAGTTCCTCAATGCTGATTTTTTGCGACGCCGTGCTTTCGTCCAATTGAATGGCGATGATGCTGTTTGTCCGCCAGTCGATGCCTTCATCCGGCAAGTCCTTGCTGTCGTTGCCCAGAACGTTGATCCAGTAGTTGGCGAAATCCCGAGAGTTGTTGATCCAGTAGTTGTAGGGAAAACCGGAACCGGTCATGTATCCGTACTTGATAATCTCGAACGGATAGTGCGGGCAGTGGTTTCTTCCGACGCTTCCATGGCGATGCTGGCAGCAGCAACATAGGCAGCCCGGTGCATGACCAGGATAACCGTCATGCCCACCGTGGCTACCGGAATCGCTGCCGACTTGCTCAGTGCGGACAAATCGCGCGACACCACCATTGCGCTCCACCTTGATGATGACCCACGGGCTCGTTACATTTTGGGACACGCGATCATGCTTGCCCGGACTTTGAGCAACGTACGTGATGGCGAGATCGCGAACATCCAACGTGACCGAGCGGACAAAAACACTGTAGCCGCCCGTCTGGCGTTTGCCTAGGTGGATTGCGATCAGTTGGTAGGTGTTCCAATCAACATCCTTGGGAGCTGAAGTGGAAGGCTGCCCCATCGCCTGCACCCAGTATCGCTGAAAATCTCCTTCGTTGACGAGGACCTGGCACGATTCCTTTTCATACCGACTCGTCGTTCCGCTTCTGTAGTTGGACCACTTGACGGTGTGGAGCGGATCTCCGGGGACGGTCGGAATGGCCACTGCCGCAGCCGATATCACGAGTGCCAGCATCCAAGCGAAATATCTCATTGATTTACCCACCTCAACTGTACAACGATTCCAGCCCGAAAGCGTTACGAACCACTCTTAACTCATGTTGTTTGGTTGTGATGTATAACTCAATTCATGCGGTTAAGCAACCAGTCGCCTCGTTCACAGGCCATCATTGCGGGCGCGCTCGTTCTAGGGCTCGGGGCAGGTGGATACGCAGTTCGGTCGTTCAAATCCCAGAGCGGCGATCTAACGTTCGAACGTTCGAGCGCGAGCGGCGTGATCATGGTGGAAATCCGCGGCCAGGTTCAAAATCCCGGACTATATGAGCTTCCCGCTGGGGCAAGGATGAACGACCTGATCAAGAAAGCAGGCGGTCTCTCTCGCGAGGCAGATAACAACCGAATCAATCTCGCCGACCCACTGGTCGATGGCTGCAAGGTGAACATCCCGAGTTTGGGAGATATGTCGGATGAACCCATCGTCATGGCTCCTTCGATGGCATCCCAGAAGTCCAGCTTCTACGGGAAGAACTCAGGGTCGGTCAGATCTTCCGGCAAGAAGTCCGGCTCGGTTGCGAAATCCGGTCGAAAGGAACTTCCAGCACTTGGATCGATCTCGATTAACCAGGCATCTCTCGAAGACTTGCAGAAGTTGCCCGGAGTCGGACCCTCCACTGCCCAAAAGATCATTGCGTTGCGAAGCCAGCTTGGGGGTTTCAAGTCACTGGATCAGTTGATGGACGTCAGCGGCATCGGCCCCAAGACCTATCAAAAAATGCAACCCTATCTTCGATTATGAGCTGGTCCGACTATTACGCCGCATCACAGTCCAAACCGCTGCATCCCATCCTAGAACTTGCAGAACCCCACCTTCCGCAAGACGGACTTGCCTATGATCTCGGCTGTGGCATCGGTGATTCGACCCGTTGGCTCCTCGACCATGGGTTCCAGGTAATCGCTGTTGATGCGGAGCAGGAAGCTTGCGACCAAGTCCGAGGTCGCTTGGGTGAACGGCCCGAACTGGCGGTTCTCCAGCAGCCGATGGAGTCCCTCGAATTCAAGCCCTGCACCGTGGTGCTCGCTTTATTCTGCGTTTTCTTTATTGAGCCGGATCGGTTCCCATCATTTTGGGAGCACATAACCGGAGCCATTGAGCCCGGTGGCGTCTTTATCGGCCAGATACTCGGTGTGCGCGACGAGTGGACGGCTCGGGGGTACTCAGCCTTTGAGCGGGAGGAAGTCCAACGCATGTTCTCGGGATTCGATCTTATCGAATTCGACGAGGTTGAGAAAGACGGCTACACGCTGATGGGTGACGCAAAGCACTGGCACGTCTTTCATATCATCGCCAAAAAGCGCTAGGGCACCCTGAAGAGACGGTATCGGTCTTGGGCTACTCGGTCCATAGTTGGCTGTAGTTTCAGGGTCTTTGGAATTGTCTCAACTCGGTCTTTCCGAGTGAAAAGCCAGTACGGGCGGTGACGCGTCGAAAGCGTTTCAGGATCTTCGACTTCGGTGGTGTTGGCATCAAGATAGAACATCAAAGAGGGGTGGCTGGTTTCTTGAATCTGGAGCTTTCCAGTCCCCAGGTCGGCAGAGCGTCGCGCGAGTTGGTAGGTTACAAGGGGGCCACCTTTGGCTTTTGCGTAGAGTGCCAATCGATGAACCTCCGCATGAGAATCCCCCCCGAGTTTCCCGTTGTAGTAGCTCCAGAAAAGGCCATTCGCTAGCACGCAAGTGGCTACCGAAGCGATGGCAAAACGTGCCACCCCGCCTGTTCGCAAATCTCCGCCCAATACCTTGGAGGTGCAGAGTTCTCGCCCAATGAGGAGGGCGAGAGGAACTGTGACCGGAAGGATGTAGTGCGGGAGCTTGCTCCCGCTCACGGTGAAGAAAACGAAAATCACGCCGAACCACGCCACCAGAAACTGCAGGAATCTGTCTTGACTCGACCACCCGTTGCGAATAGATCGAACAGCGGCAAGAGACCAGGGGAACATCCCGACAAGAACAACGACGACGTAGTAGATCGGGCTGAGAAAGACTGGAACGGCGTGAGCCTTGTCGCCCCCAAGAAACCGCTGTACATTCTGCTTGATCAGAAATTCCTGTACAAAGGTATCCCGATTCGCTAAGTAACAGGGAACGTACCAAAGACTGACCACCACCGCCAAAGCAGCGAGCCATGCCCAAAACCTGCCGAACGCCGCTCTCGTTTCCGGCCGATGGGTCGATAGATCAGCAAGGACGACCATACCGAACAGCGCGATGCCGACAGGACCTTTTGCCAAAACCGCACCGCCGATTGCCGCTCCGCATATTGCTTTCTTGGTAACGCTCGAAGGGTCGGAGAGCGAGTCAAAGTACAGCAGAAGGCCGACGCTGAGCATCAGGACGAACAACGCATCGGTCATCATCATCCGGCCCACGCCGATTACCAAGAGACTGGTTGCCAGCACGAGCATGCTCGCAGATCCCTTCGTTAGCATTCGGTTCGACCACCGGTTGACGAGCCAATAGGTGCAGAGCGTCGCCAAAATCGAGGGAAGTCTCGGACCAAGCCAGATCCCAAACACCTTGATGCACGGAACCGCAGCCCAGTACAGCAGAATTGGCTTTTCAAACCAGGGAGTTCCGTTGTAATACGGGGTGATCCAGTCGTTGCGGCGGATCATCTCTCCCGAAATTGCCGCGTAGAAGCCTTCGTCCAGATCAAAAAGGCCGTAAGTCCACCAGCCCAACAGGGGCAATACTGCCCAAATCCAAGCAGGAATCTTGCCCAAGGAGTCCAGCGGATTCGGACGATGATTCACGACTGGATTGTGGCACCCTCTTCAGGGGGCGGGCGCAGTGCTTCCCCGAACAACCAGTTCAGGATCGATGATGGTGATCGTTGGCTTCGCAAGAGGGTCGGACAGCAACTTCTGACAAAGATCAGCTGTCACTTTGGCCATTTTCTCCAGAGGCTGTTTCACGGTCGTTATGGGCGGATCGATCAAGCTCAAAAATGGCGGATCGTCAAAGCCGACGACGGATAGATCGTCCGGAATTGATAGCCCTACCCGAGCTGCTTCTCTCACCACCATCATGGCTACGTGGGCCCCCGCTGCGATGACCGCGGTCGGTCGATCGGGGGATTGAAGCATGGCCGCAACCTCTTGGCGTTCTTCATCCGAAAAGTGAATAGCGTATTCAAAAACCAGCGCTGGATGAGCCTTCTCCAAGTGGTGGTGCTGCCGGAGTTCTCGAAATGCCTGAATACGATCGATCGTGTTGGCGTCTCTAGGGAGAGCTCCAACGAACGTAATTCGGGTGTGCCCCAGTGAGCGGAGATGCTCAAAGGCAATCTGGATCCCTGAGCGGTTGTTGGTATCTACCACAGCGGACGTGTCGGTATCCCACGATGCGCCGACTACCACGGTGGGGATCGATGCTCGGCGCTCCCACATCGTCAAAGCAGCTTGGCGTGGGCAGATGAGAACCGCTGCGTGAGCACCCAGCGCTGATTCGGGGAACTCCTCTTCCCACCTTTCCATGCGGACCTTATGGCCCGAATGAACCAAATTGCTGTGGATACCTAGCAGGAGCTTCCCGAAATAGTGGTTGTCGCTGGCAGCGATGATATCCTCATGACAGAGCACGGCGACGTCGGCATTGCTCCGAACGGTCCCTAAAACGTAGGTGCCGTATCCCTTTCTGCGCTCCAGAAATCCTTCCGCCGCCAGTTCGTTGAGGGCTCGATTGGCGGTCATTCGGGAAACGCCGAGCGCCCGAGCAAACTCCGGTTCGGGTGGCAGACGATCTCCAGGGACCAGTTGGCCGCCTTCGATCAGCGAGCGGATGTGCAACTTCACCTGGCGGTAGGCAGGTGTGGCATTAAGCTTGTCGATTGCGTCGCTGAACATCCAAATTCCCATTTTCGGCAACGGCCGAGCACGTCACGGGGGAGTCTCGCCAAATTGCTCAAATTTGTTGCCGCCATCGTACCTTAGGGAAATCGATTTATCGCATTCAAAGGTGCAGGTACCCTCTGCACCGTGAATTTAGACTCCCTCAAGTACAACTCCGATGGTCTGATCCCCGCCATTATTCAAGACGCTGCCAACGGCGAGGTTCTGATGATGGCCTGGATGAATGAAGCATCGCTGGAGCAGACCATCAAGACGAAGCTCTGCACTTATTGGAGTCGGTCAAGAGCGAAATTTTGGGTTAAGGGCGAATCGAGTGGCCACGTGCAGCACGTTCAGTCGATCTCCGTCGACTGCGACCAAGATACGCTCCTCATCAAAGTGGATCAGGTCGGAGCAGCTTGTCATGAAAACTACCGTTCGTGCTTTTTCCGAGACCTAATTGAGGGAGAACTCGTCGTGAACCAGACCGAGAAGCTCCCCAGTGCCGGGTGACTCTGCGGTCGCTATTTTGGGCCCGATGGTAACCTGAATTGACATGTCTCGCACCCAACATCAAGATTTGAGAATTGGAACTCTCGCTGGCCTGAGTGGCGCACCGGATTATCTGCGCCAGGTTCTGCCCCACGGATTTGAGTCGTTCGAACTGACCATGTGGCAGTATCTCGGCGACATCAATCTGGAGGAAACGGCTAAGGCAGTGAAGGATGTGATCGGCGATAAGGCGATCATCTCCTCGCTCGGAATCTACGGTAACCCGCTGACGGACGAAAAAACCGCCGAGGACTGGAAGAAGGTGATCCGTGGCGTCAAGCACTTCGGCGCGTCGATTGTCTGCGGATTCGCTGGCGCCCAAGAAGACAGACCCGTGGATGAAAATATGCCGCGGTTCAAGGAAGTTTTCGGTGAGATCGCAAAGGTCGCCGAAGGCGAGGGCGTCAAGATTGCCTTCGAAAACTGCGACATGGGCGGATCGTGGAACCGACCAGCATGGAATATCGCACACAGCCCGCGCGCCTGGGACATGATGTTCAACGAAGTGCCAGGCGATACGCTTGGCCTCGAGTGGGAGCCGTGCCACCAGATGGTGAGCTTCGTCGATCCCATCGCCAACCTCAGAAAATACGTGAAGCGTGTGTACCACGTCCACGGAAAGGACGCAACCGTGGACAAGGACATGGTTCGCGAACTCGGCACGCGCAGCGGGGTGAATGTGGTTTGGCATCGCACCCCTGGATTCGGCGACACCAATTGGCACGATGTCATCACGATTCTCCGCCGAGAAGGATATACCGGCACCATCGATATCGAAGGTTGGCACGACCCAGTGTATCGGGATGACCTTGAGATGACGGGTCAGGTCTACGCGCTCAACTACCTCAAGGCTTGTCGCGGCGGCCCATTCGTCGAAAATCCGAAGTGATTCCTTCCTCGATCTTTGGTCTGGCAGCAGTGTTTCTTGCTTGGGGTTCGTACCTCGGCATTTCTGGTGCCATCGACAAAAACGAAGAGCAGGCGACCCGTGTGGGTCGCCTGCTTCGGGCTTCACTCATCGAAGGAGTGGGAATGATCCTGCTTCTGGTCGGCTTCGCCACCGGAGGCAAAGTCCCAGTGGCCATCCCTGCCCTGATCCTCGGACTGGGATTCGGCTCCTCCTTCGGGCTGTTTCACGTCTTGCTCAAGAGCCGCTCCGCAAAGCCCTAACCCAAGTGGATGAACGGCCATTTGTAGGATTAGCGCCACTGCTGTGGAAGCGATCTCCCTCTCCTGGCACACGCGTTTTGAAGAGGGGTGCATTTACGGCCATGCACCACAATTCACCACATGACAGCTGAAAGTACCATTCAGCTATTCCCGAACAGCACCGGATTATCGCGAAACTTTACTTAACAAAGACCCGGACTTCATACAAATGCATGCTTGGATTGGCCGAATTATAAGTCATCGCGACCCGGACATAGCGAGCAGATTGAGAGCTGAATTCGTGCGTAAATCCTCGCCGAGGAGATGCAAGTTTGTTCTTCGAGAAATCAGCGACCTGAGTCCAATTCTGCCCGTCTCCCGAGACAGATACCGTGTATTGGTAATAACGGCTCCCATCCACATACGGGAAAACTTGGACCCGTGAAATTTCTACTGGCTTCTCCAGGTCGATTTGGACCCAATGGGGTCCGGGACCAGCAGCCCAGTATCGTCCACTTGAGCGGCCGTCGGTGATGATGTTCGGGACAGAACTGCCTTCGGTCCCGCCGTCACTCGTGACAGGTTTCCCAACAGCGATCCCGCGGTCTACCGAGCTTGTCTCAAATTCCTCTCCACGGCGGAGAAGCTCTTCAACACCCGATTCAACACTGACCCAACGAGGATTGGGAAGGTCGGTTCGACCACACCATTCGAGTTCCCATTGCGGAAGGTCAGTCACTTCTTTCCCTGCTTCCAACCCATCAAAGTAGTGGTCCCACCGTGGGCGATAGTAGTCCCAAACCAGGCCCGACCACTCCTTAGCAGCGTAGTCGTAGAGAATCGGACCGCCCCAGACGGTCACCTGAAGCCGCGCATTTCGCTCCAGTAAGTCTTGATCCGTTTTCCCCACCGTAGACCGAGCCATTTCGATCCATCGACTCATCCGATGCTCAGGAACCACGGACAAAAGCGAGTCCAATGCACTCATCAAAGCGTCGAACTGAGCGCGCGCGCCTTGGATCTTCGCATTGTCCTTCGATTCAATTTTTTCGACGACATTTGCCATCGCGCCTCGAACCGCGAAGTCTCCGTACCTTTTGGCAATATCGACCACGTCGCGCCGCCAGAGAGGAGATTGGTGGAGCATGGTCGGAAGGGCAAGAAGAGCTTTGATTCGGGAACGGCAGTCGGTCGCCTCATCACCAGGCTCGCCAAGCTGATCCATACTGGGGCGCCGAGTATAGGCCGCGGCTTCCGTTTGCACCTTGCCGAGGTAAATGTCGCCGATGGTCTCTCGCCAGGCCTTCCGAACCTCAGGCGAATCCAATCCGTAGCGGTTGACGCCGTATTGTTCGATCCACTTCTCCGGATCGACCGCCGTCTTTCGCCACATCATGTCGGTCATCAGTTCGTACATCACCGCATTCTGTTCAATGCCCTCCATCGTAATCCCCATCCCCGCCATCTGGCCGTGATTGGGATCGTTCAAGGCCGCAATAGGCTTGGTCGCGATGTTTCGAAGATCACCGGACAGCACCGTGTTTTGGCCATAGTTGTGGAGCATGTTCCAGATGTACGGCTTCTTGCGGAACGCAGCATGCACCCTCCAAACTTCATAGGCCTCCGAGGCCAGATCCAGCAGCACCATATCTTGGTCGGGAACGCCGTCGAGATACGCCTCGACTTCCGGATCCTTCCAGAAATTTCGTTCGTTGAAGAACAGCCAGCCCTGCATGACCCAAGTTCCCTTTGGATCTCCCGATTTGATCGTTCGGTGGACGGCTTGGGCGATCTCCCGCAGTTCTTGGAGTTTGGTGTCCTCCTTCACCTGCGGAGACATTTCGTTGTAGATGTCGGCAAGATAAAGTCCAGCCGTTCTGCCAAATTGCTTCTTGTAAGCCTGGATGAACTTCGTCCCGATCTCTTCGAAAAGCGGATTGCGCGGATCGAGCATGTAGGTCGGCTCAAAATAGCACCATCCGCTGCTTCGTCGAACTTGATTTGGATCGAGTTTGGCGGCGAACGCAGCAGGGATAAAGCTCGCGAATGCGGGAGTTACGGGCTTCATTCCAAGCTCGAACTCGCGATTGAGAATTTTCTGTTGCAGCGCCGCTTGGCGATCGATCCAATCCTGAGGCATCGGCCCACCATGGGAATCCACGTTGCCCATCCATTGCCAGGGCCTAAATGCCGGTCCCACAAAATGCGCACGAATCTGGGCGTCGGTCAGCCCATACTGCCGCCAAACCGTTTGCCATACCTTTTCCAATCCGTTCATGGAAAGCGGCATATTGATGCCGTGCAGCGCCATCCAGTCGATTTCGCGTTGCCACCGCTTCCAATCCCAGAAGGCCGTGGTGTAGCCGAAGGTGCAAACGTTGAAGTAGTGCCGGTAAATATTCGGGTTTGGACCTGAATCAAGCTGGGCGTCCGGAAAGGTGGTCGGCAAAGCGAGCTGATCGCCATCCCAAGTCACCAAACAGTGGCAATAATCTTTCAGGTAGTCGTAGGCGCCGCGGCACATCGCGACAGCGGTCGTGCCGACCACCTGAACCTTGCCTTGAGATGCCGAGACGGTATACCGGTCTCGCCCCTCGGTCGAGTCGATCTGCTTGAACGAAAACTGTGCTGCCCGCTTCCCGATGAGCCGTTGCAGAACCCCTTTGGCGGCATTCTCCTGAGGCGTCGCCGAAGCCGTAACACAAGACATCACTGCCAACATTGCCAGCACCCACTTCATAACCCGAGCCTACCCGCCAACATTCGTGTCGAATCGGTCAAAATCTGAGTTGAACCGCCATCGTCGCCGGACCGAAAAACAACCATGCCCATCAACATCAGAAAGGTTGGAGCGGGTGATCCGCTCTCCTGCACCGTCGACGAAGCGCCCACAAACGCTCCGGCTTCCACTGAAACCGAGTTTGAGAAGCCGCGCGGAATCTCCAAAGTCGAGATCAAAACGGGATACGCCCAAGTCCGCGTGAACGGGCTTCCGGAACCGCTGACAGAAACCCGATTGGACGTTTTGGAGCATGTTCGGAACGCACAAGTCAGCATCGACTTCTTGAAATTGACTCAGCAGGGACTGAGCTTTTTGGTTTCCGAGAACGATGCCGAAGCCGTTGAAGAGGCGCTCAGCAACCAAGGTTCACATGTTCAGATCGAACATGAGCGGTGCATCGTGCTGATTCACGCGGTGAACATGCGCGATGAAGAAGGGCTCGTCGCGCGGGTCGTGAGTGTCGCCATCGCCACGGGGATCCACATCGACCACCTGGGTGACATGCACGACCGGATCTACCTAGTCACCACCAGCGCAGGCGCAACCAAGCTCAAATCGGCCATCGAGCAAGACGCCAATGGAGGCCGAGCGTGAAGATCAAGGTCATGAAGTTCGGCGGCACGAGCGTCGCCAGCAACGAGGCTCGACTCCAAGCCGCCATGCGAGTGGTTTCGACCCGCGAGCAGGGTTATTCACCCGTGGTCGTGGTCAGCGCAATCGGACGTCGGGGCGCGCCCTACGCAACAGACACGCTGATCCAGCTTCTCCACGAAATCGATCCCACCATCAAACCGGATGACCGAGAACTCGATCTCATGATCGCATGTGGCGAGATTCTCTCTGCTGTCATCTTTGCCCACACACTGAAGACCCTCGGCGTTCAGGCTCGTGCGTATCGAGGGGGCCAAGCCGGAATCCGAACCGATGGCGTCTATGGCAATGCGCGCGTCGTCGGAATCAATCCCATCGCTCTGCGGCGATGTTTGGAAGAAGATGCGATTCCCGTGGTCTGCGGATTTCAGGGCGTATTCGTTCCCGAAAAAGGCTATCCCGGCGGAGAGCTCACAACCTTGGGCCGTGGGGGAAGCGATACCACAGCGGCCGCGGTTGGAGCGGCGCTCAAAGCCGAAGCGGTCGAAATATTCACCGATGTCGAGGGAGTGAAGACCGCCGACCCGGACTATGTAGATTACGCCCCCACTCTGAGCCTGATGAGCTACGACGAAGTCGCTGAGATCGCCCACCTTGGCGCAAAAGTGCTCCACCCGCGCGCGGCGGAGATTGCGATGAAGTTCAACATCCCGCTTTGGGTCAAGAGCACCTTCAGTCAGGCACCAGGAACCCAAATCGTGAACTCGGACACTGCCTCCGGGAGCCGCGTGACGGGAGTTACCCATACCGGCAAGCTGGTCTATCTCCAGTTCGATTTGGAGGGAGCTCCGGGCACCCACGCCACCCAGGTGCAATCCAGGGTGTATCAGATGATGGCTCGGTACAACCTGAATCTCTACATGATGAACCTGAGCGACGAAGGCTTTGGCTTTGCGGTTCCGCGCGATCAATATGCGACGGTCCAGGCTCTGCTCGACGGTCTGGTGATCCCACTTCCCGGCGAGAATGGCGCGGTTTACATGATCCAGCTTGGGGAAACGCCCACTCTAGAAGCCGAAACACAGGCGGAGCTGCTCAGTGCGCTAGGTGAGGTTCGCACCGTTCCGATCGAGATCACGGAATCTTGCACGATGGTGAGCGTGGTTGGAGTGGACACGATGCAGCAGCCTGGCGTCTTCCACCGAATTCTCACAGCCCTTCACGAGGAGCAGGTTCCCGTGCTCCAGACAAGCGACAGCGACCTTTCGCTCAGCTGCTTGGTTCCGGAATCCGAACTCGGGCGCGCGGTTCACACCCTGCACCAAACGTTGGGGCTTGCCGAGGCCAGATAGATGTTCGAGCTCCCTCTCGGCCGACCCGCGATCATGGGCATCCTCAATGTGACGCCCGACAGCTTTTCCGATGGTGGCCGATTTCTTGAGCCGAGGGCAGCTCTTCATCACGCCAGGGAGATGCTCGCGCAGGGCGCGGATATCATCGACGTCGGAGGGGAGTCCACTCGCCCGGGAGCGGTTCCGGTGTCGGCGAAGGAAGAAATCGAGCGCGTGATCCCGATCATCGAAAAGCTTGCTGCCAAAAGAATCCCCGTTTCAGTGGACACCTCCAAGGCCGAGGTCGCTGAGGCTGCTCTGCTGGTGGGCGCACGGATTGTCAATGATGTCACAGCGCTTTCCGACCTCAACATGGCTGAAGTCTGTGCCCGATTCCGTTGCACGGTCTGCCTGATGCATATGCAGGGGACTCCCGGGACCATGCAGTTAGCGCCGACCTACGATGACGTGGTGCTCGACGTGAAGACGTTCCTGATCGAGCGTGCGGCTTACGCCCAATCCCACGGGATCGAAAAGGAGGCAATTTGGATTGACCCTGGCATCGGATTCGGCAAAACTACATTGCACAATGTGGAACTCACGGAACGGCTGGAGGAACTCACCGAGTTGGGGTTTCCTGTGCTGTACGGAGCCAGCCGCAAGACTTTTATCGGCAGGCTGATGGGCGGCGAGCATGACCCTGCACCTCCCCAAGAGCGCTTAGAGGGAACCCTGCTCATTCAAAGCGAGGCGCAGAAGAATGGAGCACGTATTCTCCGGGCGCATGATGTCGCACCCTCTGTTCGGGCGATGAAGTTCACGGCGGGCCGGATGGGGCTGCGCAAGCGCTAGCCAGCCAACTTTCGCCGGCGGCGGAGAATGGCGGCAAGGCCACCGCCCAGAGCGAGGAGCGTGGCGGGCTCGGGCACAGGGCTCAGATTGCCGATCTCATACAGGTTTGTGGAACTGTTTTTGAACGTGCAGTAGATCTCGTCGGTGTCGTGGTCCAGATTTACGGCCTGGACCGTCAGATTCGAAGGGACCCCTTCGATGAGGTCGTAGAAATTGTGTTCTGTGCCGTCTGCCTCAAAGAGCCTTTCGTACACCACTCCATTGATGTTCACCGCAGAAATGACTATGCCGGAATTGGAGATTTGGCTGCTCGCCCATTGGCCGTCACCGCCGAGGCGAACGATCGCCTTTCCGGGTTCAAACTTGAAGAGACCCCCAAGTGTTACAGTGAGTGCGACATTGTGGTCGTTGATGTCCTCTCCCATGCCCCGGCCAAGATACTGGTACCCACTGGTTGTCACCAGGTAAGTCTCCGGCGAGCCGAAGACGGTCAGAATCTCATCCCCGGAACTGACCAAAAACGCCCCGTTCCGGTTTCCGCAGGGAACCCAGTTCTTCGGGCCGAAGGCGTAATCCTGAAAAACTCCGGTGTGGAGATCGTAGACGGTGGCATAAACCAGGGAACCTGCCGTGCCGGTCCTTCCCCCCAGGAAGCCATCGCCGAAACCCGACATGGCGTGGAGCGAGCGAGTTGTTCTCGGATCGCCGTACTGGCCCTTGTATATATAGCCTGCGTCGCTGTAAACACCGTTGTGCAAATGGGTCCCCAACCAGAGGAAGTCTTTGGAGCCGACGCCTGCTTGCGATCCAACACTCAGTGAAAAGTCCTTTACGAAATCATAGGTCCTCTCCGGAGTCACCCAAAGCTGCTTCACATCGGAAGTTCCAATATTCGTTGCACAAAGGTAGGTTGAATCCCCCACAGAGTATAGACCCGTATTGGCGCCAGGCTGCGCCATCGGTGTGTATTTGTAGTGCGGAACAGCAAAACCCGCCTCTCCCAAGGCAACACAGAGCGCCACTGTCCAAACAACCCTCATACCCCAAGTGTACAACTGAATCTTGGGTGTTCCAAGTCCCAATCGCGAAGGAGAGGTTACATCCGTTCCAGCAACGCGTGACGCCAGCCGCGCACGCTGACCGAGCACCCCAGCACGTGAAGCGACTGAAGGAAGCGCTCCAGAATCAGGCAGCCGATATGCAGAGTCTTCTCGCGCCCTGGTTCGATTCCAGGAATGGCTGCTCGACCAGCATCGCTCATATCGAACATCCAGCCCACCGCACGCCCGATCTCTTCGTAATCCAGCCACGCTCCGTGGACCTTCTCAGGCTGCCAGGTGAGCAGCTTTTCGCGAATCGAAATGAGGTTGGTTCCGGTGGCTCCGAGGGTGACCACGTGGCCCGCCTGGTTCGGGCGATAGGCCATGCCGATGAGATCATCGATGAAAGCCGACGCTGCCAATCGCGCCGGAGGCTCGGGTGACTCGGCCTTGAGCAAAGTCTCCCGCAATCCGAGCGCGCCAACGGAGTAACTCTTGCGAAACCGGATCTCCCACGCTCCCTCCGGATTGCGATCGGCGGTAACCAGCTCCGTGCTTTGCCCTCCTGGGTCGACAATCGATATCCGGCTGTGGTCTGCGAACGCCGGATCATCGGCGACCGCATGGAAACCGAGCTCCGCTTCTTGGTCGCCGCTGACAATTTCGACCGGGGTTCCCTGCGCGGTTGCCCGATCCTGAAACTCTGCCGCATTGTGCGCGATGCGGAGCGCCATTGTGCCTCCCGCCAAAATACGGGTCGCCTTGTGTTCCCGAGCAGCATCAAAGAACGTACGAAGCGCAGCCAGCGTGTCTTCCATCGCATCTGGTTGCAGGAGGCCCGTGACCTTGGTGTCGCGACCCAGCCCGGTGACCTGGGTGGCTTCGTAGATCGGTCGCCAGTGGTCCCCATCGCGCTCGGCAACCAGGAGCAGAACCGAGTTCGACCCAACGTCGAGCACCGCACGTCGTTCTGGAATTCCCATCAACGGATAAAGTGACTCAGCGTGTTAAAGCCGATCCCAATCGCAAACCCAATGACGGTGAGCACAATCGCCACCGTGAGCGCGGATTGAGCTTGCGGATGGCCCTTTTGTTTGGCCACGCTTGCCTGCCAAATCCCCAATCCGCCAAAAACCAATGGACAGCAGAGCAGTCCCAAAACGGAGAAGACGTAGGCATTTCTCAGCTCTTTACTCCCGTCATCTCCCGGAATGGCACCTGGCCTCGTGTACGGACTGGGAGCCTGCGAATAGGGGTTGTACTGGTTCGGCGCTTGCTGATACCCGGGCGAATAGGGATTTTGCGGCCCAGATGTGGGAGGGGCGAACGGAGTTGGAGGCGGCTGCATCGGCTGCTGCATCTGGGGACCGCCGTAGTTGGGCCAAAGGATCCCAGGAACTTGCTGAGCCGAGAGCCGCTGACCGGACCCGTCAACCTCGACCGTCGTTCCGGGCGTCAACCGGCCCTCGTTGGCCCACTGCGTCAGCATGTCCACGTCAGCCGGGCCGTATTTTTGCCCATCGGGCATCACCACGTAATATCGCATATCCCCTTAATCTCTCCGGGCTATGTTACCGTTGCGTTGCGCTCTGACGGGGCAAAATTCAGCGGACAGGTAAAACTGTGGTCATGCCGGAGATCATTGAGCCCTTCCGGATTAAGGCTGTTGAGCCGATCCGATCAACGACGACGGATGAGCGATGCCAGATTCTGGCGGACGCCCACTACAACCCCTTTTTGATCCACGCGGATGATGTCCTGATCGACCTTTTGACCGATTCCGGCACCAGTGCCATGTCGGCTGCCCAATGGGCCGCTGTGATGGTCGGCGACGAAAGCTACGCCGGTTCGAGAAGCTTCTACCGATTCCAAGAAAAGGTCCAAGAGATTTTTGGATTCAATTTTGTGATCCCCACCCACCAGGGGCGCGCTGCCGAGAAGCTGTTGGCGACCCTACTCGGCGGACCTGGGCACAAGATTCCGAACAATAACCACTTCGACACAACTCGAGCGAATATCGAGTATTCCGGCGCAGAGGCCATCGATTTGGTGTGCTCCGAAGCAAAGGACCTAGGAAGCGACTACCCGTTCAAGGGCAATATCGACATCCCTCGTTTGCGGGAATTTCTTGCGGCGAATCGCGGCGATGTGCCGTTCGGGATGGTGACCATCACGAACAATGCGGGCGGCGGACAACCCGTAAGCATGGCGAATCTGCGAGAAATCAGCGCAACGTATCGCGAATTCGGCGTGCCGTTTATTATCGACTCGTGCCGGTTCGCCGAGAACGCCTGGTTTATAAAGCAACGCGAGCCCGGTTACGGCCACAAGAGCCCTAAGGAAATTGCCCAAGAGATCTTCTCGCTTGCGGATGGCGCAACCATGTCGCTGAAGAAGGACGGGTTCGGCAATATTGGAGGTTTCTTGGCTCTCAACGAAGAGAAACTGGCCGAGCAGTGCCGCAACCTCCTGATCCTTACCGAGGGATTCCCGACCTATGGCGGAATGGCGGGACGAGATATGGAAGCTCTGGCGGTCGGTCTGGAAGAGACTCTCCAGGAAGACTATCTTCGGTACCGAGTCCGTACCGTGGAGTACGTGGTCGAGCGGCTCAACAAATTGGGAGTCCAGACGGTCCGCCCCGCTGGGGGCCACGCGGTGTACGTTGACGCTCGCTCTTTCTACCCCCAGTTACCGCAATCGGCGTTCCCAGCACAGGTGTTGGTGTGCGAGCTGTATCGTCACGGAGGGATCCGGGGCGTGGAGATCGGCTCCGCGATGTTCGGCCGGTCTGTGGATGGTGTGGAGATCCCAGCGGACAAGGAACTCGTCCGACTCGCCATGCCGAGGCGGGTTTACACCCAGGCCCATATGAACTACATGATCGAGGTGTTCGAAGTCCTCCTCAAAGAGCGGGAACAGGTTTCTGGGCTGAAAATCCTGAAGCAGGCTCCCATTCTCAGGCACTTCACCGCGTGGTTCGAACCGCTGAATTAGGGCTGGCTCGGCACAACTAGGTTCGGGCGGCCCTGAAACAACTTTTGGGGTCGTCTGAGCGTTCCGATCCCGCTCGGACCAGATCGCCAGCGTGCAGCTATCGATTGCCAGTTTTTCGCCTATCTTTGACGATATCTAGAGCCTCATCCGACATCAATTCTAGGTATTGGCCGGAATCAAGCGCATCGATGCTCGCACGGAGTTCTTTCTGAAGTGCTTGGAGCTTGGCTTCTTTGACCTTGTCGCGCTCCATGAGAAGCCGCAAACCGGCTCGCACCACGTCGCTGTGGTCTAGGAACAAACCTCGCTTGACAAGGTCATCCACGTACTTGTCAAGTTCAGGTGTTAAAGAGATAGTCATCGTTGATACCCTCTGTTGTAGAAAATATCACAAAAACCGATCACCAATCCTCGTACGGGTCAAAATCCAGTTCTTCGGCGAGATCTGCGGGAACGAGTTCCTGGATTGGGGGCCTGGGAATACCTCGGAAGGTGTCGGGCCAGGCATGATCATCTTTGCCTTCCTTGAACAGCCAGGTTTTGTTGAAGGCTATCTTCTCCTTTGCCGTGTCCCTCGCCCGATGCAAGCCCGCCAAATAGATGGTGTTCTTGCCGAACCTCTGGTTGATGTCATCCATCGCCCGATTGAAGGTCTCTCGCCCCTGCGTGGTATCGAACAGGGAGAAGGTCACCCCATCGGGTTCAACGAGATCGTAGAAGGTAATCCCAACGGATCGCGGTCGGGCGAAATCCCGACTTTCCCATAGCCGCAGCACCTCGCTTACCACTTTGACGGTGTCATGGGTAGGGTCGATCCTGGCTTTGGCCTGCCAAGTTCGGTCGAAACCGCTCACCCGCACGGCAATTGCGGTGGCGTACAAGTTGTTGGCCCTGAGCCTTGCGGTTGCCTTGCTCGCCAGACGCAAGAGCACTTCACGGGTTCCCTCGTCGTTACGAAGGTCTGGCGGGAGGACGTGCGAGTGACCCAGCGATTTGCGCTCGGTCTCCGCAAGTTCCACCTCATAGCCTCGCAGTAAGTAGTACCATCGCTCTCCTACCAAGCTTCCGAAAGCTCGCACGAGTTCTGATCGGGATGCATGAACGAGGTCCGTTGAACTGAACAGCCCAGCCGAATTGAGCCTGGCAGCCATCCTTCGGTTGATTCCGCAGAATTCGGTGAGGTCCAATCCCTCGATGCGGCCAGGGAGATCTTTGGACTCGATCACCACCAGTCCATCCGGTTTCTGGAGATCCGTGCCGAGTTTGGCCAAGAACGAGTTGGGTGCTATGCCGATGCTTGCCGTGAGAACTGGCGACACAAGCTCTCGCAGAGCATCTTTGAGCTCCAAAGCGATGGACTTGGCACGCCAGGGCTCTCGTTCCTCGCCGATCAACTGGAACTTCATCTCATCGATGCTGCAGACCTTTTGAATCGGCAGCACGGTTTCCACCACGTCCAGGACCCGCTGGTGGTACGAGACGTACATCGATGGGTGTGCCGGAACCAACTTGATGTCGGGGCACATCTGTTTGGCTTGCCCAATCTGTGTGCCCGTTTTCACGCCAAACTTCTTGGCTTCGTAGCTGGCCGCGATGATGAAGCTGGTATCTGCCATCACCGGACAAACGCCGACGGGGATACCGCGCAACGAAGGATCCTCTGCCTGCTCCACCGAAGCGAAGTAGGCATTCAGATCCAGATAGATCGACCTTAGCGGGCGATCATCTCGCTGCTCGAATGGTAGTTGCACGTCTACTAACTATTGTACGGCAACTCCGCTCCAACGCTTACGGTTGTCGCAACACGTTTTCGAGATACAGTCTGCAGACAGGTCGCGAGGGATAATCCTTGCCGATCAACTCCCGCAGCCGGCGGCGGGCCACGTGGCGCGAAATGCCGTAGGTTTGTTCATAGTCAGCCCAAAAATCGTTCCACCACGATTGAGGTTGGACTTTGCTGCCGTAATACTCGGTCGCACGGCCGGTTTCCCCACCAGTCACCAAACTGCCGACATCGGAGAGGCCCTTATAGACATTCTCGATCTGGTTGGAGATTCTATCGATTTCGGCGCGATTCGGCTGGCCCGAAGTCGTGGCTTGGTAGAACTGGATCGTTACCCGGACCGGGAAGTTCGGGTCGCGTTCGATGGGCAAGTTGTTGAACTCCGTGAATGGACCTTCGATGTCGCCAAAGCTGATGACCGCGTTCTCGGTACGTTCTTCTTCTTTTGCTGGTGAGGCAGGAGCCATTGACGGGGTGGCCATATCGGCTCCGCCTGCGCCTCCTCCAAAACCGCCCTCGAATTTATAGCGACCCCGTGGTTTCTGCTTGAGAGGAATTTGAATCAGCAAAACCATGTTGAGTGCTTCATCGCGTGTCTTGACGCCGCCGACTTTAGGTCCCTGCCGTCCGCCTTCCACATAATCCGACATGCGCTGGCCCGTAAAGGAGGCCCGTTCGCCGTTCATGTTGTGATAGAGCCTTTGTCCCCAATTCCATCCTTCCGACTCCTGAATTGCCGGATCGGTCACGGTGATGGAGCTCCCCTCTCGGCTCGCCAGCAGCGCCGCAACTCCCGGATCGCCTTTCATCGACTGGTAGTTGAACAACACGGGATTGAATGTCGCTTTGCTCCCTTTGGGCACTGGCAAAAAGCACGCTTGTGCGCTCACCAGGACTTTGGTATCGCGAGGTGCCAAGAGGGTTCGTGGAACTCTCCCACCCCATGACGCGGCCTTGGACATGAAGAGACTCGGATTGGCAAGATAGTCGTACAAGCTCACACGACGAAGGGGCTTGCCCTTTTCGTTGCCGACCAAAAGCGTGAAGGCTCGCGGATCAGCTTCGCCCGTAATGTCGCTGAAATTCGGAAATCGGATCACAGGCATAAGATGAGCTTCAAATCGTCCGTTGGACTGTTTGATCCCCACTTGAATCGTCATGTCGCTGATATTTGGCCCTACGGCAGAGTTCTTAAAGCGGCCCGTGTCTTCCCAAGTCAGATTGAGCAGATCCAACTTGTGCTGCGCAAACGCACTCCTGACCTCGTCGTTGCCCACCATGCTCGCCGTTCGCTCCACAGCCTGCAAATAGCCTTCATCTGGCTTACTTCTTTCCTGAATGCCGTTGCTCACCAACGTGGAAAGGACGATGAGGCTTGTCATGCCCAGTGACTTCGTGTAGGATTTGCTCATTTTTGGTACCCTCAGCCACCCAGACGATTCAGCCCACTGGGGCGTTACACCCAGCACGCAGGCGCATATCGGATATTATCTCCATCATTCATGAACTCCAACCAGGAGATTTCTTCGTCCGATTTGGCGAAAAGGATCCGAATTCACGCTTTAAGAATGACCAGCCGTGGGGGCAGCTCCCATATTGGTGCCGTTTTCAGCATCGCCGATATCCTCGCCGTCCTCTATGGTGGCGTACTCGATGTCCGACCCAGCGAGCCCAAGTGGCCAGATCGAGATCGCTTTATTCTCAGCAAGGGCCATGCAGGAGCAGGGGTCTACGCCGCGCTCGCTGAAAGCGGCTTTTTTGACATCCAGTGGCTGGAGACCCACTACCAAGACGGCAGTCGCCTTTCGGGTCACGTGACCCATGTCGATATGCCCGGTGTCGAGCTTTCCACCGGCTCACTGGGTCATGGGCTCGGCGTTGGATGTGGCATGGCGTATGGAGCAAAACTGGACGGCAAAAACCACCGAGTTGTCGTGCTTTGCAGCGATGGCGAACTCGACGAAGGCTCAAATTGGGAGCCGATTCTCTTTGCTGGGCACCACAAGCTCTCGAACCTCATTGCTGTGATCGACTACAACAAGATTCAATCCTTAGCTCCTGTTTCGGACACCATCGCATTGGAACCGTTGGCAGACAAATTCCGCGTATTTGGGTGGGCTGTTTACGAGTGTAACGGGCACGAACACGATGCCCTGCGCGCCCAATTCGCCGCGATGAAAGAGGAGAAGGGCAAGCCCAAAGTGCTCTTGGCGCATACGACCAAAGGCAAAGGGGTGAGCTTCATGGAGAACACAGTGCTGTGGCATTACCGCACCGCTCGAGGCGAGGAGTTTGATCGCGCGCTGGCGGAACTGGAGGCTGTGAGATGAGAGATGCATTTATCGCACAACTTACAGAATTGGCCCGAACAGACCCACGCATTTTCTTGATCACAGGCGACCTGGGCTTTGGGGTCCTCAATAAATTCGCTGAGGAGTTTCCCAATCAATTCTTAAATGCAGGCGTTGCCGAACAAAACATGACCATGCTCGCAACTGGGCTGGCCATGGAAGGTCGCGTGGTGTTCACTTACTCGATCGGAAACTTCCCGACGCTCAGGCCGCTGGAGTTCATTCGAAATGATGCCTGTTATCACCACGCAAATGTGAATGTGGTGTGCATCGGTGGTGGATTCAGCTATGGATCGCTCGGAATCAGTCACCACGCTACAGAGGATCTTTCGATTCTGCGAGCGCTACCCGAACTGACGGTGGTAGCTCCTGGGGACGATTATGAGACCATGGAGGCAACGAAGGCCCTGGTCAACAAATCCGGTGCAGGGTATCTCAGACTCGACCGCAGTTCGATGATCGTCGACGCGGCTCAGCCCTTCGAACTCGGCAGAGCGCGAGTCGTAAGGGAAGGAACCGATCTGACTCTGATTTCAACCGGTGGAATGTTAGGCGAGGCCCTGATCGCAGCAAATAAGCTCTCAGAATGCGGAATCGAGGCCCGCGTCGTGAGTCTCCACACGATTAAGCCGCTCGATACCGAGGCCATCCGGCTTGCTGCCGTGGAAACAGGGGGCATCATCACCCTTGAGGAGCACACGGTGCTTGGCGGACTTGGAGGCGCAGTGGCGGAAACTTGTCTAGAAAAACGGTGGATCCCTGGTTTCTTCGTTCGAATGGGACTTCAAGACGTCTTTAGTAAGGTGGTCGGATCTCAAGAGTATTTGCGATCTATCTACAAACTGGATGCACCCGCAATCGTCGAGACTTCGCGAAAGTTCGTCGAGGCCGGCCAGCGCGCAGTGGTTGAAGGGGCAATCCGATGAGCACACAAACAATCGATCGACACGCGAGCTTTACTTCCGTAACAGAAATGCCCGGGCAGGGGTCTACTCAGGAGGGATTGGACATGCTCCGAACCCGATACGAAATTGCCGCCCGACTCGGGGAGGGAAAAGACGTAGTCGAGGTTGCGTGCGGTCCTGGGATGGGGCTGGGCTATCTTCTCAAGCGATGTAAATCCGTTCAGGCAGGAGACTACGACGAGGACATGGTTTCCACGGCGAAGTCGACCTATGGTAACCGGCTCCAAGTGGACCGCCTCGATGCGATGAACCTGCAGTTCTCAGACAACTCCTTCGATCTGGCTCTGGTTCTCGAATCCATCTATTTCATGCCCGACGCTGGGAAAGTGATTCAAGAAGCTGCTCGCGTTGTCCGGCCCGGTGGAGCTGTCTTCGTTGCTTCCGCAAATCGAGAGTGGACGAGCTTTAACCCGGCCCCATTTTCGACTCGATATTTGTCCGCGAAAGAACTCAAAGCTGAAATGGAAAAGGCCGGGTTGGAAGTTGAACTCAAGAAAGGTTTTAAGGAAGAAACTGGCGGATTGAAGAACACTGCGGTGAACATCTTGCGCAAAGTTGCGGTGACTTTCAGACTGATCCCCGATACGATGGAAGGGAAAGAGAAACTCAAGCGTCTGATCTTTGGACCCTTGCCGCCACTTCCCAGGGAAATTGATGATTCGACGGGCGAGGTGGTGGAGCCAGTGGAGCTAAAGCCTGACGAGACACCTTCGGACTATAAGGTCATCTATGCGATTGGCCGAAAACCTACCGATAAAGTGTCAGCAATCGTCTCTTAGCAAGTAAACTCAACAATCCGAGTGAGAGGACTCGGAATGGCTGGCTTGGGGGTCAACCACACTGAAGCAACATGGATGGTATAGGATGGCGCGAATCGCTCAGTAAGCCAGGATGGCGCTGGCTGCGTTTTTTCCAGGACATGGCTCTGGACTTAGCGCTCATTGTTGCTGCCCTGCTTGTATCGTTTGCTCTTGTTTACGAATTCAACCTGCCCCTTCCTGTCGGGCAGCTTCTTCTCAAATTCGGCTTGCCGATCACCGGTGTGAGCCTGTTGGCTCTGACTTGGCGCGGCGCCCACCGAATCAACGCTCGCTATCTGGGACTTTATGATTTTGTCAATCTCGTAGTCGTGGTCGTGATCGCATCGGGTGCGCTCGTGGCGATCGAACAGCTTCTCGCATTCACTCAATCGATTCGCGGGCTCGTACTTCTGCCGCTAATGTTCGGGTTCATCGCCGTCAGTTTTCTCTCTGGAGTTCGCATTATCCAGCGGCAGTACGACTGGCAAGTGGCGATCAGCGGTCGCCGGGGCAAGAAAAGAACTTTGATTGTTGGCGCAGGCGATGCAGGAGAATTGATCGTCCGTGAAATGACCCGAAGTTCACACAGCGAGCATTTGCCCGTTGGATTCGTGGATGACGACCCCAGCAAGAGATATTTGAGAATTCACGGAGTGCGCGTATTCGGCACAACCGGGCAACTCCCGCATCTGGTGCAAAAGCACAATGTGGATGAGGTCGTTATTGCTATTCCCTCTGCCAATGGTTCGACAGTCCGTCGATTGGTGGGCCTCTGTGATGAGGCGGCTGTCAAGGTCCGCACGATTCCACCGGTTGCCCAGGTATTGAACAGCGATTTCAGACTGCAGCATGCGCTCCGGCACGTCGAGATCGAGGATCTCCTCAGGCGCGAGCCCGCTGCGGCGGATTTCGACCGCGCGCGAGAGTACGTCGCCGCCGAGACCGTTCTGGTCACGGGCGGCGGTGGTTCCATCGGCGCAGAATTGGCACGGCAGATTGCACGTCTCTCACCGACGCATCTGATCCTGTTTGGCAAGGGTGAAAACTCCGTTTATGAGATCGAGCAAGAGCTCAAGCAAGAGCTTGGCTATGCACCGGTATGCATCATCGGCGACATTCGAGATCGCCAAGCCCTAGAGCACGTATTTTCAACCTACGGTCCTACCGTGGTCTTTCACGCAGCGGCGCACAAGCACGTGCCGCTCATGCAAAGCAACCCGATTGAAGCGGTGAAAAATAACATCATCGCGACAGAATTGCTCTGTGAGCTAGCCGCAAAGTTCGGCGTACGCAATTTCGTCTACATCTCGACGGACAAGGCCGTGCGTCCCAGCAGTGTGATGGGTGCCACCAAGCGTGTGGGAGAAATGATCGTTCGGCTCTATGCCCAAAGGTCAGAGACCCAATTCGCAATCGTCCGGTTTGGCAATGTTCTGGGAAGTCGTGGGTCGTTGATCCCTCTGCTTAAAAAGCAAATCGCGAAAGGTGGTCCGGTCCGGCTCACCCATCCCGACATGACGCGCTACTTCATGACGATTCCTGAGGCTGTTCAGCTGATCCTGCAAGCTGGTGCAATGGGAAGCTCGGCTGAGCTGTTTATTCTGGATATGGGCGAGCCGGTCAAAATCGTCGACTTGGCGCGAGACCTCATTCGCCTCCACGGACTGGTTCCCGGCGAGGATATTGAAATCCAGTTCACGGGAGTGCGTCCGGGCGAAAAGACCCACGAGGAACTTGTCTATAAGGGAGAGGAACTTCAGCCCACCAGCCACCCGAAAATTCGAGTTGTCAAACAGGGACAGCCGATCAATGAAGAATGGCTCAGGTCGGAATTGAACAGGCTGAAGGAACTTGCAGCGGTGGGCGAGACCGAGAAGCTTCGCCAGTCGCTGATGGAGCTGGCGTGGGACAAATCGGTGGTCCCTTACCAGTTTGCGGTTATCGAAGAAGCCCAGTCCACAGAACCAAGTGAGTCGGCATGACCGTATCGCAGGTTACGATTCAGCTTCAACTGTCGAGCAATGCCAAAGTCCCACTTTACGCCACACCCGGAGCGGCCGGGGCTGACATCTTTTGTTCAGAATCGTGGGAACTTAATCCGCAAGAGCGCAGACTAATTCCTACTGGACTCCGAATGGCGATTCCGGAAGGGTACGAAGTCCAGATCCGCCCCCGTTCCGGAACTGCCATTCGGTCTGGACTCGGGATGGTGAATTCGCCCGGGACTATCGACAGCGACTATCGTGGTGAGATCGGGGTGATCCTGATCAACTTTGGTTCTGAGCCGATTCGCTTTGAGGCTGGCGAACGGGTAGCCCAAATGGTCGTCTGTCCGGTGGTTCGTGGGATCTTCGAGATTGTGGATTCTCTTCCCGAATCTGAGCGAGGAGATGGCGGCTTTGGAAGTACCGGCACAAATTAGCACTGAAACATGCAAAACCTGTCTGATGCAGGTGACCCGACCGGTCACGGATTGCCCTGATCCGGCCTGCCCGATGACAGCCATGGGCGAGCTAGCAGCACAGGATACTTCCCTTGAATTGGCTGAAGCCAATCTTCACAGGATGCGGCGGGAGTACGGGGCTGCTCGTCAGGCATGTCTCGCTGTCCTTCGAAAATCCCCCGGAGACTTTGTGGCGCACACCCTTTTGGGCGACATATCCTATGAGCAAGACCAAATCGAAGAAGCCAAAGAATGGTACGAATTGGCTCTCGACCTGCGGCCTGATTCGGTAGCCGAACGATCCAAGCTCGACCAGATCACCCGTCGCTTGGAAGAGCAGCAGGCCGCGTCGACCATGAAGCAGCTTGGCATCCCTATCGCCAAGCCAAAAACTCGCCTCGTCCTTGCTGCAACCGCGTTCTTTATCATCGCCGTCGGCTTGAGTGGGTTCTTTGCCGGCCGAGTCCTTCGCTCAGATCCAGGAAACGGAAACTCGATTCCTCGGCAGCAAGCCATTAGCATCGGAAACCAGCCCGTTGCTCCGCCGCCAACACCAGACACCAAACCAGAGGAAACCAAGCCCGAGGTGCCACATCCGGCGCCTGCTCAACCGACGAACGAGGACACCGAACTACTTGCCTCCCTCCAAGGGAAAATTGGAGCTGAAACCGACTTGCTTGGTGCTATCTCAGATCCACGATCAGCCACGCTCACTGCAACGTTTGTTCCACGGGACCCAGGTCAGGTGAGGTCAGAAGCCCTTACCCTCGCCGGAAAGCTTCTGGCGGCGCAACCGGGCGTTGCAAAGGTGATCTGCCGGGCAATGAATACCGGAAGACTGATCTACATTGGGGAGCTCGATCGTGCGGCGCTTGATTCCTCGGGCAATCCAACCGAGCCGATGAAGAATGAGTGGCCGAGTCAACCTGCACCCGCGCCGGAAACTCCCGCAGAGACGCCCGCTCCAGAGCAGCCCAATTAGTGCTTATAAAACCCGGGGACGATCTCTTCCCAAGGAGCTTTTGAGTAACTGGACGTCACGCTTTTTGGCATCTCAAATTGCGTTGGATCAAGCTTGGCACCCTCGGCGGAACTCTCCCGAAGCAGAACCATATTCGCTTTGGAGCTATCGCGCCCGATCACGTCGCACTCGAGGCGAACGATCAGCATCTTGCCTTTTTCAAAGGTGATGGTCATATCCACGCCAGATTTGGTATCGGGACGTCGCACTTCACATTTGGCCACGCGCACATCTTGCCCCTCAAACTTGCCGGGCGTAAAGGTCAGCAACTTGAGGCTCGGCTTGCTCGTGACGAGGATGTCGTAGATCCCATCAACCGTTACATTGAAGTCGCCGTCCTGCATAAGCTTCTCGTCGTCCTTCGGGTCGCGCGTTATCCAAGGGTTTTTGCCACTGAATTCGGCGTACTTGCTGAATCCCGGGACCATGAAGAAGCTCGCCTTTCCATCCGACCCCAACTGCAAGATGACCTCGCCATCCAAGGTCGCTTTCATGGAGCCTCTTTCGCCATCGATTTGGCGTTCGAACTTGAGAAGCTGCTCTTGATCCCCAGCGGTAGTCTTCATAAACCATGAATCGCGATAGCTCTTCAAACTGCGGTAAGCCGCCCGGGTCTGAGCCATCATGTCCTCGAAGCTCTTGGGAGCAGCGGGCTGTGCCATCAGGAGCGGAAGGAGCATCGCGGTGATCATAGTTTGCTTATGAAGTAGACGAGTCTGAGTTCTCGGGGGTGCCCCGATTTACGTCAAGTCCAGCGAGACGTCCAAATTGGTTGCACTGTGAGTGATCCATCCTACCGAAATAAGGTCCACGCCTGTTTCCGCATATTCGCGAATGGTATCAAGCGTAATTCCACCCGAAGACTCCAACAGAGCACGCCCCCGAACATATTGGACAGCCTGCCGTGTCTGGGCTGGAGTCATGTTGTCGAGCATGATGATGTCGGCTTTCGCTTGGAGCGCTTCCTCCAACTGTTCCATCGATTCGACTTCCACCTCGACTTTGGTCATGTGCCCGACGTGGGCTTTGGCGCGCTGCACGGCCGGGATGACGCCTCCTGCGGCTCGAAGGTGGTTATCTTTGATAAGGACCGCATCAAAGAGCCCAAATCGGTGGTTCTTTCCACCGCCACAACGAACCGCGTATTTCTCCAGCGACCTCAAGCCAGGAGTGGTCTTTCGAGTATCGATCACCTGGGCCGATGTTCCGGCGATTCTCTCCACGAGCTGGTAGGTTGCAGTGGCAATTCCGCTCAGATGCCCCAAAAAATTCAGAGCCGTCCGTTCGCCGCTCAGAATTGATCTTGCGGGTCCCTCCAGCTTCAGAATTGTTGTCCCAGGATCCGCCAGAGTCCCATCGCTGTATTCCAGTCGAATATCGATTTTGGGATCGACCAACTCGAAAACTCGCTGGGCGATCGGAATCCCAGCCACCACGCCTCGTTTCCTAACGAAAATTCGGCCGGTGGCTCGAGTCTCGGGTGGAATGGTGGCTGCTGAAGTTACATCTCCTGCCAACCCAAGGTCTTCCTCAAGCGCGCGATGGATGAGAGCATCTAATCCGGGAAATTCGACGGAGTTCATGGTAAAGCGGGCACGAAGGCATCCTCAAATTCGACATGCCAACTCTTGGCTGATTTGTCCCACCAGACTTGGCTATGGCGCCGAAAAGCGGCGCTCTGCTCAGGGTAGTCGCTTCTGAAATGTGCGCCACGACTCTCTCGCCTAGCACGAGCAGCAGCAGCGATGACCCAGCACATTCGTGCCTGGTCACGCACGCGACCGGGGCCATTTTGATCGTAGACCTCGTGAAAGCGCTCTGTGGCACCGGCGAGACCCATTTCGTTTCGCACCAAGCCGACCTCGTCCCACATGAGATTGCGAAGCTCCTGAACCCGTGCCGGATCCGGCACGTCATGGGTCTGATACTCGGTTGTCTCAAGGTTCTTGGCAGGTGACGAGCACTCAGTATCAGCAAGATGACTGCTGATGTCCTCGGCGACCCGCTTACCGAATACCACAGCCTCCAAGAGGGAGTTCGACGCCAGACGATTTGCGCCGTGAACTCCCGTTGAAGACACTTCTCCACAAGCCCAGAGACCGGAAATGCTGGAACGCCCGCTAAGGTCCACATCGACTCCACCCATGTGATAATGCGCGGCAGGGACAATCGGAATCGGTTGTGTACGAGGGTCGAGACCCATCTCCTGGCAGTGGTCCCATACGGTCGGAAACTCGGCTGGAAATCGTACGCCCACCGCCTCGGTTGCATCCAAGAAGGTGCGATGACCCTCTTTTTGAGTCTGCCACACGCCTCGCGCCACAATGTCTCGCGGAGCGAGTTCTCCCAACGGATGGAGCGTCGTCATGAACCGCCGTCCGTTCTCGTCCACCAAAATTCCACCTGCACCCCGGAGAGCCTCAGTCACCAAGGGCAGAGGGTCCTTGTTGGTGTGGAGAGCAGTCGGGTGGAACTGAACAAACTCGATATCGCTAAAGCGAGCACCGATCCGAGCTGCCAGCGAAAGTCCTTCTCCCATGGCTTCAATCGGATTGGTGGTGTATCGGAATAGCTGCCCTGCGCCTCCTGTTGCCAAAACGACAGATTTGGCTCGAATTACGTAAAGTTCGTCGTCTCGCAAAACGACGACTCCACAGGCTCGCTGGTCCTCGTCGAGCAAGATCTCAAGGGCTCTGGTGTGCTGGTGGATGGTGACGTTCTGCGCTCGATCGGCAGCCATAGCCAGCGCACGCATGAGTTCCTTACCGGTGGCATCCTTATTGGCATGGAGAACTCGGGGGAACTGGTGTGCAGCCTCGCGAGCTAGCGCGAAGTTTCCCTGTGAATCCAGATCGAAGCGAGTTCCGACCTCGCGGAGAAAGGCCACAGCTTCGGAAGCTTCCTCGGTCAAGACTGCAGCGACCTCCGGCTCCGTCAATCCCGCTCCAGCCGAAATGGTGTCCACCGCATGCACCTTGGGCGAATCGTACTGGCCAATGGCCGCAGCAAGACCACCCTGAGCCCAAAGACTGCTCGCCCCGGTTTGAAGTGTCGCCTTGGTGACCACGTGGACAGATCCCTGGTTGATGGATAGAGCCGTGCATAGACCGGCGATCCCGCTTCCGATCACCACGACGTCGGCTGAAACAGTTTCCATGGCTAGATTCTTACGGTCAGCATTCGATCAAGGGACTGCTTCGCCCTAACGCGAATATTTTCCTCGATTTCGATGGTGTGCTCCATACGCTCAAGCGAATTCACCACCGATCGAAGCGAGATGCGCTGCATGTGAGGACACAGATTGCAGGGCCGGATCATCTCCACCCCAGGGTTCAATACCGAAACGTTGTCGGCCATGGTGCACTCGGTGATAAGAGCCACACGGGCTGGCTTATGGTCGCCTACCCACCGCGACATTCCGCTGGTGGAACCGGTGTAATCGGCTTCCGCGATCACGTCCTCGGGGCACTCAGGGTGAACCAGAACTGGCATTCCGGGATATTTCTGCTTGAGTTCCCGAACCTGCTCGCCGGTGAACCGAATGTGGACCTCGCAGGGACCGTTCCAGAGCACCATCTGGATATGGGGAAGCTGGCTCTGAACCCACTTTCCGAGGTAGGGATCAGGGATGAAGATGATCTTGTCCACGCCGAGCGATTCCACCACTTGCCTGGCGTTGGAACTGGTGCAGCAGATGTCACTTTCGGCCTTAACGTCCGCATTCGTGTTGACGTAGGTCACGACAGGGACCCCGGGATTTTCAGCCTTCAGTCGGCGAACATCGTCTGCGGTGATGGAGTTCGCCATGGAGCAGCCCGCGCGCAAATCCGGCAGAAGGACAGTCTTGGATGGGTTGAGGATCTTGGCTGTCTCGGCCATGAATCGCACGCCGCACATCACAATGACGTCTGCCGAAACGTCCATCGCCTCGCGTGCAAGCTGAAGGCTATCTCCCTGAATATCCGCAATCGTGTGGTAGATCTCCGGGACTTGATAGGTATGGGCGAGGATCGCCGCGTTGCGTTCCTGCTTCAGCTCCAGAATTCGGGCGACAAGCGGCTTTTGGATTTCCCATTCAAGCGGTGGGATGACGCGCTTCACTCGATCAAAAATCGCATCCAGTTGCGTGGCAGTTGTGGGAGTCGCCATGAGACGTTCTGTCTATTTTAGTCTACGTCGGCTGATGGATTTGGTCGCTGAGACCTATTCCTCTAGGAGGACCCTCTCGGCGAGAATGATCGCAACAAAGTCATCTACAGGAGCCGGAGGTGTTTGCAGCGATGCTGGCAGGAGCCTTCTCCACCCGCGTCGAGGGTTGTATTCCCAGTACTTTTCCCGAGCTTGCTGGGAAGTGTCACGCTCATCAACCACCAGAATTCCGATGCTTGGCATATGCTCACGCAGCCTGGAGACAACCTCCTTGGATTTGGTGCCATTCCCAACGATCACCATCGAATATGGCGCTTGATCTCGGGCCTCGTCGATGTGCTTCTCCAACTCCTCGCTGGAACACACGCAACGCCAAAGCACTTCGGTTTTCTGCGGCTCGACACGGCGAACCACGGCCATCCCCATTTTGGAGCTGCCGGGATCGATCGCCATGACGGTTTTCAGGGGCCCTACACTCACCTTAGTCTAAATACGATCTCGACCGGTCCCGCGGCGCGAACTTCTGACTTCGCGAGTATCTGCACGCGGATCGGACGACCCTCCTCTTTGATTTGTTTGCCCAGCTTCACCAAATCCTCCAGCGAAACCTGGCCAGCTGCGCCTTGCGAACCTTGTGGCGGGATAACTCCGTTGCGTCGGACTTCTGCGGCAAGTGAGTACGCCACCAGTCGGTTCAGCGTCTGGAGGATTTCGCCATCCGACTTGGTTCCATCCACGCGGCCTTCCAATATGACATCTCCGGCTCGATATACGAGCTTATTGGCAAAGACTTTGCCCGCGATAGGCACCGATTCTCCTTCAAAAACATTCCACACAGCAAACAACGAGAGGAACTGGGGCTCGTTTTTGGAACTGGCTGCTTTCACCAATTCAGCAATCTGAGCCTCTGCAGTACGTTCTGCTGTGAGGTTACGGAACTCGACGATCTTGTTGCCATCACTCTCTTTTGCGCCATGGGATTCGGCAAGCAGACCCGCAGATTTCATAGCTGATCGCAGATAGGCTTCCGCTTGATCGGCACTAATGTTAGGCGGCAGGATGACACGGGCCAATTCGTCGTTCTGGCGGAAAATCATATCACCAACCCGAGCCGACATGGCGACTTGGGCAAACTGATTTGCCGCTTCCTGGAGAACTTCCAATCGCTCGTTGCTCTCCCGGATTTTGCCTCTTAGATCGTCGATCTGGGTTTCGAGTTGGTTCTTTTGGTTGCTGTAGTAGTTCTTGGTGATCGTGAGATCTTCAATCTCTTTCTTGAGGCCGTCGACCTGCTTCTCTGTCTCCCTCAGCTGGATGTCGAGTTCAGTTCCTCGCCGCATGTTGTCGTTCAGCTGTCGGGTCTGGTAGTCGATCTTCTTTTGGAGCGAAGCGCCTTGGGTGCCCAAAGTCTTGACTTGCGCCTGTGAAGTGGCCAACATGTTCTGGGACGTCTTCAGTGACGTCCTGGCTGCTCCCAGTTCCCTTCGCATGGAGCTGAGCGTGGAAGCCATATTTGAAACTTCGCCGCGGATGCGCTGAAGATCGGCCTGCTTGGTTCTGATCTCCTGGCTTGCGGTTTTCAACTGGTCTTGAACATCTTCCCGCTGCTTGATCGCTGCCTCAGTCCGTTTCGATTCAGTTTTGAGCTTTTCGGTGGAGTCCTTGAGCGACGCGCTCACCTTTTTCAGATCCCTTTGCGCGTTGCCCAGGTTCTGCTTCGCATTTTCGGTCTGGTTGATAAGCGATCGCCCTTCCACCAAGATTCGCCGTAAATCGGTGCTGGCTGCCGAGGCGATCAGGATGGTGATGAGAGGCAGAAAGAATCCGGTCACCATCGTGGTAACGGTGGCAAAGTGGCGTGGCCGGATTCCGGCGAGGCTCTTCTTCTTCTTACCGATGTGTCGCCCAAGGTTGTCTGCAACCCATGCAATCACCGCACCGGCCACACACATCGCAAACACAAAACCCAGGCTTAAGAGATCCACAATTCAGCCATTCTTTCGGTAGATGGTCACCGCCGCCACGAGCAGTCCGATGACCAGCGGCAGGAAACTCGCAACCCATGCCGGAATCGATCCACCTTGTGCGAAGATCGCCATGAAGTTTGCCAGCATCATGTACCCGAAGATAATCACTACCGCTATCGCGAATCCTGTCGCGTTGCTGGTGCGATGACTGCGGATTGCCAGCGGCGCTCCCACCAATGCATAGACGAGTGCAGCGAGCGGAACGGCAACCTTATTCCAAAATCCATATTCCAAATTAGCGATTTGTTTAGGATCCAGCTTGTCGCGTTTCGCTTTATCGATTTTCGCTTTCATATCGCGCATAGGAAACGCGTCGAGGTCCTTGAGATTGGCTGCGACCAGATCATCCGCACTCGCATTGATGTGAGGCACCTCGCGCGGCCAAATGTCCTCTTCGGATCTGAGGAACGTGGTGCCATCGACGGATAAAAGGGTGCTGCCGCCCTCCACTCGCCAACTCCGATCCAGGTCGAACTTGCCGTTGACCAGTTCAAATCGCAAGCGTGGAGCCACCATCAGGAATGACGGCCGAGATTGCTTGTCATACACGGTAACGGTCACTCCGGATAGAGTTCGGTCAGCAATGCTGAAGTCCTTTGCCATGATCTGGGCGCTGATCTTTCCATCGCTTCCGTAAATGGGGTAGCTCGTGGGGCGAGAGGCAGATTGGTCCAGTTTGCTGGCGATTTCTTGTTGGAGTTCGTTCGCCTTAAAGGCGGCCCAGGGCACCAAAAGTTCGTTGAAACCGAAAGTCAGTGCAGCGACAAAAGCACCGAACGCTGCAACCGGGCCCATAATTCGCCACAGACTTGCCCCCGAGGCTCGCACCGCGACGATCTCGCTGTCTCCGCTAAGTCGGCCAAACGCCAGAAGTGCCGCCAGAAGCACAGCCATCGGCAGTGTTTTCGCCATGATTCCGGGCATTAGGTAGGCGGTGAGCTTGGATATGGTCACCATATCGATGCCCTTCACCACGTAGTCTGTCAGCTTGAATAGGAAGCTGCCCGCCATGATCAGCGCGGTGAACATGGCCACGCCAAATACCCAAGGACCACGAATTTCGTTGATGATGAGGACATCGAGCCGCTTCAATCGGTATCGTCCCCTTCGCCTTCGTACGGTCCCGAGGTCCATCCCTCATCGTTGAAGTCTTGGCCGAGATAGTGTTCCCGAACATGCATGTCGGCAACAATGTCCCGCGCCTTGCCCTCTGCCCGGATCTCGCCATCGATCAGGATGTAGTTTCGGTCTGTGATCTTGAGAGTCGCGCCAACATTGTGGTCGGTGATGAGAATCCCAATCCCACGGTCTCGCAGCTTACGAATAATGGCTTGGATTTCTTCGATGGTCACCGGATCGATTCCGGTGAATGGCTCATCGAGCAAGATGAACTTGGGTTCGGTCGCCATAGCGCGCGCTATTTCAACGCGACGCCGCTCGCCACCACTCAGCACGCCGGCTTGGGCCTTCCGGATCTTCTCCTTGATATGCAATTCTTCGAAAAGTTCATCGGTCTTTGCCCGAATCTCACTCTTCGACTTTCCCACCATTTCCATGACCAAGCGGATGTTGTCTTCCACGCTTAGCCGCCGAAAGACGCTCGTTTCTTGGGGGAGATAGCCCACACCAGCGCGCGCGCGCTGATACATCGGCAGATTGGTCACCACCTGGTCATCGAACAGCACCCGGCCGCCGTTGGGCTTGACCAGTCCCGTCACCATGTAGAAGGTCGTGGTCTTTCCAGCGCCGTTCGGTCCCAGGAGTCCAACAATTTCGCCTTGTGAGACTTCGATGGAGACGCCATTGACCACGCGCCTCTTCTTGTACTCCTTGACCAAGCTTTCTGCGACGATCTTCAAGGTTTCTCCTCCCGAAGTTCGCTCGCGCCAGGGCTTCCTTTGAGTTCGATGCGAAGGATCGTATGGTCGCCATCCAGAACCAGAATGGCTTCATCAGCGGTCACAGTTCCGCCGAGAACGGTGTCATTACCCTTGAGAACCACATTGCCCGATAGGCGCATGATTCGAGACGCGTCGTCATAGACCAACTTGGCTCCTGTTCCAGTCAAGGTGACGGGCTGCATCGTTCCATCCTTGGCCTTTTTCTTGGTCTTGTAGGTCAACTGAACCGATCCATCGAGATCAGCAGCGAGAATCGGAAACGCGGTCGCCGTTCCTTCGGGGAATAGCTGGACTGAACCTGAACTCGATCGGAGCGTGTAGCTCACCGTGGGTTGATCGGTGGCGACGGTTTGCCCTTCCATGGCGAGCCCTCCCTTTGCAGTTATTTCGCGTCGGCTCTCTTCGAATCCGACGGATCCGGCAGTTCCCGTCAGCACCGTGTTACTGGTCCCGCCCTTGCCGGATCGGTCAACCGACTGCCGGAAAGCAATGGGTCCGCTAAGGTTGGCGATTTGAAGTGGCTTGCGGTTGTTCGATCCGATGGGAGCCATGTGCACAGTGCCTCCGCTTCCGTTCAAAGTGAGCTTTTGAACTTCGCGGATACCGTTCTTGAGGGTGTTGGACTGCCGTACGATGCTGGTGGAGCCCAAAAGCGTGATGGTGGATCGCGTTTCTCCTGAGACAAGACTCACCTTGGGGCACGTGAGGGTTGTCGTGTTCTCCGAACTTGAGTTATCGCCCTTGGGGGTCTCTAGCACCAGAACGACGTTACCCCTCAATTCACCCGATTTTAGTTCGTAAGTGCCTGGCTTGGTCTGTTTAGCGATTCCTGATATGTTCTTCGCTTTGACTGTCAAGCCTTGATTCTTAAAGATGCCCACTGCGGGATTGCCGGAGCCCTTGAAAGATCGAGTATTGGCATCCACGACTTCGAGCATTAGCGACGTAAAGTCGCCCAATACCATCGTTTGGTTATCGTCGCGGAACTGGACCGAATGGATTTGGGCAATCGCCACGCCCGCGATCACCAGAGATGCCACCGATAGCCATTTCTTCAAGGCGTCACCGCCGGAAACCGATCTGGGGTTCCCACTTTTTTGAGATCGGGAGTTGCGAGCAGAGCGGGAAACGGACCCATCTTGTAGCCTTTGCCGATCACTTGAACAGCTCCCTCCGCTTTGACGAGCCGGAGCTTTGCCAACCACTTGACGCTGTCGGCGGTGAGGACGGCATCCTGCTCTTTGGATTGGACCACGACCTGCCCTCGCAAGTTGAGAACACTTTGTTTTTGGTCAACATCTCCCGCATTGGATTTGAATGTGCTCACGACTTTTCCCTTGTCGTACAAATCACCTGATACGCCTTGGAGGTTCCCGCTTGCTTTTTTCTCGCTGTCGAAATTTAGTTCTGCGGACTGGGCCTTGACCGCCCACTGGGGTTCTCGTTGCTCGTCGCGCTGGACCATCTCGACTTTTCCACTTGCGACCGCCCGTTCGGGCTCTTGGGGAGCGTTGGGCTTAGCGCTGGTTGAAGTCTCCGCTTTTTGCCCGGATGGGCCTGAACCGCATCCGATGGTGAGCAGGGCACATCCCACAATCAGACCCGATTTCAAGTCGTCACCTGCAACGGGGTGCCGCGCTTTGCAAACTTCCCTTGGTGTTGGCCGGCCAACTGCCCGCACGCAGCTGCAATGTCATGGCCCCGCTCCGTGCGTTCCGTCACGTTTGCGCCGCGAGATTCCAAGATTTGACGAAATGCGCGCACCTGTTCCCGTGTAGGACGTGCGAACCCATTCCCAGTATCCACCCAATTCCACGGGATGAGATTGATCACGCTGGGCACTCCCTGCACCAATCGTGCAAGCTCCAACGCCTGCTCTTTGGAATCGTTGACTCCCGCAATCAGCAGATACTCGATCGTAATTTTCCGGCCCGTCGCCCGCTGGTAGTTGCGCATCTCACCCATGATTTCCGCGACCGACCATTTCTTGTTGACCGGCATGAGGCGGCTGCGAATATCGTCGAAGGGCGAGTGGAGCGAAAGCGCGAGGTGGATCGGAAGCTTCAGCTTGGCTAGTTCTCGGATCTGGGGAGCAATTCCCACGGTGGACACCGTGATTCGGCGATGCGATATGCCGACCTCATCATGGAGAAGCTGGATGGCCTTGAGCAGGTTTCCGAAATTCAGAAGCGGCTCGCCCATGCCCATGAACACCACATGGCTGATCGGTCGAATGGAAAGCGCAGAGAGGAGCAAATACTGCCCGATGATTTCGCCGACGCTCAGATTGCGATCAAATCCGCCCAAGCCCGTTGCACAGAACGTGCATCCCATAGGGCAGCCCACCTGCGTGCTCAGGCAACAACTCACCCGATCCGAGTAGGGCAGGAGAACGCACTCAAATACTTGTTCATCCCCGCCGTGAACCAGGAGTTTCTCCACACCGTCGCGGGATTTCAGGTGGCGAGCGACGTGCAACGGGGACACCCGATATTGAGATTCCAAAAGAGTTCTGAACGCCTGCGGAAGGTCGTCCATCGAGTTGAACGAGTTCTCAAACCGTTTGTACAGGTGGTTGGCGATCTGGCGACCGCGCATCTTCTTTTCGCCGAGTTCCACCATTAATGTGCTCAGCTCCTGTGAGTTCAACCCGGCAAGAGCCGGAAGTTCGGAAGAAAGCACGGTCATAGGGGTGGCCAAACGAACCTATAGTCTACCTTTTGGTACGACCAATCCCCCCCAATCGAACCTAGAGGCCCGTTCCAGCGGCACCTTCACGGATTACCAGTGGTGGATCTTGCACCCCTTGCTGATCTCGCAATGCGCGCTTGGTCCGAACCTCGGCCAGCAAGCCGGGGACCATATGGGGAGCTTTTGCAGGAAATTTGAACGCTCGGGCAAAGATGTCCCAGAAGTCTTGAATGTCATGCGATAGATCGAAGACCATCACGCCTTGCGTTGACCCGGTTGCAGCTTGGAGTGCATCCATCAACGCACGGGGCCGATTCTTGAAGTTATCCAGAGAGATTCCCGCGTATGCCCAGGTTTGGTCGCGAACCACTCGGTTGGAAAGCTGACCCGCGGATTCCACCGTCCGGCCCGCAGGCAGGTTTCGACGAAGCGCTTCGTCCATCGTGGCAATGGGATAGTAGCAGCCGGTGATCAAGAAGTCGATATGCGGCGCGAACCCGGTCTTTCGATAATTGTCGTTCAGGAAGGAAAACCCGGCAAACAACTGCTGGGAGGCGTAGTTGGACCCGTAGCGAACATATTCGCCGTACCACGAACCTGCATAAATCCCAAGCTGGGCTTCTGGACGAGCGTTGTGGAGCGTTTGCTCCGCCTGAATGACCCAATCCCGAATCACCTGAGCCCGCCAGGCAAACCACGTGTCATAGAATCGCCCAGCCTTGATACCCTTGGTCATGTCTGCGTTGAACGTGAACTCGAAGACGTCGTTGGGCCAATTCAGCTTCTGTCCGACGAATTGATCAAACTTGGCTCTTGTAACTTCGCTGAAATCGGCGTTGATGTTGCCATAGCGCAAACGATCGTCGAAAATCACGCCGTTGATGTCGTAATTGCGAGCCACCTCGTCAATAAAGGCCAGCGAGCGTTTGACCACCTCCGGGTGGTTTGGATTCATCATCAAAGGAATCTGCTGCTCAAGCCGTTCGCTGATTGGCACAAACCGCGGGGTTGCTTCAATTTTAGTGCGCCGGGTGACGCGATAGAGCTCCTTGAGAAACTGACCCGCTTCGCCAGTTCCCAAATAGACCGCGCCGCCCATGGGAATTCCGGGAATGTTCCAGCGACCCGGCTCCACGTCCATGAGGATTTCCCCGCCCGCAGAAACTACGACGCCATAGCTTCCGGTCGGTGGAGTCTTCGGATTTTGGGTGAAAACCGATACTGTCTTGCCATCTTTGGACAACGTGTTAACGGTCTCATTCAGCGGGAATTTTTGTCCGTACGGAGAGGCGAGAGTCGGGATGGGTTCATACAAAACGGTCTGTTGATCTGGCTTTTCGAATCCTGGCCCTGGCTTGAAAAACTGATTATTCGGCCCTTCCGCCTGCTTGGCCATACGGTGGCCCTCGCTAAAGGCGTTCATGCTCACAAACAGCGGAATACCTTCCCGCTTGCACGTTGCCGCCATGGCCTTGAGCGGATCGAAGCTCAGAGGCATGGTTTGCCCCTTCCACCGCGGGAGTTTTTCCGTAAGCTTGCTGGGATAGATGGTGTAACCAACGATCGGCTTCACATCCATGACGATGGTGTTGAACCCGACTGATTTGATCTTTTGCACCAGAGCGGTGATCTTCTCTGCGGAGTTGGTTCGGTCCAGGTTGGCGGTCGCGTCGATCCACAGAATTCGAGCCTGCAAATTCTTTGCCCGAGCCGTTTGTTGGGCGATACCTACTCGGTCCCCATCGACATCCAAAACCACCGATGGCAGAGCGGGAAGTGGTGCCTCGAGATCGTATCGGCCCTCCCGAGGTCGCACATTGGGATCTGCCTGGGAAGTGGCAACTCCGCTTACACCCACCAGGGCACATAGGAACAAGGACCGCATCCTTATTTTGTACCCGCGAGGTCGCGTGCGAAGTGTTTGACGAGCCTCACCATTCCCATAAGCCCCATGCTCTTGCCCATGGACAGTTCTTTGCCGAAGATGTCATAAATCACGTCTTCGCTCACATGTGCGGCGGTTTCAGGGGACTCGCCATCCAAGCTGTCCTTCAGAATCATCGCCATCGCCATGGCGCTCATCCCTTGCGGATTCAGAACAGCTACCTCGAGTTTCAGCTTCCTTTCGTCATCCAAAGAAACCCAGACAAAGGCTTCGGACTCGCAGGCGGGCACTTTATGGTCGTCAGGGTAGGGCTTTGGATGCTCGCCTTCAGTTGGGTTCTTGAACCGATCGGCGATTGAAATCAGAACCTGAATTCTCTCGACCCGATCTGGAAACATCGCAAGATCGTCGAGAATGCTCTGCAGTTTTGCCGGATAAAAGTTCATCGCTCGATGGGAAGCCCCACTGAATTGCCCCATTCAGTCCAACTTCCGTCATAGTTTCGCACGTTCTGGTAACCGAGCAAGTGCTTGAGCGCAAACCATGTGTGAGCAGACCTTTCTCCGATTCGGCAATAGACAATCACATCGTCCGTCGACGCGAGTCCTGCCTCCTCTTCGTAAAGAGCCCGAAGTTCTTCGGCACTCCTGAATTCACCCGTGTTGGGGTTCACAGCTCGTGCCCACGGGATGTTTTTGGCGTGGGGAATGTGACCGCCCCGCAATGCTCCTTCGTTTGGGTAATCAGCCATGTGGAGACGCTCACCCGAGAACTCCTGAGGTGACCGGACGTCGATCAACTTCCCAGACCTGGCGACGTGGTCGAGAACTTGGGATCGAAACGCGCGGATCGCGGAGTCATCCCGTTCGGAACGCGGATATTGGGTCGGCGCAACAGTGGCCGATTCGCGCGAAGTCGGCCGTCCTTCCGATTCCCATTTCAACCGCCCTCCGTCCATCAGCAAGCACTTTCGATGACCAAAAAGAGAAAACACCCACAATGCGTAGGCGGCCCACCAATTCGACTTGTCGCCGTAGAAAACGAGCGTGGTATCGGGGGTGATGCCGATCCGCTCACAGAGTGCCTGGAAGCCCGCGGAATCCACGTAATCACGACGCAGCGGGTCGTTGAGGTCGCGCGTCCAATCCACCTCCACCGCTCCCGGAATATGCCCAGACACGTAAAGTAACGGGTCCTCGTTGGATTCGATGATTCGAAGGTTCGAATCCTCCAAATGGTCCTCGACCCACTCGGTCGATACTAGGTTGTGGGTCGGCGCATAGCCTCTCTGCTCAATGATCATCGATGCCATGCACGATACTACGTAGATGAACCCCTCCCTAATCGACAAATACGACAGTTAGGGCAAGGAAATGGACCTGCGCCTACTGCAACGCGACGACCGCTCGTCGCCGTAGTTGCCCACAGAGGTACAACAAGCCAAACCCGTGTCTATTTTTGATGCTGCCCACGAAATCGAAATCTTGATCCGAGCGAAGTTCTCTGTGATCTACGTCACGACCTGGGAGGAGACTCGGGTTGAAGCCAGCTTGACTGAGATCGCGACGAAACTCAACCGAAAGCTCTACACGTGGTCGGTGACTCAGGGGATGCGCCCAGCCTTGGCGTCACCTCGACCAGATGCTGCCAAACTGCCATCGGAACTCGAAGTGCTCGCTCAGATCCACGAGGCTCCGGAGCAGACCATCTTTCTCATCAAAGACTTCCACCCCTATCTGCGGGACTCACGGGTGGTCCGTCTGTTGCGCGATCTCGCCGAGAAGCTCCGAGGCAAGGCCCAGACGCTTGTACTGGTTTCTCCCACGCTTACCCTTCCGACAGAACTCGAAAAGGATGTGACCGTGCTCGAGTACCCGCTACCGGGTCCAAAGGAGATCGAAAAGCAGCTAGACGGGGTTCTCGACGCGGTCAAGGACAACGAAAAGATCGACTGTTCCGTGGCGGACGCGGATCGAGAGCTGATTATCAAATCCGCCCAGGGTCTTACCGAAGAAGAAATCGAAAGCGCATTTGCCCGTTCGATCGTGGAGAAACGGAAGATCGTTGTCGAGACGGTATTGGAAGAGAAGAAGCAGATCGTCCGGAAATCAGGCTTGCTGGAGTTCTATCCCGCGGAGCAGACTTTCTCCGACGTGGGCGGACACGACCTCCTCAAAGACTGGCTCAAGAGACGTCGCGAAGCTTTTACCGAACGCGCGAAAGATTTTGGAATTCCGGCACCCAAAGGTGTGCTGATGTTGGGTGTGCAAGGCTGCGGTAAGTCCCTCGTCGCCAAATCGATCGCTTCAAGCTGGAGCCTGCCGCTGCTCAAACTGGACGTGGGTCGAATTTTTGGGAGCCTGGTCGGGCAAAGCGAGGAGAACATTAGAAAGGCGATTCGCATTGCGGAATCCGTCGCTCCGTGCTGCCTATGGGCGGACGAGCTGGAAAAGGGTTTTGCTGGAGTGGCTGGGAGCGGCGCAGGGGACAGCGGAACCACGGCTCGCGTATTCGCGACGTTCATCACCTGGATGCAGGAGAAAACCAAGCCCGTATTCCTGATTGCGACGGCCAACGACGTTTCCAAACTGCCTCCGGAACTCCTGCGAAAGGGTCGCTTCGACGAGATTTTCTTCATCGATCTCCCCGAAAAACAGGAACGCGAAGAGATCTTTACGATTCACTTGAACAAGAGGAAGCGAGACCCCAAAAACTTCAACATCGGCGCACTCGCCGATGCAACCAAGGGCTTTTCCGGCGCAGAAATAGAGCAAGTTGTGGTTGGAGCGCTTTATCTGGCTTTCGACCAAAAGCGCGATCTGCAACAGGAGGACATTCTGCAAGAGGCCAAGGCACAAGTACCTTTGAGCGTCATGATGTCTGAGGAAATTCTGGAGTTGCGCCGGTGGGCGAGTTTGCGGGCAAGACCCAGTGCCACCCGAACGGGTGAACTCAATCCGGCGGTTGCTCCCTAGGGTATCACCAGAGCATGTCTGAACAGGCTCTATCTGCAACAGCCGCTCCCGGAGCGGTCGTACCCAACGTTGGCGACGAGGTTGCCGTACTGCAAACCAATCACGGCCGAATCGTGCTGAAGTTTTTCCCGGAGGTTGCTCCAAAGCACGTCGAAGCGTTTAAAAAGCTCACGCGCGAGGGCTTTTACGACGGCATACGATTCCATCGAGTCATCCCTGGATTCATGATTCAAGGCGGAGACCCGAACACCAAGACCAAGCCGCGCGAAATGCACGGTACGGGTGGACCTGGATACCAACTCCCGGCCGAATTCAACGATATCAAGCACACACCGGGCATTTTGAGCGCGGCCCGAACCAGCGACCCCAACAGCGCCGGTTCACAGTTCTTTTTGATGCACAAGACCTCGCCGCACCTCGATCGCCAGTACTCTGTTTACGGGCAGGTCATCGAGGGCATGGACGTCGTCGAGACCATCGTCAATCTGCCTCGCGATGGTAGGGACAACCCCCTGGAAGACAACCCTGCGATTATTGAATCAGCAACGATCGCAACCTTCCCTGTCTAAGTTCTGTAAGTCGTTTTGATCCGGCTCTTCCAGTGAGAGCCGGATCGTGGGGACTATGTCAAATCCGCAGACTGACGAAGATTCCGCACCGGAGGAACCGTGCCTGGTTCTGACTGAGCGCACGCCTCAAAGGTCTGACCGCGTCGCGGCGGTGTTGTTGTTTGTGGTTTTCGCGATCCCAGTTGGCGTCTATGCCATGAAGCAACCTTGGGCTTGGTTCGCCGTGTTCGCGTTGATCGGCGGCGGGTACAGATTTGGATTGAGTGTCGAGCAGGACTATGCAGAATCTCGCCATGACTCACTTAGAATCACCCCAAGCAAAATTGAGTTCTTCGGCGACTTTCGAGAAGCACTCTCCTGGGAAGACTTGACAGGGTTCAAGGTCGAATATAGCTCCGAGACTGGTCGAACAGGTACGAATATCGTTCTTCTTGGAAAAGGGTATGTAGTACGGATTGGGCCAGGGCTCCAGCACTGGCTCAAATTGCCGGCAATTTTCAGCGAACTTGCTGTGATGTCCCTCGAAGATAGAAAACGAGCTATCGAGACAAGATCTATTGACAGTTTCGAAGGAGAATGGAGAACTGAATGGACCAACCCCAAGTCGCTGCCGCCAAGACCAGACGAACCCTGGTGGCACGCAACTCCGAGTCCGATTGCGCGATTTCCAGACCAAACCCCTTCCGATCCCTCATCTTGATAGACCTAATCCTCACCCCAATCTTCCTGAACCAGAAATATTGCCTAGACATTTATGGTGCTGGCGGCCCAATCTCGGTGCACAATACGAGTGTGATGCGATGGCTTGCGGCAATGGCGACTTGTGCAATGGTGGTTGGAGTCTCGGCGCAGTACCGAGATACCCGGCCAATTCGAGGCGCGTGGCTCCGGCCTCCTGCGACATTGGCCGAGTTTGAAGCGACTGCTCAGGCGCTGAGCACCGCAGGGATCACAGATCTGTACTTGGAGACTTTCTATCACGGACTCTCCACTGGCAAAGCTGGCGTCTTCGATGCACGATTCGGATTCGATTATCTTCAACAAGCTATCCCATTGGCTGCTCGCTACAACATAAGAATCCACGCATGGATCGAAGCATCTTATTGGCAATACGGAACAACGGGCGCATATAACTTTACGGGGCATCCTGAATATCAAGTCTTGAACATTGCCACTGGCACCACAGGCGGCGATGCTTCAGGTCAAGTATTTGCCAATCTATGCCATCCAGATGTGCAAGCGAAGCTCAGAGCCTACACCAAAGAACTGGCAGCCTATCCGGGACTCTGGGGCATTCAAACGGATTACCATCGAATGCCTATCGATAACAACACCAGCGATTCCTACACCGCACCGTGGAGTTACGATACCTACTCTCAGGCAGCTTTCAAAGCTCTGTATGGAACAACTGTCGACATCAACACTCAAGCGGATAAGCCAGGCAGACCTTATTGGAATCAGTTCCTAACTTGGAGGCGAAACGGAATCAGCGAAGCAGCCAATCAGATGCATCAAGGGATCTTGGAAAGCAGCAGTGACGTTGTCTTTTCTGGAGCGATCTTCCCCACCGCCATGACCAGTTCCGCGCAAATTGCCAAGTGCCAAAACTGGCCGGCGTGGTGTAGCAATGGGTACGTTAATCAGGTTGTGCCCATGTGCTATGGCAGTACAACTAGTTCTGTCGTTGCTGATATCAATGCAACTCTAACTCAAGCTGGGTCAGTGCGCGTTGTCCCCGGGTTGGCTATTACGTCGGGGCATCCTGCCGTCGCCGATCAACTCAGTGCCATCAAGGCCAATGGTCAAGAGGATTTTGTAATTTTCGATGCAGGTACAGCAATCCAATCTGCGAATCAAACCGCCATTAAAAACTGGGTGACGACAAGCACTAAGATGCGCGCAGACTACACCAATAATGGAACAATCGACGCAAAAGACTGGGCGAGGTTCTTATTGGTGTACGCAGGATCCAAAATTACGGTGCCCAATGGCGCAGCCAGATTTGATTTGAACAATGATGGTTTTCTGGACTCAACGGACCACTCGCTGTTTCGCCAAAAGCTAAGACAATATCGCCTTGGCGAATCTGGCCATCTGAATAATTCCGACCGGCTATCGTTTGAGAGCAGTTACACAGGTGCTGGTTCAGGATTTGGAACCGCACCATTTGATCTTTACGACTTCGACATCGACGGGGATGTTGATACGGCAGATCGGGAATGGATGGAGCGTGCAGGTTCAGAATACGGTATCGTGTTCGCGTCCGTGACTCTGGCCGACTCGGTTTTGGGTCCGAGTCAGCCGATTGACTTTGAATACCGAGACACGTCTGGATTACTTCTGTATCAAGCCAGAATGACTCCCGATACCGATGGAAAGGTTTTACTACCGATGCCGAACGTGCTTGGTGCGGCAGCTCTCAGCGTCAAGCCTGTGCACTATCTCCGTCAATCTATTCCATTAGATGTAGATGGAAACGACAAGGTTAATGTGTTGATTTCACCGATTAACGGAGACATTGATGGCGATAATGCAATCACCATTTTCGACTATTCCTCGCTCAGCGATTCCTTTGATTCGACGCTGGGCGATAGCGGGTATACGGCCGACGCCGACCTGGACGATGATGGCGCAGTGACGATCTTTGACTACGTGATTCTGAGCCAGAACTTTGACAAATTCGGCGACGACTAAGCCGTAACCTTCAAACCAGGATATGCAGCCAAAGCTTTGGATAGGCATTCGACTGCGAGCTCGATTCGCTCCTTCTTGAGGACATAAGCTATCCTGACTTCATCCTTGCCCATTCCTGGCGTTGAATAGAATCCACTCGCAGGAGCAAGCATGACGGTCTTTCCTTCATAGCTGAAGGATTCAAGGAGCCATTGGCAGAACCGATCGCTGTCATCGATCGGCAATCGCACGGTAGCGTAAAACGCACCGTCGATTTGTGGAACAAGGATCCCTGGGATATCGGCTAGTTTCGTGATCAATAAGTCTCGCCGAGAACGGTACTCCTCCCGAACATTTGCATAGTATGATTCGGAAGCATCCAAGGCAGCTTCAACTCCCAACTGTGCCAACCCAGGAGGAGAGAGCCTTGCCTGAGCCATACGAAGCGCTCCCTGCATGATTTCAGCGTTTTTCGAAACCAAGAATCCGAGCCTTGCGCCGCAAAGCGAAAACCTCTTGGAAACCGAATCGATCATAATGGCATGGTTTTCTAAACCCTTAAGCTGCAAGATCGAAGTAACAGGAGAGTCGGTGTAGTAAAAATCACGATAGACTTCGTCCGCAAACAAGAACAAGTCGTTATCCAGCACAATTTGACGCAACCCTTGCAGTTGTTCGTTGCCATAGATTGTGCCTGTGGGATTGCTCGGATTGCAGATAAGAATCGCCTTGGTCCGAGGCGTGATGTAGTCGGCAAAAACTGAAGCAGGAGGCAGTGCGAAGTTCTCCTCGATTTTCGTAGGAATCGGTACAACTTTTACGCCCGACTGAACCGCAAACCCAAGGTAATTGGCGTACAAGGGTTCCGGAATAATCACCTCATCTCCCGGATTGAGACACGCGGTCATCGCAAAAATGATGGCTTCTGATCCAGCGGTTGTCACTAGAAGCTGGGAATCATCCAGTTGAACTCCTAGAACACGCTCGTAATAGGCACGAGCCTTGGCTCTCAACGTGGCGTTGCCAGCCGAGTGCGTGTACTCCAGAACCGGAGGTCGCTTTTCGATAATCGCTTCCCAGAATTCGGCTGGCGGCAGTACATCCGGCTGGCCGATGTTCAGGTGGATTACATCAATGCCGCGTGCCTTCGCCGCATCGGCATAGGGCATCAGTTTGCGGATGGGAGAAGCGGGCATTTGTTGGGCCCGCTGGGAGGCGACTGGCATGCTTTCATTGTACCAATCGCCCCGAAATCAGGCGATTACTTCGCCAAGGAAACGCTGTTCCAGTATCGGTCGGCAGCCTCGGCGGCGTCCCGATCATTCAGCCGGTGCATAACGCCAACCATCGCAAAAGAATTGCCGGTTGGCACGACCACCAGCCGCATTCCGTAGTTGCCATGGTCTGTTTCCAGATTCATCGAGCTGACGTAATAGGTTAGATTTTTGGATTTGTACTGCTGGTTTTCGTGATAATCGCGAATTCCCTTGAAGTTTTTGACCGCTCCGTAAACAAATCCGCTGCAAAATGACTTGACCATTTCATCCCTTTGCGACTCTTTCACTTTCAAGGCAGCGGAAAATGAGTACACAACGACTGCAGGTTCATCCTGTCTGCCCCCTGGGAGGACCGATGCATACGCTTCCAGAAGTTTGATTTGATTGTGGTTTTTGATGTACTTCGCAATACTGATCGGAGTCTGCGGCATCATCACCTGAATGGGTGCACCTTTGACCCTGTGCATCGACTCGTTGTTGGCGCCCGCAACTCCCAGCAGGCATAGCATCGCCGTCATCACGAATATCTTCTTCTTCATCCCATCCACCTGTCATTGCGGGTGTTCCACAAATGGCGTTCAGAGTTAGCCAGCAATTCTGTTGGAGCCACGCCAGCCGTGGGCAGTAAACTCTGAATCGTGCAAGCACAAACTCCCATGCTTCGGCAGTATTTCCAGGCCAAAGCCGAGCATCCCGACGTGCTGCTTGCCATGCGGGTGGGAGATTTTTATGAGTTTTACGGCGAAGATGCCGTTCAAGCCACCGAAATCCTCGATATAACGCTTACTGGGCGGGAGGACGGAACCAATGGCAAAATCCCGATGGCAGGAGTGCCCTTCCACTCGGTCGAGAAATACCTAGCCAGGCTTGTGCAGGCGGGAAAAAAGGTGGCGCTTTGCGACCAAATCGAAGATCCAAAACAAGCGAAGGGCCTGGTTCGGCGTGCTGTCACCCGAGTTTTCACACCGGGCACCTTGGTGGAGGACTCCATGCTCCCCGCCGGACAAAACAACTTTCTTGCGGCTCTGTGCATCCAAAATGGCAAGGCCGGAATCGCCACGCTCGATGTATCCACGGGAGAGTTTCTGGTCACCGAATTGGGCGGCGAGCGATGGCAAGAGGATTTGATGCGCGAGTTGGCAAGAATTCGCCCAGCGGAACTCCTCGCTCCTGATCCATCGGAATCCCTTGTGGACTCATTGAGGAACAACTTGGGGCTGGCGGTCTCGCAGCAAGATTTGCCCACCACTGACCGTGCGGCTCGGGATCTGATGAAGCAGTTCGCGGTCTCCAGCCTAGATGGCTTCGGAATCGGCGACAAGGCATGCGGTGTGGTGGCGGCAGGCATGGTGATCGGCTATGCCCAGCGGACTTGCCTGAACCTAAGCCACGTGGAATCCATCTCCAGTTACTCTTCTGAAGGTTGGATGGCGATCGATCCGGGGGCGATGCGGTCGCTAGAGCTCACACAGAATCTGGCCGATGGATCGCGAAAACTCACGCTGCTGAGCGTGCTCGATACGACGATGACTCCGTTGGGGTCCCGTCGGATGCGAAAGCAAATTGAGCGTCCGCTGCTCGATGTCGAACAGATTCGGGCGCGACATGATGCTGTGGGGAGGCTTGTCGAGAATTCGCTCCTCCGTGCCGATCTTCGGGCTTGTCTCAAAGGGATCGCGGACTTGGAGCGCCTGGTTTCTCGATGTGCGACTGGCTATGCCAATCCCCGAGACCTGGCACTTCTTGGCAGGTCACTCGCTCAGCTTCCAGAACTCCAAGAAATCTGCTTGCCGATAGGCTTCGGAACGATTCACGATCGCCTCCAGCAGTTGGGCGATCACCGTGCTCTGGCTCTCCGGCTCCAGCAGGCCATCGTTCCCGAACCTCCACTGACGCTTCGAGACGGCGGCGTGATCCAAGATGGATTCGATTTTGAACTCGATGCCTTGCGGAAGCTCAGCCGCGAAGGTCGGGAATTCATCGCCCGGCTTGAGGCGCAGGAGCGAGCGTGTACGGGAATTTCCACGCTCAAAGTCGGCTTCAACTCGGTCTTTGGGTACTTCCTCGAAGTGGGTAAGGCTCATACCTCCAAGGTGCCCGAGCACTACATCCGGAAGCAAACCACGGCGAACGCGGAGAGGTACATCACGGCAGAGCTCAAGGACCAGGAATCGGCTGTTCTTGGAGCCAAGGAAAAGGCCACCGCACTTGAAGCAGACTTGTTCCACAGGCTGAGACTCGAGATTTCTGGCAGTAGCCGCACGATCTTGCAGGCCGCCCAAGCGGTGGCCGATTTCGACTTTTTGGCTGCGTTGGCTCAAGTTGCTTCTGATCGTGCATACACCAGACCCGAGATGATCGAGGAGGACCTGTTCGAGGTGGAATCCGGTCGCCATCCGGTGGTGGAAATTCACGGTCCCGCATTCGTGCCCAACGATGCTCACTTCGAACGGCCCGAATCGGAATCGGGAATGAGGCTGATGGTTCTCACCGGCCCGAACATGAGCGGAAAAAGCACTTATCTCAGGCAAAATGCGCTCATCGCTGTGATGGCCCAAATGGGTGGGTTTGTTCCGGCTCGAAAAGCCACCCTGGGAGTGTGCGATTCGGTTTTTGCTCGGATCGGGGCGAAGGACGAGCTCGCCATGGGCCACAGCACGTTTATGGTCGAGATGCTGGAAAGCGCATACATCCTTCACCATGCGACCCCACGCAGCTTGGTGGTGCTCGACGAGGTGGGTCGCGGCACCAGCACTTACGATGGCTTGGCTATCGCATGGGCGCTGGTGGAGCGACTTGCGGAGATCGGTGCCAAAACGCTGTTTGCCACCCACTATCATCAGTTGAACGTCCTTGCCGATGAAATCCACTCGATTCACAACTATCGAGTGAGTGTCCAAGAGGTCGGCGATCAGGTGATCTGGACGCACAAAGTCCTAAAGGGCGGCACGGACCGGAGTTACGGGATCCACGTGGCCAAGGCTGCCGGGATGCCACCCACCGTACTGGCTCGGGCTACCGAAATCCTGAGCGAACTGGAGCATCGAGAAGACTCGCCAAAACCCGTTGCACCAAAAGTCCAGAAGCTTCAGCTGACATTATTCGAGTCCGAAGAACAAGAAGTCGTCCGCACCTTACGCAATGTCGATGTGAACACAATGACACCGGTGCAAGCATTGGCACTCCTGGAATCTCTCAAGCAGCAAGTCTGAGGAGCAACGCTCTTCCAGATCGGTGGGGTGCCACGGATCCTCCGCAATAGTGCTGGAACCCATTAGGAATCTGCGCAAAATTTGCGTAACATGCTTTTCGATCCACTAGAATGGATATGGAGAAGTTATCTGTCTTAAAGGGGACTCACTATGCAAAAATCCAATTTAGTTGGCTTGGCAGTGCTCGGCACGTTGGCACTATCGGCCGTCGCTCAGGCTGATTACCAGCTTCTGGTTACTCAAACATTCGCCGGGTTCGCCAGCCAATCGCAGTGGAATGGCATCAAGCGCTATTACTTCACTAGTAGTGGAGCTCCCGCTGCTGAACGGATCGGGATCGATAAATCCCTGGTCGCAGATCCAGCGTCGATCACAGAGAATTCGCTCGGCGAATTCTTTGTTGGTAACCGTTCGGGAAATACGGGCAACTCGCTGGTTAGCAGGTTCACCTATAATCTCTCGACCGACACGTTTATTCCGAATGGTTCCATTACGGGAAACGGTCTCTCCGCGTGTCATGCAGTCGCGTTTAACAGCAGCGGCGAGATGTTCGTTGCCGATGCGTTCAGTGGTTTTTCGCGATTTACGTTTCCGGGTGGAGTTCCGACACCCAACGGTACGATCAGCAAGTCTTCAACACGCTGGTGCACGTTTGGCAGCGATCCGAACAAGATGTTCTACGCTGCAGGCACAGATGGACTGCTACGAATCCATAATATCGCGGCAAACACCGAGACCAACTTCAATATTGCGGGAAGCGGAGGCGTTCACTGGGGAGCTTGGCTTGGCAATGACATCTACATTGCGTCTGCCAGCACGAGCGAGGTCTACAAGATTACTTTCAGTGGTGGCATGCCGGTCAGCAGCGTCAAAGTGGCCAATTATCCTGTTGCAATTTCGGTTGCTTTCAGTCCCGACGGCAAGGAGATGTATGTTGGCTCGCACACCGGCAACAAAATTGGACGCTTCATGCTCGACTCTGGCTCTGGAACATGGGTGCATACCGGAGACATCAACTTCGGATGGAACGTTGGCTCGATGGCAGTGGTAAGCCGTGTACCAACGGCGATCACTATATCGGGCAATGTGGACTTGCAGGACTATTTCGGGGATCCAGCCTCCCAGAAAGTCGACATCACGTTCAAACAGAATGGCATCGAGATGGAGACCGTGAAGGGCGTTTCCTTGGATACCAGCGGTAACTTCAGCTTCCAGACCACACGTCGCGGTACTCACCAAGTGCTCGTCAAAGGCTCGCACTGGCTTCGGTCAGCAGCGACGGGGACTTTCAACTTCGTTGAAGCCACGAATGTCGGCGGTGTGAACGCTAGCCTCATCAACGGCGACATCGACGGAGACAACACCGTGACCATTTTTGATTACGTGGTGCTCTCCAACTACTTCGATAGGAACGAATCTCAAAGCGATTGGCATACAGTTGGAACTAATGGCTGGGCTCCTGCCGATGCCGACTTGGATGGCGATGGATCAGTGACCATCTTCGACTACCTGGTGCTCAGCAACAACTTCGATGTGAACGGAGACTAAATCTCTTCCCAACCTTCCCGCTTGGGCATGTTTTGCATCAAGCGGGAAACTCCATCCATCGGCGATATTCGGCTTCGGAGTACGGCATCCGTCATTTCGAAGATCGGAGTGGGAAGCATATGCTGGCGCGAGATGACCGCCGCCACCTCTGCTGTGCCGACGCCCTCGGCAACTTGGCCGATCTCGTCGAGCACCGAGCGCAGGGTTTCCCCTCGTCCAATTCCGTAGCCCACACGGTAATTCCGGCTTAATTTGGAATTGGCTGTGGCAAAAAGGTCACCCACGCCAGCAATCCCCAGAAAGGTTTCGGAACGGGCTCCATAGTGCTTTCCAAATCGACTCATTTCCAGCAGACCCCGAGCAACCAATGCTCCCTTCGTGTTATCCCCGAATCCCAGTCCGTCGGACATGCCAGCGGCGATCGCCAAGACGTTCTTGAGGGCTCCGGCAAGCTCCACTCCACGGAGGTCATTGCTTACGTAGGCTCGGAAATGAACGCAGTTGAACATATGCGCCAACTTCGCTGCGTCCTCCTCATCCTCGGAGGCGACCACGGCAGCCGTGGGAATGCTCCGCATAATCTCGATAGCCAAGTTGGGTCCGCTGATCGCGGAAATCTTGGCGGACGGGTGGACCTGCCTCACGACGTCTGAAAGTAGAGCCCCAGTCATGGGCTCCAGGCCCTTGCTGGCGACGAGGACCCGTGGCGCATCGCCCGCAACAAATTGGAGGACTTCGCGGACTCCGCCGGACGGCGTTGCCACAATCCAAACGTCGTGGTCGGGTTCCACCTTCTCAAGGGCGACCGCCCGAATATCTTTAGGCAACACAAAGCCAGGGAGATAGTGGAGATTCTCGCGGACGGATTGCACCTGCTCAAGCGCGAGACTTTCTCGCCCCGCCAGAGTTACTTCCAGTCCATTTCGCGCCAGCAGCGTCGCCAACGCTGTACCCCAACTTCCGACACCGAGTACCGCAACCCTCATCGACCGGATTAGCGTAGCATAGAACCGGCGGCTTCATCCGTCCAGACTAAAGAGCCATGATTCCCCAGCGAGAAACCTCTGGATTGGAGAGCCTTATACCCGGATTTCGCCGTAGAAAAGCCGGATTGGAAACGCCCTTGGTGGCGCGATATCTGGAGGAGAGGCGGATCCTCTCTTTCGCACCTCCCCTATGGTACGAAATGCTGGTTCGAGGGGTCTTTGTCGTTGCTGGGCTTTGCCTGATCAAAGGCTTTTTCCCAACGCTTGGAACGGATTGGCTGCCGTTTTGGAGCATCAACACAGGCGGATACTGGATGATACTGGGGTTGGCTTTGGCCGGAGCCGGACTTTGGGCTTACCTATCGAACGAACGGCTCGTCTGCGATCTTCGCAAGGGGACTTACCTTCGATTCGAAGCCAATCGCATCCTGCGCGGAAGCCTAGCCGAGCTCGACGCAATAGTCTTGATCACAGAAGTCAACCCACCCTCGTTTCACGGAAAGATGATCTACCGCCTGGTGCTGCATTGGAAGAACGCAGTCCATCCACTGCTGGTGTTGGAGACGGCGATGTTTCCGTTTGTCCAAGGCATGGCGCTCAACTCCAGTTCTGCCCAGATTGCCGCTCGTGGGAACTATTTTGCCCAGATTCTGGGGCTGAAGTTCTTCGATAATTCGCACTTTGCCAGCCCAAACCCCGTACCGGTGATTTAGTGCTCTACTGATTAGCCCAGCGGTTGATGAGCCACCAACACGCCTGGTCATGAGGGACAAATTTCGGGTGTGTAATGACCTCGAATGCGGGCAAATATCCCAGCGACCCGTCTCCATACTGCCTAATCCGTTGAATTACACGTTCCACGTGCTCCTTTGCGATCCGACAGCGCTCCGCATCAGCCAATGAACCTCCGCATCGTGCGGTGGTTCTTTCGGCCACCTTCGCTAGGTCATCGAAAAGTCGTCGGGTCAAAGCGAGTTTGGTGATCGCGGCTTCGGCTCGACCTTGGGCGTAGAGTATCTTCGCTTCCTCGACGATCCGAACAAATTCCACGGCGCTACGACCGAAAAGAGTGATCCCCTTCTCAGCATCTCCCGGACCCAGTGCCATTGCCTTTTCAAACACGGCCAGAGCATCAAATCCGACCTCTCCGGCAAGTTCTTCTCCGTGATGGAGCCAGGCAAGGAACGGATTGGAGTTGAGCAGAAGGCGCACTTTCAAAGAACTCCGGATTCGGCCTGGTTTGAAGGTCCCACCGCACTCTGCCAGAGCAGCACTCATTTGGTTGGCCCACTTGCCGTTGCCTGCCTCGTCGTACTTTTGTTGGAAAAGGCCTGGTGCCAAATCGGAATTCGGTTGGGAATAAGCACCGCACGCCTCAATGGCTGGGTAAAGCGTGTCATAGCTCCCGAAAAGTCCGCACTCCCAAGTTGTGACGCAGACTCCGTAAAGATCCATGTCGCGCACATCTCGCAGTACTTCCAGCACATTCTTTTCGGATGCCTCCATGTGCATCCAGGTGGCGTTGTACGTTTGGATGGCTGGACAGCCGACGACATCGAATCCCGCCTGAGTGAAGGTCGGAGCAGATTCCTTGAGGCCGTTGAAATACTGCCAGTCGAAGATCAGAGTTTCCTTCGGCATCGCGTTCAGCGCGTCAGGATGCTGAAGGTACATATCTCCCCACACCGCTGGACGTCTGCCTTTCTTTTGGACCAATTCTGCCAGCGGCCCAAAGTGTTCACCGTACAACTTGGCCTTCCCATCTTGGCCTTCGGGAACGGATTCAACTTTGTCCTTGCATATGGGACAAGAGCCTAGCTGCCACGTTTCGTCGCCACCGATGTGGATGATGTCGCTCCGAAAAGTCCGGACCGTATCATCGATGATTCGTTCGCAAAGCCCTAAGAATTCGTCCTTGCTGGGACAGGCTTGCATACCCGTAAACAGATCCTCGTGATACTTCTTGCCCGGCTCGGTATAGAGCATTCCCTCGAAATGGCCCAAGAGGTTGATAAATGGGATGATTCGAAGGCTGGGGAACTCACTCTGGAGCCGATCGACCATTTCTGGGGTGAGAATTCCGCGGCCGTGCGACCAGGGCGTGCTGGGATAGGCGTAGCGATGCTCCAGATAAAGCCCCAGCGAATCGAACCCTGCATCCAGAGTCAGCCCGGCAATCTGATAGAGATGGTCCATGGTCGGGCACTGTTCCCGTGCCAAGTCGTACATCCACATCCGGAGCTGCATGATTGTCACGTTACCCGTCATCTTCGGTAGCGCATACTTGGCCTTGGTGAGCGCAACTTCCCATCTGGCAAACGAGGTCTTGATGGTCCGTCCAGGATCGGCCCTGGCCAATCCAGAAACGGCCGACTCCAACGTCTTTCAGCGGTCGGAAAGCGTTAGCCTGGAAACCGTGCAGGCTGAGTTCGACGCGGCGGTTGCCGCGCTTCGAAATGCCGGTGTCAGGGTTCACGTGATGCAGGATTCATCCATGCCTACCAAGCCTGATGCGGTGTTTCCCAACAATTGGGTTTCATTCCACGCAGGCGGACGGGCGGTTCTCTATCCCATGCTCGCACCCAATCGGAGGTTGGAGCGATCCGTCGATCTTTGTGGATTGCGAGACCGTGATTGGCTTGACCTCACCGAATTCGAAGACAAAGGAAGATATCTGGAAGGAACGGGAAGTTTAGTACTGGACCACGAGAATAGGATGGCTTATGCTGCAATCTCACCGCGAACGGACCCTGATTTGGCAGCGCTTTGGTCCCGGAAAATGGGTTATCAGCTGCTCCTATTTGAGACGGATTACTTGGGCTCACCCGTTTACCACACCAATGTCGTCATGTCTCTCGGCCGATCCGTCGCCGTGCTTTGTTCGGAGGCTCTTCCAACGGGATCGTTGGTCGAATCCCTCCGAAAGAGCGGTCGAGAAATCATTGAGATCTCCGAGCGCCAGATGGAGTGCTTCGCGGGGAATCTCCTGCTGGTCCAAGGCCGAAAGCCTCGATGGATCCTCTCCGAACGAGCGTGGTCGTCTCTTGAGGACTCCCAACGACGGAAATTGGCTCAAGATGGAGAACCTTGCATTCTAGCGATCGATAGCATTGAGACCGTGGGTGGTGGCTCCGCGCGCTGTATGATCTGCGAAGTCTTTCGATAGACTTGCATTTTCGTGCACATTTTGAATATCATTGCTTCGCTATGCGCCGAATCAATTACCTTATTCAACTTTCTGGCGCGCGCTCAGCTTCTTAAGTCTCGGGCGCGATGCCCGAACACACATTTCCTATCTTCTCGGAGGTGAACTTCCTCTGTGTCACAGGGATGCTTGCGCCTAAACGGCAAGCGCTTTATGAGCACAAAACTAAGACAACTAATCGAACGTACTTCTCGACTTAATGAGGCTGCTCAGTCATTTGATCTCCTGAACAGCGTCCACGAACTATTTCCGAACGACTCGATCCTTGCAACTCGAGACGGGGACTTTGAACTCGAACACTTCGCTGATGCTGGTAAGTGCATCTTGGTGGTGGCCGATTACCCGGTACCCGTCTCTTGGCTGAGTTACAACCACTTCACAAAGTCATCAGAGCAACTATACGACTTTGCTCTCATGGAAACTTTGTGGTGTGGGCACCGATTCAAAATCCTGCAAGTGCAGTCCCATGAAAACGGCGACTGCTTCTTGCTTATTGGACCGGTGCGACGTGTGCTGGAAGACTTCTTCTTCGCCGTCTGCAAGTACTCTAGCGAAAAACCGCAGTTAGTCTCGGTCTTTGAACGGGGCTACTTCAGAAAGCACCCTGGTATTGAAGCTGCAATCAAGAACTCCAGTTTCGATGATTTGATCATCGAAAGAGGTGTCCGGATTGAACTTGAGCAAAGCGCTCAGGAGTTCTTTTCTGGCAAGGAGAAGTATGAGCGCTATGGAATACCTTGGAAGCGAGGTTTGTTACTCTATGGACCTCCTGGAAATGGCAAAACTCATGCAGTTCGAGCTCTCCTCAATTCGATGCAGATTCCATCGATCATCGCGGGCAAAGTAGGGAGTAGAGATTCGGACGGACAAGATGCTTTTGTGAGGATGTACAGGAAGGCACGGGAGCTTGCACCCGTCATTGTTGTGCTTGAGGACCTCGATTCTCGCGTGGACAAAACCTCGTTGTCAGTCTTCCTCAACGAGATGGATGGAATGTCGTCAAACGATGGCATCCTCACTCTCGCGACAACCAACTACCCCGAGAGGCTCGGGCCAGCTCTCATACAACGTCCTTCTCGGTTTGATCGCAAACTTTGTTTTCGAAATCCATCACCCGAACTGATCGCGGAGTACCTCCGCAAGAAAACAGGGGGTTGGGAACACGAGATGCGACCCAGCGAGGCTGGGCTCGAGAAAGCGGCCGTAGGATGTGAAGGGTTCTCCTTTGCTTACCTCCAGGAATTCACCCGATCTTGCATCGTGTCCTGGTTTCACAACGGCGAGGGGCGTTCAATGGACGAGGTCATGATCGACCAAGCGAGGTTGCTCCAAGAGCAGTTGAAGATCGGGATGGTCCATGCCGATTCCGACGAGAATTTGGACTCCGATGCGGATGAGGCAGATCGGGAGTGACCAGCAGCTAAGGAGCGTCAGCCGAGAGATCCTCGGTACGACGCTCCATCGCATCCTCGAGCGTATCCGCCCGCTCTTCCAGTTCATCGATCTCGGAGACTTCCTCTGGGGTCGCTTTATGGAGATAAGCATAAGTTGCTCCTGCCACAGCAATCAGCGCGAGAACGCCCCAAAAGATCGCGGGAGAGAGTTCGTGGACGGAGAATGCAGGAGTCCGGCCTAGTTTGACCTCGTTGACTCCATAGTTGTGCCCAGCCATAAAGCTCAGCTTGACGCCGACCCAACCCACCAACAGATACGCCACGTGATCGAGCGCAGGAAAACGCTCCAAGAGCCGCACGAAGTAGCCAGCAGCAAATCTCAGTGCAATCACGCCGATGATCGCGCCCAGATACACCACCCAGATCTTGTCCTGACTCTTGACGACCGCGACGCCGGCCAACACGCTATCCACCGCAAAAGCAATGTCAGTGACCTCTACAGCCACCACCGTGCCCCAAAAACTCGAACCAACGGGCTTGACATCTTTGCCAGCTGATTTCTTTACAAAGTGTTTGATGGGCAGAATGAGCAGATACACCGCTCCGATCGCTTGGAGCCACCACAGTGCCATGATCTGCTTGGCGAACAGGATTGCGATCAAGCGAAAGACGAACGCGCCACCCAACCCGTACAGCAGTGCTTTCTGCTGGAGCTTTTTGGGAAGGTGCTTGACCATGATCGCCAGCACCAAGGCGTTGTCGGCTGAAAGCAGAATCTCCAGCCCCACCAACACGGCGACGACCGCAAAATCAGCAAGCTGGACAGTTTGGCCAAACATCTCTAGAGGGAATTGGGTTCATTCTGCCACAATGTGGCTTGTTTGAGCCGTAGAAAACGGCATCTGAATTGATCTGAGAAACGACTATGCCTACGTACGTATACGAATGCAAGACCTGTGAAAAGACCTTTGAGGTCGAACAACGTATCACCGAAAACGCCCTGACCGACTGCTCGTGCGGAGCCTCGGGAAGTCTGCGGAGACTGATCCAGCCCACGGCAATGATGTTCAAGGGTTCTGGGTTTTACGTCAACGACATGGCTGGGGTTTCCAGCGCGAAATCTGAGCGAGCCGATTGCACAGGGACGCCTGCCACGTGCCCTTGCTCCGCCGGACCGGAGCCCAGTTAGTCTTCTTTCGAGACTTCGACGCGGATTCCGATTGTCCCGATGACTTTTGCCACGCCTCGGCATTCCTCTTCCGCACCGTGATGGACCACGGACTTGCCGAGGTGGTGGACTTCCCATGTCTCGATCTGAGCCTCGTCCAGCGTGCACTTGGTCGCTACGAGCAAAATCGTAATGACTTCCTCAACCGTGTTGAAGTCGTTGTCAAAAACCGTGACGATCCACCCCGAATCCTGATTGATTTCGGGCGTGTCGAAAAGTTCCGGACGCTCAATCGTGTCCGGACTTGCGCAGGCGGGTATTAGTCGTTCCATTCAGGACAAACGTCCGTCACCACTCCGATGGAATTGATCACGCGGGCTGCTGATTCGCACTCGTCCTTGCTTGAAAAATGCACGTTTGCCTTTCCGTAGTGATGGGCCTCCCAAGTTTCGATCGCCGCCTCTTCCAAAGTGCAGGCAGTCGCTTTCATAAGGATGGATACGACTTGATCGATGGAGTTGTAGTCGTTATTGTGGATCACCACCATCCATCGGCCTGTTTTGACCGGATTGAGGTTCAGGTCCAGTTGCTCGATCGTGCTGCTCATGGTTCTTGGGACATGAATAGTTTATCACGGGAACTTGGAAATCGCCAAGTTCTGCACCTTACTTAACCTTCAACCCGACCGCGGCCAGCAGCAAGCACACAGCAGAAACACCGAGATATGTAGAGAAGCCTGGTGGGCTGTATCTCAATGTGATTTGGTTTGAGCCGGTTGGGATTCCGCTCACCAGCAACCAGATTCCGTGCTTTTCGATGGTGACTGGCTTGCCACCTGCGGTCGCGCTCCAACCAGGTCGAAACCGTTCGCGGACGATCAGCTCCGTTGCCCCCGAGTGTTGAATTTGGATGGTGTTGAGGTCAACGATTTTGAAGGTCGCGTTGCCCTGGTTCGGTTGGGCTAACGGCAGCCCAGGAAGACTTCGTTCCTCAACTCCTTGGGCGGTGCGCTCGTACACTTTGGTCACGCCCGCGTCGATCAACTGGTTTTCGTCCGCATCCAGTTTCACGAGCATCATGTTGCCGTTCTCCGGGGGAGTAGGGGAACCTCTGTCGATTGCGCTCAAATGCTCCACGACACTCTTACTCACCAGCGAGTCGTATCCGGCGATATCCTGTACCCGATACAGACTCGCAAGGTTCCCAGGCATGGTCGCATGCGGTATTGCATAGAGATTCCAACGGTTGTTGAAGAACGCCACGCGCTCTCCGTTGGTTTGGACCGAGGAACGCGGCGGCGTACCGAAAACCAAGGTGGAACTGGAAATCCCGGCCCAAGCAACCCCCAACGCCAAGAGTGAGGGTACACGGAGGGGTCTTTTGAGCAACAAGGCTCCGATGAACAATGCCATCAAGAGGATCGGTACCAATCCGAAGCCCACGGAAAGTCCGAACTCGCCCACTTGCCGGATCCCCATCGCAACCACAACGAGCGCGATGCCCAGCCCGATAGCCAGCCTCTGCTTGGCACCTGCGTGGTTGAGCCGCCTTCGGAGCGGGCCGTACCCCAACCCCGCGAGAACTGCGCTGGCCAGAACCCAAAGTACGCCCATTCGGCTCGGAGAACCCGTCGCTGAGAACCCCGGCACGCCGAAGTAAAGCACCGAAAGGATCGGTGTGCCCATAGCGCCTAACACCCCCACAATTCCGATCACGCCGATCCCTGCGGTTTTTGCCATACGCTGTTTGCGCAACCCCAGCCACAGCAGCAGACCTCCCAAAATCGGACCACTGAGCCCAACCGCGTTCTCGGCGAAGTTTGCACCCGGCCGTGTGTACATCGGCCAAAAACCCATTACGTCCTTGAAGGGGAGAACATCGATCTTGGAGCGAGGGTCACCGTAGAGATTTGGGTTGAGCAGGCCAGGATATTCCTGGCTTGAGAGCGCGCCACCCAGATAGGCCTTGTAGCCCTCGGCACTAGCTGGCGCCCGACGATGGGACTCCTGCGAGTACTCGAGCACCGGCTTTAGCTGGACGAATGCAATCCCCAGCCCGATGGCGACAGCCGCCGCACATTTTGCCAGTCCCATCCACCGGCGAGTCCGGACAGCCTCGACCACCGCTAGGATTCCCGCCGCCAAAAAGCCATAAAACGCGAATTGCAGGTGCCCGGCAAAAACCATCATGCCTACGCAAATCGAGCCCCATGCGGCGGGGCGAAGTCCCGAATCAGGTTGAAACATTCGGGTGACTGCCAGAAGGACCCATGGAATCCAAGCGACCGTGCTAATGACGCTTGGAAGAGATGCCCAAGCAAACATAAACGGAGAGGAAGCAAACAGGGCACCTCCCACCGTCGCACTCCACTTTCCTGCTCCCAGAGCCATCGCTAGACGCGACACGCCCCATCCGGCGATAAACAGATGCAAAGCTGCCAAGAGGTTCATCGCCACGGGCGTGGACAAATGCAAAATTCCAGCGAGAATGTGCGGCGGATAAAGCCCGGCAGACTGGGAATTCGCCAGCAGCGGAGTTCCGCCAAACTGGTACGGATTCCAGAATGGAATTTTGAACTCCCGCCACGACGAAAAAACAAGATCACGCCATGGGTAGAACTGGAGGCAAGCGTCTGCCTGGAGCACATCCCACGGGCGCTCGGTGGCAACCGGTTCGGCTCCCGGAATCATGGTGGAAATCTGATCCCACGGTCCAAGCACTTCACCGTTTGCCAACCTTCCCATAAACGGCACCAGTGCGACGAATAGGACAAAAATCCAGGGAAGATGCTTTCGAGCAAATGGCGGCACGGAGAAAAATTACCCTTTGCGCGCCCCAATCTGGTATCCTCACGTTCCTGCGGGGCATGGCGCAGTTTGGTAGCGCGTCTGGTTTGGGACCAGAAGGCCGCAGGTTCGAATCCTGCTGCCCCGACCATTTTTTCCGCAAGAATCCCGCGTACCGTGGGTTTTCACCACAATCTTTACTAAGATGGAACTATTGGCGGACCCGTTCGGTATCTAATGTTGTAAAACAGAGTTAGTGGTGACTAAGCCACGAAGTCAGAGAAGATTTTAGCAAGACGACAAGCACAAGACCTAGATGGCCCCGACTTCGGTCGGGGCATTTTTTTGCCCAACCGGTATTCTCAGATTTCAACCATGGAGCCTATCTCTACGCTGGCGCATCTCAACGACGAGGAACACCGAGCCAATCGCAAAGCGATGGATGCCATCTTGGAGGAGTGGCGCCGCGCGACAGACAAAGCTCTCGAAGGCGGCGGTCCGGAAGCCGTTGCCAAACACGAGAAGCGAGGCAAACTCTTGGCGCGAGATCGGATCGATGCCCTTCTCGACGATGGGTCTCCGTTCCTTGAGTTCTCGACCCTCGCGGCCACAGGAATGTACGGTGGAGATGCTCCATGCGCAGGCATCGTCACCGGAATCGGTCGCATTCACGGTCGCGAATGTATGATCGTCGCCAACGACGCGACAGTTAAGGGCGGCACGTATTTCCCCATAACGGTCAAGAAGCACCTCCGGGCTCAGGAAATTGCACTGGAGAATCGCCTCACCACGATTTACCTTGTCGATTCCGGCGGAGCATTCTTGCCACTCCAGAGCGAGGTGTTTCCCGACAAGGAACACTTCGGACGGATCTTTTACAACCAGGCGCGGATGAGCGCTGCTGGAATTGCTCAGATCGCCGCCGTCATGGGATCGTGCACGGCGGGGGGAGCTTACGTTCCCGCTATGAGCGACGAGAGCATCATCGTCAAGAACCAGGGCACCATCTTTCTGGGTGGACCACCCCTGGTAAAAGCCGCCACCGGCGAGGAAGTCACCGCTGAAGAATTGGGTGGTGCGGATGTCCACACGAGGTTGAGCGGAGTAGCTGACCACTTCGCAGAGGACGACCATCATGCTCTGCAACTCGTACGAAACATCGTCGAGAGCACTGCCGACAAGCCGGTGAATCGGCAGTGGCCCGATCCCATTGCTCCCGAAGATCCGCACTATCCAGCCGAAGATCTGTACTCTCTCGTACCTTCCGATTCCAAAAAGCCCATGGCGATGCGGGAAGTTCTCGCGCGCATCTTGGATGGCTCGCGAATGCACGAGTTCAAGGCGAACTACGGCAAGACACTGATCTGCGGCTTCGCGAGAGTTGGCGGACATCTGGTGGGCGTTTTGGCCAACGACGGAATCCTGTTCAGCGAATCCGCCCTCAAAGGTGCCCACTTTATCGAGCTCTGCTGCCAACGCAACGTACCACTCCTGTTTGTTCAGAACATCACCGGCTTTATGGTTGGAAAACGGTACGAAAACGAGGGGATCGCAAAAAATGGGGCCAAGCTCGTTTCCGCAGTATCGACAGCCACCGTTCCGAAATTCACCGTGATCGTGGGCGGGAGCTATGGTGCTGGCAATTATGGAATGTGCGGCCGCGCGTACGGACCACGCATGCTCTGGATGTGGCCCAATGCAAGGATCTCGGTTATGGGTGGGGAACAGGCGGCAAACGTGCTTCTGACGGTGAAGATGGACCAGTTAGCGGCACAAGGACAATCGATGTCGCCCGAAGAGCAGGAGAGCTTCAAGGCTCCAACCCTTCAAAAGTACGGTGAGGAGTCCAGCGCATTTTTCTCCACTGCTCGGATTTGGGATGACGGAATCATCGACCCGGTTGATACGCGGAGAGTCGTTGCCCTAGGTATCGAGGCGAGCCGGAATGCTCCACCCGAGCCTCCGGCATTCACCATGTTTCGAATGTAGCGATCTACACTGAGCGTCGCCGGCCCACTAGGATTCCGATGGTCCCCAGTGCAAGGGCGGCCCACTCGGGTGGCTCCGGCACAGCCTGGTGATTCAGAATCACATCGTCCAGGCATAGTTCGCTGGCAAAGCCATTCGACGTGATGTGCCCCCAGTTGGTGAACTTGATAGTAGTGGTGGAAAACGTGGGTTTGAACAGCACTTTGTATCGTTGGAATGCCCCTTGAGGTCCGCCTCCACTGGGCACCGCCAAATAAGTCGTCGCCTCACCCGTGATATCCAGACCGAACAAACCCTCCTGCCACGCTCCGGTAACGGCCGCTTCGCCACTGGCCCAAAAGTCAAGCAGGTAGTTGTCCCCTGGAATCAAACCTGTTAGGGTTTGCTCTAGCGTTACCGGCCCGTAGAGCGGATCAGCCTGAATATTTGGGTTGGATGCAAACGTAATCGTGCCGTTTGGATGAAAGATCGGCGCGGCGGACATGCCCGACACGATGAACGCGCCAAAGTACAAACCTACCTGCCCATCTGGGATCGGAGCACTTCCCTTGATTCCCAAGGCGGGACTTCCGTCGTTGCCCCAGGTTGCGTAGGCGTTGGTCTGACCAGCACCAGTCCAACCTGTCAGGGAAACGGTGGGACTCATCGAGGTACCCGTTGCCCAGAACGAGTTCAAGGGCACAGAAGATACCTGCGCCTCGAAGCTCCCGTTGGTGATCAAGTTGCTCAGCGAAAGGGCGACCTGGTTGGTCCCGTTCGTGATGCTGACAATGGAAGCCGCGCTCATCGCGCTGCCCAAGGGAATCGCGAGCATGCTCGCCACAAATCGAAGTCTCATGTTCCTAATCGGCAAGGAACATGAGACTTGTGACTTTATTGCCTAGAACTTCACGTTAACGGCTTCTTCCTTGCCAGTTTCGCTACTCTTGTAGAGCGCGTCGAAAATGGCGTTTAGGGTCAAGCCATTCTCTCCCGGCACAGGTGACGGCTTGCCTTCGAGGATCGCATCCACAAACGCTTGGACTTCAGCCGTGTGCGACGATGGTACGTGCGGCAGCCGCTGCGGCTTCATTTCGAAGTATTGCTGATCCATCTCCTTAAAGATGGTGACTGGCTCATCGCCCCAGCCCTTTACGATAGCTCCAGCCTCGGTACCAAAAAGCTGCGTCTCAAATGGATCGCCTTCAATGTTGGCCATGAATGAGCTTTCGAGCGTCACGCAAGCTCCATTATCGAATCGGATAAAACCGACCGCAAAGTCTTCGACCGTAAACTTACTCCTGTCGAAATCTCCCCAGAAGTTGGCGTTCTTCGGATCTTTAGCGAGCGTGTCCCAGGTTTTCCCTGTTGCGCTGATCGGCTTGGGATAGCCCATGAGGAACAACGTCAGGTCCAAGATATGAACGCCGATATCGATGAGTGGACCACCGCCCTGCTTTTCCTTGTCGATGAAAACGCCCCAGTGCGGTACTCCTCGGCGGCGCAGAGCTTTGGCGCGAGCGTAATACACGTCTCCCAAGTGCCCATTTTCAATGAACTTGTGCAGGAACTGAGCACCAGAGCCAAATCTCATTTGCAGAGCCACTTGCAGGATTTTTCCGCTTTCGCGTGCAGCCGCGCACATGTGACGAGCCTCTTCTCCGTTCATCGCCAACGGCTTTTCGCAAAGGACGTGCTTGCCGGCTTTCAGGGCGTCGATCGTCGGTTGCATGTGAAACGCGTTCGGGGTGGTCACTGAGACTGCGTCAATTTCCTTGTCCGCCAGCAAGTCTTTGTACTCGCTGTAGACTTTGACCTCACCGACCTCCTTTTTCAGTTCCTCGATTGCCGATTCGCTGGGATCGCAAGCGGCGACGATTTCACACTTTTCCGAGACCGATTTGTATCCTGGTACGTGGGCGCCCCGGGCAATTCCCCCAGCGCCGATAAGTCCGATTTTTAGCTTTTTTGCCATTCCAATTCCTATGAGAGGGGCGAACCCCTTTACCATTCAAGATTACACGGGTAATCAGCGAACCTGCCGTACCCTAGAGCTTCACCACCGATCCAGTTTCCGCAGCCTTGTAGGCAGCCGCAGTCAATTCCGCAACCATTTTGCCGTGCTCAAAGCTCGACTGGAGTTCAGCGCGGCCCTTGATCACGTCGATGAAGTGCTGCGCAGGGGAGCCCATCCCTGGCAAAGCGTTTGAGGTGAATTTTCTGCCTCCAGCTTCGTGAATTTGGACTTTGCCTTCTCGACTTAGCAGGGTTGCGCCTTCCAAAGACCAGCTGTTCTCTTCATGCCAAAGCGCAGCATCGCCGACGACGGTCACAGCACCGATCGCCCCCTCTTTAAACCGCACGGTCACGACAGCGTTGATATCGACTGGTGAATCGCAATTGTCGATGACCGCCGTCACTGATTCGGGAGTCATTCCGCTGGTCCAGAGAAGCATATCCATCATGTGGCTTCCCGAGTCATTCAGCATCCCGCCGCACGAGAGATCTGGAACCTGTCGCCACGATCCAACCGTAAACTGCTTCCACGATTGGCAGAGCAGCATGGTGATCATCTTCAAAGGTCCGTATTTCCCTGAAAGAACCTGCTCTCGAACGTAGCGAAACTCTCCGTCCAAGTGCCGCTGGTAGCTGAGAAAACCGATCTTGCCGGATTTGTCCCGCGCGTTGATGACCGATTGAGCTTCATCTGCATTGCCGACCAAGGGCTTTTCAGCCATCACATGGCATTTGGCTTCAAACGCTTCAACGATCTGATCGTGATGGAATTTGTGCGGCGACATGATGAGCACCGCATCGGGTTTGGCCATTTCGTATACCGCAGACGACGCGGAGTAAACGGGAACCTCTGCCAGTTGGGGAAACTGGACTTTGGTCGAATCGACCTGGTCGGGGTTGGGATCGCACAGGGCGACGATCTCAGCTTCTTTGCTTTTGAGAAGTTCTCCTAGGTGCCACCGGGTGATGCCACCTGAGCCGATAACGGCAATGCGCACGCGTTCCATACACTCCCAAGATAGCGCAGGAACGCGTACGTTCGCCGGATTGCGTTTAGCCCATGTCGTAATAGAATTTGGCTTCGGTGATTTTGCCGTCTTCAACGGTGTAAAGCGCTACTTCTTCCATGTTGAAGCGATTACCCGATTGCTTCTCAGTCACGTCGTAATTGGCGTACGTGGTGAACTGATTGCCGTGAGGGAACGGCCCTTTCAAATCGCCACTGTGCACTTCCATCATGTTCTGAAACATCTCAACGCTCTTGTACGCTTCGTCGATGCCTCGCTTTTGGGGATTCTCTCCCATCGGTTCTGAACAAACGACGTCGGCATGATAAAACTTTTCGATTGCCTCGCGATCTCGGCCCTCGCGGCACAGATTGACGAGTTCGGTTCCAACTTGTTTTGCATCCATATAGTTAGTTCTCCTGAGGCCGCACTTGCAGCCGGACGCATATAATATCACCGTTTGTCTACATAAAGTGTTAAAATTACGGAGTTCGCAGAAAATTGTCCCACTTGCGTTTGGGAACCATGCGCGGGACGTATGGAGTTTTATCAACCAGATGAAAAAGCTGATTGGAATTTTCGCCGCATGCTTGGTGGGCACACTTGCGGCATTGCAGGTGAACCAGTACATTCAGGATCGGAAGACCGGCAGGATGTTCGAGCCTTCTGCAGTTCAAGGGAAGTACGCTTCGGCTGAGATTGCTGGGGCGGCACCTCCCGATTTTCGGGCTGCGGCAAGGAAAATTTTGGATTCGGTCGTGAGTATTGACACAGCCGGTACCGTTCGTCGAGGCTTCTTTCAGTCCTATACTGGCCCCATCGGCAAAGGTTCCGGGGTTGTTCTGAGCTCTGATGGCTACATCGTCACCAATAACCACGTCGTCATCAATCCATCGACCGGCGACACGGCAGAGGCTATCCGGGTCCACTTGGGCAACGGTAAGGTCTATACCGCGCAGCTGAAGGGTCGAGATCCCCGTTCGGACCTGGCTGTACTTAAGGTCGACGCAACCAACCTCGTTCCGGCGGAAATCGGAAGCAGCAAGAGTCTCGAAGTAGGAGAGTGGGTCATGGCTGCAGGCAACCCGCTAGGATTTGATCAGACGCTCAGCGTTGGTGTGGTGAGTAGCTTGAACAGGGAGGTCGACCTTACAAACGGCGGTCAAAATCCCGAAGGAATGTACTTAATTGGTGCCATCCAAACTGATGCTGCCATCAATCCGGGCAACTCCGGTGGAGCACTGGCAGATGCGGGTGGGAAGTTAATCGGAATCAACTCGGCCATCGCAAGCCAGACCGGGCAATCAGCTGGCATTGGATTCGCCATCCCGGTCGAGCGTGTGCGCCAAATATCAAAGGACATCATCGAATCCGGTCGGGCGAGGTACGGAGTGCTGGGAGTTCAGACCTATTCCTATCCTGGAGTGCTCGACATTGCTGAGGCGAGGGCTCAGATCCTCAACGAAGTGGGTGCAGAACCACCTCGCAACGGAATTCTGGTCCAGTCCGTAAGTCCCGGAAGTCCTGCTTCCATTGCTGGCCTTAAGAGTTTGTCGGTGATCCAAAAAATTGGTAGTATTGATATTAAGAATCAGATGGATTTTCAGCGCGCTCTAGCTGACAAACGGCCGGGCGACAAACTCTCAATCACTTTTTGGACAGCGGGCAAAACCGCTACCGCCACAGTAACTTTGGCAGATTTAGCGAACCTTTAACATAGCTCTGGAGAATACTGGTCGAGGCCGACGTCTAACTCATATGGCGAATGCCTCGACGACAATTTTCATGTCGATTTTTTCTGACGGACTTCCGCAGTTTCTGGACATTCTTCCCCCAGTCGTACGAGAAAAGCTCCAAATCGCACCAGACCTGGATTCACTGATCGAGGTGGTGATGGATTATGGCCGCCCGGCTGAACTTCGATTTCGCGACCGAGTCGAACGGATGCAGAACGTCATGGTGTCCGAGCATGACATCGAGTACGTGGTGAAGGCAGTTGGCGAATTCGGTGACGACAATCGCGCCGGAATCGAGAGAACTTTGCACCGGATCTCGGCTATGCGCAATCGGCATGGACGGGTCATCGGCCTCACATGCCGCGTCGGCCGTGCCTTGGAAGGCACGATCGACATCATAGACGATATTGTTCGGTCGGGCCAGTCGATTTTGCTTTTGGGACGTCCAGGCGTCGGAAAAACCACGAAGCTTCGCGAGGTGGCTCGCGTCTTGGCTGATGAGGTGAACCGTCGCGTCGTGATCGTGGACACCTCCAACGAAATCGCAGGCGATGGCGATGTTCCTCATCCGGGAATAGGATCGGCCCGGCGCATGCAGGTCCGCCGAACCAGCGAACAGCACGCGGTGATGATCGAGGCTGTCGAAAATCACATGCCGGAAGTTATCGTGATCGACGAAATCGGAAACGAGATGGAGGCATCGGCTGCCCGCACCATCGCGGAGCGTGGAGTGCAACTCGTTGGCACCGCCCACGGCCAGACCTTGGAGAACCTGATGCTGAATCCGACGCTGTGCGATCTGATCGGCGGAATCCAAGCCGTCACGCTCAGCGACGATGAAGCCAAGCGCCGAGGAACACAAAAAACCGTTCTCGAGCGCAAGGCTCCACCCACGTTTGATGTTGTTGTGGAACTGCTTGACTACGACCGTCTCGCCATCCACCATAACGTCCAAAAGACGGTTGACTTGATCCTTCGCGGAATTCCGGCCAAGCCGGAGATTCGGGTCCGTACCTCGCCAGGCAACGTGGAGGTCATTCAAGACGAGCATGCTCCGGACCTTGAAGCTCCGGGGTTCAACGAGAAATTCCCATCGCTCTCCAGCCGACCAGAACACCAGGAGCCCGACCGTGAATCGCGAAGAAACCACGACCGCGAGGATCGCCGGGCGAGGACTACGGGAGTCTCTCAGGAGCACAAAGCACCAGCGATGCTCCGCGTGTTCCCCTATGGAATCGCGCGGACGCGACTGGAGCGAGCGATTCGAGAGCGCAGAATCAACGCTTACATCGTCGGCGACATCCATCAAGCCGATGCGGTGATCGCCATTCGGAGTACCTACAACTCGCGGCCCGCCAAGCTCCGCGAGCTCAACCGACCTTTGCCCACGGTGGTGGTGAAATCCAACACTTTCAGCCAGATTGCGGGAGCACTTGAAGAGCTTGCCAGCAACGCTGCGAAAGGTACCGAAACCGATCAGGACGCAATGGCAGAAGCGATGAACGGAATCGAGCAAGCCATCGCCAGCGGAAAACCCGTCGAGCTTAACCCCGCTGACGGAAGAACCCGCAAAATGCAGCTCCAGCTCGTGGAATCCAAACGGCTATCGGGAGAGGCGATCGGTCAAGAACCGGCACGCCGTATCAGGATCTTGCCCATTCGGTTGGCCTAGCCGCCGCGCAGCCGCCGCTTGAGTCGAACGATCCAGGGATCGGGGATACCGCTGGTCGCCAGCACCCGATCCTGGATTTTTCGGCTGGCCTCGATTTCAATGCGTTTCCGGACCTCGTATTCGGCTGGATCGGGATAGTGCACCACGACGGGGGACTCACAGCGAACGAAAGCGAGATCGTATCCGAGAGCCTGGACCCGTCTTCCTCTCCACGCGTCTTCCCAAATCTGATACTTTTGGTCGGTGATGGGTTGCGGCCCAGCTTCAAGCGCCACATCCGTTCGATAAGCCAAAAAACACCCCACCAAGTGATGGCCACGCTCCAAGACTCGGTACTCCGTGGATCCCGAACGCTGCCAAGGGCCGATGCGTTGGACTCCAACGTACTCCAGCATGATCGGATCGTCTCCCATCCACAGCCCCCACGCCCCGACACTGGGAACATCACACAACGCGGCCGACAGCTTGTCTTGCCAATCGGCTCCTGGAACCGTATCGTCGTCGAGCGCAACATAGATGTCCGCATCCGTTTTGGCGGCGATATTATGGAGTGCTGAGTTCAGAGCCGCTGCTTTGCCATCTGAGCCATCGAGAACGTGAAATTCCGTTGGCATTGCAAAGGTTGATTGAATTCGGGCCATCGTTTCTTGAAACCCAGAAAGTTTCTGCCGAATACTGGGAACGACGACACAAAACCGCATGGCGACAATAAGTATGCCGCGTACAATAGCTCTGTGATTCTTGTCATCGACAACTTCGACAGCTTTACCTACAACTTGGTGCAATACCTGGGGATGTGCGGCGCCGAGATCACGGTACGTCGAAACGATGCCATCACGCTAGATGAGATTCGCGCGCTTCAACCCGACGGAATCATGCTGTCGCCGGGGCCTTGTACTCCAAAAGAGTCCGGAATTTGCCTGGGAATTCTGGAGGCCGCCTTATCGGAGCGATTTGAGGAGCTGAGGGTTCCCATTTTCGGCGTCTGTTTGGGCCACCAGGCGATCGGCGAAGTCAGCGGTGCGGAGGTCCGGCGAGCCCCATCCATCCGCCATGGTAAGGCGTCCATGGTGGAGCACGACGGCAAGGGGTTCTTCCACGGCATTCCGTCTCCCATCTCAGTCATCCGCTACCATTCGCTGATTGTGCGTGCCGATTCACTGCCAAAGGACTTTGTGGTAACGGCCACTAGCCTGGACGATCACGAGGTGATGGGACTTCGTCACAACCGACTCCCAATTGAAGGCGTGCAATTTCACCCAGAAAGCGTCCTGTCGGAACACGGATTGGAGATTATTAGGAACTTTGTGATGCAAGTAGACCGCCATCTGCTCCCAGCATAGGAGGCAGCACTAGTTGCGGGTTGATCCGTGGACAGCAATTTCTCGCATTTTCATTGAACAATGTGCTCTTCGCGACGTTGATGCTGTCTGATGAACCGCAGGGCCAAGTTCCTTCAATCGATATTCGTACTAGCCACGTTAACCACACTCGCTAGTGCTCAACCAAACGAGTCACCCCGCGGCCGCAAGGGCAGTGTTTACACCATAGACCAAGCCATCAGCGATAACGCTCAGCTCCACACGATCGCCTTTAGTGGGTTAGCCTTCATAACTGGAGATTTTGGCGCATCTACCTTTATTCCTCCTGGAAAGGTTTGCGACTACTTCGGGTTTCAATACCTTCGCGATATCGACCAGGATCAAGCGGGACATAATCCAAAGTTCCTCAGTCGGCTTGCCGGAAATGTGCTAAAAACACTGGACGCCAAACAACTTGATGCCTTTCATCAGTTGGCACTAGAACAAGAGCCTCAATACATCGAGTTAGCAAAGATGCGGCTCCCACTAATCAGAGCATTTTGCGACAATCTACAGGCTAAGTATCCCTCGGGATCACGCGGGCTTAACAAAGAAGCCGTTAGGGAGTATGTCGGAAACATCTTTGCTAAGGACGGAGAAATGAGCCTCAGGCGTGCAGAGGTATTCGGTAAGGTTGCATTAAGTCTGACTGCAGACCAGAAATCCTTCTTCTCCAAGGTGAAGTTCGGAGATTTTTCAACCTGGCCAGATGTGGATGAACGCGAAGAAATGCGGAAATTGGGTCCGGCTAAGTCAAAAATGGAATCCGTCGCATTCATGACTTACGCCAGTGAGTTTTATAGCTGGTATGCCGGATCAATAGATGCGGACACTTACTTCTGCCCAGAGCGTCATGGAACCTACTTTGGCGGCTTTTACATGAAAGACATGCCGGCAATGGGGAAACGGGACTTTAATATTAGCCTTTCGAGGACAAGTGATAGTGGCAAAGACTTTTTGAACACACTGACACCGGAGCAAAAAGGCACTGTTACCAAGGTCATCGAGTCCCAAAAATCACTTCTGAAGGAAACTGTCGAACTACGAAGAAAGATCTCCACCGAGATGCGGAAGTACCTCAGCAATTCAAGGCCCAACAGAGATGAAGTCATCAAAATGTGTCGACGCTATGGTGAGGCTGACGGGGAGATGTCTTGGATGTATGCCACCGCTTTTGCGGAGGTAAATCGGACCCTTACTAAGGAACAGCGAGCCCGACTGGTGGAAATTAGGAACCTCGATGGATACAAAAGCGCACCATATTACATCTACTCGGATGCTGTGAAGCAGGGCGATACCTCAATCAAAGGCGATCAATTCTTCTTTGCCCCAACCAAATGAACCTTGCCATCCTATTGCTAGCATTAAGGAGCACTGCTTCGGCAGGAGAGCCTCCGCCTCCAGTTTTTCGCACTGAAGTTCCGGAAAGCCGACTCAATGTGATCGCCGGTGCTCCAACGGACACTTCGATTAAGTTGAACCTTATGGCCAACGAAACCACAGCCTTCTCTCTAAAGCTTGATGGTTCTCCAAAAGTGGTTTCGGGAAAGCTTGATCGGGGAATGCCAAAGTCAATCACCCTAGATGGACTCAAGGGCGGACATCGATACGAATACACGCTATCGGCTGGGAAAACAGATCTTAAGGGTGAATTCGTAACGGCGCCTCCAACAGGATCGTCGTTCCTGTTCACAGTTCAAGCAGACTCCCACCTAGACGGAAACTCCGACCTCGCTGTTTATGAAACGAGCCTGAAGAACCAACTGGGGGAAAACCCAGACTTTCTTATCGACTTAGGCGACACGTTTATGGTCGATAAATACCCGCGATATCAAGATGCATTGGGCCAGTACCTAGCACAGCGGTACTGGTTCTCTTTGATAGGAAAGAAGTCCAGTGTGTTTCTCTGCCTTGGCAATCATGATGGCGAGACTGGATGGGTTCAGAAAGGGCAAACGGGCGCAACGGATTGGGCTCGGGAAAACAGAAGGCGCTATTTCCCCACCATCGAAAAGAACGGCTTTTACACCGGAGCACCTGAGAAGGGACTCTATTACAGTTGGAAATGGGGCGATGCCTTGTTTGTCGTACTGGATCCCTTTGTCGCGACAACCAGGAAACCCAAGAATTCTGATGAAGGCTGGAACTGGACGTTAGGCACTGACCAATTTAAGTGGTTTAAGGACACATTGCGCGCTTCCAAAGCCAAATACAAGTTCGTGATTATCCATCATCTCGTCGGAGGATTCGGGAAAGATGCTCGAGGCGGGGCTGATGTTTCCCATCTGTTTGAATGGGGCGATTCGAAGGGCTTTCCCGAAAACAGAGATGGATGGGGGGAACCGATCCACTCAATCATGAAGGCTTGCAAAGTGACTGCAGTTCTCCATGGCCATGATCATCTGTATGCACACGAGGAGCGAGATGGCATCACTTATCTTGAGGTCCCGCAACCAAGCCAAGCCAGGGGCGATAACACGTCTGATGCTGAGGAATACGGGTACAGGAGTGGCACGATATTAGGCAGTTCGGGGCATATCCGCATCTCTGTCTCTCCCTCGCAGGCGAAATTCGAATATGTCAAGACGAGGTTGAATCCCTTGACCAACGGTGAGGTAGTCGATACGTTTTCCCTTAAACCCGGCAAGTCTTAGTTTTGTTCATAGTTTCTCATGAAGATGAATTTCAAGTATTCGAGAAGGAACTTTCTGGTTTGGCTGACCGGGACCGTGGCACTCGCTCCGAACGCGCTCATGGCGCAACTCAATCGAGGGCAAAAGAAAAGTAAGCCAAGCAAAGGTGGCCAGCACGGTGGAAGTAGTTACAAGCTGCCTTCCGAGCTTTCGGAGTATGCCTTGCTATCAGTTGTTCTTGGTCGAGTTTCAGATCACTCTTTAACAGTTAGTCTCTTGGCAGAGGAACCACTCATTGCTTTTATGGAATACGGGTTTTCTCAGAGCGAACTCACCAATAAGACTAGCGAAGTGCGGTTGGAGGCAGGTGTGCCCATTGAAATGGCAATTGAAGGCTTGAAGGCCAACTGTGCACACTATTACCGCATCTCTTACCGAAAAGACTCCGCGAGTGAGTTTGTAACAAGATCGGTGCAGAGATTTCATACGCAGCGCGCGGAAGGTGCGGAGTTTTCCTTTGCCGTGCAAGGCGACTCGCATCCTGAGCGCGCCTTTATGAGTAACCCCGATCTTTATGCTAAGACCCTCCAACATGCATCCAAGATGCACCCGGATTTCTATATTTGCATGGGAGACGACTTTAGCATCAGCAATCTTGAAACCATTAATGCTGAATCAGTCAATGGACGCTACGAGTTGCAACGCCCATTCCTGGGTTTGGTTGGACAAGCCGCTTCGCTCTTCCTCATAAACGGAAATCACGAGCAGGCATCATTATCCAATTACAACAAGGAAGGTACGCCTCACACTGCTGCAGTGCTTGCTCAAAAGGCAAGGAACTCTTATTTCCCAACAGTTGAACCCAATGGATTTTATGGTGGGGACAAAGTTCCGCTAAAGGAAATCGGCCCACTTAAAGATTACTACTCGTGGACTTGGGGCGATGCGCTCTTCGTGGTCCTGGATAACTACTGGCACTCGGAGGTGCAGGTGGACTCGGGGCTGGGCGAAAAGGCAGCTGATGGTGAGAGAGGAAAGCAAAATCGAGATTTGTGGCAAGTCACCCTGGGAAGGGACCAGTACGAATGGCTTAAGAAGGTCTTAGAGACCAGCAAGTCAAGATTCAAGTTTGTGTTCGCACATCACGTACTTGGAACTCAGCGTGGGGGAGTTGAGGTCTGTCACCTCTATGAGTGGGGTGGCCAAGATAGGAATGGAGAAAATCGATTTAAGGAAATGCGACCTGAATGGGAGATGCCCATTCATGATCTCATGGTGAAGCACGGGGTCACGATTTTCTTCCAAGGACACGATCACCTCTTTTGCAAGCAGGAGAAGGACGGGGTCATCTATCAGGAGGTTCCGATGCCGGCAGACCCTGCTTACAAGGCGTACAACGAAGATCGATACACATCAGGGATCAAGCATCCCAACTCCGGCTTCCTCTTTGTCACTGTTTCGAAGGATGCTGTGAAAGTGGACTATATCCGGTCCTATCTCGATCAAGACGAATCTGCCTCTCGGAAGACGGGCGAAGTAGCCTGCACCTATAGGGTGATGGCTGAGCGCCACTGACCCTTAAATAGGCCACCACTGCAAGGATAGGCAAAAACCCACGAAATTTTCGCAGGAATACCTGAAACCCCGGCGAATATAATATTCCTTATGCAGCGCACCAACGTGGCGACGCCTGATTATTACCACAGGGTCGTCGATTGTCAGTGGGCGTGTCCGGCCCACACCGACGTGCCTGAGTACATTCGCCTAATTGCCCAAGGTAGGTTCGACGACGCTTACATGCTTAACCGGAAGTCGAACGTCTTTCCGGGAATCCTGGGGCGAGTTTGCGATCGACCGTGCGAACCCGCGTGTCGGCGGACGCGCGTGGATGGGAAGGCCGTTGCAATTTGCCGACTCAAACGAGTTGCCGCAGATAATAAAGAGGACATCCGAGATCGTCTGCCTGCCATCCCGATGGAAAAGAACGGCAAGAAGGTTGCTCTGATCGGCGCAGGTCCGGCATCACTAACTGTAGCGAATGATCTGATGCCCCTCGGCTACCAGGTCACCATTTTCGAGAAGGGGCCTCGTGCTGGCGGGTTGATGCGGATCAACATTCCCGCGTTTCGCCTCCCAGAAGAGGTTTTGGATGAGGAAATTGGCTACATCGTCGACATGGGAGTCGATCTGCGCTGCAACACGCCGGTCGAAAGTCTCAAGGCTCTGCTCGATTCCGAAGAGTACGATGCAGTGTTCGTCGGGAGCGGAGCACCAAAGGGCAAAGAGCTCGTTTTGCCCGGTCGCTACGATTCAGATCAGATATTCATCGGAATCGAGTGGCTGGAAAATATCCACTTCGGCCATATCGATTCTGTAGGCAAGAACGTTGTCATCATCGGCGTGGGCAATACGGCGATGGACTGCTGCCGCTCGGCCAAGCGTCTCGGCGCGAATGACGTCAAGGTGGTCGCGCGCAAAACTCGAAAGTATTTCAAAGCATCGCCGTGGGAGCTCGAAGACGCCGAGGAAGAGCATGTCCACATCATGGAGAATCTTTCTCCGGTGCGGTTTGTGGTGGAAAACGGCACGCTAGTCGGGATGGAATTCGAGGAGTTCACCTCGCAAGAGATCGACGGCAAGCTGGTTCAGGAATTCAAACAGAACGTCACCATTCCGTGCGACACCGTGATCCTTGCGATCGGGCAAGAAAACGCGTTCCCCTGGATCGAGCGTGAGATCGGTCTGGAATTCGACAAGTGGGACGTGCCCGTTGTGGACAAGATCACATACATGTCCACGCGCGAAGGGGTGTTCTTTGGCGGAGACGCCGCCTTTGGGCCAGCCAACATTATCTGGGCTGTAGAGCATGGTCACCAAGCTGCGATCTCAATCCATCAGTACTGCATGGGCAAGCCGATCACCGAGCGGCCACCTCAAGGACAAACGCTCTCCAGTACCAAGATGGGGCTGCACGAGTGGTCCTACAGCAATAACTACAGTGCTGCCGCACGACAAAAAATGGTGCACATCGACCTGCACCAGAGATTTGTTGATCTCTCCAAAGAAGTAGAGCTTGGATTCAATGCCGAACAGACTTGGCAGGAAGTTCAGCGCTGCCTCAATTGCGATGTGCAAACGCACTTCACCGAATCGGCATGCATCGAGTGCGATGCTTGTCTCGATATTTGCCCGGTGGACTGTCTCACCATCACGCAGGATGGAGAGGAAGAACAGGTGAAGGCTCGACTCAAGGCGCCTGCTCTCAATCCTAACCAAGGTCTTTTCGCCTCTGGCCCGCTTAAACAAACTGGCCGCATCATGGTCAAAGACGAAAATCTCTGTTTACACTGCGGCCTTTGTGCTGAACGGTGCCCAACCTACGCCTGGGATATGCGCAAGTTCTATTTGCTAAATCCCCACGCGGGAATTTCGTTCGAAGGTGCGGAGGCGGCACCTGCTGAGGTGGTAGCCCCATGAGCAACCAAATTAACGACTTCGCTTTCAAAATCGCAACGGCGAACGGTACCGGTTCAGCCAGTGCCAACAGCCTGATCATGCAGGCAATTTTCCGGATGGGTGTTCCCGTCACGGGAAAAAACCTCTTTCCATCCAACATCCAGGGATTGCCAACGTGGTACGAAATCCGGGTCAATAAGAATGGCTATACGGCTCGTACGCCAATATTCGACCTGATGGTCGCGCTTAATCCGGCGACATACAGCAAGGATATCGCTGAGGTTCGGGCGGGAGGTTGGTTGCTCTACGATTCGACTTGGCCCCTCAACAGCGACTTGGTTCGCGACGATGTGACCTACTTGGGTGTGCCGCTTGCCGAACTCTGCAACGAAGCATTCAAGGGCGTTCGCGAGCGCATCCTGATGAAGAACATCGCCTATGCGGGCGCATTGGCTGCCCTCCTTGGGATCAGTCCGGAGATCATTTCCGAACTCACGAAAGAGAAATATTCTCGCAAGCCAGCGTTACTGGACTCCAATGAAAAAGCAATCGCCCTAGGTTTCGAGTACGCGAAAAACCACTTCAATTGCCCATTGCCTATCCACCTGGAGGCTATGGACGAGACGAAGGATTCCATATTGATCGATGGGAATACAGCAGCAGCATTGGGATGCGTGTACGCTGGTGCAACCGTCGGAGCATGGTATCCCATCACGCCTTCCACTTCGATGATGGAAGGGTTTAAGGGCTTCTGCCAACGATTTCGCGTCGATCCCGAAACCAAAAAGAACCGGTACGCGATTATCCAAGCCGAAGACGAGCTTTCGGCCATTGGAATGGTCATAGGAGCTTCGTGGGCTGGCGCAAGAGCCTTCACGCCGACATCTGGCCCGGGCGTCTCGCTGATGTCCGAGTTTCTTGGACTTGCCTACTACGCTGAAGTGCCGACCGTTCTGTTTGATGTCCAAAGAACCGGACCTTCCACAGGAATGCCGACGAGGACTCAACAGTGCGACCTGATGATCTGCGCGTATGCTTCTCACGGCGACACCAAGCATATCAATCTTTATCCGGCCGACCCAAAGGAAGCTTTCGAGATGGCCGCGAACGCCTTTGATCTGGCTGAGAGGTTCCAAACTCCGGTGATGGTCCTCACCGATCTCGATATCGGCATGAACGACTGGATGGTTCCCAAGCTCAAGTGGGATGACTCCTATCGACCCGATCGCGGCAAGGTGCTCAATGCCGAGCAGCTCGAAGATATCAAAACGTTTTGGCGCTACTACGATGCCGACGGAGATGGGATCGCCTACCGCACACTGCCTGGGGTTCATCCGAAGGGAGCTACCTTCACGCGTGGCTCTGGCCATAACAAGTTCGGTGGGTATACGGAAGACTCTGACGAGTATCAAGAAGTCTTGGACCGCATCGCTCGCAAGATCGAGAATGCAGCCAACGCCGTGCCCGCGCCGATCATACGGCGAACCGAGGGCGCAAAATTATCGATTGTGACCGTGGGTGGGTGCAACGCAGCATGTTTGGAGGCAGTGGACAAACTAGCCGCTGAAGGGATCAAGGTTGACTTTATGCGTGTCCGAGGATTCCCGTTCAGCGACGAGGTAACGCAGTTCCTTCTCTCCCACGAAACCAACTTTGTGGTGGAGCAGAACCGGGATGGCCAGTTGCGGTCTCTGCTAGCTCTTGAGGCGAAAGTGCCGCTGGAGAAGATGGTGCCGCTCCGATTCTATTCCGGACTCCCGCTGTGTGCACAAGAGGTGCTCTCCGGTGTGCACTCCAATTTGATGGTGACAGCATGAGCTATCTGACAAAACCCAAGCCCCATCATCCGTCGCTCAAAAAGAACGCGGTCGGCCTAACTCGGCGAGATTACGAAGGCGGCATGAGCACTCTTTGCGCTGGTTGCGGCCACGATTCCATTACCGCCGCAATCGTCCAGGCGTTCTGGGAACTGGACATTCCGCCTCATACCGTTGGCAAGCTCTCCGGAATCGGATGTTCCTCAAAGACACCAGCTTATTTTCTCAAAGAAGCTCATGGGTTCAACAGTGTCCACGGCCGGATGCCTTCGATTGCGACCGGAGCCAATGCTGCGAATCCAGATCTCACGCTGATCGGCGTATCGGGTGACGGCGATTCTCTCTCCATCGGCTTCGGACAGCTCAGCCACGCGATCCGACGCAACGTCAATCTCCTGTATCTCTTGGAGAACAACGGCGTGTATGGCCTAACCAAAGGGCAGTTCTCGGCTTCCGCGGATGTTGGCTCAACCAGCAAGCGGGGCGAAGCGAATCTGATGAAACCGATTGATCCGGTTCTCATCGCGCTGACTCTCGGAGCTACCTTTGTGGCCCGCAGCTTCTCGGGCGACAAAGAGCAATTGGTGGAATTGATCGAAGCAGGTCTGACGCACAAGGGATTTGCATTCATCGACATCATTTCGCCGTGCGTGACCTTCAACGACCACGAAGGTTCAACCAAGAGCTACGCCTATACACGCAAACACCAAGTGGAAGTGGTCCAAGCGGATTTTGTGCCTCTGAGGCACGAGATCACCACCGAGTACGAGCCCGGGGCAGTAAAGGAAGTCGTGATGCACGACCATAGCGTGCTCCGCCTCCATAAAGTGGATGCCAACTACGACCCGACGGACCGCGATCGAGCCTATGCGATGGTGCGAGAGAGGCAAGAAGCGAACGAGGTTGCGACCGGACTGTTGTACGTCTCCACAGGTTTGCCCGATATGACCGAGCAAAACGGAGTGGTGCCGGGGCCGCTGCACAGCCTGCCCTTCGAGCAGCTTTGCCCCGGTTCAGAAGAACTGGAGAAGCTGCAAGCCCGATTCCGGTAGCGTGGTTGCAGCGTCGCCGGTTGGGCGCGAGACACTCCCAACCGTGAGTGCTTAAACAGGTGCCAAGACCTGCGCGCTTCGTGCGGGGAGATAGACCTGGATCGACTGGTCGCGACCGTACATGGGCACGTCCTGCAATGGGTAACTGGCGCCTGGCTCAACCTGGCCATGTCCACCAAACCGAAGCTGGTCGGTATCCAACACTACCTTGTAATCCGTGCGATCTGGAACGGGGATTCGCAAGGAAGCAAACGACTCGGTCGGGTGAAAATTGAACGCGAATACCAGCGCTCCTCGCCGGTAGACCAACTGCCGTGTATCCTCGTGGACCGCGAGTTGCTCGATCAGTGGATCTCCCAAAAGACCAAAGGGTGCATCCAAGCCAAGCATCGCGCGGTCAAAGTCGCGGAGCTTGCCATATCTCAGGAAGCCGTTATCCACCAACGACCACTGTCGCCGCGCGTAGTGAAAACTGTATCCATTGCCCTCCCGTGGAAAATCCAGCCACTCTGGATGGCCGAATTCGTTGCCCATAAAATTGAGATACCCCTCTCCCGCTAGGCTAAAAGTAAGCAGTCGGATCATCTTGTGGAGAGCTACACCTCGCTCGATTGCCAAGTTCTGCGAAGTGTTGTCCATCCCAAAGTACATCTCCGCATCCATCAGCCAGAAAGCAATAGTCTTGTCTCCGACGAGCGCTTGGTCGTGGCTCTCGGCATAGCCGATGTGCTTTTCGGTCCGACGCCGGTTCAGCATCGTGTCGAAGATATGACCCAGGTTCCAGTTCTCGTCGGGTACTTCTTTCAGCAGCTTGATCCAGAGATCTGGCGCGCCCATCGACAAGCGATAGTCGAATCCAATACCGCACTCATTCACCGGGCGAGCGATACCCGGCATCCCCGAAACATCTTCTGCAATCGTGAAAGTTTGCGGTTTGAGCTTGTGGGCCAACTCGTTGGCGAGTTGAAGATAGGTCACTGCATCCCAATCGACATTTCCACCGAAGTAATCGTCGTAGCTGGAAAAGGCTCTGCCGAGGCCGTGGTCATGATAGAGCATGCTCGTCACGCCATCGAACCTCGCGCCATCAAAGCGGAAGTCCTCAAGCCAATATCGGACGTTGCTGAGTAAATATCGAAGGACCTCGTACTTGCTGTAGTCGAATAACGCAGAGTCCCATGCCGGATGCTCCCCTCGTCCGCCGGAATGGAAGTACTGGTGGTCGGTGCCGTCGAACCGGTTGATGCCTTCGGCCGTATTCTTAACGGAGTGGCTGTGGACCAAGTCGATCAGCACCAGAAGACCCATGCCATGGGCGTCGTCGATCAGGTGTTTGAGCTCTTCTGGCGTGCCGAACCAGCTGCTTGGCGCAAAGAAACTGGAGACGTGATAGCCAAAGGAGGCATAGTACGGGTGCTGCTGGATCGCCATCAGCTGAATGGTGTTGTAACCCAAATCCTTGATCCTCGGCAGGACATTGCGACGAAACTCATCGTACGTACCGATGCGACCCTCTTCCGTGGCGATACCCACATGCGATTCGTAGATCTTCAGCCCGCCTTCAAGGATGGGTGACTCGTTCTGAAAATGGTAAGGCTCCGGCGGATCCCAATACTCAGCCACGAAGCCGTGGGATTCGGGTTCTTGGACCACTCGCTGGGCGTAGGCTGGGATACGGTCCATCCCGAACCCATTCACCACGTGAACTTTTACTCTTTGTCCGTGTTGCAACTGTCCATGGGGGATCAGGATGCTCCACACTCCGAATTCGTCGCGCTGAAGGTGGTGCGAATCGCGGTTCCAGTCGTTAAATTCCCCGAAAAGCCGGAGAGATTCCGCGCCAGGTGCCCATTCCCGGTACATCACGCCTTCGGGAGTTTTCGTGAATCCGAAGTAGTGGTGCCCTTGGCTGACCTGACCGAGCAAACCGCCTGTTGGTTCGAACAAGGATCGAACATGGTTCGTGTGCTGCTGCCGAGCATGGATTCGCTCCGCATAAGGTTCAAGCCAGGGATCGAGCGCAACGATATCCACACCTGATTATGGGCGCTTCTTGTCCTCGGGTCAAATTGTCAGCCGAATCGGAGCCCCGCTTGACTCGGCAATCCAGCCAGATTCGGTTGCCTTCGCGGTTGCGCCCTCCAAAGCAACACCATAGATTAGCTCTCGCCATTGATAGTTGGCCATGGATCCGCTGATGCTCCGAAACGCCGACTTCGCCGGATCCCATTGAAAGTCGATTGCCAATGCATTTCTCGATCGCCGTTGGACGCTTAGGTATCTTTCCGCGAAGGCAAAATCAAGGAGATCGCCTCCAACTAAGGGCACTGAAACAGACAGCGATGTTCCGGACTCTGCTACGGACGGGTTACCAGCAATGCGCACCCGCTGACCTGCAATTTTGAAGAAGCCTCCGGCACCCGGTCCATCCAACGATCCCGGATTTCGGCTCCAGTGATATCCATCCACCACAGCCGGAAGACGCTGTTCGACCTCCGTTTCACGCGTAAAACCATCCAAAAATGGCTGATTGAAGTCATCCCTGTACACGGTGAGGTCTCGGAGATAGGGCAAATCACCCCAGAAATGCAGGTTGGCGCGGTAGTAGCGACTTTGGTACCAAACCGACCTTTGCCGCTCCACCTGGATACCGAACGGATCGTCAACCATCACCTGAGCTTGAACAGGAGTTTGTCGAAACTCCTTCTTAAAACGGCGGCCAGTTTCGCCCATCGTTTCCACGTGGACCGCACCCGCTTTTTGAAGGTCGGCAAGCGCTGCCATCTGTTTGGGATAGGCTTCCGCTTGCTGCTCCCAAGGGAACGAGTTTTCCTGTCCGAGTTGAGCATAGGCAAAGGCCATCGTCGGCGATTCTGAGATCATCTCCAGGAATTTCTGGATGAACGTCTCGCTTCGACCTGCGGGCCATACTGGTTCCATCGTATCGGGGGCGGATTGCACCGATCCATCCGGCATCTTGTAGTTGCGGTTGTAGTAACGGACGGGATCTTGCCCAAGCATGCGGAAGATCGGCGCGTGGATCTGGTTGGCAGGTTCGATGGATGGGCTCCAGCAGTTGCCTTTGCTCGGATAGTATCCCGCGATCGGAGCACCCCAAATCGTGAACCCATCGGTAGCGATCTGGTCCCGGCACACGGCGAATGCATCGACTTTGTATTTCTCCACAAGGTGCGCGATAGTGAAGCTATCTAGGTTCCAACTCGCCACCGAGTGAGGAAAATGCCCCCAGATCTTTTTAAATTGGGCCATGGCCGTATCGGCCAACTTGATCCGCTCGTCCTGGGTATAGCCGATGGTGAAGGCGACGTGTGGAATATGGTCCCATTCGTAAGCGGGCCGGCCGCGCCATTCGACTCCAGCCGCTTTGCAGTGCAACTCATTCATCTCGAACCAGAAGCCGACTTCGTGGTTCTTGGCCCTATGAGCCTTGAGATAAGGCACGAACGGGCCAGAGACCAGCGCGTCGAGTTGGAGCAGCCACGTTGCGGGAAGCTTGTGGTGGAGAATGATCTCCATTTGCCTTTCCACCGGCTCCATGAGATTCATCTTGAACCTCGGCTCCACCGCGCGGATGAAATTGACAACATTGATGCACCGCATCGATCCTTTGACGCCGCCGGAGCTCCCAAGGGCGCTGGCAAAAGGTGCCAACTGCGAACCCAAATAGAGTTGCCCAGCGCGCTGCAGAAGCTCTCGTCGCGAGATCATTGAAAGCCAGTCTATCCGAGCCCCTCCGCTTCCATGGTGAACAGAACTCCAAGCCGCAACGTCCACACTTTCTGATGTTTGCCGCTTCGTTGTTCTTCGCCCTTGGTTTGCTGAACCAGCCCGCAACCAAGGCTCCCGCTCCGACACCATTTTCCCAGGCCGTATTGAAGGCCTTTGAAAGTTGGGACAAGGACCACGATGGCAAACTGACCCAGCTTGAGGTGGATTCTGCTGCTCTCGATCCGCAAAACCGTGGCGAGCAGGCCGCTGCGTTGGCTGCACTTCATGGATGGTTCGTCGTGGCGATTCCACCTCTACCGGAACTGAACAAGGATTGGTTTGAAAACTACAAGCCAGAGCGTCTGGTTTTGGCGAAGGGCACAGCCGCCGACGAGGCTAAGAAGCAGCGAAAGGCATACTTGGCAACGCCTGGTTCGTTGCAGGCGTCCTATGCCGCCTGCTTCCGAAGACTCAGCCGAGCTGGTGAGCGAGCCCTGTTTGATTCGGACGGACCTACACTCAACGACATCCGGCAGGGATCGTTGGGCGATTGCTTTATGCTGGCTCCCCTGGGTGCCATCGTACAGCGGGATCCCAACACCATCAAAAAGATGGTTCGGCGCAATGCCGATGGGTACATGGTGAGGTTCCCGGATGGGAAGGAAATCCAGGTTGCCAAACTCACTGATACCGAACTCGCCATGGTTGGGTCCAGTACCCAAGCGGGGCTGTGGATACGGGTGATGGAGAATGCATACGGAACCCGCCGCATCAAAGAAGGCGAGACCAAAATGGCCACCGACACCATGCGCGGGGGAAGCACCAGCGCTGCGGCTCGGATTCTCACCGGCCATGCATTTGTTTCCACCGCGCTGATCGGAGACTACAAGAAAGAGGTTTCTGCAGAGTTACTCGAGGCCAAAATGAAGCCTCTCCGGTCGGCGATTCCTCAAGCGGTCGCAGAGCATCGATTGGTGCTGGCCTCAACAGGAAAAAATACGATGCCGCGCAGCATCTCACCGAACCATGCCTACGCCGTGTTCGGCTACGACCCAGCCACCGATAAGGTGACGCTGTGGAACCCGCACGGCAACGATTTTTCCCCCAAAGGGGAAGAGAGTCCGGTCAATGGCTACAAGCTCGATGATGGTGTGTTTTCGGTTCCGCTGGAAATGTTCGTCCGAGCCTTCGGGCGAGTGTATTTTGAGAAATAGCACTCGGCGAAGTGGTTATTTTCCAGAGCGAAAAGTGTTGTGACCCTCAATTAACAAATCTGCCAACTCTTCAACCGAGATTTTCTCCAACCTCACCAACACAGCGGGATACCCGTGATAGTGCGGGTCATCCACCCACCATCCTGGAGACGAGTTCTCCAAGACCTCCTTGGCTAGCAGATTGGGCAAGCGGATCGCAACGACCTCAAGGTTCTCCACGCGGGGCTTTTTTGGTTCAACGCGCTCTTTCCACGACCATACATACCCTTTGACTTTGCCCTTGACCAAGACGCCAAAGCCAAAATCCGGCGAGCCTTCGACCGCCCCTTCCAGTTCGGAGCAGATGCGCCGTACGTCGTCCAATGTGGCCATGCGCTATTGTAGCCGCATCCCTTCTTCTTCCCCGGCGACAAAGTCATCGTGAGCCTTCGCCAAGCCGAGGAGCACCTCAGCAGTTGTTTCCAGCAAGACCTTGCCCCGCAGATCATCGATCTTTCCCATATCTTCTCGGGCGTGTTCCGCGAGACCCTTGAGTTCAGCACCAATCTTCATCATGTGATGTCGAGGATCGGATTCAGGAAATTCGTTGTTGTTTTCAATCTCCATGGAGGTATTCCTTACTGGGTGGACGCCCACAGGGAAGGTTGCCCACATGGAAAAGCGCGATATCAGAGGTTCTCTAAGGAGTTCTGGAGAGTTTCAGCCGCTCTTTTTATGTTTGGACAATAGTTTTGGCATAGATCCCAAAGGATAGCGGCGTCAATTCCAAAGTACTGGTGCACCAAAATATGTCGGAGCCCCACCACTCGGTTCCATGGAATATCCGGTGCTAGAGAGCGAATATCCTCTGGCAAGACTCGAGCAGCCTCTCCGATGATTTGCAGATTGCGTACAACCGCATCGAAGAGGATTTCATCAGATTCAAAGTCCGTTTCCGTCTTGTCTTGGAGGTACCTCTCAATCTTGGTGCAGGAACCCACGATATCCGAGAGGAATAGTCTCTCCCTACGCAACCCGAACCGCCGTATCCAAGATGGACTTCCGAAGTTCGTCCCGAAGAGCACCCAGGGTAACCAGATCGATACTTGTACCAAAGGCCCTTTCCAAGAGTTCCTTTAGGCTCATGTATTGGTCGAACGTTGGCCCACTTGAAAATTCAACGAGAAAGTCCAAATCGCTCCCTTCCGTAAGTGCTGACTTGGCCGCCGAGCCAAATATCGACAGCTTGCTCACCCCAAGGTGAACGAGCTGATCTCGCACCTCACCTAATTTGAGCGAAATTTCGATTGGACTCATGATCTCGTATTATACGATTGCCATTCGGGGCGTTCCTGGATTTTTCAAGCGCTGTTCAACCGTTCGGCCACGAACGCACTCTATTACCGGTACAGGAGAAAGATGATTCTCGAATCTCGGCTGGCTTTGGCAGAACGGACCACGAACCAACCTGGCGCGCCCACGGACTGGGTGCATCAGCATTACGATGACATCTACCGCTTTCTAAAACATCTGACTCGGCACACTGAAACTGCCGAGGATCTCGCCCAGCAGACGTTTGTGCAAGCCTGTCAAGCCATCCAGAACTTTCGCGGTGACTCCAGCCTCAAGACCTGGCTCCACCGCATCGCGTTTCGAGAGTACATCGCTTGGCGACGGAAACGAAAAGTCACTTTGCCGCTGGACATTCTGCGCGGTAGGCGCGATCCGGCAATCGAGCAAGTGGACGACCGTGTGACGCTGCTTGGCCTCCTGCATCAGTTACCCTCGGGTCAGCGGGAGTCGTTTTTGATGTACGAAGTCCAGCAGTTGAGTATCGAAGAAATCTCGACGGTGACCGGCGTTAAACCCGGAACCATCAAATCTCATCTGCATTACGCACGCCAGAAACTGCAATCTCTGCTCAACGAGGCCCACCAGGAGAATCCACGATGAACATCGATCAGGAAATCCAGAAGCTGAGGGAAGAAATGCCTCGGCCAGAAGCCAAAGGGGAACTGATCCGCACCATCCAATACCGCCATCAGGAGAAACATACTTTGAAGACCATTGGAAAGATCGGAATCCCCGTCGCACTCGTCGCAGGCGCCGCCATGGCTGCCACGTTCTTTTTCGCCCCTACTCGCGCTCTAGCCACACCGGCGACGGTCGCCAAAGCTATTCGAAGCGCTCGAGACTATGTCATCCGCTCATTCAGCATTCAAGGTGGCAAGCGAACGCTCATCTCGCAGACCAATGTGGACGGCGAAAAAGCGACTCGCACCTATTTTGATGCCGAGGGCAAGCCCGTTCCAGAATCGGAGCTGCCCAACATCAGCACCAATCCGCTCGAAGGCGCGCTCATCAAGCTGGAAGGCGATGAGCACAGTGGTCAAAAGCACATTGTGGTAACCGACTCGAACGGCCCTGAGCCGAAGGCAGGCCAGCAGACGATCGAAGTCAAGGTGACCCGCGACCAAAATGGCAACGAGGTCCGCAAGTATGTTGTCAACGGCAAAGAAGTTGACAAGCTCCCTGCGGAACTCGAAGGCAAGGTTCATGTGAACCAGTCGGCCGGCGGCCAAATCGAGGTGGAAGTGAACGGTTCCAAAGAAGGAAGCCGCTCTGTCACCCGCAAACAGGCAAGCACCGTGATGGTCGATAAGAACGGCAAGATTACGTCGTTCTCAAGCGGAAAAACCACGGTCGAGTACTTGTTGAAGCTGTTGGACGATGCCGACCGCTGGAACATCGAGCGCAAAGTGACCTTCAATGGCGAGCAACTCGATAAGTTCACGCTGAAAGGACCGTTCAGCCCCATCGAACTCTACGTCGATCCGTCAACGAGTCTGCCCAAAGTTCTTCGCTTCAACGCTCCGATGAATGGCAAGTCTGCAGCCCAAATCGAAGACGTTTACGAGTACGGCACGGACACCATTCCGGCTAGGTAAGTTTAAGTACAAGAGAATTCCACGCCACCCGAGCTATGGCGTGGAATTTTCCTTCCACCCGGTGACTCCTTACTTCACAACCGGAAACGCCGAAATGCGCAACCGCGCGGCTCCCATCGGCACCAGCGTGATTGGCTCGTCGGGAGTCGTAACCTTCACAGGGCTCTTCGGCAAAATCGCCAAGAGCCAGTCTTGATCGATCCCCCAATCGGGAATCTGCTTCCCTGTGGTCACCACCTCAAGAGGACAGGTTTCCAAACTGAATGGGTAGTCATCGGCAGGCCATGCCGTTCGCACGACCTCGAAGGTTGGTGCGGCAACCAAGCCGTAATTCCACTTTGAATCCGGCAGAATCTCGTAAGTGGGCCAGTTGGACTTATCCACGCCATCGATCCATCCAGAGTCGCCTTGACTGGCCTGCGTGCCATCCAGCACGTTGTACTTCTCTTTGATTTTGAGGGACAGGGTGAGAGGACCATAGTTGACGCTTACGCTGTCGCGCATTTGATCCCACACATGCACTTCGGGCTTCATGGGCAGATGCAACTTAACAGAATCACCCGACTTCCATTCGCGGTCCAGACAAAGGTATTTCCCTGGAGCGGCTTCCACATTGAGATCCGCGACTGCCGCAGTAGCGCCTTTCGCCCAAGATGGTATCAGGATGTAAAGCGGGAATCGGAGCGCTGATTTTGTCTCCACAGTCATCACGACATCTTCCTCGAATGGGTACTTGGTTTTAGTCTTAATGACCACCTCTTGCCCACTGCCAACCTTTGCCGTAACTTCACCCTCGTGGAGCAGTACAGCTGCCAGGCCCTTATCAGATGTTGCCATCCATGAACCTTCCAAGTAGCTCGTCCACGAACTCGTGTGGTTGTGCTGACAGCATCGACTGCCAAACGGATTCATCACCAGGAACGGACCAGCATTGGCAATACCAGGAGCGTGGTTTTTCGCATCACTGACCACCATGTTAGGTGCTGTGAGATACCGAAGTGACCGGTAATCCGGCATCAAAGCCGCAGGCAGCGAGTTGAAAGCCACGTCCTCGGAGTTGGCGGCCCACTTGGGATCGCCTGTGATGGACATGAGCACCGCGTTTGACAATATCTGCTCGACAAACCCACAAGTCTCGGTTGCCTGATGGGGATCGTCGTGCCCGGGACGACAGTTTTCGTCTGAGCCGAACATTCCGCCAGGCACCTGCCCGAACTTCTCTCGGATGAAATCGAAATTGCGGTATGTCGCCTCCAAATCGGCCGGATTGTGGCTTTGGAGGTAATAGGTCCCCGGCTCGCGGAAGCACTCGGCGATATTCACGTTGTGATAGTTCGGCAGACTCCCGAGCCGTCGCCAATTCGCAGTGTTCTTGTCGATTTTGGTGCCGAGCTCAAGAAGGAACTTGTCACCCGTGATGTTATAGAGCCAGTAGACGCTAGCCAAGTTGTCTCCGCCCCGGCTGTTCTCCCAATAGTCCTTCAAGAATTTGTCGTCGGGCACCGTGAGTTGGAACTTGAAGTAGTTGGTCATCAGGTCGATGACTCGCTTGTCTCCCGTGAACTCGTACCACCCTTGCAGAACCTGCAGCATGAGCATTTGAGCCCAAAGGTCTCGAAAGCCACCTCGGTGATCCACGATTGGGCCGAAATCGCCATCCGGTCGGGCAGATTTGATCGTCCCCTCAACCCAAACCTTCGTTTCTGCCAACATCTTCGAGTCGTTCAGCACATAACCCACTCGCGAATAGCCCCTCAACCAATAGGGCAACTCTTCCCACCCGTATTTGCCCTTACCGGTCGGACTTAACCAGGCGTTGTCCTCTTTGGTCAGCCATTTGGAGATCTCCATGAGATGACCCGTCAACCCGTCCCGCTGAAGCTCCAGTGATTTTTTGAGCCATCCACCGGGTTTGAAGGCTGTAACGGGAAGCTTTGTCAGCGGAACGTCCTTGAGCGGTGCCCGATTACTGAGATAGTACGGACTGGGCCCCGGTGGTGGACAGTCGACGATTGTTATGGGAGCAAGACTCATGGCAGCTAGAACGAGTGGAACGATCACTCATCCCAGTATACAGAGGCACGTATCTGTCCCGGCCCTTTCTGTCGAAGCACCGCAATATCGAATCGCGGATCACGAGTCTATCGAGACTCCGAAAGTTGGCGCTGGCCTTTCAAACAACCGATATCCACATCCAGACAATGCCTTGGTCAGGGTCACGGGATCCTGCGTGAGTGCGATCACGGTGCCACCGAGGCCAGCCCCGGCGAGCTTTGCGCTGGTTGCGCCGTTTGCCAAGCATTCGGCGATAAGATGGTCGATTTCCGCGCCGGAGCCACCGAGTTCAGCGACCAATGCATGATTCTCAGTCATTGCCTGACCCAGGCTGTAGAGATCACCAGATTCAAGAAATGTTCGTCCCAATCGCCCAAGTTCGGCAATACGATCCATGGCCTGCACGACCTGCTGATCCCCATTGAGCCATCGCTCACGCATCGGACCGTGCACACCTCCGCTCAGCCGCTCGACATCCGTGGAAATGAGCAGGAATGGCAAACCACCATCATCAGCCGAGATACCGCAGCTAATTTCCTCCGTGGTCGGCGGCGGACCCGAGTCGATCGGGTGCTTCCCGGCAAAGTCCATCCACCTTAGGCCGCCGTGGGAGATCATGAGCGCATCTTGGTATCCGCAGATAATCCCCGCATCGTTGAGTTCGACGTCCCGGACAAGTTCCGCAAAACTTGTTCTCCAAAGCTCCGAAAGCGGTCCGGTCTCTGGGCCGCCGGGCCCGAGCCACACCCTCGTTCCTCCTTCGTCGGAACTCCGCCCCCGACGGCCCGGGCTCTCGCCAAGCATCGAGAACACCGACGCTGGATCGTCGGCGCGGGCGATGAGCACAGCCAAAAGCGTGGCCGCGAGCAAAGCTGTCGATCCGGAGATTCCTCGCGATTTCGGAATGTCCGTTGTCCACTCAACCGAGGTTCCGCCCAGCGGGAACCTCGCCATCACGGCATCCCAAATTCGAGTGTCATCCGGCAGGGCTCCAGATCCTCCAAGTTCGAGAGTGCAATGTGCCCGAAGCGGAACCGAGCAAGACACAACGAATCCTCCGTAAATGTCGCTCGGGTTGCCGACCATTCCGCATCGGCCCGGGGCTGAGGTGCGGATTTTCATGGACCAAGAGCCTCCACTGCGGCTCGATATCCGTCCACCGACCCGCAATCGAACAGGTCTTCGCCCTCGAGAAGGGGACAGCTTTGGACTTGTTCACCAAGTTCGACTCTACTGGCGAGGAAATCCGTCACGCTCTGGGAACCATGGGATACGGCCCAGTCGATGAACCGATTCCACAGAGCTCGAGACAGGAACCATCTTCCTGCAATCGCGCAACAGCTCTCTGTTTGGCCTTCCATCGGCTTCTCGATGATTCTGGCCACCCTATGGTTTTCATCCATTTCCAAAATCCCGTAGCGATGGCGGTGTTCCGGTTGGATGTTCCGGTAAGCGACGGCTGCACCAGCGCTGGACTCGGCCAATCGCGAAATGAGCTGTCCCCGGAGCACAACATCGGGCACTGCGATGAGAACATCCTCATCCTGTTTGCCAGCACACGCCAAAGCGTCGGCAAACCCTGCGGGAGTCAGTTGGAGGGCGAATTCTATATGGCCCATGTTTTCGAGACGGTCCATCACGGATCGCTTGGCCGGAGAGACCACGACGATCGCCCTGTCGGCCACCGCCAGTACTTCATTCAGGACATGTTCTATGACAGTGACCCCGCCCAGCGGCAGGAGTTCTTTGGGTTCGCCTCCGGTGATCTCCGCCATTCGGGTGCCCAGCCCCGCAGCTGGAACGACCGCGATCAAGCGGCTCCCCGAAACAGGTTTCGTGCTGCACTGAGCGCTGCGGGAAGTTCGCTTTCAAAGTCTGTCCAGCGACACTCCAGCGAGACCCGACCTGAGTACCCCAAATCTAGGAGCCGGGCCGCAAAGCTCTGAAGTTCCAGCGAATGAGCCCGAGGCGGCGACCCATCGGGCATGGCCAGGTGCACGTGAATGGGTGTCGCGGGAATCGCTTTTGAAATTGTGGTCAACTCTCGGAGGATGTGCCGCGAATCGGCCGTAAAAGCGAGTCCCTTGTGGAGCAGGAGGTGCGCCAGGGGCCGAAGCTCGGTCCCAACGTTCGTTTCTTCGGGCGAAAGGGATTCCGGAGCAACGCGCATCTTGAATTGGGCCGCGAGATCGTCCAATTGGTACGCCCACAGCACGAACTTCTCCAGCGCTTCGTCAGGGTCCATCTCCGCTGGAGCGCGGCGCGCACCTCCACTACCCAAAACCATCACCTTGACTCCGAGTTTGGAGGCGGCGGCGATGGCTGTCTTTGCGTGCGCCACGATCTTACCTTCCGGATCGGAAAACAAATTGTATCCCTCCGGAAAAAACAAGTTGGTAGCTTCGATGCTGCTGGGGAGTTGATCTTGCTGTTGGGCAACAAATTCCGCTGCAGAGTGGCCCGGCACCTCGGCATAATCGGCCCCCAGTCTCAACGCGCTCGTTACCAGATTGTACGGAACGCAGACCCCGAATCGGATCACGGATTGACCTCGATCCTCCGCCCCTTTTTACTCGCACTCTTGTAGATTGCGCGAATGATCTTGAGCGGCTCGAGTGCATCCTCACCGGCAATGAACGGCCTTTTGCCGGAGTGAACAGAATCTACAAAATCCTGAATTTGGAGTTTGTGCTGTTCGCCCCAGATAGCAGTCGGGTCGCTTGCTCCAGTCGGATTTCCGGCCGCTAGTTCGTGCATGGAGTGGTTAGGAGTTGGCTGTGCATTGACCCCGTTTCCGTACTTTCCGTTACCCACACTAGCTGGGTCGATAGACCAGAGCCGAATGGTGTCGCCTTCCAGCATCACGGATCCATGGGCTCCGTGGACCTCGATCCGCTCCGAGAAACCTGGATAGCAGCAGGTACTGCCGTGGATCAGCCCGAGTGCACCGTTCTTGAATTCGACCAGCGCATAGGCTATGTCTTCGGCCTCCATGTCGTGAGCAGCAGTCTTCATCATTGCTTGGACCGCTTTGACTCCACCCGTGATCCACTGCAGCATGTCGATATAGTGGACAGTTTGATTCATCAGACAGCCGCCATCCAGCTTGTGAGTGCCGCGCCACTCACCACTGTCGTAATAGGCTTGGGTCCTCAGCCACTTGACGACAACGTCCGCTTGGTAGAGCTTGCCCAGCTCGCCGGATTGAATCGCCTCCCTCACTCGCTGGATATCCTTGGCAAATCGGTGCTGGCTGATCACTCCCAACGGGACTTTCTTGTCCTTTGCTAGTTGCACCAATGCTTCTGCCTTCCGCAGATTGACATCGATCGGCTTCTCGACCAAGGTGATTTTTCCTGCCTTAACCGCTTGGGTTGCCAATTGTGCATGGAGCCCAGAAGGCACCGCGACAGTGACCATATCCACGTGCGGAAGCATCTGGCTGAGTTTCGAGAAGGGACGGACCCCGTACTTCTCCGCCATCGTCTGAGCCCGCTCGGGCACAATGTCACAGGCACCAAAAAGGTCTGCGCCGCTGATTTCTTTGAGTGCGTCGGCGTGTGTGGAAAAGATGGCTCCGCAACCTACGATGCCGACTTTGAGAGGTTTATTCGTCACTGCTATATCGATCGCTCCAACCAAATTCTACAGCGAATTTTGGATGTTGATCGCGTATCAAAACCGACAGGGCTCCTTCGCCTTAGCGAGGAAGCCCTGAAACTAAAGGAGCGGTAAATACTCAGCGTGAGCGGCGGCGCATGACGGCCACCAGTCCGAGTGCAATTGCAGAAAGACTGGCTGGCTCCGGAACCGTGCCGATGAGCTGAAACGCCTCAGAACCGGGAACCCGCTGGAACATGTGGAGCCCGGTGATATATCGAAAGTGACCTGTGTCTCGTCCGTGGCTCGCCTGAGCAAGTCCCCAACTCGGAAAACTTGTGGTATCGGCCTCGATTTTGATCCAATAGACTTTGTTGGCTTGGAGCGCGAGTGGCGTCGGCAAGTTCACGTGATATTGGTAGAGAGATGTGCCCGCGATTTGGGTTTCGTTAGCCTTGTTCTGGAATCTGTAGCCCTTCAGATAATCAGCGGAAGTCTCGCTCTCTGGAAGAGCCGAAATAGTCGGCTGCAGATCTGGCGCTGATGCGAGACCGGTGTAAAACCGCACGGTGAATCCCGTGATAGGGCCACCTCCACCGACCCACCATACTTCGTTGATGGTCGAGTCGTACGGCAGGAGGAAGTTATCCCAGGAGTAGGTGTCGGAATCTGACCCGTCTGGGGTAACCCACGATGAGGGAATGATTGTCGATGTGGGGTTGGTCATCTGGTCGAAGAGAATTGCGCCAAACCCAAATTGAGCCACGAACGCCGCGGCCACGCATGCCAAGATTTTCATATTACAAGCACCTTTCAAAAGAGTCTCAATAGACCCTTGGGGGAGGGTGAACAAACTTCACCACACAAATTTATTCTACCGTTACCGGGTCATACGACTTCGATCTTCTCGGATTCCTCGTTGAGAGGCATGACGTGTAGCGTACGGATCCGTCGGCCATCAGTTTCCTCCACCAGAAATCGATACTGGTCATCTTCAACTGAGTCACCGATTTTTGGCTGGCGGCCGAAAAGGCCGAACACGTAGCCCGCAATGGTGTCAAACTCGTCCGATTCGAAATCGGACCCAACGGCAGCGTTCAGGTCGTAGATGTTGACTTTTCCGCTCACGATCCAACCCACGCCGTTCTTGACAATTGCTGCAGTCTCACGGTCGTATTCGTCTACGATCTCGCCAACGAGTTCCTCGACAATGTCTTCGATGGTTACCAAGCCAGCAGTGCCGCCAAACTCGTCTTGAACGATCGCCATCTGGCTGCGATTGCTCCGAAGCTCGGCCAACAGATCACCGATGTTCTTGTTCTCGGGCACAAAGACCACCGGGCGGATCATGGTCCGCAAATTCACCGGCTTCTCGGGTTGAAGGCGCGCTTCTAAGAGGTCCTTTGCATGGATCAGGCCAATGATCTGGTCGTCCGTGTCGATGTACACGGGGATTCGACTGTGGCCCGTCTCAGTAACGAGCTTGACCAAATCTTCCAAGGTCGAGTTGACGGGAGCGGCGTCCATATCCACCCGAGGGGTCATAATCTCCCGGGCAATGGTGTCCCCAAATTCGAATACCGAGTGGAGCAACTGTCGTTCTTGCGGCTCGATTTCTCCAGACTCCTGTCCCGTTTCCGCAAGACTCTTGATTTCCTCTTCGGTGTGGTTGCTCACAACGAAGCTGGCTTGGGCTCCAAAACGTCGCGTGACCAAGTTTGCGGACAAAACCAAAAGCTTCGCCGGGAAATAAAACAGTCCGCTCGTGAGTAGAATCAGCTTTCTCAGGCGATAGGCAACCTGCGCGGGCCGCAAGGCGGCGTAGGCTCTCGGAGCCAGCTCGCCGATGATCATGTTGATTCCTGCGATAGGGATGGCAATGCCGAGCCAAAAGAACAGCACGAGCCAGAGGGTCGGAGACGAGTCTTCCTTGACGTAATGGGTCGTAACAGCGTAAGCAGGAATCAGGCTGAGCATGACTACCCACCAGGAAATTGTTTGGCGACAGAGAGTCAACCCCGCAAGCGCCTGAGGTTTGTTGGCCAGCAGCCAGTTCAGCACCTCGATTTCCTTATCCGTGCGTTCCGAAGAACGCAAATGTGAGGGGCGCAGGAATTCAAGCGAACTCCAGGCAGCACTGAACACTGCATTCAACGCAACAAATAGGACGATGGCCGCGATGCTGGGCACAAGCGCAATCTCGGAAGCTTCAGACAACGGCAACTTATCGCCTTGGGCCAGCACCATTGCGGGCACACCGAACAAGATCGTTATCGCAACTATTTGGTTCAACAGATTCCGGCGCGATGGAGGGTCTTCTCCATGTTGCCGGCCACGTTCTTTTGGTTTCGCTTTCATCGATTCCGAGATATCAGTTATTTATTTTGGCAAAATTGCGAACAATACCCAGGCCATTACTAGGCCTACGGTTCCGCCGAGAGTCAATTCGAAAATACTGTGGATCTTGGCTTCCCATCGGCTTTGAGCGATGATCATAGCTAGAAGCAGCCCAAGTCCCGAGACCAAGGGCTGATCTGTAATGAACACAATTGCTCCGGCTATGAAGAATCCATACGCCGCGTGGCCGCTCACCAGACCCCCACGAAGCACCTGTCCCCGCTTGCCCAGCCCTTTTCCGATAACGATGATGAAAAAGAGCATGATTGCGCCCAAACCCAGTTTGGCTGGCACGGGCAATCCGATAGAGCCATAGGTCAGAGACACCCGAATGCGATCCCACGTGTCATCACCGGCCGCCACCAGCAGACCGACAAGGATTGCCATGATCGTGGTGACGAGGACGGCTCCAGCCGCAATGTCCTTGGCGAACTTTGCCAGCGGGTGGTAGTTCGGCGACGCCAAGTCAACAGTGGCCTCGATCGCGCTATTGAACATCTCTGCCACCAAGACAAAGGTGATCATGAACAGCAGCACAAGGACTTCTCGGACCCGGAGGTTCAGTGCGAGAGCCAAAGCCACCGTCGCCAAGGTGACGTAGAGGTGAATACGCATATGGCGCTGCGTGCGGAAGGTGTGCACGAGGCCGTTAATGGCAACGCGAAACGGTTGGATGATGTCGCCGGGCCTAACCATATTAGTGGTGGATGGAACTCCAGTCAGGATCGGGTGGCAAGCCCAACTCAAAGGCAATCTCGTTCATCTTGTCGATCATCGCTTTGCGCTCGCGCTCGGATTGGTCATCCATTCCCTGCAAGTGCAACGCACCGTGGATCGCAAGAAACTGCAGTTCGACATCCCGCTTTGAGCCTCTCGCTCTGGCCTGACGTTCGGCGGTATCGACGCTGATAGCGATGTCTCCCAGATGCCCCAGCGGGTTTTCGATGGAAGGAAAGGTCAGGACGTCCGTCGCCTCGTCCAATCCACGGAAGTCACGATTCAAACGAGCGACCTCCTCATCTGTGGTGAGCAGCACCGAGATTTGAGTTTCTTCCTCGGCTGAAGTAAAGGCGCTTCGGATCGCCCGACGAATCGGCTCATAAGCCAACCTCTTCGGGTAGTTGGAAACCACGTCAACTCGCATCGTTCACCTGCAAATACAAACGAACGAACCCCGCTTCTGGGAGCGCTTCCCAAAAACAGGGTGCAAATTGGACGGTGTCAGCTTTCGAAAAGGGGTAACTGTGAGGTTTCATACGAGGACGTCGACGTGGCCTGGTCCGTGGCCAAAGCGTCTGACGTGGCTCGGGCCTTCCTTAGCTGCGTCGAGTGCGACGTCGCGCTCTTCGGCGCTTCTCGCTCGGTTTCTCGTAGTGTGCGTGCTCTTTCAATTCGCGCAATACACCACTTTGTTGGAGCTTCATGCCAAATCGCTTTAGCGCTCCGTCAATTGATTCGTTCGGCTGAACAACAACGTAAATCAAACAGATTTTCCTCCGGCGGCTATTATACCATCGGTTCCGCTCAAGTCCAACCCAAGACTGGGTCTGCGGTGCGCAATTGAGGTGATCGCGTCCTGGAGGCTCGGCTTCCGGTGGTGAATCGCTTCCACCTTGCCGTAGCCCTCAGTGATGAGCCTGGCGCTCAATTCCTGACCCATGTGAGTCGTGATTTTCAGTCCGTACGGCGTCTCGTCAATCTCCAGAACAAAAGGTTTAACAATGTTGGAGACGAAGGCGTTGTCGGATGTTTCGATGTGAAGTTCCTGGGGCCCGACAGAATCGAGCAGGTCGTCGACTGTGCCGGCGAACGCCACACGATGACCTGCCAACACGATCAAATGATCGCAGAGGAGTCCCAACTCCGGCCGGTTGGTAACGGCCAAAAAGGTCTGTCCGCTCTCGCAAAGGGACTTCATCTGCTCCATGATCCGCGGAAGGTGCCAAGGGTCCACTCGATCTAGCTGGAGGTCCAGACCCTTTATCGGCGACGCAGAGAGCAGCACGGGAAGCATTTCGACAGCGGCGGCATGTCCAGAAGGCAAATTCCCAACGACCGTTCTCCGGCAGTCCCAAAGGCCAGTGAGGGACAACGCCTCGGCGATCTGTTCTTTTCGATGGTTGCCCGCTATCTGGACCGCGTAGGCTTGGGGGGTCATATTGCGGATCGTGGTTGGCGGCCCAGCCAACACGCTCGGTCCGCTTAGCTTGACGCTGCCTTTCGCACCGCGCCGCATCCCGAGCAGCACCTCTAGCAGACGGCTTCGGCCAGATGATGCTTGTCCGTAGATCCCGACCAGACTTCCGCTCGGCAACTTCCAGGACCATGGCACCCAACCAGGTGCGAGTACCAAGTCCTGAACGGTTGCCGAAGCAGAATCCACGAACGTTAGGCCCCGAGCTCGAGCAGATGCTTGGGCGATGTCGTCAAGATCTCGCACCCGGATTCGGTCACTACGATATCGTCTTCGATGCGGACACCGCCAAATCCTGGAATGTACACCCCTGGTTCGACGGTCCAAACCTGTCCTGGCTCGATCGGTTGGTCCTTGGTCTGCGACAATCCACCGTAATCATGGACAGCGCGTCCGAGACCGTGACCCAATCCATGCCCGAAGTACTGCGAAAGATTGTCCTTGTCCAAGATCGACCGAACCAGGAGATCGACTTCTTTGCCGTTCGCGCCTGGTTTTAAGGCATCGATTGCCGCCATTTGGGATTCCAGGACTCGGTTGTAGATCATCTTATGGCGATCGCTCGCTTGCCCAACCACCACAGTTCTGGTGATGTCGCTGTTGTAGCCGTCCAATCGCGCGCCGAAGTCCAGAGTCAGAAAATCGCCGCTCTCAAGCTTCTTCTCGCTCGGTTTGCCGTGCGGTTTTGCGCTATTCGGCCCGGATACCGCGATGACATCAAAAGCCAGAGCGGCTCCTTGTCGGCGAATAAAGAACTCGATGTCTAGGGCGATATCGTATTCAGACACGCCCGGCTGGATCATCCGCAGTACATGGTCAAAGCATGCGTCGGCCAAATTGCAGGCTGCCCGTATTTTGGCGATCTCTTCGGAGGTTTTGATCATCCTTAACGGAGGCAGCAAGTCCGGCTTGGGCTCGAAATCGACACCTGGTGCTTCCTTTCGCCAACCTTCGTATGTGGTGTACGAACAACTCGGCTCGAATCCGATCCGGTTGATTTGGCGTCCTGAGAGTTCCTCGGCCAGGACCATATTGAGGGTCTTGGGGCTGCCAAAGGTGATGACTTCAAACCCAACGACTTCCTGCTGAGCCTGCAAGGTATAGCGGCTGTCTGTGAGAAACACCGTTTGGGAATCCGTAACAACCCCCAACCCAGAGGAACCCGTAAATCCAGTCAGCCACTGCAGGTTGCCGATGTCGGACACAAGCATGGCCGAAACCCCTTGCGCGTCCATCGCCTTTCGAACTCGATTCAAATTATCGTTCATCGTCTAGACCACCTCCGCGATCAAGTTTCGCACGGCTTGGAGGGCCAATATAAAGCCGTATCCGCCGCAACCCACGATGCAACCCACCGAGATCGGCGAGATCACCGAATGGTGCCGAAACTCCTCCCGCGCGTAAATATTGGAAAGGTGCACCTCAAAAACTGGCAGCCGAACGCTTGAAAGAGCATCGCGTAGAGCAATTGAGTAGTGCGTCAGCGCTCCCGGATTGATGATAATGGCGTTTGCCCATTTGCGGTTCTCTTGGATGGTGTCGATCAGAACCCCTTCGTGGTTCGACTGAAGAATTCGAAGCTCTATTCCCAGCTTTTCGGCCTCCTCTCGGAGCTCTGCGTCGATGTCTTCGAGCGGCTTCTTGCCATAAAGATCGGGCTCCCGAAATCCGGTTAGATTGAGGTTCGGCCCGTACAGCACCAGTGCTTTGAGGTCAGTTGCTACCATGTATTCGTTCCTTTAGATCATCCGGAGCTATCGCTTCTTCGACCAGCAGATGTGGAATGCCGTCCAGCACCGGATAGCCAAAGCCACACACCGAACAGATCAGAAAGTCACCTTCTTCAGTGAGAGGCGGACGTTCGTCGCAGCGTGGGCAGGCGAGAATCGCCAAAAACTCAGGATCGATCAACTTGCATCACCTTTTTGTAGACGGCAATCGTCTTTTGGGCCGAATCGGACCACGAGAAATGAGCCAAACGCTCCTCACCTCGCTCGACCAGTGCCGAAACTTTACCGGATTCCGTTCGAAGCTGGCGGATGGCGGCAGTCCACGTCGAGACATTAAAATCGGGCATTACCGCTGCCGCATCGCCCGCAACCTCCGGAAGCGCACCTCCCTTGCTGCAGATGACCGGAGTTTTGGCAGCCCAAGCCTCCAGCAACGGTATGCCAAATCCCTCGTGGAAGCTTGGTGCCAGATACATTTCTGAGGCCGCATACAATGCACCCAGGATAAACCGGGAAACAAAGCCCGGCCGAACAATGCGAGGGTGCTCGAGCTCTGGTCCCCACCCTGCCTTCCCCGAGACCACCAATCGCAGGGCCTCAGATTCCCCCAACTCCATGATCGCCTGGACTGCCAGTTTCATGTTCTTCCGTGGCCAACGCGTGCCGACTGTTAGTGCAAACGGCGCTTTCAGGCCCAGGCTGCCTTCCAAAATCTCCATCGCCTGTCGCCTTTCGGGAGGAGAAAATCGGGGGTCAAGTGCGTTGTAGATAGCCTCAACCTTTCCGGCAGCAGCAGGGATATGCTCCTCGATCTCCCGTTTGCTGGTTTGGCTCACCGTGATGATCGATGCGGCACGAGCAGCAGATTTGGGAATCATCCGTTGCAGGATGGCGCGATCTCTCGGCTCGAACCAGTCCGATCCAATGAAGAAAGACACGTCATGAATCGTGGTAATGACCGGGACCCTAAACAGCGGAGAGAAATTGTACTGCGTATGCACGACATCCGCTTTGAGCTTTCGAGCCAACAGTGGAAACCGCACTAGATTCCACAATCTCCGATTTTGACTTTGCGACACTGGAAACTGGATGCTGCCGAACGAGAGATCGGAAGGCGGAGAGTTCCCGTTCCCAAGCGCAATCAGCCTAAGGTCGCAGGAGGATGATCCCAGTCCGTACAGCAATCCCTCCCAGTAGGCTGAATCCCCTGTTGATCCTGCGCCCACAAGCGAGCCATCCAAGATCACGGTAGGAGTTCTGGAGTTCATGGAATTGGAACTGAAGACGCAGAAAAATGTGTCTACTCTAGTATCATACTTGCAGGCCAGCCATGCGAAAGAAAAAGCGATTTCCGTATTTGTTAGTGGTGTTCCTTGCCCTTGGGGTAGGAGGAGTCGCCTTCTACAACATCAGCTCAACCAAGGCCAGCGAAAATCCTGAGATCGCTCAACACGCTGAGGAAGTGGAAAAGAAGGAAAGTTCTGATCCTGCGGAGATCAAGAAGCAGATGCAGGCTCAGTTGCGCGCCCGATCAGCTGCCTCACGAGCCGAAGCCGAAGCTAACGGCGAAAAGGTCAAGCCGCTAGTGGAAACGGACAAGCCCCAGAAATATCGACCCGTTCCCAACGACAGCATGACCCAGACCCTGCGTTAACGCATGCGATAGGTGATTCGACCTTTGGTAAGGTCGTACGGGGATACTTCGACTTTCACTTTGTCGCCCGGCAAAATCCGGATATAGTGCATGCGCATCTTGCCGCTGACGTGAGCGAGAAGTTCAAAGTCACCTTCGGCGATTTTCACACGGAATCGAGCGTTGGGGAGGTTCTCAAGAACTACACCTTCTAGCTCAATTGCTTCTTCCTTGTCAGTGTCCTGATTAGTTTTCGGTTTGTATCGTCTTCTCATACTTGGATGGGGGCAAATTGCTTCGCCCACAAGCATTATGGCTGATGATCCGCCCTAACCCTACTCCAAGTCGTGATTTTCAGAGCGATCAGGCTCCTTTGTAAGGATATCGAACCCTGAAGGGGTGATGAGGATAGTGTGCTCGTAGTGCGCCGAGTACTTTGAGTCGGCGGTAACGATGGTCCATCCATCTGCGAGTTCCTTGATGCGGTGGGTCCCCATATTCACCATGGGCTCGACACAAATCGTCATGCCCGCCTGGAGAACCGGACCTTTGCCAGGTTTTCCGTAGTTCGGCACGCTAGGCTCCTCGTGCACCGAACGGCCGATACCGTGACCCACCAGCTCTCTTACGATGCCATAGCCGTTTCTCTCGGCATAACGCTGGATGGTTGCCGAGATATCTTCCACGCGATTGCCTGGTTTTGCTTTGGCTAATCCTTGGAACAGGCTCTCGCGAGTGACATTCAACAGTCTGCGGGTTTCTGCGTTCACTTCGCCAATGGGATAGGTCCAGCACGCATCAGCATGAAAGCCGTCCACGCACGCACCGACATCGATATCTAAGATGTCGCCTTCTTGAAGTACTCGATCGTCCGGGATGCCGTGAACAACCATCTCGTTCACGCTGAGGCAAATTGAGTTGGGATAACCGCGATAGCCCAAAAAACTCGGGACTGCGCCCTCGCCTTCGATGATGCTCCGCCCCAGCGCATCGATCTCCAACAGAGTCGTTTTGCCCGGCACGATGGACGCAGCGCACAGTCGTATCGTCTTTGCCACGATTCGACCGGCTTCACGCATCCGATCGATTTCGCTCGGCGACTTAAGGGTGATCATCGGTCGAGTCCAGCGAGGATTTCCTGATAGATCACATCCGGGGCGTGGGTTGCATCGACTCTCAGAAGGATGCCCTGCCCTGAATAGTAGTCGATGATCGGACTCGTCGTCTCGTGGTAAATCCGCAATCTCTCCCGGATTGCCTCAGGTTGATCATCACTGCGAATAAACAAAGGGCTGTTGCAGTGATCACAGATCCACTCGCGAGTTGGCGGGCGAGAATGAGTGTGATAAATCGATCCGCACTTAGTGCAACCCATACGGCCGGAGAGCCGTTTCACCACGACTTCATCATCGGCAACCAAGGCAATGGCCCTATCTAGGTAAAGCTCGTTTTCGTTAAGCATCTCCTCGAGGGCAACCGCTTGATCGGTGTTGCGGGGAAATCCATCCAAGACAAAGCCATGTTGGCGCACGCGCTCGGATCGCAAGCGTTTTGCCATCATCTCGATCGTAACGCCGTTCGGCACCAAGCGCCCGTGATCGATATATCTCTTGGCGAGCCGACCAAGATCGGTCTCGGCGTCGATCTCAGCACGAAAAATAACGCCTGAGGAAATTGGAACAATTCCCAGGCGAGATTCAAGGAGTTCAGATTGAGTCCCCTTACCGACACCCGGGGGCCCTATCAACAACAGATGGAGAGGCTTCATCTCAGCCTCCCTCACATGTTGTACTGCTTCATCAGGAGGCTAGCCTCGATTTGGCGCATGGTCTCAAGAGCCACGCTTACCATGATTAGCAGCGACGTTCCAAAAAGAATGCTTAGGCCGGCAACGTTGATGAGCAACGGCACGATGTACTGATTGAGCGCAACGACAGAAAGAAACACAGCGCCGACCAGCGTGATTCGGCTGATCACCGAGTCAAGAAAATCTCGCGTCTGCTTGCCCGGACGGACTCCAGGAATGACGGCACCCTGTCGCTTCAGGTTATCAGCGATATCGTCGACGTTGTACTGGATCGCTGTATAGAAGTAGGTGAAGAAGAAGATCAGGAACATGTAGAACAGCGCGCCGCACAGCCCTTTGAGACTCGAGAAATTCGGGCTTAACCACTCCGAGAGAGCCATAAAGAAGTTGTGTGGACCGCTCTTGGGTGGGAACCAGTTTGCAAACTGGTACGGCATGTAAACCAGGGAAATCGCGAAGATGATCGGGATAACTCCGGTCATGTTGAGGCTGAAGGGAAGATAGCTTTGTGAGCCTCCCACGGCCTTGGTACCCACCTGCCTTCGGAGAGGGGTGATGGGGAGCCGTCGCTGGGCGATCGTGAAGAACACGATGAACCAGGTCATAACCACGAACAGAGCCACAACCAAAAGCACCGAAATGATGCTGGTCGATCCCTGTTGGACAGCCGTATAGACCGTCTGCGCCATATTGGGGAACACGATAACGATGCCAGCAAAGATCATGAGCGAGATGCCGTTGCCGACACCCTTTTCGCTGATCTGTTCACCCATCCAGAGCAGGAGCATAGATCCTGCCATCCAGAACATCACGACGGTCGCGTAAACCCAAGGCGTGTTGTACTGCGGTGGCAAGGCGCCCGAGGTAGCGATCAGCCGCATGATTCCCCAGCCTTGCACCACGCAAAGCAACAGGGACAGCATCCGCGTCCGCTGGCTATTTTTCTTTCTTGCGTACTCGCCGCCTTCCTTCATCTCTTCTTTCAAATTAGGAAAGGCAACTTGGGCAATCTGCATCACGATCGATGCGGTGATGTAGGGGTTGAGGCCCAAAGCGAAGATGGAGATTCGCTTGAGGCCTCCCCCACCCAGCGCGTTCAAGAGTCCCAAGAATTGGTTGCCTTGGATCATGCTCTCAAACATCGCAGGGTCAATGCCCGGAATGGGCACGCGGATTTGAATTCCGAGTGCGTAGGCCGCAAAGATTGTAAAAACAAAGATCAAACGACCGCGCAGGTCATCATCGGCCCAGGCGAGACGGATGGTATCCGCCAAACCCATCTTGAGCGCCTTATCGCCTCCACCTCCAGCGCTTCCGCCGAGAAAATCGCCTACTGCCATTTGTTGCTCGCTTTTACTTCTTTGCTTCTTCTGGCTCGCTGATCACAGTGACCGTGCCGCCAGCCTTGGTAATTTTATCTTCTGCTGTCTTGCTGAACTTATGTGCCGAGACCTTCAGTGCCTTGGTGACTTCACCAAATCCCAAAATCTTGACGCCGTCCTTGTCAGCAGGGATGATTCCCGTCTTGATCAGAGCCTCTGGAGTGACCTCCTGGCCCTTCTCAAACAGTCTTTCCAGATCGTCCAGGTTAACAATCGCAAACTCTTTCTTGTTTACGTTGCGAAAACCTTTCTTCACCGGAAGTCGACGTTGAATCGGGGTTTGGCCGCCTTCAAAGTTCGGGTTGATCTGTCGACGTGCCTTCTGACCTTTCGTACCACGCGTTGCGGTTTTTCCCATTCCGCTGCCGATGCCGCGGGCGATTCGCCGTCGTCGCTTGGTCGAGCCCTTTTCCGGGCGAAGCTTATCTAGTGCCATTATTCAGCGTCCTCCGTCTTCTTGGTGGCCTTCTTCTTGGGAGCAGCTGGCTTTTCTGCAGCAGCTTCCTTCACCACGGGAGCTTTGGCCTTCGCGGCCTTCGCAGGCTTCGCTTCGGGAGCAACCTTAGCTGTCCGAGCCTTGATATGGTTGGAAGGATACTTGCGCTCCGGAGCTTCGTCCACCTCGGTAACTTCCAGCAGGTGTTTGACCTTGTGGATCATGCCTCGAATCACCGAGTTGTTCTCCTGATAGACCACCGATCCTGGCTTTTTGAGCCCCAAGCCCGCAACCGTTTGCCGCGTCTTGGGGATGTTGCCGTAAACCGATTTGACGAGCTTAATGCGCAGCATCAGCTTCCTCCTTTCGGGCTTTTGCCAGCCACGGGATCAACTCTGAAGCCTCGATGCCACGTCGCTCAGCCGCATCTTCGGGCACTGCGAGTGCTCGAAATGCTTCCATTGTCGCGTAGGCCATGTTGACCGGGTTTCGACTACCCAGAGCCTTGGCGATGACGTTGTGGACACCGGCTGCTTCGAGACAAGCGCGAACTGCGCTGCCAGCTTTGACGCCAGTACCGTTAGCGGCGGGTCGGAGCATAACCTCCGATGTGCCGTGCTTGGCCTTGACTTCGTGCGGGATGGTGCCACCGATCATCGGAACCGAGAACATCGCTTTGCGAGCGGCTTCCTCGGCCTTGCGGATGGCGTCGGGGATTCCCCGTGCCTTGCCCAAGCCGACTCCGACTTTGCCCTTGTTGTCGCCAACAACGACGAGGACCGACCACGAGGCCGTCTTACCACCCTTGTGGGTTTTGAACACTTTGTTCGACCGTACGACGCGCACGTCCAGCTGAGGTCCATCTTGGACTCGGCTGTCGCGGCGCCCGGTCATGCGTGATGCCATTCTCATCTTAAAACTCCAGGCCTCCTTCTCGGGCGCCTTCGGCGAGGCTGGCGACACGACCCTGATAGCGGAATCCGCCACGGTCGAAAATCACACTCTTAATGCCCGCGCTGCTGGCGCGGTCGGCCAGAGCTTTGCCCACAGCCTTGGCACCCTCGCTGTTGCCCGTCGACTTGAGGTCCTTTTCGAGGCTGCTAGCCGCTACGAGGGTCCTGCCGTTGGCATCATCGATGATCTGCGCTGAAATATGTTTGAGGCTTCGGAAAACCGCCAATCGAGGTCGCTCGGCTGTTCCAGTAACTTTCTTACGCACCCGCGCATGGCGCGCAATACGAAGCCCTTGTCTTGTCTTTTGTGCCACTTCGTAAACTCCTTACTTCTTAGCCGAGGCCCGCTTGCCGGGTTTGAGCTTGATAACTTCGCCGCGGTATCGAACGCCTTTGCCCTTGTAGGGATCTGGCTTGCGCACTTTGCGGATGTCGGCGGCCACCTGACCGACCTTCACCTTGTCGATACCGGAAACTTTGATGAGTTGGAGACGAGTCTTTTCGTCCTGTGCCAGCTCGAATGAAATGCCGTCAGTCGCAGGGATCTCAACCGGGTGGGAATAGCCCATGTTCATGAGCAGCCCCTTGCCCTGGGCAGAAACGCGGTAACCAACGCCTTGAATCTCCAAGGTCTTAGTGTGACCATCGGTCACGCCTACGACCATGTTGTGAATCAAGGTGCGAGCTAGTCCATGCTGTCCGCGAAGCCGATATTGGTTGTTCGGCCGATCAACGGTCAGCACGTTGTCTTCGATCTTAACAGCGATTTCGCGTGCGATCTGAACTCCGAGCTCGCCTTTCGGCCCCTTGACGGTGACGAAATTGTCGGCGCCAACGGTGACTTCGACCTTAGCAGGGATGGTGATGGGAAGTTTGCCAATTCTAGACATGGTTTGCCTCCTTACCAGACCTCACACAGGACTTCGCCGCCGATTCCCTTTTTGCGGGCGTCGCGGTCGGTCATTACCCCGTGGCTGGTAGTCAGGATGCGAGTGGCAAGGCCATTTCGGATCGGCTTCAGATCATCGGTATGGCGATAGACCCGCAAACCGGGTTTGCTCACTCGCTTGATGTTCTGAAGGATCGGCTTTCGCTTCGCATCGTACTGGATATGAACTTTGATCATCGGGAATTTAGATTCCGTGGTGATCTCGTGGCTCTTCAAAAAGCCCTCTGCTTCTAGGATCTTCACGATCTCGAGCTTGATTTTGCTCATCGGGATGTCCACTGAAGTCAGCTTGGCTTGAGCGCCGTTGCGGATTCGGGTCAAAAGGTCAGCAATAGGATCACTGTGCATGGGTTCCTCCTGCTACCAACTCGACTTGGTCACGCCTGGAAGCGCGCCCCGGTGAGCGAGTTCCCGCACGCAAATGCGGCAAAGACCAAAGAATCGGACGTAACCGTTGGTGCGGCCGCACTGGCTGCATCGGTTATATGCGCGCACTTTGAATTTAGGCTTGCGCTTGGCCTTAACGATTAAGCATTGTTTTGCCATTCAATCTCCCGCCGTTGCCCGGAGGTTTGGAAGCCTGAAAGCTCCACTGTTCCGGTGGCTAAATTGTCGTTTGGCAGAGACAAACTCCGCCAAGACAGGAAGGATACCCGAGGAGCCGAGCCCAATTCAACGACAAATCTGTTCGGCCACGAACTGAAATACTGCAACCGCCCTGATGGCCCGGGTCACAAGCGAAGCAAGTCGGAGCGTAGGTGGAGAGATCCGAATGGGATCACTCGACCTTGACGATTGCCTTGACGCCGGCACACAAGGCACGGGCGACCTTCTTTTGACCTTCTTCGCTCGCGATGAACTTGTCATCGTGCGCATTGTCCAGAACCGCCATTTCCACCAAGATCGAGGGCATTTTCGCGTAAATGGACCCGATGAGCGCACCACCCTTTTTGGCGCCTACGGCGGTCATCGTCTCGGGACGCACGCCGCGATTCTCCAGGGCATCGCCCAGCGATCCCATGACAGCTTTGTGAAATGCTGTAGCCATGGGTTTGACTTGCTCCAAAATCTTCTTGCTGGGGCCTGAAGTTGTCCCATCGCGCCCAGCTTTGCTGGCATAGAAAGTCGCGAGTCCAGATTCGCCGGGCGCGAAATCACAGTGAAGGCGAAGAAGAATCGCAGCCTGAGCCCGATTTGCCTTGTATGCCCGTTCACGGTTCGTCACCTTTTGGCCGACTCGAGTCTTCGTGAGCACGACTTCATATCCCGCCTCTTCGAGCATCGGCTTGAGGAGCATCGCCACGTTCCAGACGGCCTGCATTTCCGTAATGTGCTTGCCTTTAGTTCCTGGCCCGATCTCACTAGGGTGCCCCGGATCAAGACAAATCACGGGATTGGCCAGGCATAGTGAGGCCACCAGGACGAAAATGGAGACAAGCGTCGCACGGATCATCTCGGACAAGATACCTTTCCAGGTTCAAATAACGGGTAATAGGAGCGAACCAGATACAATAGAAGCTTAGCGAGAGGTCGAAACGTATGCGGTTTTTGCTCAAATGGGCGCTGATGGTGGTGGCGCTGATTTTATCGGGTGTGATCACATCCATCATTTTCAGGGACTTCAGGATCAAATTCTCGACGGGCGCCGAACTCGTCCAGTTGTTTATTGCGGTCGCAGCGATCGCAGTCCTCAATGCAACCATTGGCAAGATCCTCAAGCTCCTGACCCTGCCTTTCAACTGCTTGACGTTCGGTTTGGTGGGACTGTGCATCAACGCCGCCATATTCCTCTTCGCGGGCAGCCTTGGACTCGGTTTTCAGATCGACAGCTTCATCACCGCTCTCGTGGGCAGCGCCGTTTATTCCGCGATTGGATCGGCTCTCAGCAATCTTGTGGCAGACGACAAAAATAAATGATCAATCGGTATCGCCTGCGGCGCATGATGGCACCGACTGCTGGCCTTCGGTCGGCGGCGGCGGTTCTGTTGCTGGGGCTGCTGATCTTGGTTGCTGGCTTCGCGATCAGCTTCGTTGACGTATTCTCCCCAGCTCTCAAGCAGATGCGGATTCGCTGGGATGGCCTGATGGCGTCCGTATTCGGCCGAACCAATGCAGATCAGGCGAGCCACATTTTGGGGCTTGTATTTCTGCTTGGGGGACTGTATTTGGTTTTTGTCTCCGCTCGCCAGTTGGTCAGGCGCATGTTGGCCACCCTGAACCCAACCATGAAAAGCCGGCAGATGGTGAACGTGTTTGTTCGGCGGCAACAGCTTGCGGCAGGACCCCGCGTGGTTGCCTTGGGTGGAGGAACCGGCCTTTCGACCCTTCTGAGAGGGCTCAAGCAGCACACCAGCAACATTACTGCGATCGTCACTGTGACCGACGATGGAGGAAGTTCCGGCCGACTCAGCAAAGAACTCGGCGTACTGCCTCCCGGCGATATCCGAAACTGCTTGGTCGCGCTTTCGGATGCGGAAAAGTTGATGACCGATCTTTTCCAGCACCGATTCAAGAACGCCCGCGGCTCTCTGGCTGGCCACTCCCTTGGAAATCTCCTCATTGCAGGTCTGATCGAGCAGTACGGTGGGGATTTTGATAAGGCGCTGACCGCCGCAAGCGAAGTCCTCAATATCCGTGGCCGAGTGATTCCCTCCACACTGGAAAAGGTGCGTCTCCGAGCGCTTATGGCAGACGGCACCGAGATCTGTGGAGAGACAGACATTGCACACGCGGGAATGAGGATTCGAAGAGTTTTCATCGATCCCGAGCACTGCGAACCGTATCACGATGCGCTCGCCGCGATCAAAGATGCCGACCTCATTGTGATCGGCCCGGGAAGCGTCTACACGAGCGTCATTCCCAATCTCCTCATCCCGGGTATTGCTAATGCGCTCAGCGAAGCCACCGCCGTCAAGGCTTACATCTGCAACGTGATGACACAGCCGGGCGAGAGCGACGAATTCACCGCAGCCGAGCACGTCGCCGCGATCCAGGCCAACGTTGATCTCAAGGTTTTTGACCACGTGGTGTGCAACACCGGAGCACCGTCTCAGGTCACATTGGATAAATATCGCGAATTCGACCAGTACTTCGTGGAACCCGATGTGGATCGAGTTCGAGCTCTAGGATTCAGAGTGGTCAGCGGTAACTTTATGAACGAAGCCGATTACGTCCGCCACGACCCCATGAAGGTCGCCGCTCGACTGATGGAGATTGTCCGATGAGCGGAAAACTCGTGATTCTCAGCGGCCCCAGCGGAGTAGGAAAGGACACGCTGTTACAACAGTGGAGTTTGCGAAACCCCCGGGTCCGTCGAGTGTGCTCCTACACAACCCGAACTCCCAGGCCGGGCGAACAAGACGGGATCGATTACCACTTTGTCGACCGAGAAACGTTTACTCGCATGATTGAGAGTAACTATTTTCTTGAATACAAGAATGTATACGAGAACTACTATGCCACCCCGCTGGTCGATATGGAGCGGATGTTGGAGGAGGGTCTCATAGCCGTTCTCAAAATTGATACTGCTGGTGCTCTGGAGGCGATGCGCAAGCGCCCGGACGCTTTGACCATCTTCATCTTGCCGCCGAGCACCGAAGAGTTGGAACGACGCATCCGTTCACGCGGCCAAGACAGCCCGGAGCAGATTGAGAAGCGACTTTCGGCGGCGCAAGCAGAAATGGATGAACAGATTCACTACCAATACAAAGTGCGCAACGAACTCATCGAACGGAGCATTGATGAGCTAGAAGCGATTGTGGCTGGAGTGACTTCTTGAATCTGATTTTGGGAGTCTCCGGCAGCGTGGCGGCTTATCGCGCGTGCGACTTGGCTCGAGAACTGATGCGCCAAGGCTATACCGTGCGAGTCTGCCTCACCGACTCCGCACAGAAGTTCGTGACTCCTGCATTGTTCGAAGCGCTCACGGGTCAACCGTGTCTGCAGGATGCCTTCGACGAACCGGAGCGAGGTCGAATGGCCCACATCGAGTGGGCGCGATCCGCATCCGCTGTCGTTGTGGCTCCGGCAACTGCCAACGTCCTCGCGAAGCTCGCCCATGGAATTGCGGACGACATGCTGACGACTCTCGCTGTCGCCGGCACCGCGCCGTTGGTCGTCGTCCCGGCCATGAACCCAACGATGTATGCCAGCGAGACCAATCAGGCCGCCCTGAACTTGTTGGCGAATCGCGGTGTCGAGATCGTTGAGCCGGCGACGGGCGACGTCGCCTGTGGAGAAAGTGGCCAAGGCAAGTTCCCGCCAATCGACAAAATTGTCGAAGCAGTTCAACTTACTCTGGATCGATCCTCCGAGTTGCAGGGCAAGAAGGTGCTGATCACGAGCGGTCCGACCCAAGAGCCGATTGACATCGCCCGCTTCGTCTCCAACCGATCCAGTGGAAAAATGGGCGTTGCGCTGGCCAAGGCGGCGTTGGCCATGGGCGCGGAGGTGACCGTCGTGGCCGGTCCGCAGTCCGCAAAACTGCCGTTGGGAGCGAACGTGGTACTGGTTCGAACTGCCAGTGAGATGCTGGAAGCCGCGTGGCCGTTGGCTGGCTCCGCAGACTGGATTATCGGCGCAGCTGCGGTAGCGGATTATCGGCCCACGCAGGCATCCCCGGGAAAGGTTCGGCGAAGCGACGATCCGATTTCTCTGGAAATGATTCCCAACCCGGATGTGATCGCAGCTCTGTCATCGCACGCACCCAACGCCAAGACGGTTGGCTTTGCAGCAGAGGCAGGAATAGACCCAGAAGCCATTCGAAGCAAGCTTGCCCGCAAGAAGCTGTTCGCAATCGCCGTGAACGAGGTCTCCGGCACCGAAACCGGTTTTGAGAGTGATACCAACCGATTAGAACTCCTATTTGCCGATGGCCAAGTGCGATCCAGCGACCTGATGTCAAAAGCGGCAGTTGCGCGCTGGCTGTGGCGCGAGTTGCTTGGCAAAGGGTATCCCTAGCCTTACTTTGATCCGCGACAGCTTAGCCGAAACCATTTCGACCCAAATCCGCCAGCTCCAAGAATCGGGCGTGCTTCCCCAGGGGACTGTGCGGCATCCCGAGATCCAAGACACGAAGTCGGCTGAGCATGGCGATTTTGCCACGAACGTGGCGATGGTTTCGGCGAAAGGGCTGGGCGTGAACCCCCGGGAAATGGGCGAAAAGATCGCTGCGGCACTGCTGAATTTGCCCCAGTTTCGACAGGTCGAGGTGGCTGGTCCTGGATTTATCAACATGTTTGTGGACCAGGCATGGCTGGCCGGGCACATGGTGCTCGTTCTCCAAGCTGGCACCGAATTCGGCCGAACCGAAACTGCGGCGCCCCAGCGTATCAACGTTGAATTCGTTTCGGTGAACCCCAATGGGCCGATCACTATCGGCTCTGGCCGGGGTGCAGCCTATGGCTCGACCTTGTGCAACGTGTTGGCTGCTGCTGGCAACACCGTCCACCGCGAGTACTACATCAACGACGGTGTCAACAGCGAACAGATGCGCCTTTTTGCCGAGTCGGTAAGGTGCCTGCTTCTGGGTAATGCCGTGCCCGAAAACGGCTACAAAGGAGACTACGTGATGGAGGTCGCGGAGACCGTTCGCCGGATGTTCTCCCAAGGATTTCATCCGCTCATCGCTTATTCCGAGAAAGTGCTCTCAGAAGGTCCGCACCCGGTTCTGGCCCGCCATCTGGAATCTCACCGCCGCCTGCAGAACTTGATTGAAACCCATGGCACGGAAGGTGCCATTTCTCATGCTGACCTGGGAGACCTGAAGCTTCTCGCGGAGACTCTCATGACAGAAGCTCAGTCGGCAGCGCTTTCCGCCTTCGGCGTTAAGTTCGATACATGGTTTTCTGAGCAAACTCTGCACGATTCGGGTCAGGTTCAATCCGAAATCGACACTCTGGAAAAGGCCCAGGTTGCCGATACGCAGAGTTACCGCACCCAACTCAAGCTCGCGAAAGGCGGAAAGATCGAAGAAGTCCTCCAGGAACAGCAAGCCAAAGACGAAGATGACGCCGACGGAGTCGAACCCACACTTTGGCTTCGATCCACCAAGTTCGGGGACGACATGGATCGAGTTCTCCGCCGTAGAGACGGACGCCTGACCTATATTTCCAGCGATGTCGCGTACCACTGGGATAAGTTCAATCGACCGCCGAATGCCGACAAGCTCATCACGATTCTGGGGCCAGACCACCACGGCTATATCGGCAGACTCCATGCCGTAGTGGCCGCTCTGCTTGTGGCGGAAGGCATGGTGAAAGCCGAGTCAACCGGCGAGCCGCTCGGCGACATCGATGCCAAGCTGTACTCCACTCCCGAAGAGCGCGACACTTGCCATGCCGCACTCAAGCTTGCTCGCGAGAAACTGGAAGTCCAGATTTACCAACTCGTGCGGTTTATGAAGGACGGCAAGCCCGCTCCGATGCGCAAGCGCGACGGCAACATCTACGCGCTCATCGACTTGATGAAAGAGATCGGTGAGGCTGCCAAACCCAACGGAACTGAAGAAGAAAAGCTCGAAGTCGGCAAGGATGTGGCGCGGTTCTTCTATCTCATGCGGTCGCACGACACAACGTTCGATTTCGATCTTGACTTGGCGGCCCGGCAGAGCGACGAGAATCCCGTTTTTTACGTGCAATACGCCCATGCCCGAATCTGCTCGGTAATTAGCAAGGCGAAGGAAAGCGGATTCCAGGCAGACTCCATCAGCGAGGATTTGGCAAGTCGTCTTACCCATCCGGCCGAACTCGCATTGATCAAGAAGATTTGCGACCTGCCTTGGGAAGTCCAGCGATGCGCCCAGGATTACGGCGTGCATCGGCTGGCAACGTACGCGATCGAACTGGCCCGAACCTATCACGCCTTTTACGATCAGTGTCGCGTGATCCAGCCCGAACAGCCCGAACTCACTCACGCTCGGTTGGCATTGTGCGAAGGTGTCAAGATCGCATTACGCTCTGTGTTCGGACTTCTGGGAATCTCTGCGCCGGAACGCATGGAATCCCGAGCAAGCTGATCAGTTTCGGACAGCGGTTCCCAGGAATCCAATAACGCAGATTTTCGTCACGTCGAGTGGCTCTCAAATGGGTCCGAGTCTAGGCTCGGTACAATCCACCCAACGAACTCCATGGATTACCGGCGCACATACGTAAAGGATTTGCTTGCCTCCCAACCCCAAACGGGCGTCGAGGCTTTTGGTTGGGTCAAGACTCGCAGAGACAGTAAGGGTGTCAGCTTTGTTCAACTGAGTGATGGCTCTTGTTTCAACGATTTGCAAATCGTGATCGATGCTGGCACGCTCCCCGATGAGACCCTCAAGTTGCTGACCACGGGAGCGAGCGTCCGCTTCACCGGAGACTTGGTCGCCTCACCGGGTGAGGGCCAGTCGGTGGAACTCAAGGCGACTGGAGCCGAGATCTTCGGAGCTTCCGATCCCACCACATACCCTCTCCAGAAAAAGGGGGCAACGATGGAGTTTCTCCGTGAAATTGCCCACCTCCGGGTTCGCGGTAACACGTTCGGAGCAGTGTTCCGCGTGCGCGCCCAAGCAGCCTATGCGGTGCACAAGTTCTTCTATGAGCGCGGTTTCCACTGGGTGCACACGCCGATCATCACCGCAAGCGACTGCGAAGGCGCGGGTGCGATGTTCGCTGTCTCAACACTTCTGGAAGCGATCGAGGACCACAGCGGGGAAACTCCCCAGACTCTGTGGAAGCTGCATAACCAGAACCCCAAGAGCGACTTTTTCGGCAAACCTGCCTTCTTAACTGTCAGCGGACAGCTCGAGGCAGAAACGCTTGCCATGGGCTTAACCAACGTCTACACGTTCGGCCCAACCTTCCGTGCTGAAAACTCCAATACAGCTCGCCACCTTTCCGAATTCTGGATGATCGAGCCCGAGATGGCCTTTTGCAGCCTGGAAGGGGACATGAAGCTCGCCGAAGAGTTCCTGCGTTACGTCATCCAGTACCTGCTCGATAACTCGAGCCAGGATCTCGACTTCTTCAACAAACGCATAGAGCCCGAGTTGCTTTCGACCTTGGAGCACGTGGCGAATTCCAGCTTCGAGCATTTGACCTACTCCGAGGCCGTGAAGCACTTAGAATCCAGCGGCGAGAGCTTCGAGTTCCCCTGCACATGGGGCAGCGATCTCCAAGCCGAACATGAACGCTGGCTGACGGAAGTCAAGGTGGGCCGACCCGTAATCCTGACCGACTATCCGAAGGATATCAAGGCGTTCTACATGCGCCAAAACGAAGACGGCAAGACGGTTCGCGCCATGGACGTTCTCGCGCCGCGGATCGGCGAGATTATCGGCGGTTCCCAGCGCGAAGAGCGGCTGGATGTTCTAGAATCCCGGATCAAAGAAATGGGGCTGCCCATCGAGGCGTATTGGTGGTATCTGGACTTGCGCAGGTTCGGCTCCGCGCCCCACGCTGGGTTCGGCCTCGGCTTCGAGCGGCTCCTGATGTACGTCACGGGGATGAAGAACATCCGCGACGTGATCCCTTACCATCGCACACCAGGCAACGCCGAGTTCTGATCGGATCAACTCATAGGTCCTATAAGTCAAATTCGACTTATAGGACCTATTGAATAGCGCTGAGAGAGGTCAGAGTCCCTTTTCAGCGAGGAACTTGACGAGGTCGGCAATGCGGCAGCTGTAACCCCATTCGTTGTCGTACCAGGCGACGATCTTGACCAAGTTGCCTAGGCCTACGGTATCGACCGCACTGAAGATTGAGCTGTATTGGTTGCCGACAAGGTCGCTAGAAACGAGCTCTTCATCCGAGTACTGAAGGATTCCCTTCATGGGTCCATCGGCGTACTCCTTCATCGCTGCATTGATGGCAGCGACCTCGACTTCCTTGCTGAGGAGCGCAGTAAAGTCCACAACCGAAACGGTTCGGGTGGGAACTCGGAATGCCATTCCGGTGAACTTGCCCTTGAGCTCGGGGATGACCAAGCCGACGGCCTTTGCGGCACCGGTGCTGCTCGGAACGATGTTCTCGGCAGCTGCGCGGCTGTCGCGAAGGTCCTTGCGAGCCGTATCCACCGTGCTTTGAGAGTTGGTGTAGGCGTGTACGGTGGTCAGCAGACCTTTTTCGATTCCGAAACGCTCATGCAGCACTTTGGCCACCGGAGCGAGTCCGTTGGTGGTGCAACTTGCGTTCGAAATGATGTTGTGCTTGCTGGGATCGTACATCCCATCGTTCACACCAAGAACGAGAGTGACATCTTCGTTTTTGGCAGGGGCGCTGATGATGACCTTCTTGGCTCCCCCCTGAAGGTGAGCGGCAGCCTTGGTGCCATCGGTAAAGCGTCCGGTGGATTCGATGACGATGTCGCAACCGAGATCCTTCCACGGGATCTGGCTGGGGTCTGTCTGGGCAAATACGGTGATCTTGTCGCCATCGACGGTGATGGAGGAATCATCGTGTTCCACGGTCCCGGCGAAGGGTCCGTAGGTCGTGTCGTACTTGAAAAGGTAAGCGTTGGTTTTTGTATCCGTCAGGTCGTTGACGGCCACCACGTCGAACTCGCCCTTATATCGGGCTAGGAGGGTCCGGAGCGACAAACGGCCGATCCGGCCAAATCCATTGATGCCTACGCGTACTGCCATGGTTGAAAATCCTTAATGACAAGCTGGGGCTTGTCCTATCAAGTTTACCGTGGGGTACGTTTTTGGGGCCTTAGCGCGCCCCGGCCCGGAGGCCACTCCCCGAGATGGGACCCCGCCGCTCCGCGTCGCCCATCTCGCCGCCCCCGGGGCTGGTTTGAGATCAATTATTGCGAGTGTGCGAACTGCGGAATCGCGACAATCTCCCCCTGAGTCCCCCTCAACGCGCTTCGCTTGTGAGGGGGAAACTAACTTACTGTGGCAGACGCGTGTACTTCTTCCCCACGATTTCGAACCAGAGCGATTTCGCATTCTGCCCGATCGTGAATTGGATTGCGCCGGTGACCTTGTTCACGGGAACCTCGCGGACACGTCGCCCCGATCCGTCCAGAGCGTAGACTTTCTCCACGCGTGGGTTGACCAAAGACACAGTCAGCGGAACCCACTCGGCTCGAGTCGGACCGGTGCCCCAGTGGGTGCCGACGCTGTTCCGATCAGCGTTCCACTGCATGCCAGTGTTCTCCACCCGACCTGCGACGGTTAGCAAGAGCCTTTCGCTGGCTTCCACCGTTTCTCCATCCAACGGAACCAGCATGACCGAGCCGTGATTGAATCCGAATGGATCGATCTTGAAGCGCACTTTGCCAAGCGTCTGAATGGTTCCGCCAAGAAATCCGGAAACGACTTTCGCCTTGGGCGAATCGACCCGATACACTTTGCCGCCGTTGCCATCCACGACAGAAATGGGGGTGATCGGAACATTCTTGGGTAGGCGTATTTGGGCCTGATCGGTTGTCCCCTGAGCAACTTGGACGCGCCACTGGGTGATCTTGGGCATCGCGCTTTCGCTTGCGGCATTCCAATGCGACTGGACGAACGGTGAGGTGTTCACTGCATCCCTGGGGAGGAACAGAGTAGCGACCGTACCTGGGTCGATCAGTTGCTTGCGGAATATGATCGCCGTTGCGGGAAAAAACGCTGCCTTAGCCGGGTTTCGGCCGGTGTCAAAGTAACCGGAGAACGAATCATTGGCAGCGGTTGGGTCGATCGGGCCGTAATCGAAGCAGTAGATGCTGTCCCAGTCTTGGAACGCAGCCATCGACGAGTACAACGGCATCATCTCCGATTCGAAATCGCAGGGAGACGGATGGTTGTATTCCGTAACCGAAAACGGCTTTCCGGCAGTTCGCCAATAGGCGATGTTAGCCAGTTCACCGCCCGTTTCACCGATCACATCGACCATCGAGGTCCGCTGAACAGTGTAGTTTTCTGGGTCCCAAGCAGCTCCGTAGAAGTTGGGATGATTCCAATATCCGTGGGTGTCGGCGTAGGCACTTGGCTGTTCACGCTCCAGCGACGTCACGCCTCCCCATTGAACTTGCGTGTGATACAAATAGGTGTTCTTGAACCCAAGTTGATCTCCCAGCAAGGTCCGGAAACCACGGTCGTACGCAACCTCGAGGTCTGCCAGGAACCTGACGTAATCCCAATAGGGTCGTGCGGGAGCAGGTGAACGAAACTCCACGGTCCCGTTTTGTGCGGATTCTCCGGGAAGAAGCCCAACTGTAACTGTCCCGGGTCTCACCGAGAAATCGCTGAACGTAACTTGACCCGCTGGTCCGCCCAAAACAAATCCGATGCGAGAGTGATGGGGCAACGTGTTGGATACGATGAAGGTGTAGGTATAGGTTTTTTCCTGCGTACCCACGGTGAACGTATCACCCAAGCCCAAAAATCGCCAGTCGGATTGATCCAGCCGGGATGAAATCTCTAGTTTCATCTCGCGGTCGGCTTTTGCCTTAAATCGGACCGTGTAGGGCTTGCCGTTTTCAAGGTCCAGCCCCGAGATGTTCGTCTGAATGTGCCAGCTGGGTCCATCATATTTGGGCAACGTGACTTTCAGAGTTGGAGCGGTTCCGGCCGATCCGGACCCTGCCATCAGTTCCCACTGAACATCGGCATTTCCTTGGTTTTCATAGTTCCACTGGCTGGAGGAGTTGACGATCGAAGGACCAGTAAAATCCTCGCTGGAGGGCCAGGCCTTGGCCAGACCCGCATCATCTTGATACTTGGCCAAAAGCCACTGGTTCCACTTGTTCTTAAGATCTCCTCGGAAGGGCTCTGGCAAAGTGGAAAGCCCTGATCCCGGACTCTCGCCGGGCCAACCCAGCAGCGAGTTCTCGTTATTGATCTCGACGATCAGTACTCCAGGCTCATCCTTGTACTTTCGGCCGAGATAAGGGTTGATTCGGTCTAAGAGATCCTTGGCGTATTGGTGCTGGAGTTCGATCATGTGTGCATCGAACTTGTCCACTTTCTTTTGGAAATCGGGGATTTGGGTGACGGAATCGGGGAAACCCAATTCCGGAATCATCTCACGGGCGGTCTGAAGATTGATGTTCACATAAATCCCATTGCGAATGAGTGCCGCGATAAAGTAGTCGAGCTTGTCGACTTGCACCGGGTCTATTTCAATGTAGGTTCGCCCCTGCTTCCAGATGGTCCCGCCGTCCAGATCCCAACCGTTATTGAGGTGGTGGAGCCGGACCAAGTTGATGCCCAGCTTGCGCATTCTCGCTGCCATCTTGTCGGCTTGAACCTTCGATGGAAACGCCGTGCGAGCACCGCAGTTGGTGCCGAAAAACCGAATCCGCTTTCCGGTTTTGGGATTTACGAACTGGCCATTTTTGACTTGAACAAAGCCATCTTTGCCAGCAGGAGCAGGGCTCAGGCTGGAGACGTCCGTGGCAGTTCCTGGTACAGCATCGTCCCAAGGCATCACAAAGTCGAACCACTGGCTTTCGCCGTTTTGCGCCCAAGCCCCTGCGAGGCTTAGAGCTAACCCACACATGACACCAAAGATCCTGCCGAACCGCATACCCTTATCTTACAGGCAAAGGTTCTTGGTCGCTCCCGCGTCGATCCAGCTAAAATCCTCCTATGTCGACCTCGGTGACCCTTGCACGCAACTCCAACCAGGCTCTGGGATTGGGCCAATATGCCATCGACTTTTTGCGAGAGGGCAATCCGGATCGCACCGTACTCCGCCGTACCGCAATGTTTCATCTTGACGCTGTCATTTGCGGACTTTCAGCTTTGGCACTCCACACCAATGCACCGGTGGTCCTGCGCCAAGAAGCTTTGGAGTATCCAGACCCTGCTGGGGCGACGGCTTTCGGCTCGAACATTCGCGTCAAGGCGGAAAAAGCCGTGGTGGCAAACTCTTCGGCCGTCCGGGAGTGGGACAGCAACGGCACGAACTTCGGATACAGACCAGAGCTGGGCCACACGGCTGGCGAGTTCGGCCACAACGACTTTTATCCCGTGGTCGTCGCCGCATGCCAGCAGAAGGGATTGGACGGTCTCACCGCGCTTAAAGCGATGGTGTGCCTTGACGAGATTAGGGGTCGGTTGGCAGAAGTTTTCAGCCTGAAAACGTACAAGCTGGACCACGTCGTCCACGGAGCAATCGCGAGCGCAGCCGTTTACGGAGCTCTGATGGGTGCCACAGCGGAACAGATCGAAAGCGCGATCGGCATGTTTGTCGCCCACACCGTTCCCTGGCGTGCGATTCGAGCAGGTAAGCAGTTGAGCGATTCCAAGGGTGCCAGTGCCGCCATTTCGACTGAATCTGCGATTTTGTTCATGAAGCGAGCCATGAACGGATTCGTTGGCCCCAAAGATATTTTCCGGAATCCAGAAGCGATTTTCAGATTCTTTGAGCCCACCACCGAAGGCGCGGCACGATGGAAAGAGCAGGGTGACTCACCATTTGACCTTGTCCTGAGCATGAGCGGTTCGGACTTCGCCGTCATGCGGATGCACTTCAAACTCGGACTTTACGAGCACCAGTCCGCCGGTGCCCTGCAAGGCGTGATCAACCTTCTGGCGGATCATCCGGACCTCCTCCGCGATCAGAGCGGCAGCGGAATCGGCCGGATCACGATCCTGGCCTATGAGCCTGCCTTTGGAATCATCGGCAACCCCATGAAAAAGAGCCCGACGACCCGCCAAAGCGCAGACCACTCGATGGCCTATATCGTTGCCACTCTTATCCGGAAAGCAGTGGACTACGTGGCTGCTCACGGCTCCCTTCCTTCTGGTGGCACCGACCACGACGCCATCTGGAAGGCGTTGATTCTCACTCCTTGGGACTACAAAACAGATGAATCGGCGTTGTATCACCCCGTTACTCGCGCGATCATGGACCGGATCGACTTTCAGCACGGAGGACCTGAATACGACGCCAAGTATCCCGAGGGGATCCCGACTTCAATCAAGGTAGGAAACCTGAACAGCGGATTGATCATGTTTCCGGCGGGCCATGCAGGAAATACAACGGCCGATCTTGAGAGCATCTTGGAGAACAAGTTTCAGGCTCTCGGGAGTCTGGCTTTGGAGAACCCGGCACCCCTTATCGAAAAACTCGCAAACTTCGATCAAGTCTCTGCGGACCAGATGATCGGACTGTGGGACCTGCCCCTCCTCTCGCACGCCGACTACGAAAGCTAGCCCTCATCTGGGCAAGTTGTAAGCGGCGACAACGTTGTTGAAGGTTGCCGCGTACACGCGCTCGGTATCGATTGCCGGCGAACTCAGGAAGTGGCCCGGGCGAAGTCGTTCCCTCGCCACAAGTTCGCCTGTTCGACCTTTGATTAAGTTCAGCTGTCCAGAAACGGAGCCGATTGCCACAAACTCACCGTGCACGGCAGGAGAGCTGTCGTAGATCGTCTGGCCTGTTGCCGTACACCAGCGTTCCTCGCCGGTGTGGACATCGAGACCGCGCACTTCACCAAGATCACCCAGGCATCCCGCCACCACAACATCGCCCATGACGCTTGGGCCGCTATAGCCAAATTTATCTCGGGGACTGGAGGCTTCCCAAACCTTTTCACCGTTGGCACCATCCAGGCAGTACAAGGCATTTCCGTTTGCTACCGCAAAGAGACGCCCCTCGTGCAAGAGCGGGTCACCGATCGCGGGCGAATAGGCGAACGACTTTGGTGTGAGAAAGGACCAAAGCTCCTTGGATCCGTCGGGTGCGAGAGCATACAACCTGGAGTTCCAACCACCAAAGTAGATCCGATCTCCGTCTGTCACCAACTTGCTTTGGACAAAGCCGGTATCTCCTTCAGGCATGTGCCATCTCCACAGGCGAGACCCGGAATTCAGGTCGAACGCTCTGATTGTGCCGTCGCCAGACGGGATTGCAACGGAGTTGCTTTTGAGGAAACAAGCAGTGCCGTAGATCGGACCATTGGCTCGACTTTGCCAGAGGAGTTCCCCTGATTCAAAGTCCAATGCACAGATGTTGCCTTCTGAAGTGCCGACAACGACGACGCCTTGGTTGCCCACTGGAGTGCTATGGCAATAACCACCTACCAAACGTTTCCACCGTTGCTCGCCCGTTTGTGCGTCCAACTTGTACACGACCCCGTCCATGGTGCTAACGAGCAAGGAACCCTCCACCAAGGTGAGATGCGAGTACACGCCGCCCGAAAGAGCCTTCTCCCATGCCAGCTTGAGGCCACTCTCGGTGCGAACACATGCTGTTTCGAACTCAGCACCTCGACGAGCCTCCAGTGACTGCCAGCCAGGAGCAACGGGTGCTAGGGTGAGGGACCCTGGTTCTTGTGGCGTCCACTTTCCAGCCGAAACGCGAAACTCGCAATCCTCCTTGACCACGATGCGGAGGTCCGCCTTGGAATTCGTCAATGCAAAGAGATTCGGCTTTGACGGTCTTTCGGATTTCAGCGGGATCGATGCAATTGGCTCAAGTGTTGGCTGCTCTTGGGTGCGTCGAGCTAGCCGAATGACATCGAGCGCGGGATCGATTTCGATCAATTCATACGAGCCTTGGTAAAGGCCCTTGTTCATCGTGCAGTGGATTCCGGCCCACTCCCAATCGAGATCCGAGTGGCCATGCCCTGTAAGCACCAACTTAACGTTGTACGGGCGGATGACTTCCAACAGAGCGAGCTCGTTGTCTACCATGACGCTATCGCGGCCCACCCAGTGGTGAGTAGCCAGAATCACCGGCGTCTCCGCTGGAATCTTCTCCAGCCACCGTCCCAATGTCTCCAGCATTTGAGCCTCAAAATGGCCATAGTGCGAAAGGGGCACACTGGAATCAAGCAACCCAAAGAAAATCCCGCCTTTGAGGAAGAATTGGGACACCGGGCCGCAGACCTCGCTAAATGCCTTTGGCCCCAAAGGCGACCATCGAACATCATGGTTCCCAGGAATGTGGTGCGTTTCAATCTGGAACTCATCGAGGAGCACCTTGTACCGTGCGTATTCCCTACGCCACCCGTAGTCCGTAACATCTCCACCGTTGATGCCCCAATCGACGGATTTCAGCGACTTCATTTCGTTGAACATTTCTCGGTTCTGTTCGAAATTGGATTTGATTCCGACGTGAGTGTCACTGAAAAATGCGATCTTGGCCGGCTGAATCGGAATTGGGCCAGAATCCCACTTCGCCAGCCAAGGAGAGGCCAAAACGGCTCCACTGGCAGCTAGAAACTCGCGACGGGTTAGGTGATCCATGGGATGAAATACAAGAATACTTGGGAGCCCATCCGAAGTTTGAGCCATTCTCATCGCCCCGACAGATTTCAGTTGGGGGCACGAGGCGGGTACCCTCATTCGTAGACATACCAGCTTTCTCAATGACGACGGGTGCCTCCTTCATCGAATTCCGTCACGTCCGAGTTCAATACACCGAATTCGTTACTGGCCTGGAAGAACTCAGCCTCACAATCGGGCGCGGCGAGTTCGTCTACTTTTGCGGATCAACCGGTGCGGGAAAGAGCACAGCCCTCAAACTTCTTACGGCAGAGGTTCAGGCAACTGGCGGAACGGTCATGCTCGATGGACAGGACATCACACGGCTACCCGAGCGCGACATTCCTGCACTCCGGCGGACACTCGGCATCATCCCCCAAGATTTCGCCCTTTTGAGCGACAAGACCGTGTGGGAAAACGTGGGCTACGCAATGCGAGCGGTTGGACACGGAAGGCGTGACGTCCGGCGGCGAATCCCAGAAATCCTTGAACAGGTCGGCCTGATGCAACGCGCAGACGCATTTCCCAACGAGCTCAGCGGCGGGGAGCAGCAAAGAATTGCCATTGCGCGCGCACTCATCAATAATCCCCCGCTGATCATCGCCGACGAACCAACAGGGAATTTGGACCCGATCACGAGTCTTGAAATCACCCAAATCCTGCACGATCTCAATCGTGCTGGGACCACCGTGCTGATCGCCACGCACGACATGATGGTGGTCAACAAGTTCCCCAGCCGAATCATCAAATTTGATCACGGCCGTGTTGAAAAGGAGTTAGCCGCGAATGCTTGATCGGCTTGGCTTCCTGCTCACCGAAGCGTACACGTCTCTCCGAAGGAATCGGTGGATGACCTTCGCAGGAGTGACAACGGCAACCGTCGCCCTCTTTCTTCTGGGCGGTCTCAGCTTCCTGTGGATTCAAATCAACCAGTCAGCGCAGCAGGTGGGCGAGAAGGTCCAAATGCGTGCTTTTGTTAAGCTGGAAGTTCCCAAGAGCGAACTGGAGGCTGTTCGAAGAAAGGTCCTGCGAGTCCCAGGCGTCAAAGATGCCACATTGGTACCGAGGGAGCAAGCCTGGAAAGAATTCAGGGAGAAATTTCCCAATATCGTGGTCGGACTGGACAATCCCCTCCCGGATGCAATTCGAATATCGCTGATCGACTTAAAGCGTGCGCCCGAAGTGGGAAATCAGATTCAAGAGATCGCCGAAATCGAGCCAAAAGGTGTGAAATATCAGGATGACCAGCGGGAGCTGGTTACCAAGAGCCTCCGAACACTGCACATCATCGGACTCGTTCTGGGAGGCATGATGCTCTGCACCAGCGGAATCCTCATCTACAACGCGATTCGGATGACCATCGTGGCACGGCGCAGGGAAATCAGAATTATGAAGTTGGTCGGAGCTTCGCGGGCGACGGTCGTGGCGCCGATGGTGATTGAAGGGTTCTTGCAGGGCGCGATTGGTGGGCTCTTCGCATGCATCTTGATTCTCGCGTGTCACTACGGCATTCATCGAATGATCGCCAATCTCAATGCTCAAGCGGGCACGTCAACATTCCCCTTCTGGCCTTGGGCTACGATTTTGGCTTCAGCTGGAGCGGCTTACGGGGTGCTTTGCAGCGTCGTAGCCATGAGGGATTCGGGAAGGATTCGAGTATGAAACCCCAACTGAATTGGATCCGAGCGACAGCGCTGGCAGCCATTGTGCTTGCAGCGATCCCCATGGTGGGGATCACTCAGTCGAAGACCAAGCAGAAGATCACCGCGCTCAAGTCACGCTTGGGAGGAGTCCATAACCAAAAGGTCGCTCTCAATACCAAGATTCGGGCCAAAAAGGTGGAGGTCAGCGCGATCTACGCGCAGGTCCAGGCAGCAGATAACCGTTTCGACGCAGCGATGATGGAAGTCGAACGAGGCGAAAAACTGCTGACCGAGAAGAAGAAAGAACAAGCCCAGATTGCGGTGGAACTGGGAAAGGCAGAGGGTGAGATGGCCTCGACCAAGACGGCTGCTTCCGGACGTATTCGCGAGATGTACAAATCGGGGGAAGAAGACACAGTCATCGCGCTCCTCGCTTCCCAAGACCTGAATGAACTAGCCGCGCGCAAGCTGGTCATGGAGCGGATCGCCGAACGCGACCGAGACCTGTTCGCCCGGTTGACACGATTGCGGTACAGGGTGAAGCTGCGCAAGACCAAACAGGATCAAGTTGTCCAAGAAGTGCGGGACCTCCTTTCCACAAAGCAAGCGCGCGCCGACGAGCTCAAAGATGCCAAAGAAGCGAAAGAGGCCGTGCTGCGTAAACTCCGCAGTCAGCAGAGTCAGTTGGTAGCGGCGTACGAAGAACTCGACAACGAGAGTAATCGTATCGCCAATCAAATTCGAAGGTTTCAACAACAGCTTCAAGGCGGCATTCCGTTCAACGGCCGATTCGTCCGCCCCGTGAACGGTTCGATCACAAGTGGGTTCGGATCTCGGTATCACCCGATCCTTCACCGCAGGAAAATGCACACAGGGATCGACTTTGGCGCCTCAACCGGAACGCCCATTCGAGCAGCGGCTTCAGGCACGGTGATTTCCGTTGGCTACACGGGCGGTTACGGCAATGCCGTCATCATCTCCCACGGGGGAGGACTATCCACCCTGTACGGGCACTGCTCCCGCCTTTACGTTCGATCGGGTCAGCAGGTGAGCGCGGGCCAGCTTATCGCAGCAGTTGGGTCTACTGGTCTTTCTACCGGACCACACCTTCACTTTGAGGTACGCAAGAACGGTACGCCCGTCAATCCGATGGGCAGGCTGTAAGGGGCTCGAAATTCGCGGGGTACTCTCTCCCCCACATTGAGAAGCGAGCCGATGAACATCACCGAAATCATGAAGTACCTCCCGCATCGATATCCGATGCTGCTGGTGGACCGAATCGTGGAGGTCGTACCCAATGAACGTTGCGTCGGCCTCAAGAACGTCACCATCAACGAAGCGTTCTTCCAAGGTCATTACCCCGGTAGCCCCATCATGCCCGGAGTTCTCATCATCGAAGCCATCGCACAGGCAGGAGCGGTGATCCTCCTGACCGATCCGCAATATGAGGGTCTGGTCCCGGTAATCGGAGCCATCTCCGAAGCCAAATTTCGGCGACCTGTGGTGCCTGGCGATCAGATGAGAACGGAAGTCGAGTTACTTTGGATCAAGAACAGCGTCGGAAAGATCAAGGGCACAGCGACAGTAGAAGGAGAAGTCGCGGCGAGCATGGAACTTACCTTCAAGCTTAGCCGAATGAAGAGTGCATAGAATTGGCTGAAATCCATCCCTCCGCGGTAGTCGAATCCGGGGCAGAGCTAGCTGAAGACGTCTTCGTGGGCCCGTTTTGCCATATTATGTCGGGCGCGATTATTGGTGCCGGTTGCCGCCTCGAGTCTAATGTAACGGTTTATGGCGGCACTGCAATTGGCCGCAATAACACCTTCGCTCAAGGGTCGGTGATTGGTGGCGATCCTCAGGACCGCAAGTACAAAGGGGAACCCACGTACCTTCGGATTGGCGACGACAACCGCATTCGGGAGTACGTCACGATCCACCGTGCGACTGGAGAAGGCAACACAACGGTGATCGGAAACCGGTGCTATCTCATGGCGTTTGTCCACATTGGCCACAACTGCACGCTTTGGGATGAGATCACGATGGCGAATAACGTCGGGGTTTCCGGACACGTGACCGTGGAGAACATGGTGACGATCGGTGGAATGACGGGGATCCATCAGTTCGTTCGAGTCGGGAAGGTCGCCATGGTGGGTGGCATGAGTCGAATCGTGCGAGACGTCCCACCCTACACGCTGGTGGAAGGAATGGAACAAGCCGTCCACGACATCAATGCGGTGGGTTTGCGCCGGATTGGCGTGACGCAGGAAGCAAGACTTGCCCTCCACAAGGCCTGCAAGCTTCTGTTCAAATCTCAGCTCGGATTGCGTCATGCCATCGAGATCGTTCGCCGAGAAGTTCGCCCCACGCCGGAGGTCGAGGAGATGATTGAGTTCTTGGAGCGCCTCTATCGAGGAAAGAACGGTCGCGGCGACCAGCCATGAGGATCCTGTTCTGCGCGGGTGAAGCTTCGGGCGACGCCTACGCAGCCGCGCTCGCTTCAGCCATCCAATCGGCTTCTTCAAAGAGTGTCGAGATGGCTGGTATCGGCGGGCCGCTTTTAAGGCAAACCGGAGTCCGCCTCCTGGCTGATTCTTCTCGATGGGGCGCCATCGGAATCATCGAATCCTTGAAGGTTGCTCCACGGGTATATAGAGACACTCGGCCCCTGGTTAAAGCGCTTGAGACAGGTCCGCCCGGACTGTTCATCCCCATCGACTTTGGCTACGCAAACATCGGGTTCGCCCGAACGGCCAAGAAGTTCGGATGGAAAGTCCTGTACTTTGCTCCGCCCGGAAGTTGGCGGAAAACCAAACAAGGCTCCGATCTCCCCGCCGTAACCGACGCCATCATCACGCAATTCCCTTGGTCTGCCGAAATCCTCAACGGAATGGGGGCCAACTGCTATTGGTTTGGGCACCCGCTTGTGGAGATGCTCGCCAACTCCAAGTTGCCATCGCGAACGGGCGACATTGCGGTTCTTCCAGGCAGCAGGATCCACGAAGTCGAGCACAACTTGCCTTCAATATTGGAAGCGGTCTCCGACATGGGTCGAACTCTAGCATTTGGGGTCGCCGCAACCCTAGATCCAGGAGCACTTTCAATTCCACCGACGGTCAACCACCGATTCGCACTTGCTAAGGATGTGCTTGGATCTTCCGAAGCAGCGATCGTCTGCTCGGGCACAGCCACTCTTGAGGCTGCGATTCTCGATTGCCCCACGGTTGTGGTCTACCGCGGTTCCAAGGTTATGGAGCTCGAATTCAAGATTCGGAAACCCAAGTTCGATTACATCAGCCTTCCGAATATCATCTTGGGACGGCCTCTGCTTCCCGAGCTTCTCCAGCATGATGCCTCGCCTCAGAGAATTCGAACGGAGCTTGAGTCCATTCTGGGTGGTGGAGCAGCTCGGACTGCTCAGCTTGAGGGATTCGCGGAACTCCGGGGGCTTTTGGGCCCCGCCGAAGGAATTTCAAGGTCAGCCGCTATAGCCGTCCAGATGCTCAGTTCCACCTAGCCGGCACCCCGATTGAAGAATGCTTACAAAATAGTCTACTATCACGAGACCATGAGCGCTGTAATGACCGATCGAGTAAGCCAACTGGACGCTATCGTTGATACCTATGACTTGAACAAACATCCGTTCTATCAAGCATGGAGAATGGGCACCTTGCCCGAAGAAAAGCTCAAGGACTACGCTGCGGAGTACGGGAAGTTCATCGCAACCATCGACCAGGGTTGGGAAACGTTGGGGTTCGGCCATTACGCTCAAGAAGAGCGAGAGCATGTTGTTCTGTGGGGCCAATTCAAGGAAGAACTTGGCAACCCAACATCCTCTGGAAAGCCACAAACTGCTGTCCTTGCCCATTCTGCGAGCACCATGTTCAGCACCAAGGCCGAGGCATTGGGTGCGCTTTACTCCTTTGAGGCCCAGCAGCCCAATACCAGCCAGAGCAAGCTTGATGGTCTGAATGAACACTACAACTTCAGCGAGAAAGGCAAGGAGTATTTTGTTGTGCACGCCAGCGATTTCAATGAGGTCGAGGATTTGCGTAAAACAGTGCAGACCTTCACCGATGAGGAGTTTGAGCGAGCAAAGAGTGCCTGCACTGTGGTTTGCAGCGCAATGTGGGCCGCTCTGGACGGAATTTACTACGCAAATGCTTAGGATTTGTGCCTAAACACTAAGCGTTTTTGCTATGATCGTCCCTACAATAGTCAGTAGGGACGATCATGCATTTTTTGGTTCGATTGAATTGGACATTTCTTTGCGGCACCGCCTTATTGGGTATGGCTCGAGCGCAAACATTTACGGCTGAAGAGGTTGGGAAAATCCGCCACCTTTGGAGCGGCAGATGCCAGTACGAGATGTGCGATCCCGATAATATGAAGGAAGTCGGCAAATATCAAGTCCGGCTGACGCCCGAAGGATCAAAGTGGATTTGGGCCTACTACAGGGCTCGGGGATTCAAAAAGGTGAATCCCAATGTTGATCTCAATGCTGGTGATCCGCGAGCGAAGGAATGGAACGATTGGATCGATCAAAAGGTCGCTTTTGATCGATATCAGGCTTGGCTCAAAGCCACCGCCTTGAACCGTCAAGAATTAGGCAAACCAGGCCTATCCGCCAAGGATTTTCCGTCTGCCAACGATCCCGGTCCAGCACCAGATTCCCTGATCGCACTCGCCGGCGCACCTCCCGAGTTTGCTTCCGTGGTTGCCCCGAGGCAGCATCGAGTTCGATTTGATGATGGCTTCGAGGTCAAGTATCAAGACAACACCAAAATGCGTCCCAAGTACGCGTACTACCGATTTGCTGAAGGAGTTCAATCGTTCGGCAAAGAAGTGAAAGGACTGCCTGAAGAACAGCTGACGGATTTGTTTGAAAAGGCCAACGTCAACCAGTCCGTGATGCGAGTCATGAAGTCCGTTTCAATGCTCGAAGGCGGTTTTGAATCCGTGAACACCTACGACACAGGTTACGTCAGCGTCGGTCTTATCCAGTTTGCATCGTTGAGCGAAGGTGCGGGCTCCTTGGGAAGATTGATGCTCCGTTATCGCCGATCCAATCCTCCCGCATTCGAGCGTGATTTTCGGAAGTACGGAATCGATGTCAACCAGAAGAGCGAATTGGTTGCAGTGAATCTGACGACTGGGGAGCAGGCCGTGGGACCCGAGGCTAACTCTCTGATCATTTCGGATAAGAGAATGATCGCCATTTTTCAGCGTGCAGGCACCCTTAGCGAGGACTTCAAGATCGCTCAAATCCAGTCAGCTCGCGAGGATTTCTACCCTGGCACTGACGACGTTAAGATCCAGGTCAACGGGAAGAGCCTGAGCTTCAAAGTGTACGAAGTCGTGCGCTCAGAAGCAGGAATGGCGACCTTGATGGACCGAAAAGTCAACACTGGGTCTATTCAACCCTTGGGCACGGTTGTGGCCGAAATGATGACTCAGTATGGCTTTGCCGCACCTGCAGAGCTCGCTGCGTATGAGCAAGAGGTTATCCGGCGAATGATCTATCGAAAAGACTATCTCAGCGACATCTCATTGACCCAGCCTCGCGATATCTCGGTCCCTGCGTCACGAGGTGGAGCAGAGAAACGAGGCAAAGGTCGCTAATGCCACGGTCGGGTATCAACGTTATTCGAACTCCTGATCAGTTCCACGCCGGACGCATCCGCCTCAAGTTTTCTGCTTGAAATGAAGCGGATGCGCCAATCCCATCCGAGTGACTCGGACTAGGGCGAACTGAAGAACTGCAGTTCCGCGATGCTAGCATAGTCACGGCCCTGAGTTTCCGTCAGAGTCGTGAAGCGGACATACCGAGCTTTGCGAGGATCCAACTTGATCAACTGACTCGCACTGCTGTTCTTCAGGCTGCCGACAGTCGCTTGAGACCACGTTTTCCCGTCGGAGCTCGTTTCCAGTTCAAACTTTTCGGCTCGACCGTTGGGATTTCCGTTTCGACCCGAATAGGCAATGGCTTTGAGCATGACTGCGGCACCCAAATCCACCGTGACCGACTGGGGCAGTGAAGGTGGGTTTTCGGACCAGCGCGAGTGCCAAAATGTCCCAGGATTTCCGTCCAGCACGTTCTGAGGCTCCCCTTCACCCGGTTCAAAGCTGGAGGCTTCGACCGTCATCTTGGACCGATCCAACTCGACCATCGGGTCGATTGCCTCAAACTTGGCAACAGCGCGGACACTGGCGACCCCATCGCGAACGGCGACAGCTTCCACCGTGCCGCCAGAAGCAAGGTTCACGCTATTCCCTGTGACCGCCTTTCCATTAGCGGTGAGCGCAACCGTGTCGGTGGATGAGACCCGCACAATTCCATCGGACCCTCGTGTGATGGTCGGCGGGAGCGGGACAGCTGGCACCGCTCTTTTGAGCGGGGCTCCTGCGGGCCGGAGCACAAATCTAAAGCTGATTTCGCCAGGGTGGCAGACGTATTGCTCCAGTGGGCTTGGGCCACAACTCGCACCGCCCAATCCCATCTGGTCGTGATCCAAGCAGAGAATGACTTCTTTGCGCGGAACCAAAGGAACCCGTTTGCGCGGCTCGCCTGACTCATGGCGTGAATCGTCCAGGTCAGTTGGCGTGAAGTGGGACGCGGTGAATGACAGTGGCCCACTGGCGGTGACCAGAAGGCCAATCCCTTTTTCATCCGTCAACTCCAACCAGCGCGTGTCTTCCTTGTTTCCGTTCTCCTGCGGCCTCACATATTCAGTGAATTGGTCGCTGACCTTGCCGGAATACAGTCCCATATCCATCGCATGCTTGCGATCGGGATACGATTCCAATGGGCCTCTGCCCAACCACTGAAGATTGTCAAAGCTCGGCGTCAATCGCATGAGCACTCCAACGCGGGGCAGGGGAGGAAGTTCTCCGACCGGAGACAGGCGATAATCCACCGTGCACGATCCATCTCCAGCGAAGGTATGGCCCACTAGCGCTCTGAATCCATTGCCTTTGAACCCAATGCAATCCATGGAGACGGTGACTCGGTGACCCTGGTTGTTGCCGATTTTCTCGACGTTTACGGATCGGACGCGGTGAGTCATGCTGCCCAATCCGCTATCCCAGAACTCGCGTTGGAACCAGATATCGTTGTCGGTGAACGCTCGAAAAACGTTGAGGAGCGGTCCACTGGCGACGCCTTCCCGATCCTGCACTACCGCCTTTCCCTTAACCTCGATCGCCGAAAACGTGCCGGTGGTCTTGGAGAGAACATAGGTGAAATCCGGGCCAGCAATTTTGACCTCGGAGGTGCCGTTGGTGAGCTCCACACCAGACAAGGGTGGCAGGGGCGTTGGTTGAACATCGGATTTTCGCCACTCCAATTGCTGCCATGCTGCCTCCCAGCCCGATTTAGCCCAGGGAAGGTCCTTGTGGCTAACCAATGCGACCCGAACCCATGCTTCCGTACCCGGGACGAGTTTCACCATCGGGAGCGGCAGGGTCAGGTCTTTGGTTTCGCCCGGAGCGATCGGTACGTTCCCGAGTGATCCTTCCGCCATCTTTGCCCCATCCACCGAGAGCTGCCACACCATCTCGAACTCGCTTAGGTCAGTAAAGTAGAACTTGTTGCGAACTCGAACCAAGCTGCTTGCCGGATCAGGCATGCTGATCTCAGCGTTCTGGTAGATCTTCTTGACCTCCCAGATCTTGGGAGTTATTTGGCGGTCCGGGAGAATGATCCCGTTGTTGCAGAACGGACCATCATTCGGGTGGTCATCGTAGTCGCCTCCATACCCGTAGTACCAATCGCGCTTCCCATTCAACCCAGACTCCGCGTCGGTGTACTTGTGCAGACCTTGGTCAACGAAGTCCCAAATGCATCCGCCCATCATATGGTCGCTCGCCTCAAACGCTTCCCAGTACTCGGCGAAATTGCCAAGCGCGTTGCCCATTGAGTGAGCGTATTCGCACACAAAGAAGGGCTTCTTCGCCGGACTTTTGGCGACTTGCATGAGCCAATCGACGCCTGGGTACATCACAGAGTCCACATCGGCGATCCCGTTGTCCCGCTCGTAATGCACGGGTCGAGTTGGGTCGAGTTCATGGGTTTGTTTGCTACAGGCCGCGAAGTTCACGCCTGGACCCGCTTCATTCCCCATCGACCACATGATGATGCTCGGATAGTTGCGGTGGCACTCGACCAAGCGCTTGGTCCGGTCCAAGTGGGCTGTCTGCCAAGTCGGGTTGTTGCCGAGAGATTTCTCGTACGAATATCCCATCCCGTGAGACTCGATATTGGCTTCGTCAACAACATAGACCCCGTACATATCGCAAAGCTCGTACCAGTGAGCATCGTTCATGTAGTGGGAGCATCGAACGGTATTGATGTTGAAAGACTTCATGATTCGGATGTCTTGCTCCATCCGATCGTAGGTGAGAGTTTTGCCGGTGTCGGGGTCGGCTTCGTGTCGGTTGACCCCTTTGAGCTTGATGTACTTGCCGTTGAGCTTGAAGCCATCTGGCCCCCATTCCATCCGGCGGAATCCCGTGTTGGTCTCTCGTGCATCGACCGGATTTTTGTCCTGATCCAGTAGGGTCACCACAGTCCGATAAAGCACCGGTCGCTCGGCACTCCAGAGATCCGGAGCGGGAACGGATAGCTTGAGAGTCTGGGAGGTTCCTGTCACCGGCGCGGTAATGCTCGCGATCACTCGATCACCAAAGAGTTCCCGGCCATAGAGCGATGGACTCTTGAGATCCACCCTAAGCTGATAGCCTTCGGGCTTCGCTCCGCCCAGATCCAGCTCTGCCTTCACCGCAACAGCCGCACTCTTGAGGTCGGGCGCTAGCCCTGGCTCTACCAGTACATTCCACAAGTTCTGCTTTGCAGTTTGCAGGAGCTTTACAGGTCGGAATATGCCACTGAACCGGAACATATCCTGGTCTTCCAGATAACTGCCATCAGTCCATCGAAACACCTCGACCGAAAGTTGGTTTTTCCCCGCCTTAAGGAGCTTGGTCACGTCGAACTCGGCCGGGCCGGTGCTGTCCTCGCTGTATCCGACAAATGTCCCGTTGAGCCAAACGTTGAATCCGGAATACACACCGTCAAATCGAAGAATGGTGCGCTTATCCGCAGAGCCTTCGGGAGCATCAAAACTGGTGCGATAGCTTCCCACAGGGTTGTACTTGTCATCGATTGTCGGTGGCGTTGCGGGATGGGGGTATCGGACGTTCGTGTAAATGGGAATGCCAAAGCCCTGGGTTTCCATACAACCTGGCACTTTGATGTCAAACCAATCGGAGTCATCGAAATCCGCCTTCCAGAAATCCAGCGGACGATCATTGGGAGAGCCAACCCAGTTGAATTTCCAAATGCCGTCCAGGCTTGTTACCACCGGTCCGGGAGCACCTTTGAGTGAAGGATTGAGGTTTAGAACAGGCGTCGTGCGCGGTGGCAGTTTGTTGATTCCGACCACGTTCTGGTCTTGCCAGGCAGGTGGCGTGGGCGTTGTCGATTGGGACATTAGTAGTGCGACTCCAATTGCAAGGATGGACATGTCTATGGGCACCATACCGAATAGGTTTTGCCGGTTATGGGTGGTGTTTTTGATTCTCTTTATTGGCTCCCCTGTTTCGGCAAGCGGTGAGAGTCACTGGATATAGTGAAGGCATGATCGCCTGGGTCGCCCTCGCACTCGTCCAACCTTCGGCTCCTGCAGCTTTGTTCACCCTTTCCGAAGGCTACAAAATCAGCGGGATTACGCGTGGAGGGCGTCACCAGTGCCCTATCGATCCCATTGCGGAACTGGTTGCCGCAATAGGGTCGGTCGATCCCATCACAAATCGGGAAATCGCAGGCAAAACGTGGGTGCCGTTCAAGTTGGGGGAGCCTGCGAACGGGCTGGAGCCGGGACAGTTCGCCGGGGGATATGCGGCCTGGAAGGTGACCTCGTCAGCAAAACGAATTGCCGTATTGGAAGCCAATGCCCATGGATCGGTGCTGGTGAACGGGGAACCGCATGTGGGCGATCCATACGCCTACGGCATGGTCAGCGTGCCAGTTGAACTCAAAACCGGTGACAACTGGTTATTGTTCACGCCGGGCAGGGGCAATCTGACGGCAAGGTTGGTGGAGCCGCGAGCCCAGCTTTACGCTCTTCCGCAGGACCCAACGCTTCCAGACCTCCGCAGAGACAAACCCGGCAAGCTCGCTGCTGGCATCATCCTGATCAACGCGACCGAAAGCGCTCAAAAACCTTCGGTCGCCACCGAAATCGAGGTCACTCTCGAAAACGGGACTGTAACGAGGCTGCCCGCGTGGAAGATGAGGCTGGATGAGAATATCGCGCCATGTTCCATTGCGAAGTGGCCTCTATGGCTGAATTGGAAGCCGATCGAGAAAGCCAAATCGGCCAAAGTTCTGGTCGATGTCACGCTGGGTGGAAAAACAACTCGGACCTGCTACGACATAGGGCTTGTTGGACCGTTCGATGCCCGAAAGGAGACTTTTGTCAGCGATATCGACGGGAGTGCGCAGTATTACGCGGTGCAGCCTTGCCGTGATGCGTCAGTGGAACATCCTGCGCTTGTGCTGAGCTTGCATGGTGCCAGCGTCGAAGCGATCTCGCAAGCACGAGCCTACGGACCAAAAACCTGGGCTGATATCGTTTGTCCCACCAATCGAAGGCCTTTTGGTTTCGATTGGGAAGATTGGGGTCGGCTGGATGCCATGGAGGTTCTCCGAGTTGCCTCAGCCCGACTGAACTCAGATCCGCTGCGCACCTACCTTACTGGGCATTCCATGGGTGGCCACGGAACATGGCAGCTGGGGGTCCAGTTCCCAGATCGCTGGGCTGGAATCGCGCCGTGTTCCGGGTGGGAGAGCTTCTACACCTACGCAGGAAAGGACAAGTGGCCGGAGAGCCATCCCATGGGCGCACTGCTCAATCGGACCGATTTGCCGAGCGAAACCAAGGCGTTGCTGGAGAACTTGCGAGGTCAAGCCGTTTTCATCATGCACGGCGAAAAGGACGACAACGTCCCCGTGGAAGAGGCTCGCCGGATGCGCGAGCAAATCAAAGACACGGTCGCTCTCTTGGGCTATCACGAAGAACCTGGCGCTGGGCATTGGTACGAGACCTCGCCCGAACCAGGAGCCGAGTGCGAGGATTATCCGGCGATCTTCGACATGTTCGCCTCAAGATCCCTGCCTCCGACGGGTTCCCGAACAAGCGGCAACTTCGTTGTGGTCGATCCCAGCATCTGGGCTGGCCCCGGTGGAATCCAGGTCGTTCAGCAAGAGGCTGTGCGCAAGATTTCAGCGATCCAGTGGTCGGTCGAGAAGTTGCTCGGCAACCTCAACTTGGAGGTTTCGAACGCGAAGATCCTACGGGTTGATGGCAAACAACTTGGGATCGGAGCAAACACCGTCAGGCTCACCATTGGCGGAAAGAAAGTCGAACTCCCTTCAACTGGAGGCACCATCCAACGCCAAGGCGACGGTTCCTGGAAGCAGATCGCGGCTGTACCGATTCGCCCGTCGGGCTTCAAAGCTGCGATGGACCGCAACTGCGTTTTGGTGTACGGGACCCAAGGTGACCCTGCATTAGCCCGATGGAGCTTGGCAAAAGCACGATACGACGCCGAGCAGTTCTGGTACCGGGGCAACGGACGATTCCGAGTAGTTGCCGACGTGGATTACCTGGCCAATGCCAAGCGCTATCAAGGCTGCAATGCCGTGTTTTATGGGAGTTCGGCCGTTAACAAGGCTTGGCTTGTTGCGCAACCCCAGTTTCCCTCTATCGCAAACTCCGATTCAGGAGGCATTCTCGCGATGGTTCCCACAACCACGGGAGCGAACGGTTTCGTCGGTGGAAAGACCATCGAATCAGCTCGGCTGACGGATCGCCTTCCGCTGTTTTCCGCGGGGGTGGGATATCCCGATTACACCCTCTTGGGCGCGGACTTTTACACCAAACAGCTGGATGGGATCAAGGCGGCGGGGTTCTGGAGCGATACCCCATAGTCGCTGGAGCCTCCGACGAGATTCGAACTCGTGACCTCTCCCTTACCAAGGGAACGCTCTACCCCTGAGCTACGGAGGCGATTCTGGTGGGGAGAGCAGGATTCGAACCTGCGAAGGCTCTCGCCGACAGATTTACAGTCTGTTCCCATTGGCCACTCGGGCATCTCCCCGGAACGCTAAGGGTTATACCTCAACTTGGTCCATTTTCCAACCGGCAAACCGGCTTGGATGAACGATGCCAAGGACCAATAGTCCCCCGCCTCATGGAGCGGGAGGCGGACGATATCCCTGATCGAAGTTGGTCGAACTGCAAATTCCTGGGTGCCACCGCTTCGCAGAAGAAGCCTCGTTTAAGCGGATTACCCAACCGGTATCCTTGCTGCAAACACCATGCTGACCGCCGCCATACTCTCCACAATCTTGTGCGCTCCGGCGCCGACAGACCTTGCGATTGCCGCCAGGTTCTACAAAGCGGGAAAGGCCAAAAGCAAATTTGAGATCTGTCTCATCAAATCGGATGGAAGCGGATTGAGAGTGCTCCCGACGACAGGAGACGTAGGCTCGGTGCGGTGGGTTGGAAAAGACCGCTTGGCTTGGATCAAGTACGGGGATAAGGGGTCGACGCTATGGACCAGTAGGCTCAGCCCTTGGAAGCCGGTGCAGATTGCCAAGGGCAATTCGATCGGGACAGAGGATTCCTATGAGAGAACAGCGCCTCCAGGAGTCGCTGCATTTCGCATCGATGATCGAATAGTAATCGTTGACCCGCAATCTGGAAAAACCCAGGATTGGCTCATGGGTCGCCGGGAATCCTCATTCCCCTTGGAGGAATCCGGCACACACGAATTCAAAGGAGCCACCTACGCGTTCAACGATGACGGGGACTACGGCGCGACCAGTATCCAAGGGGAAGGCTGGACCCTGGAAGGCAATCGCATGCGTGCACGCCCGAGCGCGAACGAAGTCACTTTCTACGATTGGGACCACAACAGCACATCGGGCTCTATCCAAACGGTATGGGTGTGGGATGGCAAGGCCAAGCCCAAGATCATTTTGGAATGCGTTAACTCCTTCGACTATTGGCCCGGGCGCGATATCGTGGCGGCTACATCGCCGCGAGAGACTTCCTCTCTGGGCAAGCTGGAAGTGTGGACCAGCACCCTCTCGGTCGGATATATTTCTCACCCTCCTGCAAAAGTGATTCTCAAGGGTTTGGTGTGGGTTGCCAATGTCGCTGTCCGACCCTAGTTGATCTTCCAGAGCACCGAACCGGGAGGTCGCTGGGATGTCCCGCCCCAGTCCTTTACCGCGGTAAACAAACCCTGTCGGCTTGCATCTCCCAATAGCGCGAGCCACTGCCGGTTTCGGTCTTGCATCATGTGGTCCACCTGATCCGGAGTGAATGCGAGGGATCCGGAGGCGTACGATACACGTTCCACGGGGGCCAAAAGGCGCATGTTCAAGTACACGTGGGTGATGCCAAGCTCCTTCAGGCGCGCAACCAGTTCGGCACCCGTCTTCATCTGCGTCGTATCGATGAGGGTGGAGTGGCCAGGGTTCGCCCAGATGTAAGGAACGTTTAGGTAATAGCCAAAAACTTCTTCGTAGAGTGCGATCTTGCCCCCTTTGGCTTCGGTATCGATATCGTGGGCAATCGCGGCAAAAGGCGTGGTCTGAGCCAAAAATGCATCGCGAGATTGGGCCCCCAGCGCAACCGGAAGCTGCCGCTGAGTTTGGGTTTGATACAAGAGCACCCAAGAATACAGCGACTGCGCGCCAACCAGAACCGCCGCCCCGATGGCAAGCTTGCGACGATCTGCCATAGATCCCGCGCAAAGAGCCAAAATCGGAATCGCGGCAGACATGTATCGCACTTGCTGGCTCAGCACAAACCACGCCAGAAAGATTAGCAGGAGGCACATGAGCCCGAACCGGACGGTCCGCTCTGGTTTGCCGAACAGCGCACCCAAAATGCCAACTCCCAAGATTGCGCCCCCGAGCGCCCCCATCGGAAAACCCCCGCCCTGCTCTTGATTCGGGTTGATAAACCGACCGGGTTGATAGCCCAATCCCAGCACCGCATGCCCCAAGGCCAGCTTATCGCGGCCATTTTCAGTTCGCCCGACCCCAAAGGTTTGCTGCTCGTTCCGATAGATATCGGCATGCCACTGAGTCCAATTTCGCCCGCCCAGCCGCTCATAAAAGAACGGATACAGCGGGTTACCGGTGTTGATCACGTTGCGAATCAGCCACGGCGACATCATCACCAGACTTGCCACGACCACGGCAATCGACTTGCCGATGAGCTTGCCATTCCGATCTCGCAACACGCCTGCGACGGCCAAAACCAGGGCAGCCACAAACACAAATTGGAGCCCCGTGTATTTTGTGGAGCACGCGAGCCCGAGCATGAGCCCGGATAGCTGCAAGTAGCCGGGAAGCTTTCGCGCCAAAAAATGCCCCGCGTAAACAATGCCGAGCCCTGCATAGAGCCCATGCGGCAGGTCGATGTATCCGGTGCCGGCTTGCCACAAAATGAGCGGGCAACAGGCAAATGCAGCGGCTGTCAGCCACCCTGCCATCCCACCGAAAATCCGCCGTCCGAGCCCAAAAAGGGTGAGGATTCCTGCAAAAAGCGCCAAAACCGTGTGGATTTTTGCCCCTGGCTCGCTCCCGATGCTGAGCGCAGGCGAGTAGAGCATTTCGAATGCGAATGGAAAATTGCTGTGGTGGATATAGGGGATGTAAATCGCCTTGCCTGCTTCCAGCCAGAGCTTCGGCACGGCGAGATGGTAGGCCAGCGAGTCCCACTCCATCACGTCGGCGGGTGCCAGTGCCGCAACGGTGCCGATCAGCATTCCCGGCGCGAAAACCAGCGAAAGAGGGGTGCTTTTGAACTTGGGAAGCTGCGCGCGGTTCTGGAAGAGCTCGAAACCCAGCAGTGCCAGCCCGGGAGCATAGACCCAAACTCCGATCGGCATGATGAGCTGCAGAAGGAACAGGAGCCACCCGAAAACTCCCATGGCGATGAGGATGGAGAGGCCGAACCTCTCCGCCGGATCGAGGTCCTCCCGGTTCAAAAATCGGTGCGTGAAAAGGCTCAGCCCGAAGATATTCGCCAGCGCCGCCACCACCCCGATCATTGCCACGCCAGTTTACTTAGCCCGCCGCATCGGGGTATTTACTTGGCCCGCGCGAAGATGCCCAACCGATTCGATTTGCATTTTTCAAAGGTACGAGAAGGTGCTCGGCATCCGGACCGCGTGCTTTGGACCTCTTGCCGGACCCCAAGGGTTTTGTTTTGGAATTCTAGAATTTTGTCTTGGAATTGTTGAGATGAGCGATGGCTTTCGCGGGATTTACGGCGGATCTATGGGGATAGGTTGCGGGTTTTGGGGGATAAGCGTTGGGTTTCAAGGGATAGGCGTCGGGTCTCGATGGACGGGCGATCGAAATCGAGGGACGGGCGGCAGATCTTGAGGGATCCGTCACTCATCCCTCAACTCCCGGCATCAAATAGAATAGTTACCCGACTAAACCTTTACTTTTTATTCTACCACTGGAAGTGATTCCGAACGAAATTTTGGAATCTAGCGGGTCAATCCATTCGCTTGCAACCCTGAAACCGAATCCCAAGAGTGTGAACCGCCAACGGCGTGCTTCGAGCACCGCTCGCGCGACTATCAGAAGTTAGCCGCCCACTTTGGCCACTTTGCATTAATTTGGATCTGTGAGAAGTAGGTGACTTCTTTTGTCGGGTGGCTCTCAGTCGGATCATCGGTGAAGATACCAAAGTCTTCACTGATAAAGACGTAGGGCCGACCCGAGCCTTTTTCAAGAATGATGGTCGTTGCACCTTGCATAGGTTCACCGTGAATTCCCCACGCGCAAATCGTCCGCACACGGCGCCCACCCCAAGTAATGAATCCATTGTCGTCGGGCATTCCTTCACCATCTCGACTAATGCTCGCCGGTTCCTTGTACCAATCGAGAACTCTGCCGAGTTCCGTACCGCGCTTGCAGGGTTGCTGTAGGAGTTTGTTCCACTTGGCAGTTCCGCGCTTTCTGGCCTTTGGATGGGAACCTCCTCCTACATATTCCAGCTCATAACCATTGCTACGACCGACCCAGGTCCCATTCTTGCGGAGCCAGAATTCGCCCCAATGTCCATCGCCTGATTTTTCCTTTGAATAGATGATTTTCGAACTGACGAGGCGCTGCAAAAATGGCAAGTTCAACTCGTGATCTGTTCCGAGTAACACCCACAATGCTGCAGCAAGGACCATCCATTTAGATTACCGTCCAGATGCCAGATAGCCAGCACCGGAGTATGTCGTAACTCCTTTCAGAGATAGGAATTTTGCAGAGGCTGGGGCGGTCCATTTTCAACAAACGAAGGTTACGACATTCCCCTCCCACGGAGGGGTGGCCGATAGGCCGGGGTGGTCCGCTATCTGCAAACGCGGCTTACGGAATTCCCCTCCGAAGCGGGGGAATTGTCATGGCCTCGGATCCCAATCACGAGGCAAAGCAACCGCTCTAAATGCCCTGCTTGCGGATGCGCTTGCTGGACTTCTTGGCCGAGAGCGAGCCTGCCTCGTTGCCTCCGACCGGTGGGCCGGAATGGGGCGCGTTCGGTTTGGCTTTGAGCTTCTCGATAGCTTCTTTGATTTCTTTCTTCGATGGACGGTCCATACCTAACCTTACTCCATCAACCCGGTGCGAACACCACCTACCCGGATCAGCTCCCCCAAATCCGACGGAACGCTAGGCGGGAATGCTGCGCTGATTGACTCTTTTTGAGTGGGATCTCCGCCACTCCGATCATCCTGCCACCCAGTTTTCTCTGACGACCACGGATTCCGATAGAGGCGCTTGCAATCATGTCCAAGCCTCATCCCCCCCTCGGGAGGGGTCGCCGATGAGGTTAGGAATCGGCTTCCGACCCCCGCTTTATGGAGCCAAGTTTGTCTAACATGCCCAAAAACACAATGCCCGACCAATAAACTAAAGGCATTCTCCAAAGAAGCCAGCCACTAATTGCGAATACGATAATAAGTAGTATTCCAAGTAGAGCACCTAGATAGGTAGTGAAGAACGCTTGAAAACGCCACCATATTGCCACAAGCCCAATGACAACTAACGAAACAGAGATCGGAATAATGGGAATAATCGCCAATAGTATGCAGTACAACAAAGTCGCTCGATTGTCCTGAAGAAAGCGAATCACCAAGGCCTCCCTAACTATCCACTAAGCGCTCCGGACTCGTTCTACTTGTGGCCGAGGTCGGCGCAGCACCGGTTCGACCTTGGAGCCTGCCATTGCGAATTCCACTCCAAACACAGTACTTGAGCAGAACGCTCGTCGAGAAAGTGAAACTACTATCGGTCAGCGTCAACTCGTTACCGCCACTCTAATCATACACCAGGGACGAAACCCCGATTTCTGCTCAACGTTTTTTCGCGGAACACATCAGCCAACGCCCGACGGGCTGGGGGGTTGGCTAGTCTGCAAAACGATAGGCACATCGAAACCTGAGATTTGAAGTCCGAATTTCACTATTATGTGGCCAACTGCCGAACCACCGAAAATGAGCGGACCTTTCGACGGGTGCAGTTAGGAAATCTTCCACTCCTCCAAATATCAAGTAATCATCGGGAACACCTTTGGCATGTGCAGTCGGGCCCAAGCTGGATGTCAATTCTCCTGAGGTGTGGCACAAAGTTTCAAGCAAATTAGGCGGCAAGTCTTGTTCCGTTAAGATATTGGTCAAGCCACAGCTCCCTACTAAGCAAGCAGCAAGCATGTTCCAAGTTGGTAAGAACCCTCCTGAAAGCATGCAAAAAAGGTCTGCTTCGGTGAAGGTAAATGATTCAATGAAATCTTCTGGGTCCCGTGTGTTGATAATATCCGTCCAATATTCCGAATCAAGTTCACTGGAGCCATATGGCAACAGATTTACAAAAGGGCTAACAGTATCCCAAAATCTTTTTATCGTAACCGGGAGTCGATCCACGAAGAACGAATCGACTGCAAGTTCTTGCGCCTCAATGGTTGAAAAATACGTGTAGTAATATTCGATTTCCGGAATGTTCGGATAGATTGCATCTAGCCAAGAATATGCTTGTGGCACCATCTCAGGTGTGATGGCGAGGCTTTGCTTACTGGACGGAACTAGAACGACGTCGCTACTCACACTTGCCATCCGTCAGTGCTGAAAATGTAGAGCATGTCACTGAAGTCGAATATAGCATAGCGCGCGTGCAGATGCTTCCAGAATCGTCAATTCACTTGTGGCCCAAGTTGGCGCAGTACCGAGTCGGGCTTGAAGGCTGCCATTGCGAATTCCACCCCAAAAATCGTATTCGGGGATGCGCCCGCCGGGAAACTTGATCCACCGGATGTCGTTGTCATCACGCTATCGCCATAACCGTTGGCACGAAGAGATGCCGCCTCTCACGAACCACATACTGACTCCGAACTCGAACATGCATCTCAATTCGGGGTTTGGGTACCAGAGTTCAGGATTTTTCGACCAGGAGTTTCTGCTACTTTTTTGCCTCGGACTGGTGGCCCGGAGTAGGTGTATCTTGACTATTGTTCCTTAACATCTGTGCTACTCCGTACACTGCGGCTACCATAATTCCGGATGAAAAAGGGGTCCAAACAAAAATAGCCAGGGCAACCATGATAAGAAACACAAAGGTCACTACTTTCGCAACAACTAGCTTCCTTCGCTTCAAGGACCAAGCGATGACTAGCACAACAAACATGGTTCGTACGGCTATTCCGACCAGATCGTCATGACTAAGCGGCGCAACACTGAACAATGCTAGCCTCATCATCAAATCCCTCCGCACACAAGAGTTTCGATACTCCTCTCCACGTGACTGCCTTACCCATCATACAACGGGAATGGCTCAATGCTCACACAAGAGGTTGCTTGTGCGGCAGAAAGCTGACAAGCTAGCCTTTGTCTTCGCCCGCACCTGTGGAATCCGGCAACGGCGGACCAGTGACAGCGATCTTCACTCGGTTGACCTGCCCTTTCACCCTCTTGACTTGACGACGAACCCTCAGCCCCGTTGAGCGTCCCCGGCGCCTATTCCGGCCTCACCTTCCACCAAAGCCCGATTCTCGGTGCAATTTTGAGTTCTCGTACCTCATAGCTGAGAGGTTAGCTAGCAGGAGGAGCAAAGCGGTTGTCGATATGAAGTTTTCAAGAATGTTGCTCCACCTTGCCCACCTCATTACTTCCTCAGGAAGGTTCGGAGTTTGAGGCATTAGGAACAGCGAATAAACTACGAGTGGTATCCACCAGGTCATTCCCAATAGAACGTCAAGCCCAACGATTTTGGGTACAAGATACGTAACTTCGTTTAGCGTCGGCCACTCTTTTCGACAGAGAACACCTACGATACTCAGTGCGCCAAGGCTCCTGGTTATCGGCCAGACGATAAGGCTTGAATAGCTACCTGCCGCCGCCCCAAGAAAGTGGTTGAATAGGCCAAAGACTAAATCCACCACTATTTGACTCACAAGAGACAGGCCACCTCCGAGCAGAGCGGCCGGTATGATCTGCCACACCTTTATTGGAGTCCTCCGCTGCATCACCACTTCGATGAGCGTGGCTGCAGATAAAGCACACGCACCTACGATAGCTTCGAATCCCACAGAAACCGAGGTATGCCAAAGAAGCCAACCTTCCCTTAACAGCTGAGGATCAAACCATGTTCCGGGATCCGGCGAAGAAACGTAAGTAGCAATCGCGACCGCTGTGGCAGATACGAGAGCACAAGCGAACACCAATCGCAGAGATTCCAGGGTCCGTTGACGCTTGAAAGCTGACAAGCTAGCCTTTGTCTTCGCCCGCACCGGTGGAATCCGGCAACGGCGGCCCTGTGACAGCGATCTTCACTCGGATGACCTGCCCCTTCACCAAGGCAGAAACGGTCACCTCGCCAGCATTGATGCCACGCAAGGTGCCTCCTTGGTCGATCCAAGCTTGGCCTTGGGCGGCCCACAGCACTTCTGAGTTCTTGATCACGGTTCCCTTTGAATCTACGACTTTGAGAACCGCGGGACTCGCCGCATCGACGGTTTTTGCCCCCTGAATCGAGAATTCACCCGTGCTTGCCTGCAGCGCTGGCCCCATCAGCAGGAGCGCGTTGCTAATTTTCCTCTCCGCGCCGTCGCTGGGTCGGTTCAGGGTGAGCCCAAACAGATCAAACGTCGAACTCCCGCCTCCATCCAGGTTGATGGCGTCGGTGCAGCCCATGCGGATCATCAAATCGCTGAGCTCAAGGAGCGAGCATCCCACCGAAATCGGAGATCGGCCATCGACCACCGCCAACAGCACCTCACCGTGCTCGGTGATGCCGACCGCCGTGCGAGGATGCCGATTCTGCGCAAACTTACTCCCGAACCCCTGAGCTTCGGAATCGATAATTTGCTTCCCTTTGTTCAACAGGAACGGACCACCGCCAATCACCTGCTGAAACTTGCCAAAATCCAAGCCCCCGGTTGTCATCGAGATGTGGATCTTTCCGCCAAGCTGAGCTGCCTTCAATTTTGTGGCGGCGGTACCTCGGGCAACTATCACGGCTCCCGTTGCCGGAACTTCCACACTGGCGACGTCTTCGGAAATAGAGGTGATGTTGCCATCTCGAACTGTGGTGGGGGTCCACTTTCCATCAAGCAGCTGAAGCACCGCGTAGGTGCACGGAGGCTTGGAAATGGCTTGGGCAGCCGCATCCGTAAACACAACGACGCCGTTATCCGGGCATTCCTCGTTGAGACCGGAAAGCGGCATTTCTGGGCCATCGCCCATGGTGATAGAGGCTTTCCAGTTGAGCTTGCCGACAGTCGAGCCGCCGGTTCCCCAGCCCACAACCGCACGTCTCGGGTCGGGTCGGCTGATCAACTCGCCATCGCGCACCATGGCACCCAAGGGGTCTGCGGTAAACGGAAAGAAGTCGGCGTTTACGCCTCCGATCGCACCAGCACGTTTGACAATCGCCGAGAGCTCTTCGCGACCCTGGTTTTCTGGCAAGCCAAAGATCTTGTGTCCGCTCACCTCAGGAACCATGCTCAAACCCGGTGCACCGGGGCTATATCGAAGGATATGGATGAGTCGGGGACCGGTGGGGTCGATCTCCATTCGATAGGTGAGACCCGGCATCAGGAACTTCTCCCAAACCTGGCCTTGCGCGGCAATCGGGACCAATCCGAAAGCTGCGGTCGCAAATAGAAATTCTAGGCTTCTGCGCATGGTGATTCGAGGTACGTTAGCGTACCTTCCCCGGCATTAAGACGGGCCTGAACCCCCAAAGGAATGCTCAGCATCGTTTTCATGTGGCCAAATGGAAAATTGACGACCGTCGGAATTCCGAGTTTGCCCAACCGATCCTCAAAGATCCATCGCCAGGATTTGCCACCCATAGTTGGGTCGCTCAGGTCGTCGGTGCGAGTCATTTCCCCAACCACAATCCCGGCCGCCTCCTGGATAATCCCCGTGTTGATGAGATGCGTGAGCATGGCGTCCACGCGGTGGGGTTTCTCGTCGACGTCCTCGATAACCAGGATTTTGCCTCGACAATCGAGCGCATCCGGCGTGCCGATGGAATCGCAAAGCAGGCAAAGGCATCCGCCCGTCAGTTCACCCTCGCCTGTTCCATCCACCATGGTTTCGGCCCGGGGAACTTCTGGGGCAATGGTGGGGTCGCCCTGGAGCAGACGGAAGAAGGAATCGTGGACCCACGGTTCGCGCTCGTAGCTGAGGGTGATGGGCATGGGTGTATGCATGGTCACCAGCCCTCTGCGGTTGAGCGCCAAGTGGAGCACGGTGATGTCCGAAAATCCACACAGCATCTTGCCGCTGGCGGCCATTCGGTCGAGATCGATAAACGGAAACAAGCGCGAACATCCGTAGCCGCCTCTGGAGCACATCACCGCGGCGCATTCGGGATCATCGAACGCAGCCATCAGGTCTGCGGCACGATCAGCATCGCTGCCCGCCAAGTAGTCGTCGGCGTCACGAGTATGGGGAAATAGCTTGAAGATGTAGCCGCCCTTTTCCATGACGGCAAGACCGCGCCCCAGGCGATCATCATCGATCGCCGAGGCGGGAGAAACGACTGCAATCGTATCTCCCGGGCGGAGGGAGCGCGGTTTGATCCGTACCAATCTGTCCAGATTTTACCTGGCAATAAAGCGGCTGAGAGCTAGGCTGGAGCGATTACCACGTGTCGATTGGGCTCTTCGCCTTCGCTATACGTGGATACACCATCGAACTCTGCCAGAACCTTGTGGACAATGCGACGCTCAAATGCCGGAAGAGCATCCAAGACGGCCTCTTCTCCACGCTGCCGAACTTGCTCCGCAATACTGAATGCCAAGTTCTTCAGCGCTTCTTCGCGGCGCGTGCGGTAGTGGTTACCATCAAGGGTGACCCGGACTCCATTGTTGAGTTTGCGGTTTGCGATGACGTTAACCAAGTATTGGAAGTTGTTGAGAACCTCGCCGTGCTTGCCCACCAAGAATGCGACATCCTTCCCATCCAGTTCCAAGTTGACGTATCGGCCTGTGAGTGATTGCTGGGTCACCGAAGCACTCAGCCCGGCGAGGTCCAGAATCTCGTCAACGATCCCTTTCAGTTCCTTGGCATCGGCCTCGGTCGCAACTATGTCCACCTTTTCGGTTTCTTCCTCGTCGCCTTCCTGTTCGGGAGCTTCTGTCACGGCCTCTTCCACAACGGGTTCCGCAACGGCAGCCTTTCCGCGGCCCCTGGCTGCAGGCTTCGCTGCCGCTTTGGGCTTTTCCTCTGCCTTCGGCTCAGCCTTGGGTTCGGCCTTTTTGGCGCGACCGCCCTTGGGCTTCTCCTCGGCGGGAGCAGCGGCTGGAGCGGCACCAACGACTTCGGCTCGAACTCGAAGGTTCGTCTTACCGAATAGCCCTTTGGTCTCCTCCAACACACTCAGCGACACTTGGGACGGGTCCACACCAAGCTTTTCAGCAGCGGCGGCCTTGGCCTCATCAAGGCTCTTTGCTTGAAGTTCAATCGATTGCATATTATCTCTCTCGAAATCGTTAATTTACTGTTCGTTCTCTTTGGGTTTGGGTGTTTGGGGTTTGATACCCTTTTTGAATAGCCCGTCGAACGGGTTGGGAACAGCGCCTTCTGCCAAATTCGTTGGCGAGACCCCGCCACCCGGATTGACCACCTTCACCAACTCAGGTGCAGGAAGCCGATAGGCGCGCAGGGATTGAAGGCTGGAAAAGATGTTAGTGAAAATCCAGTACAGGACGAACGCCGAAGGCACCGGAAAGAACAGCGCCATACCGATCGTCATGAAGATCGCCATGCCGACACCCATCATTCGCTGAGTCTTGATCTGGGAAGGATCATTGACCGGCATCAACAGGGTCGATGTGATCATCGAGATGCCGTAGATCACCAACAAAATGTAGTCGATCCCGCCCAGGCTTCCCGCGATCCAGGGCACCGATTTGTGGGTCGCTGGATTGATCCAAAGGAAGTGGCCTTGCTGGAATTCGAATCGGTAGTGAACCATGCAGGCATACACGAAGAAGAACAAAGGCATTTGCAGTAACGCCGGAGCACATCCTGCTGCCGGATTCATGCCGTACTCCTTGTACATCCCCATAATCTTCTGCTGATATTCGGGGGTGGATTTGTACGCTCCGCTCGGGTCTTTCTTTTTGAAAGCCTCTTCCAACTCCTTAATGCGCGGCTGAAGCTGGGTCATTTTTCGGCCCCACATCAGCTGCTTCTGAGACAAAGGCCACACGATTGCTCGAACGACGATAGCTAGAAGCAGAGCAGCCAATGCGTAGCTGTACTCAGGATTCCGACCAGTAAAGGCCACGAGCGAGTCGATGAGATAGTATCCAGGAACAAGGCCCCACACCTTGTCCGTTTTGTATGCATCCCCTAACTTGGTCGTGATGTCTGTCCAGACATCATTGGGACTGAGTTGTACGAGCGTGGTTGCAGCCTTCTCCGGGAACAAAAGTTTGTCGTTCCAGATGGGTTTGAACTGGTATTTCCGCTTATCGGCGTCGATGGTGTAGAAACCCGCTTCCATCATCTTAATGTTCTTCTCTTGAACACCTTGATAGAAGTTGGCTCTGGCGACGGTCAGTCCGGCTTGAAGTTTGAGCTTCTCCGCCTCCGCAGCAGCGAGTTTCTTGTCGTTTACATCGTTGTCGACGGCCTGGTTATACGGGCCAAGATATTCATTTGCCTTGGCTCCCTTGTTCTCCGCTGCGTATTCCCTGAGCTTGGTCAATAGCTTTTCGGGAGTGTCGGTCACAACAGTTGATGGCCGCTGGGAATTGCAGAAGAGATTGACGGCCAAAAAGATGGCCATAAACAGCAACATGGTGCTGATGAAGTTCTGTTTGGAGCCGGGAGCTTGATTCATTTGAAACTGGTTTTACGGCACAGGGTCGTAACCGGATGCGCCGAGCGGATGACATCGGGCGATCCTCTTGAGACCGAGCCAGACCCCCTTGAGAAGGCCGTATTTTTCGATGGCCAGCGCTGCGTACTCCGAACAGGTAGGAGAGTATCGACAGCAGGATGGCCCAAGGCGCGGACGCTTTTGGTATAGGTGAATTAAGTAGAGGGCTAGTTGTTTTGCCATCGCCTTAACAGTTGTTCTCTCAACTCGAAGATATCATCTCGCAACTCGGCCACAGATGCTTTTTCGGCATCTCGGGTTGCCTGGACAACCCAGTCGAACCCGAGCCATTCCTGAGTCCGTGGATTGCCAATGGCAGCTTTCATTCGGCGCTTGACAACATTCCGACGCGGTTTGGAACCAAAAGCCCTCAGAGTGCTGACACCGATTTTTCCTGTGCCGGGAAGACTCAAGAGGCGGCAAATACGGCCTGCTGCTCGAGACCCTTCTCGGTAGATTTTTTCAAACTGCTTTTTGGTGGGTCCGCAATTCAGGAACGTCTCTCTTTACTGGGCGGCGATTCGCTTGCGGCCTTTGAGCCGTCGTCGTTTGATCACGTTGATCCCATCGGTCGTCCGCATTCGAACCCGAAAGCCATGGGTTTTGAATTTGTGCCGATTGTTGGGTTGGTAGGTTCGCTTCATGGTCGTACTGGTCTATATATCCCGATGACTATACCCGAGCCTGACCCCGGGGTTCAACGTTTGGAGAGGTCCAAGTCGATGTAAACGGGAAGATGGTCGGAAGGAAGTGTCTGGGTGGATTCGTCGCCGCGATCCCCCCGAACAGCCATCGGCTTGCAGTATATCCTTGCCTCTCCACTGACTCTTGATGCTAAATCTGGTGAAACCAAGATCTGGTCGAACAGTGTCGCTCTCACCCGGACGTCATCGGGGAAATTATAGCGCTTACCGAAGAACCGGTTGTTTTCCCGCCTTGCTCCTGCTACCCGGGCCACGGAGTCTGCTCGACCTGCATACTCATAGAAATCAAGCGACACCCCATCGCGCTCAAACACGGGCTGAGTAAGATTCTTGAACCGGGTTTGAGGTGCAGATCCATACCCAGTGTTGGGGTTTCCGGACTCCAGGATGTTTGCCGATTTGTCATCGGGAGTGTCGTTAAAATCGCCCAAGATGATTGCGTTGGGAGTCGGATTTCGGCGGAGATAGTCTGAGAGCTTCCGAGCGGCGCCCAGCCGCTGAGCTTCCGTATCCAGTCGTCCGCCTCGCCTGCTCTTGAAGTGGACCACGAAAAAGTTCAAGACCTCCTGGCCCGGAGTCTCGACGACAGCAAGCAGAACGTCGCGATTGTTGGGGAATGAGGATTCGTCTTCGGGACCCGGAAAGAGCAGGTGGGCTTCTTTGAGCCTGAAGGGCGTGCGAACGGCAATCGCCAAATTCTGCTTATCTGGCTCGGGCGCCAAGACTGCCACTCGATATTCGTCACCGACCAGGCGTTGGAGAGCGGCTTCGTCCTCCACTTCCTGCGCTGCAAGCACATCCGGACGCAAGTCGTTGAGGACCGCACGCAGGCTGGACGCCCGAGCAGGGTTGATTCTCGTGCTCAGCCACTCCATGTTGTACGTGACCACTCGGAGGGAGTTGTTTGAAGCACCAATGGCTGTCGGCCGCTGGGTTTTGCATCCGGCAAGCAAAAGAGCAATACAGAGAGCGATCCCAACCCTCAACGCGATGCTGCCCCTTGGATTTCGATCCGCTTGGCAACCTGGACTGCCAATTGAGTTGTGAGCAATCGCATGCCGTTGGACCATGCTCCCGGTTCCGTGACAAGCGGATTTCGAACCCGACTTGTACGATCCACGTACAGCGCCAGCATATCGTCGTTCATTGGGAACGAGTGGTACATCTGGGTGTAGACAGCGGCGACCGATGGCCCGAGGAAGCTGTACCAGCCCAAAAACGGAGTGCCCGAGAGTTCGAAGGGTCCAAACCCTCCGCCGTTTTTTTGCGTTTCGTACCCCCACCGGTATAGACCATTGTAGCCATCGACGTAGTTGGTGAATCTGATCCCGCGAAAGTCGGCAGTAGGCGCCGTCACGACCTTGGCAAGAAACTGGTTTGCCAGCAACGTGCGCATCCTTCGGTACTCTGTTCGCTCAGCGGATGCGGGCGGAGCACCAAGCTCGAAGCTGTAGAGCCAAATCGGCATCCGATGAAAGTGCGAAGAGTCCCAAGCAGAGTTCGAATGCTTCAGCGGCGCAAGATTTGCGTCCTTTGCTAGATGTCCCGAATAGGCGTAATCACGGTGGTCGTCCCAGGCTCCCGTATCAAAGAGCCAGCCGCCGTCGGGAGTCTCCTCGCCACGTTGAGTCATCACCTGATGGGTGAGGTCGGCGACATCTTCCAGGAGGGCTGCTTCATTCGGCAGCCTGCCCGTGATCCGCGCGTACGCCCTCAGATCCGCCGCGATGGACATGAGGAAGAGCTCATCGTCGCTAATGGCGCGATAGTAACTCACGGATGTTGCCGACTGCCCGAGTTTCCAAAGGATCTTTTCGCGCATTCCCCCTGAGAAACTAGGATGATCCCAGAGCCAGGCGGGTTCCTCTTGCCAGATGAACCGAACCGCTGAGCTCAGCCGAGGCTCCAAGCTCCGTGCCAGCGATGGGTCCTCACCCGATTGGGCAGAGAGAACCATGAAACGGCTGCACACCTGCAGAAATTCGAGTTGATTCAGCTCAGGCACACCGGAAAATGGGTCGGGTTCTGCGGCGAAACGCGCTAGGAGATCTCTGAGGTCGGCTTTCCACTCCGCAGCGTCCAGCACATAAGCCGCATGGAGAGGCACCATCAAATACTCACTCGCGTCGGCAGCGTCGCGTTTGACCCAGAGCGGGTCAAGGGTGTACTGACCCATCGTCGATCGCCATGTCGTAGTGGCTTCGGCGATGGGATCTTCCAGTTGCTCCTGAATCGACTGCTGAACCGATCCGCCGCCGCATCCTCCAGCCACGATCAAGGCTCCGAGCCACCACCATTTGCGCATTTTCGAATGTTAGCCGAGATAGGCCAAACTATAGGCAAGAATGCGCATTTGGCTGATTACTGTGGGCGAGCCACTGCCGTCGGACGGACCGAATGAGCGGTTCTTGCGCACTGGGATTCTAGCCCAGACGCTTGTGGATCGCGGCCATGAGGTTGTTTGGTGGACTTCCGCTTTCGACCATATTCGCAAAACATTTCGAACGCAAACAAGCGAGCAGATCTACTCGGTCGATGGCCTCGAGATCGTTGCTCTCAAAGGGTGCGGCTATGGCAGAAACGTATCGGTAGGCAGGATTCGGGACCACAAGATGGTCGCCAGAGAGTTCTCGAGGCTCGCTCTTGAGATGCCGCAGCCAGACGTCATTCAGGCAAGCGTTCCAACAGTCGAATTAGGCATGGCAGCCGTTCAATATGGAGCCCGCCACAAGGTGCCCGTAACCCTCGACTGTCGCGATATGTGGCCAGACCTTTTTGTCGAGCCCTTCCCGGATAGCCTCCAGCCTTTGGCACGACTGGCCATCTTCCCGTTGTTTCGAGAAGCTCAGCATGCATTTCGCATGGCGACGGGAATTACCGGCCATACCGATGCGTTCATGCGCTGGGGATTAGCCTATGCTCAGCGCCCCAAAGGTCCGTGGGATAAGTCTTTTCCATTCGGCTATGTCAGCCGTGTGCCGAACGAAACGGATCGAATAGAAGCGGAGCGGTTTTGGGATGAGCACGGAGTCCACGCGAATGACAGTCACTTTCGAGCGTGTTTTGTAGGCGTGCTCAGTCGGCAGTTTGAATTCGAAGCGTTGGCAAAGTCGATCCGCTCTTCTCGAGGTAATTCGCTCCAGTTCGTGCTCTGTGGGCAAGGCGAAATGGAGCCGATGCTGAGAGAGCAGCTCAAGGGCTTGACCAATGTCGTGTTTCCAGGATGGGTGGATGCCGCGCGGATTTGGGTGCTCCAACGACGGAGCCACGCTGGCCTTGCACCTTACATCAATACCCGCAATTTTAGGGAGAACCTGCCCAATAAGGTCATCGAATACTTGTCTGCTGGGTTGCCGATCCTTACTTCGCTTCGTGAGGGCGAAGTTCCGACCATCTTGGCGAATGAAGGAGTCGGCGAGTCCTATCAGGTGGATGAACCGATGGCATTGGTCGAGACGTTACTTCAGTGGGAAGCCAATCCTGAACTCACAGCACGAATGCGGACCCATTCGCAGGCTCTTTTTGAGCGTAAGTTTCGGGCAGAAACTGTGTACGGTGAGTTTGCCGAGTACTTGGAGGCAATGGGCAAGACAGGTATTCTTTAGGAATTCGCTACAGGCTGGACTGAATGATTAAACGTATTTTGGATTTTGTGGCGGCGCTTGTCGGGCTGATCATCTTTTCACCGATTCTTCTTGCCGTCGCGATTTGGATCAAACTCGATTCCCCGGGACCTGTCTTCTACCGTGGTCAACGAGCCGGAAAGAACGGCAAACCTTTCAGAATCTTCAAATTCAGAAGCATGGTCACCAACGCTGACAAGATCGGTGGTCCCAGTACGAGCGATCGCGACCCCAGAATTACCAAGAGCGGAGCGTTTGTACGCAAGTTCAAGTTAGACGAGCTCCCCCAATTCATTAATGTATTGGTGGGAGATATGAGCTTTGTCGGACCACGTCCTGAAGTTCAGAAGTATGTCGACATGTACACCGCTGAGGAAAAGCCGATCCTGGATTTGCGCCCTGGAATTACCGATTGGGCGAGTATCTGGAATAGCGATGAAGGTGCCGTCCTTGCAAAGTATCCCGACCCGGATAAAGCTTACGAAGAAGTGATCCGACCGGGCAAGCTCCAACTTCAGCTTCGCTATCGGTACCGGAACAATCCCTGGATTGACCTAAAGATACTTTTCTACACTGCTTATCGAATTATCAATCGTGATTTCTATCCAACGGAGCTCAACGATATGCCGCGGCTACTTCCTGCAAGCAATGCGGTAGTCCAGATGGCAGAAGAATCACAAACCGCAAATCTGCCATGAACCAAAACTAAGAATCCCTATGGCCACCATTAGTCAAGAAACCGTAACCAGCGTTCCGTTCTTCAATTACCAGAAGGCATTTGCCGATCAAGAAGAGGCGTTTGTGGAGATCTTCCGCGATGTTCTCAATCGCGGAGCTTTCATCATGCAGAAAGATTTGGTCGAGTTTGAAGAACGCTTGGCCAATTACTTGGGCGTCAAACATGCAATTGGAGTCGCCAATGCAACCGATGCGTTGATCCTAGCTTGGCGCGCTGCAGGTTTGCCGCAAGGAGCAGAGGTGATCTTCCCGAGCCACACAATGGTTGCGTCTCCAGCCTCCGTCGTCACTGCTGGCGGAGTTCCTGTTCCCGTCGATATGGGTGACGATGGCTTGATCGATGCTGATTGCGTCGCCGCCGCGATAACCGATAAGACTTGGGGAATCATGCCCGTTCAGCTAAACGGTAGAACGGCTAACATGGATCGGATCGTCGATATGGCTGAGAAGCACAATCTGACCATCATCGAGGACTCAGCGCAAGGTCTCGGTTCAAAGTACAAGGGCCAGTTTGCGGGCACGTTTGGAAAGGCGGGAGTCTTCAGCTTCTATCCGGCTAAGATCCTCGGTTGCATGGGAGACGGAGGCGCGGTCATCACTAACGATGATGAGATTGCGCGAATTATAAAGCTCTACAGAGACCACGGACGAAATCATGATGGAGATGTCGAGCTTTGGGGGCTGAACTCCCGTCTTGATAATCTTCAAGCAGCTCTCTTGGATGTGCAGTTCAAGGATTACCAGTCGATTATCGATAAGAGGCGATCAGTGGCGGCACAATACCAAAAAGGTTTAGGCGATTTGGCTGAAGTAACGCTCCCGCCAGCACCTGATGCGCATCCAGATCACTACGATACGTATCAGAATTATGAGATTCAGGCGGACAAGCGCGATGAGCTTAAAACGTTCCTAAGAGCTAACGGCATCGGCACTTTGATCCAGTGGGGTGGAAAGGCCGTGCATCAATTTCCACATCTTAACTTCAATGTTTCGCTCCCAAGAACTGAGAAGTTCTTCGATCGGTGCATTATGTTGCCGATGAATATCACACTCTCCGATGCAGAGGTGAGCTACGTTATCGGCAAAATTAGAGCCTTCTACGGTCGCTAGGCGCGGAAGAGATCGACAGACGGGAATTTTTCGGCAAGGATCAGTTCCGAGTCGCCGCCCATCCAATGGTCCAAGGCGGTGGCATAGATTTGCCGAAAGTCAGTCTTAAAAGCCAGATCTCCGTTTTGAAGATTGTCCAGGTCGGGATCTTCTCCGTAGAACCCGCCCTTCACCCGACTGCCGATCAGGAACATCGGCGCAGCCGCACCATGATCCGTGCCTGAACTCGCGTTTTCGTAGCACCGTCTGCCGAACTCGCTGAAAACCATCACGACGACTTTTTTGTCCAGCCCCAAGGTTTCCATTTCGGCCTGAAATGCAGTGACCCCATCGCTGAAGCCCTTGAGGAGATTCGCCTGCGTGGTTGGCTGGTTCGCGTGGGTATCGAATCCACCTGCTTGGAAGTAAACCACTCGGGTCATTGGTGAGCATGCCAGGATTTGCGCAACCTGTTTGAAGCCCTCACCGAAACGGTCCGTCCCGTACTGCTGCTTCGGCGTGAATTTAGCCAGTCGATCACGCAGGTAAGACATGGCATCCAAAGCGGCTTTGTTCGCATCTTGAACAACCTTGTCATTGGCATTGGCAGAGCCCTGGATATCTCGAAGCATTTTCTCCACTTCTGGGTCGCCGACCATCGTTCGAATGTCCGCGAGGGACGCGAAGCACGGGATGGAAGCGTGGGATGCCTGGAGCGCCAGCGGCTTTTCGGTGGAAAGACCCATCGCGACAACCGGATTTTGTGGACCCTTGTCCAATTTGGAATCCATGTACCTGCCAACCCATCCCCCTTTCAGGCTAGTGGATGGTGAGGCAGACTGCCAGATATCCATGCTTTTGAAGTGCGACCGGTTCGGATTCGGGTAACCGACATTTTGGATAATGGCGACCTTTCCGGCTTTATACAAACTAGCCAAGCCCGCCATGGAAGGGTGCAAGCCCATCGTTTCATTAAGCTTAAGAACATCTGATTCGGAAATTGCGAGCGTTGGCCGGAGTTCGCGATATCGCGCATTGGCCCACGGCACCACGGTATTCAGACCATCATTTCCTCCGGAGAGTTGGCACACGACCAAAATGCAATCGGGGTCGACTTTGCCACCCTTTTCCTGCTTGATCATGTCGGCTCGGGCGATCGTACTCAGCCAGGGAGGAGCAACTAGCCCCACCGCGATCATTCCGCCGACACGTAAAACTTCTCTTCGTGATAATCCTTCAGCCACCGCGTTGCACCATTCCTCTTTCCGATCTTACTGTAGCAAGTTGAAACGCTGAGCACAGGGCATTTGTTCACCTCGTGTAAACTCGCATCGTGCCTAGTCCCCTGTCGTTCGTTTCGGCTGGAGCCCTTGCGGCGTTGACGCTTGGGGTTTTCTCCATCCAGGCTCGCACGGGCCCAGAAGCGACCCTCAAGCAGTTTCATCAGTTGTTGATGCAAGGGAACCCCAAAGTGGCCAACCTTATGGTGGAGCCGATTTCCTTTCGAGACAACCAATCGCGGGAATATCTCGTGCAAGTTGCTTACCAGTTGGTCAAGCGAAGCAATGGCCAAATCGAGTTTTTCGGAAAGGACATTCACCAACGAACAGCCACCGTCACCGTGCAATATCGCATCGGCCAAAGCCTCAGTTCGATCGTTTACGTAATGCAATACACCCGAGGCGCATGGAAAGTTGACTCGACACAAACGCTCAATGCGAACGCCGTGGCAGGCAGGTCGGGTTAAATTCACCTATGATTCGTTCTGGAAAAACCAAATGGTGGATCTTGCCTCTCGTCGCGGCGGTGGGGCTGATCTCATATTTGGTGTTCTTCAGCGGCGACACTCCTTCGGCAGCCGCCACGCGATTCATGTCCGCCCTCGCCAAAGGTGATGTCAAGGAGCTGACCAAGCTCTCCTACATCAGCGGAAAGAGCCCGGAGGAAATCGAGAAAGCTTGGACCTACACAACCCAGGTCGCCTCTCCCCACTACCTTTTTGGATGGCGAGTCGTTTCATCGCAAACGGTCGACGAGAAAAACGCCAACGTGAAGATCGATGTCATCCGTGACGCGCTCAAACAAAGCGCGTATTCTGAGCATTACGGACTGGCGATGGTGAAGGACGAAGGCGTGTGGAAGGTGGATGTTAAGGCGATCAGTAGAGAGGTCTATCCCTTTCTACCCAGGTGACCTTACAACCCCTGCTAAAATTCGGTTTGGATGACACCGAACTCCAGCCAAACCTACACGTTTGTCTTCACTGATATTGAAGGAAGCACAAGGCTGTGGGAGAAGAGCTCCGAAGCGATGGACCACGCTTTGGAAAGTCACGACCGTTACTTGGATTCGACATTCCGAAAGTACTCCGGACACATTTTCAAGACTGTCGGCGACATGTTCTGCGTGGCGTTCACGGATCCCGGTGATGCCATCGAGGCGGTCACAGAAGCGCAGGTCCATTTTCACAGCCACGAATACGATGGAATAGGCGCGCTCAAAGTTCGCATGGCCGTTTACACCGGTGTCGCTCGCTTCCGCGACGATGACTATTTTGGAACGGCGTTGAATCGAGTGTCCCGGCTCCTCTCTGCAGGCCACGGTGGCCAGGTCTTGGTCTCAAGCGCCACTGCGGACATCGTGCGCCAAGGATTGCCTGATCCTATTTCGCTGATCGATTTGGGTCCGCATCAGTTGCGCGACGTCGAACATCCCGAGACGATCTATCAGTTGGTCCATCCGAGCCTGGACGTGAGTTTCCCGGTTCTGCGTACGTTGGACGCGATCCCTAACAACTTGCCTCGGCAAATCACCTCGTTTGTTGGCCGTGATAGCGAAGTTCTAGATGTCTCCCGTCTGCTGCGAGAAAAGAGTTTGATCACCTTGATCGGTTCGGGAGGGTGCGGAAAGACGCGGCTGGCCGTTCAAGTCGCGGGAGATCTTCTTCAGAAGTTTCGGAACGGAGTGTGGTTTGTGGACCTTGCTCCCGTTTCTGACTCGACTCTGGTTCCAGCAATTGCGGGCTCAGCATTGGGGATCGCCGAAGAAGTGGGTGTCTCGCCCATGGACGCGCTCAAAAAGCACCTCCGCGGCAAGAACTTGCTCCTAATCCTGGATAACTGCGAGCATCTGGTGGAGGCGTGTGCCCAGATGGTGAACCAAGTTCTCCAAGTAGCACCCGAAGTAAAAATTCTCGCCACGAGCCGAGAGGCGCTGGGAATTCCGGGCGAGGCGACTTGGCGTGTCCCGAATCTCTCACTTCCGTCGGATGGCGATGAGGATTTGGCCGATTTGTTGGATTCATCCGAGGCATTACGTCTATTTCTGGAGCGTGGTCGAGCCAGCAACCCCGATTTCGATCTCAATAACGATAACGTTCGGTCGGTCGCAGCCATCTGTCGGCGACTGGACGGCATTCCCCTGGCCATCGAACTCGCTGCCGCTCGGGTGAAATCTCTTCCGGTCGACCAAATTGCCGCTCGACTCGACGATCGGTTTCGACTCCTCACCGGTGGAAGCAGAACCGCGCTCCCTCGGCAGCAGACCCTTCGGGCGCTCATCGACTGGAGTTACAACTTGCTTTCTCAACCCGAGAAACAACTTCTCAGCCGTTTGGCGGTGTTTAGCGGTGGGTGGTCGCTCGCTGCCTGCGAAAAGGTCTGTGCGCTCGAACCTCTTGAAGAGTGGGAGATCGTCGATCTTCTGGCCCAGTTGGTCGACAAGTCGCTCGTGATTTTTCAGAACAGGGCCGAAGGACGCTACGAATTCCTGGAGACGGTTCGACAGTACGCCAACGAGAAGCTATTCGACGGCGATGAAGGACCCGAGCTACGCAACAAGCATTGCGATTACTACAAGGAGCTGGCTGCCGAGGGTGAGAGCAAAATCGGCGGAAGCGACCAGACACGATGGTTGGACCTTCTCCACGAGGAGGCGGACAACTTTCGATCCGCCTTGGAGTGGTCCTTCGGCGATCCCGAAAAGAGTGATCAGACCCTCCTCTTCGCCAAGAGTCTGGGGCGCTTCTGGGAGATTCGCGGCTTCTTTTCCGAAGGAGCTGCTTTCCTGGATCGCGCAATCCAAGCTGCGCCTGAGACGATGGAGGATCTCATCATGCGAGCGCTCAACCAGGCCGGGAATATCCGTCTGAGCCAAGGAGACTATGAGGGGGCACGCAGTCGCTATCTGGACAGCCTCGCATTGGCACGCAAACTCGGTTTTCAGAGGGGCATCGCGATTCTCCTCAACAACTTGGGAATCGTCTCGCAGCGGCTCACGGAATACAACGAATCCGAAGACTACTATGTCCAAAGCGTCCAGATCAGCCGCGAGAATGCCTATGATATCGACCTCTGCAGCTCACTGACGAACCTGGCCACTGTGCGGGTGAATGCGGGCAAGTTGGATGGCGTGCACGAGATGATTTTGGAGGCTCACCAGATTGCAAGAAGGTTGGGCGACACCCGAAGCATGGCGATCTGTTACTACGCGGAGGGAGAGTTTGAGAAGGCGAAAGAGAATTTGGAGGCCGCTCAGAGTCAGCTTCAACGAGCTCTTTCGATGATGGTGGACATTGGGTACAAGGTGGGCATCATCGGTGCGATCGAGATGATCGCGGGAGTTCGAGCACGGGAACTCCACCCTGTCGAGTCGGCGAAGCTCTTTGGATTTGTTTCCCGCTACCGCGAACGATTTGGAATCGGCATCGCACCGAACACGCGCTTCGACATCAACCGCGACCTGGCGAAAGCTCAAGAAGCACTCGGATCGGAGACTTACGAGCACGAATTTGAAGCCGGAAGACACCTGACTCTCGAGGCTGCTCTGAGACTCTCCGGTGTGGATACGGACTGACTCTAGCCGTTAGGATACAGATTTCGGATCAGTGACTTCACTGTGGAAGAGAAATCCTTGTCCCGCGCCATCTCCTGGCTGATCTTCTGGTAAGCGTGCATCATCGACGTGTGGTCGCGATCCCCGAACTGGTTGCCGATGTGTTTCCAGCTGTCGCCGGTGATTTCGCGCGTGATGTAAACCGCCACGTGACGTGCAACGATGATCGGAGCCTTACGAGAGGCACCTCGGATGTCGTCGACGGGAATCTTGAAGTACTTCCCCACGGCACTCACGATTTGGTCGACACCGGGCTTTGCGTAAGCCAGATTTCGGTAGTACTTTTCAATAATGGACTCGGCCATCTCGACGGAAATGGGCTGATTCTCGATGCTATTGAGAACGACCAACTTTGCGAGAGCACCTTCCAGAATTCGGACGTTGCCTGGCACGTTTTCGGCCAGATGGAGAGCAACTTCTGTGTCGAGAGGCACGTTTTCGGCAGCAGCTTTACTCAGGAGGATCGCCGCTCGAGTTTCCGTATCGGGAGCCAGAATATCGACCACCAATCCAGATTCGAATCTGGATCGGAGCCGCTCGTCCATTAGGTACAGCTCGCGGGGAGCCCGATCTGCACAAATAACGATCTGTTTGCCAGTCTGGTGCAGGCTGTTAAAGGTGTGAAAAATCTCTTCCTGCGTCTTGTCTTTGTTTGCGATCAGCTGGATGTCGTCAACAAGCCAAATCCCGACCCCTCGCTGAGCTCTGCGGAATTGATCGATCCGGTTGTTCTGGAGAGCTTGGACGAACTGCTCGGCAAACTGCTGAGCCGTGATATAAGCAATGTTCGTGCGGGGATCTCGAGCCAGCACTTCATGGGCGATAGAGTGGAGTAAGTGCGTTTTGCCCAGCCCACTCGAACCGTAGATGAAGAGGGGATTGTATTTTTGGCCCGGCGCTCCAGCGACTGCCTTGGCGCCTGCAAAAGCCATTCGGTTGCTTTGCCCGACTACAAACTGGTCGAATCGGTATTTCGCCACGGGCTTGAAAACCGTGTGATCCGTTAGGATCGGAGCTTCCATGATGGGCGATGACATCACCGTGTCCACCGGCGCACGTTCTCGACCCACCACTTCCAACTCAATGTGGATCGGTTCGCCAAGTTCCTCGTGAAGAAGCTGCTCCAAGCGACCCAAATACTTATTTTTCACCCACTCCGCGACGAATGCTCCCGGGGCTTCCATTTCCACCCACCCGTCGTCGTAGTTCACCGGAGTGAGCGGTTTGAGGAACTTATTGTAGGTGGATTTCGGAACATCCTGGGAAAGCGACTTAAGCACTTGATCCCATGCGCAGCGAAGACGAATGACGGCTTCGTTGTCGTCGAAAGTGAACTGGTCGGACATGGCGATGACAAAGAAAACCCAGCGAGCGGACTCATAGGGCTCCCGGATTATACACGGGGCCTCCCGTGATTTCGCTGGGTATTTCTAGTCCTCCCACAGACTCCTTTAGACTCGATTCAAGCCAGGAAAAAAGTCAAAAAATTCTCTCTTCCGACAATCCTCTTGCGGGTTCTTGCAGGTTCAAATAACCTCAAAATCGGCCGTGACCTCAAATACTGGTACAACCCTTTCGTGAAGCACCGTGTGCTTGGAGTTTTGGCAGGCGGAGATCTGGACAGCCGGATCCTCCGCGCATGGGCAGACTCGGCCGATTTTATTATCGCGGCAGACGGTGCAGCCGACTTGCTGTTGGGCCACGGAGTTTCCGCACACATCACCATCGGAGATCTGGATTCTCTGTCCGAGTCCTCTCGGTCGCGGCTGGAGGTGATCCACGATCCTGATCAGGACACCACCGATGCCGACAAGCTCTTGGCTCTCGCACACGCCCAAGGCCACCGATCCATCACCCTGGCAGGGGTCGAAGGCGACCTTCCCGACCACGTGCTTGCCGTCCTTTCGAGTGCGGCTCGGAGTCCTCTCCAGATTCGAATGGTGTACCGGCGTGGCGTGGCGTGGATCGTGCGCCAAAACGACCGACTGGAGGTGAGCCTGCCAGAGACTGGCAGACGAGTGTCCCTTTTACCCGTCGTACCCTCCCAGGTCGAGCTCTTCTCTGGCGTGGAATGGCCCCTTGCCGATTCACCCCTCGCCATGGACACGATGGTCAGCATCTCCAATCGAGCGGTGGAGCGCCAAATCTCCGTTCAGCTTCGATCGGGTGTGGCATGGCTTTTCGCAGAACTTCCTCCCGACCATCTGCCCTTCTGGACGAATTGAGCTGAACCCCCGACTCCGATTTTGGCGTCTTGATACGTGACATCGGCAAAATTGCCGATAATTCAGTGCAACCATGAGTCAGTTCCCAACCGACGAAGAAGTAATCGCCGCTGAAGGCTCATCTGAGCCCATCGCCACCGAAACCGCAGAAGAGGGACCGCAGTTCGATGTCTCCGATGCTCCACCCGCGCCAGATGAGCCCGAGATGGCAGAGGCTGCAATGCCGGCCGAGGGTCAAGCCAAACTGGTTGTGAAGCGAGGCGGCGCCGAAACGGAGGATGTATTCGTCTTTTCCGCCCCTGCAACGATTGGCCGCTTCGACCCCAGTGTCGGACCCATCGATGTTGATCTTGCATCGATGCCCGAAGGGTCGTACGTCTCCCGAAAGCACGCTCGCATCACGCTTGAAGAGGGTGTTTGGTACCTGGAGGACCTTGGATCCAGCAACGGAACCTTTATCCTCAGATCAGACTTTGAGCGGATCGATAAGGCAGAACTCTTCGACGGAACCGAAGTTGCTCTCGGAAATGCTCGTTTTATTTTCAAGCTGTCTTAATTTCCAGCAAATAGGGTCTGATTTGTCTCCGAACGGGTAAATCAGCAACATGGTCCTTCTTCCAGCGATTTTGGGCTTGGCGATGGGGTTGAACTCCGCGCCGAGCCCAACTCCTCAGCAATTCCTAACTCCGATCGAAGTCGGTCGCCACCTTCGATTTTTTGCTTCCCCAGCCCAAGAAGGCCGACTCACTCTGAGCGACGGGTTTCTAAGGAGCGCGGAATATGTGGAAAGCGAGATGCGAAAGAGCGGCATCAAGCCGTTCGATAAGAGCTATCTTCACACGTACGAGATCACGGTGAATCGTCGACTTGGTCCAAACAACAAGCTCATCATCACCACGAAATCCGGCAAACAGTTGGGTCTAACGGCGGGCAAAGACTACATGCCCCTCGCCAACACCTCCGAGAATCCTGCCAAAGGAGAGCTGGTGTATGTGGGCTTTGGGTACCAGTCTGATGCTAGAAACGACTTTAGCGGCCAGGATCTCACAGGAAAGATTGCGGTCATGCTCCGAGAAACGCCACCAGGAGCGAATCCTGTCGCAAACGCGATCAAAGCGGAAAATGCTCGAAAGGCGGGCGCCGTTGGCGTATTGTTCGTCGGCCCCTATGGCAAGAGTCCCTTGGACATTGCCCGGACCAGTTCTCGCCAAGGGTTGGTGCGCAATTCGGGGATTCCGGGGGCAAGCGTTGCTGGGAAATTTCTCAATGATCTCACCGGCTTTGACGTGGATAAGGCCATGTCCGGGGATCTATCGTTCAACGGCCCGACAGGAGCCAAAGCCGAAATGGCTCTCGATCTTGAGCCCAATACCGGCAAAGGCATAAACATTGTGGGCGTGATCCCAGGCAACGACCCTGCCCTGAAGAATCAGTACATCGTTCTGGGTGGGCACTTGGATCATTTGGGATACGGTGAAGTGGGATCCACCAGCGGAACAGAAGAAATTCACAACGGTGCAGATGACAACGCAAGTGGGGCGAGTACGGTTCTCGCTCTTGGGGAGTACTTTGCCAAAACCCGATCCAACCGACGTTCGATTCTCATCCAGCTGTACTCCGGTGAGGAGATCGGGTTGGTCGGAAGTGCAGCGTGGGTCCGCGACCACCCGGCCGCAGTTGCAAAGATCCATTTGATGGTCAATTTGGATATGGTTGGCAGGCTTCGGGAAGGAAAGCTCACCGTTTTCGGAAGCAACTCAGCAGCCGAACTAACCGGGATTCTCGGTGGAGTGAAGATTCCTGGGCTCAACGTTCTTTCGAACCCTGATGTGCCCGGGAATAGCGACCATGCTTCCTTTGTTCGAGCTGGTGTGCCATCGCTTTTTGGATTCACCGGACTCCACACTCAGTACCACAACGAAGGAGATACGATCGATACGATCAACTTCGACGGAATGGCGTTGACCGCACAAGCGGTTGCCCAGATCGTGCGAGCAGCCGATGCTTACGATTACCAGTTCTACTTCCGCAAGTCCAAGATGACCAGCGGAGACGCAGACAATCGACCGACTAATGAGGGCCGCACGCGTCGAGTTCGAACGGGCTTTATTCCCGACATGAGTGCAGCGACCTCGGACGGCATGCTCATCCAAGGGGTGGTCGGCAACAGCCCAGCGGAAAAGGCCGGAGTCAAGGCGGGCGACAAGCTCGTCAAGTTTGGAGAAATCGTGATCAAAGGCATCGACGACCTTCAGGAAGCACTTCAGAAGGCCGAGCCTGGCAAGCCGACCACCATTGTCGTCATCCGCGATGGCAAGCGTGTTGAGTTGCAGATCACGCCGGAGGCAGCAGGCTAGCATCCTCCTTCAATTCACGAAGTATACGGGGGACCAGGGAGGGTCCTCCGTAGATCCAACCCGTGTAGAGTTGAACCAGATCTGCACCCAGGTCGAGCTTTCGCCGCACGTCGTCGGCACAAAATATTCCCCCAACTCCTATTAACGCAAGCTTTCCTTGAGCGGCTTTCGCGAGGTGCTCTAGGACCGCATCGGATCGGTTGCGAAGTGGCGCACCTGACAATCCTCCGGCTTGGTTGGGGTCCTGAGCGAGTCCCGTGCGGGATAGGGTCGTGTTGGTGGCGATCAGCCCAGCAGCACCTCCGTCGAGAGCAACTTGAAGGACCTGATCCAGTGCCTCGAATTCCAAATCCGGGGCGACCTTGATGAGAATCGGGGCAAGTCCATCTTCTGTCCTCATGGCACGCAAGATTTGGGCGAGCGAGTCTGAATCCTGGAGTTGACGCAACCCCGGAGTGTTCGGTGATGAGACGTTGATGACGTAATAGGCTCCCAACCCTCGAAGTATTCGGAAGCTCTCCACGTAGTCTTCGGCAGCCGATTCAAGAGGCGTATCCTTGTTCTTGCCCAAGTTGATTCCTATGGGGACTGGCGGCTTCGCACTCCTCAACCGTTGAGCAGCGGCAACAGCACCATGATTGTTGAAGCCCATCCGGTTGATGATTGCTTTGTCGACTGGATAGCGGAAGAGCCGAGGCTTGGGATTTCCGGGCTGAGGACGGGGCGTGAGGGTGCCGACTTCAGCAAAACCAAAGCCGAATCGATGCCATCGATCTACCGCCACCGCGTCTTTGTCAAAGCCGGCGGCTAACCCAATTCGATTTGGGAATTCGACTCCAAACAACCGCACCGGATCGTAACGGAGAACATGGGTTCCACCCGTTGCAATACCGGACTTGATGGCCCAGAGCCCGCAATTGTGTGCTGTTTCCGGATCAAGCTGGAACAGAATCTTGCGAATCAACGCCTCATAAAAGGTCATCTAGAAGGATTATGCCGCCGATAGTGATCCTGGTTTTTCGGGGTTTGAGGGTTCAATCCGGCGGAATCTGCCTTACAATGGAGAGATTAATCCTTCTGGGGAGAATTCGAATTATGTCCAGATCGCTTGCTCTTGCCGCTGCCCTTGCGCTTTTTGCCGCCGTTCATGCGGCTCCTCCCAAAGTACACGTTCCTGATGTGAAATCGGAGGTTGTGCCAGGCATGCTCAAGGTCAAGATGCTTCCTGGAGTGCCCGGAAAACCCAGTCGAACCGCCGCTCGTGTGTCTCAGGTTTTGGGCGGCGCAACGCAAACGGGCACTCTAGGACGAACAGGCTGGACAACGTGGAGTATCAGCAAATCTGTCGATCCGCGCGCGGCGGCAAGAACGTTGATGGCGCAGCCGGGAGTTGCATATGCCGAGCCCGTCTACAAAATTCGAGCTCTGCTGGCTAACCCTAACGACGCCGATTACGGAGTCTTGGAAATGAACGAGGAGGTGTACCTGCAGCTGGATGAGGAAAATCTCGAGCGATTCAACACGCTGTGGGGTCTTGATCAATCCAATGCCTTTCCGGCATGGTCGATCTTTCCCAACAAGTACTACACCAACGCCACGAAACCCTCGGATGCTCCGACAATAGCCGTTATTGATTCGGGCTGTGACTTAAACCACCCCGACTTCGTAAACTCCGGCGGATCGGGTGGAGACAAGTCGCTCGGAGGGCAGTTCGATTACTCACGCTCTCGCCACATTTCTTTGAATCAGGTGCTCGTGGGCGAACTTCCATGGGATGAAAACGGCCACGGTACCCACGTCTCGGGTATCGCCTTCGCAGCAGCCAACAACGGCAGCTACACGGGCCACGGAGTCATCGGTACAGGTTACAACAGCCAGGGCATGGAACTTCGGATTATCGAAGCCGACGGCAGCGGATTGGACAGTGATGCAGCCCAAGCGATGATCTATGCCGCCGACCACGGCGCGGACGTCATCAATATGAGCTTTGGCAGCACCGATTTTTCGCTGGCGATGCAAGACGCGTGTCGGTACGCCTTTCAGAAAGGATGCGTCCTCATCGCTGCGAGCGGCGAAAGTGACAGCCCGAACAATCTTCCACCGTTCTATCCCGCCGCGTGCAGCGGTGTTGTGGGCGTCACAGCCTCGACCGGTGCATTCCTACCCGCGGCGAACTACGCAGCAACAGCCAATTACCTCGATATCGCGGCTCCGGGCGGCGACATCGTCAACGACATTTGGGGCAACTATCTGCTGATGTTCTCCTGGTCGACCATGCCGACTTATCATGTTTGGCTGAACGACTACCTTGCCTACTACCCACCGATCACTCAGGACTACACCTACCTTTATGGAACATCCATGGCATCGCCCCACGTGGCTGGTGCGGCCGGCCTGTATATGGGCAAGAACAACCTAGCCAGAGCCGGCGGTTGGAGCAATGTACGGACGATGCAGGCTCTGGAGAGGGGCGCTTACCAGGAGGCTCCCTCGAATACCGTTCCGTGGAATACCGTGAAAGGCTTCGGCGATTTGGATATGGCCGCGACCGTTCTGGACCAGAACGCGCGGGTTGCCGTCGCGGGGTCTGTCGAAGGTCTCATCTATTTCGGAACGCCCGTGGCGAACGCCGTCGTCACCGCCAAGAAAGTCGGCGCATCCGGGAACGGGATCTCCACGAACTCCAACTCAGTGGGTTGGTATCGATTCCAAGCGCTTACGCCAGGGACTTATGACATCACAGCGAAGACTGGGTTCAACGAGAAGAAACGCACGGTTGTGATTCGCGAAGGGTGCAACGCGCCAGGTGTGGACTTTTTCATCGGCGGCTATCCCTCGGATATCACTCCGCCGACGGTGGGCCGATTCCAACTGGCGGAAACACCAACGGCTAGCCAGGTCAAGGTTCGCCACTGGGCTTACGACACGGAAACCGGCTTGGATAAGGCCGTATTCCAAATCGGGACCGCGGTAGGCGGCACAAATGTTATGGCTGCCAAAGAGATCGCAATCGATGGCGACATCGCCACGCTGAGCGGGATCACGCTCACGGCAGGAACCACCTACTGGGTCCGGGGCACCTATACCAACGGTGCCGGTCTGGTTCGAACCATCGATATGCCGTTTGTGGGTGGCGCGACGATGAAGACCGTGATCGGTCATATCACTTTGAACGACCTTGGCGGATCCTCCTACGGACACGCGGCGATGATTACTCTGCGGCCCACCGGAAACGCGGCAAGGACGGAGGTTCACCCCACAATCCTTCAGCCGGACGGCACCTATACCGTCACCACCAATTTGTCCGGAAACGCAGACATTTTTGCCAAGGTGAGCCATTGGCTGCAGAAGGGACAATACAACGTGACCACGAGTGCAGTCACCACGGCCAACTTCTCGCTCATTAACGGAGATGTGGATGAGGACGATGCGGTAACGGTATTCGACTACCTGGAGCTGAGCGATGCCTTTGATACCGTGTGGGGCGGCGACAGCTGGAACGAGCGGGCAGATCTGGATCGTGACGAACAGGTAACCGTGTTCGACTACTTGATTCTTGCCAACAACTTCGACCGAGTTGGAGATTCCTGAACGATCCCCGCTCAAACGATAGGGAATCTCGTAACGTAAGAAACCTTGTGCGCGACTTTGGACTGAATTCAAAATTGCGCGCGAGGTTTTTTTGATGTTTGATCCCCCGACCTCCGTCAGCCACAATGATGTTGCCATCGTGACTCTCCCCGATATTCAAAAAACTCCGGACCAACGTAACATTCCCATCGATCGTGTTGGAGTGCGACAGGTCAAATTCCCGATCCGCGTTTTGGAGCGGGATAATGGGGAGCAGCAGACCATCGGTAATTTCACCCTCACCGTGGACCTGCCATCTGAGTTTAAGGGCACCCACATGTCCCGGTTTATGGAAGTCCTGAACGAGACCAGCCACTGTGTGAGCGTGGATGGAATTCCCAAAATCCTGGAGCAATTGAAGGAGCGACTCCACTCTGCCTCGGCCCATCTAGATGTGACGTTCCCGTTCTTTATGGTCAAACCGGCTCCGGTCACCAAGAAAGAGGGCATGATGGAGTACACCTGCGGGTTCAGAGCAACCAGCGACACATCTGGTGTGGGAATCGAGATGTTCTTGGAAGTTCCCGTTGCGACCCTTTGTCCCTGCAGCAAGGAAATCAGCCAGTACGGAGCCCACAATCAGCGCGGGATTGTCACCGTTACCCTGAATACCGAGGGCATGGTGTGGCTGGAAGAAGTGATCGAGATGATCGAGTCAGTCGCTTCTGCGCCACTCTTTCCAGTTCTTAAGAGGCCCGATGAGAAATGGGTGACCGAGCACGCCTACGAGAATCCACGGTTTGTGGAAGACATGGTGCGGGAAGTGGCAATGGCCTTCGACTCGGACAGCCGCATCCGAAGCTACACGATCGAGGTGGAGAATCAAGAATCGATCCATGCCCACAACGCTTACGCCTGCTTGAGCCGAACGAAGAGCTAAGGCACCAGGTCCATTTCCATTTTGATATCGATACGCCGGTGGCTGATGGTGATCTGATATCGAGATCGGTGCCTCATCACGATTCCATCGGCAAGCCTAACCCATGTTCTGGGTTTGGATCGGATATCCAAGTCCAGGCTCTCCATATAACTCGACTCCACGACTGCGGTCGCGTTCGGTCCAATGGCGGAGTATCCAGTCAATTTGTAGAGGATAGATTTGGACTTCTTTGTAAGGTTGCCACGCTCGTCCCAAGTCGCTCCCACTCGAACTGGCTTAACAGGAAACGGGATCAGACTAACTTCGACTGTGTTCGGAAAGCGGTCCTCACGTTCATCCAGTTCGAGGACGACGTTATTGCGGGTAACCAGAGCGGTTCCATCGACTTCTGACAATTCCACTAGCTGTTGTTGTGCCCGCTCATTGTAATTTGGGGACCAGATATGCCAGTCATCCTTGTAGAAGTCCATCGCTAGGGCCTTACCCCGCTTGAGGTAATTCACCGTGACCCTTTCTCGAGGTTCAAATGGCGGATCGGCATGCGATCCCATCGGCGTGAACTGCCTTCTTGCCTTGTACCGGTAAGAATGGGCTAACTTCGGCCTAAGCTTCAACGTAACCGGTGCAGTCGGTCCGGGAGCCCTGACAAGTACCGGAATCGCCAATAACCCCATGTGGACTACGCCGAGCAGGAACATATACTCGGCATATTCCACAATGGGCACATATTCACGACACTATTTTCGATTAACTGAGTAGCTTACGGTGGACTGTACGCCACCCTCGGATGCGATAATGGTGCCCTTTTGCTTGATGGGCCTTCCCGATTTGATCTCGATCCAGCTATCGCATGGCTGTGGCGTTTTGAGATTCTTGCCTTGGGTTACAACCGACTGAAGGTGGGCCGTTTGCTTTCCACCGATCGTTTCATATCCGAGAAACCGGTGGTTCCAGCTGACTGAAAATCCTTGAATGGCGCAGGATGTTGCCCACTTGTCGCCAGGGGCCAACGGCTTGGCCGGGAACTCGATCTCCGACGCGCCGTTGCCGACCCCTTCTCCCAGTGTGTTCGACAGAATTTTGCCGACGCTATTGCGTACGACAGTCCCTTTGGTCTGCCCGAGTTGATGTTCGACCTGCTGTGCCGAACTCCTGGGCAATCCGCCGCCGCTTACCTTGGCAGCGTCAAAGGATGTTTCGTAGGCGAACTTTCCGTTCGTCGTCGAACTCACCGTTTCGATGATTTGGAAACTCATATTCAGCGTTCGCACGGTAGGACCACCGATCTTCATAGCGATCGTGCAGTCGTAGCGGAATTGGTCTCCCTTTTGGGCGTTTACCCGCAGGAGGGTGCCCTCTCTTGCACCCGTGGCGCCGGAATTATAGCTGGCGAGCACCAGCACGCCCATCAAAATGTGTTTCGTTGTCCCCATCCCGAATGGCTAGGTTCCACCTTGAAGTCCGCAGATTCCCCGGCAACGTTGCGTTATGTTCCCCGTGTTGTTCTCGGGTTTGTGGTGCTTGGAGGAGGTATGGGTCCCCACTTCCCAGTTTCCCCTGTTCCCTCTTTCCCCTTTCCCCTCCTTCCCCTATTCGCCTGATCCCAATTTCCCCGGCTCCCTCTTTCCTGAATCGTCGGGGTAAAATGAATCCCTTCTCGGGCGGTTAGCTCAGTGGTAGAGCACTACAATGACACTGTAGGGGTCACAGGTTCAAGTCCTGTACCGCCCACCATCTATTTGGGGCTGAAATGGACTGCGTGAGGCAGTCCGTTTTTATTGCCGAATTCTTGAATACTGGATCCGCTACGCGTTTACGGGTCCGATAGGGTCGATCACCAATTCGGTGATCTTGCCGCCGTCGAGAAGGAATCCATATTCGAAGGCGTAGGGACTGCCTGGAAAGTCGCCGGAGACGATGGCTCGCACGACCTGCCGTCCATCTCCTTCTTCGATAGATTCCGGTTCAGTGGTCAGGTTATAGCTTGAAACCGTGTCCGTCATCCATTTTCGGATCGCGTCGATTCCCCCGAGCTCCAAGTCCTCGCCTTTGTCCCAAACGGTGGCAGTCGATGCAAACAAAGCGAGCATGTCCTCTGTTGACGAGCCTGCCTTCGCCGCGAAGAATCGATCGATGAGGTCGGGAAGTCTCAAGTTGCTCATCACCTGATGTTACACCTCCGGAATCGTGCCACCCCTACAATTACGCCACCCGTTTGAAGTTCCCAACGATCGAGAGTTCCGAATAACTTCAGATGAACGAGCCGTTTCTCGCCCAGTACAGCGCATTGCCCCCCTCTTCTTCATAACCAAGCGAAGATCGGCATTTATTTCTACATTTCTCGAAATATAGTGTATAGTGGGGTCGTGGGCCTCAAAGAACACGCGGACATGTTCAAAGCCTTGGGTGATCCAACTCGGCTTCGAATCTTCGAATTTCTCCGCACCTGTGCTGGCCCCGTGGCGGTAGGCGAGGAAGGCGAAGTCCGACCGGTCGAAGGTCCAACGGTCGGGGAAGTCTGTTGCCAGGTCACCGGCGCAGACAAGATCACCTCCACGGTCAGTTTCCATCTCAAAGAGCTCCGCAATGCGGGGCTGATCTCAATGGAGAAGCGGGGAAAGAACATGATCTGCAGTATCGACGGCGATGCCGTCCGCAGGCTCGCGGACTACCTCGACGGTAAGCGGAGAGACGGCAGCGATTGCTGCGAAGGATAAACCCAATGGCAAACGATAAATTGGTTGAACGCGAAGATGTTCGCGAATTGGTGAAGCGAAAATATGGTGAAGCGGCCCTTAGGGTGCTCAACGGACAAGGGGGAGCATGCTGTTCTCCAGGTGCGGACGAGGTCTGCTGCGGGACGAAATCCAAGGCAGAAGATTGCTGCTCCAACGCACCTGATCCGATCACGAGCAACCTCTATTCGGAGGTAGAAGCGGCTGAGATTCCTGAAGCAGCGATCCTCGCGTCGCTGGGTTGTGGCAATCCCACGGCACTTGCCCAGCTCAACACAGGCGAAATCGTTTTGGATCTCGGAAGTGGGGGCGGCATCGACGTTCTCCTTTCTGCGCGCCGGGTTGGACCCACCGGCTTTGCATACGGGCTGGACATGACTGACGAAATGCTGGAACTGGCCGAAAAGAACAAGGCCGAAGCAAGCGCCCAGAATGTGGAGTTTTTGAAAGGGCACATCGAGAACATTCCTCTGCCCGATAACACCGTCGACGTGGTCATCAGCAATTGCGTGATCAACCTTAGTGCCGACAAAGACCAGGTGTTGCGAGAAGCGTTGCGGGTGCTCAAGCCAGGTGGAAGGTTCGCCGTGTCTGATGTGGTGGTTGAAGGCGACCTGCCAGAACCCGTGCGCAAAGATATGGAGCTTTACGTCGGATGCGTCGCCGGAGCTCTGGAGCGAAACGAGTACTTGGAAAAGCTAATCGCTGCCGGATTCACCGAAGCAAGTATCGAGCCAATCAGGCGCTACCAGTTCTCGGCGATCGAGGGAACTTGGGCTCCAAAAGGCGTTCAACACATGTCCGAAGAAGCCAAGAAAGAGATCGATGGAAAGATCATGGGAGCCTTCATTCGCGCGGTGAAGCCATCATAAGCGTCCTCTTCGTTTGCGTCCACAACGCAGGACGATCTCAGATGGCCGAAGCGTGTTTCAATCATCTTGCGCGAGAGCGCGGGATGGAGGATCGCGCAGAATCTGCTGGCACGCTCGGAAGAGGCACCCTCAATCCTGTGGCGGTGTTAGCAATGGAAGAGATCGGCATCGACATGTCCGCTCAGACACCCAAGCAGCTTACGCAGGATATGGCGAACCGAACCGATCGGATTATTTCCATGGGTTGCGGAGTCGATGCTGACGCCTGCCCAGCAAAGTTTCTGGTGACAGAAGACTGGGGGCTGGACGATCCTGCTGGTCAGCCAATCGAGAAGGTGCGGGAAATTCGCGACGCAATTTGTAAGAAGGTCCACGACCTTCTGGACCAGCTTGGCTAAGGGGCCCCTTCGGGCAGTGGATGCACAGAATTGAGGTGATTGGCGCGGGTAGCTGCCATGCGCGCATTTTGCGCTATGGGAACGGAAGCGACAAGCAATCAAACGGCGCACGAATCTCCGTCGTTCTCAAGATTTGTATCACATATCCTGACCACGCATTCTCAGTCGCATGCCGTCAAGAATACGCATACAATACACACTATGCACGCTGTACATTCTTGTTCCCTAGAGAACAATTTGAGACCATTCTGATCAATTTTTACAGATTTTGGCAAATAGTTTGCTACACTGGCCTTCAATTCCATGGCAGAGACTGGTGGAATTGTTGGGGGATCAAATGAAACAGAACGAGAGGGCAGTGTTGCCTATTCGAATTCGACATGCCATTAGAACAGTGGCCACAACTTTTGTGGCTGGAATTGCTTGCTTCGTCCATGCGGGCCAGCTGGCGAGCCGAGCGCAACTAAACTCGATCTTGCTGAGCAACGGACGATCTGACGATTTTAACTCGATTCTCTTCAGCGGTAACACCACTCAGGCCGGAACCGTGGTGGACCGACCACCCGAATTTGGGCTGCAAGCAGTCAAGGTATGGCCATCACCTACCCCACGCCAGTGAGGGCGTTTGGGATGGACTTTTACGTCTTTCCGGGTTCGGGAGGCAATTTGAACGTCAAGGTGACGTTTGCCGACTCGACGACAACAACCTTTCCATTCTCATTTGCAGTGGGCACCACCTCCAAATTCTTGGGCTACCAGGACCCCCGGTGCATCACCAAGGTTGAATTCCAAGACCTTAGTGGGCAGGCCGCCGTTAACTTTGATGACCACACGTTCGGGTGCCCTCCCGTACGCGGCTGGTGCGAATCATTTCCAGACTGGGCATACCCATTCAACTCCAGTCCTCACGGAACTCGAGGATGGTATTTGGCAGAAGGTCTGGCTAATGAAGCTGGCCTCATTCAGGACAAGTTCTGCTCACCCTCCCGGGGGCTCTTTATGTATCCCACAACGGACCTGATGCGGGATTTCAAGTGCTACAGCAACGGAAAGTTCGTTTTTAGCTCTTGGTGGTGTGTACCAGCCAATTCAGACCCACTTCAGCGCTCGTATTTGATGCTCCTTAACAAACCTCACACTGCTGGACCTGGTGCTTTCAGCATGCAAGTCGGAGCGAATACAACCAATGTTAAGTTCTTCCCCGTCGGTGCCCAAGGCACCAGTACTGGAGACTTTATCTCGGCGGGGATACCCACAGTTACAAACCAATGGGTCAACCTATGCGCGTTCATCGACTTGAGCAAGGACCGCATGCAGGTTTTTTACAATGGGCAGATGCTCGCCAATGTGCGGTATCGGCCGATCTTAGGCTCTAGCCTCCTCAATATTCATGCGGTCAATGTGTATGGAGGGGATTTGGGCGGTTCGAGCTGGGTGGACGACCTTGCGGTACTTAGGGATTGCCCAAGAACTTATCAGATTGGGAAACGAGATCATTGGCTTTTTGGTCCCGATGGAACTCCGATCAGTCCGCAGCTGGCAACCCTAATTCCAGCTGCAAACAGAGTTCTCTTCGACGCATTTCCCGTGGATAAATATTTCGCGGCCTCTTTCCAAAACCTTCCGAAAGGTCCATGCAAGAACTTCAATGGTCAGTTCCTTAGTGTGATGCGAGCAAATCCCTCCGTGGGGGCGTCTTCGAACCCGGACCAGTTGTTCTTGGCACTTAAAAGCAACAACTCGTTTGCCTATAGTGCTGGACTCGGAGCCCTTACTTCGACGACATGGAGCACCGCTGGTCCTCGAACGGTGTCAGTTAGTTTGAATTCCGCCATTCTGAGCGAAATCGATGCGACTGGCCGCTTGGACATGGCAACTAGGAATTTCACGAGTGTCGACTATGCACGATTGATGTTGTGGAATTGTTGCCCTTGGTGGAAGGGATTTACTTGGGACGCCAACGATACAACCGACATCGATTTTGATTCCAATGGCTATCTGACCGCTACCATCACCGGATATGGAAAGGTTGCTTGTGATTTTGGGTATTCGACCGGTGGCGTTTTCACCTTTGCGAACTCGCCAGATTTCAGTGATCCTGACATCTGGGTGACTTTCTCCTCAGTGGGCCGAGTGAACGGAAGTGAAGGAGTCGCGATTGGCAAAGTCATGCTGTCTGGGGGCGAGTCATCAGCCGCAATAACAGCTGATTTCTCGAATATCAACCCTGCAAGTGTTCGAGTAAAGCTCTATAACTCTAGTGGGACGCTTTTGTTCGACCAAGTCCGACCTCCGACAGATCTCGTGAAAGTGCCCAGTCCCACGTCGCTGATTCTGCAGAAGTACGGCGAGGAATGTCATTCTCTGAGAGAAGATCGATTACTAACGATCACTCCGACCACAGTTGCGGTGGGTGGGACGCCCGTAAACAACGTGGCTCAGATTCTCATTACAGCCGATAGTCCGAGTGCGACTAGGGAGAATGTTTCCTCTGTAGAAGTGGACACGGCAGGGGTTGCAACTCTAACCATTTCGGACGTTCGAGCTAATATCGAGGCAGGGCAAAGCCTCTCCGTATTAGGCGGAGCGGTGATTTCAAGAACTGCCGATGGACTGTACGTTAACAATCTCGTGACGAGCGGAGACGATGGAGTAGCTGTCAACCTCCCCTCTGAAGAGGGCTTTCGTGCGGATTTTGATGTTCCCAATGGCTTAGCAGAAGGAGCAGAGCTCCAGTTCCGAGCCTTTGCTACGAAAAACGGAGTTGCCGATTCCAATGTGGGCTCCATCATTCTAAGAAAGGTCAACGGCACCCATGCTTTTCTGGCCGACTACACATCGGTTGGCTCAACAACAGTGAGAGTAAAAGTCCTCCGGCAGGGAATAGTGGTTGCTGATCTACCTGGGCAGACCCCATCTGCGGTAAGCGCCCTGGAAATCCCAGATAGTTGCGAGAAAGGAGGACCCGTGCTGGATCCCCCTGTCAAGCCATGTTTTTGGTTTAATTGGAGTACAGCAACCGCGATCAAAGTCGGGACCTCGACGTATTCGGGGGATGCGGTTGCAATTCTGGCAGAACCATCTTCCTCGCTAACCGTCACGGGATACAGCCGACTCGAAGTTTCTGGTGGAAAAGTAGATGAGGTCTTCCTGAAGACTCCTCAAACATTCCGGCAGTTTAATGGTCTCGTCCATTTGGGAGACTATCTCGCCAGCAAAGTTGCAGGAACGCCCATCACTATTGAATATCGCGTACCAGGCACGGACGAGATTCTGGACACGGAGTATGCGACTCTTAACGCGGACGGATCTTTCAAGGCTGTTTGTGGTCTCTTTGGAACAGTGGAATGCCTGGTTAAGGCTCCCCATTGGCTCAAGAAAAAGGTCCTTATGGCCGTAACCGAATCGAGTGTTGAAGGCCTTACAGTGAACTTAATCAATGGCGACGTTGATGGAGACAACGAAGTTTCTGTCTTCGACTACCTCCGGCTGTCCAACTCCTTTGATCGCAGTGTAGGCGACACTGGGTTTGACCCAGATGCCGATTTGGATGGGGATGGCACTGTGACGGTATTTGATTATTTGATCCTCAGCGATCACTTTGACCTTCGCGGAGACGAATAGATTAAGGAGCTGGCAATCCGAAGACATCAGTTTCCGGATTGCCACTCCAATTGGAGATTTAACAATGAAGACAAATCTGACAATTTGTATTTTGGGTATTTCTACGTGCGGCTTCGCTGCTCCGAGCTACTTTCTTGCGGCTGGAGATGCCAACCTTGCAGCGATCAATAACATCGCAGTTGGGGCAGCTCTACCTAATTCGTTTGTCGTTCCAAGTATGTTGGGCATGACACCGGGAGCGTTCACGGTCCGGTTGATGGTCAAGGAAACCACAGGCACTTCCCAAACTTTCCAGAGCGGCGCGGCGATGCTCGGCTTCGACCGTGCAAATTCGCAATCAGCAAATTTTGCGAACCATGCAGCTTTTGTTGCTGCTGCACAGGATCGGATGCTAGATATGTCAGCCACATCCAACATGACCTTTCAAAACGGGCTCTCCGGAGTAGATGCTTTTGGTAATCCCATATCTGTGGATGTATCTCCGCTGGCATCTCCTAGATATGCAACAGCATTTGGAACCGCCGCTGGAATTGTGTCTGCTGGAATATGGGCACCCTTTAACTTTGGAACGTCTAATAAGCTCGCTCTTTCTGCGAATGCGGTAGTTCATATCGCATCCTTTTCCCTTGAGAGCTTAATGATCCCAAATCAACAATACGCAAATTTGTCCATTGTGGATATCCAAGGCGCGACAAGCAAGAGCACTTTCTTGACGCCCGGGGCCGACAACTCCGTCGTCTACACCGTTCGAACTGTTCCCGAGCCGCTCACGATACTCACCTTATTCGGCGGCTTGGCGACCATAATTCGACGGAAATCAAAGCCAAGTAAGGTCTAACCCAACCTTGCACTACTCAATCTGGATGTGAGTTGAAAACACTCTTGAGGGCAACTGTCCGGTGTCACTCGTGAGATTCTCATCTCTGAGATTGGCACCTTGGCAGTGAGCCAACTAAATCTGCAGATCGTACGGCGCAACACTGAAGCGAAGTCGGTGAGCGGCCCCCCATGTTAGGCTGTCCGAGGTATCAGCGCTGTACTTCAGTCCTCCTGCGAGAATCCTGTGGCTGGCCCCATGTGCAGGTAGGTTGATGATGCCACCCGCAATTGGGCGGGTTTCAAGAGTGATTAAACGTAGCATCTTATTTAATCGTCGTCGCCAGAGGTACCTGTCCGCTACCATCGAATATAGAAAGGCGACGGAGCCTTGCGCCTCCCGTTGCTCCACTGAATGATCACAGGAGACCTGAAGTGAATCGAACCAGCCTGAAGATTTGTGCGGCATTCATCGTGGTCGGCGTTGCGGCTGGCTCCTTGGCTGAATTTAAGTTTGAGCTTCTAAAGCCCGGCACTTGGCAAGACAACTCCTCCAAATGTGAAGGCGGAATCAACAATGCGGGCGTCGTAGGCGGATTCTCTAGTTCCGGAGGGAACTGGAGGGACACGGCGGTTCGCTGGATTTCCGATACTCCGAGCTACCAAACACTCCCAGCACCGTATGAAGCTCGCGGCAACGCATTTAACTACGCAACCGGAATCAATTCGGCTGGGATCGAGTGCGGCTACACATTTGATGGAGTCGGTTGGACAGACGATCACCAATTCCCACTGTGGTGGGATACCGCGAACATTGGCCACACGCTTCCTGGTGGTGCCGCTCATGCTTGGGGCATCAACGACCTCAATGATATCGTGGGAGGTACGTTAACAGAGGCCTTCAAGTGGCGAATCGGAGATGCTGCATTGACGCTCCTCGGCAATCCCGTCGGAGCCACGAATTCGGTCGCAAATGATATTTCAGAATCGGGCTTGCTGATTGTGGGCCACGCAACCGTGGGCGCAGCCATCCTCCCGTACAAGCACTCCGGTGGGACCTGGATCTCGCTTCCGCTGCTAGCGGGATATTCGCAGGGCAAAGCAACTCGGGTCCTAAACGATGGCACAGTGTTTGGCAAGTGCTGGACCACCACAGAAACCACGCCTAGAGCTGTTGCCTGGTCGGCTTCGGGTCAAGTGTCTGATCTGGGAACCCTCGGAGGCCAGTACTCAGAAATCTACTGGGCCAACAGCAAGGGGGATGTCGTTGGGATCAGCACCAATGCATCGGGCACCAGCCAAGCATTCCTCAAACCATTCGGCAAGCCACTTTCTAACCTGACTGCTGACCTTGCTGCAAAGAACTGGGTGATTTTCCGGATGGGCGGGATCAACGACACCGGCGTGATCTCAGGCTTTGGATATGTCAATGGAGGCACTCCTCTCCAGTCGTTCCGTGCCACTCCTCAGATATCGGGGACCGTCAACCTCAATGAGTATTTGGGTGATGTCGCCGGGCAGGTTGTGAGCGTTGAAGTTGGCACCGAGTCTGTAGGGACTGCAACCCTCGACGCGGCTGGAAATTTCACTATTCCTAGTGGTGGCTTTGTCGGGAACTACCAAGTTTTTGTGAAAGGATCACACTGGCTGCGCAGAGCCTCTGCCCCAGTCAACATTGGCCCCGGAGGTGTCTCAGGGCTAACGTTTGACCTGATCAATGGGGACATCGACAACGACAACATGGTCACGGTCTTCGACTATGTCGTCCTCAGCGAATACTTCGACCGAACTTCGGACGATGCTGATTGGAATGCCATCGGCGCCAACGGATCTGCACCCAAGGATGCGGACCTCGATGGAGATGGAGCCATCACGATCTTTGACTACGTTATCCTCAGCGATAACTTCGACATGTTTGGAGACTGATCCCAAGGCTTTACACATTTTGGCCGCACTGCGGCGACACAGAAAGGAAAGAGAAAATGAGAAACATCGCTCGATATGCACTTATGGCAGGTCTTGCAACCTTGTCCATTTCGGCCTTCGCAGGCGCGTTTGACAGCGGCTCCGATGCTGCCTACACCAGCGGATGGGTTACTGGAACCAATGGTGGCACAGGTTTTGGAGCCTGGAACATCAATGATTCGCATACGTTCTCTGGCGTGCAGAATGGTCCGTCGTCTAACGTAGGGTATGGCTTTGCTGGTGGAAGCACGGCAAGCCAACTTGACACCAACTCGTTTAACGGCTTGTTTGCCACGCGTACCATCACGAGTCCCGTCGGAGTTGGCAGCGTGTTCAGCGTGGACATGGATCCAGGCAAAATGACCGTTGGCGCGGGAGATTACTTCGGGTCTGGCTATTCATTCTCGCTAAAGAACGCGGCTGGTGATGAACTGGTCTCCGTCTGGGGATGGGCAGCTGACTACGGTGTCATTTACAGCACTGATCCGAACCTCCAGATTGGCGGCGTTGGCGATTCGGGGATTGCTCGAACTACCACCGGCTGGCACTGGGCAGTCGCTCCGACCTCGGCCACAACGTTCGCGATGACGATTGACATGAACGGCGGCGGCCACTACTACTTCACCGGCAGTTTCGCCAACGGCAACGCCGGCGACATCGCCAGCATGGATATTCGCTCCTATGGAGGCGTCGCCAGCGAGGACGAGTATCTGTACTTCAATAATCTCAAGGTGGAGTCGGTTCCAGAACCCGCAACGCTGATCACTCTTGGCGCGGCAGGCTTTGGCCTTATCGCACGTCGACGGAAAGCATAAACGTCGTCTACACAACCGTTCACTCAGCCCCGACTCCGGCCGGGGCTGATTTGTTAATCATGCGTGATTAACAATTAATCACAAATTGTGCTTTCCCTTCTTGGGGGTGCTGACTATACTGAAGGTAGCGATAAAGCGTTTCATCAAATTACGCAGAGCGCGTCTATCAGGGTCGATATGGCGGTTACAATTCGAGAAGTAGCGAGATTGGCTGGAGCATCAACCGCGGCAGTTTCCGCGACGCTCAACGGTTCGCGAGGCTCCAATATTCGCGTCGGCACCGCCACACAAAGTCGGATTAAGGCGGCAGCCCAACAACTCGGATACCGATCCAATCCGGTGGCGCGAAGCCTTGTCACTGGACGCTCCCAAGTGATTGGGTTGATGCTTCCTTACGTGGAGGGCTTTTCGGACGACAACCCCTTCTGCGCACTGGTCACAAGCGGCGTTATCCGAGAGACAATCCAACTCCACTACAACTTGATGCTCTACACGAGTATGCAGGGCACCAATTTCCACCATTCGCATGGAGATCACCTCCCAAAAGTGGACGGTGTGGTGTTAGTCATGCCGCCTTCGAGCAGCGAGATCTTGCTTCACTGTGAGACCAAAGGGATCCCTTACGTTTCGATTATCCGTGAACCCATTCCGGGGACAATGACGGTGAATTCGGACGATGTCGATGGGGCCATGCTCGCCACGCGACACCTCATCGAGCTGGGACACACCCGCATCGCACACCTTCTCGGTGATCCAGATGCCTACACCACGACCCAGAGACTGGCGGGATATACACGGGCTCTGGCAGCAGCGAAGCTTCCCTTCGATGAAACATTAGTGCGACAAGCTTCATTCGATTGGCGAGCCAGCTACAGTGCAACGCGCAACCTTATCGAACTGCCCAAGTCCAAGCGTCCAACGGCCATCTTCGCATCGAACGATTTGGCTGCGGAAGGTGCAATGCGAGCTATCCGCGAATCCGGCCGCCAAGTGCCCCATGACGTCGCAGTGGTGGGTTACGACGATACGTGGTTTGCCACAACGACGCAGCCGCAACTGACATCCGTTCGCATGCCGATCGCCGAGATGGGGGCTTCAGCCGTTCGTTTGCTGATTGCCGCAATCGAAGGCACAGAAATTTCCACAAGACATGTTGTCGAACCGGTTTCTCTTTCGATTCGCGAAAGCTGTGGAACGAATCACCAACAAATTCCCGATCCTCGTCAGCGCGGTAGCGCATCTTGTACTCATAACCCATAGGAAGCTAGAAAATGGCACGTAAAATCCGAGCATTTACGCTCATCGAGCTCTTAGTCGTGATTGCGATCATTGCAATCCTTGCTGCGATCTTGTTCCCCGTGTTCGCGCAGGCGAAACTTGCGGCAAAAAAGACCGCCGATCTTTCGAATATGAAGCAGATCGGTACGGCCGCTCAACTCTATATCACGGATAACGACGACACCTATTTCTTCGCGACGACGTTTCCACCGAGCGCATCGACAACGTACGCAGATTCGTACCGATGGAGTTCGGCTCTGGTGCTTGGGCCCTATCTCAAGACAACAGACCTTTACATCAGCCCTCTGGATAGCTCATACGTGCCGTATGATGCTGGCTGGAACAAGCCAGCGTCGACTTCTCGGCCCATGAAGCCGATCTCACTGATGGTCAACGCTTTGTACGAGACTAGCGACATTGCGACGTATTTCAACACGGATGTGACTTCGCACCTCGGCGCGATCGCCCCCGGTTCCTATTGGGATGGGGACAACACGACCGCACGAGCACCCAAAACTCCTGCGACGACCAGTTCCTCGCCGGAGAGCCCCTCGACGCTCATCATGTTCGCCGGTGGTGTGCAAAATGCGATGGATTGGGTCGGTTGCGGAGGCAAAGGCCATCTCTACCTCAATAATGAGACCATTCCAGGCTGCTACACGGAAGACATCCAATGGGGTTGGGATGCGGTGAGCTATGCCACTGGAACGTGGCTTGGTGCCCCAGATGTCAACCTTGCGAAGGTTTGGAGAAAAGCCTCTAACCAAGGCAATTTCATCTTCACGGATACCCACGCCAAGACGCTTGCTCCGGGAACGCTTCTGAGCGGACCACTGAAACTCAATCCGAAGTATTGGACTCTCAAGGTGCCCAGTGGCTACTAAATCCAAAATTGTCTGGATCGGGATGCTCATTGCCGCTTTGCTGATTTCCGGCTTGGGAGGATGCGAGTGCGGCACTCCGTCGGACGGAATCGAACCGGAAACAAAGGCTCAGCTGAAAGATATCAACGCGGCGGCGACTGCTGTCAATGGAGATTATTCGAAGTTGAGTCCTGAAGATCAGAAGCGCATATTGGACATGGCGAACGGAAATGAGGAGCAGGCAAAGAAGCTCTGCTACCTTATGGCCCACCCCCCAAGAGCCAACGTGCAATCTCCGAAATAGCGTCGTTTCCATGCTATGAGCCATTGTCAAGCTCCATTCAGAACCAGGGCGGGTGCCTTTCTCCTCACGCTCGCCCTGGCGGCAAGTGCCCTTCCTGCCACTCGATTCCAGGTGAGCCAGATCGACGGAAAATGGTGGCTGGAAAATCCCGCCGGCCAGAGGTTCTTTTCACTAGGAGTCTGCTGCGTTGATTCCGGCATTTCCTGGAGCGATTACGACTCGGGAAATCGGGCCTATTCCGGCTTCAAGTTCTATCCTGACAAGAAAACTTGGGCTGGCGCTGTGAACAGCAACCTTAGAACCTGGGGATTTAACACGATCGGCGCTTGGAGTGATTACAACGCCCTGAAGAGTGTTCCGGACAATTCACTGTATGTCACGCCTATCCTCCACATGGGAGCCTCATCGAGTCTGCCATGGTTGGATATGTGGTCACCAACGTGGACAGACATCATGGAGAAAGTCGCTAAAGATCAAATCGAGTCTTTGGGGGACAAATCCAAGGTCATCGGCTACTTTTCTGATAACGAACTTGGATGGTGGCGGCCAGCGATGTTCGCGTTTGTTTGGAAGCAGGACACGCCCCACACTCGAAAGCGAGTGGTGGAATTTTTACGAAACGAATACCGGGACGACTGGTCAAAGCTGACCGAAGAATTCGATCCCGAAAATGCGACCAGTTTTTCAACCCTTGAATCAAAAGGCAGCCTCTATTTACGACCTGGTACTGAAGGAGCGCAGAAGGTTCGTCGGATACTGGGCATGCTCGCCGAGCGCTACTATTTTCTTTGCAGCACGATCATCAAGAAGTACGATCCAGGTGCATTGTATTTGGGAGACCGATACATCTCGAACTACTATCCTGAGGTAGCAGAGGCTGCGGCAAAATACTGCGACGTGGTATCTACCAACTTCAACGCAGAATTCACAGACGGTACCTATTCCCACTATTTCCTGGACACTCTTTCGCGAATCACCAAAAAGCCGTTGATGGTCACCGAATACTACATGGCGGCCATGGAGAATGGGACCGGCAATTTGAACCCAGGAAAAGGATTCCCAACAGTCCAAACCCAAGCCCAGAGAACCCTGGGATTCAAGACACAGACGGTTAATCTCGCTCAAGAGCCAAGTTTGGTCGGGGCACACTGGTTCCAGTACTACGATGAGCCGGAAAAAGGTCGTTCCGACGGGGAGAACTACAACTTCGGCCTGGTGGACGTTAAAAACCGTCCGTACAAAGGATTGGTTGAAGCCTCCCGGCAAATGAAAATTAACGAGGTTCGTGGGCGACCTAAGCCACTTATTCCGGCTTCGGCCATTATTCCTCCGGCCCCAAAAGATAACGCTAACCTGACTCAGTGGGATCGGCAAACTGGCTGGATCCCCCCGGATTCCGATTTGCCAAGAGGTGACTTGTACGCTTCCTGGTCTCCAGAGGGGCTCCACCTCGGATTGATCTGGCAAGAAGAGCTGTTTGCCGAAAGCTACTACCGTTCGGGAAAACTCGAAGCTGTCGACCTGCCGTCGGTCACCATTCAGGCAGGAAAACGCCAAACCACTTTGCGATTTGGACCGGAAGGAGCTATAGGTCTGCCTGACTCGAGTTGGCTGGCCACCGGAAAGTATCAGCCCGGATGTCGATGGACTATTTTCATCCCGGCGAGCGAGTTCGGAAAAGACAAGCTGACTCCCGGGGAAGCACTGAATTGCTCGGTGAAACTCCTGAGCGAGACTAGGGTTTACACCACTGTTTGGTCGATTTCTCGCACCCTGGGCAAGCCGGTCACCCGCTGAGTTTCATCAACTTGTACCTTCGGGCCTTGGGTTTGGCTAAGGACTGCGCTTCACGGTCGATCTCGTCGCGGAGGACGCGAATCGCCGCCGCGGCTTTCTTGCCAAGAGCACGATCTCGGAATCGATACTCGATGTTGCGCCAAGCCGTGTCTTCCAATTCATTTTTCCGCCAGACCAGATCGACCACCTTGCCCGACTGGGCCATCATGGGAGTCTTCAGGCTTGCCAAGTTCAGCCCCTGCTCCAACGCACGGTCGGTGAATTCTCCTACCAACTCGCCGTCAATGGTCAATCTGTAGGTCCCGGGCTGAAGATTCTTAATCGAAAGCGTGTGGCGATTCATTTCCTGGTCAAAGTGCAGAAGGCTTCGGACGAGATCCTCGGCTTGGCCTTCAGGTGGGGCAAAATCGAGGGCATCGTCAGTTTGTGTCCACTCTAGCCCGCTGAAATTCCCGACCTCCGCCTGCTGAGCGTTCAACACCTTCTTGGACTTAGCGTCCAGTGTCACTTGTGAGACAACGGGGTTGGCTTTCCAAGCCTTAAGAAGTTCAAACAGCATGACCAAGTGCCCCGGCGGGCCAGGATGGATCCAGTCTGGAACAATTTGCTGAGCCAACTTCGGATCCGCTTTTTTGGCACTGGTCATCACATCAACCAGGGGTTGGTTGAAGTCGACATAGAGCCACTTTCGTCGCTTGGCTGATTCCGCGACCACTTCGCCGTACTTCTGTACGGCGGTGTTGTATCCCGTGGCCTCATCTCGAGTGTAGTCATCCCATGGGCTGCTTCTCATCAAGGTAAATCGGCAAGAAGGAGCGCTTGCCGTTTGAAGCATATCGAGCAAGCGATTGTAGGTTGACTCGAAGGTCTTCTGTGTGGCTTCTGAAAATGGCTTGTACTCCCCGTCGTTCATGCCGAGCATCACTGTAAGCACAGTCGCATTCTGCCCAGCGACATCTCGCGCCACTCTTTCCGAGGCCGTGCCTCCCCACCCACCGGTCGCCTTTTCTCCCGACCACCCGCGGTTGATGTACTCAACCTTGAGACCCGGATAGCGTGTCAAGACAAACGCTTCCAAATAGTTTGTGTAGATTTTTTGGTCCGTGATGCTGTCTCCATAGAACAACACGCGGTCGCCGGGATGGAGGAAAAATCCAGAATTTGGAGCCGCTTTCGTGTGCCCAAGCAAGCATAGTCCGGACAGGAGCAAGAGAGAAATAGCCTTATTCACGCGTGACCCACTTATGCGAGAGCCTACCAAAGCCAGTGCCGCAGGAACCCTACGCGAGATTGATAAAATCCGGAATCTTGGCCGCCTCCAACGCACCCATGATTAACATAATCAATTAATCGTTACATCAGCGCGATTTTGATGGCACACTGAACCTGAGCACAGATGAACAGAACTAGGATCATCCCCAAAGTCGATCACATCCTGCATGGTGGCGACTATTACCCAGAGCAATGGCCCCGAGAAGTTTGGGACGAAGACATGGCACTCATGGACCAAGCCCATGTTAACTTTGCGAGCATAGGAGTATTTTCGTGGGTGTGCCTGGAGCCGGAAGAGGGCCGATATGATTTCGGTTGGCTGGATGATCTGACAGATCTCTTGCACAAATCCGGCAAGATGTTCTGCCTCGCAACGCCTTCCGCCGCTCAGCCTGCGTGGATGTCACGCAAATATCCCGAAATTCTGCGCGTTGATCCGGACGGTCACCGGCGAAAACACGGAAATCGCGTCAACTTCTGCTGGACGTCTCCCATTTATCGGGAAAAAGTCCAGACCATGGCCACGGTTCTTGCCGAGCGATACGGAGGTCATCCGGGACTCGCGTTTTGGCATGTCAGCAACGAGTACGGCGGGGAGTGCCACTGCGATCTGTGTCGAGGAGCTTTCCGGGCTTGGCTTCGTAATCGATACCAATCGTTGGATGCACTTAATGAGGCTTACTGGGCCAAGTTCTGGAGCCACTCATACACCGATTGGGATGAGATCGAAATCCCCGGCCATCCACACAGCGAAGTTGCCATCAATGGTCTGACTTTGGACTGGAAGCGGTTCACCACGCACCAGATTGTCGAATTCTTCAAGAACGAGAGCGCACCCCTTCGACAACACACGCCGGAAATACCTGTGACAACGAATCTCATGGGTACCTACGGCGGGCTCGACCCTTGGAAACTCGCGCCCCATCTGGATTTCATCGCATGGGACAGCTATCCAGGGTTCATCGACCGTCCCATGGAGGTGCGAGACTGGGTCGCGGTCTCATTTGTTCACGACCTTAACCGGTCCATGAAACATCAGCCATTTCTGCTGATCGAATCCACGCCCTCGTCCAGTAACTGGTATCCGGTGATGGGACTCAAGCGACCCGGGATGCACTTTGCGGAAGGTATTCAAGCACTCGCCCACGGAAGCGAAGGCGTGATGTACTTCCAATGGAGAAAATCCCGAGGATCGCAGGAGCAGTATCACGGTGCGGTGGTTTCTCACGACGGATCAACAGAAACGCGGGTTTTCAAGCAGGTTAGTGAGCTGGGAAAAGAACTCTCCGAACTTTCGGACCTTCGTGGCGCCACAACCAAAGCCCAAGTTGCCCTAATCTACGATTGGGAAAATGCGTGGGCCATCGAAGCCGCAGTTGCAGTGCGAGTTCAGGGAAAGAACTACTACGCCACAGCCATCGACCAATACCGGCCATTCTGGGAGGCTGGCATCCCAGCCGATATTGTTGATTCTGATCAAGACCTTTCCAACTACCGTCTCGTCATCGCGCCGATGCTGTATATGCTCAAACCAGGTGTTGCTGATCGCATATCCAACTATGTGAAGGCGGGCGGAACATTCGTGGCCACGTATTGGACGGCGATGGTTGACGAGGCCTCATTGAACATTCTCGGTGGCTATCCGGGGCCGCTACGAAAGGTATTCGGCTTATGGGTCGAGGATACGGACGGGCTGCATGACTCCATTCGAGTTGCCATTCAGGCAAAGGATGGAAACTCGTTGGGTCTGAGCGGACGATTTGAGGCCCGCCAGTACTGCGACATGATCCACGCTGAGTCAGCAGAGGTCTTGGCGACCTACGGCAGCGAATTCTATGCTGGAGAACCCGCGCTGACAAGAAATTCTTTCGGTGAAGGCGAGGCGTACTTCATTGCTTCGCGAAACGACGAAGCGTTCGCAACGCAGTTTTACGGCCATCTCAGCAGGCGATTGGGACTCGTCCCAGCTCTGGACGCCGTGTTGCCTGTCGGGGTTACAGCACAGGCCCGCGCCGGGGAGACCCAAGATTATGTGTTCCTTCAGAACTTCAGTGATTCATCCCAAACGGTAGTGTTTAACAAGCCGGAAGATCTGACGGAGCAGGGAGGCGGGATGGTCGGGGCGACCATCGTGTTGGAACCCTTCGGCACCAAGATCTTTACAAAGTCACAGTGTCGGCAGGCATCCGAACCGCTTAGCCGGTAAGAAGCGTGAGTTTGAAGCGGTGAGGCACAGGCTGGCAAGCGGAAATACACTTCGCATTGAGTTCACGCTCCAGCCTGTCCAGGCCTCCCAGAACATCGCCCGCCGATTCATTTTCGGCGAACCAATACCTAACGTTGAATTGCGAAGTGTGGAACGCACGATTACGTAACGTGGCCAGCCGAAGGACCTCCGCGGCTTGTTTGCGCATGGGTGTCGGATATTTCGAAAGGTTGAGTCCTGCGCTGAGCTGCTCCGCGCTGAATTGGCCGATCGATTCCTGATCGATCTCCAACCGATAGGCACCTGGCTTAAGATTGCGCACAGCCAACTGGTGCAGGTTCATTGTAGGGACGAACGAACTATGCTCCCATGCCAAATCGAAGGTTTCATCCCAGGGAAATGGAAGCGATCTATCAAGTTGCGTCCAGCTTAGGCCCTCGACTTCAGAGATGCCGGTATTCGAGATCGCACAAGGTTTGCCCGTTGCAGCATCAAACGTGAGGGAACTCACGTGCGGCGCCAAATTCCACGCTTGGGCAAGAGCCATCGCCATTACCAGATGCCCCGAAGGTCCTGGATGAATCGCATCGGGCACCACCTCTCCGGCGCGCGCTGGATCACTCGCTGCCAGCTTCTCAACCAGGGACTGCACGGGCTCGCACAAATCGAGATATTCCAAACCAAGGCTGATTGCCAGCTCCGCAACATACTCTCCAAAGGTCGCTGCCACCCGAGAATATCCCTTAAAGGGGGTGTCCGGATGTCCCACTTCATCGAACGGGCTTTCCTTCATCAAAGTTAGTCGGGCTCCCGGCGCAGATTGGGTCAGCAAGTTGAGCAGGAGGTCGTAGGATTCTTGGAATAGTCGGAATATCTTGCTATCGAAAGGAACGTAGCCTCCGTCGTTCATCCCCAGCATCACCGTGATACGGGTTGGCTCGAAAGGAGCAACGTCCCGCTTCACGCGTGTGGCCGTATCGCCCATCCAACCTCCCCAGGTACAGTCGCCACCAACACCGCTGGTAAAGAATTCCACGTCCAACTGCGGACGTCGAGTTCGAACAAGCACCTCGACGTAAGTGGTGTAGAGCAGTTGCTCGGTGATGGAGTCACCATAAAACAGAATTCGGTCGCCATCTTTGATCGAGCATTCTGGTTGATTGGATTGAGCTTGGCTGGTCATCTACTCCGTAAGTTTGACCCCACGGCCGACCCCCTGTAACGGGTTACGCGCAATCAGAGGTCCTGTCAATCTGATTAATCAGAAGGAACGGGAAGATGAAGCGTGTAAGATAAAGCGGTTAATGCAATGCGCGGCGCCTTTTTGATTTCCGTGCTGGTTCTCTGCATCGCCTCGGTCGCGATGTGGAAATCACAGCCAAACGAAGCCGCGGACGGTCGCACCCGTTTGGTGTGGACAAGCGACGATAACCCTCTGAGAAAGGAGCAGGTTGAGCTCTTTAACCAAACAAATCGGGACTGCCAGTTGGTTCTGGACCCCGTAAACAGCCAGATCGAAAAAGTCATCGTCCAATCGATCGCAGGTGTGGGACCCGATCTGTTGGATTGCCGCGATACCAATCAACTCCAGGCTTTTGTCAAAGCAGGGATCGCCTGGGATGTCACCGAGGAACTCCCCAAACTCGGAATCGACATCAAAAAGGACACGTGGCCCGTGATGCAGCCCATGGGTGTGTTCGAAAACAGAGTCTATGGAGTTCCCACGAACTGTGCGCCCAATGCCGTGTGGGTTAACGAAGAACTTGTGGCGCGTTGCGGCGTAACGATTCCGCGCACCCCGCTTAAATGGAACGATCTTATTCGCCTTGCGCAGAAGCTAACGATTCGAGATTCCAATGGGCAACCCATTCAATACGGATTTCTCTTCGATTGGTGGAATTTCAGCCACTTTCTGCTGACCTATGGAGCACAGTTCTTCAACGAAGACGGTACCAAGTGCATTGTCGATTCACCCGAGGCAATTGAGGCCGTTCAGCTCATGCACGATCTCATCTACAAATACAAAGTTGCACCCAGCCCGGTGGAAGAAGCCGGATTGGCGAGCCAGGGAGGATGGGGATCTGGAACCATTAATTACTTCGGAGCCAAGCGTGGGGCACTTGCTTTGGGTGGACGATGGTGGCTTGCGAACCTGAGAAAGTTCACCGGCCTTAAGTTAGGGGTGATTCAATCGCCATTTGGAACGGTGCAAACATCCAGCGCTGCGGGTCGAGTTACCTTGATCAACAAAAATAGCCCACATCGCCAAGAAGCCCTGAAGTTTCTGGCATTTCTGGCTTCCAAACCGTATAACACTCTTATTAACAGCCAGGCTGACGGAATTGCAGCTTTCAAAGAGTACTGCGTTGGAGCAGACTTCCAATTTGATCCGAAACATCCAGACGAACTCGATAATGATGTTTGGAAAGATGCTGCCGATCGCTCTTCTTATCAACGGACCAGTCCCTTTATCAACGGTGGATTAGCCAACCAAATCTTATCGACGCAACTGGATTTAGTACGGATCGATGCCAAGAGTGCTCAAGCTGCACTGCATGATGCGGCAACAGAAATCAACTTCGAAATCAAACAATCCATCCGGAAGAAGCCAAAGCTGAGAGAGGAGTATGATCGTCGAATTCGAGAGGCAGGTCGTTGAAGGTATCACGAAAGACTGCGATCTTGTTCCTCTTACCAAACCTTCTAGGCTTCCTGGTTTTCACCTTCGGACCGGTATTCTTTTCACTAGGAGCAAGCCTGACGGATTGGAACCTACAGGAACCGGGGCAAACCAGTTTCGTGGGCCTCGCAAATTTTGCAGAATTGCTTCTGGATAAGAAGTTCTGGCTCTACTTTGTAAACACAGTTTATTTCTTGCTCGGCATGCCTTTTGCGATAGCGGGATCACTTTTTCTCGCGGTACTTCTTAACCAAAAGATCAAGGGGATGGTTGCTTATCGGACGTTGCTGTACCTCCCAAGTTTCACAAGCGGCGTTGCGCTCATGATCTTATGGAAAGCACTGTACAACCCAACTTTTGGCCCCATCAACCAGTTTCTACTCGCAACTTCCCGTGTGTTGCATTTACCCATGGATGTGCCCCAGTGGCTGCTTTCCACAAAGAACATACTGGGACTGGAACCTGAAAAGCTCGGGATGACAGGAACCCAATTCGGCATCGGTGCACGCGACGCTCTGATACTCATGGGTATTTGGATGTCGATCGGAGGCAGCAATATGCTGCTTTACCTCGCTGCCCTCACTAATGTTCCTGAGGATCTTACGGAAGCCGCTCAACTGGATGGTGCAAGCCGTTGGCAGTGCTTTAGGGCAGTGACTTGGCCATCTTTGGCTCCGACAACCTTCTTCATTATTACGATGGGCCTCATCGGCGGGCTTCAGGGTGGCTTTGAGCAGGCGCGAGTCATGACTGGAGGCGGCCCTGCAGGTTCGACCACTACGCTTGCTTACCACATTTACTCAAAAGCTTTCGAGGAATTCAGAATCGGCTACGCATCCGCAGTCGCATGGATACTGTTCGCTATAGTTTTTGCCGTCACACTAGCTCATTGGAAGTTCGGCAGTCGCGAGGCAACCGACCTATGAAGCAATCTAAGTGGATGTCCGTGCTGGTTATTGCGTGCCTTGTCGTTCTATCCATTACGACCTTGGCTCCATTTCTCTGGATGATCTTGACCAGTTTGAAGCCACTCCAGGAAGTCGAACAATCCTCGATTCTTCCGTCTGCTGCCAACCCGGGCAATTATTCAGAAGTTTTTCAGCAAGTGAATTTCTCCCGCTACTATGCGAATAGCGTGTTTATTGCTGCGTGGGTAACACTTCTCACTTTACTTACATCTTCACTCGCTGCGTTTTCCTTCGCACGCCTGAAATGGAGTGGTCGAGATTCGCTATTTAAGCTCTATCTTGCCACGATGATGATTCCGGGAGTGGTGACCATGATTCCGAACTACACAATTATGGTGAAGCTGCACCTTCTGGATTCCTTTACCGGCCTTATCGTTCCGGCATCGTTCAGCGCATTTGGAACATTCCTACTTCGACAGTTCATGCTGACGATTCCGCCAGCGTTGGATGAAGCCGCATATATTGATGGAGCAACACCCTGGCAGATTTTTGCTGAAGTAGCATTGCCATTGTCGCGCCCTGGATTGATTACTCTCGCTGTATTCACATTTATGGGAAACTATGGTTCATTCTTCTGGCCATTGGTTATCGTCAAGAGCGACCAACTCCGCACATTGCCGATCGGATTAATGTATTTTGATTCGATGTATGGCCGCACGACGAACTTGCTCATGGCCGCTAGCGTGATGAGCATCGTGCCACCCGCACTTCTGTTTATCCTTCTCCAGAAGCACTTAGTAAAAGGCATTCAGCTTGGTGCTGTTAAGGGATAGGTTCGCAGGTTCGTTGGAGGGCACCTTGGGCAGAAGGGAGAAACATTGCCCGATAAAGCAATTCAATTATGACTTGTTCCTTGTGAGCCTCTGCGAATTCAATGCCCAAATCTAGCACCGTTCTCCGCGGACATCGAGAAGCGATTCATCGATGACAACCTGGTCATTTCCCTAACAAGGACGCTTGGGCAGGCGCCTCAATAGACACGGTTGTGTTACAGTCCTGCTCTTGCATAACTTATCTTCATATATGGACTGGGGGTGTGGGACTACCACTCAACAGCGCCCGGACGGACTAGAGCGACATTGATCGGATTACCGATGAAATCCCGCTCTCCCAAGTTCTTTGTTGCTATCCCCTGGAAACCTTCTAAACTTGGCATGATACCGAGCCAAGTTGTGAATTCCTTTATCCACTTAATTAACTGCTTGCCACTGCATTCGGGGGCCAAAAATATCCGCTCGGGTATATCTAGGTCTAAATACATCGAGTGCGAGTCATATCCGATCTCATCCTGCCACAGGCCAAAATCATCCCACTCCTGGTTACAGTGAAGCGCCGAAAATGAGTTGGACCCGATGTACAGGTTGTGGTTAACGTACATCTGCTCCTGCTTTTCCGGAAGTACAAGATACCGAACACCAGCACCCGCTATAAATAGGTTATTGAGCAAACGGATATTCTTAGTTGGAGAAATGGAGCAATAGCAGCTCGCGGCCTTTCCAACCACTCCATTCAAAATGATTGTATTGTTGTGGCAGTCACAGTGATCGAGCTTGCCGTTGCCGTCCCAGACAAAGATTCCACTGGCATCGCCATTCCGACCATCGTTGATGCTGAGGTTAAATCGTACAACGCAACCCCTAAGCGGACGTGCATCGGGAAATTGGGCGATAAGAAAACCAGGACCCGCGTTGTCGTGGGAGTAGTTGTATTGCATGACGCTGTTCGTGCATCCCCCGTCCAAATCGAACCCTCCTCCATCGCCTGTCATGGAACGATTGTGGTGCGATTCACAGTGTTGGATGACGACGTGATCGCAATCCCAAGCCCATATTCCAACAGGTCCACCCTTGAGGTCATTTGAGTTCTCGCCATTCTCCGAGGCTAAACAGTTCTCAATCACGACATTCATACAGTCGGAAACGACTATCCCAGAGCCGGAATGGCATCCGATGTTACTAATTCCCCGATTTCTGTGCGCTTGGCATCCTCGGATCGTTACCCCTCTATGAGAGTACTCCTCGGAATTTGGGTCCATGGTCCCAGACACGACAATACCAACGGATCCGTTTTCATTAGCAATACAGTTCTCAATTACTATTGAGTCAAAACCAGATTTGCTCTCACTACCAGCTACGCATATTCCGCCGTTGCGAAAGCCGGAGGAAGAGACGGCCTCGATTCTTGGCCCCTCAGTGTGCCCAGAGTTCGCAATTTGTCTAACCAACAGTCCGGTGCCGATACTGCCGCTCTGCAAATAGGTGTTCCACGCGCCAGTAATTTTAATATTGCTGATCACACAATTGCTTCCGTTCTCGATAACGATGCCATCAAATTCACCAGCTGACACTAATGCAGCGCCAGAACCGAAGCTACTGATTTGGACGCCAGGTCCATTAACCCTGAGCGTTCCATGATGGGTAACCCCACCTTCCAGAAGGAGGCGATCTCCAGGTTGAAATCGATGATCACTTGCCCTATCCAGGCTTTGCCACGCTAACTCAAGCGTTGTTCCGGAAAACACGTCATCACCGCATGAACTAATATAGAAATCCATAGGAGCCCCAGACTACTGAACTTTTGCAAGTTTGAAGTGGTGTTCGACCGCCCTGACCTGAACGCGGATTCGTTTCACTATGTCGTCAATAAGCCGGTCCATCTCTGCGATAACAGGCTTTGCCGCCGGATACTTATCAAAATTATACAAAATGTCGTATTGCCGAGTGTGAAATGCTTTTGCCTTCTCCGCAATGAGCTTAAACACTTCTCTACTTTGCTGATGCATCGGAGTTTCCAAGTTGGAAAGGTTTTTCCCAAGTGACCACTCGGATTCAGTACCCTTGTCAACCGCTTTTCCATCAATGTGAAGCTCATAGATCCCAGGTTGCAGATTCTTAATAGCTAGAATCTGCTGATTAAACTCCGCGAACTGGCCCAGCGAATGCGCAAGTTCACATTCGGAAACTATGGGAAATGGCAGTGCATCATCCAACTGATTCCATTCCATGCCATTCCAACCTTCAATGGACGATCGTTCATGTGAGATCACTGAAAGGCTTGCAGCATCAAGCACCGTCCTACTTACGAGAGGCGTCACACTCCAAGATTCAGCAATGGCACGAGCCAGTATCAAGTGCGCAGCTGGACTCGGATGAATTGCATCGGGAATTATCTGCGAAGCCTTCTCGGGTTTCATCTTTCTCACAATTTTGAGAAACTCCCTGATCGGATTAGCACCATCGATTCCCTCGAGGCTCCGCTTGCGAGCCAATTCAAGCGCGTAGTTCCCAAATCGATCAACCGTTCCTGAGTATCCTTTGAATGCTGTTTCAGGATGATTCTCTTCGTCAAACGGAGTTTCTTTAATGAGATACAGCTTCGGTTTTGTGGGGAGCAGAAGCATTCGATCCACCAACTTGCCATACCACTCTTGATAAGTAGCGAAGATCTTAGGATCGAAAGCTACATACCCGCCGTCATTCATTCCTAGCATGACTGTGATATGTGTTGGTCTTTGGGGAGCCACATCCCGTTTCATTCGAGTCTCCGGGTCACCCATCCAGCCTCCCCAGGTGCAGTCACCGCCTACTCCACAAGCCGTCCATTGAATATTCAACTTGGGATATCTAGTGGTTACAAGAGTCTCAACATAGGTTGTGTAGAGGAGTTGTTCCGTTATCGAGTCACCATAGAAAACCACTCGATCTCCATCGGCCAGTCTCAATTGCGCCAAGGAAGCGGCGAGGACAATACTCAGTAGCATAGGACACACCAAATCAACGAGGAGTTTTAAGCCGCGCAAGCTTTACGACAGAGTTCCAGTTCATCGATTCACCACCCGAATGGGTTGTCGCGCTGGATTTCAACCTGAATTCGCCCTTGGATCGAATCGCTCCCTTTGGAAGAGGGATTTTAGCAATGAGCAATGTCTCAAGTCCGGCCCGCTGAACGACGTGGGTTGCGCGATCATTCACGCTCGGTGGCCGGTTTTTTCCGCCCCAAAGTATGACAACTGGTTTTGCGTCGTTTATTGAAAATTCCCATTTGCACCGCTCGCCTTCGGGGATCACCCCTCCCTCGTAGAGACCTTCGTCCATGTAATTCATCGCACTCAACGCGAAGTAGAGGCTCTCATTGTCGTAGCACGCGTAAAGATCGGCGAACGGTGTGTTCGACTTCGATGGAATGCAACACTCGGTGCGGGGCCATTCTAGCAGTGTTGGCGTTGGCTCTCTCTTGTTTGCTTGCCCCATCGGATCATGGACAAGATAAGACGCAACGCTTTTGCCCTCAAGTCTTGCTGGTGTAGCACGCAACGTTTGAATCTTTAAACGCCGACTTGCTGCGACCATTTCAGCATAAGGCTTACCATAGATGTCAACGAACCCCATATTGTGATCTTCGCCATCTCCGCGTCCTCGCATAGGCTCGTCGTAGTATTGGAACCAGTGAGCACCAATCACATATGGCTTTGAAGCAAGTTCGACTACATTCGTGAAAAATGCTTCGGCACGCTGCTTCTGGGTGTCGACAAGCGGAAACGCTGGCGAAGAATTCTTGTTGCCGCTTCGGTTTTCACGGGCGCACATGTAGAATTCAGTAATTTGAATTGGTTTCTCTGTGAGCTCATACAAAGTCTCCAAAAAATGATGGTTGAGACTGCCGTCCACCCAGTTGCAGCCCATGTTGGTGCTGGCTACATCGAGGTAGTCCTTCGAGCTTGCGGCAATTTCGCGATCATAGAACTGCGCATATCGATCTCCAAGAATCAGATGCGCCGTATCATAGCGTCTAATTGCTTCCTTCATAAGTGAGTAGTACTGTCGGCCAGCTGAGTAAACCCATTTGTTGACCACCGCAATACCCTTCCCACCTGGTCGCAGGAACATCGTCGGCTTCTTACGCCACTCGACCCACGATGTCGCTGAACTGATCCAATCTTTCTTGAAAGCAACAAAATCTTCGTTGTAGTGCTTTTGAACGAGATCCAGTTGAGCAACGTGTCCGATTTCCTTCGGATCGAGATTGTTCAGGTAGTGGAGAAACAGCGTGTCAGTCCACCATCCTAGTTCGTTATCGGAAAAGTAGCCCAACAAGCCAGGAATGTTACGGTACTTTGGAATAAGTTCCTTGGCGGCATCGTCAACTGCCTTTCTTGTTTCTTCACCCCATAAATCGTGCCATGGTGCTTTGTTGTAGCTGCCCAAGTGAAGCACCGGAGTAAAATACATGGGGTTCTCCTTTTGATACTGGCTCCAAACAGCGTCGTCTGACCAGCCACCCAGCGTGTTGAAGCCCCACAGTTTCAGTTGGTTATGGGTCGCTTTCGCCCACCCTTCTTTAGTGGAAAAGTGGTCCAAAGCCCGATAAGCCGGATTTTGGGGATCTTGCTGCCCTTCTTTACCAATGTTCACACAGTCGAGGCCGAACGACCATACACTTTCGCCATCCATCCCACGGTAGGCAGCCACTCCATGATTCCATACAATGGAGAAGCCGCCTCCCGTCAGCCCGCTCAGTGTAGCAACGGCGACCAGTTGAGCCAGCATCACCTTTCGCTAGTAGCCATGCCACCAGGCTGACCCGGTTTAGCACTTGGTACAGAGTTAGATTTCAGCCTCTGGAAATACTTCTTGGCTTCCTCGTCGGATGTCGATCCAAATTGCTTCTTGAGTACTTCTTTGTCTTCGGCGGAGAGTTCATCCCATGATTTGACAGGTTTTGCCATTACCTTATCGTAAGCCTCAGCTTGCGAAACTTGACTAGCGGTATATCCTTGGGCAGAATTGTCATCTTTGCAACCGGTCACAAACAAACATAATAGGACCGGGACGAAACACTGCACTTTCATTGAGGATTCACCAGCCAGCGCTTGGGTTCCGGTTTGTTGTCCGCTGTCATCAGTTTGCTGGGCTGAAGATACTTTGCACTCGTATCAGACATTACAAAGTTATTGCCATCGTTAAACTTCCGCCAAGCTTTTCGCAACACCTTGTCACGTGCACTCGTTGCCGCTGTGATCGGTTGAGACATATTGTAGATGTCTTCTGGGAAACAGCCGATTCCAATGGCGTAGCTACTTGGGCACCAGTCAAGTTCAGTGTTGTTCCAGCTGTCACAACTTGCGGCTTCAGAATTGCCAGTGAACCAAATGTAGTATTCCTTATAGCCGTTTGCCAACATAATAACATCGGAGGGAGCCTGGACCATACTTTGGTTGGTTGGCGATTGCGTGTTCCACCAAAATGATCCGGCGACAAAAATCCCCCGCGGCGCGTCCTGCCCAGGAAATAGGGATCCTTTCGACCAATCAGGAGTTACAGTGTTCGGCATATAACTCAGTTTTCCCATTTTTGGAGGACGGTCGGTTGGCAAGTTGTTGAATTTTCCCATCGCTGAGAAGGAATCGATTGGTGAACGCAGCAACTCTGTATTCTTGGTATATTGCCCAATACACTGCTGCGAACTCCAAGTGTAACTATTCACGTATTGCACCGGAGTCTGTTGGCTTCCAAAGCTGTGGAGGGGAAAAACATCCTCTGAGTCCACCAGGTATAGCTGAACTGCAGTTCCGATCTGCTTCATATTGCTCAGATCAGCAGTCTTCTTAGCCGCTAACTTTGCTTGAGCAAAAACTGGAAAGAGAATTGCGGCCAGGATCGCGATAATTGCGATAACGACCAGCAATTCAATAAGTGTGAACGCGTTATTTCTGCGATTCATTAATGATTTCCTCGTATGTGTGATCAAAGGGAAGAAACTCGATATCTTCAGCAGTTTGCATTTCCGGTGGAGCTCCGCAAGACTGTCGAATAGTGAGAGAAACAGGTAGCAGAGTATTCAAGTTTTCAACTGATTCGCCCGCAATAAGCTTTTTGAGCAGATCCACCGCGAGAAGGCCCATCTGATGTATGGGCATCCTTACGCTTGTTAGGGCTGGGCGGGTTACTTGGGCAAACCATGTGTCGTCAAATCCCACGATCGCGATATCATCCGGGACCTTCAATCCTCGAGTTCGGATCGCTCTCATGGCACCTTCAGCACAAAGGTCGTTCACGCAGAACACCGCTGTCGGCAGCTGCCTGCGGGGCCTATCCAGGATCTCGTTCATTCGTTCGAATCCCGGACGCCAATCACACCCAGCTCCGATCAAAAGGTCCTTGTCGCAGCAAATCCCATGCTCTAGCAGGCAACTTTTGTAACCCTCAGCCCTAGGTCCAAAACCTTCCGGCTCACCTTGGTTGTAGAACATCGCGATTTTGCGGTGGCCCAGTTTGATGAGATGTTCTGTGGCGAGCCAGCCGCCGTGAAAATCATCCGCATTGATGGTAGGAATATTTGGAAGCTCCGGCCAACCAGCCACAACCACACAGGGCGAAAATCGCTCCGAACTCATCCGAACCAAAGGGTTGTCCACCGATGGCACGACCACAATGAGTCCGTCTACGCGAGGGTCCAGAGTTTCCGCGCCACATGCGCCGGCTCCATCACCGGTGAAGAGCATCATGTTGAAGCGTTGGCGTATTGCCTCATCCAAAACGCCGTTCATGATTCTGGAGCAGAACGGATTACGATCTACAAAGGCGTCTGCGTAAGGGAGAACTAAGCCAAGCACGCCGGTTCTTCCGGTGGACAAACTCTGGGCCAGCGGATTGGGCGCGTACCCGAGTTGGCGAGCGGCCTCGATAATCCTTCGCCGCGTCGCATGGCTCATCCTCACAGTCCCACCAGACTTCCCACTAATTGCAGCGGAAACGGCGGACTTTGAAGTTCCTGCCAATAATGCAACGTCTTTTGCGGTTACAGCCATCGATTTAGGTTAGCTTGGAGTTCGCTGATCAGATTCTCGCCAAACGTAGACGACTGGAAGAATTTGGAAAATCTGAGGTCGGCAACCTGCCCTTTGCCGACCCAGATACCTCACTCTCCAGTCAGGTCAAAGTTGGTGCTGAGGATAAGGTAATCAAAGACGGTTACCGACTCGTCTCCGTCCAAATCAGCCTCTGCGTCATATCCAGCATCGCCGACGTTTTTGTCGAACGCGGTTGAAAGCTGGAGGTAATCAAAGATGGTCACAGAGTCGTCATTGTCGCAGTCACCATTGGTAAGACTGAAATCCGAAGAGCCAACTGCCTTCTTTTGAGAGATCCAATGTGATGCTTTTGCTCGAACAAAGGCGACGCCGGAAGCACTCGAAGTGTATGAGTAGTGACCGGTTGCATCCAAGGTGGCAGTCTTCGTATCGAGGACCACGCCACCGCTATCCAGAAGCGAGAATAGGACGGATTTACCCTCGGTGGTTCCGAGATAATCTCCAAGTTCCACACGGCCCGAGTAGGCTGTTCCCGGAGACGTCACGGCGAAGTTATTGAGATAAACATCGTGGTCGTCTCCCGTGACCAGGTTGTACATCCAGACTCGAATCTGGGTAGCTGGCCCAGCATTCTTAAACGAATCCGTCACAGTCACCGGGCTCCCACCAATCGGGGTGATTGTAAATTTGAAAGTTGTTGCCGTTAGAACTTCGATGCTAACGTGTGCGCCTGACGTCACAAAGGGAAGTAGGTCAAAGTTCGCGGACTGGCCAATGGCGTAATAATCGCCCGATGGGATATTTCCTGTCCACGCCATAAGACCAGTCATCTCTTGGCCGGATGCGTTCTGCAAGACAATCCCAAAGCCTCCGTCGACGAATGAACCAGGTTCCGCCTCCACCAAGCCGTTGTCTAGGTCAAAGCTGAATGTCTCGCCCGCCTGTAACGGTGCGGAGAATGCTCTCTTATTCTCGACTCCCGCATAGGAAAAAACATCTTGGGTTCCTGCTATTCCCCATGCTCTGCCATTGGTTTTGATATCGACATACGAATTGGTCGCCAAATAGTTCCGAGCAATCTCTGACCCAAAAGTGTATGGACTCAACGTCCATGGGCCAAAGCCAGAGCCTCCATTGGTTCCATCCAACCAACCACCGTCATATGCGGAATTTCCCGCGTTATCAGCCGCGGAACCCGCCCAAGATACTGCTCCTGAAAAAATGCTCAACATTGAGACAAAAATTAGCGCCTTCATTTTTCACTCCTCAGTTTATGTGGTTCGGTTACCGCTGTCTTTCCGCTCTGAAGCCTGCAAAGAACCACCAAATTCAGTCTATACGCACAAATCTGATTACGCAGTGATGTACCGCAAAATCAAGTATTAATACTAGTAATCAACACAAGACATTTCTGCATAAAACGTGGAAATTCCTGAAGCTTTCGCTAAGTTTGGTGCAAAGGGATCATTAAGCCCGCAATGGACTATTTCAAGACTATATAAAAGCCACTAACTCTGGTGTGCACCATGGTTTGTGATCGCTCTTTGCGCGATGCGGCTTCATACCAACTCCAGGGACCAGGGAGACCAAAAACGCCAAACGGACCAAATAGATTTCGAAGCGAACCTCGAAGGTGGATCTCGATTTCATGTGCCCCGCAGAGACTCGGGCCAAGGTCGATCATCTCCAGAGACTGCCAGATCTTTGACACAACCTGTCCGTCGATTCGGACCTCGCCAGACGATATTCCAGTCCCGTCCACCTGTAGGAAAAGGTCACCATCCCTGGGCTGGCGGAAACTGCCCCGATATTGTAGGGTCCACGGATAGTTTTCCAGACCTTGGTCACCCCAAGGTCCAAGCCCAAGGCGACAAGATGGCTCGAGAAAGCCGTTTCGAATTGCGAAATCCCCAAGCACCCAGATAGGTGCAATTTCACAGGAATGCCCAAATTGGTGGCATACAAATCGCACTTCATTGAGCCCCAGTCTGGTTTCGACGGGTTCGGAACGACGCATCTCTTCGTCAAAGAACGGCGCTCCTTCAAAGTTCATCGGTTGTCCATTGAAAAACGCTTCATAGAGATGGGGCCTTTCGGCAGCAATCTTAACCGAATAGTTGGCTTTCGATGAGAAAGTGTAGGACGTTCCGAATTGGATTTCCGCAGAATACAAACGGTCGACGATCTCGGATTTGAACTGAACTCCCCATTCCCAAGGATCTCCGGTTTCCCCTGCAGACTTCCAGAGCCTTTGGTTCTGGACAATCGTACCATCGCTCTCCCATGACTCCCCGCCTACGGATAGAGAACAGCAGTCCACGGGCAACACGTTTGGATGGAGGCGCTCAACGTGCGAAATGATGATTGGGATTTTCAATTCCGACGACGGTTCTCGTACCGGAACTGGCGTCCGATGCTCCTGGAAGAGCCTATGGTGTCCAGGTGCAAACACGATGTGCTGGCGAGGGTCCACAAGCTTTCCACCTCCAGTTAAGGAATCAACTTCTATCAGCGACGGACAGCCGAAATCGAGCGATACCTCAACCTCTTGGTCCCACGGATTGGCAACAAACCACCGAATGCCTTCTGAGGTCTGGCGACGTGCGCAGCAGAGGCCAGTTGGAACACTCCCGTCTCGATTCGCTCCCACAAGCATCAGGTCAGAGTACGAGATGGAACTCGACAATGCCATGGAATCAAAAGCTTCTTTCGGCGCTGTGGATTCGCGACCATCCATACGCGTTGGAGGAGCCCCGGCCAGGACAACAGCTCCACCTGCCGCGGCAAATTCCCCTAGGAGGTTGAGAGTATCACTGCGGATGGTCTCCATCATGGGAGGAACAATCACCTGGTCGTAGCGCTGCGACCCCACAAGGATTTCGCCGCCCTCAACCCTCGCCCATCGAGCAAGTATCCACTCATCCCCCAGATGGAAGTCCAAGTACGTGTCAGCCAAACTTAGCAGGAAGGCGGAGTGTTCGGTTCTGAGTTTCTCCGTGGGAACAGGAATCTCCGTGTTCCTTCCGCAGATTTCGCTATCTGGCGTCCAATCCAACCAACCCGTGGCCGTTGGGTGCAAAACAAGCGTGCGTGCCATCGAAACGCCCTCGGAGAGAAAGGTGGCGACGCGAGCTTGATGAAGCTGGAGCGGCTCGCAATCTTCCCAAAACGGCGCATGGTCGCTCAGGGTCTGAGGCCAATCATATTTTCGCGCGCCGACCATCGTTTCGTAACTCATATGCGGCACGATGACGTTGATTCCGCCCGCAAGGACGAAATCCCCAAGCTTCTTGAAATCCTGGAGTCCAGCTTGATATCCACCACCGCCGTAGGCCTCGCAGGCAACTAGGTCCTTACCCAATTGCGCTGCAACACTTGCCGCTTCCAGCACCGTCAGGAGCCACCGGCCGCTGGATGTACGATCGCCAGGGTCAAACTGGAAACCCAGGAGATCGATGCCCGGGATCTCAAATTCGGCCAGAGCAAACATCGTGTTGGCGTGGTAGCGGGGACACGGCCACTCGTGCTCGTGGAGATGGCCTGTCAATCGAAGTCCTTCTGCTCCGCACCGTTCGGCTAGTGGAGCGGTAAAGCTCCTTGAGAAAAGCGACATCAACGTGGATTGAAAATCGTAACGAACCGCCCGACTGTCCGAATCGAAATCCACAAAGAGGTGCTCGAGATTGCGAGCAAGGTTGTAGCCGTGGTCGACCAAAAATGCAGCCTCCAGTGCTTGCGACCAGGGCAAAGCTCCACGTGAATAGTCCATCACCGAAGGCTCGTCAGTGAACACCATGAGGCCCTCGCAATCAAGTTCCCGGCAGTATCGTTGGTGGGTCAACTCAAAAAAGCGCATCCCAGTTTCTGGGTTAAGGATGTCGACGTAGGTCTTCCCGGCATACCAGCCACTTGAATCTGTTTCCTGGATCTCTATGGCGAGTTGCGTGGCTCCAAAGTGGAATGAACGGATACGTTCACCTTTCGGTGGCTCCAAGCTCGATGTGCACACAAGCTTCTGGAGCCTTAGGTGGGAATGGCAATTCAGAACGTGCCCTCCAGCGAACCCGCTGGGGTAGGAATTCTCGTCGTAGATATGGATCTCCATTCCAAGCTCGCGAGCGGTGCTCTGCGCGCATCGGCAAAGATCGAACCATCGGTCACTGAGATATTCTGTGACGAGTCCGGGGCGCGGGTGGATGAACCCACCTCCAAATCCCAGCCGAGCAAAATCCGCCAGCGTTTCCCTAATCCTGGCTTCCGTCATGTCCCCATTCCATGCCCACAACGGAACAGGCTTAAATCGGGGATCGATATCTAGCTGAAATTGAGGGTCCATGACTTAGAATGTGACTTGAATTGCCTATTCTTGTCCTCGGTTATATCCCGATCTCGTCGACAACCGATATTTGTCCAACGATGGCGGCACGGTGCTTTCGATAGCCGTGCCGTCAAAAACAACAAAGCCCTTCGGAAACCGAAAGGCTTTGAGTTCAAACTATGGCTGCCCCTGTTGGACTCGAACCAACGACCCGCTGATTAACAGTCAGCTGCTCTACCGACTGAGCTAAGGGGCAGCGTGCTCCGGAATTGTACCACTCATAGTCGGCTGGTGCAACCGGAATCCTTACTTGACTGATGAGGATGATTTGGGTTGCGGAGGGCTCCACTCCGCCGCCGACTGTATTGGGTTGCCAGCCGCTATCCCGTCGGTATACTCAACTGAACCCATGATCATTCGAGCCGCGGATTCCTTTGGCTGGCAGGGCATTGAAAAGCTTCCTTACAAGGAAACGGGAACTCATTTCAAGTCGATCTCCCGACAGACCCTAACCCGAGCTCCAGGTGATCTGAACGTGGAGGTGCGGTATTTCGAGGTGGAAGCGGGCGGCCACTCCACTCTTGAACGGCACCAGCATCAGCACCTTGTTATGATTTTGCGGGGCAGAGGTCGTGTGCTCATCGGCGACCAGGTATCGGAGATCTCCGAGCGAGACTTGGTACATATCGAACCTCTGACGTGGCACCAATTTAGGGCGGATCAAGGAGAGCCACTTGGCTTCCTATGTCTGGTATGCAATGATCGAGACCGTCCTCAGCTTCCAGCGGATGCCGATCTTGAGATACTTCGTTCGGATCCCGCCGTTTCGGAGTTCATCCGTGTCTAGATCAGTTCCGCGCAAACTTCATTGTGGAAGTGGAAGCCTCGAGGCGTGAGAATTGCTCTTTCGCCGTGAAGCTCCAACCAACCCTTTGCCACAAGTTGCGAGATTGCAATTTCGGGCAGGATTGAGGCCGCCACTCCCTCTTTGGTTCGCAGCCCGAGCATGATCGTCTCTGTTCGCAAAGTGACCGAATCCACCCACTCGGTTTCGCAATGGAGCGGCGCCGGGCCCGAGGCCACTCCCTCGTCCCGACCAAAGTCGGGACTCCGCCCCCTGGCGTCGAAAATTCCCTCCGTCGTTCGCCCAATGACCTCCTTCTGAAGAAGCACCGGAGTGGGAGAAGCGGCGATCGCTTCGCAGTAGCCTCGCGGATGCTTCATGTTCGTATATCGCAATCGACGTCCCGGTTCGATTTCGACGCAACCCACTGCGCCCGGTCCATAGGCCAAGTACTCCTCCGCGCGCCAATAGCAGAGGTTATGCTGGCACTCCTTATGAGGTCGGGCGAAATTGGAAATCTCGTACTGCTCGAATCCGGCAACCGTCATAGCAGCCACTGCGTCATCGTACATCGCCACCTGAACCTCGTCATCAGGCAGATCGAGCATGCCTCGAAGGTTGAGGCGATAGTAACGCGTATTGGGCTCGATGGTCAGGCAGTAGAGGCTCAAGTGCTCCGGGTTAAGCTCAAGTGCCAATCGAAGGTTTTTTCTCCACGCGATCTCGGATTGGCCTGGAAGAGCGAACATCAAGTCCAGATTCAAATTGTCGAATCCAGCCTTACGCGCTTCGCCCACAGCTCGACCGATCTCGCTGGGTCCGTGAACTCGGCCCAACCTCACCAGGTCTTCGGGAAGGAAACTCTGCGCACCCAAGCTCAGCCGGTTGAATCCCGCTGCTTTCATATCGCGGAATTTCGGCCAGTCCACCGTTCCTGGGTTGGCTTCGCTCGTGATTTCGGCACCCGGGATGGGTGGGTGAACTTCCATCACGCACTCCAGGAGTCCACACAACTGGGCGGATGACAGGAAGGTAGGGGTCCCACCACCGAAAAAGATCGCTTTGGCCGGACGTCCTCTCCATCTGCTCGAAAGAATCTCCGTGCGCATTGCCGCCACCGTGGCGTCAATGATCTCGCCTTCCATAGCGAAGCTGTTGAAATCGCAATAACCGCATTTGCTCGGGCAAAACGGCGTGTGGATATAGACGGCGGTGGGAGTTTGGTTCAAGCCAACCTCAGATTACTCGGCCTGGGAACATTTGCCAGCACCGCAGGGTCACATGCTTCGGTAACTCCTCCTCCAAGCAGCTACCCCCCAATTAATCCAGAACCATCGAGAGAAAAGAGAGAAGCGCCCGGAGCCAGATGCGATATTTGGGGGGACTTGGCTCCAGGGCGCTTGACAACTATCACTGTATCGCCCAGTAATACTCCTTGCCAAGGTCCCACTCATCCTTTGGGCACTACGATCTAGGACCCAACAATAACAAGGTCCGGCCCTTTATCCGTTAAGATCATAGATACGCATGATTTTCACCACGGTTGCTCTCGCGCATTTGGATTCCAACACTGTGCAGATCTCGGCTGGACCGTTTACAGCCCAGCACCAGCAGATGGTCGATGCTGCCCTCTCCCGAATGAGAGAAGGAATGCCGATCACGATCAAATTCATGAGGGGCGACCACTTGTTCCAGGTCCCGCTCCGAGTTACCTCAGGGAATGTAACGATCGAAGGCGAGCGTGGATCTCGACTCACCGGCGCTGTTGCTGTTCGTTGGCAGCCAGTACCAGCCGGAGCCATCAGGGATCGACTTCCGGGGTTCAGCAAGGACAAGGCTGTGATGGCAACCATCCCAGGTGATGGTCCTCTGCCCTTCTTCCAGGTACGCGGGTTCGGGCGCAATAACATTCCTAGCCATGCCGAACTCTACACGGACCAAGGTCCCCTCTGGCCAGCGCGATATCCAAATCCAGGTTCTCGGAATGGAGGTTGGCTTTTGACCGGAGACAAGGCCGATGCGAATGGTTTCAGCATCGATGAACCTCGAATCGGGCAGTGGAATTCGACGGAGAACGTATGGATGTCGGGCTATTGGAAATTTGATTGGGCAGACACCACCGTTCCCCTCGCGTCTTTTGACCGCCGAGATAAGCGCATCAGCTTCAATCCTTCTGGCAAGGCTCCTGAATCTGCAATCAGGTCCTATGGTGTGGGAGCTGGGCGCCGGTTTTACTTTTTGAACGTGCTGGAGGAACTGGATCAACTTGGAGAGTATTGGCTGGATCCTCAGTCGCGAACGGTGGTGGCCATCTTGCCAAGGGGTGCCAAGGAATCGTGGCTCAGCATGCTGGGCGAGCCGATCATCTCAGTCGAAAAGTCCCACAACATCGGACTTAAGGATCTTCGGATTGAGGGGAGCCGAGCCTCTGGCGTGGTGGTCCGAAGTTCCCGAGATGTTTCAATGGTGAATTGCCAAATCGGGCAGGTGGGCGATACCGGTATCTGGGTGGACTACTCCACCGGCGTCACGATCAGAGACTGCGAAATCCAGAATTCTGGCGAGGGCGGAATCATTCTCGCCGGTGGAGACAGAAAAACGCTGACGGCTGCCAAAAATCGAGTCGAAAATTGCTGGATCCAGGGTAACAGCCGCTGGAATCGGACGTACACGCCTGCCGTAGACATCTCAGGCGTCGGCAACACGATCAGCCATTGCACGTTGGAAAACATGCCCCACAGCGCGGTGATCATTCACGGTAATGACCATATGATTGAGTCCAATATCATTCGCAACGTGTGCACCGAAACTGGGGACGCCGGAGCGGTGTACCAAGGGAGAAATCCAACCGCACGCGGCACCATCGTCCGCAACAACTGGTTTCAATCCGTCACGGCCCGCACAGCGACGCCGGGGAACGTCTCCCAGGTGATGTCGGTGTATCTCGACGATCTGCAGGCAGGGGCCCAAGTTCTGAGCAATGTGTTCGACTCGCGCGGGATGGCAGTTCTGATCGGTGGTGGCCGAGATATTCTGGTCAAGGGCAATGTGATGATGGGTTCGAATCCGGGAGTCTCTATCGACGCTCGCGGCAGGAACTGGGCCAAGGACATGGTCGCAGGCGAATGGGGTCTTCTCAAGCTTGTACAAGAGGTCCCGGTAACGAGCGAGGTTTGGAGACGGCGGTATCCAGAGCTGTATCAGGACGTGAAATCCAATGTGGATACTTCCTGGCCAGATCGAAATGTACTCGATGGCAACGTGCTGGTGGGCGGAAACCTCATCTCATTCGTCGACAAACTCCCCGATGGAGCACTCAAGGAAGCAAACACAGTCAAGCTCCCGGCTGGAACCAGCTTAACTGACGCAATCAAGAGACTTCCCAGAGGGAATCCGAGAATTGACTTGGGGAGCATCGGCTACCGCAAGAACAGATAGGAGGATTGGCCCAGTTCAAACGTACAATAAATTGTCGATGAAAGAATGGGTGCTCTTTTACGATGGCGGATGCAATCTCTGCCATGTATCCAAGCTTCGAGTGGAATCTTGGGCAGAAAAAGCAGGGCAACCCTTCCGTGCAACACCCTTACAAAGTGATGAAGGAGTCGATCGAGGCTATGGCTTTGAGGCTATGGTGCTTGAGGCAGACAAGACTTATAAGGCGGCCGATGCGTGGCTCAAGCTCATGGATATCGCACCTTGGTATCTGCGGTGGGTTGGCTGGCTTGGGCACATTCCTAGCGTAAGGTCATTGCTCACCTGGGGATATGGCGTTGTGGCGAAGTATCGATATAAGTGGTTTGGAACCCGCGAGTGCAAACTTCCTACGCCTCCGCCCAACTCCTAACATTCACATTTTCAAAAAGTTGTGGGCGTGACCAACAAGCGCGGTACACTGCCGGGCAAAGCCGGATCCACTTAGATTCACCTGAGCAGCAGTGAAGCCATGAATCAGAGTGAGCGCGCCGGCCGAAGCAAATACCCGAGAGGCGCGCGTTGAGAAAAAGAACAGTTTCAAATCGACCAAGATCAAAATCCACAACTTCATCATCACCATCTGCAAGGCCCAAAACTGAAATCGTTGTTAACTGCAGTCCTCGCGAGACGCGCATTGCAACGCTGGAAGATGGCCAGCTTCAGGAATACCGTGTCGAGCGTGAAGAGCGCGTCGTCGGAAGCATTTTTAAGGGCATCGTTCAAAACGTGTTGCCCGGAATGGATGCGGCCTTTGTCGACATTGGTTTAGAGCGCAACGCCTTTTTGTACGTTGCAGATATCTTGCCCGAAGAAGGCGGCCATGATAACAGCCCCGCAAGCATCAAACGCAGCGAGCTTCGACGGCGCAAGATTAAAGACTTGCTGAAACCCGGCCAAGAAATCATGGTTCAGGTGACCAAGGGACCTCGTGGCACAAAGGGTGCCCGCGTCACGACCAGAATCGCGTTGCCGGGCCGCTACGTTGTGATGATGCCGGAAGGCAATCACCTAGGTATCAGCCGAAAGATCGAGGACCGATCCGAACGGGAAAGGCTGCGCAAGATCGGCGATGGCATTCTCCCCGGCGGGTTCGGATTGATCCTAAGAACAGAGTGTGAAGGCCGAACCGCTCAGGAACTGCATGCCGACGTCGTGTTTCTGCAGCAGTTGTGGGCGCAGGTTTTGCTGGCAGCCAAGCGACTCAAAGCTCCCGCATGCGTTCACCGCGACCAGACGCTTCTCTATAGAACCATTCGAGACGTATTTGGCGACGAGATCGACCGCCTGGTCATCGACGATCCAGATGAGTACGAAAAGGTTGCTCTGGTGGCCAAAGTTGTCAGCCCCCAACTTTTGGAGAAAATCGAACTTTACGATCGAGAAAATCCGCTTTTTGATGAATACAACATCGAAAAGGACATCGATCGGCTTTTGCAGCATAAGGTCTGGCTTAAGTCCGGAGCCTACTTGGTCGTGGATGAGACAGAAGCTCTGACTGCCGTCGACATCAACACCGGAAAAATGGTCGGCTCGACCTCGCTGAATGACACCATCCTCAAAGCGAATCTGGAAGCGGCCGATGAAGTTTGCCGACAACTCCGCCTACGCGACATGGGCGGCATTATCGTTATCGACTTTATCGATATGGAATCCAGCGAAGATCGCAAAAAGGTTATGGACCATTTTGCAAAGCGTCTGGAGCGGGACCGTGCGCGAACTCGCGTCGGCAAGATTTCTTCTTTGGGTCTCATCGAAATCACCCGCAAACGTACCGGCGAATCGGTTACGGAGGCCATTACGGACCTCTGTCCGACCTGCGAGGGCCGGGGGCGAATTCCGTCGCAGGAAACCGTTTCCCTGTGGATTGAGCGCGATATCCGCCGTCGACTCCACGAACCGGGCAACGCCTACTTCATCGAGTGCCATCCGGCAGTCGTGGAAACCCTGATCGGTGCGGATGGCGAAAGCGTCGAGGATCTGGAACACGATCTCAACCGAGCGCTGTACGTTCGAGCCAATTTCGATTTCCAGTTCGACGAGTACGAAATCACCAGCGGAACGATTGAGGAGTTCGACAAAACATACGTGCCTTATCGCCGGGCCCAAGTCCTGGAGTGTAACGTGCGAAGTTCAAACCTCGATGCCACCTCAAAGGTTGTCGGATGGACGGACCACGGCTATTACATCGAGCTTTTGGACGGTGCGCCCTATCTGGGTAACCGCGTAAAGGTTTGCCTGCAAGATATCCGCCGGTCCTACGCCGTTGCGGACGTTATCTTGACGGGTTCCAGCTCGCCGAGACCCTACGCCTAAGCATTGAATTTTCGGCAGACATACATCGCCTCGATTTCATCGAGCTTGAGAGGCCGCTGGCCCCATTCGCCAGCCGTGCCTCCCCAGATGTGCAGTGTTGCGAAGCCTGCATGGTGCAGCAGGGCCATCATCTCCGGCGGAATGAACAGCCTCTCCTTGATGTACAGGGTGACGTTTCCGGTGGGAGTCTTGATGTCGTCGGCGTAGTGCGAAAGCATGGTCGCCGGATCAAACGCTCCTGCTGCCACATTCTCGTCCGTCATGCGTCGAATGGGTGCATACCCGTTGAGAGCCGTTAGAACGAACGGCGAGCCCGGTTTGAGAGCACGGGCGATATTCCGCAAGATAGAAAGATCGTGTTGCATGGGGTCTTCATCGTGGCCGATCAGCCCGATAGCCCCTTCGCAAAGGCATATGGCAGCGTCATATTCGGCTTCCGATTGGAACTGAGTGGCATCTCTCTCGACCCACTCCACCCCCACACCTGCCTTTGCAGCGTTGGAGCGAGCTTCATTCAACATTCCCGTCGAAAAGTCCACGCCGGTTACCTCGTACCCTCGTCGGGCCAACTCGATCGAATGCCTACCCACGCCGCATCCCATGTCCAGAACCTTGCACCCCGGCTGCAAACCCATGACCTGTTCCAGGAACTGGACTTCCACCAAGGTGTTCTTGGTGAATTCGTTTTCCAGATAGGTGGGGGCCTGGAGGTCAAAGAAGTCGCGCCAAGTCTGGGTTGGCAAGTCGCTCATGTCTTCAAGGTACCCAGGCTGTCATAATCCGGGCGCATGCTGGAACCGATCATTCTTTATCTCAAGGGCATCGCGGAAAGCATCATTTCTGCGATGGGATATCCAGGCATCGCTCTGCTGATGTGCCTGGATTCGGCGAATATCCCCATCCCCAGCGAGGTTATCATGCCCTTCGGCGGAATATTGGCTTCCAAGGGCACCATGAATTTGCACCTAGTGGCCCTCAGCGGCACGATCGGCAGCACGATCGGCTCAGGAATCAGCTACTGGATTGGCGCAAAACTGGGGAAGCCCTTCTTGCTGAAGTACGGTAAGTACGTGCTCCTCCGGCCCAAGGAAATCGAGCATGCCGAAAGTTGGTTCGAGAAGTACGGCCTGATTGTGACTTTGTGGGGACGGTTTGTCCCGCTCGTCAGAACGTTCATCAGCCTTCCTGCAGGCTTCTTTCGAGCAAACTTTGGAGTCTTCTTAATCTACGCCTTTCTCGGAGCCCTGCCGTGGAGCTATCTTTGGACGTGGCTAGGATTTAAGCTCGGTCAACACTGGGAGACCGTCCACCAGAACATGAAGTACGTCGATTACGTCGTTCTGCTGGCACTCGTGGTCTTGATCGCCAAGTTCCTCCACTATCGGTTTAGGAAAGCCAGCGAAGACGCAACGAACGATTTGCCCCCAAGCCATTGATGGGTTCACGCATAACCTGTCGCTTCAGAATGTTCATCGAAATAGCTGAATGCTAACTAGCCAATCTTCGGTCTTCTTCGCAGGAAGATCACAAGATCGATTGCATAGGCCACTAGGACCACGGGAGAGACAAACAAGCCAAGGAGTCCTAATCCCATGACGGTCTGTTCGATCTGCTCCCTGGGTAGTTTATCTCTAAAACCTCCCATGATCTCAAGCACATATCGACCTTGGCCAGTTGCCATTAGTGCGAACAGAATAAGACTGATGGGGACAACAAATACAATGATCGTTCGCCACCAAGGGAATCGATAAGCCCGCAACAAATACCAAATCAAGAGCGACACGCGATAGGTGGCAACAACGACCAATGCATAGAAATTGTATTGAACTGCATCTGCAGGAGAAAGATATCGCTCAACAGGCAATGCATACGCCATAGCCGGAGGTGCCGTTGCCGCAATGAACGTTAAGAACGCAGGTAATTTGAATTGGGCCCATATATACGGCGCGATGAAGAGCGCTAGGAATATCGTGAGAAGAAAAATGTATGCGACCGAACCTAATCCAAGACGGACTGGTATAGGAATCGGTCGAGGATCATCCCACCAACGTCCTATTCCTGCAAACATTGTTAGGGCAATGCCATACAAGGGCGCCTGAATAGGTGGGTGAAGCAACTCGTCTTGACTTGCTCGAAAAGTTAACACTCTAGCAATCCAAATCATGAGACCTTTCCATACTTTCTGTAGATTTGTGTAGATATTGATTTACGCCGATTCGTCTCTTCTGTGGAGTAGATCGCTCGAATAAGATCACGAAAACCAGATTCTAAAGCCGTAATCGACATATTTTTCGGTTGAAAATTCAAATCGAACAACGTGCATTTGTCCCAGAACCGATCCGCCCGAAGTCGCCCTTCACCCTTGAGACGTCGGTAGAATTCTGTGCCCGGAAACGGCGTCGCAATAGTCACTTGAACTTCGGCAAGGCCCGATTCTTTCACGAACTTCGAGGTTTCTTCAAAGATGGTAGGAGTGTCGTGGTCAAATCCCATGATGAAGCAACCGTTCACCGTAATGCCTCTCGACTGTATTGCATGAATTGCCTCCAAATACCGATCTCTGCGCTTTTGCTTCCAGCCTCGAGAATCGGCTTCGCTAAGAGAACTTACATCCACACTTTCAAATCCTATGAGAAGCTGCTTGCAACCGGATTCACGCAGAGCATCCAAGAGCTCTGGATGGTCCGCAACTCGGATATCGGTTTCGGTGAACCATTTGAGCCGATACGTGGTTAGAAGCTGCGCGAGAGCCATAGACCATTGATGGTCAACAAAGGTGTTATCGTCTGCCAATTCAATGAACGGATGCGGCCAGATTGCAGTAATCGCTTCGAGTTCCTGTTTGATATAATCAAGGCTCTTACGTTTGAAATCGCTGATCATCCGAGACGCGCCACAGAATGCGCAGTCGTGAGGGCATCCGCGCATCGTTTGTGTGGTTATTCGATTGTAACGACCAGTATCTAGCAAGTCGTATCGAGGTATTGACCATGGTTCAAACGTATTTGAGCGAATGCCAACGTACCTCTGCTTAAGATCCCCGGCAACATAGTCAGAAAGCACTTGTTGCCAAACGGGCTCACCCTGCCCAACTACCACGGCGTCGACATGCGTTTCGGCTTCATCCGGGAGAACGCTAGTATGCAATCCTCCGAGAATAACAGTCTTGCCACGTTGCCGGAGGCGATTTGCAAGTGCATAGGCTTCTTCAATCCTTGCGGACAACGACGAAATCGCCACTAGGTCATGGCTTTTGTTGAGGATCTGCTCCACAACTTCTGGCGAAGTCTCGTCATATTCAACGTACTCGATATCCCAATCAGGGGGAGTCAGCCCAGCGAGAGTCAAAAGTCCAAGGGAAGGCAGCGACGCGATGACTTTACCGCGTTCGATAAAGCCAGGAAGTGTGAGACCCAGCTCACGCAACTCGGGATTCACAACCCGAACACCGCTCATCGCCAGGAAAGTGATCGCGGTTCGGCTCATGCCACATTCTAGCCGCAACCAACCAACACAGCTACTCGATGAACTCGTCGCCTGAAGGTGGCTTTTTCAGAAAAGCCTCGATAAAGCCCTCGATATCCCCATCCATAACGCCGGTTACGTTGCCCGTTTCAAAGCCGGTTCGATGGTCTTTCACCATCGTATAAGGCTGCATCACGTAGGATCGGATTTGACGACCCCATTCCGCCGGACCCGAGACCATCATCGTTCGCATTTTCTCCGCGCTCTCTGCGCGTTGAACTTCAGCCAATCGGGCAGCCAAAACCGACATAGCGCTGGCTTTATTCTTATGTTGGGACCGTTCGTTTTGGCACTGAACCACAATCCCCGTCGGGATATGGGTGATCCGGACGGCAGACTCGGTTTTATTTACGTGTTGGCCACCGGCGCCGCCTGCTCGTAGGGTCTCAATCTTGAGATCATCTGGGGCGATATTGACATCGGCTTCGTCAACTTCCGGCAGAACTTCCACTTTTGCGAACGAGGTGTGTCGGCGCGCTGCCGCGTCGAAAGGAGAAATCCTCACCAGACGATGGACTCCATTTTCGGCCTTGAGATAGCCGTAGGCGTTCTTCCCAGAGACCAGGATTTGAACGCTGCGGTAGCCCACGACGTCGCCCGGCGTTTCACTCAGGAGTTCGGCTTTGTATCCTCGTGTCTCGGCCCACCGGAGGTACATGCGATAAAGCATCGACGCCCAATCGCAGGCCTCGCTCCCACCGGCACCCGCGTTGACTTCCAATATCGCGTTGCGTCCGTCGTATTCCCCATTGAGAAGAGTCTGGAGCTCATAGGAGTCCAAGTCCTTAATGAACTGAATCGCCATGGTCTCCGCTTCCTTTTCGAAGTCTTCGTTCGGATCGTCCTTGAGCATGTCGAAGAGCTCTTGGATGTCCTTTTCGGTTTTTTCCAGAGCTTCGAACGGCTGGAGCGTGTCTCGATGGCGAGAAAGCTGTTGGAGCAGTTTGTTGGCCGCTTTCGGATCGTCCCAAAAAGTCGGCTCTGCCGATTGGGCTTCAAGCTCGGTAATGACTTTTCGCAGCCGGTCCCGGTCAAGATGGGCGCCGATCGCTTGGAGTCGGCCACGCGCGTTTTTCAGCGCCTCCTGCTGGTCCAAAGTGAGCATCTAACAGCCCACTAGGATACCCGGAGGGCCCTAGGCGGCCTTTTGAGTCTTTTTGTAAGCTTGTTTGCCAGCTTTGCCCTGGTGAAACTCGACCAAATTCTTTACGTTTTCGGACTGGATCGCCTTCATCTGCGCCTGCAAGTCGTCATCTAATCCCACGGCGATATTGAATTCACGGATGGCTTGCTGCGAAAGCTGAGGAAGCCCTTCCAATTCCAAAATGGTGAGTTCACGCTCTTTGAGCAAGCTGGAGAAGTCATCAAATCGGCTTTGGTTCACTGCATCTCCCATGGCCAAGGTGAGCAGCATGTAGCGCTTGATAAGTTCGACTCCGGGGTCGTGATTAGGCTGCTTTTTGGACATTTCCGTCAGATTCTCCTTGCGATCCCTTGGTTTGCTTTTCAAGCTCCACCCAGCTTGCTCTCAGTCCTTCAAGAACTTGCAGACTTCGCTGCAGTGGCTCAGTTTGATCTTCCACATTCGCTTGAACAAGCTCATTGTAGATATAGCTGTAAAGAGCGAATAGGTTAGTCGCCACTTCGCCGCCTTTTTCCAGATCCAAGCAGGCGATCAGCTCAGCCACGATCTTTTGTGCCTTGGTAAGGTGGTGATTCTGTTGATACAAATCGCCATTGGCCATCGCCAGTTCGCCTTGCTTGATGGACCGAACGGCTCCGTCGTAAAGCATGATCACGAGCTGGAGCGGCGATGCGCTCTGTACGGTCGTGTTTTGGTAGACCTGCAGATGTTTGTTGTAAGACACGCTAAAACCCCAAAGGCGGAGAACTCCCCACAAACCTTATTGGCGTTTTTCGGGTTCAAATGAAGGCCCATCCGGCGATTTTAGGAGAAACACCGCAGCAACCAGCAATGTTGCCAGCACCCAAACAACGGGTGCCATCCACACCCAGTCAAGCGGAAATTCTGGCTTGGGAATCTCGCGCATATCGTAACCCAGAGCAAGTGATTTGAGTCTGAGGTGGAGAAAAACGGCTGAAGCCAGCCCTCCGCCCAGATAGCCCGATGCTCCAGGAAGGCCCGATTTATGGGCGCAATAAGCTCCAAAAATACCGCTTGTTCCGAATCCCAACCCTACCGCCAAAAAGAAGCCACCTAGCTTTTCCGGGCTCTTCACCGCGATCCAGGGCCAGATCGCCAGGAAGTAGCTCATTAGCGAGGCCACAACAAAAAAAGAGCACCCCTTCAGCATCACCTGATCAAAATCGGGTTCAGCTTTGATCGGCGCGTCTAACTTTTCGTCGGTCTGGAGTGGCTCGAATGGCACGGATGGTCTCCCCGTCTGTACTGTATCGCATTTAGGGCAGCTGGGGCGGCCCGAATCTGAGAGAACGCCACTCTCGCGATATTGGCCTGAGGCACGTCGCCCAACCGATGGAAGAGGAAGCTCGCCCGAAAATCCCGTATCATGTGATGAAGTCAAATCATGTCGCAGCAGTTTCAGCCAGGGGAAGTTGAGGAAATTTTGCGGCGCGCCGTGCAGTCCACCGCACCAAGCGACAGTATGACCCGCGACCAGTTGGTGGCCACCGCCAGAGAGCTGGGAATGGACGAGGTAGCCATCGACCAAGCCATCGCTTCTTATCGAGAGGACCTTCAGCGCACCCAGACCGCCGAGGAAGAAAAGGATCTGAGGCGCCAGTTCGCTCAGGAACGAAGAGCCCGCATGTGGACGGACTTCGGAAGCACCTTCAGCGTCGCCGTGATGCTCGTCGGGATCAACTTTGTTACCTCCGGAATGAGCATCCTGGGAATGTTCGGCTGGAGCAAATGGCCAGCGGGAATCATGACCGTGATTGCGGTGGCTGGCTTGGTGGAGAAGATGTTCGCGGTCCCTACGGAAACAAAGTTCCAAGAATGGAAACTAAGGCGCCAAAAGCGGCTCAATAAAGCCACTCTTGGCGGTTAGTTAGCGAGAATTTGGCTATTTTGCCGCCCAAAGGAATCCGCGGCGCATCAGTTCACGTGCGGTGCCGGTTTCAATGGTATCGCGGTGGTGGCCCAAGGAATTGTAGAAAACTCGGCCTTTGCCCCACATTTTCACCCAAACAACAGGCATTTTGCACGAATTCTCGATGTGGGGTCCATCAACAGCTGGGTTGGGGAAGTCGGTTGTGGCCAGGACTTTCAGACCCGGATCGACATGCATGTAGTACTGCTCGCTCTTCATGTCGAAATCTTCCAAGCCTTGGGTAATTTCGTGGCGCGGCTCGGTGAAGTTCACTCGGTACGGAGTTCCGTCGTTGCCGGGGTGGGCCACAAATTGCCCGCCGGTCATAAACTGCCAATCGGCATCATTGCGGAAAGAATCGCACATGCCGCCATGACATCCTGCGATTCCCACTCCATGGTCGCGAACCGCGGCGATCACCGGATCGCGCTGTTCGGGGGTGATGTTTCCCATCGTCCAAACCGGGACGATCAGGTTCAAATTATTGAGCTTTTCGGCATCGGCAAAGGCATCGAGCGAATCGCTGACTTCGACTCCCCAGCCTTCGGCTTCCAGTATTTCGCGGAATAAGTTGGCAACAAGGTCGGGTTCGTGGCCGTCCCAGCCACCCCAAACAACTAAGGCATTCGGCATACCTTCAGGTTACCGAATGCCTAGTTTTCGCGGTCAGTGGATTGAACCTAGCCGAGCGTTCCTTCAGGGAACCACAGACCCAGTTCTCGGGCTGCTGCTTCGGGATCGCTGCTGGAGTGAGTGAGGTTATCGTCGATGGTGAGCGCGAGGTCGCCTCGGACGGTTCCGGGAGTCGCTTCCACAGGATTGGTGGCACCCATCATGGTGCGAATCGCCTTCACCGCGTTGGTGCCCGACACGGCCATCGCCACGATCGGACCACTGGTCAGGTAATCGCACACGGATCCGAAAAATGGTCGCTCGCGGTGCTCGGCATAGTGCTCTTCCACCGTTGCGCGGGGAGCATTCATCAGCTTAAGGCCCGAAATCTTTAATCCGCGGGCTTCGATCCGTCGAGTGATCTCTCCGATCAGATTTCGCGACACGCCGCCCGGTTTAATCAAAACAAGAGTCGTTTCTTCCATAGGTTTCGTGGGGAAAGGATACCTTTCGGAGCGAATCGAGTCGCCGCTTGGGCCCGGAACCCCGCCCTGCATCTCGCCCCCAATCGGGAACGCCAGGGCCAACAGAATGAAGAGGGTCCAGCCCCGGGGGCGGCGAGATGGGCGACGCGCCAGCGTCGGGGCCCCATCTCGGGGATTGGCCTCCGGGCCGGGGCTGGCGCGTCGCTAGAATCGGATCGTGTAGTCCAGCGAGAACTTCCAGGGCCGATCCTGGTCCATCCCAAAGCCAAGCCGCAATTTGGAAAGGAACGGGTCGCGGCTGGGTACGCGCCAGGTCAAACGGATTTCTTGAAGCCTTTTGCGATTTGCGTTTTCCACTAGCTGCCGACGCCATGTCAAAACAAGTCCTTTGCCCAAGGCGTCGCTCGCGGTGAACGTAGCACCTTCGAAAGCGTTGTAATCGATGCCCAGATAGTCGATCTTAAAAGTGTTCGCGATGGACTGCGTGATATTGCCCGTAAGGTATGGCGTCGCAAGGGTCAGAGCGGTGTCGCGTAGGAACGGGTCCCGCGTCTTATTGAGTCCTCGCGCCAAATCCTCGATCAATGCCTTTTGGCCCAAAAGTGCGAGAATCTCCTGGGACGACAACTCGGGTGGCTGGGACTGGGCGAAAAGGTTCAACCCTCCATCCTGCAGCAGGTTGCCCGTGATGCTCAGGGTGACATCGTAGCGCTCTGGGAATGTCCCGTATTTTAGTGCGGTGATTGCCGTTCGACCCTCAAGATTGAGGTCGAGTCGAGCCGCCTGCTCCATGGGCCGATTCCCGTCATATCGGAAATTCATCTGGCCGTCGGGTTCCAAAGTGACCCTAGCGTTGGGTAAGCGGAACACCCCGGACACCAGCTTCATGGGCGCAGTTGCCACGGGCCGGTTGAGCGACCCACTCACTGTTCCCGTACCGGTCACCCGCACATTCACTGAAGACGTCTTGATCGCAACCGGCTGATCGGCAATGATCTCGACGTCCTTGAAAATGGGATTAAAGGCGAATTCCGGCGGAGAAGCCTCTTCCTCCGAACTCGCTAAAGCAGCGTCAACATCGGTTAGTATCAAAGATCCAGCGATTTCTGGCGAGGCTAGCGATCCACCAAAGGTGAGGCCGCCTTGCCCGGTCGAAACAGTCGCACGCAGAGCTTTGTCCGGCTGGTCCTGAAACTCCTTGACCTTGAATTGATCCACGGTGATCGAACCCCGAATTCCGCTGTCGGATAGGAATCTCTTCGAGTCGAAATCGCTCCGGAGGAAGTCCGCCAGGTCCGCGCGGACGTTTGCCGTGATGGATCCGCCCTGACTGCCTTGTCCGCTCGCAGTAAGGTCAACACGGTTTCCATTCAATCGCGCCTGCACGTCGACGTTGGACAGTGCCGTGGAAAGATCTCGGCTGCTCAAAAATCCACCATCAAGGTTTGCTGAACCGTCGAGGCGATATCCAGCCGCGGTTCCGGAAAGAGCAAGGCCAGCCGAAACCCGACCCGAGAGTCGATTGGGATCCAGTTCCGGCAAGAAACGAGCGAGGCTGACCAGCTTCTGGCGTTCCACATTCAGCCCGACCTCAAACGGCGCGGCCTTCAGGTTGTTGGAATCGAGAGCCTCCATCGGGACTCGCGCGGTAATGGTGCCCCCTACGCCGTACACAGAGAATTTCCCCGATCCTGTCAAAAGGCCAGCTTCGTAATGAATGCTGTCCAAAAGAAGGTCGGCCGATTCCTCATGGCTGCCCAAATCGAATATGATCGGCGTTGTGCTGGCCTCCACCACAGGGTCGCTCGTATTTCCAGAGAGCTCAATTTGGGCACCACCTTTTGCCTCGATCTTAGGAAAATTGGGCCGAAATTCATGCAAAATCGAAAAATCGAAGTCCTCAATCTGTGCGCTTCCAGAGAGTTTCCCATCTCTTGCGGCGGTGACGTCAGCCAAGACGGCTCCTTCGCCAAATCGCCAGTCCAGACCTTTGACTGCCCAACCGGCAGCATCGTACGAGCCCGTAGCTTTGAGGGCGCCAAAGGGCTGTCCATCCAAGACGATGTCTCGAATTCCCAAGCTGGCAACTTCGACGCTCGGTTGATCGGACGTCCCGCCCAGTTTCATCCCCGCCGTCAGGAGTCCGTTTGAGTGCTCAAGTGAAAGCGCCAGATCGGGATTCGGATCGTTTCCGAGCAATAGATCCGAACCGAAGAACTCCTGCAACGGCAGGTCCAGTACATCCAAGGATCCTTTGAGAGCTTTGGTCTTGGGATCGTATGCGAGTCCATCGCTGATGATGAACGAATTGGCATTTCCGAGCGAGATGGTGGCTAGCCATTGGTTTGGATCGGCCGTAAATCCCAGATCGCCGGAGCCGATTGTCGCACCACCAGCCTTCAAACCAGTAATGGCCAAACTGGACTTGCCCGAACGGAGCTGCCCGTTCTGGATTGATGCAGAGAAGTTCCCTCCGATCAATCCCGCCAACTCCAAATCGCTGGTTCGATTGGTGAGCGCCGCTAGATTGATTCCGGATGCAGTGCCCGAAAAGACCGTATCAAAATCGCCTGTTAGGTCTGTTGTGCTGCTAAAGGAAACGGTTCCGTTGAGTGCGCTCAACGTCGCGTCGGTGAGCCGAGCCTTATCCTTCGTGATCTCGAGCTTTCCCGCCAACGCCGTGATGGGAATCTCTCCCGAAGCAATGATCGGACTTTCTACGCGAGCTGTTAGTTTGGGATGGTCGAGGGTGCCGGAAATAAGGCCATCGCCGACCATCAAGCTTCCCAAAGCCACGTCCGGAGATACGAAGTCCTGCAGAGCAACGAGGCCCATATCCACTTTCCCGGAGAGAGCCTTGGACGACAGATCCATCGCGACCGAACCCCTTACCAGCGCGTTCTGCCGATTTACGACGATGTCGTTCAGTTCAAGTTTGCCCTTCTTGAAGGCAACTTCGGCCCAAGTCGAATCGGCCACCAGCGTATCTCCCGATTTCAAACCGGTGGCATGGGCGCGTCCCGCAAAGGCCGGGTTGTCGATCGTGCCCGTGAGTTTCCCCGCTACTGATCCACTGCCATCAATCCCATCCACAAACTCTCCGAGGCTTTCAGCATTGGCCAGCACCCCGAAATTGAGCGCTTTGGACTTGAGATTGGCAGTTCCCTGGACGACTGATCGTCCGACTGGACCATTACTCGAAAACTGGCTGACGGAAACCACATTATCCGTAAGCGATGCACTCACTGAAAATCGCCCCAGACGAACGTCTTGGTCCTGAATGCGATAGGCGGCGTTCCCCTGGGCTTGAAGCGCCATCTGCGGGTTCTTTGCCGTGCCACCCAAAGCCACCTTGACCTTTGCCTGTCCTCGCAACCCCTCGAGTCCAGCTTGCTTCGCCAGCCACGCGAGATCTGTCTCTCGATTGGTTTGGACAAAGCCCATCAACTTGCCCGGACCATAGTCCAGACCTATCGACCCGCTCACATTCGCCTGGCCGATCTTCCCTCGAAGCTGCTTAAGGCGAAATCCTTTTGACGTGAACTGCGATACCGCCTGAATCGAGTCACCGCGAAATCCCTCATAGGCAACTCGATTGGCGTTTACGTTTCCGCGCAGGTCATAGTCTTTGCCATTCCAAAACACGGTTCCCGCAAATCGTGTGTTCTGAGCTGTGACGTTTTTGGGAATGAGCCTTGCGACGGGTGCCCAGATATCGGTTTTGTTGGCTACTTGCGCGGTCGCCTGACCAAACAAAGTGAACTCTTGAGCCCAATCCAAGATGCCGTCAAACGACGCCTTTCTTCCGCCATCTTCGAGCTTTGCGACGGTGCGCGCCTGGTTGACCCCCAGCTCGATGGAACCGATTGTGGACCCGTTTTGGACCCACGGCTCGAATCGAACTGCATGTGCCTCATAAGCGGCGTTCGCCCAAATATGGATCGTCTTGTCGGGCATCCCTTCGAGCGTTGCTTCACCTGAGGCTGAGAGACTGCCCAGTTTCAAGTCGGCGATCTGTTTGCGTGACTCGAGATCGAGCCATCTCCTGACGTGGGGGAGCGCCCAAGCAAACTGCCCCTCGGGGAACTTGCTATGACCTTGCCAGTAGCCGGTGGACTTCCACAAACCGCTTATTTGCATCGGGACCCCGCCGACTGTCGCCGTACCAAATCCACGCCCAGACCCGTCTGCCGAATCAACTTGAACTCGCTTCACAATGATGCGCTGTGCTATACGAGGCATCTCGGTGATGTCGACGTAATCCACAGTTACGTCTTCCACCAGAGCCGTAACAGGAGTGCTGGGGCCACCTTCCTCTTGGGGAGGAAGCGCCTGGAGAATCGAAAAGGCTTCTTCAGGACTCCGGACGACTTTCACCCATCCGCCGGCAACACGTGTTTTTACTGCGCCGTGGTCGTAGGACGCTGTCGCATGCTTCACCCACGCTTCCCGCACTCCCTTGGGATTGGTGAGAGAAATACCGTTGATATCCGCACGCAATCGCCATGGATCAATGGAGAGGGATTCGGCTCGCAGTACGAACTTTCCGCCTGTGGCGTCGTATGGAAACTCGACCGGCGCGCCAGGAGCAAGCAGCAACGCCACAGCTTGGCCAAGGTAAAGAATGCCCAAGGCCAGCAACAACAAAGAAGGCACCCAAAGTACGACCGCCGCACTCAGATGCTCAACCAGCCAAGTAATCCGGTCGAGAAGCCTCCGCACCATCCCTGTTTTGCTATTAGACGTTCCGGCGCGGCCCAAATGTCCGCGATTAGGCGATCGCGTGGACTCGCGCCAATCGCTCCGCCATCACCTTCTTGCTAAATTCGATGGCGTTATACGAACTTCGGATAAAGGGCCCGCTGGCCACAAACGTAAAGCCTAAGTCTTCGCCGATCTGCTTGTACTCCTCAAACTCGGTCGGATGGATGTACTTCACAACAGGAAGGTGCTTCATGGTGGGCCGCAAATATTGTCCGATGGTCATGGCGTCGCATCCCACTGCGCGCAGGTCCTTCATCACCTGCACGACTTCTTCTCGAGTTTCACCCAACCCCAGCATAATTCCGGACTTGGTGTAAATGGTTGGGTCAAGCTCCTTGACTTGTTCAAGGACCCTCATCGTGCGCTGGTATTTGGCCTGCGGCCGAACGATGGTGTGGAGCCTTTCCACCGTTTCGATATTGTGGTTGTAAATCTCGGGATGGGCATCACACACGATCTTCATCAGATCGGGCTTCGCCTTAAAGTCGGGAGTCAATACTTCAACAATGATCTCAGGAACGTGCTTGTGCAGCTGCTCGATCGTCCTGGCGAACTGACCCGCCCCTTCATCCTTCAGGTCATCGCGGGCGACGCTCGTCACGACTACATGCTTCATGCCCATTTTCTTGGAAGTCATGGCCACGTTCATGGGTTCGAACGGATCGACTTCTTCTCCTCGTCCGGTGTTGATGGCGCAGAATCCGCAACTTCTCGTGCAGGTGTTGCCCAGAATCATGAATGTGGCGGTCTGTTTGCTCCAGCACTCAGGAAGGTTGGGGCATCGTGCAGATTCGCACACCGTGTGCAGGTTCTTTCCCCGCATCATCGATTCAACTTCTTTGATCGCTTCGGGACGAGGGAGGCGAATCGTAAGCCACTCAGGCAACTTCTGGGTCATCAGCTTGTTCTACGTCGAAGGATACCAGAGGGGCGTTTAGGCTTCGGAAATGGAGATTCGGCTGGGTCCTTATTCTAATTCGCCGATGGGGACGAGTCCGCCGCTCAGAGCCGAGCCATCCCAGGTGTAGCAACCCAAGAACTTGCCGTGTGAGCCCCCTTGGCAGATCGAAGTTGACCCAACCCGCTCCGGTTGCTCAAGCACGGTATGCGAGTGCCCGCCAAGGATGATGTCGATCGATGCGCCCGCCTCTGCCAGTTTGCGATCTTGGGCTATTCCAATGTGCGTAAGGGCAATAACGAGATCGACTTTCGGACGAAGCTCCTCAGCGACTTCCAATGCTGTGGGAATGGGTTGACTCCACAGGTACTCGCTGGCAGCTGCAGTTGTCATCGTCCGAGTCACCATGGGGACCATCACGCCGAACACGCCAACTCGAAGTCCGGCCACATCGAAGACCCGGGATCTTTCGAAAAGAGCTTCGCCTGCCTTGTCAGCCATGTTGGCAACCAGTATCGGATGTTGGGCGCCTTCTACCTTGCGGCGTTGAGCAAATCCCAGAGGGTGCGACTCGCGGTTTCCGAGAGTACTGGCATCACACCCAGCCTGCCGGAGAAGGCCCCACACGGGTTCGATGGAGAGCGGAACTCCGAGATTGCCGGTGCGGATGCAGTCGCCAGTATCGAAATACAGAGTATCGGGAGTCTTCTGCGCACGGATCCATGCTGCCATCGGCTCGGTCAACTTGCCGTGGAAGTCGTTGGTGTGCAGGATTCGCAACAAGAATTTACTTCTTAGGAGCGGGTGCAGGCTGAGACTGCACTGGTGGAGCGATGATGCCCGAACCTCGCGATCGCTGGTGGTTGGCGATATCCAACACGATCATCAGACAAACGTAGATGCAAGCAATCGCGATGGTCACCCGACCAATCTGGTCGTCGATCGTGGCTTTACCCTTGTAGGTCGTGCGAATTCCAGAACCGCCGGCGGACATGGCATCACCCTTGCTGGTTACAAGAATCAGCAAAGTGAATAGCGCGCTGACGATAACGCCAACAATCAAGAGTAAGTTATAAATTCCGTCGCCCACGAGTTACCAGAAGTCTACCTTCAGCGGGGCCAAAAACGGAATTATCTGCGCCAAAAGGGCCAGCAAAATCGTCACTGCGAAGGCTCCACCGATCACCTGAAGGATGCCGCTGTTGACAAATCGCTGCAATCCTGTCGGATGGAAGTTGGGTTTGCTTTGGAATTCCTGAAGCAACTCCCTCCCAGCTTGAATACCCAGTTCAACCTGTCTGCGGTTCGGCTTTTTTGTGGTGATCCAGAACTGCAGGAACGATCCCACTCTGCGCCAGAACACCAAAGTGAGAAGAAGAGCCACTAGGGACTGAAAGAATCGATCCTCGGTCCAAGGAGTTGAGGACACGACCAAAAAGATCATCAACCCTGCGGCGAAATTGGTCCCGCATCTCGGATGGACGCGCGGCATCCGCTGGACAACCTCGGGTACGAGTGGTTCCCCACGTTCGATAGCGTGAACGGTCATGTGTTCCGCCGCATGGATCCCCGCCAGAGGCAGCAAGCGCAACCCCACCAGGAACAGGATGCCGGTCGTAATGCCAAAGAGTGTTTCGACAACCGTGTCTCCAAGGCCGACCCGCCTGGTCCACTCGCCTTCGTAGGCATAGTGAGACACAAGGGTCGCCCCAAGGTGAAGAGAACTCAGGAGTGCTCCAGTTGCAACCAAAGCCCATCCACGCGCACCTCCCTTCACACTCCCGTTGGTCAGGTAGACGCCAAACGGAGTGGCCATCCCACCAACGACTCTCGGGCTGGGAGCTTCAAGGTCCTGGGCGATGAGGTCGGCAGGAGTAACGATGCCGATGCACCGATCTTCGGTATCCCGGACAAGGACACCGGGAACGTTCCGATCCTCCATGAGCCTGAGCGCTTTCGCACCGGGTTCGAAGGCAGCGATCGATGGCACGACGGGTGCGATGATGAATTCGATGGAATCCAGAGGTCCGCAACCCTTGCCAAGGGCGAGCGAAAGGTGCGCCTGATCCAGGATCCCGATGATGCCTTCGGGACCAGCGACCGGCAGGAACGGGAGCCCGGAGCCTCGCAGTTTGCCCGCCGCCACAAATACTGAATCGGCCACATCGAGCGTTTCGACTGGCCGGAAAAAGCCTCCCACGGGCTGGGTGAGTTTAGGAAAGTCCATTCTCTGGTCCAGCCCGAGGCACGTCGGCCTCGGGCTGGAGAGCATTTTACTGGTCGCTTGCGCCGCTTGACAGAGTCTCGATGACTTTGATGATGGGCAGGAACATCGCAATAACGATGAATCCGACAACAAAGCCCAAGAACACGATCAGAATTGGCTCCAAGGCAGCGGTCAATGAAGCGAGCGTCGCCTCAACTTCGTTTTCATAGAAATCCGCGATCTTTTGAAGCATGTAGTCCAGGGATCCAGATTCCTCTCCAACGCCGATCATGTGAACGACCATTGGGGGGAAAAGTCGCGAGGCCTCGAGTGGGTCGCCGATTCGGTCGCCTTCTCGAATCCTTGCACGAGCATCAAGGACGGCATCAGCCATGACTGAGTTGCCGACGGTACCTGCGACCGTTTCCATGGCCTGCAGAATGGGGACGCCCGACGTCAACAGCGTACCCATCGTTCGAGCAAACCGAGCCATGCACACTTTGTGATGAAGCGTTCCAAACACAGGAACCTTCAGCTTCATTCGGTCAGCAACACGAAGGCCAAACCTCGTTGATTTGAACAACCTCCACGCCACTATGAGGGTGATCACACCCAGCAGGTACATCCACCAGCGCTGGGAAAACGTGGCGGAAAGATCGATGAGGAACTTGGTCATGGCCGGGAAGTCGTCCTCTTTCAGACCGATGTCCACAAACAGTTTGGCAAACTGAGGAACGACCCACGCAACCAAGAAGATGACGATGCCCAGAGCCGCAATCATAACCAATGTCGGATAGGTCATAGCCGACTTCACTTTGCGGCGAAGCTCAACGTCCTTTTCCAAAAAGGTGGAGAGTCGCTGGAGAGATTCCTCCAAGACACCACCGATTTCACCGGCTTTAATCAAACCGATGAAGAGGTTGTTGAACGTGCGGGGATGCCTCTGCATGGATCGGCTGAGCGATTCGCCTGACTCCACCCTCTCTCCAATGTCGATGAGCATCTTCTTGAGTTTGGGATCTTGAGTCTGTCGGCTCAAAACGTCAAGACAGCGGACCAGCGAGACGCCCGCATCGACCATCGTGGAGAACTGACGGCAAAAAACTGCGAGATTGGCGAGTTTGACTTTGCCGTAGCTCTTCTGCTTTTTGACCTTCTGCTTGAGGACGGTGACTTCCGTGACCGTAAAGCCCTGTTCTTGGAACCGAGCGCGAAGGAGCTCTTCACTTTCGGCCTCGGCAGTGCCCTTTTGCAGGGCTCCGAGAGCATCCTTAAATGTATAGCTATAGACCGGCATCTATCTTCTATCTCCTGGGTCGATCATTGGGTCCCGGTGCACCAGGAGTACCAGTGGTGATCATCTTCTTCAATTCTTCTAGGTTCACGGCGCGGGTTGTGATTTCTTCCAAGGTGACAATACCGCGCTGATACAAGTCGCGCAGGCACTGGTCCATGGTGATCATCCCGAGTGCACCGCTCGTCTGAATCATGGATGGAATTTGGTGAGTCTTGTTCTCACGAATCAGGTTACGAATAGCGGGCGTCGCAATCATGATTTCGATTGCCGGGATTCGGCCTGGGGCTCCAGCACGCGGCAAGAGCTGTTGGGAGATAACCGAGACTAGGTTGTTCGCCAGCTGGATTCGAATCTGCTCCTGTTGCCCAGGCGGAAAAACGTCGATCATACGGTCGATGGATTCCGCAGCGGTGTTGGTGTGCAGAGTAGCAAATACCAAGTGACCGGTTTCAGCCGCGGTAATGGCCAAAGCGATCGTCTCGGTGTCGCGCATTTCACCGACCAGCAAGACATCTGGGTCTTCACGAAGGCTTGCGCGAAGAGCATTGTGGAATGACCGGGTGTCTGCGCCTAACTCGCGCTGGTTGATGAGCGAAAGTTTGTGTTGGTGGACATATTCGATCGGGTCTTCGATCGTGATCATGTGGACCGCTTTGTTTTCGTTGATGAAGTTCAACATTGCGGCAAGCGACGTCGATTTTCCCGATCCGGTGGGACCCGTGACAAGGATAAGACCTCGCGGGCGCTCGGTCAACTGCTCCAAAATCGGAGGCAGGTTCAGCTGGCGCACCGTCGGGATTTTGCTTGAAATCAAGCGAAAGGCAGCCGCAACGGCTCCGCGGTCTCGATAGAAATTGACGCGGAAGCGGGCGCGAACTGTCGGACCACCCGGAACACGCTGATCCATCGGAATCGGAAGGGTGTATGAAAAGTCCAACTCCAGGCTTGACTCAAATTTCTGAATGTTGTCGTCAGAAACAATTTCGAAAAGCATGCGCTGGGTTATCTGCGGCGTGAACTTCTCATAGTTCAGTCGTCTCAGAGCACCGTCATCGCGGATAACCGGTTCGCTCGCGGCACAGATGTGGAGGTCCGACGCGTTCTTGTCGACAACGATGTGCAGGAGTTCATCGATGTGGAGATCCTCGAGAGACTTTGGAGGTCCCGAACCGACTTTCTCATAAAAGGCGGCCTCTTGGACCGCTTGTTGTGGCGGTGCGGCAGCAGGCTGACCTGCTTCTCCAGGAGCTCCGGGAGGTACAAAAGCGGGCGGAGCACCTCCTGGGGGTGCGTAGGATGGCGGGTTGGAAGACGCACCTTGCACCGGCGGCGCATATGCCGGAGGAAGAGACTGGCCGTTGTTGTCTTGGTTATCCATGGAGCAAAAGCAAACCCATAGGGATGGGTTCTCCCTATAATAGCAATCTTTGGACGGACTCTGCGCTTCTTTCGTTCATTTGGCAAAAAGTGCCGAAGGTCTGGGCACTTTCGGGGTGCCCAGGTTCCTCAAACCCCGCCAGGTGACTTCTAGAATCCCGCCTCGTCGAAGTTGTTGCTGATAATCAGATAATCGAACACCGACACTGCGTAGTCATTGTCAAGATCGGCGTCCTTGGGTGCGAATCCGTTCGGTCCAACAGTGTTCCAGTCGGCGTCCAGGTAAGACTTGTCGAAGTAGTCATTCAGGACGATGTAATCGAAGATGGTGACTTGGTTGTCTCCATCCAAGTCCCCGTTTGTCAGGCTCACGTTGAGATAATCCTGACCCACTCCGAAGTTGACGCTCTTCTTAATGTTAGAAAGCCAGTGTCGGCCCTTGAAGCGGATCGCATACGTTCCACTGGAGAACGGAGCATCGAAGGCATACCAACCCTCGTAATTGATCGGAAAAGAGGTCGTATACACGACATTTGAGTTGGTATTCAGTACCTCGACGACAATAGGCTCGCCTACATAGTAGCCGATGTCCTTGAGGTTGATTTGGCCTGAAATCGTACCCGGAAGTGCTTTGACCTTAAATCGCCCCGTGGCTCTACGAATGAATGTGATGTAGCCATCGGTGCCAAACGCCGGAGAAGGATCTGTGTATTGGCTCAGGAAGGCAAGTTCGTAGAAATATTGATGACCGCTCTTGAGAGTTGATCCCGGGAGTACTTGGCTTGTAAAGGTCGCCCCATTTCCCGAATATCCGGCGACGTACAAACCTGTTGTGATGTCGATCTGTTGGAGGGTGCTCGTGTACGCGAATGCGCTGCCATTGCCAGTGAATGAAGGCCATGTCACCGTTGCGGGCTGGTTCGCGGGTGTAAGTTGGAGCCCGGAAAACGTCCCCGCATTCAAGAAGGGCTCCCGATTTGGAAAATCGAACGTCGGCACATGCGCCTTATCGCTGATGATGCCGCCCGTGGTGTTGAGTTTCATTAGGAACGCCCCAGCGGGATAATCCGCCTGCAATGCGGAAATGGTGTTATAGCCGCCTTGCCCTCCCAGAACGAGCTTCGGACCTCCCACAACATAGGTCACCGCATGCGCCGCTGTGGAGGTCAGCGATCCCCCAAGCAACTCGTTGTCGGTATCCGAGGAGACCGTTGTGTAGATGGAGCAGATTGGCGGGTCCGCTGGGTTGAAGTCCGATACCTGAGTCTTGTCAGAGTAAAAGGCGATTCCGTAATTAACGAGACTGGGGTAAGCAGCCCCGGTGATCAAGGTTGCTCCAAGAACGAAAATACTTCGGGAAAACATGGTCAACTCCTCCTGTGTCCAATTCGGCGGAGTTTACAAGAAAATCGGGCAAAATCCCCTGAAAAAGGTTGAGGATTTTGCCCGATAGTACGAAATACCTATTGGTGACTAGAAACCCGCGGTGAAGACAACGCGCATGACCTCGTCGGGAGTTGTCACACCAGCAAGCACCTTGCCGAGACCGTCCTCTCGAAGTTCTTTCATGCCGTTTGCCTTTGCGGCAGCCTTGATATCAGCCAAAGGAGCTCGTCGCACGATGAGTTCGGCGATTTCACCGTTCATCACCATCAATTCATGGAAACCCGTACGGCCCTTGAATCCAGTGTTTCGATTTGATTCGGCTGGGATGCCGCGCCACAAGGTGACTTCATGGTCAGGATTCTGGACTTGGAAGCCAAATCGGCGGAGGTCCATTTCCTTAACTGTGTACGGCTCTCGATTGTCAGGGTCCACTCGTCGTCCCAGACGTTGCGCGAGACATCCGATCAGCGTTGCTGCGATCAGGTATGGCTCAACACCCATGTCCACCATACGAAGGGTGGCCGATGGTGCGTCGTTGGTGTGAAGCGTCGAAAGGACCAAGTGTCCCGTGAGGGAGGATTCGATCGCGATTTCGGCGGTCTCAAGGTCGCGCATCTCACCGACCATGATGATGTCAGGGTCCTGTCGAAGGAATGCGCGGAGAGCGGTCGAGAAGACCAAGCCCGCCTTTTTGTTCGTTTGGACTTGAGCGATACCGGGAATCTGATACTCGACCGGATCCTCGACTGTTACGATGTTGACCCCAACCTGGTTGAGCTTGTTCAAAACCGAGTATTGGGTAGTCGTTTTGCCAGAACCCGTCGGACCGGTACAGAGGAACAGGCCGTTGGGCTGAGCGGTCAATTCGTCGATCTTGACCATGTTCTCGTCCGTAAAGCCCAACCGGTTCAAACCGATCATAACGCTTTGCTTGTCGAGAATACGCATAACGATCTTCTCGCCAAACGGCGTGGGGATCGAACTGACGCGAAGGTCGTATTCCTTGCCCTGGTGCCGGACTTCGATACGGCCGTCTTGGGGAACGCGTCGCTCGGCGATGTTCATTTCGGCCATGATCTTGAAGCGCGAAATGAGCGGAGCCTGCAGGTTCTTGGGAACCGTCATCGCTTCGCTGAGAACACCGTCTACGCGGTACCGAACGCGAACACCGCGTTGCTGCGGCTCGGTATGGATGTCGGAGGCTCTGTCGTAAATCGCCTGTTGGATAATGGCGTTGGCAAGCTTGATGATCGGAGCTTGCTCGGCCATCTTCTCTGCATCGCCTTCCGCGTCCTCTTCGAGTTCGCTTCCTCGGTTGACGCCTGCCTGGGCGATAAGTTGGCGCAGGTCTGCGCTTGTTTCGGCTGGTGCTGCCTTTTCCTGAGGAGTCGACGATCCGGCTGCGGGTGCTGGCGTGGAATCGCCGCCGTAGTATTTTCGGATGGCATCTTCGATGGCACCCGGAACGGCCATCACCGGGATGACTTTGCATCCTGAAATCATGCGGACGTCATCGGCCGCAGCGATATTGTTAATATCGGCCATAGCCAAGTACAGCGTCGCACCATCTTTTCGAACGGGGATAACGTTGTGGTTTTTGGCGATTCGGTCGGGGACAACGTTGATCGCAGACGATTCGATCTGAACACGATCCAAATCCGCAAAGGGGACTCGCATTTCCTGGGCTTTTGCCGCAAGAAGTTCGCGCTCACCCACAAATTTGAGCTCTTGGACCACCCGTTCCAAATTCTGCCCAGTTTGTTTTTGGATACTCATCGCTTGATCCACCTGTTCTTGGGTGATCAAGCCTCGCTGTAGTAGCGCCTGCAGCCAGGCGGGAATTTCCACTCAGCAGACCTCCATGCTCGACATCGACATCATCATGATCGTTTTGAACGCTGTGATTTAGTTGTATTGGCCCAATTAACCTAAAATCCAGTCCCAGTTACATGCTTTCGGACAAGTATCGCGTAGTTTAGCCCGAATCTGCGATTGTAGACAGGAGACGGGTCCGGAGTTTTCGAAAGTTCGTTCCAATCAGCTTCCTTCAACAACGATTTTGGAGACGTTTCCGGCGATTTCGAACCACGCTCGCAACGCGTTCAGCAAGCTCAATCTTGCCGTTCGGACGGAAGCGTCCTCCACCATAATCATGGTCGCATCGAAGAATTTGTTAATGGGGTCGGCCAGAATTTTAGCGCCGTTGAACCATTCTTCTGCTGATCGCACCGTTCCTAACTTCCTTGCTTCCCTGAGCAAAGTCGCTCCTTCTGCAGAATCCAGGCATCCCTCTGGGACTAAAGAAAAGTCATCGGCACCCACGTCGATCCCCTTGCCGACAGCAGCATTGACAATGTTAATCGGCCGGCTGATTGTTTGGAGAAGGTTCGAGTCCGTGGCGAGCTTGGCCATAGCTTCCACCCGGAACTTGATCGCCAGGGGGTCGAGCATCGTCTCCGCATCAGTCGTCATAGCTGCTTCCAGAACATCGTAACGGTAGTTTTTCCAAAGCACGGGATATCGGCCCGACGCAAGGTCCACTAGGCCTTTTCGAATCTGTGCTTGATCCAAGTTCACGTTCTGCTCGGCATAGAGCTGTTGGGCTTTCTCAATGAGTGGCCAAAAACCGGTCTCAAGACCAATCTCCTGGCTACTTTCGATCAAAAGTGTGACAGCACGCCGGAGGGCAAATGGGTCGCTGCTTCCGCTGGGGATCTGTCCAATGCCCAAATATCCTGCGAGTTTGTCGATCTGATCTGCCAATAGAAGGCAAAGTCCGAGTTGTTTGCTTTCGGAATCAGCCGGTACGCACAAACCAAGATCATATTGGTAGCCGAGGGCCTCGCAGATTGATGGATCAAAACCTTCGCGAGCTGCGTACTCGGCGCCTACCTTGCCCTGAAGAGCGGGGAGTTCATTGACTAGTCCCGTTGAGAGATCCGCTTTTGCATAGAGACCTGCCTTCTCGGCTTTGGCTCGATCCACACCCTCGATGGAAGCGGAAAGGGCTCCGGCAAGCTTCGCAATTCGGTCTGCTCGGTTCCGAACCGAACCGAGCTTTTCCTGGAAGGTCATCCTGCTGGTCTGGGCAAGAAAATCATCGAGCGAGCGCTTGCGATCTTCATCGAAAAAGAACTTCGCGTCGTTGAATCGAGCGTTGAGCACCCATTCGTTGCCGCCTCGAACGTCGTCGTCTTGACCAGCGTTGCGAATCGACACGAAGTGCGGGGTCAGTTTGCCGGACGCATCCCGCACTGGGAAGAACTTCTCGTGTTTGGCCATCGCCGTCACCAGGACGGCCTCCGGCAGATCCATAAACTGGTCGCTGAAACTGCCCAGTATCGCAGTAGGCCACTCGGTAAGAAAGACGTTCTCGTCTAGAAGTGAGTCCTGGATATCCGGCTTGCCGTCGGCAACGCCATGGGCACCCTCGACGATGCGCGCTGCGCGCTCTTCAGGATCGGGCTCGACTTTTGCCGCCCGCAACTGGTCGATAAGGGAATCTTTGGTTGTGGCTTCGAATTGTCCCGGGGAATAGAATCGGTGGCCACGACTCATCAGCCCGGCTTGCACTGTTTCGACGGAGAAATCGACAACCGCGCCATCGTAGGCAGCCAGAATCCAGCGAATCGGGCGGGCGAAACGCATTCGACTCTCGCCCCAGCGCATGGACTTGTCAAATGTTAGCGCACGAATGGATGCCTCGAGAATTTCGCCCAGAACTTCTTGCGCCGGACGCCCTGGGACATGCTTATTAACCCAGACATAGTCGCCTTCCTGAGTCAGATCAGCAACCTCCACACCTTGAGATCGGCAGAAGCCCTCCAGGGCTTTGGTTGGATTACCCTCTGCGTCATAGGCCGCTTTGAGGCCTGGCCCCCGCTGGGTCTTGGTGGAATCTGGCTGGCGAGCCGGGATGCCATCGGCCCAAACGATGAGCCGTCTGGGAGTTCCCATGCAACCCGAGCTGACACAGGCCAGATTCTCTGCCTCAAGACGACTTACGACTTCGTCGTGGAGCTGTCTGAAGGATCGCCGAACAAACGATGCAGGCAGTTCTTCACAGCCGAGTTCAAGCAGAAGATGGGACATGGGAACCGGTAGTTTACCGGCAGGACCCAGGAGGAGGGGCCAGTTATAGTGCTCAGAATCGCACGGCAATACGCAAATTGCTTGAAGATATGTAAACTATCGCCAACTTTCGACGTGCTTGAAGCTGTCGAGGGTCTTAGGAGGATTGAAACGAAGATGAAGCGTGCAGCGATTGGATGTGCAGTTTTGAGCTTGGCGATGGTGGTTCCAGCTCATGCCGACATTGACACCAGTGGACTGAGACTCCGAGTGGGTGGAGTCTATCCGTTTGAGCAGCCGACTCGACGCGTGACCGGAAATATGATCGGAATCGGACTCGAGTTTCCTCTCAAGGTGCTGTCGACAGTTAACCAGACCTATCTCAGCCTGGATTGGTTGGGCAAGAGCGGTAGCGGAGCCAAGGGCAACATGTTCCCATTTATGGTCAACCAGCGCTACTACCTGGATAAGAACCCCGAGAACGGTACCCGCAACTACTTCTTTGCCGGTGTTGGCGGCGTGAGCATCGACGTCAACAAGTCGAAGATTGCCTACGGTGCCCGGCTTGGATTGGGACGCGATTTCGGTGAGAACCTATTTGCGGAGGGCACGCTGCTTTTCAGCTCCGATGCGGCAGGCGCGAAGGCTAACAGCTTCGGCGTTTACCTCGGCTACCGATTCTAAAGTAAGTGTCAGCTATGCTCAAGATCCCTTGGACTTAGGTTCAAGGGATCTTCTGTTACCAGCGAATGAGGTTGGCGCCCCAGACGAGTCCAGCACCGAAGCCAACGGTCATTACAAGCATTCCCGGCTGAAGCCGACCTTCGTGTTCCGCTTCATACAAAGCCAGCGGGATCGACCCACCGCTCGTGTTTCCATACTTGTGGACATTCACAAAGACTTTCTCTTCGGACAGACCCAGTCGTTTGGCAGCGGAGTCGATTATCCGCAAATTGGCCTGGTGGGGGACAAATAGGTCTACATCCTTGGGAGAAAGTCCCGCCTCGTCAAGAATTCTGCAACAGGCTTCACCCATGGCGTTGACCGCAAATCGATAAACTTCCGACCCGGCCATGTAGATGCACTTTCTGGCCTTTGCCGATTCGGGATTCGTGGTGGGATACCGTGATCCACCGATCTCCAGGTCGATATATTGCGAGCCGGTTCCATCTGCCAGAAGGACGGTGCGCATGATGCCTCGCCCTTGGTCTTCCTCGCCCGAGAGAACCACAGCACCAGCACCATCTCCAAAGAGTATGCAGGTGGATCGGTCTGTCCAATCAATAAAGTGAGTGAGCGTATCGGCACCGACCACGAGCGCGTTCTTGACTTGGCCATTCTCGATCATCGCTGTTGCCACGCTGAGAGAGTAAATAAACCCAGCGCACGCTGCTCCGACATCAAATGCGCCCGCGTTAACGGCTCCGATTCCTGCTTGAACCAAACAAGAGGTCGAAGGAAAGAGCATATCGCCCGTGACGGTGCCGACGACAACCAGATCCAGTTCCGCCGGAGACATCTTGGCGTGGGCCAGAGCTTCTTTGGCGGCTCGAATGGATAGGACACTCGTCGTTTCGCCCGGTCCGCACATCCGACGTTCGGATATTCCGGTTCGCTGGATGATCCACTCGTCCGACGTGTCCACCAATTTTTCGAGGTCGTGGTTGGTCAGAACCTTGTCTGGCACCGAGTGCCCGATCGCTTGGATTACCGCGCGTTTTTTCATGAATCTTACTTGCGAGACTCTCGGCCAGGAGCGGCCATGCTCTCTCGCATCTTATCCAATAATTGGCCTTTCACGGCGCGTTGGGCAAAGAGCAGAGCGTTCTTGATCGCCTTTGCGCTGCTCCGACCGTGACAGATGAAGGTGAGCCCATTCAGCCCGAGCAACGGCATTCCGCCATACTCCGCGTAGTCCACCTTTTTTCGAATGGGAGCGAACAGACTGCGAAGCGGAAGATAAGGCAGCTTGGCAATCGGATTATCCGGAAGCGCATCTCGGATCGAACTCATCAGGAATTCGGCTACTCCCTCGCTAGTTTTCAGCACGATGTTTCCGACAAAGGCGTCGCAGACAACGACGTCAACGTGCTGTCGAAACATGTCCTTACCCTCGATATTGCCCCCAAACCAAGCATGGTGCGAGAGAAGTTTGTGAGCTTGCTTCGCAAAGCTGTTGCCCTTGGAATCTTCCTCGCCGATATTGAGCAAGTGAACCTTAGGATCCGTTCGCCCCAGCATCGTTCTGGCATACACCAGTCCCATCTGGGCGAATTCCACCATGTGCGACGGATCAACGTCTGGGCTAGCGCCAGCATCCAGAAGCACAAATTCACGGTGCTTATTTGGAAATAGTGCCGCAATCGCGGGCCGGTGCACTCCGGGCATGGTTCGCCAGGCCAAGAGTGAAGCGGCGGTGGCCGCACCTGTGTTGCCAGCCGAGATCATGGCGTCCGCCGATCCAGCTTTAACGAGTTCCACTGCGACCATCAAGGAAGAGTCTCTTTTGCGCCGGATTGCCTCAACCGGCGACTCGTCCATTTCGATGACCTGGCTCGCTGGCACGATCGCGATCTGGGGTGGAGTAGGTTTGGGAAGAAGCGGAGTTATGGAATCCGCGTTGCCGACCAACGTAATCGTGCCCTGAATCTGAGGAGCCGCGAGTAGCGCACCAGCAACAATCTCATTGGGCGCGTGATCTCCGCCCATCGCATCCAGCGCTAGATTCACTCCGCATCCTCCTCGGGCTGAAGGAGTTCAGAGAGTTTGCCCAGCGGGTGTGACTGCTCTTTCAGAGCCTTGGCGGCTAAACGCTTGGCTGCTTCGGGACATGGGCCATCCCAACCAAACTGGCAAAGCGGTTGGAGTGGAGTTTCCGTGAGAAGTCCTTGTCGGATCAGCGCTTCGACGATCAGGTTGTTATCGTCGAACAGTGGGTAGTCCTCTTCCGCAACGACGCGCGCATAATCGTCGTGTGAATAGATGCTCGGAACGCCCTCAACCGGGAACTGCTCCTCCATTTTGAAGTCAAGCTCAATCTCCAGCGGACCTCCGCAACGTGCGCACTCGACCACGCATTTTGTTTTGAATTCGCCCGTCAGCAAGAGAAGATTGCCAGTGCTCACCGCCTCCAAATAACCTTCAATGGGTTTCAGGAGATCGATGTCGGCTTCTTCGGCAAGTTCGGTTACGATATCGACCGCTACCTTCTTGCCGGGATGCTGAAGCGCCTCGTTTAGGTCCCAGAGATCATTGCGCCTCATCGTGGGGGTGAATTCTACCTTTTGTCGGTTCAATCCGGTATGCGGATTCGCGCTGAGATGCCGAACATCTAAAGCGATGGCTGCATCTGCATCCTGGCTTGATTACGGACCAGAATCGATTTCCTATCAGGCGGTTACGGCGGTCAAGAGTCGATGGACTCTCGATCAGTACTTGAGCCGCTTGGCAGGCATTGTCAGCCATTACCCGCCTTCCGAAGCGATTATGGATCGCTTTATCGGTTCGGATCAGCAGTTCCGAGACCGCATGAACTCTGCACTCAAGGAGTTCTTGGTCGACTTCGATAAGTTGCGCTGCAGGCAAATCACCGACACCATCCGGTTTGTCAACGATCAAAAATTGGTTCAAGACACGTTTGTGAGCCTGCTGTTGGAGCAAATTTTCGTGGAAGTCTTTGGAGGCTTTGGCTACATGAGCTACGAGTTGACCAAGTTCTCCATGGTCATGGCGGAGGTAATGCAGACTGTCGGGCCGAAGTTTGGCATGGAGGCTGGATCCTGTTATGGCTTAGGAGTCATCTCAGCGGTTGGAATCCCGATTTTGGCCAGCTTCTCCGGAAACCGATATTCCGCTTGCCTCACCCACCTGGTCGGCCACCCAGTCCTCTTGGAGGACATCGAGCAGAGCGTGGTCGGAACCAGCAACATCGAGGTTCTTCACCAAATTTCCAAGATGTACACGCTCCCCGAAGACATGATTCTTCTGCTGGATAGCAGTCGCATCAAGTCGCAAGAGCGCCGAATCTTCGATCTCTGCCACCGGCTCACACTTTCTCTGGGCTACGACCGAGGCTTTGGCACCATCCCACCGTTGATGCGGGAGAAGGATTACGAGTATCTCGGATTCACCGCAGAAACTCTCGAAGAACTCCTTGTTCGGATCGGGGATGTGGTCGCAAACCTCCAAATCACCTTCAAAAAGTAGTCCTTCCACCGGTTCACCCACCTTTTTTTGAGTTCACGCGCTTGCACCCTGGCAACACTGAGCCAAAACCGTGCAAACTATCGGGAGCAGATAGGCGTCTGATGAGCGGAGGTGCACGCATCCTGTGTGCGCGAATCTGTTTATCAAACCGAGGATTGGCCAGTGTCGAAGATCGGAAAATCACTATTAATCGCAGCAGTCGCTGTCTTCATGTTTGGATGTGGCGGTGAAGGTCTCAGTTCAGGTGACAACGGGAATGGAAACGGCGGGGATACCGGCGTAAGCCGATCCTATCCATCGTTCAACTTGCCCACCAACGGAGTTGTTCAGGTGACCTACCTAACGGGCACCAACCGAGGCGTGGGATCTCAGGTGGCCGTACTCGATGATATCGAACTCCAGAACGGCACCGATGATCGAATTCCCCAGTCGAACGACACACAGCTCGGCGAGTTGAAGGTCGTATTGGACGAGTACAAAGCCTATTCGGTGTACATCCCGGTCCGATTCGACAACGTTTCGGTCAGCTCTCGAGAGTTTACGGAGTACCCGTTCCGAGTCAAGAAATTGCAGGAGATCCTGGGCGATGGGACCTCGGCCGATCTGCCCGCAGCAAGCGATCCGGCTGTAGAAGCTTTAGCTCCGTTCGACGTCCAAGTCACCACGATTCCCGGCAGATATACAGCCATTCAGATGCTCCTGAATGACAACATGCTGAGCTATTCCGACGCCGATGGCATCACCTTTGACGAAGACCAGTTCACCGCTGCCAATTACGATCCGCGAGTCAATGCCTTGCGAGGATTTTTCTCCGACTTTTTGGCATTCGATGTGAGCGGCTTGTCGGGAGCCCAGCGGCCCAACATGAGCACGGGATCTTCGGCTGATACGGTCTACTTCAGCGGCGACGCAATTGCCGTGAGCCGCGGCTCAGATTCTAACAGCACATTCGAACTGCTGGACCCTGTGGCCATCAAGTCCGGCGTGATCGCAACTGGACCAAATATCGGCGGTGACAAGGCGAACAATACTTACACCCTCTTTGATCGCGACCCGAGCGATGTCCAGCAGGCAGCCCTTACGGGTGTTTGGAAAGATTTCAAATCGGTCGTAACGCCCAACGGCGATCTCGTTGCCATCGCTCTGCCTTCCGCAAGTGACACATCAGTCTTCCAGATGGTCGTCTACACGGTCGGTTCCGACGGTCGAGTCTCCGCTCTCTGGGAGGGCCGCATCGATATGACGCTCGATGGCTCGGACAGCACCGGAACATTCAGCCTGTGGCCAGTCAATACCATCGACGATGCTGTGCCGAACAACACCGAAAAGGTCTCAGGCAAGATTTCTGGCGCAGTACTGAAAAATGGTGCTCTGATGAAAGCCAATTGGGACGTGACCTCTTCGACGGCAACTTGGCCGTTCGCAACAGGCGGAGGCCTTTCGGTCTACCGCGGGTGAAACTGAGCGACATTCTCGCCGGCACCGAAACCGAGTACGGGCTGCTGGTAGAAGGTCGCGATCCGACGCATCAGGTCCAGGATTCGATGGAATTTGTCCAGTCGAGTCCTGGACCTTTTTTTGCCGGTTGGGATTACCGATATGAGTCTCCTCGGCAAGATCTTCGCGGATTCAAGCTGGACCACCTAGCTGTCGATCCAGAAGATTGGAAATTCGAATCTGACTCGAAGTTAGCGCAAACCGACGCTAATGTTCGGGCTGATCGTGTTCTGGCGAACGGTGCCAGGTTCTATAACGACCACGGCCACCCGGAGTATTCGACCCCCGAGTGCTTCGGCCTCAGAGAGCTCGCATACTGGGATCGCCACGGCCAAGACCATGTCTGGCAGACGGCGATTGCCTATCGTGAACACACCGATCGAAACGTCCGGGTCTTTAAGAACAACACCGACTTTCACGGAGCAGCCTACGGAACGCATGAGAGCTACCTGTGCTCAAGGTCTCTTGGTTTCGAGCGGCTCTATGCGTCAGTTCTCCCGATCTTGATCGCGCGACAGCTCATCAGTGGTGCCGGAAAAGTGGGCGCGGAAAATAAGACCTGGGTCGATTTCCAGATGAGTCAGCGGGCAGATTTTTTTGCTGAAGCTGCCAACGCCGAGACGCTCTATCGTCGGCCGATTTTTAACACACGTGATGAGCCCCACGCCAACATCAGCGAGTTCATCCGCCTTCACGTCATCAGCGGAGACGCCAATATGATGATGTCGAATACCTACATCCGAGTGGGTTTGGTAAAGATCGCCGTTGCCCTTGCGGAACTTGGAGTCGCGCCCGCGTGGGCCATTTCCGACCCGGTCCGATCGTTTCAGAACGTCAGCCGCGATCTGTCCGGCAACGGCCGAATCGAACTGGATCGAGGGTCTCATACAACCGCGCTCCACATCCTCGACGACTATCTGACCTCGTACGCGCGCCATTGCCCGGAAGACGACGAATTCTTAGTGCTTGAAAGACTCTGTCGTCGCCGCATGGAGGCGATCGCGACTCAAAGCGAGGATCCGACTCGGTTGATTGACTGGGCAGCCAAAAAGTATGTCATCGAAGAGCTGGGAGAGGTCCAGAGCTTTCGAGATCCCATGGCCCAGAGCCTCGATCTGGCCTACTGCGACCTTGACCCGGATTCGGGCTTGTTTGAGGGCCTTCTGGAAGAAGAATTGGTGGACGATCCCTTGCAGAACGACACCGAGCCGACCCAAGACTCCAGAGCCCTTCCGCGCGCGATCGCAGTATCCAAATTCTCCGATGATATCCTTGCCTGCTGCTGGCGATCGATCGTCTTTCGGGTCAATGGGGAGCCTCGCGAGGTCACTTTGGAACCCAACCGGCGGTATTCCCAGAGCTTATGGCAACTTTCCACCGTCGAGAGTTTCATACGCGCGCTCGAAAGCGAAACTCCGTCGTAAGATTAGATAGCACCATGATCATTCAAGGCGAACGCACCACCCGACCGATGTCTCCTGAGCCTGAGCGAAAGCTTGGCGACGAGGGCGGCCCCACGAAGCCAGATCTGAAGAAACCCGGAGGACCCAACGAATTGATGAAGCGGCTCAAGAAGGTCGACCCTGATCAGGCTAAGAAATATCGCCAAAGGTCTGGGCAGTGAGCATACAAGTCGAACCTCCAAAGTCATTTCAAGACTTAGTCGGGTTTAATCGGCCCGAGTTTGTTGCAGGTGATGCCAGCCTGGAGACGCACGGCACCACGGTTTTGGCCTTGCGCTACGATGACGGAATCGTGATGCTAGCGGACAGGCGCGCCACGATGGGCAACCTGATCATGTATGACAAGGCAGAAAAGATCGTCCCGTTAGACGATTCGACCTTGGTGGCTATCTCGGGGTCCTTCGCCCGTTCGATCGAGGTTTGCAGGATGCTGCAGCACAGCTTCAAATACTTCAGCCGAATGTATTTGGCTCCGATGAGCCTGGAAGGCAAACTCCAGGAGATCTCGAAAGCCCTGGCTGCCAATTTGCCCATGGCCATGCAGGGGATCGGTCTTTTTCTCCCGATTCTGGGAGCCTATGACTCCAAGACCGATACGTTCCAAGTCTATTTCTTCGACTCCGCCGGGGCGCGATTCACCAGCGCAGACTACGCATGCGCGGGATCGGGCTCTGAACGCATTCGGGGGATCTTTGACTACGTTGCGATGACAGGCAAGCCCTGGCATGAACGCAAACTCAAGGATGTGCTGAAGGAAGGCAAGACCATGCTGGAAATTGCCGCGGACCTGGATTCAGCAACGGGTGGTATCGCCAAGAACCCACCGGTGGTCTGGACCTTAACACGGGAAGGGATCGACCAAATCGAAGGTGAGCCGGCCCTTAGTCAGCCACCATCGCTTTCAGTACCGCCACCCCAGCGCTGAGAGCCTCGTCGACCTTGTCAGCATCTCGGCCGCCAGCGGTTGCGAAGTCCGGCTTTCCGCCGCCACCGCCTCCGGCGATCTTCGCGACCTCTCGAAGCAGGTTGCCCGCGTGGGCACCTTTTGAGAGAGCTTCGGCACCGACTTTGCACACGAAGCTGACCTTGCCATCTGCCACCAACCCGACCAGGGCGACACGAGCCGGTTTTCCGTCAACCAGCCGATCCGCCACCAACTGGGCATCTTTCGGGTCCCCAGCGGTGAGTTTCTGAGTTGCCAATTCGACTGAACCGACCGAATCGACTTGCGAAGCCGAGGCACCCGCGCCTTGTGAAGCCAGTTGCTCTCTCTTGCGTCGCTCGTCTTTGACCGTCTCCAAGAGCTTCTCGATGGAATGAACGAGGTCTTTGGGAGAGGACTTAAGCAATCCCGAAGCCGTCCGCAAAATCTCGACTTGGTCGTTGAGCCACTGGACGGTTCCCTCGCCCGTGACTGCTTCAATCCGCCGCACTCCGCTGGCAGCGCTGGATTCGCTGACAATCCTGCAGAGTCCTATTTCACCGGTCGCGGCTACGTGGGTTCCACCGCAGAGTTCTCGGCTGTATTCGCCGATTTCGACCATGCGCACGCGATTTCCGTATTTCTCACCGAAGAGCGCCATCGCTCCGCGAGCCTTGGCGTCCTCGATTGGCAAGTCCACGTACGTGATGACCGGTGTGTTTGCCCAGATTTGCTCGTTGATGTCTCGTTCGATCATCGCCAAATCGTCGTGCGAAATCGCTTTGCCGTGCGTGAAATCGAACCGAAGTTCATTCGGAGCCACTCGTGATCCAGCTTGAGTCACGTGCTTGCCCAGACGGCTGCGCAGCGCTGCGTGCAGCAAGTGGGTGGCCGTGTGGTTACGCATAATCGAACGTCGTCGCTCCAAATCGATTCGAGCTACCACGGGATGGTCGAAAAGCTGATGGTGCACGACCTTTGCGGCGTGGTCGGCCGCCATTCCCGTCAGAGGTTCCGGATGGTTGAATCGGACGGGTTCGCAAAAATGAACATAGACTCCATCCTGTTTGATCAGATCGATGACTCTGAACTCAAACGATTCCCCCGTGATCAGGCCGGTGTCGCTGATTTGTCCGCCCGATTCGGCATAGAATGGCGTTTGGTCTAGAGCGATGCCCACACGGCCGGTACACCGTCCATCCTCATCCACTTCTGGTACTGCACCACGGACCATCGCCTGGGCAGACGCAAGCTCATAGCCCAAAAACTGGGTAGGGGTGACTTCGAGTTCGCCGTCCCCAAAAACGAATGTGAATGAAACACCGGCATAGACAGCGTCCATCCCGCTCCCTTCGTGGGATCGTGCCTGCGCCTCCTTCATGGCTGTTTCATAGCCGACCTCGTCCAGACGGATGTCGGCTTCGTCACAAAGCTCTTTGGTGACTTCCAGCGGAAAGCCGAACGTATCATAGAGACGAAAGGCTGACTCGCCAGGCAAGGTATCTCCCGGATTCATGCGCTCAAGTTCGGACTGGAGTCTGCCGTATCCCGAGTGGAGCGTGCGCCTAAAGAGGTCCTCTTCGTTACGCAAAGTTTCTTCGATCGCAGGCTTTCGCTCGACCAACTCTCCATAGTGGTCCCCCATAGCCTCGACCACTGCTGGAAAAACTCCGTGGAAAAACGGCTTGTCGAATCCCAGAACTCTTTGTCCCTTAAGGACCGCGCGACGGATCAGACGCCGCAGCACGTAGCCTCGGCCGTTGTTGCTAGGCAAAATGCCGTCGGCGATGCAGAAACACGACGTGCGGATGTGGTCCGCAATCACCCGCATCGCCCGATCAGTTGCGTCGTCTTTTCCATAGGACTTACCGCTAAGCGATTGGATTCGCTCCAAGATCGGTGTGAAGACATCCGTGTCGTAGACGCTCTGTTTTCCGAGAAGCACAGCGGACGTCCTTTCCAGACCCATGCCAGTGTCAATGGACTTGAACGGAAGTTCTGGCATCCCCTCTTTGACATAGCCACTCCCCGGCCGCTCCGAGTCGGCAGGTCGCCCTTGCCACTCGAACTGGATGAACACGTCATTCCAAATTTCCAGCCAGTTTCCCGCTTGATCATCGCGCAGGTAGTCCGAAACACCATATCCAGACTGGACAGATGGCACCGGGACACTGGGATTGCACCAGTAGAACATCTCGGAGTTCGGTCCGCACGGGCCGGGAGGTCCAGCTGAAAACGCTCCAGCGGGCCAGTAGTTTGTTTCTTCGCCCAAACGGAAAATCCGCGTTTCTGGCGCGATGGCAACGCTTCGAAGATGCTTGGACCAGCATTCGTAAGCCTCATCGTCTTCTTCGAAAACCGTGAACGAAAGCCTGCTAGGATCCAAAGCCAGAAATTGATCGGAAGTCAAGAATTCCCACGAAAAATCAATCGCTTCGGCCTTGAAGTAGTCACCAAAACTAAAATTCCCCAACATTTCAAAAAATGTCAGGTGGCTTAGATCACCTACTTCATCGATATCTCCGGTGCGCACACATTTCTGCGCCGTTGTCAGCCTAGGATTTTCGGGCTTGGCAACTCCCCGAAAGTACGGCTTGAATTGAACCATCCCCGCTCCATTGAACAGGAGCGATTCATCCAGGCGACCCGTGACATCATAGGGCACAAGGGATCCCGAAGGATACGCGGAGTGTCCCTTTGATTCGAAAAAGCGGAGGTACTTTCGGCGGAGTTCCGATGCGTTCATGAATGGGAGAAGGGTACCCGCCAAGGGGTAGAGTCCCTTGCATGGACTGTTACGAGATCTGGGTCGACCTAGCGCCAGGAGCCAAAGACACAGAGTTTGTGGATGCCATCAACGCCTATCTTGGCTTTCTGCAGGCGAAGGGGACTATCGAGACATTCCGGATCAAGCGCAGGAAGTTCGGTTTCGGACCGGCAGATCTGGGAGAATTTTCCATCTCCATTGAAACACGCAATCTTGCCCAGTTAGACGAAGCGTTTAAGGTCGCCGCGACTAGGACGGGCGAGGTCGAAGAGCTCCACAGACAGGTTTATAGCCGGGTCCAGAATTACAAGTCGGGGTTGTACCGCGATTACCCGGACGTGTTGGAACAATAAGAGAAGAGGCCTCGCCCCGAAACCGGGAGCGAGGCAAGTTTTCCCCAAAATGCCCACCGAAGCTGTTCCGCCTCATCTAGGCCGGGCGCAAGCCCGAGGCACACCTTGTGGCAGCCTCGGGATGCCGGGGCATCGCGATGTTTTCTGAGATAGGGATACGATTAAAGGCAGCAAAACGGGAGTGAAGCCACCACCAATCTCACCTCTCCAAAGGATGGTCCAACCTCTCAGTACTCAGCGCAATTCAAGTAGCCTTTGAGCCACCATTTGGACTTACCCAAACTGATAATATCTTAGCGCAACCAGGACCATTTGCAAAATCGTTTGTGACAACTTTTCACAGTTTGTCCGTAGGTTCCGAACAAAAACCGTATTCTTACGAGCGGGTTTTGCCACAAGATGATCGGTAGCTGAGGAGCAGGTATATCGCGTAAAGGGCGGTATAGGTCCAAGCAAACCAACGAAGGGTGGTCAAAACATTTCCGGTTTGCTCTCCGAACGTGAGCGCAGCATACACCCCCACAACCAGGCCCAATTGCCAGATGAGATCCAGATGCTGGTCCTCGGCAACGTACAGAGTGCGGGAGAGGGGCGACGCAATAAAGGCCAGTGCATAGTACGGCGTGAGTGCCTGGGCGAAGTAACCTGCTTCAACCCATTTAGGACCGAGGATCACCTTGAACGCCACAGGAGCTAACAGATAGGCAAGGGTGAACACCGGCACGGAAATCAAGATGAGCTTCTTGAAAGTCCTGAGCCACAAAGCCCGGCACTCGCCGTGCTCGATAAAATCGCGCGACGCCCGCTGCTTGAAGACGTCCGCGAATGCCGATCCCAGAATTCCCAATGGTCCGCCCATTACCATTTGGGCCATACCGAAATTTCCTGTGACGGTGGACCCAAATCCTGCCAAGATAAAGACCGGAAGTCGTTTACTGAGGTCGTTGACCACCTCCGCAGGTACGGTGTATCTCGGAAAATCTCGGTATCTGCCGAGCATCTTTCGCATGCCCACCCATGAGATCTTGTTCATGGACGCACGATCCTCGTGACGGGCTTGCCAAAAGAACCGCAGAGCAGTGACGGTCTGGCCTAATACCGTGCCTATTACTAATCCGATATGGCTGAGGGCCAACGTCCCAAACCCGATCTTGCTACCTTCAGTGATTGCTGAACGGCCGATGCGGTTCACAGCGAGGCGGTGATACATCTCCTTGCGATTGAACCAGTAGTTGTAAGCCTGGTAAGCCGCATTCGCGATCAGTGTTGCCGGGATCCAGTAAAGCCACGGCCCGATTTCACGCGATTCCAACAAAGAACAAATCTGGCCGTTGAAGAAGACGGCGATGAGGAGCGTGAGAACGGCAAACACCACGCTGCAGGTAATTGAAATCGCGAGGAGGTTAACAGCATCCTCATCCTCCTCGGGCAGCATGATGGCGAGCTCGTACCTTCCGGTCGCGATGATTCCGAGCACGCTGGCAATGGACAAAAACAGCGTGAGAATTCCGACTTGGGACTGGGTGTAAAGTCGACTTACGATCGGAAGTGCCGCAAGTGGTAGCACTTGGGCAATCGCCGTGCCTGTGGCCAGAGTGAGGACTTGTCTGCTGAAGTCGCTTTTAGGCTTCAGTCGCATGATGACTGTAGCCTTGTGAGATGCAATTTTTTCTTGAACAGCCAAGGGTTTCTCTTATCTCTCACCGGGAATCCGTACACCCGGCAATAACGCAGGGAAAACAGCATTGTTCACCCCCTGCGAGATTAAGAGACGGCGTTGGCGATGACTTTGGTCACTCGATCAAGGACAGATTCTTCAATTGTCGGCCAAATTGGCAAACTTAGGACTTCTGTGCTGAGCTGATCGCTCACCGGAAGCGGATGATGTGGCTTCTCTGCGTACACAGGCAGCTTGTGGAGAGCGACGGGGTAGTAGACAAAACTTCCAATGCCTTCCTCAGCGAGCTTTTGCTGAACGGCATCGCGCTTTCCGCCAAGGATCCGGATTGTGTACTGGTGATACACGTGATCGGTGTAATCCGCAGCCGATGGTGGAATCACGCCATCGATTTTGTTCAGAGCATCCGTGTAGTAATTTGCGGCTCGGCGGCGGCCCGCGTTCCACTCGTCGATGTAGCGGAACTTCACACGGAGGATGGCAGCTTGGAGTTCGTCCAGTCGAGAATTCACTCCAACGGTTTCGTTGAAGTACTTCTTTCGTGCGCCGTGGACCCGCAGCATTCGTACGGTGTCCGCATAGGAATCGTCGTTCGTGGTGAACATTCCGCCGTCGCCGAATGCGCCTAGGTTTTTGCTTGGGAAGAAGCTAAACGCGCCACCTTCTCCGATGGCACCCGTTTTCTTGCCTTTGTATGTTGACCCGAACGACTGAGCGCAGTCCTCCAATACCTTCAGGTTATGCTTCTTGGCCAATGCTAAGAGCGGGTCCATATCCACAGCGTGGCCGTAGAGGTGGACCGGAAGGATCATCGTGGTCTTTTCCGTTATCCGCGCCTCAACTTGGTTGAGATCCAGGTTGTACGTAGTGGGGTCGATGTCCACGAACACCGGTGTTGCGTGAAAGTGGCTAATCGCTTCGCCTGTGGCAAAGAACGTAAACGGTGTCGTAATGACTTCATCACCAGGCTTGAGGCCAAGAGCCGAACAACCCAAAATCAGAGCATCGGTTCCTGAGTTGAGGGCAACGGCATGTTTAACGCCCATGTACTCGGCCACTTCTTGCTCAAACGCCTTGACGTTCGGCCCCATGATGAATTGGGTCGAGTCAAGCACACCCTCGATCGCCGCCATCAGCTCATCGCGTATTAGCGCAATTTCGGGTTTGAGGTCGAGGACGGGGATCTTGGATAGGGTGGCGCTCATACTATTCAGTCTACCTGGGTGAACCTACGGTCTCAGGCCCAAAAGGACGTTCGTGACTTTCGCGCGCAGTAGATATTGACCTTCGGGAGATAGGTGCAAACGGTCCGATTGATAAAGGTCTAGTTTGAGCGCGCCCGAGGAATCCGCAAACAGCGCAGCGAGGTCAGTTGATTCCACTCTTTCAGCTTGAGAAGCTGCAAGCACGGCCTGATTGCGCGTACCGACAAGCACAGATAGATCGACGCCCGGTTTGTCGGCGCGAGGCAGAATCGTGGATACGATAATCCTTGCATTGGGATCAATTGCAGCTTTGAGCAATCTCAGTAAGTCCCGAAACTGGGATCTCATTTGGTCTTGGTTGTTGATCAGCACGTTGTTGGTGCCAATCAGGACGAATGCCGCCTTCACCTTGCCCAGGTTCAACCGTTTGTCGAGGAGTCGCCAGCATGCATTTCCGATGCGGTCTCCTGGATGGGATAGGTTCAACATGGTCGGATCACTAAATCCACAATCGGCGAGGATCGAGTCTCCAATGAGGAGGATCGTGGGTGGATGGGCATTGCTCCGGCGAACCATGACTTCATGAACTTCCATCCAAGAGATTTCATTGCGCCCTTCGCGGAGCGGAGTCTTTCCGGGCATGATGTGCCTGGTGTCTGGCGTTGACGTTTGGCAACCTGCGATGCACACCGCAAGCCCCACGCCAAGCCCGATATAAAGGAACTCTAAGAACCAAGATAAGGTAGACCAGAATCGTGCCATTGTTGCCGTTCTTGCCACTCGCTGCCATTGTATCTCTGCCATCATCCGATCCTGCACCCCTGAACCCCGGCGATCTTGCGGGAATCGTCGCGCCAATCCCACCTCTTATCGACGGAACGATCAACCCCGAAGAATGGAGTGCTGCCAGCACCGGTGAGGGACTGGTCGACGAAGAAACGGGAGTTTCTTCCCCTGAGAACGGCCAGTTTTGGCTGTCCTATGACCACGACTATGTCTATTTCGCCTATCGTGCACAGGACTCTCAACCCGCCACGATCCACGCGACGGAATATCGTCAGAACGTCAGCCTTAACGGCGACGACCACGTGCTTTTCAACATCGATGTACTGGGGAACCTCGATGCCTTCAACTCGTTTCAGATCAACCCGAAGGGCGCGACAACCCTCTATATCGCTGGAGGAAAGGCGGCGAAAACCGAATGGCTCGGTGAAATTCAGGCGAAGGGCAGACTCACGGAATTTGGCTACGAGATCGAAGCGCGAATCCCATGGAAAATCATGCGGCTCCCAGCTGCTGGGAAGCGGACCGTGCGCGTGAATGTGAGCCGTTACATGCCGCGTACGCAGAGATATTACAGTTGGCGCGATACCTCGGCGGGAAAGGTTGAGAACACAGGGAATTGGATCGATGTCGAGATTCCCGTGCCTCCCGTGGACCGGACTCTGAAGCTGTTGCCCTACGGCTATCTGGGTGGTGGAAATCAGAAGCCGATCTTCAACTCGGGCCTGGATATGAAGACCCAACTCGCTCCGAGGATCGAGGCTGTGGGGACCATCAACCCGGATTTCAGGAATGTTGAAAATCAGGTTCTTTCCCTCGATTTGAGCTATTTTGAGCGTGTTACCGCAGAAAGTCGCCCATTTTTCCAGGAAGGAGGCAATTTTTTCAACACAGGTTTTGGTACTAAAGTATTCCTGCCGCAAAGAATCCCATCATTCGATTGGGGCGCAAAGGCCTTCGGGAATATCTCCGATAAGTTGGACTTTGGAGTCATGGCTCTGCAAACCCTAGAGGAGCGCACGGCGGTGGTGGCGTCCACAACCTATATCCCCCGTGCACGCCAGAATCTCAATTTCGCCTACGCTGGGCTGCGGGATAAGGAGCATTCCAACGACACGCTTTGGGCCAATTACGGCTTTGGATCAGGAGCTTGGTTCAGTTGGGTTCAAGCCGCAGGAACGTTCGATAGCACCAAGGATTTTGCCTCAAAGCACTCCATCGGTCAGTCCTATAACAACAAAGGGTTGTCGTTCTACTGGGAATGGGAGTCGGTTGAAAAGCGCTTCGAACCCCGCATCGGTTACCAAGCCGACGTGGATTACAAGGGAATTTCGGCGGGTCCTTCGTATCTGCAGACGTACCAAAAAGGAGCGATTATGGAGACCGCCTTCGAGTTCAATGCTGCGAACTACTGGCACCTCGACGGCCTTCCTTACCGTCGCTCGACATCGTTTAGCGGCTCCATCACCAGCCGGAACGGAATCGACTTCGACTTTGGCGGCACGCTCAATCGGTTTAAGACTTTTGACGATCAGAGCATCTTTTTCAGCATCGAAAAGCCACGTCGGGACCCCTATCGCCGTTGGCAATACGACTACAGCTTCGGGCGATTCATGGAGCGACCGTTCCAGTCGCACTCTTTGTCGTTTGCCTACCGAGCGTTACCCCGACTGCAGACCGGAATTGGGTTTCAGTGGCTCTCGTCAGACGGTGATGACGAACGCCAGATCATTAGCAGCGTGAACTGGGAAATCGACTCTCTGCAAAGCATCAGCGGTCGCGCGATCCAGCGCGGCAATGCCTGGAACGCGTATCTCAGCTACAAGCGTGCGGGCGGTCGTGGAGCAGAGTATTTCGTGATCCTCGGCGATCCGAACTCGCGCTCTTTCGAGTCTCGGCTGATCGTAAAGGCGGTGTATCCGCTTGAGTTGAAGCTGTAGGCCATCGACACATTATTGGCGATATGTCGATGAATCCCTGCAATCATCGACATATCTGGGCTAATATGTCGACAAGAGATGGTCAACGACCCAAAGAAGCCGTTCAACGAACTCCCGTTGCTGCCTCCCGCAGAAGATCTGGAATCCAAGCGCACTCTGAAGAGAGCAATTGCGGCTAACACGGCTTTGGCCGAGTTACGAGGGGTTGGCAACCTGATTCCAAACCAAGCGGTACTTCTCAGGTCGATCGTGCTGCAAGAAGCTCGCTTCAGCAGCGAAGTGGAGAACATCGTTACCACCAACGATGAGCTTTACCGAGCCCTTTCCGAAGAGCAATCCAGCGACCCAGCCACGAAAGAAGTCATTCGGTACGGCGACGCACTCTGGGTAGGGTACGAGCATCTGGCCGAAGGTGGGATGGTGAGCACACCGTTGGTGATCAGGCTCGCGAGCATCCTTACCGGCAGGGATCTCGGTGTCCGGCGTCTACCGGGCACAAGAATCGGCAATCCTCGGACGGGTGAGGTCGTCTACACCCCGCCAGAAGGTGAGAAGCTGCTCCTCGATTTGCTGGAGAACTTCCTGAACTACTTCCACGACAAAACCGAGGTGGATCCGCTGGTGCAGATGGCAGTTCTCCACTATCAGTTCGAAGCAATCCACCCTTTCCCGGATGGAAACGGCCGCACTGGGCGCATTCTCAACGTGCTCTTCCTCATTCACAAACGCCTGTTGGAACTTCCTGTTCTCTACCTCTCCGGGTACATCATCGAGCACAAAAAGGACTACTATCGGCTCCTCCGGGCGGTAACCGAACAGAAGTGCTGGGAGGATTGGATATGCTTCCTCCTAGAGGGGATCGAGGAAAGCGCGATTCAGGCTCGTCGGATGGTCGAGCAGATCTCACAAGCACTCGAATCCAGTGTCGCTCTTGCGAGGGAGCAAATGCCCCGGGGATACAGCCGTGAGTTGATCGAGGTTGTCTACACCCAACCCTACACAAGAATCCGGCACTTGGAACTGGCAGGAATCGCCAAGCGCCAGACTGCGAGCGAGTATCTGTACGAACTGGTTCGACTTGGAATCTTGGAGGCGGTGAAATCGGGGAGAGACGTGATGTTCCTCAATCCTCGATTGTTGACAATCCTCTCTGGCCGAACCTACGAAGCAGTCTAGTCGGTTCGATTGCTGGAATTACGTGCAATGTCCGGTCATTCACGGTGGCAGACCCCAAAGAGCGTTGCACCCACTCGAAGCTACCTGCCATAACTGGCCCATGCCTCAGTTTCTCGTTGCCATTCACCATCCCGACGACTTTGATCCCGCCGTTTCTGAGGATGCTCAAACTCATGCCGATATCGATGCGCTGAACGAAGAGATGATCGAGAAGGGTATTCGACTCTACGCAAACGGACTCTACGCGCCCCAAACAGCAAAGTCTCTGCGCGCCAATCCCGACGGCACGGTTGCGGTGAGCGACGGGCCATATCTCCAGACAAAGGAGCATGTGGGAGGCTTTTGGATTCTTGAGGCTAAAGATATGGACGAAGCTTTGGAATGGGGTCGCAAAGCCGTCCTAGCGTGTCGCACTCCGGTCGAAGTTCGACAGTTGCACTAGCCATTCACGGCCCGAACGGAGGCTCGGAGCTTTTTGGCCGCACGCACATTGGCCGTGTGGCCACTTCGATCGGCAACCACGCTCAGAAGCGTTGGCGGGATCCCAGCCAGGTAAAGGTCACCGATGAGGTCGAGAAGCTTGTGGCGAACAGGCTCGTCCGCAAATTTCGGAGTGTTCAGATACCCCTCCTGACCCAGCACAAGCGCACTGGTTTCGTCGAGCCCTTTCGCCAGTCCCGCTGCTTTTATTTGCGGTAGCTCTTCTTCGAACCCGAACGTGCGGGCGGGCGCGATCTGAGCGATGTAGGACTCTGGACTGCAACGGAATTCAAAATCTTGAGATCCGGGCCACCGGTCTCCCGTCAAGAACTCGTATCGCCACCAGCCGTCCCCCCGGGCGATTGCGATTGAGTGAGAGTCTTCCTTTTCGTAGACTCGAGCATAAAGACCTTCCAGCTGAACGGTTCCAAGCTCAGCTTTGGGCACAGCGTCCAAAGCGGTTGCGAAAACCCATGAGGCACCATCCAATGCGGGGAGTTCCAGCTCGCTGAGCTCTATTTCTGCATCCGTGATCCCCACGCCAGCGAATGCACTCATAAGGTGCTCAATGGTCGCTATGGATCCGAGACGCGTGCAACGAGTTGTGTCCGAAACGTTTTCTGGAATAGCCTGGACTCGTTCTTGCCCATGACGAAACCAAATGCCATCCTCACCGGGCCGCACCCACACCTTGACGGGCACTCCCGAATGCAATCCGTTACCCTCAAACTCCAAATCCTGCGAAAGGGTCTGCCGAACGAACTCGATCACGACTCCAACTCCTGGATTCGCTTTTCAAGTTCCTTGAGGCGGTTGGCCATCTCCGGAAGGCGTTTGATCAGTGCCATGTGGCGCATGGTCTCTCGAATGGGCAGCGCGGGTAGACCGAAGTACTCTCCGGGCTCGCTGATGTCGTTCATTGCTCCTGTACGGCCCGCCATCGTAACTCGATCTGCAATCTCCACATGATCCCGAACCGAGGCTTGGCCGCCCATCACCACGCCCGAGCCGATCTTCGCACTTCCTGCGATTCCCACTTGCGCAGCGATGACGGTGTGGTCACCGATAGTTACGTTATGGGCGACTTGCACCAGGTTATCGATTTTGGAACCCGTGCCAATCGTCGTAGCTCCACACGTGGCTCGGTCGATGGTGGACAACGCCCCAACATCGACCCCGTCGCCCAAGTCCACTGCGCCGACTTGCGGGATCTTTGCAAACCCAGTTCCAGCCCACGTGTAGCCAAAGCCATCGGCACCGAGAATTGCTCCCGGAAAAATGGTGCAATGCTCCCCGATGCTGACATCCTGCACGAGCACCACATGTGGATAGATCAGAGAATGGGCACCCACTACGGAGCCCTCGCCAATGAAACTGAACGGGTGAATGGTCACGCCTTCCGCGATTTGGACTCCTTTTTGAACCACCACGTAGGGGCCGATTCTGGCTGAAGGGTCCACGTGGGCTTCCGGATCGACCACCGCTGTGGGGTGAATTCCCTCGTTAATCGGCAATGGTCGTACAGATTCGGCCAGCAGATAGCCAAATGAGCGCCGGGGGTGATCTACCTTAAGAGTAGGAACATCCAGCTCTGGTGCGTCACGCGGCACCAAAACTGCCCCAACCCCCGATCCCCTGACAAGATCGTAGTAGCGATCGCTTTCGGCGAAGGTGATGCCTAGCGGATTCCTTGAGCCAGCCTCAACGGGAGTCGTTACTGTCGCTTCAGCGGGACCGGTCAACCCGGCCCCAAACTTCTGAGCCAGTTGCCCTAGCGTCCAATGCCGTTTTGAACTCTCCATCGCAAAAATTCCTCGGTGGCATCACGCGCGCCCGCCTTGGATGAGGATAGCTCGTATCCGTGAGTGCTCGCCCATAGCTTGGCCTCCTCACCCTTGGAAAGGCCCTCACGAATTTGGGACAGTGGTCGCAGAGGAGGCTGCACCATTTCGCTCCTGAGGGGCGTGACCTTCGCCGTGACAGCTTTGCCTTCTACTTTTGGCAAAATTTCCGCTTGGAGCGGCTGTGGCATCTTAACTTCAGCTGGTTCAAAGATGAGGTTGACAATTCTCTCCGCATCTTTGAGCGCTTCGTCTTCCTTTATTGCTCTTTCCAACCGGATCTGAGCCAACTCCCCCTCGAACTTCAGTTCCCACTGGCCCTGAGCCCGCAGAAAAGCCGAACGCCACTCGGCATCGGCATCGGCGATCGCCAGACGATACTTCTCAGGTTCGTTGGGTGGATACAGCGGGATCGGATCGTTTCCAAATCGGGTCTCTCCACCGGGATCCGGAAATCCAACCAAGTTTGTCAGTCTGACCATGGGCCAGAAACGCCTATCGGCGATTCGCTGGAAATCCGGCATTAGTGTGGCAAGCATTTGTTCGCGTTGCCCGAAGTAGCGCCGACGAGCGGCCTCGATGGCGTTCTCCTCCTCGATCTCAAGCGCCCTGAGTGGAGCGTCGGCGACGAGTCTCACCAGTTTCCGTATCTGACTCCGGCTTTGTTTTGGAGCGGAATTCGGTTGGGGTATCGAGGGTGTTGCCGGGGCCGACTCGAGGCTCACCGTCACGGGAGCCATTGAGATCGCTTCGGCTCCCACCTGGGCCCCAATAGCCGATCCAAGAGCTGTTAGTCGATTCGTTCCCGGAATCTGGTTCGGAACGGCGCCCAGGTCAACATAGACTCTGGGTGCACGGTTGGTGCACCCGGCTGCAACTGCGAAACCGACGATCGCCAGGCCCAGGTGAGACTTATCCTTTGGCATTCAAAGCTTTAATGAGCCCCTCGGTGAGATCATTGGCGCCATACGGGGCAACGGTGGATTCTAACACCACGGAGTACCCTTGCTGCTTGGCCATGTCCTTAAGCGTCGTTCGCACCGCGGCAAGTGTCGATTCGCGCACGGTCTGTTCCATCTGACTCAACTCGGACTGGAATTCCTGCTGCCAACGATCCAATGTCTGCGACATTGTTTTTGAGCGGTTTGCGTAGTCTTGGAGAGCGAGTCGTTCCGCTTCTGTGGGCGTCGCCTTTTGCAGAAGTTCGGTGCGCTTTTTGTCCGCGTCCATCACGTCTTTCTTAATCCGGTCGATTTCGTTTTTATCCGCTTCGGTCGGAGTGGGTTTCAAGGTCAGGTCGCGCAGTTTTGCAGCTTGATCGGTGGTCAGCAGCATATAGGTGCTAACGAATGTCAGCAGGCCATCTCGCACTGCATAGGCATCTTGAATCTGCTTTGATGCCTTCTTTCCCATATCGCTGTCAGACACCACTCGATTGAGATCGACGACACCCGTCTTCTCGGTCGAGCCTTGGAAGCCCAGTCCCGCCATGATTCCCAAGAGTACGGCGGCGACGAGCCACCCAGAAAACTGTTTTTTCATTTGCATGTGTGTGATTCCTACTTCAAAAACGACTAGAAGCTTCCTCCGATAGAGAAGTGCGTTCGGCTTCCACCATGGCCGTTAAAACCAAAGTCCACCCGGATGGGGCCCAGCGGCGTCCGGAATCCGACTCCCATTCCGTAGCCCAAGTGGAAGCTCGCCGTTCTGGATTGGACAAAGTCGTTGAGCGTGCCATAACCGCCCCAGGCTCCACCATAATCGGCAAACCCGATCAGGTTGAAGTTCTTTTGCACCGGCACTCGGTACTCAACAGTGGTAAGCAGAACGTTTTTGCCCCAGAACCTCTGGTCAGCGTATCCTCGAAGCGAATCGGATCCGCCGAGGAAGAACTGCTCGAAGAATGGGACGGTGCCGAGGATGGTTCCATAACGCGCTCGAAACGCAAGCACCTTTCTTGGATCGTTCAGCTTGGATTCAGACTTCGGTCGCTTGCTCCAAAACTGCTTGTATTCGAGCGTGTTGCGGAGAAACTTGTGCTTGCCAAGAATGTCGGTGTTGGTGCCAACTGTGCCGCCGATTTTGGAAATATTGCTGAAACCCGGCTCAATCGTGATACGAGCGTAGTCTCCTTCCATGGGGTCAAGCGGAACATCTCGTGTATCCCGAGCGACCTGGCCCAGGAACGTCACTAGATCTCCATCCTGCTGGATGAAATTGGTCTCCGTTGTCCGGAGCCGCAAGGTCTGCACCCGCTCTCCGCTCACACCGAGGGAAGCCGAATAGATATTCCGGAACGGCCTGGTGAAAGCGATTTGGGCACCGTTTCGTCGCTCATCGAATCGTTCGTTGTCAGGCGAATCGATGCCGCTCAAACCAGAGCCCGTAAAGTAGCTGTTGATTCGCGAGTAGAGCCTTAGCGAAAAGGCGGTATCTCGGGAATCAAAATACGGATTTGAGTAGTCGAAGCTCGCCGAGAGGCCATTTCCGACCGTATCTTGCTGCAGGCTGACACCGACGCGTTGACCCGTTCCACCGATATTCGAATCGGTGTAGTTCAGGGATCCCGCCAAACGACTTTGTGGGTCTAGCGTGGCGCCGAAGCCAATAATCCCCGTGCGAAGTTCCTTGACATCGATCAGCCAATCGAGCTTGCCGACTTCAGACGTAGTTTGGAAGGAGCCTTGAAGTGACTCAAACCAGCCGCTTGCCTCCAATCGACGAAGATCGGAGTTGTACGTGTTTCGGTTGAGTGCGGAACCCGGCTTCGTCTTGAGGAGCCGCCGGAGAACGCTCGGCCGAGTGCGGGTCAGGCCCGAAAACTTAATATTGTTGATGGATCGCTCGATGATCTGTACATTCAGGGTTTCCGGCGAGTCCTCCAGGGGGGCGATGTCGACATCAGCGAAGTATCCGCGCTTATCGTAAAGGCTGGAGATGGCATCAATCGTCGGACCCACCGTCCTGAGATTGAACACCGCGTCCGGCTTCTGAGTAATCAATGGAAGGATCTTGTCGGAGCCCACTGCCGTGTTTCCGCTGATCCTGATTTCCTTGATGTACGGATTTTCATCGAGCTGAACCATCAGCTTGATGCTGTTATCTTCCAGCGGCTGGGTGTAAATTTCGACCTTCTTGAAGACTCCGATGTTGAGGAGCGCTTTCTTGTCGGCTTCGACGGTTGCCTCGCTGTACGAGTCGCCCACCTTGCTCTGCATAGAGCTCAGCACCGCGTCTTTCGAAATGTACTTATTGCCGGTGACAGTGATTTCTTTGATCGTGGCTTGGGCTTGAGCCCAACCAACATGCATCGCCAACATGACGAACGCAAAAGCGGTGAATCCTTTACTCAACTCGGTAGAACCCTCCTTAGGCTACGCTTTACGATTTTAGACGGCCTGGCAACATTTCGGTATCGCCCAGAACGCAAAAGGCCTACGATTCTGCTCCGCACAGGGTTCCAATACCGAAAACCTATGCACACCTGCGACGTCGCCGCACCAGCACTGCCAACCCGACTCCGATAGCGGCAATGGATGCTGGTTCCGGCACAGCGTTGATCCTGAGCGAATTGGGACCATATGAGAGGGCAAGAGGAACATTCGCGTTTTCAAAGGTCACCGAGCTGAACTGGCCAAACAACCCGCCGTCAAAGGTGAGCATCTGCCACGATTGGCCTTCCTTCGCCTTGAACCCACCGAGGAATCGGACGGTAAGCGATCCATTGAGGTGGCCTTGTCCCAAGACTTTGATCTGATCAAAATCGCTGTCCATGGTTCCGGCGATCTCCAAGATCATCTTTCCAGTCGCACCCTGCAGGTAGTCGCCGGTGATCTTGACTTTGCCAGGGCTCTGGCCCGGACTCATCGTGCCCGTGTTGTTGACGCTGGAATCAAGGTTTCCTGTGCCGCTGAATTCGCCACCTATAATGTTGAAGTTGTGCGCTGTGATGGTCCCGTTATCTTCCAGCGTCGTCCGACCGGCAGTTTGGTTGTAGTCCCCATTGATCGTAAGGGTCGAAGCTCCAACCAAGAACGTCCCGGTGTTGTTGACGTTGTCGCCACTGTCGCCAGTAGAACCGTTGCGCATTCCCACTTGGCCCGAGTTCGTGACCCCTCCGCCCCAGGTGACCGAAGCGGCATTCAAATTGAACGTTCCGGTGTTGTTGACCGAGTCCTCAATCGAAGCGTTGGCACCATTCTCAAGGGTGATATCGCCACCGTTTTCCCTGAGCGATCCCAGGGCGCTGGTGTCTCCGTTACGCTGGGAGAAGATGTTGAAATTCGCGTTTTGACCGGACAGCCATACATTGGCGCGGTTGGTGATCACGCCAGCCATCCCGAAAGTCAGCGTGGCACCGTCAAAAACATGGATCTTTCCGCCACTGAGCACACGATTTTGGGCATCCCAGTTGTCGGAGAAGTCGCTGATTTGGAGCGAACCTGACTGCACGTTGAGGGTGCCATCGTTGCGGACGACGTACTTGCTTGCGCTGGTGTCTGCGCCGCTGCGGTAGTTGAAAATCCCGGTAAGGATATCGATCGTGCCGACGATTTTCGATTTGTTATTGGCGTTGACTGTTGCGCCGTCTACCGACATCGATCCGAACAGCTTGCTGCCGTCATTCAGATCAAATTCACCGCTTGCAAAGCTGACGTTGCTGCTTCCCTGCGCAAAGATCGAGCCGCTGGATTCGCCTCCGCCTGCGAACGTCAGGTTGGAGCTATTGAGCTGCACCTCGCCTCCGACCCTCACCCGATTGTTGAATCGAGTGTTGCCGACAACATTGAACGTTCCCTGGTTAAGGTTGAGCGTTCCCAATACAGCGGAAGTGCCTCCGCGGAAGAAAACCTGTCCCCCAACGTTGTCGATGATCGCGTCATTAAAGTCCGAACCGGCGAAAAAGTTAAACTCCCCGGACTGAAGCACTGCGCGGCCGATGAGAACGGACTGATCGAGGAAGTTGTTGACTCCATCCAAGAATCGGAACGAGCTGTACTCGTCCGCCTCCATCAACCCAGAGATGTTGGATCCGCCAGAGATTGAGGCCGAGCTCGTTTCCAGGAGAATTCGCCCGCTATTAGCCAGACCATGATCGAAGGAAAGGTTGTTTTCGCCGGCACTATAGATTTCTCCCGCGTTGTTCAGCAGGGAACTGAAAGCTTGATTCTGGCCAAGAATGTGGAGGATGCCGTTGTTCGTGGTCAGGCCCGTGAGAGCATCCCGACCGTCGCCATACCGGATGGCACCGTCACCACTCAAGATGATTGACGCGTTGTTGGTGCTGATCGGCCCCTGAATGGACAGAACGGAGTTGTGGACTTTGTAAACACCGTTACTCAGCTCGCCATTCCGCAAATTCCTGAGATCGGCCACGCGACTGGTTGAATCCTGAAGGTCGAGCGTTCCGGTGGGATCCAAGAGCAAGCTGTGTATCTGCGAACTGCCGCTGAGCTGATAAAGGGTGCCAGCGTCGCGAACATTTAGATCCGCTTCTGAGAGATCGGAACCGAAAATGCCCAACTCGCCTGAACTTACCGTGGCTGATCCGGAGACCGAACTTCCCTGGTCCAAAGAGAAGCTCCCCCCGGCACCTGGATTGAATAGAAGCGTTCCAGAACCGTCGACGTGGAAAGCTCCTGTTTGCATCCCTCCCCCACGCAGATCCAGAGTTCCATCCGTCACATGAACCAAGCCCGAGTTAGCAAACAGCGCCTCGATAATGGTGGAGCCTTGGCCGGACTTGTTGAGCAAGCCACGGTTGGCGAACGTGCCCGGCTTCCAAGTCCCGATACCGGTCACATTGAAGATACTCTCAGCTTCGTTAATGAACGTGGCATCATCTGAACCCGACGTTGCTGAGTCCACATTTCCCGAACCCCACGTTCCAGTTCCATTCAAGCGCAACGATGCTGATTGACCGAGTATTTTCTTGCCTGGCCCGGATATGGAGAGGTTGTCGGCAACCAGCTCTGCAGCGCCGATTTCGCCTGCCGTCCACTGGAGAGAGTCTATCGACTGGGCTTTGTCGGAACTTAACTTGGTGGTCTCGCCAGCCAATTGGAGCGAACCAACTGCGACATCGCTGCCAGCTTCAAAATTTGCCTGAGCGCCATGCGTCAGCACCAGGTTGACGTAACCGGCAGAACCCGACGCGGCCGAGAACAGCCCTCCCACTAGCTCGAAATCCCCTTGAACATGGGACCCGGAATTGAGATTCATCGAGCCGGTAATTTTCACGCCCTGCTGGGTGTCCATCGACACAGTGCCGTCGACGGGGAGATTTCCGATCGTCGATTGCGCTCCCAGAAACTGAGATGACGCACCTTCTCCAACGACCAGGGTGTTCAAGGTGACACCCGAGAAAGTGCCAGCGTTGAGGACTTCCAGCGCATCGCCGCGGAAGTTCGTCGCGACCAAATCCCTTGATCGAATGTAGTGGCTCCCCGATGCGGTACCGCTCAGGCTCGCAGATCCTGCGAGGATATCCACGTTTCCGTTCAACGTGAAGGATCCGGACGTCACCAAGGTCGAGTTCAGCGAGAAGTTGCCCTCGATCGTGGCGTTGGCGGCGACATACAAGTTTTCGGATGTCAACTTGCCAACGGTCAGCCTGCCTCCTGAGACTGAAACGGCCCCCTGAACAGTGCTGCTGTCTCCAGAAAGGTCCAAACTTCCGCCCAAAATCGAGAGGTCTGAGTTTGTGTACAGGTTACGTCCAACGAAATTGCCCGAGGCTATCGTTGTCTGCTGAATATTAGATAGGTATTGACCAAAGTTGATGTAGAGATCGTTGCCTGGATCCGTTGGAGATCCGAGATACCAGTTTGCTGGATTCTCCCAATACTGGCTTGCATAATTGGGAAGCCAGTAGTTAACGGATGCCTGAGCACGAACGGGTATAAGCCCTCCCAGTACAAATGCACCGGCGAGAGCGGCCCACCAACCGCCACGAATCCCTGGGTCGACTCTCATTCTTACTCTCAATCCAAAGCCGAAAAGTACGGCAACACAAGTTGTTGATATTATACAAAGAACCTGGGCGAGAAATGGCAAAGTTTTGCCGCTTTCTGTGGATTTCGTTAACTAAAGCGCTGCCGTTTCTTTCACGATCATGTACGCGGTGACCAGCGACTGAGCCAAATCTTGTGGCTCGCTATCGATACTCTGCAATCCCACGGAAGACAACACCATCTCGGCGCGCTTCCTTTGAGTTGAGTACCAAAGGGCAGCAGATCGCTTATACAAATCCGTCGGCTGTTGCAATGGCACCTCCTCCAACTCCCGCAGCCTCGGGTCTTTGACCCTTGCTGTGAACACGAGATGACGCCGGCGCAGTGCGAGGAGACCAGCCACGATATCGCGCGCCTGGCTCTCGTCTTCAGCGTCGGAGAAGACCACCACCATGCTTCGTCGCTTCCAACGCGTTGCCAAGTAAGAAAAGGCCTCGACGTGATTGGATTCCACCGGATCAGCCTGCAGGCTGTGGACCGCATCCAAAATGGCTCCGCTTTGGGCGCGACCCTTGCGTGGCGGAATAAAGCGGTGAACACGGTCACTGTAAACGAGGAGACCGGTCAGGTCGCCCGCGCTCGCGGCCGCATGAAGAAGCATCAAGCATGCATCCAGAGCGTGATCGAGCTTGGTGACGCCGTCCATCTCAGTCATCATGTGTCGGCCGATATCGACACACACGAGCACGGGTTGATTGCGCTCGGTTTCGTAATCACGGACCACCAATCGATTTCTGCGAGCCGTAGACTTCCAGTCGATTCGTCGATAATCGTCGTCTCGATACTCGCGAAGAGATTCGAATTCGGTGCCTTGGCCCTTGATCCGGGCCTTTCGAATTCCCATGAGGCTGAGGCGGCCCCGCTGTTTGAGAACGTCAAACTCCCGGAGCGCCAAGACGTTAGGATAGACCTTTACTTCCTGGGTCAAGGGAATGGTGCGGATAACATCGACCAATCCCAAGGGAGCATGCAGGCGGAGGTAGACGTCTCCAAATTCTTCGCGACCTCTCACCGCAGGCACTGCGTGATAGTGCAAGACTGCCTGTCGCCCGTCTTCGATATCGATTGATTGCTCGGGCTGGTCAGCTTCGAAAGTATCCGGCGGTGTATCCAGTAACCTTCCGTGCAGAACTGTGCCACTCTCGTTTTCGATAGTAATTTCCACCCGATTACTGGCGCGAACCGATAGAACTTGGTCAAATCTTCGGGTTACAGAGATCCTCTTACTGCTTGGCACGGCAAGTGCTGTTCCGAAATAGGCCAAAAAAAGCCCAACATTGTAGGGAAGGAGCACCTTTTCCATCCCGGTAAAGACCGCCCCCAGAAGCGCGATCGGGATACCCAACGCAAGGAAGAACCAGAATCTGCGGGTAGGGATCATATCTGCGGTTGGATGCCGGTAATCTCTTTCGGTGCCATACGAGGTTGCCGTACTTACTCCAGAAAAGGTTGCCGTAGCTTACCGAGTCGCATCCATCGGGAGTCGCATTGGCGCGAAACTCATCGACCTCTTGGTGATCGGCGGGATGCTATACCTTCTGGCTCAAATCTCGGCGATATTGGCAGCTTTTGATCTCACACGAGCCTTGGGACTCAGTTTCGTTATCGTCCTTTTGTCCTTCGCTCCGTTCCTATATTTCATCCTGCTGGAAGGGCTGTGGAACGGACTCACCCTTGGCAAATTCGCTCTTCGAATTCGGGTGAGAATGACCGATGGAACGCCCGTGACTTTCGCCTCTGCGTTCTTCCGTAACATCCTCCTAATCGGCGACTTCCTTCCGAGCTTCTTCGCCGGTGGGATTATCGTGATGTTTCTCAACGAGCGCTGCCAGAGACTGGGCGATCTCGCTTCGAACACCATGGTCACTCATGAGAAACCGCCGATGCTTCGTCCCGAGGTGGCACCCTATCGCGCGGGAATTCACCCATTCGAGGAGCATATCGGACACCTGCGCGGGATGACCATGGACGAATATGTGGCTCTCAAGCGACTTTGTGATCGTTTTCCCATGCTGCCACCGGTTCTCCAGAATCGATTTGTTGCAGAAATCTGGGAGCCATTCCAAGAAAAGCGGGGCATCTCACCGATTCCAGGAGTGCACCCTATCTACTTGATGGAGGCGGTCATCATGCGGTTTGGCCGTGAACAGGGTTTGCTATGAAAACTTGGGGAAAACCGGTTTACAGATCTGGACAGGATTTAGAGGTAGGAAAACCCTATGAAAAATCTTGTACACAAGTCTGGTTATTCACAACGTTTTCCACCAGTACTGATCAATGTCGCTCGGTTCGGCTAAGTTCAATTAGCCTAGAGAATGGTCCAAAAGCTACACGCCGTCGAAGAGTTTTCCACATTACCAAAGTTGATAATAAAAGAAATAAGAATTCTCTCAAGGAACTCTTTTCTCTATGAATGTGGGGGAAATCCCACTAGGAGTCTCCAGCCTTGAAACGCGTCACTGGAGAAATCTCGTCGAGCAGCGTGTTGACCTCCATCCGCGGCTGAACGTCTTAGTCGGAAGAAATGCTCAAGGGAAGACCAATCTGCTGGAAGCGATGTACCTTCTCTCGACCGGGCAGATATTGCGTGGGTCGAAAGACGCCGAGGTGATCTGTTGGGATGAGACCGAAGCGCTGGTGAGAGGCGTTCTTGCAGAATCCGAGACGCTCCTTGAGGTTCAGCTTGTCGGAGGACAGCGAAAGCGTGCGAGGATCAACGGAAGTGCGCTGAGCAGGATTTCTGATCTTTTGGGACGACTGCCTTCGGTGACCTTCAGCTCTCAGGATATGGCTCTCGTTCGAGGTGATCCGGCCGAACGTCGCACTTTCCTGGATACTTCGCTTTCGCAGCTCTACCCGGGATACTTGCAGCACCTAGCGAATTACAAGCGTGCCCTGGAGCAAAGAAACGTGCTTTTGAGGGCTGCGCAGGAACAGAACGTGCCAGATGACCAGTTTGAGATCTGGGAGGCCGATATGGCCCAGCACGGTGCCTTGTTGAGGCATCGGAGGAAGCAGTACGTCTTGGATCTCCACGGGTATGGCGGTCCGATCTTGTGTGGTCTCGAGCCCGGCGAGAGCCTTGCGATTGAATATGAGGCAAAGGACCGCCACGCTGACCACGAAGCTCTAGCTTCGGCTTTGAGTGAGGGCAGACGAGAGGAGATTCGTCGCGGAACTTCTTTGATTGGTCCACATCGCGATGATTTGGCCCTCAGCATCAATGGCCATCGCACCCGCACATTTGGATCCCAAGGGCAGCAGCGGAGTGTAGCGCTTTCGCTCAAAATGGCCTCCCTGAAGGTCGCCTCGGAAGTTTTGGGCTTGGCTCCACTCCTGCTGCTAGACGATGTATTTGCTGAGCTCGACCGATTTAGGCAATCAAATCTTCTGTCTCTTGCATTTGATCATGCTGGCCAAGTCATCATGACATGTACAGAGGTGGACCAGATCGCTGCCAGTGCCTTGGCTCTGGGTCAGGTTTTTTCTGTGGAGAGTGGCCAGATATGCCGGGCTTGAAAAAGATTGCTGACATGGTTGATGCGGCTTTGGGTAGACCAGAGATCGCCAAAACGGGTCGCGCTCAGATTGTCATGCGCGACTGGGATGAAGTCGTTGGAATGGGTCTCGCCGAGCGATGTATACCGGATCGATTTGAGAAGGGAACCCTTTGGGTCATCGCCAGCGGTTCCGCATGGGCGCAGGAGATTCGTTTGCATAAGGATCTCATCCTCCAAAAGTTGAACACCCGAGCCGGTGAGCCTCTGTTCCTAAATCTACGCGTTGGCACACGCTCCCCTCGATCTCGAGTATCAGCACCCTGGGAAAATGTTGAACCAATGGAATAAGCGACCAGCCTTGCTGTTGGCAATTGCTATAGGGTTAGGCGCTGCCAGCATGTTGAATCACATTAACGCGCTATTCCTCCTTCCTTTTTTCGCTCTACTTAGAGGACAAAGTGCCTATCTCACCGCGATGATCGGATTGATCATCGGCGTAGCGATAGCGCCTCGATCCACAGCTCCGCTTTTGAAATCGCACCGCTACTTTAATGGAGTCTTAACCATTACAACCATGCCCATCCGTAGCGCGGATGGCTTTGTCTGCGAAGCTCGCACAGATACTAACCACTATCAAGTTGCTACGGTGGAACCTTTTGATATTTCCAAAGGCGATCGAATCCAAGCTTCGGGGTTCCTGAAACCCGTGAGCGAAGCCTCAGAAACCTACGCTTTGGATCGAGGATTTACAGCGAGTTTGCGCTTAAGATCGACCCCGAAAATGATTCGGGAAGGGCCGTATATCTGGCGCATGGCGCGTGATTTGAGAGCCAACTATCTCAAGTTCTCCGATCGCGTTTGGACCAATGATGAATCCGCGCTCATGGACGCTCTTTGTTTTAACGATCGAAGCGAGATCAACCAACGGTCCAGAGAACGCCTTGCATATTCCGGGCTCATTCACTTTTTGGCAGCCTCGGGGCTAAAGGTGTTTCTCATTTCATGGGCGCTCATGGCCTTGCTCTCGAGACTGCCAGTACCGAGATGGTTCCAGATTGTGCTTATGCTTTTGGGACTCATTCTATTCGCCGGAGCTGCGGGACTGAACGCTAACGTCATCCGCGCTTCGGGAATGGCGGCAATGTTCGCACTATCGCACTTAGTGAGAAGGAACTTTGACAGCTTGAATGCCCTGGCCGCGGTATTCGTTATCAGCATCCTGTTTGATCCCCGGTCTGTGTTCGATGTCGGTTTACACTTCACATATTTTGCCTTGCTAGGCTTGTGCACAATTGGGCAACAAGTTTGGAATAGAAAGAAGGGGCAATCGCTGAAGCCATGGATACTTGAGCTAGGTCAGGGAACGCTACTGGTATGGACATTTGCCGCACCAATTACGGCATATCACCTCGGATACATCTCATGGATTACACCCGTTGTCTCGATACTCGCTCTGCCAGCTTTCCTGTTCGCACTGTTTTCAGGATATCTGGCGTGGCTGACAGGGACTTTACTTCCCATACTTGGATCTTTTGTTTCGATCCTGGCAGTACTACCGCTTGAAGCATTGCGCACTCTGGAGACGATCTTTGGCAGCGCCCGATATACGGTTGCGGTTGCTCCATTCTCTGCCTATTGGCTCATTCCGGTTTACATCGGCCTTTTGACGTTCTGGAAACCTTATGTTCGATTATCGAAAGATCGTTAGATGGACATGTGGCTGTGTGCTGGCCGGAGGCTACCTTTTCGCGCAATTCCCGAAGTCAGTGCCTGATCGTCTGGTCTTTCTGCGCGTTGGCCAGGGAGACTGCACACTCATCCAGTACCATGGGCGTTCGATGTTGGTGGATTGCGGTCCGGCAAATGATCAGACCAACGGTGCCGAGCGACTTGTTGTTCCTGAGTTGTATCGACTTGGGGTTCGTCAGCTCGACTGGATATTTATGACGCATCCTGATGCTGACCATGTGGGTGGTCTCGGAGTTTTGTACGCTCGGTTTCAGGTGGACAAAATCGGAATTCCAAAGTGCTTCCAATCCAATCCTGACATGCAACAAGCGCTTTTAGACGCAGAAGTTCCAACCGAAAGGGTGGAGTGGCTAGGGGAGAGAGCTTGGATTCAGAAGGATGAGTTAAAGATTGAATTGAGAACCCTAAATGAATCCCCCACTGGCGAAGATAATGATGGTTCGCTGTTTGCGAGGGTGCAGATGGGCGGGAGCACCGCGGTGATGTCCGGCGATGCGTCCGCCTATGTCGAAGAGATGGTGCAGTCTCGGGCGCATTGGACTGCTCAAGTTGTGAAACTCGGGCACCACGGCAGCAGAACTTCGACTTCGCCTCAGTGGCTAGACAGTCTCCACCCAGAAGTCGCGATCATTAGCGTCGGAAGAAACAACTCGTATGGACATCCAGCAAAGGGAGTTGTGGAGAGCTGTCTCGAGAGAAGAATTCAAGTAATGCGGACGGACCAGGACGGAACACTAGAATTCCATCCTGGTCCGAATGGGTTTCAATTGCTAAACAAGCGGATCCGTTCCTGAATCTTCGCCAGTTTGGAGGCGAGCTCAGAGAGATTTTCCCGCTCCCGGTCCACAATTTCGGGCTTCGCGCGCTCCACAAACTGTGGATTGCTGAGGCGTTCTGCCAGCTTGTCGTGCTCAGTCTGTGTCTTCTCGAGTTCCTTCTGGAGCCGTTGGCCCTCCTTTTCGGAATCGATGAGACCTTCGATGGGTATGTGGATATCCACTCCTTCAACCGTAATTGAGACGTGCTTTTGAGCTGGTACACCCGCAACTAGGGAAGTGAGGGCCGATTGAGTTCGAATTACCTCGTCGCCACCCTCGAGGTCCCCTTCGAAGTATCCTTCGGCGGTCTTTTTCAGGTCGATGAGCCCTATCTCGGCCCGCAACGCTCGAACTGATCGAGTAATTTCAATCCATCGTTCAACGCGCGTTTCGACGTCGGCATTTTCGAACCGTGCAACGTCGGGCCAGGGAGCTGACATAACAAATGGAGATTTGTTAGCAATCGGAAGGTGCGCATAGACCTCTTCGGTGATGTGCGGCATGATAGGATGCATCATGGTCGCAAAGCCCTCCAGGGCCCTCAACAGAACCCACTGGCACGTTGCCCGAGTAGCCTCATTTGCCAGCCTCGGTTTGGAGATCTCGATATACCAATCGCACAACTCTGACCAAAAGAACTTATACAAAGTCTGAGAAGCTTCCTGAAGGTCGTAGTCGTCGTAGGCTGCTTTGGAGATACGCTCGGCCCGAGCTAGACGGCTCAGGAGCCACTGATCGATCGGCGCTAACTCAGCGGGCTCGGTGTCAACAACACCGTCCATATTCATCAAGATGAACCGCGTAGCGTTCCAGATTTTGTTACAGAAGTTGCGGGCATCGTCTGTCTTTCGCTCGCTATATCTGATCTCCTGGTTATGGCCAGCCTGTCCAAGCAGCGTAAACCGCAAAGCATCTGCGCCCTTTTCAGCGATTATTTTGCCCGGATCCACACCTGTGCCAAGGCTCTTGCTCATCCTGCGGCCATCCTCGGTCATTACCGTGGCGTGAATGACCACGTCGGGGAAGGGAATGTCCCCAATTTGGTCCAGCGACATCATGATCATCCTTGCTACCCAGAGGTAGATAATGTTGCGATCCGTAACGAGCAGGTCTGTTGGAAAGCGCTCTTTGAGTTGACCCTGATCATCGGGCCAGCCGAATGTGGCGAAGGGCCACAAGCCGCTGCTGAACCAAGTGTCAAGCACTTCATCGTCCTGTCGGACAATTTTGTTGTCTCCCGCCTTCGACTGAGCCTCTTCCCATGAATGAGCGGCGTACGCAGTGCCTTCCTCGGTGTAGTAAACGGGTATACGATGACCCCACCACAACTGCCGACTGATGTTCCAGTCGCGGATGTTCTCCATCCAGTCGATATAAACCTTGTTGTATCGATCGGGGATGAACCTGATCTTCCCGCTTTTCACAGCCTCAAGTGCGGGTTTGGCCAGTTCGGTCTGTCTGGCAAACCACTGTTCGCTGAGCAGGGGCTCAATGACTTCGCCACTTCGCTCACTCGTGATGAGGGCTATTTCGTGGTCATCGATCTTTTCAAGGAATCCTTGCTCTTCCAGATCCGCTACGATTCGCTTGCGGGCCTCAATCCGATCCAATCCTGCATAGGGGCCACAATCTTCCGTCATCTTCCCCTTGGGGTCTATCACGATCGGCATGGGAAGGTTGTGTCGCACGCCGACTTCGAAATCATTGGCGTCGTGCGAGGGGGTGATTTTCACCGCCCCTGTTCCAAATTCTGGGTCGGGGTACGTGTCCTCAATCAACGGGATCTCTTGTCCCGTTAATGGAAGTACCAGGGATTTTCCGATCATACCGCGATAACGTTCATCGCTCGGATGAACAGCTACCGCAACGTCAGCAAGCATGGTCTCCGGACGGGTCGTGGCGATCGTAACTGAACCTGAACCATCTGAGAACGGGTAGCGGATGTGATAGAGCTTTCCGCGAACCACTTTGCGCTCCGTCTCGATGTCGGAAACGCTAGTTTGGAGGACCGGGTCCCAGTTTACGACCCGCTTGCCTCGGTAAATCAAACCACGTTCGAACCAGTCGATAAAGACGTGGAGTACTGCTCGAACATAGGCATCGTCCAACGTGTAGCGTCTGCGGGACCAGTCAAAACCGCAACCCAGCTGCTTGAACTGCTCTAGGATCCGTCCACCGTATTCGGTTTGCCAGTCCCAAACCTTTTGTACAAATGCCTCCCGCCCAAGTTTAACCGCAGAAAGACCTTCCTTCTTGAGTTCCTTATCGACCACGCTTTGCGCTGCAATTCCAGCATGGTCCTGTCCGGGCAAAATCAATACGTTGTAGCCGCGGAGTCGCTTGTACCGCCCGATCGCGTCCTGCACGGGGTAGCAGAGCGAATGGCCCATGTGAAGGGTTCCCGTGATGTTGGGCGGCGGAATAGTAACCGTGAAATTCGGCTTGTCGGATGGATCCGAAGGTGAAAACAGGCCTGCCTGGGACCATGCCTGATACCACTTGGCCTCCACCTGGGAGGCGTCGTAACGCGTTGCTAGCTCTTCCATTGTCTTGCTTTCCTGTCTTGAAAGACAAGACCATTGTACCTAGAGGCCGATTGTTTCACGTGAAACACTAACCAGAGGTGCGTTCTCCGAAGAGCTCGTGAATCACATCCTCCAGGGAGGCTTGCTCGATACCGATATCTGCCACCGGCAGCGCAGCGAGCACGGCACTAGTAACTTTGGGCACTTCGTGCGCTGCTACAGAGATTACGGCGGATGTTGAATCGCTCTCAAGTACCTTGCCGAACCTGGCCACGTCGTCTTGTATAACTTCTTGAGTAAAACTCAGTTTTAGGCGGCGGTCAGAATCGTGTTTGGTGGTTAACCCATCCAGACTGCCATCAAAGACCTTGGTTCCATGGTCCACGATGATGATGCGTTGGCAGAGTTCGGCCACGTCGGCCATATAGTGGCTGGTTAGCAGAATAGTGGTGCCGTATTGCTCGTTCACTTGTTTCAGGAACTCGCGAATACGGACTTGGCTCACCACATCGAGTCCAATGGTCGGTTCGTCCAGAAAGAGCACTCGTGGTTGGTGAAGGAGTGCCGCGATCAGCTGGCACTTCATCCTTTCGCCCAAACTCAGCTTACGCACCTGGGTATTCATTTTGTCGGCTACTTGCAGCCGATCGGACAGAAAGGCAAGACGTTCTTTATAAGCCGAGACAGGAATATTATATAAAGCCTGATTGACTTCAAAGGTGGCAGTAGCAGGGAGATCCCACCAAAGCTGCGTTTTATTGCCCATCATCAAGGCGATTTGGCTGAGGAGTTCGGGGCTCCGGTCGAATGGTCGAAACCCAAGCACTTCGGCACGGCCACCACTGGGATACAGGATCCCCGTGAGCATTTTGATCGTCGTTGTTTTTCCCGCGCCGTTGGGTCCCAAAAATCCGACAATCTCACCTTCGGTGATTTCGAAAGAGATTTCTTTCACGGCGGTAACTTTCTCTTTTGCTCCTGTAACAAGCGCGCGAAAGCCGCCCAGCATGCCCTCCGACTTCTTGGGCACCAAAAATTCCTTGGATAGATGGTCGCTAATAATCGTGTGCATGCAGTTCCTTATCTTGACGGCATTACGAGAACAAAATACAGCACGCCTGCGGGAACTGCAGCAAAGAGCAGGGAATCGATTCGATCCAAGACGCCGCCGTGGCCCGGCAAAATCTGTCCAGAGTCCTTCATGTCTGCGCGTCGCTTGAGCTGGCTTTCGTATAAGTCTCCGAGTTGGCCCATGATACTGATGGCTAGGCCACCAGCGAGAGACAGGATGCCAGGCAGTCCGATGAAATTGCCTACGAGAATCGACACAACAACGGAGAAGATGAGATTTGCGAGGGATCCTTCAACGGTCTTTTTTGGAGAGACGGCGGGCATCAGGAGCCGCTTACCCCAAGCCTTTCCTACGAACAGAGCAGCTGAGTCACCGGTCCAGATGGTGACAAGCAACCAGAGGAGAGGGCTTTTCCAACCCGCATTGCCGTGAATCTGTAGCCAAACCACCAGTGCCAAGGGGAGAGCGATCCATCCACTGGCGGCCAATATCCGCCAAACAAACCAGCGACAAGTGTAGAGAGCAACAACTGAGAGAACCCAAGCCGCACACAATGATCCGACCGGGAGGTCTAAGGGCAAAGTCTTGGTGAACGAGAGAGTTGGCAGAAGAAAAAGTAAAGTGGCAACGACGCTGGCACCACGTGTTCCGAGCAACTTGTCGGCTTCCCATCCCGCAATCGCGACCAGAACTCCTGCCAAACCGATCAGAGGCGCGAGCATCGATGAAACGATGATCGCCAGAACGATGGCAATGCCGAAAACGGCAGTTATGACGCGTTGCTTCACAAGGTCCTACTCTTCGAGTAGGGTACCGAGTTTCTTTTTTGCCCGTTGCAAGGCGTTATCGATGGATTTCGGCTGGCAGTGGAACTCCTCACCGATCTCCTTGTAACTTCGCCCAGCCAGATATTGCGAGAAAACTCCCTGCTCAAGTGGGCTGAGATTCTCCTTCACAAAATAGGCGAGTCGATGGGGAAACTGGCCTTCAATCATTGCCTGCTCCGGATCAACAGCGTTCCGGTCGGGGATAACATCAAGCAGCGTTGTTTCCGTGCCGTCCTCGTTGATTCCCTTGGATAACGATGTGGAACCGTTGAGAAGTGCGTGTTTGTGCCGTGTAGCGGTCTTAACGGCTGAGATGATTTGGCGAGAGATGCAGAGTTCTGCAAAGGGTCGGAAGCGAGTAGATCGATCTTGGCGATAATCCCGGATGGCTTTGCAAAGCCCAATCATTCCTTCCTGAATGACATCATCCTTATCGGCGCCATGCAGAAAATACGATCGCGCCTTGGATTCGACAAGTCCACGGTAACGGTTGACTAAATATTCGCTGGCTTCGGGTTCTCCGTGGCGCGCCCGATCAGCGACTTCTTCGTCGGCCATTTTCTGGTACCGACATTGCACAAAACCTAGAGACATTGCGTTGCTCCTTGCGGAGTAGATTTGATGGTTTTACCCATCACAGTTATTAGTTTAGGTCATTTTATTTCATCTGTCAAGGCCTTTAAGGAAGATGAGCCGAAGTCGGCAATTTGACTTCGGCTCACTATACACTTTAGTAAAGTTTGATTCTTTACAGGTTAGTAAAGGTTCAAGGGTTTACAGTCACTTTAATCGTTGACGTAAACGGCTTTTTGAGCCCGTAGGCGTCAGAGATGGTTACGGTCACCGTGAACTCGCCTGGCTTTCGGAACTTGCGCTGAATCGTCTGACCTTCGGCGTCGACTTGAATGCCATCGGTGGAATCAAAATCCCACGTGTAGCGAAGGCGACTCGCACCAGCGTAGCCCTGGGCTGTGAACTCAGCAGTATCTCCGAGAGCGAGGTTGTACTCCATTGTCGGCACATCGCCAGTGATTGGGGTCGAGTCCGAGGAGACCGCAATTTCGCCCACATAGAACGTTCCGGTGCTGTCGCTGGAGAAAGCAACTTCCTTCACGATTTGGTTTGTCCGTTCAAAGCCGTTGATCGCTTTCAGTGGAACGCCGACTTTGTCCCAGCCGGTCGTACCCTTGGTTGCCTGGATAGGGAAGTAAATCTCGCTCTTCAGGCCATCCGTGGTGGTGACGATCATACGGAGCTGCTTGATCCCTTCAGAAGCTGCAGTAACTGCGCCCGAGCTGCCTGTTCCCTGACCTCGTCCACCAGGGCCGGGAGGAGGACCACCTGGAGGGCCACCAGGCCCGCCGCCGGGCTGCCCCATTCCGCCGCCTCCTTCACCCGGGCGCCCGCCGCCACCACTTGGCGATCCACCTGGGCCGGGCCGGCCACCGCCACCCGAAGCCGATCCAACGCCAGGGCGGCCCGTGCCGCCTGCGCCACCGCCGCCGGAGAGCTGATCGACAACCTTAAGTGCGATCATGAGCATGTTGTCCGAATCAGACTTCATGGCCGAGAGATCGACCGGTTTCTCCAAGATCAAGCGTCCGCCTTGGAAGAAGTTTCGAGCACTGATCCGGATCGAGAATGTGCCCTCGTAGGCAGTTTCATCTGTTTCGCGGATGAGTCCAGAACCCCATCCTTTGAGCGTAATGCCTTGGTCTTTCACCGATCTGCCCGTGCCATAGACTGGCTCGGACTGAGCGAAGGCTCCGGTCATAAGTGAGGCCCCGAGGGCCCATGCTGCAACAATTTTCATAGCGTTCCTGCCGTACTAAAGCGAACACGCTCGATGGATTCGGCGCGTCCTGTATCCTTTCGGACGTCTATTACAACCGCAGAGATTACACCAGATTCGTTAGCAACCTCAAATCGAGCAGGAAGTGTCGTCCTAAATCGCTCCAAAATGATCGTTCGATCCATCCCCAGCACGCTGTTAACCGGTCCGCACATGCCTACGTCGGTAATGTAAGCTGTGCCACCTTCCAGAATGGTTTCGTCGGCAGTTGTCACGTGGGTATGGGTTCCGAGTACCGCTGTTACGCGGCCCTCAAGGTAATAACCCATGGCAATTTTCTCGCTCGTTGCTTCGGCGTGAAAATCCAAGAGGATATGTGGGGTCCGCGCTTGGGCCAATACACGGTCGATACAGGCGAAGGGATCATCATATCCATCCAGGAATACTCTCCCGCAGATATTGATGACCATCAGTTCGATTCCATCCTTGGTAACGGATGTATGTCCCCTGCCGGGACACGATTCCGGGACGTTTTCGGGCCGCACGATGGGCTTGTTCAGGTCCAGATAGGAGTAGATATCACGCTTATTGTAGGCGTGATTGCCGAGCGTAATCGCGTCCACGTGCTGCTGGAAAAGCTCTTCGGCGATATCTGGGGTGATGCCGACTCCGCCTGCAGAGTTTTCGCCATTGACGATGGTGAATAGGGGTTGGAGCGAATCTTGGAGGCTCGGCAACCCTTCCTTAACGGCCTTTCGGCCAGGCTTGCCCACAATGTCGCCCAAAAACAAAATGCGGTAGGTGCTCATCGGCTATTGGATTGAACCCGGTATTCGCGGATAACGACGACCTTGATGGATCCCGGAAAGCTGTGTTGACTTTGAATTGCGCGAGAAAGGTCCTCGGCTACTTGGCGAGTCTGGTCATCATTCACCTCCAAAGGTTTTACAAAAACCCTCAGCTCACGGCCTGCTTGCACCGCAAAGGCTCGATCGACGCCTGGATACGCCGACGCGATTGACTCCAATTCGGACATGCGAGTGACGTAGTGTTCGAGGTTGCCCCTTCGTGCGCCAGGTCGTGCGGCCGAGAGTTTGTCGGCAATGATCACGATTTGTGCTTCAGGAGACGTTGGCTCAATTTCGTTGTGGTGGGCGCCAATCGCGTTGAGAACTCGGCCAGAAAATCCAAAGGGCCGGACAAATTCCATCCCGGCAAGCGCATGGCTGGGACCGTACTCGGGTCCAAGAACCTTTCCGATATCGTGCAAAAAGCCCGCTATGCGGGTGTCCGACTCATCAAACCCAAGCTCACCGGCGATCGAGGCGCCGATTAGGGCCACTTCGATTGAATGTGCTAGGCCGTTTTGTCCGTAAGTCTGGCGAAAACGAAGGTGGCCGACTGTTTCAATAAGTGCGGTCGGAAGCTGGACCTCCGCCTCCCTCGCGGCTTCGATGCCTGCTTCTCGAATGCTCTTACTCATTTGTGCCTGAGCCTGTTCATACAGCTCTTCGATGCGCGCCGGGTGGATCCGACCATCCAGCATGAGGTTGATGAGAGCAACCCGGGCTGTTTCGCGACGAACGGGGTCAAAGCTGGAAACCGTGACCACTCCGGGCGTGTCGTCGATGATGAGGTCGACACCGGTCACCTGCTCGAACGAACGAATGTTGCGCCCGTCTCGTCCGATCAAGCGCCCCTTGATCTCATCGTTGGGCAGGGAAACCACAGCCATGGTGGCTTCGGTGGCAACCGCTGCCGTCTGACGTTCCATCACGGTAAGGAGTTTTTGTCGGGCCGCGTGCTCCAACTGGGCCTCAAGTTCGACTTCTCGATGTTTGATTTCGCGCTGGAGGCTCTCCGCAGCTCGAAGCAGGACTCTTCGCTCAGCTTCAGCTTGGGTGAGATTCGCCACTTGGTGTTCTCGCTGTAATAGAGCTTCTTCCCTGACAGACAAATCCGCCGCACGCCGATCCAACTCAGCCAAACGGTCTTGAAGATTTTGAAGTAGCCCGGTCAGTTTTTCCGATTCGATCGATTCCAACTCCCTACTCGGAGTATGACTCCAGATTTTCGATCACTTGCTCAATGACTTCCTGTTCGAAGCCCCTAGAGGCAAGAAACCTAGCAGCCTGAATTTTGCTACGATTTTTTCCTGAGAGAGCTTTCCTGGCAGTTTCAACCTCCACGTCCGGCTCGCAAAGCGAGTCGACGGATGCGAGCACGTCTGGCGGGGCGCCTCGACGCTCAAGGTCCTCCAGGATTTTCAGCTTGCCGTATCCGCGGCGTTGGAGGATTTCGGTCCGATTGCCAGCAGTGCGCGAATCATTAAGGAGCGACCAGTTCTGGAGAGAACTGATCACCTCGTTTTGAACATCTTCCGAAAAGTTCTCCGTGGCGAGGAGGTCCCTGATTTCCTGCTCCAATCGGTCGCCCGATTGGAGCTTCTTAAGGGCGAGGGCGAGAGCGTTGCTCTGGTCGCCGGACCACGTCATTGGTCCAGAGGCTCTTCCTCGTCGTCCTTATCGACTGGGGCGCTCACCAGGGCGCTGGCTCGCTCCGCAGCGAACATCGCCCGGACTTTGTCATCTATTTCCTTGAAAATCGCTGGATTGGAGTCTAGGAAATTGCGAGCATTGTCGCGTCCTTGCCCTAAACGAGTCTCCCCATAGTTGAAGTAGGTGCCAGCTTTTCCGATAATGTTTCGCGCCACAGCAACGTCCAAAAGGTCTCCAGACTTGCTGATGCCCTTGCCGAAAATGACATCGAACTCAGTTTGCTTGAACGGCGGAGCGACCTTGTTCTTCACAACCTTCACTTTCGTGCGCGAACCGATTTGATCCGTGCCCACCTTGATGGCATCGGCCTTTCGAACCTCTAATCGCACACTCGCCCAAAACTTGAGCGCGCGGCCACCAGGCGTTGTCTCGGGGTTGCCATACATCACGCCGATCTTCTCGCGCAGCTGATTGATGAAGATCGCACATGTTTTGCTCTTGTTGATTGAACCGCCCAGTTTGCGGAGCGACTGCGACATCATTCGAGCCTGTAAACCCACGTGGCTGTCGCCCATCTCACCCTCGATTTCCGCTCGCGGAACCAACGCAGCCACCGAGTCGAGAACGACAATATCGACGGCACCGGAGCTTACGATAGAGTCCACAATCTCAAGAGCTTCTTCACCGCTCGTCGGCTGGCTGATATAGAGCCGGTCGATATCAACGCCCAGTGCCCGGGCGTATTCGACATCGAGCGCATGTTCCGCATCGACGTAGAGAGCGAGACCGCCATTTTTCTGCGCCTCTGCCACGCAATGAAGGGCAAGGGTGGTTTTACCGCTGGATTCGCCGCCATAAATTTCGATGACGCGACCTCGGGGTAATCCGCCGATGCCCAGGGCCATATCAAGGCTCAGTGATCCAGTTGAGATTGCCTCGATTGGCTCACGCTCGCCCGATCCGAGACGCATGATCGCGCCCTTCCCGAATTGCTTTTCAAGTTGAGAGAGCGCGAGATCCAATGCTCGTTCGCGATCGGCTGGGGTTGCTTTTTCTACTGCCACAAGTTTCCTCTAGTCCACGTATTTTGACTCCACTTTACCGCTACAGTGGAACATATGTCTAGTATACAACAACATTTTCTACGGGTGCTGGAAAATGGTTGACTTTCAACTTGATGTTACCAACATCGCATCAACTGCCATTCACAAAAATCTTGTGAGCCAACCACCATTTGAGAGTGACTCTGCACGCACCAGATTTGCTACTATGAACCGTGCTTCGCTCGGTTTGGCTATGCATACTGGTTTTCGGCCTAGCCGCTTTCGCTTGTCCCGAGCAAACGATCATCCGGATGATGGGTGGGCCGGGGTATGGCATCCCGCCAAAGGAAGCTACCGACCCACGCTCGTTGGCTCGTAGAGCCGTATTCGAGGAGTTTCAAAGGCAGAACCCCGACGTCCGGGTCATGAACGCGGGGGGGTTGGAACTGGTTGGCCAGCAGGCCGACTCATTGTTCTTGATGTCTATGGCCGGAGCCAATGCACCGGATATTTTCTACGTCAACTTCCGCCAGTACTACAACTTCATCGATCAGGGCTTTTGTCGTCCGCTGGATGATTTTGTCGCCCGCGATCCGAAGGTTCTGGATAGGGCGAATCCCATCATCCTCGATGTCATCAAGAGTTACGACGGGCACATTTATGCGATTCCGTGGTTCCAAGTAGCCTTAGGTCTGTACTACCGCAAGGACCATCTGAGCGAGGCTGGATTGGACCCCCAGAAGCCGCCGAAGACTTGGGATGAACTTCTGGAGTACTGCAAGCGCATTGTTGAAAGCGACCCCAATCGAGCTGGGTTCGCATTCAGCAACCCACCGGGATACCTCTGGAGCAACTTCGTTTACCAAGCCGGTGGCGAAGTTGTCGGACCCACGGAGACTGGTGTTTGGAAGAGCAAGCTGGGTACGCCGCAAGCGGCAAAAGCCGTTGACTTCTTCCGAAGACTGGTCAACGAAAAATGGAAGGGCAAAGATGGGAAAATCTATGGCCCTGCCGCCAAGATCTCCGTGGATTATCCAGGTGATATTCGCCAAGGCAAGGTGAGCATGTGGTTCGCCTACACCAACGACGTGGTGCTGGCGACCGCCAATGACCTTCCTCCGTCGCTTATCGGATGCGCCGCCATGCCCGCAGGCCCCGGAGGCAGCAGCAACGAGATCAATGCAGGCTCTTGGGCAATCAATGCCACGATTAAGGATCCCAAGAAGCTTGAGGCTTGTTGGAAGTTCATCCAGTTCTTCGCGGGCGAAGAAGCGGCCCGCGTGAATACCCAGCGCTTTGTTGAGATGGGAATGGCGAACCTCGTCAATCCGCTCTATCTCGAGAAATTCGGATTCAAGGACTTGGTCGCTCAGGTGGATCCGACGTATGTCAAAGCCAATCGCGAGTTGTTCAAGAATGGCCACCCGGAACCCTACGGAAGAAACTGCCAACAGGTGTACACCGTCCTCGACAATGCGTTGGACAAGGCACGCCTCGACCCGAACACACCGGCGATCGAGATACTTAAGCAGGCCCAAACCGAGATGGACGAGAAGTTGCTGGGCTACAAACCGCCGGATGTGGTGGCGCGAGAACGAGCCTGGGCAATCGGCATCCTGACCGGATTTGTTCTGGTTGCCGGAGTTTTTGCGGGATGGCAGATCTTCCGGGCAGTCCGAAACCGCCAAGTGGTGGAAGAACGCCTAATCGCAGGGTCTTCCAAGGCGCGCATCTACGGATTTATCGCTTTGTGCTTGGCACCGGCGGTGGCGAGTCTGCTGGTGTGGGCGTACTATCCGCTCGCACGAGGCCTTCAAATTGCTTTTCAGGACTACAAGATTATCAAGGGCGAACGATGGGTCGGTCTTGATAATTTCATTCAAGTCTTCACATCTCCGATCTTCTACAAATCGCTGATGAACAGCTTTGTGTATGTTGGACTCTCGCTCCTGATCGGTTTCTTTATGCCCATCATCCTGGCTCTGATGCTCAACGAGATCCCGCGTGGCAAGGTGTTTTTCCGCACCGTGTTCTATCTGCCTGCGATGACCTCGCCCATCGTCATTGCTTTCTTGTGGCGGCAGTTTTACGATAAGACGGAGCAGGGCCTTCTCAATGTGATCTTGGCTCCGTTCATCAATTTGGTCAATCCTCTCGTTAAGGCAGTTGGGTGGGCACCGATCAACCTGACCCATGACTGGTTGGGAGATCCGACCCTTGCGATGCTCGCAGTGGTCCTGCCTGGAATCTGGGCTGGGGCTGGACCAGGGTCTATCCTTTACCTTGCTGCGCTGAAAAACGTGCCCCAGGAGCGCTACGAAGCGGCGGATTTGGACGGCGCAAATTGGATCCACAAAATCCTGTACATCACCTTGCCTGGCATCAAGCCCCTTGTCCTGATCAACCTGCTGGGGGTCTTCATCGCGGGATTCAAAGCCACCGAGAATATTTTTGTCCTGACGTTCGGTGGTCCGCTGGATGCGACGAACACTCTCGGGCTGGAGATCTGGAAAAACGCGTTTATGTTCCTTAAGTTCGGTTACGCTACGGCTGCCGCGTGGGTGATGGGCGCCATTTTGATCGGTTTCACCCTCATCCAAATCCGAAGCTTGCTCAAAATGCGGTTCTCAACCGCCAAACTATAGAGGTTCATGGAAACTCGCGCCACCGCAAGCATGGCTGTGGTCTCGCAACCTGGTTTGCAGGTGCTGGATGTGGTTTTCGATGTCCGCGTTGCAGGAAAGCAAGATCCCTATACTTACGGCGCGGTGGAAGGCGTTTCCATTGGCGATCTGGTGGTGGCGCCACTCGGACCTCGCACGGTAGTTGGCTTGGTGATCGGCCAGCGTGAAGTTTCCGAAGTCGAACTCGGCTTTCCGGCAAGTTCACTCAAGCCTGTCGTGGGCAAGATCGAAGGTGCGGCTATACCCGCTCCGGTCATGGAACTGCTTCATCTCACGGCTGAGTCCACACTTTGCTCCCTCGCCGAATGCGTTGGACTCGTGATGCCTCCGGGGCTCCGTGATCGACTTGTAACCCGCTGGAAGCTAACGGGGGCCGCAGATTGCGTGGAGGCAGCCACATTGCCGCCCGCCCAACTCGAAACTCTTCGCACCTTGCGAGACCTCGAAAACGGACTTACGGAATCGAAGCAAAAGCCGATCACCGCAGGAGCAAAACGTCAGCTTAGGGCGCTCAAAAGGCTCGGTCTGGTCGAGGAGGTTCTCTCCGTACTGCCATCTTCCGCTAGAGGCAAACTCGCGGGAGCGTTGCGGCTCAATCCAGATTCGGAGCTCATCGAGCGTTTTTTGAAAGAAAAGGCTCGGAAACGGCCAGCCATGGCCATGACTTTGATGGAACTCCAAGGCGCAGAAGGCACCAGTTTTAGCGCTCACGAAATCAAAGCCATGGCGGGGGTGAGCGATGCCACGGTGGGGGCTTTGGTCACGGCAGGGCTGCTCCAGCAAGTCGATGAATTGGTATCACGCAGAGTCCAAGCACCGGACCCGAACCAGGACCAAGCCGCAGCGATCACGTCCATAGTCCATGCAGTTCAAGCGCACCAGACAACGAAGTTTTTGCTGTATGGGGTGACCGGCAGTGGGAAAACGGAAGTTTTCTTGCGCTCGGCAGAGGCTGCGCTCAAATCGGGTCGCCAGATTCTGTTTCTGGTGCCCGAAATCGCATTGACAGCACAGGTCATCGGTCAACTGCGTTCTCGTTTCGGTTCCCAAGTAGCTGTCTTGCACTCCAACCTTTCGCCGCAAGATCGCCTCAGCAATTGGATGAGGATCGCGAGTGGGGAAGCTCCCATCGTCTTAGGAGCCCGCAGTGCCCTTTTTTCTCCGCTTGCCAATCTGGGTTTGATCGTGCTGGACGAGGAACATGAGGCGAGCTATAAGCAAGAAAACAGCCCTCGATATCAGGCGCGAGAGCTCGCCCTCAAGCTGGCAGAAATTTCAACTTGTCCAATTGTGCTGGGTTCAGCGACTCCGAGTATCGAGTCTTTCTTCCGAGCTCAGCAAGGGGAATTCGAACTCCTACGGTTACCCAAACGAGCCGCCTCCGCCCAGTTGCCAACCGTCCACGTGCAAGACCTTGCGGAGCTGTATCGCGAGGGTCGGCCGTCACTGTTTTCTCCGCTCTTAAGGGAAAAAATCGAGACTGCACTGGAGAGGAGTGAGCAGACCATTCTGTTCCTCAATCGTCGAGCCTTTGCCCCGTTCCTGGTCTGCCGAGATTGCGGTCACCAGTTTGTCTGTCCAAACTGCGCGGTCACTTTGAGCTACCACAAGAGGGTTGGCAAACTCCGTTGCCACCACTGTGGGTACGAGCAAGCCGCTCCCGAGACATGTGCCTCCTGCGGAGGCGAGAAAGTGGCTCCATTTGGCGCAGGGGCCGAGAAGGTTGAGGAAGCAGTCTCCATTGAATTTCCTCAGGCTCGGGTAGCGCGACTGGACCGGGACGTCGTTGCCCGAAAAGGCGCGTTGGAGGAAATTCTAACCGGATTCCGAGGCGAAGAGCTGGACATCTTGGTAGGCACCCAAATGGTCGCCAAAGGCCTGGATTTTCCGAAGGTGACTGTGGTGGGAGTCATCGCAGCGGATATCAGCCTGAACCTACCGGATTTCCGGGCGAGCGAAAGAACATTCCAATTACTTTCGCAAGTTGCGGGCCGCGCTGGCCGGAGCGAGCACGCGGGTGAGGTGGTCATCCAGACTATGAATCCGCACCATGTGGCGGTCGAGTGCGCTGCCGAACATGATTACGAACGGTTCTACCAGTCGATGATCGAGGAACGGCGATGGGCGCACTATCCTCCGTTTTCGCAATTGGTCAACTTGGTTTTTTCCGGTGAGAATCGACCCGTCATGCGGCGATTTGCAGAAGCCACGGCGATGAAAATCCGCGCGCTCTCTGATGAATGGTTGGTGTTGGGGCCTGTGGACTGTGCTTTGGAACGCTTGAACTCCCAGTGGCGCGATCATGTGCTTGTGAAAATTCCCGTGGGCCAATCGGCTGCCAAGGTTCGGGAAGCGCTTGGCGTCGAGCCTCCACCCGGCGTCCAAATGATCGTGGATGTCGATCCGTATTCGATGCTTTAATCCAGGGGGAGAGAATGCGCCGCTTGGGCCCGGAGCCACGCCCGAGGATGGGACCCGAGAGGCTTCGCCGCACCCATCCTCTCTCCCCAAAGCGGCGCGAAGTTGGGAATTTTGCCTCCCGTTGAGGAAGGAACCATTTCCCCCTCACTGCGAAGCCGGTTGAGGGGGACCAAGGGGGAGACGAGCGGAATTCAACAAGGCAAGCATCTACTCGACCCAAAAATCACCAGGACAATCCAGATATCCTGAGCGTAGAAACGCAATGCGCTCCCGAGCGCAGAACGAGGAGGAGAATCAACATATGCCAGCACGAAAATCAAAAGCAGTTTGGAACGGAAGCCTGACAGAGGGCAAAGGTCAAATCGACCTTGCGAGTGGAGCCTATTCCGGCCCCTACGACTGGAGATCGCGAGCCGAAGATGGCACCAGCACCAACCCCGAGGAGCTCATCGCCGCCGCCCACGCCGGATGTTTCAACATGGCGCTTTCCGCAATGCTCGGCAAGGAAGGCCACACGCCCAATCGACTCTCGACCACGGCCACAGTTCATTTTGAAAAGCAGGATGCAGGTTTCGCAATCACCAAGATCGACCTTGAGACCGAAGGTGACGTCCCGGGCCTGGACGAGGCAGGCTTCACCAAGTTCGCAGAGATGGCGAAGACCGGCTGTCCTGTGAGCAAGGCTCTTGCATCGGTGCCCATCACGCTTACAACCAAATTCGCTGCTACTGCTTAGCGATTGACAAACCCAAGCGCCATGAAGGTAGTACTCCTTCATGGCGTCTGTGTCTATGGAGTGTTGGAGATTGCGTTGCCTGTGCGGTGCAACTTCCCCCATCCTGTCCGGCTTCCTGCCAATGCTCGCCAGAGCGATTTCAGCATTACCAGGTACATGAGTTGCCTGTAGGCAAAGCGTTGTGCAAATAACCAGAGTAGTTGGGTTGGCTTCGCGCGGTCCATCCAATACGCCAGCATCCCGCTGAAAAATTCGATGCTAAAAAATAGCGCATAGAGCTCAAGTGCGAGCCTAAGAGACTCGTAATTTCCAACCGAGGAAATTTCCCCGGAACCTACCTGAAGCCTGCTAAAAACAAAGCCAAGCATCACCAAAAGGAGTTGTAAGTCAACAAGCGGCCCGAGCAACTGAAAGAGGATCTGGAAGATCAGAATGCTTGGTAATGCACACCGTCCGAACCAACCGTATCGTCCGATGGCCCGTTTGTTTTTGTAGAGGCACTGCAACGTGCCGAGTGACCACCGGAATCTCTGCTTAAATAGGGCGCGCCATGATTCTGGAGCCTCAGTTATCGCGACCGCACGCGATTCGGTGACGATTCGATACCCTGCCATGCGAACGCGCCAAGTAAGGTCCATATCTTCGGCAAGAGTGTCGGCCTGCCAGGCTCCTGCAGTGTCGATTGCCTCCCGCCGCCACAGCCCAATAGCGCCGGGAACCACCGTGATCATGTTCAGAAGTTCGTAAGCGCGGCGTTCTACATTCTGACTCGTGCGATATTCGACCGCCTGCAATGCAGTGACCATATTCACGACATTGCCGACCAGAACGTTGCCCGCAACTGCACCAACTTTTGGGTCGCCAAAGTGCGAAACCAAGTGCTCCAGAGCGCTTGCCTCAAGATGTGTATCGGCGTCAATGAAGGCCAAGAGCTCAGAGTCGGAGTGCTCCAAACCAACCCTAAGAGCAGAGGCTTTGCCTCCGTTAGTCTTTTCCACGAGCTTGACTCTGGCGTCTGTGCCGAAAGTCTGGAGTACTGCAGCAGATGTTCCATCGGTAGAACCATCATTCACAACCACAACTTGCCTCACAGGATACGTGCTTGCCAACACACTTGAAATCGTCGCAACAATCGTGGTTTCTTCGTTGTATGCGGCGATCACTACGTCGACCTGTGGACTGTGGACCAACTGCGGGGAACGGTGCCTGAAATAGCGTATAAGTGCCAGCCCTATGGTCACAAGAGATCGAACGATCCCTATGGCGATTGCCAAGATAAACCCATAGGTTAGGAGCACTTGGATCCAATGCACGCAAGAAAACACAATTCGATCAAGCACGAGGGCTTGCTGTCGACTCGGTGGAATTGATGGCATCAGAGCAGCTGGAGATGTCTGCATCAAATCGCTTAGAGGCACGATTTTGTAGCCAGCGGAGCGAAGCTTGTCAATCAGAATTGGCAAGGCCTTGACCGTGTTTGTCCGATCTCCACCCGCATCATGGAGCAGCACAATGTTGCCCTCGTTGTCGGTGCCTTTCCTCCGCTCGAGGTCATCGAGAACGAACTTCACGAGGTCCTGAGGAGTGCGAGGTCGCAAGACTCCACGTGAATCCATGATGGTTGGGTCCCAGTCGTGTGGGTCAACATTCTCACCGACCGAAATGTAGCCGAGGGCTCCTGCGTCATCGACTGGACGGACCTCTTCGACGGTTTCTGGCTGGGAATCAGCGTTATAAGGAGGTCGGAACAAACGGGTTGAGCGCCCCGTGATGGCCTCAATCACACGGGTTGTGGCGGTAATTTCCAGGGCGGCTCGCTGAGGAGTTACCGTGCCCAAGTTTGGATGTGTATAGCTGTGATTGCCAATCTCCATACCTGCTGTGGCCAGGTCTTGGACGATGCTGGGGTTAGACTCCACATTCTCGCCGATGCAAAAGAACGTCCCGGTGGCGTGCTTTTCCCTGAGAATGTCAAGGATTTTCGGAGTGTATTGTGGATCCGGACCGTCGTCAAAAGTCAGCACGATCTTGCCAGGCTGATATCCGGATTTTTGGATGAGATATGAGCTTCCCGGCCGTAGATAGTCGACTGTGTCGATGAACCCGCTTTCCGGGTCTGTCGAAATCCGACGTTCGCCGATTGTTGGACGAGAAATGACGTCGAGAATCTCTCCTTTGCCTTGATACACGACTCCGAACGGAAATCGAATCTCTTCCAGATCTTTAAGAGATTTCAGACTACGTTGAGATCGTGAATCGAGGACATTCCAGAGTCCAGGATCCTCCATTCCCAAGGCCCACACGGAAAATCCTGCGAGTCTCCGTTCCCGACCGATTAAGATTTCATTGTAGGCAGAGGGTGCGTCCACAGCCCAGATCACGTGGTTCTTTCCGGTGTCATCCTGGTAGGTCAACCGCATATTCATCGAGTCTGGATCGAAATCTACGGCAGACTTGGACTTTTGGGACGCCATCATGATCTGTTCAAAGGTCACTGATTGGCCCTCGCCTCCAGATCGCGGCCAGTCGTAGCCGTAGTTGGCTAGACCGAGCACCACTTTACTTTCCGGTGAGTATTTCAGCACGTGGTCAAGCTGTCGGTCTACCCAGTTGATTGGAGCGACTGGACCTGCGGCGCTCGACTCGGCGTGATCGTCATAGGCCATGACCACAAGATAGTCGAAACTTTTCGCTAATCCTGCGATCAGTTGTGGCGTCGCATCGGCAGGGATATCTGCTACTGCGGTGAGACCATTTGACTTGAGGGATTCGGCCAGCCGGGTAGACCAGGATACATACGCCGAAACCTCCCCGTCTTCAACGAGCTCGAAATCCAGATTTATTCCAGCGAAGTGGTTCGAACGACAAACCCGAACCGTTGAGTCGATGAGCCTTTGCCCAAGGACCGGATCTTTGAGCAAAGCCCCAAGTCTCTTTGCGTCGAAGCCAGTTTCGTTAACATTTGTCAGAACGGGAAGAACTTTCACCCGGTTCCGCTTGCAGACCATCAGGACCTCTCGATTCTTGGTGTTGCGCTCCGGATCAAGTTCGCTTGTATCCAAAGTGCCATCCTTTGAAAGCGTTAGCCATACCGGTGCAAGGTGTGTGAGGTGAGATGCGCAAGCCTTGAGCGACGCAAGACCTGCGGGTTCCCAAGGCGCGTAATAGCCAATGATCAGCGGATCACCTGAGGTCCATGTTGCGCGCCCCAACCTTGGGTGCGTTTCGATCTCACGCTTGAGTTGCCTCGCAGTCTTGTCAACTGCGCCTTTCGCCTTCGGGTCGAGATGTTGCCTGATTCGTCCGCCGAGATCCGAGGGATTACGGACGACCAAGATGCCCATCGAAATCAGAAAGAGCGTGAACGTGGTGCTGACGAAGCCTGCAAAGACGAAAAGGGCAGTGCGCAGAGCCTTTCTGCGCCATCCCCGTGGGTCTTCGAATACTTGCCCGGAGTCCATCCTAGATACTCACCAGGCGTGGCCAACTGCCTAGAATTGCGCCATTCATAAACAAGCTAGACCAGAAAACCACTTTCTGGTCTAGCTCGTTCCCGGACTATCAGGTCTTACCGAATAGCGGGTTGCTTCAGTTCTAAACTGGCGCCGTTGGTGGCGATGACTTCCTTGTACCAGTGGTACGAGTCCTTTGGAATTCGCTTCTGCGTCGGGTAGTCGACGTAGATCAGGCCGAATCGCTCTTTGTAGCCTTCCGCCCACTCGAAGTTGTCCATCAGGGACCACTGGAAGTAGCCTTGCACATCCACGCCCTCGCTGTACGCGCGGTGAAGCTGCAGCAGGTGGCGATGCAGGAAATCGATTCGCTGCGGATCGTGCACCTTGCCATCCTGAGCGATCCAATCCTGGTTGCTCAGACCATTTTCGGTGATCACGATCGGCAGTTTGTACCGCTCATAATAGAACTTGGCACCCCAATAAAGGCACTCCGGCTCCACCGGCCAGCGGAATGCCGTCAGCGGCGCACCAACCGGTCGTGGCACAAACTCCATATTGCCATCGGGCCCCGCTTTCACTCGAGGGGAATGGTAGATGTTCATTCCGAAAAAGTCGAGCGGCTGTTGGATGATCTCCATATCGCCCGGCTTGACCTTGGGAGCATCTGCACCAAAGAGCTTGAGCCCATCCTCTGGGTAGTGGCCGAACATGATGGGGTCCATCCACCAACTCTGCTGCCACTGATCCTTCTTCAAAACGGCGAAGGTGCCCTTGCGTGCGGCCTCGATATCGGCCGGCGACTCGGTATCTGGATAAAACAATCCGGCAACTGGCGCCATTCCCACTTTGGCATTGGTCTTTGAGCGAGCTCGGATGACTTGCACGGCTCGCCCGTGGGCCTTCATCGAATGGTGCGCCGCCAAGAGACCTTCCGCAAAGGCGAGTTTGTCTCCGGGTGCATGGACGCCGTCAAGCATCCCCAAACCGATAAAGCACTGCTGCTCATTGAGCGTGAACCAGTGGCTGATCCGATCTGAAAGCCGGTCGACCACCGCTTGCGTGTAGTCGGCGAACCACTCCGGGCTGTCGGGATTCATCCATCCGCCCTGGTGATAGAGCGCCAGAGGAGTATCCCAGTGGTAGAGCGTGCACCAAGGGGTGATTCCAGCGGCGAGGAGTTCATCCACGAGACGATCGTAGAAGGCCAATCCTTCTTCGTTGATCGCCCCCTTGCCTTCGGGCATAACTCGGGGCCAAGCGATACTGAAACGGTAGCCCTTGACGCCCAACTCCTTCATCAGCGCAACGTCTTCTTTGTACCGATGATAGTGGTCGCAGGCTTCCTCACCGGACTGGCCGTTCCACACCGCGCCTGGCTTGCGACAGAGCATGTCCCAAACGCTGGGACCTCGACCTCCGACATTTGCCGCACCTTCAATCTGATAAGAGGCGGTGGATACGCCCCAATTAAATCCATCACAAAACTGCATTGTTCAATCGGTCCTGCCTAAAGTATGCACCCATCGGCATAAATCTGGTCTCATAATTCGAAACGATTCGACATCGTCTTTGAATTCAAGCAAGCTTGCTGGTGCTCTTTGATTAAACGTCAAATCTAATCCCTTGCGCAAGGGCTGGACGATCTTTTCCGAAATAGGTGGTGCTGGTCTGTCGCCGCATGTAGGCTTTCCAACTGTCGCTTCCGGATTCTCGCCCTCCTCCAGTCTCTTTTTCGCCTCCGAATGCCCCTCCGATTTCCGCACCGCTCGTGCCGATGTTCACGTTGGCGATGCCGCAATCGCTGTGGCGTTTGAAGTACTCGGCTTCTCGCACGTCGGTCGTCATGATCGCCGAACTGAGCCCCTGCGGAACCTCGTTGTGAATCTCCAGTGCCTGATCCAGCGTGTCGTAGGGAAGGACATAAGTCAGAGGTGCAAAGGTCTCGTGATGCATCGTCTCAATCTGCCGGTCGAGCCTAGCCAGCGCCGGATGCACGTAAAAACCGCCTGAGCCAATCGCCACGCGATCGCCACCGATCACAGTGGCTCCGCTCGCTCGGGCAGCTTCCAAGGCTTTCTGCAAGTTGTTGAAAGACATTTCGTCGATCAGCGGGCCGACCAAGGTGCCCGGTTCCAGCGGGTTGCCAATTTTCGATGCTCCGACTTGCCGAATCGCCGATTCCAGCTTCGCCCATACTTCCTCGAAGCGAGACCGATGGACGATCACGCGCCGAGTGGACGTGCATCGCTGGCCTGCAGTGCCGACCGCGCCAAAAACGATGCTCGGAATCGCAATGCCCAGATCAGCGGATTCGGTGACGATGATAGCGTTGTTGCCACCAAGCTCCAGCAGCGAACGGCCGAATCGAGCCGCGACTTTGGGCCCGATCGCCTTGCCCATTCTGGTTGAACCGGTCGCACTGATGAGGGGCACTCGCGGGTCTTCCACAAGGGCGTTGCCGATCACAGCATCGCCGATGACGACTTGAGATAGATGCTCTGGCGCATCGCCAAACTCTTGCAAAGCCTTCTCAAACAGGTGTTGAACCGCGAGAGCCGTGAGCGGAGTCTTCTCGCTGGGCTTCCAGATGCACGGGTCGCCGCAGACAATGGCCAAGGCCGCATTCCAACTCCACACCGCAACCGGAAAGTTAAATGCGCTGATAATTCCCACTGGGCCGAGCGGCAGCCAGTTTTCCTGCATCACGTGGTTGGGCCGCTCGCTCTGAATGGTGAGGCCGTACAACTGGCGGCTCAAGCCCACGGCAAAGTCACAGATGTCGATCATCTCTTGGACCTCGCCTCGGCCCTCCTCAAGGATCTTGCCGCACTCGATGGTGACAAGTTGGGCCAGTTCCTCTTTGTGGTCCCGCAGCTGGTTCCCCAGAAGCCGGATCAGCTCGCCACGGCGTGGAGCTGGAACCTCGCGCCACTCACGGAAAGCTTGGACGGCTCGCCCGACTGCTTCTCCAACCTCGGCGGCGCTGTGCATCCTAAGTCCGGCGATCTGGCTGCCATCGATGGGCGTGTGGACCTCGAGATCCGAACCAGAAAAGGCGCCCAGATTGGGGATCAGCTTTTGGATGACATCATTGTAGGAACTCATGCCCAAGGTGTACCTGGATCGAACGCGAGGAGTTTTACGGACCATGTCATGAACAGGTGGAAGAGGTGTACCAACTGGTCAGTTCCCAGAGACCCTTCCGAATGAAAATCTAATATCGCGTCGTCAGGAGGCGCTGATACCAGATAAGCTACCGTTGTATGTTGCGACAGGATCGGCTTTTGCTCGGCTTGGCAGCGTTGCTGCCCATCGCTCTGATGGCGTGCCAGAACTCGGCGACCCCTACGGAAGCCCTGGCATCGCCTCCGCCCGCGCCGATCAAATTGGAAGCGGAAAAGGGCACCTTGACCGGCGTGACTGCCAGCAAAGATGGCTCAGGCTTCTCCGGAACCGGATATGTCACCGGGTTCACCACCGATCAATCGTCGGTCGCGTGGAAATTCGGCGCCAAGGGAGGCATCTACAAGGTCGTCGTCGGATTTCGCACGACCAGCGGAGACAAAGGCTTCGATCTCAAGGTGAACGGAGCCAGCTATTCTGGCCACTTTCCCAAATCCGACACTTTCGCCGAATATCAGGCAGGCAAGGTCGAGTTGAAAGACGGCGAGAATGAGATTCAAGTCTTGAAGGGATGGGGCTGGTACGACCTCGACTTTGTCAAGCTCGATTACGCTCCTGTGCCCGCTGCAATCAAGCCTGTCCCGGCCACTCTGGTCTCCCCCAACGCCTCCACCGAAGCCAAGGCGGTGATGGAGATTCTCGCCAAGGGCTACGGAAAGCGCATGCTTACCGGCCAGTACGATGAGAAAGACAACGCATTCATCCAGCAGAGCACGGGAAAGCTGCCTGCGATTTTCGGCGGCGACCTCATGGATTACTCGCCTAGCCGAGTTGAGCATGGCGCGAACCCCGAAGGGACAGCTGAAAGCCATATCGCCCAGGCCAAGAAAGGGCAGCTCGTCACGCTGAGTTGGCACTGGAATGCACCTACCGGTCTGATCGACGCGATGATCAAGGATGACCAAGGCAAGGAAGTCGATGCCAAGTGGTACAAGGGCTTTTACACCAACGCATCCACGTTCGATATCGGCAAGACACTGGCGAATCCGGAATCACGCGAGTTCAAACTGATTCTCCGCGACATCGACGCGATCGCAGTTCAACTCAAGAAGTACCAAGCAGCCAAGGTTCCGGTGCTGTGGCGTCCGCTCCACGAAGCCGAAGGTAAGTGGTTCTGGTGGGGAGCCAAGGGCCCCGAGCCCTGCAAGCAGCTTTACCGCTTGATGTTCGACCGGCTGACCAAGTTCCACAAGCTCGACAATTTGATATGGGTGTGGAACTCCATCGATCCTGCTTGGTATCCCGGCGATGACGTGGTGGATATCGTGGCTGTAGACAGCTATCCCTCCGACCACAATGATCCGCTGTCCAACGTTTGGGACCAGATGATCGCCCAGTTTGACGGCAAGAAGATGCTGGCTCTCGCTGAGATCGGCGGTGTCCCTGATCCTGACCGAATGTTCAAATTCGGCACGCGGTTCGCCTACTTCGTTTCTTGGAGCGGGTCGATCGGCTCCGGGAGAGAGGATCCGGCTCGGCTCAAGGCGGCATATACATCCCCGGTAGTGGCCAACAGCGACAATTGGAGGTCGAAGTGAGTTCGCTCGGCGAAGTGATCGCGCAGTTTCACCGGGAGGGCTGGGCACTTGGGAAGTCTCTTTTCAGCACGGAGGAGGCTCTCGCGATCCGGGACCATCTGATGGAGGTACGGAAAGGACCTTGTCTCGGAGATGACACCACCTGGGATCCCAACGCGACCGATCCCCTGAGGCAGTTTCCCCGCATCATTCATCCGCACCTATGGGATTCCGTCTGCCGTGACTTTATGATCGACCCGCGGTTGAAGCCGTATCTGGCTCAGATGATGGATGACGAGCCGGTGGCGGTTCAGACCATGGTGTATTTCAAGCCGCCTGGTGCCAGAGGTCAGGCGCTGCACCAAGATCAGTTCTACCTTCGGGTTCAGCCTGCCACTTGCGTTGCCGCGTGGATGGCGCTCGATGTGTGCGACGAAGCCAATGGCGGAATGATGGTGGTCCCAGGAACTCAGAACGATCCCATCCTGTGCCCCATTCCGGCCGATACTGAGGCAAGCTTCACCACGATTACTGTGCCTTTGCGGCCCGACGCCGAGATCATCACTCCTCGCATGCAGCCAGGCGATGTGCTGTTTTTTAATGGGGCTCTGGTGCATGGGAGCGGTCCCAACACGACGTCGGATCGCTGGCGGCGTGCGCTGATTGGCCACTACGCGCCAAAATCCACCCAATCCATGGTGAAGTGGTACGCCGACGCGACCGACTTCGATGGCAACGAGCTTCATTTCTCTGGAATCGATGGCGATAACCAATGCGGAGTCTTTGAAGAGGGTGGGGCGATTCGGATGACCGAGCAAACCTTCGCTGGGCCGCTCGAGAAGCACTAGGAATCCTTTTGATGCTTATCCGGCACTAATCTAGACATATGGAACCAGAAGTTGTTGTAAGTTGGGGCGGCGAAATGGCCTTTACATCGGTCGGTGGAACGGGAATTCCGTTCACGATGGATGCCTATCCTGAAGTTGGCGGCCAAGGTCTGGGCCCAACCCCGGTGGAAGCTCTATTAGGATCATTGGCAGGATGCAGCGCCATGGATGTGATCTCGATTCTGCGTAAGAAGCAGCAGAAGGTGACCTCGTACCGGATCGAGGTGGGTGGCGAACGAACGGAAGAGGGCGTCTACCCTCGGCCCTACAAGGCTCTTTGGGTTAAGCACATTCTGGAAGGCGAAAACTTGGACTCCGGGGCTGTGGAGCGAGCCGTCCAGTTGAGCGACGAGAAGTATTGCACAGTTTTGGCGACCCTTCGGGTGGCTCCTTCTGTCGAGTCGCGATGGGAAATCGCCGAGACCGCCGGCGCCTAGAGTCTTTTCTAGGACCAATCGCCTGAGTCCGACACGTAGAATCCTTCGTGTCGGACCTTGTTGTTTTGCTGGGAGACCAGCTCTTCCAAGATATCTCCGCCCTCCCAGAAGCGCCGATTTTCATGCGAGAGGACATGGGGCTGTGCACGTCGCCACGGCACCACCAGCAGAAGCTCGTGCTATTCCTTTCGGCCATGCGCCACCGACGGCAGGAACTTCGCGACGATGGACGACGGGTCCATTACACCGAACTGGATCCCCACGATGATCGCCCTTTTGTCCATGCCTTGCTCGACTTCTGCTCAGAGAAAGGCATCACCAGAATCGCCACTTTTGAGCCTGCCGACCCCACTTTCGCCATCCAGCTCCGCAAAGAACTGGATTCAGCGGGGATCGACCTCGATCTCGCTGCCTCACCGATGTTCCTCACGTCGGCAGAGGATTGGGAGAAATATGTCGAGAAACATCAGCGGCGCAAGATGGCCGAATTTTACGAGTTCAATCGCAAAAGGCTAAACATTCTGATGGACGGAGAACGCCCGGTTGGCAACCGATGGAGCTTCGACACCGAAAATCGGAGGGCCATTCCAGAGGGGAAGAAGATTCCGCACGTTTGGCGTCCGAAACCCGATGCGATGACTCGTGAAGTCATGGACTTGGTTTCGGTTGTGTTCAAGGATCATGCCGGGAGCGCATATGATTTTGAGTATCCGGTAGACCATTCTCAAAGTCGAGAATGGTTGGAGGATTTTCTGGATTGGAGGTTTCCAGAGTTTGGACCGTACGAGGACGCCATCCAGAAAAACGAGCCGGTCCTCTGGCATTCGGTACTGACTCCCGCACTGAATACGGGCCTGCTGACGCCGGCTGAAGTGGTTCGAGCAGCGCTGGATCGCGACGTGCCACTCGAGAGTCTTGAGGGTTTCATCCGCCAGATCATCGGATGGCGCGAGTTCATCCGAGGCATTAGCCGCGAATACAGCAGTATGGACCTGCCCAAGGGACCGTTCCATCACCGACGGTTGCTCAAGGAATCGTGGTGGACAGGCGACACGGGCCTTCCGGCATTGGATGATGCTATCCGCCGAGTGCTGCGGTATGGCTATTGCCACCATATCGAGAGGCTCATGGTGATTGGGGCGGTGATGTTGATGTGCGAAGTGGATCCTGGCGAGGCATACCGCTACTTTATGGAGATGTTCATCGATTCCGCCGAGTGGGTCATGGGCCCGAATGTTCTCGGTATGTCCCAGTTCGCCGATGGCGGCTGCTTCGCCACCAAGCCCTACTTCAGCGGTGCATCGTACATCCTGCGGATGAGCGACCACGACAAAGGCGACTGGTGCGATGTTTGGGATGGCCTCTACTGGCGCTTCATCGAAAAGAACCGGGACTTCTTTTCGCAAAACCCGCGTATGGCTGCCATCGCCAGTGGAGCGGATCGGCTCGATCCGAAAAGACGTGACCGCATCTTCAACGCTGCCGAGAAGTTCATCGACAAAGTCACGGCACCTCCGCAGGCTTGATATACTGGTCATCCGATGTTCAAACGGCTGATGCAAACGTTCGACCGGCTCATGGGCCGAGGTGTGATCGATGATCAGCTCTATGAGGAACTGGAAGAGGCACTGCTCCAGGCGGATACAAACGTCACCACAACCGAGCAGATCCTAGAAGAACTGAGGAAGGCCGTTCGCACGGAGAAAATCACCGACCCAGCAGATATGAAGGAGCGGCTGAAGCAAGCCATCGCGGATCGCTTCAGCCAGGAATCACAGGCACTGGCGCTCGCCCAAGAGAAGCCGACCGTCTACCTTTTCGTCGGCGTGAATGGCGTGGGAAAGACCACCAGCATCGGCAAACTGGCCGAGCGACTCACCAAACAAGGCAAGAAGGTCATTCTGGCTGCGGGCGACACCTTCCGAGCGGCGGCAATCGAGCAGCTTGAGATTTGGGCGCAAAGAACGGGGTGCGAGATTGTCCGGGCTCAGCCGGGTTCAGATAGCGCAGCGGTGATTTTCGATGCCATTCAGGCTGCGAAAGCTCGTGGATTCGACTACGTTTTGGCGGATACAGCTGGTCGCCAACACAGCAAAGAGAACCTGATGCTGGAATTGGCGAAGGTGACCAAGGTCGCCGAACGCGGATTGGGTCGCCCTATGGATGAGGTGCTTTTGGTACTGGATGCCAATACGGGGCAAAACGCCATTCGCCAAGCCGAGGAATTCAGCAAAGCCGCAAAGGTCAGCGGGCTCATTCTTACCAAACTCGACGGAACGGCTCGCGGAGGTGCTCTCGTGGGTTTGTATGAACGCTTCCGCATCCCGATCAAATTGATCGGAGTCGGCGAAAAGGCATCGGATCTGCGCGATTTTGATCCCAAGGAATTTGCGGGTCAGTTGTTCGAGTAGATTAGGGTATGCCCATTCTCGCGGCTTTTTCCGTTGCGGTCTTTTCGCTTTTCGCTCCGGCAGGACCAAAACTCACTCTGCACATCCCATCCTCGGCAGCGGATGCACCATTTCCGGCAAAGGTCATCCTCTACCTTTCTCGCAAAGTGGGTGAGCCTCGCTTTGGGCCCGATTGGTATGCGCCGGAACCCATGTTCAGCTTGGATGTGGATGGAATCGAGCCGGGGAAGGAGTTGGTCTTGGATTTTGGCAAGGCTGTGGCATTCCCCAAACCGCTCGCGTTAATCGATCCCGGTCAATGGCGCGCGCAGGTCGTGGTGGATCGCAATCTGTACCAAACTCGGGCTCCGGGCAGCTCGCCCGGGAACCTCTATAGCAAGACCCAGACGATCGAACTTCGTGCGGATAGTCCAGCCGACATAGCCCTGGATTGCGACCAAGTTGTTCCTCAGCCCACCTTCAAGGAGTCGGACCGAGTTAAGGAGTTTAAGGTCCAAAGCAAGCTGCTGAGCGACTTCTACGGCAAGCCCATATACATCATGGGAGCAGTCGGCTTGCCTGAATCCTACAGCTCAGGCTCGAAGCGTTATCCAGTCTTTTACGAGATTCCTGGATACGGCGGCACTCATTACGAAGCCCAGACGATACGGGCCTTTCGCACCAAGACGGGCACTGCCGAGATGATCCATATCATCCTTGATCCGGATTGTCCGACGGGCCATTGCGTATTTGCCGACAGCGCCAACAACGGACCTTGGGGCAAGGCGCTTACCACCGAGTTTCTCCCAGCTGTGGATCAAGCGTTTCGGACTATTGCGAACTCCAGCGGCCGGTTGGTCGGCGGACATTCGAGCGGAGGTTGGTCTTCGTTGTGGCTGCAGGTGACCTATCCGGACCTGTTCGGCGCATGCTACTCCAGCAGCCCCGATCCCGTGGATTTTAGGGATTTCTGCGGAGTCAACCTGTATAAGGACAGCAATATGTTCGTGGATGATAAGGGCAAGGAGCGGCCCATCTTGCGATTCGAAAATGGGAAAACGCTCGCCTATCGGTTGCTCAACGCCATGGAGCAGCCCATCCGTGGCGAACAGAACCAGTCGTTCGATGCGGTTTTCAGCCCAAAAGGTCCGGATGGAAAGTACATGCGGCTTCACAACCAAATCACCGGTGCGATCGACAAGAAGGTGGTGGAGTATTGGAAGCGATACGACATCGGCATGACTTTGCGGAACAACTGGAAGGAACTGGGTCCAAAACTCAAGGGCAAAATCCATATCCTGATGGGTGACAAAGACACGTTTTATTTGGAAGGTGCGACTCGCTATCTTCAAGCCGATCTGAAATCCCTCGGTTCCGATGCCTGGATCAAGTTGGTTCCCGGCAACCACTTCACGCTGTTCACACCTCCGGTGGTGAAAGAATGGCAAGGAATGATGGAAAAGTCGGCACTACTTGCGAAATAGTGTTGTTGTAAGGTCTAGGGGAGTGAGTTAAGGCAACGAGCCTTCCCACCTCGAAAATTGACGCACGTCCGCCATTGCTTGGTCAATTTTCGCTGGGAGAGATTATGATAGGAACATTGGCAATTCTTGTAACGGCACAAGCTCGTTACACCGGTGTGGCAGCTGCAGCTACAAAGTTGGGCTATCAGCAAGTGCCGAACAAATCGAGCGGTTTGCTTGACTTCGCCGTGGGAGAAAAGCGCCCGGGGCTTCGTCTCCGACTAGACCGGTCTTCAATGCAGATAAACCCTAGCCGTTGGGTCGAAGTGGCACTGGATGGGAAGCCGGTTGTGACTGGCGAACGAGTTTCGTTAGCTGACGGGTTGCCAATTGGGGACAGTTATGTAGCCTATGCTTCCGAGCATCCGTTCGTTTTCGCGGGGAATTCCACCGCATTTGTCTCAGCTGGCATCGGGATAGGGGGGACCCGAGAAGAGCAGAAAGGGCCCTTTTCTCCCTCACTGGTCGAGCCGGAGGGATATCTGGTTCGGTGGGCATTGGGCGAAACGGTGGGTATGCAGTGCGCTGCCACAACCTCTTCCAAGGTCAACGGCGTTTCAATAGACTGCGCAAAATCCAGTGCGTACGGCATCACGATGGGGAGCCTGGGAGATTGGGTCCGGGCGAGATCTTGGAGTGCGAACAAGAACGTCGGTCACGGCACTTGTTACCTCACGAAAGGAACGAAGGCCATCCTTTTGGTGATGGGTTCGAGCCAGGTGAAAGTGAATGGCAAGTGGGTTACCGCCAAGCAGCCTACGATGTTCTTCAACGGTGACTGGTACGCCGATCTGAGCGTGCTGGAATCTGCGGTGAACTAACTGAGGCAAACAAATGATGTTTTCATTAGCCATCTTGGCAATAGCGAACATCGAATTTCCGGGAGTGGAAGCAGCAGCTTCTGCTTTGGGCTATGACATGTGTGTGGCAAAATCAAGGCGCTCCATAACGGTTACCATTGGAGGTAAGCGCCCGGGGCTGAAAATCTTGATGGAGAATCACGAAAACCGAGAAAATCCGCAAGCGATGGTAGATTTGGCAGTCTCCCAGATGCAAATCATTCTTCCACCCAAGACTGAAATTTCCGACGGTCTGCCGATTGGCGACAGCTATGCGGCATACCCATCGGATCACCCAATTGTCTTTGCCGCCATCCCAACAGTGTTGGTTTCGTCTGGTATCGGGAATGGTGGCACTCGGGAAGAACTGAAGGGTCCCTTTTCACCATCCTTGGTCGAGCCGGAGGGATATCTGGCTCGATGGGCATTGGGCGAAACGGTCGGTATGCAGTGCGCTGCCACAGCCCCTTCCAAGATCAACGGTGTTTCACTCGACTGCGCAAAATCCAGTGCGTACGGCATCACGATGGGGAGCCTGGGAGACTGGGGCCGGGCGAGATCTTGGAGTGCGTCCAAAAACGTCGGTCACGGAACCTGTTACCTCACGAAAGGAACGAAGGCCATCCTTTTGGTGATGGGTTCCAGCCAGGTGAAAGTGAATGGCAAGTGGGTTACCGCCAAGCAGCCTACGATGTTCTTCAACGATGACTGGTACGCCGATCTGAGCGTGCTGGAATCTGCGGCGAACTAGGCGCAGCACAACAGCCTCTTTGGAGGTCGCGGACCTGCCGTGGGCCGCTCATCTCCCCCTTTCATCCCCCTCAGTACGCTTCGCGATGAGGGGGAAAATCGCCGCTTCCACACTTGGCTCATGGCCGATGGGAGCCATTCGATCGAAAGGGAAAGGTGCGCGTTTGACCCACGAAATTGGCAGCTTAAGCCGGGCGGACGATGGCGCGACCCAAAAGCTCCAGGATCATGGCTTTATCTCCGATCTTCGATCCATCGGTTTCAGCTGTGGCGGCACCGGCGGCAAGTCCCCATTTGAGGGCATCTGCCCAACTGGAGCCCTGTTCGACCCAGTAGAGCATCGCGCCAATAAGCGAATCTCCGCTGCCGATGGTGCTTTGGGCTTTCACACGAGGCGATTCGCCCACGAAGAGTCCATCTCCGCAGGCCATCACGGCGCCTTCTGCGGCCCGGCTGATGACGACCACAGGATCTGGCGCTCGTTCAGCAAGCTGCTCGCGAATCTCTGCCGCCGCCTTCAAACAATCCTCTAGAGATTCGATTTGACGCCCGAGAAACCGGCCAGCTTCCTTGGTATTGGGTTTGATGAAACTCGGCCCGGATTCCAACCCGAAGCGAAAAGCGTCGCCATCCGCATCCAGGGCGAACTTTGCGCCACTTTTGCGAATTAGCCGCCCCAGTTCCTGGTAAGCGTTGGGCTGGATTCCTGGCGGGATCGATCCGGCGGCCATCACCCAGCTTGCAGAAGGAGCCAGTTCTTCGACTTTTGCCAAGAGCGCCCCCCATTCCTCAGGCTGGATTTCTGGACCTTTTGAGTTCAGGGTTGTCGGAGGTTGGTTATCCTCCAATGTCTCGACGCTGATGTTCGTGCGCGTAACACCCTGGATCGGAATGCAGGCATCCGTAACGCCACCGCGTTCTAGGACCATCCGCACAAATTCCCCGGTGTCGCCGCCCAAAAAACTGATCGCAGTGGTGCTTCCACCCAGCGTTGCTACGACGCGTGAGAGGTTTAGGCCTTTGCCTCCAGCATCGGTTTCCGTTCTCTTGACTCGGTTGGTATCTGCAACCAAGAGTTGGTCCACAAACAACGTCTGGTCCACCGAAGGATTGAGGGTGACTGTGAGAATCATTTCGCCATCACGTCAACCAGGAGCAGCTTTTCAGGATCGACGGTGCGTTGAGTGCTCAGGACGTACGTCAGCGGGTGCGAGACCAGCTTGGTTCCATCCACACCCACCATCTCGCCGCTGAATCCGCTCAGCAGTCTGTTGGCAGCGAATGCGCCCAAGCGAACGCCCAAAACTCGATCAAAGGCTGTGGGTGACCCGCCGCGCTGCATGTGCCCGAGAACCAGATATCGTGCTTCGTATCCGGTGGTCCGAGAAATGAACTCCTTGATATCGCTGGCGCGGGCTGCGCCTTCAGCGACCACGATAATCGAGCTTCGCTTTCCTCGGTCATACATGTTTCGCAAGGAATCGCAAATTTGAAGGAGGGAGTAGGGAACTTCGGGAATGATCACGGCCTCGGCCCCGCCTGCCAGACCGGCTTCCAGCGCGATAAATCCGTTGTGGCGCCCCATCACTTCGATCACGAAAACCCTTTCGTGAGAGTAAGCGGTGTCGCGAACGCGGTCGATCGCCTCCAGAGCAACGTTGACGGCGGTATCGAAGCCGATGCACATGTCCGTGCCGGAGATATCGTTGTCAATCGACCCAGGCACGCCCATCACTGGAAAGCCGAACTCCTCATGCATTTTGCGAGCGCCGGTCAAGGAGCCGTCCCCGCCGATGATGATGAGCCCTTCGATCCCGTTTTCCGTAAGATTTCGCAGAGCCTTCTTGCGGCCCTCGGCCTCCATGAACGATTTGGAGCGTGCGGTCCGGAGAATGGTGCCGCCTCGACTGATGATGCCTCCGACGGTGATGGATTCGAGTGGGATGATCTCGTTATCGACGATGCCCTGATAGCCGTGGTAGAACCCTTTGACTTCGACGCCTCGGCCCAATGCAGCTCGTACGACTCCGCGGATCGCGGCATTCATGCCGGGCGAATCGCCTCCGCTGGTGATAACTCCTATCCGTTTGAACACAACAACCTTCCGTGGGTCGCGCGCCAAGGCGAGCGACTAAACCATCTTAGCCTACGCGGACAAGATCAGTTGATGCACTTGCTTTGTGCATACGTGGCGCTGCGGTGCACCCACTGGACAAAAACCTCGTGATTGTCGAGGACTTTTTTGGGCATTCGGACATATCCCACCATCGGATCGCTGGTTGGGTCTGCGCGGAAAACCTCCGCGCCCGGAAGCAGCATCGCTTCGTCGTAATCGTCGGGACCAAACTTGAGGCCGATATCGCTGTCTACAAGAAAGGCGAACATTTTCTCGCCGGTGTACACGCCCATCCCGTTGAACATTCTTCGGGCACGGATATCGAAGCCTTCTGCGGCTTTCATTATCTGCTCATATCGCAAAGGACGGTACACCATCGTTAGGACTGAAATACTCCCCGAGCATCCTTGCTCAAAACTTCCAGATAGAAAATCCGTAGAAGTAATTTTACCCCATGAACGCGTAAAGTTTCGGGGACTTTGAACGGGTCACAGGCTCCTGAGGGCCTCTTCAAGCAATTTCACGGGGAGTCCGACAACCGTTTCAAAATCGCCTTCCAGCCTCTCCAAAAAACGTTGAGCCAACCCTTGCGCGCCATAAGCGCCAGCCTTGTCCAGAGGTTCTCCGGTCGCCACGTAGTCCTCGATTTGCTCAACCGTCATGGGTTTGAATGTGACTGTTGCGGCATCCGTCATGGATTCCAATCCCAACGGCCATCGGATGGCGATCCCAGTGATAACCTTGTGGCTTCTGCCCTGGAGAATGCCGAGCATCCGGCAAGCGTCGGCAGGGTCGGCTGGTTTGGCCAATTGCATCCAACTTCCATCATCCTGCGGGACAGCGACCACGGTGTCTCCGGCGATCACGATGGCATCGGGATGGCGCTCAAAGACTGCGATCGCCTTTTCTCGGGCTAATCGTTGCGCGGTCACGTAGGGGTCGGAGTCCGTCAGTGCATCTTCATCGATGTGTGCTGGATCGACGACGAATTCCGGGACGATTTTCTTGAGGAGTTCGACTCGACGAGGAGACGCACTTCCAAGAACCACTGAATATTTCAGCCTCAGGGCCATTAGAGTGCACCCCGCCAAAGTTTGCGGACAGTAGCCATTTTTCGTCCTTTTGCCCGGTCGGCGTCTATGAAATGATCAGACCTGCCGTAGAGCGAGATTGCCAGATCAAAAGCGTTTCTAATATGGTGACTTCTGGCTCTCAAGAAGTCCCTTCCGGGTCTTGTGGAGGGGTCAACGACCGTTTTGAGATGCTGCTGGACTGCCGCCTCAAGCAACTTTGCTACCTCCACGTCTCGTCCCTTACCGATCAGGGCTGGAGCAATCTCGTAGAGCATTGCTGGCAGAATGGCACCTTTGTCTCCTGGCGGAGTATCCATGGTGCTCCAGACGTTGCGAATCGCCTCATCTACTTTGTTCAAATGAGCTTGGGCTTGCGCCAGTCGGAGGGTGTCGTTGACTTTTCGATCCGCGCTATCCGCAAACTTGACCGCAACCTTGAGGAGCGGTTCCGCCAAGTCCCACTCCTTAGCCGTGCGCAAGACGTCGGCATATTGCCAGGCCTCATCGACTGGGATGGATTCCAGATCGATATTGGTGAGATACTCATCGACTTTTGCCTTGAGCTCGGACCTGAGCTGCTCCTCCGTGATTTCCTTGGTCCCTTGGCGAAAAGCCAGATTATCGTAGATGCCAGCCACAACCCTCTGAAGCTCGGCACCATCCAACGTGGCGGCGTTTGCCGGATCGTTGGGGTCGGGCAACGTCGTAAAATGGCAGCCTCCGAGAGCCACGGAGGCAAGGCACGCCGTTGCGGCAATCAACCGAACCGACTTAATCGAGGTCAAACGTCTCGTATCGGTCCGGGTTGAATTGTGCATCTCGATAGATCTCGCCCCCGCAAAAAGTTAGCACGCCTTTGCCTTTGAGTCGGACTTCGTTGAACGGCGTATTCTTGCCTTTGCTAAAGGTTCGGGATACGTCAAAGGTCCAATCCAAGTCAGGATCGATCACGCAAATCTGTGCGACCGGAGTTCCGCCTGGTTGGAGGGTGCCCGCATCCAATCCCAACAGTTTGGCTGGTGCCGTGCTGAGCTTGCGAATGGTCTCCAGAGGCGTCAAGATTCCCTTGTGCGTCACGTGGGTCAAGGTCAAGCCAAGCGTGGACTCCAGTCCGACCATGCCGAAGGGCGCCTCCTCAAAAGGAACATCGACTTCGTACGCAGCGTGGGGCGAGTGGTCGCTCGCGATGCAATCAATCGTGCCGTCGGCTAGAGCCTGGAGGAGGATATCGATATCGACCGTAGTGCGCAAGGGTGGCGTAGTTTTGAATCGTGGGTCAAAATCGCCAACCATATCATCGGTGAGGATGAAATTCTGAGGACAGATTTCGCAGGTCACTGGAGCGCCAAGATACTTCGCTTGGCGAATCATCTCGACCGCCCCCCAAGTCGTCACTCGCAATACGTGCAACTGGCATCCCGTGTGGAGGGAGAGAAGGCAGTTGCGCATCACCATGATCTCCTCAGCGCTGCGAGGCATGCCCTTCAACCCTAGCATGGCGTTGGTTGCCCCATCGTTCATGCATCCATTGGCAGAAAGAGATGTCTCGTCGCAATGAGCCATGATCGGCAAATCAAACTGGACGCACAGTTCCATCGCCTGGGTCATCAACGCCGCGTCTTGAATCGGAGCACCTTCGTCGCTTGCTGCGACGATTCCAGCTTTCTTGAGGGCGTGGAGATCGCTGAGGCGCTCATTCATCAAACCGACGGTGAGAGCACCGACCGGCGCGACGAATACTCCGCCGGCCTCCGGCGAAGCTGCTCGATCGAGAATGTAATCGATCAGCTCTGGCTTGTCCAACGGAGGGTTGGTATTCGGCATACAGCAGATCGTGGTATAGCCGCCCGCCGCCGCCGACTGGGTGCCAGTCGTGATCGTTTCTTTATGCTCTTCGCCAGGCTCCCTCAAGTGGACGTGGAGATCCACCAGGCCAGGAGCAATCCACAAACCAGAGCAGTCGTAAATTTCCTCGCAATCCGATCCATCGATGTCTGCTCCAACGGCGATGATTTGATCATCTTCCATCAGGATCGAACCGATCTCATCCATGTTGATGCTCGGATCGAGAATTCGACCGTTCTTAAGGAGCGTTCTCATTTCTTCCCTCGCTTAGCGGTTGATTTTTGGCTTGAAGCAGTGGGAACGTTGCCAAACACCCACTCGAAGGCAGCCATCCGCACAAAAATGCCATTTTCAATTTGATTCCGGATCGTGGAATGCGCTCCATCTGCAGCGATGTCGTCCAGTTCAACTCCTCGATTGATGGGGCCTGGATGCATTACCAGGCAATCGCGTTCGGCGTATCTAATGGTGCGCGAGTTGATTTGGTACAGGCGCCGATACTCGCCTTCGCTCCCAACCAAACCTTGTCGCATGCGTTCGCGCTGAAGACGGAGGCACATGATCACATCCGCTCCCTCGATACCGGATAGCAGATCGTAATGAGCGGTGCCAGGAAACAGCGATAGGTTCGAGGGAAGCAACGTCCGGGGACCCACAAATCGAACTTCGGCTCCCATTTTGCTCAGGAGCCAGCCGTTGCTGCGGGCGACTCGGGAATGGAGCACGTCTCCCACAATCGCGACTCTGAGGCCGCTCAAGGATCCCTTCTTCTCCGATATTGTAAGCGCATCGCCCAGAGCCTGCGTCGGATGCTCGTGCTGGCCATCCCCTGCGTTGATGATTGGACCGCCGAAAAACCGAGCTGCCAGATGAGCCGACCCGCTGGCTGGATGACGCATTACCAATGACTCCAGCCTTTCGTACCGAAGCGTCTCAATCGTGTCCTTGAGCGTTTCGCCCTTGCTCATCGAGCTGCCTTGGCTGGCGAAGTTCGTTACTTTGTGACCCAGGTAATGCGCGGCCTGTTCAAAGCTCACTCTCGTTCGAGTAGAACCCTCAAAAAACAGCAATCCGATAACATGCTTGGTCGGTGAGGCTGTGTTCTCGCCCCGATTCACGCGCTCTTTGAACGAGGATGCCATCTGAATCAGAGTCGCGATGTCGCTCGGTTCGAGATTGCGGATGCCAAGGAGATTTCGATAGCTCATGCCTGTTACTCCTGAGTGGGTGCGGCTTCAAGGACGACGCCGTCCTCTCCGTCGTATTCCTGGAACCTCACGTTGATGTGGTCTTCTCTCTTGCTCTCCACTTCGCACCCGCAGTAGTCGGGTTGGATGGGATATTCGCGGAATCCGCGATCGACCAACACCGCAAGCTGGATGTTCTTAGGGCGGCCGTACTTGAGCAAAGCTTCCATGGCTGCTCGGATCGTGCGTCCGGTGAAAATGACTTCATCCACCAGAAGCACCTTTTTGTTGGCGATTTCGAATGGAATTTCGCTTGAATCATCGCCTTCGGCTTCGCGTTTGTCATCGCGGAAGCGAGTGATATCGAGTTTGCCGCATGGAATAGTCGCTCCTTCCACCTGGGTCATCAGGAAGGCGAGTCGCTTAGCAAGTGGCCAGCCGCGTTTGAGGACGCCGACCACGACCAGATCTTCTGACCCTCCATTGGCTTCGAGAACCTCGTGCGCCATGCGCCCCAAGGTTCGTTTCATTTGACTCGCATCCAAAACCAGCTCTGGCATCTAAAATGGATTATGACGGCTCGAAGAGCCCTTTCACCCGCCAAATCGTATGAGGTAGCTGGAACATGAATTTTGAAACCAAAGGTCTTCTTGCTCAGATTGAAGAGCATTTCAGGCAGTTCGTGGCTCCGAAAGCGCAGGATATCGATACGAATCCTGCAGCCTTGGACGAAGCTTTGGCTGGATTGTGCCAAGAAGGCTGGATTTGCTTGCGTCGCCCAGCGTCCTACGGCGGACCCGATGTGGACGATGCGACGTTTCGGGGTTTTCAGGAGTTGGTGGCGAGGTACTCGGGCGCCCTTGCCTTCCTGCAAACTCAGCATCAAAGCGCTGTCACCATGCTCGCAAAGAGCGAGAATGTGGACCTGAAGGATCGTCTGATGCCTTACGTCGGCACTCGCGATGGTCTGATTGGGATTGGGTTTAGCCAACTGCGCCGCCCAGGTCCACCTCTGGTTCGAGCCATGCCAGTCGAGGGGGGTTACCGATTTTCGGGCCACTTGCCCTGGGCGACTGGCTACGGCTTCTATCCACACTTGATGATTGCTGGTGTCCGCCCGGACGACAAGTCGGTTTTTGCCATTGTGCCTTTCACGAACACGGCGGGAATCCATTATTCGGAACCCATGCGACTTTGCGCGATGGAATCCGCGCAAACGGTCACCGGTGAACTCAATGATTATTGGGTTTCCGAAGAAGATGTGATCCACGTTCACGAGCCGGGCTGGATTATGAAGAACGATCTCATCAACATCACACTGCAGGGCTATTTTGCGTTGGGATGCGCTCGCGGTGGTCTCGATAACGTATGGGCTGCTTTCGAACGCAAGAAGGCAGAGTTTATTCGTGAGGCCTGGGTTGCCCTCGACCAAGAACTGACCGATTGCCGCCAGGCGATGATCGACGCGCAGCAGACAAGTGGTGATCTCACCACCCAAGAAAAGCTGGATTTGCGAGCTTGGGCCATCGATCTTTCCGCGCGGTGCGCCCATGCTGGGGTAGTGGCGACTTCGGGCGGAGCTAACGCGCTCTCGCATCCGGCCCAGCGTGTATACCGGGAGGCTCTAGTCTTCTCCGTAACGGCTCAGACCAGCGCCATCATGGAATCGACCCTTCGGCGCTTGGTCCGTCGAGCGTAGCTCTAATCTCCCCTCCACGAGTTTGCATCTAAGGGGAAGAATCTGTGCACCCGGGCTCCCCAAAAAAACCGGCTGAAGCGTGAGCTCCAGCCGGTTTTTTGGCGTCGATAGAAGACCTTAGTGGCCGGATGCTTTGCTCGCAAGCGAAACATCTAAGGGAACACCGGGACCCATAGTTGAACTGAGGGTGATAGTGTGGATGTAACGCCCCTTCGCGCTGGACGGCTTTGCTCGGATGATTGCATCGAGCGCCGCGAGCATATTCTCCTTGATCTGATCTTCGGTGAAGTTGACCTTGCCGAGCGGCATATTGACGACGCCCCCCTTGTCCGCACGGTACTCGACGCGAGTTGCAGCCTTGATCTCCTTAACTGCGGTAGCAACAGACGCGGTTACCGTGCCGTTGCGCTTGTTCGGAGTTTTGGGGCCGAGAACTTTACCGATCTTTCCGATCTGAGGAGCCATTTCATCATGGGCCAACAGAATGTCAAAATCTTTCCACCCGCCCTGAATCTTGGTGATCAGTTCTTCAGCGCCAACGGTGTCGGCTCCAGCATTCTCAGCATCCTTGGCCGCGTCGCCTTTGGCAAGTACGGCGATTTTGCGAACCTTACCAGTGCCGTGGGGAATGTTGGTCGTTCCGCGAACGTTTTGGTCGCTCTTTCGGGGGTCAATACCGAGCTTTACGCTCATGTCCACCGTTTCGACAAACTTTGCTGTGGCGGTCTTTTTGACCAGAGCGATGGCGGACTCGATGTCCAGAAAAGTGTCCTTGTTGACGGACTTGCTGAGCTCAGCGTAGCGCTGAGAAGTTTTGTTCTTCTTAACTTGTTTTCGCAAGAGTTTCCTCCGTGGTACCCGCGACGCGCCATGGCGCATCTCCCACTAGCGGAAGAGAATACCTGAAACCAACGGTCGGCCAGCTACCGTACTGTTGCCTATGAGTCCACTAGTGCCTCTTTTGCTTGTCTTCCAACCTACCGTTGCCGCGCCCGCCGCCACCGACAATTTCCCTGAAACTTGGACGAAAGTCCGATCGATGATCACCACCTACTTTTACGCAAAGGACAGTCGGAAGGCGGAAATGGAGAAGCGGATGGAGACGTTTGGCCCCAAAGCCCAGGGCGCCAAGAGTCGGATAGAGTTCGCCGACACCGTTAACTCCATGATCGGCGAGTTTCAGGATTCCCACTTTGAATTTCTTCCGGACTTCTCTCAGGGCTACTACACATTTGATTCGCTGGCGCGGGGTGACGAGGCTCGCAAGATGCCCAATATCGATGCTTGGTTCCGCAAGAAAGGTGCCCAGTGGGAGGTCCAGATGGTGCTGGAAGGGGGAGAGGCCGCCAAAGCCGGATTACGGAAGGGAGATTTGATTCTCGCCATCGATGGTAAAGAATTCACCCCCGTGACCAGCCTGGCTGAAATCCTCGCCAGCAAGAAAGGGCAAGTACAAATCCAGTTCAAGAATGCCTCCGGCTCTGTGAAAACCGCGCAAGTTTCAGTCCACGAGGACACCGCGATGAGGATGTTTCTGAACGCCTCATTCCGTAGCATCAAGACCATTGAGAAAGGAGGGAAGAAGTACGGTTACCTGCATCTCTGGACAATGGGAAGCAATGATTTTCGCGAGTTTCTCAACGACACCATCGTCAACAGATTTGGCAAGACGGATGGCCTCATTATCGATGTACGCGATGGTTTCGGCGGAACCTTCGATGGCTTTGGTGCCCCACTCTGGATGCCCGCTATTGAGGTGAATTATCACTCGAAGATCATGAATCGAACCGTCGTCGCCGGATATGACAAACAACTCGTCCTCATCATCAACGAGGGCTCACGCAGCGCTAAAGAGGTTTTCAGCAAGATCATCAAGACCAGCAAACGGGGAACGCTTGTCGGGCGCAACACAGCCGGAGCGGTATTGGGAACCACGCCCATGAAGGTCAATGATTGGTCCTATCTCGAAATCCCGATTGTGGAACTCTCCATCAACGGCGACCGGCTTGAGGATACGGGCGTTGCTCCGGACGTTTTCGTCAAAGATGAATTCGACGCCTCCGGGAAGGATCTGTTTGTGGAGAAGGCCCTGGAAGTCCTGGCAAACGAGAAGCCTGGCAGCTAGCGGCCGGGGGTTTTGCGGCCCAAATACAGTCGGTCGTAAAGGCGTGTCCTGTCAAAGTCCACTGGGAACATCAGCCGAGAAAACCGCAGCAGGATCTCCATGAGCTGATTGGGGACTTCTGGGAGCATCGCGCAGAATGACATTAAGGCGTTCTTTGCCTCGCACGATTCAATTTGGCGTTCGAGGCAGTCGGGCCATTTTTCTAGAATCGCCACGATTCGAGCGTGATCCATCACAACCCTGTGGATGTTCCGAGACATAAAGGAATGTTTGACTCGGACCCGGAGCAAGGCCAGCTTGTCATGGTGCCTTGCTTCCGGGTTCCGATCATCGGGTTGGTTCAGGAGCGCTTCGCGTTCTGGTGAGAATAGGTAGACGCCCGAAGTTTCCAGATCGCCCTCGGCGATCAGCTTCGATTGGTTCCAAAGTTCATCCCAATCCATACCATTGGTCATTGTGCTGAGTCGATCGAGAGTACGGAGCCTTCGATCAGGTAGTCGCGAAGCATTCCTCGCATTTCCTTTACAAGTTCTGCCTCAAGGTAAATACCGTCGTCGCGATAATCCACCTTTATTACGCGCCCGAATTGGTAGCACTCGTCGACAAGTTTGCTCTCCGAATAAGGAACAAGAGCGCAGACAAACCCCAAAAAATCTTGGACAATGTCTTTGATTTTCTCCAACATTGCTTCGACTCCAAAACCGTTCGTCGCTGAGATCAGCACCGCAGGCGCAAACCGGTCGCACGAACGTTCGAGTTCAACTCGCTCGGCGTCGGTCAATCGATCCACCTTATTGAATACGGTGATCGTGGGCTTATCGAGTGCGTTCAGCTCACGCAGAGTCTCCATGACCGCGTCGCGCTGGACGTCCCACTCGGGAACGCTGGCATCCACAACGTGCAAGACGATGTCTGCCGAAGTGACTTCCTCCAACGTCGACCGAAAGGCTGCGACCAAATGAGTCGGAAGATTACGAATGAAGCCGACCGTATCAGTTAGGAACAAGCTGTATCCCTCCGGCAGGTCCACTTTTCGAGTGGTTGGGTCAAGGGTCGCAAAGGGCATCGCGTCGGCCAGCAGATCGGTGCCGCTGAGCCGATTCATCAGCGTGCTCTTGCCTGCGCTGGTGTATCCGCAGATCGCCGCAAAGGGAAATGGATACTTGCGCCGGGAAGCGCGCTGGTGCTCGCGATGTTTCTTGACTTCCTCGATATCGTCCTTGAGCTTGGCGATTCGGTCCCGAACCATACGCCGGTCGCTCTCGAGTTTGGTTTCACCCGGTCCCCGCATTCCGATGCCACCCTTCTGCCGCTCGAATTTGGTGTAAACGCTCATGAGCCGAGGCATCATGTAGCTGAGCTGTGCCAACTCGACTTGGAGCTGACCCTCTCGGGTCCGGGCGCGCGTGGCAAAGATATCGAGAATGAGTTGAGTGCGATCGACTGTCGGTCGCCGCATCTGGTCTTGGAGATTGCGTGCCTGGATGGCCGAAAGCTCGCAATCAAACACGACGACGTCGGCGCGAGTATCCACCACGTGCGCGGCAAGCTCTTGAACCTTGCCTTTCCCCAGATAGGTTGCGGTGGTGGGACGATCAAGTCGTTGCCGAAGGAAGCCGCAGACTTCCACACCTGCGGCCTCACATAGTCCGGCTAGTTCTTCTTCGACATAAGCGTCTTCGTTTTCATCTTGGTTTACGAAGACGAGAAATGCTCTTTCTTTGGGTTGTTCTAAATCGTGTGTGTTCTTAGGCATGCCGTCATATTAGAAACGGCCTAAGCTGATCTCGACACCGAGAGTTAGGCCGTCAAACTTGAACCCGTCGTGACGGGAGAGCAAGTCGTAACGCACATACGCTCGGGCAATTCTGTTCACAGTCACACCGGCTTCCACATTTCCGTCATAGCCAAATCGCTTCTTGGAAATGCGGCTTGCACCAGATCCGATACCGTAATCGAAGTAGGCAATGCCTGCGCGAGCCGAAACATACGGCACCGCAGCATTGTTTCCACCTGGTTCGGCCAGATTCACGGTTGTTCCGAAGGTGTATGTACCGATGAACAATTTATTGCCCGACTTTTCGCGTGCGATAAAGTTCAGGTCTGTTCCCATGCTGGTGTTTTTGCCAGATGAAACCGCCACAGGCCGAAAGCCGATCGAGAACCACTGGCTACCCAGAGCGTTTCGAATCTTGCGGTCAGATGGCAGGTACACGCCGAGGCCCGTGCCGATGTTAATCGTATCGGCAGCGATAGCCATGGTGGCGCTGGCACCCAAAGCGATGGACAGAACGATTCCGTGAATCAGCTTCATGTGAGCCATCGTACCCCGAGTCAAAGATTGGGACGAATTTTTGACTTTGATGGTAGGTTAGGCCATGGTTTGAAGCTGACAGAGACCGGAAACCGGGCGGCTGACCCATTCGAGGTTATCGGCATCGGCGTAGCGCCACGGAAGCTCGTCGCCCTTGCCCACCGCGAGGCCGATCCGAGTGCCGGATACAACGCGAGCTACCGGATCACCGAGTGCGATCTTTAGAGGGCTATCCGAAGACAGAAGATCCACCCCGTTGTGGGCTTTACCAATCTCCATCGCGGCACAAAGCTTCCCGGGGCCATTCAGGAGATCCTCGGAACGCCGCGCTTTCGGGCGACGTTGCCACATCGAGTTCAAACCGACTTCTGGAACCGCAGCTCGAATGAGGATTGCGGCCGCGTCACCGGGTTCACCCGCGACAACGTTCAGCATCCAGTGATTGCCGTAGGTGAAATACACGTAAGCGTGGCCGGGCTCGCCGAACATCACCGCAGTTCTCGGCGTGATCCCTCGGAAAGCGTGGCAGCCAGGCTCGGATTGGTGATAGGCCTCGGTCTCCACGATCCGAGCCACGCATCCGCTGATCGATATTCGGCAGCCTAATAATCTCCGCGCCGAGCCATGAAGGTCAGACCGAAGCATCAAACGGAACTCGCTCGGCGTCACTTCGGGCATTGCTCCACAAAAAGAGGTGGCCTCCCTGCGATTTCTGGAATGGGATACTCGCGGATGAGCGAAACTCCGCTCATCGGTTCTCCGCATGGGTCCTCCTGCCAGCGGGCTGCGGTCACCCTCAAGGCGTGGCCATCCAGAAACACGTTGTTGTTGCCTCGGGCGTGCCGGTTCATCGCCAGCGCGGACATATTCGCGAATCGAAGCTGGGGATAGATGTCTCGGGGCGGATCGAACCAGGCGTCGTTTGCCACATCCAGCTTTTCGTTGATCAAAACGACCTCAGTCGGTCGGGGCACCATTCCAATGGTGAGGTTCTCCAGGGCGCGATTAGCCATATAGCTGCGCCGAGTAACGGGTCTGCCGTCGTGTCCGTCATCTTCGGGCGCGGGGGTCTGGAGGGCATCTTCAGGGCAGGTTAGGATCGGTTCGGATTGGAGATAGGGCTTGATTTGGTGCCACCACCGATTCTCCAACGATGACCGTATTGGCGCACTTGGGTTGGATCTCGAAAGATCGAGAGTCGATGCAAAGAAAAAGACGCGGTCGTCGTTATCGTCGATGTACATGGCGCAACCCAGCCCGATTTGACGTAGGTTGGAAAGGCAGGTCGTAGCTTGAGCAGCTTGTTTGGCCAAGGCGAACACAGGAAATAGAATCGCCGCTAGCACAGCGATGATGGCAACCACAACCAAGAGTTCAACCAGAGTGAATCCTCTGGAACCTTGACCCATACCTGTACAATACGACAAAACCGAGGCTAGTTGATTCGGTGCGGCACTACAGAACGAACAGGGCGTGCGCCGAAGTCCGCAATAGAATCCTCATCCGTGGGGATGACAGGCATTCCAATCAGCGATTCGAGCGATTCCATCTGGGCATAAACCTGTCGCCTGGTCTCGGGTTTTTTCGCTTCGTTCAGTGCTTTTCGGTAGCAATCCAAAGCTGCTACAAAGCGTCCCATCATCTGGTGGCACATGCCCTGAAGCATGTAATAGCCAGGTTCTCTGGGGTTGAGACCGATCAGTCGGCGAGAAACTTCGATGGCCCTTTGATACTCGTGCAGTTGCCAAAGAGCCTGGGCACGGCCCTCTAAAGCCACCAAGTGGCACGGTTCATCCTGCAGCAAGTCTCGCGAGGCTTGCAGAACTTGGTCCCATGCACCTACCTGAAGCGCCTGTGAAAGCACTCCCAAATCCCCTCGCAAACCATCCATAAGTTCAATCTGTTGGCAAACAATTTGTTTTCGGCTCATGCCTGCCCTCTCTCACTGGTCCAAAAAGCCCAATTTCGATGGCACGAAGAAAACATAAAGAGCCTATCCCATGCCACGCGGTTCTGGGGCCGAATTTTAGATACTTTTCGCATAAGCAGGTAGTTCTTGCGTGTCTAACTGGTGGGATTGCTGGCGAATCGGGGAGACCTTCGCGCGAAAAGCTAGCGGTATGCGAGTCTTCCCATCCGGCGTGGAGATCGGCGACATCGCTGCCAGGGCCGAAGCCTGATTGGCCCACTGCCGAGCAAATTCTTCTTCACACTCGGGCAACAGTACCACGTAATCGTTTTCATTGCGGCGGCAAAGAAGGCTTCCGTGAGGCAGATGCACTCTCAGTTTGCGAGCAAAAGTCTTGAGGGATTGGTCTAGCGCAAGTCGACCAAACTGGTCGGAAATTTCCTCGCGGCGCAGGATCTCCAGGTGCACGATCGATCCACGAACCGTGGACAAAATAGCGTCTCGAAATTCGCCAGGGGTCGCCAACCCTTCGACGTTGTTCAGCCCGTGCTGAACCCTGGCGATGGCCTGGCTCAGTTCCGCAGCGATGGTGCGGAGCGACTCTGCTTGGTCCAGATCGATGCCTCCGGCTCGATGGGTCGCAGCAGTTAGGAAACCGAATGGTTGTGATTCGTACTGGATCGGCACAAGCGCAAAGCTTCCGACTCTCCGTTGCAGCGCCTCTCGCCGAGGGACACGGTCGTCATCGGTCGCATCATACAGAATTGCTTCCGGTGCTCCCACTGCGAGCCAGCCCGAGAGTCCACGCTGTACCCCAAACACCAAGTTCTCGACGATGTTGGAACTGGCACCTTGCGAGGCAATTGTAAAAGCCGATTCGCCGTCGACAAAGTGTATGGCCAAGTGGTCCAATTCCAGAAAATCCCACATTTCGCGGATTGCCCGGGAGGCCACTGCCATCGCCGACTCCGATCCCCGAACCACGGTGCTAACTTGGTAAAGCAGTTCTGCTTCTCGTAATTTTCGGCGAAGCAGATCGCTCTCAACTCCTTCTCGCAGAATCTTTGCGGCAGCGGGCGCGGCTTCCTCGGCAATCTCAAACGCCTTCTGAAGCTTGTCAGGGTCAGGATCGGAGAGACAAAGCACGCCAATGATCTTCGAACGATCTTTCAAAACAAGGCTCCGCGAATATGCCTCTGTTTCCGGAGTACGGATGGCTCGGAGCCAAAGGTCAAATTGATTGCGAATCTGCGTCTCACTGAGAGCTTGGCGGATAGGGACTGCGCTGACGGTGAGTTCTGAAGGCACTTCGCCGCTCGTAGCAAGGATGCTCATCGCATCGGTGTACTGTGCGCAAGAATAGAGGGTCAATCCGGTGACACTAGTGAGTTCTCGAAGCTTGTGGGCGACGCGGAATGCGAGAGTTTCTTCTCCCGCGTAGGCAGCCTCATAGAGGTGCGCCGCACATCGGTCTTTGCGGCACTTTCGCAAGAGCTGGTTGTAGTGGTCTCGTAACGACCGGTAGCTCTCTCGAAGAGCGAGATAGCCTTTGCCCGGAGCATCGTTCGGAGGAGCATCTTGTGGCGCAGGAACCTCGATGATTTCAGATTGGATCGTGATGATCTCCTTCGGCTGCCGAGCCAAGAGACAAATGGCTAAAGCACCCAATCCTTGGAGGACCGCAACTTGGACTGATACACCTTTTCCTAGAGTCAGGAGCATCAGAGTAATACTTCCCGCTACGATGGGCGCCCAGACAGGAGTTTTCAAGGCATACCGTGTGCCCGCAAATGCGAACGGCAGCGCGGCTACCATCCCCAATTCGCCTCCATAGCCAGCTCTTGCGAGGGAAGCACCCACCAGCAAACTGTCCGCGAGTGCGATTGCCAGAGTCACAGCAGGACGTCGTAAGTTGTTACGCTCTAAAAGGGCAACAAAAAGTGCAAAGGCAGAATATAGCGCCGCTGTTCGCCACGCGATACCAAAATCAGACCGATAGAAAGTGTGCGATCCCCACGCCACCAGTCCTGCCAGAACCCAACGTAATCCCAGTTCGATCATAAAGAGTTACTTTAGATTTCGGAGCATGAAAAGCTAAAGCTCAGGGTGAACTTCGGGCAGGGTATGACAAACGGGCAATCCTACGAGGAAGGAACGAGATTTGAACCTGAAGCGTAGCTTTATGAGTATGTCCCGATACATACTTATGACGTAACAGTGGCTAACCTCTACGATATCCTCGGCGTTGATTCCAGTGCAAAGACCACCGCACTCCGCCAGGCCTACCGAAAGCTCGCGCGCCAATATCACCCCGATGTCAGCGGGGATCCTAAGGCTCATGAGCGCATGGCCGAAATCAACGCAGCGTTCGAAACTCTTATTGACCCGCAGCGAAGGCTTGAATACGATTCGAGCCTCCACGTGGAGTTTAAGCAAGCCACCGCCGTCGCTGATTCGCGTGAATATGAAGAGCCGAACACCGTCACAGTTCGTTTAACCCACCGTCTCAGAGAGCACCGCACGCCGGTGTATGGCATAACGTTTTCGCCCGATACAGGAGGCCTCGTCACCAGTAGCTTCGACAATGAAGTGATTTGGTGGCAACCTGATCTCGATGCGCCCGCTCGCAAACTCAAACTCGAAGGCGGCGTGGTATCGACTGTTCGCTCACTTCCGAACGATCGTTTGGTCGCCGCAGGTTCGAGCGAGAGTGTGGTTTCCGTATGGGTTGTTGATCAAGGCCACGTGGAAAGCTGGCGGAACACCCCTCTGGAGTGGGTGAGCTGTATGCGCGTCTCCCCAGACGGCACCAATGTTGCCATGGGTTCGGTCTATCACACATTGCAGGTTTGCCGAGCAAAGTCGGGTGATGCCGTTTTTGCGGGGACCGGGCACAGCCAAAGCGTCACCGCTGTTGGATGGTCACCCGATGGGCGATTTGTCGCGACCGGATCGGCCGATGCGACTGTCAAACTTTGGTCGGGCGTTACGGGCCGCGAGATGTACACCTTCAAAGCAGTCCGTTCGACGGTGAGTTCGCTTTCTTTCAGTCCGGATACGACTTACTTGGCAGTCGCAGCGGTAGACCTCTCGATCCGTATTTTTAGGTTGGCGGACCTCTCGCTGGTCAAAACATTCTTTGGGCATGAGAAGCCCATCGAGCATCTCAGCTGGCATCCGGATGGAGTGCTGTTGGGTAGTGCTTCACGTGACGGAACGGTTCGTTTGTGGAACGTCCTCCAGGGAAGCGGACATGCAAAAATCGAAGCCAGCACCCAGCCGGTTTCAATTCTCGGGTTCAGCCCAGATGGAAATCGACTCGCCGCGGGCGGTCTCGACAAGATCGTTCGCGTGTGGGACCTCAGTTTCACGAACCGCTAAAGGATCGTTCCAAAAGTTCAGCCGTGTGGATGACCTCCACCCGGCTGTTTGCTTCGCGAGCCTTCTGCTGAATCCACGCGAGACACCCTGGATTTCCGGTCACGATGATTTCCGCGCCAGATACCTCAATCGCTCTCCACTTCTCCTCGATAAGTTCGCGGGCCAATTTCGGCTGGAGGACGTTGTAGATCCCAGCGGAACCACAGCACAACTCCGCGTTCGGGAGGTCGACGTACTCAAGGCCGGGAATGGCACGAATAAGAGCCACGGGCTGACGGTGAATTTTCTGTCCGTGCAACAGATGGCAGGCTGGGTGGTACGCGACGCGTGCTCGAACCCCTTTTGATCGAGAAAGCTCTTCGACCAGACCATGATCGTGTAGGAACTCCGTTAAGTCTGTGACGTGGCTTGCGGCGTCCGAAAGTGTCGGATCGAGGTGGCTCCATTCCTTGATCGTGCTACCGCATCCTGCCGAGTTAACAATAACGGGGCCGGGTGGAAACTGCTTGGCCATTTGGAATGCTCGAGTGCGAGCTTCAGAAACAAGGCCAGCGTGACTGTGGAGAGCCCCGCAGCAGTCTGCCGTAATTTCCACTGGCTCGAACCCTACTCGCCTCACCAGGCGCTTCGTGGCCTCGTGCACGGGATCGTACAGCACGCGCATGACACAGCCCAAGACGATCCCGACCCGGCCGTCGATCGGAGGCAGCTCCGCCAAATCCAGGGGTGGCCACGGTTTCCGATGATCTGGCAGGGGCATCTGAGCTTCCGCGACGTGACCCGAAACCCACTTACTGATCAATCCTGGCATCTTGCGATGCGGCAGCAAGGAAGCGGATTGAAAGAGGAGCTTCGCAAGACGTGGATTGGTCAAACCCTTCAGCAGGAGGCGCGTGAACAGATTTGGGTGCTTCCGATCAAGCTGCTCACGCGCGCCTTCAAGAATCTGTCCGTACTGCACGCCGCTTGGACACGCAGTCTCGCATCCTCGGCAACCCAAGCACCTCTGGAGGTGCGGCGAGGCATCGTCCCAGTCGAGTTTCTGCTCCAAAACGCTTCGGACCAAATAAATCCTGCCGCGAGGACTTTCGGCTTCATCGCCTGTCAACCGAAATGTCGGGCAACTTTCCAGGCAAAAGCCACACCGGATGCACCGTGTCGTGAGGTCGCTCAGTCGCTCAAGGTCGCTCATGGAGTCAGAAGAGCACCTCGGTTAATTTTGTGGGTGGGATCGAGAGCATCCATAGTGCGTCTGGCGAGCTGGGATTGGACCGATGTCAGCGCAAAGTTGAGATTTCCGCAACCCTGCCGCAGTATCCAACACTCTCTCGGATCAGGAGCAAAGTCCGCCATCGAATCGCTTACCCAGAACGTGCATGTCGCCGAGTCCTCAGCCACAATGGAGTTGCCGAGGGTATCTCGAACCTGTGGAGCAACTGAAGGAAGCGATCGTAAGACCGCCTTTGCGGGTACATCCGATTGGAGTACCTTAATCGCGGGAGGATCATCACGGCGCGCCCAAGCGCGAAGAGTTACCTCAGTTACGAATGCATAGGCACCTCTGGCTCCCACAAGCAACTTGTGAAGGTCGTAGCCAGCAACGCTTTTCACGACCTTGCTACCGGATCGGGCAATAGTTCCGTCGGCAAGCACCATCTGGGCTCCCAGAATCCAGTCTCTCCACGAGCCAAATCTGGACTCAAAAGCATGAGGAAGGTTTAGGGCGAGAGACCCCGCGATCGTATCACTCCCCGGGTCGGAATGCGCGGTGAGATGATCGTCCAGGAAGGCCGGGTGGGGAATCCAAAGGCTGTGTGGCGTGAGAGCCACTCGAAGCTCGGCCCAAGTTGCCGATCCTGTTATGGTTACGGTGAGATCTGCCGGAGCAACGTCGATCTTCGTTGGAATGGATGGGAGAGGATGGACAAAGTCAGCATGGTCTGCCCAGTCGCCTCGCATCCATGCGGTTTCGCGTTCCCCCAGGGTCGTTATCGAGGTATTGGCACGCAAGATGGACGCAATCTGCTCAACCGTTACCATGCGATCCCCCGCCAGCGCCTCATGTGCTCCACGCATCCCTTTTGGTTGGGAAAAATCTTGCACGGGTTGCAGGTGGAATTTGGGTTAAAGATGCCTTTGATCCGCATCTGCACATCCAGGTCCTGCGGAGAGAACATCACGGACATGAGGTCCGCTTTTTCAACTCCTATTCCGTGTTCTCCCGTGACGCTTCCCCCTAATTCGATACAACGACGGATGATCGTCTCGCCTGCCTGGACCACAGCCTCGACCTGCCTTGGGTCCCGATCATCGAAATAGAAGCAGGGATGAAGGTTGCCATCGCCCGCGTGAAACAGATTCGCCACTCCGATCTGGTGCTCTGCAGCTACGGCGTAGACCGTCTCCAGCATCTCTGGCAGCTTTGACCGCGGGATAACTCCATCATGCGTTACGATGGTGGGTGCCAACCGGCCCATCGCTCCGACTCCTTTCTTCCTTGCGGTCCAAAGGTGCTGGCGCTCGGCCTCATCGGCAGCCTGCCGAACATCCATGGCAGAGGTTCGAGCGAAACAGGCCAGGACTTCAGCGCACTCGGTTTCGACTTCGCTGAGTTCGCCGTCGCACTCGACCAGCAGCAGCGCAGCCGTTCCCTCGGGATATTCCAACCCGAATGCTGCCTTAAGCGCAACCAGGATATTCGCATCCATCATCTCCAGTGCGGCGGGAACGACGCCGGTGGCGATGATTGCCGAGACGCACTCGGTGGCATCTCGGATGGTCTTGAAGGCGGCTAGAAAAGTCCTAATGACACTTGGAATCGGGGTCAGCTTCACCCACGCCTGCGTAACCAAGCCGAAGGTGCCCTCGCCACCCACGATCAGGGAAGTCCAGTCCGGGCCGGGTGAATTGGTGGGTCCAGGGTCGATTGTCAGAATATTCCCATCGGGCTCAATCATCGTGAGACCCAAAATGTGAGGCGCGGTGACTCCATATTTGAGGGTGTGCGGACCACCAGCGTTCTCAGCGATATTTCCGCCCAAGGTCGATACCGCTTGACTGCTAGGATCGGGTGCAAAGTGCAAACCGTTCGTCGCAACGGCTTTGGAGATCGCCGCGTTGGCCACTCCCGCCTCGGCGTGCAACCTCCGGTTTGCGATGTCCACTTCCAAGATGGAGGTCATTCGCTTGGTTGAGATAACCACGCCACCGAGAGCTGGCATCGCACCGCCGCTTAATCCCGTGCCTGCACCTCTTGGCGTGAAGGGAATTTGGTTCTTCGCACACCATCGGACGATGGTCTGGGCCTCCTGGGTTGAGCGAGGAAGCGTCACGACGGTGGGGCTGGATCGATCGATCGTATAGGCGTCGCAGTCATAGACTCGCGCAACAGATGTGCCCGCGAGAACCTGCTCCTTTCCCACTAAGGCTGATAGCTCGGCCGACATGGCCTCTGCATCCATGAAAAGATTCTACTTGGGCCAAGCAAATGAAAAAAGGAGAGATTCCGGTGAATCTCCCCTCTTGAAACTCAGAGCGGCCCTACTGGATTTGGCCCCAGACATCCTTGAGAGACTGGGCGGAATGCAGCAATCCTTCTCGTTCGGAATCGGAAACCTTCGGTTCGAGAACCTCGACGACTCCTGTTCGGCCAACTCGAGTGGGGAGCGAGAGCGAGATGCCGGAAATCCCCATCTTGCCGTGTTGCACCGAAGAAACAGGCAGCAGCTTCTTCTTATCCATGGCCATCGTTTCCACCACTTCCTTGATGGAAATTCCCACGGCGCGTCCGGCGCCACCTTTCAGGCGAATTACCTCAGCTCCAGATTTCTTGGTGGCTTCAAAAATTCCCTTGGCGACGTCATCCGTGTAACCTGGCAAACTTGCCAGAGGCACGCCCCCGATACCTGCGCACGACCAGATCGGCACCATGGAATCGCCGTGCTCGCCGAGAATCAAAGCTTTGATATCCGTTGCGGGAGCATTGAAATGAGCTGCCAAGAGTGATCGGAATCGGCACGTGTCGAGGACCGTACCCAAACCCAGCACCTGAGACTCGGGGACGATGCCGCTTTCGGCTGCCAACTGGGTAAGGATGTCCACCGGATTGGAGACCACGAGAATCGTTGCTCCGTCTCGGAGCTTGCATCCGCGTAATGAGTCAAGGATTTGGCGGAAAAGACCCACGTTGCGGTTGATCAGCTCTAGGCGGCTCTCGTCAGGCTTGCGCCGAAGACCCGCCGTAACGACGACACAGTCGCTATCGTTGACCACTTCATAGTCGCCGCTGGTGATGACCTGGACGGCGGTAAGAGATGTGCCGTGCAGGATATCGAGGGCTTCACCGTCCGCCATATCGCGGTTGGCATCGACTAGTGCGATCTCTCCAACGATGCCGCCGAGTTGCAGAGCAAACGCAGCGTCCGAACCGACACGACCGCCACCGCCGATAATGCTGACTTTATACATTCTCTCAAATCACCTTTGGCAAAGATGCCACATCAATTATGGCAAAGGTGGCTGAGTGCTTACTGGAGGTCCCAGAGATAAATACTGGTATCGGTGATTTGGCCGCCCCAGTTGTTTTGAAGATTGCACCCCTGTGCGAGGGTCACCGGGGGACGTGCTACGGCGTGGCCATCGATAAGCAGGATATGGGTGATTTTGTTATGCCATGGCCAGATGCCGCCGTAGGATAGATCGTTCACGGCGCCGCCGGAAATGAACCAACCATCTGTGGGGCTCACCACACCCTCGTTAGGGAGAGTGTCTAGGGTCGCGGTACCCATCTTGGCGTATCGGCAAGGGGGTTTGGCGACGAAGTTGCCTCCGCCGGTTGGAGTTCCTGCCGCATTGACCCGCCAAACGGTTTCGGCAAAAGCGATTGTTGTGGTCGGGCTGGAAATCTCGTTCGATGACCGAGGGCGATAGGTGAGGCCCAAGCTTGAATCCATCGAAGGGGAAAGATTGGCAGAGTTATAACCCGCGTTGACCCGCTCGGCCAACACGTAGAATTTGCTGATCGGATCGGCTAAGTTGATGTCGCCGCCATAGACGTGTTCGAACGTGGGTCTATCCGAAAAATCCTCTGGACACGTGAATACTGCCAGAGATTTCACGTAAGGAAGAACGAGTTGGGGCCATCTGCGGTCTGATTGAAACGAGCCTCCCGTTGCCGCGTAATACGATGTGGGAACAAATCGATCGTCGTAATCCGAAAGATACATGGAGAGCGAGAGACCGACTTGGTGGTAGTTCGATGCACAGACTGCCGTTCGAGATGCTTTGCGGGCTGTAAGGAAGACAGGAAAAAGTAGTGCTGACAGGATAGCGATTATCCCGAGCACAACCAAAAGTTCGATCAGCGTAAAGCCTCGCCGATGGACCATGTCTACTCCTCAACTACGATATTATCAAACTCTTGCCTCATTCCGATACGCGAAAGAGCAAACTTCTCCAAATTCTTTGCATCCGCACCGCAAATACCACGGTTTGAGGACGTCTTCAGTCTGTAATACGAGTCGTTTGCCATCCATTGACGCACGGGTGGCGCAGGCGAGAAAGATCTGAGTCCCGATCCCCTTTCGCCGGTGGAGAGGATCGACGCAAAGATTATAGAGTCCGAGCGTATGGTCCGATTCGGTCAGCATCACCGCTGCGATCGGGCCACGGGTCCCTTCAAAGCAAAGCAGCCTGTGGGTGGACCGGGCAGTTGCCTCGATAATGCGATCTCGGGACGCCGCATCGCGCCGCCAAAAAAAGTTGCCGATCATAAATTTCGCAATTCGCATGCGAGAACTGCGATCCGAATACTCGACGAGTTCCAAAGGTGCCTCAACCCGCACGTTCTCACAGATCAGTTCGCTGAGTTGCGACCGCTTTTGGAACCGACCGCTTTCCAGATGCACTGCCAAATCTGACGGACGATCTCCAGTCACCACGAAGACTCGGTAGGAAGGTCGGATAGCGGCGTTAATTTCGAGCGCAGAAATTGTCGCTTCGAGGTTATCAGAGTCGAATCCGATAGCGAAATTTGCCAGAACGATCGGTACCTTGCTTTGACAGGACCAGAAACCTTCGGTGTGGCTAAGAACTGCCTCCGGCAAGGTGCGAGCCAAATCCAAGTAGGTGTGAATGACGTTCTGACGAGCTGCTTCGATGACTTCATCCATAGGCGAAGCCTTAAAGCACGACGTTCCAAAACAGTCCGCCGGTCAGACCTTTTCGAGTCAAAACAGGGCCGATACTGAGGTTTTGGGAGATGCGCATTCCGATGGCTAGTTTCGGACCCCTCGGGGTCACAAACGCGGAGACGAAGAAGCGGGAGTCGTTTTTAGATTGCCAAAGATCGATTCCGGCAGCGACCTGCAGCTGGTTGATGCCGTCAACCATTGCCCCCAACCGGATAGTGGGAGCTTTCAGGGCTTTGGCAAGGAAATTTTTTCCTTCGCCAAAGAACTGGCTCTGAAAGAAAGCGCCGACATTGGCGATGATCTGGTTCTCGGCGAGTACTCCCCCATAGTGGCCCGTTCGCAGCGTTATGACCGTGGGATGGTCAAGACCTTGAATCAGTGCTTCGGAACTTTGGGCTGGAACGACCGAATCAAAGTTCGCCCGCACGACCATGGCAGGCTTTCCGTGGGCTTGGGGAAGGTAATTTGCAGGTTCGACATCGGCGAGTTCTTCTCGAAGTCTTGATTCCGTGTAGCCGTTCCTGCGCAAGATGTCCCTTTGACTCACCACCCTTGAGCTGTGCCACAGCAGGTGCGCGAGGTCCACTCCCCCCAGGATAAAGCACCCACTTTTGATGCGAGGCTCGACTGAGAAGGCAAGCGTGGAGACAATGGCACCCAAGCTGGTTCCAGCCAGCCCGACTTTCTCATGAATGAACTCGCTACGCGTGTAGATCCAGTCCATCGTCCTCCGGACATCCGAGACGCTCTGCAAGATGGTTTCTCGAAGCGCTTTCGGATCGGGTTGTACCGCAAGCTGTCCGCTCGTAAACCCCTGCGGTGTACGGCTGAGATGATACGGGAGAGGGACCAGCACCGTGGCAATACCGCGCCGATTCAACTGGGCAGACATGCGCTCTTCCAGTTCCCAATCTGACGCTCCCCAATAGTGGAGCAGAATGACCGTCGGGAATGGACCCACTCGCTCTGCAGGCAGCAACGCGCGGATCCTTACCGTATTGTTTTCGGGATACGATGACGGTTCGCCGCTGTCGAAGGCAACTTGATACTCGATCGTTCGCTCGTTCGCGGAAACTTGTTGCCAGTTGTTAAACGTTACCGGTGAAGGCGGGGGTAACGTTCTATCAGATTGAGCGAGTGCTGTCATTTGCGACAGCCAAACTCCCAAAAACACTATGAGCATTCTTCTCCAAGCTCTCAGCATGGGTCTCCTCGCCACTTCGATGCCTACCAGTTTAGACAACGACTTGGAGTCATCGCTCGGAACAGCAGGCCTTACCACCGCAACGGCTCGATTTGACCCTGGTATCACCCGATTTTTCGCCCAAGGAGAGTTTCGGACGCCGTTTTATGAAAGCTGCTATGAAAATCCTTGGCGCATTCCATTCTATTCGGAGATGTGGAAGAGACAGCTCGAAGTCAACGTGGGAAACCCCAGTGCCACGGTATCAGTCGCCGGGCGCATGATCGGAAGGGGAACACGCCGCGACCTGCTCGGCAACCCCATTGAAGGAGCCATCAACATCGGCATTAAGCTCGGAGCTCTGAAGTCGACTCTCGAAACCATGAAGCAGAGGAAGATCATCGATGGATCCGTGCCAGATTTGGCAAACATTCCTGCACAGGCCCAAGAGGCCGCTGCGGTGCTTCTTCAGGTCATCATGCAGACGATCCCTTACCGAAGAGCTGCTTTGGCCGGGATTCCCAACTATCCGGATATGTACAAACGCGCGCAGCAAAACCAGATTGAAACTGCTGATCCGGAAATCAATCGAAAGGACTTGGACTTCTACCGTTCGGTGGATTTGAACTACATGTATGCTGCTGGGAGCGACTTGGTGGCCGCAGCCAGCCATGCACGGTCCATTCTCCAGAGCATCGACCCCAAGACAAAGTTCTCATTGAGCATTCCGACCAATTGGGGAACGATCGAGCTGCGAGGAGGAGCCAACGATTCGTACAGTGATAAGCCCTATCTATTGATTCTAGATAGCGGGGGCGATGATGTGTACCTCAACGCGCCATCCAACCGAGAGACGAATAATTGGTGCAGCATTGTCCTGGATACCTCTGGGAACGACAAATATGTGTCAGACCAGGCCTTGACGAATACTCAGATCCGCCAGTTCGCTGGACGCAATAAACCTGGCCCGTACGGTCCTGGCAGTGCACTCTTCGGTATCTCGATTTTGATGGACTCTGGTGGCTCGGACTTGTATCGATCCCATCGCCCGGGTCTCGGCTCGGCATTTATGGGAGTCGCGTACCTGGAAGACAGTACAGGCGACGATGTCTATGATGCGTACTCGGGTGGGGAGGGTTACGGCAATTTCGGAATCGGAATCTTGGACGATTGGGTCGGTAACGACATGTATCGGATATTCACTAATGGCCAAGGATTCGGCGGGGTGGCTGGATTCGGGATGCTCATCGACCGCGTTGGCGAGGATCGGTACGTGGCCGAAGACGAGACCATCGACTTCCCGAGTCCCCAATCGGATAAGAGCAACGTCAGCATGGCCCAAGGCGCGGCGAGCGGAAGGCGAGCCGATTATGTGGATGGACACAGTCTGAGCGGAGGCGTCGGCGTGCTTCTGGACGAAGTAGGCAACGACCAATACTCATGCGGGGTCTTTGGTCAGGGTGTCGGCTATTGGGAAGGCACCGGCCTGCTTTGGGATGAAGCGGGGAATGACGCCTACACAGGAAAGTGGTACGTCCAAGGTGCTTCAGCGCACTTTGGGATTGGCTTGCTGGACGATGGCGGAGGAGACGATCATCTCACGGCAACTATGAACATGGCTCAAGGCGCAGGTCACGATTTCGGAATAGGGTTCTGTCTCAACAGCTCAGGCACGGACGTGTACAAGGCGCCCAATCTGAGCCTTGGCGCAGGCAACGCCAATGGAATCGGAGTGTTCATCGATGACATTGGGGATGATTCATACGAGTCCACTGGGATAACCCTGGGCAAATCCGCTGAGGCAACGAAAGGATCATTGAGGGAGCGAGCGCTCACTCTCGGTTTGTTCTTTGATATGTCCGGCCGCGATACCTACCCAGCAGCGGCCACTTGGGCCAAAGACTCGACTCGAGTTGCGAATTGGACTGATCGACGGCAAAACTCTGCTGAGAGCCAGGTCGGAATCTTCTACGATCGCTGAAGCACTTCCACGAACCGAGCTGCACCGTGACGTACCGGATCCCATGTTGGGAATCCGGTACGAGCGGATATCTGCTCGCACGCGTCGTGGGCTTCCTTCTCATCAAGGTGAGCCGTGTTGAGGGCGATCGCCGCGCATCGTGGTTCCGCATAGGTTCCGCAAGCACTCGCCGTCTTAAGATAGAGCTCGATGAAAGCGTTGTAATCCGGAATCGCCACACTCGGAGCCCGAACCAAATGGGTTTGGCCAGCACGCGCACAGAACACGATATGAGTCGGGCACGAACCTCGAATTAACGGGAGCGGTCCTGTGCTGGATGGGTGGACCAACGAACCTTGGCCCTCGATGATAATCCAGTCTGCGTCCGGGTACCGCATTATTTCTCGTTCAACCGATCCGGCAGCAAAATCCACTCGGATCGCGTCCAAAGGAATTCCAGATCCTATGATGGTCATGCCGATTTGGCCCGTTGCGACAAACTCCGCACGAATCCCCTGGTCTCGCATCTCCCGATAGATTTCGAGTCCTGCCGTCATCTTTCCAACGGACATGTCAGTCCCGACAAGCAGAAGTCTCTTTGCCGCAAGATGTGACGCTGCACCGGTTCCACTTTTCAACCCGGGTGGCTCAATCCGGATGTCCCAAATTCTTTGACCCTGCTTGAGTTGAGAATAGCGAGGACCCAATTTGGTATGGAGCCCATTGACAATGGATAGGCCAGATTCAACCGCTAGATCGATATCAGACAGCCACGATTCGGGGATTTGGCCACCGAGCGGTGCGATGCCCAGAAGGAGCACCGTGGCTCCGAGCGCCAAAGCGTCCTCAATTCGGCCTACGATAGGAACGGGTTCTCCAGGAATGTGGAGAAGTGCGCGCGCGTCGTTCCCAGCCGTATGGGTATCGACCACACAGACAATCTGCTGTGGGGAGTAGCGAAGCACTCCAGCTCCCATTTTGCCGGCGAGGTCACCGACAGCTCCCTCCATGTATATGGCGATTCGGTCTTGTGGATTAAGCATGGATCAGCCTTGCGCCGTGCCCGGGACGCTCTGGAGGGATAACGCATCCGTCGATCATGGGTGCGCCCTCCGCAGGATCTGGCTTGAGATTTATCTGCGAGTCGAGGTCAATATGGTCGAAGAGGGCTCCCAAAGCGGCACCCGCAGAGATGGATACGCTGGATTCGCCCATGCACCCGATCATGGTTTTAAGCCCGCACGCTCTCGCGGTAGCGATAATGCGTAGCGCTTCGGTGATTCCGCCACACTTCATCAACTTTAGGTTTACACCATCGACCCTATCGGCGAGCCTGAGAACGTCTCGCGCGATTCGGCAGCTCTCATCGGCGAAGATAGGGAGCTTTCTGGCTGCAAACACCGCAGGGAGGTCATCCTCCATTCCCGCGGCGAGCGGTTGCTCCACGTAGTCGCAACCTCGCGCACTCAGCCACTCATTCATGTGAATCGCATCCTGAGGAGTCCAACCGCCATTCGCATCCACCCGGAGGCTCACATGGTACGAAGCTGAACTTTCACGAGCTGCCTCGAAATTCTCCTTGTCGCGCTCGATTCCATCTGGCGTGCCGAGTTTGATTTTTAGGGATTTGCCTCCTGTTCGGGTGAGAATTTCAGGCACACGCTCCCGAATAACGTCAACCGGATTGATCCCGATGGTCACGCTGGTAGGTACGCAACGATTTGAAAGCCCCAAAAGTCGGTAAAGCGGCATATTCGCCTGCTTGGCCCTGAGATCCCACAACGCCATATCCAAAGCAGCGATCGCACTCGGGTTGACTTCGTGCTCCGTAGCGAGTTCGTAGATTTCGTGGATCGAGCGGTTTGCGAGACCTAGGCCGATCAAGCTCTCCAGCTGACCTTTCGCCAAATCAGCCAATGTGTCATCAAATCCGGTGCCTGGGGCGCACTCGCCGATTCCCTCAAAGCCATCCTGACTCACGAAGACAAACAAGTTGTTTGAGCCGGTGCTCGTTCCTCGGCTGATCGCGAGCGGATAGAGCTTTGTGAGCCGAATTGTCTCGAATCGAAAATCCATATCAGTTTTTGGCGGGAAGTTCCATATCGGAACTATGCCCAGGAAATAGCTTGGCGCTGGGATCTAGCTCCATTTTCGCCATGCAGACGGCGGTTGCAGCTTCTCCAACTCCAGTAGCGATCAGTTTAATTTTGCCATCGAAACTGCAAACGTCACCCACAGCGTAGATCCTCGGGAGGTTTGTGCGGAACTGGTGGTCAACCCGGATCTGATTCTTCTCAATCTCAAGACCCCAATCCTTCAATGGACCAAGGGAACTTTTGTAGCCGATGTTGACGATGACCGAATCGCATTCCAGGGCTGCCGATTCCTTGGTCTGGGAATTCTCAATGATGATTTCGGATAGTCCGGGGTCTCCTTTCAACTCCTTAACTGCACACCACAAATGGAACTGGACCGTGGTCGCCCGAACTTTTTCAACCGTGTCTTCATGGGCTCGAAACTGATCGCGGCGGTGGACCAAATGGATGGACTTGGCGATATCGTGGAGCGCGAGGGCCCAATCGAACGCACTGTCGCCGCCTCCGATGATAGCGACATTCCTTCCACGGAAGGTCTCCAGGTGCTTGACGCCGTAGAAAAGGTCACCCCTGAGGTGGAATTCCTCTTCTCGGTCGATGCCGATCTTTGTGGGAGAAAAACTGCCGTTCCCTGCCGCGATGATGATGGTTTGGGTGGGTAGGGACTTGCCTGTCGCTGTGACAATATCGTAATAGCCCCCTTGATCCAAAAGCGTCTCGGCAACTTCCTCTAGCACAATCTCGGGCTCGAACTGCATAGCCTGATGGATCAGGTTTTGCGCAAGTTCTTTGGCCAGGACTTTGGGAAATCCGGGCATGTCGTACACGTATTTTTCGGGATAGAGAGCCGTAAGCTGTCCGCCCAGTTCGGACAAGCTGTCAACCACTCTCACAGACATTCCACGCAGCCCAGCATAGAATGCAGCAAAAAGGCCGACAGGGCCTCCTCCAATTACGGTGACATCAATGGGCGACTGAGGCATCGAAGCTAAGTATCCACAAATTTGTTGATTTGGTCCCCGCGTTGCTCATTTCGTGACGATAACAAGGCAAAAACTACCCTGTAAAAATACTTGATTCTGTAGTTGCCACTTCATTTTGTATACTCCTGTGCTATAAAGTTAATTACTCATTTGTGAGTGCTGCTATGGAGAAGCATTTTGGCTTCCCTAGTTTGTTGAAAAGGAGGAAAAGAATAGTGAAACTTCGCGTTCTCGGCGCTATCGCGCTTTTGGGCACTGCCGCTTTGTCGCAGGCCTTCGTCATGAATTTTGATCAGGATTCCAGCGGCAACAACATCGCTGATGGCACAACTCTGAGCAACCAGTATGCTGGCTACGGATGTTTGTGGCAATCAAGTTTGCTCGACCCCAATTCCGGTTGGGCATCCGTCACTGATATGACCATGACTAGCACAGACGTTGGAGCTGGTTACGACGCGAGTATGGGCAACATCCTCCACTCGTTCGGCGGTTGGTTGGGCGAGGATGGCGACCCCAATATGGGCTTCACCTACGACGGCAGCCTCGGAGCAATTTCTTCGGTTTCGTGCGTGGTCATGGGCGACACTTCCGCCTCCAGTCTCATGGCTGCTTACCACGACAATGGATCGAGCTACGACCTGTTGGGCGTCGCGTACGCCACCGGAACATCTGGTGCTCCTGAGACCCTGACGCTCAACGGTTTCTCCCAAACTGTGGATCTCGTTCTGATTGCTCCAGGCTACTACTTCGACTGGGCAGGCGTGGACGATGTGAAGGTTGAGACCGTTCCCGAACCGGCAACCATGGCTGTTCTTGGACTCGGCGCTTTGGCCGCTCTCAAGCGACGCAAAAAGTAAGAGTTTCGGATTCTCTTGCTCAATCGAATGCGACCTCCGGAATGCAATTCCGGGGGTCGCAATTTTTGGGCTCATCCTCAAGTGGCCCAATTACGTACTATCAAGTGTATGGCAAACCGGCTTAAGTTCTTAATGGTCCTGGTGTTGGCTCTGTCTTTCGGAGTTGCGTGGCCTCAGAGGACACTCGGGATGGGCGAGATTTTGCAGCGGGATTCCGTTTATGTCGATCCGCAGATGGCAACAGGCGTTGATATCAGCGCGATTCGTCAGAAAGCGGAGCAACTTAAGCCATTCTCTCTCAAAGTCATCGTGGTCCCGCAGGTGACCGACGCCGGGACGAAAGAGACAGGTGAATTGCGTGCCAGTTATGCGCACAAGTTCTTCAGCGATCGCCTATCGATTGAAAACGGAGCCGTCATCGTCCTAACCAAGAAGGGAATCACGGCGTACTCCGATAAGGTCAGCATCTCAGATCTTAGGAAGCTCAACAACCAAGCGGTGGGTCACACTACGGAAACCGACTTCACGCCAGCAGTGCTTTGGTTAGCCGATCAAGTGTCGGCGACTGCACGATCCAACGCTTCCCGAGGAAATTTTGTGATGGGGACGATTGTCTCCGTGGTGTTGGGTGGCGTTGCCCTCATTGTTTTGGCGCGGTTGGCGGTCAAAAAACGCGCGATGGCGGTAGCTCGGGCCAAGGCCGAAACCGCCCGAGATCGAGCATTGGCAGATATCGAGTCCATCGACCCGTATCTCGATTTGTTGCAGATCGGTCACAACCAATCCGCGCTCAGGGATTATCGCGATCGAGCGTATGAGCTGTACGAATCAGCGAGAAAGAAGATGACCGCCGCCACTAAGCCGGAAGACTTGGCAGTCGCTGAGGCGGAATTCAAGGCCACGTATTCGGATGTTGGCTTGGCCCGAAAAGTCATCCAGGCCGAATTGAACGGAAGCGAGGACGCGCCGGTGGCACCCCCTCTTCAAACCACGGAAGGCGGAGTCTTCTATCAGCCTGCCGGGTCGCCGATGGCTTTGGGAAAACAGCGCAGCTGCTACTTTTGCTCCAAGCCCGATGAAGGCGATTTGACGCTTTTGGAAACCGATACCCCCCAGGGTCGTGCTGCGGTATTTGTATGCCCGAACGATCTTGAATTGATCCGGCACGGAAATTCACCGCAAATGAGAGGCCGCTGGGTGGGCAACAACCGCTTCCAACCTTGGTATCAAACGCCTGGTTACGATCCAGTCATGAGCTACGGGTCGGGCAACTTTCTCTGGGATGCTCTCGCCTACTCCGCATTGTTTGACATGATGACTCCCGACTATGGCCCTTCTGTGTACTCCGACTACGGTTCGGATTCTGGAGGGAGCTTCTTGGACAACTTCACAGGCGGCGGCGACTTCGGTGGAGGCGGCGATTTTGGAGGTGGCGACTTTGGCGGCGGTGACTTTGGCGGTGGGGGCGACTTCTAGGTTCTCTGTTGCTGCCCACGAGGCTGGCAAGCATTGGTGAGCTCGGCGCAGAAGCAACCGCGGCGCCTGGAAAACATTGGGGATGTCTCTTCATTTAGTCCTCGCTCTGCGCATGGGTGCGCCAACGGGCTAAACTCGTCCTTATGGCGGACGCGACTCAGCTTTGGGCAGAAGTGATGCCCGAAGTCCGAAATACGGTCACCGGTGTCGGCATTTGGCAAGCGCTGAATAACAGTCAAGCGGTGGCTCTAGACGAGACCACTTTTGTACTGGGATTGCCGATCGAACTGGGGGACCTCGCGGGACACCTGCGTTCTCAATCGACGCGGGTGCTGATTGAGCGTGCGCTGGGTTCTCGCCTGAATCGCCCGATCACCCTACGGGTCATCGAAGGAACCTCCGCTGCCGATTGGGAACTTGCCAAACGGCGCGACGAGGAGATGCGCAAAATCCAGGAAGCGGCACTCACTAGAGCAGCAGCTGAGGTTCGAGCCAGATCCGATTGGGAATCGATTTACGATCAAATTTCGAGAAATTTTGCAGCGCTTCCCAATAAATCCCTTCCCCAGAGTCGAGCCAAGTTCTTTCACCAATGCGTCGATCTTCTCTCGGAATCGCTTCGATCCAACCCACTCACCGACGAGCTCGCTGAGCGTAATTACGCTCGGTGCTTGGAACGGGTCTCCCAATACAGCGAAGTTCCGAGTGTTCTCATTGCGATCGCGGTGAATGATAAGCTCGCTAGCAATGGCTGAAGCGATCATCCTTGGGTCTGGAACGAGTAACGGTGTTCCTACCCTTGGCATTGAATATCCCGAGCCGTTCTTGGCCAACCCCAAGAATCATCGAACGAGGTCCTCGATTATCATCAGTGGACCGGAGGGCAATCTTCTCATCGATTGCAGCCCTGAAATGCGGCTTCAGCTACTGAGAGAGAAAATTCAAGATATCGATTCTGTACTGATAACCCATTCACATGCGGACCATATCATGGGAATGGATGATTTGAGAAGCTTCTCGCTGAAGTATCGCCGGGCGATGAAGATTTACGCTCTTCCAGAGACGCAGGAAGATATTCGACGAGTCTTTCCTTACGCATTTGCAGAATTTCCGCCCGGAGTGGATGTACCGAGATACGAGTTAGCGGACGTGCCCGAGACGCTCAATGTATGCGGCCTTGAAGTGAAAACCGGATGGGTTTGGCATGGTCCGACTCGCGTGGTTGTGGTTCGCGTCAACGACTTCGCCTACGTTACAGATGTAAGTTCCATCCCAGTTGAGACGATGCCACTCTTAAGCGGATTGCAAACTTTGGTGATCGACGCCGTCCGGCTGAAACCACATCCGAATCACTTTAATTTGGACCAGGCCCTGAAAGCCGTTACGGAGCTCAAACCACAGCGAACTTTCTTCACGCACCTTTCTCATGACTACGACCATGACGTGACGAATTCCCAGTTGCCCACTGGAATTGAGTTGGCCTACGACGGACTTCGCATTCCACTTTAGAATCGCGGGTTCTAAAATTTGACATAAAGTTCTAGGATCGCTATAAAGACACTCTTATGGTTTTCCGATGTGTAAAAATGTTGGAGTCTAGATGAGGGAGGAATTCGGCACCCGATGCCAAAGTTGGTAGGAGGAATACTGGCTCTAGTTGCGTTAGGGTCGAGTTTGCTCGCTCATGCGGATCCAATAACGTGTCTGCTCCGTGGTGCAACCGCATTCATTGTTGGGATAATTTCGACACAAATCTGGTATGTCTTCTTTACAGTTCGGGTTCAAAAAGGAATATCCGGTAGTCTCGGACAACTTGAAGGGCAATCAAAAGATTCAGAACGGGAAATCACAGCTCTCGAGTCGGCACAATAGTAATTTGTAAGGCTTGGTTATAACGATATGGCTCTGTCCCCCGAACAACTCAAACGATTCTGGGTTGATTATAAGGTTTATCGCGATCCCTCCGCGCGAAACGAACTGATTAACCATTATTCCTATTTAGTAAAGATTACAGCAGGAAGGTTGGTTACTTCGTTGCCAGGAGGACTGGATCGAGAGGATCTGGTCGGCGCGGGTGTAATCGGACTCATCAAGAGCGTGGATCAGTTTGATCCGACTCGCGATGTTAAGTTTGAAACTTACGCCATCGCATTGATCCGTGGAGCGATCTTGGAGATGCTCCGAGACGAGGATTGGGTCCCAAGATCGATTCGGGAGAAGCTCAAGGCTCTGGATCGCGCTCAGATGACTCTGGAAAGCAAATACGGACGACCGGCCTCAGAACGTGAGCTTGCCGAATACCTCGGCATCAGTGAAATTGAGGTTTCGGAACTCCTGGTGCGATTGGGCCGCACCAATGTCTATAGTCTCGACGACATCCTGGTTACCGGCGATGGTGATGACCAGATCCACTTTATCGATATGATTGTGGATCATGGAGCTAACACGGCCGGAGAAACCGAGGGTCGAGAAGTCCGGCGGATTATGTCGGCCGGGATCGACAAACTTCCAGAGCGCGAACGATTGGTTGTCGCGCTTTATTATTTTGAAGGACTGACCTTTAAAGAGATTGGCAAGGTCCTTGGCGTCAGCGAATCGCGCGTCTATCAACTCCACACCCAAGCCATGACTCGCTTGAGAAACCACATGCGCGAGCAAGGTGCGACTCCCGTCCGCTAAGGGGGCTCACCGGCAAGAGTGGCAAACCAATATCTCTCTTCCTTCACTAGCAGGGAGAGAGATATTATTGTGGGCAAGGCACGGAGTCAGGAACTTGATTGGTCCATTGGCACGGATTGTGCATCTCGCTTGTTATGTTTGGAGGGACGCTTCCCTGGGGTAGCATCTCCTAACTAGACTTGTGAGGAACGAGGAGCGAAGATTGAATAAAACCCTTCTGGTATGTTTGGCCGGCGTTGCAACCTTTACCGCTGTTTTTACAGGTATCGGTTGCGGTAACCGATCCGGCGGCTCGGGTGGCACCCTTGCAACCGTTAATGGCGAAGCGATTACTCTTGATCAATTCCGCAAATATCTTGAAACGAAATCCACCGTCACCATCGTGACCGGCAACGGCCAGATCGGCAACGCGAAGGTCTCCCAAACGCTGGGCTTCCAGGCTCTTCAGGACCTGATTCAACAGCGCTTGCTCCTGCAGATGGCCAAAGACCGAAGCATGGAGCCTACGGACAAGGACATCGAGGCTGAGATCGAATTCCAAAAGAAACTCAACCCGAACTTCTTTAAGGAGCTTTCCGCCGCTGGTCTTACCGTGGACGATATTCGCACCCGGGTAAAGGTTGACCTGGCCCGTGAGCGACTTGTCACTGAAGGCGTGAAGATCTCGACGGAAGAGGCGACGAAGTACTGGAAAGATCACCCCAGCGAGTTCTTGAATCCGGCTACCGCCAGTGCGCTGGTGATCTTTGTTAAGGCAGAGTCTGGCAAGAAGCAAGTGGATTCGGAACTGGCCAATGGTCAAGCATTCGCCGATGTTGCCAAACGGCGAAGCGAACTCCCTCGGGCAAAGCAGAATCCGCGCTATCCGCAGAATGTGCTGGAGAGAATGCCGGGGCCCATTCGAGCTGCTCTTGAGAAGACCGACGTGGCTCGACAGACGGACTGGATCCAACTCACGGATGGATTTGCCAAGTTTTACGTTGAAGAAAAGACTCCGGCCAAGCCAATTCCGATGGATGAGACTCAGCTTGAGCGACTGCGACGTCAATTGGCGATGCAGCGAGGTCTGAAGCGAACCGACTTGGATACAACCCTGCTCAACAAGTACAAACAGGCTAAGATCTCGATCAAGTACGATCCGCTCCAGGAGCCCTATAAGGAGTTCGAGGACGATCTCAAGAAGACCGACCTCACCACGGATTCAACAGGCGCCGCAGCCGGTCAGTAATCCGGTCAAGCGACTCAAAGAAAGAGCCTCAAGGCAATGCCTTGAGGCTCTCTTTGTATTTTTCTGACCCGAAACTACAGTTTGAGGTCGACGATTCCGCTCACGCCAACGCCAGAAACCCGTTTGATTCCCTTTAAGACGTTTTTGTCGGATACTGGGATCATTCCGCGGATGCGGATCTCCTTGCCGAATAGGTCAACTTCCGGAGCCGCCACAGCCTCCACCGAGTCCACCAGCTTCTTGGTGCCGGTCACCTGCGCGGCGCCGATCGCACTGCTCTTGCCGATGCCGACCGTAAGAATCGGGACAACTTTGGTCCACTCCTTTTCGGTCTTGGTGTGTTTCACCAGCTTGTTAAGCTGACGATCAAGCTCAGGTCCGAATTGATCAACGGCCGCCCCTACGCCGATAATCTTGATGGCCTCTTTGATTTGTGGCGTGGCAATAGCTGTCATGAGAAGAACTGCTGCCGTTACGGCAATCCATCGATTTCGCTTAGTCATGGGTTGTTTCCTTGGGGTTCAGAATACCTAGAGGTCTCTTGCACTACAACAAAAAAGACGAAAAGTCCAGGGTTCTAAAACCCTGGACTTCGTTCAGTTCAGCGAACGCTTCGTTTAGAAGCGAACGGTGAGCTGCGTGGTGAGGAATCCGCCTCGGTAGTCGGCGCCAGACGCGGAAGCATTGCCCCACGTTGCCGGCTGTCGAACCGAACCGTACTCGTATGCGAAGTTGAGAAGGCTGTTGGTGCCGAGCTTATAGCCGAAGCCAACGGTTGCCCATCGCTGTCGGATATCCGGACCAGCGAGCTTGACTCGAACTTCTTCGTAGCCGAGGCCGACGTTCCAGCTCGAGTTGAGCGTGTAGTCGACATTAGCAATGTGGCTCTCGATCTTGCTCTTGGCTGGGATACCAGCAACGGCTTCTCGAGTCTCACCGAATTCACCCGTGTAGCTGAGCTTCACGTTTGCAGTCGGCTTGAAGTAGGCCATCGCGGTGATGGACTGGAAGTTGGTCGGATTCCAGAAGGTACCGATTCGTCGCCAATCGCCAGGAGCACCGAAGTTCATCTGAACTTTTCGGAACTCGCCGCTGACTCCCCAGTTGGAGGAATCATAGCCTGCGTTCAAGTAAGCAGCCTGGTTCAATCGATCCAGACCAATGTTCTTGGAGTTGTGCGTCAAGATCGTCTTGGTGTAACCACCCTTAAGGTTGATGTTGCCAAACTTGGCATTGCCATCAACACCAAAGGTGTTCATTCGGTTCGGAGTCGTTGCAGCTGCAGCGGTATCCGAATCGTGGTACAGATAGGCGAGGTTGAGCTTGCCGAAGGTACCTACGTTGAATCCAAGGACTGCACCGAGCGTGGTGTCAACAAAGGCACCTGCGATCGGGTTGATGTCAACGTTAGCGGAGTCGTTTCGACCGCTGTTCTTACCACCGACGAGGACGAAATCAACGCCTGAGAAGTCGAAGACCAGCTTGGCGCCGTCCATTCGATACTCGCCGTCGTCCCATCGCTCGTTAGCGAAGTACAGGGTGTCGTCGGCTCGCTGAAGAATGTATGGAGCAACCTTCACGCCAACTCGACCGATTTCTGCGTTGAACTTCAGACCAACGAGGCTGGTGTCGAAATTGACAGCTGCCTTGTCGATTCGGAACGCGCCCTGGATGTTGTCGGTGTAACCGGTGCCGTTTGCAGGGAAGTTCACGAGGTCAGCCAACACACCAGCGTTGCCAGCAGCATTGCTGTTGCCGTACATATTGCCGTATGCGATGGTGGCATTCCACTTCGGACCCTCGGTGTTGGTGCCCTTGAGGTTGATGCCGATCTCGTGATAAACATTGAGGTCTCGGGTCAAACCGGTCTGGGAGTTGCCGCCCTTCTCGTTAACGCCGACGAGTCGACCTTCTTTGTTCATGCCAGCTCTCTTGTCTCGGCTGTTGCCAGCGTAGACGAGGAAGTTGACGTCGCCCGAAATGTCAACCGGGAACTGCTTGTCTTCGAGAACCTTAACTCGACCCTCGAGGGAGCCAAGTCGCTTCTTCATCTCGTCCACATCGTTGCCGATGCCGGTGAGCTCGGATTCGAACTCATTAACGAGCTTCTTGAGGTCGTCGATAGCCGTGCCCCAGCCCTTCATCTCTTCGATCTGGGCCTTGAGCTCGTTCAGCTGTTCGCTGGTGACGCCATCTCCGCCGCCGGTGCCGATCTTTTCCGAAAGACCGTCGATCATGCGCATCAACTTCGTGTATGCAGCATTGATGGCGACTGCCATTTCGTATCGGGTGGCGAGGCGAGCGCCTCGATATTTGTAGTCGGGATATCCGACGAGAATGCCCTCAGCCTTCAGGTTGGCAATCGAGTCGTACGCCCAGTGGTTAGCCGGAACGTCGCTGAATTGATCCTGAGCAAAAGCCGGAGCTGCGACCATAACGCCAAGGGTAAGCCCAAGCGCCATTTTAAGCATATGCTTCATGCGTGCTATTTCTCCTAAGTTTAAGTTGGCACGCTTCCAGGACTTTGCCGAGCTCTCGCTAAGTCTGCCGCAACCCTCGTCTCACAACTATCCTTGAGTTTCCTATGAGCACCAAGCTGCGCGGCTTTGCTTGGCTCCGCCACATCCTGTGACGTACCTAGACCGATACTACGACCGATCTACTCTTTATATTGGCACAGGCCTGCAAAAAATGCAAGGACGCTCCAGCATTTCGGATAAAAAACCTAGAGCTACTGGTCAGAATTTTGAGTTTTTATTTACGAATTCGGGCCAAAAGCTCTTCCGTCTTCTCCTCCATCAGAGCCTTGTTGCCGCGTGATTCGACATTCAGTCGTATGACGGGTTCCGTGTTCGATCCGCGAAGGTTGAATCGCCATTCCGGAAAATCAATGGAAAGTCCATCAATCTTGGACACCTCACCTCCGGGATAAGCGGCTTCCACATCAGCCAAAACGGTCTTTACGTCTGGAACCGTCGAGTTAATCTCTCCGCTGCACGGGAATCGCTCCATCATCGTTCCCACGAGTTCACCAAGCGATTGACCCGATTTGGAGAGTAGGTCGCAGATCATAAGGAATGGGATCATCCCGCTGTCGCAATACCAGTGCCCGCGGAAGTAGTGGTGGGCACTCATCTCACCGCCATAGACGGCGTCTTCGGCACGCATTTTCTCCTTGATGAACGCATGGCCGCTCTTGCATACCACTGCTTTGCCGCCCAATCTGGAAACGATGTCGAGGGTGTTCCAAGTGAGCCGCGGGTCGTAGATGATCGTTTGATTAGGGTCCTTGGTCAAAATGGCCTGCGCTAGCACACCCACGATGTAATAGCCTTCGATGAACTGGCCTTCGTGATCCAAGAAGAAACATCGATCATAATCGCCGTCCCATGCCACACCAAAATCCAGTCCGCCCTGTTTGAGCCTGGCTTCAGTTACGGCGCGAGCTTCTGGAAGGATTGGATTCGGAACTCCGTTTGGAAAGTGTCCGTCCGCCTCATAACGCATTTTCTCGATTTGAAGCGGGAGGAACTTCGCCAACTTTTCAAGCGCGATTCCTGCGGCACCGTTTCCAGGGTCAGCCAATACCTTGAACGGTTTCATCGTGTCCAAATCGGCAAAAGTCTTGAGATGGTCGACAAAATCGTCGTAGACGTCCTGTTTGACCACGGAGCCGGTGCGAGTTGCGGGAGCGCCATAATCCTCTTGGGCGGCTCGACGCTCAATCTCACCCAGCCCAGAATCTCCGCTGATCGGCCGGCTCTTGGCGCGCACCATCTTCATGCCGTTGTACTCGGGAGGGTTGTGGCTGGCGGTGATCATGATCCCGCCTTCGTAGCCGTAGTGAGCGGTGGCAAAGTACACCATTTCCGTGCCGACCATCCCGAGATCGATCACGTCAGCTCCGCCCTCATTGAGACCCCGAGCTAGAGCATCGGAGAAACCTGGGCCTGAAAGTCGAATATCGTAACCGATGCAAACCCTGGACGGACGCACTTCGGCGGCGTATGCCCTGCCGATCCTGTATGCCAGTTCCTCGTTGAGTTCGCTGGGGACTTTTCCGCGTACATCGTACGCTTTGAAACACGGCAGATATTGACCCATACCGCCAAGCTTTTACCCCATATGATTTGCCGGTGGTTTGCCAATCATTAAGACTGCATGACGTATTCCGGGATCTCTGACAGGAATGTGGTCGTCCAGTCACTGGCGCGCGTAAGCCATGAAATTCGCACGCCCCTTACCGCGATTCTGGGCCTCGTCGATATGCTCAGGGAGACGAACCTGACTGACGAACAGGCGCGCCTGCTTGGCATCATTCACAACAACGGCGAATCGCTCGTGCGGCTCGTAACCGACATTTTGGAACTCGCGAAGTTGGAGTCCCTGGGCGTCGAAAACGATGAGCGACCGGTCGATCTCGTAAAGGAAATGAGTTCAGCAGCCCAACTCTTTGCGCTGGCTGCCCATGCCAAGGGCCTCACCATCCACGTCGACCATGAACTCGGGTTTCCGCTTGAGTTCACCGGAAACTCGCTTCGTATCCGGCAGATTCTCATCAACCTGGTTTCCAATGCGGTGAAATATACGGATCATGGAGACATCGTAATTTGGGCACGATGTGTCAGAAGTGAGGGGTCCGAAAACCAGGCAGAAATTCATTTTGGTGTTCGTGATACGGGCAGAGGTATTCGAAAGAGCGACATCGATCGTATCGTGCGTCCGTTCGAACAGGGAGCCGTCGCGTCCCAGGCCGGTGGAACCGGCTTTGGGTTGGGACTTTCCATTTGCCGAGAGTTAGTTGAGGCAATGGGTGGGACCCTGTCCGTGACCAGTCAGTATCGGGTTGGCACCACGGTCGAATGTTTGCTCCCCGCCACCGTGATCACGTGGCCCGAGAGCCACCTCAGTTTCCCAACGGCAATCTACGCGTCTGTATCTGTCTCATCAAAGGGACATCGCGAGATTCTGGAACGACTGCTGGAAGAAATCGGAGTGCAAGTCATCGCGCCATCGGCGATCCACCATCCCGTATCCGGTGAAGGCGGAGCTAACCTGAGAATTCCGCTGATGCTGATGATCGATGACAAACTGCCTCTCGACGCGCGCCAGTCTTTGGTCCATATGGCCAAACACAGCGGCTATCTGCCTCACACCATCGTATTTTCAAACTCTCCCCATTGCCCACTGGCCAAATCTGGGCGTGTTTTTTGTGGATGCCTGCGCCACGAGTCAACCCCTCGGGAAATTGTGAGAAAAGTCGCGGAGGTTCTCCGGCATCCTAAGTGCACCCCCATTTCGGTCGTTGAACCGACTCCCGCGCCGTACAACGGAAAAACTGCCATCGTGATCGATGACACGATGGTCAACCTTATCGTTCTTCGGCGAGTCGTTGGTCAGCTAGGTTTTAACGTTCAGACAGTCTCGAGTGGACAAGAAGCTTTGGAATTATTCCGGGCCAGCGCGCCAGACCTTGTTGTGGTTGACTGCATGATGCCAGGGATGGATGGCTACCAAACATCTCGCGCCATCCGCGAGAAGTTCCCCCACGCCGACATGACCATCGTAATGTGCACGGCGAACGAAATCCTTCATACCGAGGATGACCTCGCGAGAAGTGGCATAGACGCTATCGTGGCAAAGCCGCTCAAATCAACGGATCTGCTTAAGGCTCTGCAAGGTAGGGTCAATCAAAATGCGGCCGCTTAGCGAATCTTAGTAGCCGACCACCGAGCCGCAGCATCGAATGATTCCGGCTTGAAAAGTACGGCCTGTTTTGGATCGGTCGCCGGATGCCACATCAGCAACCCCTTCGGTGTTAACCTTGCGGCTGTCCAGGGGCTGAAGGCTTGTTCCAACCCGGATTCCGCATATCGGACGCGGCATTCCTCAGGAGAATCAAATCGAATGATAAGGGGATTGGCTGAAACAAAAGAGACCTTGTCTTTGGAATCCGCGATCTCGCTGCGGGCTCTGGTCGCTAGGTTCGCCGAACCACAAAGCCAGTTGCCGTAATCCGTTTTTTCGACGAAGAGGGCCGTATCGGGATCGGTCTTTGGGATCGAAAATCGGGCAAGCCCAGATCCAAGGGCCGTGAATTGCATGAACTTCCGGCTCAAATCCCACGTGGCGAGACCCCACTTGGGTCCCTGCGTGGCAATGACTGCGAGATGATTCTGGTGCGTAAACAGCAAATCCGAAACTGGACCATTCGCTGTGGAGAGGCCAGGCAGCTTTTCTTGAACTTTGAACCATGGCTTGGCTAGAGTCAGGTCCAGCGAAATCAGAGCCTCAAATATTGGCTTCTTAGTTTTGTCCGCCCACCTCATGAGGAAGTACAGCGTGTCGCCGACGAGCTCATGACCCACGACGGCACTTGCTCCCAGGGGCCGCTCGCCATTTTCAACCGCACGGATCGTCTCGCGAATCTGTTCCTTTGAAAACAACCGTGGCGATGTTGGGACATCCACAAAATTGGTTGTCCGCTCGTACTTGCCTCGTTGGACCGTCATCTTGCCATTGGTCCACGCCACTTTAAGGCTTCCATCCTCGAACCGAAATGCCTTGGGAGCGATGGGAGTTTGCTCCTTAAGTGGCACCACCAAGGTTATCCCCTCAGATTTGATCGTGAAGTTCCCTGTTTTGTAGGATAGACTTGCGATATCCGGCTGGGCCGAAAGCAAGCTCAGAATTGTGATGCCAACTATCATTGTCTAGTTCAAAATGGACTGCCGAGACTGCACCCGCTACGATAGAGACGAACGAAAGTGCCTAGATGGAAAGGTCAATCCACAAAAATGGGTGATTGCTGTCGAGGTCGCCAACATACTTGGCGTTCGTGCTCTGTGTCCGTTGAACGATTTTAGAGAGCAGTTGGTGAAATCACGCCAGAGGCAGCAAGATTCTAGTGGACCGTCTCAGACCGCTCGCTGAGCAGTAGCGTGTATCCGTCCGGATCGGTAACGAGCATCGATCGGGGCCCACCATTGCCTTCGCGGTTCAGTGAGAGAATCTTTGTGGACGCAGTTCGGACGAATTTCAGCATCTCTTCGAAATCGTCGACCCAGAAGATGACGACCATGCCTCCCAAACGCATCTGAGCGTCGCCCTGATCTTCTTGGGGCTGTTCTACCAGCATGATCTCGATAGATCCGCTGGAAAGTCTGGCCAGCCGATGGCCATCCACCACCTGCTGTTCAATGAGAGGAAGGTGAAGCACGCCGTGGTAAAACGCCAGGCTGCGAGGCATATTCCCGACGTCTAGGATGAGCTTGGCAATGCTGCAATCCGCCACCTAGGGATAATTCGCTTGTGGTAGGCTTTTTCCTTCTCACCTTCTCGCTACCTTAGCATCCGAACCCGAATTAACACATATCATGGAAGCTCCAGAACTGGACGCCCTCTACCGACTCCACAAAATCGATGCGGCCATTGTTGAGATCAAGGCTAAGGCTGCAGCCCTGGATGCTGGGCAAGTTCAGAAAAAGTCTATGGAGGCCCTCAAACCCGAGTGGGAGCGGGCCAAAGCTGAGCAAACGCGGGTGAGCGGCGGTCTCAAGGATTTGGAAACGACAGTCCAGGACCTGAGGGCGAAAATCGACAAGATAGAGAAACTCTTGTACGGCGGATCTGTTGTCAATCCACGCGAGGTCGAAGCTTATCAACAGGAGATCAAGATGTTTCGTCGCCACATCGATGAAGCAGAAACAAAAGAGTTAGAACTGCTTGACCAGCAGCCTTCCGTAGAGGAAGCTTACAAGCAAGTGAACTCCAAGATGAGCGCCCTACAGAAAGAAGCTAAGGCGGCTTACGAAAAGGCTGTTGCGGAGAAAGAACGCCTCGAGAAGGAGTATCGATCTGTCGCAGCCGAGCGCGCGCAACGAGAAAAGGCAGTCGCACCCGCTTTGCTCAAGCAGTACGACGCCATTCGTGCACGCCAGGGTGGCATCGGCATGGCTGAAATCAAACACGATGGATCTTGTGGACGATGTGGAACAACACTGCCGACCAAAGTCGTTCAAGCCGTCGATGATGGAAAAATTGTCTCCTGTGAAGCGTGCCACCGGATTCTGATATCCGTTATTCCTAGTGTATGAAATGGCTCGCCCTTGCCTGCAGCGCGATTCTTCTCACCGGATGTGCGAGGCTACCCAAGAACACCGTTGATCTCAGTTCGACTCGGATTCACTTCAAGTTCAAAGTTGACGGGAGAATTCGTACGGGTTCCGAACAAGGAGGTTCGGGCCAGGCGTACATCTATATGGTAGCCTTACGATTGAGTGAGGAGGAGAATCCAACCGATACTGGCCCGATTCCCATCATCGGACCACCGTGGGGCAATGGATTCGTCGGAGGCAATGCAACCCATTTTGTCCAGTGGGATCCGGCCCAGGCGAACGAGTTCACCATCTACAAATTCATCAACTCCGATTTGTTGCAGTGGCAGACTCTCGGATATCCTGTGGCGTTCCAACCGGTTGTCCAAGGCACTTCCTGGATTGAATTTGAGGTCGCCCTCTCCCAGTTGGAACCGGATGCCACGCAAGCCGCAAAAATCCGCAGCGTTCAGGTGAATTTTCTCACTATGGACAGTGCGCCCCAAACCGGGAACAGCAAGCTTTGGGATGCTCTGGGAGATGGACGTCTTCCGAGCGAGATCAACCAGTATCTGGTCATTCCGTTACGGGCAAACGGACTCTACACCAACCAGCGAGCGGGTGGGATCGAACCGGTAGGCGATCAGATTGATCCCGATTTGGACATGTCCGATTGGTCAGTGGAGGTCCGCCTTCAGCAGTAGTCCCAACCCCAGAGTGAGCGTGTTGCTCACATGCTACAACCACCTTGAATACCTACCCGAGTGCTTCGAGGCTTGCATCGGACAGACGTATCGAGATTTTGAGATTGTCTGTCTCGACGACGGCTCCAAAGACGGGACTCGCGATTGGCTCCATCAGCGGGTGGAGCGGGGAACGGACGGCATCCCTGTTTACTTGGAGTTCAACGAAAAGAATTTGGGCACCTACGGCTCTCTCAATCGGGGGATCGAGATCAGCAAAGGCGAGTTTCTGTGCATCCTCAATGATGATGACATATGGGGACCGAACAAACTGGCTTCGCAAATCGAAATCATGGAGTCTGATCCGCAGATCGGCCTGTGCAGCACGGGAGGCTGGTTTATCGACGGTAATGGTTCCCGGGTGGACGGCAAGCCTCTCGGGTTCTTTTTCCCACATCTGCCGACAGGAGATCGATTTCCCGACTTGATGGAACACAACAAGCTGATTACGAGCTCAGCCATGTTTCGCCGATCAGCGGTCGATAGGGTCGGACTCTTTGACCCCAGCTATTACGGATGCGGAGACTGGCACATGTGGCTACGCATTACCGAGCACTTCAAGTTTGGCTACGCAGCCGGAGATCACACGTTCTATCGGGTCCACGAGACGAACGCTTCTCGCGATGACGACAAGATGAACTTGGACGACCTGATGGTCCGGGAGTGGTTGGCCGACCGCCTAGAGGATCTCAGGCCCAGAATGGCCCACGATGAACGTCTCCGAAACGCCATGGCCCACGCTCTTGCATGTTTGGGAACTACGCGAACATGGAATGGAGATCCCAGGGGCGGAAGGTCCGCATATGCCAAGAGTTTGAGCCTCATCCCCTGGCGCTTCAAGAGCATTCTCCGATGGGGCGCAACGTATCTGCCGCGTAAAACTTTTCGTAAACTCAACTAACGGTAGACTCCACCACATTCTATGAAGCTCTTGTTTCTGGGAGGTACGCAATTCGTTGGCCGACATATGGTGCAGCAGGCACTGACAGATGGCCACGAAGTTACGCTCTTTCAACGTGGAAAGACCAACCCAAAGCTTTGGGATGACCGTGTCACGCAGGTGTTAGGTGATCGGAAGGCCTCATTGGCGGGTTTACAAGGTCAGACTTTCGATGCGGTCATCGACGTCTGCGGTTACTTTCCGCAGGATCTGGAGCTCGCCTGCAATGCCCTCAAGGGCCAAGTCGGCCGGTACATCTTTGTATCGACCATTTCTGTTTACTCCGGCACCAAAGCCAATCAGCTTCACGAAGGTGGCCCGGTCCACAATCCTCCGGCGACTCTAGAAAGCGAGATCACGGGAGAAAACTACGGACCACTCAAGGTCGCCTGCGAACGTGTGGTTGAGAAGGCTTTCGGAAATAAGTCCCTAATCATCCGACCCGGGTTGGTTGTTGGACCCTATGATCATACGGACCGTTTTTCCTTCTGGCCTTGGCGTATCAAGACCGAACCGTACATGATAGCCCCGATGCCGAAGAGTGCTCAAATTCAGGTCATTGACGCCCGAGATTTGGCCCACTTCACAATTCTGATGGCTCAGAGGCAAGGAGTGGGCGCATACAACGTTACAGGTCCGGCGATCAAATGGCAAGATCTCATCGCAGCATGCTGCCGCCAGATTCCTGTTCCGGCCCAGATTCTGTGGGCCTCTCCCAGCATCCTCAGAAAGCTCGGCGTAGAACCTGGAACGGACCTTCCCCTTTGGGTCCCTTTGAGTGAGGACACAGAGATCATGAGCAGGGTGAATACCGACCGTGCCCGTTCCATGAACCTCAAAACCCGCCAAATCGATGACACGATCAGCGCCTTGCTTAAGGAGATGGACGAGCGTCCGCAGCCGCTGCAGCTCAAGGCTGGGATCTCGACTGACCGCCTCCATGGAGTCATCAAGGCGGTCAGTGACGACATGTAGTTATTCGGACATCGCGATGACCGAGCAGTCTAGGACGTGGTCATTCATCTTGATCTTCTGAACTGCCGTTGGGCTGGGCTCTCTGTCAACCGAGATCTGCGCGATCGCGGCGTTAGAACCGCCCAGTAGGATGTTCTCCATTTCCTGGACATTGACGTGCTCGTCTTTCAAAGATCCGAGGACATGGGCCAAGACACCGACTCGATCGAGGTGTCTGACCACCAAAAGGTGGGTCGCGCTTGATCCCTTGGTGGCCACGTTGACCACGTTCGGTGCCAATCCCGTCGATTTGTACTCTTTGACGATTCGGACCGTCTCTCGAGCGATGGCGTCCTGAGCTTGATCAGTCGACGCTCCAATATGGTGCGTGCAATACACGCGCGGGTTATCACGGAGCGGACCGTCGTAGGCTGCTTCGCCACCGGCGGGTTCTCCTTCAAAGACATCTAGTCCGGCAAAGATCTTGCCCGAATTCAGTGCGGCTTCCATCGCCTTTTGATCGACGACTTCGGCTCGACTCGTGTTGATGAAGTAGGCGCCCTGCCTCATGGCATCAAAGAAGTCGGCTCCGATCGATCCGCGGGTCTCTGGTGTGAGCGCAACGTGGACGGAAACGATGTCGGAATGTGCAGCCAGTTCGGTCATCGATGCTGCTCGGCCGATTCCCAGGAGCGCGGCGACTTCTGGCGTCATCCATCGGCTCACGGCGACCACGTTCATGCCGAAGGCTTTAGCTCTCGGGATCATTTCCTGGCCGATCTTGCCCATGCCGACAAGCCCTAACGTCCGTCCGTACAACCCTTTTGCTTTGCTGAAAGCCTTTTTGTTCCACTTTCCTTCGCGCAACTGGATGACGTTGTCGGGGATGTGCCGATCGACGGCGAGAATGAGACCGAAAGCGAGTTCGGCGACGGCCAGTGCGTTCTTACCCGGGCAGTTCGCAACGTAGATGCCTCGGTTGCTAGCGGCAGCAACGTCGATCGTATTGACACCAGCACCAGCGCGAATGATCAGGCCCAGCGACGAGCCCTCCAACATCGGTTCCGTAACTTTGGTTGAACGGACGACCAGAACTTGCGGCTTGAGTTCCTTAATCTTCGCGGCGAGTGTGTCGTCTTTGAGATCTGGCTCGAATGCAACGTCGGCGCCAAGAGCCTTGAGACCCTCCAAACCTACATCTTCGAATTTATCGGCCACAAGTACCTTCATGGCCTCATTTTAGCTGGAACCGACCCGCAGTCGCCGTTTGCTACTGGGCAAGTGCGGCCCTGACTTCGTCCCACAACTTGCCGGATTTTTCAGGTTGATAACCGTACCACGAACGGCGAATTGTTGCACCTTTTCCCACGTGGTACAGCGTCGGGGTGCCTTCCGGGGCGAGGATTGCGATGTCTGATTCAGAGCAGATTGCATCCGCCCCGGACGAGCCCTCAGGGGCGATGACCGTTATCCGCGCACGCAGGTCAGCAGGTATGGACTTCAAGAATCCGTCATCAGGCGCGTTTCCTGGTCTCATCAACGCCAAAATGCTTGACCCAAGCTCGTGGATGGCTCGGGTGGTGCTCCCCACTTTCACTTTGAGGTCGGGCAAAGACGTACCAGCAGGTCTTGCCATCTGCCGATCCTCCATAATCGCGTTGCTCAGGCCCTTCAAATCAGGTTCTATCCTGGTGCTAGGAGTTTTCTTGTTCTCAGGGCCAAGGATAAATTCGGTTTCACTGGTACCTTGCGGTTCTTCAAACAAGTACGTGAATTTTGAGATCCGACCCGTGGGCTCCAACACCATGGTTCGAGTGAGCTTGGAGGGGCCGTCTTGTTGTGCCGCGACAAATATCCTGCCACCGTTTGAGTGCTCCCTTTGTTCCTGCCATCGTATGCGGTTTAACGGCGCTTTGGGATCTGCCGCCATCAAAAGAAAATCAGGATATAGGTTCACCCCTACCGTGCCCATAAGGTCTTGGTACGGGTATGCGCCATCTACCGCTTCAAACCGTGTGAAAATGGACGCTGTCCGATTGATTTCCCACCGTCCAGTTGCGTTCTGGACATACTCCCGCATCTCTGCACCGAAATTGAGGGTGAATCTCTGATTAAGGGGTTTGACCCATGTGAGGTGGGCTTTGCCTTTCGAGGTGTTGAATCGGATCTGCAAATCAACATCCAGCGCCTTCACGGATCGGTAGTATTCCGAGGCTTTTACCACCAACGCGGGAGCGGAACCCTGATAGAGAAACCAGTTCAGTAGGATCGTCGTCACCGTATTGCTCTTAGATTACTGAACGCTCCGCCACGAATACGGGCTTCATCCAAGCGATGGTGTGGCATACCCTTCCCATACACGTGCTTCGTGGGGAGGAAAAATGATGGCGGAGAGTAAATTCGTCGTGTTCAAAATAGGGGCTGAGTTTTACGGGTTGGCAATAGAGAATGTGGAACGCATCCTAGCGTCCCAGCAAGTTACCCGAATTCCTAGGGCTCCCAAGGTGCTTTTGGGGGTGTTCGAATTGAGAGGCGACACCATTCCGGTCTTGGATGTACGCCGTCGGTTTGATTTGGCAGATAAGGAGGGGGACACCAATTTTATCATCTGCCTGACGGAGTGGGGACGATGCGGATTCAGAGTTGATGGAGTCGATGGTATCGCTGTAATTCACGAGGAAAACATCGACAAACCAACAGCATCCATGAATTCATCGGTACCTGGATTGGTTACCGGAATCGGTAAGTCTGGTGATCGACTGGTCGTGCTCATCGATCCCAACAACATGCTGCCAGCGGAAATCCGCAGCCAGATATCCAAATATAACCAACAACCTGCAGCTTAGCTTCTGAGTCGCTCAGCAAGGAACATCCAGGCCTGCTCCTCCACCCCAGGGGCGGGCCTTTCCGCATCAAGGATGATAAATCGCTCGGGGTCCAGATCGGCTTCCCGGAGAAATCCTCTGCGAACGCGCTGATGAAACTCCAGGGGCATCCTGCCGAGCCGGTCCCTATCAACTTGGCGTACCAAACCGATTTCTGGGTCGATATCAAGTAGGAACGTGATCTCGGGCCGCAGCTTGTCCGTGGCAAAGGCGTTCATGTTCCTGAGAAACCCGATGTCCATGCCTCGGGCGTGGCCCTGATACACGACCGTGGAGTCCACATAGCGATCGCACAGGACGATCTCGCCGCGAGCCAGCGAAGGCTTGATAACGGTCTCCACATGATGTGCTCGGTCAGCCAGAAAAAGGAAAAGCTCGGCTCGGTCGGTCACTTCCTCTTGTTGGAGCAGAATTTCACGAATCTGTCTGCCGAAGTGCCCTTCGCCCGGTTCTCGGGTGACCAGGACAACACGTTCGAATTCGTCCCGGAGTCGGTTCTCCAAGGCTCGGATTAACGTGGTTTTTCCGGCTCCTTCGGGACCTTCGAACGTAATGAACATGCTGGGGCACATGCTACCCGGCACAAATATCCGGTATAGACTGCCCTATGACTCGCGTTACCCTCTTGGCAATGGCTGCATCGCTGGCTGTCGGTGCCGCTGCGACTCCTGTACTCCGCGCGACTCATCCTGCGATCTCGCCGGATGGATCAAAACTCTGCGTCAGCTATCAAGGCGACCTCTGGATCGTGCCCCGAACCGGCGGTGAAGCAAGACGGATCACGGTTCACCCGGCAAAGGAGCAGATGCCGAGGTGGACTCCCGATGGATCGAGAATCGTTTTTGTTTCGGATCGATATGGCAACAGCGACGTGTTTAGCATCAAGCCAGATGGCAGCGATCTTAAGCGCTTGAACTACGAAAGCTCGAACGAACAGGTTTTCTCAGTTGATAAGAACTTCGTCTACGGATACACGACCGGGTTCGGCAGGAGCGACATCTTTCGGGTCCCGCTTTCGGGAGGATCGCTGATTCGGATGACCGGCGGTTACTTTGAACTGGAATACTATCCATCTCCCAGTGCCGATGGTAAGCACTTCATTTTCAACTCGGGAGCCAGCGGCGGATCGTGGCGACGGCCGCGCCAAAGCGGTTCCAATACGGGCGAGATATTTATTGCAGACGCCACGGTGCCTGCCAAAAACTTCAAGAAGCTGACCGAGAACCTGGCGCAGGATTTGTTCCCTATGGTTGCGGGCGATAAGGAGATCGTGTTCGTCTCGAACCGTGCCGGAGTTCCCAACTTGTGGCAGATGGGCCTGGATGGGAAGAACGCGAAGCAACTCACGCAGTTCACACAAGGCACCTTGAGATGGCCAAGCATCTCTCCGGATGGTCGGTGGGTCGCCTTTGAGCAGCAGTCGCGAATCTACACCCTTGATCGCAAAACTGGAAAAGCCGAAGAGGTGAAGGTCGATGTCCCCGAGGACGAACGCATCGTGCCGACAGCCAAACTCACCCTCACCACGGGAGCCAACGACTTCGCGGTCGCTCCAGATGGGAAACGGATGGTGGTGGCTCTTCGAGGCGATCTGTGGCTCATACCGGAAAAGGGCGGCACCACGCGCAAGCTCACGTCGAGTTTGGCTATGGACAACCAGCCTCTGTGGTTGGACAAGGATCGCATCCTCTTTTGCACGGGGCGAACCGGCAAGCGCGAACTGTGGACCGTCGATCTTAAGGGCAACGAAAAGGCATTCTATGCGGCTGCCGAGGATGTCGGCAACCCGCAGATGTCGCCTGACGGCAAGACGATCGCTGTACACCGTGGCGACCATGAAATCGTGACGCTTTCAACAGCGGGTGGACCTGCGACGGTTGTTGCAACAGGCGCGTTCGGCTTTGGATTTGCCGGCGACAAACTTTTTGCGTGGTCTCCGGATAGCCGGTACTTGTTGGTACAAATGGCAACGGACAGGGGAGGGACGAATCTCGATCTGGTGGATGTTGCGACCAAGAAGCACGAGACCGTTGCGTGGCTCGCACGCAGCGTCGACAGTTTGAGTTTTCTTCCAAATGGAAAGGGCATCTACTTTTTGGCCCGTGAATTCGAGGATAACGACCTGTTTGTTGTGGACCTTGTGCCCGATGAGCCCAAGTTCAATGAAGATGACTTGGACCTGATTGATCAACCCAAAAAGGAAGAGAAAAAAGAGGTCAAAGTCGAGGTCTATTTGCCTGGAATCGAAGATCGGTTGCGCCAAATCTCCAATGCGGGCGCGTTCGCCCCTCTGGCAAGCTCCGACAGCAAAACGATCTACGCTGTTGCCGATGGACAGCTGACCGCGTTCAACGTTGCGACTGGGTTCGGAATGCCAGTAACAGGCGTGACGTCGTGGGGCAACCCGAAGCTCGGCCCGAACGGCAAAACCTACTTCGTATCTGCTGGGAAACTCATGGGAATGGCTGCGGGCCAAGCTCCATCTCCAATTAATTACAGCGCTGAGACGACCGTCAATCTCCGTGACGAAGAGAAGGAGTTGTTCAACGAGATTTGGTGGGCCATGGATCGGTTCTACTATCGGCCGGATATGAACAACGTCGGCTGGGAGAACATCAAGGCGAGGTACGCGAAAATTCTTCCTTACACCACGGGGCGCGCAGACTTTTACGCCTTGATGGACGAAATGCTCGAGGAACTGGAAAGCTCGCACCTGGGGGCAACTGAACCGGCAGACCCACCCTCTCCAGGGTTTGGCCAAGATTCCACCGCCATGATCGGCGTCGAGTGGGACTGGGGAACTTTGGAAAGAGAAGATCGCTATGTCGTGGCATCGGTCTTACCTGGATCTCCCGCCGCGAACCCCAGCTCGCTCCTTTCACCCGGAGATGTCATCGAAAGAGTCAACGGCGTAGCCTTGGGCAAGGAGATGACGTTCGCCCGCGCTATGAATGGCCTTACCAGCAGAAAAACGGTTTTGACCGTGCGCGGAAAGATGGGAGCTAGGGAGGTCACGATCAAACCAAGCTCTCCAGGAGCTTGGAACGGCCTCGCATACCAGGACTGGGTCGAGCGCAATCGCGCGTTTGTGGAGAAGATCAGCAATGGCCAGGTTGGTTACCTTCACTATGCCTCGATGAACCAGGCGAGCCAAGACCTATTTGTCCGCGAGATTCGCACCAAGACGATCGGCAAGAAGGCTCTCATCATTGACGTTCGCTATAACGGCGGAGGGTCCACCGCCCAGCAGGCTCTGGGTGTGTTGATCAAGTCTCCGTGGCTGATCCGCACGCGACGCGATTTTCCTGAGCTCAAGCTCAGCGAGAACATTTATCGAGGCGACTCCTTGGAGTTGCCAAGCGCTTTGATGACGAACCAGTATTCGTTTAGCAACGCGGAAATCATGTCCGAAGGATTTAAGCGACTGAAGGTCGGTCCTGTGGTTGGGGAAGCCACTGCAGGCGGAGTCATTGGCACTTCAAGCTGGAGCCTGTGGGATGGTGGACAGATCCGGATGCCTGCTTCGGGTGCGTACGCTATCGACGGCGAAAATCTTGAGAACAAGGGGCGGCAACCAGATATCAAGGTCCTATGGGATATGAACGCTGCTCTGGAAGGCCGCGATGTTCAGCTGGAAGCCGCAGTCAAGGAACTCCTCAAAAAAGTGAAGTGATTAGAGGCCCAGTTTCGGCCAAATCTGGTCGATTCGGGCCTTTACGTCATCGGACATCTTGATGAGCTTGGGATAGTCGCGGGAAAAGCCGTTTTCGCCTGGCCACTTGTGGGTGCAGTCGAAACCGATCTTCCCGCCAAATCCCTCGGCAACCGAGGCATGGTCTAGTTGGTCGATCGGGCCGCGCGACATCATCACATCCCGGCTCGGATCGCAATTGGCTCCCAAGCGGAAGAGCACTTCTCCAATGTCCTGCACATTGGTGTCTTCGTCAAAAATGTAAACCATCTTGGTAAAGGCTAACTGCCCCAATCCCCAGACTGCATTCATGATCTTGTACGCGTGTCCGGGGTACTTCTTTTTGATGCTGATGAACGCTACGTTGTGGAAACAGGCATCGACCGGAAGGTTCATATCTACAATTTCCGGAACCGTGAGTTGGATCATCGGCATGAAGATTCGTTCGACCGCTTTGCCCATCCAGCCATCTTCCATAGGAGGAATGCCAACGATTGTGGCGGGCCAAACAGGCTTCTGTCGCATGGTAACGCAGGTGACGTGGAAGACTGGGAATTGTTCGGCCAACGAATAATATCCCGTATGGTCCCCGAATGGTCCTTCCAGCCTGCGCTCGGCTGGATCCACGTAGCCCTCCAACACGATTTCGGCATCAGCGGGAACTTGGATGTCAACGGTCTTGCATTTGACAAGCTCCACATTTTTCTTTCGCAAGAAGCCTGCAAAGACCATTTCGTCAATTCCCGGCGGTAACGGGGAGATTGCCGAGAACGTGTAGGCAGGGTCACCTCCCAACACGACAGCGATTTCGAATCGCTTTTTGCCCAATGCGGCAGCATCCTCCATTTGGCGCATCCCCGTTTTGTGCATCTGCCAGTGCATCCCGCAGGTGTTTTTGTCGTACAACTGCACACGATACATCCCGACGTTGCGTTTCCCAGTTGAGGGGTCATGGGTGAACACAAGCGGAAGGGTTACATAGGGGCCGCCATCTTCAGGCCAGCAGGTAAGTATCGGAAGCTGGGTGAGATCGATCTCGTCTCCCTGCATAACCACTTGTTGACAGATCCCAGTGCTCACTTGTTTAGGAGCTGTGGTCTTCACTTCGCTGCCAAGTTCCAGGGCGAGCCTCAGTTTTTCGCCCAGGCTCTTGGGCATGTTCGCAGGAGCGGCCAAGAGTTTACGGAGTCGATCGGCGTGTTCCTCAAAATCCTCGCAACTGAGCGCCAAGGACATCCGGCGTCGAGAGCCCATCGTGTTGATCGCCACGGGATAGGGATACTTGACCGAACCAGACGGAGCCGAAGTCGGGTGGATGGACGGGTAGTTCATCACCGCGCTCCGGTGGTTGGGGGTTCCCAGCCGATGGGGTGGCCCGACGACGTTCTCGAACAGAAGCGCGGGTCCATCCGATTTCATCACCCGATCAGCGATTTCCGTTATCTCAAGGTAAGGGCTGACTGGCTCGGAAATGGACTTGAGTTCGCCCTTGGAGCGAAGCGTTTCGAGAAAGTCTTGAAAGTCGCGATAGGCCATGCAGATCGGCTTGATTCTACGCGGTTCGCGGTCCTTTCGGTCGCGTGGTAATTTGGAAGTATGCGGATGGAGTTGGTCTTTGGATTCATGGTTGGAGCTGTTTTCAGTTCAGCTCTCGCCCAAGGTGTGGAGTTGAAAGGTGCCGTTATTTCAACAGATTTCTACCCATCAGCAGGTGCAGAGCCCAAAGATGTCCTCGCGTTCGATCTGCGCGAATTCAAAGGTTTCCCAGAACGTTGCCTTGCGGCAAGTGTTCAGGGGCTCTACAACTCGCACGCATCTCGAGGAACCAAGCTCTATCTGATTTGGAGTCCGCAGGATGAGTCGTGGCTCAAATATCTTGTCGCGACCAAGCGTGTGAGCCTTAAGAAGACGATCACCGACTTTCGAGAGATGGTCAAGCTTGCCGGAGTCCGGAGGGCCGTTGTATTCGACCGAAAACCGTATCAGCTGGGAGATATCGCCACGACCGTGGCTGGGTGTGAAAGGGCGCTCCTTGTGGCGGATCCAAAGCTGGCGGATAATCTGGACCTGGAAATTAAGGTCGATCTTAGAGACCGATTCGAGTCCAATGTTGCAGCCTATGCTTGGCTCGTTGAAAAATACGGCAAGGAGTTCAACCGCAAAGCGATCGCAATCTCCCCACCAGGACCGACACCAGCTCACGTTCCGGCGGAGTTGCGCGATTATCAGGTCGCGAACCGGATTTTCACGTTCTGGCTAACCGGGGACCAGGAAAAGAGACTCTACGGTGCCGATCGATCCGGAGAGGAGCGATTTCTCGGGCAATTGCTGGAGAAGAATTGGTCGCCCAACATTCCTTGCCTGGGCTACCCGTGGTCTGGAGAAGGACACGGGCCGGGAGAAGGTCCGGGCGTCACTTTCCTGAGTCAACGGGGCAAGTGGCTCGTGCCAACGGATTTGTTCACCAACTTGAGCTTTTGGACGTGTTTCAAACCGAGCGAGAAGCAGATTCCTGTCAAAGCAATCAAACCCAAGTTGGAGCCTGGGAAAAAGTACGCGGCAGTTGTGATGTCGGATGGCGACAACCTCTGCACGTGGCTGAATTTCTTCCCCGGCTACCTCGATAGCAAGATCAAGCGTGATTTTCCGATGAGTTGGACCATGGGGCCAACCTTAAGGGAACTTGCGCCTCCGGTTTATGAGTGGAACCTTGCCACGATGCCTGCTGGCGACTCGATCGGTACCGGCGTCAGCGGGGTGGGTTATATTGCCCTGGATGAGTACGGAAAGGCGTACGGCGACGAGCGAAAGCAGGTGATTCAGGGCTTTTTGGATCAAACAAATGAAGCTTGCGGCCTCTCAGGGATGAAGTGGCTCTGGGTCATGCGATACGGGCCTCCTTCCAGCGATTGGATCAACTACTACGCGTGGGGCTCCAAGGGGATCAAGGCCATTATGGGTGGCTACGGAAAGGTCACGGATGACTTCGGCAGAGCGTTAGAATCGATCAACCAGGTCGGTATCTTCCATTGCCTTCACGACTCCAATGGTCCTGAGCCCCTGAGGAAAGAAATCGACCGCATGGTCGCCGATCCCAAGTGCCCGAGATTCCTCCACATCTTTCTGCTGAATTGGAATTACCCGGTGGACTCGCTTCCGGGAATCGGAAGCTATCTCAGGGAGAAGGGCATCGAACCTGTCACCCCTGAGGTTTTGGCTGATCTCTACCAGCAGAGCTTGGGTCGCTAGCGCTCGGCAATGACAGGAGTGGTCGAGATCAGATTTGTGCCTTTGGGTACAAGTTTCTTGCGCTCAAAGTCGACCCGAGATACCGCTAAGTATACGAGCCATTCTATGTAAATTGGGCTATTAAAACTACAAAAATGAGTAGGTCTGCGATGGAGAATCCTGAGAACTTGAATCTTGTTGTCTCACGACTCACCTCCGACATGGCAGTTTAGTTGCAGTTAAATTTTGACGTCCTTCATCGCGGGCGCAGGTATTGCCAACCAAGGCACAATAGGAGTTGAGGATGTCGCAAGTTAAAGAATTTCCGGGTGGATTCACCGCCCATGAGTCGGCCTACATCGATGAGGGAGCGCAGATAGGCGAGGGAACACGAATCTGGCATTACACCCATGTGAGCTCGACCTCGGTCATCGGCAAAAAGGTGAGCATTGGCCAAAATGTGCTTGTCGCCAGCAATGTAAAGGTTGGTGATTTCTGCAAAATCCAGAACAACGTCAGCCTTTATGAGGGCGTCGTCTTGGAGAACTATGTGTTCTGCGGCCCGAGCATGGTGTTCACCAACGTGCTGACTCCCCGATGCGCGTATCCGCGAAACACAAGCAGCGACTATCACCAAACATTGGTGAAACACGGTGCGAGCCTTGGAGCGAACTGCACGATTGTCTGCGGCGTGACCATCGGCGAATGGGCTTTTGTCGCCGCTGGGGCAGTTGTCACCAAAGATGTGAAGCCCTATGCGCTCATGGTCGGCGTCCCGGCGCGACAGATCGGATGGGCATGCGAGTGTGGCCTCACCTTGCGCGAAAACGAATCCGGCAATCTCGTCTGCCCGGGAGAACATGGGTTCCGTTACCGGGTGGGCGAAGACGGCTTACTTTCGCGTATCGAGTAGGCCGCTGGCTATCGAGGCAATCGCCTCACCGGCGGAGGCGCGATCCCAGGCGTTCCAACTACCGGAGGCTGTCCGCCTTTATATGCCGAAAACTTGATCCAGTTGAGGTTCCAATCGCCGTTGTTCGCCAGTATCCGGAGTTTATGCGTCCCTTTCGAGATTGCAACGTTGGGCAGCGCGACTGTTTTGAATGCATCCCAATTGCCCGTGTTGGGCACGGTGACATTCGCTGAAATCAATTTGTCGTCGAGCTCAACCGAGAAACTCCGGGAGTTGTAAATCGACGCGACGCGGAAAAACAGATCGCCAACCCAATTTCCAGTCGACCGAAACGTGTAGTTTATCCATTCATCGGTCCCAATCCACCCGATACAGCGCGAAGCTTCGCTGGGAATCACGGCTCCGACATCTACGCCCAAGCCCCGCCAGTTTTGGCCCGATTGGTTGGTGGCATCGAGGTCGTGGTAGCCGAATCCCTCACCACCATCGTCAAAATTCTCAGCCTCGATGGTCCCAGGCAACACGGGTGCTGTGCCGAATGGCATTGAGGATGCCTTGGATACGGAAATCGAATCGATCGACATGGAAGTTGGAAATGCGTTCGGGTCAACGCCCTGCGCTCCGCCCCAGCTTCCGCCTACCGCAATGTTAAGTCGGAAAGAAAACGGCTTGTTGAACGGCCAGCGGGTCCAATCACCTCCTTGTCGGGCCCATGCCAAGACAGTAAAGCCATCCACGTACAGCTTGATTTGGTGGGGTTGCCACTCACAGGTGTAGGTGTGATACGTGCCAAATGGATCCGCCACCACAGTGTTGTTGGTGGGATGGTTTCCGAGCATGTGGTTGTAGGCTTTCGTATGCACAGTGCAGTGGATTCGGCCCGGATCGTAGCCCACGTGCTCCATGATGTCGATCTCTCCGTTGTCTGGCCAATAAGCTGTTCCGTACGACTGCGCAGCAGGAAGCATCCAAATGGCCGGCCAGGTGCCTCGCCCGCTCGGAATCTTGGCGCGGACCTCGAACTTTCCATAAGTCCATGTGGGAACAGTCAGCAGACGCGCGCTGGAGTACTCGACGTTCTGGTAATAGTCCCGTCGAGCTTCGATCACGAGTTTTCCCTCAGAGGTCGTGTCGATCCGTGCGTTAACCAGGCGGTTGGTGTAGTTTTGGAGCTCCCCGTTGCCCCAACCATTCGCTCCAAGTTCGTAGCCCCAGTTTTGAGCGTTTGGATAAGTACCAGAACCGAACGAATCCGACCAAACTGAGTTCCAGGATTGTGCTCCTGCGCTAGTAGCCAGCCAGCATAGGGCCACGGCGAGGGAAGGGCGAACCATGAACTAATTCTAACACGACTTTATCGAAACGCTTCGACAAAATCCAGACGAGAATGATTTGAGTACGAAGATGTGAATCGGAGGAGACTCTGAACTCGTATTTGCTAGACTAACAAACGCATGGAGCCGAACGCCAAACCGGTTCCGCTTTACCGACGTCCGGCAGTCGCGCGACTTTTGCTGATCGCTTTGCTGGTGGAAATCGGCTACGCGGTGCTGAACATATCGACCATGCCCGTGTACCTTCGGGAGGATCGGGGACTTTCCGAGGGGATTATCGGATTGGTCGTCGTCGCGTTCTTGCTCAGCGAGGCGCTGTTCAAAAGCCCCATGGGTCACCTGGCCGATACGTACGGAAGGCGTCGGCTGATGGTGCTGGGGCCAGCCTTCAGCGTCGCGACTTGCTTGTTCACGATGCTCATTCCCCATCACGGGTGGGGTGCAGGCGAGACGATCGCCCTCATGTTTCTGCGGGTGATGGATGGAATCGGCGCGGCGATGATTTGGCCTGCGGCGTTTGCCCTGATGGGCGATTTAGTGGCTGATAACGAACGGCAAGAATCCATGTCGCTCCTGAACACTTGTTACCTGCTCGGCATTGCCATGGCTCTGCCCTTGGGTGGAATCTTTAACGACTTGTTCGGGCGCTTCCTTGCTCAGTTCTCCGGTGAAAAAACGCCATCGCTGTACTTTGCGGCGTTCTTATTCATGTCCGCAGCCTATCTCTCCTACCGATATGTCCCCTCTGGGCAGGAGATGCGGAGCAGTAACGTCGAGACTGTCCATGAATCCGACAAGCCCTCCGAAGTTTCTCAGTTCCTCAATGCGCTCAAGAGCATTCCCCAGTACATCGTTTTAGGGTTGATCACCTTTGCCGGAATCGGATTTCCGATGGTGATCATTAAGCTTTTTGCCAAAGACCAGTTCAACATGAGCGAGACGCAATTCGGCTTTCTCGTGTTGCCAGGCGCAATCGCGATGGCTGTGCTCTCGGTGCCGATGTCTCGAATTGGCGAACGGATCGGACGCGTCAGAGCCGTGCACCTCGGATTGGGACTGTGCGCTGGAGGTCTGCTACTGGTTTCAGCAGGAGCGGTGGTTCCTTGGCTGCGATCGACACTTGCACTTGCGTTGGGAGGCATTCCTTTGGGAGTCGGTTTTCTCCTTGCAATTCCGGCTTGGTACGCCAGCGTGAGCGAAATTGATTGCAAACGTCGAGCCGTTAACATTGGTGCCGTGATGACTGCCCAGGGGCTTGGTGCGATCATCGGTGCTCCGCTCGGAGGCTGGATGTACGCTCACTTTCAGTTCATTTCACCGAGCTTCGGGCGATATTCACCGTTTCTTGGATGCGCTCTTTGCGTTACGGCAGCGTGGCTCCTGAGCCTTCGCATCATTCGCTCCGAAAATGTTAACCAGCCAACCGAGTAGCGTAAGCTACCGGAAGTTCGGCACGAGTTTTATCAATGCGGTGGCAGGGGCTTATCAACAGATATGGCGCGGCGTTGCGGATTGCCCAGTATGTGCAACCAGTTACGCTGTGCGAAGGTAACACTCCTCTGATCCCAGTTCCGAGATTATCAACTTGGATCGGCGGTGGCGCGCAGGTATTTGTCAAATACGAGGGATTGAATCCGACAGGATCCTTCAAAGATCGCGGCATGACCACGGCGATCACCCAGGCCGTTGCCGAAAACGCCGAAGCAGTAATTTGCGCGAGTACAGGGAACACGAGCGCGAGCGCGGCGGCTTACGCTGCGCGTGCCGGATTGCGTTGCATCGTGCTGATTCCCGACGGCAAAATCGCCTTGGGCAAGCTCGCGGCGTCGGTGGCGTATGGTGCAGAGGTTGTTTCGATCCGAGGTTCCTTTGATGATGGACTCAATCTTGTTCGGGAGATAGCGTCCACGTCGCCCATCGTTTTGGTGAACAGCGTTAATCCGGCACGACTGGAAGGTCAAAAGACCGCAGCATGGGAAATCTGTGAACAGCTTGGAGCGATGCCTGATCGTCTTTGCTTGCCAGTAGGGAACGCTGGGAATATCAGCGCCTACTGGATGGGCTTCTCCGAATGCTCTGCAGGGGAATGTCCCAACACGTGTGGCTGTCGAGAGAAGCGTCGGCCAAAGCTCCTCGGCGCCCAAGCGTCCGGTTCGGCTCCGATAGTGTTGGGCAGGAGGATTGAGCAACCTGAGACGCGGGCAACTGCTATTCGAATTGGAAATCCTGCTCGATGGAAGCAAGCTGAACAGGCCCTCCAAGAATCTGGAGGTCACATCCTGGCGGTAACGGATGAGGAGATCTTCGAAGCGTATCACGCCCTATCTCGACTCGAAGGCGTCTTTTGCGAGCCCTCTTCTGCTGCTGGTGTGGCGGGTTTGCGCAAATCCGTTCAGCAAGGGCTAGTCATTGAGGGTGAAACGATTGTTTGTGTGCTGACCGGCCACGGGCTCAAGGATCCGGACAGTGCCACGGCCGATGTTCAGCCTCCGATAACCATCGACGCGAAGCTGGAAGCCCTAAAGAAGCATCTCAAGGTCTAGGACGATGATCAGAGTTCGCATCCCTGCAACCACTGCTAATTTGGGCCCCGGATTCGATTGCATGGGTCTGGCTCTGGACTTGTGGAACACATTCGAACTTCACATCGGCGGCGACGATATTCGGGTCGAGACTCATGGTGAGGGTGAAGGTGTCCTCGCGTGCGACTCGAGCAATCTTGTCGCACACACCCTGTTGGAAGAGTGCTCCAGACTTGGGCTGGAACCCCCTAGGGGAGCACGCATCATCTGTCACAACACCGTCCCCGCCGCAAGCGGCTTGGGATCCAGCTCCACGGCGACTCTAGCGGGTGTCATTTTCGGCCAAGCATTGTCGCAGGCCGTACTCGAAAACGACCCTGCCGATTTGGATCGAGTGCAGATCCTTCAGCGGTCTGTGGAGATCGAAGGCCACGGCGATAATGTTGCCCCGGCCCTCCTTGGGGGATTTGTGATTGTCGTTCCAGATGGCAACACGGTCCTCACCCAACGAATTCCGTATGTCCCCATAAAAACGGTGGTCTGCGTGCCGGAGTACGCCTATCTGACGACCCAGGCGCGTGCCGCCCTGCCCAACTCCTACTCGAAGTCGGATTCCATCTTCAACATCGGCCGAGCCATGTTGGTCGCCGAAGCTCTACGAATGGGCGATGATGCGATGTTGGCGCGATCAATGAACGACAAAATCCACGAACCCTATCGCCTTCCTGCCATTCCCGGAGCCCTTGAGGCTAAGAAGGGGGCGCTCGAAGCGGGAGCCGTGAGCGTTTCGCTGAGCGGTGCTGGTCCAGGTGTGATCGCCTTTGCTCGCGACGGCTATGACCGAATCGGCAGGAGCATGAATGCGGCATTTGCTGCGGCTGGTCTCAAGTCGCGATACTGGATTCTGGATCCTTCGTCCGAGGGGACCCATATCACCCGGATGGCTGTCGCGCACTAAAGAGCCCCGCCCTGGAATTCCAGAACGAGGCGATTGTTGGGATGTTAGGGAGTTAAGCTGGGACGCCTTCACCGCTAACGTGCCGCTCCGGCTGATTCAGCACGCCTTGGTCTTCACGTCGACGATGGCGGAGCAGAAGGGCTTCTCTGGCAAGATCCAAATGGTAGAGAGCCTGCGCATTTTCCTCGCAAGCCAGTTCTCGGCCCTGGTGGTCCAACAGGCGGTTTTGGAGAACCTCAATCACATCTTCGATTCGGCATCCATTGATGCCGTGATCGTGAACCGGCCCTCGTTGAAATATGATGTGGATGAACGGCTTACAGACAAATCCGTCGGAACCATCCATCGATCTCCAAGCTTCCATGTTTTCAGACATTGCAATCCTCCTGCTTTTCTTGGTTAGCGATCACTCGCGTTAGCGTTGGGTTCCCAGCCTGGATCAGCATAGGGCCTTGGTGAGTATCCGAACGAGAGTTTTGCTGGGGCTCCGTTCAAAACAGCCTGGGCTTCCTCCCGAGCCGTCTTGGCGAACCCAAAGAAGTTGGCGGCGGCAGCCCAAAACCGCCGCTTTTGACGATCCTGGTGCTGGCGATGGGACCGAAACCCGAGATCCATCAGATGGGTTCCCAAACCGCGCATCTTGCGGGAAAGAGCCAAAAATTCCCGTGCCTTGCGAATCGGTGGTGCCTCCTGCTCGCGGATGGTTTGGCAGTTCTTCAAAAATTTATCTTCCGTCAACACGATACGTAACCTCCTGGTTCTGATGTCGCGAGGACTATTGGCCGAGTGATTCCGACCATGAAGCCTCTTTCGATGTGTCTACGGAGTTAGCTGACGGGCTAGGACCGAAAGTATCCTGCGCTAAGCGCTACGCCCCAAAGATCGGGTCCCCCGCTCCAACCGAATGGTCGGATTCGACTATAGATAGAGACGCCCAGAACTTTGCGGCCTGTTCGTTCTCAGGAAACTTTGTCAAATTTTTGTCCACGACAAATGGTCGTGCGAACTCCCGGTGTGGCGATCCAGTAGGGGATTTCGCGATAGTCCTCCCACTCGTGGATCACGATGTCGGCGACCTTTCCAGGTTCCAGCGACCCGAGTTCGTGGGCCAACTCCAATGAGGCAGCGGCGTTGATGGTCGCGGCGGTGAGGCATTCCGCGGCCGACATCCCCATGTTGAGCATCGCAAGGCTCATCGCAAAGGGCATCGATGGCGATGGGGAAGACCCTGGATTGAAATCGGTTGCCAGCACGACAGGCAGGCCGGCGTCGATCATGGCGCGAGCCACGGGATATTTCTCGTGCCTCAACCCAAAAACTGAAGTCGGTAGCAGTACCGGGATCGTGTTGGCTGCCTTCATGGCTCCGATCCCAGCTGGGCTTGTCTGCTCTAAGTGGTCCGCCGTGATGGCACCTAGCTCAGCGGCCAAGGCGGCACCGTGCCCATCACGCATCTGGTCGACATGCATGCGGAGGCCAAGACCGTGTTTCTTCGCAGCTCCAGCGATCTTTCGCGCGCACTCAGCTGAATAGTAGTTCTCTTCGACGAAAATATCGACATATCGAGCAAGCCCAGAGCAGGATGCCTCCGGGATCATATGGGTAGTGATATGTTTTAGATAATCATCTTTATCTTGATCTTTTGGAATCGCATGAGCCGCCAAGAGGGTCCCCACCGTTCGCAAAGGAGTGGTGCGTCTGAGATCGCGAATGACCCGGAGCATCTTGAATTCGGAATCTGCGTTCAAGCCATAACCGGATTTGATTTCCGCCGTGGTTGTGCCCATTTGGATGAGTTTGTGAGCCCACTTCTGAGACCTTGCCAATAGACTTTCCTCGTCGACGGACCGTGTCGCTTCAACGCTGGAATGGATCCCGCCTCCCTTTGAAGAGATCTCTTGGTACGTCGCGCCTTGGGATCGAAGTTCGAACTCTTGGCATCGGTTCCCGCCGAAGACCAGGTGCGTGTGAGCGTCGACAAACCCGGGGGTAACCACCCGTCCACCAGCGTCGATGATGACCGCATCGGCGGGCATTTCCAGGGCAATGTCTTCGCTTGGACCGACTGCACGAATCCGATCATCCTGAACAAGGATTCCTGCTCCATAAATCAGGCCCAGGTCGGACATTTCCTGTCCCACCCGGCCTCGATTGGGGCCGATCAGGGAGACCAATTGGCCGATGTTGAGGATGGCGAGCGAACTCATAGTGTTTGCAGGGTGCCAGCGCAGAACTCAAGCAGACACGCAGCCCCAGCAAGCGCGGTGGTGTCATTTTGGTCAATGGTGGGATCGAGCTCAACCAAATCCATGGCTTGAACTTTCGGCTCGCATCCGGCGATGCGCGCCGCTTTGCGAGCTTGGCTGGGTGTGATTCCTCCTGGTCGCGATCCTGGGCAGCCGGGAGCGAATGCGCGGTCCATCACATCCAGATCTAAGTCGAAATAGATTGCATCGCAATGGGCGAGCCTCGCAATCGATTCGACCATCACCGATTCGATTCCGTGGGCCTCCACGTCCTCGACAAGGTATTGCGTAATCCCGGACTCAGTTGCGATAGCCTGATACTCGGGCGAGTTGGCGAACGACTGGATTCCGATTTGGACGATATTCGTTCCTGGCAAGCCCTCGCTCAGCAAGCCTCGGACAGGATTGCCGTTCATGGGACCGGTCTCGAGCGTCCGAAGGTCCAGATGGGCATCGAGGGTGATGAGCCCTATCGAAGCCAGAGGCAGATTCAGCCGATCGGCCATGCCCATCAATGCGGGCCAAGTAATGCCGTTGTCGCCCCCGAGCAGAACCGTCCGGCCGTGCAGTTCTGCCACTTGTTTCCGGATTTGACGATGTTGGATAGCGATATCTCCCAAGAGGCTGACATCGCCTGAGTCGCTGACCGGCAGGTCGCGGAGATCCCGGCTGGTTCGGTAGTCCCACGTCGAATAGCGCAACAGAGCCGAACGAATCGCGTCTGGAGCAAGATCGCACCGGCCCGGGGTGACCGAGTGATTCAATGGCACCCCCAAAATGGTCACATTCGGGTCTGCGCTTCCTTGCGAAAGCCAGTGTCCTGCGCGGGGCCAGCCTGGATCTTCGTGCATTACTCGGCCTCGTGCATCGGCAGGCGAACTCCATGGTTCCTCGCGAACTCTTCCGCTTCTGGGTAACCCGCATCCACGTGCCGAATGATTCCCATTCCCGGGTCGCTGGTCAGAACGCGCTCTAGTCGTCGCGCGGTCGAGTCAGTGCCATCGGCTACCACGACCATTCCTGCGTGTTGCGAGTATCCAATGCCCACGCCTCCACCGTTATGCAGAGAAACCCAAGAGGCTCCAGCTGCTGTGTTGACCATTGCGTTCAACAGCGGCCAGTCGGCAACGGCGTCGCTTGTGTCCCTCATCGACTCCGTCTCCCGATTGGGAGAGGCCACCGATCCGCAATCCAAATGGTCTCGCCCGATGACGATCGGAGCCGAGACCTGGCCAGTTTTCACAAGGTCGTTGATTGCAAGACCCATCTTGGCTCGCTCGCCGTACCCAAGCCAACAGATTCGAGACGGAAGGCCCTGAAACTGGATTTTCTTCGGCGCAAGAGACATCCAGCGCTGCAGCGTCTCATTCTCTGGGAAAAGCTCGCACGCAAGGGCATCGGTTCGATGGATGTCTGCAGGGTCGCCGGAGAGAGCCGCCCAGCGAAAGGGCCCCTTTCCTTCGCAGAACAGGGGACGGATGTACTCAGGAACAAACCCTTTGATGTCATACGCTCCGGAAACGCCGCCCTCAGTGGCAAAAGCCCGGATGTTGTTACCGTAATCGAAGGTCACGGCTCCCAACTTCTTAAGATCGAGCATCGCTTGGACGTGCACCGCCATTGAGTGGATGCTGTGGGACCGGTAGTCGTGAGGGCTCTCTTCGCGAAGGACGAGCGCATCGCTCAAAGACATTCCGTGCGGAACGTAGCCTCCGATCGGGTCGTGGGCAGACGTTTGGTCCGTGAGGATATCTGGCACCACGTTGCGGCGAACCAATTCTGGCAATACGTCGGCGCAATTGCCGACCAGACCAATGCTTTCGGCTCGTTTCGCTGCCGTTGCCTCTTGAATCCACTCAAGTGCCTCGTCCAGATGGTGGGTCATGCGGTCGCAGTAACCATTCTTGAGGCGCCTTTCGATACGGTTCGGGTCGACGTCGATACCCAGAAACGCTGCCCCCGCCAGGGTTGCTGCGAGAGGTTGGGCACCGCCCATGCCCCCCATGCCGCCGCTCAAAATCCAGCGTCCCGCCAGCGTCCCGCCAAAGTGTCGATCAGCGCATGCGGCGAAGGTTTCATAGGTGCCTTGGACAATGCCCTGGCTGCCAATGTAAATCCACGAGCCAGCAGTCATCTGGCCGTACATCATGAGCCCGAGCTGCTCAAGTCGGTCGAACTCTTGCCAGTGAGACCACTTGCCGACCAGATTCGAGTTGGCGATGAGCACACGAGGCGATTCCGGGTGCGTTTTGAAAATGCCGACGGGTTTTCCGGATTGGATGAGGAGCGTCTCGTCGTTTTCCAGGTTCCTCAACGCATGGCAAATGGCCTCAAATGCTTGCCAGTTTCGAGCCGCCTTACCTCTCCCGCCGTACACAATCAAGTGGCTTGGGTCTTCGGCCACTTCGGGATCGAGGTTGTTCATGAGCATGCGGAGTGCGGCTTCCTGGTGCCAGCCTTTGCACTGCAATTGAGTGCCTCGTGGAGAACGGATCGGGGTCGTCATTGACATGGTTGCTAGACCCTAATAGTAGAACATTTTTTTGGTCCTGAGAGCCTTGCGTATGTCTCACCGTCCCTCCGCTCGCAGTGCGTACTAGTGAAGGGGATTTCTTTCCTGCGAGAAAGAAATCGGAGTGCTGAGACGAACTCAGCACTCCGATGGGGTTCACAAGCGCGATGGGTAACTCACCCGAAGCGACGCTAGAAGCCTCCGCCACCAGGCCCGCCCGGTCCACCGGGGCCACCGGGTCCGCCAGGCCCGCCTGGTCCTCCCGGAGGCGGGGTTAGCTTGAACGGCTCACCCAGCATGGCTCCAAACGCTGCCTTCTGGTCAGCGGAGAGCACCGCGATAACCTTGTCCATCACAGCCTGCCGATCCTTTTCGGGATCGCCGCCCTGTCCACGCCCTGGTCGATTGTCCTTCAAGATCTGATCAATCTTCTCCAGTTGAGCTTGTGTCAAACCAAGAGCTTTGACCACGTCCGGTCGCATCAACCCTTTCGGACCTGCGACCTGAAGGTCGATTTGGTGGAACCGCTTGTTCTGGTTCGCATTCAGGGTCTGCGACAAGAACGTTTCGAACTCGGCGCGCATCTTCTCGCGATCACCCTCCTTCGGAGGACCGCCTTGAGGTCGATGGCTGTCCAAGAAGTTCTTGACTGCGTCCAACTGGGCATCGGTGAGCTTCAGCTCTTCGACGACATCGGGATGAAGTAAGAGCTGCGGTCCACCCATCTCGCGTCGAGGGCCATGCTCGCCGGGACCGCCAGGTCCTCCCGGGCCACCAGGGCCGCCAGGGCCGCCGCGTTCGCCTCCGGGTTGCACCATACACACCGTGGTCGAGTTACCGGTGGCGTTCTTATCTGCTGCGAACGCCTGAGTGAAGGTCACGGTCCCCAGGGTCGCAACTCCCAACAGGGCCAGCCATCGAATTGAGTTAGAGGTGTTTCGTGCCATTTTCGTTCTCCGTGTTCGAGGTTCTGTTCCTCTTACATTGGTTACTTTAGTCGGGAGATATTTGGAAGTTATTTGGAAACGGGATTTTCGGAAAAATTCTTGTCTACAGGTACAAAAATGCTCACACGGGTACCGGTACCGAGTTCGCTTTGGATCTCCAGTCGGCCCCCGACCCGATTCAATATGGCTCGGCAAATCGCCAGACCCAATCCGGTGCCGCCTTCTTTTCTGGCCCGAGACGCATCCACACGATAGAACCGTTGGCCCAGTTTTTCAAGATGTTCGGGAGAGATTCCGCAACCATTATCGGCGACGACAACGCGGGCCCATTCGCCTGATGAATCTTGAAGCAGCTTGATGCATCCGTCTTCTGACGTGTAGCGCCGAGCGTTGGTCAGCAGGTTGATGACCACTCGAGAAAGATCGTGGACATCGCCCAAAACCGAAATGTCATCCGAGAAGCTTGCTTCGATCGGTGCGCCGGGAGTGGCTTGCACCGTATCCAGAGCCTCATGGATCGCACTGTGCAAAGAACTCGACGGCAACTCCCCTGCCGTGGGAGCTTCAGCCCGTGCGAGCGTGAGCAGTTGATCGACGAGCTTCGACATGCTTGTCCCAGCCTGATCGGCAATCTCTAGGGCTTTCCGGAGTTCGGTGGAATCTGATTCACCCTGGAGCGCAGAACTTGTGGTGAGCATAAGCCGCGCCAAGGGCGTTCGGAGCTCGTGGGATGCATCGGCGACAAACTGGCGCTGCTGTTCGAGCGAGAGCTGCAGGTCTTGGACCAACTTCTCGCGTTCCTCAAAGGAAATCGATAACCGACCCAGCATTTCGTTGAAAGAAGTCGCTAACTGAGCAAGCTCATCTTGACCGCTTACATTGAGTCGTGCGCCAAGATCGCTATGCGTGACCCTTTCGGCGGTTCGCGCAATCTGCTGAACCGGTTTGAGAGCGCGATCGGCTAAAAGCCATCCAGCTATTCCCGCGGCAAGAATGGTCGCCGGCACAAGGAGAATGAGAATCCGAGATTGGGTCTCCCCGAGTCGTTTGAAGTCGGCCATGTTGTGGCCGACCTGGATGTAGCCAGCTCCCTGCCCGGGCTCCCGCCGCATGACGGTCACCACTCGTACGTCCGTGTCGTCGATTGTGACGGTAGTGAAAACGGGTCCTTCTGGCCTGGCGAGTTTGAGCGCCTCCAGATCGTAAGGCGTTTCCCCGGCGGCTTCAGGCATTCCATTCGCAGTAAGCTCCACTGGTCGGCCAAACGGATCGGGGCCGCGGTTCGGTGGTCTGCGGTCCGGGCTCATTTCAGGACCAGGAGCACCGGGAGGGCGGTCTCGAAGGCCCATGGCTCGGCCTTCTAACTCTCGGTCAATCGACTGGAAGAAGAGCTTGCGAGTTTGGCTGCTGATGATGTAGGCCGTGAGCAAAACGGCGATCATGACGCTCAATGCGCTAAGAAAGACGAGACGCAGTCGAAAACTCATCCTGAATCGCCACCCATCCGGTATCCAAATCCATGGACGGTTTCGATGAGGCTCGATTCGCGCCCGGTGTCGATCTTTTTGCGAAGTGAGGTTACGTGGAAATTCACCGTGTTCGAAAGGCTCAAGTCATCGTTCCAAACGCGCTCGATGATCGTCTCTCGGCTCAGTGTTCGCCCTAGGTTACGCGCTAATGCTTCCAACAACTGATATTCGCGCGGAGTCAGGTGAAGAACCACACCTCCCAGTTCCACCGTACGGCTCGTCGTGTCGATCACCAGGTCCTTCACTCGGATGACGGTCTGCTTGACGGATTGGGTTCTACGGGTGAGGGCTCGGATACGGGCTAGAACTTCCTGAATCGCAAAAGGCTTAATGAGATAGTCGTCCGCTCCGGCGTCCAGTCCCTTCACTCTGTCCTCGATCGCGTCCCGCGCGGTCAACATCAGTATGGGAACAACGCTCCCTGCCTTGCGAATTTCTCGGCAAACCTCGATTCCGTTCCGCTTGGGAAGATTAATGTCGAGGATGATCATTCCGAAAAAGCCAACGGCGAAGATTTCGAGCGCAGTATCGCCATCTTGAGCCCATTCAGCCTCAAAACCGTTCTTCTTGAGAGCAGATTGGAGCCGTTCCCCTATCACCTCATCATCTTCGACAATCAGCACTTTCAACTAGCAGAACCCCTGTGTGTCATGAAATTGTATACATCGATTGCGGCTATAATACTTGCTGTGGCAAGAGATAACGTTATGGCTTTAGGAAATGGGCAGTTGGCGCAAGTAGCTATTGTGGTGCGCGATATTGAAACTTCTTCCCAACGTTGGGCGACACTATTCGGCATTGATCCACCCGCTTACATCGTAACCGATCCTGGCGACCAAGTGAATGCTACGTATAGGGGTGTTCCTACGAAAGGTAGGGCAAAATTGGCATTTATTGACATGGGAGGAGTTCAGCTGGAGCTTGTTGAGCCGATCGAAAACGATACTGCCTGGGCTGAGGGCCTCGACGAAAAAGGCGAGCGCGTCCACCACTTGGCCTTTTGGGTTGAGGATATGAAAGTCTCCAAGGAACAGCTGCAAAGTCAAGGCATCGAAATGATCCAGCGGGGCGATATGGGCGAAGGCCAATACGCCTACTTTGACGGAACAGAGCAGTTGGGCACCTTCATCGAACTGCTCGAACAGACGAAAACGCCGCTTTAGTTCACCCGGATCAGGGCGAATCCATCGTATTCCTTGCCACTAACCATTTGAATCGCTGTCGCCTCGACGCCTTGATCTTCCCGAATCGCTTTGAGAAGATCGCGTACGCCTTGGACGTGGGGGTCCGTGATGGTTGAGTCCACGATTTTCCCGTCGCGCACTACGTTGTCGACCAAGATGAGGCTGCCCGAGCGGGTGAGCTTCCGGGCCCACGCATAGTAGTGCGGATTGTTTTCTTTGTCCGCATCGATAAACACAAGGTCGAATGGCCCTTCGACCTGGGGAAGCAGATCCAGTGCCGGACCGACGAGAATCTCAATCTTGTCTCCTACTCCAGCTGCATCCACGTTTTCTCGGGCAACAGCCGCATGTTTGGGCTCGAACTCAAGGCTGATCAACTTGCCGTCTGGGGGAAGTGCGCGTGCCATCCATGTGGTGCTGAATCCGGCCAAGGTCCCGATCTCCAAGATTCTCTTTGCCCCAATCGATTGAGCGAGAATCATCAAGAGTTTGCCTAGAAGCGGTGTTACGGCGATGGCGGGCATCTCTGCCTCCTTGGCTCGTTCGATTCCCTCTATCAGGACCGATTCCGGTGGAGCAAGGTGAGCTTCCAACATCGCATCGACTTCGGTCCACAGTTTTTCCATCGTTGTGTGTGATTACCTTATTCCGGCAGGGTAAGCCCGCAACGAGTTGCTGCGGGCTGGCTATTCGCTAACTTTTCGGCAAGTTCATCTCTTCGACATCGACTTGGGTTGCCGGAGTTGGGCCACCCTTCCGATCCGAGCGCCGATGGCTGAGAAGCCATTCATAGAATTTTGGGTTGGAATAGGTTGTGGTCCAGACATCGTGGCCACCGTCGGTGTAAATCGTAAACTTCACGTTTGCACCGTTCTTTGCCGCAGCGTTGACCATCGACTCCCCTTCTACAAAGGCAACTGCGCCATCTTGTCGGCCGTGGACGGCCCAGATCGGCATACCGCCCAGAGTCATCGTCATGCGAGGCTCTCCCCCACCGCAGATGGGAGCCAGAGCCGCGAACTTGTCTGGATACATCGCGCCGAGAGCCCAGGTGCCGAACCCACCCATGCTGAGACCTGTGAGATAGACCCGATCGACATCGACACGGTAGTTCATCTCGATCTCCGTGAGGAGCGTAAGGACGTTGAGCGGATCCCACCACCGGTTTTCGGGACATTGCGGCGATACGATGATGAACGGGAATTCCTGACCCTCGTTCACATATCGTGGCGGTCCGTGGACTTTCACCTTATCCAGATCATCGCCACGTTCCCCGGCTCCGTGCAGAAAGATAAGGAGCGGAAAGTGCTTGTCGGTTTTGCCGTAGTCTTTTGGCAGATAGAGCAAATAGTTGCCCGTCTGCTCGATGCGGACCGATCGCTTGAAGGACTTGGCCTCTTGCCCGCCCGGAGAAGCCATGAGCATTGTGGCAAGGGTTGCGCTTGCCAAGATCGTAACCATGCTTATAGGCTACCAGGGGGCCCAGATCCGCGGTCCTAGGCTTTGGCGGTCGCAGACTCTTGGATGTCGATCTGGAGTTCCTCCAGGTCGGTCTCCGAGGCGGGCCACATTTCGAACGGACCACCGTAGTTCGGCGCCGCACGGGGATGCCAATTTCCACTGACGAAGCTCCCGTCCCAGGTGCCTTCGTAATCGTAGGGAATCCCGACGCCTTCCTGCGAAGGCTCGGTGGTGCGGCTGTAACGCCGCGTGAGGATGACCCGATCGTCCTTGGAGTGATAGCTGCCGATCAGTTCAAATTCGCCGTCCATATCTTCGCCTGCTCCTTCGATCTGGCCGTTGCGAATGGTGAGCCGCATCGTCTCTCCGATGCGGATTCCATCCTGGATGCTCCACCCCACCCACGGCCCCGAACAGGCGTTGATATCCTTCACCGCTCCAATCCTAACCCAAATTCTCCTTCGGATGTCGGGTGAGTACGTGAGATTTCAAGTCGTCAGGCAAAGGGGCGGACACCGAAGCGTCCGCCCATTCAGCCCCTAGCGTTGGAAGATGAATCGGGTCACCATTGCGGTGGCGATTCCACCGATAACGGCTTCAGTGATAACCCAGAACATTCTCAGACTCACGGCCCGTACTGCTTGCCGACGCTCTTCGTTCTTGCCTCGTTTCGGGCCTTCGATGCGTCGGATATATCCGATCGCACAACTTGCCAGAGCCATGGCTGTACTGGCGGTTGCCACCTGGTTCGCGAAGGCGAAGCCAAGAGCGAGTAGTGTGCCTAACACGCAGGACCAGCCGATGGCGGCGGGCTTTAGTTGTATGTCGTGGCCAAATGCTTTCGCAAGAGCCGAGAAGGTCGAGGCGAGTAGAATCGCGAACAACAAGCTAAAGATCGATGACATCTCGGTGTCACCTCCGTTTGTTGGCAGGCGTCCCCGCCGATGTCACGTGCAAGGAACATTGTCCTAAGGGAGCGGGATAGCTAGAAGGAGAACTTCCGGATTCAGGAAATCCCGGCAGAAAAGAATTGGCGAAGTGGCACCTAAGACTTGAAGCATCGGCGGCAATAAAAAAGGCGCTCGCGAACCGAGGTGCCAAGACTGACTTTGAGATAGAAGTCGGCATGGACGACACAGCGATTCGCGAGGCGCTAGGCGGCAAAGCCAAGCCTGAGTCCACGATTCAGAAAATCCTTGACGCAGCCGTTGAATTTAAGTACCTAAGTCCGGTCGACAACGGATTACTCTTGGAAGCCTATGCGACACGGGCCGCGTCAGCCGGTGAGAACAAAGGGTTGCTTGCCCACCTCGAACGGGTTAAGGAAGCGACGAAGCTCGTGGACCTGTTAGGGAACTCGCTTACGGACCAGCAGATCCACCTTCCGGATGTACTCATCGAACTCACGGCCGAGGAGAAGAAGAAGCGAAAGGAACGCTTCGGAGCGGACCAAGACCCCGGCGGCATAAGCGAAGAACCCGAGACCAAGAAGCTCAGTTTCGCGGATTACCAGCGGCTGCCTTTTTTGGTTCTGTTAGGCGACGCGGGGTCGGGAAAGACGACGACGTTGCGACATATGGCCTACCAGGCTGCCGAAGCTTGCGAACAGGATCCGAGCAGACCTGTGCCGTTCTACTCGACGGTGCGGGAATTTCGAGAGAGCAAAAGCGCTGACACCTTGCTTCAGCATTTCGAAGCGACATCCCAGGGCCTGTTTTCGAAAGCAATGCAAGAAGGGCGGGCGGCGGTATTCCTCGATAGCCTGGATGAAGTGCCTGGCGACAAGGACTCGGTGATCGAACAGATCTCCAAGTTTTCATGCGAGTTGCAAGCCAAAACTGGCAACCGGTTGGTCGTGAGCACGCGGCCGGGGGTGCTGGAGGGCGCGACCTTTGGCGCGCCTTTGGATGCAAAGGTGCACTTCAAACTAGCACCCCTCGATGAGGCGCAGCGGGACGGATTGATCGTCAACTATGCTCTCCACCTCGCTAAGGAGGAGAAGTTTGAGGGGATAGCTTTGGCAGATCGGCAACAAGAGATTGCCACCCGGACCCGCAAGGCACTTCGAGACCATGAAGGTCTGCAGGAACTCAGCACCAACCCGCTCCTCCTCACGATGGCGGTGTTTCTGTTTGCCGGGCCGGGGAACGTGCAGGTTCGCAACCGGGCCGAGTTCTATGAAGCCGCATTTGACAAGATCCTGGCCCAGGGTAAAGAGCAGGTGGACGATGGGTTCGTGGGCCTGTTCCAAGACTTGATGCCCGCCTTTGCCTATGCTTCGCTAGTTGGTGAGCACCTCGAATCCGGCTACGTCCCGAAGCAGGCGGCCCTGAGGGGTTTTTGGGAGCGCGACTGCAACTGCAACAAGTCGGAGGCGTCGCGATTTCTCGAAAAGCTGCTCAAACGCCAAACGTTTGTCGAATCCACCGATGGGGATCGAATCGCCTTCCGCCACCGCACGTTCGCTGAGTTTCTCGTCGCCCGGTACATCGTTGAGAACGAGGGACTGCAGCCTGGACTGATTTCGGCGGCAGAACTCTTCCGGGAGCGCAGGTCTGACCCGAATTGGGTGGAAGTGATCAAGCTCGCGGTTGGACTGAGGTCGCTGGTGGATATCGACGATGCCGAGAGTTGGATTCGCGACGGGATATGGAATGACGAGGATCGTGAACGACCGCTTGATGTGTTTGTGGACCCCATCTGGGAGTTGAACCTCGCTTTGATGGCTTGGAACGAGATGCCCGCAGGCAACCGGCGGGCTAACTGGGATGGTCTCTACGGCGAGCTGCTCCGCTCGGCGACTTGGTCTCGGTGGTGTCCGGTCGATGGGGTCGCCCTCAACGATATCGGGGGCCTATCTGTTGCCAGGTATGCGGTGCGGGAGCTGGCACCTCTACGCGAGTGCAAGAACCTAGAGGTGCTGGACCTGAACGGCACGCCGGTCACCTCCATCGAGGCCTTGAGCGAGTGCAAGAACCTAAAATCGCTGTACCTGGACGGCACGCCGGTCATCTCTATCGAGGCCTTGAGCAAGTGCGAGAACCTAGAAGTGCTGCAACTGCGCGACACGCCGGTCACTTCCATCGAGGCCTTGAGCAAGTGCGAGAACCTAAAATCGCTGTACCTGGACGGCACGCCGGTCATCTCTATCGAGGCCTTGAGCAAGTGCGAGAACCTAGAAGTGCTGGAACTGCGCGACACGCCGGTCACTTCCATCGAGGCCTTGAGCAAGTGCGAGAACCTAGAAGTGCTGCAACTGCGCGACACGCCGGTCACTTCCATCGAGGCCTTGAGCGAGTGCAAGAACCTAGAGGTGCTGGACCTGAACGGCACGCCGGTCACTTCCATCGAGGCCTTGAGCGAGTGCAAGAACCTAAGATCGCTGGGCCTGAACGGCACAAGGGTCCCGGTAAAGCAAATTAGTTGGCTCGAAGCCCTAATCTGGCCATGCTACATCGTCTGGTCCCCGCCCACGGGTGCCCCTCCGGCCCCGGAGTTCGATGAAGACGAAATCGAGGGCAACTGAGCAATTTGCCTCCGAACGGAGTGCAACCGTCCCCGTTTGCTTCTTGGCCCTTCTCGTTCCGCATTAATGAGAGCAGCATCCTGGGGCTATGCGGGCGTTAATATCGTACACAAGAATGCCGCGCCAGAGGATCGAAGGGCAGTACGCGGCAATGGCGCGACCTCAGTTCAGGTCGTTGTTCGAGGACGTGCGATCAGGAATTAGCCTCGCTGCTCGGCGCAGTGCAGTTCAGAGCTCGCCAGAGGGCGATCCAGGTGTCAGCAGCCTCGGATCGAGGTGCACCCGACCAGAAGTCTTCACTTTCAAAGGGGTTGCTGCTTTTCGCAAGCGAGGTCTCGACATGTGAACGGAGGCGATGGATCTCACGGGCCGCAGACGCACATTTCCGGCTCCGCGATGACGCTGGCTCGTGAGGGGGCAAAGGGATCGGCTCTCGCATAAAGACTTTTCCATTGTCCAGTAGTTCCCGTTCGACATCTTGTGCCCAAACAGAAGTGCGATAGTGCCCCTGGATTTGAGCGATATGAGCAATGAGGTGACAGGAATCCGGGATTCGAGCTGCGGGCAACACAAAAAAGAGTTGGCAGAAGGCATATGGGAACCCCTTCAAGCGAAATTCACGACTCACGTGAAGGTGATCGCCGTCAGCCAGCCAGCGCAGCAGAAGCAACAAGGCTCGGAGGCTGCCGCCGTATCCGTGGGGATCAATCCGGATCGCCTTGCGAAGGTGATCTCTCGCTTCGGAAGGGGGCTGCTCACCCGGTTGGGCGCTGGTCAACCAAATGGCCGACTGGACCAACCCCATCGCAGCGTGGAATCGAAATCGATGGACCGCTTTGATTCGAGCCGGCCGACCGGTGGTCAGTTTCACAGGTTCCTGAATATTGAGTTGGCCCCATTGGAGCGGCGGTAATCGGTCCATAAGTTCGCCTTTCCGACGGGTGATTTCCAAGGCTGCTGCGTAGTTTCCCAGGCAACTATGGGCCAACGCGAGACGGTCCAGTGTCAGGGGAGTTTCTGGCTTGTCAGCCAAATTGCGGATTGTAAACTCGGCAATTTCCGGAACCGAATCCATCCCCCAGCCGCACAGCACAGCCTCGCAAAATCGATTGCGAGCGTCCATGCTCTGGAGCCATTCGACGGTTCTTGTGAGGATTGAACCGCTCAGCCACTCGCCGATCCGCCCGAACATCCCCTCACTCCGCGACTTTCAGCACGCTCAGGAAGGCTTCCTGCGGGAGTTCGACCGTGCCGATCTGCTTCATGCGCTTTTTGCCTTCCTTTTGCTTCTCCAGCAGTTTGCGTTTGCGGGTGACGTCGCCGCCGTAGCATTTGGCGATGACGTTCTTGCGATACGGCTTGATCGTGTCGGCCGCGATGATCTTAGCGCCGATGGATGCCTGGATTCGGACTTCGTACTGCTGGCGCGGGACCACTTTTCGCAGTTGGTCCACCATCGCTCGAGCCCGAGGATACGAAAACTGCCGGTTGACGATGAACGAGAGCGCGTCCACGATGTCGCCGTTGAGCATGATGTCCACTTTCACCAAGTCGCTGCGGATGAGGTCGCCGAGGTCGTAATCGAACGAGGCGTAGCCGCGTGTGGACGACTTGAGCTTGTCAAAAAAGTCCAACAGAACCTCGGCCAGCGGCAACGTGTAGTAGATCATCACGCGATTCTGGGAGGGGTATTCGGATTTGATATAGATTCCGCGCCGTTCCTGGCACAGTGTCATCACCGTGCCGACGTATTCGGTGGGACACATGATGGTTGCACTAATCGAAGGCTCCTCGATATGCGCGATTTCCGTCGGGCTCGGCATTTCGGAGGGGTTACTGATGTGCTCGACTTCGCCGTTGGTGCGGTGAACCACGTAGTCCACGCTCGGAGCCGTCAGAATCAGGTCCAAGCCGAATTCGCGCTCCAGCCGTTCGCGGGCGATATCCATGTGGAGCAGACCCAAAAAGCCGCATCGGAAACCGAAGCCCAGTGCTGCTGAAGTCTCCGGGGTGTACGTGAGCGCTGCGTCGTTGAGCTTGAGCTTTTCGATGGCGTCTCGCAGGTCCTCGTATTGGTCGCCATCGGTGGGGTAGAGACCGCAAAACACCATGGGTTTGGCCTCGCGATAGCCAGGCAGCGGTGCCTCTGCCGGATTGTCGCGCAACGTGATCGTGTCGCCCACGCCCGCGTCGCCGATGGTCTTCATGGCTGCGGTGACAAAGCCGACCTCGCCTGCCTCCAAGATGTCGCTCCGTTCCAGTTTGGGACTGAAAAACCCAACCGAATCGACATCGAACACGTTGCCGGTCGACATCATCATCATCTTGTCGCCCGGCTTGATGGAACCGTCGTAAACGCGAACGTATGCCACTGCGCCCTGGTACGGGTCAAAGTGTGAATCGTAAATAAGTGCTCTGAGAGGCTTGTTCACATCGCCTGCTGGAGCGGGAACCTTCTGCACAATAGCTTCCAGCAAGTCCTCGATACCCAACCCCGATTTGGCAGAGGTCAAGACGGCATCGTCAGCCGGAATCACAACAGAGCTTTCGATTTCTTCTTTCGCGCGGTCCACATCTGCGTGGGGAAGATCGATTTTGTTGATGACTGGCACGATTTCGAGGTTCTGGTTCATCGCCATGCTGGCGTTGGCGATGGTCTGAGCTTCCACACCCTGGCTGGCATCGACGATGAGAAGGGCCCCTTCGCACGCGGCCAGGGCTCGGCTGACCTCATACGTGAAATCGACGTGCCCGGGCGTATCGATGAGGTTCAGCTCATAGTCCTGCCCGTCGTTCGCGCGATAGGTCAACCGGATCGCAGCCATCTTGATGGTGATGCCGCGCTCGCGTTCCAAATCCATGCTGTCCAGCATCTGCTCTTGGGCGGTGCCGCGAATCATGCCCGTTTTCTCGATCAGGCGGTCGGCGAGAGTCGACTTGCCATGATCGATGTGAGCAATGATGCAGAAATTGCGGATGTTTGAGCGATTCATGGACGAAGTCGGAAGACCCTTAGTGTACCGCCCGGACCTCTCGGATTACCCTGTTTGAGCCTTCCGGAAGGCTTGTGCTGCGCCTCACACCCAATGGGCGAACAGCGGAGGCTGGGCGCTTATGCTTGGACCAAGGGTGCCAGCCGCGATGTGCATCATCACAGCATCAAGCGATGATGGTGCAGCCTCGACCAAGGGCATTGCTCCCAGGCCGACCAGGGCTGCTGCTCCTCGCTGGGTCTCCGGGTCGGCCACGCCTTGTCGCACCCAGATGGGTGTGACTCGGCGACGAAGAGCATCGACTGCTCCGTGCCACGAGCCACCGGTTTTGAATCGTGCCGCCACGACGATAGCTTGGCTGGACATGGCGTAGATGAGAAGGTTGCGCGCCAGTGCCATGCCGCTGGAAAAGGGCTCGGAATCCGCGCAAAGGGAAAGCGCGCATGTGGGTGCCGGGCGATGGAGGCGAGCAGCAGCGTCGGTCGATCCCAAGCCATAAGGCCAAATCTCCACGGTAGCACCGCCGGCGGCCGCGCAAGCCATCACCGCGTACTGGTCGGTGCCATTTGCGCCGCCAGAGACCACAGTGAGGTTGTTGCGAGACGCCGAGGCTCCGGCAGTGCGTGCGAACTTTCTTTCGCTCGCGTTGAGGACACGGCTGCCGACGATTCCCACAGTCGTCCCGCTGGGTAGGGTGCCTCGCACAAAGACCACGGGCGGAGTCTGCGCCATCAAACGACGACGCCACAGCAGGGGATATCCGGGATGGGCGGGGGTGAGGATTTTCCCACGTGCACAGCACTGATGAGCCCATTCCAGGCGTTGCGAGTCTCGCAGAAGAGCGGCTTCCTCGTGCAACCCCTTTCGGATCAATGCACTGGCGGCTCCAGATGCACTCAGCCCCTGAGACTGCATGAGATCGAGGACCATCGCCCACCGATATCTGGGGGGATTTTGAACCCAGTTGGGGCCGCCTCGCCCATAAATCGTACAGAGGGCAATGGCACCTTCATGCGCACTCATATATCTATTATACGACAGTATAACGCCGCACCGCAGTGTGGCAGATTCAGTAAACTCGTTTTGAAGGCATCGTCATGCTCAAGCACCCCAGTCTTACTCTTTCCCGCGTTTCCAATTGGCTTCGCGACCAGATTCAACCGTCCATCCTGACCGAATTCTCACCTGTGCAGGTCGAGTTCTGTCCCGAGCCTCACAAAGATCGCCCAACAGCCGACAAGAAAGGCCCTTGGCAACCAGTCGAAGAGGGATTCGAGTGGGGGCCAGCCTATGCTGAGGCGTGGTTCCGGGTTCGAGGCCAGGTACCCAAAGAGTGGGCTGGGCAAGAAGTCGCACTGTTGGCCCCTGTTGGCGGAGAACGGACCGTGTGGGAAGGCGCCAGCCCTGTGCGTGGGATCGACGACGAGCATCCCCGCTACCGTCTTGCCGATGATGCAAAGGGCGGCGAGAAGATCGATCTTTATATCCAAGCCTATGCTCGGGCACCTCACGTGCGCGTCTCCGGCGATATGCCACCGCGCAAAGACAAAGTGGAACGGGTTGGAGAGTGCAAGCTTGCGGTGGTCCATACCGAACTCCAAGATCTCGCCTATGATCTTGAATTTACGTTGAGTCTGCTCAGCACGATCGCTGAAACCGAGCCTGCCTATGCAACCATTCTGCGCGCTCTCAACGACTGCGCCAACGCCTACGCAGCCAACGGAAAGGAAAGCATCGCTCGGTGCCGCAAAATTATCCGAGACGCACTGGGCACCTTGACCGGCGAGCTCAAACACACTCTGTATCCGCTGGGCCACGCGCACCTCGATACGGCGTGGCTCTGGCCGTTGCGCGTGACCCACCTCAAGATGGCGCACACGGCAACTAACCAGCTCTATCTCACCGAGCGGTATCCGGAGTACGTTTTTGTTCACTCCCAAGCGAGCCAATACGAGTGGCTCGAAAAGGAGTATCCGGAAGTGTTTGCCCGAGTAAAGGCTGCCATCGAAAAGGGCCAATGGGAGCCGCTCGGCTCGATGTGGGTGGAGGCCGACTGCAACCTCACCGGAAGCGAGTCGCTCGTTCGCCAGTTCCTGTATGGCCGGCGATACTTCAAAAAGCACTTTGGGGTGGAAACGGTGGACATGTTCCTACCCGATGTGTTTGGCTACGCAGCTGCTCTTCCCCAGATCTTGAATAAGTTCGGAATCAAGTATTTCTTGACTCAGAAAATCAGCTGGAATCAATTCAACAAATTCCCGCACAACACGTTCTGGTGGCAGGGCATCGACGGCACGAAGATTTGGACGCACTTTCCACCGGCAGATACCTACTGCGGAAACTGCACCCCCAAAGAAATTATTGAAAGCGTTCGCAAGCATCGAGACCATGCCCGAAGCGACCACTCGATGTACCTGTTCGGATTTGGCGATGGAGGTGGAGGTCCGACCGAAAAGCACCTGGAGTTCATGCGTCGTGCACGGACCTCTCCGTATCTCCCGGATGTCGAGAAGAACAAGACGGCCCGGGACTTCTACCGGGACGCACGCAACAAGAGCAAGGACCTTCTGACATGGTCGGGTGAGCTTTACCTTGAACTCCACCGCGGCACGCTCACGAGCCAGGCCAACAACAAAAAGTGGAACCGCAAGAGCGAATTCCTGATGCGCGATGCGGAACTGCTCGCCTGTTTCGATGGCGGAACGTATCCGCAGGAGAAAATCGAGGAGCTTTGGAAACTCGTGCTCCTCAACCAGTTCCACGATATCATTCCCGGATCGTCAGTCAACGAGGTCTACCGCGACAGCGATAAGGACTACGAGAAAATACTAACGGAAGGGAAAGAACTCGTGCAGCAGAGCCTGGTCCGAATCGGTGAGCAGTGCGACACCAGCGCCTTGGCTGAGCCCGTTGTTGTTTTCCAGAACTCGACCATCGGATCCGAAGCCCGATTGGCGTGGGATAAGTCGGAAACCCCAACAAGCATCACCTTCCAAGGCGAGTCCTATCCCGTACAGCTCGTCGAAGCGTTCGGAGAGCGAAACTTGGTGTTCGAAGTGCCCGAATCGGCACTCGGATCGGTGGCGGTGGGCGACCTCGGCAATCAAACTGCCTCCCCGCGGACTCGTCTGAAGGCGGGCAACCGCAAGATCGAAAACAACGAATTCAGCGTTCGCTTCGATTCGAGCGGAAACATCACAAGCATCCTTTCGATGGACGATCAGCCAATCGAATTCATCGAACCGGGCATGCTGGGCAACCTGTTCCAACTCTTTGATGACCGGCCGCTGTTTTGGGAAGCGTGGGATGTGGACGTCTTCTCGTATGAGACCGGTGTCGATCTGATCAAGAGCGAGAGCTTCGAGATCGTCGAGCGTGGTCCCGTGCGAGTTGCGGCAGAAGTCGTTAAGAAATTTGGGAAATCCACCATTCGGCAACGAATCAGCCTTGGACCTACACCGGGAATTCGCTTTGACACTTGGGTCGACTGGCAAGAAGAGCGCAAGTGGCTCAAAGTCGCATTCCCGCTCAACCTGAACACGACCCAAGCAACGTATGAGGTCCAATTTGGGAACCTCCAGCGACCCACTCATAGGAACACGAGCTGGGACATGGGCAAGTTCGAGGTTTGCGCCCAGAAGTGGGTCGACATGAGCCAGGGAGACTACGGTGTGGCCTTGCTCAACTCGAGCAAATACGGTCACGACTGCACCGACAACGTAATGCGCCTGTCCCTACTCAGAGCACCTAACGCACCGGATCCAGACTGCGATCGTGGCGTGCACCAGTTCACCTATGCGCTGTTGCCGCACTACGACCAAATTCTGCACAGCGATGTTGTGGCAGCCTCGTACGCGCTCAACGCACAACCTCGAGTGGCTCGGATCAAACCGCAGTCGGGCGTTCAGGGAGTTATGCCCAAACTTGTTCAGGTGAGCACGCGACATCTTGTCGTGGAGGCCGTCAAAAAGGCTGAGGATAGCAATCGGCTTGTGGTGCGCATGTATGAGTGCCACAACACGCGGGGCCAAGCCGAAATCAGCTGCGCTCGACCGATCAAGCGCGCGTGGCTGGTAGATCTTAACGAAGATCCCATTACCGAACTCGAAATGCACGATGGCATGCCGCTCTTTGAGTACAAGCCATTTGAGATCATAACGATCATGCTCGAAGTGTAAATTGTAAGGCCCCGGAGAACGTGCTTCTCCGGGGCCACTCAAGTTCGCCGACCCGGCCCGAAGCCGCGCCCTCGACGCCCCTGCCGGGCGTCTCCGCCCTCTGGTCGGCGTCTGAAAATTACTCCCAGTGCTCGAGGCCCGAGTCGAGCGCTCCTGATCGGATGATGCTCGCCACAGCTTCGATGTCCGCCGACAGAGATCGGTCCTGTGTCACCGGAGCAATATGCTCTTCCAAGACCGCTCGCGCGGTTTCCACTCCTCTCCCGCCTCTTAGCGGTCGCCGAAACTCCAAACCTGTCCATCCCGCCAGGAGTTCGATAGCGAGAACGTGCTCGAGCAGATCGACAATAGACCGAAGTTTGAGAGCAGAGGTCATGCCCATGCTGACGTGGTCTTCCTTGCCTCCGCTGGTGGGAACGCTGTCAACACTGGACGGGTGGGCCAGAACTTTGGCTTCGGAAAGCAGTGCAGCAACCGTGACGTGCGCCATCATGAAGCCTGACGAGACTCCCGGATCGCGGCTGAGGAAGGCGGGGAGACCTTCGCTCGAATCAGGGTTCACCAATCGGTCGATCCGTCGCTCGGAAATGGACATGAGGTCGGTCAGAACAATCGCTGCATAGTCCAATGCATACGCAAGCGGCGCCGCGTGGAAGTTTCCGCCTGAAATGACCTCGTTTTCAGTGGCAAAAACCAGCGGATTGTCTGTGGCAGCCCCGGTTTCCGCCCGCAGGATCGACCGAACGTGGTCCAAAGCGGTTCGAACTGCGCCATGAACCTGGGGCATGCATCGAATGGAATAGGCATCCTGCACCCGAGTGTCGTGCTCGCGGTGACTTTCGCGAATCTCGGAGTCGAACAGGATTTCGCGTAGATGAAGAGCTGCCTGAATTTGGCCTGCGTGCTTCCTCACCTCGCTGATCCTGGGGTCAAAAGCTGCAGGGGTGTCGGTGAGGGCTTCTAGGGTCATCGCTCCGGCTACATCCGCGATATGTGCGCATCGGAGCGCCCGATGGAGGGCCAAACCACCCACAGCCCCGATCGCCTGGGTTCCATTGAGGAGCGCCAGCCCTTCCTTGGCTAGGAGTACAGCTGGTGTGAGCCCAGCTGCTGCGAGAGCATCGGCGGAAGGGATTGGGCCACTGTCGCTCCAGCATTGACCTTCGCCGATAAGAGCTAGGGCTAGGTGTGCCAACGGGGCCAAGTCTCCGCTCGCACCGACGGAACCGCGCGAGGGCACAATTGGGTGGACCCCTCTGTTGATCATTTCGATCAGTAGATCCAAGAGCTCATAGCGAGCACCGCTGTACCCAAGCGAGAGCACCTGGGCACGCAAAACCATCATCGCCCGGGTCTCCGCGATGCTGAGGGGCTGTCCTACACCGACCGCATGGCTTCGAACCAAGTTCAACTGAAGCTCGGCCAACTGGGTTTCACTGATTCGGCGATCTGCAAGACGGCCGAAGCCAGTGTTCACACCATAAACCACAGCGTCCGTCGACAGAATATCGTCGATAACTTGGCGCCCTGCGTCCACTCTTGGGCGCACTTCAGGAGCAATAGAAACCGTTGCTCGACGGTGAGCAATCTCCGCCAACTCTTGGAGCGAGATCTCCGGTTTTCCCAGTTCAATCACGCTTCCGAGAGTACCTATGCCCCGTTGGCTCCGACCGAATTGGGCAAACTTACTTTATGAAGCGGCTTTGGCATTGGACGGGTCCTCACCCAGATTGGGCGGACGATCAACTCAGAAGACACTATCAGGATTTGGCGTCGGCTGGGTTGGAGTGTGTGCTGATCGAGGGTGACATCGACGACAGAGAATATGAGGTCGCCCAGAGCGCGGGGCTGGAGACTCACACATGGATGTGGACCGTAAATAATCCTGTCGAAGAGCTTCTTTTGGACCACCCGGATTGGTACCAGGTCAATCGAAACGGGATCTCCTGCGCTGTCGAAGCTCCCTACGTGCCGTATTACCGATGGATTTGCCCGAACCACCCACAGGGTCGGCGCTACATCATCGAAAAAGCGGTGACCATCGCCGAGCACCCGCGCTCAGCCTCCGTACATCTGGACTATGTCCGATTTCCAGACGTCGTCCTGCCGAGGGGGCTGTGGGAAAAGTATGGGTTGGATCAGACGACCGAGCTGCCCCAGTTCGACTACTGCTACTGTCGCCATTGCCTCGAAAAATTCTCCGAAAACTACAATACGAAAGCCTTAAAACCTTCAGAATTGATCAAAAATGTTTATTGGTATCAATTTCGATACCAATCCATTTCGGACCTTGTTAGCGAGATCAAACGGGAGGTGTCGATGCGTGGGAAAGGGGTCTCGGCCGCCGTGTTTCCCACACCTTCCCTGGCGCGAAAGATCTGTCGCCAAAGCTGGAGCGATTGGGGCTTAGAGTCCATTTTCCCCATGCTCTACCAGTCCTTCTATCTGGAGGGCATCGATTGGATCGGACACGCCGTCGTGGAAGGCGTAGCCGAGAGCGGGAGTCGGATCGTTGCAGGACTCTTCCTGCCAGCGCTCGAAGGGTCAGGAGACCTGGAGGCAGCAGTCCGGTCCGCGATGGAGAATGGCGCGGCTGGAGTCTCTCTCTTCGGCGCGCCTGCACCCGATCAAATGAAGCTGTGTTCAGACCTGTTGGGAGAATATGCCTATAATCTAGAGAAGTGAGAGTTACGATCGTTGACATAGCTCGGAAAACGGGTCTTTCCCAAGCCACGGTTTCGCGAGCGCTCAATCCGGAACAGGCCTCGATGGTCTCCCCCGCTACAAGAGAACTGGTTCAATCCGTTGCCCAGGAGATTGGCTATAGGCCAAACGTCATCGGGCGGGCTTTGGTGGGCGGTCGAACCGGAATCATCAACTATCTCACCGACGATCCGTTTGCCCCGTACTATTCCAGTGTTGCCCAGCATGTAGCCCATATGGCTGCTGGCCGCGGATACTCGATGGTACTGGACTGCACCTACAACCCACAGAACGCCGACAGCGATGAGCCGATCCGAAGATCAGAGTTCCTGTACGGTGTGGACGGAATTATCGCGATCGACATCGCGGTCGAGCAGAATAATTACGCCGACGAGTTCATTAAGCTCAACATTCCCGTTGTTGGGATGGGCCAGCTATTCCCACGCAATGTGGACTCGGTCGCAGTCGACTTGTACGACGCCTCGCGGCAAATTATGCAGCACCTGTATGATCAGGGCGCCCGAGAGGTGATCATGATCCTCCAAGATAAGGCTCTCCGAATCAATGATTTGCGGGGTCAGGGCTACGCGGAATTCTGCGAAGAGCATGGAATGGAGCCGGATTTCATCTATACACGGGGAGATTTGCGCGAATCGGCCCGCCGAGCAATGCACGCCTATCACGGCAAGAACCGCAAACTCCCGGATGCCTTCTTCTGCTTCAACGACGACACCGCCATCGGGTGCTACCGTGGTTTGGTCGATGGCGGATTTAGGGTGCCGACCGATGTGCTCATCGCCGGTTGCGACGGCATCAAAGAGATGGAATACCATCGCACTTCTCTGACCACTTTTGCTTTGCCCATTGCGGAAATGGTTTCTCAAAGCTGGAATTTGCTTGAACGGCGCATGGCCGGTTATAAGGGAGAGCCAGAGAAGATCTTGTTGAAAGGGCACCTTTTGGCGAGGGATTCCACAAATCGCGAATAGGTTCTAATTCAGTAATATCCAGGTGTGAGCCTCGCAAAAATCCCCCACACTCAGGTCAAAATTCAGGACCAATTCTGGTCTCCTCGGCAACGCACGAATGCCGAGAAGGCGGTGCCGCATCAATTCAAGATGATGGAAGATCACGGCAACGGTCGCAACCTGCGGCGCGTGATCCAGGGAGTCAGAACAGGATTCGAGGGATTTTGGTTCGCTGATTCGGATATGTATAAGGTGATCGAAGGTATTTCCTCAACCCTTCACCACTTTCCGAATGAGGAATATCTCGATGAAATGAATGTTTGGATCGACGAGATCGGAAAGGCCCAAGACTCAGACGGTTACATCAACACGTTCTATCAAATCAAAAAGCCAGACAAGAAGTGGACCAACCTCAGGCATGATCACGAGATGTACTGCCTGGGCCACATGATCGAAGCCGCAGTCCATCATGCGCAGATCACGGGGAAGCAGAATTTCCTGAACATCGCCTTGAAAGTTGCCGAAATGCTGAACACTCTGTTCGGTCCGGATGGAGAGGTAGGCTATTGTGGCCACCCTGAGTGCGAACTTGCCTTAATGGATCTCTGCGAATTCACGGGGGATTCAAAATGGCGGGTCTTGGCGGAGCGCATGCTTATGAATCGAGGCTCCCACCTGTTCGCTCGGGAAGAGGGCATCCCAGACGACCAGTATGACGGGACGTACGCCCTGGATGATGTGCCGCTGGTCGACCACCAAACCATCAAGGGCCATGCGGTGCGAGCAGCCTATCTGTTTTCTGGAGCGGCTGATTTAGCCCGCACTGGAGAGGCACCCGGCGTCTTGCCCATGCTTGAGCGCTGCTGGCAGAACCTCATGGAACGCCGGATCTTCCTCACAGGTGGCATCGGTCCAAGCCATGACAACGAGGGCTTTACGGTCGATTACGATCTGCCGACGTTCAGCGCCTACCAAGAGACCTGTGCCTCGATTTCGCTTGCCATGTGGGGCTATCGGATGATGCTATTGACCGGCGAAAGCCACTACATGGATGCGGCGGAACGCGCCTTATACAATGCGGTGCTTTCTGGAGTTGGACTCGACGGCATCTCATATTACTATGACAATCCGCTGGCGAGCGATGGGACTCATCGCCGTCAGCCCTGGTTCGACTGCGCCTGCTGCCCGCCCAACATTTTGCGCACCATCGGTCGTCTCGGTCAATACGCCTATGCCGAGGACAAAGATTCGCTCATCGTGAATCTCTACATCCCAGGCGAGGTCGCGACTAAGCAGAGCAGTTGGCGCGCAGAGGGTGAAATGCCCTGGGGCGGAAAGATGAAGTACACGCTTCTGGAGACCCAAGGCGGACTTGCGGCGATGAAATTCCGCGTACCCGAGTGGGCGGGTGCGGTAACGCTTACCAAGGATGGCACCTCGGTAACCACGGAACCCAACGAACTGGGCTACATCGTCGTCCAGGGTCCCTATCAAGTGGGGACCGTGATCGATCTGAAATTTGAGATGCCGATCCGGCAAGTGACCGCCCACCCTGCGGCAAAAGAGCTGACTTGCGCAACAGCCTTTCAACGGGGACCCCTGGTCTACGCCTTCGAGGAGATTGACCAGCCCATTCCGATCGAAGAGTCACTCGTGCTACTTCTGGCCGATGCAACGGCCGTTTGGGAGCCGGAGACTCTTGGCGGCTGCATTGTGCTCAAAGTCTCGGGAGTAAAGTCTCCACGGCCCGCAGAAAGCCAGCTCTATCGTCCTGTGGCCGACACGGCGTCAGTTGAACTCAAGGCGATCCCCTATGCGCTTTGCGCCAATCGGGCGAATTCCCCAATGCGAGTGTGGATGCCCTCCCTTCCTGGTCGTTGATCGTCGCAAGAAGGGATACGAGCGAATTAATTGGCGCAGGGCACACCGTTGTACGGTGCGTAGCTCAGATGGGCCTTTTCGCTTTTTCGATGGTCGCAGGTATCAACAGTCCCTTCTCAGCCCAGATATTCCTGAACAACCTGGGATGTCTTTGGGCTGAGTAGCAGATCATCGTGAAATGCCCCGTCCACCTCGACGTGGGTTGAATTGGGAAGCCATTCTCGCGATTCCAGATAGTTGGAAGTCGGAGTAAACCCATCCATAGCCCCAGTGACCACAAGCATCTCGTGCTCGGATTTGAGGGGTTCTCGATACCAATCGGGAAGCCGTGGAAGTTCGATGTCGAAGAAAGGGAAGTTCGCCGTGCCGCCGAGGCAACAGACCGATTCCTGTCGATGAATTGCCTCTGCTCTCGCTGGCGAAGCATGGGAACCGGCGTCGCACAGGTAAAACGCGGCTGGTTTGGTCGCCGTCCGCCTGAGGAAGGCCGCCTTAGCCTTGGTCCATGGCTCGAATTCGCCATCTAGAACGGCGATGCAAAGCGGTTTCATTCTTGCAGCCAGAGTGGACAGTCCATACCACGTGGAGAGCATCCACTGAAACAAAAACTGCTCCTCAGGATCAACGGCTCCTGTGGCCCGACGAATCAGCTCCGGCAGTTCCGGGTCGATCTTTTCGAGATACTCCTCCGTTGTCTGGGGATATTTGAAAGTTTGGTCAGGCCCTTCGAATCCCAGCAGGATAGCGGGGCCAAAGCTGGCAGAGTTCAACTTAAGGGCTGCCATAGCGAGATGGGTCCCATAGCTGACCGCGATCAGGGTCGGCTGACGAAGCGACTGAGCCAGAAATACCACATCACGGGCAGAATTCCACGGGTTTACATATTCCGCCACTCCCGGATGATCAAGCTGCCATTGTGAAATCTGCGACCGGATCGACTCTCGTACTCCCGCGTTGGAGATATCCGATTTGAAATGCTGTGGATCCAAAGGCCAGGAAAGGCCGCTACCGCCCGTTCCGCGCTGATCCAACACACAGAAATTGAACCGCTCCGCAAACGGCTCGAACCGCGGCCTCAACGTGGGATGGTCTACCAACTCGGTGGCAGAGATGCCCGGGCCTCCCGAAAGGAATATTGCGTCTTGCGTTGTGGAATCGTAAGGTCGAAGCAGTCTGGCCTTAAGATTGATGGGTGTACTCGCCGGGTCATCCGTCAAGGGCGACTGGAATTGAGCTTCAATTCGACCGTCTGTGGAACTCCATTTCAGCACTCAACCAGTGTATCCGGCGATCCGACAAACGGAAGGGTGGCTCTACACTTCTGCAGAGCCACCCGGCTTCGTTCGGCGTTAAAGCCTACTTATTGGTGTCGTTTACTTGGTTTCAGCTGCTGGGGTTTCGGTCTTGGTGTCTGTTGCACCACCCTCTTCCTTCGCACCACCACTGCATCCTACGAGCACCAGGCTCATCACGCTCACGATCGCCAAAATAAGACTAAACTTTTTCATGTTGTTTTTTCCAGACCTCCTAGTTTTTGGATTTTTAGTTGCGGATAGCCCGCGCCCGCGTTATACCTGACACTCGGGATGCGAGATGACCCTCAACCAAGTATGACGGGAAAAAGTAACGCTTCGTTGCCAAAAAAGTCCGGATCAGCCATTTCCCCGCCTCATCGGCGTCCAAAACCCTTCTTGGCAAGCCACTCCTTCAGGACCTCGCGACCGGTCATATGATTGCCGTCGACCCGTCGACCGCTTCGCATAGACCAGTTCACATCGCCCTTCATTTTCTGGGAGTCGTAGAAGGCTGAGGCTCGGCGATCATGATCCTCGAAACTGAGATCGGATGGATAGATCTCCCGAAACCACACCTCGCTTTGGCCAAACCGCGGTTTGATGGGCGCATTTGCATCTTCGGCGGGATATCCCAGGCAAAGGCCAAACACGCCAAACGTTCCTTCGGGCAAGCCCAGTAGCCCAGAAATGGCATCCGGATTGTTTCGGAGTGCGCCGATGTAGCAAATTCCGATGCCCAGCGACTCAGCGGCGCAGACCAATCGTTCTGCGGCGAGAGCAGCGTCGATGCAGGCCATCAACTCGAACTCGGTGTAATCCAAACCCGCTGCGTCCTCGCCAACGAGTCCAGCCGCTTCTCGAATGCGATGGTGATCCGCGATGAATGCCAGAAACCAGGTGGCGTTGCGGATTTGATCTTGATCGCCTGCTAGCTCGGCGATTTTCTCCCTTCGCTCAGGATCCTGGACGGAAACAACGCTCCATAGCTGGAGATTGCTGCTGGTCGCCGCGCTTTGGGCGCATCCTATGAGCGCTGCGACCAGACTTTCGGGGATCGGTTTGGGTGAATAGGTGCGTACCGACCGGTGATTCAAGAACCGGGCCAACTCCGGATATTCAGCACTCGGTTGCGCTCCGTAGCGCAACTCCCACGCCTGCAAAAACGATTCTTCGAACACGATCAATTCTTCTTTCGTCGGGTTATCTTGATCTCTGCTGCTCGCATGGACACGATCTTGTCGCCTCGCTTAATGCCGTCCACAACATCCATGCCCTTGATCACTTTGCCCAGAACGGCATAGTTCTTAGTGAGTCGCTCCGCATCCTTGGTGAGAATGAAAATCTGCGAGTCACCCCCGACTTTCATGCCTGTGGAAGCGATGCCCACAATGCCGCGCTTGAACTCAACTGGCGACTCCTCGAACGGAAGATCCTTGCCTGAACCGCCCTCTCCGACCCCCGGAGCATCCACACCCTTGCGGCTGGTCGGGTCGCCCCACTGGACCACCCAATCTTCGACTCGGTGGACCAGCTGACCGTCATAGAACTTTTTGTTGCAGAGGCCAACGATTTGGGCGACGGTTTTGGGTGAATTCGCCGTTTCGGTCTGGATGACGAAAGACTTCTTGCTTGCCATCATCACGGTGATCGTCGGACCCGTAAAAGGCGTGACTTTTGGAGCCGCTAAAAGCAGCGCAAGTGAGGTGAGTACCATGCTGGATAGATTAGCACTTGGACTCAGCGGTTCGTGGCGAAATTCAGCAGTTGCTGAGCTGCAGATCGCGGAGTGAGTTCGCCTGTCGTGACACTTGCTCGCAGGTTCTGCTCCAGCGCATCGAAGCCCGGCTTGCGGCTAAGCCGTTCGAGAGCACCTTCCCGGACGAGATCCTGCATCCAGTGGACCGCTTGCGCGGTCCTCCGAGCCGACAATCGGCCCGATGCTTCGTCGAGAATGCAGAACTCGAGCAACTCTGTCCAGAGGTCTTGAATGCCGGATTTGGACACAGCAGAAGTCAAAATGACGGGCGGAAGACCTCGACCTGGGTCCGCCGAAAGGTGGAGAGCGTTGAGCACCTGCTGGCGAGCGATCTTCGCGCGGATGATGTTATCCCCATCGCATTTGGTGATAGCCAAGACGTTCGCCATCTCCATGACACCGCGCTTGATCCCTTGGAGTTCGTCTCCGGCGCCAGCAAGGATCAGGAGCAAGAAGCAATCCACCATCTCGCGGACCATGAACTCACTCTGGCCAACTCCTACCGTTTCAACAAAAATAACGTTGTAGCCGGCGGCTTCGCAAAGCAAAATGGATTCTCTGGTTTGATGTGCGACTCCACCCAGGTGGCCGCCGGTCGGGCTTGGGCGAATGAATGCCCGCGGATGGACAGCTAAGGTTGGCATCCGGCTTTTGTCACCCAAGATGCTGCCGTGGGAGTATGCACTGGTCGGGTCGATGGCCAAGATCGCGAGCTTGTTTCGTTCATCGGCGAGCACCTCGTTGCCGAGCGCTTCGATGAGTGTGCTTTTGCCCACGCCAGGGATGCCGGTTATGCCGAACCTTCGTGAAGGGGTCGCGTGCTTCAATGCCAAGTCCAAAATGACTTCAGCGTGGGAAGCGTGGACGGGATGGGTGCTTTCGCATAGGGTGATCGCACGTGCCAGCGCGATGCGATCTCCATTTCGGAGCTGCTCGAAGATGCTCTCGGGCGAGTCGCTGCGTCGGCGTTTGACAACCAGCCTGGGGTTGAGCGTTGAGGGTTGCGCGATTCCGGGCAGTTCCGCCATCGCGGATTTTTGGATCATCCCATCTGGGTTTTCGGTATCCGGCACGGCAAATCCTATCGGTGGAGCCAAGTGAGCTCGATCGGCTCAAAGCGAGGCGGAGTGCCAGCGAACGTGCGGAAGGCTTTGGCTGAGTCCAACCATCCCATCGCCCCAACCAGGTTCTCATCGTGAAACTCCAGGGCCGCTCCATCTGTGGTTGTGTATCCACTGGCCATAGCACCTGTGCTGAGGAAGGTTTCCAGCGTTGGTCGGCGTTCGGGTTCGCTCTCAAGATGCGGGCAAAAGCTCCCCTTGATCCAACCGAGAGCGGGCAGGGCGCGATAGGGCCCGAAATAGGAGTCGGTGCTGCAGCTTTCGAACCAGCAGTTGGCGCCAGCGCTTACGCCTGCGATGAGCTTGCCTTGATCATAGTGGTGTTTCAGAGCAGTATCCACCTCCCATTCCTTCCACAACGCTAACATGCTCTTGGTGTTGCCGCCACCGACATAAATCAGATCGCTATCGGCCATCCAGTCTATGAGATCGTTGCTGGGAAGGCTGAACAAGGACAGCACCTGGACAGTGGCACCAAGCGACTGGAACCCGATGCGAGCGATGAGCATCCCTTCGATGTTCTCCGAGGAGGCTGTCGGAATGTATGTGATCTTGGGTTTTGCCGCTCCCGTACGGTCTAAAAGGTGTCGATGAATGGGAAGCCCGGTCCCATCTTCAAAGCTCGTTCCACCTCCGATCGCGATGATCGTTCGCATATTGGACAAACTACCTTAAGTTTGGGCTCCAGCTTATTCCATACCAAGCCTACAATCCTATGCAGGAATCTTGCGCAATTCAAATCAAAACCTGTAGAATTGCATAGGTGCAGCAGAATTTTGCTGCGCGATCAAGAGCATGGGCAACCGATTGTGGACCCGGTAACGCTCTTGGATGTTGATTGGGAGGAAGGAATGAAAAAACTACTTGGACTTTTGTTATTCGCCGGACTTGGGGCTGCAGGCAACGCGGACACGTTTAACATCACGGGCACCATCCACGATTTTAAGATGCGGGGAACGGACGGCGGCCATCCCGACTTCGAGTGGCTGGACCCCGGCTTCTCTCCGGGAATGGTGGCAGCAACACTCGATGCTTCCAAAAATCCGACCTACATCGGCACCAATAACTACGGCGGAGTAACCAGCGCCGAGACGTTCGCGCAGTGGTTTGCCGATACCCCCGGAGTCAACGAGGCGATTCCGTTGACATTGACTTTGGATAACGGCGGATCGGGCACGATCTACTCCTATTCCAATGATGAGTTCTTCCCAGTCGACGGCCAAGGATTTGGCAACCAAGAGCAGCCTCACAACTACTCGTTCACGTTTGAGTACCACGGAGCCTTCGATTACAACCCAGGGCAGACGTTCACGTTCAGCGGCGACGACGATGTTTGGGTCTTTATCGACAACAAGTTGGCCGTAGATATCGGAGGAGTTCACAGTGAAACGTCGCAGTCGATCAACCTGGATACGCTGGGGCTGACTGCCGGAAAGTCGTACGATTTCGATTTGTTCTTTGCCGAGCGCCACACCACGGGTTCGCACTTCCGCATGCAGACTAGCTTTGGCTTGGTGCCGGAACCTGCCTCGATGCTGGCTTTGATGGCCGGAGTTGGGATTGTCGTCCGGCGCAAGAAGCGCTAGTATCCCTCGTAGCGGGCGACTCATGGTGTTCCAAGGGTCGCCGCGTTCTTTTCGTGTATGCTCCAGCCGATGATTCCGGTTTCCTACTACAAAGCTGCCTGGCATTTCGGCTCCCACACGGGCAAGGTAACCCTGATTACTCCACAAGGCGAGTTTGAAATGGATGGCATGGATGGAACGGAATTCCACGCGATTGTAGATGTCCTTCGCAACGAACGCCCGATCTATTTCAACCCGTCCGACGGTGTTCTTGAGACTCTATCGGAGTTGGTCGGCGAAGGGGAGCTTTCCTAAGCTTTGCCGCTTTGGCAAAAAGTTCTCATCGTGTTTGTAGGCGCTGGACTCGGTGGCGCCATGCGGTTGCTCGTGGGGCAACTGGTGAGCAGTCGATTCGGTACCGGATTTCCTTGGGGCACCTTCGCCATCAATGTTCTGGGGAGTTTTTTGATCGGTGCCTTGGCGGGATGGTGGACCGTGCGCGACGTCCGCGAAGGTTGGCGGCTCTTTGCAATTACCGGCTGCTTGGGCGGATTTACGACCTTTAGCGCGTTTGCGCTGGAGAGTTATACGCTATTGCGCGAAGATCGATTTGTGGCTGCGTTCGGCTACATGGCGGGATCGCTGGCGATGACTGTCGGCGGTTGTGCCGCAGGATTTTGGGTCTTAGTCCGGGCCTTAAGGTGAGTTATCGCGGGACGTTGTAAAGTGATGGGTGGAAGAAAGTCTCCTTGGTGAATACCTTCTTAACACTTCTGCTCAACGTTCTTGATAGACTATAGATGACTGCACCATTGGGTGCAAGTTCTGGAGAGGCCTATGCGAAGAACATTTTTCATCGCGGTTTATGACCGTCGGCCGGGAGACAGTAATTGGGATCCTCGTGCGGACTTAGACAGAGATGAGTCGGTAACCGCTTTCGACTACCAAATCCTCTCGGATCATTTTGATCAGGTGGGTGATGAGTAATTTTGTCCGCAATCTAGCAACGCTCGTCCTTTGCTCACTCGCTCCAATTTTGGTCGCTTCACCTCCAAGTTACCGCATTCGCGAAATTGATCTTCCGACTGAGTTGAATGGCGAGAGCACATACCTGACCACAATCAATAACCGAGGCGCGTTTACCGTGTCTTCCGTGAATTCATACAGACTATTTCGGTACGACCAAAACCAGTTCGTAGGTGAGGTCATGCCGATTAGTGCTGGTAATCGGATGTTTGCGTCGGCTATGAACGTTCAAGGAACCATATGCGGTATTGAAACTTCTCAGGATAATCAGTATCGTATTGCAGTCTCTGCCTCACACCTGATTACTTCTCAAGTTTGGACAGACAAGAGCTGGGCACGTGGGTTGAATAATTCCGGTACTTATGCAGGTTCTTTTTACAGTGCTGGATCATCTCCTCGTCCCGCGCTATTCGAGAACGGAACAATGCGCGAGCTTTACAATCCGTTGGATTATGGTGAAGCCATGGGGATCAACGATCACGGATTGGCTATCGGCTATATGTATCGGAAAGGGGACTACATGTTCTATCCGATAGCGTGGCGAAATGGTGAATACATCGAGATCATCAATCAGCCAAAGATCTTCGGTGGCTTGGCAGCCGTGAACAACAACGATCAGATACTGGGTTGGGAGTATTACACCAACGACCTTGGAAAGAAGGTTTACGCTCCAGCGATCTGGAAAGATGGTGAGATCACGCGGTTCCCCACAATCCATTCTCAGCAGTATTGGGACCTGACCGGGGGCTTCAACAACAACGGCGATATCCTGTTCTCGGCCTACGAGGGCGATATGTTTGGCCATCGTTGGAACGAGGAGTACTACGCCGTTCTGGGTGGCACGACCTATAAGTTCGATGACCTGCTGGAAAACAAGCAGGCTGGCTTGCAATACAACGCCTACCGGATTAATGATGCGGGAGTCATCGGCGGATGGACTTTCGACCCGCAAACCGGAAAGACGCGAGCCGTGCTCTTCTCCCCGGTTCCCGAGCCTTTGAGCCTGGCAACTTTGGGACTCGGTCTGGCGATCTGCGTCGGGCGGAGGAAAACGAGGTAACCATTATTCGGCACCTGGGGGCGGAGTCCCGACGTGAGTCGGGACGAGGGATTGGCCTCGGGCCTAGGTGCCGAAAACGGTTCACTTCACGCGAAAGTGCCCGGTGATCTTCCAACGTTTGAGCACATCTTCTTCGGCGACCTGCCAGATGTTGTGGATCACGAGTGGGTTGCCCGATGCGCCCTTCCGATCGCTCACCACGCCGATATGGTCATAGCCGCTGGGCAATTTCCACACTACAAAGTCACCCGGCTTAAAGTCCAGCCCCTTCACCCGCCAGCCTCGCCGAGTAAAGTACACCACCTGATTCCGGACCCGCCTGTGGTCGATATTGGTGTCCAGTTTGCCCATCCCGGGATATCGGTTGCGCTTGGCGTCCTCATGAATGGCCTTCTGCAAGTCCAGCCCACAGCCTCGCAAGGCACGAACCGCTACGTCCGCGCAGGATCCCCACCCTTTGGGGATGTCGCCGTTGGGGTACTTGATCTGTTCGTATCCGTTCCGATATTTCGCCGGGTTCTTGAGCTGGGCCTTGGCCGCCGCCAGAGTATTCCTAGAGCTTAGTTTCGGCGCGGCGAATGCTCCACAAAGCAATCCCAGAGCCAAAACCCAACCAGCGTAACGCTTAACCATTGTTATCTCCCAAGAAACCTCAAATCGCTCGTTTTAGAAAGATGACTTTCTGGAAATTGGGCAGGAGCTTGGCACGGTAGTGGCCCGCAAATCCGATGCGCACGGCCTGAGACATCTGCGCAAGAACCCCACGACGCGGGAAGGTCTCCGTTGGGATAGCTGATTGCTTCATAGCCGTTGTGGTGTTTGGCCGGGGCGCCCAACTGCACTCTGGCACCTGCGAGAACAGTGGGGCTGATGTAGGTGGTTCGGTCAACCCAAGCCTTGGCGAGAGCCATCGAAAGCATCCAAGCCACTAGGCGAGCTATCCAACCTGATCGTGTGATCATGCGAAAGTCCTATTTCCGGCTGGGTGGGCCGATTTTGGCCCGTCAAACGCACCAGTCAGTATGCTAGGGATAACAGCCTGCTAGATTGAAACGTGCCACCACACTGGATTGAAATGCCATGAAGTGCCTTCTTGCCATGTTTGTGATCGCCAGCTCATCGTTTGCCGATGCCCAGCCAATAGGTCCGCTGCCTCCCGCGGCTGGTCCATTAACCGCGGCCGATCGACAGTATTTGGAAAAAGCCTGCAAAGAAACATGGGCGTGTATGGTCTCGCTGGAGAATCCGACCACCGGATTGCCCTACGACAATAGCGATAAGGGCGAGTACACCTCCGTATCCAACATCGGCATCTGGCTGACCAGCGTGATCGCCGCCCGAGATCTGGGTTATATCTCCGTGAACGACGCTCGGAAACGGATCCAAAAGACGCTCGGGAGCATGGAGCGATTTGAGAAGAATTTTGGCTTTCAGCAGACCTGGAATAGTGTGACGACCTTGAAGCCGGCCAAACACGATCCCTGGATTTCAATATTGGACACGGGAAACCTTGCGGCGGGATTGCTGACCGTTGCCTCAGCCGACCCAGCATTGGCAAGAAGAGCCAATGCTCTGTTCAATGAACTTCAATGGTCCAAATTTGTGCGAGACGACGGGAAGTATCTCGTGGGTGGCTACAATGCCGAAAAGCACGAGTTCAACGAAGCATGGCATCTCGATCTCCTTGCCTCTGACGCGCTGCTCGCCCAGTTCTTCGCGGTCGCGACCGACCAAGCACCTCCCAAGGTGTTTGACGGGCTGAGAACGGGCACAGAGACTCGGGCGGGGGTGACCTACTTGGAGCCTGGTTGGAACGGGGGCGGTCTCTTCATGCAGCGCGTTTCCGGGCTTTGGCTGGATCTGCGCGGTTCATTGGTCGGCAAATCGGCAAGTGCCTTCGCGTGGTCGCAGTACAAACTTGCGCAGGAAAAGAAACTGAAGGCTTGGGGATGGTCTGCCAGCGATTCGCCCACGGGTGAGTATCTCGGATGGGGCGCGCTCAAGGAAAGCGTTGTGACCCCGCACGCGTGTGCTCTTGCTGCAGAGTTTTTGCCAAGTGAAGCGGCTGCCAATTTGCGAGCCCTGGAGTCCATGGGCGCGCGAAGCGAAAAACTCGGCTTCTATGATTCCGTTGACCTGACCAGCGGCAAAGTCGGCAAGCGTTTTTTGGTTTGGGACCAGGGGATGATGTTCGTCGCCCTGGCCCAAGTGCTCAAGCCGCACTGCATCCAGAAGCTGGTCGGGAACCATCCTGTGGTTGTGAAGGGAAGACAAGCCCTCCAGGGCAAGTTCTAGCTCGCTGGAAGGCCTGAATCAGGTGATAGTGCTTCGGCGGTTGCCGATCCGTAACTAGTGTGGGTTTGGCCAGTATTTGTTGTCTGTACCGGCCTTCCAGGTCGCCGAGAATGGCATTGACTTAGCGTGGCCGTCGCCAAAGAGCCAATTCGGGTTCTTGCTGTGTCGATCGATTGCCAAGTCCTTGGCTGCTTCCAGAGTTGGATCTGGAGTTGAAGTCGGGGGCCAGACCGCTTTTGACCCCGACCCTTGCCAGATCCACCAGTAGAACATCCACCAAGTTTTGGGACCTCGGCTGACGTTATTGCGCTCGCCAAGAAGAATCCACTCGGATGGTTTGGAGACGGTGCTCTCGGCGAGGTTGTACTCAGCCCAACCGTTGATGGTGAAACTCGATCGATACTCCCTGGTGAGGTCTGGATTTTTTGGGTCTTTTGGCTTCAGCGATCCATCGGAGCCGCATCGAAAAATGTCGAAGTTTTTGACGTAGGGTTGCGTGGTAATGGTCCAATCTCGCTCTGGGGGGCCATCCGCTTCGAAGCTCTCTGGCTCCGGCGGCTTGCCATCAATCTTTGCCTTGTCGTTGTCGCAGGTCGGGTAGACCCCGTCGCTGTCATGTAGATAGAGCGCGAATGCAGTGCCCATCTGCTTCATGTTGGAAAGGCAGCCAGTCTTTTTGGCACTTTCCTTTGCTTGGGCAAACACAGGGAAGAGAATTGCAGCGAGAATTGCGATGATCGCGATTACGACCAGAAGCTCGATGAGGGTAAAGGCTTTCTTCATTTGGTCTCCAATAGGAATGCTGCGAGCGCCCGGAGGGTCTCAACGCGAATCTGTACATACGCCTTCCGTCCTCGGCGTTCGGTCCAGACCAAATCCGCGTCGCGCAACACGTTCAGGTGGTGGGTTAGGGTGCTTGGCGAACAAGGGACCTTGCATTTGACGTCGCACAGGGCAACTCCTCCCGGTTCGTTGGCGTCGCATTCGCCTGTTTCGCAATCGTACGCGGATGCTCCGCCACAACCACGAATGCAGTTGAAAACGGCCATCCGTGTGGGATCTGCTAAGGCCTGCAACGCCTTCAGTACGTCCATGATTCGACCATATTATTCGATGGCCATCAAATAATTCAATCCTCATCGAATTATCCTGGCGCATTTGTTGTCAACTGCCGAGAGGAACTGGCCCTATACTGAGAGCAGGCGATGGAAGAACTGTTCGATCTTAGTCCTGCGCGGTGGATCTGGTTTCCGTCTCAGCGCACCCTGCCTTGCACGGTTGTACTGTTTCGGAAGCTCGTGACGCTCGCCAAATTGGGTTCCTGCGCTGGGTGGATATTCGCAGACAGCCGATATCGCATCTGGGTAAACGGCAAGATTGTCCAGTGGGGACCTGCGCCAAGCGACCCGCGCGAACCCGAAGTCGATCCCCTCGACTTGGGCCCCCATCTCAAGGTGGGTGATAACCTGATTGTCGTTGAGGTTCTGTACTATGGCCAAGGCGACGGTACCCATCCCATAGGCAAGCCCGGATTCATCATGAACTGCTCAGGTGAGGCGGCAGACGTGATTACGGATGACTCTTGGGCTTGCAGAATCGACCGAGGCTTTTCTCCGGGCCGTGCTCCGAGGTGGTTCCTGAGAGCGTTTCAGGAGATCTACGACTCACGGAAATCACCTGCTGCCTGGAAGCTATCGCTTGATGCAGGTCCCGGCTGGGTCTTCGCTCAGGTGCTCAATCTGGCTGCCTCTCGCCCACCAATTTCAAGCGGATATTCGCATTACTCGGCTGACATCTGGATGACTCATCCCGAGAATACTGCCCTGAGACCGCGCTCGATCCCACTCATGGCGCTGGAACAGGTGGATGGAGAGCGGATGACCACTTCTTCCATCGAATGGAAACTCGACCCGGAGGATTGGTTTGATTTCCGCGCTAAAGATGGGTTCTCGGCCCGACGGACCGGTGCTGGAGGTCTACCGGTTCACTTGGAGGCGCAGGAGCCGAGCCGTGCGACTGGAATTACCATTGAGTTTGATCGGCAAATCGTCGGTTGGCCCGAAATCGAGATTGATGCGCCTGAAGGGACCATTATTGAACTCATCCCGTGCGAAGGACATGATCCTTCGAAAGCCGTCTTGTTGGATACTCAGTTTTATGCATGGTCGCGCCTGATCTGCCGGGGCGGACCACAGGTTTATCGAACCTTCGAGTACGAGTCCCTTCGATGGCTCCAACTGGTTGTTCGGAACAACCATGGTCCAGTCGATATCAAGCGGGTCAGCATCATTCGCCGGCAGCAGCAATGGCCGCACCAACCTGAGATCGTCGTGGATGATCCGGAACTTCAGCGGTTGATGGATGCGGCGGTCAATACCCTACACAACTCGGCTCAGGAAACTTGCGTAGACGGGATGGCGCGCGAGCGACAGCAGTATGCGGGCGATGGCAGCCACCAAGTGCGAGCTATTCGACCACTCTTTGGCGCAACCCAAATGTCGGCGAGGTTCATCGACACATTTAGCAAGGGCCAGCTGGAAAACGGCATCTTCATGGACTGCTGGCCGGCCTGGGATCGCATGGCGCGCCTTTCCCAACTTCCACTCGGGCTCACATCGTGGGGGCCGCTGCTGGACCATGGGATTGGCTTTGTGTTTGACTGCTGGGACCACTACATGGCCACGGGGCAATTGGACGATGTGCGAAAGGTCCACCCCCGTTTGGTGAAATTTGCCAAAGCGCTCCTGGCGATGAGCGAGGCTGACGGCCTATTGCCGGTGGAGAATTTGGAGGGTTGCAGCGTTTGGATCGACCATGAGGCTTATCGAACTCAGGGCGAAAAGCGGTTGGCTTTCAACCTCTATGCAGCCGCGATGTTGACGCGTGCGTTGGCACCACTTTCGGAAGAGCTTGGTGTGTCCGGGGCTGGGTTCCGACAAGAAGGGCAGCGGCTGCTCAAGGCTTGCGTCGAAAATTATTGGCACGAATCTCTGCAAACGTGGGTCAACAATCTGCCCGAGATTCGGAGCCTCGACCAAGCGAGGTGTTGTGACCGCTCTCTGGCGACGGCCATTCTGTTCGACCAGTGTCCAGGCGGTCGTGTTGGCGAGTCGGTTCGCCTGCTAGCCGAAATGCCCGGCCACGTGGGGAGAAGCTATCCTGCCAACGCAGTTTGGCGGCACTGGGCGCTGGCGAAGGCCGGTCGGATGGACCGTGTGGTCCGAGAACTCCGCGAGCGTTGGGTGCCGATGCGGTCGGTGCGCGAGAATCTGACTATAGGCGAGTTTTGGGAGGTCGTCCCTGATTCCACCAGCCAGTGGAGTCATTGCGCAATCGCTCCTGTCCTCGACGTTTTTGATGGGCTCATGGGGCTGTTTGCTCGTCGCCCGGGCTTTGCCGAGTACACAATCCGTCCGCATCTGGCCGATTTTCCCGGGTTCCGTACCACGGCCTACTTGCCGATCGGTGCGCTGCATTGGCAAAGCACCGTTAACCAGGGTTTCCACGAGGTCCGACTACTCATCCCACCTGCGGGTTCTGGAGTTGTAGAACTTCCTGCCAATTCTCGAAGTGATCTTACGGGAGGTCAGGAACTTCTCCCAGACGGAAGGATGCGCATGAAACTTCCTGCCGGAAAGCAGGCCAGTTTTTGGATACCTGTTGGCTCGAATTAGGCGTCAAGAAGTCCCTATTCGCATTACGGTTTCCAGGATTGAGTGGCAGGGACCCCACGCGTTTAGTCTCCTACTCGATCAAAGTTAGAGAGTAGTATCTGATAGTCAGAATATTCCACGCTCTCGTCAGAGAAAATGTCGGCGTCCGCTGGTGCTACACCGTTGGGGCCAATAGTGTTCCAATCAGAATCCTTGGATCGCTTACCGTAGTAGTCTGAAATTGCCAGATAATCAAAGATTGTAACGGCGTTATCACCATCCACGTCGCCATTAACCAAGGTTACGTTCCTTATCACCGAAGTCCCAGGCTCGGAATGAATTGCAACAGCTTTGACGAGGCACTTTCTAAATTTGAACTTGAGAACCAGGTCTCCAGTAGTATTGATCACCGTCTCGTAATTGAAATCGCTTGTTAAATTCGCTACGGCATGTTCAGCTAACTCGCCGTTCTTATACACTTCTACTGACATCAACTCACCGGATTTTGCGTAATCGGCAAGCGAAAGAACGCCAGTTAGAGTGAACCTGCGAACATCCATTCGATAGAGAACTGAGCCCGCAGCTTCATAGCCGTTTGGATCAAAGGCTGGAGCGAGGAAAACTAGGTAGCTCCCGGTAGGATCAAGTACAGGGCGCGAAGCATAGACAAACTTCTTCCCTGGAGAACGATAGTCAACCAACTGATATGTGCCGAGGAGACTATCCCACAAATATATGTCGGACTTGGTATCTGTATCTTCAGCAGTGAGCTTTGCCACAGTTTCAAAATAGACATATCTGTCAGATTGCCCAAGCGCGACCATAAAGCGATCCGTGTAACTACACGAGAAGCAGTATTGAACCTTGTTGTTCAACATGTCATAACGATAAACACTTCCTGACCCACCATAAGGGTCATTGCCAATTCCAAAGTAGACAAACCTCTCGGATCGACTGAACATCGGATAGTACTTATTGCTTGCTGGGAGTTGATCGGGGGGAACTCTCTTTACCCAACCTAGCACGAGATCCTTAATAAAAACTTCTTCATACTTGGTAGCAATCTCCGATGTTAAGTTGGTAGCAGGAGAAGTGAATGCAATATAGCGGCCAGTCTTCGATATTGCGCAACACCTTGAGTAGTAATTGGCAATTTGATTATCGGCATTCCTCGAAACAAAGGAGATGGCCCCAGTGGAGAGATCCTTCAAGTACGCTCCGGTCATTCCGCCCAAGTTGTCTGGCACCAAGTTATTGGCTGAACTGACAAAAATCCCATACTTCCCATCCGACGTCATTCCCCAATCGTAAATGAAGGAGTTTGCGATGGCACCTTGGCTGGAAGAAGATGCGACTTTCCATTGGCCGCTTGGTAGATCCTTTGTGACGATTTGCTCACCCGGGACAGAACCTGAACCACTTCCCGAATAGATCATCAGCCTCGTCCAGTCATCGGAAATGGAGTCTAGAAAGTAAGTGTTAATATGTTTTCCTGCTTCATCAGTGAAAACATCAACGGGCTCCTGGTGGTCGCTTGTCCAGATTCCCAATGCACTTAATAGGACTTTATTGCCATCTGAAGACGGAATGCCGACACCCGTGTAAGGACGCGGGACGGGGGCAATCGACAGTCTTCTTGTGGTTCCAGATCCAAGGTCTCGAAAGTAGATATCTTGAAAATCGCTTACCTTTCCATCAAAATCCTTAGAACTTGTCAGGAATATTGCCTGTGTTGCGGCATCGTCAGAGGCAAATCTTCTCGTAACATCTGTGGTGCCTTGGGTTCCTATTCCTAGGCCATTGCTGCTCACTTTTACGATACTGTTATTTTCCAAGTCTGCGCAGAATGTATCATTGCCTTGGGCATCGCCATTTGTCACATTCTGAGAAGCACCCGTAAACATGACTCTCTTTCCGTTTCTGGAGGTCGTAGCTGGCCCCTCTAGGGATATGGCAGCACTCGTTGCTGTCACTAGCTTTAGCGCTCCGCTTGTTAGGTCGCGAATATACCAATCAAGAAAGTTCCTGTCTTCTGAGGCTAGCTTTGCAGATGTCATGAATACCAAATGTTTGCCATCTCCAGACAGCTGACCCGCAAAGCTCAATGCCTGTATTTGGGTGCCATCGGAGTTTAGGCTCCCGAGGGTAGTGCTCTTGGTTAGTAGGTCACGCACAAAAACATCTGCAAAGCCATTTGCATCGCCAGCCACCAAGTCATTGGCAGATGACACAAAAGAAACCTTGTACCCGTCGGCACTGATCGAAGGGCTTTCCACGTCACTTGTTGATCGTAAGCCTTGCAGGTTCTTGCTGACAAGTTCAACTGTCCCCAGGGGGAGATCAGCCACAAAAACAGCTCGGGTTGACCCAGTGCCATCTAGATTTGAAGCATAAGAGAGGAAAGCTACTTTCTGACCATCGGCGGAGATTGCTGGCAGTGAACAGTCTGAGTTTGCCAGTATTCCCAAAGCCGTCTTCGAGACGCAATATGTCCGTCTTAGGTAGAGATCCCGAACATAGATCTGGGACTTTTTATTATTGGTTCCCGCCACCAGGCCAGCCGTTGATTGAAATGCTACATATCTTCCGTCAGCGGAGATCGAGGGGTTTCGCGAATCTCCACTTGGAGGATTGTCCCCAGTACTAACGAGGTGAATTGAATTTGTATCGACCGATTGCGCAAAAATGAGATAGTAAGCGCCTGAATTAAAGACAATATTTGTCGCTTTTGAAGCGAATGCGAAAACTCTTCCATCGGCAGAGAGTGCTGGATCAGTCGATGAGCCGTTTGGTGTATTGAGTATGGGGACATTAATGGGCGAAAGATCCCCGAATGCAGCCAGTAATTGTATCGGCATAAGAAGAAGGACAATGGATGCTATTTTGCGCGAAGGTCCCATAAAGAGTTGCTCCACATTCATTGTACAGGAGAGTGACAAAATAGAGTGCCGAATTTGGCCTATCTGCGCTGCGAAAAGTTTTGAGATCAACAGGCGTTCGGGAATCTAGCACCCCTGTTACTCGTACCGATACCGGCGAGGGACACGCGACATGATCCGGGTGATGACTTCGTGCACGTTGGTCTTGCCTGTCTTGGCCAATTCTTCGACCGTTGCCTCTCCGCCAATCAGGAGCGCTTCATCACCTACAGTTACACCCGGGATGTCGGTGACATCGACCAGCATTTGGTCCATGCAGACCAGGCCGATGATGGATGCGCGGCATCCGTCGATATCCACGAAACCAGAGTTGCTCTGGGCGCGCCCATATCCATCGCCATACCCCACGCCTAAAGTGGCGATCACAGTTTCTCGGCTGCAGATGTGGGTGCCGCTGTAGCTGACGGGAGTTCCCGCAGGACGAGTGCGAACGCTCATCACTCGTGCTTTCCACTGCAGGATCGGCTTCCCGTGTCCCCCAAACAGACCATAGGGGTCAATGCCGTAGGCACCAATTCCGATTCGCACCATGCCGAAGATCGCATCGGGATAGTGCATGGCACCTGCGCTGTTAGCAGCGTGGATGATGAGGTTTGGTTGGGGGAGGCGATCAACGAGCTTCCGGAATTCAGCGAGCTGAGCCTCGGTACGAGCTCGATCAAATCCGCTGTCCGCAAAGTGTGTGCCGATGCCTTCGATGATCAAGTTCTCATAGGAACTCAGGCTCTCAAGTAGCCCGCATGCCTCTTCGGGAGTGCATCCGAAGCGAGAAACTCCGGTGTCCACAGGAATGTGGATTCGAGCGATCCGATTCTGGTTCTTGGCCGCTTGGTCAAGTTCTTGGGCCAGTTCGATTCGTTCGACCATCACTCTCAGGTCGTAAAAAACGGCCTGCTCTGCCTCGACTTCCAAAATGGGGGACAGAACCAAGATCGGGAGCGAAAGACCAGCATCTCGAAGAGCGATTCCTTCCTGCACCGTTGCGACTGCGATCCAATCCGCACCGTGATGCGCCGCGTAGCGACACACGGGAACAAGACCATGGCCGTACGCATCGGCTTTTGCCACCAATGCAATCAAAACATCGGGCCCAATGTTCTCTCGAACCAAACTAAGGTTTTGCCGCAAAGCGGGCAAATCAACTTCGATCCAGGTGCGAGGATATGGGACCACGTCTAGCTCCTATTGTGCAGCCTGGTTGACGTTTTTCGCGAACTCCAGGTAGGGTGCCTGCGTGGCAACGACGCTCTGGATTTCCCTCATTCCAAATTACAAGGTGATCTCGTGATCGCAAACTCTTTGGGAGATGCCCTTCGAAAATCGTGCGCGCAATGGGCTGATCGCGTCGCGATGATTGTGCCGAGTAAGACTGGAACCCGGGAGATCACATACAAGGAGCTGTACGAACTCGCCTATAGCTATGCCGGCGCGCTTCATGACTTGGGAATCCGTCGGGGAGACAAGCTCTGCATCTATTCAGAGAACTGCGTCGAGTGGGCCCTGCTGGATTGGGGGTGCCACACTCTTGGCGCCTGTTTGGTGCCGATCTACCCAACATTGCCAGCCAACCAGGCCAATTACATCGTGCAGGATTGTGAAGCCAAGCTGTTGGTTACAGGTTCGGAGGAGTTGGCAACCAAGCTCAAGGGAACCGTTGACCTTCCGGTTTATCAACTGAAAGGGGACGGGTCCATCAGCGAGCGAACCAACTCCCACAGTTTATCTCGTCAGGAATGGGAACGCGGAATCGACGCCACCCATCCTGAAGACATCGCCACGATCATTTATACGAGCGGGACCACAGGCGATCCCAAAGGTGCGGTGCTCCTCAATAAGGGATTCATCGAAATCACGCATCATATTCGCGAATCCCTTCCTGTCGACGAAAACGACACATTCTTGAGTTTCCTGCCGCTGTCTCATGTTTACGAGCGGGCAGATGGCCACGTACTTCCGATTACCTTGGGTGCCACCATCGCCTATGCCCAGTCTTTGGCAACTCTATCCAACGATTTGGTCTCGATGAAGCCAACCATCATGCTTTGTGTGCCTCGGTTCTTGGAGGCCATGAAGGAGCGGATTTTGGATGGCTCGGCGAAGCTTCCTCCTTTACGCAAACGATTGTTTGATTTGTACATTGCGCAGGGCGTTAAGAAACTGCGAGGTGGATTTGCGCCCTTGCACGGTTTGCTCGATGGTGTGGTTGGAAAGCAACTCCGCGCCCGTACTGGGGGCCGACTCAAGTTCTTTGTCAGCGGAGGCATGGCGATGCCCATGCACGTTTTTGAGTTCTTTGGTGCCTGTGGGATCAAGGTCCTTCAGGGATATGGACTCACCGAAACAACTTCTGGAGTGGTCTTCAATCCGCCAGACGACAACGATCCCAATACAGTCGGCATCCCCATTCCGGGAGTGGAAGTGAAAATCGCCGGTGATGGAGAGATTCTCATTCGGGGAGCTTGTGTGATGAAAGAGTACTTCCACAACGAAAAGGCGACTGCCGAAGCTATCGATTCAGAAGGGTGGTTTCACACGGGAGACGTGGGAGAGTTCGTCGGCAAGCATCTCAAAATCACCGACCGAAAGAAGGACATTCTGGTGCTGGGAAATGGTAAGAACGTTGCTCCTCAACCTATCGAGGATAAGCTCCGCTCATCTCCGTTTATCGCCGAAGCTATCCTATTCGGAGACAGCCAGTCGTACGTTGGAGGTCTCATTGTTCCGGATTTTGAGCGAATCGAAAAGCATCTCAAGCTAGAAGGAATTAAGGAATCTGATCCATCCAAAATGCTGGAGATGGCTCCGATCCGCGCACTCATTAAGTCGGAGGTTGATAAGGTTAACAAGCTTCTTGCGGACTTTGAAAAGGTGAAGAAGTTTGAACTCATCAACGCGAAATTCTCAGTAGATACTGGAGAGCTCACTCCGAGTTTAAAGGTTAAGCGAAAAGTGATTCGCGAGCGTTACGAAGACCAAATCAAAGGACTGTTTCGATAAGCGTGAGCTGGGTTCAGCGGCTAAAGGCACTATGGGAGCGAATAATGCACGCGCTCGTGATCTGGGTGGGTGCTGTCTCCATCATGGGTGGAATCCAGATGAAGCGGCTCAATGGGCCAGATTGGCTGGCAGTGCTGTTTGCCGTGTTTGGGATCGTCGTGTTGATACTCGAGTGGGCAAGAGCAAAAAAGAAAGCTGAAACTCGCCGTTAGCGAGTTCCAGCTTTCACCCAATCTGAAGTGCGGTTTAGTTGTCCGCGATTTTAACTTCGTTCTTCTGGGGCTTGTAGATCATGATCGACATATTCTCGGTGAATTTGTACTCCAAACCGAGCGCGCTGGTGAGCATATCCAAGCTCTGTTTGACAGAGGTCTCGATGAGATACGCATCGACCTTTCGCTCAGGAAGATTGGCATCCACCTCGATCCAAATGTCGGCTTGTCGCGCGATACCTTTGATCACCTCACGGAAATCCGTCTTGTTGTATCGCACGGTCACCTTCTTGTCCAATACAACTGGAGAGAGCTTGCCAACGTACTTGGGCTGAGTCGGGGTTCCCATACCGGTCTTCCCGGGTTCAGGATCCTTGATCTGCTTTTTGTTGGGATCGAATTTTGTAATGTAGTAAATTCCGTTCTGAATCTCGAAGTCGAGATTTGCCAGCTTACAGATGATTTGAAGCGTTTCGTCAAACTCAATATTGTTGAGCGACAGATAGAGGTCGATTCGGCTGAGTTTGTCAACGACAAAATTCTTCTTGGCCTGGGTGAACAGGTCGGTTAGGACATCGCGAACATCCTTACCTTTCGAAAGAATGGAAACCGTTCCATCCTTGTTGGTGTCCACCATCTTCTCGACGGGTACTTTGTTTGTTCCACTTGTGGTGCCGTCTGGTGTCGTTGGATCAGCAAAAGCTGACGTTCCCACAGCCATCGCGAGCAGTGCAATCAAGATCTTCTTCATCCGTTTGTCCTTGTCTGGCAAATTGCCATAGATTGGGCTAGTGATACAGACGAACCACTAAGGGCGATTCGATTCGCTAGCCAAGTCAAATCAGTCGTAAACCTTTACGGAGCTTCCGGCTCCATGTTCGTCGTGGACGGTAACGCCGCTTCCCGATAGTTTCTTGGTGCCTCCAGCGGGCTTTTCAGAACTTGCTTTGTGTTTTTGGGGAGACCTGTTCACGCGTTTCGTACGAGTCTTCGGTTGCGCGGGTCGAAGTGCCTTTTTGTTGGCTGAGGTCGCTGGCTTCCCGTTGCTGTACTCGTGTTTGGTTACCGACCCGTCACCCGTGGCAACGACGAACTCCTCTTTGGTCGCATGAGTTGCTTCGTTGTGGTCGCGTTCCGGATTTTCAGAACTCCAATCCTCGCCCGACGCATCGATCGGTTCCTCCTCCTGAGCCTTGCTCGGCTTGGTTTCGCCATGGTTGGCTTGTGCCTTTTCAGGCTTGCTATCCTCTTTGGCGTGCTCCGAACTTGCTTTTTCGGCTTCGAGAGTCTCTCCTGGCTTCAAAACCTTATCGCCGGTGATTCCTCCACCACCTTTCATCATGAAACTCATCGTGGCGAGAACGACTGCAAGACCGCCCGCAAGAGCGATCATCTTGGCGTTCTGCTTGATGACGACGGGTAATGGAAGGGTCTTGAGCGCCGTGAGGAAGCTCATTTTCGCCGGGACTTCTTCCGCCTCTGTATCCTCTTCGGAAGGCTTTGGGTCCGAAATAGCACTATCGGCGGGAGAGGGGCTCGGCACTGGTGCCGGAGGTGGGTCCTCTGAGGCTTTGGCAGCTCGGGCTTCTTCGGGGTCACTCGATCCCGAGATGAGCGCTTCCAATTCGTCTGGAGAGAGGATGTCCTCCGCTGGCTGCAAGTCATCGAGCGGGGATGCCTTAGGTTCTTCAGGCTTCGAAAGGAACTGGCTCGGGCCGCTTGCCAGCTCCGCAAAGATGTTGTCAAGATCCTCTTCAGAGAGATCTCTTGGGGACGGACCACCGAGATCCATCGGCCGCGATGGAGCTGAAGTTGGCTCGGCCTGTTTTGGTTTTTCAGCGGCAGTGCTCGATACCGGTTGAGATGATGCGGGCGTGGCCGGGGTCGGCGATTCCGCGGGGCTTGCTTCCTGTGCCGCCGAAGCCGAAGCAGCTTCTGCCTCGTGCATTTCGCTTATGAGATTGGCAATATCGTCATCGGAGATGGAGTCGGAGGTCGAAGGAATGGGCAGGTCTTCGACAATAGGCTCGGTTTCAGGTTCTGGCGGTGACTCCGCCACCACACCGACAGGTTCTGGCTCCATCTGGTTGAAGAGTGCAGCGATGTCGTCATCCGATAGGTTTCCACCGCTTGATTCCGCTGCTGCTGCAGGCTCCGGCTGGGCCTGCGTGGCGGTTGGCGTGATTTCGGGTGTTGGTTCCGGTGCTGGGGTGCTCGGAGATTGCGCCGCGAGTTCAAGATCTTGTTTCTTGGCTTCTGCGGCGTCACGGCAATTGGCGCATTCCGCGAGATGCCGTTCGAGTTGTTTCACCGTATCGGCGGGCAAATTTTCACCCGCCAGATAGCGTGCCATCTGGGCTTGGGTCAACTGGCATTCGATGTTTAAGAGATCCATCTCTAACAACTCACTTTAGGTTTTTGAGCGTGACTCGCTCTCAACCATTCATTGGTTTCGGGATGAAAATCAGCGATCTTTAGGGTCGCCGTCTGCAAATTGCGCACCGAACGCCAACCTGGGTGGAAAAAACGAGCACCGAGGCGGGATGCCCCTCGGCCTTCTGCAGTCGCTTCACCCATTCCGCTGGTTCGATCTGAACCCCGCGAGGTTTGATAGACTCTGCCTTGAGCCCGTGGCGGCGCAGCTCATTCAGAAGAGCACCTGCATCCAATTTCGAGACTGCAATCACTTCGAAGCAAGTTAGAAAGGGAGTGGAGGCGAGCACATCGCCCGTCAAATAGCCGTTCGAATCTCCCAAAAGCTGCAATTGGTGCGCCTCGGCTAGCGCAGGGAGACAGTGAGCTCGAATGGCTGCAGGATCCGCCTCGAAAATGAAATTACCTGGCGTCTCGACCTGTGGGAACGAAGCAACCGAAGCCAAGAGGGATTCGCCGGAGCGAATGTGGACTGCTCGCGGTGGCAATTGCTCCAGGTCCCGACCGAGAAGCACAAGTGCTTCGCTGCACTCACCATGGTTTGAGAGAAATTGGACGCTCCCTCCCAACAGAGCAAGAAACGAGTCGGGGAGCATGGGCGAGAGCTTAATAGCACCCAGTTTGAGGGCTCTCATGCGCTCTCTCAACTTAACAGGATCGGGTGAAAACTGGCTCGGGTCGAGCGTCCTTTGGCCCGAAACTCGCCGCGCTGGATCGGCGATGGCGTACTCAAAATTCCACGTTGCCGAGAGCGAATCTTCGTGATACAGTTGAACCGCCGATCGGCAATTGTGGTCGGCGTAGCTAAGCCGTTCCGCATCCAGGTCGAAGCCGATCGCTGGTCCCCGTGCGCTTAATTCGCGGAGGTCACCCCCAATGCCACAAGTGAGGTCCGCCACAGGGACTCCAGTTGGAAAAAGCGACGCATGGTACCGAGCGATGGCCTGGTGGGACGCTTGTTGCAGGGCCTCATCAACAAAAAGGCCGTCCAGGGCCCAATCGAACTTGGCTTTGGCTCGATCGCGCAGACGCCATTGCGTAAAGGCCCATCGAGCCGCTTCCGGGCTCGTCCGCGCGGCTACAGCCTCCAAGTTCTTGGGGGTGGCTTCCAGGCCCTTGGCAATCTCCAAAGCCTGCAACTCAACCGGCGTGGGACGTTCCGGAGTGAAGATGTCGGACCTCAGCTCTTGTTGCGGATATGGAGGAGATCGCCGTCCTGAACGACATACTCCTTGCCTTCCAGCCGCATCTTGCCCGCCGCGTAGGCCGCATCCAGGGAGCCGAACTCGCAGTAATCGGCATAGCTCACGGTTTCAGACCGAATGAAGCCCTTGGCGATATCGGTGTGGATGGTGCCCGCTGCCTTCAGCGCATTGGAACCTGACCGAAGAGGCCAAGCTCGGGTTTCCGACTCACCCGCAGTGAAGAAAGTGATCAGCCCCAATGCGCGGTAGATCGCTTGGATCAGGCGCGTGCTGGCTGGCTCGGTGAGACCCAAGCTGGAAAGGAATTCGGGCTGGTCCGCCGGATCGAGCTGGGCGATTTCCTCCTCAATGGTCGCACAAACGGCAAAACTCTCGGTTCCTTGAGTTTTGAGGTGCGCCATTCGGTCTTGGATAGCTTGGCTAGGCTGAGCCGCCTCGTCCTCGGCGACGTTAAAGGCCACCACCATCTGCTTTGCGCTGAGGAACTGGAAGTTGCGAACGATCCCTTGCTCGTCCTCTGTGAACTCCACTGCCCTCAAAGGAGTGCCTTCTTCCAAGATGGGCTGGATGCGCTCAAAGAAAGCTTTCTCCAGATAATCTTGGTGGCCGGGCTGTCGAGCGTTCAGGCTCTTGGCCAGCTTTTCCAGCCGATTTTCGATGATCTGGAGGTCGGCAAGCAGGAGCTCTTCGTCCACGAGTTGCTGGTCGCGAGTGGGATTGACCTCCGCATGATAGGGAGCGATGTTGCTTTCGAATGCGCGCACAACGTGGAGCAGAACGTCCATTTTGCGGGCCGAATCCAAGAGGCGTGTTGAAAATGCCTTGCCCTGCCCACCCGAGATCGGCTCGTGGTCATCATCCAAGATCACCGTCGCGGGAGTGACCTTTTTGGGTTTGACCTGATCGACGATTTTGTCGAAGCGTTCATCGGGTACAGGCACTGCTGTGACGCTGCCTTTGGCTTGGCCTTTGGCGCAGGCACGGTAAAGCGCGCTGCGGCCCGATTGCGAATAACCGATCAGTCCGACTTTCATGGGGTTTGGCTAGCGTGCGCTGAACTGGATTTCTTGGGATCGATCCTTAAGCTGGAATGGCAAGACCCAGAACACGAGAATGCCGATCACCAAAAGCACCAATGGCACCCATGGGAATTTTTCTTGCGGCAATTTCGGCTGTTCCGAGTTCAACGGCACGGGTGGAATTATACTTGGATGCCCGAAATTAGAGAATTTTTGTGGCAGTGGAAATATCGTTGTCACAAATACAAGGGCTTGTCCCCGATATATCTACGAAAGAATCTACTCAAGGCTGAGCGTCCGCGAAATGCCTGAGACAGCAAAAACGAAATATCTGCCGACCAGCTTCTGTCCTCTCCCTCTGGTCGGCTATTTTTTTGTCTGAATGTCGTTGCCAGTATAAATACTGGCTTCCAGGGCTAACGAACTGGACGAATTGTCAGAGCTTGGCCCGCTCGCATTTCAATCTCAATCTGGCTATTGTCAACATTAACCGCTCGGGAATTGAGTTCGCCCTCCAACGTATAGTGGCTCACTTTTACGGCTTTTGCTTTTGGCCACGAATCTGGAAGTTGGAATTTCCGCGGACCTATAACGTCGGCACTGTACGCCAGAATTAGGTTCTTGGTCCACAACGCAGGGCAGAACACCATACGGTCTTCCACGACTGCGTTGACTCCTTTTGGCTGTGGAACGCGATTGCGGAGATACCAGGGTGCCAACTTGAGGCAAACATTGGGGATGTATTCCGGAAGTGCAACGGGATCTTTCATCGCGATGACCTCCGTATTGAAGGGCGTCCCGCAGTAAAGCTGCGGTGGCAATCCAGCAAATCCTTTCGGTTTCCCTAACCAATCTTCATTAGCAAAATTTTCTGCATGAAAGTGCCAAGCCATCGGCTGTAGGCCGACAAAAGGATCGCGGCGCAGCCAGTACATGCCTCCCTCGCACGTAGCATCGATCCCGTACTTTCGAAAGTATCGGAAAATCTTACGCTGGGTGGCTACTTCTTCGTCAGTTGAAATACCCAGGTAGGGACTGATCATCTCGCCCACGCCCGAGGGTCGCATCGAATGGAATGCATCGAGATGAATGGTTCCACTCTTCTTCAATTCCGGAAGCATTTTGATGAGGTTGTCGATCCGCTTCTGAGTACGTCCCTTCCTCCACTCCTGGGCATAGCTGATCTGATAACTTTGGATACCATCGAAAGTCTCGCCAGGGATGGGATTCCCACTTTGGTCCTTGGCGATAATGTCCTGATCAAAATAGTCCTGCCACAGTGGGCTATCTTTATACGCGTCGATCATATTGACGTGCAGGCTGACATCGGTGTGGTACTTCCGGGCCTCACGAATGACCCATTTGAGACTGTCCAGAGCGGACTTGTCCTGCGGTCGCTTGAGAGCTGAATTTACTTGGTCCCAGGACGGATATTTGCTATCGTGGCCGTTATACTGCCACCCCACTAAATAGGCGATTTTCGGAATTTGGAAGGTGATGGCGTCCAGTCGCTTGATCAACTGTAGTGCGTCTTCGAAAGTGAGATAGACCCGCCCAACTTGGCCCTGGCTGTCTCGATTGCAGAGAAACAGCTTCATCACCAAACTTTGGGAGTAATCGTGCTGCCAAGGTGTCTCTGGTTTCAGAGTCTTGGTCCAGTCGAAATATTCCCCGCTCACGTCAGCGGGAACCGTAAGAGGGAATGGCATCGTTCATGAGCATACATCTGAATAGCAAAAAGCCGAAAGCCCCTAGGCTCGTGCCCAGAGGCTATGGTTAAGTTGGCCGTCAGTTGTTTAGCTGAATCGCAGCTTGATACCGCGCTTCTGGATCTCTTCCACAAACTTGGTGCCGGTGACGGCGTTTTCGTACCGAACGCCACCTTTCGGAGTTCGGCCCTCAACCACTTCGATGGCATAGATCGACATCGAGAAGCCGGTCAGGCGTTCCATGGAAGTGAATCCGGTTTCCTCGCACTGGCGGTCCAGAATGTCGATCTGGTGTCGTACGGGCTGGCCGTTCTTCTTGCCAATGCCGATGGCGCGGATGGCGCAGAGATCCTTATCCACAAACTGGGATAGGTAATCGCCAAAGACTTTGTACCAAATCTCGCGGGGTTTGGCTGAACCGCTCGGAACGGTTACCGCATCAAACGACCAGAGGCCCGAATCCTTGAAGAGCTTCATGAACTGGCAGTGGCCCGGAAAGCGGATCGTCTTGTATTCGTAATTGGGGACGCGTCCCTTGAGCGTGTAAGGAGCTGTGCTGGTACCTCCGCTGGTGACAAAAGCTTCCATCTTGCCCAATTCGTCTATTTCCAGTTCTTCCAACTCGGTCAGCGTATCCACCATGTGGATATTGCCGTCGCGGAGAGTGACTCCCTGAAAATCGTATTCCGTGACCAAGCCTTCGACGTTGAATGTGAGCTTGTAATTGAGCGGCGGAACAGGATTCTGAGGGAGAACGCCGCAATAGAGCTTGACCATTTCGGCTTCATCCATCTGCTCGATGGCCCAAAGTCCCAGGCTATTGACCAGGCCTGGAGCAAGTCCTGTATCGGGCACCAGGGTGACGCCAGCCGCTTTGGCTTCTTCATCCAAGGCGAGCGTTTCATGGGTGATATCGGTGTTTCCGCCCAGATCGACCATGTTGGTTTTGGTGGCGACCGCAACCTTGGCGATGCGCGGATGCATCCAGTAGGGAACGCAGCTGAGCACGATATCGGAGTCGTGCAAAAATCCTGCGAGGCTCTGGGGATCCATGGCATCCACCTTGTGGGGTTCCACGATCGAAGTTCCCAAGAGCGTGTTGACTCTATGGGCGCTGGCCTTCGCCTGATCGAAGGACACATCACCGAGCAAAACTCGTTCAGGGTTGGCAAATTTGGCGAGATCGTAGGCGGCAGCAGTGCCCTGCATGCCCGCACCTAAAACGGCGAACACATGACTCATTGGAAATACTCCTCTCTAGAAGACCCCGTTGTCGGAGGGGCTTGTCCAAGTTCAAATTGTACCCGTGAGGCCGGCATCCAGTCTTTGGAGGTCCCCCGCACCAAATGAAGTGAGGAGTCGCAAAGTCCCCCTCACAAGCTCTCAGCGCGCGCTGAGGGGGGAAGCCTTTATTTCCGTATTGCGGCTACGAACGGCTCTATTCAAGCGTCCATCAGCCGTCCGAGCACGGTCAGCCGATTCGTCCAATCTCTATAGTGCTAACCAGGACATCACAAGCTTCGGGCGTTAAAGGTGTCGCCGCCGCGGACCTCGCCGCTCTCAAAACCTTTCATAAACCAGCGAACGCGCTGAGCTGAAGTACCGTGGGTAAATGCGTCCGGAACGACGTATCCCTGGGACTTCTTTTGGAGCGTATCGTCACCGATCGCGTTGGCCGCCTCGATGGCTTCCTCAACGTCGCCCTGGTCGATTCCAGCCATCTGCTGGGCGTGATGCGCCCAAACTCCAGCGTAATAGTCTGCCTGAAGTTCCAAGCGAACAGACAGAGCGTTGTACTCCGCCTCGCTGAGCCGCTCCTGCATTCCGTGAACTTTGTCCAAGGTCCCCAGTTGGTTTTGGACGTGGTGGCCCACCTCGTGAGCGACCACATACGCTTGGGCAAAGTCGCCCCGAGCACCGAGCTTCTGCTTCATCTCATCGTAGAAGCTCAGGTCGATAAAGAGCTTTCGGTCGCCTCCGCAGTAAAATGGCCCTGAAGCTGCCGAGGCATAGCCGCAGGCGCTCTGGACCTGGCCGGAAAACAGAACGAGGGTCGGGGGTTCGTAGGTTCTTCCCAAATCTTGGAAGAGCTTTGTCCATACGACCTCTGTATCGCGAAGAGTGACTGCTGTAAATTCCTTGAGTTCTTGCTCTTCAGCTGTCGGAGTGTATGATCCAGCCTGACCCTGAGCCTTGCCTGATTGCTGCTCAACAGCACCGATGAGTTGCCGAGGATCGGTGCCGGTAAAGTACGCGATGGCCAAGATCACTAGAAGGCCTAAGCCCCCAACCCCAGCGGTCTTGCCGCCAGAAAACCCCTGCCCGCGAATGTCCTCGATATTTGTGCTTTCTTCCCGACCTTTCCAGCGCATGGCGAAATTATACTAGTCCAGCTTCGAAGTCAAGGCTGAATTACCTGACGGGAGAGAAAGCCTGGAAAACAACGACCCCAAGCCTCCACAGCAGGAAGGACAAAAATAAAAGCATGACAAATCGTGCTCCGACGCGGGCGGTCTTGGGAGGTCTCCCGCTGGACGATGGACCGAGATAGGCGGCAAACCAACCAGCACGGACGACATCAGGTCCGTCTAGTGGTGTTGCCCCGCCACACTTGACACACATTTCTCCGCTGTTGGGTTCACCGCATTTCTCACAAACCCATCCATGAGATTGCATTTTTTCAACTCCTGCCAAACTACTACGGCTTATTTGAATCCAGGGTTGTGAGGTCCTCTTCCTCTTCCCGCCGTCGGATCATAACAATGGCGGCCCCGATGGCAGCAAGTCCAGAAAGGCCCATGGGAGCCAGAAGCGGTGGACCACCTCCACCGCGCCGAGGGCGGCGTCGGAACTCCGGATTCGGCCGACGGTCCCTCTCATCATCGTCGTCATCCCGTTCTTGGGCATTGGCAGTCACTGTGGACTGGGTGAACAGCCTTGAAGTGCGAGAAAGATCGCCGTCAGTGTGCTTCCAGAATCCAAAAAGTCCTATTGGGATTCCGATGAGAAAGAAGATTCCAGCTACCATTCGTGCGGTATTCGACCTGGCCATAGCCAGGAACGACACCAGGATGGCCAGACCCGAGTAAACAATCGGTATCCGACCTTCCCAGTGTCGCTCCACCACTTCCATGTGCAGCGAACGCACTTCAATCAGTGTCAACAAAAACCCAACAGCGATGAGCGCTAATACAACTCGATCCTTGCGATCCACGGTGCAAACCTCCGATTTACTGGGAGTTTACGCACGCACAGGATCGAATTGCTTCATCATTGCATCCAGAATTTTGGTTGCAGCCTCCGGAAGCACTGTGCCAGGGCCAAACACCGCCGCAACACCGCTGTTGAAAAGATGCTGGTAATCCTGTGCGGGGATGACCCCTCCCGTGACCACAAGGATATCATCACGGCCGATCTTTGCCAACTCTTGGATCAACTCGGGAACGAGTGTGTTGTGTCCTCCGGCAAGCGAGGTCACGCCAACGACATGGACGTCGTTGTCAGCCGCTTGTTGCGCCACTTCCGACGGGGTTTGGAAAAGAGGTCCGACGTCCACGTCCCAGCCAAGATCGGCAAAGGCAGTGGCAACGGCCTTCTGGCCTCTATCGTGACCATCCTGGCCCATTTTGGCAACCAGCATGCGCGGACGCCGGCCTTCTAGTTCCGCAAACTTGTCGGCGAGGTCCCGAGCCTCCGCGATTTGACTCGTCTTTCCGGCCTCCGCGATATAGACTCCCGAAGAGGCTGTGGCCACTGCTTGATAGCGTCCAAATACCTTAACCATGGCTTCGGAGATCTCACCTAACGTGGCGCGAGCGCGGGCTGCTTGAACACTAAGCTCAAGGAGGTTTCCGTCGCCCGTTTGTGCGCAGTCCTTGATTTTGGACAGCAGTTCCTGCACCTTTGCCTCATCCCGACTGGACTTGAGATCCTTGAGACGCTGGACCTGCTTTTCGCGAACTGCGGTGTTGTCGATGCTGAGAACTTCAATGGGTTCCTCTCGTTCGAGCCGGAACCGGTTGATTCCTACGATCACGTCTCTGCCCGAGTCGATTCTCGCTTGCTTGCGAGCCGCAGCCTCTTCGATGCGTTGTTTTGGCAAACCGGACTCAATCGCCTTCGCCATCCCGCCGAGTTCCTCGACTTCTTGGATGAGCGACCAGGCTCGCTGCATCAGATCATGGGTCAACCTCTCAACGTAGTAGGATCCTGCGTAGGGATCGACGAACTGGCAGACGCCCGTTTCTTCCTGAATCACAAGCTGGGTGTTTCGAGCGATGCGCGCAGAGAATGCCGTCGGCAGTGCGATGGCTTCGTCCAGAGCATTTGTGTGCAGACTCTGAGTGTGGCCGATGGCCGCTGTCATGGCTTCGACGCACGTGCGCATAACGTTGTTGTACGGATCTTGCTCCGTAAGACTCCACCCGCTGGTTTGGCTGTGAGTGCGAAGCGCCATCGACTTGGCGTTTTTGGGATTGAACTGCTTGACGATCTTCGCCCACAGAGCTCGGGCAGCGCGCATTTTAGCCACTTCCATGAAGTGGTTCATGCCGATATCCCAGAAAAAGCTGATGCGGGGAGCGAATTCATCGACGCTCAGTCCGGTTTGGATACCGGTACGAAGGTATTCCAGTCCATCTGCCAGGGTGTAAGCGAGCTCCAGATCGCTTGTTGCCCCTGCTTCCTGCATGTGATATCCGGAGATACTGATGCAGTTGAATTTTGGCATTTTTTCTGCGCAATACTTAAATATATCTCCAATAATCCGCATGCTTGGTTGCGGCGGATAGATGTAAGTATTGCGAACCATGAACTCTTTGAGAATGTCGTTCTGGATGGTCCCACTGAGCTTGTCGGGTGAAACACCCTGCTCTTCTGCAGCGACAATGTAAAACGCCATGACCGGAAGAACGGCTCCGTTCATCGTCATGGAGACGCTCATTTGGTCTAGAGGAATTTGGTCGAAAAGGACCTTCATATCCTCGACAGAATCAATAGCGACTCCAGCCTTGCCGACGTCTCCGGTTACGCGCTCATGGTCGCTGTCGTAACCTCGGTGGGTCGGAAGGTCAAAGGCGACGCTCAGACCTTTTTGGCCCATGGCGAGGTTGGCGCGGTAGAACGCGTTGCTTTCCTCTGCGGTGGAAAAACCGGCATATTGCCTGATTGTCCACGGCTGCATCGCGTACATCGTGGAGTAGGGTCCTCGCAAGTACGGAGGCAATCCGGCTGCGTAATCCAAATGCTCCAGTTCGAGCAGATCGTCTGCTGAATATCGAGCCTGGATATCGATGTTCTCAGGTGTGGACCAAGCCGATGGGTTGGGCATCGGTTCCGCAGGAGAGCTAGTCTGAATCGAACGGTAGTTAAATCTCATGATTTCACCGCCTTCGGATTGAGCGGCTCGTCCAGTGGAATTTCTGGCACACCGAACATTTCGTGGTATCGATGGAGGGTTTCGAGCATTTCGAGCTTGACGTGGATGAAGTCCTTGGCTCCTGCGGCTTTCAGTTCTTCGAGACTTTCAACCGGATTACCTGCGATCAGGATTGGTATCGAAAGTGATAGTGGTTTTAAAAACTCCTGATACTCCGAATCAGAGCTACACAAAACGAGCGCGTCGGCATTGAGTTCCATGGCCTTCATCGCTGCTTGGCTGAGTGCGTCGAAGTTCTCTTCGATGATCTCGTAGCCACCGGCTCCGAAGAAGCCGCCGCAAAATGCGGCTCGGGCTTGGCGCATCTTCAGGTCGCCCAATTTTGCGAGGAGAATCTTGGGCCGTTTTCCGCCCTTCGCCGCGTGCCGCTCCACTCGAAGCCGGAGGTGCTCGAACGGCCAACTCGGGCGATAGGAGTCCAGTGGAGTCGAATCGAGTGGTTCATCGGTCAGCAGGTCGGCCAACGACTCGACTTTGCTGAGTTGAAGTAGGTCCGTTTCGCTCAAGTCCCTGAGCTTCGTACTTCTAGGCGCAGGCTGGACCTGATCGAGTCGAGTTTCTTGGGTGTTGGGATAGACGGTGGTACCGACGATAGTTCGTCGCCGTTGGCTGAGGAGCAGGTTTCGCTTGGTGCGAATGACCTGAAGTTGGCTGCCGATCAGTCCGTCGCGCCAAGATTCAACAAATCCGCCTTGATCCTCGATCACCAGGAACGACTCCCACGCAAGGTCGACTAAGTCGGCGGTGAGTCTCTCGACAGTGTAACTGCCCGCTAACGGGTCGGCAACTTTGCCGAGATGCGCTTCTTCTTTGAGGAGCGTCTCCGTGTTGCGGGCGAGGTGGACACTAAATTCGTCGGGCGAGTGATAGCCTTGGTCATAAGCGGCCACGGTGAGCGAATCGGCCCCGGCAATCGCCGCTGCCATCGCTTCGATCGTGCCGCGCAAAAGGTTGTTGTGCGGATCGTACAGCGTTTTGTTGCTGCTGGTGGTCACGGCATGGATCTTTGGACCGTGCCCCGCTATTCCCGCCGCTTCCATGACCCGAGCAATGAGAACTCGGATCGCTCGGAGTTTGGCGATCTCCAGGAAATAGTGCGTCCCCACCCCGAGTCGAATCTCCGAACGTCCGACAAGATGGGCCAGTTTTTCGGGTTCAAACTCCTCGGATGCCGCGGCTAGGTAGTCGGCGAACAGAGCCAAGGAGTAGGACAGCTCCTGAACCAAACTTGCTCCGGCCTTCTCGAACAACGCTCCCCGGACGACCCACGTGCCGAAGTTGGGAAGCTCGCTATCAAACTCTTTGACCCGAAGCAGGAATTCCTTTTTCCATGAGTCCAGATGAGCTTTCGTCCAGCCTGCACATCGGTCGGTGATCGGATCTAAATCCACAGACCCGCGAATGGACGCTGGGTTCATGTTCCGCTCGCGGACTTCGTTGGCAAAGAGGCCGAAAGTGGCAGAGGCAAGAGGACCGCACAAAAAGTGGATCGGCAGAGCATCGATGTAGATATCGATGAGGAGGTTGCGCATATCCTCCGCCGTTCGCACTGGGGGACCAATGGGAAAGGTATAGAATGCCAGCTCTTCGGGACCGCGCTCCAATGCGCGCAGAGCATGTTCGTTCGCAGATGCGATCTCGGTATCGCGAATTTCTTCGCGCATGTTCCATTGCCGCGCACCGCGGTGATCCAACTCTGCCAGATTGGACGGCAGATCTTCGGCTCGATAAAATGGCTTGAGGATCACTCCGTCAAGCGATTTTTTGAGGAGCTTCTTCTCAAAATCCTGACCTTTGAGGTCCTTCTCGACCACCGACATCCACTCCTGGGTAGAGATCGGCGGAAATTCCTCAAGTAGTTTCATGATCGTTTTCCTGGACGAATTCGTACAACACTCCGAGTGCTCCGTCTGTCGAATGGCTCTTTGGGTGCATAAAGAAGACGGTGGTTCCGCGCGATCCTGCTCTTGGCGCAGGATCGATGATCTGGAATCCGTCTGACTTCAATGCATCGAACGTCTCTTGGATGTTCTCAACACGGAACGCGACGTGGGCCATGCCGGGACGGCCACCTTGCTTTTCAACCTGTTTTGCAACCGGCGAATCTGCCGACAGTGGCTCTAGTAGCTGGATCAAGTTTCCGCTGTCTCCGACTTGGAGCAGCACTTCTCGAACTTGGTCTCCACCATAGACTTCCTCTCGGTGGATTTCGCGAAAGCCTATGCGTTCATACAACGCGACGTGCGCATCGAGCTGACCTTGTGGCACTGCAATCGCGACGTGGTCGATGAGACTCACGCCGACTTTTGAATCGACTTTGGTTGCCATTGCGCTACCTCATTCAAACTCAATCAACAGCTGACCCTGTTTGACGGAGTCCCCCACTGCGACCTCGATGGACATGACCTTTCCGCTGACGGGAGAGGTGATGGTGGTGAACATCTTCATGGCTTCCAGAACTAGCACCGACTGGTCCAGCTCAACGCTGTCTCCCACCGCGACGCTCACTTCAGAAACCACTCCCGCGAGAGGACTTCGGCACGCCTTAGCCTCATCTGCCGGCTGTTTGCCTTCTCCGCCACCAGATCCGTTGGAACTCGGTGTGGGCGCGGCAGGGCCAGCCGTTCGTCCGCCTCCTGAAGTCACATATCTCACTGCGGTTGGAGATTCGGTTTCCGCAACCTCCACATCAACCTCGTAGCTTTTGTTATCGATAGAAATCTTTAGTTTCATTGCAGATTCATGCTCCTTACAGCGGCATCAGACCGTGTTTCTTCGAAGGACGAAGCTCACGTTTGGTCACGAGGCTTTCGAGTGCCTGAGCCAAGAGCAGCCGGGTCTGGCTGGGTTCAATGATGTTATCGACGAGTCGGCGTGCACCGGCCACATATGGAGTGGAAAACGTATCGCGGTACTGCTTGGTGAAGTTAGCTCGAGCCGCAGCTTTGTCTTCAGCCTGTTCAATTTCGCGTTTGAACACGATTTCGGCTGCGCCTTCTGCACCCATCACGGCGATTTCGGCTGTCGGCCAGGCAAAGACCCGATCGGCTCCGAGCTCGCGGCTGCACATGGCAACATAGGCTCCGCCATAGGCTTTGCGCATGATGACCGTAAGTTTGGGGACGGTTGCTGCCGAGTACGCAAAGAGCATCTTGGCGCCGTGGCGAATGATGCCACCGTATTCTTGGCTAACGCCCGGAAGGAATCCCGGGGTGTCCACGAAGGTGACCAAGGGGATGTTGAACGCGTTGCAGAACCGGATAAATCGCGCGGCTTTGTCGCTTGAGTTGATGTCCAGAACACCCGCGAAGAACTTGGGCTGGTTGGCCAGGACACCGATGGTTCGTCCAGCGAGACGACCGAAGCCAACCACGATGTTTTCAGCAAAAGTCTCTTGGACTTCCATGAAGTCGCCAAAGTCGACAACTTTCGAAATGGCATCTCGGACGTCGTAGGGCTTCTTGGGATCGTCTGGGATCAATTCGTTGAGCGAAGGCTCGGGCTCAAGCGAATACTCGCCTGGAAGCATCGGAGGATCTTCCAAGTTGTTGGAGGGAAGGAAACTCAGGAGTCGCCTGCAGACTCCGATCGCATGTTCATCATCCTCGGCGATAAAGTGGACCACGCCCGAATAGTGCATCTGCGCTTCTGCGCCGCCGAGTTCTTCTGCCGAGACAACCTCGCCCGTGACCTGCTTTATGACCGACGGCCCCGTGATGAACATCTGAGCTTGTCGAGTCTGGATGATGAAGTCTGTAAGAGCTGGGGAATAGGCTGCGCCACCAGCGCACGGTCCGCAGATCATGGAAATCTGCGGCACGACGCCGCTAAGCTCCGTGTTAGCATAGAAGACCTTGGCGTACCCGCTGAGAGAATCGACTCCTTCCTGGATTCGGGCTCCTCCGGAGTCGTTCATGAACACGAACGGCGTGCCTGTTTTGAGAGCCGAGTTCATGGCCTCGACAACTTTGTCGCAATGGACCTCGCCTGCCGATCCACCAAAAACGGTGAAGTCTTGGCTTGCCATATGGACAAATCGTCCATCCACTCGACCTGAGCCGGTGACTACGCCATCAGCTGGGGCAGGCTTGCCGGCCATGCCAAAAAGGGTGCACCGATGCTCTGCGAAAGCGGAGAATTCCAAGAATGTATTGCGGTCGCAGAATTGGTCAATTCGCTCCCGCGCGGAGAGCTTGCCCTGCGCATGCTGCTTTTCGATGCGGTCCTTACCGCCGCCCAGATGAAGCTCTTCCGTTCGCTTTCTGAGTTCCGTGATTTTGTCGACGTTGGTAATAGTGGGCATTTATTCGCTCCGTTTGAATCGTTCAAAGGCCGCCCGTTCCAGATCTTCCCGATCGTCGGGGTGGGCGATGCTGATGAGCGCCGTGGCACGCTGGCGCAGGTTCTTGCCGTAGAGATCGGCAATGCCAAATTCGGTGACCACGTAGTGCATATGAGCGCGGGTGGTCACAACTCCTGCGCCCGGTTTGAGCATGGGGACGATGCGACTTACACCTTTGGAAGTTCGACTTGAAATTGCGATGATCGGTTTGCCGCCTTCGCTGAGGCTGGCACCGCGGACGAAGTCCATCTGGCCACCAACGCCGCTGAACATTCGTGTGCCAATAGAATCCGCACAAACTTGACCAGTGAGATCGACCTCGATCGCACTGTTGATGGAAACCATCTTGCTAAGTTTGCGAATGACGCTTGTGTCGTTGACATACGTGATGTCTAGCAGATTGACAAGCGGGTTTTCGTGGACAAAATCGTAAAGGACTCGGGAGCCGCTAACAAATCCCGCAATAATTTTGCGTGGGTGGATCTTCTTTTCCTCGCCCGTGATAACACCCTTTTCAACCAGAGGTACCACGCCGTCGCTGAACATCTCCGTATGGATGCCCAGTCGTTTGTGGTTGGTAAGGGATGCCAAGACCGCATTGGGAATGGCACCGATGCCCATCTGAAGACAAGAGCCATCTTCGACCAGTTCTGCGACTTTGGCACCGATTTTCGCTTCCTCGTCCGTGGGAGCACCTCCGATGTGCTCGATGAGAGGCTCCTCAACTTCGCACAAGGCTGCGAACCTCGAAAGGTGGATGTTGCCGTCACCCATCACACGAGGCATGTAGGGGTTAACCTGCGCGATTACGACATCGGCGGACTGCACAGCCGCTAACGATGCGTCGACCGAGACACCCATCGAGCAATAGCCGTGCCGATCTGGCGGTGAAACCGTAACCATCGCCACATTGAGCGGTAGAACGCGGCGACGGAACATGAGCGGAATTTCGCTGAGGAAGACGGGAATGTAGTCGGCTCGACCCTCATCGACCGCTTTGCGGGCCGAACCGCCGATAAAGAGGTTATTGAGGAAGAAGCTGTCTTTGTATTCCGAGTTGGTGTACGCGGCTCGACCTTCAACGTGGAGGTGGATGAGTTCAACAGCACGGAGTTCATCGGCGCGCTCAACCATCGCATCCACAAGGGTTTGCGGAAACGCGGCCATGCCGTGGATAAACACGCGGTCACCGGATTTGATGTGGCTGACTGCCTCGCGAGCGGATACAAATTGAGGCCTTTGGCCCGTTTGGACATAGGGTGCGGATTGACTTTGCTGTACCATGGGAAGCTCTTTCAAGAAAGGACCCCGGAACGGAGTATCTCCGGCCGGGGCAAGTCTGTGACTGGAGATCGAGAAATCAGTCGCGAGGGAAGTTTTCGATCACCTCACGTTCAAGCGTTTCGATCCTTCGCATGGCGGCCGCTTCGCTGAGGACGCGCATGTATTGAATGGAACTGACCGGTACCCAGAAAATCGAATCCCGATGGTGCTCACCGTCTATCGAATCGTAAATCAGTTCGACACAGACCATCTCGCCTTCCATTCCGCGTACAACGTACACGCACTTTTCGCATTGGCGTTTAGCGAGTCGGTTGTTGGCCGACCAGTAGATTTCACAATAAGATCCGATGAGTTTGAGGACTGTTTTGTCTCTCTCGCTGAGGATTGGGGTCATGGTTCGTTCCTCCGTCTTAAAATTCAATGTCTGGGGCTGAAACTCCTGCTTTACCAGCCCCTGAGTGTTTTCATTTGGTGTGATGCTGCAATTGAGACTCGACCTTCGGTTCTCCAGGGTTCTGTGACTCCAGAAACACGGCGCACCATTCGAATCGTGGCGCGTTTTCCGAGGTAAGCGGCTACCGATGCAGCGAGAATTTGAATCGTTTCCTGGTCGATCTCAGGCTCCTGCGTTTTCAGTTGCCCGAGCAACTTGCGCAGGTCGGCGATCTCCTTGCGGAGTTGGTCGAATTCGGCGCGTGTCACGGTTTCGTTCATACGGGAGCCACCGTCACCTTGCGCTTGTTGCCGTTGAGCGTGACCTCATATTCGATCGGACCCGCCAAGTATCCCGGATGGGATGAATCTGCTTTGGCCGAGGTAAGTGCCGGATCTTTTCCGACATTAATCGGACCATCCGCTCGCTCTTTGAAGAACTTGGGAGCGACCTGTGGGAACATTGCGTAAGTCAACACGTCCTCAGGGGTCCCATTGTTGCCTTCGAGCTTGAATGCTTCGGATTCGAGTTTCTCCCATTCAGGCAGAAGCAAGTCTGCCGGCCGGCAGGTGATCTCATCCTTCTTGCCAAATTCCTTGGCGGTCGCCACGACGTCGGGATTCTTGCCTGCGGCAGTCTTGCCGTAGTAGCCCAACATGAGGTCGCTAAATTCGCCGGTCATGACTTTGTATTTGCCCATCATGACGTTGAATACAGCTTGCGTCCCGACAATTTGGCTGGATGGCGTGACGAGCGGCGGGAATCCGGCATCTTCTCGAACTCGAGGCACTTCTTCCAGAACCTCCTTCATCCGGTCACCTTGTCCCTGCTGCTTCAACTGGGATTCCATGTTGCTCAGCATGCCACCGGGAATTTGGCTCTTGAAGATCTCGGTTTCCACACCGGTGACCTCGCTCAGGAACTCCTTGTATCGAGGTCTGATCTGCGCGAAATGATCCCGAGCCTTGTAGATGAGTTCGAGGTCCAGCCCGGTTTCATAGCCCGTGCCTTCCAGCATCTCCACCAGAGATTCGGTGGGGTTATGCCCGGGGCCAAGGCTGATGGAACTGACGGACGTGTCCACGATGTCGGCTCCCGCCTCGATCGCTTTCATCAGACTCACCAGAGTCACGCCCGTTGTGCTGTGGACGTGGACATGGACCAACAAGTCTTTACCGCATCGGTCCTTGATCCCCTTGACTATGTCGTAGGCTGGCTGCGGCTTCAGCAAGGCTGCCATGTCTTTAATGCAGATGGAATCGACTCCCATCTCCACCAGTTGCTCCGCCATTTCAACGAACTTCTCCACCGTGTGGACTGGTGAGATGGTGTAGCAGATGGTGCCCTGAGCATGCTTGCCCGTGCGCTTGACCGCATTGAGGGCGACTTCCAGGTTGCGCGGATCGTTCAGCGCATCAAAAACGCGGAAGACGTCCATGCCGTTTTCGGCGGCTTTTTCAACAAATTTGGAGACGACGCTGTCTTCGTAGTGGCGATATCCCAGTAAGTTTTGGCCGCGAAGCAGCATCTGGGTTCGGGTGTTTGGCAATAACTGTTTGAATGTCCGAAGTCGTTCCCAGGGATCCTCGTTCAAAAAGCGGATGCAGGAGTCAAAAGTGGCTCCGCCCCAGCATTCCAGGGACCAGTATCCAGCTTTGTCGAGATATTCACAAGCCGGAACCATATCTTCCATGGCCATACGAGTGGCCATGAGCGATTGGTGGGCATCTCGGAGAATGACATCGGTAACTTCTATTTTTCTTCCCATTCGGGGGTCTCCGATATCAGTCTATTCGGCATCGGAGATTCAGGGTCCTGCATGACCGGAAGTACGGTCCACCATTGTGGTCAAAACTGCATCATTTTGATCAAGAGACACCTATTGAGAAACAGCACCCGGTGTGGAAGGCGGTCGGCTCTGGTTCCACCCATTCAGAGACTGGAACAATCAGCTCAGTCACTGAGGGTCAAACAGATTTGGATCCTCCCCTAGATCCTCTTTTTAGTGAGCAAGGAGAGGACTGCGACAATCAGAAACAAAACGAAGCAAACCTTGGCAATAACCGCCGCGAGTCCGCTGAGTGCCGCGAAGCCCAACGCTCCCGCAATCAGAGCGATGACGAGAAATACCAAGGCGTAGTGCAACATCAAAATACAAAACGCCGGAAAGCCAAACTGGAGCCCAGGTTTGCGCAGGAAATCCGTAAGAAAAGCGGCCCCAGTACCAAAGGCACCGGAACCGCTTGAGGCTATCCTATGAAGCGATCGAGTTAGAACGAATCGCCGGTGAGATCAAAGTTGGTCGACAGGATCAGATAGTCGAAGATGGTGACCGAGTTGTCTTTGTCCAGATCGGCATTCCAGTTGTAAGTTGGATCGCCAGCATTGGAGTCGAACGCATCCGAAATCGCCAGGTAGTCAAAAATCGTGACGCTGTCATCTCGATCGACGTCGCCGTTGAGCAACGTGAAGTTCACGTTGGTCTGTCCGGTAGCGGTGATGTTGAGAGGCACCTTCTTCGTGAGCCAGTGAGCGACTTTGACGTACATATCCGCAGGGCCTGCTGACAAGTCCGTCGTGAGTGTGAACTCGCCGTTTGCTCCGAGGGTTGACTCTTCTGCTTGAACTACCTGTCCGTTGCGAACGATCTTCACATCCGCAACCATTCCCGTCGGTGCCCACGCAGGGTCGGCATCTCCCAAGGTGCACGTACCGGTAAGAGTTTTTACTCCAGCCATCGGCAGGGAGGTCTCAATCTTGTCGAAGAAGACTGATCGACTGGCACCGGAAATGTCGGTGTTGCCTGCAGTATCGGAGAAGATTCCTACAAATTTCCCACCAAGGGTGTTTAGCGTGTCGTAGAACAGGCCGTTCATCGAATCAAAGCTGTACATGTATCCGCCCGAGGGTCCGACGCCACCACCATTGCGATAGAAGAACACATCGAACTGCGGTGTTGCAGAAGCGCGCGGGACCTGTCGAACGATCTTGATTTTGTAGACTTCGTCATCGTTCCAAGGACCTGGATAATCGCCGCGGGCAAAGAACCATCCGCCGTTCAACTCGCCAGCCAAGGTCAAGCCGGTGTTGATGCCATCTCGGCCGATGTAGATGATCATGTAGTTGTCCACATCGCTGCCAACCACGATGCCCGCGCTGCCGTAGGGATCGTTATTCTGCTGAAGTTGGCTGAATTTGGCACGGAAGGTAACTGCGAATTCCCAATTGCGCGTGACATCGTTGGCGAACGCCAGATTCAAAACGTTGTCGCAGTTGTTGAATTGCTGATAGAGGAAAGCACCGAAGTTCACGCCGAGCGAGTCAGCTCCGTACGTGCGCAAAGCTGCGTTCTCGCTGCTGAGGGGACTTCGACCAGGAACGTTATATGTCCAGGGGATGGTCGACTTCAGACCCGAGTTAAAGTCTTCGACGATTGCCAGTGTTGGGGTGGCCATGCCGATCGCGGCGGCCGCAAAAAGAACTCCTCGTTGTGTTCGATGCATGTTCGATCTCCTATCCGACTTAGATGCCGGTGTTACCTTTAGTATTATAAGTCGAATCGTTTCGACAGGAACGAAGCGAGACAATCTCGTTTGCTCAATCTGGCAATTTTGCGTGGGTAATACCTGGTGAGAGTGCGGTCGGTCCTGTAAACTTTGCCGTCCTGGGGTCACAATGAGACGACAAGACGATCAATGACTGCTTCACTCAAGGATATCGCGAAGGCCGTGGGGGTTTCGGTCAGCACGGTGAGCTACGCGCTGAATGGCGGCCCGAAGCCGGTCAATTCCGCCTTGCGTGAGCGCATCCTTAAGGTCGCTGCCGATTTGGACTATCGTCCTAACCGGATCGCGCGGGCGATGGTTACCGGCAGAAGCAAAACCATCGGCATCATTCCCGGAAAGATCGGCCCTGACATGTTGGGCTACCCCTATATTCAGGCCGCAATGGTCGGGTTGGGCAAGACCGCGGTCGAAGTTCGTCACGATATGCTTCTGTATGCCCATTCGGAGCATATTTCAGATGCCGACCTTTACCGCACGCTTATGGATCGGCGTGCCGACGGCTTTGTCATGATCGCTCCAACCGGTGTGCGCAGGCATATCGAGATTCTCGCTTCCAAAGGTGTTCCAGTTGTACTCGTGGGAGGAGAACCCGTGCCAGGAGTGCCCGTGTTTGCGTGCGAAAACCAGATTGGGATCGGATCCGCTCTGGATTACCTCATCGGTTTGGGCCACGAGAATATCGCCTTTGTGAATGGTCAGAAAGGCATGTTCGACGCTGACGAGCGGGAAGCAGGATTTCGATCTCGCGCTGCTGAGCTCAAGATTGCTTTGCGGGAGGATCTTTGTGTACGCACAATCTTCTCAATAGAGCATGGCAATGCGGCTGCGACCAAGCTTCTTTCAAAATCACCCAGACCGACCGCGATCATCTGCGGTAACGATGATTTGGCTTATGGAGTCATTGAAGCTGCCCGCGCGCTGGGAATCGACGTCCCCGGAGAGTTGAGCATCACGGGGTTCGACAACGTTCCTGTGTCCTGGCTTTCCCATCCGCCTCTCACCACCGTTAATCAGCCCGTGGAGGAGATGGCCAGCGAAGCTTTCCGTTGCCTCGTGCAACTGATCGAAGGAGTCAAAGTGCCCGAGATTGTCCGGTTCCCAACTGAACTGGTGATCCGCGAAACGACTGCGCCTCCAGCACGCAAGGCTTAGGTCGCAACAGCTTCGTCTGATGAGTTAGCGGTTGAAGACGTGGGAACGTCCGCCGGTCTTAAGCAGAGTTTGCCGGTGACAAAAGTGCCGTCGCTGGTTCGACCCCCAAATAGGAACTCCCGATCTTCCATTCCGTCGCGCCAGCAGTGCACGGCCCGAAGGTTGCGGGAGAGGGTGATCTCCCAAATCCGCATTATGTCTTCGACCACCTGCTTCTCGAAGTCCACTGCCGGATCGTAGAATGCCTTCAATTCGAACATGGGATTGGCGGTGTAGTTCTCATTGGAACGCACGGCGCTGAGGTAATCGAAACGGCGCAGCATAATGCACCACTTCTCCTTCCAGGCATCAGCATCCAGTGGGTGCATTGCGTTGTACGTGTTCATCCACTGCCGGGTCAAACTGACGTATTCGACGGGCTCGTAAGCTAGGCTCATTCTCTCTTCTCTTAATCGGCCCCAAAAGGCTATCTGATCAGAGACGGAAGATGCAATTCGTTTGGTTCGAAGCTGACTATGCCTTCTCGGGTTCTAAGATAATTTTGCCTGCAACAAACGTACCGTCCTCGTATCGCCCGGCGAAGCCGAACATAATCACGCCGTCGACGATTTCGAAGAAGTGGAGCGAGCGAAGTCCCTTGCTCATATGTCGGGTCCAGAGTCCGACAAGATCCTCTTCTATGATCAGTGCTACACCGGGCAAAACTCGGTAGCTGCCGCGGATTTCGAACTGCGGATTTCCACGCCAGCTATCCATGCACCGCATCCCATACATGTAGGTGTACCGGCGCAAACAGGTGAGCCATTTCTCCTTGATCTGGTCAAGGTAGAAGGGATGGATCTGGTAGCCCGCGTTCACCCATTGGCGGCACAGGCTGTTGAATTCAAGTTCATGTCTTTGGGCGCTCATGGTCGGGGGTGGGAGGCACAACCCGAACCAACAGCTCCCCTTCTGCCACTTGCTGCCCTCGACTCACTTTGATCACTTCGACGATGCCTTCAAAAGGCGCTGTGACCGGTTGCTGAGTCTTCATGGCTTCTAGGACCAAAAGCCGTTGACCGAGTTGTACGTGTTCACCTTGTTCCACGAGAACTTCCGTGATCATTCCTGGCATGGGTGCGAGAAAATCACCCGATCCGGCGGTTTTCCCGGCTGACCGTTTTGCGTGGTCGGCGCGCTCGAATACGTAGGTATTGCCTGCGTAAGAAACATAGGTTTTGCCCAGATGCTTCACCACAGCTGCTGTCTGCATCCCTTCTGGCGTCCTGACGTAGATTCGCTCACCGATTGGCGTGAGCGTGGCGTGGGCGCACGGTTCCAACTGAGTTTCTATCCCATTCACCAACCACTTCATCGGTGGCGCACCTCTTTCGTTTGTCGATACGCGGCGGCGGCCTGAATGAACTCGCGGAACAAAGTCTGGGTCCAATTTTCTCCAGGAGCTCGCTCGGGGTGGCACTGCAGGCCGAAAAGCCACCGAGACCCGTTGGCTTCAATGGCTTCGATCGTGCCGTCATCGTGGTGTCCAACAGCGCTAATTCCTTCACCCAGTCGGGCAATCGCCTGGTGATGGTAGCTCGGGCCATGGACCTTGGTTTGACCCAGCATGCGAGCGAGGCGGCTCGATTCATCCAGGGTGTAGTCCTGCGGGGTTCCTCCCGAGTGGTGTTCGTGCCCCGTTCTGTCTGGAACATGCTGCTCCAAAGAACCTCCGTGCAGTACATTGAGCGCCTGGGCACCATAGCAAATCCCGAGAATTGGAACTTGTGGATCGAGATGCGTGAAGAGCTGCTTCTCGGCATTGAATCGAGTTCCGTCTTGAACTTCGGCCTCGGGGTGGAGCTCTTCGCCCCACTCGCTTGAGTTGATGTCTGCGCCACCCGGGATCAGCCAACCATCGACGATCGGAGCAAGCTCTGCCATATCTGCCATGGGAGCCACGATGATGGGAACCCCTCCAGCTTTGACAATTTCCTCTGGATAGTTCCAGTTCAACTCAAGCTTGCCCCGAGAGCGAGGGGTCTCGGGGTCAAATTTGCTCTCAACCGTGATTGCGATAATCGGTTTCATGAAAGAATGCTTTGGATTTCCTCAACATTCTTTTTAATTGCCAGTAAGAACTCGCTCGCACCAACACCGTTGAGGATTCGATGATCAAACGTCAGCGCGATATTGACCTGCCGCTTGATGTTCGGCGTGGGCGAATCGGGATCCTGCGCGTAATACGGCGCGCCAAGGAACAGTGTCGCGACCGCTGGAGGTACGACGACAGCTACAGCGTCGCGCAGGTTGTACGACTGCATGTTCGTGAGGCTGATCGTCACGCTTTCATTGACCTGATCCTTGCCGTTTCGGGCAAGATCGATACTCTCGCGGGCCTTCTTGGCGAAGTCTGGCCATGCCAATGTGTCCGCTTGGTCGACGACCGCGATGACGAGTTCATCTCCGGGCAACGCCACGGCAATGCCAAGATTCACATGGTGATAGGTCCGGAGCGTGCTGTCTCCGATCATCGTCGAACGGAAGGCGGGAAACTGGGCGACAGCTTTCGCGGCGGCGTAGGCAAACATCGTAAATGCGCTCGGTTGGAAGTCCCCTCCGGCCGCTTTAAGTCGGGCTCGCTCCGCTTCGATCGGAGCCCAGGCGATCGGCATCGACATGGTGCCGGGAACGACGAGCTGAGATCCTCGGACGAGTCGTGAACTCAGCAAGCGCTGTTTTTGGGAGAGTTCGCGCTCGGCATAATGCTCGCTGGAAACAACATAGGATGATTTCGGAGCGTGGGACACGACGCCGCCTGCTAGATAAGCATCGATGTCGGCAGGCATCAATTTGCTTCCCGTGGCTGGGATTTGTGCGAGGGTCGCGTCGTCGATTCCTTTCTCTTTTGCGTATGCCCGGGTTCGAGGGGGCACATCGGTTCGCCGTGCCGAAGGGGTTCCAGCCCCTGGGTCCGAAGCGACTGGGGCGGCGGCAGGCGTAGGCTTAGGTGCGTGGGTTGCCGCAACACTGGTCGTGGGTGCCTCGCCGAACAGCTCGATCGTGCCAACCTCTGCGCCAATCGGGAGAACCGTATCCACAGGAACTTTCCAACCGATCAGCCTTCCTTCGTAGGGCGATTCGACGTCCATCACAGCCTTGTCGGTTTCCATCTGGTAGATCGGTTCGTCTCGATGGATGATGTCTCCGGGCTGCTTCAATACGGAGACTAGGCGCGCTTCCTGCAAACCTTCGCCGATCATCGGGATGCACAGGCTGATCTGGTTCCCTGAGGTTGCAGGTTCGGATACCACCGACTCATTATTTTCATTTTCGATAGCAATCTCCATTTGTGCAACATCTGCGCCGATGGGTAGGATCGTATCGATTGCGGCAAGCCATTGGACGAGTACCCCCTCATAAGGGGATTCAACATCCATCACGGCCTTATCGGTCTCCATCTGGTAAATCGGCTCGTCACGCCGAACCTTGTCGCCGGGTTGCTTGAGATAGGCAACTAACCGTGCTTCCTGCAGGCCTTCGCCAATTTGGGGGATTTGGATTGCTACTTTGGGCATCGTTGCACCGAATGGTTGGAGTCTGTCGATAGTTTGACACAGGTTGAATGGGACTCGTGCCGTGATAATATCGGTGAATGGGCAAGTGGGTGGTGTGGTTTTTGGTTATGGGAATGGGTTCTTTTGCTGCAGCAGGCCCGGTGGAAACTTCGAATTTTCGTACGGTGAGCACTCCCGTTCTCAGACTCCCGTTTCGATCTTCAGTTCTCAAAGCCCGACAGCGAGAGTTCGGCGCACTGCTTGCGATCGCAAATGAATCCTATCGCGAAGGGTCAGTTATTGAAGATGCTGAGAGTCACGCACTCCGGATTTCTGGCAGATGGGGAATCGAGAGTGGAGAACTCTACGCCCAGATCGGACTATTGGAACGGTCTGGCGGCTTTATGGACTCAACGATCGAATGGTGGCACCGGATGATCGGGTTCAAAGACCTTTCCCGCACCGGATATCCCAAAAACCGTACGCTGGTCACCGACGGCGCTAACTATCGTCTCGGAGGTACGACTGGACTTACGGATGCCCAAGTCGGATTTAGTCGTGAACTTGTTGCCGGGGTAACCGCTACAGCGGCACTCAGCTTGCCGTTCGGGCGCCCCTCCAGGATGACTGGATCTGGTCGACCGAATCTCGGCGTGGGAATAGCCGGAACGATGCAGGTAATGCGCCAAGTAGCGCTGACTTGGCAGGCGGCCGCAGTCACCACCTCCGCTCGATCGGCTTGGGCCGGTTCAGGGAAGCCAGGCTGGCAGTTGGGGGCAGCCTTGGAATGGACACCAAACTCACGAGATGCGTGGATCATTCAAAGCCAGAGCGAATCGGCTCCGCTGAGAACAAATATCCGCAAACTGGATCAGCCCAACCGGCAGGTGACTTTTGGGTACCGCAGAAAGCTAACGGAGGAAAAGGCCCTTGAACTTTTCTTCAGCGAGAATTTTGACTTCTTGAATTCTCGGGGTGTCGCCAGCGTGGCGGCTGATTTTTCGCTGGGGATGCGATTTGTCTGGCGACCTTGAAAAAGAAGTGAGTCGGCTGGGACTCGAACCCAGGACCCACGCCTTAAAAGGGCGTTGCTCTACCGACTGAGCTACCGACTCGAACCTTGATGTTATACCCGCGCAAATCGGCCCGAATGGCGAGGCGACCCGGGTAGGCTTGCCGAATGTCCGAGCATTCGCTCACTTACTCGGCTGCAGGCGTCCACATCGATGAGGCCCAGCGCGTTCTACGCAACGTGATTCCCGAAATTCGCCAGACCCACAACGAACAAGTTATGGCGAGCATCGGCGGGTTCGGCGCGATGTTCAGCGGCCAATTTCCAGGAATCGAACGGCCGGTCTTGGTGAGCAGCATCGACGGTGTCGGAACCAAGACTAGGGTCGCCGCGATGGCTGGAGATTTTAGCGGAATCGGCATGGATTTGGTCAACCACTGCGTCAACGATATCTTGTGTCAAGGTGCGAAGCCGCTGTTCTTCCTCGATTACTACGGTTGCTCGCACATTCATTCGGAAGTTTTTGAGGCCATCGTTCGGGGGATGGTTCAATCCTGCAGCAGTGTTAACTGCGCCTTAATCGGAGGCGAAACAGCTGAGCTTCCCGGCACCTATGTCGATGACGAAGTGGACATTGTCGGGACAATCGTGGGTGTGGTCGATGCTGATCAAAAATTACCCAGGCCGAAGATGAAAGCTGGGGATTTTGTCATCGGGCTCGCAAGCGACGGGCTTCACACCAACGGCTATTCTCTGGCCCGAAAAGCCATTTTCGAGGTGGGCGGAATGTCCGTTCGCGACGCAATGCCCGGTTTGTCCACGACGATCGGCGAGGAGTTGCTTCGACCCCACAGATGCTATTACAACTCGATCTATCCGATTTTGCAGGACAGCCCGGATATCTACGCGATGGCTCATATCACGGGCGGTGGACTCACCGACAACATCCCGCGCGTGCTGCCCAGCGACATCAAAGTAGTTCTTGAACGGCGAAGTTGGTCGGTGCTGCCGATCTTTAACCTCATCCAGGATATTGCCCATGTGCCATGGCCAGAGATGTACAAAACATTCAATTGCGGCATCGGCATGGTTCTGATCGTCAACCGTGACGTGGCTCCTGCCATTGTCCAGCGGCTCAATCAGGCTGGAGAGACGGCGATGGTCATTGGCGAGGTTCAGCGCGGCGGCCAGGAAGTGCAGATCGTCTGATCAATCCGCTCGGTGGACGTAACCAGTCAAAGCCTTGGCCCGCGACCAATGCGCCGCCACAAAAAGGCATAGGGATCCGCCGAGGATGATGGAGAATCGCTCACCGAAAGAGTGGGCGATCAACCCAGCCTCGTAGTCACCGAGTTGGGGTCCGGAGATGTGGAACAAGCTGCTGGTCGCATTCATGCGTCCGCGTAGGTCGTCCGGCGTTGCAAGCTGGCGGATGGTCTGCCGAAGAACCGTACTGATCATATCACTGGCACCCACCAGAGCCAAGCACACCGAAGCTACCCACAAGTTGGGAGCGGCTCCGAAACCTATCGTCGCCAGCCCGAACAGGGCGATCATCGTTACAACGACGCGACCCTGATGGGTGATGGTGGGAAGATAGGTCAACCCCGATGCTGCGATCAAAGCTCCCACGCCGGAGCTTGCCGCCAAAACTCCATATCCGCTTGCGCCAAGGCCCAGAACAGTTGCCGCAAAAGCGGGCAGCAGAGCCTCCGCTCCTGAAAGGAATGTGGCCCAAAAATCAATCCACATCGCGCTGCGGACTACAGGCGTGCGATTGACGAATTTGATGCCTTCTCCAATCTGGCGGATGACCTGTTGGACGGATCGGGGCCGATCTGCAATGGATGGTTCGTACCGATAAGGAGTTCGCCAAACCGCGTAGATCAGAGCCAGAAACGAAAGGCTGTTGATGCTGTAGCACATCGTCAACCCCAGGGTCGGATTCTTGGTGTTGAATCCGACGAGGACGCCGGTGATAATCGGTCCCAGGACGTCGCTGAGCCGCCAGGCAACACCATTCATGCTGGCCGCGTTGGGAAAGATCTCCTTAGGAACCAGGTTGACCTGCAAGGCTTGTCGCGCGGGTCCGTCGAACGATCGCGCAATGGCAAACAGACCTACCATGGCGTAGATGAGATACACCGAGACAAGATGCAGCCAAGAAGTAATGGCGAGCACACCCGCGATGGTAGCCATCGCAGTCTGCGTGGCCAACATGATCTTTCGGCGGTCGGCATGATCCGCCAGAACGCCACCAAAAAGCGAGAACACGACAAGCGGGCCGACTCTCACCAACCCGAGCAGGCCCACCATGTAGGATTGGTGCGTGAGTTGGTAGACATGCCAACCGATAGCCCACGCTTGGATGTTGCTGCCAACGTTGGAAATAAACGCTCCAGCTAGATAGCGCCGAAACTCAACCTGTTGGAGCGCCGGCGGGACTCGAAGCTGGATCACGTTCCTTATTCTAATGATTTTGGACGGCGCGAGTTGCTTGGCCGTTGGAATTTGCGGAGAATTGACTTGGAAGCTTTAGTGGAACCGGCCACTAATTTCCGCTCTAGTACAATGTAGGTTATCTAATATGAGCAGTACGATTGAACCGCCCAGGCTTGGGCACAAGACTTGGCGCGAAAAGGTTGGCCTCGCCGAAATGCTGAAGGGTGGCGTGATCATGGACGTGGTCACCCCTGAACAGGCCCGAATCGCGGAAGACGCAGGAGCCGTAGCCGTGATGGCGCTGGAACGTGTTCCCGCCGACATCCGTCGCGATGGTGGCGTGGCCCGCATGAGTGACCCGGAAATGATCTTGGAAATCAAGAGCGTGGTCACCATTCCGGTGATGGCAAAGTGCCGTATCGGCCACTTTGCCGAGGCCCAAATCCTTGAGGCGATCGAGGTCGATTTCATCGACGAGAGTGAAGTCTTAACCCCCGCTGACGAAGAGAATCACGTTGATAAGCACGTGTTCACGGTTCCTTTTGTCTGCGGTGCACGGAACCTAGGAGAAGCGCTTCGCCGATGCGGTGAAGGTGCAGCCATGATCCGCACGAAGGGAGAAGCTGGAACAGGCGACGTCGTCGAAGCAGTTCGCCATATGCGCACGATCATGAGCCAGATTCGCTCCGTTCAGAACGCGCGAGAGGATGAGTTGTACGTCCTGGCCAAGGAGCATCAGGCACCACTGGATATGATTAGAACTGTCCACGAAACCGGCAAACTTCCCGTGCCGAACTTCAGTGCCGGCGGAATCGCGACACCCGCTGATGCCGCGCTCATGATGCAACTCGGTGCCGAAACTGTGTTTGTGGGATCGGGGATATTCAAGAGCGGAGACCCAGCGCGGCGAGCAAAGGCGATCGTCGAGTCAGTGCTCTTCCACAAGGACCCCAAGCGACTAGCGGAGATCAGCCGCAACCTGGGCGAGCCGATGGTTGGAATCAACTGCTCCTCGCTTAAGCCGGATGAGCAGATGGCCGGCCGGGGCTGGTAGCACGATCCATAAAAAGAGCCCAGCGAGAAGGAGAGGACAAAACTCGCTGGGCAACCGTTGCTTCGTGTAGCTCTGAGTCGCTTTTGCTAGTGGACCGTGCTTTCGCCACTGCTACCACTTATATCGGCAAGTTCTCGCGGGACTTTATAAGTTTCTTATCACGCAGCGCGTCGCTTTCTGGAATTCAGGAGCTTCGAATGATCGCGATATTTGTTCACGGTTCTGCGGGCTACTTTAATCCCTTGGTCCGCCAGAAGCTTAGAGATTTTTTCGTCTGAGAGGCGATTATTCGGATTCTCATAGGCGAGGATCTCGGCGATGAGCTGTTTGATCTTCAGACTGGAATCGAAGAACAAGTCGAAACTAATAATCTCCCCTGTAGCGATTTGGACGAACTTATCCATAGTCGCACGACTGATCGTACTCTCGTGGACTCCAAGATCCTTGGCCATTTTGGACCGAGTCAACTCGTTTACGAACTTGAACTGACCGGTGGTGACGAACCCCGCCTGATTCTCGATCAGGTATCGCCCAATTCGGTGGAGTACGTTTCGACGTTGACCAAGAGCCTGAAGAAATCGATTCGCTCTTACCACGTAGTGGCGAGCGTGGTTTTCACCTTTTTCGGCATGCTTTTGAAACTGATGGTTGACCTTGAGCGTGATTTGATCGTATCCAGGTGTTTCCACGGTCCACCCAATCTCACTTCTCGTAAGCACGATTTCAGGCTGTGCTCGGTGAGCGTGCGACGCCTGTAGGGAGGATGGCCCGACCGAAAATCCTTCCGCTGGGTAAGGGTTCAAGCTGCTGACGTGATCGAAGAGCTTATAGACATACTTGATATCTGCACACAGCTTTTTGGCAAGAGACTTGGCGTTTCGAGCGATGAGATCGGTCAGGTGCTCGGTCAAAAGCAACTTTGCGTGACAGGACATGTTGTCGTCTTCATCAGACAGTTGAAGGATCAAACATTCGACCACACCACGCGCGCCAACTCCTCGCGGTTCGCACTGCTGGAGTTGAGCGATAACCGCCTCAATCTCCTCAAACGAATTACCAGTCGCCATCGCGATCTCCTCGATCGGCGTGCCCAGATATCCGTGCTCGTTCAGCGATCCGATTACGAACGATCCGAGGTTTCGGAACTGTGGCTCAAGGCGAGGCAGAAGCTGCGCTTCGAGATGATCTTGAAGATCGGGCAAATCTGAGACATAGTCCAGCCAATCGTTGGCTTCTTCGTCGCGGTCCGGGAGGCCTCTTCGACTCTCATAATCATCATGGTCGTTCGAAACCTTGGAGAGAATATCCTCGGGCCTGTTCTCTTCGGTCGCTTCTTCCTCTTCCACGCGTTCAAGAGCCGGATTTTCTTCGATTTCCCGTGAAATAGCCGTCTCCAACTCAATTGAACTGAGTTCGATAAGCTTGCTCGTAAGAACAATTCTGGGATCAACCTTTGTCTGCGTCGTTAAATGCAGATCAGCGTTAAATCGAAAGCCTTGTGACATATCCCTTCACCCCAACAATGTCCGTCCTTGGACACCACTAAGATGATCGTGGGCACTTACCGGCCTTTCGATTACCCGGGATATTACTTGAATTAACTCAAGCGGCCTGGGCTGGCAGTGTTTTGAAGTGGTTAACCTGATTGCGCCCATTCTCCTTGGAGAAGTAGAGAGCCTTATCTGCCAGATCAACAAATTGCTTCACATCCACGATGCTTGAGTCCCACGTGGCGACTCCAAAACTGGAGGTGACTTGGCGCCACGGCCATTTTTCTTGCTCCACTCCCAGCCTGAGTTTCTCTGCGAATTCGGTCGCCTGGGATTCGGTGGAGTTGGGCAAGACCACGACAAATTCTTCTCCGCCATATCGCGCGACGATTCCTGCAGGTACTTCTGCTATGAGCGTTTTGAAGACGCTTGAGACTTTGCGAAGCACTTCATCTCCAACGAGGTGTCCAAAGTCGTCATTAAAGGTCTTAAACTTATCGATATCCGTGAGAATGATCGAGAGAGGCCGTCCATGGTGGACGACTTCCTTCAACTCGAATTCCAGTTTCTCCTTAAATGTTCGATAGTTCGGCAATCCAGTCAGTCCGTCCGTGGAGGCCAGTTCTTCAAGCTGGTCGGTGAGTCGCTTGAGGTCCGTGTTTTTCTCTTGGAGCTCATTGCTGAGGCTTCGCGCCACCTGCAACTGCTCCTTAATCTGGTGCTCGAGCTGCTTCTGTTTGGTGACGTCAACATAGGCCAACACAGACCCAACAACTTCGTTCAGGTGGTTTCGGATTGGGAAGGTGCTTACGAGTAGATGCACCTTTTTGCCGCTTTTCAGTGGGCACGTCCAATCTTCCTCTTTGATGTCCTCACCAGAAACAGCTGCCCAAGTCAGCTCTTCAGCCTGGCGCTTGTACCTTGGAGAGGTGATTACCGTCCACAGAGGCTGCATGTAGACTTCGTAGGATTTCAGATGGAAGAGATTCTCTGCCGCTGTATTCCACTCCATGACTGAGCCATCTTGACTGATGGTCACGCATGGAATGGGCAGGCCTTTGAACATCTCGGAGATGCGGCGGTTTGAAAACTGAAGAACATTGCTCAGCTGCTCCATTTCCACGCTCTTCCGCTGCACTTCTTCGTTCATCGCCAAGATTCGCTCAGCGACGCGGAGGCGAGCATTGAGCTCCGACAGGTGGAACGGCTTCACCATCATGTCGTCGGCCCCTTCCTCGAGTGCCATCAAGCGGTCCTTGTGCTGATCGGCCGCGGTGAGCATCAGATAGTAGGTGTAAGTGTTTTGCTCCGATGCGCGCAAGATGCGACACAGTTGCAACCCATCGAGCTTCGGCATGATCCAGTCGGAGATCACCACTTGGAACGACTCGCGATCAAGAAGACGCAAAGCCTCCTCACCATTTGCAGTGCCGATCACCTGGTGTCCGCGTCGTTGGAGTGCTTTGGTGAGCATCAACAACGATGCAGGATCGTCTTCGACAAGGAGAATCTTCATGACTTAATTCTTTAGGCAGCAGAATCCAGTTCAGAACAGGTTTTTTCCCAAGCGTCTCGAAGCTCATCAACTCGTCGTGCGCAGAGCTGTGGGTCCTGACTCAATGCCGCTTCCTCTAATCTGCAGGCGCGCTCTGCCATAGCTTCGGCCCCAACAGTCCTACTCGATCCTTTGATGTTGTGGGCGCCGTGCCGCACAGCTTGAAAATCTGAGCCCTCAAGAGCACCGCTGAGCGATGCTAGTACGGGTGTGATTGCGGTCCGATACTCACGCAGCACGTTGGCAATAAACGGCTGGTCGCCATCGGCGATCTCTCGCAATCGTTCCAGATTAAGCAAGTCCAAGTTCACCATCCACCTCACCAGTAGCCCACCAGGACGGTTGGGTTGGTTCAATGAAAGTATTGGAACTGAAGACGTTTTCTATAGCAACTAAAGTTAAGACTCTAGCCTTCGCCGGTTAAATCAAAGTTCTGGTTTAGGATCACGTAGTCAAAAATAGATACAGTCTCGTCACCATCCAGGTCAGAATCCGAGGGTCTGACACCTTCGGAATCCGCAACATTCCAGTCCGAGTCTCCCGAGTTCTTGTCGAATGCGCTCGACAGGTACAGGTAGTCGAAAATGGTGATCGCGTTGTCTCGATCGATGTCTCCGTTGGCGAGGCTGAAATCCTTGCCGGTCAGCGGTGACCCGTTCAAAGTCAAAGTCGCTGACCTTCCTCGGAGCCAGTGGGATGCTTTCGCCGTTAGGGTATAGGTCCCCTGCAGATTCGTAATGAACGTGTAGTTACCGCTTGCATCGAGCGGCAAACTCTGCGTCTCCACCACAGTGTCCTGTGAATCCCGAAGTTCGAAGGTCACCTCCTGTCCAGCCAATGCTCCCAGCCAGTCTCCCAAATTGACATTGCCCATGATCGTGGAGTTCACTGCCACGAGTTCTCCCATATTCGCGGTTGCAGAGAGAGAGTTGAAGGTGCCGGAATCCAGCAGTCCCAAATCCATGACCTTGATCGTCCAGGTGCCGAAGGGATCTTCACCCCAAAATGCGTTGCTTGTAAAGGTCCACGCGAGGTTGGTGCCGTTATCGCTTCCCGCTTGGATGAACAGCCGCGAGGTCGTTCCCGATGGAGAGGTTAGATAGGCTTCCAGGTCGCCTCGCCAAGTGTGAGTGATGTTCAGGGTGATCATCATCTCCTCCAGTTTCCCGTGATTTGAAATCTGGAAAGTCTTGCTCGTGCCGGTGGTGCTGTTGTCCGGAATTGCCTGATTGACCGTGACGGTCCCCGTCGTGCTCGTGGTGAGTGCTGTAACGCCGGAATAATAGGGTTCAAGCGCGATCATCGCAGAAGCATCGATGAGGCCGAATCCGTAATTTTGGTTGAATGAGTATCCTGCGGCGTTGGTTTTCCACCCACCATCGCTTGCGGTTGAGGTGTCGGCCGGGTCAACCTTCTTTGCCGTAAGCGCGATAAGGTGCTTCGCGAAGCGCACATTCATCGTGGGGATCGCTTGGCGCACTAATGCTAGGGCACCGGTGACCAGAGGCGCAGCACCACTTGTAAAACCAAAGATGGATGTGTAGTTGCCATCGGGAAAACTGTCGCTTCCGCCGTTGTAGCCTTCACTCTCGCCTACTCGGTCTGTGGTTTCCTGCAGAAGGAACCCTACCGAGTTCGGACTGGAAGGGGCAACGCACGTAAGGCTCGCGCCAAAGCCGGAGTAAGGGCCGTACTTTCCATCGCTCTGTACTGCACCCACAACAATGGTTTGGGGAATGTTGCGCTCCAGGAACTTGTTGACATCTTCCGCAGTACCTCCGCGGGAATTCCCGGCAGATCGAACGTGGATCGTGCCCACCGAGGCGGAGTCTGCGATAGCGGTCGCCTGAGCTGTATCGAGAGAATAGGGGACAGTCGGGCCGTAGCTGTGATTCTTAAGCCGGATGGCCGTCGTCGTCCCAGAACTTCGATACAGAGTCGCTGCAGCATCTTGCGTTGTGAAATCTGCCGAAGCAGCATCGAAATTGAGCCGCAGCCCTGCCAGCTTGGCTTCCGGTGCAGATCCGGTGATGCCGATCGAGTTACCGCCCCGGGCTCCGATGAGTCCCGCAACCGCCGTCCCGTGATTATCGGCACCAACAACCGGATTGGGGTTCGAGTCGTTCTGGCCGAAATCGTAGCTGTTGGTCGCTGTGTAGTTGGCGGTGAGATCAGGGTGCCCCGTCTGCAGTCCATCGTCCACCACTCCGACTGTCACGCCGAATCCGGTGAAATCTGCCTGCCACGCATTCCAAACTCCGGTGTCCAAGCCTGGGGTTACACCATTTTTCAGGTACCACTGGCCGGGCCAACTCGCATCAGGATTGCCTGCGAAGTAGTAAGGGTCATTCGGCGTGAACGAGTCACGTACGATGCCAGAGTCGTAGACGGCGAAGACTTGCGAGCCAGGGAACTTGCGCATGGCTTCCGATCGAGCCATATTGGGGTCGGCATTTGACCCAAAATCGATCCAAGCCCAATTCGACAGACCGGGCAAGGTTTTGGCCGCTTTGGAGATTCCCGCTGGCGACTTAATGAGGATTCTTCCGGTAAATCTCGCCTGAACACGCGCACCTGTTGCGACCTTGGTGCGTCTTAAGGACTCTTCAAAGCCATTGTTGCGCCAACCTGGTGCGGCTTGGAGCATCCCTGATTGTGCCAACGCACTGGAGCCGACACACAAGGAGCAGGAGAGCAGCCAAAGTCGTTTTGCCATGGGTATCCCACCAGTCTACAGCGGAATTGGTGTTTTGTAGAAAGTGTGTCCGCGTTGGATTACCGAAATTTAGTCTCCGATCTCGCAATATTGCGTGGATCATCGCCCGATCAGGCGTTGGACCAGGTCGATGAGCTTGCGTTTTTCGACATCCCAGTTGAGCTTTGTGTGCGTGAGCGTTCGCCCGTTGTTGCCCCACTGAAGTGCTTTTTCAGGGTGGTCAATCATTGTCTGAATCGCCTCTGCGATGCACTCGGTGCGAGTAGGGTCAACCGCGATGCCGACGTCCGCTCCCATCAAAAGCTCTTGATGCGGCGCAATGTCGCTGTAGATCAAAGGCAGCCCGAGAGCCATGTAGTCGAGCATCTTCACCGGCCACGCTACCATGTTATTCCCGTACGGGAGATGTGGAACCATTCCGATGCTGGCGGCATTGCTCATCTGGATTCCATCGAGTCGAGCATAAGGCCCTGTCACCTGGATCCGGTCGCACACGTCATTTTCGGCGATCTTGCTCTCCAGCTTCGCCAGGAATCCTTCTGAACCTTTGCCAGCGATCCGCAGAGTCGCAGGCGATCCCATCTTCTTCAGGATTCCCATCGCCGCAACGAGTTCAAGGAGTCCTCGATTTTCGCTCAGAGTTCCGCTGAAGATGCAGTGGCATCCATCGCGCTCAGGTTGAGGAGTTGCAAGGTGGTCGGTGAGGTCGGGAAAGTTGGCGACGATAACGACATCGTCTCGCATGGCGCGGTACCGTGCAGCAACCCCTTCCGTCACTACGATGACCCCCGCACACTTTGAGATCAGAGTGCGCTCGTAGCGGTCCCAGAGCGCTCTTACGAAAGGTCTCGCAGGTTTCGGAAGCCAATCACGGTCTAGAAGAACATCGACGTAGAGCTCGTGGACATCAAAAATCACAGGGACCGACTTCGCGACCTTCAGTACATCCGCGAGGAGCTCGGGCTCATGGACATGATAGAAGTCGGGTTGAAGGCTCCGGGCCAGACGAGCAACTTCCGCTCGCCGTTTAATCCTCTCTCGCGATGACGGAATGTGCGGGAGCGGATGGATGGTCACTCCATTTTGAACGTAGGGCTCGGTCGCTGGATCAGTCGCGATCAGGTGCACTTCGTATCCAGAGTCCGCAAGCGCTTTCGAACTTCTTTGATTCACCCTGCCATCGTCGCTGGGATGTGCGGAGCAGACCTCGACGATTCTCTTCATGCAGGCTGAATTTCTCCTGGAAGAGCTGGGTTGGCTTTACGAACGGTCAGTGCTGTGCCGCTAAGAAGAAACATGAGGCCCAGCGTCACGATCACCCCTGAGCTTAAGAAACTCGATTCCATGGCTTGCTCGCCCCACACAATTGCAAAGAAGGCCGACGCGACCGAGAGCACGTCGAAATTCCCGTACTTGGCAAACCCATCCATGATTTTGAGAACAAGCGCTGCCACGATGGAGCAAAGGAAGAAACCTGTATATCCAAAATTGGCCTGCGCCGAAGCCCAGGCATTTGCGTTATAGTTCTCCGCGTCTCCCTTGCCATATTTGATTCCGATGCGAAAAGTTTTGGGTAACTCATCCTGCATGCCCACCAATCGTGCGAACATCGAGTCGCGCATGAACATGGGGTCATCCTGAAACTCCTGCCAATAAAATGCGGTGGACACCCCTTTGGAGATCAGAAGTCTCCGGGTAAAGGACTCTGACAAGATTGGATTCTCGATCTTGGTCCAGAGCAGAGCACTGATGGAGATCAGCGCGATGGTGCCAACCAGCATCAGCCTCGAATAGGTCTGCTTCCCACTCCGGACGATCCAAAACAGGAGCAGCATGACCAAGGGCGTGAACAGCGAGGACTTTGTTCCGCTGAAGGAGAAGATTGAAACGAGCCCTACCACACCTGCGGCGACCAAAAAGAAATGGCGACGCACCAAGCCGTACACAATCCCTATCGGTGCGAAGCTGCCTGCGAGCCACGCGAGCGCATATCCTGCGAGTGATCCTCCTGCCACAGCATCGCGAGCCTCAAGGCGTCGCTGGTAGACATCATCCATTGAAAGCTTCAGCTGAAATCCGTTTTGCGCTCCGACCATCACCGTGCACAGAAAGATGGCGACAAGCAGGAACCAGGAAAAGGCTTCGTGGCTAAATCGAATCGGTTTCAACCGTATCGGTTCGAGCCGCAGGAGCATCCAGGAGAAGAGAACATACGAGAGGAAGAACATCGTGACCATCGTCAAGACTTCTTCAGGCGGGCGTTCACTCACGTGGAATGGAAAGAACACACAGGGAACAAGTAGGGTGATGTACATCACCCATTGCGCCAAATCAGAGGTTTGCTGAAGCTTGAGGGGAAGCCAGAGTGCGGGCGCAAGGCTTAACACGTAGGCAAAGAGCACAAATTCGATCCGCGGCGGGTTGAAAATCACTCCCTGGTACGAGAACAGATCGGATTCCACGAACTGGTGCGACAGATTAAGCACCACGCAATAGATTAAGCAAAGCGCGAGTGCGACAAGACGGCTGCGGATAACTGAAGTAGAAATCAGCAGATTAGGCACGCCGCGCCCTCAGCAGCCGAGGCAGACGATAGATCGTCCGGAACACGTGAAGAAACCACGCATTCTCGTAAGCAGGATAGTCATAAATCGTCTTCTTCGGCAGGTTCATAATTCGCTCGAATTCAGCTTCATTGATCCCAAATTTCTTGATAACAAACGCTCGGTCATGGCGTAGCAACTCCGGCTCGCAGGTCGGCTCCTTTATTTCCTCCAGAGCCTGCTCGCGTGTGATCGTTCCACTGAGCACCAGGGTGCTGAGATGCGCTCTTCGTTTGTCGTACCCGAATTTCTGCGGAAGAATGTAGGCTTGGAAGAAGCGGGTGTAGACGGATTCGTAGTGCTTTCCACCGTAGTAGACCCACTCAAGGTCGCGTTGGATGGTGTCCATTGCCCGCGCCTTATCGTAGTCGATCATGTCGAGAATATTCACCCACCGTTGCTTCCAAACGGTTCTAGAAAGAATGAAGGATGTCAAGTTCGCGTGCGGAAGGCTCTTCATGGGCTGGGTGCCAAAAAGATCGTGCACAGATTTGATGTAACGCCAGTCACGGATGCCCTGGGACCACATTCTCGGCAGAATTCCCTCGCTGCTGACGTTGCTCCCCATCAAAATTGTTCTAATCCGATACTTCTTGGCGATCGCCATGAGCGTGGCTGTGATGATGTGGTCCGTGGGGATTTCGCTGTCGGGTGTGCTCGCTTTGAGAAAGGCAAGCTGGAGGTCGCGAAACTCTTCCCAATCCAAGACTTCGGTGTATAGGTCGATTCCGAGGTGGTCCAGGGTCTTCTTGATATTCGTGACGGCCAGTTCGGAATTCCAGCCGTTGTCCATATGAACCGCTAAGGGCTTCAGACCAAGTTCGCGAGTCAGGTAAGCGACGTAAGTGGAATCGACACCTCCAGACACGCCGATAAGGCAGTCATACTCTTTGCCCTGACCTTCCTCCTGAATGGATTTGACCAAATCTTCCAAGAGGCGCTTGCGGTCTTTGGGATCGACCATAACTGTCTTGCGCTGGTGCTCGTACTGATGGCAATGGTTACACACACCCTCGACGTCAAACACGATTTCAGGGTCCGACGTATCCATGATGCAACGCGTGCACATGCGATAGCCGGAGTTCGTGTTCTGAATCTCCGCCGCAGTTTGCTGCTCCAGTTTAATCATCGTCGTCCGAGCACAAGCTCTAATTCGTCCTGGTCAGGGTAGTTGATGAGAACTGCCCTCAATTTTCCGTAATACACAAACAAACTTCCGGCTGCAACCGCGCTGACACCGGCAATCTGAACCGCACGGGCCATGTCGCGGAGGGAACCTGCTCCGCCGCAGGCAACCACCGGTATCGTAACCGCTCCAGTAACGGATTGTAGCAGGCGAGTGTCGTATCCCTGCATCGTCCCGTCACGATCAATTGAATTTACAATAATCTCGCCTACCCCGAGCGCTTGCATTTCACACGCCAGTTCCACTGGTTTTTTGTGCGTCGCATGGGTGGCATTTTTGGTCATGACCTCGTAATCTTCACCGTTTTGGTGCACGTCAATGCAGGCAACTACGCTCTGCGCTCCAAATTCCTGGCAACATCGCGAAATCATTTCTGGATCTTCGACAGCGGCGGTAGAGAACACCACCTTTTCTACGCCTGCCTGCAAAATCGAACGAGCTTGTTCGAGCGATTTGATTCCACCGCCGTAAGCGACGGGCATGAATGCCTCACTCACAATTTCCTTGATCAGGTCCAGATCGGGCTCTCGATGGTGGAGCGAAGCTTGGATGTCCAGCAGGACAAGCTCGTCTACTTCTCGTTCGTTGTAGATCCGAACCGCATTTCGCGGATCACCCAGATATCGTGGTTCTCGGAATTTGGTGGTTTTGACCAGCCGAGTGCCTTGCAGGAGCAAAACGGGGATTACACGGGTCGCAAACATGGCGCCTCAACAAAGTTTTGCAGGAGTTTTCGACCAAATTTGTGGCTTTTTTCAGGATGGAATTGGGTGCCCCAAATATGATCTCGACCGATCGATGCGTGGAAATCAATTCCGTAGTGGCATGTTGCCAAAACGTCCTCGGGTCGTTCACAGGCGACGTGGTAGGTGTGCACGAAATAGAACCGCGGATCTTCTGGCAAGTTTTGCGTGAGTGGATGAACCTGGGTAGTTGTAACCTGATTCCAACCCATGTGAGGAACCCTTAAGCCGTCCTCTTCAACATGGAACCTTCGGGTGTGTGCGTCAATCCACCCGAACCCAGGGAGTTCGCCTTCCTCGCTCGACTTGCTCAGAAGCTGCATTCCAAGGCAGATGCCCAAGATTGGCTTTGCCTCTTTTTCGACTTGGTCGTGGAGAAGATCCATCAGACCGCGGCTTCGTAAGTTCTGAACCGCTCGATCGAATGCGCCGACGCCCGGCAAAATCAGTTTTCGCGCACGCTTGATGATCAAGGGATCGCTTGTAATAATCGACTCGTCGCCGATTTTCCAGATCATATTTTGTATGGAGCCTAGATTCCCCATACCGTAGTCCACGATTGCGATCATTGCGCGTTTCGAGATGGTACCAGCCTGCTGTGGAAAACCCAGCGGTTTAGACTCGAAAATCCCGGTTCACGGTGTTTGCAATTCCAGATACACTCAGTTCAAACCATGAATACCGAGTTGCAATCCTGGCTCGGCTCGGAGATCGAGTCCCTTAAGCAGCAGAACCTCTACAAGAGCCCCAAAATCCTCGAATCGCCTGCAGGCGGTCGGGTGAAAATGAACGGCAAAGAGGTGGTGAACCTCTCCAGCAATAACTATCTGGGGTTGGCGAATCACCCGAAGGTGCGCCAGGCTGCCGAAGAAGCGATTGAAAAGTGGGGAGTGGGCGCAGGAGCAGTTCGCTGGATCGGAGGGACGATGTCCGTTCACGATGAGCTTGAGCGGAAACTTGCCAAGTTCAAGAAAGTCGAAGCAGTTCTGGTATTCACGGGCGGTTTCACGGCCAACAGCGGTTGCATCCCGGCAGTTCTTACTCCCGAAGACGTTGTCATTAGTGACGAGCTGAACCACGCCAGCATCATCGACGGGGTTCGCCTTTCGCCTGCCAAATACAAAAAGAGCGAAGGCTTTGTCTATGACCATAAGAACATGGATCACCTGGAGCAGATTCTCAAAAACACCCAGGGGTTCAAAAAGCGAATGATCATTACCGACGGTGTTTTTAGCATGGACGGCGATATCGCTCCGCTTCCACAAATCGTCGAGTTGGCTGAGAGATACAACGCGTTTGTGATGGTGGACGATGCTCACGCGAGCGGCGTTTTGGGAAAAAACGGTGCTGGTACGGCAAGCCACTTTGACCTGTACGGTCGAGTGGATATTCAACTCGGAACGCTCAGCAAAGCTCTCGGCGTGGTTGGAGGCTATATCGCGGGCTCAGCGTTGCTCAAGGACTGGTTGATCAATCGTGGCAGACCGTATCTTTTTAGTACGGCGCATCCGCCGATGGTCGCAGCAGCTCTAATTGCCGCGCTCGACATAATGGAGAACGATCCAGAGCCCATGAAACGGCTGTGGGACAATACTCGTTGGTGGAAATCTCATTTGGCCGAGGCCGGGTTCGACACCATGGGAAGCGAAACTCCGATTACTCCGGTGTTTGTCGGCGATGAGGGTAAGGCGCAGCAGATGGAGAAAGCCCTTTGGGACGAAGGCGTTTTTGCTCTCTCCATCGCCTATCCCACGGTAGCCAGAGGCAAAGCCAGGTTGCGCACCATGCCGAGCGCCGCGCACACCGAAGAGGACTTGGGGTTCGCCCTCGAGGCCTTCAAGAGGGTTCGAGACAGAATCTAGAGTCACCCCATGACTGGATCTCTCACTTTCGAACACGTTCGATGAAGTTAAGAATTCCAATGACCGTGCCGGTAGAAAGAACTGCGCCGACCATCGCCACGATCGCACCGATACCTGCGTACACCCAACTGCTGACAGAGTTGCCAAGGTAGTTCATTCCACTTCCTGCAAAAGCGCCCAAAGGTGTCGCGAGCGCAACGACGTAGGCTTGAACCTTGTTGATGCTTCGCCGAGTGTCGAGAACGATGATGCCGGTAACGATATTGGCGAGCAAAGCACCAAAAAGAAACCCGAGCAGCCCTGCGAGCCCGGTGGGAAACTGGCTTGTTCCAGAGAGTTTCACGCCGATGCCCGCGCCGATCAACCCGCCTATAAGAATTCCCAGCAACTGGATCGGGACTCGGTTGCGCCAAGCCCATGTCGTTTCTTCGGCATGTTCATTTTGTGCCCTTTCCTCGTTCATATCGACCTTCTCGCTTTAGCCCTGGCTCTGCGGCAATGTCATGATTCCACTCAGGCGGGCGGCGCGTCGAGCACACCAGCCGAAACGCCGTGGCAGTGCTCCGGAAAATGCTTGAATGGCGTCCAACACAGAATTTACAACGTTCCACAAATTCCACAACCCAAAAGCAATCCATGTAATCGCGCTTTTGATCAGTAGAGTAACCCAGTCGATTTTGCTGACATCAATTCCATGGTCGAAGACACCATTTTTCACCATCGTATAGATCGAATAGCCCAGAGACGTAGCGACGACCAATAGGGTGAGTGCAGTTGCAAAAATCTGCTCGATGAGGCATCTGAACGCGTGGAACCGAACGAACTTTGACTGGGAACCAATCACCAAACCGATAACGGGCCCTACGTACGGCATCGGGATTGCCGCGAGGTTCAATGCTCCTGCGAGTGTTTTCTCTCCGCTGGTGAGGGGCGCATCAAGCATCAGTGTCCTACCCATTGCCATCGTCTGACGCAGGCTTTAAGTCCGGGGTTGCGGAGTCAGGACCTTCGGACTCTCCGCTCAGACGCAGGAGCTCCTGCGTCGCCCATCCCATGACCTCCTCAGGGCTGGATTCGCGGCTGAATGTTCTTGGCTCACCCCAATGACCCTCGACCCATCCGAAAGCTGGCCGGGGGATGACTTTTCCGTACGGCATAATTCGCTCAGTCGCACGCAGGCCCAAACAAACAACAGGTACTTCTGCTTGGCGCGCGATGAGGCTGACTCCTGGGAGCAACGGCTGCAATTTGTGCGTTTCCGTAAGTTGGCCCTCCGGAAACACGCAAACGCAGAACCCAGCCTTCGCCATTTTGATAGCATGCTTGAGCGAGGATCGGTCAGGCTCGCCTCGTTTGACCGGGAAGGCCATCCACAGCTTCATAAACCATCCGATGCTGGGCATTTCAAAGAGCTCTTGCTTGCCCATAAACACGACATGGCGGCGGCAAACCAATTGCACTATGATCGGGTCGCAATCAGATCGATGATTAGCCAGGAGCAATAGGCCCTGACCATCTGCTGGCGGAACGTTTCCAATCCGACGCACTGGGCCGAGCAGGAGGAATGCCACTCGGGCGAAGGCATACAGAAAAGGTCGCCAAAAGCGTAGCGCAGCGCTTTCCTCAGTGGGCGAGTGCTCGGGCGTGTAAGGCAAGGTTGACTCCCTGAATATAGGCTTGGTGCTCTAGTTCCAGTACACGCGCGGCAAGGATATCGGCCGTGTCATTCGGCATCACAGGACACTCGAGCTGAACCAAAATTTCGCCTTCGTCATAGTTCTCGGTGACGTAATGAATCGTTGCGCCAGTCTCCGTTTCACCTGAATCGAGAACCGATTGGTGAACGTGGTGCCCGTACATCCCTTTTCCGCCATGCTTGGGAAGCAGCGCTGGGTGGACGTTGAGAATTCGATTGGGAAAATGCTGGAGAATGGTGGTCGGCAGAAGGTTCATGTACCCAGCCAGGCAAATCATGTCGATTTCGGCCGACTGGAGCAGGATCAGGAGCGCTTGAGCGTAGTGGGGACTTTTGGGATCTAGGACCTCAACTCTGATGTTCTCGCTTGTCGCAAGCATGCTGGCAGGGTTTTGGGCCACAGGAGAGACCACCAGGCATACATCTCCCTCGATCCGCCCTTGCTGACAAGCACGAATCAGGTTCATCATGTTGGAACCTCTCCCGGTCCGACCAACCAGGATCGCCAGCCTTGCCCTCGTCATGGGCGCAGGTTACCCAGTGTCGGACAAATCGCAAGTCTTCGAGATCGCGGGTTCGCTGTCGAACCTAGCCCCAGATAAGGTCCGGCCGCAGCATGACTGTCTCTTTGCGATCTGGACCGATGCTCAGAATCGCCACGGGAGTCTGGGTGAAATCCTCAATAAACTTGACGTAGCTCTGCACGTTTCGCCCGAGATCTGAAAGCGCCCGAGCTGACCGCAAGTCGCCCTCCCAACCAGGCAAAGTCTCGTACACAGGTTCAACCCGACTTAAGTCGTCGATGTTGGCCGGCATGCTGGGGATGTCTCGACCGTCGAGCCGATATCCTGTACACACCTTCAGGTCTCCGATTCCGCTCAAAACGTCGAGACGGGTGACGATGAGGCCCGACATCGAGTTGATCCTGCAGGATTGGCGTAAGGCCACCAGGTCCAACCACCCGCACCGACGACCTCGCCCCGTGGTCGTTCCATACTCCTGGCCCTGCTCTCTAATTTTCGCTCCGATCTCGTCTTCGAGCTCCGTGACGAACGGACCGCTTCCGACTCGAGTGGTGTAAGCCTTGCAGACCCCAAGCACGTTGTCGATCGCCCGGGGACCGATTCCCGTTCCCAGGCAAGCGCCGGAAGCAATGGGATGGCTGCTAGTTACGTAAGGGTAGGTTCCGCAATCCAGGTCCAGAAAGGTGCCTTGCGCTCCTTCGAACAGCACCTTTTTGCGACCTGCCACGGCTTCCTGCAAGTCCCAATCTGTATCGCAAACGTAAGGTCGGAGTCGATCAGCATAGGACGAATACTGCTCGAAGAGGGGTCCGAATTCGATTTTGGGCTCGCCGAACATTTCCAATTGCTTGTTCTTGACCGCCAGCACGGCCTCCAGCCGGGTTCGGAAATGCTGCGGATGGACGAATTCGGCCATGCGAATTCCCATCCGAGCCACCTTGTCTTGGTAAGCCGGACCGATTCCACGTGAGGTTGTGCCGATCTTGTTGGCACCCCGAGCTTCCTCCTCAAGCATGTCCAGCTTTCGATGATAGGGAAACACGACGTGTGCGGCAGAGCTGATTTTGAGCGTTCCCAGGCGAGCTTGGGCGGCTTGAGTGACGTCGAGTTCCTTCAGCAACCCTTCAGGGCAGATGACCATCCCGCTTCCCAAGACGGCGACGCAGTTCGGATGCAGGATTCCTGCTGGAAGGAGGTGGAATTTGAAAACTTGATCCCCGATGATCACGGTGTGGCCGGCGTTGTTGCCTCCGCTGTAGCGGACCACGTATTCCGCATCTGAGCCGAGCCAATCGACGATTTTTCCCTTAGCTTCGTCGCCCCATTGGGCCCCGACGATGACGAGTGTTGGCACCTGGTTTGGATCTCCCGGCGTGGTCAATGAAGCACGCCGGAAGCCAAGTATACCGGCCTACTTCATGCCACTCATGACAATGCCTTTCACAAAGTAGCGCTGTCCGACAAAGAAGATGATGATGAGCGGTACTGAAACCAGGACACTGCCAGCCATCAAGAGATGCCATTGCTGATCGCGCAACGAGTTGTAAGTGCTTAAACCGACTTCCAAGGTTTGCATTTGCGGATCGTTGAGGTAGAGCAACGGGCCCATAAAATCGCGCCAGTTATAGATGAAGGCAAAGATGCCCACTGTTGCCAAAGCTGGTCCCGAAAGAGGAAGAACAACGCGAGAAAATATCGTCCAGTGGCTTGCACCGTCGAGAATAGCTGCTTCATCAAGCTCGCGCGGAATTCCCATAAAGTACTGACGTAACAGGAAGATATTGAAAGCGCCTCCGCCAAAGTATGCCGGGACGATCAAAGGATAATAAGTGTTAACCCAGTTGAGATATTTGTAAAGGACATAAGTCGGAATCATCGTGACGATTCCCGGCAGCATCATCGTCGCTATGACGAGGATAAAAAGCCGATCCCGTCCGGCGAACTTAATACGCGCAAATCCATAGGCAACCATACTCGAACTGAGCACGCATCCCAGTGTGCTGAGAGCAGCCACGAATACGGTGTTCTTAAAGAACTGAACAAAATTGACGTTTGGATTCTGAAGTACAGTCTTGTAGTTATCCCAAGTCACCGTCTGCGGCCAAGACCACACCGACGTCGTATCGATTTCACCGCGAGTCTTAAGGCTCATCGTGAGCATCAAGTAGAACGGAGCCATGAATACAATGCTGCCGACGAGCAGCAGCAATCCAACGGTGATCCTGCCAGCCAAATCGGCAGCTTGAGCCTTTTTGATGCTCTGGTCGAGTTGTTGTTGGTTGTCGATGCTCATCGTGTATCCGATTCGTAGTAGACGTATTTATTGAGCTTCCACTGTACAAGCGTAAAGATCAAAATGATGAAGAATAGAATCCAAGCTAACGCGGAAGCATAACCCATCCTCAGTCCGCCAAACGCATTATCGTATAGGTGGTACATGTAGAAGCGGGTCGAGTCGTTCGGGCCACCTTGGGTCATGACAAATGCCTGTGTAAAGACTTGGAAACTCCCGATAACACCTGTGATCAGACTAAAGAACAAAGAAGGCGTCAAGAGCGGAAACGTTACTTTAACGAACTTTCGCCACGGTCCAGCTCCATCCAAAGTTGCAGCTTCGTAATACATTTGGGGAATACCTTGGAGTCCTGCCAAGAGAATCACCATTCCGCCACCGATTCCCCACAGCGACATGATGATCATGGAGAGCAGAGAAGTCTCCTCTCTACCCAGCCAGTTAATCATTTGTCCCGGAGCCGCTAAGCCTTTAAGAGCGGAAGCAAGGCCCAGGAAGTTGCCATCACCATGAGGGCCATAGATGACAAGGTTGAGCAATCCGCCGTCTTGGGCGAAAATCTTTCGCCACACCAAAGATGCGGCAACTGCGCTTGCCAGACTCGGGAGGTAGAAGCATGTGCGATAAAGCGGCATGCCCTTAACTTTCACGTTCAGAAGCAATGCCAGGAGCATTGAACCGAGGAGCCCGAAGGGAACAGAGACAAGGGTGTACACCATCGTGACATAGAGGGAGCCCCAGAACCGAGGGTCGGTACCAACCGCCTCGGCGTAGTTGCCGCCACCGCGCCATCGCGCAGGCATAATGATGTCCCACTCGGCAAAGCTCATCAGGAACGAGAGAACCATCGGGCCAAGAGTGAAAACGATCATGCCGATGATCCACGGCGCGATGAACATGTAACCGGCTCGGCTCTCTGCTTTCTCGCTTCGTGTCCGGCGAATTTTTCGTTCCGGCCAATACACCCACGCTATCGCGCCGACGAGGACGGCGAGCGCAACCCAAAGGCCGCTCATCCAACTGAACTTTGAAAGGCCGCCTTGCTGCTGAATTGCCTGAAGGCGTATATTCGCGCGGCGCATGCCCTCAGCAATCGCCTCCTTGGCTGTCGCCGTGCCCAAATAGACACGTTCGCATTGTGCGTCAACTAAGCCGCCCAGCTCGGTCCAGTACTCAGAGGTCGAGAAAAAGACCACTCGATCCACCGCTTGGTCCGTGGCGATGCGATTTTTTGGATACTGCTGGTCAAGCGGAGTATTCGGGCCGGGAATCCAGGGCTCACGCAGTGCATATTTGCGGATTGCCGGCTGCGCCAAGCCCTTTTTGGCCATGGCCATCATGCCTTGCTCACCTGCCATCCAAGTGGTGAAAAGCCAAGCTTCCTTCGGGTGCTTGGTGGAAGAAAGGATGCCGTAACCTGAGCCGCCGGTGGACATCTTTGCTGTCCCGTCCTTGTATGCCGGGGCAAGCGTCAGATCCCAGTCGAAGAACTCTTTTGAGCCGGGTTTCACAACCTCGCGGATATTGGGGACCTCCCAAATTCCGCACATGTACATCGCGGCCTTCTTGCTGTTGAAGACTTGCGTCGCAGAGGATTGAAGCGAATTCGACATCTCCGACGGGCTCGGAATATAGCGGTCCTTGTTGAGAATGTCGCCGACGTACTGCACAGCGTTTACGACGCGCGGGTCGTCATACGTAAGCTTGGTGAAGTCTTCTTCGCCGTTCGTGTATCGAGCTCCTTGGGAGAACACGAACAGATCACGCAGTAGACCGGGCCATCCCACCACCATTCCGTACTGGGTTGGCTTTCCCTTGGCGTTCTTCTTTGTGAGCTGATGGAGAACCCACATGAAATCCTTTTCTTTGAGTTCCGGACGCTCTTTAAAGTCCCACGTCCAAGATCCGTCCGGATACGGGATTCCCGCATCATCGAACATCTTCTTGTTGTAGTAGACCAACCCGATCGGAGCAATGTCGCGCGGCAATACGTAGAGTTGCCCGTGATAGCTGTGAGCATCTACGATTTGTTTGTAGTAGTCGTTGATGTTGAAGCCGGGAACTTGATCAAAGAACTGATTGAGAGGGAGGAACGCTCCACGTTTGGCAAACCGCTGGAAGTTTGGCGGATCCATCATCGAAACGTCGGGTGCGACGTTCGCCGCATATTGGGCCAACAGCTTCTGGAAATAGCTCCCGTAGGAAACATTTTCCATTTTGATCTTGATGTCCGGGTATTTCCGTTCGAACTCGTTGACTGCTTCGCGCAGGGCAATAAGCGCCTGGTCCCCATCCCAAACGGTGAAGCGAAGCTCAACCGGTTCGGCTGCACGGGCACCCACGACAACAAGAAAAACAAGAAAGATCGAAACGATTCGACTTAGCACGCCAAATCTAATCACTTCTCCATCATGCCGCAAAACCCTTCTTTCTGGGTAGGGGTCTTGGCCTAGAAGATCACTTTATTCAGCGGATATTCCACCAATCCGGTCGCGCCTGCCCTTTTGAGCTCCGGGATCAAGGTTCGAACCTCGGTTTCGTCCAGAATCACCTCTGCGGCAACCCATTCGGTATTGGCCAGAGGGGATATCGTTGGATTCTTGAGCGAGGGCAACAGGGCGAGGATCTGACTTTGAGAATCCTTGGGCAAGTTCATTTTCAGCCCCACCAATCGAGCTGCATTCATTGCTCCGCTCAGCAGGATCTGCAGGGATTCCAGCTTGTGGCGCTTCTCGGGGTCTTCCCACGCGGCCTTATTGCATACAAAGCGTGTGGTCGAAGTCAGCAACGTGTCGATGATCCGCAAATTGTGGGCTCGCAGCGAACTACCGGTTTCCGTATTCACCACAATCGCATCTACTAGGGCCGGGACCTTGACCTCGCACGCACCCCAGCTAAATTCGACCCGGGTGTTGACCTTCTTGCTCTGGAAATAGCGCTGGGTAAGCCGAACGTACTCGCTTGCGACCACCTTCCCATCCAGATCTTCCGGCGTATGGAAGGGGCTGTCGTTGTGCACTGCAAGCACTATCCGAATCGGGTTAGAAGTGACTTTGCTGTACCGCAGCTCGCAGATCTCATGAACATCGATGCCGCAGTCCTGAATCCAGTCGTGGCCGGTGAGCCCCGCATCGATTAAGCCGTTATCGATGTAGAGAGGAATTTCCTGCGGGCGGAGCAAGATCGGTTCGATCTCAGGGTCATCCACGATGGGCTGGTAGCTCCGGGTGGAGACACGAAAATCCCAACCCGCCCGCTTAAAAAGAGAAAATGTGGCCTCCTGGAGGCTTCCTTTTGGGATGCCGAGTTTCAAGATCATGCGGAAAAGGGTACCCAGCCCTGCCCAAACCGTAGAGAACCTATTCGAACTGCCCGAACATTTGCAGTGAGGGGAGCCTCATTTAGCTTGGCCACCAGCGGGACTATTGCAAAAATCGGGCTGCATTTAGCCAAAAAGGACGCATTCGCGCCGTATGTGCGCGAGTGTTTGGCTCAATATGGGCTTGTCCACGAAGTCCTTCCTGAAATTCCTGCGGATCTTACGGACTACGCCGTTCTCGTCTTGGCCGGACGAGGGGAATTGTCAGCAAAGCAGATTGAGTCTGTCGGCGGTTGGGTTCTGAGAGGTGGAAGGGTGCTTTTCGTTGGAGGCACTTGGGCGATGGAGCACCACATGGGGATCCTGCCATTCGACCACCTATATCCAGGACGTTCTCGGCTCAAGATGACGCCATCAGGTGAACCCATTTGGCCCGCTGAAGCAGAAGATATTCCATTTTTTGGTGGGGTCGTCGCGATGCCCAAGCAGTGCGACACGCTGGCGACCTTGGGAGACATCCATGTCGGGATCGGCCGTCGGCACATGATGAATGGCGTGCTGACCTTGTTCGCACCCGATTTGGGGCAATCCATCGCAAGAATTCAGATGGGTCACAGCGTGGAACATGACGGCATAGGGCCTAATGATGGCTCGGCGTTTCTTGCTGACGGTGTCGCCCGGTCCGAGGACGGAAGCAACCTCAGATTTGATCAGGATCGATCCCAGCCAGATCCAGATTTTCACAGGATCTTCAACCAGCCCCACGCGGATATCCTCAAAGAGGTTTTCATCAAGCTTCTTCTGCTTGAGATTCACGAGACGGGGAAGCATGCTCTGATGTTGTGGCAGTGGCCGGAGAATGCCGACAGCGTCGCGATGCTCAACGTGGAGGTGGAGGATACCGACGGCGACAATGCGTTTCGGCTTAAGCAGGTGATGGACGTTAGCAACATCCCGGCGACGTGGTACGTCTCTGCTCCGGGTTACTCCCTCGATACGTATCGCATGATTCGTCGTTGGGGCGACGAAATCGGCCTCCTTTTTCATCCGGGCGAAAACGGATGGTCGGTCGAGCGGATGCGCAGCCAGTACCTGATGCTTAGCCGCACCGCGTCGGTCTCCCAGCTTATCGCAGCGCGCCCGATCGATGGCCGCTGGTTTGGATACAGCGTGTTCTACGATATGTGCGAGAGCGCAGGAGCGCGCATCAGTACGTCCAAAGGCGGAAGGCAGCGGGGAACGATGGGATTCCTATACGGAACTTGTCGGCCATTCCACCCCCTCAAAGGGGATGGATCCTCCTACCTTACGATGGAAATTCCGAACATCATTTATCAGCCTGGCGATTTGGCCTCCACAAAGGTAATGCACGCGCTCGTTCGACAAACGGCCCTTCGACACGGTTGCCTTACAGCATCGATTTCGAGCACTTTCAACACCGAGCACGATGGCATGCTTGCCCTCAAGCAGCTTTTCCTCTTGGCCCAGCAATATCGATCCCTCTGGGTGCTGCCGGAGGAGATCGCAAATTTTGAAAAGGCCCGACGGCATGTACGCGTCGTTGGAATCCGGGGCCGAAATGCGGAACTTACTGCTGAGCATCCTGTGGAGGGTTTGACCATCATGGTCAGCAATGATCCCGAAGGAATGCTCCTGAATTCGCGCCTGGTGGATCGCCAGACCGTGAATCGATATGGAACCAACTGGGCAACGATGCGAGTCGACATCTCGCCTCGGCAGCGAGTCGAGCTCCGAGTGGGCGATCTGGAACCCGCAGCTTAGCTCCGCAAAGTAAACTGGGCGCATGGTTACCGTGCGGCTGTTCGTGACGCTCAAGCCCTCCTTGCTCGACTCTGCCGGTCGAACGGTTGCAGGTTCTCTTCAAAAGCTCGGCTTTGACGAAGTACAGGGCGCCCGTATTGGCAAACTCATCGAACTCCAGATGGACAAGTTTGATGATGCTCGCATGAAGGAGATGTGCCAAAAACTCCTCGCCAACCCGGTCATTGAGGACTTTCGGTACGAGGTCGTTGCGTGAAGGTCGCGGTCATTCGCTTTCCGGGTTCAAACTGCGATCAGGACGCGCTATGGTCACTCCGAAACTCAGTGGGAATCGAAGCCGAGTACGTTTGGCACGAGAGCGACAGCTTGGTTGGATATGAGGGCGTGTTTCTTCCCGGAGGCTTCAGCTATGGTGACTATTTGCGGTGTGGCGCAATGGCTGCGCAAGCACCGATTCTCTCCGAAGTCCGGCGATTTGCCGATGAAGGCCGTCCCGTCATCGGTGCCTGCAACGGTTTCCAGGTCCTATGCGAATCTGGCATTCTGCCCGGCGCGCTTCTCCGGAACGAGAAGGAAAAGTTTGTCTGCAAGACTGTTCGGTTGCGGACCATCAGTCGCGCATCCGCCTGGACCCGCGACCTGCCGGAGACGCTGGACATTCCGATTGCTCATGGTGAAGGGCGATACATTGCCGAAGCGGCAACAATTCAGGCACTGGAAGATTCCGGGCGAGTAGCCTTCCGATACGAGGGCGACAACCCGAACGGTAGCCTAGACTCCATTGCGGGAATTTTGAACCGGAAAGGAAACGTACTTGGAATGATGCCCCACCCGGAACGAGCCGCAAATCCAGTGCTCGGCAAAACCGATGGTATCGCAATTTTGCGAGCATTCGAGCTGGTTGTTGCATAGCCGAATGATTTCGGGGTGAAATCCGTCTAACTCGCATTCACCTGTAGAACGACCGCAGATTTACCGAAAATCTACTGAGGAGAACACCGACCCGAGAAGATCCGTCGATGCTGAGAACCACCACCAGAATCACTGCTTTGCTTTCCGCTGCTGCCTGCGCCGCAAGCGGATATGCTGCCACCGCCAAGGTGCTGGGCCATTTGGGTCAGACCGTCGAAACGGCAATTATTCGATCCAAGCCATCGACCAAGGGTGGGATCTACCACCGGGCAAAGGCGTTCGAATACATCATCATCAAGGATGTCAAGCAGTCTGGCTGGCTCGGCGTAGTGATGTCAGACATGCGGACGGGTTACATCAAAGCCGACCTGGTTGCGCGACTGCCTTACGAAGTCACAACTCAGACCGCGGAACAACCTCGTTCGACAGGTTCCGGTCGAGACTTGGGCACCCCAGCAAGCCGCTCTGAAATCGCCAACTACGCACTCAACTTCGTGGGAACGCCGTACAAGTGGGGCGGAAACGACATCAACCGAGGCATCGACTGCAGCGGCTTTGTCAAGGTTCTTTATGGGAAGATTGGCGTGGACTTGCCACGAACCGCCGCCGAACAAGCTACGGTTGGCACCAAGATCGAGCGCTTAGAGGACCTGCAAGCGGGTGATCGACTCTATTTTTGGGACCGCAAGCGAGGGAAGATCGGGCATACGGGTATCTACATGGGCAACGGCTATTTTGTTCACAGCAGTTCAAACCACCGCGGTGTTGCGACAGACGTTTTGAGTGAGAAGTGGCGAAAAATGCTCGTTGCCGCCCGTCGCTAGAGTCTTTTTTTTGCTGGCTCAAATTAGGACGCGCCGCCGGAAGAACTCCGACGGCGCTTTTCCTTTCAGTTTCCTTCGGTATCGAAGTTTTCGGACATGAGGAGATAGTCGAAGATTGTGATGGCATTATCACCATCGAGGTCACACATAGCCATGAACCAGAGCGAGTCATCCACTGGTGTGTTCCAGTTGGGGTCGTCGGAAGTCCGGTCGAAATAGGTTGAGAGAAGGACGTAATCAAAGATGGTGACGGTGTTGTCGCCATCAATGTCACCGGGCTTCAGGGTTAGGGTCGGCAGAGCCACACTGGTGCCTAGGAGAGACATAGGCGTGCTGATGGTCAGGAATCGAGGAGATTTGAACCGGACGGTGTAGCTGCCGTTCGGCAAGGAGGTTCGGATTCCGTAAGTTCCGCCTGCATTGAATGGGACTCGACGCGTCTGTTTGAGCGTAGAGCCCTGCCAGATCTCCATCGTCAACGGAGCTGTGCGGATGTCGGAAGCATATCCGTCAAACGCGACGATTCCGGCTACTTGCGTTCCGGAATTGCTTGTAGTGAAATTTCGCTCAGGAGAGACAGCTTCGGTTTGGTTCCATAGATCGTAAGCTTTGGTGACAAGCGTGTGAGCCATGCCATCTCGAAGAGCTGTGGTATCGAAATCGAGTTGGTACGGAGCGATGGAATCTGTCCCAACCATGTTTCCGTCGATGTAGAAGTCAACACGACCCAACGCACCATCGGAGTCACCGTCTGCCTTGAATCGAAACGTGCCGCTCACAACCTGTCCTGCCGTTGGGGCAGTGACTGAGACGGAGGGGATTCCAGTTGTGAAATACAGGTTTCCGTTCGTCTTGAACTGATCAACGTCCACTAAGTACCGCCACCAGTTGTTCAGATAATAATCGGTACCTCGTTTGGGCATGTGTGGCATGTGGTGGTACCACCAATTCAAGTACTCGCGGTGAGGATCGGTACCGTGGGGTGACCACGTGGATCGAGTCACCTGAGTCGTAGTGCCTTTGAAGTTGGGGTAGTTGTACCAATCCACAGCGTTGCTGGTGACGACGGAGGAATTGTAGTAGTCGTAGTCGCTGGTGGCGTTCACCGGGAAGTGGACGTTGCCAACTCCACCCTTTCCTGCGATGTTCTTGTTGAGGAGCGCAAACTTGCCCCAGTTGTTGCTATCGTCCTGAGGCCACGAACCGTACATCTTGACCATCACGCTTTCAGCTCTGTGGCCGAAAGAGTGGATCGCTTCGGCGACGCCTCGCTCGTAGTTCCACCCCATGACCACGAACAGCTTGTCGCTGGGAACGCCTTGCACCGGGCCGGAATTGCACCAGTAACCGCCGTTGCCAGCCATGGTGGATTCCCACATGCCTGCACCAGGAAACGCGTAGACCCAAACCTCATCGACGTCTCCGCTGACAATTTTGGGAGTGATCCCGTATTGGTCCAAGAACCTGGCGTAATCGAATCCCGAGTTGTGCCAGTTGCCGGTCATGGTATCGATCACGTACTGCTGGTCGTTGTATTGGTAGCCGTCGAGGTGATAGGGCCATGCGTCGACGATTTGGGTTTCGACGATTTCGGGAAGGTAGCGGTAATGGCTCGATCGACGCAGATCCCCTAACGTGTCCTTGGTCAAGGTGACGGGATCGCCCCAGTTGTAGTACTTGTGGACTCGCTTGTTGCCATAGTTTTCGAGAATGGGGTCGAAAACGAACAGCAGTACCTTTTGCTTAATCGCATTCGGGTCGACGCCAAATGGTGCTGGCGGTCCCGCAGGGGGCTCTTCTGTTGGATCGTAATTGATGAACTTGGCACCATCAAGGTAAAGCGTGAACGCGTAGTCCCAGGTGTCAAATGCGAGTTGGAATCGGGTCACATTGGCTAGGTTCGGATTGCCGGTCGTGGTCCGTGTCCAAGTCGAGTCGCCAGCGAGCGGGATTCTAAACCGGTTCCATGCCTTGTTGGAGAGCATCTGGGTGCCAGGCGTCAGAATCACATTGCCAGTTGGGGTGTAGATTGTCAGCTTGGGCTGAGAGTCTTGGAATCCGTACGGCGTGTCATTCACGGGATACACGTCGAATTGGAAGTAGTTGTAAGTTGTTGCGTTGAGCCCCAAAGAACCGGTCTTCGGATATCGAACGCCGGTCTCAAAGCCAGACAAGGTGTCGAAGCGGACACTGTAGCTCCCAACGCGAACGTGTGTGGTGTCGTTGGTAAGCGTGGTTGCGCCTCCGTCCACTGTGCTGTAGCCCTCCCATGAACTTGCGTTGTTCTCGGCGTAGTCCTGAGCGAACACACAAGAGAAGGCCAGCATCAACAATGGCACTGAAAGCGTTTTCATACCTTCATTCTATGCCAAGTCTGCTGAGGCTGGCCCAATTTTTTAATTATCTTTGCAAGTTTCTTAGACGGCTGAAGGGATCGCCGCTACGCTGCGTCCGATCGCCTCTGCAATTTTGCGGAGAGGAGGCATCATCTCTCGGAACTGGTCGAAGGTGATGCTCTGGGCGCCATCTTTGATCGCGTGATCGGGGTTCGGATGCACCTCGATGATGAGGGCGTCTGCACCTGCCGCAACGGAAGCATTAGACATCGTAGCAACCAGGTCTCGTCTGCCACAGCCGTGCGATGGATCGACCACGACGGGAAGGTGGGACAAGTTGTGGATCACAGGGACCGCCGTGACATCGAGCACGTTGCGAGTGTACGTTTCGAACGACCGAATTCCGCGTTCGCATAGCATGATGCTCTCATTTCCACCGCTGGCGATGTATTCGGCTGCAAGCAGCCACTCCTCATATTTTGCGGAAAGCCCTCGCTTGAGCATGACGGCTTTGCGGCTTTGGCCGACCTCGCGCAACAGATCGTAGTTCTGCATGTTCCGCGCACCAATCTGGAGGATGTCGCTATATTCGCTTACTTCTTCTACCTTGCGAGGATCCATGACCTCGGTAACGACGCGGAGGTTATATCTCCTTCCGGCTTCGGCAAGAAGCTCCAAAGCAGGAAGGCCCATGCCATGGAAGCTGTAGGGTGAGGTCGAAGGCTTGTAAGCTCCGCCCCGGAGGACGGTCGCTCCGGCTTCGGCAACAGCTTTCGCAGAGGTCATGAGCTGGTCTTCCGACTCCACCGTGCACGGTCCAGCCATCATCACCACTTCGTCTCCACCAATCTTAAGTCCGCGAACGTCGATGACGGACTTGGATTTTTTGTATTCTTTGGCAACAAACTTATACGGCTTCGTGATGATCATCACGTCGTCGACAAAGTCGTAGGCTCTCAACTGATCGATCGTGTCTACCTTCTGGTGCTCCTGCCCACCCACGGCTCCGATCACGGTTCGTTCCACACCAAAAATGGGGCGAACTTCGTAGCCAACTTCAACAAGCCGATCCGAGATCATTTGGACCTGCTTTTCCGATGCTCCTGGACGCAAAACAATTATCATGATTTCCCTTGGGCAGCCATCACGCGCGATAGCGCGATGCCGAAACGTTCATTTTCAATTTTCGTGCCGATACTGACTCGGAGGTAATTGGGGAGTCCAAGCACGTGTCCGCTCCGCACGATCACACCTTCGCGCAACAGTGCCTCGAACACTGGTTTGGCCGGTATTCCGAGGTCGGCGAGAACGAAGTTTGCGAAGCTTTCGACAGGCTTAGACCCAACCGCCCTGAACGCTTCATTGAGTTGCGCGCGGCCCTCAGCATTCAATTGTACAGTACGATTCAAAAATTCCTGGTCATCCAGTGCCGCGATGGCAGCGGCCTGAGCCAGAAGATTGGCGTTAAATGGCTCTCTGGCGCGGTTGATTGCGTCGACGATTTCAATGCTGGCAAACCCGTAGCCGATGCGAATTCCTGCCAGACCATATGCCTTGCTAAAAGTCCGCAATCCTATCACGGGCTTACCCGCCCGCACGTAGTCAAGTGAGTTCGGATACTTGGCCTGATCGGAGGCGAATTCGAAATAGGCCTCATCGAGCACGACCACGGTTTGGGCCGGGAGTTTGGTCAGTAATTCGTCCACCTCAAGCTTGGAGACCAAGGTGCCCGTGGGATTGTTGGGATTCGCGATCCAGACAAGCTTTGTGTGTTCAGTTGCCGCTTTGGCCATGGCCGAAAGATCCAACTTGAGGTTGCTGGTCACTGGGACCTTGATCAGTTGGGAGTCGCTGAGTTGTGCGGCAGCGTCGTACCGGACAAAACTCGGATCTCCGACCACGATGTTATCCTCGGGCCCGGAAAGAAAGATCGATCCAAGCATGTGGATCAGTTCGTCGCTGCCGTTGCCGACCATGATCTGCTCCGGAGGTAAATCCAGATGTTGGGAAAGTCGCTCCTTTAACTGATATGCCCCTGCGTCCGGATAAAGGTGCATCTCCTCAGCGGCTCTTTTGACGGCCTCAACCGCCTTCGGGCTGGGTCCCAGGGGATTTTCGTTGCTAGCGAGCTTGACCACGTCGGTCAGGCCAAGCTCTCTCTTGACCTCATCAATCGGCTTACCTGGGCTGTAAGGCTGCATTCGCAGCACGTTGGATCGGATCTGTGGCGGCACGGAGATATTATGGGCTACCTCGCGTTCGATACTGAACGATTCGATATGTCATCCTTCGAACGATGAAGCGGGTTCTGATTGTTAACGGCGCATTGGGAGGCGTCACGGGAAATACGGGCGAACTTTTGGCACTTGCAGAGGAAGTCTTGAGCACCCGGGCAGAGGTCGAAACCCTCGACTTGAGCCGCCAACCGAGCTTGGACCGAATCCTGGAAGCCGTAACTCGGGCCGATGGGTTTTTGTTCGGCACCGGCACTTATTGGGACGCTTGGAGTTCGTTGATGCAGAATTTCCTGGAAGTCACCGCCCATACCGAAGGCATGGAGTATTGGGTTGGCAAACCCGCGGGAATCATGGTGACGGCCCACGCGGTAGGAGCAAAAAGCATCGTCTCGCGACTTATGGGGGTTCTCAATGTTTACGGTCTCATGTTTCCGCCGATGGCTGGCCTCGCGGTGACTTGGGTTAACCAAACCGCGTACCCGCATGCTACCGACCACCTGCAGAATGAACTTTGGACCAGCGCGGATGTGGAAACAGTCTGCCACAACCTGTTGGAATGCCTCGAAGGCACCCATCGCTGGCGCCAGTGGCCAACCAACAGCGGCCGCCACGGCGACAAGTGGCTCTTCTGCTATTCAGAGCAGGCCTAACTCGGCTCGCCCAGCAAGTGTCCGAGTTTGACTCGCTTGGTATCGAGATATTTCTCTCTGTGCTCGTCGTAAGGCGCGACCATCGGCACAAACTCCACGAACTCCAAGCCATAACCTTGGATGCCGGCGCGCTTTGCTGGGTTATTGGTCATTAATCGGATACGCCGAATTCCCAAATCCACCAAGAGCTGGGCTCCAAGGGAGTAATCGCGGGCGTCGGCCCGGAATCCAAGCGCTTCGTTCGCCTCAACCGTATCCATTCCCTGGTCTTGGAGTTCGTAGGCCCGGAGCTTGTTCGCGAGTCCTATCCCCCGGCCCTCCTGCATGATATAAACCACCACACCTCGACCTTCTTCCTCAATTCGCTTCAGGGCCATCTCGAGTTGATCGCCGCAGTCGCATCGAAGGGAATGCAACAGGTCGCCGGTCATGCAACTGGAGTGCATGCGCACCAATACTGGCTCGTCCGTCGTCACATCGCCTTTTACGATAGCCACATAAGGCTCTCGTTCGACCTTGGGTTCATAGCAATAAATCTGAAAATGGCCAAATTTAGAAGGGAAATCGATTGGACCAGCCACTCGTTCAATGAGAATTTCGTGGTTTCGACGATAAGCGATCAAATCCGCTATCGTGACGATCTTGAGGTCGTGGTCACGCGCAAATGTTCGAAGGCCCTCCATCCGCATCATCGTTCCATCGTCCGAGATGATCTCGCAACCGACGCCCGTAGGCTGCAAGTCGGAGAGCTTCATTAGGTCGACAATTGCTTCCGTGTGACCCGCTCGGACCAGAACGCCGCCAGCCTCCGCGCGGAGAGGAATTATATGGCCGGGACGGCCAAAATCACTCGGTTGGGTATCCGGATCTACAAAAAGCCGAACCGTAAGAGCCCTATCGTGAGCACTCACTCCCGTGGTCGCGCCTTTGAGCGCATCGACCGTCTCAGCCATGGCGGTGCCATGCCGGGCGGTGTTGTTCTTGGTCATCATCGGGATTCCAAGTTCGGCCAAACGCTCGGCTGTGGTCGGGATAAAAGGAACTCCCCGGCCAAAAGTGATCATGAAGTTCATGGCCTCAGCCGTGCAATACTCCGCCGCCATCACCAGGTCGCCTTCGTTTTCACGGTCTGGATCATCCACCACGATGATCATTTTTCCGGCTCGGAGGTCCTCAATTGCCTCGGGAATCGTGGCAAAGCTCATATACCCTTGATTCTACGAAAATCCGAGCAATCGGTGCTTAGCGCACCTGCAACCAGCACAAGGAAGAGGTCCAAGGAGATGCCCTTGGCGGGCAAATGGCCCTTGAGTTTCGGGGGGCTGGTAAACTCGCCCCATGTCCGTGAAGTTCAAAGAAGGCGATCGCATTCGCATCGTGACCCGCCCGGTGACGCCTGAGGATCGAAAGTCCAACCGGTATTTCAACCACATGGCTGGTCTGACTGGCAAGGTCGCCAATATCTACGGTCCGGAAGAAATCGCGGTGCAGATCGATAAAGACACTCTCACCCAAACCGCCCGAGAAGTGCACAGCGAGGCGATTCGTCGTCTTCGCGGTAAGTGGATTGACGAGCTCAGCGAAGAAGCCAAGTCTAAATTTACCGATCAGGAACTGCAATTCGACGCCCACTACGTGCTTCTCGTGCGTGGAGATGATCTCGAAAAGCTCTGAATTTGAACCTAAACGGTGCTTCTCTGCGTCAACCCTGCCAAAATAAAGCAATATGGCAGGCCACAGTAAATGGAAGAACATTCGCATCCGCAAGGGCAAGCAGGATGCGTTGCGAGGCAAGCTTTTCACAAAACTCAGCCGTGAGATCATCATGGCGGCAAAGGCTGGGGGTGGCGACCCTTCCGGCAATGCTCGGTTGAGGGTTGCGATCGAGAAGGCTAAGGCAAACTCCGTACCCGTTGACAATATCAAGCGAGCGATTCAGCGTGGCACAGGCGAAATCGAAGGTGCCGACTACGAAGAACTGACCTATGAAGGTTATGGCCCCGGCGGATCGGCGCTCATGGTCGAAGTGTCCACCGAAAATCGAAACAGGACGGTTGCCGACCTTCGCCACGCCTTCAGCAAGAATGGCGGGAATCTTAGCGAAAACGGTTCTGTGGCATGGCAATTTAAGCATGTCGGCCAGATTCTTCTTCAAAAAACTGGCGTGGACGAAGATACATTGACACTTGCCGCGCTGGAAGGAGGTGCGGAAGACGTCACCAGTGATGAGGAGTATTTCACAGTCGAAACTGCGATCGAGAATCTCCACCAATGCAACGACGCCCTTGCCGCAAGTGGATTCCAATCCGAAGAGGTTTCCCTGGCTCGGATCGCGACCAATATGGCCGAACTCAATGAGGACGATATGAGGCGGTTGGTAAAGCTGCTCGATATGCTTGAGGAACTCGACGACGTTAAGGAAACTTACATGAACGTCGAAATTCCGGAAGAAATTTTCGCTGAGGCCTGATGTTTTGGCCAAAACAAACCCAAAAACCCGTTTTCCGCTCGTCACACTGATCCTCCTGGGGATTTGTCTGGCAGCAGGTTTTTGGGTTGTTTGGTCGCCTGATGTTATCGAGCGATTTGGCTTTCGGGCTAATTCACCAACGCTCCTTACAGCCATTTTCTGTCTTTTCCTGCACGGAAACCTGTTTCACCTTCTCGGCAATATGCTCGGCCTCACCATCTTGGGGTCCTGGGTGGAAGACGCCGTCGGATGGTGGAAGTACCTCCTGTTGTTCTTTGGTAGCGGATTAGCGGGTGTGGGCATGCACTGGCTGGTCCTGCGCCAGTCGGCTGATGCTCCACCACTCATCGGAGCCAGTGGTGCGGTGGCGGGTTTTGTGGCTTTGGGCGCTGTCCGCTACATGTGGAGCCGGGTGCCTCTTTTCCCCGGCCTTCGTGTTCCGGTGATCGGTTTTGCCGGCATTTGGGCGCTTCTTCAGGGAGTCGGCGCGTTCGTCAAGTTGAATTCTATGTCCGGGGTCTCGTTTTGGTCACACCTCGGAGGATTTGCGATCGGCCTCATGTTTGCGGCTTTGTACCGAGCACCCAAGGAGGCAAGTCGTCACCGAGGGCACCGAAGCATGAAGGAGATGGGCGAGCGATCACCCGCAGCCATCAAGGTCGCTGCACAGTTGGTGATCAAGGACCACCCGGAGGACGTTCACGCCTGGGAGCAGTTTGCGGATGCCAGCGAGATGCTGGAAGATCGTGAATCTGAACTCGATGCTCGCCTCAGGTTGCTTGATTTTGGCGGTGTCGAAGACCTAGGCTATCAGGTTGAAAGACTGAACCAACTGGGTGCTCTCGGAAAGCTCAGTACGATCAAACGAATGAAACTCACGACCGTGCTTACGGCCGATGAGCCAGAAACCGCCATCGCACTCCTGGAATCTGTGGTTCATGAACCAGAGGATGATCCCCGGAAACCTGAGGCCATGGTTGCACTCGCCGACTTGCTCAAAACCAAAGACCCCACGGCAAGCAAACTTTGGATCGAACAGCTCAAATCGAACTACTCCATGGATCCGGCCATGGACTTGGCGCGATCGCGAGGATTGCTCGATTGAAGGCATGGTGGAGGCGTGTTCGCCCTTATGTGCTTGCGGCACCTATCTACTGGGTCGCTCGCCTGATCGGGATGAGCCTCAAGCTCAAAGTGGAAGGTTATGAGGCGATTGAGGCTTTGCCAGGAGCAAAGATCATGGCGGGTTGGCACGGAAGGACCTTTATCGCAGCCACGTTCTTTCGAAACAAGGGTATTTGGACCATCATTTCCCAGTCCCGAGATGGCGAAATGCAGAATCGGATTTTTACTCGGTTCGGGTTCAACACCATCCGAGGGAGTACCGGCCGCGGCGGAATGAAAGCGCTCGTGGATTGCATCCGATTGCTTAAAGAAGGCAAGAGCATGGCATTTACTCCAGATGGACCTCGCGGCCCAACCCACATCGTCCAGGAGGGAATCATCTTTATGGCCAGCAAGAGCGGGGCGGCCCTCGTTCCATGCGGGGTTTCGGCCCGAAAGCGGTGGGTGGTGAAGACTTGGGACAGCTATATGGTTCCTAAACCTTTCTCGGAGGCGATTATGATTTTTGGGGAACCGATCTGGCTGGATCGTAAGGCGGCTCCGGAAGAGTTCGAACGGGTGCGGAAACTATTTGAGGACAATATGAACGACTTGGAAAACGAGGCCGAACGACGGATGGGTCACTCCGGCTAAACTGAGCCCTAGTTCCATGGATCGAGAGATACGAATTGTCGAAGTCGGCCCGAGAGATGGCCTCCAAAACGAACCCACTCCAATTCCTATCGATCTCAAGACCGATTTTATTGAAAGGCTTGTGGCATCGGGCTTGGTTCACATCGAGGCAACTAGTTTTGTCTCACCCAAATGGGTCCCTCAGCTGTCCGATTCCGCGGAATTATGGCCTCGCTTACCAGATGGTGGCGTCTATTCCGCACTTGTACCGAATGCGAAGGGACTGGAGCGAGCACTCGAACTTGGCGTCGAACGGATCGCTGTATTTACGGCTGCGAGCGAGGAGTTCACGCAGAAGAACATCAATATGTCGATCGGCGAGTCCATTACTACGTTTCGCCAGGTAGTCGCCGATTTCCGAGTTGCGGTACCTCGGGGCTGGGTTCGCGGCTACGTCAGCGCGGCTTTCGAATGTCCGTTTTCGGGCCGCGTTGATCCAGAAAAGACCCTTGAGGTCTGCAACTTACTCGCGTCTGAAGTGGGGGTCGACGAGCTATCGATCGGAGACACCATTGGAGTTGCGACTCCCTCGGAAGTTGGAAATCTTGCAGGACTTCTGGTCAACGATTACGCGGGCGAAATTGGCCACGTGGCATGGCACTTTCACGATACGCGCGGCACAGCGATCGCCAATGTGGCAGCCGCATTGGAATGGGATGTTTTCCGAATTTTTGACTCAAGCGCGGGGGGATTGGGCGGATGCCCCTACGCACCCGGTGCCGGTGGAAATTTGGCGACCGAAGACCTCGTGTATTTCTTGGAAAGAGAGGGTTACGCTACGGGAGTGGATCTGGAGACGCTGGCGCGGGCGAGTCTGCCGGTGCTGGAACTCCTTGGCCGACAGCCGGCGGCAAAGGCGCAGGTCGCTGCGCTTGCGCTCGCTTCGCGTTAATAAATCCGAACCCAGCGAGGGCCAATGCGATAAAAGCGACCACCCAAGTCGCCAGTTTTTCATCTTGCTTCATCTGGAACTCACGGGCGTTGACGATGAGGATGGTGAGGCCAATGGGTACAAGCGCAGGCAACATGCCCAATTGAATCGGCCCAATGTTTACCTCTCCTAAGAACAGCACCACGACCAGATACAGCACCAAGACTGGAATCATCCACCGCAGGGTTTCCCTGGATCGCATTCCGAATTTATGGAGGGCGACGAAGAACATGCCAAGGAAGATGAAATCCGCAGGCCCAATGTACGCTCCGGGGCCAATCGAAGCGCCCTGAGCGGTGGGGACAACCGCCGGTACCTTGGCTGCAACCGCCTGAAATGCTTGCGGTGCCTCGGACATGATCTGCCGGGGGAGCGAGGTCGGTGACAGGATCAAGAAAGCATCGAAACCGGCGAGGAATACCGAGACGGGCAGAAGAAGATTCTTATCCCTGATCATTGATCCCAAGAGCGCACCAAGGCCAATGGACCAAATAAGCAGACCCGTTTGCCCGAGTGCATCAACGAATTGGGCAAGAAAGCCTTCTTGGCCACGGAGGGCTGTTCGAAGACAGATCACTGAGGCTGCTTGAACCAAAATGCCTACTGCCAACAGCGCCCCGGCCCGTTTCGGAGTCCAATCACTCTGGGCCGCAAAATAGAAAGAGATGATCGGGAGACCGACAAAAGCCACTGTCAGCAATGCCGACAGCGGAAACGCCAAAGCGAGAGGGACTTTGATGGACGGCAGGATCACTCTTAGTGCGAAGAGGATCACCAGGACACCGACAAAAATACGGAGCGAATTTCGAGGATAGGAAACTTGGGGTGCGCTCACGATCTAACCCATTGTGGCTCACGCGGGGCCAAAGGCGTGACCGCGCTATGGTAGATGTCCACAATCCGCTCGGTCATCCGGTCGATCGACATTTCCCTGGCTTGCTGACGGGCACCGGCGGAGAGCCGGGTGTAAACGTTCTCATCATTAAGGCACTCTTCTATTGCCGAGGCAAACTGTGAAATATCATTCCTGACGAGAATGCCATTTACATCATTTTGAACAGCAGTTGAAGCGCCGCCGCCTTGTACAACTATCGCAGGCAAGCCGTAACTCATGGCTTCCCAAATCACAAGACCTTGTGTCTCAGTGACAGATGAAAACAAAAAAAGATCAGCGGCAGAATAATATTCGCCAACCCGATCACGGGGAACATAGCCTGTAAAACGGACGCGATCTCCAATTCCCAAATCTCTTGTCGCCTGCACACATTCGAACCGTGCTGGACCATCGCCTACCAGCATCAGCTTAACATTCTTATCTTTGCGCATGACAGCCGCTGATGACTGCAATAACGTTATGATATTTTTCTCCTCCGCAATTCTCCCCACATAAAGCAGAACTTTGTCACTCGGTTGGTATTCCAACTTCATGCGGGCATCAGCCCGATCCAGCCATTTTGGGTTCGGGATGCCAGTAGGAATAACAGTAATCGGCCGAGCAACACTATGTCGGCGGAGCCACTTGAGAGAAGCCTCACTAGGCGTTATGACGTGGTCGACACTGTTGTAATAGAAGTTAGTGTGCTTCGCAATCTTGTAGCGAATGTACCGCTTGGGGATGAATGGAATATAGTGCGAATACTTATCGTATAACGTGTGATACGTGCTAACAATGGGTATGCCATGAGATTGCGCCCATCGTAATCCAACAAATCCCACGGTCCAAGGGGTGTGAGTGTGAATGATATCGAAGTTCTGCTTTCTAAACTGATAGAGCATCGGATAGAAAGGCGGAAATGCTAATGGATAGTTCTTGGTCCATGGCGTTTCCAGTGCGAGAAATCTATACGTTTGCGGATCCTCGTCCTTGTGGAGAAAATAGGAAGAAGTAAAAATAGAAACAGAATGCCCTTGTTCACGTAATCCGCGAACAAGGGCATCGATACTTACGCTTACTCCATTGAGAATCGGCAATGCGCTATCGGAAAAGATCGCTATCCGTAGTGGCCGAATCTCATTCTGGGTCATTCTTCAGGGTGCCGTCCGTGTTCCTCCACAAACTTTACCACGCCTGTCAATCTAAATCGGCGCTGGCCCCCACGCGTTCTGTGGTGAGTCAGCCAGCCTCGGTTTGTATAGCGTCGAACAGTGGCTGGACATACACCTAACAACCGGCTCACTTCTTCCAGAGTCAGCTCCGGATCAAGCAGGCGTCGGATCAATTCTTGGCGAGTTTCCTTGAATTCTCCTCGATAGTAATTCGCCGTTACGGAATCATCAAAGAAGCTACTCAGGAACTGGATATTGCGCGGTAGGCTCGCCCAGATTTCTTCAATCTGCGAATCCACAACCGGTGTTTCGGCCTTTGCCGTTTTTACTTTTCTTGGTCTTGGTGCACTTAACTTTCTTTTTCGGAACTTCACTTTGCCCTCTTGGGTTTCCCCCGCAACAATTTTAGAAGAGGGAATGTGCTCGGAAGTTCCAATAGTGGCAGACGAATCGGCAAAAGCATTTTCAATATAAGCGATCGGATCAAAAGATTTGTTCTTTAACTCGTTCATTTTAAAATCTCAGTATGTATTGTACGTTGTTGGCGAATCCTTCGACATTATTAACTTGGGTTCCTGCTCCCATATTTTTGAGTTTTTTTAGAGGTAGCACTTTTTCCCAAGAACTTTATCATTCAGTTATTGCTACAGCACCAGCATTGAATCGCCGAAAGACAGGAATCGGTAACGAAGCCGCACGGCTTCGGCGTATGCCGCCATCAGTCGTTCTGGCCCGCTCAGAGCACTCACCATCAAGAGCATCGTGGTTCGAGGCATGTGAAAGTTCGTCAGCATCCCATCGACCACCTGCCAGTTATAGCCAGGTGTGATAAAAATACTTGTAGTTTTGGAGCCCGTACTCATTCGACGCCTACCGATGGCAAAAGATTCGAGGGTTCGAGCGGAAGTTGTTCCTACGGCAATAATCCGACCCTGGCACGTTTCGATAGCATCCTTGGCTCGCTCGTCCAACTGGCAAGTTTCGCCGTGCATCACGTGCTCGGCAGGATCATCGACAGCCATCGGCCTGAAAGTGTCAAGTCCCACATCAAGCGTGACTTCCGCCGTTCGTACACCGATCTCTCGGATCTTCGCCAGCAGGTCTTGTGTGAAATGGAGTCCGGCCGTCGGTGCGGCGGCGCTTCCAGGCGATCGCGAATACACGGTCTGATAGCGCTCTGCATTCTTCAACTCCGTTCGGATGTAGGGCGGAAGCGGCACCTTTCCCGCATCTTCGATCTTGCGCAAATCGCTCAGCGCAACACGAAGCATTCGCTTTCCGCCGGGTAATTCTGCCTCAACTTGGGCGCTAAACGTATCGAATTCAATAGAGCTGCCCGCCTTGAGTCGTCTGGCTGGCTTAACCAAAGCTTCAAAGGTGCCCGGCTCTCCAAGGTTCCTGAGTACGAGGACCTCGACCTTGCCCCCGCTAGGCTTTGCTCCAAATAGCCTGACAGCGGAAACGCGGGTGTTGTTCATAACCAACAGATCGCCTTCTCTTAGTTGCGATGGCAGATCGCGAAACGTCCGATGTTCGAACTGGGATCCGTCGAGCGGGATGTGTAACAATCTGCTCGCCGAACGATCCTCAAGCGGAGTCTGGGCGATGAGGGATTCGGGGAGGTCGAAATCAAGTGCAGAGACTCTCAACAGAGAGCCTCGACCAACTGATGAAGGGAAGAGAGAATCCCGGTCGATGGCTCCGACACGGATCGGTCGAGAAGAAGCGCACCCCAACCGGCATTTCGGGCACCTTTCAGGTCATCCAGTGGGTCGTCGCCAATGTGGAGAATCTGGCCACAATCAATTCCTAAGCGGGATTCTGCAATTTTGAACAACTTCGAATCCGGCTTCTCTACCCCCTCCTCGAGAGAGGCGATGACCAACTCCAAATAGGGTGTCATTCCAAAGATTTGCACAAATCGGTGGAGTGATACATCCCAATTACTCAAGACGATGAGTCGATAACCGTGGTTCTTGAGCGCTTGGAAGCACGGGGTGACGTCGTCGTAGAGCCTGAAGAGTGGTGATCGAGATCCGTAGATTTCGTTCCAGGCGCGGCGGGAGAGTTCTGGCTGAAGCTCTTCCGGCTGTTGGATGCTCCGAAGCCATTCCCTGGCCACATCCTCCCAAAATTTGTCGCAGAGTTCAAGACTTCTCGTTAAGTTGAGTTTCTGAAACTCGGGCCACCTGCGCTGGAGTATGGAACGATACTGTGATTCAACGTATTCATAAGAAAAGTCGACGCCCAGTTCGATGAGACAATCGCAAGCGAGCTTAGCCGGATCCCACCGGACATCGATCAACGTCCCAGCGCAGTCAAAGCTGATCACCTGTGGCGGAGGAATGTCGAATATCGTCATACTTCGCAAGTAAGAATCGAAGCCCTTTGCCGCCTTGCGCGTTGGAGGGAAAGGAGTCTCCTAAAATATGAAATCAATGTACCGCGTCGGCCTTCTTCCGGCGCTTTTAACCCTGATGCTTGTCGCACACGCGGGCGAGGCAACCTACGGATTCAAGAGAACTGCCAAAGTTGGCGATGAGTTGGTGATGAAAATCAACGTTGAACTGACCATCGAAGATCAACAGGCGACCATTGCGGGCAAATCTCGCAGCAAAGTAGTCAAGGTCGAGTCTGATGGAACGATTGTCGAAGAATCCAAGGACGAAGACCTGAAGTTCTCCGTGGCTGGCCAGGAATTTCCGATTCCTCAGGAAGATGCCAAGAAGATCACGTACGATCCTCGGGGATTTGTGAAGGAGATCGAGGGCGATGAAACCGAAGCGCTCGACTATCGGATGAGCAACCTCACACTGTTCGTGCGGCCCGAGAAGGAGGTCAAGGTGGGTGAATCCTGGACCGTCGAGTTCAAAGAGAACGCCAAGACGAAAATCGATGGAGCAAAAGGCGAGTTTAAGCTGGAAGCCATCGAGACCGTGAGCGGTGCGGAATGCGGCAAAGTCACTTACAAGTATGCCGAGACGAGCGGTTCCAAGCCAATGTCCGCTGAAGGCACCATGTGGATCCGGCTTAAGGACGGCTTGATGATCAAGCTCAATGCGGATGGTAAGAACGTGCCGCTTGAGGATGAAGAGCATCCAAACGATCTCAAGTTCACGATGGAACTCGAATAGATGGAAAATCACAGCCGCCTGGCCCGAAGCCACGCCCTCGTCCCGACTTTGTCGGGACTCCGCCTCCAGGCGGCTGGATTGCTCCTGCTCGCCACCACGCTGGGAGGCGCGCAGACGGAAACCTACGACCTGACGCGACGAGTCCGAGTCGGTGATACGTTCCGCTATTCCATCAAGATGGCGATCACCGAAAGCAAGACGTCAGGCGAGCTCAAGGGGACGGTCGAAGACGTCATCACCCGTACCCGAGGGAAGCAGATCGATATGGAACGTCGGGTCAAAGAGCTAACGTTCCGAATGGGGTCCGACAGCGCCACCATCCCGGATTTTGCCGTTCTGCGCATCGCCATCAAATCCACAGGCGAGACCCTCGAAGTGAAGCGAGATGCCGAGAAAGTGTCTGAACTTCGTTCACTGAACTTCGGGATCGTGGTGGTGCCAGATAAGCCGATCGGGGTCGGAGAAAAGTGGACGCACACATTTGTTGCGGATTCCAAGATGGGGACTCCTGCCAGCACTGCTAACTACGAATTTCTCAAGACAGAAACCGTGGGTGATGAGTTGGCTGCTGTAATTGCCGTTACCCACCAAGAAGATGGCGGCAAGAATCCGCTGTCCAGCAAATCCACCGTGTGGATCAGCACCAAGACAGGAATGTATCTCCGGTCGCATGTTGATTTTGTGAACCTTCCCATGGGGTCGGATGGCAAATTAGTCAACGCGAGAGTGGATCTCGACCGAATCAAATAATCCTTGGCCGCTGCATCATCTCCCGAACATGGGGTGGGACAGAAATGGCTTTACGCTCGGTTCCCATCGTTACGTGCCATGTATATCCGTCGGTGAGCAGCAGCGATTCGCCTTGTCGAAACACGGCGTAGTCAAATCGGAGGGCGGCACGTTTGATCTCGCTGACCCACACGGCAATCTCGATCACATCGTCGTATAGGATCTCGCCCTTATACCGAACGTGGGCTTCGACGACAGGTAGCATCACGCCCATGTCCTCCAGATCCTTATAGTCGAAACCACGGTCGCGGCACCAAGCCCCTCGCGCTTGCTCAAACCAGAACAGGTAGTTGGCATAGTAGGCATGACCCATACGGTCGGTTTCGCCGTAACGAATTCGGACCAGTTCTCGGGTGGCGTCAGAAGGTATCTCGATCATGGATCTATTTGCAGGCCAGCCAGCTTCCAACGTTGGCCATCACGCAACAGTCTGACATCAAGCGTAGCATCGGCTTTGGAGAATTTGGCCCGATATTGAAGCCGCACCGCAGGTTTTTGCTCTCCGTCCACGGGAACTTTGGAGAACCCAGACGCAATGGGCGATCCTAGAACTTCAAGATCGCCGAGTTTGTTTTGGAACAGAAGGCAAAGGTCGCGCATCTTGGCGGGTGGTGCCTCGCGCTGAAGCGGACCTGCCGCCATCCCGTTGAGTTTTTCTGGCGACCATGGCCGCATGGCCGGGGCCAAGGTCTGCTGGCACCATTTTTGTGCCTCAGCTGTAACTTCTTGCGAAGCCGAAAGCCCCTTCCATGTGGCAAGACCCAAAAAGCCGCACCCCGCACAACAGATAATGAGTGCGGCGAGTCCTGGCTTTGTCATTCGAACTTAGAGTCCTGCCGTCGGCATGGCATCGGGCCGGTCGGGCTGCGTGGTGGTCCACACGTGCTTGGCTTCCCGCGAGGACTTTTCAAACGCTTCCATGACCTCGACGACGTGTAGCGCCAATTCACCGGAGGCCCGATGCGGGCGACCTTCGGCAAGCGCCTGGGCGATGTCGATGACTCCCAGCCCTCGCGAATTCTGATCATGACGGAATCTCAGGGGAACTTCCTCCGTTCCGGATCGGCGAATGAGAGTCACCGTCCCGCCAAATCCATTCGGATCTGGAACGACGAGGGTGCCCTCGCTGCCCAAAATGACGATGGGCGGATAGTTGTAGCCGATCACGTCAAAACTGGTTGTCAGAGTGGCTGTGGTGCCAGAAGTGAAATCCAACACACCGCTCAAGTGGGTATCTGTTTCAACCTCGATTGTCTTTCCTTTCTTGGGCTCACTCGTAATGGTTCTTGTTGGATAGGAGATTTTGCTGCTTCCGGCGATCCTCTTGACTGGACCCAGCATGGATACAAGCGCCGTGACGTAGTACGGACCCATATCGAACATTGGGCCGCCGCCCTGCTCGTAATAGAACTCCGGCGACGGATGCCAGCTTTCGTGGCCACGGCAGAGCATAAATGCGTGGGCATCGATAATCTCACCGATAGCGCCCTCGTCTAGCACGGCGCGGGCTGTTTGGATACCGGCTCCCAGAAACGTGTCCGGAGCGCATCCCAACCGCAAGCCTTTCTGTTGCGCCAGTTCCACCTGCTTCCGTGCCTCTGGAGAAGTCAGAGCAAGTGGTTTTTCGCAGTAGACGTGTTTTCCTGCCTCTAAAGCTTGCAGGTTGATGGGAGCATGGACCTTGGGCACCGTGAGGTTGAGTACCAAATCAATGTTCGGACTAGAAAGAAGGGCATCAGTGGCCATGGCCTCGATGCCGCGCTTGTTCGCGACGTCCTTAGCTCGATCCATGTCCAAATCTGCACAGCCAACGACTTTCACCGAAGGGTGATTTCCCAAAATGTCGAAATAAATGCCGCTGATATTTCCGACTCCGACGAAGCCGATATTCAATGGGTCCACGGTTTAGTTGTACCGCTGATTTGGAATTTAAGACCGGTGGGGTGTTCAGACTCCAATTATTCTAGGTAAAACGTTTTCATGTCCATATTCGCCGCTATCGCAGGGTCGATGCTGGTACTTGGTGCCCCACCCAAATTGGTCCCGGGAACTGTGATCACTAAGTCCACTCAATTTTCCGGCGGGGTGATGTCGCTCGCGAGCAAGGACCTGGAAAATCCAGCTCTCACTATCCGCGGCAACAATATCACCATCGATTTCAAAGGTTTGGAACTACGTGGAACACCGCTGACCACCGATCCCGACAAGCGCGTCGGCCTTGGGATTAAAGTCGAAGGGTCGAACATCACACTCAAGAACCTGCACGTGCGCGGGTACCAGGTGGGCCTGATCGGCCGAAACTCCAAAGGACTCAAGATCCTGGACTCCGATTTCAGCTACAACTGGAAGCCTCACCTGAAAAGCACCCTCGAACGCGAGGATGGCTCGGACTGGATGAGCTATCACCACAACGAGAAGGATGAGTGGTTGCGCTACGGCGGTGGAATCTACCTGCGGAAGTGCGACAACTTTGAGGTCCGCGGCACCAAAATCACCGGCGGTTCCTGCGGCCTGATGTTGATGGAGTGCAACAAGGGGCTCGCTTGGAACAACGACTTCTCATTCTTGAGTGCTGTCGGAGTTGGCCTTTATCTGAGCTCGGACAACCGGATCATGCACAACAAAATTGATTGGTGCGTCCGAGGATATAGCCACAAGGTCTACAACAGAGGTCAGGATTCTACAGGTGTGCTCATCTACGAGCAATCCAACCGGAACATCTTTGCTTACAACTCCGGGACCCATGGCGGTGATGGCTTCTTCCTTTGGGCTGGCCAGTACACCATGGATACCGGCAAGGGTGGCTGTAACGACAACGTTTTGTACGAAAACGACTGGTCGCACTCTCCCGCGAATGGAATCGAAGCGACCTTCAGCCGCAATGTCTTCGCCCGAAATCTGATGCTGGAATGCTGGCATGGAATCTGGGGTGGATATAGCTACGAAACGGTAATGACCGGAAACTACTTTGGCTGGAACGGGCAGTCCATCGCCATCGAGCACGGCCAGGACAACCGTATCACCGACAGCCGATTTGTGGCAGACAACGAGTCCATTGCTCTGTGGATGAATGACCAGACCGATCCCAATTTCGCATACGCCAAGGCGCGAGATTGCTCAAGTCGAAACTATGTGATCGCCCGAAACGAGTTTGTCGGTGTTTCGCGCAACGTTTTCAACCTCACCAAGACCAAGAACATCCTCCTCAAAGACAACGTCACCGGCAACAACCAACATCTGTTCCTGCTCGGTCAGCGGCTGGAAGATTTCAAGGCAACCGGCAACCAATTCGGCGGAGCCAAGGAGAATGTGGAGTCCAGCTTTGCCCAATGGCAGAACAACAAGTGGCTTGAGGAGGGTACGGGACAGAAGTTCGAGCTCCCGAAGCCGATGGTTGATGGCAGCGGAAACGAGCTTGCCGACCTCCCGGCGAAGGAGTACGTGGGCAGATTCGAGACGATGTTCAAGGCATTTCAAGACATGAAGCCTTCGACCGAGACGTTGCAACACAAGGTTGCCCCCCTCAAAGGCGGTATGAACGCGTTCTTGCCCAAGGGCACCATGCGTGGACGCCGCTACATCTTGGTTGATGAGTGGGGGCCTTACGATTTCCGTTCTCCAAAAATCTGGCCGCGCGGTCGTGCATTGGACAAGAACGGCCAAACGGTCGAAAAGTTTGAGGTCCTTGGCCCCGTTGGAAAGTGGAAACTGGTCTCGGTATCTCCCAACGTGACGCTCTCGGCGAAATCTGGAACGACCAACCAGATGCTGGAAGCAAGGCTTCAGGGTGGAAAATCGACTAATGTCCGAATCGTATTGGAATACACAGGAAAGGAAACGGTGGACTACCGAGGAGTCGTAACTCCAGCTGGTAAGCCCGTGAAGTTCCAATTCGAGCGATTCGTGGCACCCATCGATTGGACGGTCAACTTCTATCAGTGGGAAAAAGAAAAGAGCGACCCGCGAACCCAGCCAGAGGAATTTGCCAAGGTGCTAGAAGGGACGCCTATCCACACCATGAAGACCCAGCAGTTGGATGTTGCGTGGTACGGCGAGCCATTCCCGGGCGGCCCGAAGGACTATTTCGCGACGGTCTCCAATGGCTCGTTCGAGATCGATCCGGGCTCCTACGTGCTGAGCGTGACTGCTGACGACGGCGTTCGCGTTAAGCTCGATGGAAAGCTCATCATCGACGAGTGGCACTATTCGGGCCCTACAACGTATGAACGCACGGTGAAACTCGGGGGCAAGCACACGATTGAGATCAACCAGTTCGAGATCGACGGGTACTCGACCATCAAGTGCGATCTTCGGCCGGCCCGCTAATTTTTCTCTTCATCCTCAGTGAGTCGCGGGGGCTTCGGCCCCCGCTTTTTTGTTGTAGATTCAGGTGGTGAGAACCTCGCTGATCCTGATCCTGGGACTGTTTTTTTGCTACGGGTGCAAAAACACGCCTACCCATGAGTTGGCAACTCCTTCCCAAACGACTAAGCCTTGCGTTCAGATCGACTCTGTGAGTCAGCCGCTTCGTTTCCTGTCGCGGCAACAGAATCCATTTTCAATGGATACATTCACCTTGATTGCGGATGCCGAGGAGCGTCAATTTGTCTCGATCACGTCTTTTGTAGCTTGGGGGAACGAGGAGATTCTGTACTCGGCAGAAAGGTCTCCACAGTACTGCGTCCTCATTTTTCCCTATGGCGATCGAGGCCTATCCAAGGCATCCGGATTCATTGTTTGTGATTCTCTCGGTGCCACGGGACGCAACTACGGTGTCCATGTTTACTCGAAGACAAAATCGGGTTATCAGATAACACTGGACACCATCGGAAAGGCCACGATGCACCTCTCGGTGCCAGAGTTTTACACGGACAAGAAAGGGCAAGTAGCATTCAAGATCACGGATTCAAGCACGACTCACTACGAGCTTGACGTGAACTCAAATAGGTTCGTCCCGGCAAGGCCCTAGCTCTTCGCGCTTGGGCACCACAATATAGCCGCTTTCAACATTCCCGAACACGTCAAACGTGCTCTGATTGGCCTTCCGCGCGACAACTGCACAGGTAATCGCGTCGAGTCCATCTTCCAGTCGCTTGAGTGCCTTCCCACGTAGCGGAGCGGTTTTCACCCAGCCTATTTGGCTTCTGGTAGAGCGGCGAGCAGTAATCCGCGTATCTCTTCGATAACGTCTTTGTGTTGTGGAAACCTGTTCACGGCATGTCCATCCAAGACCCAGATCGCAAATGAACCTAACGGCCAATCACTCTTTAAAAGTTGGCCAACATCCTCATACCGCAGTAGTAGCCAACTACCCGCGGCCATTCCTAAGACTGCTACTTTCTCATCTTCACTCCAGACGTCATCTGCGCGGGACAGGGCTTCAAGAAGCCCAAATTCATCGATCGGACTCGTTGACGGCGGGGTCCACACCGTGGAGATCCAGTTGCGCAGGCCAGAGTTCATAGTTAGGGTTTTTCCTGTCACGACTCCGGAGCCAAATCTTTTGGGGAGTCCAGGAGGCGGTGCCATGAGAGTTGCATTCGTCGACCAGGAGTGCTTAACGGTTTTACAAGGGCCATTTGGTCGCGCAATAGGACTGCCTTCGTCCTTGCCATCGCTCCATACTAACACGACTGACTTGGACTGACAAGGTTTTTAGCCTGTTTCACAACAATGCGCACACGCTTGCGGCCACTCAGTTGAATGAACTGAATTAGTTCGAATTCTCCTCCCGCTTGGGGACCACAATGTGGCCGCATTCACCATTCACGGTCAGGTCGATTGTTCGGCGGTCTGCTACACCTAGGTCTAGGGGACATCGCCAGGAATTCCAAAATTGTTCGACAAAGCCGCATAGTCGAAAATGGTGACAAAACCGTCGTCATCCACATCACAGTTTCGCGGAGTCACCCCAAATGCGTCGGGTTCCCACCATTCAAGGTCGGTCCAGCCCCAAAAGAAGTTGCTCGACAGGCTTAGGTAATCAAAGACTGTGACATCGTTATCCTGATCGAAATCGCCTCCCACAAGGTAGGGCGATATCTTCATTGCCGTTGTTACACTCCAATTGAGGGGGACCTTCTTCGCAAGAAACCTTGGGGTTCGAATAATTAACTCTGTTGCAGTGGCAAGGTTGGAGCTTGGCGGCACCGTTAGGTCCAAACAACCTGCCGAGTCGAACGCGGAGTGAAGTGTTTGAACTACGACGTGGTTCTTGACAAAGTCCAACTCCACCCACCTATTTGCAAATCCGGGAGCGCCATCCAGATTGAGAGGGCAAATAGAAAGCAGTGCGTGCGCTTGCAACCCATATGCATTTTCGTCTGCGCCACAGTCGGTGCCTCCCGCCATAGTTCGAGGCTCGCTGTCAATATCTCGTTGAGCACTAGAATTGGAAGCGACGTTAAATGCCTGTGATCCGGGTCCGAGATGATAATCCTGCCTGAGGGAATTTCCGAAGTCAAATATCGCAATTCCGTTATTGCTACTATTGAAAGGTCCTGTTGTAGGGATCGGGATAGCTGGACTCCATCGATTGAGTGCCAAGGTAGTATTCGACATTCCAGAGTGAATTACACCGGTAGGACCAGCGTATCCGTTCGAGATTTGGTCAAAAGCGTTCAGCAATATCGTGGTAGGAACGTTAGCCGTGCCAACCGGCATTACTGAGATGGCATCGCCCTCTGATGTGCTGAAATTTTCAACAAAGGTGTTTCCGATGATCACATTTGACGAAGTCGCAAGTGATTCGCGGATCGCGATAGCACCCCCGTATGCGGGACCAATTCCTTGATAGAGGTTTTCAGCGGCACAGTGATCAAAGATGCAGGACTCCACGCGGTTGGTTCCGGAAGTCAGGAATAGCGCTCCGCCTTCGGCTGCACCGATTAGGGAATAGGACACGGCCGCGCATGCCATGAACCTGCATCTAAGAAAGTTGATCGATGAGTTGAGATTAACGTACGCGCCGCCTCCGATGCCATTGACACTCAAATCACCTGCGCCGCCAGAAATGGTGCAGGAGACGAGCGTTCCCTTGCCGGAGAGGTTCATTGCGCCACCGCCGCCAGTTCCATTTGCCTGCGTGCCAACTATTTTCAGTCTGCTGAGGGTGAAACCAAGGTTTTGGCAGTTAGCTGTAATTCGCCCGAAAATACTCGTCGGAAATTCAGACCAGTTGTTTAGCGACGTGAATTCGTTGCCGTAGAAGCCTCCAATAATCGTAACCCCATCTTTGAGCACAAGCTGTTCGAAGTAGTTGCCCTCCTGTACCCAGATGGAATCGCCCGATACGGCCGAATTGATCGCCGATTGAACACTTGACATTGCCGTTCCCCAAGAACTCCCGGTGCTGGCTGTTGAACCGCGCCGAGTGACATACAGGGTCGTGGCGCGTGCTGCCTTGGGAGCCAGCAGTATGAAGATTGCAGTAACAACGCAAATGACCGCTAGAATTGCCTTCGTCCTTGCCATCGCTCCATACTAACACGACTGGCTTGGACTGACAAGGTTTTTAGCCTGTTTCTGCAACAATGCGCACACGCAGGTGCGACCACTCAGTTGAATGAACTGGCTTAGTTCGAATTCTCCTCCCGCTTGGGCACCACAATGTAGCCGGTTTCAACATTCCCGAACACGTCTAGCCTGTCCGGATGCGCCTTCCGCGCGACTACTGCGCAGGTAATCGCGTCGAGTCCATCTTCCAGTCGCTTGAGTGCCTTCCCACGGAGAGGTTCGAGATCCACATCCAGCCAATTACGCTCGCCGCAATCAACACCACCCAAATCGCCTTTGAGCAATTCTTGCAGGCGCCGGAAGGCCGAGGTCCTGGTCTCCCTGGTCCGACGCGGCTTGGCTTTGTACTCAAGCCGATAAGGCAGGTTCCACATCGCAACCATGGCCGCGTGGGGATACACCTCCAACGCCCACTTGTCGCTGGGTTTCACCGGATCGAGGCTGAAACCCGCCTCTTGGAGAGCCACTCCCAGTCGCATTCCTGCATCCCGGCCCGTACTGACGAGTAGTTCGCACGAACCGCAATGACAAGACGCCTTGTGCTTTCCATATACGCGTTGGAGTTCGCGTTCAGCCATGCGGCCTGGTTCCGAGATGAGCGGAGCATCGATCGCCGCAACCACTCGGCCATCCAAGCTGAGAAGTCGATCAACGATCTCCGGAACACTGAACACTCCGACCTCCACATCCAACTGATCGCCCCAAATCGCGATTCCAGTCTCGTTGTGAGCGGACCAGGCAAGGTCGATTCCGACGTAAGTGATCGTGGAACTGTGCACAAATCCATACTAGCTCAAAGATCGCCAAGGTGTCGGAAAGCGGATTTGTCCTGTGTTCCAGCACGGAGTCGTTCATTTGAACTGAATTCAGCTTAAAATCAAGAGGGTTGCCGCCAATACTCAAAGTGTGGGCGGCCCAGTGGGTATGCCTGATGGAAATGGATAGAAGGACTGAGCTATTGCAATGCGCCTACGAGATCGTGGGGCGAGAAGGGTTGGAAGGTCTCCACGCCCGAGCCATCGCCCAGGCGCTGCAGATCAACCACGCTACGGTCCACTACTACTTCCCGACGAGAAACGATCTTCTTTCGGCCTTGGTGGATTACTCCGAGGAAAGGTATCTGGCAGATCGCGACAAGATCCTGGCTCGGGCAGATAACCCTGTAACTCGGCTCCAAGCTGAGGTGGCGCTTTTTGAGGCTTATTGCCGACCCAGCAGTCGATTCTTTCGGGTTTGGGCCTCGCTGTTTGTGGCCTCGCAAACCAACGAAGATATTCGGAACAAGTTGAAGAGGTTCAGCCAGGTCTGGGCTTCGCGATTCGGGGAATCCAAAAATCTCGCAGGTTATGCGACGCGCATCACCAACGATCCGTTTAACGATCCATATACGTTCTGCGCCACCATGCTGGGATTAGGCATGATGGCACAGCTGTTCCAGAATCAAGAAGACACGTCGTTCAAGATCGATCAGCTCGTCAGCCAAATGGTTTCAGAGCCAAACGATCACTAACTCAGCGGAAACATCAGTAGCTCATCCGTGGAGCGAGTCTTCCAGACTAGTTTTCCTACAGGCACGGAAATCATCTCAACGGTTCGCTTACCAGTCTCAAGGTCGGTGACCAGCACGCGGCGTCGGCCTGGTGTCTTCAGAATTGTGGCTAGCTCCACACGCTCGCCGACCTTTCCTGACTTGATCCTGAGAACGAGCATGTTTTTGGCTCGGGAAGCCACGACCGACGCGGCCGCACCCAAGCCCTCAAACTCGTAGCCCGACACATTCAACCAATCTGGGCCTTTGTTGATCACCTTAAGTTCAACTTGACCGGCTGGGTAATTCGCCACGATATTCCCTGGAGCGGGCTGGTCGCCCTCTCCACCGGGATAGGTTCGGCTCGTAGCGACCTTTCCGTTCACTCTGATTTCGATATCGGCGCCCGCTCTGGACACCTGAGCTGCACGCAACGTGAATTTGCCCGGTTTGGACGCTTTGAATCTGAATACAAAAGGTCCCGCTTGCATTTCGGGCTTCCCTGGCCCCTGCAGGAACGAGGAAACCTGCCCCGAGAACTCTGCTCCGCTCTCTGCGGGCAGATTGAACTCGGTTTTGTCCGTCTTGGCCCAGCTTCGCCCCGGCGTGAATTTCAAAATTCCTCCACGTGCCACAGTTGCCTTAATGGGTTCGGATTTAAAGGCACTGGGCGATTTGAGCTCGGCGATCAGATTGATGTTCTTTTTGTACTCAGCCATCGCAGACGCTCTGTCCAGATGGTCCCAATACCAGTACTGTCCTGCGCCAGCATGCCCAGCGAAGAAAGCGGCCCATATTCCATCTCGAATCAGCCGTTCTTCCTCAATACCCTGCACACCCCGGTTCAGACCAATCTCACCATAGAACAGGGGCTTATTAGCATCGGGTTTTGTGCCCATCAGCAGACCCTCGATGCTCGAAGGGTATCCGTGGCCTTGGATGTAATCCATCTTGTTCCAGATCGGAGCATCCAGCTCGCTGCTGGTCGTTATGAGGCGGTGATACGAATCCACAGAGCGAATAAAATCCGCCATCTCGTCGTGCCATTTGCCGATCGTCGCCCATCCTCCGGGCTCACTCGCGAGATCGACGAACTGCACTTCGTTGAACAACTCCCAACTCATCAATCCCGGTGAGCACCCCCATCGCGCCGCTGCGTAACGCAGCCACTGCTTGGTCAGCTTCTTTGCCTTGGGATCGGTGAAAAACTCGGAAGCGGATTGAAGCCAGCCGCCCTTCTTGGCGTTCCAAGGGTGATCCGGCCAATTGGGGTTGACCGTTGAACTGAACTGGCCATGGTGGAATAGCACTAATTGGACGTGAATTCCATTCTTCTCCGCTTCGCGGAACACCTGGTCCCAGCGATCAAGAGCATCTTCGCTCATTTCGTCGGGCTTGGGCTGTGGAAAGCTCATCACCCAATAAGGATTTCTGTCGTTCCAGTGCGTTGCCCAAACGCGCGTCCAATTGATCCCCGCCTTGCCCATATTGGCGAACTTGGTCACGTAGTCCTTCTGATCCTTATCGACCCACGCCAAGTTGTGACCTACTGGCCAAAACTCTTGGCTGTTCCCGTCGTAAAAGACCTTCTTGTCTCTTATGACTAGTCCCCGACTGTATTTCTTGGTGAATTCGATGGGCTGAGGCAGCTTGCCGACAACCTTGCCATTTAGTAGAATTTCAGCTTTGTAGGTCCCGGCCACCGGAACAGCAAGCCTAGCTTTCCAGGCTCCGTGAGAGGTGAATGCGAGTCGTTCATAGTTCGCTTTTGAACTTGTTAGGCGGACTCGAACATCTGTATTTTCATAATCAAACGGATTTCCCGAGGTCGAAATCGGGAGTTGAACTTCCACGGGGCCGAACCACTGTTGTCCGCTGGCGAGAAGGAAATAGGGCAGGATTGTCGAAAGACTCATCATTGAACCTCTGGTATCGGGCTTTTACCCCAATATATACACAGAGTATCGCATATCCAAAAATTGTCTCTCATTTTTCGATATCTTCTGTATAATGAAGTTGCAATGGCGCAAAAACAACCGGTGACCCGCAGTGGTCGGAATACTTTCAAGGAGATCTCGCTTGCGTTGCAAGAAAAGATCACCACGGGAGTGATCCCAGCCGGCCAATTTTTGCCTACCGAGCGCGAGCTGCAAGACGAATATTCCGTCAGCAGAAGCACAGTTCGTCGCGCCTTGGGCCACCTCATCGATGCCGGATGGGCGCACAACGTCCCAAGCAAGGGCGTGGTGACGGGCAGAAGCGCTCGAAAAACCACAAGCAGGACGGTCGCGTTGATCGACGACCAGACTTTTGTCCTTCGAGTAATGCATGTCCGGCTCAATGAGTTGCTCCATCGGCGCGGATTTCACCTGGTGCATCTGGGCGGGCGGATCCACCATTCCATGGAGCAGGCTCTCAGCTACTCGCTCGAAAACGACTTCGCGGGTGCAATCGTCTGGGCGTTCGACGGGTTCGGAGATGCGAAGCTTATCAACGAGGTCGCAACCCAGTTGCCAATCGTCACCTTGGACCACAGAATTCCAAATGTGCCTTCCGACCACGTCACCTTTGACTATCTAAAGGCTGCGTCGCAGGCCGTCGGCCACGTCATTCAGCAGGGCAGGAGACGTGTTGCCATCGCTGGCATGATGGACATGCTGGATAACACGCACCAGCGGTTTTCTGGCTATCTGTACGCGCTTTTTGCGAACGGCTTACACCCTAGAAGCTGCGACTTTGTTTTCACCAACACGAGCGGTCAAACAAGGCAAGATATGAGGCTGCTCGAATCTCGGTTCTCAAGTGCAGATCGCCCTGATTCCATTTTTGTTCTCCAGGACGAGTACGTTCCCGAAATCGTGGAATGTCTCCTGGGATTGGGATTATCGATACCCGATGACGTCGCGGTCATTACCATCGGCGATGATGTCGACCTTGCAATTGATGGCCAGGGAATGTCCGGTGTAGCGCTCGATTGGGATCGAATGTGCGAGTTAGCTGTGGATCTGCTTATGCAGAGAATCGACGATCCTATCCATCCACCAGCAACGTCGATTGCTCCTCACCAGCTCGTTATCCGGGGCCTTTGTGGCGCACCACCAGCCACATGGACTTCAAAGCCTGGTGAAATTACCAGTTTTCGTGGTGATTTGCCCTACCAAAGGGCACAGTATCGATTTCAATCGGGATGGGCTCCCAGTCTAACAAGGAGCCTTAACGCAACTCAATGAGGAGATCTAGGTAATGAAAGCAAAACGTGCATTTACGTTAATTGAACTCTTAGTCGTAATCGCTATCATTGCTATTCTCGCGGCGATCCTGTTCCCGGTCTTTGCTCAGGCCAAAATGGCTGCAAAGAAAACCGGTGCACTCTCCGGAGCAAAGCAATTGACGCTCGGCGTCTTAATGTACACCAACGATGCAGATGACACCTATCCCATGGGATCTGGTGCCTGCTGGTGGGTTCCTACAGACGGTGGTTGGACCTATGACACCCAGCCGTACGTCAAGAATCTCGAGCTATTACGCGATCCGACCGACCCGAAATCCAAGGCTGGATGGCCAGATTGGCTGAAGACCAACGCGAACGGCATCAACATCAGCTACGTGTCCAACGGTTTTATTACGTGGACTGGCTCGATCAACGACATGGTTGGTGTGATGGGCTTGGTCCAAAACCTGACCGATACGCGATGCGGCCCGCAAAACTGGATGGGACGCGCAATCACCACCGCTTCGAACGTGACTAATCCTTCGGGAACGGTTATGTTCTCTGAGCGATTCGGCAGCCAGCCGACTTGGGGCGTGGGATTGTTCATCGCCGGTCAGAACTGGTGGGATAGCATGGGCTTCCCGGGCAACCTTCCCAACGGTGCTCGCGTCATCGGTGGCGGCAACGACTGTAACGCTCAGGGAGCATATGTCGCGGTGGCCAACGGCGCTACCCTCGCCGTAAACAAGAACTGTAAGTTTGGCGCTGTCTCAGCCCCGTATTCAGACCAAGCGGTATTCTCATTCACGGACGGCTCGGCTAAGGTTATGAATCCGGTTAAAACTAACCCGGATCAGAACAACAAGCCTGCTGAAAACATGTGGAACGCATATCGATAATGAAAAAAGTCTCTCTACTCCTGATGTGCTTGATGGGCCTTGGAATCCTTGCTGGCTGTGGCGAACAGAAAGCCGAGGTGTCGGCGGACGAACAAAAGAACTTTGAGCATCCGTCGAAGGAAATTCCTGCGGAAGCAGGAGGTCCACCACCTGCAGCCAATCCTGGCAAGTAAACTTGCCTATTGACACAATGAGTCTCACCCCGCGACTTTGTCGCGGGGTTTTTAATGCCAACCATGAGCACCGTGTTTGAACCTGAAACTCTCGCAATCCGCAATTTAGCTCTTGAAAACTGGCGCGTCAAGCAACGGCACGCCCCCATGGACTACGCACGTCCCCAACTGCGCCCTGACACCTGGATCGAGGCTCAGGTTCCGGGGTGTGTCCATGATGATTTGGCACGTGCTGGCGTCATTCCAGACCCTTACGCCCGTAGGTTCGAATACGCATGCCAGTGGGTCGACGAGGCCGACTGGACCTACGAGTGCACTTTCGACTTCCAAGGTGGTCATCAGCACCAAGAACTGCACTTTAAGTGCTTAGACACGGTTGCGCGAATCTATCTCAATGACAACCTTATCGCAGAGTCGGACAACTACCATCTGCCGATCACCGTAGACGTTTCTGGGAAGCTGGCCAAGGGGAACAACACGCTCCGAATCGAATTTGACTCGGCAGTAACCACCGGCCAAAGGCGACGCTACGCATGGTTCGACAAGCATGGGCTTCCCCAAAATTACAACTGGTTCGACGAACGCGCCTTCGTTCGCAAGCCCGGCTATCAGTTCGGATGGGACTGGAACGGACGCTTTGTGTCCTGCGGCATCGTAGGCGGAGTTGAATTGAGAGCCTTCGACTCCAGAATCACGGATCTCGACATTCAGGTGGAATGGCTGGAGGAGAGCAAGTACCGGGTGTCTTCGTCCGCAATTTGTTCGACCGGAAATCCGGTGCAGCTAACCCTTGTTCCGAATGAGGAAATTGAGGTCGAGGTCAAAGAAATCCAGACCGGTGTGTGGGAAATCATCGGCGGCGAGTGGTGGCCCAATAAAATGGGACCGCAGACTTTGCATCGAGTCGACGCTGTTTCTACTGATGGCGCGACCGCGACCAAATCCTTCGGACTCAAGCACGTCGAGCTTATCCGCCAACCAGATCAATACGGCGAGAGCTTTGAGTTTTACGTGAACGGCAAACCCATGTACACCTGCGGTGCAAACTGGATTCCAGATGATGCATTCCCAAGCCGCATCTCCAGTGACCGTTATCATTCTCAAGTACAAAAGTGCAAAGGCCTAAACATGAATATGTTGCGTGTTTGGGGTGGTGGACTATACGAAACGGATGACTTCTACGATGCGTGTGACGCTAACGGAATCCTGGTATGGCAGGACTTTTCGTTCGCATGTATGTATTATCCGGATGATGCCGAGTGGCAAGAAGTTGCTCGAACGGAGGCCGAATACCATGTTCGCCGCCTTCGCCATCGCGCCAGTTTGGCAATGTGGTGCGGAAACAACGAAAATCTCTCCATGTTTCAGGGCATGTGGGGAGGACCGGGTGCAAATGTCGACCGCTATTACGGTGCGCCGTTCTACGACGAGGTCCTTCCGGATGTCGTCCAGCGCATCCATCCTGGTTGCCCCTACATCGAATCCAGCCCAGTCGGCATGTCGCCCGATGAATCTATTCCGATCGGCCGCGAACGGAATTGCAATATGGGAGGCTACGGCGACAGCCATTGCTGGGATGTTTGGCACGGGAGAGGGGATTGGAAGTTCTACAGCGAGTCGACAGCTCGATTTTCGTCCGAATTCGGATTCGCCTCGTCATGTTCGATGAGCCAGTGGGAAGCGTATCTCGCACCTTCAGAAACGGGTGAGTTTCCCAATCCTGCGGTCGCCCACCACGACAAAACCGGCAAGGGCGATGAGACCTTTTTGGGATACGTCCACCTTCATTATCCGACTTGCCAGACTGTGGAAGATTGGACCTATTACAGCCAATTGAACCAGCGAGATGCTCTCCGATACGGAATCGAGCATTTTCGCCACAGCGAGTTCTGTCGAGGGTCCCTCATATGGCAGTTCAACGATTGCTGGCCCGTGTCGAGTTGGGCAGTGCAAGACTACGGCTTTCTGCTGAAGCCCGCTGGCTTTGAACTCCACCGTCTCTACGCAGACTTGCTTCTCAGCGCTGAGTTCTTGATTGGCCAGCCGAGTATCGGGTTCTGGATTTCCAACGACTCGACTCGAGCCCTTTCCGGGAGACTGCACATCGCACAAGTCGATACTCGAACGGGTGAAACGAAACTCCTCAAGGAAGTGGATTGGAACTTGGGATCGAACGAGCGGAGCATCATTGATGAGTTGGAAGTGGCCGGATTTGATCCGAGAACCACTGCCATTCACGCTTACGATCCTGATTATCCCGACCTTGATCGCTGGGTTTTGTTGGCGGAACCGAAGGAAATTCAGCTAGCGGAGCCGAATATCACGGTGGTCGACCGAGGTGATGAACTGGACGTCGAGGTCCAGGGATTTGTTTTGGACTTGGTGGTTTGGGACAATGGCGTCCCAGCACGGGTCGTCTCACCCAAGGTGGGCCAAGCCGGTTGGGATGCTCGCACCGTTGCCAACGGCACCCTAAGGTATCGCCAGCAGGGCAAGGCCGTTTGCCTCAAAGCGAGATCCATGTTTGGCCATCACGCACTCTCTAATTCAAAGTAGTCTGAAACATCGCTATGGACATTCGTAAGCCTAAACTTGCTGTTCTTATCGGGAACCGAGGGTTTTTCCCGACTCATCTGTGTGAGTCCGGTCGCCGGACCATCTTGTCGGTCTTGGAAAGGGAGGGGTTTGATGTTCTCACCTTGCCGGAATCTGCCCGACAGTACGGCTCGGTGGAGAGTTTGGAAGATGCCAGGGCTTGGGGGGATCTCATCCGATCCCAGCGAGACTCCATCGATGGAGTTTTGGTAACGCTACCAAACTTTGGTGACGAACGAGCCGTTGCCAATGCGATTCGATTCTCTGGCTTGGATGTCCCCGTGTTGGTGCATGCCTTTGCGGATGATGACAAGCGCATGACGATTGCGGACCGCCGAGACAGCTTTTGCGGCAAGATGTCCGTGTGCAACAACCTGCGTCAGTACGGGATCAAATTCAGCTTGACTGCAAACCACACGGTTGACCCCGAGTCGGCCGCATTCCGAGCTGATTTGGCGAAGTTCCGGTCGATCATGGGCGTGGTCCGTGGCTTGCGAGGAGCCCGTATCGGCGCGATCGGCGCACGCCCGACAGCGTTTAACACAGTCCGCTACAGTGAAAAGCTCCTGGAGCGGTCAGGGATCTCCGTGGATACCCTTGACTTGTTCGAGTTGATGGGGTGGGCCAATCGGCTTGCAACGGACGATCCATCGGTAGTGGCCAAAATCGCGCGGATCCAAAGCTACACCTCGACTGCGGGCATACCGGTCGAAGCCTTGAACAAAATGGCTCGGATGGGAGTGGCCATCGACAACTGGGTCCGAGATGCCCAGCTCAACATGACGGCAATCCAATGTTGGACCGCACTTGAGGAATTCTACGGCGTGGTTCCATGCACGATCATGTCAATGATGTCGGACTCGCTGATGTCGAGCGCTTGTGAAACGGACGTGGCGGGAGTTGTCGGGATGTACGCCCTTGTCTGCGCTTCGGGCACACCGTCTGCGCTTCTGGATTGGAACAATAACTATGGAAGTGATCCAGATAAAGCGGTCGTCTTCCACTGCTCAAATCTCCCCAAATCGGTTTTTGAGGACCAGAAAATGGACTATCAAGAGATCATCGCGGGAACCGTCGGTAAGGAAAACACCTATGGGACCATCGTCGGTCGGATGCGCCCCGGTCCATTCACGTTCTGTCGGGTCTCCACTGACGATCTCGACGGCAAGGTGCGAGCCTACGTCGGTGAAGGCGAACTCACCCGAGACTTGCTCAACACTTTCGGAGGATTTGGCGTGGCTCGGGTTCCCGGGCTTCAGAAACTGCTCAAGTACGCCTGCACGAACGGGTTCGAACACCACGTTGCGTTTAATCTGGCCCAAGTAGGCGAAGCCACCGCCGAGGCTCTTGAAAAGTACCTAGGTTGGGATGTGTACCATCACATTGGGTGAGACTTCCTTTTCACTGGTGTCCGTGGTCGCCTCCTTGGTAAGCACGGACACTCGTGGCTTGTCCAAACGTTCGAGAGTGAAATCGACCGGTCTAATTTTGGGAATCTAACCAACAAGCCTTGGAATGCTCAGGCTCAGCAACCATCAATTCGGGTTCAACCTGGCACTTCTCGAATCGAAATGGGCACCGGGGTGCAAACGAGCATCCAGATTCGAGCTCTTCAAATCGCGGTGGCTGCCCCGGAATGGACTCCAAAGTGTCCTTTTCGGGAGAGGGTAGTGCCGCGAGCAGTGCCCGAGTATACGGGTGCTGGGGTGAGCGAAGAACTCTCTCGGTCGGACCCGTCTCCACGATCTTTCCCGCGTAGAACACGGCCATCCGGTGAGCAACTTCACCAATAACACCGATATCGTGGGAAATCAGCATGACGGCGGTCTTGCATTCAGCTTGAAGCTGGCCCAGCAGCTCCAGAATCTGCGCCTGGATGGTCACGTCCAACGCAGTGGTAGGTTCATCTGCGATGAGTGCCTTGGGGCGGCCGGCGAAAGCGCATCCAATCACGATACGCTGACGCTGCCCTCCGCTCATCTCGTGAGGAAACTTTCGCGCACTCCGTTCGGGGTCAGGTATCCCCACATGCCCGATCATTTCGACCGCCTTGGCGTGTGCCTGTCGATAAGACATGGCCGAATGAACTTGATACACCTCCGCGATCTGGTCCCCCACACGCATCACCGGGTTGAGGCTCGAGAACGGATCCTGCATGACCATCGCGATCTGGTCGCCCCGCAGATTGCGCCATTCGCGTTCCGGAAGTCCCAGCAGTTCGCGACCCTCCAGGCGTATGGAACCTTCAACGTGGCCCGGATGAGGCACCATACCCATCAAGGTCAATCCCGTCATGGATTTGCCGCAACCTGATTCGCCAACCACGCCGAGCGTCTGGCCAGCCTCAAGGTCAAAGTCCACTCCTCGAAGAATCTGAGTCGAACCAAATTTGACTTTGAGACCACGAACCGAAATGACAGGCATGAGCAGTAGGACTCATTTTTGCACGTCCGAATTTTTCGCGCTGTATACTGCCAGGCATGTCTGCTCCGATTCGAGTGGTGGTGGTTGACGATGAACCGGCATATCGAAATGCGCTTCAAAAGACGCTTTCGCTCATGACCGATTGTGAGGTCTTAGGTGTATGCAAAGATGGGCAAGAAGCCCTTGACCTGTGTCTCAGCGACCCGCCTGATGTACTCCTCACTGATATCAACATGCCTCGGATGAACGGTGTGGAACTGATCCGCAGGCTACTCAAGCAGGAGAAAGACGTCCGAGTCGTTGTTCTAACGGTGAACGAGGATTCCGACACCATTTTCGAAGCATTCCGCGCTGGTGCTTTGGGCTATTTGCTCAAGACCTCCACACCACAGGACGTCATCGAGGCCATCCGGTTAGCAGAAAAGGGTGAAGCAAAGGTCACCCCTCGAATTGCGGCAAAAGTGATCGAAGACTTCCGTCGGATAAAGGATGACGACGATACCGACGACACCGAGTTGTACACCCTCAGCGAACGGGAATCGGAAATCCTGGACCACATCGCTCAAGGGCTCCGCAACAAAGACATTGCTAACAAGCTCTGCATCGCGGAGAAAACCGTGAAAAACCACGTGAGCAATATCCTCAAAGCTCTCCAAGTGAACAGCAGAACTGAAGCTGCCATGAAGGCACTCAAAGCCAAGCTTGTTGATGCGAATTAGTTAAGTTTTGTGGAAAATTTGCGCCCTGGTGTGAACAACCAGGGCTTTTTCGCGTTTCGCCCTAGCAGGAGAAGCTTCTCCAGAGGAACGTGAATATGAAGCAGTGGATGACAGTTTTTGCGCTTGGTTTTGCAGTGTTCGGTATCGCCCAGGAGGCCGGCCGCGGCGATGTGCTCGCCGTGACTCATGGCAAAGTCGGAATGCTCTCTCGCGACGGCCGACGAGCTCAAGCAGATTTTGAGGTAGTCAAGGTCAAAACCGAAAAAGGCGATGTCGTTGTACGAGGCCGATTCCGGTTCGAGCAACCAGCCACCGATAAGACTCCGAAGACCGTCATTGAAATGGGCCCCTTCGCCAACTTGGGCGTGGATGGCACTAAGGCGCGATTCGGCGGTCGAGCAGTCTTGATCGTTCATACGCAGAATGGACCTCGAAAGGTTAACGGCGAGGCAGTGGTTAATGTCAATGACCTGAAACACCCGAACGAAACCAAGGAGATTAAGGACGTCCTAGAAATTCACTTCAAAGCGAAGGAAACCGATCTGACGTTTGACTTTGGTGGCGCGGTGCAGCGGGGCGATTTGGTTGTCCGCGAGAAGAAAGCCTAACCAGATCTCCATCTCGATAGTGCGCGGCTCTGGCTAACATCTGCCCAGAGTCGCGCTTCTCACGTTAGGGCCAAAATTCACTTTCTAAGGCCTCCAAAGCGTCGATTCGGGAGGCGAACTCCAACTCCAGCGGACTTGAAGCATCGTAACTTGAGAGTTTGGTCTCCACCAGAGCCCAGGCCCAAATCCTGCTGGCGGGGAGCTCCAGTAACTCGGCGAACCGGATGATTCGGTGACGAATTGCTGCCGAAACATTTTCAGCTCTATCAAGGCAGTTTCGAATAAACGCGCAAGGCTCAAAGGCAGGGTCTATCCAGATACCCTTCGGGTCGATCATGAACCAGTTGGGACCATCTAGCAGCACATTGTAATGGTGCAGGTCTGCGTGAGCCCGGACGTGGTCTGTTGTAGTTGCGATCAACTTGAGACAGAGTTCACGTTCCCGAACCAAACTTGGCGTTTCCCCTGGATCCAAGAGTGGAGCAAACCACTCTTCCGCGGTTCCGGGCTCAAACTCCGGAGCGTTCCAGAGCTGTCGAAGGAGGTCGCAGACGATGGGAATCCCCTCGGCATCCGACAAGTTAACCTCTGCCAGGGTGGTTCCCGGTGTGAGACGATGCATCAACGAAGCGGAGGTTTCGTCCTCAAACCGTAGAACCCTCGGTCCGCCAAATCCGCTCATCGCTCGGGTAGCTCGGTATCCAGAAGTCAATTCTTCCCCGACCACTGGGACTTTGAGGACGTGTCCAGCCTCCGTTTCTACCACCAGGGAGCAGTACGCATTATCAAAAATGCGAATGGGTGTTTCCTTCCACTCGTGAAGCAACCGCAGAACGTTGGCAATCGCTCTTTCGGCAGTTGCGGGAGCATTGGCTCCTTCCAGCGACTGGACGTTGGACCACAAGACCTCCGGCAGGACAATATCGTGGTCAGCGAGCGCCATTTCAGCTCAGGCGCAGTCCAAGTTCCGCCCACTGCATTGGGTCGATCGGGCTGGGGGCATCCATAAATGGATCGTAGCCGCTGCCGACCTTCGGAAAGGCCATGACTTCACGGATATTGTCTTCTCCAAGGAGGAACATGATATACCGATCGATCCCGGGCGCAATGCCGCCGTGCGGAGGTGCGCCGTATTGGAAGGCTTCCAAAATGTGTCCGAAACGAGCCTGCTGGGTGGCTTCATCAATTCCCAGCAAGTGGAAGATTCGGGCTTGCACGTCGGGACGGTTAATTCGAATGCTGCCGCTCGCCCACTCCGCACCGTTGCAAACCACATCGTAGCAATCGGCTCTCACCTTCCCAGGATCTGTTTCGAGATACTGCAGGTCCTCTGCCTTGGGCGCAGTGAACGGGTGGTGGACCGAATCCCAGCGTCCGCCTTCAGGATTCCATTCCACCAGCGGAAAGTCGAGCACAAATCCGAACTTGAGTTTGCGTGGGTCACGCAGACCGCAACGTGAACCAATCTCATTTCTCAATCGATAGAGCACGTTGTTTCCAGCGGCATACTCGTCGGCAATAAAGCAGAGGAGGTCGCCCGGCTCCGATTTGGCTTCGCTCAGAATGGAAAGCAACTCCGACTCGGACAGGAATTTACTGCATCCACCGCGCACAAACATTCCGTTGGGCAACGAGATCACGCCCTCTCCATCGTCGGCCGACTTGGCGACATAGAAGGAAGCCATGCCTTTTGCACCGTACTCCTTGCAGAAATCCTCAAGTCCAGAGACATCCTTCCGGGAAAGGATCGAGCCGCCCGGATACCGTAGGCCACGAATTCTCGAACCTGCCTCGACCGCGTTCTTGAACACACCAAACCCGCTTTCTCGCACGTGGTCCGTGATCTCGAAAATCTCAAGACCGAACCGCAAATCGGGCTTGTCGCAACCGTATCGCGCCATCGACTCGTCGTAGGTGAGTCGAAAGAACGGTTCGATGGGCTCCAGGTCCATCCCAAACTCGGCAATCAGCTCGTTTGTAACCGTAACACCCAGACCTTCAATGAGTTGAAGCACGTCCTCTTGCGTGACAAAGGACATCTCCATGTCGAGTTGAGTGAACTCGGGTTGCCGGTCAGCGCGCTGAGCCTCATCCCGGAAGCATCGGGCGATTTGGTAATACCGCTCCATTCCCGCCACCATCAGGATCTGCTTGTACTGTTGCGGACTTTGCGGGAGCGCATAAAACTTGCCTGGCTCCAAACGATAGGGAACGAGATAGTCGCGTGCGCCTTCGGGCGTGGATTTGGTGAAGATCGGAGTCTCAATCTCATAGAATCCGCGCTCGTCCAGATATCGGCGCATCTTGGTAACCGCCGCTGATCTCAACGCCAACTTGCGGTGCATGGAAGGCCGACGGAGGTCCAAGTATCGGTACTTTACGCGCAGTTCTTCGTTGACGGACCTCATTTGGTCTTCGTCGCTGACAGGAAATGGGAGAGGCTTCGCAGGCCCGAGAATATCAAACGCGTCAACCACAATCTCGATGTCGCCTGTTGACATCTTGGCATTGCGAGTCTCTTCGCTTCGCAATGCCACTTTGCCACGGACGGCTAGGCAGCACTCGGACCGAATTTCTTTGGGATCGAGCTTGGCTGGGTCAATGACCATTTGCACGATCCCCGAACGGTCCCGAAGGTCCACAAACGTCAGGCCCCCGAGGTCGCGAATCTTGTGCGCCCAGCCGTTCAAAACCACTTCTTGGCCAGCGTGTTCTGCCCTCAGATCACCACATAGCCGAGTCCGTTGCGAGAAGCTCATCGAACGTGGAGGATACCGCCTTGGGACCTATCCGAGATTGAACCCGGCACTCTCACCGGTTCCCACGTTAGCTCAACCGATCCAAGTATCGATCACTTCTGCCTGTGATCGATACCTGGATGTTAAGGCAACTTGTTTACTGGATTCGGGGCTGGCAGCTTCTAATCGACTCCGGTTTGGTCAAAGTTGGTGCTCAGGATGATGTAGTCGAATACGGTTACCGCATCGTCGCCATCGAGATCGGCTTGATAAGGCGCAGCGCCGTTGCTTCCGGTGGTGAACCAGTTCGAAACGGAGCTATTCAAATCGAAGTAATCCGATAGGACCGAGTAGTCAAAAATGGTAATCGAGTTGTCGTTGTCGATATCTCCATTGGGCAAGATCAGTTGGTTGAGCGTGACTGTTCCGGTGCCCATGCAGTCCACGTTCTCCCACGCTTTGGCAAGGTGGTGGAGACCTTTGATGCGGATTCGGTACTTACCCGGATCAACCAAGATGATCGTGTCCAAGACTCCGTTTGTTGCGGTCGGCGTGGTGGTGAAGCTTTTGCCCAGATAGAACGGTTGGAACTCAACCGTGACCTGCTGAAAGTTTCGGGGATCAAGCTCTAGGACTGCCTTGAGACGGACCGGCCGATCATTGGTGGCATCCATTCGTTTCTCATAGTAGCCCCGCCCGAATGTCGACACCCTTAGCCAAACATAGCCATCGCTCGCTTTACTGAATCGAAGGCCGTTCGTGTAAGTAGAGGTTGGCATTCCGATCGTGTCGCGATACCAGGTCGTACCATTGTTGTCGGAGCGCAAAACTCCAAATTCGGTTGCAGCGAAAAGGACTTTAGACGAGTAGGGATGGGCGATAACGTGGAAGACTCGACCAACCCCGAGAATGGATGCCATGTTTCCGGTGATATTGGTCCAGGTTGCGCCGTAATCTGTGGTGCGAAACACCTGTGGGGCGTTTCCTCCATTGTTAGCCGAACAGGCATAGGCGTAATAGGCTCGCCACCGATCCGAGTCGACGAGAGGTCGTGTACTTGCAGATGCCCATGGGATCGGGCACGTGAAGAAGCGGGCCTGGTTTGAGCCGGCAGTCACAAACGCAACGTCGGATGTTTCGTTGAAAGTGATCCAAGCGGCCTCGGTTCCGTCGTAACTCACTTCGGTTGTCCGAACAGATCGTGGTGTCGTCTGGGCCACTTCCGATGCGAATTCGGTCCAGAAAGGAGGACTGCCCGTGCTTGTATCGATTCGAAGGACTCTGCTGTTGTTCCCTGAGTACACCATCTTTCCATAGCCAGGATAAGGATCGGGAACCATGGCCTGTGCCCACTGAGTGAGCCCGGAGTCGGTGATGTCCGTAAAGCTGGTGCCTCCATTTGTGCTGAAGAATTGGCGGAATGGGACAGCGCCCCCATACTGCCCAAAGCTCGAGTACAGCCAGTTGCCGTCGTCGGTATTGATGCCGACCCGTCCTCCGTCAGCGCCGCCCATCCGCAGAAACGGCTGACTCGCGCCGGTATCGATGCGCATCGTGTAGTTGTCCTGGTTCCCGGCAATCAAACGATTGAAATTGGTTCGGCTTTCTGCCATGGCCTGATCGTCTGTCACCGTTTGAAGACACGACAGCCCGAATCGACTGGGGCTATCGAACAAGGTGGAAAACTGCTTCCAGTAGATAAAGGCACCGCCATCGTTGAGAATCCAGATGTCAGAGTTCGTTGGGTCAGAAACGAAATCGTTATAGTCCGTATGCCCTCCGTCAAACGCCGTGGTCGATGTATTACCGACGGCTGTTCTCGCATTCGTGATCTTTGCGACCGTCGTTACACCGAAGTACAAAGTGTCCGCATTCGTAGGATCGCAAAATAAGAAGTTGGTGTGAAATGCTTGTCCGGCGCCGATCGGGTCAGAAGCAAACGTGATGTTGTCCGCGGGTAGCCACGACTGGCCATAGTTTTTTGAGTGCCAGATCGCGCTAAGAGTGTTCGCCGCCGTAAACGCCAGTGCGTACACATGGACGGAATCTGCATCGCTATAGGCTAGGCGGATTCGTGGGATCGCAAGGCTCGTCGTGTCCAGAACTCGATTCCACGTAACACCGTAATTCGCAGAGAGATAGATGCCTTGGCCCTGCCGAGTTGCGTACCACCAGTTGGGTGCAGTCTGGTCCTTGACCAAATCATCGATCACGCCTGTCAGGACTTGTGTCCAGGTATTTCCAAAGTTAGTCGTGCGGAAGATACCCTGGTCGGTGCTGAGCAAGACCGTGTTTCCGGTTCCATCAGCGTTGAGGTCCACCACGGCTCGGGTGCAGTAGTTCGGCTGGGTCCCTCCCGGCATGGTGAGGCGACTCCAAGTTGCGCCTTCGTTGGTCGTGCGGTAGACGCCGGATCCGCCGAAGCGATTTTCCGTACCTGTTCCAACAATCATCCTACGGCTGTCGTTGGGGTCGATTGCCATCGCCCCGATGCTTGCGGAGGCTGGAAGGTTATCGTTGACCGGAACGTAGTAGCCTGTGATCGCGACCTTTTTCCAAATCCCACCTCCCACCGCTCCGATGTAAGGCACAACGGCGCCTTGGGAGATATCGTTGGCAAATGTCACGCACTCCATACGACCCGCGTAGGCTTTGGTCGACGTAGGGTTTTCCACAAAGTTGCCAAGCGATTTCCAGGAAGAAATCCCATCTCCAGGAACGATATTAATGGGGCTCTTGTTCCAGAGATCGCCGCTCATCGCATAAGCGTCCGGAGCCAGACGATTGGCCCACCGTTCCTTCAGAATTTCTGTGTTCTCGTACTCATGCTCTTCTGACTCGAACTCTTCGCGCTCGTTAGACCCGATCGACGGCGTTGCGGGTTTCGCGTTGGTTTTTTGGATTACGCCTCGAGCCCCAAGTTTCCTGAATGGCTTTGGTGATGGGTTTAGGAATTCGCTGACTTCCCAAACTGCCCAACTGCTCTTTGGTTCCTGTAAAGTGCCAGATTGCCCCCACGTGTTGGCACAGATCACTCCAGCCACAACCACGGAAAGCGTTCGCCTCAATTTTGTTACGCTGCCCACAATGAGCGTTACTATATAGCAGAACGGCAGATTGTGTACCACTTCTCGTCGGAAATCGGAAAAAATTCTTGCCCGCCAGGATCCTTTCTCCCCATGCCCTCTCATAAGCCACCCCATTTGGGTTGGTACAGCCTGACATGGATGCGAACCAAGTTCCGAGCCTCGAAGAAGGAAACTCTTACCAAGGTGGCCTGGTTGATACTGGAGTAACATCGCAACACTGAATGGATGCAATCGAGTCGCCCAACCCACGCCAGGAGCCTCCCAAGCGGCTGTCCGTAGTCGATCAACTGGCACTTTCCGCATTCTGGGCGGCTAGCAACTTCGTTTGGGGAGCTCTGATTATCATCCTTGTCCCCGCGCAAGTGGAGCAGATGGTCGGGGCCAACAAAGGCCCAGTTATGGGTCTGGCACTGGGGGTCGGAGCCATAGCGGCGCTCCTCATTCCGCTCATCGTGGGTCCGCTCAGCGACCGGTGTATTCATCGTTTGGGCAGAAGGCGACCCTACATGTTCGTCGGAGTCACGCTCAATCTGGCGGGGCTCGCCATGATTTACTTCTCGGGTCTGGCCGGAAATATCTATGCTTACCTAGGGTCTTATTTCCTGATGACCGTTGGAAACAACATTGCCACGGCGGCATTTAGCGGCGTGATTCCGGACCTCGTTCCGGAAGAGCAGCGAGGTGAGGCCAGCGGATACATGGCAGTGATGTCCCAGATCGGCACGGTGATCGGGATTCTCGTTGCAAGCTTCCTCCCGAAGACCAACGCCTACTTTGCTTCCTACTTCTTCTTGGGGCTCGGCCTCACCGTGGGGCTTGTGGTGAGCATGATCGGCATCAAAGAGCGTCGCTTGGCGTCGAATCTCGAGCCCATCAACTGGGCCACCTACATGCCCAGCCTGGTTGATCCCTTCAGAAGCATGGACTTTCGATGGGTGTGGATCACTCGGGCGCTCGTGATGTACGGCTTCTACTCGTTTGTCCCATTGCTTCAGTACTATTTGGCGGATGTGATCAAGGTCGAAAGCCCCGAGCAGGCGACTGCGATCATCAGCGTGTGCGTCATCTTGTTCGCTGCTATTTCGGGCTATTTCGGTGGCAAACTCAGCGACAGGCTCGGACGGAAGAAGATTGTTTACTGGGCCAACGGATTCATGGCGTTCATGTGCGTAGTCTTCATCTTTTGCAGAACGCTTGAACAGGTCATCGGTGCGGGCATTTTGTTTGGGTTAGGCTATGGCGCGTACATCAGCGTCGACTGGGCGCTCGGGACCGACGTCCTTCCGAGCAAAGACGACGCCGCAAAAGACATGGCTGTTTGGCACATCTCGATGACCCTGCCACAAGCCATGGCGGCTTATCCGGCTGGTCTTCTTGTAAAGTCCTTCGGTGTCCACATCCTGAACGTTGGTGGTGAGATGGTTAACAGCTACACCGTTAAGGGATATGCTGCGGTTTTTGTGGTTTCGGCTTTCGCCCTGGCGCTCGGAGCCTATCTGCTCCGGAATGTTCGTGGCGCCCGCTAATGAGGATGATCGTGGACTTCGTCGTCGCCTGAATCCTCACTATATTCGTCATGATCCTCGTGCGCGGCTTCCGGTTTGGCATGCCGCTCAAACGCGTCCATCCTAGTGTCCAGTAGTCCCTTAAAGTTGCGCTCGCTTAATGGCATGGGCGGGGCTGCCACGACGCGAAAGAGCACCCGGTCGTCCTTGAAGAACTTCAGGCCTTGGGCCGCAACTGCTCGGCTTTCCTGAGTGAGGCCAGAGACAAAACGGATGATCACCGACCATCGGTAGGCGTCCTGCAAAGATTCCTGCTCTTCGGGACTGAGATGGTCAAACTGCCGCGACCCCACCGAAATGGCATGATCGAAGTACGGAATTGCCAAAGCGCTCTTGTGAAGCCTTCGCTGATATACCCCACCATATTCGGCCAGGATCGAAACGTTGTCTGGGTTTTGGCGAAGCCCTTCCTTAAGGAACTCAAGTGCTTTCTTTGCCTTGTTTTCACGATCGTGTTTGCCCCAGCAAATGACCGTTGCACCCGTCGTCCATCCTTTCACAAACTGAGGATCCGCCCAGGTCATCAAGCGGAAGAGGGGTAGTGTCGACTGCGGGCTATTGTGCTTGTGGCCCGACATATCTTTGTAAGCACCTGTTGCTCGCTCCAGATCGCCGATCCAGCCTCTGAAGTCGTGCTCTTTGCTTGGAATGACGGTGACGTTGTTATCGTCGCCCTGGTACTTTCCGAGTTCATCGCCCGACCCGACTGCGCGCTTACCTTGCGCTCGTTCGAACTCAGTGCGTGGCCTAAGCGTAACACCGTTGTGGAGATAGAGATCCGTCCTCAGCCATAGCCAAGCAGAGATGTTGGTGCGAAACTGCCCGAGCAACGACGCCGAAGCATGGGATTCATGCGCATCGAGGCCAGAAACCTGTGCAGGCGGTGCGATGGTCGGCTTAAGCGGCTGCACCATCAGGCCCGCAAGAGCCAGTGTGGAGAAGCCGGTGACCGTGGTCGCAGCAGACTTTTTCATTCCTAAATAGCCTGCCTTCGGAACTTGGCCCAGCTGAGTGCAAGCGTGGCAGAAATGTACACGACCGCGTACGCAGCGAGAGCACCGATCACCCAAAGCGGTACTGTGCCCCATCCGGAATTGGCGGCGCGGCTACCCAAGTCGAATAAATCGTATTGAGGCAAGATGGCATTCAACACTCGGAAGATCGACTGGACCAGAGGCGATGCCGAGTCGTACCCCATCGTCATAGCGCGAGTGATCATCGAGGTGCCAAAAGCCACGATGAAGCTGAACGTGACCGCGGCTTGGATCGTCATCAGCAGACTCAAGAGCAGGCTGATGCTGCACACAACAGCAAGCCCTAGCATCTTGCAGAAAATGTACTGCAACATGATGACTTCGAAGTGGACGTGGAAGAAGGTGAGCGCTAAAGCAGTAAGGCCGCATAGAACAAGAAAGGCGATCCACGTAACGACAATCGCGCCCCAGAGTTTGCCAGCCAGAAGCTCAAACCTGTTGATCGGCCGTGAAATCAGGGGGTAGAGCGTCCGGTTCTTGATTTCTTCGGGAACCAGCCTTGAAGCGGTCAGGATAGCAATGATCGTGCTGAACAATCCAACGACGCTTCCAGCCAAATCTTTGACAAAGGCTTCCAGACCCTGAAATCCGAAGAAACCGAGAACGCTGGCGCTCAACAAAATGAGGAATCCCAGAATGGCAACGACCCAAAGGTCTTTGCGGCGGATGGATTCAAGGATTACTCCTCCTGCCAAAGCTTGGATAGCGCGAAAGTTCATGCCGCCCTCCCAATTGTCTCAACGAAATAGTCTTCCAAAGTCGATTCCCTGGCGATTAGGTCTACAACTGTGCCCTCACAGCGGTGGATTCTTGCAATGGCCTCCATCAGTTCTGATTTGGTGCGGAACTTCGCGTGATAGGTTTCCCAATCCTTGCTTGTGATGTCGCGTGTGAGATCCAGAAGGTTAGTCGCTCCTCGATACACCACTTCAAACTCTCTGAGTTCTGCTTTCAGCGTTGTGAGATCGCGCTGTTCAATGAGATTTCCTTTGTCGATGAGCAAAATGCGATCGCAGAGCATCTCCACTTCTGCTAACTCGTGACTAGAGAAGAATAATGTGCACCCTCGGTCCCGGGTTTCCAGCAAGAGGTCCCGTAATTCTCGTCGTCCGATCGGGTCGAGACCACTCGTAACCTCATCAAGAATCAGGAGTTTGGGTTCACCCAAAAGCGCTTGGGCGATGCCGACTCTTTGGAGCATCCCCTTAGATAAAGTTCGGTTTTGGCGATTCCAAGCATGCTTGATTCCCACTTGTGTAAGTCTGTTTCGAATTTCGGCTTCCAGGTTCGCACCAGAGAGCCCCTGCAACTTTCCGTAAAGTCGCAGAGTCTCCAAAGGAGTCAAATAGGGATAGTACATGGCCACTTCGGGCAGATATCCAATGAGTGCTCGGGACTGGACGCTGCCTGCTGGGAGCCCGTAGATTTCTGCTTTACCATGCGACGGTTCAACAAATCCCATTAATGCTTTAAGCGTGGAACTCTTGCCAGCACCATTGGGCCCCAAAAAGCCCACAATTTCACCTGGCTCAACCGAGATCGAAAGGTTGTCAACCGCCAGCAATGGCCCACCTCTTCTGCGTTTATAGGTAACGCAGAGATCATGGGTTTCTAGAGCGAACTTCGCCATACTTATCCAAATAGTTGGAAAAGCTAACGGATTTCTATAGGTTTGAGTAAGCAGATTAGCTGGCTTCTGCTACTGGCTGAGTCTCAGCGACTTTTCCACCGCCGTTGACCAGCACGTTCCAACGTGCGCGATCGATGCGCCCCATCTGTTGGAGTTCGATCCCGGTGCGGAAACTCGTCCCGCCTTCATCCATCGCTTCGGAATAGCGGATGTTCCCTCGAACATCCAAATCACCCTTTGGCAGGATAAACACCAGCGTTACCTCAGCGCGTCTCGGCAGTTCAATGGGCGTAATAATCCCAACCCCTTTGCTGGAGATGTCGATTACCTCGACCATCAGACTCTCGCCCTGATAAGTGAGTGTGTGGGTGCCCCGGAATCGTTTGCGAGGAATCTCTTTGGTGATGACCAAATTGATTCTTGAATCGATGATTCCACGGACATGCTGAGGCATCACGTCGGTGATGCTGATTCTAAATTGGGTGAGACCTTTTCCGGTTGTGACAGAACAGATATAGGAGTCTCCAACCGTGACGACTGCTCCGTTTGTGATCTCAAGAAGAATTGCCTCATCTTCGGAAGCCACGACCCAGCCGGTAACCAGGTCCGACAATCGTGGTCCTTTCATCCAAAACCGATATTCAGCGAGTTCCTTCAGGTCCATCTAAGCAGTCAACAGTTAGTCTTCTCTCTCTGTATTGGCTTTTTGACTCCATTTCCTTAACCCGCGGGCCCGGAATTTGGACCTAGGTGGTTGCCTCGCAACCCTGCCGCCTGTTAGTACGTCCCTTGTGCATAGATGACTTTGTTAATAGCTCAAGCGAACTCTTCGTCAAATCTTGTTGGCGTGCTGGTGGCCGTGATTTTGGTTCTGGTCGTGATTTTCAGCTTCGCTTTCACGGTTGGGCAGCAAACGGTGGTGGTGATTCAGCGACTCGGGAAGTTCAATCGACTCGCAAATGCTGGGCTCAATTTCAAGATCCCATTTATCGAAAGTCGCGCCGGATTCATGAATCTTCGGATCAAGGAACTCGACATTCCGGGCCAATTCAAGACGAAAGACAACGTGTTTGTCGATATGATGATCCGGGTTCAGTATTCAGTGATTCCGAGCAAGGTCGCAGACGCATTTTATCGCCTTGCTGCTCCTGAACAGCAGATCGCAGCCTTTGTTCTCAACGTTGTTCGAACCGAAGTTGCTCGGATGGAGCTCAAGGACGTGTTTGAGCATCAGGACACGATAGGCAACGCCGTGAATAGTCAGTTATCCTTGCGGATGTCCGAATTCGGTTTTGAAATCCAAAACTCGCTCGTCAACGAGGTTCAGCCGGCCGCGGGAGTTGTCCAGGCCATGAATGCAGTCATGGCATCGGAGAATACGAAAATCGCCGCGCGAAACGAGGGCGAAGCTCACAAGATGCGGATGGTCCTCCAAGCTGAGGCGGACGCCGAGAGCAAGCGGCTCCAGGGCGAAGGTATCGCCAAGCAGCGCGAAGCTATTGTTCAGGGCTTGGCAGTCTCGGTGGACAGCCTCCGAAAGGCCATTCCAACTGCTGATTCGAACGATTTGATGCGGCTAGTGCTTATGAACCAGTACTTCGACGCGCTCCGCGACATCGCCCATGGGGACAAGACCAAGGTTGTGTTTATGCCGAGTTCCCCCAATGCAATTGCCAATATCAGCGAGCAGCTGTTCGATAGTATGGTTAAGTCGCAAGAAACCAGCAACGTGCAAATTCCCCAGGTTGCGGCTCCACCCAAAATCGACGACTTCCAGCCATAAGAAGGAGCCGGCAGATTGCCCTTAAATCTGCGCGGCCCCGTTCGGTCACAAACACCGAATAGCAACATTGTTCAGACAAATTGGCCGTGGCGCTGTGATGCCGATCACAGCGCCACCGTGACAACTTTTCGTTAAAGGTCAAGATCAACAATCACCACAGTCAAAGGTTCGCGTTCCCTTTGACCGTAATGTAATGACCAGTCTATGTTGTTGTCCGCTCTCCTCTTAATCTCGCAACCAGCTTTTGTCCTTCCGCAACCGACTTCTGAGTGCTTTGCCCACTCCGTTTTGGCAAGCCTCGGCGAGCCCGTCACGGGTCCTAAGCCAGGGAATCCGGATGCTGACAAAGGGAAATATGGCGCACCCAAGCTGAGCCCGGAAGAAAGGCACTTCAAGAACCTGAAGCAGCTGACGTTTGGTGGCCAGAATGCCGAAGCCTACTGGAATGTCGCGGGTGATTCGATCACATTTCAGGCCCACTATCCCGGCTACCCCGACGAGCAGATTTTTACAATGAAAGCCGATGGATCCAACAAGCGGTTGATCAGCACCGGAGAGGGACGGTGCACTTGCAGCTATTTCACTCCAGACGGAAAGGCTATCTACTTCAGCTCGACATTCGAGAAAAACAAAGGTCCCCAGACACCAGTTGACATGTCAAAGGGCTATGTTTGGAAGGTCAATCCCCAGTTCGCTCTCTACAAGCGCACGCTTGCGACAGGCAAGATCACGAAAATTCTGGACAACGATCACTACGTTGCCGAGACCACCATTTCGCCCAACGGCAAATACATGACCTTCACAAGCACGGTGGATGGCGACCTAGAAATCTATCGCTCAGATCTGAATGGAAAGAACATCATCCGCCTCACGAATAATCCCGGCTATGACGGCGGACCGTTTGTAAGTTGGGATGGAAGCAAAATCGCTTTTCGACGGGACCTGATCGAATCTGATACGGAGTTATCTGACTATCAATCGCTCTTGAAGTCGGACATGGTCCGTCCCAGCAAGCTCGAGATTTGGATCATGGATGCAGACGGAAGCAACATGAAGCAGGTGACCAAACTGGGGGCCGCTTCGTTTGCGCCGTTCATCACGCCCGACGGCAAAAGCATCATCTTTACGAGCAACTACGGTGATCCCAAGGGACGCGAATTCGACCTATTCATGGTCAACATCGACGGAACCAATGTTCGGAGGCTCACCCACACGCCTGAATTCGATGGGTTTCCTATGTTCACCAAGGATGGCACCAAGCTCGTTTGGGCGAGTAACAGAAATGGCTTAGTCCGCGGCGAAACCAACATCTTCGTCGCTGACTGGTTGCGGTAACAGTTTTCTTCTCCTTGGAGCGAGGCCTGACCCCAATTGTGGGGGTCAGGCCATTGGATTTAGCGAGCAGCAGCGGTTGCGATGGATTCGCCAATCCGAGTTGGAAGCGATAGACCATCGATGAGCTGGTACTTGAGGAGATACTCGCCAAAAGCCGTCAATCCGCGCCAATGTTCCTCCGTTAAGTGGTAGTCCATCACGTTAAAGAGGTACCTCTTGTGGAGGGGTGGCTGGGGGCCGAACGTTGATTCCACCCAAGACCACATTTCGCCTCGGTTTTCCATCCCTTCAGCTGACGCGCGTGTAAGAATCGATGCGAGTTCGGGGCTGAACTCCTCATATCCGGTCCACATGGCCCAAACGAACGGCAAACCGGTCAATCGCGCCCACGCCTCACCTAGATCCAACACAAAATAGGAATCGTCCGACTGAGCCATGCCCTTGTCGCCTATCAGCAACCCTGCATCCCGAGAGGCGAGCATCGTCTCCAGATCAGGAGCCATCAGTTCAGTATCGGCTCGGCATCCATAGAGTTCAGAAAGCAGGATGATGGCGAGAGCGTTGCTGGTCATCGAGCTTTGATCCAAGGCGAGAAGCTTGATCTTGTCGAACTCAACCTTCGAAAAAAGGCGGACGCTCTCAACGGCACCAAGGGAAGAGATGGACGTTTGCGCAACTCTGGCACCGGGCATCCGCAAGGACTCGATGCTCGAAACAAGAATCGCGGAAGCGTCACCGGTTTCCAGTAGCTCCGGAAGTCGCGATGGAACATCGTAGAGCACCTCCACATCGTTGGGGAGCGACCAGAGCATGGGCTTGGCATTGAGATAGGGAACACTGCCGACTCGGTATTTCATGACGATCTCACTTCTTCTACGATAGACGGCTTTCTCGCAACCGCCACGATACTGCTGCCCCAAGGCAGATTGAAACCACGATCATAGATCAGTCGGGCTTCAAAGGACTGGAGTGCGATCAGCATCCGATTGAGCCACTCTGGGAAGAGCGGCAGCGAGGCCTTCGGCGGTCCGAATCTGAACTTCTCGATGACTCGCGAGAGGATAACGAGTGGAAACAAGAAGAAGACGGCGTGGGAACAGCGCTCGACGGAAAATCCCACCCGAGTCAGCCTTTCCTGTACCTCACTTCTGCGATACCGCCTGAAATGATGGAGGGCGATGTCATGCGGTCCCCACAGGGATCGGAACGCAGGAACGCTCAGAACTAACACGCCACCTGGTTCAAGGGTCCTGAAGGCTTCTGCGAGAGCTGCAGAGTCATGCTCGACATGCTCGAAAATGTCGAGCCCTACTGCAGCGGAGAACGTAGAACCGACGAGCGGGATACGGCTGGCATCGGCCAGGAGGCACTTCGCAAGGCCTCTTTTAGCCGCAAACTTGAGGGCTTCTGGGCTGAAATCCAGCGACACGGTCGGGCATTGTTCAGCGATGGCTTTGGACACGACTCCCGTACCTGCGCCAACATCGAGGATTAGCTTGGGAGAGGTTTGGTATCGCTTGAGCAATCCCAGAGCCAAGGTGCGTCGCCCGACGAACCACCAGTAGCGGTCCTCCAGGGAGTACATGCGACTGTACTCCTCAATTTCCAATTGGCTCCTTCCTCTCCAACCTCCGCGATTTACCCATCATTCGTAGTTTGATGAGGTCGCGGACGGCATTGATTCCATCTCGGAACGGTCGGAGTTTCGACCCTTCGATGTGTCTCCATCGCACGCCAACCTCCGAAATCTCCAGTCCCAAATCTCGCGCGACCATCAGGGATTCGAAGTCGTAGCTGAAGTTGTTCAGCGCACACCTGGAGAAAATCTCCCGGGCGGCATGATGCGAGAAAAGCTTGAAGCCACATTGCGTGTCGCTGATCCCGCCAAGGCCACCCAAAGACTGAATCAGCTTATTGAGCGCGCGCCCCCCATATTCCCGATACTTCGGCTGCCGGATTTCGAGCTTGCTGTCCTTGAGTGGTCGACTGCCGATGACCACGGGACACCCAGTCTCCGCCGCTGGAAACAGCTTCTCCACCTCTTCAATCGGCGTAGCCAAATCGGCATCGCTCAAGAGTAGGAATTCGCCCTCGGCTCGCAGCATTCCGTATCGAACTGCGTGACCTTTTCCTTTGTTGCCTGGATAACCGAGCAGTGAGATTCTTGAGTCGGGCTGGGATCGGACCAACTCAGCTGTTCCATCCGTCGATCCATCATCCACAACAGTGATCGCCCATTGATAGGGCTGGGTTTGGAGGTACTCCACGATCCGGGCAAGTGTCGATGGAAGCCGAGACTCTTCGTTATAGGCTGGGATGACAATATTGAGTTTCGGGACGCTCACCGTGCGCGGAGTCTACCTGCGAGCCACCCAACCGCTAACTTGAACCCATCCCGGCAATCCAGCCATCGTATCGCTCGATTCCTTGAGCACGAGCAGATTCGACAACCGTCGGTTGGGCTGGATAAGAGTCTTTCCTCGATACATAAAGAACGTCGATCCTCCACCGTCCAGACTGATCGCGTCCACTACGGTACGGGTTCGCAAAGCCTTCCCGAGTTCGCTGAGGGTCACATTTCCCTTTGTCGCGGCGAGTATGAGCCGGCCATCCTCGGTGATGCCTGCTGCGGTACGGCTTGCACGACTCCAAATGCGGCTGTCTCGGAACTTCTGGGCTTTGGGATTGGGGGAAACTTTGCCAGCGGTAATGATTCGGACCGCACCTCGAAGGGCAAATCGATAATCAGTCCAGTCCACCATCGACTGAAAGCCCGAGTCGAAAATATGTGGAATGCCCTGCCAGTTGATGGCCAAAACCGATCCGCGCTGTCCTTTTGCCATGAGGTTCCCATCGACGAGGACGTCTCCCACGGGATAGCCAGTGGAGGGATCAAAGAACGTGCCCGTAAGAGCAACCGTCGTTTCGTTTTCTCGTGCGAGCTGTGCAGCCGGGGTGAGTTTTCGGGAAAGGACGGTTTCGATGCTGACCTGTTGGGTGGAGAGGTCAGCGATCGCGATGTGATAGTAGGCCTTGCCAAACTTAAATGAGTCGTAGCGGATCGGCTTGGTAACCTGAGCTACGGCTCCGATCGCAGTCGCAATTCCTAGCAATACAAACGCGATTTTCCTCATTGTTTTCTGATCCCTCGACCAGTGGAGAACTGATCTTGCAAATCGCGAGCCAATGCTCGCGCAGAAAAACACTATACGCCAAGTCGCCCGGAAAATAGGAAGGGCTCGGAACTTTCTGCGGTGTTCTGAGCATCTAGAGTAAAAAAAAGCACCTGAACCGCTAGACAAGGGGTCGTTGTCGCGGTACAGTAGTCAAATCGTGCCAGAAGGTCCACGGAGTTCGCTGAACGATTCGCTCAATAACAACCCATCGAACCCAACCGAGCCAGTACCAGACTCGGTCGCCGCAGAAACTACTTCCACGGGATTGTTGACAAATTCGTCAACATTGGGTTGGCGAGCCCTCGGACCACAATCCAAACTCTATAAATTCGCTTTCTTTAATCTTCTCTATATGGTGCCCGTTATCCTTTGGGGCGCCTTTGTTCGAGCGAGTTTTAGTGGCGATGGATGTGGAAATCACTGGCCGGACTGCCATGGGACGCTCCTGCCGAAGGGGGCACCTCTCCAAACTTGGTTCGAATACTTCCACCGAGTCAGTAGCGGAATTATCGGGCCGCTCATCGTGGCGCTTCTGGTCCTCTGTTTCCGAGCGGCTCCAAAAGGCACGCAACTAAGAAAGGCCGCATTTGCCACGCTCTTCTTTACGATCACCGAATCTGCGGTGGGGGCGAAGCTGGTGCTCAAGGGATGGGTAGCTACCGATCCGAGCGTGCAGCGAGCGGTATGGATGGGAATCCACCTGACGAATACGTTCATGCTCCTTGGTTCCCTGGCGCTTGTGGTCTGGCTTAGTTCCGGGCGTCGGCCGATCCGCATGACTGGGCAAGGCGCTTTGGGTTGGGCGATCTCCTTTGGAGCCATTCTCACGGTGTTGATGGGGATCACCGGAGCGGTTGCGGCACTGGGCAACATGCTCTATCCTTCCGAATCGTTGATCCGTGGCTTACAGGATGATTTGAATCCAGCCTCGCACTTCTTGGTTCGCTTGAGAGCTGCACATCCTCTTACGGCGACCAGTGTCGGCGTGTTTCTGCTCTTCTTGATGAACTACCTGAGCAAAGCTCGCCAATCTGCTGCGCTTGGAAAATACGCCAAGGTTGTTATCGGTTTGTATGCATTCCAGATGGGCTTCGGAGTGCTGAATCTCGTGATGAAAGCTCCGATCTGGATGCAGTTGGGCCACCTCCTCATCGCGGACGTATTGTGGGTAGCACTGCTGTGGGCCTTCTATCAGGCCCTATCTGACCCGATCCCAGTGGGAGTGACCGCCGGGGAAGCAGTGGCCGAGATACCCAAACACACCAATGTTACGGCGGCGAGCCCCACAGAGGCAGCTGTCCCTCTGTGGAAAGCCTACATCGCGCTCACAAAGCCGCGCGTGATCAGCCTCTTGCTCTTTACGACCTACGCCGCTGCCTTTATCGCCGCTCGAGGATGGCCGGGAGGATGGCTGATGCTGGCGCTCACGATCGGCGGCTACTTTGCGGCTGGCGCGGCCAACGCGATCAACATGGTGTACGACCGTGACATCGATATCCGAATGGCGCGGACGGCTACCCGGCCAACCGTGACTCAACAGATTCCCTCAAGTCACGCGCTCATTTTTGCGTTTGTCCTGGAAGCGATCAGTTTTGCGGTTCTGACATCGGTCGCAAATTTACTCACGGCAGTTCTGGCCCTGGCGGGACTGTTGTTCTATGTGCTCGTGTACACGATGGCGCTTAAGCGACGAACTTGGCATAACATCGTGATCGGAGGCGCGGCAGGAGCATTCCCTCCCCTCGTTGGCTATGCCGGGGTGACGGGCGTCCTCAGTCCTCTGGCGTGGGTTCTGTTCGGCATCATCTTCCTGTGGACGCCGGTCCATTTTTGGGCTTTGGCTCTGCTGATTAAAGACGATTACCGTGATGCTGGAATTCCGATGCTCCCTGTCGTGCGGGGAGAACGAGCAACGGTCGTCCAGATCATGCTTTACACCATCTTGACGGTGGCGGTCTCAGTGCTGCCCCTTTTTCAAGGTGAAGCAGGAATTCCTTATCTTATCGGTGCCGTTATCTTGAACGCCGTGCTGTTCGTTCGGACCTATCAACTCTATGTACGGCCAGAAAGGACAGAGGCAAGGGTGCTCTTCAAGTATTCCATGGTCTATTTGGCCTTGCTCTTTTTGATGATCGCGGTTGATCGGGCGAGAATTTTCTAAGATGAGATACAGCTATAATCGCAACTTATTGTCGGGAGGTCCCCGGTCCGTGTGTGCTTCGGTCGGCCTCGCGTGGAGGGTCTTATAAATGCCTAATCTGTTCCGGCCTTCAGCAAACGCGTATGCGAAGCTCAGCTTGGCTTTGTCCGCTGCGCTTCCGGTTCTATTGATCACGGTGGGCTCTGGAGTAAGTCGCTCCTCGGCCAACACGGGCGTCATGAACCATCTTGACCAGCCAGTTCCGTTCAGCCACAAGCATCACGCTTACGAGCTGGGGATCGACTGCCGGTACTGCCACACCTCGGTTGAGAAGTCCTCTTACGCTGGAATCCCGCAGACCGAGACTTGTATGACGTGCCATAGCCAGATCTGGCAAGACAGCCCTTTGCTGGAGCCAGTTCGACAGAGCTTCGCCACGGGCCAACCTCTCAAATGGACCGAGGTCAACAAGGTTCCTGAGTTTGTCTACTTCAACCACAGTATCCACGTTAATCGGGGCGTCAACTGCAACAACTGCCACGGACAGGTTCAGCAGATGCAGATCACTCAAAAGGGTCGCGCACTATTTATGTCTTGGTGCCTGGAATGTCACCGCGAACCCGAGAAATATCTTTTCACGGACGAGAAGAATCCTCAGATGAGCCCTCGCCAGCAAGTTTTCAACCTGTACCTGAAGTATCAGTCAGACCCGCTGGGCGATGAGATGAACCCGCAAGAAAAGTCGCTCATCTTTGGCAACGAGCAGAAGACCAACGTCAAAGCGCTGATTGAGAGGGGCAACCAGCTTCTCAAGGATCGAGGAGTCCGCAAGCAAGAACTCACCGACTGCACGGTGTGCCACCACTAGGAGAGATTTGGCATAGATGGAGACAAAAACACCGGAAATGATCAATCTGGACACGGTCCGACACAAGCTTGAGAACAAGCACGGGCGAGAGTTCTGGCGCAGCTTGGACGAGGTCGCAGAAACTGAGGAATTCACAGCGTGGGTCGAAGATGAGTTTCCCAATCGCTCGACGATCGCTGAAATCGATAGGCGCTCCCTTCTGAAGTTTATGGGAGCATCGCTGATGTTCGCCGGGCTTGGAGGCTGCCGCTCGCTGTTTCTTCCTTCGGAAAAGATTGTTCCTTACGTCAAGATGCCAGAGGACATGGTTCCTGGCACCCGCATGTACTTTGCGACCACGACAGTCCACAATGGCCAACCACTTGGAATCGTAGTCAGCAGCGACATGGGTCGGCCCGTGAAGGTCGAAGGCAATCCCCTCAGCAAGGCAAGCGGTGGCAAGACAGACTACTTCGCCCAAGCTGCGATGATCGATCTTTATGATCCCGACCGGGTTGCGGGTGTCACCAAAGAAGGCCAGCTCTCCACGTGGGATTTGTGCCTGAAGGCCATGCGCGACAGCTATGCAGAAACGGCCGGTCGTGTTGGTGGAGTGCAGTTCCGAATTGTCACACCGACGGTGACTTCTCCGACTTTATTGGCGCAGTTACAGAGGGCACTTAAACCTCTTCCGAATGCTCGAATCGTCGAGTACGAATCTGCCGGGCGGAATTCTGAGATGGAAGGTTGTCGAATTGCATTCGGCAAACCTGGCACCGCAAGCTACAATCTGTCCACCGCCAATGTCGTCGTGAGCTTCGATGGAGATTTCCTTTTCTCGATGCCCGATTCCGTACGAATGGCCGGCGACTTTATGTCCCGTCGACACGTCGAGGGAACGAACGTCAGCGGGATGAACCGGCTGTATATGGTTGAGACTTCTCCCACCGTGACTGGTTCGATGGCGGATCATCGGTTCACCACCGATCCAGCAACATTGGAAGCACTCGTTCGCAAGGTTGCATCCAACCTCGGCGTCCAGGTTCTGGATGTACCGGAGTCCAGCACCGTACCCGCTAAGTGGGTGGATGCCATCATGGAAGAACTCCAGAGTGGAACGAATGTTGTTGTTGTTCCTGGCCAATACGCAACACCCGCCGTTAATGCGCTCTGTCATGCGATTAACGAGAAAATCGGCGCGGTGTCCAAGAACCTGGTTCAGTTCCACCTTCAGGATATTGACCCCTTTGAGGGGCAGCGGCAATCGCTTGAGGACTTCGCCAAGGATCTTAACGCGGGTAAGGTCGGTCTGCTATTTGTATTGGGCGGAAACCCCGCATACGATACGCCCTTGGCGCTCGGAATCAAGGACAACCTGAACAAGGCTATCATCAGCGTCCATCACACGCTGTGGGCCAACGAAACGAGCGAAGAGTGCACTTGGGTCACGGGCGATTCTCATTTCTTGGAAAGCTGGGGAGATCAGCTCTCGGCTTCCGGAGAGTATGGAATCGTGCAACCGCTGATCAGCCCCATCCGCGACACTAAATCGCAGATCGAATTCCTGGCATCCATCCTAAATGACCCGTCGTCGGGACACGACCTCGTTCGGGCTACAGCCAAGACTCATCTTCCGGATGACAATTCCTGGAAAGAGTGGCTCGCAAAGGGCGTCATGCAGATCCCGGTCACTGCTGCGACACCATCTGTTGTTTCGGACCTCAACGTTGGCCCCTCGCCGAAAGCAAGCGGGACCACCGTTCTTTTCCGGCCCGATCCGACGGTCTGGGACGGCCGCCACGCCAACAACGGCTGGTTGCAGGAGCTTCCCAAAGTCCTCACCACGCTTACGTGGGATAACGCTGCACTGGTGAGCCCATCCATGGCAGAACGTCTGGGCGTGCGCCAAGGCGAGCACGTGCAAATTGAATCAGGCGGAAGCACCATTACCATGCCGGCGCTGATGATGGTCGGCCATCCAGACGACTGCGTCACGGTCCACATGGGCTACGGTCGCAAAGTTGTCGGCAATGTCGGCACTAACACGGGAACAGATGTTGGGCCCATCCGAAAGTCAGCGACAGATTTCCACGTTTTCGGCGCAAACGTCACCCGTGCGGCTGGGAGCACTCGTCTCGCTTTAACACAGACTCACAACTCGATGGAAGGGCGCGACCTGATCAAGTTCGCCTCGGTAGCTGAGTTCGTCCAAAATCCCGAACTCAAGGGAGAAAGCGACACCATCGCCGAGGAAGGAAAGAGCCTTTGGCCGGAGAACCAAACCGAGTTTCCGTCCGATGCCCCGCAATGGGGTCTCAGCATCGACCTCAATGTTTGTATCGGATGCCACGCGTGCGTTACCGCGTGCCAAGCCGAAAATAACATCCCGGTGGTCGGTAAGGATCAGGTCATGAAGGGACGTGAGATGCATTGGATCCGCATTGATCGGTACTACCGTGTTGCCTCAACCCACTCCGATCCGATCGATGCCGATCGAACGAACAAGGATGTTCTGGACAGCAACAACATTGAGACAGTTTTCTCGCCAGTTGCCTGTATGCACTGCGAAAAGGCCCCGTGCGAGCCAGTTTGTCCGGTTGCGGCAACGGTTCATAACCATGAAGGGCTGAACCAGATGATTTATAACCGGTGCGTCGGAACCCGGTACTGCTCCAACAACTGTCCTTATAAAGTCAGGCGGTTCAACTATCTGAACTACACCGACAACCAAGCGCAGTTCATGGAGCGCACGGAGATTCTCAACGGTGTGGTGTCGCACGAGAAAACGAACGGGCGATCACTGTTGAAGATGCTCAACAACTCGAGGGTTACCGTCCGAGGACGAGGTGTTATGGAGAAATGCACCTACTGCGTCCATCGCATCAACCAAGTCCGAATCGAGGCGAAAAAGCAGAACCGCGAGATTCAGGACGGGGAGATCATCACAGCATGTGCTCAAGCATGTCCAACCGGTGCCATCGTCTTTGGAAACATCCAAGATAAGGCAAGCCAAGTCGGGAAGCTCAAGCGCGATCCACGAACCTACAGTTTGTTACCGGAATTGAATACGATCAATCGAACGACCTATATGGCACGACTTCGAAATCCAAATCCGAAGCTGGAGAACGCATAAATGGCGGCAGTAGAGAAGGAAGAACCAGTAGCGTTGTTACCAAGCTCGAACAAAGAGTTCCTGCTTGGAAACCACAGCTACAAATCAATCGACGAACTGCTCGGCAATATCGTCTTGGACCAGACCAGCCACGGCAAGGTTTGGTTCAAATGGCTGGGCTTTGGCTTTTTGTTTGTCAACGTACTTGTCGCGAGCATAGCTTGGCTTGTTTACCAAGGAATCGGAGTCTGGGGTAACAACCAGCCGGTCTCCTGGGGATTTGACATCATTAACTTCGTCTGGTGGATCGGTATCGGTCACGCGGGCACGTTGATTTCAGCCATTCTGCTCTTGCTTCGGCAGAACTGGCGTAACTCTATCAACCGGTTTGCCGAGGCCATGACGCTGTTTGCGGTTATGTGTGCCGGTATGTATCCGTTGCTGCACACCGGAAGACCTTGGGTCGCGTATTGGCTCTTTCCCTACCCGAACGTGCTGGGCATGTGGCCCCAATTCCGCAGTCCGTTGATTTGGGACGTTTTCGCGGTTTCAACCTATTTCACAATCTCGATCGTTTTCTGGTTTGTTGGCTTGATCCCAGACTTTGCCACGATGCGAGACAGGACAGTGCAACCTGCGGTGAAGAAGATTTGGGGTCTTCTCGCAATGGGATGGCGCGGTTCGGTCAAGCACTGGCACCGCTATGAAGCTGCCTACCTGATCCTGGCAGGTCTTTCGACGCCGCTCGTTCTTTCCGTGCACTCGATCGTGTCCTTCGACTTTGCGGTCTCAATTGTGCCTGGTTGGAACGTCACACTCTTTCCCCCTTACTTTGTCGCCGGCGCGGTTTTCGCTGGGTTTGCGATGGTTATCACGTTCGCAATCCCGATTCGCAAGCTTTACCACCTGGAAGAAGTGATCACCATGAAGCACTTGGACTGGATGGCGAAAATCATGCTCGCGACAGGAACCATTGTTGCCTACGGATACCTTTGCGAAGTCTTCTACGCCTTCTATAGCGGAAGCCGATGGGAGCAGTACCTTATTCACAACCGAATGGGTGGCCCGTACTCGGTTCTCTACTGGAGTCTGTGGATCTGTAACGGTCTTGCACCATTGTTCCTGTGGTCTCCCAAGGTGCGAAAGAACCTCGTTGCCTTGATGATCATTTCTCAGTTCGTGAGCGTTGGAATGTGGCTTGAGCGCTTCGTCATCATCCCGATGAGCCTGCACCGCGACTATCTGCCTTCCAGCTGGGGCATGTACTACCCAACGGTGGTTGACTTCGGCATGTTCTTCGGAACAATCGGATTCTTCATCTTCATGATGTTCCTGTTCATTCGGTTCCTTCCTATGATCAACATCTTCGAAATCAAGGACCTGCTTCTCAAGCTCCGCCATGAAGAGCACCACAGCGAGGCTGATGCTTCGCCGGTGGCTGTGGGAGGTGGCGAATAATGGCTGCTGTTGCAATGGATTCCACGAGCCCCGCTTACCACGGGATGATCGCGGAGTTCACGGACCCGGACGATATTTTGGCTGCAGCCCGGAAGGTGCGGGCTGCGGGTTACACACACCTTGATGCTTACACCCCGATGCCCGTCCACCATCTGGACGATGCTATCGGATTCAAAGACACCAAAGTGCAGTGGACAATCTTCATCGCCGGTCTTCTGGGATTCGCAGTCGGATTTGGGCTCCAGGTGTACGTGAATTCGATCGACTATCCGCTGAACGTGGGTGGTCGTCCCAAGCTTTCGTGGCCCCAGTTCATTCCGGTGGCCTATGAATGCACCATCCTGTTCGCGGGATTAGCAGCTGCGCTTGCTATGTTGGCCTTTAACGGTCTCCCTCGGCCCAATCATCCGATCTTTAACGCTCCACGATTTGAACTCGCGACTCAGACAAGCTTCTTCCTTTGCGTCGAAGGCACCGATCCGAATTTCGATCACGCCGAAGTCAAAAAGCTGCTGGAGAGCCTGAGTCCCGTGCAGGTATCCGATGTGTTCGGTGACGAACCGGAGGGCCACTAATGACGAAGTCATCGAGAATTCTGTTGCTTTTGGGTTCCGTATCAGTTTTTGCTGCCGGATGCCACACGGATATGTGGGTGCAGCCAAAGTATCACCACCCCTATTCTGAAACCACTCTTTTCACCGACGGCAACTCGTCACGTCCGACTCCGGATGGCACCGTAGCCTACGGAAAGCCGAAAACCGACGAAGCGCTGTACACGGGCCGAACGGGCGGAAAGCTCGTAACCGAGATCCCAGCGGAAATTGAGATCGACGGCGAGAAGGTGAACACCCGCAAGGACCTACGAAAAATCCTGAACTGGGGCCAAGAGAGGTTTAACGCAATTTGCAGCCACTGCCACGGCGAACTCGGTGATGGAAAAGGGATGATCGCTCAGCGCGGCCTAGCCCTTAAGCGACCACCAGGAAACTATCATACGGATAGACTCCGGAAAATGCCGATCGGCCACTTCTTCGATGTCATGACCAACGGCTACGGAATTATGTACGCCCAAGCTCCCCGTACCACGGTTGGAGACCGGTGGGCGATTGCAGCCTACATCCGGGCACTTCAGATGAGCCAGTATATGGACCAATCCAAGCTTACGGCTGAAGAAAAGAACGAATGGGATGTCGCGGAAAAGACACAGCGTGAAGCGAATAGGGAGTTGAACAAGCCACAACTATGAGCGACCAACGATCTTTTAACCCGGCCAGATGGGCCAACGCGGGAGCCTTGATAGGTATCGTCGGACTGGTGGCGCTATTCGCCGCAGGACCCGGTTCAGTCGGCCTGAAATCCACCTGGCAGTCCTACTTCGTGGGATTCGGCTTCTGGCTCGTTGTGGTCTTGGGATGCCTCGGTCTCCAAACTCTCCATCACGCAGTGCGGGGGTCTTGGGGATTGGGAATTCTCAGGCTCGTCGAAGCGGGTGGAGGCGTGATGGCTTTTGCTGTTTTCGGCGTTGCTTTTGCTGTGATGGCTGCTCTGGGCCTGCCTTCGATTTACGAGGCTTGGGCTGGTCCTGGCGAGCACGAACTCCATGGGCTCAAAGCATCGATGCTGACTCCGGCGGCCTACAGCATTCGATTTGCAATCTACTTCGCAATCTGGATTGCGATCGCCTATAAGTTCCGGCAGTCGACCGTAAAGGAAGACGAGACTCTGGACGCCAACCTTGGAAAGAAGCGAAGTGAACTGGGTGCTGTGGGACTCGTGATCTACTTCATCGTCGCAACCTTGATGGTAACCGACCTGGTCATGTCGCTCGATCCTCACTGGTTCACAACCATCATGGGAGTCTGGGTGGCGGTCTGCGGGGCACTCGGCGCGTTCTCCATCTCAACGATGATCCTCTGCTACTTCGGCAAGGCAGCCCCTTTCAACCGGGTTCTGAATGGAAGCCTGACCAAAGATCTCGGCAACCTGATGTTCACGTGCACGATGCTTTGGGCATATTTCACCCTGAGCCAGTACCTGATCATCTGGAGCGGCAACCTGCCTGAGTTCAACCGGTTCTATGTAAACCGAGGGACGCAGTTCTGGACTCTGTGGGGCGCCGTCAACGTCCTCGGAAGCTTCTTTGTGCCCTGGTTTTGGCTCCTCAGTCCGCGAGTGAAAGCCAAGCCGAGCATGCTCTTCAATGTAGCGCTTGTGATCTTGGTATTTCGGTTCGTCGACTGGATTTACAACGTCGTTCCGTTTTTCCACGCGACGCCTCAGTGGACGGATGCAGTCGCACTGATCGGATTCGGTGGGCTTTGGCTCTTTGCATTCGGAAAAACGGCTTCGCAAGCATCGCTCCTTGTTCGACACGACCAACGACTGGAAGAAATGACTCAAATGGAGGCAGCACATGGCCACGCATGAAGAACGCGAATCGCCTGAAGATCCTGTAGAGCTTGAACGCTCGATCAGGCTTGGGTACGAGCACCGGGATGTCAATTTCAAAACGACGGGAAATTCAGGAATCCTTCTGACCCTCGCTGTGTTTGGCTTCTGCATCATGGCATTCGGCATGTTTTGGGCCATCGACTTCTTCGAGTTCAAACAGAACCCAACGTCGAGATCTGAAAACACGAGCCCAGCTCGCAACGAACTACCGCCGGGACCGTTGCTCCAGTCCAATATCACCACTAAGAGGGATATTGCTGACTTGCGAAAGGCTGAGCAGAAGCAATTGACCACCTACGGATTTGTTGATCCTGGCAAGGGCATCATTCGAGTCCCAGTTAGTCGAGCAATGGACCACATTGCTGAAGAAGGCGTCCCGACGACCATTGGCGAGTCGGCTCCGAGTGGCACCCTCGATCAAGGGTCCGGTGCCTCGACGACGGGAGGAGTAAGTCGGTGATCTTTTTGGTGCGACCATTCCTGGTGTTTTGTGCGGCTGTCGTCGTTGCAGGTGCCTGGGCCCAGAACATGGCGGGCGCACCACGCCCAGAAATCATCGATAACGCTCAAGTTGTCAAGCAGATTGGCATTGATGATAAGCGTGGCGCTGTGATCCCACTCGCGACGAAGTTCAAGGACGAAGAGGGAAGGGACGTAATCCTGCGAGACTACATCAAGGATAAGCCTGTCCTACTCATGCCCATCTTCTATAACTGCCAGAGTGCATGCACGCTTGTATTTAATGGCGTGATGGACTGCGTGAAGAATTTTGAGAAACCGCAGCTCGGAAAGGACTTCGATATCGTCGTAGTTGGAATTAACCCACAGGAAACGCCGATCGATGCCAAATTGAAGCGTCGCGAAGTTATGAAAGCGCTGGAAGCCATGCGAAAGCTAGGCCCCAATCGCGAAGCCGAGCAAGGTTGGCACTTCCTCACGGGTACCGAAGAGAATATCCATAAGGTGACCGATACCATCGGATTCCGGTACTTCTACGACTGGAAGAAGAATCAGGTAACGCACCCGGCGGGGGTGATGATTATCACTCCAGACGGAGTCGTAAGTCGATATTTCTATGGTGCGGAATACACGCCCAAAGTCGTTGCGACAGCTCTTGCCGAAGCAGGAAAAAACCGTATCGGACCCAAAGCTCAGACCATCCTTCTTGGCTGTTTAGCTTACGATCCAACCCGATCGAAGTACGTATTGGTTGTCGACCGCACGATCAAAGTGGTCGGCACATCCTTCGCAGTTCTCGTGTTTGCTAGCCTTGCGTATATGTCTATGCGATATCGATATCAAGCAATCCCAAAGAAGCCGAGAGGTAAAGCTGAATGAATTTTCAATTAGCGCCTGATAGAGCTTCCAATTTTGCCGGCCAGTATGACGCTTTGTTCTACACTTTTTCGGCATTTGCGGTGTTCTTCACCATTGCAGTTTTCGTCATGGTGGTCACCTTTGTTACCAAGTACCGTCGAGGCAAGAAGGCAAACCGTGCAAATCCCATCCACCACAACTCGCTGTTAGAGGCGATCTTTATGGGAGTGCCAACGATTATCGCATTGACGATGTTTGTGTTCTCCGCAAAGCTGTTTGTGGATATGCGAACTCCGCCTAAGAATTCGTACGAAGTTTTCGTCATCGGCAAGCAGTGGATGTGGCATCTGCAGCATCCCAATGGAATCCGAGAAAACAACGAACTGCATGTTCCCGTGGGGCAACCGGTCAAGTTGACGATGATCAGCCAGGATGTCATCCATGGCTTCTTCATTCCGGACTATCGGGTGCAATACCAAGTCGTACCGGGTCGATACACTCAACTGTGGTTCACCCCAACCAAGCCTGGAAAGTTCAACCTCTTTTGCACGATCCACTGTGGCACCCAGCACTCAGAAATGGGCGGCTACGTTTACGCCATGGAGCCTAAGGATTTTGCCGAATGGCAAGCTACGGGCGGCAACCGATTTAAGGAGCGACCGAAGAACTTGGCAGATGCGGGCAAGCAGCTTTACGAAGAGCTGCTCTGCAACAACTGCCACATGGAGAAGGACAATCCGAGAGCTCCTTCTCTCTACGGCATTTTCCAATCCAAGAGAAAGATGACGGACGGTACCGTTGTCGAGGCAGATGAGAACTATATCCGAGAGTCGATCGTCAATCCGTACAATCGACTTAACGCAGGATACGGCAATCAGATGCCCATCTATGAGTACAAGAAGCAAATCTCAGAAGAGCAGATTCGCATGTTACTGGAATACATAAAGACATTAGGATCGGCGCCCGCGCCTGTGACGACGCCTGCACCGACTGCTAGGGGGAATGCTGCGGGAGGTCAGAGCTGATGAGCGCTGTCGCCACCCAAGTTTCCCACCAGGAGAAAAACTATCTTAACGATGAGAACACGATCAAGTCGTGGCTGCTGACGAAAGACCACAAGCGCATCGCAGTGATGTACTTGGTCGCCATCAGCATCTTCTTCTTGGCGGGATCCATCGCTGCAGGCATGATCCGCCTGGAATTGGTTTCTCCTCGAGGCGCGTTCCTCACAAACGACGCATACAACCGTACCTTTACGGCCCACGGCGTCATTATGATCTTCCTGTTCTTGCTGGTCGGTATTCCAGCCGTTTTTGGCAACTTCCTGGTGCCGTTAATGATCGGTGCGAAGGATCTTGCATTCCCGCGCCTAAACCTGGTTAGCCTGTACCTATTCTTCACGGGTGCGGCGTTCGCACTCCTGGCTCTTATTTTTGGCGGTGTCGATACAGGCTGGACGTTCTACACCCCTTACAGCTCGATGTACTCGAACTCTCAGGTTGCTCTGGTTCTCGTCGGAGCATTTATCCTCGGGTTCTCATCCATCGCTACGGGCGTGAACTTCATCGTAACCATCCACAAGATGCGTGCGCCCGGGATGACTTGGTTCCGGCTTCCGTTGTACATTTGGAGCCACTACGCAACCTCGATCATTATCATCTTGGGCACGCCAGTCGTGGCGATTACCCTATTGCTGGTTGTCTTGGAGCGGGTGTTCCATCTGGGCGTGTTCAGTCCAGAACTTGGCGGAGACCCTGTGCTGTTCCAGCACCTCTTTTGGTTCTATAGCCACCCGGCGGTCTACATCATGATCCTTCCAGCCATGGGAGTTGTGAGTGAAGTGATCGCCTGTTTCTCGCGGAACTCGATCTTTGGCTACAAGTTCGTTGCGATGTCTTCGATGGCCATCGCGCTGTTGGGATTCTTCGTGTGGGGACACCACATGTTCATTTCCAGCCAATCGATGTACCAAGGCTTGGTGTTCTCCTTGATCACCTTCTTGATCGCGGTTCCGTCGGCTGTTAAGGTTTTCAACTGGTCCCTTACCATGTACAAAGGGTCGGTGTGGCTTGCCTCGCCGATGATCTTTGCGCTCGGTTTTATGGGGCTCTTTGTCATCGGCGGCCTTACCGGTGTGTACTTGGGTTCCATCGGAACCGACGTCCACCTAACGGGCACGTACTTCATCGTTGCGCACTTCCACTACGTTATGGTCGGCGGAACGGTCATGGGCTTCTTAGCCGCGTTGCACTTCTGGTGGCCTAAGATGTTTGGCAAGATGTACAACGAGTCGATGGCCAAGGTCTCAGCAGTCTTGGTGTTCATCGGCTTCAACGTTACGTTCTTCCCGCAATTCATTGTTGGCTATCTGGGAATGCCTCGTCGATACCACTATTACTATCTCAACCCAGATTTCCAGATTTGGAACATCGCAAGTTCGTTCGGATCGACCGTTCTTGCGCTCGGCTTCCTGCTCCCCGTGATCTACTTAACCAAATCCCTCAAGAGCGGGGCGCCGGCTGGGCCGAATCCATGGGGCGCTACGGGATTAGAGTGGGAGGTAGAGTCGCCGCCAACCAAGCACAACTTCCACGAAATTCCCGTGGTTACAGGTTTGGTCTACGATTACAACTCGGAAGCTGACGAAGCTGCCTGGGAAGAAGAGGAACGCGAAATGGAGCATGTCACCCGCGGAGGTCAGCACTAATGGCTCATGTAGCCAAGAAAATTCCGCTGGGCGAGCCGGGAGCCGTCTTCGAGCAGTACGAAGATATCCACCAGCAGAACGACTCCTACGTCGTGGGAATGTGGGCGTTCCTGGTCACCGAGGTCATGTTCTTCGGTGCGCTCTTCCTGATGTACTCAATCTATCGCTGGAAGTATCAACCGTACTTTTGGGAAGTACACCACGAGCTGGATTGGAGGTTGGGAGCTCTCAACACGACTATCCTGCTGGCAAGTTCCTTTTCCATGGCTTTGGCAGTACACTTCGCTCAGCGCACGCAGAAAACCAAGCAGTTGATGTGCCTCGGTACGACCGTTCTGTGCGCCTTCGGATTTCTTGTAGTCAAGGGTATTGAGTGGAGTGCAAAATGGGAGCACCATCATATCCCTGGGCCGAACTTCCACTGGACTGAGGCAACCGTTCCGCCAAATGTGGCGCAGCTATTCTTCAGCCTGTACTTTGCCATGACAGGGCTTCATGGAGTCCACGTTGTCGTCGGCATTATCGTCATCTCCGTTCTCGCAATCCTGGTTGCCAAAGACAACGTGATGGTCAAAGGGGATTACATCCCCACGGAGCTCATCGGGTTGTACTGGCACTTCGTCGATTTGGTCTGGATCTTCCTGTTCCCACTGTTCTATCTCATCCCAAGGTAACTCAATGTCGCACGATCATTTGGAAACACACGACGGGGACTACTCGCATCACGTAGTGCCGATTTCGAAGCTCATCACAACCTTCATTCTGTTGATCGTCCTGATGGCCGCCACGGTGTTCGCATCGACTTGGCACCTTGGCGATGCTTGGTACTTCAGCGTCTTTGCGAATCTGCTCGCGTTGGGGATTGCAGTCACCAAGGCGTTGCTCGTCATCTCCTACTTCATGGGTGCGAAGTGGGCGAGCAACCTCTCCAAGATGTTCATCATCGGTGGCTTTGGTTGGTTCACCACGATGTACTTCATGTTCTTGGACTACGGCACCCGTCAGTGGGAGCCGATCAAGGGCTGGGAGCGCGACGCAAGCACGGCTCTGCCTCGATTCAAGGATCTGGACGAGAATCCAGAAGCTCAAGACGTGGGCCAACAGCCCGCATCACCCTAGCATTCGTCGGGATCGGAAGCAGGAGCGGTACACTGCCAGCGCACTATGTTTCCGATCCGTGATGAAAGCGAATCCAGGCAAACTCCGGTCGTTACATACACGATCGTCGCACTGAACGTTCTCATCTACCTGTGGGATCGAAATTGGAACCCGTTCGGGGCCAGCATCAACTTCACCGACCTCGCCATGGTGCCGAGAGACGTCACTTCGGCCCTCAGTGGAGGCGACCCCAAGGCCCTGGTGACCATTTTTACGAGTTTGTTCCTTCACGGAAATCTGCTCCACCTCATCGCCAATCTGGTATTTCTCATCACGTTTGGCGACAACGTGGAGCACGCCTATGGCCCGGTCCGATACACGCTTTACTATCTGTTTTGGGGCATCGTCGCCTGCGTGGCTCACGTCTTCGTCATGTCCGGGTCTTTGGTGCCAACATTGGGGGCAAGCGGCGCGATCGGGGGCGTATTGGGCAGTTATCTGTTGCTCTTTCCAGGGCACCGAATCACGATAGTGGTCTACCCAATCTTGATCCCGTTTGAGGTCGCCGCTTGGGTGATGCTCGGATTCTGGTTCTGCTATCAAATTTTCTTTCCTCAAGCAGGCGTCGCCAACTGGGCGCACGTAGGCGGATTTTTGGCAGGCATGCTCACCGTTCTGATCGCCGGCGGTCGAGCACAAATTCTCAAGGGGCGCTTGTTCGACGGTGATGACTGGATTCATGGATAGGGGACTCACGCTCTTCAAAATTTGCGCTGCAATCACGCTGGTGGCTGCTTGCCTTTCTGTTCGCTACCGAATTTCGGTGGAATCCCGTAACCAGGCAACCGCACTAGCAGTGGAGGCAAGCATCATTGACGATGCCGCAAGACGAGCCCATATCCCTCTGGAGAAAGCCATGGGGATGGCCAAAGGTGTGGGGCTGGTGACCGTGGTTCTCCAAGAGACCCTGGTAACGGAATCGATTTCAAAAGGGCATCTCCAAGTCAGAGCCTATGGTGAAGAGCCTGAATATCTAGGGGTCAGTGGAATAGACCAGAGGCGATTTCAGGACGCGCTGGACCAAAACGAGCTGGAGTACAGCCTTGTGCCCGACGGCCCTGTTCTTGTCAAAGAACTCCCGCGAGACCTGTCTCTGGGATTGGAGCCAGGCGAAGTCGCTGCGGCAAAGAAAGCCGGACTTCAAATCATTTGTCGGCACATCAACACTCCCGGAGAAACCCTAACCTCGATCGACTACACGCTTGCCAACAGCAAATCGGCAGGAGCCGACGGATACCTTCCATTGGGAGAACAGGTGTTGGGACAGCGAGAACTCGTGCCCTCAACGGCCCGCGTCATGGAGAGGATCAAGATGGCCTACATCCAGCCGGAGTTCGCCAAGATCGCCGGAGATGCGCGCATGGCCGAGGCCATGAAGACCGATCTGATCAGGCTCCACGCGATTCAGTCGGCGGAGGTTGATAAGCTCACTCCGGCCGAGTACGTAGAGCGATTTGTTAAGGCGGCCCGTGAGCGTAACATCAGAATTCTCCTTCTCAGGCCTCTCACCAATGCGGCAGAGAACCAACTGGACGCGTTCCTGGGTTCGATCGCGCGGGTAAAGCTGGGATTAGAAAAAGAAGGGGTACCCCTGGGTAGGGCAAAGCCGTTTGAGGATTCGGGCGTTCCCCAATGGTTGTTAATCGTCTTGGCGGCCGGAATCGCCGGCTCTGCACTCGGAGTTGCCCAGGAGCTGTTCAAGCAAAACAGAGCGATGTACCTGCTGAGCATCATCGCTGTGGCTGCATGTCTAGCAGGTGCGGCAGTGCAATCGCTCAGACCGATAACGGCTCTGGTGGGGGCAATGACTTTTCCCGTCGGAGCCTACTTGCTGTGGATGGACCGCGACAAGATGCATCCGCTCGTGTCGTACTTCGTCATGACTTTTGTGAGCCTGATTGGCGGCCTGAGCGTCGCTGGCATGCTGAACGGTCTGGACTACTTCGTCAAAATCCGCCAATTTGAGGCCGTCAAGGTTGCCCATTTCCTTCCCATCGTCGTCATCTCGCTCCTTCTCCTATCGCGGGAACGGCCTCTCAAAGATATCTTCAAGACGCCGATTACCTGGGCCGGCATGCTCGGTGGATTCTTGCTGTTGGCGGTGCTCGGCTTTATGCTGATGCGCACGGGGAACGACAACCCGGCTGGCGTGAGTGATTTTGAACTCAGAATGCGTGCCCTTCTGGATTGGCTGCTCTTCACGCGCCCACGGACCAAGGAGTTTCTGATGGGGCATCCTGCGCTGATCTTTGGACTCTGGGCTTACGGGGCCAGCGTGGCTCATCCCAACCGCAAACTGAGATACGTTGCTCTGGGATTGATCTGCCTTGGCGCGATCGGCCAGACCAGTGTCGTGAACACTCTGTGCCATCTCCACATGCCTGTTCTCCTGAGCCTGGCTCGGATCTCGATCGGCTGGATTATTGGAGGAGTATTGGGAACACTGGCTTGGTTTGCCTTGAAACCACTCCTGACGAGAACGGCGGAGGAGCAGCCAGCGTGAGCAAGGTTCTCGTCGCCGGATATTACGGTTGTGGCAACGTGGGGGATGATGCGATTCTTCTGGGCTTTCTCCAGGGGATGCAGGGCAAAAACGTGGATGTCACGGTGATGAGCGGCAACCCAGAGGAGACCCGTCGGATGTATGGCGTCCAGACCATAAACCGGCGTGATATGTCTGAATTTGGTCAGGCCATCGCGAGCTGCGACGCGCTTGTCTTTGCTGGAGGCAGCATTTTCCAGGACGTGACCAGCGTAAAGAGCGTCGCTTATTACTCCAATTTGGTACGGGTCGCAAAGAAGTCGAACAAAAAGGTGGTGCTGCTCGGTCAAGGCATTGGACCGCTCAATAGTCTTTTCGGGAAACAGCTGGCGAAAGGCGCTTTCAACTCGTGCGACGCGATCTGCGTGCGCGATCCGCAATCCGTAAAGGCCCTCAAGGATGTGGGCTACAAGGGGACGCCAAGGGTCACCGCCGATCTCGCCTTCTTGTTACCGAAACCGACCGTGGATCCAAGCGTCGAATCGTATCAGTTAGGCGGTATGACCGGTGTTGCCGTAATCCCTCGTCCCCATGGCAAAGGACCTCAAATCGCCAACTTTTTTTCAGAACTGTGCGCCCAACTCATGAAGCTCCGTATGATGCCGATGCTGGTCGAAATGGACCGGGAGGACGATCGGCCGTTGATTATGGAGATCGAGAAACGTCAAGGTGGAAAAATTCCGACCATCAAGAACTTCAACACTCCCATGCAGATGATGCAGCAATTTGTGCGATTGGACGGAGTGATTTCGATGAGGCTGCATGGTGGAATTCTCGCCTCGGCAATGGGATTGCCCCCACTGATGCTCAGTTACGATCCAAAAGTTTCTGCATTCAGCCAACTGATGGGGCTGCCCACCGCTGTGGACGCACTCAAGGCCAACCCGACTCAGATTGTCGAAGGTTACATGGCGATGCATCGCGATCGCGATCGTCTCAAGGCTCAGATCGAAAAGAAAGTGGGCGAACTGCGTTCCCAGGCGGAAGGGAATATCGAGGTTCTTCTCGGGTGCATCGGTCGCTCTTAGCAGGGGTACTGCTGCTGCTCCTAACTGGATCAGTGGGTGCCCAGACGCCCAGCAATGTGCCCAAATGGGCCAAGTGGTGGAAGGCTAATTTGGTGGATCGAATCCAGATCTCGGGATACCGCCGCTTGGGGATGCACCTTCAAAAAGTCCAGGGCGACCGGGACGCCTTCAATTCGCTTAACTACTACGGCGAGGGGCAAAAGCGGTTTACTGATATCGGCCAAATCAACATCACGGGTCGAAAAGTCCTGGGTGTACTTAATTTCCAAGGCACGATCCTGGATACTCGCCTCAACGACCCTCAGGGCCAGCATTTCAGCGTTGACTACGACAAGAACGGTTTCGCAATCAGCGCGGGAGATATCCAAGGCTCCCTGTTGAACACCAACCGATTTGCGAGTATGAACAAATCGCTTCGGGGCATCACCGCGGGATACAAGCAAGGACGATTCGCGGCGAAATCGGTGCTTTCGGAGGTTAAAGGCAGCCCGAAGACTATTGCTATTCAAGGCAATAACTCGGCTGGACCGTACTATCTGCAAACTTCGCAAATCATCTACGGCTCGGAGTCTGTTCGCGTGGATGATGTGCCGATGACGCTTGGCACCGATTACATCATCAACTATGAGGCGGGATCGATCACCTTTCTCTCGAGAACGGTAGCCGTGACCAGCACCATTTTGGTGAGCTTCGAGGCACTCGGATTTAACGACAGTCGTGGAAGCGTGCAGGGCTTCGGAATGAGCTATGACATCGGTCGTGTCGGAAAGCTGGGAGTCACGCTCATGCGTCAAATCTCCAGAAATCGCGGTGGCGTCAGTACCAGACTGGAAAAATTCGAGGGCTTCGGCGCACCCTCCACCCCTTATTTTCTGCAATTTGAACCGCTGCCCAGTGCGGACCTGATCATTCGGGTCAACGGTGTTATCCAGCGGGAAGGTATCGACTACTACTTCGATCCCGACAATGCAGCGGTGTTCTACTTCACCCGATTTATGCAGGCGACCGACGAGATCGACGTCGTCTACACTCCCAAGCCTACCAATACGGTCGATGGTGATCGGGAGGTCGTCGGACTCGATTACTCCCTGCCATTGGGCAAGGAAGGTCGAGCCGGAGAACTCAAGCTCTACCAAGCAGCAGGGCGATTGATGCGAACTCCGACTCCTACCAGCGGATTGGCTCGTGGAGCAAGTCTGACCTACAAGGCTGGCGATTACCTCCTTTCGGCCAATGTGCGAAAAGTCCCGAACGGATACGTTTCGGTGGAGACGAGAGGCTTCAATCGTAACGAGGTCGTGAACGATCAGACCATCCAATACCTGCCGTCCGATCGCTGGTCCGCTCAACTCATGCGGTCCAATTCGAGCATCAGCCAGAAGTCATCGCTGACTTCAACGGGGACGATGTCAAGATTCACCACGCTGACAGGTGGAGTCGCCTACCGAGCCAATACGAACGATCGTGTTGAACTCAACCATCGCCGAACACGGACCATCACCGCGACGGGCCAAACCAAGTTGAACACTAGCGAACTGACGCTGTTCCGCCGCGATAGCCAAAACCTCACTTGGACTCTTGGGGTCAACCAGCAAGATGGCGCATACCGAGGAAGCACGACCGGTGTGAGCCAGTTCAATCTTCTGGGGTCCAAGATCGGAGCCGTATACAGTCTTCCATGGCGCCCAAAGTCGAAAGATAAGGATGTTCAAGCAGAGCGAAGGACTCTTGCCAGCGTCAGCGCGAATTACGCTTTGCAGCGAATCACAGCTGAGGGAACCACTGGCACGGGACGGGATATCGAGATCGGAGCATCGGTGCTGCCCAGCGACCAGCTCAAGTTCAGCACCCGGTACGACGTTAGCGACTCCGGAGCATTGGCAACGCTCAACCGGTACACCGGAGGCTATGGTCTGGGCTACGGCGGCAACGGATTCAGCGGTGGAACGGGCGGCACAACAATCGCCGGTGGAACGAACCTGCGGCTTTGGACCACCAGCCTGAGCTATCTGCCTTTCGAGCGGTTAGCGATTACCGGGACATATCGCCAGCAGCAGTCTTTCGGATCGGTCACAAGCAATTCGCGCACCAACTCGACAGGGCTTGGGTTGACTTACGGCTTTGACAACTACCACCAGCTTTCGCTTCAATACGATCGGAGCAACACTACCTATCGTGATTCGCCGCTCAAGTCAGGCGTGCAATCGGTGTCGCTCGACTTTTCCGGAGGACGGGGTCGATGGAGCTACACGCTGGGATGGAGCGTGTTCGACAGCATGGGGAACAGCACGTTCCGGCAAGACAGCTCAACGTTCGTGGGCAACATCAGCTACCAGATGGCGCCAAGGCATAGCTTGCTGCTGGACTATAACTCCGGGCGATCGACGGGATATCTCGGTCAAGAGAATTTTGACTGGGGAGTGACGTACCAGTACCGAATTTGGGAATCTCTGGCGCTGAATGCGAGCTATCGACACCGTCGAACTTCGAATCGTGATCCGTTCGTCCAGAGCGGAGCCTATCGATCTTCCGGGCTAGATTTCGAACTTGCGTTCAACTTCTTCGGCCGCTAAAGGGCGGAAGCCGATCCCAAGCGACTGCCGATCCGCCCGAGGACGAACCGAACATCGGAATCGCCGCAATCACCCCATCCCAGACTGCAGAGAACATTCTGGAGGATTTTGCCAGCGTCGCACCACGAGTTTCGAACCGAACCCGCATTCATGCCCTTTTCGGTTGCAACCTGTCGGTAAACATCCTGCATGTTCTGCTCTTCGGTCTGCTGGATCATCGCCGCAACCGGAGTGAGGACTTTGAGGTGCCGAGCACTCAACTGGGGAATCAGGAGAGATTCCACCTTGCACAGTGCTTCTTCAAGCTCTTCGTCGATGCCCTCAACAGGGATTTCTTCGGCAACCAATTTGCGAGCTTCGTCCAATGGAACTTTAGTCGCCTGCTCTTCTCGAATTCGGATGATGTCGATGGCAGCGGTGTGAGCCATCGCAATGACGTACCGCGAGGCTTCAGTCCATGTTTCCGGGAGAAGGTCTCGTTTTCGCCATACTTTCGCAAGTGTCACAGCGACCGCATCTTCGGCTTGGGGCATTTGTCCTGTAACATCGAGCGCTGATCTGAGCATTCTGCGGTACAGATGCTTGCGCAAAAGATCAAGCGCCGATTCATCCCCAGCTTTGAGCCGGTGGATGATGCGATCTACCTCAAAGGTGTCTTCGGTGTTAGCCATGGTCCTTCTCCTCGGTCGAATAGGTGCGGTCTGGTTCTAGCCGGGAGATTCAGCGTCGTTCTTCTTGGTGATTTCGGGTGCCACGGCAGCATTCGCGGTGCTGCTTACCGGAGCCACGATCTGGAGAGTGGCCAAGACGGCCAAGAGAAAGCTGATTCGGAATAACATTGTGCGCTTCATAGTTGCTCCAACTCACTCATTTTAGGGGACATAAGCTCCCAAAGACGAGAAAATTCTGTTTTGTCGATCGATTTTGCTTCTTCGAACGTGGCTCTGGCCTCATCCTTCTGGCCGTTTCGAGCGTAGCTCGAAGCTTTATAGAGTAAACGCTCGACCCACCGTCCCTTATCATCGTTTTGCGTCAGGCCCTGCAAACTAGGTCCAAATGCCTGGATGGCTTCTGCATATTTGCCAGCATCCCATAGCCACTCCATAAGGTTCAAATAGTTGGCACCGATGGCCCAGTCCCACGTCTCGTTGGGGATTTCGAATTGCAGAGGTGAGCTTGGTGTGGGCGGATAACCCGCTGCGGCCCGCTCGTATGACTCGAGAAGGGCCCGCTGGGCGGCAATGAGGTCGGGTTGGTTGACGATTTTCATCGCCAAAACTCGGAACCACTCAACCCTGGGATGCCAGCCGTACCTCTCCCGGAACCGCCCGGCAAGCTCCAAGATCGTGGGGCCGTCGCTCTCCCGATGGGCCAAGAAAATTTGTTCCAGCAGATGGGCAGCATCAGGGTCCTTTGGGCCAGGGAACTGGTTCACCAGGCCCCGTGTAATGGTCACACCCACGGGATCCAGCTCGATCATCGCCTGATCTCCCGGTGTCAGTTCCGCTTCGTGGCCCTGATGGTGAGTCTTGACCACCAAATTATCATTCTTTTCCTCGGATTCCATGCCCAGTTCCAGATTACTCCCGGGGGAGAGGGTATGACATCCAGTCGCGCAATAATCGTTTGACGAGACAGGGAATATGTTTACGTTGCGAAAGAACTGGAGCGGGTTTGGAGCTGCCCTGACAATGATGCTCCTCATTGCTGGATGTGGCGGCGACACCACCAAGAACACCGCGATCGTTTCGGGCCGGGTTACGTTCGTTGACGGGCTGCCTGTTCGCGGTGCGACGGTGAAAATGCGCGACAACTCCGCCGTATCGGGAACAAACGGAGCCTACGTCATCGAAAATGTCCGGGCTTCGGACCAACTGGTGACCGCGACGTACAGCGAAGGTGGAACGGATTACGTGGGATCGAATCTGGCTCGCACCTACGAAGGCGAACAGGATCAAAACATCAATATCGTGATGGTGCCCGAAGATCAGACTGCATCGGTCGAAGGTTACGTTTTCGATAGGCAAGGAGCCGTGCTGGAGCTTGCCGAAGTGTTCGCGTTTGGTGATGGCTACATCGGAAGCTCAAAGGTGGTGACCGATAAGAACGGCTATTTCAAGATCGACAGGCTCATGGCGGGAATCCCTTACACGGTTCAGGCTAACACAGGGGGATATCGATCCGATACGGATTTCGTGACCCTGCACGCCAACGAAAAGGTAAGGCTGGACTTTACGATGGGTTCGACCTTGGTCGAAACACTTCCACAGCCCAAAAACGTTGGCATCATCGCGTGGACCTCGCCTGTGACGAGAGACCAGAAGATGATCAGTGGACTCGAAGCAATCAAGCGCATGCTCAGTCCGCGACGGGCATCGCTTCCTGCTACCAGGCTAAGTTCATTGGGTAATCCAGTTGAAATGGAAATCGAGTGGGATCCCATCCCAACGGTGGATCTCCTTGGATATGACATTTATCGGGCCGCGAACAGCACCAACTATCGAAGCTACGATTTCTTCCGAGAGCCGTTGGGAAGCGTTTACATCGACTCCGACACGGGCTTGACACCAGGGATCGCCTATAGCTACAAAGTGGCTGCGACCTCCCCGGACTACCCATACTACGATGACACTGAGGGTCCCCAGAGTGATCCAGTTACTGCGACGCCGCTCAACGACCTCGTTTTGCGGCAAACCCTTACGAATCCACTCACGTTCCGATGGAATTCCGTTACGTCGGCTGACGGCTACTACGTGTATCTCTTCGACCGGTATCCTGGCGACGGAGTCGAGAAAATTTGGAGCAATACCCAGGCTGTGACCGGAGTCGAACTGCAGTACAACGGAAATGTCGCGCTGCAAAATGGCAGAACCTACTACTTTATCGTGATCGGGACCACATCCGATCAAATCAGCCGCACCCTCAGCGAGATTGGTTCGTTTGTTTATCAAGATTGATGAGCAAATCCCCCAAGTTTCGCTGGGCTAACGCCTGGTCCGCTCTGACCGTTGCCTTCGTTGCATCTTCAGCGAGGGCAACGGTCATTCCGGTCGAGGTTGCGTCCACCCGCAGTCTTGATCAGATCGATGCTCAAGTCGATGCTGCGGTACGGGTTTTTGGTCGTAACATGGCCGAACTCACGCGACGTGAGCGACAGGCCAAGCGAGACACATCGATTCTCTCCATGCCGGTCACCGTGGTGCTGAAACGGAGTGGGCGAGAAGTTCCGCCTCCAACTTCAAGAGGTAGAGACACCTCGATTTCTTTGAGTTGGGGGACCGGCATTCGTGCCTTTCCCACTGATTACCAGGCATTTTTGCAGTCGATTTACTCGACGGTCAAGCCGAGACTCGACGCGGTTTTCGGGCAACCTGCACTAGGCGGAAACGTGCTGGTGTCGAATTTCGATGCTGATATCGGAGAGCGTGATGCGGTGGCCGGTGGAGCATATGTTGCCGATTGGGCTAACAACGTCCAAGAAATCCGATTCCCGATCTATGCCGACATCGCGGGATACAAGCTCGAATCTGCCGCGGTGAACTTCGTCCACTGCTTGCTTTTGGCTTACATCGGTCCGAAGAACCTTCCCAACGATGGGTGGCAAGAGGGTCTTGTTCGGTCTGCTGTGATGCAGGTCTCCCGAACGCCTGGTGCACTGCCAGCTGGGTTGGATCAAGACGTGATCGAACAGCAGCTTGAGAGCACCTATGACATTGGCCCCACGTACGAGTGGCAAAATCAATCTGCGTTAGCTGGACCCGCTTTCATTGCTCCCAATCTGCGAGACTTGCCTCTTCCGATCGGAGGCTCGACCGGTGGGTTGTATCTGCTGCGATATCAGATGGCGGGCTCGGCGATGCAGAAGGTCTTGGTCGAATATCCAGGCTTTGCGGCGGAATTTCTCAGCCGGTGGTACGCCAATCCTATCCCATCACAGATCGCAAGCTTGGCGCAGGCTTCTCTCGATACCCTTGGGGGCTCCGGTTCGACGGTCGAGGGCCTGACCTTTGGGCGATGGATGAATCGGCAGCGGATCTTGGATGGCACTCTCATCCCGGGAGAGAAACTCCAGGTTCAGCCGTTTCCCATCACGAGCAATCTGGGAGGCACTGATTTTGGAGTTTTCGGCATTCAGGTCCACTATTTTCGGACCGATGCGAGTGGCAACGAAACACTGCTCACCGGCACATCCTATCCTGTTTTCTGGTCGCCCTCTTACACCAGGTTTTTCACAGCGGGCCAAGATGACAAAGTATCCATCGGCGCGGGCTATGGTGCCGTAGCGCCCAACTTTCCAGCCACGAGTTTTGGTGGCGAGGCTTACCGAGTCGCCGTTGACGTTCCTGTCAATGATCGCGTCAGCCGAAGCTATTTGCCCGCCGGTGCCATCGCGACCGCAACGAACCCTAATCCGAACGATGTCTACGGTGTGATCACCGGCAACAGCCCGAGCGACACTGCTGCTTATCAGGTTGCCCTCACCTGGGCTTCTGGTTTGGTCACGCAAACTTTGCCAGTTACTCATTCGGCGTTTGGCGCGACCATCACTGACGAGAATTTCCGTCGCAGTCAGCGACGAATCAAGGTCATGGTGCTCCGAAATGGTGACGTGATCGCGACTCGATGGGTCAACAAAGGGCCGGGCTCCCTTGCGCTCAATCTACATATCGAGGGGGAGGGCGACATCGTCTGGCCGGGGGGCCTCCAGGGAGGCGTGGATTTACGAGGATTTGTCGGAGAGCCCTATTCGAGTGATGTGCGACAAGTGGTTCAGTCCAACGTGTTGGCAGCTCGGTGGAACCACGCAGCTGGCCGTTACCAGTTCTATCCGTCTTTCGGCAATGCTGGATTAGGGCAAGGGTTTTTCATCCGCTCGAATGCAAACCAAGCTGTGACTTACGATGGACTGCTTCCAGGAAAAACGCCTTTGCCCGCGGCATGCAATCAAGGTTGGAATCTTGTCGTCAACCCCCTGAACGAAGCGGTCGATGTCACTCAATTGGTGGTAGTGCGAGCTACAGACTTTGCACGGAGCTATCAAGATGCGGCGGCCGCGGGACTGATCGCGCCGGACATGTTCACCTTCTTGAAAGGGTCTTCTGACCCAGCAACAGGTTTCGCCGAGACCGGATCTTTGGTTGGGAATTCGGTTATCGAGCCTGGTCAAGGTGTATTCGTCAAGGTACTGGTACCCGAAGGAGTCCTGATTCTCTTTCCAACCCGGGAATATCAAAGCTCGGGCCGCTCGACAGGCCCCGGGGTGCGATACGAACTTCGTGCACGACTCTATGGGCCAAACGGCATGGCACAAGCGATGATGGTCGGGCGCCTGGATGGAAACTCCAAGATACAGCCGGGGATCGATAGCGAATTGCCACCCAGCATGGGTGGACTAGAACTTTCTCTTGGAGGGAACAGCCGCTTGTATCGCGACGTTCGGTCTGGGCTTGCCCCCGAGACATTCCTCATTCAAATGGCCAACGCAGTGCCCGGCGCGAAGTATCGCCTCGAAATTCAAGTGACTCAAGGAAGCCTGATGGGATATTCAGTTCGTTTGCCAAACGGCATCAAGGTGGCAAAAACCCGAAGCGCCAATTTCGAGTTCATCGCCCGGCAGAGTTCCGGTCAGATTCGGGTAACAGCAGCGAGGTCTTCTCGATGAAGCAGATTTGGTTACTTTTGAGCGCAGTCGTGCTACTGCTTTCCGGCTGTGGTGGTGGCGGTGGAGGTACCGGAGGAGGATCGACCTCCAGAACAATCACGGGAACGATCATCGAGGTCGGTACCGGGGGTCCTCCCAATCCGGGAGCGACCGTGCAACTCGACTCCAACACGACAACATCAGATACCGGAGATGGGACATTTACCATTGAGGCTGGGTCGGGATCCGGTGAAATTCTGGTCGTTTACACCCCAATTACCGCTTCTCCCGTGACATTCCGATACGCATTTGCGGCAGGTTCGGACGACCTAGATCTTGGGACTTTGTACGTTGGGCCGGAGAAGGCGACGGTGACCGGGAAAGTTGTAAACCAGGCCGATGCATCCGGCATTCCGAATGCCACCGTGACCTTGGCTGGTCACGAAACAACCACGAGCATATCGGGGAGTTTTTCGATTGCCGACGTTGCTTACAATTCAAGCCTTCCTGGGACCTTTTTGGGACTGGAGGGAAGAGTTTCGGCAACTGGATTTTTCAATACACTCTTCAGCCCTCCGAGCTTGCCTGCTGCGGGAGCAGCGGATGTGGGCAACATCTCACTGACAGCGGATTCGGGCGTGACCCCTCCAGATAACCCCTACACGATCTACGGAACGATCACCCCGCCAGCAGATGCAGATGGCACTGTGGTGCAGCTCTACCAGGGTGCGACTCTGGTGCGACAGGTTCGAGTCGGAAGCAGCCAGCAATACGGCTTCTGGGTTGATCCAGGCACGTACACGCTGAAGTTCAACAACCCCACAAATGGAAAATCCGCACCGGACCAGTCGGTGACATTGAACACAACCTCCGACCAGGTACGCCGAGACGCGGCTTTACAGTAGGATAGGAGTCGATGCGGAATGCACTTCGCTGGGTGATACTGACCTTGGCTGGAGCCCTCGGTATTATTTCCGGGGTCTGGCTGTATCAGTATATTGCCGAGGTGGTCAAACGAGACCCGTTGGCACAGTATCGCGACCGAGCGTCGAGCAACGCACGCAAGGAAATCGCGGTGTCAATGAGTGACGCCAACGTGAAGTACTACGACGGGGCTCGGTTGGTGGCCGAAGCCACCGTTGGGAAAGTTGACATCACGCGAGATCGTCAGACCGCCAACCTCACGAACATTCATAACGGCGTCTATTACGATCAAAAGCAGAAGATCGGATTCACCGCTGCCTTGGGCGTCTGGAACGAGGTCGGAAAGACCTTCCAAGCTAGTAACACCGTTCACTTGACTGGCACAGAGCTGGACCTGAAGACAGAAAAGGTCGTGTTCCAGGCACGGAGCAGCGTGATGCTCGTTTCGGGCGACGTGAAAGGGAAGTTCAGCGGCGGAACACTTAATGCGCGTGGTCTCAAATACCATCTCCCCACAGGCGACTTCGAGATAGGTCCTATCTACTGGGAGGGACCGTTGGCATTGCAGGAGGGTAGTGCTCCTGCCAAGAAATCCACGATTTGGAAGATTCGCGGTGAATCCAGTCGGCAGCAGGGCGAGAAGCAGATTGTTCGCAACGGGGAAGCGACCGACGGCGATATCATTGTCCGCGCACCTTTGATGGAGCGCAACACCAAAACAGAAGTGTTGGTGGCGACCGGGCGTGTCGAGTATTTTTCCCGCGAGAGCAATGTCGTTTGCGACAAAGCCACTATCTATCGCCGCGAACGACGGGCTGTGTTGGAAGGGAACGTGACCATGCTCGTCAAGGCCAAAGAGGATCAGAAGCTCGAGATCAGTGAAGTTCCGCCTCTCCGGCCCATCGTGCCTGAATCGATTGCCGCCGGGCGTCCCCAAGCTCCAGACAGCGACCAAAAGAAGATCGATGAGGAACTCCGAGATCCGAAATCCCGCCGCAAATACCCGACCCGGGTGCTTTGCGAACGGATCGAATATTGGTATCGGAAAGGCGAGCGTCACGCCGTGCTAACGGGCAATCTGCAAGCAAGGCAAGACTTACAACCTGATGTGTGGCGCCAAGTTTGGTCCAAAGAGGGGCACTACGATGGCGAAAAGGAGACGCTTCGACTCGTCGGTCCCGCTGGAGAAAAAGGCGTTCGTTACAAAGCTTCGAACGGAGACGATTTCCGTACCGAGTGGATCCTCACTTCGACCAAGGAAGATGACGACACGTTTGAAAATGGGGCGATGGAGGGCGAGTTTGGTATGAGCGAGGATGAGGAGAACGAAGAAACTGGCCCGCCTCCGCCCGACCAAAAGCCTCCACTCCGATAAATGAGGAGGCCGGCTCCACCGCCCTCGTGGTGGAAACCGACCTCTTTGCCTGTTGGAGTGAGGATTTACTTCTTGATCTTAACGTCGCCAGCGCCGTTGATCACCAGCATGGCGAACTTCCCGTACTGATCTCGGATGTCAGCGAGCTTTTCCATGATGGCTTCGCCCGCCTCGTCGCCCATTCGATCATCCAGATACTTGCCCATCAAGTGGCCAATGCGCTGCGCTTGTGCTTCGGTCATCACTTCGCCGTAGGCGTAAGGCAAGTGCAGTCCGAGTTCCGACTTATCATTCAAGAAGATCATGTCGTCGTCGGCCAGGGCCCACAGTCCTGCTGCAGAGTAGGCGTGGTCCACAACCAGCGTCACTTCGTCTCGGAACTTGGCGGTGAGTTCGCCCATCACCAATCCGGCGACAAATTGTCCTCCCGGGCTGTCGATCAGGATGCCGATGTGCTCCGGCTTATCCAGCAGCTTTGCATACTCCTTGGCGTCATCCAGCTTCATTTCACCGGAGTATTTGTACATTTCGATTCCTTCGTCGGTCGCTCCCAGGCTGGTAAACGTTCCAGCTTGCGCTGCAGCGAATGCTCCCACTAATGCGGTGATGGTCAGTGCTCGTCGAGCGAAGTTGTTGAATTGTGCGATGGTGTTGTTGATGCCCTTCATTGTGTTTCCCTCTGTTTTCCTTTCTCCCGCTTTGCTTGCGGGCATGACTAAGTTATATGCTCCGTTTCTGCAGTGGCTTGTGACCGTGGAGACGCCATGAATGTGATCTGGATCACATCTGTGCAAATTCGGCGGATTTGAGTACAGTGAGGTTCAATGAAGTGGCTTTTTGGCCTTGTTCTTAGCCTGGTTGTGGCATCGTCTGGATTCGCTGAACGCATTCGGCAACCGTTCAATGATGGATGGGAGTTTGCGAAGGCCGAGGCGCAAACTCCAGTATTCCAGAGCATGCCGGACTTCACTCCGGTGACCTTGCCCCATACGTGGAACAGCCAGGATATCCAAAGTGGCTCCAAGGATTTTGAGGCTGTGGGTTGGTACCGCAAGTCGCTCCGGGTGCCGCCGGAATGGCTTAGGCAACGGCGGATTTTCCTACGGTTTGGCGCAGCTGGCTCGGTTGCTCAGGTGTTTGTGAATGGGGCAAGAGCGGGCGAGCATCGTGGTGCCTACTCGGCATTCTGCTTTGAGGTCACGCCATTTCTGAAGCGCGGAACAAACTCCGTGGCGGTTCGGGTCGACAATCACGCAAGGCCCGACGTGATCCCGATCAACCATGGATTGTTTCCGATGTTCGGAGGCCTTTCACGGGGAAGCGAACTGATCGTGACTCCAAAGGTCAATATTGTGCCCGACGACTATGCGTCGTCGGGAGTGAAGTTGAGGCAATCCAATGTATCGCGTTCCTCTGCTGAACTTGCGGTCACGGCAAAGGTCCAAAACCTCACTCCGGATTACCAGGCTGTGCTGCTCAGAGCGACCATTTTCGAACGAAACGGCGAGGTAAAAGCCCGAGGAGAGGTCTCGACCACTCTCGCGAGCAGTCCAACCACAGCCGTAACCATTCCCATCAGAATCCGGAAGCCCCATTTGTGGGATGGTCTCCGCGATCCTTATCTTTACCAAGTCAAGGTGGAGCTCATCGATAAGTTTGGCGAGAGCGACGTGGTGATTCAGCCGCTGGGGATCCGTTCCTACTCCATCGATGCCAAGCGGGGTTTCTTTCTCAATGGCCGCTCGTACCGGCTCTATGGGGTCTGCCGACATGAAGATTGGCAGGGTACGGGGAGCGCCGTTTCCAAGGCCCAGCACGAGCAGGACATCGCGTTGATCAAGGAGATCGGTGCGACCTCAATTCGGCTCGCCCACTATCAACAGAGCGACTACTTTTACCAGCTGTGCGATGAGGCCGGAATCGTGGTCTGGGCAGAAATCCCGTTCGTGAACGCCGTCTCGGGTCAAGAAGAGGAGAATGCGAAGCAGCAGATTACGGAGTTGGTCCGGCAGAATTTCAACCACCCATCCATCGTGTTTTGGGGGCTCCACAACGAAGTCTATGGGAAGAACTATGTTGACCAGGTGCCTCGCGTGACTAGGCAACTGCACGAGATCGCCAAGTTGGAGGATCCGGACCGATTTACTGTGGCAACGAATGGTGATGGCGGGCCGCTCCGTTCCGAAAACGGGATGGCCGACCTTCAAGGGATCAACCGCTACTACGGGTGGTACTACGGCAAGTTTGACGATTTAGAGACTTGGGCAAGCAAGACTCTGGCAACTCGTCCAGGGATGAAGGTTGCCTTGGCAGAATACGGCGCCGAGGGCAACGTGGATCAGCAGTCAGAAACGCTCCGATTCGATTTCAACGCGGTCAACGGGCAGTTCTTTCCTGAGAACTTTGAGACCTACTTCCACGAACTCCAATGGCCAGTGATTGAAAAGCACCCCGAGTTGTGGGCATCGTACGTGTGGAACATGTTCGACTTCACCGTTCCGGGGTGGAAGCGAGGTGGAGTGGATGCTCGGAATATGAAGGGCTTGGTCACGTATGACCGCAAAACAAAGAAGGATGCCTTTTACTGGTACAAGGCGCACTGGTCGAGAGAAACCGTTCTCCACATTGTAGGTAGGCGTGTAAACCCCCGCAGAGAGCGACGGATGGACGTGGAGGTCTTCAGTAACGTTGGAAAGCCTGATCTCATCCTCAACGATATCAAACTGTTGCCGCCAATCCCTGGCCGAACCGATCGTCATTGGATCTTCAAAGGCGTGATGCTCAAACCTGGTGGCAATGTGGTAATCGCCTCGCGCGGAGACAAAAAGGACGAGGTCGTCTGGTCCTACTCGCCGTAGACCCGTTAGATGGCAAATGAAGGGCTCCCGTGCATTTCCTGCACAGGAGCCTTGGAATTAACGATCGACCGAAAGCCTATTTGTCGGTTTTCGCCTTCTTGGGCTTTTCTGTCGGATCGGGGTACTTAGTCGTTGGATCATAGGTGTCTCGCTGAGCGTTGGCTCGCGGAACTGCCGCCTCCATCCGATCGTTGGCATCCACAACCTTGGCGGTAAGGAAGATAACGATTTCCGTTCGGGTGCGGAGATTATCCGTTCGCGAGAACAATTTGCCCACGATTGGGAGATCCTTGAGAATGGGGATGCCGCTGACGATCTTTCGATCTTCATCTCGGATCAATCCACCGATCGCAAGGGTTTCACCGCTGTTCATCACGAGAGAGTTCTGAGCGATCCGTTCGCTGGTCTGCGGAAGTTGGCCGCCTCCAGGAACCGCAGTGAACCCGCGGAGATAGCTTACGACAGGTCGCAGGTCCATCATGATGCTCTTCTCGGCACCAACCCGGACATGGACTGCGCATCGCACACCCACCCGTACAGAGTTCGTGGTGACGGTGATACCGTTCTGCGTCGACTGGATCGACTCGATGTATCGAACGACGTCGCCAACGAAGAACTCGGACTCGCGACCGTCGATCGCTAAGAAGTTCGGTCGTGCAACCAGTTTTCGCGAGTTAGCGATCTGGTCGAGAGTGCCGAGAATGCTCGAGGAGTCACGACCACTCGGCGTCGTGGCAGTCGAATTCTCTGGTCGATTGATGGTGCCCGCAGTCGCGGCAGTATCGCCAAGACCTTGGTTAACTCGGATCAACCGCACGACTCCGCCCGTGAACAGGCTCCAGTCCAAGCCGATTCGCAGAGCGTCTTCACGACTCATCTCCACGACTCGCAAGTCGATGGCCACCTGTTTGGGAGCAACGTCGACCTGCCCGAGATAGCTCTTTGCCTTCTCGATTTGGTCTGGTGTGCCCCGCAAAACGAGTCGCATCGGTTTCGAAATCTTCTCAAGGTCGCTGAACGGTTGGGTCAAGCCCTCAGCTTCAGCCGTTTCGCCCTTGATGTTCACGTTGCTCGATCCAGTAGCACCACCGCCGCCGGAACCGGAATCCGCTCCGGAACCGCCGGTATCTCCCGAGCCGCCTTTCTTAACCTTAGGCGCCTCGTAGACTCGTGGATTCAGAGCCGATCCGGCGGGAATAGTCACCCGCAGGCCCGGTACGTTTGCCATAAGTTCATCGCGCAGGCTTCTCGGGTCCCCAAAGTGCACGTCATAGGCGTACACGATGTCCTGAGATCCGTCGAATTTCGCCAGCATGTCTTTCGCTCGAGTGACGTCATTGGCTCGACCAATGAGATAGATCGCCTGTCGGTCGGAGGTTCCGGGCGTCGGAATGAACTGAACGTTTCGGAATTGCTTGCCGCCGTACGTCACCACCGCATCCATCAGTGATTTGGCACTCATGTCCTCGGATTGGATGAAGTACACGTCCTGCTCCAATACGCTGGTGTCTGGAATCTGGATTCCATTCGCATTGCAAAGTAGATGGTCGACGTTCTTGACCAGTTCCTCTGCCACATCGAGAGCCGCAGGATTGCCAACCAGCATCAGGTAGAACTGGCTACCGACAGGTGTTCCTGCCTCCGGTTTCGTCGGGGGAGCCTTCTTTGATCCTTCGCCGGCTTCCTCGGTATTTCCGTCAACTTTTTCGACGGTTACGCCCGATTCGGTTGGCAAAATGATTTCGAAGGTGCCCTTGCCGCTATCTGTCGGATAGGCCCGGGTGACAGCTGCACGGATCTGCTCGCCTTCGCCGCTATAGATAGGGACGACGCGAGTTTCCGCAGCACGGCTCTCGGATTTGTTGAGCGCTCGTACGACCTCCGCGAACTTGTCCTTCGGCGCAACCACGTATGTGTTGTTCACGTTGGCGTAGCGCAGGCCCGAGAGAGCTGTGACGAGATCCAGTGCTTCCTCAACGGTCACGTTGTCGAGCTTGAGGGTGATTTGTCCCTTGAGATCTGGTGCCGTGACGATATTGGCGTCGGCCTGAAGGGCCACTGCTTTGAGAATCTGAGTTACGTCCGCGTTGACAAAATCCAAGCTGACCCGTGCTTTCGGTTTAGCCAGAGCGAGAGGCTGCTTGGTGTCTTCCGATTTCGGTTTGGACTTCGTATTCGAAGCCACCGTATCCAAGGGTTGCTGAACCTGCGGCCGATCGAGGATGTCCTGAATGGGATCCTTGACAGGAAGATTCGTTACGGGCTTGGTTTCCGGTTTTGGTGCGGGCTTAGTTGGGTCGCTCAGCTCCGCCTTTTTTACGGGAGCCGGTTTCTCAAGAAGCTCCGAGCGCGTATCAGTGGTCCGAATAAACGAGGTCGTGTTGAATGCAACGACCCAGCCGCCTTCGGCCTGGAACAAGACGGGCTTGGCTTCAGGGGTCACCTTAAAGACAACGCGAACCTTCGGAGGGCGCACGGTGTGCCAAGCGGTGGTGACCGACGAGACGCCGGCAACACTGACGTTGAGATTTTTTGCGCGCGGGCCCAGAGTTGCGTCGAATTCGAGCGTGTAACTCCCGATTTCCTTCTGCCACAACTCTGTTGGCTTTGAAAGCCCTCGACCTGCTACGACGACCTCGACGCCATCACCAACCTTCTGGAAAGTCACATTTTCCAAGGTCGGCGCGGCAAAGGCCGAGCTCGTAAGCGCAAGCGCGAGCAGCGCCAAACTTCGGTGTAAATTACGATTTTCCAGAACCGCCTCCTACTTTTAGCCTTGTCCGTTTACCTTTGTATTCGACAACGACGTAGCCTCGGGTGACTTCGACAACCTTGCCTCCATCCACCGTTTGGCCCACTGTAGCCATTGTCTGTTTGCCAGATGCATCCTGAAGAATGACGGCCGGTTTTCCACCGGTCACCACTCCAGAAACTGTGTGTCCATACTCCTCGTCCTTAATCAGCGGCTTGCCAGGGCGAAGGCCGATTTTGCCATCGCCTGAGCCAGCGGGCTGATTAGTTGCGACCGAGGGAACTGAGCTGCCAACCGGCGTTGGAGCAGTACCTCCCACCGCGACTCCACCCAAACCCATCGGTGGCAGGGGAGCAACGCCGCTGGTGTTAGGAGCAGCAGCACCTCCAGAATGTCCGCCGGATCCGGTGGACCTAACGGATGGTGCTTTCGAGCCGTTCTTTTTGCCCAAAGTCTGTAAATAGACCGATGGGGCGGCAAACGGATCTCGAACTGCCAGGGGGGCTGGGCCATTCGAAGTCACGTGTGTTAAGGACGGATCGCCTTCCTTGGAAGTCGCTTCGTGGTTGTCCACGTCACGAGTCAATTTGGTCTCCCCATCACTCGGTGTCTCGGGCTCTGTTACCGACTGAACCTTTCCATCATCGGATACTCGCGTCTCCTGCACGACGTTGCCGGATTCGTCGACTTTCCGTACAACTTTCTCAATTCCATCAGGACCGGCTTCCGTTACGGTGATCTCATTGGTCTGATGATCGAGGTCAGCCTTTTTCTTCGATTCCTTTGCAGCCCGGCTCTCTTTCGGATTTTTCGCTTTCTTGGGTGCCGCTGGTGAACCACCACCGATCACCTGGAAAGCGCCGACCCCAACTAGGACCAGACCGAGCGCGCCGAGCACGAGCATCTTTTTGCTCTTGCTATCCTTCATCATGAGTGCGCTCCTTATCGTTCGCTGTTAAACCTGTATCTTCTTTGATTGGGAATACGTAAGCCTTAAGATCGACTGTCATATCCAGTCGATTATCATTTTCCAGATCACGTTTGTTCTTGTTCACCGGTTGAAGGTCGCAAGCCATCACTCCAATGATCTTCGGGAATGATTCCAAAGCCGAAACAAAGGAAAGCACGCTCTGATATGAACCCCTTCCTTTAACTTCGATGATCCATTCCTGATAAGCCTTAACGGGCTCCGCTTTTTTCTTTTTGGCTTTGTCGTCTTGACCGTCTTTTGCGGCAGGCTTTTCCTTCTTCTTCTCAGGAGGCTGCGGCCGAATACCCGTAATCTGGAGACCCTTTTCCTTACCCAGCGTTTCCAGTTCCTGAAGGAGCGTGGGAATATAGGCCGATGCGGGAACTCCCGCCTCAAGGTGCTCGATCTTTGTGGAGGATTCCTGCACCTTGGCTTTGGCTTCCAAGAGCTGCTTGGTCACCTCTCCCTCGTCGCGAACCTGGGAAGCGTACTTTTTGTACTCTTTTTCCAGATCACCGCGGACGCTTGATTGCCAGAAGTATCCTCCTGCGCCAAGAGCCAGCATGCCAACCGATCCAAAAATGTAGATCCTGAGTCTATCCATTAGCTTGCCTCCTTCAGCGATGCTCGCTGATCGGAGAACGTCCCCTTCTTCGGCTTCTTTTCATCCACCTGTTCGCCGGTACCAGCAACGCTTGCGTTTACCTCGAACTTAATGAATGTCTTATCTTGCTGAACTTCACCCTGTGTGAATTTGAGATCCACCTTGCTCAGGTGCTCGCAATTCTTAAGGCGTAACATGAACTCTGCGACACCGTCTTGATCCAAGCTCATCCCCATGAATGCAACGGTGACTTCTTTAGTCGTCTTATTTTCCTGGCTTCTCACCTGATTGAGCCACACGGAACTTGGAGCATTCTTGGCGACATGGTCCAAAATGCGAGACCATTTCTCAGTGGAAACCTGTGCTGCTTCTAGTGTAGTTAGGCGTGGTCCAAGGTCTTTCAAAGCCTTCTCTGCTTCATCCAATTCGTCGATTGAAGGTTGGATTTTGACCACCTTGCTCTTGACTTCGGATGTCGCACCTTTGAGCAGTTCGTTCCCCACGAATGCTGTGCCAAAAGTGCCCACAGAGATAACCGATGCGGCAACCAATCCTACCAAGCCCAATCGGGTCTTCTGGTTGGATACCTTTCGCAATTCAAGTTGTTCGTGGATGAGATTGATGTATGGCATGTGTCCGTCTCCGAGTGGTTATGCGGCCTTCGCGTATGCTCGCATGGCGAGCCCGGATGCAACAGAAAGCTCGGCACCGTGTCCTGTGATCGGTGCGCCCGCATAGGCAAACCGAGGGTTGTCAAAAATGCTGGCGCTGTAGACTCGCAAGCTGAGCTTTGCGGCCAGGTACTCGCTCAGACCGACAAGCTGGGCGGCTCCTCCGGTCACAAGCATCCAAGTCAGCTGTCCACCACCGCCTTGGTCCGGATGCTGCGATTGGTAGTAATTCAATGATCTTCGAATCTCTCGCACCAGATCATCGAGCTGGGGCTGAATGACCCGGAGAGGCGGATTTTCGGTCGGCTTGGAATCGTCCAAAAGCTGACGTACGTCGAGTTGGAGCTTGCCCTCTTCCGCATCTTCAAACGAAAGCTTGAAGTAGCGCATCAGAGCGTCGGTGAGGTTGGTTCCACCGTGGTTGATGGTTCGGGTCATGGCAAAGCGACCTTGATGAACCACGCTGACGTGGGTGGTCGATGCACCAATGTCCAGAAGGACCATCGTATCGTTGCTCAGATCGATTCCTTGATTGGCTTCGACAAGAGAGCGATAGGCGGCAAAGGTTTCCAGGTCGACCGATTCGACTTCGATGCCCGCCATCGTGCAAGCTTGCACGCGGCTGTCCACGGTTTGTCGAGGGGCGGCGACGATCAGAACATCCATCTGACCATCGTCGGTGTTGCCCAAGATCTCGAATTCTATATAGCTGTCTTCCGGGCTGTTCGGAACATATCGTCCCGCTTCGAACTTAATTGATTTTCGAAGGGTGGCCTCGGTCATCTGAGGAACCTTGGCCGTGCGGACCATCACGCTTCCGCCAGCAACCGAGACGTGCGCGGCGTTAGCCTTGATCCCAGACCGCTTTACAAGAAACTTGATCGCTTCGGCAACTTGCGCGGGTTCGGCTACTAAGCCATCGCGGATGGAGCCCGGAGGAGTCATGACCGCGTCGGCCTTGTTGATCTTCCAGCCGGAAGCAATGCGCTCCAAGGAAACCAGCTTTATCGCATAGTGACCAAGGTCGAGTCCAATGAAATTCTTCTTTGCCAACATCGTTATGCCACCTCGTCTGAACCTGACTCGCTATGCAAGCCTTGGGCGTGCATCCAATCATCGATCGAGGATTTGAGAAACCGCCAGGATTCACCGACTTTAAAGCCGGGAAGGTTGCCTTCAAAGGCCATCTTCTCCACCGCGGGAGCCGTAAGACGTAAGTACTGGGCGACTTCGCGAGACGTCCAGACTGTCTTGTTGCCCGTGAGGACTGTACGCATGAGTGCTTGGGTCTGCTCTGGAGTCATAAAGACCTCGAGCCGAACCAAATTCATTCCACCGATCATGTGAGCGATCGTCTCTTGCAACGGACCGTCGTCATGAGTTTCGGCCATCGCCTGCTGAGGTGCCGGCGCACTCTCTGCAGGAGGCGTCGTCACAGGGATCTGAGGCGCCGGAGTGAGTTCGGGAGTCCAAACTGCGCTGGGCGTCGAAGTCGTTGTCAAACCGGATTCTGGTGACATAGCCATGGGGTCCTCTTGTGCGGCTGCTCGTCGAATCGCATCGATGAGATTCATGCTGCGGCTCCTAGGTGCTGGGTGCAAACTTCGTGCATTAGGTAGGCGTCGATCAGTTTCACACCCTGAGCCATTCCGACCATCAAGGCCTGGTCTGCCAAGGTGCTGATCATTCGGGGCGACCCGTGGCTGGCTTTGTGGAGCTGATAGACAGCGTCGGGTGTAAACACATTCCTTTCGCCCGTAAATCCGGCGACACGCATCCGGTGAAGGACCATCTCGCCGGTATCCACAACGTCCATTGGCTCGATAATCGCCTTGACAGCGAGTCTCTGCTCCAGTGCCGGAACCTTAGCGAGCTTTTCCTTGAGTTCGATCTGCCCGAGCAAGATGAGCGTCAGCAAGAACTGGTCGTTCATCTGGCAATTGAGCAGCAGCCGTAGTTCTTCCAGCGTATTGGTCTGCCGGATGAGATGAGCTTCGTCGATGATGACGACCACCTTCTCTCCCCGGGAGTAGCACTCCAACAAAGATTGATGGAGTTGCTGGATGAGTTGCTGTCTGGTGCGGGCCTTAAATTCCACATTGAGCTGCGTCAGGATTTCTTGCAGCATCTGTAGTGGCGAGAGAACAGGATTGACCACCAATACGAGTCGATAGGTGCGGCTGTCGAGATCTTCGATGAGCTTTCGGCTGATCGTCGTTTTTCCCAAACCGATGTCCCCGAAGAGCATCGCGGCGCCCTTATTGCGTTGGATCGCGTATTGCATCATCATCAGCGCGTCTTCGTGAGCGCGGCTCATGTAGAGAAATCGCGGATCTGGTGTCAAACTAAATGCTGGTTCGCTTAAGCCCCAATATGCTTCGTACATTCGTTCTCACTCCGGTTCAATAGCCCAGTAGGTTTATCGGGACGCTTGGCTCAAAACCTCATAGGTGGGTTGAGCGATGACGCCGAGGCTGGTAGCCATTCACCGATAAAACCTGCCACGATAGACCGATCGCCAGAACGTTCATTTATGCCAGTGCTCACGCTTAACCCGTGAGATTTCGAGTGAAGGAGGATCGCTCGTGTTGAGAATTCTTGACATCCGGCCGTTTCGAAATTTGTGGCTTGGCCAGGCCATTTCCCAACTTGGAGACTCGCTTTACTTTCTCACCTTTTTGTTCATGGCCCAGAAAATTACGGGTAAGTCAGAGGTGGTGGGAATGGTCGGTGCTGCCCAGGCTCTCCCGTTCCTATTGCTGGCTCCCTATGCGGGAGCTTTGGCTGACCGAATGGACCGCCGAAAGATCATGCTGGGGTGCGATGTCGCGTCCGCTGCCTTGCTTGCGCTTTTTGGCATTTGGGTGTTTTTTGATTCAACGCCACCAGCCTGGAGTTTGGTCGTGATGGGCGCGCTACTTTCGAGTGTCAATGTCCTGTTTCTCCCAGCCAAGTCTGCAGCCATTCCTCGACTAGTGCCGACCGAGAGGCTGATGGAGGCAACATCGCTGAGCATGGCCACGCAAAGCCTCATGCCACTTATTGGGTTGGGATTGTCTGGTGGTGTCCTTGGCGCGATTGAGGCCGCCATGCCTAAGGTGTTTTTCGAAACAGCCATCGTCACCAATATGCTGAGCTTTCTTGTCTCAGCGGCGTACATTCGCCTCCTTGAGCCCATCACCCCGGAACGGGAGCACCACGAGATTCAGCATCCGATTCGGGAGATGGTGGAAGGGGTCCAAATTGCTTGGAAGCACCCTGTCATCAAGGTCGTTCTCATCCTGAGCTTCTTCTTTTCGCTCTTTGTATCGCCGTTCATGGTCGTGTATGTCGACGTCAATAAGGAGTGGTTTGGCGGGCACTTCTGGACTCTTGCTGCATTCGAGGGCGGATTCATTGGGATGATGCTTGTTACCAGCTTGTGGATGGGTCGGCGTAGATTCGCGAGACCCGGCATCACGTATCTCCTCGGTTGCGGTTCGATCGGGCTGTTTGTGATCCTGATGGCGTACAGCAAGAGCTTCGGGCTCTTTTTGCTGTTCAACCTCCTCTGTGGAATTGGTGTGCCATTGGCCAGCCTTCCCATCTCCAACTACCTGCTTGTGGCTACGGAAGATCGCTTTCGCGGGAGGATCCAGAGTTTGTTCGCTATTGCAGGGCAAGCGCCGCAGCCGATTGGAGCTCTGATGGCGGGTTATGGCCTTGCATCGATCAAGGCCTTCGGTATGTTTTGGGTCATGGGTGGAGGCATGCTCGGCGTGTGCCTCCTCGCCGCTCTCTCCTCGAGCTTCCGTAACATTCGGATGCCGGAAACAACAGAAGAGCCCTCTGCCGATTCGGCACAGGACTCCCTTGGTGTGAAAACAGACCCCGGTTAGTTACTCGGCTGGGGTTTCTTCTGCAGGTGCTTCGGCCTTCGGAGCCTTTGCCTTCTTGGGCTTGGGTTCTGCGGATTCTGCTTTGGCTGGAGCCTTCTTCTTCGGTGCTGGCTTCGCTTCCACGGCCACGGCTTCCAGATTCTTAACTTCCGCCTTTGGCTCGACAGGCTCGGCTACTTTCTTCACGGGCGCCGCGGGCTTCGCTTTTGCAGTCTTGGGCTTTCCGCCGCCGGCCTTTGCTTCGGCGATCAGTTCCTTGATTCTCTGTTCTTTGCGATGCCATCGCTGACGCAGTTCTTTATTTCGAATTCGCATTTTCGGTCCTACACATTCCAGGCGAGATTGAAGCCGAAAGTATACCCTCCCTTATTTACTCAGTCGAGGTGCTGTCATCCTGAGTGCAAACAATCGTGGGAGCAAGGATTTCGGCAAGTGCTTGAGCCTGGGACTCCGAAATTTGTGAGGCCCAGTATTCAATGAGGGCTTCTTGATACACAGGCCAGATGGCTTGCCGAAACTCATCACCTTTATCCGTGAGACTGGCCAGATAACTTCTCCGATCGGAAGGATGCACCTCCCGTTTTACATATCCCTGACTTTCCAGCCGATCGACAACGCGAGTCAATCCGCTTGGGCTGAACACAACCTTCGTTGCAAGTTCAGACATTCGCATCTTTTTCCCTGGAGCACAATTAAGCGCGGCCAACACGTCGAAAACGTCAATTGTAGGGTAATTCTGCGCCTCGAGCCGTCGGTTGATCTGCTTGCTGAGGCACGCACGCGACAGGAGTAACGCGGTCCACGCATTACGGTGAAACTTGGTCAGGGGGGACTTAGCCATTCTTGCTGTCGGTTGAACCTTTGTGCTTATTATATGCTATTCGCAGTAGTGCTGTGCCTCAAAAAGTGCATACATTGCAACTGCAATGAATCCGACGGAAGGGGATTAAGAGCAGTTTGGGAAGTGTTGGTGCAATTCCGGTTCCGACAGAATTGGCTTTCTTTCGCGCGCGGTGGGCTTGGATTCCAGCCTGAAACCTAGTAAGATGGAGAGGAACCAATCCCGTTCGTGAGGATGGGGGATGCCTTGTAACAGGAACTAATTGATAATGCAACGATTCAATCCGATTCGAACCGGTGGGACGCGGGGAGGTCCGCTTCGCAGTCTTACGCGGATGGCTGGGCTTGCAGCACTGGCGCTGGGCTCGATTTCTGCCAATGCTCAAGTGTTTGACAAAACAACCCTACTCAAAATCAGTAAGGTTGAGAACCTCAACAATCTCGCATCCATGAAGAAAGCCAATGCCTGGGCAGCCAAAACGGGCTTTCCGACCAAAAAGGTCCTGCCTAACGGGCGTATTTTGGTTTTGGACGGATGGGAGAACGGTGCACCATTATTCAAGATCACGAACGGTGCGGCCGACGCGTTTTCTGTCGGAGCCGATCAGTTGTGGCCTGGTGGAAGTTTGGGATTATCCCTCACCGGTTCGTCCGTTCGGCTGGGCATTTGGGAAGCCGGCGGAAACCCCTATGATGTCCATCGCGAATTCAAGGGTCGGGTCTTCATCAAGGATGGGGACTACACCTACTCTGATCACGCAACCCACGTCGCGGGCATTATGATCGCCACTGGTCTCCTCCCCAGCGCGAAAGGCATGTCGTACGAAGGCTCTCTTAGTGCCTACAACGCGAATAATGACGACTCCGAATGTGCGTTTGAAGCAGCGGGAGGATTGAATCTTTCAAACCACTCCTATGGCTTTTACGGTGGTTGGATCTTTGGAGCAATTGACGGTACTCACTGGGTCTGGATGGGCGATACGGCTCTGAGCGCGACCGAAGACTCCAGGTTCGGGCGGTATGACGGACTAACCCGAGTTTGGGACGACATAACCTATAACTCACCCTACTATCTCCCCTGTGTGAGCGCTGGTAATGAGAGAAATCCGGGAGTGCCATCTGGAGCCTTTGAGCACTACGTTTGGAACGCGACATCTGGCCAATGGGAGTTGGTGACAGCAGCACGGGACGACCAAAGCACCTACGACACCATCTGCTTTGGTCCACAAATTGCTAAGAACACTCTTACGGTAGCCGCCGTGAGTGCTTTGTCTGGACCTTACACTGGACCCTCGAGCGTCCGGATGGCGAGCTTCTCGAGCTGGGGACCCGCAGACGACGGACGAATCAAACCGGAGATCTCCGGTGTCGGCGTGGACGTGATTTCCTCGGTTAATTACGACCAGTACGCTGCATTCAGCGGAACGTCCATGTCCGGTCCCAACGTATGTGGAACGCTGGGATTGCTCGAACAGCATTATCGAACGCTCCACGGCACGCCCATGCGCGCTTCGATGATGAAGGGTCTCGTTATGCATACAGCCCGAGAGTGCGGCCCCTTTGATGGACCGGACTATGCTTACGGCTTTGGGCTTCTCAACGCCGTCGATGCTGTCAACGTTGTCACGCAGTCGGCCTTCGACGCAACGGTGTTGCAGGACGTCGAACTGATGAATGGGCAGACAGTAACCCTTCCGGTAACGGTCGATAGCGGTACACCATTCAAGGTCACCATCTGCTGGACCGATCCGGCTGGGACCGCCACCAACGCCTTTGATAGTCGGACACCCGTTCTAGTGAATGACGTTGATCTTCGATTGGTGAACGTCCTCACGGGACAAACCTACTATCCATGGATTCTCGACGTGAACAACCCGTCAGACGCGGCGACACGGGGCGACAATGTTGTTGACCCAGAAGAGCAGGTCTACATTGCTGCACCCGAGGCTGGCCTGTACAACATTGTGATCAGCCATAAGGGATCCCTAAGAAGCGGTTCCCAGATGGTGAGCGTTGTGACGACGGCAACTCGCCCAGGTGGAGTTCGAGAGCTTGGACTCGACCCAGGCCAGGTTGTCGGCGGCGTGCAGAACACCGTTGCAACACTACGATTGGCTGAGCCAACGACTGAGGCTGCAACGTTCAACGTTATCACCAGTAACCCACGCGTGACTACGGTTCCTTCGAGCGTAGTTGTGCCAGCGGGTGAAGATTCTGTTTCGTTCACCGTTCAGACCAGAACAGCTCGCCCACGACTGGGTGATGATCGGGTTCGCGCTTCCATCACCGTTGCTGGTTCAAAGGGATCGAAGAGCGCAAGTCTCGATCTCCTACCAATTGGTGTAAGTGCCATTTCGCTCACTAGTGATGAGGTATCCGGTGGCCAAGTCGTGGATGGGGTGGTAACGCTCAGCAATCCTGCTCCGAGAAACGGTGCGACGGTTCGGATCTACACTTCGAACCTCAACGTGGCGCGTCCGCTTCGAAACTGGATTTACATTCCAGAAGGTCGAACGCAGGGCACCTTCAAGGTCCGAACGAGCGCTGTGACGGATACCAAGTTCCTATCGGTCACGGCCAATCGACTTGGTTCTGAAATGTCCACCGATCTGCTCGTGACGCCGCCGTCTCTCGCATCGGTGTCCGCAACGCCAACTGCTGTGAAGGGTGGTGCCACGGTCCGAGTGACCGTGTCACTGGATGGCCTGTCCAGCGGCCAGGCTGTGGTCAAGCTGACCAGCAGCAACCCGAGTGTCTTCCCTGTGCCCTCGACCGTCACGATCAAAAAGGGTCAGAGGACGATTCGATTCACCGTGGCGACCACTGAGGTAACCGATGCGAAGTCTGTGACCATCACAGCCGAAAGACTCGGCGTTACCAAGAGCACCGCCGTAGCGGTAAATCCGTAGCGGAAGCATCCTGTTGCAAGCTGGGCCCGAATCTCTACGAGGTTCGGGCCTTCTTGTTTTTGAGCCAGGGGGCAACAAGAACGAAAATAGGCCCAAGTGACGCAATCCATTGGAAGTAGCCGCGTCCCTTGAGTGCATCTGATTGGCCTGGGATCTTTACTTCCTCACGGATTTGCACCTGACGTCCGTATGGGGCTCGCGCAACCATATTCCCGCGTGCATCGAAAACGGCCGATATGCCCATCGAGCCAGAGCGAAACACTGGCAGACCGTTCTCAGCACTTCGCCACGCCGATTGGGCCAATAACTGTTCCATCGCGGGTGTTCCGGCGTACCAATCGTCGATAGCCATGACCGCAAGCGACTGAGCACCTTGGTCTGCCATCGCAAGCGCAACGTCTGGGAACAGAGCTTCAAAACAGATAAGCGGCCCAACTTTCCCAACGGTTGAATTCATCGTTGACGGATGATCGCCAGCCTGGAGATCGCCCGTCGGAAGGTTGAAAGAATTCAGGAATGGGAGGCTGTTTCGAAACGGTACATACTCTCCAAAAATCACAAGTCGGGTTTTATCGGCAACTTGGATCGACTTTCCGTCATCAAGGTACGCCGACCTGAAATACCTTTGGCCAACTGAACGGTTGCCTCCGTACAGCACGGAAACAGGAACCTCCGGACGGAGCTTCTGGAAGCTCGGGACGACATCTTCTGGCAGAATTAAGAGCTCCGACCCATTGGCTGCGGCCGAGTCAAGGAGCTCTTGGGCGGATCGCAGTGCATGGATCTCCTGCTGAGCCGGGCTGCTGAAGGCCATTTCCACGCCCAGCTGTCCGACCGTGACAACGTGCGGTTTACCCTCGACCGGGCGCATATACCGGGCGCCGGAAAGGACGAAGCCAGCGATGAAAACCACGAGCCATCTGCTGGTTTTGCGCGCATTGGCAACCTCAAGAAGCTCGAATACTAGAATGTTTCCGCAGACCACCCACGCAGAGACCAGGAAAATCTGTCCAAATGCCGAGAGTTGCATCAGCATCGGTTGGCTGTATAACGGAACCGCAAGCTGCCCCCACGGGAACCCAATCGAAGGAATGCCTGACCTCAGTGCTTCTACGCTCGCCCAGATGAGCGGAACCGCCCAGCGGTAGCCATTAGTCCAAGCTCGGTGGGTCAGCCACGCAAGGAGGGGGAAATACCAAACGACCGCAAGGAGGACCAGCAAATAGGGAACCAGAGCGAGGGCATACGATCCCGTCCACTTTCCGACAAAGGGAACCATCCATACCATCTGGTGAAGCCAGAACAGAGTTCCAAACACCCATCCGAGACGAACAGCCTGTTTTGGTGTGCTGTTTTGGAGTGTTGTGAGCCAAGGGACGAGCGCAACGAAGACAAGAAAGAACGCATTGAATGGCGGGAAGGCTAGGGCCAGCAAAACTACGGTCGCCAAAACGCGAACGTACGGGTTCTTAACAACCATGCGCTAAATCCACCATGGGCGTCCTGGTCGTATCCAGGAAGCTGGTGTCATTGTATCGTCTCAGAACCCAGACTCCATTTGGACGAGATTCCAGTTCGGTGATGGCAGCATTATCGAATCGGAATGACTGAGCGACGTCGTTCGGACATCGGAGCAAGAGCGCCAGCAGAAGCGAGCTCGTTCCTCCGTGGCTCACGACAACAAGGTTCTTTGGGCTGCTATTGATTAGCGTCACCATTGTAGCCAGCCTCTTTGCGACCTGCGCTGTTGACTCGCCCTTGTCGGTCCGCACTTGATCCGGATTTGCCCCTTTCGCGATTTTGAACTGGATTTCGTCGCGAATTTCCGCAAAGGGACGGCCTTCTCCAGATCCGAAGCTTCGTTCTCGAAGGGCTGGGAAAATTTTGAGCGGAACAGGCATCTGTTTGTGGATAGCTTGGGCCGTTGCCAATCCGCGCTGAAGATCAGTCGACCAGATCTCGTCGAAGGGCTCTCCTCGGAGTGCTAGCGCGAGCTGTTGAGCTTGGCGCTCTCCAATCTCGTCGAGAGGAGTATCCGTGTGGCCTTGAGCCCTCCCCTCCAGGTTCCAAGCTGTTTGACCATGGCGGATGAGCACGATTCGACGCACACTGTGGGTTATACCGCCCAAGGCTGAGGTTCGTGGAGTTCTCGTCCCGAGGAGTCGATGGTCGTCAGCCCCAGTTTGAGCACTTTGGCGGGCGCCGGCGCAATCGCCTGCGCGCGAATCTTGATGATCTGTCGCTTGAAGTCCATTTCCTCAATGACACCCATCGCAAAATCCTCTCCATCGGCTCGAGCGAAGCTGCAAAGTCGCCCCGAATACGCGTTGGGCTCCACAAACTGCACTCTGGACACATGGAGGTAGTTCAAGAGTTCGGAGATACGCTCCTCGTCGATCGGCTTGCGGATGACAACTAGTCCGATGCCGCCCAGCACTTCCGCCCACAGAATATCTTCAAATCCAAGCTGCGAAAGACCCGATACTGCGATGACCTTTCCGGATCCTATCCGTGCGCCGGTCAGCTTGACCTGCGAAAGGTCGAGCTCGTGATCGGTCGAATTCTCCAGGAGCTCGATCCAGCGTGCACGACGCTGGGCAGTCCTGACCAGATCAGGAAAAGCCTGAGGAAGTGCAATTTCTTCGGGTCCTATTGGCCAGAGATCGTATCCGTAGTCAACTGACTCCGGAATGAGGATTTTGGTGGGCTGGCAGAGCGTGACGACTCCTTCCAAAAGTTGCCGGAGAACCGGTTGGGGCCGATATTCAAAGGACAGTACAGGTGTGTCGTCCTCGGCCATCTGGAGCAACTCGTGCAAGCCCGAAAGAATCGCGATCGGGTTCCGCAGGGGATCGGTCGAACCTACGAACCGATAGGCAAGCGTCTTGTCTCCCTCGTGGAGCGCTACTCGAGCCAAAGAATTCGGCTGGGGGCTGTTGACGGCAAGAGAAACGAATTGCCGCGAACCCAGCTCATCCTGGATCCATTCCGACCAGTTGCACTGCGGATGCCCAGCCAGCAATGTTCGCGCCATGGCTGATTTTGGCTGATTTACGCGTGAACCTTACCAAATGCCAAAACGCTTTCGATAACCCATGAAACATGGTCGTCTGGCATGTGTTGGTGTACTGGCAAGCTTAACACTTCGAGCGACACCTGTTCAGTGACCGGCAGACTGCCCGGGCCATTGGCCAAATGGCGGTAAGGATCGTGGAAGTGAATCGGCACCGGGTAGTAGATCATCGAGTCGATCTCTCGTTCCTTAAGGAACGCCTGAAGATGATCGCGCATCGACGAACGGACCGTGTACTGGTGCCAGGTGTGATTATTGCCTTCCAATATTGCCGGTGGGATGACTGACGACCCTGCGAGAGCTTCGCTATAGCGCGTAGCGACCTGTTGACGCGCAGCGGTCCAAGTTTCGAGCTTCGAGACCTTATGGTGCAGGACGGCGGCTTGGAGTTCAGCCATACGGCTCGTATAGCCGATATCGTCATAGTAATAGCGCTGGCGTCCCATTCCGTGCACCCGGAGCGATTTGCACCGATCGGCATATTCGGCATCGTTCGTCAGGATCATTCCACCATCTCCTGCGGCACCGAGATTCTTGGTGACGTAAAAGCTGAGGCCGGCTGCGATTCCGAAGTTGCCCGCCATCACTCCATCTTGGTGGGAGAGGATGGCCTGTGCAGCATCTTCGAGAATGATCAAGTTATGGTTCTTGGCTATCTCTTGAATGTGAGCCATCGGGCAGAGTTGCCCGAACAAGTGGACCGGCATAATCGCTTTCGTCCGTGGAGTAATCGCTCCTTCGATAAGATTCGGGTCGATTTGGTACGTGACAGGCTCGATGTCCACAAAAACTGGGGTTGCACCCAGTTGTAGGATCACTTCGACGGTCGCAACGAACGTAAAGGCTGTCGTAATGACCTCGTCCCCCGGACCGATTCCGGCGGCTTGCAGCATGATTCGAAGGGCGTCCGTTCCACTGTTAACGGCAATCCCATGATCAACACCATGGAGTACAGCGACATCTTGTTCTAAAGCCTTGTTGTACTTACCGAGAACATAGGCGCCAGTATTGAGGATTTCCAGCACGGAAGCCTCAAGTTCTGTTTTGACCTCCAAATGTTGAGCGACGATATCTAAGAAAGGTACTCGCAATTTTTCGTCCCTATGGGAGAAATCGCTCCCTATATGGAAAGTGTAGCTTAGGACGGGCGCATACGTGCGTCTGCGGCGGGCATTTTGGGGAGTTAAGAGGATGGAGCAGTTTTACGTGGTGGCCGATGATGGGCAGAAGTATGGACCTGCCGATGCTGGCCTACTGGCTCGATGGGCCTTGGAGGACCGAATCGGACCCGATTCGATTTTGGAGTATATGGATGGCAGACGCTGTGCGGCCGACCAAGTGGTAACTTTTGGACCGCCCATGCCGGCTCCGGGAGCGATCTCACCAGGAGCATTGGCAGCTGCCGGGAACTTTGCCGGGAGTGCCGCTGCCTTTCCGCAATCGGTGAATGCATACGGTGAAACACCGTATCCGAGAAGCGAGGGGACCTCGCTTGACGTTTTGCCGCACGAAATCGCAAGCAAAAAGTTCAACTTCGGGGCTTTTTGGTTCAGCTGGCTTTGGCTTTGTTTTCACGGAAAAGTTGGGCTCGGTCTTGCGCTGTTCTTCGGCAGCATCGTATTGGGAATCATTCCGTTTGGTGGCATTGTGCCGTTGGTTGCATCGCTGTTCATCGGATTTAGCGGCTATAAGCTGGCATGGCAATCCGGGAAGTTCCAAACTGCGGAGCAGTGCATTGCTGTCCAAAAGAAGTGGTCGCTTTGGGCGGGAATCTTCTTGCTGGCAACCCTCGCACTTGTTGCATTGTCGATTGTGATGGCGTTGATGAGTGGCCCGGTGACCGCAACGAAGCAGAGTGGCAAATCCAAGAAGACCTACAAGCGAGAGGTCATTCCATCGCCAGCAGCCAAAATGCACAAATAGTGTGTTGCTGGAGCGAATTACGAGAAGGGACCTTCCATCCGGTTGATGGAAGGTCCGTCTTTGCATAACGTCTGAGAATCGCCATAATGGGCACATCCGTGTCGAAATCCAGTAAAAATCTGGCCCTGTGGGTACTGATCGGGTTATTCGCCTTATCGTGGGGATTCGTATTTGCGCTGGATCTAGGCGGTTCAACCCTAGAGCGAAGTCTGTTGCTGTTTTCAGGCCTTGTCGGCGTTTTTGTGGCTGGTGGCATCGGCGTGATGCTGAGCTTTGCCGTACACGAACTGGGCCACGTGATCGGTGTGTGGGTTTGCGGACTGAAGCTCTACCAGGTGGTCGTTGTGGGGAAGACCCTTTTTGGTCGGAACAAAGCGGAACCCGCTGCAAAGAAGTTCTCAAACTACGTGGCGTTCCTTGCTCCAAAGGCAACCGCTGGCCAGCTATGGGTCGTTATCGGTTTCGGGCCGCTTGCCTCCTTGCTTGGGAGCATCGCCATAGTCCAGCTTTCTCGGATGCAGATTTTTGGAAACACAATCTGGAGTGGATATGTGGGCATCGCTGCCTTTACCTTTGTCATCGTTGCCTTGGTCGCTGGGATCTTCGGAAATGCTGGAAATTGGGAAGGCAGCGACTTTTGGCAACTGGCACGGCTTGTCGACAGCACGCCGGTGCTCATCGAGCAAACACGATTGGTGAGTCTAGCTCGAATGTATGCCGACCGGTGCTCTTGGGAGATGTCGGACGAGGAATTCGCGCACTACAACTCGTGCCTTTCCGAAAAATGCGCGGCAATTCACTATATGCGGTTCGTCCGAGCGATAGGGCTCCGTGAGGAACAGGAAGCCAAGATTCACGCCCAGCGTGCCTTCGATTTGGCACTCAAAGAGCCAACTTGGTCCTTGGGTGCCCGACAAGGCGTTTGGGCAATGACATGGTTTGCGGTAAGAGGCATGGCGGATCTGGAACTGAGTCGGAAGGCCATGAGTGCTGCGGCGCGGTTTGGAATCACCCATTACGAGAGCTGGGTCCGATTGGCAAGATTGGTGGCGAAGGGTCGCAGAGAAGGAGCCGAGGATCTCGCCGAAGAGTTCGTGGAGCACCTTGAAACCATTGAATGCAGTGATTCAGATAAGCGGTCTACGATACGCGTCCTCGAATATGTCATGGCTGGCAAGCAGACTCTGGTCCCGGTGCCGGCCGAAACTCCCGATCCCCAGTAAGGGGGAGCACGGCTCGGCGAGAGGTATCCTGTTGGGGCACGCGGCTCCGTAGCTCAGTGGATAGAGCGCCTCCGTCCTAA